>NZ_CP171225.1:0-1157500 GCF_043226085.1 Amaricoccus sp. B4
ATGAAGCCTCAGAAAGTTTCCCGCGAAATGGACCCCGCCGCCGACATTTGGACTGAGATCAGGGGTCGGCTTCGGGACGAGATCGGCAGGGACAATTTCCAGAACTGGATCGAGCCGCTGACCTTCCATGGCTGTGAGCATGGGGTCGGCCGGTTCTCCGCTCCGACGAGCTTCATCGGAAACTGGGTCGAGCGCCATTTCGGTGACCGGGTCTGCACGCTGCTCGCCGATCGCGGCCTGCGCGTGAGCCGGCTCGAATTCGCCGTCGAGGCGGCCCCTGTGCAGCTCCGTGCCGCGGCCGGGGGCGGCGCGCCTGCAGCGCGGGCGCCCGAGGTTGCGCCGCGGCCGGCGCCGGTTCACGAGCACGAGACGGCGGCCGATGTCGATCTGCCGACCTCGCCGCTTGATGGCCGCTTCACCTTCGACAATTTCGTTGTCGGCAAGCCGAACGAGCTCGCCCATGCCGCCGCGCGCCGCGTGGCCGAGGGCGGGGCCGTGACCTTCAATCCGCTCTTCCTCTACGGCGGCGTCGGCCTCGGCAAGACGCACCTCATGCATGCGATCGCCTGGGAGGTTCGCAACAGCCGCCCCGAGGCGCGCGTGCTCTACCTTTCCGCCGAACAGTTCATGTACCGCTTCGTGTCCGCCCTGCGCTTCAAGGACATGCACGGCTTCAAGGAGATGTTCCGCTCCGTCGACATGCTGATGGTCGATGACGTGCAGTTCATTGCCGGCAAGGATTCGACCCAGGACGAATTCTTCCACACCTTCAACGCCCTGATCGACCAGAAGAAGCAGATCGTCATCTCCGCCGACCGTGCGCCGGGCGAGATCGACGGGCTTGAGGACCGCATCAAGTCCCGCCTCCAGTGGGGCCTCGTGGTGGACCTGCATCCGACCGATTACGAGCTTCGTCTCGGCATCCTTCAGGCCAAGGCCGAAGCCCAGCTCGAGCAGAATCCGGGCGTGACGATCGGGGCAGGGGTGGTGGAATTCCTCGCCCACCGCATCAGCTCCAACGTCCGCGTGCTGGAAGGCGCGCTCACCCGCCTCTTCGCCTTCGCGAGCCTCGTCGGCCGCGAGATCAATCTCGACATGGCGCAGGAATGCCTCGCCGACCTGCTGCGCTTCTCCGAGCGCAAGGTCACCGTCGACGAGATCATCCGCAAGGTGGCCGATCACTACAACCTCCGCATGTCCGATCTCCTCTCGGCCCGCCGCGCCCGCCAGGTCGCAAGGCCGCGTCAGGTAGCGATGTATCTTGCCAAGACGCTCACCTCGCGCAGCCTGCCGGAGATCGGCCGCAAGTTCGGCGGCCGGGATCATACGACGGTGATTCATGCCGTCCGCAAGATCGAGGAGCTCCGCGTGACCGACAGCCAGATCGCCGAGGATGTCGAACTGCTGCGCCGCATGCTCGAAGCGTGAATTCGGGCGGGATTGCGCCGTTTCCGGCCGCTCGGTGCTTGCCCTTTCCGTTCAAATCGGTAACTTCGCCTTCCGCGCAACCGTAACGGGATCGCGGAACGGATCGTCGCAACGGTGGACATGATGAAACTGAGTATGGAGCGCAGCGCCCTCCTCCGCGCCATGAGCCGGGCCCAATCGGTTGTCGAGCGACGCAATACCATACCCATACTCGGCAATGTCCTGATCGAGGCCGAGGGCGACAAGGTGAGCTTCCGCGCCACCGATCTCGACATCGAGGTGATCGACCGCGCGCCCGCCATGGTCAACAAGGCCGGCGCCACCACCGTCTCGGCCCACACCCTTCACGAGATCGTCCGCAAGCTGCCCGACGGGGCGATGGTCGAGCTCTCCGACGACGGGCTCAGCGGCCGGCTCGAGGTGCGGGCGGGCCGTTCGCACTTTTCGCTCGCGACGCTGCCGCGGGAAGATTTCCCGATCATGGCCTCGAGCGAATATTCCTGCAATTTCGGCTGCCCGGCGCCCGTGCTGCGCCGCCTCTTCGACAAGGCGAAATTCGCCATCTCGACCGAGGAGACGCGCTACTACCTCAACGGCGTCTACATGCATGCCGCCACCGCGGCGTCCGGCCCGGTGCTGCGCTGCGTGGCGACCGATGGCCACCGTCTGGCGCAGATCGATGCCGAGCTGCCGGAGGATGCGCGCGAGCTTCCCGGTGTCATCGTGCCGCGCAAGACCGTGGGCGAGCTCAGGAAGCTCCTCGACGATGACGAGATGACCATCGCCGTCTCGGTGAGCGAGACCAAGGTCCGCTTCGCAACGCCCGACGTGACCCTCACCTCCAAGGTGATCGACGGCACCTTCCCGGATTACGCCCGCGTCATTCCCTCGGGCAACACCAAGCGCCTCGAGGTCGATGCCGCCGATTTCGCCCAGGCCGTCGACCGTGTGGCGACCGTCTCCTCCGAGCGCTCGCGCGCGGTGAAGATGGCGCTCGACGAGGACCGGCTGGTGCTTTCCGTCAATTCCCCCGACAGTGGCGCGGCCGACGAGGAGCTTGCGGTCGCCTATGCCGACGAGCCGCTCGAGATTGGCTTCAACGCGAAATACCTCCTCGAGATCGCCGGCCAGGTCGATCGCGAGAACGCGGTCTTCCTCTTCGACAGCCCGGCCCAGCCGACGCTCATGCGCGAGGGCAATGACGAGACCGCCGTCTATGTCGTCATGCCCATGCGGGTGTGACGGCGCGGCATCGCATCCTGTCTGCCAAGATCCGCTGTGAAGACCTGAAGCCCGCTCGGGTGTGTGCGTGTCCCGTTGGGGGCAGGGCGCTCATGCGCGGCGTTTGCAGCCCCCCGGCCTCCGGTGCGCAATGACCCCGCCGTCTCTTGCCCTCGACCGGCTCTGCCTCTCGCATTTCCGCTCGCATCGCAGCCTTGATCTGGCGCTCGATGGCCGACCCGTCGCGATCTTCGGCCCGAACGGCGCGGGCAAGACCAATCTCGTCGAAGCGGTCTCGCTGCTCTCGCCGGGCCGGGGTCTGCGCCGGGCCGCAGCCGAGGACATGGCCCGCCGCCCCGAGGCCATCGGCTGGAAGATCACCGCCGGGCTCACCGCGCCCGATGGCCGCCACGAGATCGAGATCCGGTCGGAAGGCCCCGGCCGCCTCGTCGAGATCGACGGCAAGTCCGCGCCCCAGGCCGCGCTCGGCCATGTCGCGCGCCTGCTCTGGCTCACGCCCGCGATGGACCGGCTCTGGATGGAGAGCGCGGCCGAGCGCCGCCGCTTCCTCGACCGCATCGCGCTCAGCCTCATGCCCGACCATGGCGATGCCGCAATCGGCTACGAGAAGGCGCTGCGCGAGCGCAACCGGCTCCTGCGAGACGGGGTGCGCGACCAGGCCTGGTACGAGGCGATCGAGGCGCAGATGGCAGCCTCCGGCGCGCGTCTCGGCGCCAACCGCCGCGCTGCGCTCGCCCGCATCGCTGCGGCCCCCGCACCGGGCGCCTTTCCGGCGGCGAGCCTTGCCCTCGAGAGCGATGCGCCCGAGGCGGAAGCCGATCTCGCCGACGCGTTCCGCGCGGGCCGCCCCCGCGACATGGCCGCAGGCCGCAGCCTGCTCGGGCCCCACCGCGACGATCTCGGCGCCACCTACGCGGCCAAGGGCGTGCCCGCGCGGCTCTGCTCCACCGGCGAACAGAAGGCGCTCCTCATCAGCCTTGTGCTCGCCAATGCCCATGCGGTGGCCGAGGATTTCGGCGCGCCGCCCCTCCTGATCCTCGACGAGGTTGCCGCGCATCTTGACGCAGGCCGCCGGGCGGCTCTCTATGATGCCGTGACCGCGCTCGGGGCGCAGGCCTGGCTCACCGGCACAGGGCGCGAGCTCTTCGAGGAGCTTGCCGGCAGGGCGCTCTTCCTCGCGGTCACCGAAACCGGCGGAATTTCTGCCGTTTCAAGGGAGTAGTGGTGGATGTTCGGTCAGGGGATCACGCTTGTCACCCTCGGGGTCGCGGATCTCGAACGGTCGCACGCCTTCTACGAGGCGCTCGGCCTGCGGGTGGCCGAGGCCGGCGAGGGCGTCGTCTTCTTCCAGCTCACCGGTCAGGTGCTCGGCCTTTTCGGCCGCTCGGCCCTTGCCGCCGATCAGGGGCGGCCTGACGCGGCCCTCGGGACGGGCGCGATGACACTCGCGCGCAACTTCGCCACCGAAGCGGAGGTCGATGCCGCGTTCGCCCTCGCGCTTGCGGCGGGCGGGGCCGCGCTCAAGCGGCCCGAGAAGGTGTTCTGGGGCGGCTATTCCGGCTATTTCGCCGATCCCGACGGCCATGTCTGGGAGGTCGCGATGAACCCGTTCTGGCCGCTCTCTTCCGATGGAACGCTCACGCTGCCGGAATCCTCCTCCGGCTGAACGGGCAATCGCGTCTGGCGAATTGCATTCCGGCGGCAGCGCCCCCTAAACTGCGCGTATCCAGAGGAGAAATACGCGCATGCAGTCCATTCTGCAGGAGATCCTGCTCTATCTCATCGCCGCCGTCGTGACCGTTCCGATCAGCCAGCGTCTCGGCTTCGGCTCGGTTCTCGGGTTTCTTGCGGCAGGGGTGGTGATCGGGCCTGTTCTGGGTCTCGTCGGCTCCGAGGCCGAGGATCTGCGCCATTACGCCGAGTTTGGCGTCGTGCTGATGCTCTTCCTGATCGGCCTCGAGCTCGAACCCTCGACCCTCTGGCAGATGCGTCAGCGGCTGCTCGGTCTCGGCGGTCTCCAGGTTCTCGCGACGCTCTCGGCGATCGCGCTTGTCGGTCAGGCCCTGGGCCTGCCCTGGAACGAGGCGGTCGCCGTGGGCATGATCCTCAGCCTCTCCTCGACCGCGATCGTGATGCAGACGCTCAACGAGAAACGCCTCAACCGCACCGAAGGCGGCCGGGCGAGCTTCTCCGTCCTGCTGTTTCAGGACATCGCCGCGCTGCCCTTCCTCGCCATCATTCCGCTGCTTGCGCTCAGCACGGCCGGCGGCGGCCATGCGGAGGGTCACGCCGCCGAGGGCGTGATCGACATGGCGGGGTGGATGCGCGCGCTCTTCGTGGCCGGAGCGATCATTCTGGTGGTGATGGCAGGGCGCTATCTGCCCCGGCCGTTCTTCCGCTTTCTCAACATGTCCGGCCTCCACGAGATCCACATCGCCGCGACGCTCATGTTCATCCTCGCGATCGCCGTGGTCATGGGCCTGCTCGGGCTATCCCCCGCGCTCGGCACGTTTCTCGCCGGCGTGATGCTTGCCAACAGCGAATATCGCCATCAGATCGAGAGCGACATCGCGCCCTTCAAGGGCCTGCTGCTTGGCCTCTTCTTCATCACGGTCGGGGCCAGCATGAACCTCGACCTCCTCCGCGCCGAACCCTTCCAGACCATCGGCCTTGTGGTCGCGCTCATGGCGCTGAAATTCACCATCCTGTTCGCGCTGGCCGTGGTGTTCGGCATCACCGGCCGCGACCGGGTGCTCTTCACCCTCTCGCTCGCGCAGGCCGGAGAGTTCGGCTTCTTCCTCACGAGCTACGCCGCCCAGAGCAACGCGCTCGGGGCCGCGCGGGCCGACGAGATCCTCCTCGTCATTTCGCTCTCGATGTTCTTCACCCCGGCGCTCTTCATGATCCACGACAACCTGATCCGCCGCATCGCTGCCGGCCCGCGCAAGCCCGAGGACGAGATCGACGAGCAGGGCACCGTCATCATCGCCGGCATGGGCCGTTTCGGCCAGATCGTGAACCGCATGCTGATGGGGCTCGGCCACAAGACCGTCGTGCTCGACAGCCGGCCCGAAACCATCGAGCGGATGCGACGCTTCGGAATCAAGGGCTTCTACGGCGAAGTTGACAGGCCGGCGCTGCTCGAAGCCGCGGGCCTCGCCAATGCCCGCGCCATCGTCCTCTCGGTCGACGACCCGGACGTCGCCGTCCGGCTCTCGCGCTATGTCAAGACGACGCATCCGAATGTCGAGATCATCGCCCGCGCCCGCGACCGCCACCACGTCTATGCCCTCTATGCCGCGGGCGCCGACGAAAGCGTGCGCGAGGTCTTTGACAGCGGCGTGCGTGCGGGCAAATACGCGCTCGCCGCCCTCGGCTATTCCGATGACGAGGTCGAGCGCGTGGCGCAGGCATTCTTCGACTATGACCGCCACATGCTCGCCGAACTCGCCGAGCTCTGGGATCCGAAGACGCCGCTCGACCGCAACACGGCCTATATCGAGAAATCCCGCGAGCAGAATGCCGCGATCGAGGCCGTCCTGCGCGGCCAGCTCGCCGCCGGCACGCCGGGCAAGGACAAGGCCGAGCGCGATGCGGAGAAGGCGCGCACCCGCGCCGCGGCCCTGGCGCGCTCCGCAGCGGACGCCGCCGAGGAGGACGCGGAGGGCGAACCGATCGTGGCGCCGCCGCTCCCCACCGAGGTGGGGGATCGCAAGCCCGGAGCGGGGCTCGTGCACTGATCCAGACTTTCGTCGGATGCCGAAAAAATCCGCTTGGCAGATGTGCGAGAATCGACTATCCGAGCTCCGGGCGCGACCCCGGACGAGGGTGAGCGGGGCGGGCTCGGTAACCTCACCCTGAACACGGAGCTGGCGCATGAGCCAAACTTCCGCTGACGCGGTTCTCACCGCGACCCCGAAACCCACGACAAAACCGGCACGTCCCGAATTCTCTTCCGGCCCCTGCCCGAAGCGGCCCGGCTGGAGCGCCGAGGCTGTCGTTGCCAAGGCCTTCCTTGGCCGGTCGCACCGTGCCGCGAAACCGAAAGCGCAGCTCAAGGACGCGATCGACCGTACGGCGAAGTTCCTGGGCGTTCCCGCCGATTTCAAGGTCGGCATCGTGCCCGCCTCCGACACCGGGGCCTTCGAGATGGCCATGTGGTCGATGCTGGGCGCACGCCCCGTCGACATGCTGGTCTGGGAGAGCTTCGGCCAGGGATGGGCGACGGATGCCACCAAGCAGCTCAAGCTCGACGACTGCCAGGTGCTGACCGCCGGCTACGGCGCGCTGCCCGACGTCTCCAAGGTCCGCAAGGACGCCGACATCTGCTTCACCTGGAACGGCACCACCTCCGGCGCGCGCCTGCCGAACGCCGACTGGATCCCCGCCGATCGCGAGGGGCTCACGTTCTGTGACGCGACCTCGGCCGCCTTCGCGCAGGATCTGGACTGGGCCAAGCTCGACGTGGTGACCTTCTCCTGGCAGAAGGCGATGGGCGGCGAGGCAGCACACGGCGTGCTGATCCTGAGCCCGCGCGCCGTCGAGCGCCTCGAGAGCTACACGCCCGCCCGGCCGCTGCCGAAGATCTTCCGCCTCACCAAGGGCGGCAAGCTGATCGAGGGCATCTTCAAGGGCGAGACGATCAACACGCCCTCCATGCTCTGCGTCGCCGATTGCGTCGATGCGCTCGAGTGGATGGAAAACCTCGGCACGGTGCAGGACACCATCGCGCGCGCCAACGCCAATGCCGCCGCGCTGCAGGCCTGGGTCGATGCGACCCCCTGGGTCGAGAACCTCGTGGCCGATCCGGCCGCGCGCTCGAACACCTCCGTCTGCCTCAAGATCGTCGATCCCGAGATCACGGCGCTCGACGAGGCCGCGCAGCGCGACTTCACCAAGAAGATGGTGAAGCTCCTCGAAGCCGATGATGCGGCCTACGATATCGGCGGTTACCGCGATGCGCCTCCGGGCCTCCGGATCTGGTGCGGCACGACGGTCGAGACGGCCGATATCAAGGCACTCACCCCCTGGCTCGACTGGGCCTTCGCCGCGGCCAAGGCCGACCTCTAGGCCAAGCAAGCCGGTCCGATGCGCCTGCGTGACGCGACCATGGCCGATATTCCGACGCTCCGGCACTGGGACACCCAGCCCCATGTCGTGGCGTCGGGTGCCGGCGGCTGGGGCTGGGAGGAGATGATCTCTACGCCCGCTCCCTGGCGCGCGTTGCTGATCGCGGAGGTGGACGGTGAGCCCAGGGGCTTCATGCAGATCATCGATCCCGCCCTCGAGGAAGCGCATTACTGGGGCGATTGCGGCCCGAACCTGCGCGCCATCGACATCTGGATCGGCGAGCGCGCGGAGACGGGCCGAGGCCTCGGCACAAAGATGATGCGGGCCGCCTTCCGGCGCTGCTTCGCGGACCTGGCGGTTCGGTCGATCCTGATCGATCCGCAAGCGACCAACACCGAGGCCCACCGGTTCTACCGGCGGCTGGGCTTCGAATTCGTCAGACAACAGACGTTCGGCACGGACCCCTGCTTCGTGTTCGAACTGACCCGCGCCAACTGGCGCCAAGGAGACTGAAATGCCCAAGGTTCTCATCTCGGACGCCCTTTCCGATGCAGCCGTACAGATCTTCAAGGATCGCGGCGTCGAGGTCGATTTCCAGCCCAAGCTCGGCAAGGACGCCGCGAAGCTCGCCGAGATCATCGGCAACTACGACGGTCTCGCAATCCGCTCGGCCACCAAGGCGACCGCGGAGCTGATCGCCAGGGCCGACAATCTCAAGGTGATCGGCCGCGCCGGCATCGGGGTCGACAACGTCGACATTCCCGCCGCCTCCGCAAAGGGCATCGTGGTGATGAACACGCCCTTCGGCAACTCGATCACCACCGCGGAACACGCGATCGCCATGATGTTCGCCTGTGCGCGCCAGATCCCGGCCGCCGACGCCTCGACCCGCGCCGGCAAGTGGGAGAAGTCGAAGTTCATGGGCGTCGAGATCACCGGCAAGACCCTGGGCCTGATCGGCGCCGGCAACATCGGCTCGGTCGTGGCGAGCCGTGCGATCGGGCTCAAGATGAAGGTCATCGCCTTCGACCCGTTCCTGTCGGCCGAGAAGGCGAAATCCATGGGTGTCGAGCGCGTCGAGGAACTCGATGACCTGCTCGCGCGCGCCGATTTCGTGACGCTGCATCTGCCGAAGACCGAGAAGACCGCGAACCTGCTCTCGGCCGAGAAGATCGCCAGGATGAAGCCGGGCGCCCGCCTCATCAACTGTGCCCGTGGCGGCCTCGTGGATGAAGTGGCCGTGGCCGAAGCGTTGAAATCCGGCCATCTCGCCGGCGCCGCCTTCGACGTCTTCTCCGTCGAGCCCGCCAACGAGAACGTGCTCTTCGACGCGCCGAACGTCATCTGCACCCCGCATCTCGGCGCCTCGACCACGGAAGCGCAGGAAAACGTGGCGCTTCAGGTCGCCGAACAGATGGCGGATTATCTCGTGACCGGCGCGATCTCGAACGCGCTCAACGCGCCGTCCGTGACGGCCGAGGAAGCCCCGGTCCTGAAGCCCTGGGTCGATCTCGCCGGCATGCTCGGGAGCTTTGCCGGTCAGGTCACCGAGCACCCGCTGACGGAAATCGAGATCGAGTATGTCGGCGATGTGGGCGAGCTGAACCTCAAGCCGCTGACCGCCGCCCTGACGGCCGGTCTCCTGAAGCCGCTGGTCGGCGAGGGTGGCGTCAACATGGTGTCCGCCCCGGTCCTTGCCCGCGAGCGTGGCGTCCAGATCGCCGAAACCCGCAAGGATGCCCAGGGCGCCTTCGGCTCCTACATCCGTCTGATCGTGACGACCGAGGCGCATACCCGCTCCGTCGCCGGGACGATCTATTCGGACGGCAAGCCGCGCTTCATCCAGATCAAGGGCATCAACCTCGAAGCCGAGCCGATGCTCCACATGCTCTACACCACCAACACCGACATGCCGGGCTACATCGGCGCGCTCGGCACCAAGCTCGGGGATCTGGGCATCAACATCGCGACCTTCGCGCTCGGCCGCGGCGAGAAGAGCGGCGAGGCCATCGCGCTGCTCGGCGTCGACGAGGAAGTCAGTGCGGAGGCGCTCAAGGCCATCGGCGAGCTGCCGCAGGTGCGTCAGGCCAAGGCGCTCAATTTCTGAGCTCGGCCGGAGGGTCCGCCATCCGGCGGACCCAAGCGGTGCGGCCCGTTGGCCGCACACCAGTCTCCCCCGGCCTGTTGGCCGGGGCCCCTGTCTGCTCGATAGGGTTTCTGCCCATATGAAGACCTTTTCAGGGTGGAGCTTGACCCGTCGGTCGGCTCCTGCCTGAAAATGAAGGTTTCGGCCGCCGTTGGGGACCGCTATACGTCCCCCGTAACGGCATGGAGCACCGGATATCATGGCTAACGTGGTTGTCGTGGGCGCCCAGTGGGGCGACGAGGGCAAAGGCAAGATCGTCGACTGGCTCTCGGAGCGGGCGGATGTGATCGCGCGGTTCCAGGGAGGCCACAACGCGGGCCATACCCTGGTGATCGACGGTGTCACCTACAAGCTCTCGCTGCTTCCCTCGGGGATCGTGCGGTCGGGCAAGCTTTCGGTGATCGGCAACGGTGTTGTGCTCGATCCCTGGGCCCTGATTGCCGAGATCGGGAAGCTGCGCGCGCAGGGCGTCGAGATCAGCCCCGAGAGCCTGCTGATCGCCGAGAATACCCCGCTCATCCTGCCGCTGCATCAGAATCTCGACCTGATTCGCGAGGAGGCGGCTGGCAAGGCCAAGATCGGCACCACCGGTCGTGGCATTGGACCGGCCTATGAGGACAAGGTCGGGCGGCGCTCGATCCGCGTCGCCGACCTCGCCGACGAAGCGACGCTCGACACGCGTCTCGACCGGCTGCTCGCCCACCACGACGCGCTCCGCAAGGGCCTCGGCGCCGAGCCGGTGGACCGGGCCGAGCTGCGCGCGAAGCTGCTCGAGATCGCGCCGCAGATCCTGCCCTATGCCGCGCCCGTCTGGAAGGAACTCGCCGAGGCGCGCGCCGCGGGCAAGCGCATCCTCTTCGAGGGGGCGCAGGGGGCGCTCCTCGACATCGATTTCGGCACCTATCCCTATGTGACTTCCTCCAACACGCTCGCGGGCATGGCGGCCACCGGGACCGGCATGGGCCCGGGCGCGGTTGATTTCGTGCTGGGGATCGTGAAGGCCTATACGACGCGCGTGGGGCAGGGCCCGTTCCCGGCGGAGCTGCACGACGAGGATGGCGAGCGGCTGGGCGTGCGCGGCCACGAATTCGGCACCGTGACGGGGCGCAAGCGGCGCTGCGGCTGGTTCGATGCGGTGCTGGTGCGCCAGACCTGCACCACCAGCGGCGTGAACGGCATCGCGCTCACCAAGCTCGACGTGCTCGACGGCTTCGAGGAGCTCAAGATCTGCGTTGCCTACGAGCTTGACGGCAAGCGCATCGACCACCTTCCGATGGCGGCCGCGCTGCAGGAGCGGGTGAAGCCGATCTACGAGACGGTGCCGGGCTGGTCGGAGACCACCGCCGGCGCGCGCTCCTGGGCCGAGCTGCCCGCCGCGGCGATCAAGTATGTCCGCCGCATCGAGGAGCTGATCCAGTGCCCGGTCGCGCTCCTCTCCACCAGCCCCGAGCGCGAGGACACCATCCTCGTCACCGATCCCTTCGCCGGCTGAGCCGTCGGCGATACGGCGCCGCGCCGCGACTTTCGTGTTGCGGCGCGAAATCCCCTTCCGGTATCACTCGCGTAACGCCAATACGCGCGATCGGAGCAGGGAAGGGACGGGCATGATCGTATCGCACAGGCACAGGTTCATCTTCCTCAAGACCCGGAAGACCGCCGGGACCTCGCTCGAGATCGCGCTCTCGAAATACTGCGGCCCCGACGACATCCTGACGCCGATCAACTACGACGAGGCCGCCCGCACCGAACACTCCGCCAGGCGCGCCCAGAATCACGAGATGCCGCTCTCGAGCTTCGGCGCCGGCGATTACCTCCGCTGGATCACGCGCCGCCGCAGGCCCGCCCGCTTCACCGAGCACATGACCGGCGTCGAGATCCGCGAACGGCTCGGCGCGGAGATCTGGAACAGCTATTTCAAGTTCACCATCGTCCGGAACCCGTTCGACCGCATGGTCAGCCGCTATCACTGGACGATGAAGATGCGGCCGCGCTACCGCGAAACCCTGGGTGTCGCCGATCTGGCCCGCTTCATCCGCTACCGCGCCGACTTCGTGAACGAGAACTGGCTCATCTATACCGCCGGCGACGAGCTCCTCACCGACGATGTCGTGCGCTACGAGCATCTCGCGGAAGACCTCGGCCGGATCAGCGCCCGCATCGGCCTGCCGCACAACATTCACGACGACATGAAGGCGATCAATGCCAAGGGGAGCTACCGCCCGAAGGTCGCGCCGCGCGAAAGCCTGATCGGCCCGGACGAGGAGGCGATCATTGGCCTCCTGTGCCGCAAGGAGATCGAGGCCTTCCGCTACAGCCGCCCGGCCACGGTCTGATCGCCCGAAAGCGGCCCTGAATCGGCCCCCGACACATTGACACCCCGGCCCCGCCGCACCACGTTGCGGAGCGCGGCCGGGCAAGGCCGGGGCCGGAACGGGAGAGGAAAACCATGCTGTCCTACAAGGCGCGCCGCCGTCTCTCGCTGGTGGCCCTGCTCGTCTGGCTCCCGCTCTACATCGTGCTCGCCGTCAATCTCGTCGCGATGTTCGACCGCCCCGGCGTGCTCTGGGAGCTCCTGATCTTCGCCGGTCTCGGCTTCCTCTGGATGTTGCCGCTGCGCTTCGTCTTCCTCGGCGTTGGACGGGCCGACCCGGACGCGGAAAACGGCGAGAGGCCCCGGAAATAGCGCCTCCAAAGGAGACATGATGCTGAAATCCCTTTGCCTCGCCGCGGCGCTCGCAGGCGCTGCCGCCGTGCCCGCCGCTGCCGAAGAGGTTGGTGAGGTTACCACTGCGATCAAGCTGCTCGGCGCCAATCACCGCATCGTGGTGGAGGTCTTCGACGACCCCAAGGTCGAGGGCGTGTCCTGCTTCGTGAGCCGGGCCCGCACCGGGGGCATCTCCGGCAGCCTCGGGCTTGCCGAAGATACCTCGGATGCCTCGATCGCCTGTCGCCAGACCGGGCCGATCAAGTTCCGCGATGAGCTGGAGGATGGCGAGGAGGTCTTCGGCCGCCGCGCCTCGATCCTCTTCAAGCGCATCCAGGTCGTCCGCTTCTTCGACAAGAAACGGAACACGCTGGTCTATCTCACCTATTCCGACAAGATGATCGACGGTTCGCCGAAAAACTCGCTTTCGGCCGTGGTCGTCCGCGACTGGACCGCCGCCGATCCCGAAACCGGGCAGTCGGCCGCCGAATGAGGGTGCCGCTCGTGCGCTCCCCGCGGCCGCTCGCCCTGATCGGGGGCGGGCCGGTCGCGGCGGAGGACATCGAGGAGGCCATCGGCCTCACCGCCGGGTTTGTTGCCGCGGATGGCGGCGTGGCGCATCTGACAGACCGCGCGATCCGGCCGCTCGCGGTGATCGGCGACATGGATTCCGCCGATGCCGATGCCGTTGCCGCCGAGGGCAATCCGGTGCACCGGATTGACGAGCAGGACAGCACCGATCTCGAGAAATGCCTGCGCGCGATCGAGGCGCCGCTGCTGCTCGGCCTCGGGTTTCTCGGCGGCCGGGCGGATCACAATCTCGCGGCGATGAACGCGCTGGTGCGCCATGCGGGCGCGCCGCTCGTGCTGCTCGGAGGCGAGGACATCTGCTTTCACTGCCGGGACACCCTCGTGCTCGATCTGGCGGCAGGGACCCGCGTGTCCATCTTCCCGATGGCGCCCCTCACGGGATGTCTTTCCGAAGGGCTGCGCTGGACCATCGAGGGGCTCGCGATGCGGCCCGATGGCCAGATCGGCACCTCGAACATGGCGCTCGGTGGCGCGATGCGCATGGGCTTCGATGGCCCGGGCGCGCTGGTCATCCTGCCCCGTCACCTGCTCGCGCAGGTGACGGAGGTCTTGCTTCAGGGCGCGCCCTGATCAGGTCGTCGGGGCCTTTGCGATCGAGATCGCGACGGCTTCGGTCATGGTGACCTGGATCATGTCGCCGCGATGCGCCTTGCTCGCGAAGTCCTGCAGCTCGGGCTTGACCGCGGTGCGGCGGGTCAGGCCATCGGGCGTGCGGAAGGTCGCGATGCCATCGCTGTAGGAGAGGAACTCGACGACGATGGTTTCGGTCTGCACCGCGATGCCGCCCGGAAGGGCGCCCTTCGGGGCTTCCCCGGCAACCATGGCGGCAGATGCTTCGGGCGAGTCGGCCGTCGCCATCGAGACGGCGGTGGCGTCGTAATACTCGACGACCACGACATCGCCGGCAGTCAGCTGATCGAGGTTCTTGATGCCGTCATTGGCATAGACCGTGTAGGCCTGACCGGTCTGGTCGTCATGCAGCTGCACGATGCGGTCGGTCTTGTTGACGGAATCGATCGTGGCGGTTGCGGTGATGAGCTGCTCGCTGACCGGCGGCCGCGGTCCGGCGAGATTCGAGCAGGCGGCCAGCGCCAGCATGGCGGCGGTGGTCACGGCGTAAGCAAATTTCATGGAGGTCCCTCTCTCAGAATGTCTTATGCCCGAACGCTCGGGTCGGGAGGCAGAAGTCGTGCCCCGTCAGGACTTAGGCTGGAACTCGCAGGCCGACAACCCCGGTCGAAGACGGGCCGGCCGGGATGCCGCGTCAGGCGAGCGCGATTGCGCAGAGTGCCGCCGCCGTGAGCGCGATCATCCGGCGATAGAGGTTCACACCGCGCTGAATCCCGTCCGCGGCGGGATCCGGGGCCGAGCCGTTGATCCAGGGCTCGGGGGCGATCCGGTCGTGATAGACGCGCGGTCCCGAAAGCCGGCAGTTGAGTGCCGCCGCCAACGCCGCTTCCGGCCACCCGGCATTCGGCGAGCGGTGCTTCGGGGCGTCGCGCCGCATGACATCGAGGGCGCGCCGCGGCCGTCCGCCCGCAAGCGCGAAGAGGAGCCCGGTGAGGCGTGCGGCGGGCAGGTTCACCACATCGTCGAGGCGGGCGGCAAAGCGTCCGAAATCCTCGTGCCGGGGGGTGCGATGGGCGATCATGCTGTCGAGCGTGTTGATGGCCTTGTAGGCGGCAATCCCCGGCAGCCCGAGGATCGCGCCCCAGAAGAGCGGTGCGATCACCCCGTCCGAGGCATTCTCGGCAAGGCTCTCGAGCCCGGCCCGTGCCACCCCGGCCTCATCAAGCCGCTCCGGGTCGCGCCCGACGATATGGCTCACCGCGATCTGCGCCCCGGTCAGATCACCGCGCACAAGCGGCTCGCCCACCGCGGCCACATGATCGCGGAGGCTTCGCGCCGCGATCAGCGGCGCGGCAAGGAGCCCGGCGATCAGATGCCCGGGAAGGCTGTCCGGCAGCAGGGCTGTCAGGGCGAGCGCCGGCAGCACCGCGGCGGCGATGACAAGCAGCGCCGCCGCGGCGCCCGCGATGCGGTTGCGGCCGGGATCGAGATCGGGCCGGTTCCAGGCCCGATCAAGCCGGGAGATCAGCCGACCGATCCAGGTGACAGGGTGCCCGATGCGTCGGTAGAGCCCGTCGGGCCAGCCGAAGCTCCACTCGATGACGAGCGCGATCAACATGACAAGGGGCCAGTTCATGGGGGCTCCAAGGGCAAGGGCGTGGCGGTGTCCGGCCCTGCATCCTCCATGTCTGCGGCGGGCACAAGCCGTGCACTGGCAATTCCCGACGCCTTTGGTTGCCATACGGTTTCCATATGCATTCCATACGCATTCCATATCGCGGTTTTCCTCGCCGGCCGGCCGCGCTAAGCGGTCCGGGCGACAGGAGGGTCTGCATGGAAAAAGCTCGGTTCGGCCACCGCCTCGTGCTCGGAGGCGCGCGTTCAGGCAAGACGCGGCATGCCCTGGCGCTTGCGGAATCTACAGGTGCAACAAGGGTTTACATCGCCACCGCCGAAGCCGGAGATGCCGAGATGGCCGAGCGCATCGCCCATCACCAGGCCGAACGCGGCCCAGGCTGGCGCACACTCGAAACCCCGCTCGACCTCTCCCACGCGATTGCCACGACAACCGACGCGGACGTGATCCTGGTCGATTGCCTAACCCTTTGGCTTTCAAACATATTCTTCGCCAAACGCGACCCCGTTTCCGAAACCGAAGATCTCGTCTCCGCCCTGCAGGCACAGCCGATCCCCTGCATTCTCGTCTCCAACGAAATCGGCCTCGGCCTCGTCCCGGAAACCCCTCTCGGTCGCCGTTTCCGCGATGAACAGGGCCGCCTCAACCAGCGCATCGCCGCTGCCGTGCCGCATGTCGATTTTGTCGCGGCAGGCCTCGCCCTGTCTCTCAAGGGATAGGCATAACATGTTGAAACAAAAAGGCCCGGCAGAGCCGGGCCTTGAAGTCTAGGTTTCAAGCGAGCGCCGAGAGATCAGGCGGCGTTAAGCCACGAATCGATCTCGCGCTCGGCCTCTTCCTTCGAGCGGCCATATTTGGCCTGAATCAAACCGACGAGCTGTTCACGGTTGCCCTCGGCCTTTGCAATCTCGTCGTCAGTGAGTTCACCCCACTGCTCGCGCATCTTGCCGGAAAACTGCTTCCAATTCCCTTTGACCTGATCCCAGTTCATGACTTGCCTCCTGCTGTTCATTTTCAATCTCGGGGCGAACCGTTTCCGCCCGCCAAGTGGAGATAAAATGCGCGACAGGCGCCGAAGTTCCATCACGGAAAAAGAAGTGAACTATGCTCCGAGCGCCATCAGTCGATAGACAATCTGGGCCGCAGTGAAGTCCCAGGCCTCGTTGCCATCTGGCGCGAGCTCGACCACGTCGAGACCAACGAGGCGACGGCCCTTGAGCGCGTTTTCTACCAGATGAAGCGCCTGATAATAGGAGAGCCCGCCGGGCACGGGCGTGCCGGTCGCAGGCATCTCGCTCGGATCGAGCCCATCGACGTCGAAGGAGACATAGACATCCTCGGGAAAGTCTTCCGGCAAGTCGATCGCGTGGAGGTTTTTTGTCACGATCTCCTCAGCATCGACGTGAAACACCCTGTTTCTGCGGCGACTTTCCATCTCGACGAAGGAGAGCGCCCGCACGCCGAATTGCGCGAGCCTCACCCCCTCCTCGGCGAGAAGATGCATGACGGAGGCATGCGAATGAACCTCGCCCTGATAGGCGACGCGCAAGTCGGCATGGGCATCGACCTGCACGATGCCAAGGGGACGATGGGTTGCGGAGAGCACCCCCATCACCGCGCCATAGGTGAGCGAGTGTTCGCCGCCGAGCGTCACCGGAATCTTGCCCGCCTCCACCGCCGCCCGGGTGCGCGCGGCAAGGCGCGACATGACCTCGGGAAGGGGGCCGGAGCAGTCGACCGGCGCCTCGGTGTGGATCCCGCGCGCACAGGGCTCGGACCCGGCCGTACCGCGCTCGAGCTCGTTGCTCGCCGCGATGATCGCCGAAGGTCCGTTCACGGTGCCGGAACCATAGGAAACGGTGCGCTCGAGCGGCATGGGGATGATGCGGAAGCGGGCGTCTTCGCGGCGTTCGGCTTCGGTCAGTTCGCTATCGAGAAAGATGCTCATCGGACAGGCTCCGGGCGTTCCAGAAGGATTTCATACAGGTTTGCTAACCTGGAGAGCAGTCAGGCGGACGCGAAAGCGCGTCCGCCCAACAAAAGAAATATGCGCGCACCGCGCGCCCAGATTGGCGGCAAAGGCCGCCTTCCGGCGCCTATGACAGGCGGTTGCGGAAGTCGTCGTATCCGAATTCGCGGACCATGCGCAAATCGTCCGTTTCCGAGTTCCAGAGCGCGATCGAGGGGAGGGGGACGCCGTTGAATGTGTTGGTCTTGACCATCGAGTAGTGGGCCTGGTCGAGAAAGGCATAGCGATCCCCGATCGCAAGCGGGCGCGCCCACGTGTAATCCCCGATGACGTCGCCCGCGAGGCAGGAGGGGCCGCCAAGACGATAGCTGTGGCCGCTTTCCGCCTCGCCAAGCAAGGCTGGGCGGTAGGGGGCCTCGATCACGTCGGGCATGTGGCAGGTCGCGGATATGTCCGTGATCGCGAGCGGCTTTCCGTTCACCGGCAGATCGAGAATTTCACCGACGAGAATCCCGGCATCAAGCGCCACCGCTTCGCCCGGCTCGAGATAGACCTCAAGCCCCGTCTCGGCGCGGACCTGGCGCAGGAAACCGATCAGGGCTTCCCGATCGTAGTCAGCGCGGGTGATATGGTGCCCACCGCCGAAATTGAGCCATTTGAGCCGGGAGAAGAAGGGCGCGAGCGTCGGCTTCACCGCCTCCCAGGTGCGGGCCAGCGGCTCGAAGTCTTGCTCGCAAAGCGTGTGCATATGAACCCCGTCAACGCCCTCGAGCGCTTCGGGAGTGAGCTGCGAGACGGGCATCCCGAGACGGGAGCACGGGGCGCAGGGATCATATTTGGCGATCTCGCCCTCGGAATGTTCGGGATTGATCCGGAGCCCGACGGAAACGCTGCGCCCCGCTGCCCGGACATTCGGCAGGAACCGGTCCTTCTGGGCCGGCGAGTTGAAGATCATGTGATCGGAAAGCGCGATGATCGCATCGATCTCCGAGGCCTTGTAGCCGGCGCAGAAGGTGGCGACCTCGCCTCCGTATTCTTCCCGTGCCAGCCGGGCCTCGAAGAGCCCGCTGGCACAGGTGCCGGCAAGATATTCGCGCACGACCGGGGCGAGCGCGAACATCGAGAAGGCCTTCAGCGCTGCGAGCACATGCGTGCCCGAGCGGTCCGAGACATCCTTGAGGATGCTCAGGTTGCGCCGGATTGCCGCTTCGTCGACGACGAAGCAGGGGCTCGGAACCCGCGAGAGATCGAAATCGCGAAATGCACCCGGATCGCCCGCCTGGGTTTGCATGTACTCCGCCAAGGGATCAGTCCTCCGATCTCAGAAGGAAACGGGGCTGGGCTTTTCCTCGACCTGCCAGGGAAGCCCCTGAGTGTTCAGCATCTCCATGAAGGCGTCGGGGTCGAGCTGTTCGGTGTTCCACACGCCGGGCTCGCGCCAGATGCCCTTCAGCACCATCGCCGCGCCGATCATGGCGGGCACGCCGGTGGTGTAGGAAACCGCCTGCGACCCGACCTCGCGGTTGCATTCCTCATGGTCGCAGATGTTGTAGATCCAGTAGGTCTTCTCCTCGCCGCCGTCCTGCGCCGGGCCGGTAATAATGTCGCCGATGCAGGTCTTGCCCTTGGTGAGTTCCGCAAGGTTTCCGGGATCGGGCAGAACGGTCTTGAGGAACTGGAGCGGAACGATCTCGACGCCATTGTGCATCACCGGCTCGATCGAGGTCATGCCGACGTTCTGCAGCACGGTAACGTGATTGATGTAGGCATCCCCGAAGGTCATCCAGAAGCGCGCCCGCTCGATCTCGGGGAAGTGCGTCTTCAGGCTTTCGAGCTCCTCATGATACATGAGGTACATGTTCTTCTCGCCGACACCCGGGAAGTCGTACGGTACCTTTTTCGACATGGCAGGCGATTCCACCCAGTCGCCGCCTTCCCAGTGGCGCGCAGGGGCCGTCACTTCCCGGATGTTGATTTCCGGGTTGAAGTTGGTGGCAAAGGGCTTGCCGTGGTCGCCGCCGTTGCAGTCGAGGATGTCGATCTGCCTGATGCCGGAAAGCTTGTGCTTGCGGATCCAGGTGGCGAAGATCGAGGTCACGCCCGGATCGAAGCCGGAGCCGAGGATCGCCGTCAGGCCCTTCTCCCGGAAGCGCTCCTGATAGGCCCACTGCCAGGAATACTCGAATTTCGCCTCTTCCGGCGGCTCGTAGTTCGCGGTGTCGAGATAGTGGATGCCCGCTTCGAGGCACGCATCCATCAGCGCGAGATCCTGATAGGGCAGCGCGAGGTTCACGAGAAGCTCGGCGCCGGTTTCCTTGATGAGGGCCACGACGGCGCCGACATCCATCGCATCGATTTCCGCCGTCCGGATCTCGACGCCGGTGCGATGCTTCACGCCCTCGGCAATCTCGTCGCATTTGAACTTGCGCCGGCTCGCGAGGGTGATCTCGGTAAAGATATCGGCATTCATCGCCATCTTGTTCACGCAGGCGTTGCTCACGCCGCCCGCGCCGATCACGAGTGTCTTGCCCATGGGTCGCCCTCCGGTATCAGTGGGATTCGTAATAGGTATAGCCGTTGATGCTGTCGCGATAGGCCGCGATCAGTGTCTTGCGGTCGGTAACATTCAGCCGGCCCTCGGAGATCGCGGTCTCGACGATCCGGCGGAAATCGTCCACGCAGTCGCGCGGATCGTATTCGACATAGCTCAGCACGTCCGCAATGGTATCGCCTTCGACCTCCTGCAGGAGATCGAAGCCACCATCCTCGCGCAGCTCGATGGTCACCACATTGGTGTCGCCGAAGAGGTTGTGCAGATCGCCCAGAGTTTCCTGATAGGCCCCGACGAAGAGGACGCCGACATAGTAGGATTCGTGATCCGTCAGCGTATGGACCGGCAGGGACGGCGAGATCCCGTCGGACAGGATGAAATTGTCGATCTTTCCATCGCTGTCGCAGGTGATGTCAGAGAGCACGGCGCGGCGGTCGGGTGCCTCGTTGAGCCGCTGGAGCGGCACCACGGGGTGAAGCTGGTCGATCGCCCAGACATCGGGGAGCGACTGGAAGAGCGAGAAGTTGCAGTGGTAGATGTCGGCAAGCTGCTCGAGCTGGGCATCGACCTCCGCGGTCGTCTCCGCGGTAACGGCAAGCCGCTTGATGCGAGACATGAGCTGGAGATAGATCCGCTCGCCGCGGGCGACCTGGCGCAGCCCGACGTAGCCGCGGCGGAAGAGCGCGCGCAACTCGTCCCGGTAGTAGGTCGCGTCGTTGATGCACTCCTGCAACCGCTCGGGGACGAGATAGGAGCCGATCGCGGCCAGGTCGGATATCAGGTGATGGTCGCCCTCCTGTACTTCCGGGGCGGTTTCCACGTCGAAATAGGTCGCCTCGAGCACGTTGAAGACGAGCATCGAGGAGAGCGCGACCACGGCACGGCCGCTTTCGGTCACCAGCGTGGGGTGCGGGAGCCCGGCCTCATCCATCGAATAGCGCACTGTCTCGACCACGTTCAGGCAGTATTCGTCGACCGTGTAGTTGACCGAGTTCTCGGTGGCCTTCATCTCGCCGGTGTAGTCGATGCCAAGACCGCCCCCGAGATCGAGATGCGTGAGCGGAACGCCCTCGCGCGTGAGCTCGGCGAAGTAGCGGCACGCTTCGTTGACCGCACGGCGCACATCGTTCACGTCCGGGATCTGCGAGCCGAGATGGGAGTGCTGGAGCATCAGGCAATGCAGCAGCCCGACCTCCCGGAGCTGGTCGATTGCGGCGACGAGCTGGTCGGAGTTCATGCCGAAGGTCGAGCGGTCGCCAGAGCTTGCGGCCCATGCACCGCTGATCCGGTTGGTGAGCTTGATACGCACGCCAAGGAGCGGCTCGAGACCGAGATCCTGCGAGACCGAAATGACCGTCTCGACCTCCTTCGGGCTCTCCAGCACGATCACCGTGTTGAAGCCGAGCTTGCGGGAGAGGATAGCGAGGCGGACGAATTCCTCGTCCTTCACCCCGTTGCAGACGATGAGTGCGTCCTTCGAGAGCGTCCGGCTCAGCGCAATGACGAGCTCGGGTTTCGAGCCCGCCTCGAGCCCGTAGCCGTAGGGCCGGCCGAACTCGACGATGCGCTGCACGACCTGCGCCTGCTGGTTCACCTTGATCGGGAACACGCCGCGATAGACGCCGCGATAGCCGGAGCGCGAGATCGCGGTGCGGAAGCTCTCGTTGATCGAGCGGATGCCCTGCTCGAGATAGGAGCTCACGCGCAGCAGCACGGGCGTATGAATGCCGCGGCGCTCGAGGTTCCGGATGATGCCCGGCAGGCTGACGGCCTTGCTGGTTTCGCTCGTCGGGTTCAGGAGGCCGATATCTCCGTCCGGCATGACCGTGACCATGCCCTTGCCCCAGCGATCGATCCCATAGATGGCATACGGCGACGTATCCTGGGTTGTCACTCGCTCCTCCCTCGTTCACTTCCGGACTGCAACGACCTCCGGCCCGCGGCGCTACATAAACGCAAACTTGGCGGGCAGGAACAGAGGGCGCCCCCTTCGAGCGCCTAAATCTGGGGATAAAATATGCCTTTTCGAGCCGAGATGAGACGATGGCGGTTCTTCGCGCAGCCCGGGTGGCCTTGCGGAAGCGCGAGATTCGGCCGGGATTGCGACAAACTGGGCCGCAGAGGGCGTCGTCATGGTGCCAGAGGCGCGTCGGGATCTGCGGCCCGTGAATTTTTTGTGACGGTCAGCTTTCGGCGATGCGCGGAGCGCGGCTGAGCTCGTTTCCGGCCTCGGTCGCCTTCCGCATCAGGGCGATGAGCGTCGCGCGTTCCGTTTCGCTCAGGCCAACGAGGATGTCGCGCTGAACCCCCGCGACGACGGGCTCGATTTCCCGAAGCACGGTTTCGCCCTCGGGCGTGATGTGCAGCACACGCGCCCGGCGATCGCGTTCGTTGGTGCGCCGGTCAATGAGCCCCTTCTGCACCAGACGATCCACCACGCCGCCGATGGTGACGCGGTCATAGGCGATGGATCCGGCAAGCGTCGCCTGATCGATGCCGGGTGACGCCGCAATCGCCGACAGCGCGGCATACTGAACCGACGTGAGGTTGAGACCCGCGGCAGCAACATGCTCGCTGAACACGGCGACCGAAATCTGATGCAGACGCCGGATCAGGTGGCCCGGCATCTCCTGGAGCTTGTCGGTCATTGATATCCTCCGCCATGCTTTCAGAGAGGCGCAGCATCTTTTGATTTTGCCCCGCAACTGTCAACAGACGGAATCGGGCTGCCTCGGCAGGCGCTCGCCGGTTGTGGAGCTGTCGTGGGGCGATGGATGGCCTGAGGTCCGGATCTGCGCTAGATATCAGGGCCGAAGCCGATTTGACCCGAAGCCGGAGTGCATGGACAGATCCTCGACACAGGCCCTCGCGCATGAACCGACGCTCGCGGAGCTGATGGACCCCGAAGCCCTCGCGCGACGGCTCGAGGAGGCGCGGGCGCGCCGTGCTGTCGCCCTGGCGGCCCGCGCCGAGAAGGCCGCGCGGGAGGCCGGCGCCGAACCTCTGTCCAAGGCACAACCGGCCGCTGCCCTGGCCGAGCCGGATCGCCCACAGGCGGCCTCCATGCCGTCTGTGCCCTTCGAGCGTCTGGTGCGCCACCTTCCGGCGCGCGAGCGGGGGTCGGTGGCCGCTGCACCCCCGCAGCCGCATCTGCCCCGGGCGATCCGGCCCGTACCTCTGCGCGGCCGGCGGGCGGCGCAAAGGCCCCGGCTCGCGGCTGCTGCCGCCATCCTGCTGCTGGCATTCGGCGGAGCGGGGTTCTTCGCGCTCCGTCTCGGGTCGCCGCCTCCGGAGCCGTGGATGGCCGCCGCCGCCCCACGTACGCCGGCATTTGCCTCCGACGATCCGGGCCTGCCGACGGCCACTGCCGCGGCGGGCCGCTTTGCGATCCCGGTTGCCGCAGTCGGACCTCCCCCGCTTGCCCCCCGGGCCCGGCCCGATGATTTCGTGCCGATCAGGGCCGCCGCGGGCGCGTCGCAGGGCACAGCGCGTGGTGCGGCCCGTGCGAGTGATCTCGGCACGGCCATGCGCGAGATGAATGCCGACACGATCGGTGCCGCGGCGCAGGCGCTCGGCATTCGCAAGCGGGTCGTGCTGCCTGACGGGACCGTGCTCTCGCTCGACCGCCGCGGCCTCCGGCTCCGGCCAGGGCGGGGAAATTCCGGGCGGCGCTAATTCCCCCCAGGTTGTGGGGTTTCAGCCATTCGCTCGGGGGGGGGGCGGAGGCCGGAAAATCCGCCCGCCCGCAGCGTCATTATCAATTCACTGCGCACATTTGTGCATTTCATTTGAAGTGGCGCATCAGTTTGATATCTTCCGCGGCACAGGGAGAGAACCATATGCAAAACCAACAAACGGCGCATCAGGACGGCGCAATAGGATCCGTCCTCGTTATCGACGATCATCCACTCTATTGCGACGCGCTCGCCAGCGCCATCGGCGGGATTTTCGACATCGAGGACGTGCGCTCCGTTTCCTGCCTTTCGGAAGGCATGCGTCTCCTCAATTCCCATTATTCCCCGGATCTGATTCTGCTCGATCTGAACCTGCCGGACGTCGCGGGGCTGAACGGCTTTCTCAAGATCAAGGATCGCAATCCCGACGTGCCCGTCATCGTGATCTCGGCGAGCACGTCCGAGAAGACGATCCAGGCGCTGCTCTGTGCGGGGGCGGCGGGCTTCATTCCAAAGGATCTGCCGCGCAACGATTTTTCGGATGCCGTGCGGACGGTCTGGGATGGCAAGGTCTATGCGCCGCCGGGGATCCGCCGTGCGGTCTCCTGCCGCAGCGAGGATACCGTCGCCGCCGACATCTTCCACCGCATCGAGGGGCTTTCGCCGCAGCAGAGCCGCATCCTCAACCTCATCTGCAAGGGCAAGGCCAACAAGCAGATCGCCTTCGAGCTCTCGCTCGCCGAGGCGACGGTCAAGGCCCATATCACGGCGTTGCTGCGCCGCCTCGGCGTCCGCAACCGGACCCAGGCCGCGCTGCTCATCAAGGAGGCAAACATGGTCTCCGGCCTGCAATGAAGGATCTGATTGCGGGAGCGCAACCCGCTGCGCTCGTCCGTGTCGGCATCTCGCGTGCGCCCTCGGCGCGTGCGGCCCTGCGTGAGGTTGCGGCCGAGCTGATCGGCGCGGCTCCGAGTTTCGTTTTCCTGCTGCTGCCGCCGCGTCTCGATCTCGGGGAGTTCGAGGCGGGCCTGCGCGAGACGTTTCTCGATACCACCGTCTTCGGTTGCACCACGGCCGGCCAGATCACGCCCGAGGGCTACGAGAACGACGCGCTGGTTGCACTCGCCTTTCCGGCCTCGCATTTCCGCTTTTCGTCCCAGCTCTTCAAACCGCTCTCGCCTGTGGCGATCGAAGCGACCGCGCGGCAGGCAGAGCGCATGGCCGCGCAGTTTCGCCCGACCGCCGGGCGCAACCGGCTTGCGCTCGTCTTTGCCGACGGTCTCTCGAAACAGGAGGACGTCTTCGTCGCGGCCCTCCACGCCGGTCTCAAGGATGTGCCGGTCTTCGGCGGCTCGGCCGGCGACGGGCAGAACTTCCAGACGACCTACGTGCTCCACGCCGGGCGTTTCCACACCAACGCCGCGCTCCTGCTGCTGCTCGAGACCGATCTCGAGTTCCGCGGCCTCGGCTTCGATCATTTCCAGCCGACCGAACGCAAGATGGTCGTCACGGGCGCCGTGCCCGAGGAGCGCCTTGTGCTCGAGATCAACGGCGCGCCGGCGGCACGGGAATATGCCCGTCTTCTCGGCTTGCCGGTCGAGACGCTCTCGCCGATCGTGTTCGCCGAGAACCCCGTCCTCGTGCGCAACGGCAGCGTCTACCACGTGCGCGCCATCCAGCAGATTCACGAGAGCGGCGGTCTCACCCTCCTCTCCGCGATCGACGAGGGGCTTCTGCTTACGCTCGGCCGGGGAAAGGAGATCATCGAGACCCTCGATGCCGGGCTCGATGTCTGCGGCGAGCACGGCGAAAGCCCGGATTTCATCCTCGGCTTCGACTGCTTTCTCCGCAAGCTCGAGATCGAGCACAAGCAACTCGCCGCTGACGCCTCCCGCCTGCTCCGCGAACATCGGGTGATCGGCTTCAATACCTATGGCGAGCAACACCTCGGGGTGCATGTGAACCAGACCTTCGTGGGCGTCGCCTTCTTCCGGCCGAAAGGAATTGCGCCATTCTGACCGACCCGGACGACCCGATCGATATTCAGGTCGAGAAACAGCGCAAGATCATTCGTGCCCTGATCGACCGCGCCGAGCGACGGCACGAGGTCACCGGCTCTGCCTATTCGCTCTTCCAGTCCGCCATCGCGCTGCAGGCCGAGCTCTGGGAAAAGACCCGTGACCTCGAGAAGGCGCTCGACACGCTTGGCCGGGCAAGCAGCGAGCTTGCCACCGCCTACCATGCCCAGGAACGCAGCCAGGCCAATCTCGCCGATGCGCTGGGCGCGATGGAGGGCGGCTTTGCGCTGTTCTCCGAGGATCGGCTGCAGATCTGCAACGAGCATTTCAAGGCGCTGCTGCCGGATGTCGCGCCGCTGGTGCGCCCGGGCCTCGAGTATCGCGACTATCTCGCCGCAGTTGCCAAGAGCGAGTTTCTCCGCCCCGAGCGTGGCCCCGACGATGCGGACTGGCTGCCGCTCCTGCCCGATCCGACGGGGCGGCAGTATGCCTCCTTCGTGCTGCCGCTCAAGCACGACCGCTGGATTCAGGTTTCGCATCGCAAGACCGGCTCGGGCAATATCGCGGTGCTCCAGACCGAGATCACCGACGTGGTCCGTGAAAGCCGCCGCGAGAAGGATCGGCTGATCGACGAGCACGCGCTCTTTCTTCAGGCCGCTTTCGACCACATGAGCCTCGGCATCTCGACCTTTTCGGCCGCGGGCGATCTTCTCGTTTTCAATGAACGTTTTGGCGAACTACTTGGCCTGCCGTTCTCGCTTCTGCGCAAGGGCACGGGTGTGGGCCGCATCGCGGATTTCCTCGAGCGCACCCGTGATCTCAACGGCACGGGCGATGCCATTGACCTGATGAAATGGGTGCGCGCGGTGCGGAGCGGCCGCGCGGTGCAGGTGCGCCTCCGCCGGCGGCCCGACCTCACGCTCGACGTGCGCATCCACGGCCTGCCCGATGGCGGCTTCATGACAACGATCATGGACGTGACCCGCGAGATGGAGGCGAGCGAAGGCCTGCGGCGGCTCAACGAGACCCTCGAGCGCCGGGTGCAGGAGCGCACGGCCGAGCTCACCGAAACCAACCGGCTGCTGCGGCTGCAGTACGAGGAGCAGGCCCGTGCCGAAGAGGCCTTGCGGGAGGCGAAGGAGACCGCCGAAGAGGCCAACCGCACCAAGACGCGCTTCCTCGCCGCCGCGAGCCATGATCTGCTCCAGCCCATCAACGCCGCAAAGCTCTACATCTCGACCCTGCGCGAACAGCCGACGCAGGAAAACGTGATCGAGACGGCGGCGCGGCTCGAACGGTCTTTCTCTTCCATCGAGACCCTGCTCCATGCCTTGCTGGAGATCTCGCGCCTCGACTCGCGTGGTGCCGAGTTCAACGTGACGGATTTCCGTCTCGACGAGGTGCTGGGCAGTCTCAGCGGCGACATGACGGCTCTGGCGGCGGAAAAGGGGATCGAACTTCGCATTGTGCCCTCACGCCGCTGGGTCAGGAGCGATCCGCGCTATCTCCGCCGGTGCGTGCAGAACCTCGTCGCGAATGCGATCCAATACACCGCCGAGGGCAGGGTGCTCGTCGGCGTGCGCGTCCGCGGTGACAAGGTGGTGATCGAGGTCTGGGATACCGGCATCGGTATCTCCCCGGAGGATCAGGAGCGGATCTTCGACGAGTTCACCCGGGTCGGCACCAGTTGCGCCGGAAGCGGAGTAGGGCTCGGGCTGTCGATCGTGGAGCGCGCCTGCCGCCATCTCGGACACCGCGTCGCCCTGCGCTCGACGCCGGGCGTGGGCTCGATGTTCTCGATCGAACTGCCGCGCGCCGCACCGGGCGAGGTGGATGTTGCCGATCCGATGCCCGAGCCGAGCGTTGCGGAGGGGGATCTCGACCGGATCATCCTGGTGGTCGAGAATGATC
The DNA here is from genome assembly GCF_043226085.1 of Amaricoccus sp. B4. Taxonomy (NCBI): domain Bacteria; kingdom Pseudomonadati; phylum Pseudomonadota; class Alphaproteobacteria; order Rhodobacterales; family Paracoccaceae; genus Amaricoccus; species Amaricoccus sp. B4. The sequence continues at coordinate 27,511 of NZ_CP171225.1, forward strand.
CGGAAGTGCTGGATGCCACGGTCCGCAAGCTCGAGGGCTGGGGGGCAAGCGTGCTTGCCGCCGGGTCGACCGCGGAGGCGCTCGCGATGATGCGCGACCTCGGCAGCCCGCCCGATATCATCCTCGCCGACTATCAGCTCGACGGTGACGATACCGGGCTTGCCGCGATCGAGGCGCTGCGGGCGGAGGCCGGGCTCGACATCCCGGCGGTGATGATCACGGCAAGCCGGAGTGATGCGTTGCTCCGTGCCGGCGAGGCCTGTGATTTCGCGGTGCTGACCAAGCCGGTCCGGCTGGCGCGGCTGCGGGCGCTCATCGACTGGAAGACACGCCATCTGGGTCCATGATCTTGCCGGCCCACAGACAAAGGTCGCCGGTGACGCCGGGTGTGCAAGGAATATGATCGCCGGAAAACAACAGGGAGGAAACCGGATGATGCGCTGGTTGCTCGGCGGCCTCTCGGCCTGCTGCATTGCCACCGCCTGTGCCGCAGGGGCGAGTGATACCTACGACATGATCTTCCGCGAGGGCAGTCTCGACGGATTGCCCGAGGCGAGCGTGATCCAGTACAGCCGCATGGCCCGCGAGCCCGGCGGGACGGAGGACAGTGACGGCACTGTCCGTCTCACCATCGGCGCACATGACAACACCGAACTCGTGCTCGAGGAAGGCGGTCGTGAGGGGGCGATCGGCAGCTTTCCGACATCGGTCGGCAATCCGCTTATCATGTATTTCATGGAAACGGCAGTCCGCGACGTTGCGCGGCTTGCGGGCGGAAGTCCGTTCTATGTCCGCAATCGTGTGAAGGAGGTGCTGCTCGAGGAAACCCCCGCCGAGCCGGTGACCGCGCGCTTCGAGGGGCGAGAGATTGCGGCCAAGCGGTTCGTTCTGCAACCGCTCGAAGGCGACAAGAATGCGGCCCGGATGCAGGGGTATGACACGCTCACGCTGGAAATCACCGTCTCGGACGAGGTTCCCGGCTGGTATGTCGCGCTTGATGCGCGCGCTGACGGACCGGAAGGCGCGGTCTACGAGACCCGCCTCGACCTCACTTCTGCAGAGGAGCCAGAACAATGAGACGGGCTGCGGTATTCCTGGCCATGGCGGCCCTCGCTGCGGCACCTGCGGGCGCCCAGTCGGTGGCAGAGCGGCTCAACGACTATCCCACCGAGGCGCGGGCGGATTATGTCTTTGCCTGCATGGCGGCGAACGGGCAGACGCGGGAGATGCTGCGCAAGTGCTCCTGTTCGGTCGATCATGTTGCGGCGATCCTTCCCTATGACGATTATGTCGAGGCCGAGACGGTGCTCTCGATGCAGCAGGTTGGCGGCGAGCGGATGTCGATCTTCCGCACGACCCAGATGGCGAAGAACTATGTCGCGGCCCTGCGGCGCGCGCAGGCCGAGGCGGAGATCCTCTGTTTCTGAGGCTCCTAGCTGGGGCTCGTTTTGGGAAGTTCCCGTTCGAAGACGTTGCCCTCGGTATCGTGGGCAACGACACGCAGGGTTTCGGCGCCGTTGTCGGAATAGTCGAAGCGGAACACCGGGTTCTCGCTGATCGAGATGCCGCCCTCGATCAGGAAGAGACGATCGTCGCCCTGGAAGACCTCGATCCTGTCGAGGAAATGCGCACCGATGAAGAGCTGTGTGATCTGATCGCGCTGGAGCCCGGAATAGTTGGGGTGGCGGATCATGATCTGGGCTTCCTGCCGCGGCTTCGAGATGCGAGGCTCCGGCGCTCCGAAGAGCTTGAGGCGCATTTCCCCCATGTTTGCAAGCGCTTGCTCGGGGTCGCGCGTGGCCGGGGCGGAGCAGCCGCCGCTTGCCTTTACGAAGCGGCCGGTCATGAAGCTGCCGTCGGGTGTTGTCGCGATGGCGCGGATGTTGGAATACTGGTTGACGCGGACGCGGAGCTCGAAATGCACGGGCTGCATGGCGGGGCCGAAGGTGATGTCGGCGGCCAGCGGCGACGGATTTTCATCGATCACGAGACGAAGGCGCTCCAAGGGACCGAAATCATTGGATTTCTGGTCGATGACGACGGGGACTGTGGCGGCGTCGTTGGCGCGGTAGGGGGCCTCGAGATCGAAGAGGGGGGCGCCGTCCTGCAGGCCGGTGTCGCCGACGATGTCGCCCTTGATGAAATCCCAGGTCTCGCTCTCGATCAGGGGATTTTCACGAGGCGGATCAGCAGCTTGCGCGGTTCCTGCGAGGAGAGTTGCGGCGAGGATTGCGGCAAGACGGGACATGGGCGCGGAGCTCCGTCAGGACGGCGCGGAAGGCCGGAAGGCGGCGGCGCGCCGATATGGAATGCATATGGAATCCGTATGGAATCCATATGGCAGAATACCATACGCGCCCGAAGCCGCGAACCGAGCCTTTCGGATGCGTGGAGCAGCGGCGGGCCGCTGTGTCAGGACGGAAGGCGAAGGGAGGTCCGGCCATGTTCGAGGCATTCGTCACCCTCTGCGCGCTCGGCGCGGATGCGCACTGCCGCGAGGTGCTGCTGCCCGGCCACGCCGCGGAAACGCGCGCCGGCTGCGAGGCCGACCTCGCCGGGGCGGCCGACGGGCTTGCGGGGCTCGGCACCGCGGGCGCGCCACACTGCGGCCCGCGGCCCGCGCCGGGGCTTGCCTTCGAGGAGGTTGCGCCCGGTGTCTTCGTCCACCGCGGGGCGATTGCGGAACCGGGGCCGAAGAACGGCGGCGATGTCGCGAATGTGGCCTTCGTCCGCGGGGCGGACGGGGTCGTGGTGATCGACGCGGGCGGATCGCGGGCCGTGGGCGAGCAGATCTATCTCGCGGTGCGGGCCGTGACCGAGGCCCCGATCACCCATCTCGTGCTCACCCACATGCATCCCGATCATGTGCTCGGAGCCGCACCGCTGGCGGAAGCCGGCGCGGAGATCGTCGGCCACGCGGGGCTTGCGCGCGCGCTTGCCGACCGCGCTGAGACCTATCTCGACCGTTTCCGCAATGCGATCGGTGTGGAGGGCTTTCTCGGCACCGCTGTCGTTGCGCCGGATCGCGGCCTCGCGGAACCGCTTGTACTCGATCTCGGCGACCGGGCGCTCACGCTCACGCCACGGCCCAAGGCGCATACCACCAACGACCTGACGGTCACCGACAGCGAAAGCGGGCTGCTGTTTGCGGGCGATCTGGTCTTCGCGACACATGTCCCGACGCTCGACGGTTCGCTGCCGGGCTGGCGCGCGCTGCTCGAGGCGATGAGCGAGGGCGAGACGGCGGCGGCCGTGGTGCCGGGCCATGGCGGGCCGGTGCTCGCCTGGCCCGAGGGCGCGGAACCGGTCGCGCGCTATCTGTCGGTGCTCGAATCGGACACCCGTGCGGCCCTCGATGCGGGGCTTTCGATCTCGGAGGCGGTTCCGGAGATCGGCCAGAGCGAGGCGGGAAACTGGGCGCTCTTCGGCGTCTACAACCCGCGGAATGCGACCCAGGCCTACACGGAGCTCGAATGGGAGTAGGGCACGTCGCCTTGTTGCAAGTGCGTCGCAATTCCAAGTGATTGTCCTTGCTTGACAATCCAGGCCTGATCCTTAATTCGGCGGCCATCGGGGAGTAGCGACCGCTGCAATGCGGGGGCGCGTCAACATTCTCGCAGTCTCACTGCGTGGCGCGTCCAGCCGGAAGGCCTTGCGAGACCGTGGCGGCGGGGCCCTGCGGGCGGGGTCCGTTTTCCGCTGGCCACGCCCAGGGAGTTCCGTATGTCACCGATCGCCATCGGCGTTCTCGCCGTCAGCATGTCCATTGACGCCTTCATTGCCTCGCTCGGACGGGGCGCGCAGGCTCGGCACCCGAGCGTCGGCACCGCGGTGCGGACCGGCATGGTCTTCGGCACCGTCGAGACGCTCACGCCGCTGATCGGCTGGGGGCTCGGCGTTGCGGCCAGCCAGCATGTCGCGGTCTATGACCACTGGATCGCCTTCGTCCTGCTCGCAGGCGTCGGGACGCACATGATGATGCAGAGCTTCTCCGCCGGAGAGGAGGCGAGCGCACGGCGGGCCTCCTCGCCCTGGACGCTGCTCGCGGTCGCGATCGGCACCTCGATCGATGCGATGGCGGTCGGGATCTCGCTTGCCTTCCTCGACGTCAACATTCTCGTCATCGCCCTCGCGATCGGAGCGACGAGCGCTGCGATGAGCTCCGCCGGAACGCTGGCCGGCCGCTTTCTCGGCCGCCGGTTCGGCCGGGTGATCGAGGCCTTTGGCGGGCTTGCCCTCATCGGGCTCGGGGCCGTGATCCTCGCCGAGCATCTGCTGAGCCGCTGAAGGCGCGCGCGCCTCCGGCTCAGGTCTTCGCCTGCAGCAGGATCTGCGCGATGGCATAGAGGCGCTGCTCGATCAGGACCGGCGTCTCGCAGACATAGGTGAGCGACTGGGCGCGGTCGTGGAAGATGCGCTCGTTCCAGTCCATCTCGGCCTCGAGCTTGTCGAGCTGGTCGTAGTCGGGCGGCTCGACGGCTTCGGCCTCGCGGAAGGCGACGCGCTCCTCGTCGATCTTCCGCGACAGCGTCTGCTGGCTTTCGGCATAGCGCTCGATGCCGTTGACGAGCCGGCGACGTTCTTTCGAGAGGCGCTCGAAGACGCCCTCGAAAATCACGCCGAGATCCTGCTCGCTGAGGTCGGGATGGCTTGCGGCATAGTCGCCGACGAGGCTCTTTGCCTCATCGAGGCTGACCCGGCGCAGCGCGAGGGTCTCGATGAGTGCCTTCTGCTCCGCATCGGGTTCGGCGGCCTCCACGGGGTGAGGCCACATGAGGCCGAGCGAGAGGGTTTCCACCTTGCGCTGTATGCAGGGCCAGGACGGATCCTCTGCGGGCTGGGCCGCCGCGGCGAGGGGCATGATCAGGGTGGCGCAGAGGGCTGCGACCGCTGGGATGCCGTGTTTCTCCATGGTTCTGGTTCTCCTCCCTTATTCCTTGATTCATAAGCCGAAAATGTGCACTTGCGAAGCTCCTTGGGCGCATCCTAAGGTCTTAATTGTTCGGGGTTGGTGCAAACCTATACTGGCTCCAACGCTCGAACGAGCATCGCTAAGCGACCATTGCAGGGGGAATGCAGACATGCGCACGCGCGCCGCCGTGGCCTTCGAGGCCGGCAAACCGCTCGAAGTTACCGAAGTCAATCTGGATGGCCCGAAGGCGGGCGAAGTTCTTGTCGAAATCAAGGCGACCGGTCTCTGCCACACGGACGAATTCACCCGCTCCGGGGCCGACCCGGAAGGTATCTTCCCGGCAATCCTCGGCCATGAGGGCGCGGGCGTCGTGGTCGAGGTGGGCGCGGGCGTGACCTCGGTAAAGCCCGGCGATCACGTGATCCCGCTCTACACGCCCGAATGCCATGAGTGCCCGTCCTGCCTCAGCCAGAAGACCAACCTCTGCACGGCCATCCGCGGCACCCAGGGCCAGGGCCTGATGCCGGATGGCACCTCGCGCTTCACCACGCTCGATGGCGAGATGATCCATCACTACATGGGCTGCTCGACCTTCTCGAACTACACCGTTCTGCCCGAGATCGCGGTGGCGAAGATCCGCGAGGACGCGCCCTTCGACAAGGTCTGCTACATCGGCTGCGGCGTGACCACCGGCATCGGCGCGGTCATCAACACCGCGAAGGTCGAGATCGGCGCGACGGCGGTGGTCTTCGGGCTCGGCGGCATCGGGCTCAACGTGATCCAGGGCCTGAAGCTCGCGGGCGCCGACATGATCATCGGTGTCGATCTCAACAACGACAAGAAGACCATGGCCGAGCATTTCGGCATGACCCATTTCGTCAACCCGAAGGAGATCGGCGAGGACGTCGTCCCCTATATCGTCAACCTCACCAAGCGGCGCGGCGACACGATCGGCGGCGCGGACTATTCGTTCGATGCGACGGGCAACACCACGGTGATGCGTCAGGCGCTCGAATGCACCCATCGCGGCTGGGGCATGTCGGTCATCATCGGGGTGGCGGCGGCGGGCGCCGAGATCTCGACGCGGCCGTTCCAGCTCGTCACCGGCCGGGTGTGGAAGGGGACGGCCTTCGGTGGGGCCCGCGGCCGCACCGACGTTCCGAAGATTGTCGACTGGTACATGGACGGCAAGATCGAGATCGATCCGATGATCACCCATCGCCTCAAGCTTGATGAGATCAATCACGGCTTCGATCTCATGCATGAGGGCAAGTCGATCCGCGCGGTCGTCGAATACTGAGAGGGGGCATGGAACTTGTCGCGAAAAATCAGTGCTTCGGCGGGACCCAGGCGGTCTACAAGCACATGTCTGAAGTCTGTGGCGGCGAGATGACCTTCGGGGTCTTCCTGCCGCCGCAGGCGAAGAAGCGCTCGGTGCCGGTGCTCTGGTATCTCTCCGGGCTCACCTGCACGCACGAGAACGCGATGACCAAGGCGGGGCTGCAGAAATATGCAGCCCGCCACGGGCTGGCGCTCGTCTTTCCCGACACCTCGCCGCGGGGCTCGAACGTCGCCGACGATCAGGCCTACGATCTGGGGCAGGGCGCCGGGTTCTACGTGAATGCCACGATGGAGCCCTGGCGGCAGCACTACCAGATGTATGACTACGTGGTGACGGAGCTGCCGTCGGTGCTGCAGGGGTCTCTGCCGGTCAACGGCAAGCACGGCATCACCGGGCATTCGATGGGCGGGCATGGCGCGCTGACCATCGCCTTCCGCAACCCGCAGAAATACCAGTCGGTCTCGGCCTTCGCGCCGATCGTGAACCCGACGCGCTCGAACTGGGGGCGCAAGCAGCTTTCGGCCTATCTGGGCGCCGACGAGAGCACCTGGGCCAAGCACGACGCCTGCCTGCTGCTTGCGGAGACGGGCTGGGATGGCGAGATCCTGATCGACCAGGGCGCGGACGACCAGTTCCTCGACCTGCTGCGGCCGGAGGCGATGGCGGAGCTGCTCGCCAAGCGCCGTCAGCCCTCGGTCATGCGGATGCAGCCGGGATACGACCACAGCTACTTCTTCGTGGCGACATTTGCCGAGGACCATGTCCGCTGGCACGCGGAGAAGCTCGGCGCGGTGTGAAGGCCGATGCGCGCCGCGAGCGGTGCGCATCGGAGAAGGAGGAAGTCCCGGAAGAACCGGAATTAACCGGCTGCGGGCAATTACAAGCGACATGACCTTCAGGGAGGTTTAGCATGCGAAGAACAATCAGCCTTGCCGCGCTGCTCGCGGTGACCGGGGCGGTGAGCGCAGGGGCCAATTCGGACCTTCAGTCGCTGATCGATGATCCGAACCAGTGGGTCATCCAGACCGGCGACTATGCCAACCAGCGCTATTCCAAGCTCGACCAGATCAACAAGGAGAATGTCGGGGATCTCCAGGTTGCCTGGACCTTCTCGACCGGCGTGCTGCGCGGCCACGAGGGCTCGCCGCTCGTTATCGGCGACGTGATGTATGTCCACACGCCGTTCCCGAACACCGTCTATGCGCTCGACCTCAACGACAACGGCCGGATCATCTGGAAATACGAGCCGCAGCAGGACGCCAACGTGATCCCGGTGATGTGCTGCGACACGGTCAACCGCGGCGTCGCCTATGCCGATGGCAAGATCTTCCTGCATCAGGCCGACACAACGGTCGTCGCGCTCAACGCCGAGGACGGCTCGGTGGTCTGGAGCGTCAAGAACGGCGATCCGAGCAAGGGCGAAACCAACACCGCGACGGTCATGCCGGTCAAGGACAAGGTGCTCGTCGGGATCTCGGGCGGCGAGTTCGGCGTCCGCGGTTCCGTGACCGCCTACAACATCTCCGACGGCTCGATGGCCTGGCGCGCCTATTCCATGGGACCGGACGAGGAAATGCTCGTCGATCCGGAAAAGACCACCGTGCTCGGCAAGCCGATCGGCAAGGACAGCTCGCTCAGCACCTGGGAAGGCGACCAGTGGCAGATCGGTGGCGGCACCACCTGGGGCTGGTATTCCTATGACCCCGAGCTCAACCTGGTCTACTACGGCACCGGCAACCCCTCGACCTGGAACCCGGCACAGCGCCCGGGCGACAACCGCTGGTCGATGACCATCATGGCCCGCGATCCCGATACCGGCATGGCCAAGTGGTTCTACCAGATGACGCCCCATGACGAATGGGACTATGACGGCGTCAACGAGATGATCCTCACGGATCAGGAAGTCGACGGGCAGATGCGCAAGCTGCTGACCCATCCGGACCGCAACGGCTTTGCCTACACGCTCGACCGCGAAACCGGCGAGCTTCTGGTGGCGAAGAAATACGATCCGGCGGTGAACTGGGCGACCGAGGTCGTGATGGACCCCGACAGCGACCAGTATGGCCGCCCGCAGGTCGTCGCCGAATTCTCGACCGAACAGAACGGCGAGGACGTGAACTCGACCGGCATCTGCCCGGCCGCGCTCGGCACCAAGGACCAGCAGCCCTCGGCCTATTCGCCGAAGACCGAGACCTTCTACATCCCGACCAACCATGTCTGCATGGACTACGAGCCGTTCCGGGTGAGCTACACCGCCGGCCAGCCCTACGTCGGGGCGACGCTTGCGATGTATCCCGCGCCCGACAGCCATGGCGGCATGGGCAACTTCATCGCCTGGGACAACATCAAGGGCGAGATCAAGTGGTCGATCCCCGAGCAGTTCTCGGTGTGGTCGGGCGCGCTGGCGACCGCGGGCGACGTGGTCTTCTACGGCACGCTCGAGGGCTACCTGAAGGCGGTCGACGCCGAGACGGGTGACGAACTCTACCGCTTCAAGACGCCGTCCGGCATCATCGGCAACGTCATGACCTATACCCATGACGACAAGCAGTATGTCGCGGTGCTCTCCGGTGTCGGCGGCTGGGCCGGGATCGGTCTGGCGGCGGGTCTCACCAACCCCAACGACGGCCTTGGCGCCGTGGGCGGCTATGCCTCGCTCAGCGACTACACCGCGCTCGGCGGACAGCTGACGGTGTTCAAGCTGCCGGATTGATGCGCCGGCTCCCCGGGCGGGGAGCCCGCCTTCACTCCGACCGGACCGGCGCAATGGCGCCGGTCCCACCCCGGTTCAAAGGTAAGATGATGAACGCACGACACCTAGCCTCCGTCCTGGCGACGGGCCTGATCGTCGCTGGCACATCCGCAGCCGCCCAGAGCAGCACGGATGCCGCGACGGACAACATCACCGCCGCCTATGATGAGGATGGGCGCTACTTCACGGCCGACGACGTTCCGACCTTCCACGTCGCCGAGGACGGCACGGTGGACTGGCCGACCTTCTCGGGCTTCCGGCGCTATCATGCGGAATGCCATGTCTGCCACGGGCCGGATGGCGAGGGCTCGACGTACGCGCCCGCGCTGAAGAAATCGGCCATCAACATGGATTACTACGATTTCGTCGACGTCGTGACGAACGGGCGTCAGGTGGTGAACGCGGCGGAGCATCAGGTGATGCCCACCTTCGGCACCAACAAGAACGTCATGTGCTATCTCGATGATATCTATGTCTATCTCAAGGCCCGCGGCGCCGATGCCATTCCGCGTGGCCGTCCGGCGAAGAAAGAGGCGAAGTCCGATGCAATCCAGCAGGCGGAAGATGCGTGCATGGGCAGCTAGGCGGGCGGGAGCGCTCGCGCTCCTCGTCCTCATCGGTGCGGTTCCGGCGGCAGAAGCGCAGACGGCGGATCTCGTCTCGAAGAACGCCTTCCGCGTCTGTGCCGATCCCGCGAACGCGCCGATGTCCGTCGAGGATGGATCGGGGTTCGAGAACAGGATCGCCGCGCTCTTTGCCCGCGAGCTGGATCTGCCGCTCGAATATACCTGGTATCCGATGTCGACGGGGTTCGTCCGCAACACGCTCGGGGCGGACCGCTGCGACGTGGTGATGGGCTATACCCAGCTTCAGGAGCTGGTGCAGAACACCAACCATTACTACACCTCGGCCTTCGCGCTGATCGTGCCGAAGGATGGGCCTCTGGCCGGGGTCTCGCAGCTCTCGGATCCGAAGTTGCAGGGGATGCGCATCGGGGTGACGGCGGGAAGCCCGGCCGCGAGCCACATGACGCGGCTCGGGCTGATGGCGAAGGCGAAACCCTACGACCTCTTCGTGGACCGCCGCTATGAATCGCCTGCCGACGACATGCTGGCCGATCTCGAGGCAGGTCGGATCGACGCCGCGATCCTCTGGGGGCCCATTGGCGGGCCGCTGGTCAAACAGGGGCACCCGGATCTCGTGGTGACGCCGCTGGCCGAGGAGGGGATGCAGCCGAAGCTCTTCTACCGCATCACGATGGGGGTGCGGCGCAGCGATCACGACTGGTCGCGCAAGCTCAATTCACTGATCCGGCGCAATCAGGACGAGATCAACGCGATCCTGATCGATGCCGGGGTGCCGTTGCTGAACGACATGGGCACGGGGCCGCTCGAGATCGGGCAATGACCCCGCCCGTGCGGCTCCGCACGGAAATACCCGGGAGGGGGGCGCGGTGCGGGTCTGCCCTTGCCCTTGTCCTGCGGTATGCCCGGCCGTCGTGCCGGGCCGCGCCTGCTCCGTCCCCCATCGGGGCGGGCGCATCCTTTTTCGCTGGCGCTCTCCTGCTGATCGGGCTTCTCGCCGGCGCGGCGCAGGCGGCGGTCGAGGAGCCTGCGGGCTACCGGCAGGACGAGTATCGCGCCCCGGTGCCGGCAACGCTGGCCGGTGCGGTGGTGGTGACGCCGGCGGAGGCTCATGCGCTCTGGAGCGCAGGCGAGGCCGCCTTCATCGACGTGATGCCGCGGGCGCCGAAGCCTGCCAACCTGCCGGAAGGCACGCTCTGGCACGAGAAGCCGCGGCTCTCGATCCCCGGTGCGGTCTGGCTTCCGAACGTGGGGTATGGCGGGCTGGCCAATGTGATGGATGCCTGGTTTCGGGCGGGCCTGAGCGCGGCGAGCGGGGGTGATCCGGCGCATCCGCTGGTCTTCTTCTGCCTGCCCGAGTGCTGGATGTCGTGGAATGCGGCAAAGCGGGCGATGAGCTACGGCTATTCCCGCGTCTACTGGATGCCCGAGGGCAGCACGGGCTGGGGCGATGCCGGCTACCCGCTCGAACCGGTGGAGCCCGAACCCGGAGGGCAGTAGGCCTGAGCTTGCCTCGTCGCGGGAGGGCCGCGCTATCCGCGGAAAGCGCGGGCGACACTCATCAGCACGTCGGAGAGATCCATCAGCCGGGCGACATAGAGGTCATAGGCCACGAAGCCCTGGGCATCCTCGGCGGAGAACGAGCGTTCGAGCCCGTCGATCAGCGCGTTGAGGCGGCGTTCGTGGATGCCGAGGTGGCGCTGTACCGGATCGGAGAGAATGCCCGCGAAGGCGGTGGCGATGGCGGCAACGCCCATGAGGCTTGCGGTCGAGCCCGCCACGAGAAGCGAGGAGGCCTGCGCCGGGAAGAGCCCGTACCAGAGCCCGCCCGCGGTGGCGCCGAGCGGGAAGGAGGCGACGGCGAGCTGCTGGGCGATCGAGGCGGCGACGGCGGGGCCGAGGGCGAGTGCGCCGGGCGTCGCCTTCTTGAAGGCGATGGCGCCGGTGCCGAGGGTCACGAGCGCGGTGGTGATTTCGGCGGCGGCGGCGCGGGTGCCGGTGTATTCGGTCAGCGCGGCGTCGAGCCGGGCGCGAAAGACCGGATCGTCCTTGCGCGCCCCGACGGTCGCCGCGGCTTCCTCGACGAGATCCTGCACCCTGGGGTGGGTGATGATCGCCTCGGCGAGACCGTTCACGGTCGATTCGCGGTCCCCGTCGCGGAGCGGCTGCCGCAGGAGGCCGGTGACGATGCGCCAGCGCAGCTCGCGCGCCACGGCGGTCTCGAGCAGGATGTTCTGGCGTTCGAGCCAGGCGGCGGAGCGCTTGCGGCCGAGGCCGCGCGCCCCGAGGGCCGTGAGCTTGATGCCCACCTGGGGCAGGGACAGGAGCGCGTTGGCGGGCGCGCGCAACACGTCCCAGCCGACGGCGTGGCGGTGCAGCCGCGCGGAGCCGAGGAAGCTGAAGGTCTCGTCGACGAAGCCGGGAATGCGGGTGCGGCAGTCGTCGAAATAGCGCGAGGCCGCTTCGGTGACGATCGCATCGGCTTCCGCCTCAGCCAGACCCGGTTTCCGTTCCGCGATGCCGCCGTCCATTTCCCTCACGCCCTCCGGTATGCCTTGATGCCCTGTGAGGATATGGGGCGCTCCAGGGGGCTGCGCCAGTCGGACGGCGAAAAGGTGCCGCAGGGCCGCCGGTTGTTAGGGAGTTGTTAACGATGCTCGCCGAAGGATGAAGAAAAGATAAAGACCCCAACAGGAGCGTTAAGCATGTCGATTGTCGAGCAGGCCCTGGGCGTATGGCGCGCCTTTGACGATGTGCGGTTCCGCGAGCCCCACGAGGCCGATGCGACAGCCTTCACGCTGCCGCGCCGGGACAGGGTGTATCCGCGGACCGCGCCCGCGTGGTCCTATGACGAGGATTACCAGTACCTCGCCGCAGGATCCGGGAGCGCCGAGACCGCCTGAGGACCATGAAGCGCGCCCCTCGGGAGCGTTCGGGACAGGCCCCGGACGCTCCCGCCGGAGGGGCGCGCTTGCGTCCGTACCCCGTCAGAGCGTGATGCTGTAGCGCTCGAAGCCATCGCCCGCATCGCCCGCAGGTTCGATTGTCAGGCCGCGGTCGCGGACGTCCTCGAGATAGGTCGCCGCCGCCGGGCCGGTCTCGTAGAGCACCGTGGCGCCGCCCGCCGGGGCGAAACTCCAGTTGCCATCGGCCCCGGGCGAGATCGCTCCCTGCTGCACGATGTAGCGCACGATCACATCGCGATTGGTATCGGGCGCGGCGATGACGACGGTCGAGCCGTCGGCGCCGGGAAAACTGCCGCCGCCGCCGGCGCGGTAGTTGTTGGTCGCGACGAGAAAGCGCGCCTCGGGGTCGATCGGTGCGCCATCGTAGGCGAGATCGAGGATACGGTGGGCGTCGGCATCGACGAGCACGCCCTCGGTATCGTAACGGCTCGGCTGCGTCACATCGATCTGGTAGGTGACGCCGTCGATCACGTCGAAATTGTAGGCAGGAAAGTCGGGGTTGAGCAGCGGCTGTCCGGCGCCGCCCGGTTCGATGCGGCGGAACTGGCCCGCCGACCGCTCGAGCCATTCGCGCACCTCTGCCCCGGAAATCTCCACCACCTGAAGCCTGTTGGGGTAGATATAGACATCGGCCACGTTGCGGATGGCAATGGGGCCGGCGGGTACGTCGGTATAGTATTCCGGGCCACCCCGGCCGCCCGCCTTGAACGGCGCGGCGGCGGAAAGGATTGGCAGCCCGGCCCATTTGGTGCCCTCGACGAGCATCTCGACATACCAGGTCTGTGCGGCATTCACGAGCTGAACCGAGGGATCGTCCGAAACGGTGGCGAAGTAGGATTGCAGCGGGGCGGTGGTGAGCCCGACCTCGGCCCTGACATAGGCCAGCGTCGCCTCGTGGCTCGCGGCGGTGGCGCGGAGCGGCGGAGCGTAGTCGCCAACGAGGGGCTCGATGGTCCGGTCCTCCCGGCGGCGGTAGATCGGCCGGGCCTCGGCTTCGGAGGCCAGGATCCGCCAGCGGCCGCCCTCACGGGCGATCAGCAGGTCGATGAGGCCCATGTGCGAGCCCCAGAAGCCTGCCATCACTGCGGGTTTGCCGCCGATGAGGCCGGTCGCCGGATCAAGGCCCGCGCCGGTGAAATCGGGAGCGGGCCAGACCCGATGCTGGTGGCCGGTCACCACGGCGTCGATGCCCTCGACGGCGGCGAGCTGGAGCGAGGCGTTCTCGCGCAGCTCCGTGTCCGGCCCGGGTTCGATACCAGAATGCGAGAGCGCGATGACGAGATCCGCGCCCGCCTCACGCAGCGCCGGGACATGGGCGCGGGCGGCCTCGACAATGCCGCGGACCTCAAAACGGCCCTCGAGGTGGTTGCGGTCCCAGAGCATGACCTGCGGCGGCAAGAAGCCGATGAAGCCGATCCGAAGGCCATGAAGCACGGCGCCGTTGCCGTCGATCACGGTCTGCGGGAGGAGGGCCCAGGGCCGGAGGTAGAGCGCATCCTCGCGCGGCGTTGCGCCGAGCGAGCGGGCGAAGTTGGCGCAAACGATAGGATAGTTCGCTCCGGCATTCACCTTGTCGAGAAAGGGCACGCCATAATTGAACTCGTGATTGCCGAGTGTGCCGACATCGTAGCGCAGGGTGTTCATCGCCGCGATCACCGGATGCAGATCGCCCTCGGCCATGCCGCGGTCATAGGCGATGTAATCGCCCATCGGGTTGCCCTGGAGATAATCGCCGTTGTCGACGAGCATCGAGTTGGTCGCCTCGGCCCGGAGCTGCTCGATGAGGCTCGCTGTGCGCGAGAGGCCGACCATGTCGGAGGGGCGGTCCGCGTAATAGTCGTAAGGGTAGACGTGGCAGTGGAGATCGGTGGTCGAAATGATGCGCAGGTGCGCCTGGCCCGCGTCGGCCCGTGCCGAGAACGGATGGAGCGCCGCGAGGCCCCCGAATGCCGCGGTCGAGGCCAGGAAGCGGCGTCGGGAGAATGGCTCGGGCATGGACAGATCTCCCGCGGGGCAAATGTGACGGCCGGTGAATGCCGGCGAGGATGGCACAGCATCAATCTCAAAGCGAGCGGCAAGAGCGAAATTCGCGCACAATGCTCTGCATCGGCCGGGCGGGCCGCGAAGGTCCGGGCGGGCGGCCGAAATGGCCGAGCTTGACGCTGGCATTGCGCCGCGCCGCATGGTAGCGGGCGGAATGACAGACACATCCGCCGATTTCCTCGGCACGGTCGACAGCGCAACCGCGGCCCTGCGGGTGCTGTTCGATCCGACGCCGCTCCAGCGCAACGCCTATCTTTCGGCGCGATACGGCGCCGATGTCTGGCTCAAGCGCGAAGACCTCTCGCCGGTGCGCTCCTACAAGATCAGGGGCGCCTTCAATGCGATGCGCAAGGCTCTGGCGGCGGAGCCCGACCGGAGGCGTTTCGTCTGCGCCTCGGCCGGCAACCATGCCCAGGGCATGGCCTATGCCTGCCATCATTTCGGCACCGAGGGCGTGATCTTCATGCCGGTGACGACGCCGAAGCAGAAGATCGACAAGACGCGGCAGTTCGGCGGCGGACAGGTCGAGATCCGGCTGGTGGGCGACTATTTCGACGACACGCTGAAGGCGGCACAGGACTTCTGCGCACAGGCGGGCGCGATCTTCCTGCCGCCGTTCGACAATTCCGATATCGTCGAGGGGCAGGCGAGCTGTGCACGCGAGATCCTCGCGCAGCTGCCCGAGGGGGTTACGCCCGACATCGTGGTGCTGCCCGTAGGCGGCGGCGGGCTCTCGGCCGGCTGCGTTCAGGTCCTGCGCGCCGCGGCGCCGGGGGCGGCGATCCGCTTCGTCGAGCCATGTGGCGCCCCGAGCCTCAAGCGCGCGCTCGAGGCGGGCGCGCCGGTGACACTGCCCAAGGTCAACAATTTCGTCGACGGCGCCGCCGTGGCGCGGATCGGCGATCTCAACTACCGGGTGCTGGCCGGAACCCCGCCGGAGCATGTGCTGCTCGCGCCGGAGGACAGGCTCTGTGCGACGATGCTCGACATGCTGAACACCGAAGGCTTCGTGCTCGAGCCCGCCGGCGCGCTGGCGGTCGATGCGCTGCGCGATCTGCCGGAGATCGCGGGCAGGACCGTGGTCGTGGTCGTCTCGGGCGGCAACTTCGATTTCGAGCGCCTGCCGGACGTCAAGGAGCGTGCGCTGCGCTGGGAGGGGCGGAAGAAATACTACATCCTGCGCCTGCCACAGCGCCCCGGTGCGCTGCGCGACTTTCTCGGCACGCTCGGCCCGGACGACGACATCACGCGTTTCGAGTATCTGAAGAAGTCGGCGCGGAACTTCGGCTCGGTGCTGCTCGGCATCGAGACCAGCGGCCGCGCGGCCTTCGAGGCGCTCGAGGCGCGGATGGATGCCTCCGGCTTCATCTACCAGGACATAACCGAGGACACGGTCATCACCAGTCTGATCGTCTGAGAGGAGAGGCGCCATGCTCAACACCATCCTCCATGGTGCACCCGGCGCGGGTGTGCCGCTCGTCATCGCTCACGGGCTCTACGGCTCGGCGCGGAACTGGGGCGTGATCGCCAAGCGCCTTTCGGAGACGCGCCAGGTGATCGCGGTCGACATGCGCAACCACGGCTCGAGCCCGCGGGAAACCGTGCAGGGCTATCCCGAGATGGCGTCCGACCTCGCGGAGGTGATCGCTGCGCACGGCGGGCGGGCGGATCTGCTCGGCCATTCGATGGGCGGCAAGGCCGCGATGGTGCTGGCCTTGTCGCAGCCCGATCTGATCGAGCGGCTCATGGTCGCCGACATCGCCCCGGTCGCCTATACCCACTCCCAGATCCAGTATGTCGAGGCGATGAAGGCGGTCGATCTCTCCGCGGTGAGCCGCCGCAGCGATGCGGACGCCCAGCTCGCCGCAAGCGTCCCCGAGCCCGCGCTGCGGGCCTTCTTCCTCCAGAGCATCGAGATCGACGACGATGGCGCGCGCTGGAAGCTCAATCTCGATGTGCTGGGGCGCGAGATGGCGAAGATCGTCGGCTTCCCGGACGTCGAGGGGCAATTCGACCGGCCGGCGCTGTTCGTCACCGGCGAGCAATCCGATTATGTGAGCGATGCCGACTGGCCGCGGATCGAGGCGCTGTTTCCCGCCGCCGAACGCCGGGTGGTGGCGGGCGCCGGGCATTGGCTCCACGCCGAGGCGCCGCGCCCGTTCCTCGCCGAGGTCGAGGCGTTTCTCGAGGCGCATCCGGTCTGAGCGGGAGGCTTTCCGCAGGCCTTCGGGAAATGCGGACGGAAACGCGATTGTCCGCTTGCGCTTGCCGCCCCGAGCGTTTAAACGCCCTCGCACAGCACGTCGCTCCCCTGCGGCAGCCCTGCAAGACCCTTGCAACGGCGGCTTCGGGAGGCGGGGACCGGAGCGGGACACCCCGCAAAAGCCCTCGCAACGCGGAGCGCAGACGCCGGTGTAGCTCAGCTGGTAGAGCACGTCATTCGTAATGATGGGGTCGGGGGTTCGAGTCCCTTCACCGGCACCACTTCTCCCTGATTTCATTAGGAAAGTGGCCACGCGCCCAACAATCGGCCCCACATGACGCTGCGCGGTGCCCGGCACGACAAGGGCCGCGCGATGGCGGCCCTCTCGATCTCGTGATGCGCGACACGTGCCGCGGTCAGTCGGGCAGCCCCCGGCGTTTCCACTCTCGGCTACACGCGACCAGGATAGCCTCCTCCCCGAGCTGGGCCTCCAGCTCCTTGGCCTCCCTCTCGTCCCGAACCAGGACCGCGAGCACAGGTGCTTCATACAGCACCCGGCCCTCGGCATGGAGGGCCTCAACAACCGCCGCGCGCTCGGCAACGTGGCGCTGGGAGGCCAGCTCGGCCTCTACGGCCTGAAGGCGCTTGAGTTGGTCTCTGGCGCTCAAGGCTTACCCTCCTCAACACCTAGCCGCCCCAACTCCTGCACGAACGTGTTCGATCCGATGAGCTTCACCACAACGTCGCGCGTCTCGACATCCGGGAACGGCCAGCCGCGCCCGCCGGTAAATTCGCGGACCGCCCGGACGAATGCAGCATGGCGTGGGTTGCAGGGGTCGAGATGGTTCCGCTCCAGGATGAGTGCGCCGATCCTCTCGTCGCGTCGCTTCGCCTCATCCTCCGCGGCCTTCTTCTCCTTGGCCTCGGCCATCGCTATCAGTCGGCGCCCCTCGCGGAGCAGTTTCGCCCGCTCACTCATTCTGGCCTCCCTTCGCCTTCGCCTGTGCCGCATCTTCTAGAGCAGTAAGGCGCCCCTCAAAATCCGAGAGCGACATGGCTTCGGCCAGCCCCTTGAGCGCCGCGCTCGCCTGACTGACCTCCGAGGGCGCCAGCGTGCCATTTCCGAGCGCGAGCACGAGCTTCCTGAAGGCTTCGAGCAGTCCCGCGGCGTCCTGCACGTCGAGGCCGCCGGGCACTGGCGCTGGAGCCGGCCTCGGCTTTGGCAGGGCAGTGCACAATACGATCTCAGCTGCCTTTACGTCGCCTGCAAGCACAGCGTTGCGAAGAGCATCAAAGGCCGCGTCAATCAGCTCGGGGTCGTTGGCCCGCGCGAGAGCCTTCCTCGATACCGCGTTCCGGCTGCCGAGCTTGCGCCCGGCCCGGTTCAACAGCCCCCCGTGCGGAGGTCGTTCACCAACTGCAGGCGACACCTTGTCGGGCTCCTCCGTCATGGCTTCGGCCCCTTCCCGGCCGCTTTCAAGACGCGGTCCCAGGCTTCGCGCTCCGCGATAACCGCGGCCCTACGGTCCTGCTCACGACTGCCATACTTCCGAGCAAGGTGCTCCTCCGAGTTGGCCAGCGCGTCATAATCCGCCTGTGCTTTCTTGATCTCGGCCGTCATTGCCGGGACAGTGAGAACGCGCCCGCCGCCCGCGCCCACGGATGCGGTGGCGCCGAAGTGGACGCCCGCGTCGGACCGGGCAGTGCTGGGCGCAGCACGTAGGGCCGCCTCCCTGTAGGGCCGGATCTCGGCCATGGCGCCACGCCTAACGCCTTCCTGGTCCGAGTAGAGGCGCCCGAGGAAGTCCTTATCGGCCATCTTCTCCTGGTAGGCCGATAGGTCGCGGGCTGCTGCCTGATCGTTGTTGCTCTCGGTCATTCGGCTTCTCCTTCAAGCGCGGCCAGCTCTGCCGCCCGCACGTGTTGGTCAACGGCCCGTTTTACGGCCCTCATAACCAAGGCGTCCGCACCGACGAGGAAATTCTCGACGCCTCCGACCACTTCGATGTGCCGCTCCAGGTCCCCTCGGACCTCATCGGGGGCTTCCGCCAATCGGAGCCACACGCCAGGATCCACGCTGCTCTCGCCGATAATGATGTGCTTGGCGGGCATGGCCGCCTTGTCGTCAGCTCCGATCTGAGGGGCTCCGCCGGGGAGCGCCAGCGCCTCTTGGACGGCGCCCATCAGCGCGAGGAAAGTCGGACGCGCATCGCGGACGAGCATTGCGTTGAAGGCCGCGGTGGCCGCCACGAGCTTGGCATGGACTTCCAAGGCTTCGGCACCGGACTGCTCGGCACCATCTGCAGCTTCGTTCACCCGGATCGCATGGCGTGCCGCCGCCTCGGCGGCCTCAGAGGCGTCGTAGAGGTGTTCTTCGGCGGCCTCAATCTTCCGCCTCGCTGTGCGAATGTCCGAAGGTTCGGGTCGCCTCATCGTCTTGGCTGCCGTCAACTCAGCCCTGGCAGCACGGAGTGCCTTCTCTGCCTCGGAGACACGGCCCTCGGCCAGGGCGACGTTCGCACTCGCGGCTTCCTTCTCACGGTCCAGCCAGTAGGCGGCAGTGGCCTTGACCTCCCGGCTGTCCGAGGGAGTAGCCGCGCCCATCCGATCCGTCTCGGCCTTGTTCTTCCGAACACGCTCATTGTGCGTCTCGGCGGGCTTCCCGCCCCAGCCCGCTTCCTTCTGCGCCGGGGTTATGCTGCACCTCCGCCGTTTTTGGCCTCGGCGAGCCGGACTGCGATCCAAGCTGTCACCTGCGACCGATCCCAGCGAAGTGTCTTCGGGCCGCCGAGGCGGGCGGGCGCTGGCACGCGGCCTGCGCGTGCGGCTGCCAAGAGGGCAGGACGCTTCATCTTCAGCATTGCCGCCGCCTCGTCGGCAGTCATCAGGTCGGGCGCCTGTGTGTTGTCGGGGTTGTCGGTCATATCGTTTCCTGTTGGGCTCAGGGGCATCGGCCTCCTTGGGTTGTTGCGCAACATGAAGTATACCACGGCGAATATTGCCCGGGAACGGCACAACATGATGTTTTTTCGTGACATGGGGAGAAATATGGAAGTGGCGGTGTTACGGCAGTGACGGTTGGTGCCGATTTTTCTGTTACGGCGGCCCAGGGTCGGGATAGGGCCATGTGCCGCATCAGCACAGGCCCATGCGCCGCCCGCGCGCAAAGCACACTTCTGCCCGAGTTCGGCCGCGTCGATGCCGTTTATGCGCACGGTGACTTCGCCAAAATCCAGCGTGTCGCCATCAACTACGCGAGCGGAGCCCGCGAGACTGCTGCCAGTCGCCAAGGATGGATAGGCCATCACGGCTGCCAGCACAGTAGTTGTGATCCGGACGATGGCGCCCTGACCCTCGTCCGGGTAATGAACCGTCCGCCGAGTGTGCCGCTACATCCCCCGACGCTCCCCGAGCACTCCGGGAGCGCCCAAATCCATGACACGGGCACTTTCCAAGCCCGATATGGGGGAGTTGTTCGGGGGGGGCAAGTAGTGGGTTCTGAGTTCACAGATCAACGGCAAATGTCACGAATCAGCGTCACGCCTAGAACAATCCCGCAAAAACCCTATCTGACGCATTAACGAAGCGCGCGCACAATCATGAGTGGACTAAGTATGAGTGCTTTAAACTCTTAGTAGCGAAATTTAGCTAGTTCTGGCCAAATTGCAGGCCCCCCCGGAGCCACTATGGACCTAGATGCTTTCTCCGATCTGTTTCTTAAGCGGGCCGCCGAACTCGGCGCGGCGAAGCCTTTGCCCGAGGAGATCACTAAGGCATACTCGAGCTACAGGCGCCTTGTAAGGTTCGCAGCCTCGGATGGGACCTTAGAGTTCGTCGTCGACAAGAAAGGCCACCTCGAGTTTGTGTTTAACCCACACAGCTCAAAGTGGAATCGGGATTGATTCGATCTCTGTAATCATCCCACACTGAAGCCTGCCCGATCACAGACGCGACCCGGCCATCCAGCTTTGCCGCAACGGGATATGTTCGCAATGATGCGTCGGCTTTTCCGCAACAATATTGTCTATTTTTGCCTTCCGCGCCCTAGGCGAGGCGGCCGCGCTTGCAACGATTAACCAAAATAGACAATCTGCGCGAATTGGATTGTGATGGGAAAGGGCATCTTGATGGCGCTGAAACGACTACAGGTTTCCCCCCGATTGCTTGAACAGGTTTTCGGTAGCGGAAAGAAGGGCTTTGATGCTGAGCATCCTGAGGTGTTTCTAGCTTGTGACCAAGAAAATCAACCCGTCTTTGTCGGCATGTCATCGTCAAGATATCGGCTACTCGTTGCGGCTGTTGACCTCGCGCGAGATCCTGAAAAGATGAAAAAATCGTTGAGCGACAGTGCTGATTTTAGCAACGGGAAGAACGTTGGAACAGTCGAGAAATTCCGTGACTTCGTCAAGCGCAGGTTAGGTATCCCAGCAACCTAGGAAGTAATTTGCAACTCGTCATTCTGAACAAATAGAATTCTCCTTGTTGCCCCTGAAATGCTTGAATGGATGCCATGATAGGACCTAATAAACTTGTTTTAGGCCCAATTAAGGGCATTCCGCGCTTCACTGCACAGTTTGGAAATGACCTAGGCAATACGCCCAATGATGAAGAAATAGTTTGCATAGATAAATTCTTATCTAGGTTTTCCACTTCTGGAATTGAACCGGAAAAATACATTCAAATTAAGGATAACATGTTCTATGTTGATACTGGTGACTGCAATCATGCTCTTTTACTCACTATGCGAATAGACCGCAGCGTGATATTTCATAGATGCATTAGAATTGATCCCCTTTAATTTGTCCGAAATTTTTAGCTCCTTACTACAATTATCTGGGACAATACTGGAAGTTTCCGGTGTATTCTTGATGTCAGACCGGTATCTTCGCACCCCTCATGTGGAGAAGTTGTTCATTTTGGCTTCCGCGCTCATTCGTGGCAAGAGAGCCAGAGGAGCAGCTGAGCTAACCAAACTAAGGCAAGCCACAGCTGAGCGAACTGTCGTAACCCTACAAGGCCTGGCACTAATAGGAGCAGGGTTCATCGTTCAGGCCATCCCAAACGCCACGACAGTCATATCTTCCTTGCTTTTCTGCGACTGACCCCGATCCAGTTTGAGTGCCCGCTGATGTGCCAGGAGCGGGTAATGCCGCGACTGTTCCAATGCGTGCCGGGTGACGGCACAGATGGGGGCGCTACCTCCCGCTACCTTGCCATGGTAGCGGGTGGCGCCGTGAATTATCTTTTTATTTCAATGCCATGACAGCACGGGGGCGCGCCCGCTACCTCGCTACCTCGGTTTTGCGTATTCTATATATACACTCCTCTCTCATCTAATTTTCTTTTCCCTATAAAAGTAGAAAGGGAGGTAGCGAGGTAGCCGAGTAACGTTTTCAATGACTTGGCAAGGTAGCGGGGAGGTAGCGGGAGGTAGCGGGGCGGTGCTGCTCTCACCCACGGCCCCAACGGAGAAGGGCGAGCCTTGCGGCCCGCCCCCTGATCTCACCCGGTCGAGCGCCCAGCCTACCAGGGCACCTCGTCTTCGGGCGTCCGCCCCTCGTCCGCCACCACACTCAGATAGCTCGGACGCAGTCGGGAACCTGCCGCCGGGATCAGCAGGCCCTTGTGGTTGGCGCCGTTCGCCTTGCGGACCCCGACACCCTTACCATCCACGGACAGAGCTTTCGCCACGTCGAGCCAGCGCCGCCCCAGCGTCCCCGCCTCGGATCGGTCGTGCGTCTCGTCCAGCCAGCGCGAGTAGAGGTTAGCGCCGCCCTTCAGCACCCGATGCCCGTCTTCGCGCTCGACAAGCGCCGACAGCACGCGTCCGTTGTAGGCCCGGCTCTCGTCAATCCAGTGGAGGAACTCCGCGGCGATCTCGGGCAGCCGGGCGGTGACGGACTGGACAAAGTTGCCCAGCCCGTGGCGTCTATGCATCTCCGCGATGGCCTTCTCGGCCGCGCGCTCTGCCGCCCGAGGCTCCATCGCCAGATACCGCGCTACGTCGGCCCGGATGCGCGAACCGAGGGCCTCCGAAAGCGCGCGACGGTAGCCGCTCGCCCCCAGCCTGTCGAAGCTCTCGTGCTGCGAGACGGGCTTCGCATCCTCGGCCGGGGTCCAGTAGGCAAACCGGTTGATGAACTGGTCCTCTGCCGTCCCGCCGTCAGCACCGACAAGAGACGCCACGCTCTCGGCGCTCAGGAACAACTTCACGAAAAGCGGCGCCGTCGAGGCCATCTGGAACTTGGGCGCGAGCTGCACCTCGCGCTCGAGCTGCTTTATCTCCGATTTCACCGCCTTGAACTCGTTCACGAGAAGCACCGCGCTCCGGGCAAACTCGGACGGGCTCTTGCCCACCGGCTTGCCTTCGAGCATGGCCTCGATCTCGCGGACGTTCGTCTCTACCACCAACCCGAGATCCGCGAGGGCCGACGCCAGCATGCCCTTACCAAACGAGGACGGCGCATGCAGCCATACGAACGCCTGCCGCCGGTCGGAGGCAAACCAGGACGCCGCGATGAGCCCTGGCAGATCAGCAGCGCCCGGCAGTGCCTCGGTGTAATCCGCCCACACGGCTTTCGCGTCGGCCTCGGGGACGCCTTCCTCGTGCGGCACCGGCGGGAGCGGGAGCAGCACCCGGCCCGTATTGCCCCGGAACTCGACGCGCGGCTCCGTCGCCCAAGGGTCCACGTCCCAATCAAGCCGGTGCGCCTGCCGCTGGCGTTCGAGAAAGTCCCGGATCGCCGCGATCCAGGCGCGGCGCAGCTCCTTCACCACGTCGGCGGCGTCGGGCACTTCCAGAGTGGCGTTGGATCCGCTCTCCTTGTGGACCGCAGTCTTGGCAGAAACGAAGTCCGATAGCGCAGGCATCGCCAGATGCGGGGCGAAGTGCGGCCTGTCCTCGTTCATCGCATCCGGGGCGCGCGTCTCGGCGTAACCGTGGAGGCGGCCGTCCCGCGTCAGATACTGGACCGGCTTGTCACCCGAGGTCCGCCAGAACGCCGCGCTCAAGGCCGATCCAAGCGCCTCGTCGTCCAGGCAGGCCGAGACCGCCAAGACAAATTCATCGTCCGCCCCGGCGCCGCAGGCAGCCTCCAGCACGGCCCGGCGCACCCGCGCGACCCCTGCAACCACGTCGGGCGGCAGGGGCGCCCTGTCATCCTCCGCGGGCTCGTCGGGCTCCTCGAGGCTCTCCACCGGAGGGAGGAACATGCTGTAGTCGGGCCGCTCCCTCGGCGGGTGCTGCCGGATCTCGGCCATTTTTGCCTGCCGCACGGCCCGCTCGACGGCCTCCTTGCCCGCCCAACGCTGCGCCAGCCATGCCAGACTTCCGCCGGTGGCGCCGTGCGGGACCGTCTGCCGGAAATTCTCCACGTCGCCCTCGGCATCGCCGTCCGGGAAGCCCGAGGTCCAGTCGTAGAACGCCCGCTCGTATGCCTCGAAGTCGTCGGCCTTGTCTGTCTCCGCCCGGATCGCGTGCATCGCCTTCACCCAATCGTCGCGGGTCCACCAGTCGGGGGTTTCGCCCAACGGCATCAGGGCGAGCAGGGCCTCCACCTTCCAGAGCGGCATGGCAGGGCCGACAGGTCCGCTCCCGGTCCGCCGCACGTGCTCCGGCTCGGGCGCTGGGGCAATGCCGAGGTCGGCCAGCCCGGTTATCGTCCGCCCAGGCTCGAGCGAGACGAGCCGCGCCTTCTCCTTGCCCGAGGGCTGTGAGCCCGGCAGGCGTGCAACCCTGACCTTGTTGTGACCCGAGCTGTCACCGAAGCCTGCCGCGGCAACGGCCCGCATCAGGGCGTCGGCTTCGGCCTTGTCCGTGACCGGCGAGGCGAGGCGATAGACCCACTGTTGCGAGCCCGGCCGCGTCTCTACGATCGCCGCAGGCTGCGGCAGGGCGCTCGGGGCTCTGGTCCCCTTGTGGCCTATGTCATCCAGCACGATCAGGTGCAGCGCCTTGAAGCTGGCGCCGTTCCTCGCGCCGTTCCGGCCGGTGTCCGCGACGCAGTAGACGCTGGCGAGGTGCGCATCGCGCTCGGTGGCACGGTGCATGCCGCCTGCGTCTCCGTTCCAGTGAAAGAGCCTGCCAACGTCGCCGCCCAGGATCTCGGCAATGAACCTTTCCCGGTCCGCATGGTCCTGTCGCAGTTGCCTCTCGGTATGCTGTGGTATACTATTCGGGCATGTCATCGGGGCTCCCGGTGGCTCGGCACAGGTTCTCCACGCCTGCGCAATCGGTGTTACGGTTACGTTCTCCTTGGCCCGGCGGGGTTGCCCGCCGGGCTTCTTCTTTCGCGGGCTCGGGTTCTGTGGGCTTGGGCTTCTGCGCCGGGGCCGGGAACTTGATGCCAACCCCAATGCCTACTCCGGCTGAGGTAACGTCGCTCATCGCGAAACCCCGTGCGAGCGGGGGTCCGACACCTCGCGGCTCTCCAGCCACGACAGAAGGTCCTTGCCCTTCCAAGCCACGCAGCGCGGGCCGAGGCGTAGCGGGCGGGGAAAATCGCCAGCATCCATGAGCAGGTAGATTTGAGACCGGGAAAGGGTGGTTGCGGCCTCGACGGCAGGGCGCCGATAGAGCCGGGTCGGCTCGATGCCGAAATCGTTCGCGTCAGGCACGGGTGTCCTCCAAGTGCACTGCACAAGCGAATGCCGTTCGCTCGTGAAATGCCTGGAGACGACCCAATGTCTCTGAGGCTATGTCGGCCAGGATGTTGGCCGGGAGGCTCTCCGACCGATGTATACTGGGTGTTCAGGTGGCGCGTTTGGTCTCACCCTGCCGATGTGGACAAAATACCATTCCTCGGACCACCTGGGAAACGCACCGGACATCACGAATTATTTCAGATTGTGACATCCCATCACATATTCGGCCCACTCGACCATGAGCGCCCTACGTTTCGACAGCAGGGGAGCGTCCCGGAGATACGCGGCCTCGACCCGGCTTGCAGGCACATGCGCGAGGGCGTGCTCGATGATCTCCCTCGGGTGCGACGTCTCCTCGCCTCCCCACATGCGGAAGCTCGCGCGAAACCCGTGCGCCCCGGACCTCGCCCGAGCGCGCAGCCGTCAGCACGAGGAACTCGAAAGCGAGCTTCGTGCCCGCCCAAGCCTGTGTCGCCCGGATCTTCTCGACGGCAGCACCCACCTCGGCATAGGGCAGGGCGGCATGGTGGGCGGCCCGGTCCGTGTGCCTAGGGAGGGTGTTGGTGACCCCGGCGGACGGGTCTTCGCGGATATAGCCCCTGCCCAGCGCGTGCCGGAAGACCGCCTGCACCCGGCGGACAAGCTTCCGCGCCGTCTCGGGCTTCGAGGTCCAGACGGGCTCCAGCACGGCGCGCACCGCCTGTGCCGATATCTCATCAACAGGGCGCGAGCCGAGTGCGGGGAAGATGTAAGCCTCCATGCTGCGCCACCAGATGGCAGACTGCCGAGGCCCGGTCCAGGTCGGCGCAAGCTCCGCTAGGCAGGCACGTGCCGCCACCTCGAATGTCGGCACGGCGGCGGGCTTCGCCGTCGGGTCGCCACCGGCTCGGGCGATGCGAAGGTTGTCGAGCGCCTTCTCGCGAGCCTCCTTGAGCGACACCCGCGGCGGCGAGCCGAGCCCGATATCCCGCCGCTTCTTTCCGATGGTGATCCGCTGTATCCACCGTCTGGCGTCGTTCGGCTCAACCTTGAGATAGAGCCCGTGCCCGTCAGCATGGAAGCCCCGCTTGAGAGACCGCACATCTGCCGCCGAGAGCCTCTTGTCCTTGTGCCGTCCCGTAGCCTTGCCCACGGTATCGCCCCACATCACGCCCAACAATTATTTTGGGAACATGGCGGACAATCGTGGAGCCGTCAAGAATACACAGAGACCCAAGGCATTGATGGTTAACGGTTATATGGACGTTCCCGGAACAGTCTGGAATAGGGGTCGGTTCCCTTCACCGGCACCATTTCCCGATCCGGGAAATGAAACTCCTGTTTTTGCATCGCCACTCTTTTCAGGCATCGGAGATGCAAGATCACGAGAAACAGCATTGTTTAATGCTGATGTGTGCCGCCTCCTGGAAATCAGCTCGACCGCTTGAAAGGATGCAGGCAGTCTGATGCCATAAAACGTTAATATTGATGATACGAAAATAACAAGAAATACGTATGGCTCAATTTAATTGCGCCAATCTTTCAGCAGTAACCCCTTTCGATCGCGTTGTCTCAAAGGAAGCGCTGAGCTTCATGCTCCGAAAATCGGTTCGTGACTCTGCGAGATGTGGGACAGCCTGCACGGTCGCGGCACATGCCGATTTCTTCCGGCCAGAGGTATCCCGTTCCGCCGGGATGGCGCGCGACAGGCCTGGCGGCGCGGGTGCCCGGCCGTCAGCCTGGGCGCCGGGCGATGCCCTGATCCCGGCCGCCCGGAGCGGGGCGGCCGGAGGCGTTGCGGGCCTGGCTCAGATGCCGCCGAGGCAGATGTATTTGACCTCGATGTAGTCTTCCCAGCCGTATTTCGAGCCCTCGCGGCCCTGGCCCGACTGTTTCACGCCGCCAAAGGGCGCGACCTCGGTCGAGATGAGGCCGGTGTTGACGCCGACCATGCCGTATTCGAGCGCTTCCGCCACGCGGAAGACGCGCGAGAGATCGCGGGCGTAGAAGTAGGAGGCGAGGCCGAAGATGGTGTCGTTGGCCTTCGCGATCACGTCCTCGACATCGTCGAAGCGGAAGAGCGGGGCCACCGGGCCGAAGGTTTCCTCGGAGGCGACCTTCATGTCCTGGGTGACGCCGGTCAGCACCGTGGGCTCGAAGAACGTGCCGCCCTTGGCGTGCGGCTTGCCACCGGTCACGACCTCGGCGCCCTTGGAGAGGGCGTCGGCGATGTGTTCCTCGACCTTCTCCATGGCCTTGGGCGAGATCAGCGGCCCGGCGACGACGCCGTCCTCGAAGCCGTCGCCGACCTTCATCTTGCCGACGGCGGCAACCAGCTTTTCGGCGAAGGCATCATAAACGCCCGACTGCACGTAGATGCGGTTGGCGCAGACGCAGGTCTGGCCGTTGTTGCGGTATTTCGAGATCATCGCGCCTTCGACCGCGGCGTCGAGATCGGCATCGTCAAAGACGATGAAGGGCGCGTTGCCGCCAAGCTCCATCGAGGTCTTCTGGATCTGCTCGGCGGACTGGCGCATCAGGATGCGGCCGACCTCGGTCGAGCCGGTGAAGGTCAGCTTGCGCACCTTGGGGTTCGAGCAGAATTCCTCGCCGATCGGCGCGGAGCGCGAGGAGGTGACAACGCTGAACAGCCCGGCGGGCAGGCCCGCGTCCTCGGCGAGCCGCGCCATCGCGAGCGCCGAGAGCGGCGTCTCGCCCGCGGGCTTCGAGACGAAGGCACAGCCGACGGCAAGCGCCGGGGCGGCCTTGCGCGCGATCATCGCGTTCGGGAAGTTCCAGGGCGTGATCGAGGCGACGACGCCCACCGGCTGCTTCAGCACGATGATGCGCTTGTCCGGCTGATGGCCGGGGATCACGTCGCCATAGACGCGCTTGGCCTCCTCGGCGAACCACTCGATGAACGAGGCGCCGTAGAGGATCTCGCCGCGGGCTTCGGCCAGCGGCTTGCCCATCTCGGCGGTGAGGATGGCGGCGAGATCGTCGGCATTGGCGACCATGAGGTCGTTCCACTTGCGCAGGACCGCGGCGCGTTCCTTGCCGGTCTTCCGCGCCCAGTCCTTCTGGGCAACTTCGGCCGCGTCGATTGCCGTGCGGGCTTCCTCGACGCCGAGGTCCGGCAGCGTCGCGATCACCTCGCCCGTGGACGGGTTGGTGACATTGAAGCTTTTTCCGGAGGCGGCGTCGATCCACTTGCCGCCCACAAGGGCGGAACATACGAGCAGGTCGGGGTTGGAAAGCCGGTCGGCGAGCTTCTGGGTGGTCATGGTTCGTCCTGTTGGTTCAGTTCGAATGCTGGGAGGAGAAGAAGCGCGCAGCCCCCGTCACGGGTTCCGGCGCCTTTCCGGCCGGGGCGCGGGCGATCCCCCGCGCGCGCGCGGCAGCCATTGCGCAGGGCCGCCCCCGGAGGGGCGATCCCGCGTCGGCGGTCTCAGGCGGTGGCCTCGAGGGCCTTCGCGCCCTGGGAGACTTCAAGCAGGGAAGCCTCGATGATGTCCAGCGCCTCGGCAAACACGTCGTCCTCGATCGTCATCGGCGCAAGGAAGCGGATGACGTTGCCGAAGACGCCGCAGCTCAGCAGGATCAGACCCTTGGAGAGTGCGTTGAGGCGGAAGGCCGTGGTGAACTCGGGGCTTGGCGCGCCGGTCTCGGGATCGTTGAACTCGATGGCGTTCATGAAGCCCGGGCCGCGGATATCGGCGATTTCCGGCACCCTTCCGCGCAGGGATTCGAGGCGTGCCTTGAGCTGGTCGCCGAGCACGGTCGCGCGTGCGCAGAGCCCTTCCTCCTCGATGACGTCGAGCACGGCATGGGCCGCGGCGATGCCGATCGGGCTGCCGGCATAGGTGCCGCCGAGGCCGCCGGGGGCAGGGGCGTCCATGAGCTCGGCCCGGCCGGTGACGGCGGAAACCGGGAAGCCGCCCGCGAGGCTCTTGGCCATGGTCATGAGATCGGGGATCACATCGTAGTGGTCCATCGCGAAGAGCTTGCCGGTGCGGGCAAAGCCGGTCTGGATCTCGTCGGCGATGAGCAGGATGCCGTGCTTGTCGCAGATCTCGCGCAGCGCCCGCATGAAGGCCGCGGGCACGGGATAGAACCCGCCTTCGCCCTGAACCGGCTCGATGATGAACGCAGCGACCCGCGACGGTTCGACATCGGCGGCAAAGAGACGGGCGATCGCGTCGAGCGACTGCTCGATGCTGACGCCGTGCAGCGGGTTCGGGAACGGGGCGTGGAAGACATCGCCCGGCATCGGGCCGAAGCCCACCTTGTAGGGAACGACCTTGCCGGTCAGTGCCATGCCCATGAAGGTCCGGCCGTGGAAGCCGCCGCCAAAGGCGATCACCGCCTGCCGGCCGGTTGCGGCGCGCGCGATCTTGATCGCGTTCTCGACCGCTTCGGCGCCGGTGGTGAGGAAGATCGACTTCTTCGCATGGTCGCCCGGGGTCAGCGCATTGAGCCGCTCGGCCAGATGCACGTAGTTCTCGTAAGGCACGACCTGCGCGCAGGTATGGGTGAAGCGGTCGATCTGATCCTGCACCGCCGCCATGACCTTCGGATGGCGATGGCCGGTGTTCAGAACGGCAATGCCGGTGCCGAAATCGATATAGCGTTTGCCTTCGGTATCCCAGAGCTCGGCGTTCTGGGCGCGTTCGGCGTAGATCTGGGTTGCCATGGCGACACCGCGTGCAATCGCGGCGTTCTTGCGGTCGGTCAACGGTGCTGCGGTCATCGGAACCTCTGAATCTCGACAGAATTTTTGCATTTATTCTGTAGCTTATTGACACCGGCGGTGTTTACATTTTTGTCTTGGAAACGCAATCGGAATTTTCAGCAGCCGAAAATCGAGGAAAGATGCCGGAGACGAGCCAGGCGGCCCCGGCCGTGTTCAAGATCACCGAAGTCGCGCGTCTGGCTGGCGTTTCCGCCTCGACGCTGCGGCTTTGGGAGAATCAGGGACTGATCACGCCGGAGCGTACGCCGACGGGCCACCGGCAGTACCGCGCCAAGGACGTGCGGCGGGCGCAGCGCATTTGCTGGTATCGCTCGCGGCGCGGGCTCAATCCCGCGGCGATCCGCGAGGCGCTTGCCGCGGAGGGCGAAGAGTTTGAAAATGCCGCGCTCTTCGAGCCGCTGCGGCCGATCGAGATCGGCGGCAAGTTGCGGGCACTCCGCCGCTCCGCCGGTCTTACGCTCGAGCAGGTCGCCGAGGATCTCGGCACCTCGGCCTCCGTCGTTTCCACCTTCGAGCGCACCTCGCAGGGGGTGAGCTTCCGGCTCATGCACGACCTTGCGGAATATTTCGGCACCACCGTCTCGACGCTTTCGGGCGAGCAGGACTGCGCGCGCGCGCTCGTCCGGGCCGGGGAATGGCAGGTCTGGCCGGAGAGCTCGTCGGGCGTCACGGTGCAGTTGCTGGCCGAAGGCGAGCGCAGCATGGATTGCCACCGCTTCGTCCTCGCGCCGGGCGCGGCGAGCGAGGGGGCCTACAGCCACGACGGCGAAGAGTTCCTCCACGTGCTCTCGGGATGCATCGAGATCGTGCTCGACGAGGAGGAATTTCACGTGCTTGGTCCAGGCGACTCGCTCTACTTCGGCAGCCGCCGGAAACATGCCTGGAGCAACGCTCACGATGACGTGACGGTCCTGCTCTGGATCAACACGCCGCGCAGTTTCTGATGTCGGGTTCCGCCATTCCCGTCGCGATGCGAACCCGGACGTCCCGTAATTGCTGCCCGAAAGTGCAGCATTTTCACCTGTCATGGTGTTGTCACCCCTATCTTCCGCTGCCGAGATGTCACAGACTGGCCTCGAAGCACGGCTTCGTCACTGGGGAGGACGAAGCGCTGGGGGTGGCACAGATGCCAGGAAATCGGCTCCGTTCTACCGGGCAGGACCCGGCCGGCCTTCCGCTCTCGCGGCGGTTTGGCCTGTGCCGCGAACGGAGCTACCTCGAAGCGAACGTGTTTCTGCCGACAGCAGACGGGCAGCGGAAGCCCGCGCCGG
Organism: Amaricoccus sp. B4; assembly: GCF_043226085.1. Taxonomy (NCBI): domain Bacteria; kingdom Pseudomonadati; phylum Pseudomonadota; class Alphaproteobacteria; order Rhodobacterales; family Paracoccaceae; genus Amaricoccus; species Amaricoccus sp. B4. Next base: position 58,959 of record NZ_CP171225.1, read on the forward strand.
CAGGAAGCCTTCACCAACGAGCCGGCGCAGCCCGGTCCCCACAGGAGCAAGAACTAGCATGACACCCTTCGCGATTGCCGGCATCCAGATGCAGGTCGATGCGCTTCAGTCGAACGTCGAGGCGATGCTTCATCGCACCGACATCCTGATGGCGCGCTTCCCTTGGACGCAGATGGCAGTCTTCAGCGAACTGGCGCCCTATGGGCCGCTGCACCGGTTCGCCAAGCCATTTCCGAACGAGGCGATCGAGCGCTTCCAGCACAAGGCGCACCAGCACAAGCTCTGGCTCGTTCCCGGCTCGATGTTCGAGCGCAAGGACGACGGCCGCATTCTCAACACCTCCGTGGTCATCAACCCCGAGGGCGAGATCGTCGCACGCTACTCGAAGATGTTTCCGTTCCGGCCCTACGAGGTCGGCATCTCGGCGGGCAACGAGTTCTGCATCTTCGACGTGCCGGAGGTCGGCCGCTTCGGGCTCTCGATCTGCTACGACATCTGGTTCCCCGAGACGACGCGCCACCTCACCAGCCAGGGCGTCGAGGTGCTTCTGCATCCGGTGCTGACCGGGACGACCGACCGCGAGGCGGAGATCTCGATCGCGCGCGCGACCGCGGCACAGTTCCAGTGCTACGTCTTCGACATCAACGGCCTCGGCTCGGGCGGCATGGGCCGTTCGCTCGTCGTCGATCCCTCCGCCGCGGTGCTGCACCAGTCGGCCGGTCAGGACGACATGTTCCCGATCGAGATCGACCTCGACCTCGTGCGGCGCCAGCGCGAATTCGGCCTCCGCGGCCTCGGGCAGGTGCTGAAGAGCTTCCGCGACCGCGAGGTCGACTTCCCGGTTTATGACCGAAGCAGCGGCGCGGATGCCTATCTGCAGCGGCTCGGCCCGCTGGAGATCCAGCGGCAGGGCTCGCGTGCTGGGCTTGCCAGCGCCGACCCGCGTACCATGCTGAGCGTGACCGAAGCCAAGGCCGATGCCGACTGGGCAGGTCAGGGCGATGAGGCGATGGCGCCCCAGCCTCCGCTTCACAGTCACGCATCAGGCTGACGGGTGAAAAGGACAGGGAGCAAAAAAGATCAATGAACAAACCGCCAAACACCGCATCGACTCTGTCGGCCACTGAGGCCGCAGAGCGTCAACTGCCCTCGATCGGCGACTACTACAGTGCAACGCAGCTCCGCGCCGACCGCTGGAGCGCATTACGCGCCGCCGTCGAGGGTCTTTCCGTCACCAGTCTCGACAGCCGCAAGGGCAAGAAGCTGCTGCAGGACGCCGACGAGCTCATGTCGGCGCTTGCCCCGATCGAGACCTACTGGGCCTTTCCGGGGGCGACCGCCTACGAATACATGCGGCGGCTCCTCGAGCAGCGGAAGATCGACGATTTCTCCCACGCGGTCCGCCGCGTGGTGCGGGCGCTCACCTCGGGCGCCTATCGCCGCCGCACGATTCCCCTCGTCGCGGAAGACAGCGACAGCGAGGATTTCGAGGACGAGGTCGCCCTCTCCCCCGAGGCCCGCGCGCTCGGCCGACCCTATTTCGAGGTGCTGATCGTCGACAGTCTCGGCGATCAGCAGGAGCGCTGGCTGCGCACCAGTCTTCAGCATGTCCGCAGGCCGGAGGACGCCTTCATCTACGAGGCGGTCGTCGTGCCGAGCCTCGAGGACGCCCTGATCGGTATCCTCTTCAACTACAACGTTCAGGCCGTGGTCGTCCGGCCCGGCCTCACGCTCAAGTCGCGCAACAACCTCTCGCTGCTGAGCAAATATCTCAGATCGGCCAGCGAGGAAGAGGATCTCGACGGGTTGCGGCCCGAGGAATACGGGCCCGAGACCTGCCGGCTCATCGCCAAGATCCGGCCCGAGCTCGACACCTATCTCGTCACCGACCGTTCGGCGGAGGCGATCGCGGGGCTCGATCTCGGCAGCTGCCGCCGGGTCTTCTACAATCAGGAAGACTTCCTCGAGCTACACCTCAACATCCTGCGCGGCGTCAACAGCCGCTACAAGTCGCCGTTCTTCACGGCGCTGAAGGAATATTCCAAGCAGCCGACGGGCGTCTTCCACGCCATGCCGATCAGCCGCGGCAAGTCGATCACCCGGAGCCACTGGATCCAGGACATGGGCGCCTTCTACGGCCCCAACATCTTCCTTGCGGAAACCTCGGCGACGAGCGGCGGCCTCGACAGCCTTCTCGAGCCGCGCGGCCCGATAAAGAAGGCGCAGGAGGCGGCGGCGCGTGCCTTCGGCTCGAAGCAGACCTTCTTTGCCACCAACGGCACCTCGACCTGCAACAAGATCGTGGTGCAGGCGCTGGTCCGGCCCGGCGACATCGTGCTCGTGGACCGCGACTGCCACAAGTCGCACCACTACGGCATGGTGCTGGCCGGGGCCAAGGTCGTCTACATGGACAGCTATCCGCTGAACGAACACTCCATGTATGGCGCGGTCACGCTTCGGGAGATCAAGCACAAGCTGCTTGAGCTCGAGGCCGCGGGCAAGCTCGACAAGGTGCGCATGGTGCTGCTGACGAACTGCACCTTCGACGGGCTCATCTACAATGTCGAGCGCGTCATGGAGGAATGCCTTGCGATCAAGAAGGACCTGATCTTCCTCTGGGACGAGGCGTGGTTCGCCTTCGCGCGCTTCAATCCGGTCTATCGCCAGCGGACGGCAATGCACGCTGCGGCGTCGCTGCGCCGCGTGCTCCGGACCCCGGAGCGGGTCCAGGCCTACGAGGAGCAGCAGGCGCGGCTTGCGGAAGACGAGGATGGCGACATCCGCCTCAACACCCGGCTCATCGCGCCACCCGATGCGCGGGTCCGGGTCTATGCGACGCAATCGACCCACAAGACCCTGACCTCGTTGCGGCAGGGCTCGATGATCCATGTCTACGACCAGGACTTCAAGGGTGAGACGGAACAGGCCTTCCACGAGGCCTACATGACCCACACCTCGACCTCGCCGAACTACCAGATCATCGCCTCGCTCGATGTCGGCCGGCGCCAGGTCGAGCTCGAGGGCTACGAGTTCGTGCAGCGCCAGATCGACAGCGCGATGTCGCTGCGCCGGGCGATCGGGTCTCATCCGCTGCTGCAGAAATACTTCCGCGTGCTGACGGTCGCCGACATGATCCCGCCGGAGTATCGCGACAGCGGGCTCGAGTCCTACTACGACGCACAGCACGGCTGGACCGATGCCTGGAACAGCTGGGCCACCGACGAGTTCGTGCTCGATCCGACCAAGATCACGCTCGCCGTCGGCGGGACGGGCTGGGACGGTGATACGTTCAAGACCCAGATCCTGATGGACAAGCACGGGATCCAGATCAACAAGACCTCGCGCAACAGCGTGCTCTTCATGACCAACATCGGCACGACACGCTCCTCGATCGCCTATCTGATCGAGGTGCTGGTGGGCATCGCGAAGGATCTGGACGACCTCCTTGACGATGCCTCCAAGATGGAGCGGCGCTCCTTCGAGAACCGTGTGAAGAGCCTTGTCGAGCATGTGCCGCCGCTGCCGGACTTCAGCCGGTTCCACTCCGCGTTCCGCAAGAGCGATACCCCGGAGGGCGATATCCGCTCCGCGTTCTTCCTCGCCTATGACGAGGACAATTGCGACTATCTCGATCTGAACGGCGAGCTGCTGCAGAAGCTGGAAAGCGGGGAGGAGCTGGTTTCCGCGTCGTTCATCATTCCCTATCCGCCCGGATTTCCGATCCTGGTTCCGGGCCAGGTCATCAGCCGCGAGATCCTGACCTTCATGCGTGCACTCGATGTGAGCGAGATTCACGGCTACCGGCCTGACCTCGGGCTTCGCGTCTTCACGACCGAGGCCCTGAATTCCGTCGCCCAAACCTGAAACAGACCGAGGGACAAGAGGAAAAGACTATGCCGAAGAAAACCCTGAAGAACATATCTGAAATCAGGCGGTATTTTCACACCAACGAGGACCCGATATATTTCGTGTCGGCGACGAACTTCAACTTGCTCGGAATCGACGAGTGGGTGAAAAACTTCAAGTATATCTGCTACATGGATTGCTTCGACGGGCGGCACCCCAACGTGCTCGTGCCCTCCGAGATGCCGCATGACGAGTTCCAGTCCATCGAGGACATCAACAACTACCTGCTGCAGCACAAGGAAGTCGTCGATTTCGTCAAGGCCCGCGGCGGCAAGCCGAAATTCGTCTTCCTGATGTTCAACGAGAAGACCGAGGCGCTGGTCAAGGAACTCGGCGGCGAGATCTGGTTCCCCAAGGCGAGCCTGCGCGAGCGCTGCGACAACAAGATCGAGACCGTCCGGATCGGCGACAAGGCGGGCGTGCCCTCGGTGCCGAACACGCTCTCCGAGGTGAAGAGCTATGCGCATCTCCAGGAGATCTGCGACAAGGCGGGCCTCGGCCACGACCTCGTGCTGCAGTCGGCCTTCGGCGACAGCGGCCACACCACCTTCTTCATCAAGTCCGAAGCCGATTTCGGCAAGCATGGGCACGAGATCGTCGGCGAGGGCGAGATCAAGATCATGAAGCGCATCGATTGCCGCGGTTCGGCGATCGAGGCCTGCACCACCAGCGAGGGCACCATCGTCGGGCCGCTGATGACCGAGCTCGTGGGCTTCAAGGAGCTCACGCCCTACCGCGGCGGCTGGTGCGGCAACGAGATCTTCTCGACCGCCTTCCAGCCCAAGGTCCGCGAGCAGGCGCGCGAGCTCACCTTCAAGTTCGGCGAGCAGCTCCGCAAGGGCGGCTACCGCGGCTATTTCGAGCTCGACTTCCTCATCGACAAGAAGACGGGCGAACTCTGGCTCGGCGAGCTCAACCCGCGCATCACCGGCGCAAGCTCGATGACCAACCACGCCGCCTTCGCCCATGCCGACGCGCCGCTCTTCCTGTTCCACCTGCTGGAATTCTCGAAGAAGCCGTTCCGCTTCGACGTCGAGGAGCTCAACGCCCGCTGGTCCGATCCCGACATGATCGACAGCTGGACGCAGATGGTGATCAAGCACACCGATGACAGCGTCGACATCATCACCGAGGCGCCGCAGAGCGGCATCTACAAGATGCATCCGGACGGCACCGTGGCCTTCGACCGCTTCGACTATCACCGGCGCGCGGTGGAAACCGAGGACGAGGCGTTCTTCCTGCGCATCCTCAAGGATGGCGACTACCGCTACGAGGGCGCCGATCTCGGCATTCTCGTGATGCGCGGCCGCTCGATGACGAAGTCCTTCCAGCTGACCGACCGGGCCAAGGCCTGGATCGACGGCATCAAGAACTCGTTCTCGGCACGCCCGCTCAGCGCCGCCAGGGCCTTCGAGGAGCCTGCCTTCAAGATCATGTGAAACACCTCATGAACATCCGGTTCCGCGGCATCAGCGAAGACCAACCCGGCCCGATCTGGGCCGGGGTTTTCAACACGTTCTGGCCCGCCTACCGGCGATGGTGGGGGCGGGAGGGGCTCGCGGCCCGGCCAACCTATCTGGAGTGCCTCCGGGCGCTCCGGACCCACATGCCCGAGATTGTGCCGCTCTACGAGACGCTCTGCGAGCTTGTCGGCGGCAGCGACAGCCAGGCGCGGTTCCTGAGCTTCTACTGCCCGCCGCGCTATCTCTCCGGCTGCAGCCAGGCGATCTGGCAGGGCGACCGGCCGCTCCTGGTGCGCAACTACGACTACCACCCGCGGGCCTTCGACGCGATCCTGCTCCGGACCGCCTGGGGAGGGCGGCAGGTGATCGGCATGAGCGACGGGCTCTTCGGTCTCGTGGACGGCATGAACGACGCGGGCCTCGTCGTCTCGCTCACCTTCGGCGGACGGCGCGAGGTGGGCGAGGGCTTCGGCGTGCCGCTCATCCTGCGCTATATCCTGCAGACCTGCTCGACGCTCGACGAGGCCGTCGCGGTGCTCTGCCGCGTGCCCTGCCACATGAGCTACAACGTCACCGTGCTCGATCCGGCGCGGCGCTACGTCACCGCCTATCTCACCCCGGACCGCCCGACGATCATCTCCAACACCCCGGTGGCCACCAACCACCAGGAGCGCGTCGAATGGTCGAGCCACGCCCGGTTCACCGCAACCGTCGAGCGCGAACGCTTCCTGCTCAACCGGCTGACCCAGCATCCGGAATCGGAGGAGCGCTTCATCTCCGCCTTCCTGATGCCGCCGCTCTATTCCACGGCCTTTTCCTCGGGCTTCGGCACGCTCTACACCGCCGCCTACCTGCCGCGGGAAGGGGCGATGCAGCTCTGGTGGCCCGATCACGTCTGGAACCAGAGCTTCAGCGCCTTCACGCCCGCCTCGAAGCTGATCGTCCTGCCGGAGGACGCGCCGGACAAATACGCCCATCCCCATTGAGCCGCGCCCGCGCCTCTTGACGCGCGCGTCACCTTCGCGGTAGCGCGGGGTCAGGCTGCAGACGCCTGCCTCCCGCGGGCCCGCAAGGGTCCTGGTGAAGGTCTGCCGGGGACATTCGCTCGAAATGCAGTCCTTTCCGCGTCTCGCGCGGATGGCAATGCGGGATCCATCCGGTATCCGCGAGATGCGCGCATGAGGAATGCCGCGCGATGCCCGAACCTGCCCGCAATCCGTTTCTTCGCGGGGCGCTGCCCGCGATCTTTGCCCGCACGGCGCTGCCGATCATCTTCGTGATGGGCATGAACGGCCTCCTGACCGTCGTCGATGCCCTCTTCCTCGGGCATTTTGCCGGGGAGGCCGCCTTGGCGGCCGTCACCCTGATCTTCCCGCTCTACATGCTGATCGTCGCACTCGCGACGCTGGTCGCGAGCGGCATGGCCAGCATTCTCGCCCGGCTGCTCGGGGCAGGGCGGCGCGATGCGGCGCGCGAGATCTTCGCCCGCGCCCATTGGCTCGCGCTGGCGGCCGGTGTGGCGCTGATCGCGCTTCATGCGCTCCTCGGCGGCGCACTCGTCGTCAGGGTCGCGGGCGCGGATCCCGCGCTGGCCGCACCGGCGGCGCTCTACCTGCGCATCCTCGTACTCTTCGCACCGCTCCAGTTCCTGCTCGCGGTCAATTCCGACGCGCTGCGCAGCGAGGGCCGCGCCGGCTTCATGGCGGCGGCGAGCCTTCTGGTCTCGCTCGGCAACATTGCCTTCGACTATCTGCTGATCGCAAGGCTCGATCTCGGCGTGGCGGGCTCGGCCTTCGGGACGGTGCTCGCCCAGGCGCTGGCGCTCGGCATCATCCTCGCCGCCCGCGCGCGCGGCGGCATGGCGCTCGGTCTCCCGGCCCTGCGCCGGAACGCCACCCTCGCAGGCTCGGGCGGCATGCTCGCGCTCGGCGCGCCGCAGAGCCTCGGCTTTCTCGGCATCGCGCTGGTCTCCTCGGCGATCCTGCTCAGGCTGCAGACGCTGGCGCTGCCGGACTATCCCGCGACGGTGGCGGCCTATGGCATCGTCACGCGCGTCCTCACCTTCGCCTTCCTGCCGCTGCTCGGTCTGTCGCAGGCGATGCAGTCCATCGTCGGCAACAACCACGGCGCCGGGCTGGCGGAGCGGGTGCGCGGCGCGGTCCGCCTCGCGCTCGGCTGCGCCTTCGTCTACGGCGCGGCGGTGGAGGCCCTCGCGATGGGCTTCGCCGCGCCGATCGGCGGGCTCTTCGTCGCCGATCCCCGGGTCATTGCCGAGGTCGCGGCGATCCTGCCCGTCATGGTGACGCTCTATGTGCTCACCGGGCCGCACATGATGGTCGCGGCCTGGTTCCAGGCGCTCGGCGATGCGCCGCGCGCGGCGCTTCTGGGCCTCGCGAAACCCTATCTTTTCACCCTGCCGCTGATCGTGCTGCTGCCGCATCTGTTGGGCCCCCGGGCGATCTGGTGGGCGATGCCGGGGGCCGAGGCGCTGCTTGCGCTCCTCACGCTCGCGGTGCTCTGGCGGGCCATCCGCGCCCGCAACCCTGCCCGGGCCAGGGCGGTCCGGCCATGAGCGCGGCGCGTCTCACCCCGGCCGAAGCCAAGGCCGAGGCCCGGCGGCTGCGCACGACCCTCGCCGCCGAGGGCGTGGCGATCAGCCACGGGCAGGCGCTCGAGCGCGTGGCCCGGGCGCAGGGCTTCCGCGACTGGAACGCGCTCCACGCCGCCATCGCCCGCCGCCCGCCCGCGGGCTTCGTGCCCGGCGGCCGGGTGCGCGGCCACTACCTCGGCCAGCCCTTCGAGGCGACGGTGCTGCGCGCGGCCCGGCTCCGGCCCGGCTGGTACCGGCTCGAGCTCGCGCTCGACCGCCCGGTCGATGTCGTGACCTTCGCGAGCTTCTCGAACCTCCGCCGGCGCGTGCGGGGCACTGTCGGCCCGGCAGGCACCTCGCGCGAACGCACCGCCGACGGGCGGCCGCATCTGGAAATCGAGCTCTGAGCGGGCCCCTCCGGCATGCCGGGGACTGGCACCGATCTGCAACAGCTTCCACCTCAAAGGAAAAACATCCGCCAAAAGTTTTTTGTGTTCTCAAAGGTGCGGTCTACCCAAGAGAGAGAAACACCGGAACACCAGATCCATCCACGCACGGGAGGCTGGCGATGGAATTGCTCGACCGTTCACTGAATATTTACGATTACCTGACGTTCGCCGCGATCATACTGATGATCGTCGTCCTTCTCGCGATCATTCTCTTCATCATGGGTCTGCCGGGGCGCATCGCTATTGCGCGCAACCATCCCCATGCCGAGGCGGTGAAGATCATGGGCTGGATGGGCTTCCTCGCCGTCGTGCCCTGGGTGCATGCCTTCATGTGGGCCTTCCACGATTCCATGACCGTCGATCTGCGCCGCACGCCGAAAGAGGAACGCGATCACGTCCGCGCGGAAATCGCGCGGCTCGGCGGCAAACCGAAAGCCGAAAATCCCGGGGGCGACGATGCCGGTCCGCAGGAAGGCTGAGCGCCACATCGCCCGGCCCGGCGCCGGGGCAGCAGAGGAGGCCCGCACATGCTGATCGCGGTCGGGATCACGCTTTTCTACATCATTTTCGTCTGGCTGATCTTCTTCAAGCTCAAGCTCCTCAAGTTCAGCATCGTCTGGGGCGTGGTCTCGTTCTGGGTCGGCGCGCATCTCATGCTGATCTTCCTCGTGACGCTGCGCTTCTATCAGCCATATTCGATGGACGCCCATGTCATCCGCAGCACGATCCAGATCATCCCGCGCCTCACCCAGCCGACGATCCTCACCGAAGTGGTCGTCGAGCCCAACGTGCCGGTGAAGAAGGGCGACCCGCTCTACCGCTTCGATCAGACCGTCTTCGCCCGCCAGGTCGAGCAGGCGACCGCGCAGCTCGCTTCCGCCGAGCAGAACGTGCTCATTCTCCAGCAGGATCTCGCCGCGGCGAAGGATGCGGTGACGCGCGCCAACGCCCAGCTCGCCTATTCGCTCTCCCAGCAGACCCGCTACGGCAACCTCGTGCCCAAGGGCGGCGCGCGCCAGGACGAGCTGGACCGCTGGAACGCCCAGGTCGAGCAGGACAAGGCCGCCGTCTCCGAGGCCGAAGCCAACCAGCAGAAGGCCCAGCTCGCGGTCGATGCCAATGTCGACGGGGTGAACCCGGACGTGGCCGCGGCGAAGGCCCAGCTCGCCGAGGCGCAGTATTTTCTCGACAACACCACGATCAACGCCCCCGAAGACGGCATGATCGTCTCGCAGCAGGCCCGCCCGGGGCTCGTGGTGGGCGAAATGCGGCTCGGCGCGATCGCGAGCTTCGTGACCGCCGAGGACCCCTACCTGCTCGCGACCTACCGCCAGCAGAACCTCAAGTTCGTGCAGCCGGGCCAGGATGTCGAGGTCGCGCTCGATCTCTATCCGGGCGACATCATTCCGGGCAAGGTCGAGGCGGTCTGGTGGGCCACCTCGCAGGGCCAGCTCCTGCCCTCGGGGCGGCTGCCGCATTTCATGCTGCCGAAGCTGCCGGGCCGGATCGCGGTGCAGATCCGCCTCGATCCGCCCGACGGCCGCGAGATCCCGGCCGGCGCCCATGCGGCGGTGGCGATCTACACCGGTGGCGCCACGAGCTTCGAGTTCCTCCGCCGGATCAACATCCGCATCTACTCGTTCGGCAACTTCATTCGCCCGCTGAACATCTGATGGCACGGAGGGCAGGGCAGATGAGACGATCGTTCCGCAGCCGCGCCGGCGTGCTCCTCCGGAGCGCCGCCGTCGCGGGCCTCCTCGCCGGCTGCACCATGGTCGGCCCGGATTTCACCCGCCCCTCGAGCCCGGTCCTCGACCGCTGGATCGAGGAAAACGCCCCGGGCCCGGATGCCGCAACCGGCCTCACCACCCGCAGCGCGCCGGTGGTGCGCTGGTGGGAGACCTTCCGCGACCCGGTGCTCGACGGGCTCGTGGCCGAGGCCTATGCCCAGAACCTCACGCTGCAGATGGCGGGCGCGCGGGTGATGCAGGCCCGCGCCCAGCTCGGCATCGCCCATGGTGAGCTATTCCCGCAGTCCCAGGCCGTCGGGGCGGCCTATTCCCGGCGCCGGATCAGCGAGAACCTCGGCCCGGTGCAGGACATCGAGCGCTTCGTGCCGCTCGATCTCACCTTCGCCACCTCCGAGGCCGCCTTCGATGCGCAATGGGAGCTCGACGTCTGGGGCGGCCAGCGCCGCGGGGTCCAGGCGGCGCGCGCCAACCTTGCCGCCGAGGTCGCCAATTACGACGACGCGCTCGTCACCCTCGTGGGCGATGTCGCCGCGGTCTACATCAACATCCGCGCGCTGCAGCAGACGCTCGGCGTCACCCGCGCCAACATCGCGCTCCAGACCCAGGGCAATGACCTCACCCGCAACCGCTTCGACGAGGGCGTGACCACCGATCTCGACGTGCAGGAATCGACCGCGCTTCTCAACCGCACCCGCGCCATGGTGCCGATGCTGGAGAGCGACCTGCAGCAGGCCAAGAACGCGCTTGCCGTCCTGCTCGCCCAGCCGCCGTCGCGGATGACGAAGCTGCTCGGCAGCTCCGGCCCGATCCCGCGGGCGCACGGCAAGGTCGATGTCGGCATCCCGGCCGAGCTCCTGCGGCGGCGGCCCGACATCCGCGCCGCCGAGCTCGAGGCCGCGGCGCAATCGGCCAATGTCGGCGTCGCGATCAGCGACCTCTACCCGCAGTTCGTGCTCACCGGCAGCATCGGCACCATGGCGAGCTCGGGCAACGATCTCTTCGCCGCCAACAGCGTCACGTCGCTCGCAAGCCCCGGCGTGGTCTGGAACGTGCTCAACTACGGCCGGATCCAGAACAACGTCCGCGCGCAGGACGCCGCCTTCCAGGGCCTCGTCGCGAATTACCAGAACACCGTGCTCGCAGCCTATGCCGAGGTCGAGAACGCGCTCGTCGCCTATCAGAAGTCCCGCACCCAGGTCGGCTATCTCGAGGCCGCCTCCGAGGCGGCACGCAAGGCCGCCGAGATCGCGCTCTCGCAATATGGCGACGGCGTCGCCGATTACAGCCGCGTGCTCAACACCCAGGAGGCCGCGCTCCGCATCGAGGCCGCCCTCGTCGATGCCCGTGCCCAGGTCTCGGAAAACCTCGTCGCGCTCTACAAGGGGCTCGGCGGCGGCTGGGAAATCCGGGCGGGCCGCGAATTCCTGCCCGACGATGTCATTGCCGAGATGGCCTATCGCACCGACTGGGGCGATCTCCTGAAGGAACCGGCCCGCGCCGCGGAGCCGGCTGCCGCCGCCGCCGGCGCGCCGGGCTGAGCCGACGCGCCGCAGCGACCGGGCTCACCGCGTCTCGGCCGCGCCGCGCTCCGCCAGCGCGCGCCAGCGTGCGACGGAGGCCGCTGCAGCCGAGGCGAGAAGCCGCGTGTCGCCCGATACCGTGGTGAGATCGAAGCCCCAGCCGACGGCGCGCGCGGCATAGTCCGGCGTGCCGCAATGGAGCCCGGCCACCAGCCCGTTCGCCTTGCAGGCCGCGAGGATGCGCTGGATGAGCGCGATCATCTCCGGCTCCTCCCGGTCGAAGCCGGGCGCCAGCCGCCCGCCCTGGGTGCCGAGGGTGAGATCGACCGGGCCGATATAGAGCCCGTCGAGCCCCGGCGTCGCCGCGATCTCGTCGAGCCGTTCGGCGCCCGCCGCCGTCTCGATCATCGCGAGCGCCAGCACCTCGCCATTGGCCGCGGTGCCGTAGCCGCCATAGGCCACGGCCGCGCGCGTCGGGCCGAAACTGCGCTGGCCCTCGGGCGGATAGCGCAGGTAGCTCACGAACTCCGCCGCTTCCTCCGCCGAATTCACCATCGGGCAGATGATGCCCTGCGCGCCCGCATCGAGCGCCTTCATGATCGCGCCCGGCTCGCGCCAGGGCACGCGGGCAAGCGGCGTCACGCCCGAGGCCCGCATCGCCTGCAGCATCGGCAGCAGGGCCGCGTAGTCGAGCGCGCCGTGCTGGAGGTCGATCGTCAGGCTGTCATAGCCCTGCGCCGCCATGATCTCGGCGGTGAAGGCATTGCCGATCGAGAGCCAGCCGTTGAGCGCGGGCCGCCCCTCCGCCCAGATCTGCCTGAGCCTGTTGGTGAACATGGCGCGCGCCTCCTCTGCCATCTCCCGCCCGCCGCTGCCGCGGGCCGCGGGCGATCATCCTGGACGAAACCGGTTCGGGCGGAAAGGCCGCCCGGGGGGGCGGCTCACTCCGCCCAGCGGGGCTTGCGCTTCTCGAGGAAGGCCGAAATGCCCTCGCGGGCCTCCTCGGCCTCCCAGGCATCGGCGAGCTGGCGGATCGTGTCCTCGATCACGTCGGCATCGATCCGCGGCCCCAGCGAACGCGCGAGCCGCTTGGCCCGGCCGACCGCCCCGCGCGGCAGCGCGAGGTAGGGCGCGACCTCCGCCTCGATGGCGGCGTCGAGATCGCCGGGCGCGACGGCGCGGGCGATGATCCCGAGATCCGCCGCCTCGTGGCCGCCGAAGACCCGCGCGCTCATGAAGACCCGCCGCGCCGCGGCCTCGCCGATCCGCGCGATGACATAGGGGCTGATGGTCGCCGGGATGATGCCGAGCCGCGTCTCGGTGAAGCCGAAGCGGCAGTCCTCCGCGGCGATGGCGATGTCGCAGACCGCCGCCATGCCCATCCCGCCGCCGAGCGCTGCGCCCTCGACCCGGCCGATGAGCGGCACCGCCATCTCGTTCAGCGCCTTCAGCATGCCCGCGAGCCGGCGCGCCTCGCGCATCCTGCCCTCCCGGTCGGCCTCGATCTGGGCCATCATCCAGCCGAGATCGCCCCCGGCGCAGAACGTGCCCTCCGCGCCCGACAGCACCACGGCGCGGATCGCCGGATCGGCCTCCGCGGCGCGGGCGAAATCGGTGAGCTCGTCCATCATCTGCGCCGAAAGCGCGTTCTTCCGTTCCGGGCGGGCGAGCGTGAGCCGCGCCACGCCGCGCGCATCCGTCTCGACCCGGATGGTTTCCTGGCCTGTCATCTTTCTAGGTCCCCCTCCTGGTCGCCCGGGCGCAGCGCGCGGGCAAAACGCGCCGCCGCGGCCAGCGCCTCCCGGTCGATCCCGGTTGCCAGGCCCTCGGCCTCCAGCATCGCGACCACCGCCTCGGTCGCGACATTGCCCCGCGCCCCCGGCGCATAGGGGCAGCCGCCGAGCCCGCCTGCGGAGGCATCGAAGACCCTGAGCCCACGGGCGAGCGAGACGCGGATGTTCTCGAGCGCCCGCCCGCCGGTGTCGTGGAAATGCCCCGCGAGCTGCTCGGCGGGCAGCCGATCGATCACCGCCTCGAGCATCGCGTTCACCGTCTCCGGCGTGCCCTGGCCGATGGTGTCGCCGAGCGAGATCTCGTAGCAGCCGAGTGCTGCGAGCGCCGCCGCCACATGCGCCACCGCCTCCGGCGCGATCCGCCCCTCATAGGGGCAGTCGGTCACGCAGGAGACATAGCCGCGCACCGGCACATCCGCCGCCGCCGCCTCCTCCATCAGCGGGCCGAACCGCGCGAGGCTCTCCGCGATCGAGCAGTTGATGTTCCTGCGGCTGAAGCTCTCGGAGGCCGCGGCAAACACCGCGACCTCGTCCACACCCGCCGCAAGCGCCGCCTCGAGGCCCCGGAGGTTCGGGGTGAGCGCGGTATAGGCCGTGCCGGGCCGCCGGGTGATCCGGGCCAGCACCTCGGCGCCATCGGCCATCTGCGGCACCCATTTCGGCGAGACGAAACTCGCCGTCTCGATCTTGGCAAACCCCGCCGCCGAGAGAAGATCGACGAGCGCGACCTTGTCGGCGGTCGCGATCATCGCCGTCTCGTTCTGCAGCCCGTCGCGCGGCGACATCTCGAAGACGAGAACCTTGTCGGCCATGGCTCAGGCCTCCTCTTCCTCGAGCAGCAGCAGGAAGGCGCCCTGATCGACCTGATCGCCTTCCGCCACCATCACCTCCGCCACCGTGCCGTCGCGGGGCGCGGTGAGCGAATGCTCCATCTTCATCGCCTCGAGCACGATGAGCGTCCGGCCCTTCTCGACCCGGTCGCCGGGGGCCGCGCTCACCTGCCGCACGAGGCCCGGCATCGGCGCCGAGATCGCATCGCCCGTGCCGTCCTCGGCCTCGGTGCCCGCCTCATGGAGGTGGAAGTCATGCGCCGCCGCGCCGCGCTGGACATGGACGAGCGCGCCCTTGAGGAAGACCGCCGCCTCGCGCCGCACGCCACCCGCGCGCCAGAAGAGCCGGCCCGCCTCGAGCCGCACGTCGCTGAGCTCGACCGTGCCGAGCGGCGTCTCCGCCCGCCGCCCGCCATCGGCCCGCGTCTCGACCGTGACGATGACGGAGGCATCGACCCCCTCGAAGGTCACCGCCTGCCGCGCCGGGCCGAAGAGCCGGAAATCGGCGAAGGCCGCGAAGGGCGGCGCCGCGGCGCCGGCCTGCCCGTGGAGCAGCACCGCAAGGGCGGCGGCCGCCAGATCCTCGGCATCCGGGGCGGGGGCCTCGGTGAGCGCGGCCTGCTTGCGCTCGATGAGCCCGGTATCGACCCGCCCGGCGGCGAAATCGGCATCCGCCGCGAGCCGGGCCAGGAAGGCGCGGTTGGTCACCGAACCGCTCACCACCGTCCCGGCCAGCGCCCGCTCGAGCTGGCGCAGCGCGCTCGCCCGGTCGGGGCCATGGACGATCACCTTGGCGATCATCGGGTCGTAATGCGGCGTGATCATGTCGCCCTGCCGCACGCCGGTGTCGATCCGCACGCCCGCCTCCGGAAAGGCCAGCCGCTCGAGATGGCCCGTCGCGGGCAGGAACCCGGCGGCGGCATCCTCGGCATAGAGCCGCGCCTCGAAGGCATGACCCGAGATCGCCAGATCGTCCTGGGTGAAGGGCAGGGCGGCCCCTTCCGCCACCGCGATCTGAAGTGCTACGAGATCGAGCCCGGTGATCGCCTCGGTCACCGGATGCTCGACCTGGAGCCGCGTGTTCATCTCCATGAACCAGAAGCGGTCGGGCGAGAGCCCCTGCGCGCCATCGACGATGAACTCCACCGTTCCCGCCCCGCGATAGCCGACCGCCAGCGCGGCCCGCACCGCCGCCGAGCCCATGGCGGCGCGCATCTCCGGCGTCATGCCGGGGGCCGGAGCCTCCTCGATCACCTTCTGGTGCCGCCGCTGCAGCGAGCAGTCGCGCTCGAAGAGATGCACCGCATGGCCATGGGCATCGCCGAAGACCTGCACCTCGATGTGGCGGGGCTTCAGGATGTATTTCTCGATGAGACAGGCCGGATCGCCGAAGCTCGAGCGGGCCTCGCGCTGCGCGCCTGCCAGCGCCTCGCGGAAATCCTCTTCCCGATCCACGCGCCGCATGCCCTTGCCGCCGCCGCCCGCGCGCGCCTTCACGAGCACCGGGAAGCCGATCTCGCGGGCGCGCCCGAGCAGGAAGTCCGGGTCCTGCTCCTCGCCGTGATAGCCGGGCACGACCGGCACGCCCGCCTCCTCCATCAGGGCCTTCGCCCGGTCCTTGAGCCCCATGGCGCGGATCGAGGCCGCCGAGGGCCCGACGAAGGTGAGCCCCGCCGCCTCGACCGTCTCGACGAAATCCGGGTTTTCCGAAAGAAACCCGTAGCCGGGATGGATAGCATCCGCGCCCGTGGCCTGCGCCGCGGCGAGGATCGCATCGCCCCGCAGATAGCTTTCGGACACCGGCGCCGGGCCGATCCGCACCGCCTCGTCGGCCATCGCGACATGGAGGGCGTGGGCATCGGCGTCGGAATGCACGGCGACGGTGGCGATGCCGAGCTCGCGCGCGGTGCGGATGACGCGGCAGGCAATCTCGCCGCGGTTGGCGATCAGCAGCTTTCGCATGGTCATGATGGTCTCCCCCGTCACATCCTGAAGAGGCCGAACCGGGTATCCGGGATCGGCGCGTTCAACGTTGCGGCGAGCGAGAGCGCCAGCACCTCCCGGCTCTTCGCCGGATCGACGATGCCGTCGTCCCAGAGCCGGGCCGAGGCATAGAGCGGGTGGCTCTGCCGGGCGAACATCTCCTCCGTCGGGCGGCGGAAGGCCTCCTCCTCGGCATCCGTCCAGCTCTCGCCACGCTGGGCCATCGCCTCGCGCTTGACGATCGCAAGCGTCTTCGCCGCCTGCTCGCCGCCCATCACCGCGATGCGGCTGTTGGGCCAGGTCCAGAGGAAGCGCGGCGAATAGGCCCGGCCCGCCATGCCGTAGTTGCCCGCGCCATAGGAGCCGCCGACCAGCATGGTGATCTTCGGAACGGCGGTGGTGGACACCGCGGTGACGAGCTTCGCGCCATGACGGGCGATCCCGCCGGCCTCGGCGTTGCGCCCGACCATGAAGCCGGTGATGTTCTGCAGGAACACGAGCGGGATCTTCCGCTGCGAGCAGAGCTCGACGAAATGCGCCCCCTTCACCGCACTCTCGGAAAACAGCACGCCGTTGTTGGCGATGATGCCCACCGGAATGCCGTGGAGATGGGCAAAGCCGCAGACCAGCGTCTCGCCGAAGCGGGCCTTGAACTCGTCGAACCGGCTGCCATCGACGATGCGCGCGATCACCTCGCGGATGTCGTAGGGGATCTTCGGATCGGCCGGCACGATGCCCATGATCTCGGCCGGGTCATAGGCCGGCGGCTCCGGCGTCTCGAGCCGGACAGGCGTCGGGCGGCCGGGGGCGAGATTGCCGACGATCCGGCGCGCGAGCACGAGCGCATGCGCGTCATCCTGCGCCAGATGGTCCGCCACGCCCGAAAGCCGGGTGTGCAGATCGCCGCCGCCAAGCTCCTCGGCGGTCACGCTCTCGCCGGTCGCGGCCTTCACGAGCGGGGGCCCGGCAAGAAAGATCGTGCCCTGTTCCTTCACGATGACCGTCTCGTCACTCATCGCCGGAACATAGGCGCCGCCCGCGGTGCAGGAGCCCATGACCACCGCGATCTGCGCGATGCCCTTGGCGCTCATGTTGGCCTGGTTGTAGAAGATCCGGCCGAAGTGGTCGCGGTCGGGAAAGACCTCGTCCTGGTTCGGCAGGTTCGCCCCGCCCGAGTCGACGAAATAGACGCAAGGCAGGTGGTTCTGCTCGGCGATCTCCTGGGCGCGGAGGTGCTTCTTGACCGTGAGCGGGAAATAGGTCCCGCCCTTCACGGTCGCGTCGTTGGCAAGCACCATGACCTCGCGGCCCATGACCCGGCCGATGCCCGCGATGGCGCCCGCCGCCGGGATCTCGCCGTCATAGAGCCCGTTCGCCGCCAGCATCCCCACCTCGAGGAAGGGGGCGCCGGGGTCGAGGAAATTCTGCACCCGGTCCCGCGGCAGCATCTTGCCGCGCGCGAGGTGCCGCTTGCGCGAGCGTTCGCCGCCGCCCGCCATCGCTGCCCCGGCCGCCTCGCGGACGGTGGCGAGCTGCGCCTCCATCGCCGCCCGGTTGGCCGCAAAGCCCTCCGAGCGGGTGGAGACATGGCTTTTCAGAACCCGGCTCATGCGGTTTCCGCGAAAAGCTCGCGCCCGATCAGCATCCGCCGGATCTCGCTCGTGCCCGCGCCGATCTCGTAGAGCTTGGCATCGCGCAGCAGCCGCCCCGTGGGGTAGTCGTTGATGTAGCCGTTGCCGCCGAGCGCCTGGATCGCCTCGAGCGCCACCTGCGTCGCCTTCTCCGCGGCATAGAGGATGCAGCCCGCGGCGTCCTTGCGGCTGGTCTCGCCCCGGTCGCAGGCGGCCGCCACCGAATAGACATAGGCCCGGCAGGCGTTCATCGTCACATACATGTCGGCAAGCTTGCCCTGCATGAGCTGGAAGGTCCCGATCGGCCGGCCGAACTGCTCGCGCTCGTGGACGTAAGGCACCACCACGTCGAGACAGGCCGCCATGATCCCGAGCGGCCCGGCGGCGAGCACCACGCGCTCGTAATCGAGCCCGCTCATCAGCACCTTCACGCCGCCGCCTTCCTCGCCGAGGATGTTCTCGAACGGCACCTCGCAATCCTCGAACACCAGCTCGCAGGTGTTCGAGCCGCGCATCCCCAGCTTGTCGAGCTTCTGCGCGGTCGAGAACCCCGTGAAGTCCTTCTCGATCAGGAAGGCGGTGATGCCCTTGGGCCCGGCCGCCGGATCGGTCTTGGCATAGACGACGAGCGTGTCGGCATCCGGCCCGTTGGTGATCCACATCTTGTTGCCGTTGAGCACGAACCGGTCGTTCCTCTTCTCGGCCCGGAGCTTCATCGAGACGACATCCGAGCCCGCACCGGGCTCGCTCATCGCCAGCGCGCCCACATGCTCGCCCGAGACGAGCTTCGGCAGGTATTTCGCCTTCTGCGCGGCGTTGCCGTTGCGCTTGATCTGGTTCACGCAGAGGTTCGAATGCGCCCCGTACGACAGCCCCACCGAGGCGGAGGCGCGCGAGATCTCCTCGATCGCGACGCAATGGGCGACATAGCCCATGTCCGCGCCGCCGAATTCCTCGGGCACGGTGATCCCGAGCAGCCCGAGCTCGCCGAACTCGCGCCAGAGCTCCATCGGGAAGGTGTTGGTCGCGTCGATCTCCGCCGCCCGCGGCGCGATCCGGTCCTGCGCGAAACGGCGCACGGTGTCGCGCAGCGCGGCAACATCCTCGCCGAGCGCGAAATTCATGGTTGCGTCGAACATTCCTTGTCTCCTCCCCTTGGCATCCGCAGCCCGACGCTCTGCAGCGTGGCCCGGACATAGTCTTCGATTATGGTTGCACGATCGAGCCGGCCGCCCTCGCGGTACCAGACCGTCACGCCGGTCAGCATGGCGAGCAGCGCGCGGGCATGGACCGCCGGGTCGCCGATCGAGAAAAGCCCCGCCGCGGCGCCCTCGGCGAGAATCGCCCGGAGCGTGCCCTCGTAGCGGCTCCGCATCGCGTTGATCCGCCGGAAGCCCTCCGGCTCGAGGCTGCGGAGCTCCATGTAGGCGATGAAGACATCCGCCGGGTAGTCGAGGTGGTAGCCGACATGGAACCGCGCGAAGGCCTCGAGGCGCGCGACCGGCCCGGCGACGCCGGCAAGTGCGGCCTCGTGGGCGCGCAGCACCGCTTCGAGATGGCTGGTCATCAGCTCGGCCAGCAGCTCCTGCTTGCTGGCGAAATGATTGTAGATCGCCCCCTGCCGCACCCCCACCGCCTCGGCAATGTCGCGCATCGAGACCGCCGCATAGCCGCGCTCGGCGAAAAGCCGGAGCGCACAGCCGCTGATCTCGCCGCGCGTGTCCTTGCGTCTTGTGTTTGCGTCGCTGTTCATCTATCTTCCAGTGAACGATCGTTCATTCACCTATGCCAGCTTCAAACCCCGAATGCAACAGGGAAGGCGGCAGGGCGCGGACGAACCCGCCGGAAACACGGCACAACCGGGAGGACACCCATGACTGAACTCGCCCATGTGAAGGGCCGTACCGACGTGCCGCTGATCGAGGAGACGATCGGCGCCTTCTTCGATTCGCAGGCCGCGCGCCATGCCGAGACGCCCGCGCTGATCGCGCGCCACCAGGACATCCGGCTCACCTGGGCGGAGCTGCGCGAGAAGGTCGATGCGCTCGCCTGCGGCCTGCTGCGCCTCGGGCTCGAGCGGGGCGACCGGGTGGGGATCTGGGCGCCCAACTGCGCCGAATGGGTGTTCACCCAGTTCGCCACCGCCAAGGCGGGCCTCATCCTCGTCAACATCAATCCGGCCTACCGCCGCTCGGAAATCGAATACGCGCTCAACAAGGTGGGCTGCCGCGCGCTCATCACCGCCCGGCACTTCAAGTCGAGCGACTATGTCGCGATGCTGAACGATCTCGCGCCCGAACTCGCCGAGGGCGCCCCGAAACTCGCCGCCGCGCGGCTCCCGAGCCTCGAATTCCCGATCAGCCTCGGCGCGGAGACGGCGCCGGGCTTCCTGCGCTTCGACGATCTGCTCGCCCCGCCCACGGCCGAGGAACGCGACGCCCTCCAGGCGCTGGGCGCGACGCTCGAGAACACCGACGCGATCAACATCCAGTTCACCTCCGGCACCACCGGCGCGCCGAAGGGCGCGACGCTCACCCACCGCAACATCCTCAACAACGGCTTCTTCGTCGCCGAGGCGATCGCGCTCGCCCCCGGCGACCGGCTCTGCATCCCGGTGCCGCTCTACCACTGCTTCGGCATGGTGATGGGCAATCTCGGCTGCCTCACCCACGGCGCCACCATGGTCTATCCCTCCGATGCCTTCGAGCCCGGCGCCGTGCTCGCGGCGGTGGCCGAGGAGCGCTGCGTCGGCCTCTACGGCGTGCCGACCATGTTCATCGCCGTGCTCGACCACCCGGACCGCACCGCGCTCGATCTCTCGAGCCTCAGGACCGGCATCATGGCCGGCAGCCCCTGTCCGATCGAGGTGATGAAGAAGGTGATCGGCGAGCTGGGCATGGAAGACGTCACCATCGCCTACGGCATGACCGAAACCTCCCCCGTCTCCTTCCAGAGCAGCATGGACGACCCGATCGAGCGCCGCGTCTCCACCGTCGGGCGCGTGCAGCCGCATTGCGAGGTGAAGATCGTCGACTGGAACGGCGACACGGTGCCGCGCGGCCAGACGGGCGAGCTCTGCACCCGCGGCTATTCGGTGATGAAGGGCTACTGGGACGACGAGAAGCGCACCCGCGAGGCGATCGACGCCGACGGCTTCATGCACACCGGCGATCTCGCGGTGATCGACGCGGAGGGCTACGGCAACATCGTCGGCCGCTCGAAGGACATGGTGATCCGCGGCGGCGAGAACATCTATCCCCGCGAGGTCGAGGAATTCCTCTACACCCACCCGAAGATCCGCGACGTGCAGGTGATCGGCGTGCCGGACGAGAAATACGGCGAGGAGCTCTGCGCCTGCATCATCACCAGCGATCTCTCGCTCACCGCCGAGGAGGTGCGCGATTTCTGCCGCGGCCAGATCGCGCATTACAAGGTGCCGCGCTATGTGGAGTTCGTCGAGGAGTTCCCGATGACCGTGACCGGCAAGATCCAGAAGTTCATCCTGCGCTCGGAAGTGAGCGAAACCCTCGGGCTTCAGGGCGAGAAGACCGCGTGATGACCGATACGCCGATCGAACTCTGGCATGCGGCGGACACACGGTCCTTTCGCGTGCTCTGGGCGCTGGAGGAAATCGGCGTCGGCTACACCCTTCACCCGCTGCCGTTTCCGCCGCGGGCGAAGGCGCCGGACTATCTCGCCGTGAATCCGCTCGGCACCGTGCCCGCCTTCCGGCAGGGCGCGGTCCTCATGCTCGAGAGCGTCGCCATCGTGCAGTATCTCGCGCAGCGCTACCCGGAGGCGGGGCTCGCGCTCGGGATCTCCGAGCCCGAGTTCGGCGCCTGGCTTGACTGGCTGCATTTCGGCGAGGCCGCGCTCACCTTCCCGCTCGCCATCGTCCTGCGCTACACCCGGTTCGAGCCGGGCCGCGCCGATCAGGCGGCGGAGGATTACGGCCGCTGGTTCGGCGCGCGCCTGCGCCGGGTCGAGGCCGGGCTCGAGGGCCGGGACTGGCTCTGCGCCGATCGCTTCACCGGCGCCGACATCTCCGTGGGCTTCGCGCTGCTGCTGGCCGATTTCCTCGGCCTGGCGCCGCGCTTCGGCCCCAATGTCACCGCCTACTGGCAGCGCCTGCAGGCCCGCCCCGGCTTTCAGGCCGCCAAACGCGCCCAGGGCTCGAGCCTCGCCGAACTCCTCGCCCCCTGATCCGCGCCCCCCGCGTGCCACCACCCCGCCCGAATCCCGGCCGCCGCTCTCCCCAAGGGCGGCGTCCCGACAGGCCCGGCCCAAGCACACCGCCCCCTGATCCGGCCGCACCCATCTCCACCCTCCCGCCCCACGCCCGCGCCGGGCAGCGCCCGAGGATCCTGAGCGCCACCGCGGCGGCGTCCCGACAGGTCCGGCCCGCGCACATCGCTCCCTGATCCGGGCGCACCCATCTCCACCATCCCGTCCGCCGTTCGTGCCCGGCGCCCAAGGACCCTGAGCGCCACCGCGACCGCATCCCGACAGGTCCGTCTTGCGCACAACGCTCCCTGATCCGGGCCCACCCATCTCCACCGTCCCGTCCGCCGTTCGTGCCCGGCGCCCAATGACCCTGAGCGCCACCGCGACCGCATCCCGACAGGTCCGTCGTGCGCGCAACGCTCCCTGATCCAGGCCCACCCATCTCCACCATCCCGCGCGTGCCGCGCCCGAAGGCCATGAGCGATACCGTGGCCGCATCCCGACAGGTCCAGCATGGGCACCAGCCTCCCCTGAGCCGTGGGACCCATCTCCACCGTCCCGCCCGGCGCCCGCGCCGGGCAGCGCCCGACCCTCCCCCAGGGAGGGCGCTTCCGCGCCCCCCAGGGTCGGGCGCTGCCCTCCCCACAGGGCGGACGCGTCAGACAGGGCAATGCTCTTCCCCGCCCCGGGCGCCGACCCGCTTTTCATCCCGGTCGTGCAGCGCCCCCCGCCCAATACGCGCAGGTGCTTCCTTCCCGCGAAACGACAGCCGCCAGAGAGGGCGCGACGTCCCCTCCCGCCACACGGGCAAAAGGCCGGTCCACCCCCGCCATTCATGATATGTTAACTAGGAAAATATAGTAAAAACAAAGGAGTTTTTTGATTTTCACGGTGAAACGCCCCGCTTTCACCGCCCCCGTGGCCTTACAGGAGCGGCGTTTCCTCCCGCGCGAGGAGGGCCGCGAGCCGCTCCGGCGCGAGCCCGAAGCGCGCCCGGCTTTCGGCCTCCGCCCGACCGTCGCGGAGCATGCGGAAGGCCTCCGCCGCCGGGATCTCGCCGAACCAGCCGATGCCGGCCGGGGTGCGCGGCGTCTTCAGGATCTCCATCTCCTCGACGAGCCCGCCCCGGACCACGGCCGCCGTCTCGATGCGGATCGCCGGGGGCAGGTCATGGGCGGGCCGGTCGTCCGGGAAGTCCCGCCGCGCCGCCCAGAACGGCCGATCCGCGAACCGGGTCTCGAGGCGCAGGAAATCGCGCCCGATCCGGGCATTGCGCAGGCAGGTTTCCTGTGCCCGCTCGGCGAGAAACCGGCGGCAGAGCGCCTCGCTCCCGGCGCCCGGCCGCGCCGCCAGCGTCCGCCGCACCGCCGCCGCCGCCAGCGCGCTCGACACCGCCCAGAACTGGCCGTGCCCCGAGAGCGGATCCATCGCGGCAAAGGCATCTCCGACCGGCAGGCAGGCGAGATCGTCGAGCGGTGCGGGCAGCACCGGCGCGGTAGCCCGCACCAGCGGCGCGCCCTCGAGCCTCGGGTCCCCGAGCTCGGGCGCGCTCGCGGCCAGAGCGGTCCGCAGGCGCGCCTCGGGCGGGAGCGGCGATGCGGCATCGACGGTCAGCTGCGCCCAGATCCGCCCGTCGGGCAGCGCCGCCCGCCAGATCCAGCCCTCGGGCAGGGCGCTGATCCGGAGCCCCGGCGCGACCGGCCCGTGCTCTGGCCCACGCTCCGACAGGACGAAGGCGCAGATCGAGAGGGTCGGCACCGGCCCCCGCCGTGCCGCGGCCTCCGCGCCATGGGCGGCCCGGCCGCGGGCATCGAGCACCTGCGCCGCCGCGATCCACCGCCCGTCCGCGAGCCTGATCCCGCCCGGCTCCGGCCGCCCGCTGCCGCGGATCTCCTCCGCCCCCGCCGCGACGGCCGCGGCGCGGAGATGGGCGTCGAGGGCCGCGCGCTCGACCAGGAATTCGCCATTGACCGCCGCGCCGAGCCCCGACCAGTCGGTCTGCCGGGGCAGGGGGCCGATCAGCCCGTCGAGCCCCTCGAGCAGCCCTTCGCCCGCGAGCCAGCGGTGCAGGCGCGGGCTCATGCCCTCGATGCGCCGGGGTCCGCGCCCGGGGTCGACGAGGATCACGCGAAGCCCGTCCCGTGCCGCGAGCCGCGCCGAAACCGCCCCCGCCGGGCCGCCGCCCAGAACCGCCAGATCGCAGGCAAGCCCCATCCGTTCCGTCCCTCTGCTGCTTTCTCCGGCAAGGCTCGCCCTGCGGCGGGCCGATTTCTTGACATTTCCGGCCAATGCCGCCCCGGCGCCGAGTTTGGCCGGAAATGTCAAGAAATGCGACGCCGGTCTGCATGACGCTCGGGTGACAGCATCACACGCCTCCCCCGGAACACCAGCCGGCGAAGCGCGCGACACCGCGCCTTCCGCCCAGCCAGAGGAAGACTGCCCGATGAGATCCCCCACCCGCAACGCCCTCCGGACCGGCTGCGCCCTGCTGGCGCTCTGCCTCGCGCCCGCCGCCGTCGCGCAGGACGGCGCCGAGGTTCTGGAGAACGTCTGCTCCAGCTGCCACGCGAAGACCGCAGACGGCGGCTACGAGCGCATCGACGCCGTCCGCAAGACCCCCGAAGCCTGGGACATGACCGTGGTGCGGATGATGCGCAACCATGCCGTCGTGCTCACCGACGAGGACCGCATCGCGGTGGTGCGCTACCTCTCCGATACCCACGGCCTCAGCGTCGCCGAGACCGACGGCTGGCGCTACATCCTCGAGAAGGAGCCGGTGGCCTCCGACGCGGGCCCCGATCAGCTCATGACCGAGACCTGCGGCCGCTGCCATTCCTACGCCCGTGTCGCGCTCCAGCGCCGGACGCCGGAGGATTGGGAGCATCTGGTGAACTTCCATCTCGGCCAGTTCCCGACCCTCGAATACCAGGCGCTCGCCCGCGACCGCGACTGGTGGGGGATCGCGCAGTCCGAGATCATCCCCTATCTCGCCGAACACTACCCGCTGGGCGAGGCGCCTGCCGCGGCCGAGACGGATCTTTCCGGCACCTGGGTCGTCGCGGGCCGCATGCCCGGCCGCGGCGATTATTCCGGCACCCTCACGCTGGCCGCCGCGGGCGACATGTATGACGTGACGATGGCGCTCGATTTCGCGGACGGAAGCACGAGCCACAGCGGCACCGGCCTGCTCCTCGGCGCGGGCGAATGGCGTGCCGCGCTCAGCAATGGCGAGACCCCGATCCGCCAGGTCTTCGCGCTCACCGCCGACGGCACGCTCGAGGGCCGCTGGTTCGAGACCGAGCATGACGTCATCGGCGGCCGCCTCGTGGCGCGGCCCGAAACCGCCGCGCCCGCGATCCTCGCGGTCAGCCCCGCCCATCTTCGCGCCGGCGAGACCGCCGAGGTGCGGATCACCGGCACAGGGCTTTCGGGCGATCCCGTCCTGCCCGAGGGGGTGAGCGGCGAGGTGGTGCGCGCGAGCGCCGAGGAGGTCGTGCTGTCCCTCACGGCGGCCGATGCGCTCGGGCCGGTCGCGATCGGCCTGGGCGGGCTCGAGGCGCCCGATCCGCTCGTCGTCTACGACACGCTCGACCGGATCTCGGTGGTGCCGGAGCTGACCATGGCGCGCATCGGCGGCAATGGAGGCCCGATCCCGAAGGTGCCGGCGCAGTTCGAGGCCATGGGCTGGCTCAACGGGCCGGACGGCGCTCCGGCGACCGAGGATGACATTCCGGTCGGCATCTTCCCGGCAGGCTGGTCGGTCGACAATTTCGACGAGGCCGCCGCCGAAATGGAGGACGCGAAATTCGCGGGCACGATCGACGCGGCCGGTCTCTTCACGCCGGGCGATGCCGGCCCCAACCCGGAGCGGCCGATGTCGACCAACAACGCGGGCAACCTCAAGGTCATCGCCACCGTCGAGGATGGCGGCGAGAGCCTGACGGGCGAGGCGCATCTCTATGCGACCGTGCAGCGCTTCGTCGACACTCCGATCCGCTGAGGTGATGCCATGGGAGATCTGACCCTCATCCGCCACAACGCCCATCGGGTGGATGTCGATGGCCATGCGATGCTGATGCATGTGCCGACGACGAGCCTCTTCGAACTCGACGCCGCGAGCCGCGACGTCTACGACCTCTTCCGCCGCCATGCCCAGGTCGACAGCGACATCATGCGCAGCGAGCTTGGCGGCCGGCACGGGCCCGAGGCGCTCGCCGAATGCGTGGAGAGCTTCCTCGCCCTCGATCTCCTGCGGGATGCGGCCACGCCCGAGATCCCGCGCCCGATCGCCAGGGTCGAGGAGATCCCGCTTTCGACGATCATCCTCAACGTCAACACCGGCTGCAATCTCGCCTGCACCTACTGCTACAAGGAAGACCTCGCGGTGCCCGCGAAGGGCGAGAAGATGGCCTTCGAGACGGCGCGGGCCTCCTTCGAGCTGCTGATGCGGCAGGCGAGGGACCGCGACCGGGTGAATGTCGTCTTCTTCGGCGGCGAGCCGCTCTCGAACATGCCCCTCATCCGCGAGGTGGTCGCCTATGCCGGGCCGCGCGCGGCCCGGGAGGGCAAGGTGGTGGATTTCTCGCTCACCACCAACGCGACCCTGCTCACCGAGGAGATGGTCGACTGGTTCGACGCGCATCACTTCGCGCTCACCGTCTCGATGGACGGGCCGAAGGCCCTCCATGACGTGAACCGCCGCACCGTGGGCGGCAAGGGCACCTACGACGTGGTGGCGACGAAGGTGCGGATGCTGCTCTCGCGCTACCGCAGCCGCCCGGTCGGCGCGCGGGTGACGCTCACCCGCGGCGTGACCGATGTGATCGCGATCCACGACCATCTGAAATACGGGCTGGGATTTGCCGAGGTGGGCTTCGGCCCGGCGACCTCCGGTCCGGTCTCGGTCTTCAATCTCGACGGGCCGGCGCTGGCGCAGGTCTTCGAGGACATGAAGGCCCTCGGGCGGCGCTACACCGAAGCCGCCTGCCGGGGCGAGAACATCGGCTTCTCGAACATGCACCAGCTGCTGACCGACATCGCCCAGGGCACCAAGAAGGCGGTGCCCTGCGGCGCGGGCCTCGGCATGCTGGCGGTGGACAAGGCGGGCGATCTGCATCTCTGCCACCGCTTCGTGGGCTCGGACCAGCCGACCTACGGCAATGTGGCCGAGGGGATCGACGTGCCGAAACTCGCAGCCTTCATCGAGGGCGCGCAGGATCGCAGCGCCTATGGCTGCCGCACCTGCCGGATCCGCTCGATCTGCGCGGGCGGGTGCTATCACGAAGCCTATGCGCGGCAGGGCGATCCCTTCGCGCCGGTCTATCACTACTGCGATCTGATGCGGGACTGGGTCGATTTCGGCATCGAGGCCTATGTGCGCATCATGCAGGCCAACCCAGACTTCTTCCGCAGCCATCTCGAGCCGAGGAAATCCAGGACATGAAACATCTCACCCCTGCAAATGCGAAGGCAAAGGCATTCGTCGAAGCCCAGGAGGACGGCCGCGAGGAAGAGGTCGTCGCGATGAACTCGCTCGTGGGCTGCACCACCTCCTTCGATCCCGGCTGGGAGGTCGATGCCTTCGGCGCGGTGTCCAATCTCTGCCAGCCGATGGAGGCGGACCTCTACGGCTGCGCCGATCCCTGCTGGTGGCCGGCCCAGGTGGCGGACACGCTCAACACCTATCCCGGCTGGACCGACGGGGCCGCGAACGTCACCGAGGACTGGCGCAAGCTCCAGTCCGTCTTCCCCGAACCGAAAGGCTGAGCCCATGACGCGACCTCTGCTTTCCGCCCTGCTGGCCACCACGCTGGTGCTGCCGGGCCTGCCGGTCCGGGCCGCGGACTACCTGCTCGCGCCGGTGCGGCCGAACAAGCTGGTGATCGTCAGCGCCGACAGGATGGAGATCGACAATGTGGTCGATCTCCCCGAGGACGCCGGGCCGTTGCCGGGCACGCCGGTGGTGAGCGCCGACGGCAAGAGCGCCTTCGTCAACATCCACAAGTACGAGAGCATCGTGAAGGTCGACCTCGTCAGCGGCGAGACGCTGGCGCGGGTCGACATGAGCTCGGAGGGCGAGCGGGTGAAGAGCCTCTTCGGCCTGGATCTCTCGCCCGACGGCACCACGCTCGCGGTCTACCAGAGCCCGGTGAAGCTCGGCATGACGAGCTACGAGGTCGAGCCCACCCGCATCGCGTTCTATGATGCCGGGACGCTCGAGCTGAAGTCGACGGTCGAGGCACCGCGGCAGATCACGCTCCTGATGTATTCGAAGGACGGGAGCAAGCTCTATGGCATGGGGCGCGCGATGCATGTCTTCGATGCCGAGACCGGGGCGGAGATCGACACGCTGCCGATCCAGACCTGGGAGGCCGAGACCTATCTCCAGCCCGATGTGCTCGATGTCTGGAGTCAGTTCGAGAGCTCCGGCATGATGGTCACGCCCTTCTACACCGCGCGGGCCGACATGAGCCTCGAGGATCCGGAGGCCTGGCGGACGGGGATGCTCACGCTCGATCTCGAGACCGGCGCGATGGACATGCGCGAGGTGCGGATCATGGATGTCTTCTACTTCTCGACCGCTGCAAGCCCGGACAAGACCCGCGCCTACGGGGCCTACAACGTGCTCGAGAGCTTCGATCTGGAGAAGAACGCCTCGATCAAGCGCGTCTCGCTGCCCCACAGCTACTATTCGGTGAACGTGAGCAGCGACGGAAGCACGGTCTGGCTCGGTGGCGCGCTCTCGGACCTCTCGGCCTATGACGCGGAGACCCTGGAGAAGAAGGGCCAGGTCGACATACCGGGCGGCGCGTCCATGTCGCTCTCGAGCATCCGGATGTTCACGCGGGACGAATGATGGTCCGGGTGGGCGTGATCGACAGCGGCGGCCCGGCGGCGGAGGCGGGCCATGCGCTCGGCTTCGCGCCCGACGGGTCCGCGCGCCCGGCGCGGCCGGACCGGCTCGGCCATGGCACCGCCGTGGCAGGGATGATCCGCCGCGCCGCGCCGGGGGCCGCGATCCTGCATGCCCAGGTCTTCGACGACCGTCCCGTCACCAGCGCGCTGCGCGTTGCCGCCGCCCTCCGCTGGCTCGCGGGGCGCTCCGCCCGGCCCGATCTCGTCTGCCTCAGCCTCGGGCTCGGCGCCGATCGTGCCGTGCTGCGTGCGGCGATCGCCGAGGCGGTGGAGGCCGGGCTTGTCATCGTCGCCGCACACCCGGCGCGCGGCGGGCCCTGCTATCCGGCCGCCTATCCCGGCGTCATCGCGGCGACGGGCGATGCCCGTTGCGGCTGGGACGAGATCTCGCAACTCGGGCCCGCGCTTTTCGGCGCGTGGTGCAATTCGCCGGAGCGGGGCGGCGGCGGCATGGCCGGCGCAAGCCTTGGCGCGGCGCGGCTCGCGGGCCATCTGGCGGCGATCGCGGCGGCGGAAGGCGAGCTCTCGTCGCCTGCGGCGGCCCGCGCCGCGCTTGCGCGTCGCGCCGGGCACGTCGGCCCGGAACGGCGGCGCGCGGGATGAGCGCGCGGCCCGCACCCGGCGCGCGGATCGCCAGCGCCTTTGCCGGGCGGCTTCTGGGGCAGGGGCCGGGCGAGTGGATCGCGCCGGTGCTGGCCCGCGCGCTGCCCGGCGCGGGGCTCGTTCTTCTGTGCGCGCTTGTCGCGGCGGGGCTCGGGCTTGCCGCACCGATGGTCACCAAGGCGCTCATCGATCAGGGCATCATGGCACGGGACATGGGCGCGCTCCTGCACTGGGCGGCGGTGAGCTTTGCGGTCGGGCTCGGCTCCGTCGGGCTCGGCATGGTGAGCGGGATGCTGCATCTGCGCGCCTCCGCCCGCATGCTGGCGGACCTGCGCGGCGTCGTGCTCGGCGCGGCGCTCGCCCGCGATCCGCTGTTGCCCGATCTGCCGCTCGGGGAATCCGTCGCCCGCATCGACGGAGACAGCGCAGAGATCCAGCGCTTTGCCTTCGACTCGGTGCTGGTCGCGGTCAACGCGGTGTTCCGGCTTGCGGGCGGCACGGTGCTCATGCTGCTGCTCGACTGGCGGCTCGCGCTCCTGCCGGTGCTGGCGGCCCCGGTCGAGCTTGCCTTTCTCTCCTGGGCCCGGGACGGCACCAACAGCCGTGCCGAGGAGGCGCGCGAGATGCGCGGCGTGCTGGGCTCGCACATGACCGAAAGCCTCGCGACGCTCGGCGCGCTGCGGGCCTATGGTGCGGGCGGGCGGCGGCGGGCGGCGTTCGACGGGATGCAGACACAGCAGGTCGGCGTGCTCGCGCGCCAGCGGATGTGGAGCGAGATGGTCGGTGCGGTGAGCCAGATGATCTCGGCGCTCACCCGTTCAGCCGTGCTGCTTGTCGGCGGCTGGCTGGTGATCCGCGGCGACTGGCCGATCGGCACGCTCGTGGCCTTCCTCGCCTATGCCACGATGATGTCGGGCCCGCTGCGGAACCTGCTCGGTCTCTATCACGCACAGGCCAAGGCGCGCGTGGCGCTCGACCGGCTCTCGGGGGTGATCGGCGCGGCGGCGCCGCTGGAGGCGGGGGCAAGTTGCCCGCTCCGGCCGCAGGAGCTCGAATTCGAGGATGCCGCCGCACCCGATGGCGGGCACGCGCCGGTGAGCTGCACGCTCAGGGCGGGCGAGCGCGTGCTGATCGACGGGCCGTCGGGCATCGGAAAGTCGCGTCTGATGGCGCTGCTCAACGGCGGCGCGCCGCGGGCGGGCGGGCATGTGCGGATCGACGGGCGGGATGCGGCCGAGATGAGCCTTGCCTCCCGCGCTCTGGCCATCACCCATCTGGCGCAGCGGCCGGTGATCCTGCGTGGAACGCTTGCCGAGAACCTGCGCCTCGGTGCGCCGGAGGCCCCCGATGTCGCGCTCTGGAATGCGCTGGCCGTCGCCGATCTCGCGGACTGGGCGGCGGCGCGCGGCGGGCTCGACACCGCGCTCGGCGAAACCGGCAGCGCGCTTTCGGGCGGGTTGCGCCAGCGGATCGCGCTTGCCCGCGCTCTGCTCCGGCCCTCCGGGGTATTCATTTTCGACGAGAGCTTTTCCGAGATCGATGCCGCCGCCTGCCGCCGCATCCTTACCCGGATCGATGCGGCCCACGGTGAACGGCTGCGAATCTTCATTGCCCATGCAGGCCCCGCGCGCGAGGGCGCCTTCACTCAGACGATCGTGCTGTCGGAGGCCGCACCGCTGCGGCGGAACTCGCTCGGCGACATGCCGTACCAGCGCGCGAAGGCGCGGGAAAACGCGGTCTGGTCGGAATAGCCGAGCAGCAGCGCCACCTCGCTCAGCGCCTTGGAGGAATAGCGCAGCAGCGCAACGCTCTGGAGCTTGCGGCACTCCGCCAGCACCTCCTTGAACGTGACGCCCTCATCGGCGAGCGCCCGGCGCAGCGAGCGTTCGGAGAGGCCGAGTGCTGCGGCAATGCTCTGCTGGCTCACATCGCCCCGGCCGATGCGGCCAAGCAACGCCTGCCGGACGCGCAGCGCAGCGGGGTCGCCGGCGCGCCGGGCTTTCAGGGCATGCTCGATCGCGGCCCAGAGCTCCTCGAAAGGCCGGTTCGGGGCCGGGGGCGCGACGGGGCGGGCCGAGAGCGCGCGGGCGGCGAAGGTCACGGCGTTTTCCGGCTCGCCGAAGCGCGGCAGGCGGCCAATATGCCGGGCAAGGCCTCGCGGGTCGCGGTCGGGGGCGTGCTCGAAGGAGACCGAGACGATCGCATCCTTCGGCACGCCGTAGCGTGCGGCGATGGTGCGGACCACGCCCAGAGAGAGTTCGGCATCGGCCCGGCGCGGCCAGATGCGCGGATCGAGCACGCGGTAGCCGAGGCGAACCTCGTCGCCACGCTGGGTGAAGGTCATCTCGGTTGCCGACTGCAGGACCGGAAAGCCACGCTGGAAGGTGCGGAGCGCCTCGCCGAGCGTGCGGCTTGCGAGAACCGCCTGGCCGAGGGGGCCGAGCTGGGCGAGATCGCAGCCCTCGCCGCGAACCCAGGAGCGCGCGCCGTCCTCGCTCGTGCTGCGGTCTTCCTCGAAATGGCGGACGAAATCGGCAAGGGGGCGCAGGCCTGTCTCGGCGGCCTCCGGTGCGGCGGCCGCGCCCGAGCCGGGCCGCCCGGCAAGTTCGCAGAATGCATCCTCGCTGATCCAAGAGCTGAACATTGCCGCGCCAGCCGCCCGAAATACCCGATTCCCGAAGGGGTCATCATACCGTCATGTCGGGCGTGAAGCTCGCGAAAATGTGTCCGGTCCGGCATGGGTGCGCATGATTCAGCCTGCGGTTGCCGCACTGATGCGCAAACCGGCGCAGTGTGGCGATGCTTTGGGCAGGATGCCTCTGGCGGGCGACGCGGGCCCGCGTCGCGCCGGCCGGGGTCAGGTGTCGCGATGCACCCGCAGCGGCGCCCAGGACTGGCTGACCGGCATGATCTCGATCGCGTTCACGTTCACATGCGGCGGCTGGCTGGCCACCCAATGGATCGTTTCGGCAATATCCTCGGGCTGGATCGCGTGCGCACCCTTGTAGAGCGCGTCATAGGCCTCCTGGCTGCCACCGGTGCGCACGAGCGTGAATTCGCTCTCGCAGAGGCCCGGCTCGATCGAGGTCACCCGCACGCCGGTGCCGTGGAGATCGGCACGCAGGCCGAGGCTGAACTGGCGCACGAAGGCCTTTGTCCCGCCATAGACATTTCCGCCCGGATAGGGCCAGGTTGCGGCGATCGAGGAGAGGTTCACCACATGGCCCTTGCGCGCAATGAGGCGCGGGATGAGGTGGTGGGTGAGGGTGACGAAGGCGGTCACATTCGTCTCGATCGTCGTCTTCCAGTCCTCGAGCTTGGTCTGCGGCACCGGCGCGGTGCCAAGTGCCATGCCGGCATTGTTCACCAGAACGTCGAGCGCCGCGAAGCGTTCGGGCAGCGCCTCGATGGCGGCCAGCATCGCCGCCTCGTCGCGGACATCGAAGCGGGCAGCGTGGAAGTCCGGGCCGAGCTCCCCGGACAGTTCGGCAAGCCGCTCGGCGCGCCGCCCGGTTCCCACCACGCGCCAGCCTTCCGCGATGAAGCGCCGCGCGGTGGCGGCGCCGAAGCCTGCGGTCACGCCGCTGATGAAGATGGTCTTCTGCATGGCTGCTCCCTTCCTCCCGTTTCAGGCCGCCCGGTATCCGCGGCTGGCCCTGTCATCCGGCCGGAGGGAAATGGGCCCCGCAGCCGGGTTCAGCCGGCCGCGCGCGCCGTGAGGCTGTCGGCAAAGCGCTGCATCGCCGCCTCCGGCCCGTCCGGATCCGACCAGAGCTCGTCGCCGAGGCAGATGAAATCGGTGATCCTCGCGAGATCGCCTGCGATCTCGGGGGTGAGCCCGCCTTCGGCCACAACCGGCACCTCGATCATCTCCGACCACCACTGGAAGAGCTCGAGCGGGGCAAGGGTGCCATCGCCGAGGCTCGAGGGCGTAAGGGGGCCGAAGCTCACGTAATCGGCGCCGATCTCGCCCGCTGTCATGCCGTCATGGCGCGAGGCATGGGAATGCGCGCCGACGATCGCGTCCTTGGCGAGCTCCTTGCGGGCGGCCCGCACCTTTCGCGATCCGTCGGAGAGATGCACCCCGTCGAGGCCGAGCCGCGTCACAAGGCGGAAATGGTCGGTGAGAAGCAGCGGCACGTCCCGCTCGTGACAGACGGGGCGGAGCGTGTCCGCCGTCCGTGCAATCGTCTCTTCGGCGGCATCACCTGCGGCAATGCGGACGCAGGTGATGTCATGGCTGTCGAGCAGCCGGGCAAGCACGTCGGGAAAACGGCTCAGCCCCGGCTGCGCGGGCGCGA
Source organism: Amaricoccus sp. B4 (assembly GCF_043226085.1). NCBI lineage: Bacteria > Pseudomonadati > Pseudomonadota > Alphaproteobacteria > Rhodobacterales > Paracoccaceae > Amaricoccus > Amaricoccus sp. B4. The sequence continues at coordinate 92,918 of NZ_CP171225.1, forward strand.
CAAGGTAAAGTCTCGCAAGCGGATTGTCCGACATGTCGTCACGCCCACATCTGCCGGTGCCCTGAGCTCAGCGCTTCAGGATCGAGCGGCCGGCGAAGATCGCGTTGGCGCCCAGATCTTCCTCGAGGCGGATGAGCTGGTTGTATTTCGCCAGCCGGTCCGAGCGCGAGAGCGAGCCGGTCTTGATCTGGCCGCAGTTGGTGGCGACCGCGAGATCGGCGATGGTGGAATCTTCCGTCTCGCCGGAGCGGTGCGACATCACGGCGGTGTAGCGCGCGCGGTGCGCCATATCGACGGCCTCAAGCGTCTCGGTGAGCGAGCCGATCTGGTTCACCTTCACGAGGATCGAGTTGGCGATGCCCTTCTCGATGCCCTGGATCAGGCGCTCGGTGTTGGTGACGAAGAGGTCGTCGCCGACGAGCTGGCAGCGGTCGCCGATCGCGTCGGTGAGCTTCTTCCAGCCGTCCCAGTCATCCTCGGACATGCCGTCCTCGATCGAGATGATCGGGTAGTTGTCCACGAGGCCCGCGAGATAGGCGACGTTCTCGTCGACCGAGCGCGTCACGCCCTCGCCCTTCATGTGATAGGCGCCGTCGTTGAAATACTCGGTCGCCGCGCAGTCGAGGGCGAGATAGACATCCTCGCCCGGCTTGAAGCCGGCCTTCTCGATGGACTTCATGATGAAGTCGAGCGCTTCGTTGGCGGTCTGCAGGTTCGGCGCGAAGCCGCCCTCGTCGCCGATGCCGGTGTTGTGGCCCGCGGCGCTCAGCTCCTTCTTGAGCGTGTGGAACACTTCGGCGCCGATCCGGACCGCGTCGGCGATGCTCTCGGCGCCGACCGGCATGATCATGAATTCCTGGATGTCGATCGGGTTGTCCGCGTGCTCGCCGCCGTTGATGATGTTCATCATCGGCACCGGCAGGGTGCGGGCGTTGGTGCCGCCGATATAGCGATAGAGCGGCATGCCAAGGGTCTGGGCCGCGGCCTTGGCGCAGGCGAGGCTCACGCCGAGGATGGCGTTGGCGCCGAGGCGGCCCTTGTTGGCCGTGCCGTCGAGATCGCGCATCACCTGGTCGATATGCACCTGCTCGACGGCAGGCATCCCGGTCAGCGCGTCGGAGATCGGCCCGTTGACCGAGCGCACGGCGTTGAGCACGCCCTTGCCGCCGTAGCGCTTGGGATCCTTGTCGCGCAGCTCGACCGCTTCGTGGGCCCCCGTCGAGGCTCCGGACGGCACCGCGGCGCGGCCCATCGAGCCGTCTTCGAGCAGCACATCCACTTCGACCGTCGGGTTGCCCCGGCTGTCGAGAATCTCTCGGCCAACGATATCTATGATGACTGACATATTAAGCATGCTCCCAAGGTCGCGTTGCATAGCATCCCGATTGCACCCTGTTAGACCACTCGCAACGCGGTGAAAACCGCAATTTGAACGAGGGAGAGGGCGAAAAAGCCAGGAATTACCCGGGCAGCGCGGTGGAAGCGAGGCTGGCCCCGATGACGAGAATCGTGAGACCGGCGCCGATCTGGAGCGCCGGCGCGGCGATGCGGCCCGCCTGTCCGCCGCCGGTGGCGAAGAGCGCGGTGTCGCGGCTCGTGACCGCGAGAACGGCGACGAGCGCGGTAAAGGCCGCCGTTCCGAGCCCCATCGCGAGGACCGAGGCCACGCCCGCCAGCCGCAGATCCATGCGCCAGGCGATGACGAGGATCATCAGCGCCCCGGTGCAGGGGCGTGCCGCCATGCCGAAGATGAGCAGCGCCGTATCCATCGGCCCCGCGGCGCGCGCGACCGCCTCGGGATCCGGCCCGTGGGCATGGCTGCAGCCGCATCCTGGGCCATGGCCGGGATCATGAGCATGGTGCCCGGCGCGCAGCGCTGCCCGCATCCCGCGGGCGCCCCGCAGGAGCAGCCAGCCGCCGATAAGCGCGATGGCGGCATTGCCGAATGCGGTGATCCAGCCCTCGCTTGCGGCCATCGTGCCCTTCACCGTGCCCGAAAGCAGCGCGAGGCTGCCATAGACGATGAGGATCGCGGCGCCGGCCTGCGCGAGGCTGCCCGCCAGCGCGATCAGCGCCATGCGCCGCGCGCTCACCTGCGTCGCAAGCGAGCCGCCGGTGACCAGAAGCTTGCCGTGTCCGGGGCCGAGCGCATGGAGAAACCCGTAGCCGGCGCAGAGCCCCACGAGCGACCAGAAGGCTGCGCCGTCGCCCGAGCGCAGGGCCTGGATCCGGCTCGCGAGCGCCGTCTGGACCACATGCTGCTGGCGCGCGGCCCACCAGAGCAGGGTCTGGTAGGCGCCGCTCCACCAGACGAAGGCGATCAGCGCCGCAAGCACGAGCAGCGCGAGAATGGCGGTCAGTCGCATCGGATCTCGATCCGGTCGGCAAAGAGCCCGCCCAGGTCCTGATCCGGATCTTCATCGGCCGGGATGTCGAAGAGGCTCTGCTGGAGCGCGGCGAGATCCTGTGTCGGCTCGAAGGGATCGAGCGTGAGACTGCACCCCGCCGCGTTGCCTTCGGCTTCGGGCGCATCGGTGATGGCATAGGCGGTGTAGTAGCTCGGATCGTAGACGGCGATCTCGGCTTCGGGCGCGGGACGGAACGGCGTCTCGACCCGGCGGAGGAAACGGATCACCACGCGGCCCTCCGAGATTTCGGCATCCGCCTCGAGCGGGCCGGACAGCGCGACCGGCGTGCCGTCGCGGGTGAGATAGCTGTCCCCCTCGAAACCCTCGGTCCACTCGGTCTGGTAGCGGGCAAGGCTGGCGCGCTCCTCCGCGCTCAGCGGCGTATCCGGATCGGAAGGCAAGCCCAGTTCCTCGGCCATGTAGAGCGACGTGAACGGATCGTAGATCCAGGTGACATGAAGCGCGGTGATCCGGCCCTCGGCATCGAAGACCGGATTTGCGCCGCCGTCGATGAAGACATGCGGATGCGCCGCCGCCGATCCGGCGGAGAGACATGCGGCCAGCGCGAGGCCGGTGCGGAAACGGGCGCGGCGGGGTTCGGGCATGGGGAACGGGGCGGCGTCTCGGCAAAAGGGCGGTGCGTCCCGCTTCTCTAGGCCGCCGCCGCCCCGTTCGGCAAGTCACTCGCCCGCGAGACAGCTGCTCATGTTGTCCGCGAGGTTCCGGAGGAGTTCGGGATAGAGATCCGGCCCGGGCGTGAGATGCGATCCGAGCGGATCGAGCGTGCCGGCGCGGGCCTCCGTCCCTTCGATCACGGTCCGGATCAGCGCGGGGTCGAACTGCGGCTCGGCGAAGACGCAGGTGATGTCGCCGCTGCGGATCCGGTCGCGGATCTCGGCCACGCGCGCCGCGCTCGGTGTCGAGGCGTCGCTGAGCGAGATCGCCCCGCTGGCCTCGACCCCGAACCGCGCCTCGAAATAGTGGTAGCCGTCGTGGAAGACCACGAAGTGCTTCTCCGATACCGGGGCGAGTTCCTCGGAGATCTCCGTTTCGAGGTTGGCGATGTCTTCCTGGAAGCTGGCGGCATTGTCGCGATAGGTCTCGGCATTGTCCGGGTCGCTCGTCGCGAGCACATCCGCCATTGCCTCGGCCATCGCGACGGCATTCTCGGGATCGAGCCAGATATGCGGATCGTTGCCTTCGTGATGGTGGTCCGCCTCGGCCTCGTGCGCGTGATCCTCGTCGCCGTGCTCGTCATGGCCATGTTCGTCATGGTCGTGTTCGTCGTGTGCGCCCTCGGTGTGGTCATGCGCATCGTCATGCACATGAGGCTCGAAGGTTGCCCCTTCGCGGAATGCCAGAAGCCTTACGCCCGGCGCCTGGGTCAGGTCGAGCACGATCGCATCGCCTGCGAGCGATTCGATCGGGCCTTCGAGCCACGGGGCGAGCCCGTTGCCGCTCCAGAACACGATGTCGGCGTCCCCCAGCATGCGTGCTTCCGAGGGCCGCATCGCATAGCCGTGCGGCGAGGCGCCGGGCGGCACGATGAGGTCAGGCGCGCCGACCCCGGCCATCACCCGCGCGGCGATGGACTGCACCGGCAGGATATCGGCCGCCACCCGCGGCGCGGCCCCGGCCGTCCCGGCATGGCCTGCCGCGGCCGCGAGCGCCGTCGTTGTGAGAAGCGTGTGCAGACGAAAGTTCATGAGTCGGATCTCCAGGCGGTCTCTGAATGTGGTTGCAAGCGGCAGGGCGGAGTACTACCCTGATGTCGCGATCTGTTATAACGTAACAAACTTGGAGCGCAACCGGCGATGACGGAGGCCCCTTCCTTCGACGTGTTCCAGCCCCATGACCATCGGCGCTGCCGCAAGGAGGCGCTGGCCGCGGTACTGGCAGAATGTTCCGCGCGCAAGCTGCGGTTGACGCCGCCGAGGCGCTGCGTTCTCGAGGCCCTGCTGGAGGAGCACCGGGCGATGACGGCTTACGAGCTGCTCGACCGGTTGCGGGAGGCCGGGCTCGGGAGCCAGCCGCCGGTGGTCTATCGCGCGCTCGATTTCCTGCTCGCCAACGGTTTCGCCCACCGGATCGAGCGGCTGTCGGCCTTCGTGGCCTGCACCCATGGCGAGGGGGCGCACGAGGCCGTCTTCCTGGTCTGTCGCGCCTGCCGGCAGGTGGCCGAGGCGAGCCTGCCGGCGCTTGCCCGCAATCTCGAGGCGGAGGCCTCCGAACATGCCTTCCGGGTCGAGCGGGTCGCGATCGAGGTCGAGGGGCTCTGCGCCCGCTGTGCCGGAGCCGGGGCGTGAGCGGGCCGCTTCTCGAGGCGAAGGGGCTCGGGCTCGCGATCGGCGGGCACCGGATTCTTTCGGGGGTGAACCTGCGGGTCGAACGGGGCGAGATCCTCACGATCGTCGGGCCGAACGGCTCGGGCAAGACGACGCTCCTGAAGCTCCTGATCGGCGCGGTGCGGCCGGGCGAGGGGGAGATCCGGCGGGCGCGGGGGCTTCGGATCGGCTATGTGCCGCAGCGCCTTGCGATCGACCATACCCTGCCGATCACCGTCGAGCGCTTCCTCGGGCTCACCGGGGCCGAGGCGGGCGCGCGGCGGGCGGCGCTTGTGCGGGTGGGCTCGAAAGGGCTGCAGGACCGGCAGATGATCGACCTCTCGGGCGGGCAGTTCCAGCGGGTACTGCTCGCGCAGGCGCTGCTCCGCAAACCCGACCTTCTGGTGCTCGACGAGGCGGCTCAGGGGCTCGACCAGCCGGGGATCGCGCAGTTCTACCGCCTTATAGAAGAGATCCGTAGCGAGATCGGCTGCGGGGTGCTGATGGTGAGCCACGACCTGCATGTCGTCATGTCGGCATCCGACCGGGTGATCTGTCTCAACGGCCATATCTGCTGCGAGGGCACGCCGCTCGTCGTCTCGACGACGCCGGAATACCGGGCGCTCTTCGGGCTCGGATCGGAAGGCGCGCTGGCGCTCTACCAGCACAAGCATGACCATTCCCATGGCGACGGCGCCACGGGGCACCACCACCTGCACGCGGATCCCGGCGCATGAACCTGCTTGACGATTTCTTCCTGCGCGCCGTCCTCGGCGGGCTGGGCGTGGCCGCGGCCTCGGGGCCGCTCGGCTGTTTCGTGGTCTGGCGCCGGATGGCCTATTTCGGCGATGCGACGGCGCATGCGGCGCTGCTCGGGGTCACGCTCGCGCTCGCCTCGAACCTGCCGATCGTGGCCGGGGTCTCGATCGCGGCGCTGGCGATGGCGCTGACGGTCTCGATCGCGACGGGCCGGACCTATGCGATGGACACGATGCTCGGCGTGGCCTCCCACGGCGCGCTGGCGCTCGGGATGGTGGCGGTGAGCCTGCTGCCGAACGTGCGGATCGACATGATGGGCTTTCTCTTCGGCGATATCCTCGCGATCACCCGCGCCGATCTCGGGGTGATCTGGGGCGGGGCGGCCATCGTGGCGGCGCTGCTGGCCTGGCGCTGGCGCAACCTGCTGCTCGCGACGCTCAACGAGGATCTCGCGGCCTCGGCGGGGGTGGATGCCGGCCGGGAACGGCTGGTGCTGACGCTCGCGCTCGCGCTTCTCGTCGCGGTGGCGCTCAAGGTCGTGGGGGTGCTGCTCATCACCGCGATGCTGATCATTCCGGCCGCGGCGGCGCGGGTCCATGCCCGGACGCCGGAGGCTATGGTGGTTCAGGCGGTGGGGATGGGGGCGGTTTCGGTCGTGCTGGGCCTGCAGGGATCGCTTCGGTTCGACACGCCCGCCGGGCCCTCGATCGTGACGGCGGCGATGATCCTGCTGCTCTCGGTCAACCTCGCAGGCGCCCTTCTCCGGCGGGCTGGAAGACGGGCCTGACGGGGCCCGCCCGGACCGTGAAAAGGGGCGTTTCACCGTGAAAATGCGAAAACGCCCTTGATTTCGTTGAATTTTGTTATTTACAAATCATGAATTGGCTGGTTGCGACGTTAGCGTTGCAGATTTCCGTCCCAAAGGGTGTTCCTCCTCTCCGAAAATCGCACGGCAAGAAGACTAAGCAGATAGACGACTTCCCCTAGGGTAGGCATCCGCCAAGTTTCGTGAGCTATTGATTGAATAGAGCTCTACTTGCGGCGACGATGTCCTTGGCCCAACGAGAAGTGTAACGCCGGAAGATCAATCGTTTAGGAGACGACGGGAATGCCAGAAATGTTATACGGTGAAAGCACCGTAGATAACCTCTCTGAGTTCGTGGTGTGGTCTCGCGCTTGCTCTAAGCGATTTGGACTTCGAAGTGCGACACTCAATCCGTGGTTCAGGGGGCAAGGCGATATTGAATGGCCATTGAAGCCAGCATTATATCGTGGAGATTTTGATAAATACCTTGAACGAGAAATGCTACGGGATTTCCGATCTTATGCATATGAGTTCTTAGAGAACAGGGAACGCTTAGATATAGATTGGCTGTTTATTGCGCAGCATCACGGTTTGCCAACTCGACTACTGGATTGGACGGAAAACCCCTTAGTTTCGCTGTACTTCTCCTGTCTGAATCATGCGAGATCAACTGACGCCTGTGTTTGGGCACTCAATCCTTGGGAGTTAAACAGGACGACTGTCTCCTTGCACTCCGTGCCACCAACCGATGCCGAAATTCTGAGAGACTATGTGATCGATCTGTCGGATAGCTCGGTTCCAAGAGAGGTTCGGGCGGAGCAGCCGATAGCAATTCGGCCATTCCATCGATTCCGCCGGTCCAATGCACAGTCTGGAGTGTTCACCATCCACGGCAAAAAGGAGAAAGGTATCGATAAGATTAATTTCGTTCGTCGAAATAGAAGTGCTTGCTTGCTAAGGGCGTTCATCCCAGCCCAGAGAAAACTACCAATACTTAAGGAGCTTTACGCGGTGGGAGTCCACCATGGGGCGTTATTCCAGTCGATCGAATCTGTGGCTGAGATATTGAAATTTCGCTACGGGAGTACTTTTTTTAATAAATGAAGTGCGGCGTTATGGCCAAAATATCCATTTAACCTTCTTGCCGTGCTATTTTCGGGAGGGGGAACACGCCGTGGGACAGAGATCCGCAGCGAAGAAGATGTTACCCCGCCCGCTCCGCGCGGCTCCATTCCGGCAGGGGGAAGAGGCGGTCGTAGGCCCAGTTGAAGGCGAAGGCGTAGGCCACGTAGAAGAGCGCGAACGCGATATCCATCACCAGCGCCTGCCAGAGCGAGATGCCGAGATACCACGCGAGGAACGGCATGAGGACGGTGAGCAGCCCCGCCTCGAAGAGGATGGCGTGGAGGAGCCGGAGGCCGAGGCTCTTGCGCGTGGTGCCGGTGAGACGCCGGAGGCCGAGGTCGAAGAGGTAGTTGTAGGCCATGTTCCAGAGCGTCGCGATGGCAGCACTCGCGAGGCCGACGGCGGCGGCGTCGCCCATGGGCAGGTGGAAGGCCGCCGCGCCGAGGGGGATGATCAGGACAAGGGCGACGATCTCGAAGGCGAGCGCGTGGCGGAGGCGGTCGAGGGGGGTGCGCATCGGGGCAACCTCTTGGGATGGTGCCGGGTCGTCCCGGCGACGGATCATCTGGCGAGGTCGTCCTCTTGGCGGGGGATATGGCAGCCCCGGCGCCGGGCTTCAAGCCTACCGCGGCGTCTTCGGGCGGGATGTGGTGCCGGGTTGCCGCCCGTGCCCGAGGGCTACCAGCCGCGGAAGCGCGGCCAGGTCATGAGCGGGCCGGGGGTCGCGGGCAGGACGTGGTAGCGCTCGTGCTGGGCGGCGGTGGCGCAGGCGTGGTTCGGCAGGATGCGGAGGAGCGCGCCGAGGGGCAGCTCGGGGAGCGGGCCGTTCGTGCCGGGGCGGCGGGTGACGATGCCGTGCTCCTGGTTGGCGGCGCTGACGATGAGATCGGGGAGTACGCGGCCCTCGAGGTCGCAGACGAGGCCGTAGCCCTGGTCCACCGGTTGCGCCGCGGTGCCGCGGTCGCGCGAGAGCGCCATCCAGCCGGCGTCGATCATGATCCGGCCGCGGTCGGGCTGGTGGCCGATGACGGTCGTGAGCACGCTCAGCGCGATGTCCTCGAGGCGGCAGGCGCCGATCCCCGCCATCACCAGGTCGAAGAACATGTAGACCCCGGCGCGCAGCTCGGTGACGCCGGTGAGATCACGGGCGGCATGGGCCGTGGGGGTCGAGCCGATGCTGACGGTGGGGCAGGCGAGCCCGGCGGCGCGCAGGGCGTCGGCGGCGGCGACCGCGGCGCGGCGCTCGCCCTCGGCGCAGTCGGCCTGGGCCGCGATGCCGAGGGCGGCATAGCTCTCGCCGGCATGGGCCAGCACGCCGCGGAGGGTGCCTCTGGCCGCGAGGATGCGGCCGGTTTCGATGAGGGCCGGATCGCCGGGGCGGAGGCCGCTGCGGTGGCCGTCGCTGTCGATCTCGATCAGGGCGGGCACGCCGGCGGCGGCGGTGGCGCGGGCCTGTTCGGGGCTGTCGAGGAGGACGGTGAGGTCGCAGCCCCGGGCGAGCAGCGCGGTGACGCGGGCGAGTTTTGCCGGCGCGATGCCGACGGCGTAGAGGATGTCGCGGTGGCCGGCGGCGTGGAAGGTCTCGGCCTCGGCCAGGGTGGACACGGTGATCGGCCCGGGCGCGCCGCCGCCGACCCGCCGGGCGATCTCGGGCGATTTCGCGGTCTTCAGGTGCGGCCGCAGGGTGACGCCGAGGCTCTGCGCCCGCACCGCCAGCCGGTCGATGTTGCGCGTCATCGTCGCTTCGTCGAGCAGCAGGGCGGGGGTGTCGAGGCGGGCGAGATCGGCGGCGGCGGGCGGCATGGGCGGGCTCCTTCGGTCGGGTGTTGTGTCCGGTGCGGGGCGAGGATAGCAGTGGCGGCCTTCAGGTGATATTCATCCGGAGGCAATCCTGGATTAAGTTGGGGCTTAATGGTTGATCTGGCGGACCTGCGGTTTCTGACGGCGCTTGCCGTGGCGCCGAGCCTTGCGGCGGCAGCGCGGCGGCTCGATGTGACGCCGCCTGCGGTGTCGCAGCGGCTGGCGCAGATCGAGGCGCGGCTTGGGCTGCGGCTGGTCGAGCGCGGCCGCGGGCCGCTCCGGCTGACGGCGGAGGGGGCGTTGCTGGTCGAGCGGGCGCGCGGGGTGCTTGACGCGCTCGAGGCGCTTGACGAGGAGATGGCGGCGCGGGCGGGGCGGATCGAGGGGCCGCTGCATGTCATCGCGCCCTTCGGCTTCGGGCGGCTGCATGTGGCGCCGGTTCTGGCGCGGTTTGCCGAGGAAAACCCGGCGCTTCGCGCGGAGCTCGGCCTCAGCGAGGATCCGCTCGGTGCGATGCGGGCCGGGCCCTGGGATGTGCTCGTCCATGTCGGGCGGCTGCCGGATCTCCGGATCACGCAGCGCAAGCTCGGGGCGAACCGGCGGTTTCTGGTGGCGTCGCCCGCCTATGCGGCGCGTGCGGGGCTGCCCCGGCATCCGGGCGAGATGGCCGGGCATCGGGTCGGGGTGGTGCGCGAGAACCGGGCCGACACCACGCTCTGGCCGCTCAGGGGGCCCGGGGGCGCGGAGGAGAACCTGCGCGTCCGGCCGGTCTTTGCCTGCAACGATGGCGAGGTGCTGCGGGCCTGGGCCTGCGACGGGTTCGGGATCGTCGAGCGCTCCGAGTGGAGCGTGCGGGCGGATCTCGCGGCGGGGCGGCTCGTCCGGGTTCTGCCCGGCTGGTCGCTGCCGGATGCGGATATCGTGGCGCTGCTGAACCCCCGCGCTGTCCGCGCGCTGCGGATCGAGGCCTTCGTCGCGCGGCTCGCGGAGGTGATCGGGGGTGGCGGCTGAGGTGGCGCGGGCCGGTGGCATCCGGGGAGAGGAGAGAGGAATGGAGGGGCCCTGCACGTGCCGGATCCCGAGGCTCGAGACCGCGCGGCTGCTGCTCCGCCCGATGCGGGCCGGGGACTGGCCGCCCTATGCGGCGCTGATGGGTTCGGCCCGGGCCCGGCACATGGGCGGGCCGTTTGCGGCGCGCGCGGCCTGGGGGATGTTCTGCGCCGATCACGCGCAATGGGATTTCTTCGGCTGCGGGGCGCTGATGGTGGAGGAGCGCGCGACCGGCGCCTGTCTGGGCCAGGTTGCGATCAACGCGGGGCCGCTCTTTCCGGAGCACGAGATGGGCTGGCTCGTGTTTCCCGAGGCGGAGGGGCGGGGAATCGCCTTCGAGGCGTCCGCGGCCTTGCGCGACTGGGCGCGGCAGGAGCGCCGGCTCGAGACGCTGGTGAGCTATGTCGATGCGGGCAACACCCGCTCGCGCCGCCTTGCCGAACGGCTTGGCGCGGTGCCGGACCCGCAGGCGCCGCGGCCCGATCCGGCGGATCTCGTCTACCGGCATTTCGGCTGAGCGGCCGGGGCTGCACCCGCGGGGCGGGTGCGGCGGTGGTCTCTGCCCCCCGGCGCGTCGCGTGCGCGATTCTCGGCTTTCGGGGAGGTTCAGGCTGTCGCCGTTCTCGAAGACATGGCTCGAATAGCCCGTGAAGCTGCCCGCCTCGGGACCGTCATCGCCGGTGAAGGCACAGGTCTATTGCGCAATCCGGTCGTGCTCGAAGGCCGCGGTTCGGGGGATGGATCAGCCCATCTCGCCCTTGTCATGCTCCTCCTGTTCGAACTCGTCCTCGAGATAGTCCTCGAGGTTGACGAGATCTTCGGGGAGCGGCAGCCCGAGGGCGCGCATTTCGGCCAGTTTCTCGCGCAGGCTTTCCTGCGCTTCGTGCATGTCCTCCGGCTGGTTCGAGATCGCGTCGAGCAGCATCGCGATCTGGATCCGGAATTCCTCCAAGGCCATGGTATCCTCCTGCCGAAAGGCCGATATTCCTATCCCGTAAGGGTGGCGCCAGTTTGCGCACTGTGATTGATGTAGCGCAAGGCCGTTCGGACGGAGCGGAGCCTATTCTCGTACGACCGCATCAAGAGGAGATGTGCCATGTCCTTCAAGACCCTGTTCACCGCGGTCGATGTCCGGCAGGACGACGCGGAGATCGACCGAGCCGTCGAAATCTGTCGCAAGCTGGATGCCCATCTCATGGTTCTCGTCGTGGGGGTCGCGCCGCCACCGCCCGCCTCGCCCTATGGCGTGGTCTCGAACGACATCTGGGCGGGCGAGATCACCGAGGGGCAGGCCGCAGCGCAGGCGCGCGCCGACGAGATCAGCGCGAAGCTCGCCGCAGCCGGCCGGTCGGCGACGGTGGAGGCCAATTACGTCGATCGCGGCACGATCGCGACGATTTCGGCGCGTTTCGCCCGCTACGCCGACCTCACGCTCATCACGCCGGGCGCCGATGGCTTCGAGCAGCTGCGCGGCTGCGTGAGCGACGGGGCGCTCTTCGAATCCGGCCGGCCGGTCGTGCTGCTGCCGGCGGGGGCGTCGAACTTTCCCGAGCCCAAGCGCGTCATGATTGCCTGGGATGCGAGCGTCGAGGCGTCGAAGGCCGTGCGCGACGCGATCGGGATCATGCAGAGCGCCGAGGCGGTCGATGTGGTGCTGATCGATCCGGTGCCGACCTTCGACGGCCACGGGCCGGAGCCGGGGGCCGATCTCGCCGCCTATCTCGCGCGCCATGGCATCTCGACGACGGTGCATTGCCTGCCGCGGCAGGGGCACGAGGTCGGCGAGGTCCTGCACCGCACCGCCGAGGAGCTCGGGGCCGATCTCATGGTCATGGGCGGATTCGGGCATTCGCGGCTGCGCCAGCGCATCTTCGGCGGCACGACGACGACGATGATGAAGGGCACCGATATCGCCGTCCTGATGGCGCATTGAGGCCGCAGGCGGGCGCAGGAAGGCCTCTTGCGCCCCTTGAACCTGCCCGGACACCGGGCTATATCGCCTCCCGAGAGGTTGGCGCGGGCAGGCGCCTCGCCAACCCGGTCAGGTCCGGAAGGAAGCAGCCGTAACGAGCCCCGCTTGGGCCGTTGTCCAGCCTCTCGCTTCAACTCCCCAGATATCTGGTGAACCGCCGCGCCCTCGGGCGCGGTTTCGCCCGTTGGTTCGGGCTTCGGGCCTGTCGCTCTCCGGCGGGCGTGCAAGCCATCGTGACTGGCGCGCGGCCTCTTCTTCGCTAGGGTGAGCTCTCCTCCCATGGGCAGTTGAAGGAGAGCTTCCATGACATCTCGTACCGGTTCGGATCTGCGTTTCGTGCGGCTGGGGCGGCGGCGCTTCCTCGCCCTGTCGGGCGCCGCCCTCGCGCTGCCGGGGCTTGCGCGCGGGGCCTGGGCGCATGGCTCGGAGACGCATGTCTTTCCGATGGGCGATATCGAGGTGACGGTGGTGAGCGACGGGCATCTGGTGATCCCGACCTCGGTCATTGCCGCCAACCTCACCGGGGCCGAGCATGACGCGGCCGTCGCGGAAGTGCTCGGGAGCGTGCAGGAGACGTTCCAGCCCGAGACGAATCACGCGCTGCTCCGCGCCGGGTCGGACCTCGTGCTGGTCGATACCGGCTCGGGGCCGCGGTTCCAGCCCTCGGCGGGCAAGCTCCTCGCCAATCTCGCCTTCAACGGCATCGATCCGGGCGATGTGACCAAGGTCGTCTTTACCCATGCGCATCCCGATCACGTCTGGGGGACGCTGCTCGAGGACGACAAGACGCTCGCCTTTCCGAATGCCGAGTATTTCGTCGGCGCTGCGGAGTTCGATTTCTGGACGGCGCCGGACATCTTCACCGTGCTGCCGGCGGATTTCCATCCCTTCGCGGAAGGGGCGCAGCGCGATCTCATGGCGGTGACCGACCGGCTCACCATGGTGCGCGAGGGCGATGCGATCGTGCCGGGGGTGACGGTGATCGACACGCCCGGGCATACGCCGGGGCATGTCTCGCTCCTCGTCGAGGGCGGGCCGGGGCTCATCATCACCGGCGACGTGATCGGCGATCCGGCCTTCAACGTCTCGCATCCCGACTGGGTGTTCGGCTTCGACTTCGATCCCGAGATGGCGATTGCCACCCGCCGCAGCCTGCTCGGGCGCGCCGCGGCGGACGGAAACCAGATCCTGAGCTATCACGCGCCCTATCCGGGCGTCGGCACCGTGGCGGCGACGGACGACGGCGCCTTTGCCTTCACCGCGGTGAGCTGAGCCCGGCGGGCCTCCGGGCCTCGAGGAGATCGGCGAGCTCGGGATCGGTCGCGGCCTGGGCGAGCCCCGGGGCCACGGGCGCGCCCGCCGCGAGCACGGCGCGGAGGCAGGCGGCGTGATCCGCCCCCTCCGGTCGCGGTGCGTTCTCGGCCCCATGCAGGATCGTCTCGACGATGCCGCCGCCATAGGCGTTGCGATGCAGGAGGTCCGGCCTGCAGGCGAGCAGCCAGTCCACCGCCGCGGGCAGCCCGGACCAGCCGGCGAGCTGGAGCGGGGTGAGCCCCGTCTCGTCGGCGGCATTCGGATCGAGCCCGGCGGCGGCCAGGGCCTTCGCATGGGCGAGCCGGCCGGGAAACTGGATGAGGCGGGCGATGAGCAGGCGGTCCTCGGGGCCGAGCGGGAGGCTTGCGAGGCTCGCGCCCGGCGCGCCCCCGGCACAGGCGGCGAGCGCGGTTTCGGCCGCATCGAGCGGGGTCGCGTGACCCGCGGCGGCGAGGGCTCTGGCGAAGGCCTCGTTGCCGAAGATCCGGGCGAGCCCGTAGGCGCTGTGGCCCTGCCAGCGGCGGGCGGGGTCGGCGCCATGGGCGATGAGGAGCCGGGCGAAGCGGCCGTCGCGCATCCGCCGCGCGGCGTGGTGCAGCGCCGGCAGGCCTTCCCCGGGATCGGCGCCGTAGTCCAGCAGCAGACGCGCGCCCTCGAGATCGTCGAAATCGAGCATCCGGGCGAGGGCGTTGGTGCCCGCGACCCGAACGCCGTGGCGCATCAGCAGCTTCAGCCCGTCGTGATGGCCGAGTTCGGTGGCGTGATAGAGCGATTCGCCGTCGTTCGGATCGGCGCCCTGCGCGAGCAGCCACTCGGCGAGCGGCAGGTTGCCGGCGTGGCCAAGGGCGCCGTAGAGCGCGGAGAGGCGGCCGGTGCTGCCCGGGGCGGCGGGCATGGCATCGTTCACATCCGCGCCGTGGCGCAGCAGCAGCCCGGCGATCGCCAGCATGTCGGCGTGGCGTTCGGGGGCGGCGTGGATCCGGCGGGAGAAGGCGAGGTGCAGGATCGGGCGGCGCGGCCCGGCCTCGCGGGTCGCGGCGGCGGGATCCTGCGCGAGGCGCCGTTCGACGGCGGCGCGGTCGAGCAGGGCAACCTCGAGGCCGAAGAGCCCGGCGGCGAGATCCGGCGTTTCGGCGAGCAGGCGGTCGACCTGCCAGTTGCGGCCGTGAAAGAGCGCGCGCTTCAGCGCCTGCTGCCGCCCGGCGCGGTCAAGGCCGATGGTCTCGGCGGCGAAGACGAGGCGCGGCCAGCTTTCGAAGCCCTGCTCCTGGGCGATGACGTGGAGATAGTCGGCATGGCGCAGGCCGGTGCCTTCGGGGCGGGGCGGATGGGCGCGCAGGCGGTCGCGGGCGTCGCTCATGCCGGCCGCATGGGCCCGGTGCAGGGTCTTTGCGTCGCGGCGGAGTCTGTCGAGGGACGGGGGCATCGGTTTCTCCCGGAAAACTGCCCGTCGATCCGCTGGGTCGGGCCGGAAGAACCGCATGGGGTTCCGTTCTGCTTCGGGGATGCGCTGCGGCGCTGTCCGCGGATCCGGATGCCTTCCCGGGAGGCCGGGAAAGAGTAGCGGCCCCCGGGGCGCCGATCAAGTCTCCCGCGTTTCCGGGCGGTCGGGGATGCCCGGTGCGGGGGCGCGCGGCGGCACGGCGTCGCGAAACGTCTCGAAGGATTTCCAGGCCGGTTCGGTGGGCGGGGTGCCCGCCTGCGGCAGATATGGCGAGGGCGCGCCGTCGGACGGGATGTAGCGCGGGCAGTTGGGAAAGATCGCGCGGGCGCGGACCTCGACGAGGAGCTGCGCCCCGACGAAACCCGCCCGGCGCGGATCGTCGCGGAGGACGCGCGCGGTGCCGTTCACCCGCAGCCGCGCCGGGGCGGCGCCCATCGCGATGAAGAGCAGGCCGACCGCGGGATTGACCCGGATGTTGCCGAGGCTCTTGAACATGCCGTTGCCGTCGAAATCGGGAAAGAGCAGTTCGTCCGGCGCCGTGACCCGGACAAAGCCCGGCGGGCCGCCCTTGAAGGAGCAGTCGGGCCGCCCCTCGGCATCGGCGGTGGCGAGAAAGAAGAACCCGGCGCCCTCGATGAAGCTGCGGTCCGTCTCGGTGAAGGCCTGCCGGAAGGTGGTCGCTTCGAGCCGGTCGGCGATGCGGCGGCTGCCGAAGGCATCCTGCAGCGCGCGGTTGCCCTCATGATAGAGCTGGCTGGCCATGGTAGGCCCCCCTGTCTCCGGACGAGATCCGGCGATGATACGCCCGCGGGGCGGGGGCGGACAAGCGGGATGCGCGGAGGGGCTTCCCGCCGGTCAGGCGCCCTCGCGGCGGGCCTTGGGATGGGCGGCGGCATAGACCTCCATCAGGCGGACCTGATCGACGCCGGTATAGACCTGGGTCGTGGCGAGCGAGGCGTGGCCAAGGAGCTCCTGGATCGTGCGCAGGTCGCCGCCGCGCTCGAGGAGGTGAGTGGCGAAGGAGTGGCGCAGCGCGTGGGGCGTGGCGGTGGCGGGCAGGCCGAGCTGCATCCGCGCCGATTGCATCGCCTTCTGCACCACGCGCGGATTGAGCGGGCCGCCGCGCACCCCGAGAAAGAGCGGCGCGCCGGGGCCGGGCCCATAGGGGCAGAGCGCCCGGTAGTGCTCGACCGCCTCGCGGGCGATGGGGAGCACCGGCACCATGCGCTCGCGCCCGCCCTTGCCCCGGATGCGGACGCTCTCGGTGAGCGGCGCGTCGCCTTGCGTGAGGCCGAGCGCTTCGGAGATGCGCAGGCCGCAGCCGTAGAGCAGCGTCACCACGGCGAGATCGCGTGCCGCAACCCAGGGCTCGAGGCTCTGGGCCTCTATGGTGGCCATGAGATCGCGCGCGGCTTCGGGTGCGACGGGCCGGGGCAGGCGCGGCTTGGCCTTGGGGCCGCGGGTGGCGGTGACGGCGGGTGCGATCAGGCCCTCGGCCTCGGCGAGCCAGGCGTGGAAGCTCTTCACCGCCGAAAGCCCGCGCGCCAGCGAGCGGGCCGAGAGGCCGCGGGCGCGCTCATGCGCCATCCAGGCGCGCATGTCGGCGGTGGTGACGGCGGCGATCGCCGTGCGCCCGGCCGGCCCGCCCCAGTGCAGGGCGAGAAAGCCGAGGTAGCCCGAGACATCGCGGCGGTAGGCTTCGACGGTCTTGGGGCTGAGCCCGCGCACTGCCTCGAGCTGGGCGAGCCAGTCCGTCATCAGGGCATAGGCTCCGCCGGAGAGCCCGATGCCGGTCACGCGATGAAGCGGCGCAGCGCGCGTTCGAAGACGCCGCAGAAGAAGGTGAGCAGGTCGGTGCCCTGATCGGAATGGAAGCGGTCGGGCTCGGTCGCGCCGAAGACGAGCAGGCCGCCATGCCGGCCGGGGCCGAGATCGAGCCGCAGCACAGCCTCGGAGCGGATCAGCGGCGCGCGCTCGCCGTAGAGATCGGGAGAGGCCTTGGCGAGCTGGCGAAGCGTCACCTTGCGCGGCGCGCCGAGGCCGCGGCCATGGGTGACGTAGGTGTCGGCCCCGCCCTCGGGCAGGGCGATCACCGCATGCCGGAGCGGGCCTTCCGGCCCGAGCCCGGCGCCCGGCTCGGCGGCCGGGGCCTCGAGCCCGAGGCGGACGGTATCGACCGAGAGCGTGTTGCCGAGATCGCCGGTCATGAGCCGCAGGAAGCCCGCGAAATCCTCGGCATCGAGCACGGCGAGGCAGGCGCGGTGGATCTGGTTGGTGCCCGCGACGTTCTCGTAGGCGGCCGCAAGCACTTCGCGATGGGTGTCCTCGAGGCGGTCGAGGCGCTCCTCGAGCCGCTCGACGAGCACACCGCGCAGATCGACCACATTGCGGCCCGCCGCGCGGCGGTCGGCCTTGAGCAGGCCGCGCATGAGGTCGGGATCGTCGAGGATGAGCCCGGGGTCTTCGAGGATGCGGTCCCTGATCTCCTGGATGTCCGTGATTCCGCTCTCGTCGATCATCGTCACGTCCGGGCTCCCCCTGTTCGGTTGTCAGATCTTCTGGCCGGTCGCAGCCCAGTCCTTGAGGAAGCCCTCGAGCCCCTTGTCGGTGAGCGGATGCGCGGCAAGCGATTTGAGCACACTCGGCGGGCAGGTGGCAATATCGGCGCCGGCGAGCGCGGCTTCGCTCACGTGGTTGGCGCCGCGGATGCTGGCGGCGAGGATCTCGGTCTCGAAGCCGTAGTTGTCGTAGATCTGCCGGATGTCCTGGATGAGCTGCATCCCGTCGAGGTTGATGTCATCGAGCCGGCCGATGAAGGGCGAGATGAAGGTCGCGCCCGCCTTGGCGGCCAGAAGCGCCTGGTTGGCGGAGAAGCAGAGGGTGACGTTCACCATCTTGCCCGCCTGCGTGAAGGTCCGGCAGGCCTTCAGCCCGTCCCAGGTCAGCGGCACCTTGATCGCGATGTTGGGTGCGATCTCGGCGAGCTTGTTGCCCTCCACGATCATGTCGTCATAGGTGAGCGAAACGACTTCCGCGCTTACGGGGCCTGGTACGATGTCGCAGATCTCCTTCACGACCTCCTTGAAATCACGGCCGGATTTCTTGATGAGGCTCGGGTTGGTGGTCACGCCATCCAGCAGGCCCAGCTCGTGGAGCTCCTTGATGGCTTCGATATCTGCCGTGTCCACGAAGAATTTCATTGGTGCCTCCCGCACATTTTGGGTCAAGACTTGTGGTCTTGGGTATTGCTATCCCAAGGTATAGACCGATGGAACATCTCAATCCACCCTCCCCGGATTCCGGCGACGCGGTCTTTCCCGCAGGCGCGACCGTTGCCGTGCTGACGGCGGAGGGGCTTGACCGGATGCTCGACTACCGCGTCCCCGAAGGAGGTATCGCGGCGGGCGCCTTTGTCGAGGTGCCGCTCGGGCCGCGGCGGGTGATGGGCTGCGTCTGGGGCGAGGGGGCGGGCGATTTCCCGGCGGAGAAGCTCCGCCCGATCACGCGGGCCCTCGACCTCGCGCCGCTGCGGCGGGAGATGCGCGACTTTCTCCTGCGGGCCGCAGAATACACGCTGACGCCGCTCACCCACATGCTGCGGCTCGCGACCCGGGTGCCGGCGCTGGCCGAGCCGCCGGGGGCGCGGCCGATCCTGCGCCTGAGCGGAACCAGGCCGGACCGGATGACGGATGCGCGCACCCGGGTGATCGCGGCCTTCGAGGAATACGGCAATCTCGGTTTCGCGCCCTCCGAGCTCGCGCATCTCGCCGGAGTCTCCTCGGGCGTCCTGAAGGGGCTCGAGGCGCAGGGTGTTCTGCTCCGCGAGGACGCGCCGCGCGATCCGCCCTATCCGCCCCTCGATCCGGGCGCCGGGCCCCGGCCGCTTTCGGCGCTGCAGACGGCGGCGGCGGCGGAGCTGCGCGGGGCGGTGGCGGCGCGGGCCTATTCCACGACGCTCCTCAAGGGCGTCACCGGGTCCGGCAAGACGGAGGTCTATCTCGAGGCGGTGGCGGAGGCGCTGGCGGCCGGGCGGCAGGCGCTCGTGCTCCTGCCCGAGATCGCGCTCTCGGTGGAGTTTCTCGACCGGGTGGAGGCCCGCTTCGGGGCGCGGCCGGCGGAATGGCATTCGGGCGTGACCCAGGCCGCGCGGCGACGGGCCTGGCATGCGGCGGCCTCGGGCGATGCGCGGCTCGTCGTCGGCGCGCGCTCGGCCCTCTTCCTGCCCTTCCGGGCGCTCGGCCTCATCGTCGTCGACGAGGAGCATGACGGCTCCTACAAGCAGGAGGACGGGGCGCGCTATCATGCCCGCGACATGGCGGTGCTGCGGGCCTCGATCGAGGGCGCGGCGGTGGTGCTGGCCTCGGCGACGCCGAGCCTCGAGAGCTGGGCCAATGCCGAGGCGGGAAAATACCGGCGGATCGACCTGCCGGAGCGTTTCGGCGTGGCGGAGCTGCCGGAGATGGCGACGATCGACCTGCGCCAGGATGCGCTCGAGCAGGGGCGCTGGATTTCCGCGCCGCTCGAGACGGCGGTGGGCGCGCGGCTGGCGGCGGGGGAGCAGTCGCTGCTCTTTCTCAACCGGCGCGGCTATGCGCCGCTCACCATCTGCCGGGCCTGCGGGCATCAGGTGGGCTGCGACCTCTGCGATGCGCGCATGGTCGAGCACCGGTTCCGCAAGCGGCTGGTGTGCCATCAGTGCGGGGCAACGAAGCCGATCCCGGAGGCCTGTCCGAGCTGCGGTGTCGAGGGCAAGATGCATGCGATCGGGCCGGGGGTGGAGCGGCTTGCCGAGGAGGCGGTGGCGCTCTGGCCCGAGGCGCGGATCGCGATCCTGTCTTCCGACCTCGCCGAGAGCCACCGGGCGCTGAAGGCGCGGATCGACGAGATCGCGCAGGGCGGGGCGGATATCGTCATCGGCACGCAGATCGTCTCGAAAGGGCACAATTTCCCGTATCTCACCCTGGTCGGCGTGATCGATGCCGATCTCGGGCTGCAGGGGGGCGACCTGCGCGCCGCGGAGAAGACCTTCCAGCTCATCCGGCAGGTCGCGGGGCGGGCCGGGCGCGCCGAGCGGCCGGGCGCGGCGCTGATCCAGACCTACATGCCGGAGCATCCGGCGCTGAAGGCCATTCTCTCGGGCGATGACGAGGGCTTCTGGCGCAGCGAGGCGGCCGCGCGGCGCATGGCGGGCATGCCGCCCTACGGCCGGCTCGCGGGGGTGATCCTCTCGGGGCCGGACGAGCCGCGGCTCTGGGAGGCGGCGCGCGCGCTGGGCCGGGCGGGCGAGATCCTGCGTGCGGCCGGCGCCGAGCTCTACGGGCCGGCCCCGGCGCCGATCGCCCGGGTGCGGGGCCGCCACCGTCTGCGGTTTCTCGTCAGGGCGGCGAAGGGCGTCGCGCTTCAGCCGCTATTGCGCGACTGGGCCGCGAGCGCGCCGCCTGCCGCGAACATGCGGCTGGTGATCGACATCGATCCGCAGAGCTTTTACTGATTGCCATATCGGAATATGATAGCCTGTTTCGTATGCGAGCATTTTTTTGTGTAAGACTTTAGTCTAAGGTGTAAGAGGCGGGGAGCCGGGTTCCGCGTCGGCAAAGTTCTGTCCCGGCGCCTGTCTGGAAACCTCGCCAATCGCAAATGCCGCCGCCCTGCCGGGCTCCGCGGTGCGTAGCAGACCGGGAGGAGGACTGGGGCGTAATGCCTTTCGGATTTCGGATCCGCCGCCTTGCGCTCGTTCTTGTCGCCCTCGCTGCGCTCGTCGCCTTGTGCCGCGGCCTCGGCTTCGGGGAGGGCGTGCTGCTCGGGATCACGCCGGCCTCCGGGCTTGCGCTTTCGGCTGCCCTGGTGCTCCGCCGCGCGGCCATCCTTGCGATCGTCGCGGGGTTCGCGCTGGGCGATGCGCTTGCGGGCCTTTCGCCGGCAGAGATCGTCACGGACGCGCTCGCCCATGGTGCGGCGGCCCTGCTCGGCGCCTGGGTCATGCGGCAGGTGGCACGGCAGGTGGAGCCGGAGACGAAGACGCAGCAATGGCTGATCTTTGCCGGCGGCGTCTGGGCCTCTGCCGCCACCGTTGCCATGGGCTTCGGGCTCGCGCAGGTCGCAGGGCTCGTGCATTCCGGCTACGCGCCGCAGGCCCTGGTCGGGCTCACGCTGCTCTATGAGGCGCTGGGGCTGCTGACCTTCTCGGCCATCGTGCTCAATCTCGGCGAGGCCGGCGTGGTCCGGGCCAACCCGCAGGTGACGCTCGCCATCGCCTCCTTCGGGATCGTGCTCCTGGGCGCACTCTGGATCCTGCTGTCGCTGCCGCTCACCGCGGTGCGGGCAAGCGACATGGCGGTGCTGCTGTCGCTGCCCATCGCACTCTGGATCGCGATGCAGCCGCGCAGCCTCGACGGGGCGGCGATCACCTTCGTGGTGATGCACGCGGCGCTCTTTCTGCTGGTGAGCGTTTCGGGCGCGGTGACGGATGCGGATTTCGTGGTGACGATCCTCTATCTCGTGGTGCTCACGGTCGCCTGCCAGCTCATCCATTCGGTCAATCTCGACCGGCTGGCGGCGCTCGCCGATAACCGGGCGCACAAGCGCGAG
Organism: Amaricoccus sp. B4; assembly: GCF_043226085.1. Lineage (NCBI taxonomy): Bacteria > Pseudomonadati > Pseudomonadota > Alphaproteobacteria > Rhodobacterales > Paracoccaceae > Amaricoccus > Amaricoccus sp. B4. The sequence goes on from NZ_CP171225.1 coordinate 114,507, forward strand.
CTCGAGATGCGGGTGGAGGAGCGCACCGCCCGGCTGCGCGCGATGACCGAGCGCGCGATTGCCGCCGACGGGGCGAAGAGCAAGTTTCTCGCCACCGTCTCGCACGAGCTGCGCACGCCGCTCAACGGGGTGATCGGCATGGCCTCTCTGGTGCTCTCGCGCGAGCTCGATCCGCGGACGCGGGCGAATGTCGAGCTGATCCATGGCTCCGGGCTGCACCTCCTGGGCGTCATCAATCGCATTCTCGATTTCTCGCGGCTCGGCCATGAGGGGGCGCCCGAGAGCGAGACCGCCTTCGACCTTGCCGTGGTGTTGCGGGAGGTGGTGGAGGAGGCGCGCTTCTCGGCGGATGCGCAGGGGCTGGTGCTTTCGGTCGAGGTGGCGCCGGGGCTGCCGACGCTGCGGCGCGGGTTGCGGCAGGGGATGCGGCAGGTGCTGACAAATCTCGTCGGCAATGCCGTGAAGTTCACCGATGCGGGCTGCGTGAGCGTGCGCCTCTCGGCGATCGGCGGAGACTGGGTGCGGGGGGAGGTGCAGGATTCGGGGATCGGAATCGCCGGCACGGTGCGGGATCGCATCTTCCGGCCCTTCGAGCAGGCCGACGATACCGTGACCCGGCGCTATGGCGGCACGGGGCTCGGGCTCGCGATCTGTGCCGAGACGCTTGCGCGCATGGGTGGACGGATCGGGGTCGAGAGCGAACCCGGGACGGGCTCCATCTTCTGGTTCGAGGTGCCGCTGCCGCGGGCGGAACGCGCGGGGCATAATTTCCGGCTGCAGGACCGGGGCGGGGTGGCGTGAGGTGTGCGCGAGAGGCGGGCCCGGACCGCGCTAGAAGTCGGCCTGGTAGCTCACCGAGAGAGCGGCCGTCGCGGCGGCGCGGTTGGTGTCGGCGAAGCGGATGCCGATCCGGGTGTTGGCGCCATCGTCATGGATGAAGTTGCGCGAGGCGAAGAGGTTGTAGTTCACGAGCGTGTCGTCGCCGGGATTGTCGGCGTGAAAGCTCGTCTTGAGCGTGCTGTCGAGCTGGTAGTTCTCGAAGACCTGGAAGGTCGCGCGGGTCTCGGTCCGGGTGAGGTTCGTATCGGGGTCGAGGCTGAACTTGCCTTCGAGTGTCGCGCCGCGCCAGAGCGGGCGGTCGAAATCGAACTCGACCGTGGAGCAGCAGCTGCCCGAGATGTCGTTGAAGCGCTGGCTGTAGCTGATGTCCATGTCGAAGCCGAGCAGCGAGGGGCGGATGCCGAAATAGAAATCGAACTCGGTGTTGTGGTCGCGGAAAGGCACGGTTGCGGCGGTGAAGCCGCTGAAGAACCCGGTCCAGGCCTCGCCCTCGATCCCGCTGCGGAAGACCGGCTCGAGCCCCGGGGTCGCCGGGCGCTGGACGTTGTAGTATTTGCGGATCGCCCAGTCGTCGGCGGCGGCCGGCACGGCCGGCAGCAGGGCCAGAAGCATCAGTCCGGCAGCAGGATATCGTGCGATGTCATGGCCGCGAGCCATCGGTGAATGCCATTCTGAGGATTTGCAGGACCGTGACGCGGAGAGCTTAAGGAACCCTTAGGTCCGACACGGTTGAACGCTCGTCATACGGGCAATCTGGCAATTTTTCCGAGATTCGCAAGGCAGATCCGGGCCGATCTTCTCACGACTTCGCGCGCGGGGGCGCCGGCGGATTGCGGGTGGAATTTGCAGGCGCGCCCCGTTAGAGACGGGAGACCGAACCCATGCCCCGAGCGTGCCATGACCGAGCCTCATCCCGATATCCGTCCGCAACCCGGTATTCTCGACATCGCCCTTTATGTCGGCGGTGAATCGAAGCTGCAGGGCCATGCCGAGGTGCTGAAGCTCAGCTCGAACGAGAACCCGTTCGGGCCGAGCCCCGCGACCGTCGAGGCGTTCCGCGCCTCCTCCGGCGAGCTGCACCGCTATCCGAATTCGGATCACGGGGCGCTGCGCGGCGCGCTCGGGCGGCTTCATGGCCTCGATCCCGAGCGGATCATCTGCGGCGCAGGCTCCGACGAGATCATCGCCTTTCTCTGCCAGTGCTATGCCGGCCCCGGCGACGAGGTGATCCACACCGAGCACGGCTTCGGGATGTACCGCATTTCGGCGCTTGCGGCGGGGGCGACCCCGGTCGAGGTACCGGAGCGGGCGCGGCACACGGATGTGGACGCGATCCTCGCGGCCTGCACCGCGCGGACGCGGCTCGTCTTCATCGCCAACCCCAACAACCCCACCGGCACGATGATCGGCGAGGACGAGGTGACGCGGCTGTCCGAGGGGTTGCCGCCGCAGGCGCTGCTCGTGCTCGACGGCGCCTATGCCGAGTTCGTTCCGGGATTTGACGGCGGCGCCGGGCTGGTGGGCGCGCGCGAGAACGTGGTGATGACGCGGACGCTCTCGAAGATCTACGGCCTCGGCGGGCTGCGCGTGGGCTGGGGATACGGGCCCGCCCATGTGATCGACACGCTCAACCGCGTGCGCGGCCCGTTCAATCTCTCGGGCCCGGCGCTCGCTGCGGCGCAGGTGGCGGTCGAGGATGTGGACTACACCGCCTTCTGCCAGGCGGAGAACATCCTGAACCGCGACCGGCTCGCGGCGGATCTCGCCGCGCTGGGCGTGCCGTCCGACCCGTCCTTCGCCAATTTCATCCTGGCGCAGTTTGCGAGTGCCGCGGAGGCGGAGGCCTGCGATGCCCATCTCCGGCGGGCGGGTATCATCGTGCGGCGGGTGGCGGGCTACAAGCTGCCGGCGGCGCTGCGCATCACCGTCGGCGATGGCGCGGCCTGCGCGCGGGTGGCCGAGGCGGTTGCGGCCTTCATGAAAGTGCGGGCCTGATGAGATACCGGCATGTCGCGCTGATAGGCCTCGGGCTGATCGCTTCCTCGATCAGCCACGCGATCCGGCGCGCCGGGATGGAGACGCGCATCACCGGGCATGCGCGGACGGAGAAGAGCCGCGAGGAAGCCGCGCGGCTCGGGCTCGGCGAGATCTTCCCGACCGCCGCGGAGGCGGTCGAGGGGGCCGATCTGGTGATCCTCTGCGTGCCGGTGGGCGCGATGGCCGATGTCGCGCGCGAGATCGCGCCGCATCTGGCGCCGGGGGCGACGGTCACCGACGTCGGTTCGGTGAAGCAGGCGGTGATCGACGCGGTTGCTCCGCACCTGCCGCCGCATGTCGAGTTCATTCCCGGCCATCCGATCGCGGGCACCGAGCATTCGGGGCCGGCCTCGGGCTTTGCCGCGCTCTTCGACAATCGCTGGTGGCTGCTCACACCGCTGCCGGAGGCCGATCCGCGCGCCATCGCCCGGCTCGAGGCCTTCGTGACCGCGCTGGGCGCGCGCTGCGACCAGATGGAGCCCGCGCATCATGACCTCGTGCTCGCGGTGACGAGCCATGTGCCGCATCTCATCGCCTACACGATGGTGGGCGTGGCGGACGACCTGAAGCGGGTGACCGAGAGCGAGGTCATCAACTATTCCGCCGCGGGCTTCCGCGATTTCACCCGCATCGCGGCCTCGGACCCGACGATGTGGCGGGATGTCTTTCTCAACAACAAGCCCGCGACGCTCGAGATCCTCGGCCGTTTCACCGAGGAGCTCTTCGCGCTTCAGCGGGCGATCCGCACCGAGGACGGGCAGCATCTCCATGACTACTTCACCCGGACGCGGGCGATCCGGCGCAGCATCATCGAGGCGGGCCAGGATACGGCGAAGCCCGATTTCGGCCGTGTCGGCGATGCCGAGCGGAGCGCAGGCTAGCGCCATGGGCCGTGTCGGGGCCGCCGCACTGCTCGCGTTCGGGCTCTCCGGGGCGCTTGCGGCCTGCGGGCTGCTCGGCTCCACCGCGAGCACCATCGGATCGGGCACATCGCTCGCCTCGCAGGGCTCGGGCCTCAGCAGCGCGGCGGTGCCCGATTTCAGCGGCGACGATGACGCGGAGGAGGCGCCGATCGGGCGGATCTGCGGCAATCGCGCGCTGCGCGGCCAGGTGATGCCGGAGATCGAGGGCGAGGGCATCTGCGGGGTGGAGAAGCCGGTGCGCGTGGTTTCGGTGGACGGGATCCTGCTCATGCCGCAGCCAACGGTGACCTGCGACACCGCGAACGCGCTCGCAGGCTGGGTCGAGAATGCGGTGAAGCCGGTTTTCGAGCGGCGCGGTGATCCGCTGCGTTCGATCGAGATCGCCTCGCATTACATGTGCGGGCCCGCCGATGCGCCAGGGCACAACACCGGCGAGGCACTCGACATTTCCGCCTTCGGGCTCGAGAGCGGCGAGGCCTATGTGGTCGGCCGCGACTGGCCGGATCCCGAGCGCGGCGCGGCGCTTGCCGCGCTGCACGGCTCGGCCTGCGGCGCCTTCAGCAGCACGCGCACACCGGTTCCCGGCGGCGCAACCATGGCGGCACTGCATTACGACGTGACGGGGCCGGGGCAGTTCGACTGCCGCTGACGCCCGCGGCCGCCCGTGCCGCGGCGCTCAGCCGCGGGTGAGCCGGGGGGCCGTGCCGATCGGAATCGGGCCGACCTTCGCCCGGCCGTCGGAGAAGCCGAGGGTGACGGTGAGCGTTTCCCTGTCGCCGGAGAGCATGGCGATGAGGTCGAGCCCGCCGCGGACGGCGCTGGCGATCTCGGGCTTCATCGCTCCGGATTTCTCGGCGATCTCAAGCATCTGCCGCCAATTCTTCGCGCGAAGGGTGATCTCGCCCTCGGCGAAGCCGTTCGCGTCGGCATGAACCTCGCCCTTGGCGCGCAGGTCCAGCTCGCCCCAGATCGCGGTGGCATCGCTCAGCGTGATCGCGGTGATGGCCGGGTTTTCGGTCTCGATCGAGTTGCGGTCCCAGGGACGGTCGAAATGCACCACGGCATCAAGCGTGAGCGTGTCCATCAGGCGCGGCAGCGCGGACGAGCCGGGGATCTCGTCGGTCCAGGCATTGGGCGGGGTGAGTTCGGCGGCGTCGAGGCCGATGCGATGCGCGTTGGGGGCGACATCGGGCACCTGCTCCGAGGCGAGCACCGCGTGCTCGATGCCAGCCTGCCAGCCATGGTCGCCGTGAAAGCGCGCCTGATCGAGCTCGATCGTCAGCCGGTCGAGCTCGAGCCGCGGCGTCGGCTTGAAGATGACGGAACCGCGGGCATGCTCGCTCGTGATCCGAACTGTCTCGAAGGGCGAGCCGATCACCTGTTCGCCGGGCCAGGCGGCGATGACGTGATGGGGTTTCCAGGCAAGCGAGAGGATCTGGAATTCCTCCGCGTTCCAGCTCCAGCCCTGATCGGGATCGGCCAGGGCCAGACCCTTCACGAAGGTATCGAGGCGGTTGGGGAAGCCCTTGATCTCGAGGGTCTCGACATCGGCGACCCAGCCTTCGGCGCGGCGTTCGCCGAGCCAGCCCACGAGCATGTGCTCGCGCATCTGTGCCATGACGATCCAGTAGCCGCCCCATGCGAGGGCCGCGAGGATCACGATTGCCATCAGCTTCTTCATGGCCTACCCCATGCCGGTTCCGGGACACCGGCATAGCCCGGAGGAAGGCAGGGGAACAATGGCCGAAATCGCTGGCGATCTCTGGGTGTTCGCATACGGCTCGCTGATCTGGCATCCGGGCTTCGACTATGAGGAGAAGCGCCTGGCGGCGCTCGAGGGCTATCGCCGCTCGTTCTGCATGACCTCGGTCCATTATCGCGGTACGCCGGAAAGGCCGGGGCTGGTGCTCGCCCTCGATGCAGAGGCGGGGGCCTGTTGCGAGGGGGTGGCCTATCGCGTCGATGCGGCGCGGGCGGCCGAGGTTCTGGCCTACCTGCGCGAGCGCGAACTCGTTTCCTACGCCTACCTGGAGGCGTTTCTCACGGTCTCGCTGGCGGAGGGCGGCGCGGTCGAGGCGGTGACCTATGTGACGAACCGCGACCATTCGCAGTATCGCGGCGATCTCGATCTCCCGGCGCAGGCCGAGATCATCGCCCATGCGGTGGGGCCACGCGGGCCGAACGCCGAATATCTCTTCAACACCCTCTCGGGGCTCGATGCGCTCGGGATCGAGGATCGCGAGCTCACCGATCTTGCCGGGCTCGTGCGTGCCCGGCGGCAGGACGGTCCGCGCCCCTGATCCCCGTTCAGGAGCGCGAGACCGCTGCGGCTCAGCCGCTCTTGCCGGTGTAGTAGACGCTCTGCACCGTGAGGCCGTCCGCGCCGATCACGCAGGCCCAGGGCGCATCGGCGCCGGAGACCTCGACCATGACCTGGGTGCCGAGCTTGGTGGGCGTGGTGCCGAGGGGTGTGACCGCCGAGACGCCGGTTTCCGCGGTGACCGCGGCAAGGCAGTTCGAGATCGCGGGATCAACGGGAACCTCGGCCGGTTCCGGTTGCTTCTTCGCGCAGGCGGCCAGCACGAGAGCGGCGGGCAGCACGCAGCAGACGATTGTTCTGGATTTCAAGGTTATATTTCCTTCTTCCTCCGGTCCGGACCCTTGCCGCGTGGCCCGCGGAAGCGGGCCTGGGCGGGTCGGCCGTTCGAGCATCGGGGCTCACGCGAGTCGGGTCAACCGTCGCCGGTGCGCTCCGGTGCCTCTTCGGCGGGCGGGGCAGGAATGCGCCGGACCCAGACGACGATGCCGTCGGCGGCGATGACGCGCACCCGCTCGCCCGGTGCCGGAGCCTTGCGGCCCTCGTCGAGACGGGCCGGCCAGATCACCCCGTCGATGTTCACCTGGCCCTCGTGCCAGTGAAAGGTCTCGACGATCGCCTCGCGGCCGATGAGCTGGCTGGACCGGCGATTGAGGCGTCCGGCCGGATCGCCGCCCGCCGCCCGACGGTTGAGGATCGCACGGCCGGCGAAGATGAAGAGGATGGTGAAGACGGCGAAGAAGCCGATCTGTGCCACGCCCGAGAGTGCCGGCATGAGCCAGAGCAGCAGTGCGGTCAGCGCCGCAGCGAGCGCGGGCCAGATCAGATGCGTGGTGACGGTCAGCGCCTCGAGGCCCGCGAGCAGGATCGCGGCGGCCAGCCACCAGAGCGGCGATATACCGGTGAGAAGGCCGAGGAGGGGCAGGTTCATGCCCCCCTCCCGCCGCCGGAACCGACAGCCTTCGCGATCTCGGAAATGCCTGCGATCGAGCCCATCAGGCTTGAGGCATCGAGCGGCACCATCACCGTTTTCGAGTTCGGGCTCGCGGCGATGTCGCGGAGCGCCTCGGTGTAGCGCTGCGCCACGAAGTAGTTGATCGCCTGGATATCGCCGCGGGCGATGGCCTCGGACACCATCGCGGTGGCTTTCGCCTCGGCCTCGGCAGCGCGCTCGCGGGCCTCGGCGTCGAGGAAGGCGGCCTGGCGCCGGCCTTCGGCCTCGCGGATCTGCGCCTCGCGCTCGCCCTCGGCCTTGAGGATCGCCGAGGCCTTCTGGCCCTCGGCCTGGAGGATCTCGGCCCGCTTGTCGCGCTCGGCCTTCATCTGGCGCGCCATGGCTTCGGTGATGTCGGGCGGTGGCGCGAGGTCGCGGATCTCGACGCGGGTGACCTTCACCCCCCAGGGCGAGGAGGCAGAATCGATCACCGCGAGCAGCCGCAGGTTGATCGCATCGCGGTTGGAGAGCGCCTCGTCGAGATCCATCGAGCCAAGCACGGCGCGGATGTTGGTCTGGCTGATGTTGCGGAGCGCGTGTTCGAGGTTGCGCACCTCGTAGGCGGCGGAGGCGGCATCGACCACCTGGTAGAAGGCGACGGCATCGGCGACGACCATGGCGTTGTCGCGGCTGATGACTTCCTGCTCGTCGATATCAAGAACAGTTTCCATCATGTTGATCTTGGCGCCGATTCGATCAACGATGGGGACGAGGAAGCGCAGGCCCGGCTCGAGTGTGCGCGTGTAGCGGCCGAAGCGTTCCACGGTCCAGTTCTCGGCCTGCGGCACCGACTTGACGGTGGTGATGACGAGAATGACCGCGAGGACGAAGACGGCGATGACGGGGGCAAAGGCGGCATCCATGGGTTGAAATCCTCTTTTGGTCGGATCACTCGGAAGTAGAAGCCGGGTGTCAACGCTTTGTTAGCCTGTCGGGATTGTCCTGCACAACAAGCTGGTTGGAAAGCACCCCCGCGCATCGTAAGGTTCGGGGCGGCAGAGGCAGGAAAAGAAAAGAGCAATGGCGTTCACGCAGAAAGCGGACCCGCAGTTTTCGCAGCCTGTACGGCAGATCGTGATGATGCTCGTCGTGCTCGGCTTTGCCGCGGGCGTCGGGATCCTGCTGTTTCCGACCGTCTCACCGGTCTTCTTTGCGTCGCCCTATCTCAACGGCTTCATCCTCTTCGTGTTCTTCGTCGGGCTTTTCGCCTGTTTCTGGCAGGTGGTGACGCTGGTCTCCTCGGTGGTCTGGATCGAGAGCTTCGCGCTCGACCGGCCGGGGCACGAGTTCATCAAGGCCCCGCGGCTGCTGGCTTCGCTTGCGGCGCTGCTGGGCGACCGGCGCGCGCGGCGCGGGCTCACCTCAAGCTCGACCCAGTCGATCCTCGAAAGCGTCGGCACCCGGATCGAGGAGCAGCGCGACCTCACGCGCTATCTCATCAACCTGCTGATCTTCCTTGGGCTTCTCGGCACATTCTACGGGCTCGCGACGGTGGTGCCGGCGGTTGTGGAAACCATCCGATCGCTCGCGCCCAAGGAGGGCCAGGACGCCATCGAGGTGTTCGACAACCTCATGAGCGGGCTCGAGGACCAGCTCGGCGGCATGGGCACGGCTTTCGCCTCCTCGCTGCTGGGCCTTGCGGGCTCGCTCGTCGTGGGCCTGCTCGAGCTCTTCGCGAGCCATGCGCAGAACCGCTTCTACCGCGAGCTTGAGGACTGGCTCTCCTCGATCACCCGCATCGGCATTCCCGGCGTCGAGGGCGAGGAGGCGCTGACGGCGGGCAATGTGCTCATGGTGATCGGCCAGACCGCCGAGCAGATCGACAGCCTGCGCGAGGTGGTGGAGCAGAGCTTCGCCCGCGGCGGCGCCTCCGACGAGAAGCTTGCGGAACTCGCGCGGATCACCGAGGCGCGGATGGGCGAGCTTGCGCGCGCCGCCGAGGCGCAGCTCCGGGCGACCGAGGCGCAGACGGCGGAGCTCACGCGCGCAAGCCACGATCAGATCGGCGAGCTCGTGCGGGTGACGGAGACCCGCATGGGCGAGCTTGCGAACGTGATGGAGACCCGCGTCTCCGAGCTTGTCCGCGTCCTCTCCGAGCCGAAACCCGATCCGGTGGCGCCCGCGCTGCTCGAGCGCATCGCCGAGGCGCAGGAGCGGGTGGCCGCGATCCTCGAGAGCCGCGACGAGGATTCGGGCCATGTCGATGCCGAGACCCGCGCCCGGCTGCGCTCGATCGACACCCAGGTGGTGCGCATCCTCGAGGACCTCGCCGCCGGGCGGCAGGATCTCGTCACCGAGATTCGACAGGACATTTCGTCGCTCGCCGAGGCGCTGCGCGCGCTCGTCGCCCACAGGAGGCCCTGACCCTTGGCGCTCAGCCGTCGCAATTCGGGGCGTTTCTCGGCCACAATCTGGCCGGGCTTCGTCGATGCGATGACGGCACTTATCCTGGTGCTGTTCTTCGTGCTCTCGATCTTCATGATCGTGCAGTTCGTGCTGCGCGACACGATCACGGGCCAGGGGCAGAAGCTCGACGAGCTGACGCTCCAGGTCGCCAATCTCGCCGATGCGCTTGGCCTCGAACGCAGCCGCGCCGACCGGCAGGCGGAGCTGGTGGCGACGGTGACGGGGGAGCGCGACGCGGCGGTGGCCGAGATCTCCGAATACGAGACGCGGGTGCAGACGCTGCTGTCGCGGAACACGGAACTGGCCGACAGCCTGAAGGCGAGCGAGGCGGAGACCGCGGCGCAGCTCGATGCCAAGCAGGCCCTCGAGGCGATCGTCGCTTCGCTCCGGGACGAGAAGCAGGCTATCGAACAGCGGCTCGCGGATCAGGCGGACGACCTCTCGGAGGCCGAGGCCGAACGCCTGGCGCAGGCTGCGGCGGCGGAGCTCCTGAGAGAGCGGCTCGAGGGGTCGCAGGCGGAGCTGACCGCGCTTTCGCTCCAGCTCGAGGAGCAGCGCAAGCAGGCCGAGGACACGCTGACCCTGCTCGCCGCGGCGGAGGCGGCGCGCGACAAGCTGCAGGGCCAGGAGCGGGTATTGAGCGAGGCCGAGAAGACGGCCGCGGAGCTTGCCCAGGCGCGCGCACTGCTCTCCGAGGAGCAGCAGGTCTCGGCGGAAAGCCAGCGGCAGGTGGCGCTCCTCAACCAGCAGACGGCAGAGCTGCGCTCGCAGCTCGATGCGCTGCAGGGGCTTCTTGACGAGGCGGAGGCCCGCGACAGGGCCTCGAAGGTGCAGATCGAGAAGCTCGGCTCCAACCTCAACGCGGCGCTTGCGCGTGTGGCAGCCGAGCAGAGCGCAAAGGCGGAGCTCGAGGAGCGCGAGAAGGAGCGGCTGGCGGCAGAGGCGGCCGAGCTCGGCGAGGAGGCCCGCGATCTCCGGCGCTACCGCTCGGAGTTCTTCGGCCGGATGCGCGACATTCTCGCCAACCAGCCGGGGGTGCGGATCGTCGGCGACCGTTTCGTCTTTGATTCGGAAGTGCTGTTCCAGCAGGGTTCGGCGACGCTGGGGGCCGAGGGGCGCGAGCAGGTGGCGCAGGTCGCCCGCGTCATCAAGCAGATCGCGGGAGAGATCCCGCCGGGAATCAACTGGATCATCCGGGTGGACGGCCATACCGACAAGGTCCCGGTGGGCTTCAACCGCCAGTTCCGCGACAACTGGGAACTCAGCACGGCGCGGGCTCTGTCGGTGGTGAAATACATGATCGATGCCGAGGGCATTCCGCCCGAGCGGCTCGCCGCAGCGGGCTTCGGGGAATTCCAGCCGATCGACGCGGCCGACACGCCCGAAGCCTATGCTCGCAACCGCCGCATCGAGATGAAGTTCACCGAGCGCTAGGGCGAAGCGAGCCGGAGATTTTCCTCGAAATCCTGCGCATTTTCCGCCGCGTCATGCACGGAAAATTCAGCATTCTGTACCCATCCTGTTCTCATCCGACGCGACCCCGTTTTCAGGTCTTCCGCGCAGGCTTTTGCTGCACCGGAACAGGCGGGAGATGCGTCTTCGGCGAGGGAGATGAAGGACGATGGTGAGGCGCATCTGTTCCCACATGATCCGCCGGCTGGGCAGGATCGAATTCGGGCAATACAGACCCGAACGCCACTACATGCGCGGTGCGGGTCCGGCCTGCCGCCGACGCGAGATGACCCGTCCGGGCTGACCGGGCGGATCGGCATCAAGGTTCCTCTCGACCCGCGTCAGCGGTTCGCGTTCTCGCGCGCGAATGCCGCAGCCTCGGCGATCTGCTCCGCGTCCGGCCGGACGCCGGTGTAGAGCACGAACTGCTCAACGGCCTGCAACGCGATGACCTCCGCCCCGGTGATGAGCCTCTTTCCGGCCGAAGCTGCGGCCCGGAGGAACGGCGTTTCGGGGGGCAGGGCGACGACATCAAAGGCAATCTCTGCATCACCGATCATCGCCTCGGGGAAGGCCAGCGCTTCCGCGTCCGGGCCCTCCATGCCGAGAGGTGTCACATTGATGAGCAGGGGCGCGCCCGAGGGGCCAAGCGCCGGCTGCCAGTCGTAGCCGTAGGCTTCGGCCAGCCCGCGGCCGGCGGCCTCGTTCCGCGCCACGACCGTGCCCGCCTCGAAGCCGAGATGGCGCAGGGCCGCAATGACGGCCTTCGCCATGCCGCCGCTGCCGCGCAGAAGGAAGGGGGTGGAGGGTGAGATCCCCGCCGCCTCGACAAGGTGCCGGACGGCGATGAAATCGGTGTTGTAGCCGGTCAGCCGGCCGTCGTCGTTGACGATGGTATTGACCGAGTCGATGGCCGCCGCCGAAGCCTCGATCTCGTCGAGGAGCGGGATCACGTCTTCCTTGAACGGCATCGAGATCGCGCAGCCCCGGATGCCGAGCGCGCGGATGCCGCCGATCGCGGCATCGAGGTCGCGCGTGGTGAAGGCCTTGTAGACGAAATCAAGGCCGAAGATTTCGTAGAGGCGGTTGTGGAATCGGGTGCCGAAATTGCTCGGGCGCCCCGAGAGCGACATGCAGAGTTTCGTGTCGCGTCCGATCAGCGGTTTCACGGGTGAATGGCTCCTTGATGAGGGGGCCTCCCGGCGAGGCGATTGCAGGGTCTCCGGAGCTTTCGGCCCGGTCGTTTGTTGACCCTCGCAGGTGGGGGCGCTTTAAAGACCTGACGGGAGGACGGAATGAGGATTTCGGGCAGATGAAAACCATTCTTGTCGCCAATCGCAAGGGCGGCTGCGGAAAAACCATGACCGCGATCACCATCGCGTCCGCCTTGGCGAAGAGGGGGGAGAAGACCGCGCTGGCCGATGCCGATCCGCAGAAATCCGCGCTGCGCTGGCTGCGGCAGCGGCCGGCGGATGCCGCCTCGATCGCCGGGCTCGACTGGACCAAATCGGGCAATGTGGGCGATGCGCCGAAGCAGATCGAGTGGCTGGTGATCGACGCGCCGGGCGCGATAAAGGAGGGCCGCGCGCAGGCGCTCATTGCAGAGGCGGAGACGGTGATCGCGCCGGTGCTGCCGTCCTATTTCGACGAGGACAGCACCCGGCGCTTCCTGCGCGACATCGAGGACATCAAACGTATCCGGAAGGGGAAGGTCGGGCTTCATCTGATCGCGAACCGGGTACGGCCACAGCAGAAAGCGGCGCAGCGGTTGCAGGAGTTCTTCGACGATCTCGGCCATCAGCCTCTGGCCTGGATCACCGAACGCGCGGCCTATGCCGATCTCGCCGAGGAAGGGCTGGCGGTGTTCGACAAGCCCCAGCGTGCCTTCGAGGCGATGCGCAGCCAGTGGGAACCGGTTGTGGCCTCCGTGATCGAGGACTAGATTCTGCCCGTGCAGGGTCAGGAACCCCGCGGCCTGCCGCCGTGCGCGGTGGGGCGGGCGCGGGGCCATCGGCAAGGGAGATTTGCGATGAACGACGCCATGTCGACCCACAAGGGCCACATTTTCAGCGCGGAGGGGCTGCGCAAGCGCATGATCGATGAGAGGGAGGCCGAAGCCAGGCGCGCCTCCGGTGCAGCGGAGGAGATGAAGGCGCGCCAGAAGGCCTTCGCCGAGGATTTCCTCCAGCACCACATCGGCCACGAGGAACGCGCCCATATCATGGCGCTGGTCGATCGCGCGGCCGAGGAGGGCGAGTTCGAGGTGATGGTCTATTCCTTCCCCTCGGACCTCTGCACCGACGGCGGGCGGGCAATCAACAACACGCTGCCGAACTGGCCCGACACGCTTCAGGGCAAGGCGCGGGAGATCTATGACCTCTTCGAGCGCGTCGGCAAGCCGCTCGGCTATCGCTTCAAGGCGATGGTGGTGAGCTTTCCGGACGGGATGCCCGGTGATATCGGCTTCTTCGTCTCCTGGAAGCCGCCGATCGACGCCCACGGCAGCAGGAAGGACTGAACCATGGATCTGGGGATTCGCGGCCGCCGCGCCATCGTCTGCGCGGCATCGAAGGGACTGGGGCGCGGCTGTGCCGATGCCTTGGCGGAAGCGGGGGTCGATCTCGTCATCAATGCCCGCGGCGCCGAGGCGCTCGAGGCGGCGGCGGCGGAGCTCCGCGCCGCCCATGGGGTCGAGGTGATTGCGGTGCCGGGCGACATCACGAACGAGCTCGACCGGGCGAAGGTGATCGGCGCGGCGCCGAATGCGGACATTCTCGTCAACAATGCCGGTGGTCCGCCGCCGGGGATCTGGAGCGACTGGAGCCGCGAGGATTTCATCAAGGCGCTCGACGCCAACATGCTGACGCCGATCGCGATGATGCAGGCGCTCCTGCCGGGCATGTGCGAGCGCGGCTGGGGGCGGGTGGTCAACATCACCTCGCAGTCGGTGAAATCACCGATCCCGGCGCTCGGGCTCTCCAACTCGGCGCGGGCGGGGCTGACAGGCTTCGTGGCGGGCACGAGCCGTCAGGTGGCGCCGATGGGTGTCATCATCAACAACCTCCTGCCCGGCATCCATGACACCGATCGCGCCACCTCGCTCGATACCGGCGTCTCGAAGGCGGAGGGTCTGACGATCGAGGATGCGCGTGCCAAGCGCGAGGCGACGATCCCGGCCCGGCGTTACGGCACCCCGCACGAATTCGGCGCGGCCTGCGCCTTCCTCTGCTCGGAACTTTCCGGGTTCATCGTCGGGCAGAACATCCTGATCGACGGCGGCGCCTTCAACGCGACGTTCTGATCCAGGGCGGCGGGGGCGGATCAGCTCTCGCCGGCGGCGCCGCGGCCCTTGCGCCCGCCGCGGCGCCGCGGCTTCATGCGCTCGGCGCGGGCCGGAAGCTCGGCCATCACCGCGCGCCGGGCCTCTGCCGAAAGGCCCGACCAGCCCGCGATCTCGTCGAGCGAGCGGTAGCAGCCGAGGCAGAGGCGGCTCTCCTCGTCGATGACGCAGATCTTGACGCAGGGGCTCTCGATCTCGTTGCGTCTCCAGACATCTTCGCTCATGCGCGCCGCTCCAGGTGGCCGAGCCGGTCAAGCAGGCCCTGGAGGATGTAGCCCGCGGCCACATGGTCGATGACCTCGCCCCGGCGGCGGCGCGAGGTATCAGCCTCGAGCAGGGCGCGCTCGGCCGCGACGGTGGAGAGGCGTTCGTCCCAGAAGGTGATCGGCACCTCCGTCAGCCGCGAGAAGTTGCGGGCGAAGGCGCGGGTGGATTGGGCGCGCGGGCCCTCGCTTCCGTCCATGTTGCGCGGCAGGCCGAGAACAATGCCGCCGATCGCGCGTGGGCCCATCAGGGCGACCAGCGCCGCAGCGTCCTGGGTGAATTTGGTCCGACGGACGGTCTCGAGCGGTGAGGCAATGGAGCGCAGGGTGTCGGAGACCGCCACACCGATCGTCTTGGTGCCGAGATCAAGCCCCATCAGCGCGCGGCCCGGGGCGAGGGCTGCGGCGAATTCGGCGGCATCCTCGAGGATCGCGGCGCTCATTGCGTGAGCCCCCCCGCCTGCGCGGCGGCGTTGATCTCCGCGAGCGCAGCGCCATTGCCCGCGAACTTGGTTTGCGCCTCCTCCCAGGTTTCCTTCGCCTGATCGGTGCGGCCGAGAACGCCGAGCGCGCGGATGAGGCGCGCCCAGTCGGCCGGCGGGCCGCCCTCGGTCGCCAGCCGCTCGTTGAGCTGATCGACCATGCCGGTGATCATCGCCTGCCGCTCTTCGGGCGTCATCTGTTCGGCCGCAGTGATGTCAGCCTGGTTCGGCCCGGGCGCCGGGGTCGCGACACCCTCGGGAGGCGGCATGCCGGCGAGGCGCGCGACCTCGGCGATGTCATTCCGGATCGGCGCGATCCAGGGCGCGTCGGGCGGGCCCTCTTCGAGCAGGCGCGCCCAGAGCGGGTAGGCGAGATCCGGGCGGCCGCCCTGCAGCAGGGTGAGGCCGGAATAATAGCGCGCCACCGGGTTCTGGGGATCGCGGGCAAGCACCTTTGCGATCACTGCCTCGGCCTGCGGCGAGACATAGCCGTTGGTGGCGAGGATCATCAGCTCCGCGAGCTGGAGTTCGTCATTGACGGTTGCGTTGCCGTTCTGCATCGCGATCACCGCTTCCTGCGCGGCGCGCGCCTCCGGGAACTGGCCCATCGAGCCGAGGCTGCGGGCGAGCAGGCGGTGGCCTTCGAGATCTCCGGGCCGGTCCTTCAGCACCGCGCGGAGCTTCTCTACAAGCGCTGCGTCTTCCGGCCGCAACTGCGGCCGCTGGGCCGCATCGGCATTGGCGGCGATCGCGGCTTCGGCCTCCTCCTGTGAGGGGCGGCTGGCACGGGCTTCGGCCATGCGTTGTTCGCGGAGGGCAAGCGGCAGGTCCGGGTAGCCTGGAACGCCGACGCGGTCGTAGATCCCCAGCGCGAGGCCCGCGACCGCGATGAGCAGCAGGGCGCCGGCGATGCGCGAGACCCGCCGCGGCGCGGTGTGGGTCTCGGCCTCCGCGCCTTCGGCATCGGCAGCGGCAAGCAGGCGGCGGGAGACCTCGGCGCGGGTGGCTTCTGCCTCCTCCGGCGTGAGCACGCCGCGGGCGAGCTCCGTCTCCACCTCGCGCAGCTGGTCGCGGTAGACCTGCATGTCGTAGCTTGCCCGGCGCGAGGCCCTTCCGAAGCCGCGCAGCAGCGGCAGGAAGACCACCAGCAGGCAGACGACGGCCAGAACTCCCCCGACGATCCAGAACTGCATGTGGCTTCCATCCGGCTTGCTGTGCGTGTGGCGCGGACCCTAGTCTCCGGGCTGTCGCCGCACAATGTGGCTTTGGTCGCGATTGCGTGTCCGCACTCGCGACCCGATCGCGCGCGGCCGCCCGGCGCGCGGGCGGGGCTGCCCCGGTCTCAGAGCATCGAGGGCACGACCTGGTCGGGCGGACGGTGGCCGTCGGCGAAGGTCTTGATGTTGATGATGACCTTCTCGCCCATCTCGATGCGGCCCTCGATCGTTGCCGAGCCCATGTGTGGCAGCAGCATGACATTCGGGAGCTGCATGAGGCGGGGGTTCACGTCGTGGCCCTGCTCGTAGACATCGAGGCCCGCGCCGCCGAGCTCTCCGGCGCGCAGCATCCGGGTGAGCGCGTTTTCATCGATCACCTCGCCGCGGGCGGTGTTCACGATATAGGCGGTCGGCTTCATGAGCTTCAGCCGGCGGGCGTTCATGATGTGGAAGGTCGAGGGGGTGTGCGGCACGTTGATCGAAAGGATGTCGATCCGCGCGAGCATCTGGTCGAGGCTTTCCCACCAGTGTGCCCCGAGCTCCTGCTCGAGGGCGGGCGCGAGCTGGCGGCGGGCATGATAGTGGATGTCGAGGCCGAAGACCTTGGCCCGGCGCGCAACCGCCTGGCCGATGTTGCCCATCCCCAGGATGCCCAGCCGTTTGCCCGCGATGCGGTGGCCCATGAGCGCGGTCGGGCTCCAGCCCTCCCAGTTGCCGCTCTGGAGCAGGTGTACGCCCTCGGGCATCCGCCGCGGTACCGAGAGGATCAGTGCCATGGCCATGTCGGCGGTGTCTTCGGAGAGTACGCCCGGCGTGTTGGACACCGCGATGCCGCGCTGCAGCGCGGTGGCGACGTCGATATGGTCGAAGCCGGCACCGTAGTTGGCGATGAGCCTCAGCTGCGGACCGGCTTGCGCCAGCAGCCGCGAGTCGATCCGGTCGGTGATCGTGGGAACCAGCACGTCTGCCGTCTGCATCGCCCGGGCGAGTTCCTCGTTCGACAGAGGCTTGTCCTGAGTGTTGAGCGTTACATCGAACAGTTCCTGCATCCGCGCTTCGACGGGCTCGGGAAGTCGGCGTGTCACGAAGACGCTCACAGGTTTGGTCGGCATATTGATTCCTGTTTTTCTGGCGCTGCTTTTCGATTATCGTCGCGTCTTAATGGCACGGGGAGGTCTTGGAAATCCAGACACTATCCCGGCGAGAGGCGAGAGCAGGACCAAAGATGGAGAAGCAAACGGCGGGATACGCCGCCGCCTTCGTAGCGATTCTTCTTCTGGGCATGACATCCGCTGTTGCGCCGGTCCGTGGTGACGAGATCGTGGCGCGCGGACAGGTGACGAACCTGCCGTTGCCGCGCTTCGTCTCGATCCGCGCAGATACGGCAAACGCTCGGCGCGGGCCGGGAATGGACCAGCGGATCGACTGGGAATTCGTGCGCCGCGGCCTGCCGGTCGAGGTCACCGCCGAATACGGCAACTGGCGCCGGGTACGCGACATGGACGGCAAGGGCGGCTGGGTGCATCACACGCTGATTTCCGGCGTGCGCACGGCCTTGCTGCAGGGCGACGAGAATATCGCGATGCGCGCGAAGCCCGAGGAGGATGCGCTGGTCGTCGCGATGGCCGAGCCCGGCGTGATCGCGCGGATCGAGAAATGCGAGGGCGACTGGTGTGAGCTCGAGGCGGACCGCATCACGGGATGGGTGCCGCGGCGCCTGATCTGGGGCGTCGGCCCGAACGAGACCATCGACTGAGCCATCGGCCGGGTTGGTGGGACTTCCCGACCAGGAGCCGGGCCGGCGCCCTCGCGCTACGAGGACCGGCCGCGAAGGCGGATCACCACATCGACACGGGAGAGCAAGGCGCCCTCGGGAATCTTCGGCTCGGAGGCGAGCCGGATCGCGTCGTTCGGCGCATCCGACAGTCGGCTTTCGTCTTCCCAATAGTAATGCGGGTGATCGTCGATGCGGGTGTCGAAATAGGAGCGCGTGCCGTCAACGGTGATCTCGTGCATGAGGCCCGCGTCGCAGAACGCCCGGAGCGTGTTGTAGACGGTCGCGAGCGAGACGGGGACGTCGAGCGCGCTGGCGGCTTCATGGAGGCTTTCGGCGGTCACATGGCGGTTGCGTCCGTCGCCGACAAGAAGATTTGCCAACGCGAGGCGCTGTCGCGTGGGGCGCAGGGATCCGGAGGCGAGCCACTCCTCGGCGCGTCCCGCCGGGTCGGCTGTCATTTCCCGCGAGGCAGTCATTTCATTCACCTGGCTTGTTGCACTGTCCTCTATACCGGATTTTCCCGTGATTTCCAGCCCCGAGCCGGGTATGGCGGGATACGGAGGGCGACGACGCGGCCTTGCACGCCGTTCGGATGCGGTGTTACAGGTCGCCAAAGCCATCGCAGACTAGGGAATGGGAGCCTGGCAGGGAATGACTGATCGGCCGACGAGCATTGATTTCGAGGGGCTTATGACATGTGCCCGTGGTGAAATGTTCGGGCCCGGCAATCCGCAACTGCCCGCGCCGCCCATGCTGATGATGGACCGGGTGACCGAGATTTCTGCCGATGGCGGCCCTTCCGGCAAGGGCCATGTGGTCGCGGAGTTCGACATCAAGCCCGATCTCTGGTTCTTCCAGTGCCATTTCCTTGGCGACCCGGTGATGCCGGGCTGCCTCGGGCTCGATGCGCTCTGGCAGCTCACCGGCTTCAATCTCGGCTGGCGCGGGATGCTGGGCAAGGGCCGCGCGCTCGGTGTCGGGGAAGTCAAATTCACCGGGATGGTCACGCCCGATGTGAAGCTTGTCGAGTACACGGTCAATTTCACGCGGGTTCTGGACCGCAAGCTGAAACTCGGAATTGCCGACGGGATCATGAAGGCGGATGGCGAGGTGATCTACACCACCACCGACATGAAGGTCGGTCTATTCCAGGAGTAGAGAGGGGCAGCCGCATCATGCGCCGTGTCGTCGTCACCGGCCTGGGCATCGTATCCTCGATCGGGAACAATGCCGAGGAAGTCACCGCCGCACTCAAGGCGGGCAAGTCGGGCGTGAGTTTCGCGCCGGAGTATGCGGAGCGAGGGTTTCGCAGCCAGGTCCACGGAAAGCCGGCGCTTGATCCGGCCGAGCATATCGACAAGCGGCTCATCCGCTTCATGGGCGATGGCGCAGCCTTCGCCTATCTTTCGCTCCAACAGGCGATCGCGGATGCCGGCCTCGAGCCCTCCGATGTCTCGAACGAGCGCACCGGGCTGATCGCGGGCTCCGGCGGACCTTCGACGCGCAACATGTTCGCCGCCCACCAGATCGTGCTCGAAAAGGGCAGCCCCAAGCGCATGGGGCCCTTCATGGTCACGCGCTGCATGTCCTCGACGGTCTCGGCCTGCCTCTCGACGCCCTTCAAGATCAAGGGCATCAACTATTCGATCACCTCGGCCTGCTCGACCTCGCTCCACTGCATCGGCAATGCCGTCGAACAGATCCAGTTCGGCAAGCAGGACGTGATGTTCGCCGGCGGCGGCGAGGAGCTCGACTGGACGCTTTCCTGCCTCTTCGACGCCATGGGCGCGATGAGCTCGAAATACAACGACACGCCGGAGAAGGCCTCGCGGGCCTTTGACGCCAATCGCGACGGTTTCGTGATCTCGGGCGGCGGTGGCATGGTGGTCCTCGAGGAGTTGGAACACGCCAGGGCACGCGGCGCGAAGATCTATGCCGAGGTGACCGGCTATGGCGCAACCTCGGACGGCCATGACATGGTGGCGCCCTCGGGTGAGGGCGGCGAGCGTGCGATGCGCCTTGCGCTTGCCGGGCTGCCGGCCGAGCGCAAGGTGGGCTACATCAACGCTCATGGCACCTCGACGCCGGTCGGCGATGTCGGCGAGGTCGAGGCGGTGCGCCGGGTCTTCGGCGAAGGCACGACGCCGCCGATTTCCTCGACCAAGTCGATGACCGGCCACAGCCAGGGAGCGACCGGCGCCCAGGAGGCGATCTACTGCCTCCTGATGCTGAAGGACGATTTCATTGCGCCCTCGATCAATGTCGAGACCCTCGATCCGGCGCTGGCACCGGCCGAGATCGCGACCGCCCGGGTCGATGCGGCCGGGCTCGACACGGTGATGACCAACAGCTTCGGGTTCGGCGGAACCAACGGCTCGATGCTGCTCAGCAGATTTCATGGGTGAAGCATGGCACAACTGATGGCCGGAAAGCGCGGCCTGGTTCTGGGGGTGGCGAACGACCACTCCCTGGCATGGGGCATCGCGCAGGTGCTCGCCGCGCACGGGGCCGAGATGGCGTTCACCTATCAGGGCGAGGGGTTCGGGCGCCGGGTCAGGCCGCTTGCCGAACAGCTCGGCGCCGGCATCATCCTGCCCGCCGATGTGCAGGACGGCGCCTCGCTCGATGCGCTCTTCGAGCGGATCGAGGCCGAATGGGGCAGCCTTGATTTCCTCGTCCATGCCATCGCCTATTCCGACAAGGCCGAGCTCGATGGGCGATTTGTGGACACGACGCGCGATAACTTCCTGAAATCTCTTGATATATCCTGCTACAGCCTTGTGGAGCTCACCCGGCGTGCCGCCCCCTTGATGACGAATGGCGGTTCGGTCGTCACGCTGAGCTACATTGGCGCGCAGCGTGTGACGCCGAACTACAACGTGATGGGTATCGCCAAGGCCGCACTCGAGAGTGCAGTGCGCTATCTCGCCAACGATCTCGGGCCGGTCGGCATCCGGGTGAACGCGGTGAGTCCGGGGCCGATGCGGACGCTTGCGGGGGCCGCGATCGCGGGCGCGCGCAAGGTCTACAAGGTCACCGAACAGAACGCGCCGCTGCGCGCCAACGCCTCGCTCGAGGCTGTCGGCGGTGCTGCGCTCTACCTGCTCTCCGATCTCTCTGCGAGCACGACAGGCGAGACGCTCTTTGTCGACGGGGGCTTCCACATCCTCGGGATGGCGCAGCCGGAGAACCTCTGAGCCCCTTCCGTCAGTGTCATGTCAGCGGCGATCCGTCAGACTGGCATAGATGACGCCGAGGAGGACGCCCGGAATGAAGGGTCTGCTTGCTGCCGCGCTGATGTTTGCCATCCTGGCGGGTGCAGCCACGCTCGCCGCTGCCACGTTCGAGGATTACGAACGGGCGCGGGCGGCCGTGGCGCGCGGCGAAATCCTGCCGCTCACGGAGATCCTGCAGCGTGTCGAGGCCGAAACCGGTGGACGGATGATCGAGGTGGAGTTCGAGATCGAGGACGGCCGGCACCTTTACGAGCTCGAGCTGATCCAGCCCGACGGCCGCATCGTCGAAGTCACCGTCGATGCGGCGAGCGGCGAGACGCTGGCGATCGAGGATGAGGACGAGGACGACTGATGCGCGTGCTGGTCGTCGAGGACGATCCCCGAATCGCGGCCGATGTGGCCGCCGCGTTGGAGGCTGCGGGCTTTGCGGTGCGCTGCTGCGCCGATGGCGAGGAGGCCTGGTTCCTCGGCGATACAGAGACTTTCGATCTGGTTGTGCTCGATCTCGGTCTTCCCGGACTTGACGGGCTTTCGGTCCTGAAGAACTGGCGCGGTGGCGGTCGGCACATGCCGGTCCTCGTGCTGACCGCCCGTGGCGCCTGGACCGAGCGCGTCGAGGGTATCGAGGCCGGTGCCGACGACTATCTCCCGAAACCCTTTCACATGGAGGAACTGGTCGCGCGTGCTCGCGGTCTCGTCCGCCGTGCCGCAGGTCAGGGCACGGCGATACTGCGGATCGGTACGGTTCGCATCGATACGAACCGCATGGCCGTCACGGCTGGCAGCGTGCCTGTGCCGGTCTCGCCGCTCGAATACCGGCTGCTCGCCTATCTCGCCCATAACCCGGACCGGGTGATCGCGCCGACTGAACTGCTCGAGCATCTCCATGGTGATGAGGATGCGCGCGAGGTGAACGCGCTCGAGGCGCTGATCGCGCGGCTTCGGCGCAAGCTCGGCGCCGAGGTGATCCGCACCCGGCGTGGATTTGGCTATCTCGCCGGGGACGGCAGCGGCTGATGTGGAATTCGCTGCGGCTGCGGCTCGTGCTGGCGGGCGCAGCCTCCGTTGTGCTCCTGCTGACGGTGGCGGCCGTAGGCCTCGGCATCCTCTTTGAGCGCCACGTGGAGCGCCGGGCGGTGGGCGAGCTCTCCTCGCACATCGACCAGCTTATCGCCGGGCTCGAGCGCGGCCCCGAAGGCAGTCTCGAGATGCGCAATCCTCCGGCGGATCCGCGCTACCAGCAGCCGTTTTCCGGCCACTACTGGCAGGTCGATCTGGCCAATGGCGTGCAGCTCGGCTCGCGCTCGCTCTGGGACAGCCCGCTTGCGCTGCCGCCCGTCGCCCGTACTACCGGACCGCTGCGGGAATATACGCTTATAGGGCCCGAGGGGATGCCGCTGCTCGTGGTGGAGCGTCGCGCGATCCTGCCCGCAAGCCTCGGCGGCCGGGCGGTGCGCGTGGTCGCGGCAATGGACCGGGCAGAGCTGCGCCAGGCCTCCCGCGCCTTCCTGCGCGATCTGGTCCCGTTTCTTGGCCTCCTCGGCGCGGTGCTGATCGCGGCGGGCTGGGTTCAGGTTGCTGTCGGGCTGCGGCCGCTCGCAGCCGTGGGCGCGCGGGTTTCGGCGGTGCGCTCCGGGGCGGAGAGCCGCCTTGGCGCGGCCTTTCCGCGCGAAGTGCAGCCGCTCGCGGCGGAAGTCGATGCGCTGATCGCCTCACGCGAGACGGATGTGGAGCGCGCCCGGGCGCGCGCGTCAGATCTCGCGCATGCCCTGAAAACGCCGCTTCAGGCGCTCTTCGGAGAGGCCCGGCGGCTCGCGGACCGCGGCGCGGGCGAGAGCTCGGCGGCGATCGAGGAAGCGGTGCGCATCATCCAGCGCCATGTGGATCGCGAGCTTTCCCGCGCCCGGATCGCCACGGGCGGCTGGGCGGTCTCGAGTGATCCGGCGGCGGTCGCGGCCCCGATCCTGCGCGTGCTGAAGCGGACCCCGGATGGCGCGGGGCTCGAGATGGCGGTGCACGGCGACGCGGGGCTCCGGGTCCGCATCGATGCAGGCGATCTCACCGAGGCGCTCGGAGCACTTCTTGAGAACGCCGCGCGCCATGCCCGCAGCCGGGTGAGCGTGGAGATCCGGCGCGAGGGGCACGAGAGCGTGATCGCGGTACGGGACGACGGGCCAGGGGTCGCCGCAGACGATCTCGCCCGGCTTGGCGCGCGTGGCGCGCGGCTCGATCTCGCCCGGCCTGGCACCGGGCTCGGCCTCGCGATCGTCTCCGACATCTGCGACGCATCTGGTGGCACCCTCTCGCTTGCCAATACCGGCGAAGGCTTCGAGGCTGCGATCCGCCTGCCGTTGGCCGCGCCGGCGGTGGTCTGACACTTTCCTGACACGGCGCGTCAGCCCCCTGTCAGGCCCGGCGTGCGAGAGGAAACGCAGCCGCCCCATGAGGCGGATCTGTGACTTCAATCGGAGGGAGCCAGGGAATGGCAAGGATCAACGGCACGAACGCAGCAGACATCCTGCGGGGCACGGGCCTCGGCGACCGCATCTACGGGTTTGCCGGAAATGACGAGATCCATGGCAATGACGGCAACGACTACATCTCCGCAGGATCGGGCGATGACGATGCCGAGGGCGGCCGCGGGGCCGACCGGATCTTCGGGGGCACCGGCAACGACGACCTTGAGGGTGGCGGCGGCAACGATCTTCTGAACGGCGGCGACGGTAATGATGAGCTCGAAGGCAACAGCGGCCACGATACGCTCCAGGGCGGCCGGGGCCGCGACGACCTCGAGGGAGGCTCGGGCAACGACCGGCTTTACGGCGGGGCAGGGCGAGACACGCTCGAGGGCGGCGCAGGCAACGACACGCTGCTCGGTGGCCGCGGTGCCGATGTCTTCGAGTTCGATTTCGGTGACGGCTACGATGTGGTTCGCGATTTCGAGGATGGGCTCGACCGGATCGACGTGACCGATTTCGACTTCGCAAATGCCGCCGCAGTGCTTTCGCGTGGCGTGCAGCAGGACGGAGATGTGGTCTTCAGCTTCTCTGCCGACAGCTCTGTCACCTTCCGCAACACCGAGCTCTCGACCTTTGACGCCTCGGACTTCCTGATCTGAGCGCGGGCGGCAGGGCGAAAATGCCGCCGGGCGAAATCCTGCCCCAGACGGCGTTTCCGTCGTGAAAGGTTTTGCTCTAGCCTCATCTTCCCGCAGTGCGCCGGCCGATTCCGGCGCGCTGCGGCGACAGGGAGGACGCGCGGATGAAAAGGGTCGCGATTTTTGATGCATATGGCACGCTCTTTGATGTAAGTGCTGCGGCTAGACATCTGGCCGGAGAGCCAGGAGGGGAGGAATTCGCCGCGATCTGGGAACAGGTCGCACGGGACTGGCGTCTCAAGCAGCTGCATTATTCCTGGTTGCGTGCGATTTGCGGCGCGCACACCGATTTCTGGAGCGTGACGCAAGACAGCCTCGATTGGGCGCTGGATGCCGCGGGAGTGCCCGACCCAGCGCTGCGCCAACGCCTTCTTGCCCTCTACTGGACATTGGATGCCTATCCGGAAGTTCCGGAGGTCTTGAGGCAATTGAAGGATGGCAGGTTTGCCACAGGAATTCTTTCGAACGGATCGCCTGGCATGCTCGATGCCGCCGTGGAAAGCGCCGGGATCGGCGAGCTGGTCGATGCGGTTCTCTCGGTCGAGACGGTGGGCGTCTTCAAGCCGGCACGCGCCGTCTACGATCTCGTCGGCAGCACCTTCGGGGTCAGCGCCGGGAACGTTCTCTTCATTTCATCTAACGGTTGGGATGCCGCTGCGGCCGCCGGTTACGGGTTCCGCACCGTCTGGGTCAATCGCAACACAGAACCGCAGGAGCGTCTGCCATGGAAACCGGACTGGATCTTGCCGAATCTCGAGGATGTTCCATTGATCGCGGCCAGGCCATGAAGCATTTCGTCACTTCCGATGGTCTTTCGCTTGCCTACGAGGACGAGGGTGAAGGCACGCCGATCCTCTGCATTCCCGGCCTCACCCGCAACGGCGCCGATTTCCTGCCGGTGGCCGACGGATTTCGCGATGTCGCGCGGATCATCCGCATCGACCTGCGCGGCCGCGGCGCCTCGCAGTACGACGACAATTTCCTCAACTACAACGTGCTGACGGAGGCGCGGGACGTCATCGAGCTGCTCGATCATCTCGGCCTCCCGCAGGTGACGGTCTTCGGCACCTCTCGCGGCGGGCTTATCGCGCTCGCCCTGGCTGCGCTTGCCCGTGACAGGCTCCGCGCTGTACTCCTCAATGACATCGGCCCGCATGTTGATCCCGAGGGCATGGCCCGGATCGTCGGATTTCTCGGCCTTCCGCCCGTGGAGAAGACGCTTGACGCACTCGCGGAGCGGCACGCGCGCGAGACCGCGGCGTCCTTTCCGGGCGTGAGCGTGGCGAAGTGGCGGAGCTTTCTGGCCGGAAACGTTCGCGAAACGCCCGAGGGGCTTGAACTCTGCTACGACAGCCGGCTGCGCGATGCGGTCATCACCCAGCTCGAGGAGGGACCCGCGCCCGATCTCTGGCCGGTTTTCGACCTTTTCGCGGGGCTCCCTCTGGCAGTGCTCCATGGTGTCAATTCCGACATCCTCACCCATGAGACCGTGGCGGAGATGCGGTCGCGTCGGCCCGATCTCACCTATGTGCCGGTGAAGGACCGCGGGCATATTCCGTTTCTCGACGAGCCCGAGTGCCAGACGGCGATCCGGGCCTTCATCGCGGCCTTGCCGGCATGACCGATATTGCCCGCATCGAGGCCGCGGCCGGCCGGCTCGAGGGCCATGTCCGCCGCACGCCGCTGCTTTCCGCACCCGGGATCGACCGCATCGCCGGGCGGCGGATCCTCGTGAAGGCCGAATGCCTGCAGATCACCGGCTCCTTCAAGGCGCGTGGTGCCTGGTCGGCAATCTCGGCGCTCGAGCCCGAGGCCCGCGCCCGCGGCATCCTCGCCTATTCCTCCGGCAATCACGCGCAGGGCATTGCCTGGGCGGCGGCGGCGCACGGCGTGCCCGCCGTGATCGTGATGCCGTCGGATGCGCCCGGGGCAAAGATCGCGGGAACGAAGAGCTACGGCGCGGAGGTCGTGACCTATGATCGCGCAACCGAGGTGCGCGAGGACATCGGCCGGGTCATTGCCGCCGAACGCGGCATGACCCTCATTCCGCCCTACGACCACCCCGACGTCATCGCGGGTCAGGGCACCGTCGGGCTCGAAATCGCGGCCCAGGCGCAGGAGGCGGGAATCGCGGCGGCGGACGTGCTGATCTGCTGCGGCGGTGGCGGGCTTTCGGCCGGGATCGCGCTGGCGCTTGCCGCAAAGGCGCCCGACCTCCGGCCGCGTACCGTCGAGCCGATGGGCTTCGACGACACGGCCCGATCGCTGGCCGCCGGAAAGCCCCTGCGCAACGCTCATCTCAGCGGCTCGATCTGCGATGCGATTCTGACGCCTGAACCCGGCACACTGACCTTCCCGATCCTGCATCGGTACGCGGGGCCCGGCCTTACCGTGACCGATGCGGAGGCGTGCGAGGCCATGGCGCTCGCCTTCCGTCACCTCAAGATTGTCGTCGAGCCCGGCGGCGCCGTAGCCCTCGCCGCGGCACTCTTCCGCGGCGAGGGCATTCCGGGCGAAGCGATCATAGCGGTTGCAAGCGGCGGCAACGTCGATGGCGGCTTCTACGCCGAGACGGTCGCGGGGGCCTGAGCCCCGCCTTCACGGCAGGTCGGGTGCAATCAGGTAGAGCGCCTTCAGCGCAAGCCCTGGGGTTGCGCCCGGAAACGCGCCCTGAAAGATCTCGCGCATGGTGCCGCTCGCATAGAGCTGGCTCAGCGCGCGGTCGACCACGAGGCGGAAATCCGCATCGCCTCGGCGCAGCGCCAACCCCTGCTTCTCGATCGTGAGCGTGTTGTCAGACATGGTGAAGTTTTCGGACAGGTCGCTCTTGTGGAAGAGCTCGTAAAGGATCGACTGGTCGCCGAAATAGGCCGAGATCTCGCCATTCTCGAGGCCCGCCAATCCCGCGTCGTGGGTGTCGAAGGCCACGATCTCGGCCTGCACGCCCGCCGCCTCGAGCGAATTGGCGAGGATCTCCTCGGTGGTCGTGCCAGCACGCACGCCGACCTTCTTGCCTGCCAGAGCGCTGAAATCCGTGCCGCTCCCGACCGGAAGCAGCACGGCCGTGCCGTCGACAAAGGTCGGTATCGAGAAATCGACCGTCTCGCGCCGCTCGATCGTGATGGTTGCAGCGCCGCAAAGCAGGTCGATATCGCCGTTCGCGACCTTTTCGAAGCGATCCTCCGCGTCGACGGGCACGAAATTCGCGTTCAGATTCTCAAGCTCCAGGTCGATCGCGATCAGCTCGGCGACATGAGCGCAGACCGTGGGCGTGTAGCCCGAGGGGCGCCCCTCGGCGTCGACGTAGGAGAGCGGGGCCGCATCGCTGCGGATGCCGAGCCGGATCTCGCCGGTTTCGCGGATGTGGTCGAGCGTCTGTGCCGAAGCGGGCAGGGCCGCTCCGAGCAGCGCGAACGACAGGGCAAGACGGGCAAGGGGACGCATCGCGAGATCCTTCTGCGGCGGACGAAGATCTCGACCCTAGACCAGAATCGTGTCGGATTGAATCGCAATCTGAAAAAGGATTTTGGCTTATTCAAAGGGTTAGAGCGAAGCCACGCCAGACCGTAGGCGTTCGGAGCTGGACATTCAGGCGCGGTAGCCGCCGCATTGCAGACCGGGCCGGACCCTGTCGGCCCGGCCCTACTCTGACCTGTCTGTCGTGAGAAAGTCTGCTCAGGCGGAAACCTTGCCGATGAAGTCGGTGAACTTCTCGAGATAGCCCTTGAGGAAATTCTGCGTCGCCTCGTCAGTGATCGTACCGGACTCGTCGATGAGGCCCTCCGGGTATTCAAGGTAGACCTCCGGCTGGCCCATGAGGATCATGCCTTGACCCGCGACGACCGAGCGGAGATGAGCCTGCGCGGCGGCTGTGCCGATCTTGCCGCCGGCGGCGCCGACGATGCCGGCGGGCTTGCCGGGCCAGGAGGACTTGCCCCAGGGCCGCGAGCCCCAGTCTATGGCGTTCTGGATCGCAGGCGAGAACGAGCGGTTGTATTCGGGCGTCGCGAAGAGCACCGCATCGGCGGCCTCGACGCTCTTCTTGAGCGCGAGCACGCCCTTTGGTGGATCGGCCCAGAGGTCTTCGTTGTAGAGCGGGAGATCGAGGCTAGGATAATCGAATTCCAGCGTTCCTTCGGCGAGCTTTGCGAGCGCCTCGACGAGCTTGCGGTTGACCGAGCCCTTGCGAAGGCTTCCGACGAGCACCGATACCTTGAGCATCTGTCCCTCCTTATCGTGTTTCGTGTTGGCCTTGATATGTATCGGGAGAATAGCTGCTTCAACCGGAAACGGATCGGTTATCCGCAAACAGGTTGAAGGCATTATAGAAACAAAGTCGGATAAGGATCTCGCGCCGGGCCAGGGCTCCGCCAAAAAGATCTGTGCTTGAAGCGAAGGTCGAGCACAGTCTTGCGGTCCTTGGAGAGCTGCGACAAACACTCAATCTGAAGTGGTTTTTGGGGCTTGGAAAACCGCGCGGTTCATCTGCGTGAGCCTTCGTAAACACCCGGCCGTGCGAGGGTGTTGTGCCTGTTACGATCTTTGTCTTCGTGCTGTGAAAAAGGGCTGGCGTCAGCGGGCCGGAATGCCGATGTTCGCGGAACATTCCGAAGAAACATGTTATCAGTTCAATGGGATAACTGGAAAATTCACGGCGAAAAATCTTGTTTTCACCGTGAAAATATTTGTGTGACGCGGGTGGTCAGGCTGCGACCTCTGTGCGCTTCTTCATCGCGGCGACGAAGCGCTCGAAGAGGTAGAAGCTGTCCTGCGGGCCGGGGCTCGCTTCCGGGTGGTGCTGGACCGAGAAGACCGGCCGGCCTTCGATGGCGATGCCGCAGTTCGAGCCGTCGAAGAGCGAAACATGAGTCTCGATCACGCCCTCCGGAAGGGTCTGGCTGTCGACCGTGAAGCCGTGGTTCATCGATGTGACCTCGACCTTGCCGGTCGCGAGTTCCTTCACCGGATGGTTCGCGCCGTGATGGCCATGGTTCATCTTGATGGTCCGGGCCCCGAGGGCGAGGGCGAGCATCTGATGGCCGAGGCAGATTCCGAAGACAGGGAGGTCGGTGGTCTCGAGGATGGTCTTCATCATCGGCACGGCATAGACCCCCGTCGCAGCCGGGTCACCGGGCCCGTTCGAGAGGAAGATCCCCTCCGGATCATGAGCGAGCACATCCTCCGCCGTCGCGGTCGCCGGCAAGACCGTCACGTCGCAGCCCGCCGAGGCGAGGCAGCGCAGGATATTGCGCTTCGCGCCGTAATCAATTGCGACCACACGATGCCCCGGCGTTTCACGCCGTGCGTAGCCTTCCGGCCAGGCCCAGCGCATCTCGTTCCAACGGTAGCTCTGAGCGCAGGTGACGTCGCGGGCGAGGTCCATGCCCTCGAGCCCCGGCCAGGCCTTGGCGCGAGCAAGCATTTCATCGAGATCGAAATTCCCATCCGGATCGTGGGCGATTACCGCATGCGGGGCACCCTGAAGCCGGATCGATCGGGTAAGTCTTCGGGTATCGACACCGCCGATCCCGATCCGCCCGCGCTTCTCGAGCCAGTCGGAGAGCGTTCCCGCCGCGCGCCAGTTCGATGGGGCGGTCGGATCCCACTTCACGATCATGCCAGACGCCACGGGCTCGGCGGTTTCATCATCCTCGTCGTTCGTCCCCACATTGCCGATATGGGGGAAGGTGAAGGTGACGATCTGCCCCGCATAGGAGGGGTCGGTCATGATTTCCTGGTAGCCGGTCATGGCGGTATTGAAGCACAGTTCCGCCACGGCGGTACCGGTCGCGCCGAAGCCGGTGCCGTAGAAGATCTGGCCGTCATTGAGCACGATGCAGGCGGTCGGCCTGCGCGCCCCCGCGGGACCCGCGACCAAGGGCTGGTCGGTGTGGGCGAGAAACTGTGGCATCTGCGAATCCTGGATGTGACATTGCGGAAAATAAGGCCTGACACCGGGGGGGTCAAGAGGTGCGCTTCAGTAAAAAACATTAAATAACAATGGCTTATGCGTTACTCCGTTGCCTTGCGGCGGTTCGGTGACAGGAGTATAGTCAGTCCCTCTGACCTCCTGCAGGTTAACGGGACATGGGTGAAGGATGCTCCGAGAGAGACTTTCAGGCGATCTGAAGGCTGCAATCAGCGATGATGATGCCGAACGGATTGCGACTCTGCGTCTGATTTGCGCCGCGGTGAAGGACCGCGACCTAGCAGCCCAGCGCAGTGACAATATCCAAGGCGTGAGCGACGGGGATATCCTCGCGATCCTTACGAAGATGATCAAGCAGCGCGAGGCAAGTGTCTCGGGCTACGAGGAATCTGGTCGGCTTGATCTTGCCGAACAGGAACGGAATGAAATCAGCATCATACGTGAATATCTTCCGCGCCCTCTGACGGAGCGCGAAGTGAGTCAGGCGATTGCCTGCGCCATAGAGCACACGGGCGCGCGATCCGTTCGCGACATCAACCGTGTCATGGCACACCTCAAGGCGAAGCACACAGGCCGCATGGACTTCGTTCAGGCCTGCTCCGAACTGAAGAACGCCTTCCGGTAGGCTTCCCCGGACGGCCGGAACATACGGTCTGTAGATGAACGGCTTTCGAACGCTTGCACCTGAGGAAGGTGTCACGCTGGTCGCGCGCGCGCTCGAGCGCGTCAACTGCGCACCCGATATCGCGCTCTGCGTTGCTGCGGCGCTGGTGCGGGCGGAGGCCGACGGTCAGAAGGGGCACGGGCTGTCGCGTGTGCCCTATTACGCGGCACAGGCGCGGGCAGGTAAAGTCGATGGCCATGCCAAGCCCTCGCTGGGGGATGTTCGGCCGGGCCTGTTTCGGGTCGACGCCGCGCATGGCTTTGCCTATCCCGCGATCCGCATTGCGATGCCAGAGCTCGTCTATCGGGCGCGCATTCAGGGAATCGCCGCCTGTGCGATCGCGCGATCGCATCATTTCGGTGTGGCCGGCCATCATTGCGAGGATCTCGCTCGCGAGGGGCTTGTCGCTTTTGTCTACGGCAATGCCCCGAAGGCTCTGGCACCCTGGGGGGCAACGGCCCCGCTTCTCGGCACCAATCCGATCGCGTTTGCCGCACCGATGGCGGGAGAGCCGCTGGTAATCGATCTTGCGGTCACGACGGTCGCCAAGGGCAAGATCATGGCGGCCGCCCAGAGCGGCGCGCCGATCCCGGAAGGCTGGGCGTACGGGCCGGACGGCGCGCCCACGACCGATGCAGCGCTTGCCATGAGGGGCACGCTTGCCCCAATGGGTGGCCCGAAGGGCGCGGCCCTTGCTCTCATGGTCGAGGTCATGTCTGCCTGCCTCGTCGGCTCCGCACTCGGATCGGAGGCCTCCAGTCTCTTCGACGACAAGGGCGGTCCGCCGGATCTCGGCCAGACGATTCTCGCACTCGATCCGGATGCGCTCTCCGGGGGGGCATTTGCCGGGCGGATGGAGGCCTTGGCGGCGAACTTCGAGGCACTCGGCGCGCGGCTTCCCGGATCGCGGCGGCTTGCCGCGCGGGCCCAAGCGGGACAGAGCGGTATGAGCGTGCCGGAAAAACTTGTGGCGGAGATCGAGAAACTGGGGGCAACTGCATGAAGAAACGGCATTTTGGCAAGGTGGACCAAGGCCAGGTCGAAGAGCTGGTTCTGGAAAGTGCCGACGCCGCGGTCTCGATCCTCAACTACGGCTGCATCACCCGGGACTGGCGGGTCGACGGGCCGCGCGGCAGCCTTCCGATGGTGCTGGGCTTTCCCGATATCGGCTCCTACGTGCAGCATTCGCGGGGGCATGGCGCAATCGTGGGGCGAGTGGCGAACCGGACCGCCAATGCGGAATTCAAACTTGAGGGCAAAACCTATCATCTCACCCGCAATCACGGGCCGAAGCAGCAGCACCATATCCACGGCTGCCTCGCGGACAGACTCTGGGAGATGGAGGGCGACAGTACCGGCGAAGCGGTGCACCTGCGCTATTTGAGCCCGGATGGCGAGGATGGGTTTCCTGGAAGCGTCGATTTCCGGGTGACCTACCGGCTTGAGGGTCCGAAGCTGGTCTGCGAGATGTCGGGCCTGCCGGATCGTCCGACACCGATCAATCTGGCCCACCACAACTACTTCAATCTTGGGGGCACGGGCACCGTGCGGGATCATGTGCTCTGGATCGATGCGGAGGATTACACCCCCCTCGATGCTGAAAACATTCCGCTCGGGACGATTGCACCGGTCGAGGGCACGCATCTCGACTTTTGCGACGCCCGGAGCATCGAGGAGAGCGATCCCGAGCGAAAGGGGATCGACAATAATTACATCCTGCGGCCGGGACGGGACCAGTCCGATCCGGCAGCCTGGGCGAGCTGCCCGCGGACGGGCCTGCGGCTCAGGGTCTGGACCGACCAGCCGGGGCTTCAGATCTTCAACGCCGCCACCATGACGATCGGCGCGCCGGGGCTCGGCGGCGAAACCTACGGGCCCTTTGCGGGGCTCTGTTTCGAGGCGCAGCATTACCCGGATTCCCTGCACAACCCCGACTGGCCGAGCATCATCCGGAGCCCGGAGACGCCCTATTTCCAGCGTCTCGAGGTCGAGATCTCGAAGGGCTGAGCCCCGCTGAAAGTGCCCGGCGAATTGCCCCATGGCGCTGCATTCGCCAAGGTTGAGGCATGAAAGGTGGCAATCAGTTGACGCGCCCGGGCTCTTCTTCCGGTAATGCGGGCTCAGGTACCGCGCGCACATGGCTTCCGATCGCATGTTTCTGCCGGTAGATCACCACATAGACGGCGCCATAGAGCAGGATCACGATTACTCCGACCCATTCGATGCGGAACGGCGTAAACTGATAGGCCATCACCAGCGCGATCTGAATGGTGAAATGCAGCGGGAAGTAGACCTTCCGGCCAAGGCGCTCGATGTCGATGGCGAGATTGCTGCTGTAGAGCCGCATGAGTGAGTCGAGCGAGTTCACCACGAAGACGATGCCCACCGCGACCATGGCCATGTTGAGCCATGTGGGGATCGTTATGTCGCGCTGAAAATAGATGTAGATCACGCAGAACCAGATTCCGAGCGGGATGGCGGGCAGGAAGATCATCGCACCCGCCAGGCGCCAGGCGTGGAGCCCGGTCACGAAGGTCGCGACGAACTGGCCGATCATGATGCTCCAGGCAAACCACCAGAACAGGTAGAACTCATGGTATTCCGTGATCGGTGTCGTGAAATGGAGGATATTCGGGAAGTAGTCGAGCAGCGAGAGTACATTGGCGAAGAGCGCTGAAAGGCCGGCGCCGCTGAAGACATAAGCTGCGGCGATCAGCATCACCAGCGTAAGGCCCACGAACATCCAGGTCGAGGTGACGGCGAGCCACTTCATGAAGTTGACGTTCGAGCTCGAATAGACTGCCGAGCCGATCACCGCGACGGTCAGCACCCAGCGTGTCCAATCGGGGATACCTGGAACGTAGCTCGGGAGCGCGCTCATGAAGAGATAGCAGGTGAAGGCGGCGGTTGCGATTACCGTGAGGTTGTAGACCCACTTGACCAGCGGGATCTCGAATACCTGCAGCTTCGGTTCGAGTTTGACGAAGTAGAAGGTCGAGAGGAAATACATGAGCCAGACGAGCGGCCCCCACATTCCGAACTCGACAGCGAGCGGATTGGAAAAATCATAGGCCGGGTCGTCGGCATAGATCGGGAACTCGGTCAGGGGCAGCATGACAAGCCCCATGTCGAGACCGGCGGTGAAGAGGAGTGCCACGAGCACAAAGGTTGTCACGGGCATGGTTCCGACGCACCGGACGCGTCCCCACCATAGAATGACGAACAATCCGCTCAAAAGCGTGATGGCATAAGCTATGCTGATGACTTGGGTCATTCCATATTCTAGGCAATCGAGATCATTTCGACAACATGGAGGACTAAAGCAGACAAAATTCGGCACGCGCCGCATAATGCATCTAGCAAAGAAATAGTATTTAATTTGGTTTTTTATTTTCCGTGTTGGGGTTTTATTTCCAGGCTTCCGAGTGTGGCCGCCACTCAGAGTGTTACGGGTATCCGGCTGAACCTGCAGGCCGGGCGGCAGTAGTTGACCGCGCCAGTTCCGGCATCGGCGGCTTCCCTCTGGACGGGGCGGTCTGGGCCGGGTCGCTCTCACCTCCCGATCAGGCTGTTGATCGCTGGATGGCCGAAGACAAGGGTAAACGAGACGGTCCGGCCGATGGTTGCTCTCTACCTAAACCTCTTGGCTTACGAATGACTTGCAATGAATCGGGGAGTGGCAACTCCTGCGCGTAGCCGGCGAGGGTGGGGGCGATCCGGTTAGCGTGAAGCAGCAAAAAGTCCGATTTTCTCGACGATCTTCTGGCCCTCGTCGGAAAAGTTGGAGCGCAGGAATTCGGCGACGGCGGGGTTGCCTTCGCCACTGTCGACGCGTTCGATCCTGATAGAAAGCGGGCAGGGCGGCGGATAGCCGGCGCGCGTCGAGAGCGACCTCGAGCCCGGTCTGAGAGCAACCCTTGTGGCCGTGAAGGCCGCGATATCGTTGGCAGTCATCGGGCGGCTTATCGGCGCCAGTTCCGCGCTCACTTAGGCGTGGGTGGGCGGCGCGGAAGATAAGCCCGCAAACGGGAACTCGAAGGCGAACTCCGGACGACGCGTGGCAAGCACCGCGCTCCGGGCTTCGAAAAGCTCGCACCTGGTTTCGGAGGCGGTGACGTGAAGCGAATGGGCCGGACCCGGCCGGTAGACTCACTGGGCTCAACGAATTTCGTCGTCGCGTTTAGAAAAGCCAAAAGCGGCAAAGCCAAAACGTGAAAAGAAAGCAGTGGGAGATGAGTCTCTCTCGGCTTGAACCGGCCGCATCCACCCCATGATGTATCGCAATTGGGTATCGGGAATGCGGAGTGTTGAGGACGGTGGAACTTTCGCTCGCCGGGCACGGGAAAAAACGCCGGAGGCTGAAAATGCGGGGTGAAATGCCCTCTCTTCAGCGAAAATACGCTTTAATCCGCAGGCGCTTCGCTTTATTCCAAGGTGGATGACGACACGACCCTCAGCCTTTGCCGTCCATCTTTTCACCGCTTCTGGTGCCGCACTTGCATTGATGGCTCTCGTGGCCGCAAGCCACGGCGCTTGGCGCGAAATGTTCCTTTGGCTGGGCATTGGTCTGGTCGTCGACGGGATCGATGGGCCGCTTGCGCGCAAGGTCGATGTGAAGCGCAATGCCGCGAACTGGGACGGGATCATTCTTGATCTTGTCATCGACTATCTCACCTACGTTTTCATCCCGGCCTTCGCCCTCATCCATACTGGACTTCTTCCTGCTCCCTGGGGGTTGCTGGCAGCACTTCTTATCACCTCGACTGGCGTGATATATTTTGCGGATACGAGGATGAAATCAAAGGATAATTCGTTTTCTGGATTCCCGGCTGTCTGGCACATGCCACTTCTGGTGCTTGTGGTCTTTGCGCCTCCCGCCTGGGCCACGGGCACGATTGTCGTGGCACTCGCGCTCGGACAGTTTACCTATTTGAAATTCATTCATCCTGTGCGGACCGCTCGCTGGCGCACCTTGAACCTGCCGGTGCAGCTCATCTGGTTCTTGCTTGCAGCCTGGTCCGTCTGGGAGAACCTGGATCCGCCCGAGATCGCGCGTGTGTTGCTGCTCTTGACCTCGCTTTGGCTGCTTTTCGTCGGCATAGTGATGCAGATCTTTCCCGGGCGTGGCTCTGCCGATGACGAAGTGGAGGTGTAGGCGGGCGTTCGAGCGGCTTTGCAGGCGGATTTTCCCGGCTTAGGCTTGCGGCAGATTGGGGGGGTGACTCGCCTCCGGACTGGCTGGAGTTCCACCCGAATGTGTGTCTTGAAATCGGTTGTTTTCGCTTTGGCGCTGCTGCTTGCTCCCGCGTCCGGGATCTTCGCCGTGTTCGCGCAGGAGTCTGCTGCTTCCGAGCTTTTTGATCAACGGAGCGATTTTACCGCACGTGTCGCTAACGGCTATTCAGCGCCGGACGGTACCACGGTGCAGGCGGGTGGGGTCGACTATATTGCGGCAAGCGGAAGCCGGACCATTGGCGATCTGCCTGGGTGGACGCCGTCATTTCCTGCGCATCCCGAGCATTTCGGTGCCGTGGGGGATGGCCGTGACGATACTGCGGCCCTCGTTGCGGCGCTGGCCACCGGGGCGGTGGAACTGACAGCCGGACGAACCTACGGCTTCATGCATCTTGACGTGCCGCCGGGGACCCGAGTTTCAGGCACCGGGGCTACGCTGCGATATATCGGGCCCGACAACAGGGAGACGGTCCTGACGCTCGGAGCCGGCGTGGCGTGGGACCGACTGATCTATACGGCCGGCACCGAGACTCTCGGAGGGACCACGCCTTCGATCCGGATCGAGAAGGACGTCCGGATTGGCTCGCTTGAGCTAGAGGCCGACCGACAGCTTGATGCTCTGGCTGTGCATGTTGCGGGCGATGGTGTGGATATCGGTCAGATGCGGTCCAAGCGCTTCGGCAGACCGCTCAAGGTCGAACCGGATGAGGGCGTAATCAACGGCTTCCGACTCGGCTGGTTTGATTTCGAGAGCATCGCGCGCGGGATCCGCATGTACAATGTCACCAATTTTGACGTTGGTGGTGGACGGCAGCGCGGGAGGTCGCCCAAGTCGGCGAACGAGCGGCCGGGCCGCAACAACCTTCTGCTTGGCGGCTTGACGAACGGACATTTCGGGCCGATGGATCTCGGCGACGCACCGGAACATGCGATCCGTTTTGCTGGGGGTGGCGTGGGGCATAACTACCTCTCCAACAACGTTCGCTTCGATCCGCTTACCATCCGGCGCCAGTCGGCCTCCGCGCTCAAGATCAAT
The DNA here is from genome assembly GCF_043226085.1 of Amaricoccus sp. B4. NCBI lineage: Bacteria > Pseudomonadati > Pseudomonadota > Alphaproteobacteria > Rhodobacterales > Paracoccaceae > Amaricoccus > Amaricoccus sp. B4. The sequence continues at coordinate 151,812 of NZ_CP171225.1, forward strand.
CCGGGATCGGGTGCGCGGGTGACCAACGTGACTTTTACGGAGGTCAATATCATCGATCCGTTCCGGCAGACGGGAAAAAATGCGAAGGCCTCTCACGCTATCCGCATCAGCCACGCCGATGGCATACGCATCGGCAAGGGAAGCGTGCGGAGCGAGATGCGCCAGGGCAAGGATGACGTGCGGGGACTGATCTTTGCGATCGGCGACAGTACGGATGTGGAGATCGGCCCATTTTCGGTGGAGTGCTGTGATCTTGAGCTGGTCGCTTTCATCGAGAATAACGACTGGGACGATGTCGCGCCTTATAAGGATATTCGCAACATAACCTTCCGGGGGCTCTCCACGACGCCACGGGGTGCGCCCGAGCGTGAGCCCTTCCGGTTCCGCTCCTGCAATATCACCACAGGAAACGTTCGCTTTATAGACCTCGATCTCAGAGGTGGCGTAGATGGGCCGCTCTTCAAGCTCGCGAACTGCAAGGCCAAGCTTGGCCCGATCGAGATCGACGGAAAGATCGACCGGCTTACACCCAACGCCTTCAAGGCATTGCCGAAGAATATTCCGCTTGAAATGAATGTCACGACACGAGACGGGCTTACGCTGGGTGGATCTCTGGGAGTGGTTCGCAAGGAGTTGCGCGCGGGTCAGTAAGCATATGGCGGCGCAAACATTGCAGCGCGCGCGCGGTCGTGCGAAAGGCTCGGTTCACGGATTGGTGTTTCGGGAGAATGTCTTGCGGGGCCATGCCCATTTTTCAGGCGAAGCTGACTGATGGCGCGGCGGCGAGGACCGCTCCGCGCATGGCAGCGGCGCTGGAAGGACAGCTGGCTAGCCGAGGGCACGCCAGATGCGCGGCGGCGGCGCAATGCCTGGATTGACACGATCATCTTCGATGACGGGTTTGCGCGGCTTGCGTGGCCGAACCTGCATGAGATCCGGCCAGGGATATGGCGCGGCGCGCAGCCCACGCCGGGGCGAATCCGACGGCTTGCCGAGCGGCACGGGCTTAAGACCATTCTTAATTTGCGCGGCGAGACCGAGCATGGCGCCTACCTGCTCGAACGCGCAGCCTGTGAAGACGCGGGTATCGCGCTCATTGACATGAAGCTCTCCTCACGCCGTCTGCCGACACTGGAGGAGATCAGGGCGCTCGACGAAATCCTTTGCCGTGCGGAGAAGCCGCTGCTCTTTCACTGCAAGTCGGGAGCGGACCGCTCTGGACTTGTTGCGGCGCTCTATCTGCTTCTGGAGGGCGGCGGAACGCCGGCGGAGGCGCGTGCCCAGCTGTCTCCTCGCTACCTGCATTTTCGCGGCTCAGCCGCCGGCGTGCTCGGCAATCTTTTCGCCGCCTACGAAGATGCGCATGCAGAGAGATCAATTGGTTTTCGTGACTGGCTGGAGACACGATACGATCGCGAGGCGCTGACGGCGGCGCATCGTGGTTCACGGCTGGGGCGCACAGTTGCTGACAGGATGCTTGGGCGCGAGTGAGCAGACTGGGCAGGGATTGGGACTTGACGTGAGCCCATCAGCGCAACATTTCGGGCACTGATGGTTCCGATTGCCTAGGGAGTGTTTGTTGCCGTGACCGATGCGATGGATTTTCTGCTCACCCGCCGGTCTCGCCCGGCCAAGCTCCTGACGGGGCCCGGACCCGACCGGGCGACACTCGAACGCATTCTTCAGGCAGGCGGCAGGGTGCCTGACCACGGCAAGCTTGAGCCCTGGCGCTTCATCGTTCTCGAAGGCGCAGCTCTTGCCCGGGTTGCGGCGATGATCCGGGCGCGTGGTGCTGAGACCGGCGAGGATGGCGACAAGGCCGCGAGCGCCTTCGAGGGTGCGCCGGTGGCGATCGTGGTGGTCGGAGTGCCGAAGACGAGCGACAAGATCCCCGCAATCGAGCAGACCCTCTCTGCGGGCTGCGCGGCATACAATGTGCTCAGCGCGGCTCTTGCGAGTGGTTGGGGGGCGAACTGGCTGACCGGCTGGATCTCGCGCGACCGCGTGCTGCTCGAAGGCACGTTCGGGCTCACACCCGGAGAATGGATCGCTGCATTCGTTCATGTGGGATCATGTGGGACTTCGGTGCCGGAGCGGCCGCGGCCGGACATGGCCAAGATTACCACATGGGTCGAGGAATGAGCTTTGTTGAGGATCTTGCCCGGGCCGTCGCCCAGATCGGGGACCGGCGCTTCCTGGGGGTTTTTGCCTGGTCACTGGGAATTACCGTCGCCGTGCTCGCTGCCCTCTTCTGGGCGGTGATTTTGCTACTCGGCTGGGTGATGCCCGACACGGTGGTCTTGCCGTGGGTCGGAGACGTGACCTTCATCGAAACCTTTGCGTCATGGGCGGCTATTGGTCTGATGTTGCTCCTTTCTGTGGTCCTGATGGTGCCGGTCGCTGCGGTGGTTGTCGGGTTCTTCCTGGACGGCATCGTCGCGGCTGTGGAGGTCCGGCATTATCCGCATCTGCCGGCGGTGAGTGCCCTTGGGATCGGTGAGCAGCTTTGGGACGCCATCGTGTTCTTTGGGGTGGTGATCCTTGCGAACCTATTCGCGTTGTTGATCTATTTCCTCGTGCCGCCCTTCGCGCCATTTATTTTCTGGGTAGTGAACGGATTTCTGCTCGGGCGTGAGTATTTTACGCTGGTGGCGATGCGGCGGCTCGGTCCCAAGGGCGCGAAAGAGTTGCGCCGCCGGCATGGCGCGAGGATCTGGCTTTCCGGCATCGCGATGGCTGTGCCGCTCAGCATTCCGATCCTCAACCTTGTGGTTCCGGTGATCGGCGTGGCGTTCTTTACGCATCAGTATCACCGGCTTATGGGCGATCGTCCCTCGACCTGAATTTGCCCACTGGCACTTTTCCGTTGGCGCAGGTCTGCTATCAGGCAATGGCATGAAGAACGGAGGAACCGGCATGGTGCTGGCCGTGTGGCGGTGTGCGCTGCTGTTTGTATTTTTTCCGGTGGTTTCAGCCTCCGCTCAGGACGTGCGCCTCGTGCAGGTCGAGCTTGCGGCTGGCGCGAACGGCATTTCGGACAGTATTCGCGGGCGGGATACGGTTTCCTACCAGATTGGTGCAGAGGCGGGGCAGAGGCTTGCCGTGACGCTGGCACCCTCGAATCTTGCCACCTATTTCAATGTCTATGCCCCCGGGAAAGGCCCAGGGGACGAGGCCATCGCGAATTCCGGCCTGACAGGATTGATGGTGCCGGAGCTCAACCGGTTCGAAGCACGGCTGCCGGTGTCCGGATTCTATACAGTTTCCGTTTATCTGCTGCGGGCGGCGGCGCGGCGGGACGAGGTTTCGGACTACAGCCTGCAGATTGCGCTGACGGGCGAGCCGGGGCAGGTCGTCGAGGGCGACTTTGCCGACGGGCTTGTGGGCGGGCCGGATTTTTGGGCCGTTCGTACGGCCCATGACGAGAGCAGCCTGCGCCTGCGTGCGGCAGCTTCGACGGACGCCGAGGTGCTGGCGGGGCTGGCAAACGGGCAGATCCTTCGCAATCTCGGCTGCCGGATGGCCGAGGGCATGCGGTGGTGTCGTGTGGCCGTACTGGATGAAGGCCGCGAGGGATGGGTTGCTGGTGCCTATCTCGTCGAGGGCTCGGACCCGGCGCTGGATAAAGACCGTGCTCGAAAAGATACAACATCGGTTGTTCTCGCAACTGGCGGGTCTGCCACGGGCTTCAAGGGCAATCTCGGACCGGGTCAGGCAATGAACTACGTCCTTGAAGGCCGCTCCGAACAATCTTTGTCCGTAGCCTTGGCGACAGAGTCGCATGGTGCGCATTTCAATATCTTTGCACCGGATGGATCGTCTCTTTACGAATCCGTTGCTGCGGGTGGTGGTTATCGTGGCACGATGCGGCAGGATGGCGAGCATACGGTGACTGTCTACAACAGCGGCGACGATGCGGCTGCCTACGAAATCACCTTCGGCATCGAGGAGGCGGAGCAGGATTCGCTTCCCTGACTTCATCGAGAGGCTTCATTATGACGCTTTCATGGATTGCGAAGGTCACTGCACTCTGTCTTGTCGCCATAGCGCCCGCCTGGGCACAGAGCCGCTCCGAGGTTCACTTCAATCGAGGAAGTAGCCGGGCGGTGGTGAACGGCTCGGTCACTGGCCATGAATATGCCGACCATGTCCTCGGCGCGTCGGCAGGGCAGACCATGAGGGCCACGCTCAACGTCGTGGGAGGGAACGGCGACGGGACGGCTTATTTCAACATTTTGCCACCCGGCAGCGATGATGTTGCGATTTTCAACGGCTCGATGAGCTACGGTCCAACCGGCGAAGTCACCCTCACAGACAGCGGGAATTACACGATCCGGGTCTATCTCATGGGAAATGACGAGGATACGGGCAAGACGGTCGAATACACGCTCGAGGTCTCGATCTACTGACAAAGGTGCAGCGGCCGACTGGCCGCTGCGAAAGTCACGAGCTTGTGCCTCCGGGCGGCGGCGGGATCTGAGCTTCCTCGTGGGAGCTGTGATCCGGGCAGGCCGACGCGAGGGCCGTCATGCCCAGCAAGGGAAGCACCGCGAGTAACAAGGGTGTCAGTCGTTTCATTGCCCCATCCTTGGCCAGTTCAGCGAGGTGAGAGCATAACACGGGCCGCGCGGCATGCCCCTCGCTTTTCCGTGAGCCGTTACATCCGGTGCCAGATGTCTATGTCGCGCACGGTGACGCCGCCCCAGACGATGAAGGAGACGAGTGCTGCCCAAAGTATGCTCGCTACGATCGTGACCCAGAACATCTTGCGCCCGATCATCGGATCGGTCGGAGCGGAGGCCGGAGTGCCGGGCACGATCTCACCGTCCTCACCTTGTGTCCTGACGCGGATCGGCAGGGCCACGAGAAGCGTGAGAAACCACAGCACCGCATAAAGGACGATGGCGGCGGTAATTGTCATACCTGTTCGAGTTCCACCAGAGTGCCGGTGAAGTCCTTCGGATGCAGGAAGATCACCGGTTTGCCATGGGCGCCGATCTTGGGCTCGCCGGATCCGAGCACGCGGGCGCCCTGATTGCGGAGCTGCTCGGCCGCAGCCTTGATGTCCTCAACCTCATAACAGATGTGATGGATGCCGCCCGAAGGGTTCTTTTCGAGAAAGCTCTTGATCGGAGAGTTCTCGCCGAGGGGATAGAGGAGCTCGATCTTGGTGTTGGGCAGCTCGATGAAGACGACGGTTACACCGTGATCCGGTTCGTCCTGTGGCGCGCCCACATTTGCGCCAAGTGTATCGCGATACTGGGCGGACGCGGCTTCAAGGTCCGGTACGGCAATTGCGACGTGGTTAAGGCGACCGATCATGTCTGGCGTATCCCTTCTCCTGATGCTGGGTTCGGTATATTGCGCTTGATCCGGTGCGGCAATGGAATGCGCAGGCATGCCGCGCGCTCGTTCCGCTGGTGGGCCTTGTCCATTGGTCGAGCTGTCCAGGGCACTGTCGCTCTGATAGCATCGGAACTGGGGTAGCGAGCGCCTGTCTGCGGAGAGAGAAGGATATTTCAGGCATGACCGAGACGACAAGCAGCAGCACGGGGCCGGCCGGTGGTGTAGTTACGCAGGTTCCCCTGGCACTTGTAGTGGATGACCACCCGCTGTTCTGCGAGGCGCTCTCGATGACGCTCAAATCCGCCCTCGGCGTGAACGAGGTGGTTACGGCGCCGAGTCTTGCTAAAGGGATCGAAAGGCTGGGGCAGAAGCCGGCACCTGATGTCGTCCTGCTGGACCTAAAGCTTCCGGATGTCGATGGGCTCGACGGGGTGATCCGCCTGAAGAAGGCGGCTCAGGGGATCCCGGTTATCGTGGTTTCTTCGCTTGCGGAAAACCGGGTAATTGCCTCGGTGCTGGAGGCCGGCGCGTCGGGCTTCATTCCGAAGCACAGCCAGCGCGATGTCTTCGTCACGGCGTTCGATCGTATCTGGGCTGGTGACGTCTTCACGCCCGAGGGCTATGTGCCGCCGAACCCGGAGGAGGCTGGCGTAATCGACGAGCGTGGCGCGATCGAGCGGCTCTCGACACTGACCGAGCAGCAGGCGCGCATCCTTGGACTCGTGTGCGAAGGGAAGCTGAACAAGCAGATTGCTTACGATCTCGATATTGCCGAAACGACGGTAAAGGCACATCTCACCGCAATCTTGCGAAAGCTCAATGTCCACAGTCGCACACAGGCTGTCCTGATCGCCCAGAACGCACGGTTCGCGTCCATCTTGCACGATACCTCCGAAATCTAGTATTTTCCCCGAAAATATTCGGGGAGGAATGGAGCTGTTTGGGGATGAAGGCCTTTTGCCGGACCGCCTGACGCGGTCGGGCGTGGAGGGTCGTAGTGCCGTTTGTTCGGCCTGCGCACCGGCCGATCAGCCCGAGCGGGCATTTGCTGAAGTGAAGGCACAGCTCGGCGAGACAGGCTGCGGCCTGCTCGCAGTTTTTACCTCGCCGCAGGGAAATCTCGAGCGCATTGCGGCGATCGCAGCGGAGGTCTTTCCGGCGACCGAGACGATCGGTTGCACGACAGCCGGGGAGATTTGCCGCGAGGGCTACACGGACGGCTCGGTTGTGGTCGTTGCCTTGCGGGCAAGTCATATCATCGCCCGCACAGTGCCGATCCTTGGTCTTACCAAGCCAGACGTCGCTCGCGCTGCGCAGAGCGCGGTGCGAGCACGTGCGGAGCTTGCCGCGGTGCAGCCGGAGTGGCCTTGGGAGTTCAGCTTCCTGCTAATCGACGGAATGTCGCTACGCGAGGATCAGGTCGTTTCGATGTTGCGTCTCGGAGTGGGCGGCATGCCATTCTTCGGAGGTTCCGCCGGGGATGGAATGGAGTTCGGCCATACCTATGTGCTAGTCGATGGCGTTTTTCGCGAGGATGCCGCCGTGCTCGCTGTCTGCCGCTCGCGCTGCCCGGTGCAGGTGGTGAAGTTCGATAACTTCACGCCAACGAATGTCAAGATGGTGGTCACCGGGGCAATTCCCGAGCGCCGAATCGTGCGGGAGATAAATGCCGAGCCCGCGGCGCGGGAGTATGCTCGGCTTGTCGGGCTCGACCCTAATGATCTCTCACCCTTCATCTTCTCTGCCTATCCTGTGGTGGTGAATGTCGGCGGACAGCACCATGTGCGCGCGATCCAGAAGGTCGAGGAGAATGGCGATCTCGTCTTCTTTTCAGCAATCGACGAGGGACTGGTGCTCACGCTCGCGGAATCGACGGATATCGCGCAGCATATGACGTCAGCGCTCGCGAGCATCTCGCGCGGTGGGCCGCCCGATGCAATCATTGGCTGTGAGTGTCTCTTTCGCAGGATCGTTGTCGAGCAGACGCAGCAGACCCGTGTCATATCGCAGCTCCTTGCCGATAACCGCGTGGTGGGTTTCAATACCTACGGTGAGCAATCAGGCGCGGTGCATGTGAACCAGACCTTCACGGGGATGGCGATCTACCCGCCGGAACGGAGCTTCGGCGCTTGAACCTTTCCATCGTCAACCCGCGGGATTCTCTCGAGCGGCAGAACGAGAAGCTATTGAAGATTGCCTCGGCTTTGATGCGCCGGGTCGAACAGGCCTCAGCAGATTCGGGCGAGGCCTTCGCGAATTTCGAGCGTGCGCTCATGCTCGAGGCGGAGGTGCGCGCTCGGACCCGGGATCTCGAGCAGACACTCCAGCTTCTGAATGAGTCTAACGCCCGGCTTGCGCAGGCGATGTCGGATGCGGAGCGGGCTCGATCGGATCTTTATGATGCGATCGAGGCGGTGAAGGAAGGTTTCGCGCTGTTCGATAGCGACGATGTGCTGGTAATGCACAATAGTCGTTTTGCCCAGACTCTTCCCGATGTGGCCGACAAACTGGGGCCAGGCCTCAATTTCGTCGATTACGTACGGTTCTGCTCGCACAGCCGGTTCATCATCTTTCCCGAGGACATGAGCCGCCAGGATTGGGTTACGCAGCGTCTGGCCACTCATCGGCGGCAGTCGGTCAACTTCAATGTGAGGCTGAGCGGTGATCGCTGGTTGCAGGTGAGCGAGCAGCGCACACCCGGTCAGGGCACGGCAATGCTCCAGACCGAAATTACCGAACTCATCAAGATGGAGCGGCAGGAGCGTGACAAGCTCCTCGACGAACAGGCGCGCCTCATCCGCGCGACGCTTGATCATATCGATCAGGGCATCTGCATCTTCGACAGGGATCAGCGTCTGGTGGGCTGGAACGCGCGGCTCCGCGATCTGCTGTCTCCGCCGATCCAAATTCTACGGGTCGGGACACCTTTCGCGGTATTTTCTGAGCATTTCGGCCGGTCGCGTCTTTTCGACGAGACCGAGGGTCCGCGGCGGCTCGGGCAGTGGGTGGATTGCCCGGAAGCCCGCATGCCGTTGACGATGGAGCTTCACACCCGGGACAACGTCTATCTCGACGTTTTCGGCCAAGAGATGCCGGATCGGGGGTTTGTGATCTCGTTCACCGATGTGACCGCCGAGCGGGAAGCGCAGATCGCCATGAACGCGGCAAATGCAGGCCTCGAGCGGCGGGTGCAGGAACGCACCATCGCGCTTCAGGAGGCGCTGGCCGAAGCTGAACTCGCGAATGCCTCGAAGTCTCGATTTGTTGCTGCGGCAAGCCATGATCTCCTCCAGCCGCTTTCGGCTGCGAAGCTCTTTCTTGCCTCGCTTGAGCGTTCGAGCGCTGGAGAGGATGTTCTCGACACGGTCCGTAGAGTTCAGAGCGCTTTCGAAAGTGTCGAGGGCATTCTCGGGGCGCTTCTAGATATCTCGCGGCTGGATAGTGGCAATGCGGCTCTCTCCATTACCAACGTCCCGCTCGGGCAGGTGCTAGCGCAGCTTGGCAGCGAATTCCGCGAGATTGCCCGCCAGAAACGGCTCGACTTGCGAGTGGTGCCGACCCGGCTCGTTGTGAGAAGCGATGCGTCCTATCTTCGCCGGATCGTGCAGAATCTCCTTGCCAATGCGGTACGCTATACCCGGACGGGCAAGGTGTTGCTTGGGGTGAGGCGGCGTGGTGGGCGAGCGCGGATCGAGGTGTGGGACACTGGACCAGGTATTCCCGAGGCCGAGCGCGCGGCGATCTTTCGCGAATTCCAGCGGCTCGGCACCTCGGTAGGTGCCGAGGAGGGCATGGGGCTCGGCCTGGCGATTGTCGAGCGCGCCTGCGCGCTGCTTGGGCACGATCTCGATCTCGTTTCGGAAGTCGGGCGTGGCACCGGGTTTCGTGTCAGCGTGGCGCTGGCTGATGGCGAGGAGATAGCGGCATCGGAGCTTCTGGGCAGACCGTCCTCAGAGGAGGTGCATCCCGCCGATCTGATCGTGCTCGTGATCGAGAATGACAAGGTGGTCCGCATGGCGCTAACGGCCCTGCTGGAAAGCTGGGGAGTCAGCACGCTTGAGGCAAGCGGCCTTGCCGATGCAGATGCACTGCTCCAAGAACTGGGCATTGCACCGGACATCATGCTCGCCGACTATCACCTCGATGATGGAAAAAACGGCCTCGATGCGATCACCGCGATCCGTGCTACGCAGGGGATCATTCCCGCGGCGCTGGTAACTGCCGACCGGACCGACGAGGTGGCCGAGCGGTGCCGGCAGCTCGGGGTTGTGCTTCTGAACAAACCCGTAGCGCCGGCGCGCCTGAGAGCGTTGCTGGCGAGTGTCGTGCCTGCCACCAGTCGCCTGATGGGATGAGATATGCAGATGGGTAAGGTAGTGATCCTCGGGGTATTTGTTGCGGACGCGGCGTATCGGGCCTCCCGGCTGCCAAGGCTGGGCGAGACACTGCTCGGATCTGGTTTTGCGCTCGGACCCGGTGGCAAGGGGTCGAACCAAGCAGTGGCGGCGGCACGCATGGGCGCCGAGACGGTTTTCGTCACCCGGCTTGGAGCGGATGCCTTTGCCGAGATGGCAACACAGACATGGGCGGACGCAGGGGTAACGCCGGTGGTCCGCTCCTGCCCAGAGAGCCATACCGGTTCGGCCTTTATCTTTCTCGATGAAGCAACCGGCGAGAATGCGATCATCATTGCGCCAGGGGCGGCGGGGACAATTGCCGCGGAAGACCTTGACGCCGAGGCCGCGCGGATTTCCGGAGCCTCGATCTTCATGACACAGCTTGAGCAGCCTTTGGCGGCCGCTGTCCGCGGGCTTGAGATTGCACGTGCGGCAGGGGTCGCCACACTCCTCAATCCGGCGCCTGCCCAGCCCCTCCCGGCGGAGGTGATTAGTTTGTGCGACTATCTGACGCCGAATGAAACCGAGGCGGCTGTGCTCACCGGGCTTTCAGTCGAGGGGCTGCAGGGCGCGCGCGCGGCAGCCAATGCCTTGCGAGAGAAGGGCGCCGGGACGGTGATCCTTACGCTGGGTGAGCGGGGGGCACTCTTTCACGGAGAAGGGATCTCGCAGATTGTTCCGGCGGTTTCGGCAGGGCCGGTCGTCGACACGACAGGGGCGGGAGATGCATTCAATGGGGGTTTCGCCGCGGCTCTTGCGGAAGGGCGTCCTCCACTGGAAGCGGTCCGCTTCGGTTGTGCGGTCGCGGGACTTTCTGTGACGCGGCCGGGGGCTGCAGCTTCCATGCCTTCGCGTGCAGAAGTTGACGCACTGCTTCGCGGCTGATCTGGCAGTCGCAGAATGCTGTTAGCGTGGCGACGCATTCCGCACTCCCGGAAATTAAGGAATTCGTTGCACAGTATTTGTGCATCATTATCGATATATGTAATAGTGCGTAAGCCGGGTCAGACTGCCCCTTAGGGGGCCGGATCAGGTAGCGCCCGCCCCCCCATGGCGGGCGCTTTCATTTCGCGCTCCGGCTACTGCGATGGTGAGCCTGACATCCAAGGCAGGTTGCATTCAGAGCGCGTCGGCAATCCGGTCCGGTGTCTCGCCATCCTCCAGAAAGCGCAGGCGAAGATAGACCTTGGCGCCGAAGATGCCGATGATTGCGTAGCTGAAGCCTGACAGTGCGGCACTCAGAAGAGCGGCCAATATGCCGTGCAGCCCTGTTGTCAGCGCTGTCCAGACAGGGCCGAGGAATACCATCAGACCGAAAAAGACGAGCGCAAGGATCAGAAGGATGCCAACGAGCGGCCAGCGATGGCCTCTCGTGAGACTTTGAGCGCGGCTGAGGCAGCCGAAGCCTGCACGCTCGAAGAGCAGACATGGCAGCCAGACGAAGAACTGGGCATAGACATACAGGCCAGGAATGACGAAGAAGATCGCAGCAAGCCCGGCCACGACCGAGACAAGTGTGCCAATCACCAGGATCGGTAGCACTTGCGAGAATGTGATGCGCAAGTAGGTGTCGAGGCTGCGGTTACGCTGCGCGATGAAATCGATGCTCGCAAGGGTGACCAGTGCGATGACGATGTGACTCGCAAGACTGCTGGCGAACGCCGCTATCGCGAGGCCCGGGGTAAAGGTGTCCGGGGCCTGAGCATCGCCTCCGGGCAGAAGCGCAATAAGTGCTGCCTCCTCAAGAAGCGCAGGGGCAAGTGCCAGAGGAAGAAAAATACCAAAATGCTGGCTCAGGAGCCGAAAGCTCTCCGCCAGAAGTCGTCGGGCCTCCAGGGACCGAAGCGGGCCTCCACTCGAGATGCTCACGAGGCGAACGCGCTCGGTCTCGCCTCGCGTGCCATGTGATCGAGAACCGCGTTTACGAACTTGGTTTCCTTGCCGTCCGGAAAGAAGGCCTTTGCCACATCGACAAACTCGGTGATCGTCACCTTGGGCGGAGTGTCGCAGGCCACGAGTTCGGCGCCCGCCGCGCGGAAGACGGCGCGCACCGTCGGGTCAATCCGCTCGATCGGCCAACGCGCGACAAGCGCCCGGTTCGTCATCTGGTCAATGCGCGCCTGGTGCTTCACACTCGCGCGCAGAAGATTGCGGAAATGCTCGAGGTCGGCGGGCTGATAGGGCACGCCATCGATTTCGGTGCCGATGCGGTGAACCTCGAACTCGGCCTCGATGTCGTCGAGAGCGGCGCCGGCTGCTTCCATCTGGAAGAGGGCCTGCACGGCATAGAACCGCGCGGCCGAGCGTCGGCGCCGGGCCTCCGCAGCCGAGATGCGGACGGTTTCGCTCATCTCAGGCAAATTCTCCATCTACCTCACCCGCAAGGCGGAAGCTTCCCTCGGGGAGCGGGGTTGTGCTGGGCGCAAAACGGCGGGCAAGCGTGATGAGATGAAGACAGGCCTCCGCTGCACCGCCGCCCTTGTTCATTTCCGAAGGCCGCGCACGGGCCATCGCCTGCGCGGTGTTTTCGACGGTAAGAATTCCGTTGCCGATGCAAACCCCCTTGAGCCCGAGCAGCGTGAGGCCACGAGAGCTGTCGTTGCAGACGGTATCGTAGTGGGTCGTCTCGCCGCGGATAACACAGCCGAGTGCTACGAACCCGTCGAATTCACCGCTGCGGGCAGCAAGCGCCACGGTGGTCGGGATCTCGAGCGCGCCGGGTACCTCGATGGTCTCGTGCGCGACATTTGCCGTGTCGAGTACCTTGCACGCACCGGCGATCAGATTGTCGGCGATATCTCGGTAAAACGGCGCGACGATCAGCGCGACCCGCGTCGGACGCTCAAAGGTTGGAAGCGGCAGGGCATCTTTTTGCTCATGGCTGGCCATTTCAGGTCTCCGTCGTCGGAATCGGCCGGGTGCCGATGATCTTGAGGCCATAGCCGTCAAGACCGACGACCTTGGGGCTGGGGGAATTGCTGAGCAGCACAATTTCGGTAAGGCCCAGCGAGCTCAGGATCTGAGCGCCGAGACCGTACTGGCGAAGCTTGTGCGGGCTGACGTGATCGCCGATCTCGAGCTTCGTCGACATGTCGCGCAGCAGGACGACGACACCGCGTCCTTCCTCTGCGATGGTGCGCATTGCATCGCGGAGCTGGTGCGAGCGGCCAGGATGAAGGGCGAGCAGGTCTTCCATAGGATTGATGGCGTGCATGCGACAGAGGACAGGCTCTGACGTGGTGAGATCGCCCTTGGTGAGGACGATATGCTCGGCGCCGCCGGTGACGTCGGAAAACACATGCAAATGCCACTGACCGCCGAACTCGGAGGTCACAGTTTCGCTTCGCGTGCGGCGCACGAGATTGTCGTGTCGGCGCCGGTAGGCAATGAGATCGGAAATCGTGCCGATCTTTAGACCATGGCGCTGTGCGAAGGCCACGAGATCGGGCAGTCGCGCCATTGTGCCGTCCTCGTTCATGATCTCGCAGATCACACCCGAGGGATTCAGTCCGGCGAGCCGGGAGATATCGACCGCAGCTTCCGTATGACCGGCGCGTACCAGAACGCCGCCCTCGCGGGCGCGGAGCGGGAAGACATGCCCCGGGGTTGCAATGTCCTGCGGTCCCGAGCGGGGATCGATCGCCACTGCGACAGTGCGGGCGCGGTCGTGCGCCGAGATGCCTGTCGTTACGCCTTCGCGGGCTTCGATGGAGACCGTGAAGGCCGTTTCATGCCGGGAGGAGTTGGCCTGAGCCATCATGGGCAGGCCGAGGGAGTCGAGCCGCTCGCCCTGAAGCGTGAGGCAGATGAGGCCGCGGCCGTGGGTCGCCATGAAGTTGACGGCGTCGGGCGTGCACATCTGGGCGGGAATCACCAGATCGCCTTCGTTCTCGCGGTCCTCATGGTCGACGAGGATGAACATCCGACCGTTGCGGGCGTCGTCGATGATCTCCTCGATGGAGGAAATCGCGTCGGTAAAGCTGTCGTCGCTCTGCGACTTGAGACCATCTTCCATCCCTGTCGCTCCTCCCTCAGGCCGCGTTGTATTCTGCAAGCCGCGCGACATAGCGGGCCAGCGTGTCGATCTCGAGATTGACAAGATCGCCTGGGGCTATGTCGCCCCAAGTCGTCTCTGTCTTGGTGTGGGGGATGAAGTTCACCCCGAATTCGGCGCCATCAACCTCGTTCACCGTGAGCGATGTTCCGTTGAGTGCAACGGAGCCCTTCGGCGCAATAAAGCGAGCCAGTTCATCGGGGGCGCGGAAGGTCACGCGTGTGCTGTCACCCTCCGGCTTGACCGAGACGATCTCTGCCACCCCATCGACATGCCCCGATACCACGTGTCCGCCGAGCTCGTCGCCAAGCCGGAGCGCGCGCTCGAGGTTGATGCCGATGCCCGGTGCCCAAGCCGTGCGGCCATGGCGCACGTTTGTCTTCGACAGGGTCTCCGCGGAGATATCGACGTCGAACCATGCGCCGTCGCCATAGGGGCCCAGATCAACCACGGTGAGGCAAATGCCATCGCAGGCGATTGAAGCGCCGAGCGCGATCGACTCGGGCTGATAATGGCAAACGATGCGCGCGCGCAGATCGCCCCGATCTTCGAGGCTCTCGATCCGGCCGATGTCGGTAATGATCCCGGTGAACATGATGATGCGATCCAGACCCCTTACGGTCCGCGTCCTATCCCGCGTTCGGCGTCTGGGCAAGACTTGATCTGGCTGCGGATCACGCAGCAATGGCCGCAGGCATGGGGCCTGCTGCCAGCCCTAGCGGGGATCAGGCCGGGTTTGCCGCTTCCTGGGTCAGATGGTCTCCAAGTCGGAGCGCGAGCTGGCAGATCGTATAGGTCGGCGTTGCATGCCCGGCCGTGGCAAAGACACTTGATCCTCCGACGTAGAGATTGGTCATGCCGTGAATGCGACAGTCCGCATCGACGACACCTTCGCGCGCGTTGTCCGACATGCGGGTCGTGCACATGTGATGCATGCTTCCCCGGATGGAGCCGGAGCTGACCATAGCGTCCCAGTCATCGTCAAGCAGCCAGTCGGGCACCTTGACCCGGCCTATGCCGTGGGCGGCAAGGTGGGTGCCGATGCCCATCACAGCGGCCCGTATCGTGCGGTGATCAAGCGCCCCGAGATTCCAGTCCATAGCGATCTTGTTGAGGCCGAAACGATCGGTATCCTCGATCAGCATGATGCGGTTGCCTGGCAGGAGGCTCTGTTCCATCTGGAGGTCAAGGCGGCCGTGAAACGCTTCCTCGCGCTTAGCCCGGTAGCCGGTTATGCCGTAAGCATCATTGTCGCATTTGAGCGACTTTCCGAGCACTTCCGTCACGAGGCGGTCGAGAAACGGGGTGGCGCAGGCTGCCGATCGCGCGACTTCCTTGGGCAGGGATAGGGGGCTGCCGTAGCTCCAGGGTGCCACATGCATGTTGTAGTTGAGGATCCGGGTCTCGCCGATCACCGCGGGAGTCGGGGCGAACTCCTCACGCACGTAAAATGGCTCCTCGAAGAGGATCTCCCCTGCAGTGATGAATGGGTGCTCGCAGAAGTAGCGCCCGACAAGATCGTAGTTGTTGCCGATGCCTTTCAGGGCCTGACTCCGGGCATTTAGGAGAATGCGTGGATTCTCCATGCCTCCACAGCAGAGGCAGTAGATGCGTGCCTGAACCGTAAAGCCTGGATCGTCAGTACCATAACCGCGAAAGACAGCCTCGGTTACGGTCTGGAGTTCAGAATCGAGCCGGAGATCGACGAGATTGGCATTGAGCACGAGCTGGATCTTGTCCGACGCCACAAGCTCGTCCTTGTATTTCGGACCAAAGCGGGTCGGGCCGGATTGCCGGTAGTCGATCTTGCGGAAGAGGTGCTCGTCATGATCGATTGGATGATCGGGGAAGCCGGCCGGCGGCTTGAGGTCGAGGATGTCGTTGACCTCTGGCTGGTAAGGATCGAGATCACTTTTGGAGATCGGCCAGCCACTCAATGCGATATGGGGCCAGGGCGTGAAATCGTAGGCGTCGAGCTCCCTGCAGGCCCCGCCCCAATGGTTGGAGGTGCCGCCGAGATAGCGCAGGCGCGCCGCATCCAAATCGGTGTAGGGTATGCCGGTGATTTCTCCGATGTAGAGATCCTGACTTTCATCGGTGAAATCGACGTCGCCGCCTTCCATGAGGGCAACGTTCCATCCGCTCCTGGCGAGGCGGCGGGCGAGGGTGATGCCGGCCGGTCCCGCGCCGATGATGCAAATGTCGAAGGTCTGCGAAAACAGGCTCCGGTCGGCACTACGCGTGTCACTAAGCATGTCTCTTCAACACCTCGAGATCGTGGTCGGTGACGATCCAGCCGTTGACGACATGAAATTCCTGTGTTGCAGCGTGCGCTGGCATGATGCGGCCAAGCGCAAGTGTTGCAGGCGTTGCGACAAGTGTCAGAAATGCTTTGAGAAAGCTCCTGCGGCTCTTCATTGATCGTACCTTTCCAGGCCTTCGAACCAATAAATTCACGACCAGCGCAAGTTACCTAACCCGGTATGTGCCTCGGTCGCCCCTCCGGCCGATGCACTTGCTGGCAGTCGGAAGGTAGTCCGGACCGACTCAAATATGAAATCAAGAATAATCTGTTTATAGCGTCATGAACTGACGAAATTTTTCGGATATTTTCAGAATGAGAAGATGTAAATCAACTTTAAATAAAATTCAGATGTACCAAGGCCCGTCATGCGATCAGACTGGGACTTGGTCTTTCATGCTTGAAGCCTTCGGCTGCGGGCGCACCCGAAGGCAAAGCTTCGGGCACGCTAGGTGATGAGGAAGTCAGCCTTCGTGAGGTTGTGAACGTCGTTCAATGTTGCCATGAGCACGGCCTCAGAATCACCGCCCGAGCCATCCGCGTCATACCACAGGCGGCTCGAATCTGTTTCGAATAGGAACTGAGGCAAGCCACCGGTCACGCTGGGCGACGTGCCGGTCACCAGATTGAAATCGGCGCGACTGTCAAAGCCGAAGTCGGCTCCTTCAAGCACCAGTTTGTCTGTCCCGCGGGTGAAATCGGTAATGTCATCGCCAGAGCCGATCGCATCATAACCGAATACGAAATGATCCGCGCCAGAACCCCCGGTGAGCAAATCTGCACCTGCTCCTCCTTCTAGTGTGTCATTGCCGCCCCGCCCATTCAGAAGGTCGCCCGCGCCGCCCCCGGCAAGACTCTCGGCACGTCCGCTGCCACGGATATCATCGTCCTGCGAGCTGCCGTGCACAGCTTCAATCGACCTCAGGGTCAAGCCTCGAGCGATACCATCGTTTCTGTTGCCGTTGGCCAGATCGACGACAGCAGAGAGTGACGAATAGAAATCGAAGCTCAGGCTATCGAAACCATCACCGCCGTCCATGAGGTCGGTGCCGTCGCCGTCGGAACGTACGAAGTTGTCGTTGCCGCCGCCGCCAAGAAGCCGGTCGTTGCCTTCGCCGTCATTGAACTGGTCATCGCCCCGACCGCCCACCAGCGTGTCGTTGCCCTCATTGCCGAGCAGGATATCGCCGCGCGCACTGCCAGTGACCTTGTCTCCGCGTGTGCTTCCGTTGAAGCCGAGCCCTTCCATCTGAGCGAAGGATGTGCTGGCATTTACCGCGACATTTCCGTTCGAGAAGACGAAGTTCGCCGCATTGGCCGTATCTGAAAGATCAACATAGATGTAATCGATACCGGCACCGCCCACGGCGCGATCCAGGTGATTGATGTAGAGCGCGTCGTTTCCTGCGCCTGCCGTGAGCACGTCGCGTGAGCCATCATCGGCGCTGAAGCCGTAGGATCCGTAGGAGAAGCCGTAATAGTTGTTTCCGGCAAGGGTGTCGTTGCCGTCGCCTCCGTCGATATTGTCCAGACCTTCGCCGCCTTGGAGTTCGTCGCTGCCGGCGCCTGCCGTAAGGGTATCGTTGCCGCTGTCGCCGTATATCCTGTCATCGCCGCTGCCGGCGATTAGCTTGTCGCTGCCGTCTCCGCCTGAAATCCAGTCATCGCCACCTAGCCCCGTCAGGGTATCGGCTCCGCTGCCTCCGCTCAGGCTGTCGGCGAGCGCTCCACCCGTCAGCCGGTCGCGGCCGCTGCCCGTCGTGATGGAGACTCGCTCGATGCTTTCGAGCGTGACACCGCCATTGACGAGCGTTGCGCTGGCAGCAAGCTTGAAGGTGAGGTTTGCAGTTGCACCCTCACGATTGATTGTTGCGACGTCAGTCCCAGCTCCACCATCCAGGGTAAAGCGGCCCTTGATGGAGTCGCTGGCATTCGTCAGCGTATTGATGCGGATGTTGTCGTTGCCGGACCCGGCGCTGATGCGGTTGTTGCCGAACTCTGCGTAGATCGTATCATCACCATTTCCGCCGTTGACGACATTGTTGCCGCTGCCGGCGTTGAGATAGTCGGTGCCCGATGTGCCAGTCAGACGGTCGTTCCCGGCCCCACTGTCGAAGTAGACGTAGAGCGCCCCGTTGCCGTTGAGGGTATCGTCTCCGCCTGCGGTTGAGACCGAAAACTGCTCGCCATCCAGCACGACCGTTCCGTCATTCAGTGTCGCCCGGCGGCCGGATATGTCGAATACGAAATCGTTGCGATTCTGGCTTGAGCGATCGATTTCGATAAAGTCGATCCCACTACCGGCCTCGACGCGATCAGGTCCGCCTGCGCCTACATCAATCCTGTCGGCACCGCTTCCGCCCAAGACGGTGTCGCGCCCAGTACCTGCATCGATGTAGTCACTGCCTCCGCCACCGATCAGGGAATCGTTGCCCGCTCCGCCGGCAACGAAGTCATTGCCCTGACCTGACGAGAGTGTGTCTTTGCCACCGCCGCCAGAGAGCGTGTCATTGCCTCCGAGCGTCACGATGCGATCGGCGCTGTTCAAACCGTTGATCGAATAGGTCTCCATGTTCACGATCTTGGCGCCGTCGGAGAGCGTATTCTGCGTGCCGGAAGCTGTCGCACGAAAGGTTCCGGAGAGACCGGTGAGCACGAAGGTGTCGTTGCCGCGACCCCCATCCATCACGTCAGCGCCTTCTCCAACGGCGTGTGCGATCCGGTCGTTGCCAGCTCCTGCGATCAGGCGGTCGCGCCCGGTGCCACCATCCAGAGTATCGTCGCCATTCCCGCCGGAGAGTGTGTCGAGGCCATTGCCGCCAGAGAGATTGTCGTCGCCATCGTCGCCGGAGAGGGAGTCGTTTCCGGTGTTGCCGAAGATGTAGTCGTTCCCGTCCCCGCCGCTGATACGATCATTTCCCGTGGCATCGCCGTAATAGAGATCCCCTAAGAGATAGTCGTTGCCCCGGCCGCCCGAGATGACGTCATTGCCATCGCCGCCGTACGCGTAGTCGGCGCCATTTCCGCCGTCGAGCGTATCTGCGCCTTCCCCGCCTTCCATTTGGTCGGCGCCATCCTGGCCGATAATGTTGTCACGGCCGTCACCGCCGTTGAGCCAGTCGTTGCCGCCGCCGCCGCGCAGTGTGTCGTTCCCGTCACCGCCGTTGAGGGTATCGGAGAAAAGGCTTCCGGTAAGTCTGTCGTCGTCCGTAGTCCCCGTGATGTCGAAACGCTCGACACTGA
Organism: Amaricoccus sp. B4; assembly: GCF_043226085.1. Lineage (NCBI taxonomy): Bacteria > Pseudomonadati > Pseudomonadota > Alphaproteobacteria > Rhodobacterales > Paracoccaceae > Amaricoccus > Amaricoccus sp. B4. Next base: position 171,154 of record NZ_CP171225.1, read on the forward strand.
GGAGACGCAAGCCACCGAGAATCGTAGTGGTTGCTATGCTGTCGGGTGTAGCGAATGTGACCGCGCCAGAACGTCCGGAGAAATCCAGGCCAACGATATCGAAGCCGGTTTCGCCGAAGAGCCGGTCACCGCCTGCACGGACATCAGCGGGCGTGTAGGTTCCGAACCGGTCGTCTCCAAGTCCGCCATAGGCTGTGTCAGTGCCTGCGTCAGTCTCAAAACTGTAGAGCGCGTTGCCGTAGAGAGTGTCGTCGCCGGACCCGCCTCTCAGAAGGTCATTTCCCACGCCACCTGATACCATGTCGTTCTGGAAGCCGCCATCGACGGTATCAGCGCCATCTTCCCCATAGAGATAGTCACCGTTGAAGCCGCCCAGAATGCTGTCGGCACCACCGCGGCCATAGATATAGTCGAATTCGTCACCGCCTCTGAGGGTTTCGGCGGAGTCGTCGCCTGTCAAGAAAGCCATTTCAGAGAATCTCCATCGGGCACTATTCGGGTTGGTTACGGCCATTCTCTAGTGGCTGGGGGACGGAAAAGAAGTGCGCCTTCCATATGCCACTCGGGCTGATCTTGCAGCTCAGGTGACGTCGTTCGGCGCATCGTTCTCGCTCCCTGCCACATCCAGACAGTCGTTGTCTGAGAGCCATGGGGTAACTAATATCCGGGCGCTGAAATCCCGCAACTGATCTTTCATTGCGAGGCGGAGTCCGGCCGCGAACTTTCACGTTCGAAAAGAGCGTGCCAGTTTCGTCAGCAGATACGGGAATTGGAAAGCTTGCAGATGTCCGCGCCGCACTCCGATTTCACGCCGGTCAAGCTCGCCGGGCTATCATCGGTCGCATCCTCGGGGTTGCGGGCGAGTGCAGAGCGGCCTTTCAAGGACCAGACAGGATCTTTCTGTCATTCCGACATGCGCAGGACCTGATCGCGACCCTTGCCGGTCAGGCGAACAGAGTCGTCGCTTATGGCGATCACGCGGTTTCCTTCGATCCGGTCGCCTGCGCGCACCTTACGCATCTGCCCATTGGGCAGACGGAGGATTGCCCGTTTGTACTGCGGGCTGCCAAAGACACCGATGAGCGAGAGCTCCCGCGGATCTATACCAACCTGCTCATTGACACGCGTCGCTGTCGTCTGCGGCGGGGGAGTGGCAGTCGCAACGCGTACAGCGGACTGCACCTTGAGGGTGGGCGGACTGGAGGTTGCATCGGCCGGGGCTGCCAAGGCCGCGGTGCTGGCGACGGGGGGCGCTGTGCGGATAACACTTGGTGCCGGAGGCTGGAACACCGTTGCTGCCGACGCGGCAGGCGCACGGTTCCGAGGTCTGGGGCGATCCACGATGGAGCCGCTGCCGAGGTCTTCTGCTGTGGCACTGGCTACAGCGTCGGTAATCGCCGCAGAGACTGCAGCACGGGTCTGGTTACTCACTCCCGGCCGCGGGAGTGGGCGGCTCATTCTCGGGGTGCTGGGGCTCGTCACCGGGGCGGAATCAGAGATCGTCGGCCGGTGGAGAGGACGGAGGGAGGCAAGACGCGTGGTGCCGAGAACCTCGGGCGCCGTGCGAGGCAATGTCTCGACGATCTGGGCCAGAACTTCGGAAGGGATCGCCGGGTCCGGTAGCTTGGACTCACCAGTGCCTGGCAGGGCGAGTGGTGACGGAGCGTTCAGCTCGGGCACACTGAGCAGAGTGGCAGGAAAGTTTCGAGCGGCTTTAGTGATCGTCGGTGCAGACATCTGAGCCGGAGGAATTATACGCGCGATCGGCGGTGCGACTTCCGCAACCCGCGTGGGCGCAGGAGCCGCCAGCGGAGGTTCCACGCGCACCAATGCAAGCCGTTCAGGTCGCGCCCGCGGTGGGAAAATGTCGGCAGGCACTGCCATGCGGTGTGGCGGCGAGTCAGGAGGCGGTACATCAGCCATGTCCGTCTCCACTGCGTTGTGGAGCCCGGTCCGGATCTCTGTCTGCAGTTCGCGGTCCTCTTCCGCGGTGTTGGAAAGTCCCAGAAAGATTGCCAATGCAACTGCCGCTGCGGCCGATCCGGCGAACAGAGGTTTGCCTCGGGTTAGGACAGCGGGGAAGATGGATTGGTGCGATCGCTCTCTGAAGGGGGGAAGGCTATCCGGCGCCGAGATCCGGTCCGCCGAAAGGCCGTAGCGCGCGAGAAAGGCATCAGTTTGCGCGAGAACGTCGAGTTTCACCGCAGCCCACGGGACTTGGCCCTTGCTGTCCGGCGTTCCTGCCACTGCCACAATGTGGTCGATGGGCATGGCAAGGGAGAGAGAGGCACGCGCCAACGCTGCACGCGCCCGTTGGGCTCTGCCGTGTGAAAGAGCGGCATCAAGATGTCCGCGGCGAATCTCAAATTCAGGCAGCACGACTTCCAGTGGCCCGCCATGTGCACGCACGGCCGCGGCCAGATCCCACAGGCGATCCTCGATCGCCGGATCGTCGAGATGGACAAGCACAAGCGGATCGCGCGCACCTGCCGCGAGGAGGGCAATTTCAGCCTTGTCCAGAATAATCCTCAGCCACGTTCGCGTGGCGGGTGTTCCACTGCTCATGACGCCTCGATCTCCGTCGAGTGTTTCCTATGGTCACTATAGGCCGCAAGTATCTGACAATCCAGTGAGTCGAATATGCTTGAGACAACTTTCAGTTGCGAATCCATTCGGATCGGGAGAACTAATCGCATTGGAGGATCCCAGCATGAGAAAACCGTTTCCGATTACCATTGCCGCCACGCTGGCGATGGTCCTGATGCTCGAGGCCGCGCCGGCTGAAGAGATGCCGCGACTTATCACCGTCACCGGTAGTGGAAGTGAGATTGCCATACCGGACGTGGCGCTCCTCACGCTCGGGGTGGAGGCTGACGCGAATACTGCGGAAGCCGCGCTGGCTGCGATGAGCGAGCGCCTGCAGGCAATCTTTGCCGCCCTTGATGGGGCGGACCTCGCCGAAAAGGATCGCCAAACCTCCGGCCTTGGCCTCGATCCGCTTTACGCCCAGCGTGAGGATGGCGGGATAAATGACACAGAAATAACCGGATATCGGGCGCGGAGCATGCTGACGCTCACCCTTCATGATATCGATACTGTCGGCGCGCTCGTCGATACGCTTGCCGGAGCGGGCGTGAACAGGATCGACGGCATTTCCTTTGACCTCGCAGATCCCTCCGAGGTCGTGCAGCAGGCGCGGCGCAAAGCTGTGGCGGACGCAATGGCGCGCGCGACGCTCTACGCCGATGCTGCGAACATAAAACTCGGGCCGATCGTATCGATCAGCGAACCTGGTGGTGCAATGCCGAAGCCCTATGCCGTCAACGCGGCGCCGCGGGCGGATGCGGCCTTCGCGATGCCTGTGGCGCGGGGAAGTCTTAACGTCGACGCGGAGGTAACGGTAGTCTTCGAGATCGGCAGCGAGGAGACCGGCGCGCCTTAAGGGCGCGCCGGTGGGAGGCGGTGATCATACCGTGGCTTTCGCCATGGCCTGATCCAGATCCGCGATGATGTCATCGGCGTCTTCGATCCCGATCGAGAGCCGCAGAACATTTGCACCCGCCCCGGCAGCCTCCTGCTGTTCTGGCGAAAGCTGGCGGTGGGTGGTGGACGCCGAGTGGATGATGAGCGAGCGAGTGTCGCCAAGGTTGGCGACATGACTGAAGAGCGCAACCGAATCCACCAGTTTTACGCAGGATTCATAGCCGCCCTTGAGCGCGAAGGTGAAAAGGGCTCCTGCACCCTTGGGATAAAGCCGCCGCGCCCGGTCGTGATAGGGTGAGGATGGCAGTCCGGCATAGGTGACGAATTCCACGCGCGGATCGGCTTCAAGCCACGCCGCGACCTTCTGCGCATTTTCCACGTGGCGCGCCATGCGCAGGCTGAGGGTCTCGGTTCCGAGAAGGCCCAGGAATGCCGTCTGCGGTGCCATTGTCATGCCGAGATCGCGCAGGCCAATGGCGATTCCGTGGAACGTGAATGCCATTGCGCCGAAGGTCTCGTGAAACTTCAGGCCGTGGTAGGCGGGTTCGGGTTCGGTCAGACTGGGAAACTTGTCCGACGCGGACCAGTCAAAACGGCCGGAATCCACCACGGCGCCGCCGGTCGCGGTCCCGTTTCCCGTCAGATACTTAGTGGTCGAGTGCACCACAAGGTCTGCACCGTGATCGAAGGGCCGGCAGAGCCACGGAGTGGCCGACGTATTGTCGACGATGAGCGGCACGCCAAGCCGCTTCGAGACCTCCGCGACGGCAGGTATGTCTGTCACATAGCCGCCGGGGTTTGCGATGCTCTCGCAGAACACGGCGCGCGTATTCTCGTCCGCGGCAGCCTCGATGGCGTCAGTGTCGTCAAAATCGACGAAGCGGGCTTCCCAGCCGAAGCGGCGGATCGTCTGCGTGAGCTGGGTTACCGTGCCGCCATATAGTCTAGTCGAAGCAATGACATTGCGCCCCGGCGCCATCAGCGGGAAGAGCGCCATGATCTGCGCTGCGTGCCCGGACGAGGTGCAGACGGCGCCTGCGCCGCCTTCAAGCGCCGCGATACGCTCCTGAAAGGCGGCGACGGTGGGATTAGTCAGCCGCGAGTAGATGTAGCCAACTTCCTGCAGGTTGAAGAGTGCTGCCGCATGATCCGCATCGCGGAAGACATAAGCGGTCGTCTGGTAGATCGGCGTCTGGCGCGCGCCGGTTGCCGGATCGGGTCTTGCGCCTGCATGAATCTGCAGCGTATCGAAGCCAAGCGATCTCTCGGTCATGGTATGGTAAGCCTCCCTCGAACTGGTCGCGGGAAGCTATGGCAGGCCGCCGGTTCTGGCAACCGGCCACCCGCGATCAGGCCCCGAGCAATTTGCGCAGCTTGGCAAGTGCAGTCTCGGGCTTCTCCTGATACCCGATGAGGTCGGCAAAACGGCCGTGGTCATCGAAAAGCAGGATGTAGGCAGTGTGGTCCATCGTATAGCCGCCGCTCTCGAGCGGGATCTTTCTGGCGAAGATCCTGAAGGCACGTTCCGCCTTTGCGATGTCCTCGGGGGAGCCGGAGACGCCAGTGACGCCGGGAACCCAGCCGAGATACTCCTTCATCATCTGCGGGCTGTCGCGTTCCGGATCCACCGTGACAAACCAGATCCTGAGATCTTTCGCCTTGTCGCCGAGATCGTCCTGCCAGATCGTGATGTCGGACAGTGTCGTCGGGCAAACCTCGGGGCAGTGCGTGAAGCCAAAGAACACCGCCGAGGGCGCGCCGCGAAGGGTTTCCTCGGTAAAGCTTTCGCCGTCTGTGGTCGTCAGACGGTAATCGCCACGCCCCAGTTCGCTTGCGATGTCGGGCCCCATACGGGGCGCGACGACCTGGAACCAGAGCGTTGCGAGGAGAGCGAGCGCAGCCGCGCCGTAGAGCACGGCCCGCAGGATTTTCCATGCAACCGGTGTCATATCAGTGCTTCATCTCATGACCGGCGCCGCGAGTGCGGGATTGAATGCCGAAGGGAAGGGCAATCGTGCCAGCATTCTCGAACTGCAGCGTGATGTCGACCGCCTCGCCTTCGACAAGCGGCTCCTTGAGGTCCATGAGCATGATATGATAGCCGCCGGGCTTCAGCATCACGGTCTCTCCCGCAGGCAGTTTCAGGCCATCGGCAAGCTCCCGCATTTTCATGACATCGCCATCCATTGCCATCTCATGTATCTGGACCATTCCAGCGATGGGGGAAGAGGCGGAGACAAGTTTGTCACTGGTTTCTCCGTCGTTTGTAATGGTGAGGAAAGCTCCAGCGACCGGCGAATGTGGCAGGGTGGCAAAGGCGAAAGTGTTGGTCAATGTAAGGTCTCCAAGCATGGCGCTCTCATGCATCGGCGTGGCCTGCGCTGACTCGTCGGCCGCCGCGAGAACAACCGAGGGTGCGGGCGCGTCGGATAGGGCGGACCGCTCTGTCCAGGCAACTTGGCCGGTATCGCAGGTCTGGACGGTCGGGAAGTGGAATTCCGCCCCGGCCTCGAGCTCCGGTCCGAACGTCCCTAGGAAGGCAAACTCATCGTACCAGTCGTCCTGAAGCGAGCCGCCTGACCAGATGATCTCCTGTGCCCCCTCTTCGTAGGTCACTCCGTGGGAAACATAGGGTTTAGTGTAGGAACCGCGCACGGTCTTGAGGGTCCAGCCGGGCTTCGGCATGGGCTTTGCATTGTAAAAGCCTTCGGGAATGGTCACGCGGACGGTGTGGGTTGCCTCTCCATCGCAGCCATGGCCAATGCGGATGACCGCGTTGTAGGCGGCGCCAACTTGCGCTTCTGGGGGGGTGAGGGTGGCATGAGCGCTGGCCATTCCGGCAAACAACATCATTGCTGTACTCACACTGATCATTACTTGCGGATCACGTTTCATATCTGACTCCATGGACGAGTTTGTCCGGCTGCGCCGGAAAGATCGTGGGCCGCAAAGGCGCAATGATGGCTGTCGCGGCTCCGGTCATCTTGACGATACTGGATCAGATCTGGAGCGGAGGGCCTCGAGGAGGAGGCAAGCGCAGGGCTGTGCCATGCGCCTCAAGTTCGGCGCTCGCGACGGTATCGGCCGCTATCTCGACTGGCGCCACGGTCAGGAGCCATGGCGCATCCAGACCGAGGAAGACAGGTGTGCCTGTTGCCCAATGACACGGAGAATGATGTTGGCTGTCCGGGGCGACCGGGTGCGGTGTCCCGTCAGGACCAATCTCGATTTCGAGTGGCCCGTCGCCGGTGCAGAGCACGACAGTGAAGCCCGCCGGGCTGCTCTGTGGCATCGCACCTTCGGCGATGAGATGGGTCAACAGGAACGGAATAAGAGAAAGCCAAAGCAGAACTGCTTTGGCCCCCTCGCACGCCCTTGTCCCCTTTCCGGTCATATGGCCTCTTCCCCACGCGCGTCACGCAACCTGTATCGATCGTCATTTGACGCGAGCTGGGATCATATCAACGGTGGCCGCGTGGAAGGTCAAGGTGGCGTATCCGGATACAATACCGCGAATTGCCGCAACGCCACTGCGCATTTCGTGCTACTCTGCTCCGTTGCGTTTCTGTCGACAGTGGAGGGGAAAATGATGGCTGCCATGAACATTGTGCGGATGCGCGTGAAGCCGGAGCGCGAAGCCGAATGGCTGCGTTTTCATCGAGAACGGGACATCGGGGATTTCGAGGGCATGACGTCGCTTCGGGTCATCCGGACTGGAGAGCATGAGTATATGGTTCTCGGCAAATGGATCAGCATGGAAGCCTTGGCGGCCACACGGCCAACGATGATTGCAGCGCTTGATGACTTCAGGGACATGCTGGAAGAACTGGCCGAGGGGGGAACTGTGACCGATCCGCACTCTGGGGAGGTCGTAATCGAACGACTGCCGTGAAGCGGATATTTCGGCCGTCTCGAGCAGCGCGGAATTGTCCATACGTCCTTGCGCCTCGCTGGTGACGTTCGTTTCTGGCATTCCCAAGCTTATTGACATGCCTGCAAGCCGACCCTTAACGTTCCGATTAATCGAGATATTTATTCTAATGAGATTTTCTGCTTTCGGCGCGCACTGCGGGGGAGCGTGCCCGGACAGCACTGAAATCGCCGAGTTATGGGGGGGGTAAATGGCCTCATCATTGCGCCGTGCAGGCGGTTACACACGTATTGACGGAACCGCGGGCAACGATGTGCTGAATGGCACGGGCGGCAACGACTTCATCCGGGGGCTCGACGGCAACGATGCGCTCCATGGCCGGGGTGGCGACGATGTGCTTGACGGTGGCGGCTGGCACGACCTGCTCGACGGTGGGCCGGGGAGCGACTGGGCGCTCTACGATTTCAACAAGACGCCGGTGCGCATCGATCTCTCGCGCGGCTTCGCGCGCTTTCCGGGCCAGTCCTGGGCGGACGAGGCGCTCATCTCGATCGAGAACGTGGAGACCGGTGCGGGCAATGACACGCTGATCGGCAACGCGGCGAAGAACGACTTGCGCGGCGGCCCGGGCAACGACCTGCTGCAGGGCGGCGACGGCAACGACCGGCTCTTCGGCGGCGCGGGGCACGACACGCTCGACGGCGGCGGCTGGCACGATTTCCTCGACGGCGGGGCGGGGCGCGACCGCGTGCTCTATGCGGAAAACACCGGGCCGGTGCAGATCGACCTTGCCCTGGGCAAGGCGAGCTTTCCCGGCACGCCCTGGGGAGCGGAGACCCTCGTCTCGATCGAGGAGGCGCGGACGGGCTCGGGCGACGACATCCTCATCGGCAACGACGCTGCCAACTGGTTCGACGGCGGCGCGGGCGATGACAGCCTCGTCGGCGGCGTCGGCAATGACACGCTGCGAGGCGGTGCGGGGGACGATACGCTTGCGGGCGGGGCCTCGGAGCAGATTGATCTCGGTTACGAGGAAGACGATCCTGAACCGGATTTTGCCGGAGCGCTCAAGGACGGATCGGACCTGCTGAAGGGTGGAGAAGGCCGCGATACCGCCGTCTATGTCGATGCAGAGTACCACTTTGGCTCCGGCATCGGGCACGGCCAGGACATGACGATCGACCTCGTCGCCAGCGAGGCACGCTGGAGCAATGGGGGCGGGCCGGTCGACCGGCTCGTCTCGATCGAGAACCTCCGGCTCGGAGATACGGACGACACGGTGTTCGGCGATGGGAAGGCCAATTTCATCGCGGCCGGGAACGGGGCGAATGTCGTCGACGGTGGCGGGGGAAACGACACCATCCAGGGTGGAACGGAAGTCTATTCCGATGGGGACATCGAGATCCTGAAGGGGGGCGCGGGCGACGACCTGATCCTCAGCGGCGGGGCCTTCTACAACGAGTTCAGCTTCTTCCGCAGCTACTACGATCCGACGGGCGAGGAACTCCATGGCGGGAAGGGCAACGATACCCTTGTTGCGGGGTTTGGCTACATGGACATGGAGGGAGGGGCCGGCGCGGATCAGTTCCGCTTCAGCAATGCGACGCGAGACTTTGGTTATTGGTTGTCGGAGGTCCGCGGTCATTGGGGGTCGATCCGTGATTTCGACACGGCAGAAGGGGATGTGTTCTGTATCGAGATCGAAGACAATCCTGACGGGCTCACACCCACCTTCATCGGCGAGAGCAACGAGCCGGGCGTCTTCGAGCTCAGTTATGTTCGCAAGGAGGACAGCGCAGGCGTGACGAACACCACGGTGCTCTTCAATACCGGTATCGAGGCGAACAACTATGCAGAAGACCCAGGTTACGCGATGCTCCGCATCACGCTCGAAGACTATTCCGGGTCGCTGAGCTCAGACGATTTCGCCTTCGTCTGACCTATTCTTCGGCACCGGGACGTTTCCAGGCGTCGATATAGGCCCAGGCCTCGGCAGCGCTTTCGGCGTAGTGGAAGAGCCGCGTGTCGTCGGGCGAGATCGTGCCCGCCTCGATCAGCACGTCCCAGTCGATGAGCTTGTCCCAGAAGTCCCGGCCGAAGAGCACGATCGGCAGAGGCGCCATCCGACGGGTCTGCACAAGGGTCAGGGTCTCGAAGAACTCGTCGAGCGTGCCGAAGCCGCCCGGGAAGACTGCCACGGCACGGGCACGCATGAGGAAATGCATCTTTCGCACGGCAAAATAGTGAAAGTTGAAGCTCAGCTCCGGTGTGCCGTAGGAATTCGGTACCTGCTCGTGGGGAAGGACGATGTTGAGGCTGACGGAGATGCCGCCGGCCTCGGTCGCACCGCGATTGCCGGCTTCCATGATGCCAGGCCCGCCGCCTGTGCAGACGACATTCTCGCGGTTGCCACTCTCGAGCGCGCGCAGGGTAGAGAGCCGGGCAAATTCGCAAGCCTCGGAGTAGTGGTGAGAGAGGGCGCTGCCCTCAGGACGGATGCGTGCGCTGCCAAGCATTGCCACGGTTGAGACAATCCCGCGTTCGGCAAGTGACATTTCCGTCTTGAGGAGCTCAAGTTGAAGCCGCACGGGCCGGAGCTCATCGCGCGCGAGAAAATCCGTATCGTTGAAAGCCAGCCTGTAGCTCGGGCTCTGGGTCTGCGGCGTGGCAGGCACGCGGCGGGTGCGGCGGAGGTCTTCTTTGGCGTCTGGAAAGCGGCGCTGGTGCCGGCTCAGCTCGGTCATGATTGTCCTCAAGGGAATTTTTTCCGGGCAGATTGCCACCCCGACATTACCGAATTATAGCTTCGCCCGCATTTCCGCTACCGCGAACGCATCGAGAGGGCCGATCATGTCGCAAGATTCCCATGCTGAACTCGAGGCTGCCATCGAGGCCGCCTGGGATACACGCGAGTCCATCACGCCTGAAACCAGCGGCGCCACGCGATCGGCCATCGAGACGACGCTTAACGCGCTCGACAACGGTTCACTGCGTGTGGCGGAGCGTGGCGAGGATGGCGTCTGGCACGTCAACCAGTGGGCGAAAAAGGCCGTGTTGCTTGGATTCCGCCTAAAGGACATGGAACCGCAACACGGCGGACCGCAAGGTGGCGGCTGGTGGGACAAGGTCGACTCCAAGTTCAAGGGCTGGGGACCTGACGACTGGAAGCAGGCAGGATTTCGCGCCGTGCCGAGCTGTGTAGTGCGGCGTTCCGCCTATATAGCCCCCGGTGTCGTGCTGATGCCCTCTTTCGTCAACCTTGGCGCCTATGTCGACACCGGGACGATGGTCGACACCTGGGCGACGGTCGGCTCCTGTGCGCAGATCGGCAAGAACGTGCATCTCTCGGGCGGCGTCGGGATCGGAGGTGTTCTCGAGCCGATGCAAGCCGGGCCGACGATCATCGAGGACAACTGCTTCATCGGAGCACGTTCGGAGGTGGTCGAAGGCTGCATCGTGCGTGAAGGCTCTGTCCTTGGTATGGGCGTGTTTATTGGGCAGTCGACCAAGATCGTCGACCGTGAGACGGGCGAGACTATGTACGGCGAGGTGCCTGCGGGTTCCGTCGTCGTCGCTGGCTCCATGCCGTCCAAGGGCGGCGTAAATCTCTACTGCGCAGTCATCGTCAAAAGGGTAGATGCAAAAACGCGGTCCAAGACATCTATCAACGACCTTCTCCGCGATTGAGCTTTGCATGACGCGCCCCGAGTCAGCAGAATCCGAAGTTCACACCTTGGTCGTTCAGGTCGGTCGGAAGCTCGGTGACGGGCTTCCCGATCGTGCGACGGGGGCAGGCCTTCTCTGTTACGCGTCGGCGCGGGATGAAGCGGAAGCCGTGCGCGAAACGGTCGCCGTGCTGAAGACCGCAGGACTCGCCCCCCTAGACGTCACCGCGTACGGCACGCGCGCAGAGCGGGAAGCGGATGGCGGCCTTGATCTGGAAGAGCGCGCCCTGATGGACCGCGCCGCTGAAGAGAATGCCGTCATCGTCGTTGAGGTCACGCCCTTCTTCGATGACGGCAAGAAATAGAAGTCTCACAGGCAAATCGCCGGATCAGCGCGCATCCGGGTTGAATTTCCGGATAAGGGTCCGCAACTCCGGTTCCCTGACTTCGCGTGCTGCCTTCTTGCGCGAAAGCCAGACGTCACGGCGCTGACCATTCTCGGGATATTTTTTGAGACGTGTCTGCACTTCGAGGGCAAAAACCTGGACGACGCAAAGGATCGAGCGCCCGCGACCCAGCTGTTTACGGTAAGTAAAGAGGCCAAGGCTTTCGTGGCGCAGATTGCCCTGAACGCCAGCTTCCTCAAAGGCTTCGCGCTCTGCGGCTTCGGCATGGCTTCGGTTATGCATTGGCCAGCCCTTCGGTATGACCCAGCGCCCGGTATCACGGCTCGTAATGAGCAGTATCCGGATTTTACCCCTCTGGTTGCGCCGCCAGCACAAAGCAGCAACCTGCAGGCTGCGGGGCTGACCATGCTTGGTCATTGCCGCTACCGCGCTGCGCCTGCTCTGAACGATTGTGAAATCCTCCATCAACAATTTCATTTCTCTTCTGTTTTCCCTGGAGCCATTCTTATTTAGCGTATGCTCGACTGCAATCCAGCATCTCCCTCGCGCGACGTCAATGCTTCACCTTCCAGTTGAGTGAGTTCTTCATTTTGTAACATTGTCGTGAATGATTTGTGGCGCGCCGGTCCTAGCGTTTCACCATTGCGGCTCTTTTCTATAGCTTGATGTGGACGCAGCAAGTCGGAGCGATGTAATCTTGCCGTTGCGTGGTTCATTGTGGCTTCACCCTCCACGGCAACAGTCCGGAGATCGCCCGTCGCTAGATGGAGTTTGAGCGGGCTCGTCTGGGCTTTTCTTGGTGGAGTGGGGCGGATGCCAGTTTTCGGAGTGCGAAGTGACAAGCCAGGAACCGTTGCAGTGGCTGGGAGCCCGCCCCGAAATCACAAGTCTTCGCGCCGCGGTCTGTGACCTTAATGGCGTCTTGCGCGGCAAGCGCATGCCAATAGTGCAGGCCGAAAAGATTCTCGACGGTCAACTCCGGATGCCGCTTTCGGTAACCTGCCCGGATATCTGGGGCGCGGATGTCCAGGACAATCCGCTGGTGTTTGCACAAGGCGATGCCGACGGCATTTGTCTTCCGACCGGCCGCGGGATCCTTCCAATGGACTGGCTCGGCTCACCGACCGCGCTTTTGCCGCTCTGGATGCAGACGGAGGCGGGCGAGCCGCACCTTGCAGATCCGCGCCGTGCGCTTGCCGCGATCGTTGCGCGATATGACGCGCTCAAGCTTCGACCGGTCGTCGCCACCGAGCTGGAATTCTATCTTGTGGACACCAGCGGCGATATGCCGACTCCGCCCACGTCCCCGGTCACGGGGCAGCTGCTTGATGGCAATGACGTTCTGAGCCTCGATGACATCGATCATTTTGAGGGCTTCTTTGCGGACGTGTTCCGGACCTGCGAAGATTATGGCATCCCGGCCGACAGTGCGATCTCGGAAAACGGAGGCGGGCAGTTTGAGATCAATCTGCTGCATGTCGACGATCCCATGCGCGCTGCCGATGATGCGCTGTATTTCAAGCGCCTGGTGAAGGGCATTGCCCGAACTTACAATCTGGCGGGGAGCTTTATGGCCAAGCCCTTTCTCGATCGGGCTGGGTCCGGTTTCCATGTGCATTTCAGCCTCATCGACAGCGAGGGCCGGAACGTCTTCGACGACGGAGGCAGCCAAGGTTCGGAAGTGATGCGGCACGCGGTTGGCGGCGTTCTCGCGATGATGCGACAATCAGCTCTCGTCTTTGCGCCGCACCTGAATTCGTATCGTCGCTGGCAGCCTGAATCGCATGCTCCCCATAGTGTTTGTTGGGGGTATGAGACCCGCCACGCGGCGGTTCGGATTCCGGGTGGATCGCATCGCTCGCGGCGGATCGAACATCGGGTCGCGGGAACTGATTCCAATCCCTATCTTGTACTCGCGGCAATTCTCGGCGCGGCGCTTGAGGGAATTGAACGTCGGATTGAGCCGCCCGCTCCGATCACCTCCCCAAGCGATGCGCTTGCGGGAGAGGTGCTCCCTTCGGACTGGCGGCATGGCATCGAACTCTTCGAGACGAGTGAGGCTATGCGGCGGATCTTTTCGCCGACGCTCATAGACGCCTTCCTCGGAATGAAGCGGCAGGAATTGCAGGTGTTCTCCCAGCGGATCAGTCCGTTCGAACTTGAAACCTACCTGGAGAAAGTGTGATGGCCCGCGCGGCGAAGGATTACACGGCCGGAGGCGCCTATCCCGAAAGCTATTACGCGGCGTCGGCCAATCCTGCAGCAGCGCGCCCGCCGCTCGAAGGCGAGCGGAAGGTGGAGGTCTGCATCGTCGGCGGCGGATTCTCCGGCCTTTCAGCCGGGATTGAGCTCGCGGAGCGGGGGCATGAGGTCGTTCTGCTGGAAGGCGCTCGGATCGGATGGGGCGCATCTGGGCGCAACGGTGGGCAGATTGTAAATGGCCTCAACGCAAGTCTCGAGACGATCACGGCGCGTTACGGCCGAGATACCGCCGATTTTGTCGGGACAGTGGTTCAAACGGGTGGCGAGATCATCCGGGATCGGGTTGCACGATATGGTATCGAATGCGATCTGAGGGACGGTAACATCTTCACCGCCTTCACTGCGAAGCAGATGCAGGAGCTCGAAGCCAAGCAGTCGCTCTGGCGGCGTCACGGTCACGATAATTTCGAGATGCTCGACAGGGCCGCGTTGAGCAGGCACATAGCGTCAGATATCTATCTTGGCGGCATGCTCGATCATTCTGGCGGTCACATGCACCCTCTCAATCTTGCCCTAGGCGAAGCTGCGGCGTTTGAGAGCTTGGGCGGAACCATCCACGAACTGAGCAGGGTGATCTCTGTCGAGAATCCTGCCGGTAGGCCTGTCGTGCGGACGGCGACCGGGGCGATCCGGCCGGAAGTACTGATCTTGGCAGGAAATGCCTATCTAGGTCACCTTGTGCCGGAGCTCGAGAACCGGATCATGCCATTCTCTACCCAGATCATCGCGACCGAGCCGCTGGGTGAACGTGGCAGGGCACTTTTGCCCACTGACATGTGTGTCGAGGACGTGCGCTACATACTCGACTACTACAGGCTTTCGGCGGACGGGCGGCTGCTCTTTGGTGGCGGAACGGTCTACGGTGGAAGCGATCCAGCCGATATCCGCGCAAAGCTGCTACCCAGTCTCGAAAAGGTCTTCCCGGATCTGAAGGGGGTGGGCGTCGATTTCGCTTGGTCCGGCAATTGTGCAATCTCTTTCAGCCGGGTGCCCCAGATGGGGCGTCTTGGGAATGCGACCTATTTTGCCCAAGGCTACAGCGGTCATGGTGTCGTTGGCAGCCATCTTTTTGGGCAGATTCTGGGCAAGGCGGTCGATGGTGATCGCCGCAGCTTTGATGTGTTCCAGAAAGTGCCCTGGATTCCCTTTCCCGGTGGCCGCCGGTTCGCCGTGCCCTATTCCGTCGTGGGATCTTGGTGGTATGCGTTGAGGGATCGCCTGGGAATGTAGTCCCGAATCGTAGAAGGATGCTTATATGAATTTGCGTCAAGCTCCCGTCCTAGCAGCCGTATTTGCATTCGGAGCTCCCGCGTTCGCGGAAGAGCTGCATATCTACAACTGGTCCGATTACATTGCCGAAGACACCATCGCAAAGTTCGAGACGTTGACCGGGATTGACGTCATTTATGACGTCTACGACTCCAATGAGGTACTCGAGGCAAAGCTTCTCGCGGGCTCATCCGGCTATGATCTTGTCGTGCCGACTTCTGATTTCCTGCGCCGCCAGATCGCGGGCGGAATCTACATGCCGCTGGACAAGTCCAAGATTCCCAACCTTGACAATCTCGATCCTGAGCAGATGAAGCGTGCCGCAGCCTACGATGCGAACAATGATCATGCGATCATCTACATGTGGGGCACCAACGGTATAGGCTACAATCCGGACATGGTGCGCGAGCGCCTGGGCGAGGATGCACCGGTTGACAGTTGGGATTTGATCCTGAATCCAGAGAACGCGGCAAAGCTTGCCGATTGCGGTATTACCGTGCTCGACAGCGCGACCGAAGTCTTTCCGCCGCTTCTCCACTATCTCGGCTACGATCCGGGAACGAGCAACCGTGACGAGATTGCCGAAGCTGCCGGCCTGATCGAGGCAATTCGCCCTTACATCCGGTATTTCCATTCCTCGCAATACATCTCGGACCTTGCGAACGGAGAAGTCTGCGTTTCCGTCGGTTTTTCGGGCGACGTCTTCATTGCGGCGGACCGGGCGGAGGAGGCGGCGCGCGGGATCACGGTCAACTATTCAATCCCGAAGGAAGGGACCCTGCAGTGGTTCGACATGATGGCAATCCCCGCGGATGCCCCGAACCCGGATGCAGCTCACAAGTTCATCGACTTCATCCTTCAGCCGGAAATCATGGCGGATATCACCAACTACGTGTTCTATCCGAACGCGGTCCCTGACTCGCTTGAGTTCGTGAGCCCCGAGATCAAGGATAATCCGGAAATCTATCCGCCCGCGGATGTGCTAGCAAATCTCTTCCCGTCCGCGATGCGTGACGCACGCACCGAGCGTGACTTCACGCGGCTCTGGACGCAGGTCCGCACCGGTCAGTAAGATCTGTTGGTGTCCCGCGGGGCGTGAAGCTGCGCCCCGTTTCCCGTTGCTTTTCCGGAGGCCCGATGACCATCAAGGAAGTTGCCGCCCTGGCAAAACCATGGGTTTCCGGAAGTGCGCAGCCCTTTGTCCGCATTCAGAGCATCACGAAGAAGTTCGATGATTTCGTCGCCGTCGACGATGTTTCTCTCGATATCTACAAGGGTGAACTGTTCTGCCTTCTCGGTGGGTCCGGCTGTGGAAAGTCCACGCTCCTCAGAATGTTGGCCGGTTTCGAGACGCCGACTGAGGGCAGCATCGAAATCGACGGGCAGGATATGGCCGGTATTCCGGCATATGACCGTCCGACGAACATGATGTTCCAGTCCTATGCGCTCTTCCCGCACATGACGGTAGAGCGCAACATCGCCTATGGGCTGCTGCGTGAAGGCGTTCGCAAGGCCGAGGCCATGGAGCGCGTGGCAGATATGCTCCGGCTCGTACAGCTGGAACGTTTTGCCGGCCGGAAGCCGGACCAGCTGTCAGGGGGGCAGCGTCAGCGCGTGGCCCTGGCCCGTGCCCTCGTCAAGCGTCCGAAGTTGCTGTTGCTCGATGAGCCGCTTGGCGCACTCGACAAGAAGCTTCGCGAAGAGACTCAGTTTGAGCTGGTGAAGATCCAGGAGACCCTCGGCGTCACATTCATCGTCGTTACGCACGATCAGGAGGAAGCAATGACGATTTCCTCACGCATCGGCGTCATGAACGCCGGCCGCATCGTGCAGGTGGGTGAGCCGGCGGAGATCTATGAGCATCCGAACTCGCGTTTCGTGGCCGACTTCATTGGCTCGGTGAACCTTTTCGCCGGCCATGTCACGGTGGACGAGGCTGACCATATCGACATAGCGACGCCGGAGCTCGAAGGTGTGATCCACGTCGGACACGGTGTCTCCTGCAGCCCCGGTCAGGAGCTCTTCTACGCGATCAGGCCCGAAAAGCTCAGGCTCAGCCGCGCAAGACCAGATCTGCCGAACACCTTTCCGGCGATGGTCGATGAAGTCGCCTACATGGGAAATCTATCGATCTATCGGCTGCGGCTTCCTTCGGGCAGGCATCTGAACGCGACGCAGGTCAATCTGTCGCGCCATGTCGAAGATGCGATCTCCTGGGATGAGAACGTCTGGGTGTCCTGGGATGACAATGCTGGTGTGGTGCTGACTCGATGAGCCGCGCTCTGACCACCTTCGCTCCCTTTCGTCTCACGGCATCCCTGCTGCAGCGCTTCGGGCTTGGCGGTCGAAGTCTCGTGATAGCCGTGCCGGTGCTCTGGCTTGCAGTCTTCTTCCTGATCCCCTTCCTCGTTGTGGCAAAGATCAGCCTCAGCGAGGCTGCGATCGCTCTTCCGCCTTATCTCCCGATCCTCGAGTGGGATGGGGAAAGGGCGATCTTCAGCTTCAATCTGGGGAACTATCGATATCTTCTGGATGATCCGCTCTACCTCAACGCCTATGTCTTTTCGCTGAAGGTTGCTTTCATTTCGGCCTGTATCGCGCTTTTGGTCGGCTACCCGATGGCCTATTACATCGCCCGGAGCCCCGAGCCACGCCGTACGCTCCTGCTCACCTTGGTCATGCTGCCGTTCTGGACCTCGTTTCTGCTGCGGGTCTATGCGTGGCAGGGCTTCCTGCGCTCCAACGGCGTCATCAACAATTTTCTCCTCTGGACGGGCCTTATTGATCAGCCCCTTGTCATGCTTCAGACTGATTTCGCGGTCTATCTCGGCATCGTCTATACCTATCTTCCCTTCATGATCCTTCCGCTTTACGCCAATCTAGTGAAGCTCGATCCGTCCCTGCTCGAGGCGTCGGCCGATCTCGGCGCACGCCCTCTCGCCACCTTCTTCAACGTGACCCTCCCGCTCTCCATGCCGGGGATCATTGCAGGGTTTATGCTGGTCTTCGTTCCGGCAATCGGAGAGTTCGTCATTCCGGAACTGCTCGGCGGGCCGGATACGCTCATGATTGGCCGGGTGCTCTGGAGCGAGTTCTTCTCTAATCGCGATTGGCCCGTTGCGAGTGCAGTGGCGATCGCCATGCTCATCGCGCTCGTCATCCCCATCATGATATTGCGCAACGCGCAGGCGCACGCCCAGGAGGAGACATGATGCGAGCCTCGACGTTCTTGGTGATCTTCTGCGTTCTGGGCTTCATCTTTCTCTACGCGCCGATCCTGTCGCTCATCATCTTCAGCTTCAATGAGAGCAAGCTCGTGACCGTCTGGGGTGGCTTCTCGACAAAGTGGTACGGCGAGCTCTTTCGCGATCCCCAGATCCTGCGCGCAGCCTGGGTTAGCATCCAGGTCGCCGTGGTGTCGGCCACCGCTGCGGTCGTCCTGGGAACCCTCGCGGCCTATGTTCTGACCCGCTTTGGCCGTTTTCGGACCCGGGCCTTGCTGACGGGGATGGTCACTGCACCGCTCGTCATGCCCGATGTCATTACCGGCCTTTCGCTTCTCCTGCTCTTCGTTGCAATGGATCAGCTCATTGGCTGGCCGGCCGGGCGTGGCATGACGACGATCATTATCGCTCATGTGACTTTCTGCATGGCCTATGTGGCGGTGGTTGTGCAGTCGCGCCTCGCGAGCCTCGATCGTAGTCTTGAGGAGGCTGCAATGGATCTCGGCGCGCGGCCCGTCAGGGTCTTCTTCGACATAACCATCCCCGTCATCGCTCCGGCTCTGATTGCGGGCTGGTTGCTGGCCTTTACGCTCTCTCTGGACGACCTCGTGATCGCGAGCTTTGTGACCGGCCCTGGCGCATCGACCCTCCCGATGGTCATCTTCTCGAAGGTCCGCCTGGGCGTGAGTCCGGACATAAACGCTCTTGCGACAATCATTATCGCCATCGTTGCCTTGGGTGTCCTTGTCGCCACCTGGCAGCTCAAACGGAGCCGGCGTTCTTGACCGAAGTGGAAGGAGACGGCGCGTTTCGCGCCAGAGACAATCGCTCTCGCGTTACGGAAATGACCTATGGCGGCGCATTGTCCTTTCTGCGCCGCCGATATTCTCGGGATCTCGAGGGTGTTGACGTGGCCGTGATGGGCCTCCCGTTTGACAGTGCCGTGACCAACCGTCCCGGCTGCCGACTCGGCCCGCGCGCGATCCGGGCGGCCTCGGTGCAACTCGCCGAACTCAAGGCCTTCCCATTCGGCTTCGATCTGCTGACCAGCCTCGCAATCGTTGATCGCGGCGATTGCATGCTGGACCCTCATCATCCTGCGGCCGTCCCGGCAGCAATCGAGGCCGCGGCGGGGGACGTTCTCGAGAGCGGCGCGAAGCTTCTCTCGCTAGGCGGCGACCATTTCGTTACTTGGCCTCTGCTGCGGGCCCATGCGGCAAAATACGGCCCCCTTGCGCTCGTGCAAGTTGATGCCCATGGAGATCTGTGGCCGGACGATCCGGATCGTATCGATCATGGCACGATGATGGGCCGGGCGATACGCGAGGGGCTCATAGATCCGGCGCGCTCGACCCAGCTCGGTATCCGGACCTATCACGATGACAGTCTCGGGATCGGGATACTGACGTCACCTTGGATCCATCGCTACGGAGTCGGCCGGGCCATCGAAACGGTGCGGGCCCGGGCCGGCGGGGCGCCCGTCTATCTTTCCTTCGACATAGACGGCCTTGACCCGGCTTTCGCGCCAGGGACCGGCACGCCAGTGCCCGGCGGTCTGGCAAGCTGGCAGGGGCTCGAGATTGTCCGAGGGCTCGCCGGGCTCGATCTCGTGGGGATGGACATCGTGGAGGTGTCTCCGCCATACGATAGTGCTGAAATAACGGCATTGGCTGCGGCACACCTTGCGCATGACTGGCTCTGTCTAATTGCCGAGAGGTCGGGCGCAAGCGGTGTGGAGATCGGGTTGGAAGCGGGAGTCTGACCCGCCTTACCAATTGAAGGAACGTCCTGACGCGACGGAATCGAAAGGCGCTCGAATGTGCGCCGCCAACAGAAACGGAACACGCATGAGTGAGGATATCCGCCGCATCGCTTTCGACAAGCTTCCCGCGGGCTTTCGCGACTGGGTTGCAGATCGCCGGGTCGAGGAAGTTGAATGCGTGATCTGCGATATCGCAGGGATTTCGCGCGGCAAGGCCATGCCCTTCCAGAAGTTCTCGCGTGGCGACCGGATGTATCTGCCGACCTCGCTCTTTTACCAGACGATCTCGGGCGATTATGTCGATATGGATATCGCGCATCAGTGGACCGAAGCAGACATGGTCCTGAAACCCGACTACACGACGGCCACCGCTGCGCCCTGGGCCGATGATATCACCGTGCAGGTCATACATGACATCGAGGATCTGAGCGGGAATCCTGTTCCGGTCGCGCCGCGGAACGTTCTGAAGCGAGTCCTTGATCTCTATGCCCGCGAAGGCTGGGAGCCGGTCGTTGCGCCAGAGATGGAATTCTATCTCATCAAGCCCAATCTCAATCCCAACGAGCCGATCGAACCCCCGCTCGGCCGCACGGGGCGTCAGATGGCGAGCCGGCAGGCCTATTCGATGTCGGCGGTTGACGAGTATGGCAAGGTCATCGACGACATCTACGATTTCGCCGAAGTGCAGGGCTTCGAGATCGACACGATCATCCAGGAAGGTGGCGCGGGTCAGGTCGAGATAAATTTCATTCACGGCGATCCGCTGAAGCTCGCGGATCAGGTGTTCTTCTTCAAGAGGACGATCCGCGAAGCGGCGCTCCGGAACAATTGCTTCGCAACCTTCATGGCAAAGCCGATGCAGGATGAGCCGGGAAGCGCCATGCATATCCACCAGTCGGTGGTGGACACAAAGTCCGGGCGAAACCTCTTCAGCGAGCCGGACGGCAGCGCCAGCAGTCTGTTCTACGGATATCTTGCCGGCCAGCAGCTCCACTTTCCCTCCGTCGTGTGCATCTTCGCACCATATGTGAACAGTTACCGCCGCTACGTTCCCGAAGGGTCTGCGCCGATCAATCTCGAATGGGGTCCCGACAACCGCACCACCGGCTTGCGTATTCCCATTGGGCCGCCGGAGGCCCGCCGTATTGAGAACCGCATCGTTGGCATGGACTGCAATCCTTATCTAGCGCTGGCGGCATCGCTGGCGTGCGGCTATCTGGGCATGAAGGAAGGGATGACACCGCGCGATCCGGTGACGGGAGAGGCCTATCGACGGGCGAGGGCGCTTCCCCGCGATCTCCTTCCCGCGCTCGATCTCTTCGAAGCCGAGGGGAGTGAGGTTGCAGCTTTGCTGGGCCGGGAATTCTGTAGCGTTTACAAGGCGATAAAGCGCGACGAGATTGAAACTTTCCTGAGGGTCATCTCGCCTTGGGAGCGGGCCCATCTGCTCTTGAACGTCTGAACATCATGCTGCTTGGAGTGGAATCCTCTTTTAGATTGCGATTCAATCTGAAACGGTTTTGATCTAGCTCGCGAGGCACTGCTCCGGCCGCAAAATTACCGCTGACTCAGTGCTGTTGCGCACTCTCTCTTTGCCTTGCGGGGCGCCCGGTCAGCGGCCATGAGCGGCCCTGCGGGCATATCGATGCTTCCTCCGGACGCAGCAGTTCCGTCGCGATGCCCGCACTTATGCTTGAGAGACCGCACGTGGCATCTCCAAGGGTGGTCCCAGCAGCCGGAGGCCGAGGACAATCGCCTCGGACTGCTTTGGTGCGCTCCACGGCGCCTCTAGTGTCCACAGCGGGAAGGATCAGCGCCATTTTCTCACTGCCATAGCGCTGCGATCGCATCGTGCGCCACTATGCCCGACCGCAGAACGTCGCGATCACGCGCAGATAGTCGTCGCTGACCTGATGACCGAAATGGTCATTCACCTCTTTGAAGTGATCGAGATCGATCAGGATGGGCGAGAGGCGGGAACCGATGTACGTGGTATCCTGGCAGTAGTGCCCGATTGCCAAGTCAAAGCCGCGACGGTTTGCCAGCCCAGTGATCGCATCCGTGAAGGCAAGCGCGTCCAGTTCCCTCTTCCAGGTTTTTCGCTCGCCGATATCGCGCAGAACGATTGTCATTTCGCCTGACGAGAGGCCGTTGCGCTGAGTGAATTGCACTATTCCGTCGAGCCGTATGACCTGCCCCGTCCTCGTGGCGCGCTCGTATCTCGAGATGATCATGGCGTTGCCCGACCATCATTCGCTTCATGGATGCCTGCACCAACGGTACATCTTACAGAATGGCAAAGCCACCCTTGCGAGCATACACTCTCCGGCGCGCGCGCCCTGCATGGCCGTATACTAGAAGCTGTCGGCAAGGGTCTGAAGATCAATACGCGATGCAGGCTGAGGAGTGCCGGCAAGTTTCAGTCGTTCGAAAATTGCGTGCAGGAATCCCATAAAAGTCACATCTATGATTGTGTTTTCGGCGGATCCTAGTCAATCCGGGTGAAGCAGTACTAATGTGCTGCCAGCTGGCCAGCCGACACGCATCCTGATACCGAGCGCGCGCAACCACCGGATTCGACATGCGGCAACTCGATCTTCTTACCGTCAATGACACGCCCGGGCGGCATGCCCCGAGTTGGTACGCCGCAAGTGTCGCAGCCCCGCCACCGCTTCCTGCGCTTGCTGGCGCCGCGAGCGCGGATGTTTGCGTGATCGGCGGGGGATATACTGGCCTCTCAGCTGCGCTCCATCTCGCGGAAGCCGGCTTCGACGTCGTGCTTCTGGAGGCGCAGCGTCTTGGCTGGGGGGCATCGGGCCGGAATGGCGGTCAAGTCGGATCGGGCCAGCGTCAGGACCAGTCCTGGATTGAGAAGGCTGTAGGTATCGACATGGCGCGGCGGTTCTGGTCCATGGCCGAGGAGGCAAAGGCCTTGGTCCGGCGGCGCATCGAACGTCACGCAATCGACTGCGCCCTTCGGCCTGGCGTCATCCACGCAGCGCATCGCAAGAGCTATGTCCGCGCGCTACATGCGGATGCAGAGAACCTCGCCAGGACCTACGGTTATTTGGAAACCGAACCCCTTGACCGCGACGCGATCCGTTTGGCGCTCGGAACGGAGGCCTATTGGGGCGGCGTGCTCGACAAGGGAGGCTCACATCTCCACCCACTTTCCTATGCGCTGGGTCTTGGCTCAGCCGCAGGCGAAGCCGGGGTGCGCATCCATGAACGAAGCCGGGTGACGGCAATTCATCCAGGACCGCGGCCGCAGGTCGAGACCGCGCATGGCAGTGTGCGGGTGCGGCATGTGGTCCTTGCCTGCAACGGCTATCTTTGCGGTCTTGAGCCGGAAGTGTCGACTCGGGTCATGCCGATCAACAACTTTATCATTGCCACCGACCCCTTGGGCGAGGACGCGGCCCGTGCCTTGATCCGCGACGATGTCGCCGTGGCGGATACCCGCTTCGTGGTCAACTACTTCCGGCTTTCCGAAGATCGGCGACTGCTGTTCGGGGGCGGCGAAACCTATGGCTATCGTTTCCCGGGCGACATTGCGGCGCTTGTGCGGCCAAACATGCTCCGGGTCTATCCTCAGCTTGCGCACACACGGATTGCTTACGCTTGGGGTGGCACGCTTGCGATCACGGTGAACCGGATGCCCGCGCTGCAGCGGCTCGCCCCGAATGTCTATTCCGCGGCCGGTTTCTCCGGTCATGGCGTGGCGATGGCAACGCTCTCGGGCAAGCTGATGGCGGAGGCAGTTGCCGGTCAGGCCGGGCGCTTTGATGTATTTTCCAAGCTGCCCCAGACGCGTTTCCCCGGTGGCGGGGCGTTGCGGGCGCCACTTCTGGCGCTCGCGATGAGTTGGTATGCGCTTCGCGATCGTCTGTGAAGGATCGGTGTTCGAAATATCTGGTGAGGGGCTCAGGCCTTGTCGCCGCTGAACTGTTCGAAGGCGAGCAGCGCGTCGGCGGCATACATGAGCGATGGCCCGCCTCCCATGTAGATCGCCATGCCGAGGGTTTCCTCGATTTCCGCTCGTGTCGCCCCAAGCCGCACCAAAGCCTCGGTGTGAAAGCCGATGCATCCGTCGCAGCGCGTCGCCACGCCGATGGCCAACGCAATCAATTCCTTCGTCTTGCCGTCCAGCACGCCATCCTTGGTGGCGGCACCAGCCATGGCGCTAAACCCCTGCATCGTATCGGGAATGTTTTTTCGCAGTTGCTTGATGCCACCGACGATCCGCTTCGTTATTTCGGGATAGTTCTTGCTCATGCCAATTCTCGAACCTTGCGAGGAAATGTATTCATGAACCCTAATATGACTGTGTGCGCTGTCAACGTGCAAAGATGCCGATGACCGGCCTCTGGGTGCTTCTGGCGGTCACAGCGGCATTTCTCCAGAACTTTCGCAACGCACTCCAGAAGGCGCTGACCCGCAGGGTCAGTGTATTGGGCGCGACCTATGCTCGCTTCGTCTTTGCGGCACCATGGGCCGTGCTGCTCGTGGTTGGTTTGATTTCGTTCGGCGGCCAGACCATGCCCCGCCCTACGGTCACCTTCGCTATCTGGTCGGTGGGGGGCGCGTTCGGGCAGATTGCCGGCACGCTGCTTCTTCTGCATCTCTTTTCACTCCGGAACTTCGCAGTGGGTAACACGCTCGCGAAGACCGAGACGGTGCAGGCCGCGCTCTTTGGGTACCTGTTGCTCGGGGATCTGATCGCGCCGCTTGCCCTCGTGGGGATCCTCGTGAGCCTATGTGGAGTTGCACTGCTTTCGGCGGTCCGGGATGCGGCCGGCGCTTTTTCGGCTCGTGCCGTTGGGATCGGGGTTGCGGCCGGTGCCGCCTTTGCATTTTCTGGCGTGGCCTACCGGGCCGCGGCGCTTGCGCTTGATGCGCCTCCCGACACGCCGGTATTGCGTGCTGCGGCGACTCTTGCCTTTGTCACCGTGCTTCAGACCCTTCTTCTCACAATCTTCATGAACCGCCGGGTGCCAGGCGAGGTCGGCCGGGTCTTCTCGGCCTGGCGCGTCGCCGTGCCTGTGGGTGTGGCTGGAATGATCGCCTCCTTCTCGTGGTTTGCGGCGTTCGCGATGGTTTCCGCGGCCCAAGTGAAGGCTGTCGGCCAGATTGAACTTGTTTTCAGCTATCTGACGGCTCGCATCATCTTTGGCGAGCATCCGAGTTTTCGGGAAACACTCGGCATCCTGCTTGTTTCGGCTGGCATCATTCTGCTTGTCCTGACGCCGCACGGGAACGTCGCCCCGTGATGGCCTGAACCGGGACCGGCTACGTGACGCCGCCGGGCATAAAAGTGGAAAATTATCTTCGTAATATATTTATATTGCGGGTAAAAATGCAGTCTTGGATACCAACAAGCGTCGCCGTAACTAGTGTGAGACCATTCGAAACAAAGCTACCCATGCCCGGTGATGCTTTTGGCTCGGCTTGCGTAGACTTGACCTCGCGGCCACGAAAACGGCAGTAGGCCATTAGGGCAAAAAGACAATTGCGTCGGGCGCCAAGCGGCGCCAAAGTTCCCCCGGAAAAGGGAGTGAGACATGAATTGCGTCTTCATCCAGTTGCGTTGCACACCGGGCCGTACGTATGAAGTGGCCGATGCCATTTATGACAGGGAGTTCGCCTCCGAGCTGTATTCGACATCAGGCGAATACGATCTCCTCCTCAAGGTCTACATCCCCGAGGAAGAGGATATAGGGCGCTATATCAATGCGAAGATCCTAGATATCCCGCATATCGATCGGAGTCTCACGACGCTCACCTTTAAAGCCTTCTGATGGCAATCGACTGGGATGATGCCTTCGCATGTACACCTTACATTCCGAACGGCGCACGCTATCCCATGCTTTGGGCCGCCGCTGCGAATGCCTACCGGCTGTCGCGCGGGCCGGAGCGGCTCAGGGCAAACCTTGCGTATGGAGATCATCCACGGCAGAAGCTCGATCTGCATTTGCCCGCCGAGCGGCCGGTCGGGCTAGTTGTCTTTGTGCACGGTGGCTATTGGCGGCGTTTCGACCGGGAGCTCTTCTCACATTATGCAACCGGACCGGTCGCCCGTGGATGGGCCGTTGCAATGCCGGGCTACCCCTTCGCGCCAGAGGTCCGGATTTCGGACATCACACGATCGGTGACGGACGCCATCGAACAGGTGGCTCACGTCGTTGAGGGGCCCATTGTACTTGCCGGGCATTCAGCGGGCGGGCATCTCGTTACGCGCCAGATCTGCGCCGACAGCCGATTGTCGCCGGGGGTTCTCGCGCGGATCGGCCGAGTTGTTTCGATCGCCGGCGTTCATGACCTCCGTCCCTTCCTTCGAATGAATGCGAACAGCGATTTGCACCTAGATCGAGCCGAAGCCGTCGCGGAAAGCCCGGCCTTGTGCGAACCTATCGCGGGCAAGGAGATCCACGTGTGGGTCGGTGAAGCGGATCGGCCGGAGTTCGTGCGGCAATCCGTGCTGCTCGACACGATCTGGAGCGGATTTGACGTGACTTTGCGGCGGATGATCGCGCCGCGCCGGCATCATTTCGATGTCATCGACCCGCTTTTGAGCCCGACTTCGGCTCTCTCTGCGCTGGTTACATTCGCCTGATCAATGTCATCGGCACCTCAAGTGCGTTACATTCAACGAATTGGAAATCTGTCGAGCGCATGGTCCCGTCTGATTTGGATCGCGTCCGGAGGACGGTGCATTGGGTTTCCTGCGCAGCATCAAGGCGAGCGTCAGAAAGGCTGAGTCTGCCGCGATCATGCAACGTCTTCTGGATATCTTTCGTCATGAGGGCCTGACGAGCCTCGATCCAATGAAGACTGCGGACCACCTCCTGAGAGAGCTCTGCGCCGCAGCGCCGCATCTCGTGGATCAGCGCGAAGGACCATTGCCAAACAAATTCGCTCTTGCTGCCATTGCCTTTGCTTCGGCGGTGGCACAGCGGCGGATGGACGGCGAGAGCCTAGTGTTCGGGCTCTGTCTCGGACGCCTGCTGGAGCGCTTCGCAGTGAATGCGGATTGCGTCACTCTTACCCGGTTGGATCTTGATCTTCTTGATCGGGCAGCTGTCGTTTACAGGTATGAAATAAAACAGTTTTCTGGCACCGACCTAGGAATGGAGATCAAGGATCTCTTATCAAATCCGGCGCGTGCCTGGGAGGATTGGTACCTTGCCTTTCGCGACGAGGTCGACCGGTCCAATGAGCTTCTGGCAGTCCATACCGGCGGCGTGTCTGTTGTCGATCTTATGGATGAAGCACCGCTGCGCCAAGCCTACGAAGCCGGTTTGAGCCCGAGACGAATGGGGCGAGAGTTGGCGCGCGGCCTCCGCGTTACAGAGGTTCCGCCGGGGGAGTGACCGCGACGCCAGTTGGTGTTCAGATCGGCAAGCCGCCAGCTTTTGCGATGAAGTCTATAACGCTGTCGACGCCCTTGCCATCCCTGACATTGCAGAAGACAAACGGGCGATCGCCACGCATCTTGCGGGAGTCACGCTCCATGACCTCGAGCGACGCCCCCACATAGGGCGCAAGATCAATCTTGTTGATGATGAGCAAATCTGAGCGTGTCACACCGGGTCCGCCCTTGCGAGGGATCTTGTCGCCTGCGCAGACGTCGATCACATAGAGAGTGATATCGGCCAACTCGGGGGAAAAGGTGGCGGACAGATTGTCGCCGCCGGACTCAATCAGGACAATATCGAGTTCCGGAATACGCTTCACCATCTCGTCGATCGCCACGAGATTGATGGAGGCGTCTTCCCGGATTGCAGTATGCGGACAGCCTCCCGTTTCCACGCCCATGATCCGCTCGAGCGGCAAGGCTTGGCTGCGCATAAGAAACTCCGCGTCCTCCCGCGTGTAGATGTCATTGGTGATTGCCGCGATGGACCACCGATCCCGCATTCGCTTGCAGAGCTGGTCCATCAATGCTGTCTTGCCTGCGCCGACGGGGCCACCGATGCCGACCCGAAGAGGGCCGTGCGGCGATCTGACTGGAGCTTGCGTCATGAGCGGTAAAGCCTCGTATATTGGGTTTCGTGAAGCATGGAGGCCAGATCGGCGCCGGTTGACATACTGCCCAGTGTCGCGACAGTCGACTCCTCCGCCTCCCGAGCCACACGTTCAATGAGGGGCATCAGGCGCGCCGTCGTCTTCTGGCCCTCGGTCTGGCCAAGCGGGATCAGACGAACGCCCGCTGAGACTATGTTGGCCGCGAAAGCCTGTACGAAAAGCATCAGAAGCGGCTGCAGGGGCAGGGCGAGGGCGCGTGCTGCTGTGCCGACGGCAACCGGATATGGCATCGGTTCGAGCGGGATGTTCCAGACTGCTGCTGTCGTTCTTGCGAAGGCAGTGCCCTGGGCCATGGTTTCAAGATGCCGCTCCGAGCAGGGTGTCAGCGCGTCAGCCAGCTCCATTAGGTCATGGGGATCGGAAGAGCGGTAAGCCTCGGCGACAAGGATCGCATCGCTGCGCCCGGCACCGAACGCAAGAAGATCGCTGATCCAGCCTTGGAGATCCTCGCCGTTTCTAACGGTGTTGTCCTCTATCGCCCATTCGAGCCCGTGTGAGTAGCTGTAGGCCCCGACTGGGTAAGATGGGGAAAACCAGGATGTGAGGACCTGAAGCGATATCATGTCTGCGGGAATCGCGCCTGTTGCGATATCCGGCACACCTTCTGCATCAGATTTTCGCAACGGCAATCTCGCTGCGGCACAGGGCTTCCACAGATTTCCAGCCGTTTGTATCTCCGGAATACTGGTCGAGCCGCTGCGAAGGGGAACAAGCCCAGACAGCAGAAGGGCGCCAGCGGCGAGCTCGGCGGCTTCGCTGGGCCGAGGGCGGATGACCTTCAGGACGAAATCCGCTCTTCTTTTCAAGGAGCATGCCCGGACTACCCGTCTGTGGAATGATGGTGATGATGCGCGTCGCCGACATGAGCCGGATCGGACGTCGCTGGACCATGGTGATGCCCAAGTGTGCGGCCATGGCCGTAGGCGCCGCCTTCCGGTTTGAAGGCCCCGGTCACTGGCCTCAGTTCCGCTCCAAGGCGTCGGAGCATATCCCTCATGACATGGTCCTCACGAATAAGGATGCGATCATGGTCGATCTGGGCCGGGGTATGCCGATTGCCGATATGCCAAGCCAGGCGCGCTAGGCTGGCGCCGTCGGCGCGAATTTCGATCAATGCCTCGGGCGCCGCCCGGACCTCGATCAGACGCCCTTCCATTGTCTCGAGTGCATCGCCCTCTTCGAGTGAGGTCGTTTCGGCAAGATCAACGAGAAGCCCGGTTCCGCCATCGGTCACGATACACTTCCGCCTCAGGAATCTGCTTTCGTAATCGAGAGTTATGGTGTCAGGCTGCGTCTCTTCAGCTTTGGGCCAGCTTCCGCGACGGCGGACATGATGGGAAGTCTGGGTATCGGACATCTTGCCTCCTGACTGGAGCACGGGCGACGGCCAATACCTTTCGCTGTGTAGGGCCATGCCACGAGCTGTGCTACTTCCCGATACACAGAAAAATAACGGGAGGTCCGAGATGGGATTGTTATCAAGTCTTTTCGGCGGCGAAAACACCAAAGCGCCATCGCCTCCGCCCCGCCCGTCCTACGCAGGGGTGAAGCTTCACCCAGCAATCGACAATGGCTTTCCGCCTGCAGCGCCGGGGTTCTCTGGTGGCACGCTCACATGCCGTTGCTCGAGCAATCCGGTCAATGTGAAGGTTTCTGCCCAGGTCGCGCACAATCATGCCTGTGGCTGCACCAAGTGCTGGAAGCCGAAAGGGGCGATCTTCTCCCAGATTGCAGTGGTCTCCCGGGACAAGGTCGAGGTGATTTCCGGCGCGGACAAGCTCGCCGTCGTCGACCCCGCCGCCGCCATCCAGCGCCACGCCTGCAAGGATTGCGGTGTGCATATGTTCGGCCGGATCGAAAATACGGAGCATCCGTTCTACGGGCTCGATTTCGTGCATACGGAGCTTTCGACGGAGAAGGGCTGGGCGCCGCCCGAATTCGCGGCATTCGTCTCTTCGGTCATAGAGTCCGGTGTTGATCCGAGCCGGATGGATGGCATTCGCGGGCGTTTGCGAGAGCTCGGTCTCGAACCCTACGATGCGCTCTCGCCCCCTTTGATGGATGCGATCGCCACACATGTCGCAAAGAAGAGCGGCGCTCTGCATTAGCCGGTTTCGAAGGGCGTCTGGTTCCTGAGCTTCCCGGGCGGAGATCGGCCGTTTCGGGATCCGTGGAGCCGTGAACAGATCATCCCTTTCGGGGCGTGCTGCTTTCACGCACGCCCCGGTTCCTCACTCAGTACATGAAGCGCTGAAATGCGTGCTGGACGATCTCGTCGCGCGTCAGGCCGAGCTCGGAGAGCTCGTCATCGCTCATGGCGCTCAGGCGTGCGGCAAGCGCCGCGGCCCTGCCTCGACCGGAGTTCTTTTCGAACCAGTCAATCACTTTTGTTGCCGTATTTGCGAGAGTTTCCCGAAGTGACGCATGATGCGTCATATGGTCAAGAATGCTCATTATGACAGCTCCTTAAAGCCGGAACAGAGTTACACAGTTGTCTTGAAGGCTTGCATAGAACATGACGCTGCCAATGCGGTGGCGCAACCCATCAGAGTGCAACCCTGCCATGCGCCTACTGCAGTGCAGCATGAGTAAAATTTAAACGTTTCTGTGAGGCCTGCTCTAAAGAAGGGCGAGTTGTCGTTCGTCGCGCTCTGGTCGTCGAAAGAGATCCGTGCGTAATGGAGGCGCGTCTTCAGCATAGCCAAGTCGCCGCGTTGCTATCCGGAAGCGAGAGCGGATCAGATCCGCATGGACCCCTTGTCCGCGCATGCGCTTGCCCCAGTCGGAATCATACTCGCGGCCGCCATGCATTTCGCGCAGACGCGCCAAGACTTTCCGTGCACGTGCTTCGCCGAACCCATCGAGCCACTCGCGAAAGATCGGGCCGACCTCGCCAGGCAGACGCAGCAGAATCCAGCTTGCTGTTTCGGCACCCGCTTCGCGTGCCGCAGCAAGAAGTGTCTCCATTTCATGATCCGTGAGTCCGGGTATGATCGGAGCCACCATCACCCTCACGGGCACGCGGGCGTCCGTCAGGTGTTGGATGATCGCGAGCCTGCGCTCCGGAGAAGGTGCACGGGGCTCCATCCGGCGCGAGAGGGCCTTGTCTAGCGTCGTAAGTGAAATACCCACATGCACGAGACCTTCGCGCGCCATCGGGGCAAGAATATCGATATCGCGTTCGATCAGACTGCCCTTTGTCACGATCGTGACCGGATGCCGCCAATCCCGCAACACCTCTAGCATCGAGCGCATGATCCGGAACCGTGCCTCGACCGGCTGATAGGGGTCCGTGTTGGTGCCGATCGCGATCGGTGCCAGAACGTAGCGCTTTGCTCCGAGTTCGCGGGCAAGGTACTCCGGCGCCTCTGGTTTGGCCACGATCCGCGCTTCGAAATCGAGGCCAGGTGACAGGCCAAGAAAGGCATGGCTGGGCCGGGCAAAGCAATAAACGCAGGCGTGCTCACATCCTCGATAAGGGTTGATCGAGCGGTCGAAGGGAATGTCCGGCGAACTGTTTCGGCTGAGAATCCGGCGCGGACGTTCAATTGCGACTTCGGTACGCAGAAGTGGAACGTCCGCATCTTCGCGCGGCCATCCGTCGTCCACCGCTTCACGCTCATAGGGTTCGAAACGTCCAACACGATTGCTCAACGCTCCGCGACCGCGCAAGCGATGAGTCTTGGAAGAGGAGGTGCCCGACTCAGTCATGGGCACATGATAGAACAAAACATAAACATTAGCAGCAGTCATCGATGTGAGCCGGCGAAGGTCGGTCGGCAGCATCTTCACGTCGCTTCTGGGCGCGGCGGTCCGGGCCGGCCGGGGCTAGAGTCTAAAGGACCGCTTATGGCGGCATGGCTTCCGGTGCAGACGAGGTTTCCATGGTCGAGGAAGACGACGATCTCATCCTGAGCGAGCTGCCGGATGAAGAACTTGTGCCGCAGATGCATGATGATCTCTATGATGGCCTCGCCGACGAGATCACCGAGGGGGTGAACATCTTGCTGGAGCGCGGATGGACCCCCTATGATATCCTGACGAAGGCGCTGGTGGAGGGCATGCGGATTGTCGGGATCGACTTTCGCGACGGTATCCTCTTCGTTCCCGAGGTGCTTCTCGCTGCCAATGCGATGAAGGCCGGGATGTCGATCCTGAAGCCGCTGCTTATTGAGACCGGTGCGCCGCGGCTTGGCAAGATGGTGATCGGCACCGTGAAAGGGGATATCCACGACATCGGCAAGAACCTCGTGTCGATGATGATGGAGGGTGCCGGCTTCGAGATCGTAGATCTCGGGATCAACAACCCGGTGGAGAACTATCTCGAGGCGCTGGAGCGCGAGCGGGCAGACATCCTTGGCATGTCTGCGCTGCTGACGACCACGATGCCGTACATGAAGGTCGTCATCGACACGATGAAAGAGAAGGGGGTGCGCGACGACTACATCATCATGGTCGGCGGAGCGCCGCTCAACGAGGAGTTCGGGCGCGCGATCGGCGCAGATGCCTACTGCCGGGATGCCGCAGTGGCCGTCGAGATGGCAAAGACCTTGATGGCCCGTCGCCACAATCTGCCTGCCTAAGGCAGCGTCCATGCTCGCGCTCAACGATCATGGCATGGTCGACGCGGGGCTTTCGGCCCCGCAGGCGTTGGCCGGTGTCTTTCCGGGGCGTGTCCTGGTCATTGCGTGCGGTGCGCTCGCGCGGGAAATTCTCGCTCTTCGCAAACTCAACCGATGGGACCATCTTGAACTCACCTGTCTGCCTGCGAAGCTTCACCTTCACCCTGAGCTGATACCTGATGCCGTGGCGCGCGCCATCGAAGACGCGCGCCCGCACTACGATCGCATCTTCGTGGCCTATGCGGACTGCGGCACCGGCGGGCTTCTGGCTGCACGCTGCAGGGAGCTGGGCGTGGAAATGGTGGCGGGGCCGCATTGTTACAGCTTTTTTGACGGAAATGCGGCGTTTGCGGCGCGAGCCGATGCGGAGATGCGGGCCTTCTTCCTCACCGACTTTCTCGTACGCCAGTTCGATGCCTTTGTCTGGAAACCCATGGGCCTCGATCGACATCCTGAGCTTCGGGAAATGCTCTTCGGGCATTATGAACGCCTTATCTATCTGGCGCAGGCACAAGATGCCCGCCTCGATACGGAGGCCGCGCGATGCGCTCGGCGCCTTGGTCTGGCCTACGAGCGCCGGACAACCGGTTATGGCGATCTGGCCACGGCGCTAGCAACGCTCTCGCCAGAGGCTGTTGCCTGAACGCGGTGGCGACCGCGCAACGGGGCTTGCAAGGAGTCGGGGCGACTTGCATTCCGGGCCGGGGGCGGGAATGACTAGGTCATGCGCCTGACCATCCAGCTAGCATGCAAAGTCGTTGCGGGAATGGGTTTCCTGCTGCTGGCGACCTTCGGGCCGGGTGCCTGCACTTATGTGCCCTTCGATGCGCCGCGCAACGAGGTAGAGCCCGAGCGGCCTTCGCTCCGCAGCAATGTGTCGCACCGGATTGATCGGGATGTTGCCAGAGCGGGCGGTCGCTCCGGGTTCATCCCATTGCTGGACGGGAATGACGCGCTTGGCGCGCGCCTGTCGATGATCGAGGCGGCAGAGCAGCGGATCGACATCCAGTCATTCCTGATAAAGCCCGACAAGGCGGGAAGCCTCGTTTCGCTTGCCCTGCTCGATGCCGCGGAGCGCGGCGTTGCGGTCCGGCTGCTTGTCGATGATGTCTTCTCGACGGCAAGCGACGAGCAACTGGCCTTGCTGGCAAGCAGCCCGAGGATCGATGTAAGGCTCTTCAACCCCCTCTCGCGGCGCAGTCCGGCGGCGATGAACTATCTGCTCGACTTCGGCCGAGTGAACCGCCGGATGCACAACAAGGCCTTCATCGTCGACCGGTCCATGGCGATCGTTGGTGGCCGCAACATTGCTGACGAGTATTTCCGGATCGATACGGAGACGGAGTTTTCCGATTTCGATGTCTTCGTGGCGGGCCCGGTCGTGTCCGAGATGGACGAGGCCTTTGAGCTCTACTGGAATGACCGATGGTCGGTTCCCGTCAAGGCCCTAACGCGCCGCGGCGATGGGGCGGCCCCCGCCGAGGTCAAGCGTGCCCTCAAGATTCATGCTGAGACTGCTGCGGCGGGCATATATCAGCAGGCGGTCGGGTCGAGCTATCTTGAGCGGATCCGGTCGGGGCGTGTCGCCGCGAAGTTTGGCCACGCCCATGCCGTGACCGACGATCCGTCCAAGCTCAAGGTCCCGGTCAGGGAAGGCGAGCGGCTGCTCGCGGAGATGTTGTTCGGCCAGATCGCGACGGCCAGATCGCAGGTCACCATCCTCACGCCCTATTTCGTTCCGGAGGACTGGGGAGCAAATCTTCTGATCGATGCCACGCGCCGCGGAGTCCGGGTGCGGGTCGTGACCAATTCCCTTGCGGCTACCAATCATCCCTATGTCCACGGAGGTTACATGCGCCACCGGGCGGACCTGCTCGCCGCCGGGGTCGAGCTCTATGAAGTTCGTGCGGATGCGCCTGAGGTGCTTGGCGTGGCGCCACCAGGTGAGGGAGTGCACCTCACGATGCACACTAAGCTTGCCATTATCGATGATCGAACGAGCTTCATCGGTTCACTCAACTTCGATCCGCGTTCGATCAAACTCAATTCCGAGTTTGGCGTCTTTGTCGACAGTCGCGAGATTGCGTCGGCATTTCTGCGGGAAATTGATGAGGATCTTCGCAAATACACCTTCAAGCTGCGCCTGGAGCCGAATGGAGGGCTGCTATGGGTGTATCAGAATCGCGATCTTCCTGAAGTTTTTGCGCAGGAACCTGGTGCTGGGCTGGTGCGCAAGGCAACCGCCCGGCTGACGACGTTTCTGCCTGTCGAAGGGCAGCTCTGAACGGCTCTGAGGATCAGACGCGGAACACGGCGAGGCATAGCATGAGCGCAACCGCGATGGAGACCATGACGCAGGCGGCGGTGCGGAAGTCCCGAAGCAGGATTGCGATGAGGATCGGCCCGACGAGCCAGTTCACGAGCGACGTGATGAGACCGGGAAAGTAGCCCTGCACTTCGAAGCTCCACCAAGTCTGTGCGATCGCGCTGCCATAGATCGAGCTGAACGCGAAGAAGAGCACGGGCACCAGCAGGAAGGTTGCCGAGCGGAGATAGACTGCGAGGCATGTCAGGGTCGAGATCGCTGCCGAGACCATGGTGAAGACCACGAACTGGTCCGCCGAGTATGGTGCCCCGCCATAGAGCAGTGGAAAGCGATCGGCGAATCCGGTCGTGAACTGCTCGGCAAAGTGCACGAAATGCACAGCCATCGCGATGAAGAAGAACGGGATGACAGCGCCAGCGGACGGGAGCTCGAACTGCCGGAAATGCATCCAGGCAAAGACGAGCCATGCTGCAACCAGCCCGGGCATTTCAGACACCACGAGCGAGGGGCCTGAACTCAAGACCATGAGAAGCCCCGCCATCACGATGGCAATGCAGCTCCCGAGAGCGAACGACCTTCGATCGATGGTTACGACGAACGGCATTTCCGTCCCCCACAAAGACACACCGCGCCTTTACTGGCACGAGAGGTCCGAATGGCGACCGGTGGAGTGAGGGAGCGGTCGGATGGTGCGAGAGGCATCCTGCGGCTCTCACGTGTTTCAGGAGCAGATTAGACGCGAATGGAGTAGGAAGCGTTAAGGGCGTCCGTCAGCTGCCGAGCAGAAGGTGACGAGGCCGACCGTTTGGCCCGGAGAGCAGGCCAAGCTTGCGATTGAAGGCTGCCACCCGTCGAATGCGGTCGATTTTTCTTGCAAGGGGTTGCCAGTCGTCGCGCTCGGCAATCGCGGCCCAGATCTCTTCAACCTCCTCGATTACCATCGTTTCGGGCGCCGGATCCCTTGCAACCGGATCGGCAAGTGCAGCCTCGAGCCCGGGTGCGGCGGGCAGCCGCGCCAACCCCTCGAGCACCTTCGGCCAACTTGCCTGAGTGAATGTCTCACTGATCGGGCTCGCCGCGATTCGCTCCGGAATGCCGCCTCCAAGAAGGTCGAAAAAGACGCGCTGGAAAGGTGGCGCCGTCTCCTGCATGGCTGTCCAGAAAAGATGCATGAGCTCGCGTGTTGTATGTGGCTCGCCGGGAAGCAGGCCGAGCCGCGCGAATGTCTGGCGCGTGAGTTGCGCGTGGAAGCGTTCCGGAAAGCCGTTGAACACGGCCTCGATGGCTTCGCGCGAGGATATCCCCATCAGGCACTCGCCCAGACGGGCCAGATTCCAGCTCAGGGCCTCTGGTTGTCTGGCGAAGCAGTAGAGACCGGAATGATCAAAATAGGCGGCCGTGAAGCCTGGTTCATGACGGTCGAGAAATCGCCATGGTCCATAATCGAAGCTCTCGCCCGTAATGTTGACATTGTCCGTATTGAGCACGCCATGAACGAATCCCGCCGCATACCATTCAGCGACCATCTGTGCCGCGGCCTCCGAAACCCGAGAGTAGAACTCGGAAACCGGATCGGGTGCGTCTGCTGCTTCCGGCCAGAAATGAACGACCGCGTGATCGACAAGCCGTCGCATCGCTTCGGTCTCGCGGCCGATCGCGAGCCTCTGGAAGGTTCCGATACGGATATGGCTGTGGCTGAGACGCACCAGAACGGCCGAGCGGGTCGGGGAAGGCTCATCCCCGCGATGGAGCTTCTCGCCCGTCTCGATGAGCGAGATTGTCTTTGAGGTATAGACACCGAGTGCTTCGAGCATCTCGGTTGCAAGTATCTCCCGAACGCCGCCCTTGAGCGTCAGCTTTCCGTCGCCGCCCCGCGACCAGGGAGTTGTTCCCGAACCTTTGGTGCCAAGATCAAGGAGCCGACCGTCCCGCAGGTCTCGCACCTGGGCAAAGAGAAAGCCGCGCCCGTCGCCGAGGTCCGGGTTGTAGGCCCTGAACTGGTGGCCGTGGTAGCGGAGCGCGAGGGGGGTTCCGAGGTTGTCCGGCAAGGGCGCGAAGCGGCCGAAATGCGCGATCCACTCGAGATCGGAAAGCCCCGAAAGGCCGATACGCTCTGCCCATGGATCATTCCTGAAGCGCAGCCTCGTTTCCGGGAATTGCGCTGGCTGCACCGGATCGTAGAACAGATCGCCAAGCGCGAGGTGGATCGTCTCTGGAGTGTATCTGCTGAGGCCCATGCCCGGTGACATAGGCGGCTGGCAGGGCGCAGGCAAGCGCCTCTGCCATATCGAGGCTCAGTCTGCGACACCGGTCATGCGATGAAGCTCGCTAATCGTTGCACCATCAAGGCCGAGCGCTGCGGCGAGGTCTGCGAGATAGCGGCGCTCCTCTTCGGAATCCACATGGATCGCCAGGAGAGATGCGGCATAGATCTCTGCCGCCTGTGCAGGGCTTCGAACCTGATCGGCGATCGCATTGATATCGACAGGTGCTGACAGCTCGCTCAGCAGAAACTGCCGCTCTTCGTCCGTCATGTCGTCGCCAAGCTTGCCGATCACTTTCGCCAGCTCATCCTTGTCGATCTGTCCGTCGGCCTTTGCCGCACCGAGCATGGCCATCAGGACCAGGCGCTCGGTCTCCGGGCCGACGAGGGTCTCAGCCTCTGCCGGCTCGACGGGTGGAAGGCTGGGCGGCATGGCGTCTGGGCTGCCGCCCTGACGAGCTTGGGCATTGCGCAGTGCGCCAATCGCCAGCGTTCCGAGCAGGGCAAGCGCGCCACCCTTTGCCGCTCCGGAAATACCTCCCCCGAGCACTGCGCCCGCGAGCGCACCGATCCCGCCGACCTGAGCCCCGGAAAGGGTGCCGACCTGATCCTCACGGAGCCATGTTCCCGCCCGGCCCTTGAGATCGAAGGCCGTCCGCCCCGCGGATCCGGAATCGATTCCGCTCTGGGCCAGGGTCTGCTGGATCTGGCCGAAAATCCCTTCAAGCCCGCCACCACCAAGGTTGCGGCGAGCGGATTCAACTCTATTCCGCGATGGCGCAGCACCGCCGAGGCCGTTCTGGACGAGCTGTCCGAGCAGGTTGCCGAGACTCATGATTGCGATCCTCCCATTTGGCCGTGGAGCCTCGTGCAGGACGCAAGCAACCCGGCGCTTTCACCGGCTGGATATGTATCAGATATGAGATCAGCAAACCAACCACATCCACGCTGCCATTCTTCAGGCAAGCGGATACTTGTGGCTGGGAGATGTGGCGCGGTTGACGGGGCTCGAACCCGCGACCTCCGGCGTGACAGGCCGGCACTCTAACCGACTGAGCTACAACCGCGCATCTCGTTGAGACATCGTCTATCGTCTCGACACGGGCGCTTTTATGGGGCTCCGGCGGGGGCGTCAAGCGAATTGCGACAGGTTTGCGCCGCTTGTTTTCGCATTTTTTCCTGTGCAAGCTCCGGGTGGTTTCAGAGGGGCACACTGATGGTTTCGAAGCTCGATTGGGCGGATGTGACGGCTCAGGCTAGGGCGCTCGATGTCGCGGACCCTCTGGGCGGCTTCCGGGAGGAGTTCGCTCTTCCTGCCGGTATCATCTATCTCGATGGCAACTCTCTCGGTCCGGCACCGAAAGCGGCACTCTCGGCGCTCGAAACTGCCGCACGCGAGGAGTGGGCGACCGACCTTGTCACCAGCTGGAATCATGCCGGCTGGTTCGATCTTCCCAGCCGCTGTGGCGACCGGATCGCGCCGCTTATCGGCGCCGATGCTGGGGAGGTTGTGTCATGTGACACAGTTTCTCTGAACATCTTCAAGTGCCTCGGCGCGGCGCTTCAGATGCGACCGGATCGGCGCGTGATCATTGCGGAGGCCGGAAGCTTCCCGACCGACCTCTATGTCACGGAGGGCTTTCTCGGTTTACGTCCCGGGCTCTCCCTGCGACTGGCTGAGCCTGACGGTGCAGAGCTCTCCTCGCTCATCGACGACGATGTCGCTGCGGTTCTCGTTAATCAGGTCGACTATCGCACCGGACGTGTGCGGGACCTTCCGGCGCTCACGCGCACGGCTCATGATGCCGGCGCAGTCGTGATATGGGATCTCTGTCACAGTGCAGGTGTGATGGAGGTTGGCCTCAACGCCGCCGCAGCCGATATGGCTGTCGGATGCAGCTACAAATATCTCAACGGAGGTCCCGGCGCACCCGCTTTCGTGTTTGCGGCGGAGCGTCATCACGCAACCATCCGCCAACCGCTCTCGGGCTGGTGGGGGCATGCGACCCCCTTTGATTTTACGCGAAGCTATAGGCCCGATCCGGGGATTCGCCGCTTCCTCTGTGGCACCCAGCCGATTCTGTCGTTCCGCGCAATGGAGGCGGGGCTTGAGATTGCAGGCCGCGCGGGAATTGCCCGTGTCCGCGAGAAAGGCAAGCTGCTTACCCAGCTCTTCATTGATCTTGTCGAAGCCGGATGCGAGGGCCGCGTCCAGCTCGTATCGCCGCGTTCAGCTGAGGATCGCGGGTCGCAGGTCGCCTTTGCACATCCGGAGGGCTACGCCATCGTACAGGCGCTGATCGCCCGTGGCGTGATCGGTGACTTTCGAAACCCGGACATCCTGCGCTTCGGTTTCGCACCGCTCTATCTCCGACATGCAGACGTGGCCGAGGCCGCGCGCCAGTTCTGCGCAGTTGTCACCGGTGATGTCTGGCGTGACCCGGTATATGCCAACCGTTCCGCGGTCACATGAGCGGTGGATCTGTCAGAATCGCTTCGAGGACAAAATTGCCGGTCTTGCCGCTCTCGGCATCGACGCCAAGCATGTAGACGCGAAGTGTATAGGCGCCGTCGATATAGAGCACCGCCGAGAATTCGCGGCCTTCGGCTCCGCCTACGAACAATGGTTGGGCCATACCCGGCGCAATCACATCGAAGAACATGCTTGCATCCGTCATCATGGTGACGGTCAGCGTCTGGCCCGCTTTTCCGGGCAAGGCAAATTCGATGGTGCGATTGCCCGCCAGTCTGCTTGAATAGCTCTGGTGATATCCCTGTTCGGGTGGGCCGAGCGGAGCAATCCGAGAGGAGCAACTCGCAAGGCCCAGAGCCGCGACAAGGGCCGCGGCAACCAGGCAGCGATGGAAGGCGGTCACGTCAGCGCTTCACCTTCTCGGCCGCAGGTTCGTCGTCGTAGCGGCCGGACAGAATTCGCGCCGCATCGCCTTCTGGATCGTCGTATTGGCTGGACCGCAGCGTCCACATGAAGGCCACGAGCCCGAGCCCGCCAAGAAACAGCGAGATCGGAATCAGCACAACGAGAATGTTCATTTCTGCCTCCCGAGACGCATGGCGTTGAGCGAAACGATGATCGAACTGGCGGACATCGCGATCGCCGCGATCAGCGGCGTAACATAGCCTGCAAAGGCGATGGGTACCGTCACGAAATTGTAGGCGAACGCAAGCACAAAATTCTCGATGATCCGACGTCGCGCCACGCGCGCGAGACGGAGTGAATCGACGCAGGTATCGATGCGGTTCCCGAGCAGGATGAGATCGGCGGCGGACCGGCTCGCATCGACTGCGCTGGCGGGCGACATGGACACATGTGCCGCGGCCAGTGCCGCGGCGTCGTTGAGGCCATCGCCAACCATGAGCACCTTGTGTCCGCGTGCTGCGAGATCCTGAAGGGCCGCGACCTTTCCTGCGGGTGTCGCGTGTGCGGTCCAGTCGGCGATGCCGGCGCGCTCGGCCATCTCTCGGACCGGCACCTCTGCGTCACCCGACAGCAGGGCGACGGAGAGCCCCGCGTCCTTTAGCCGTGTAACCGTTTCGCGGGCCTCCGGGCGAAGCGTATCCTCGAAGGCGAGCGCGACAGCCTTTCGATTGTCGATTGTAAGCCAGGCTGTCGTGCGCTCAACCTCCCCCGCGGCACCGGTCCATTCCGCGCGGCCGAGGCGCACACGCCTGCTCCCGAGCCATCCTTCGGTGCCGAGCCCGGGATGCTCGGTGATACTCTCTAGACTTGCAGGAGAGATACCGGCGGCTTCAGCCGCCCGCATGATTGCCCGCGAGAGCGGATGCGCGCTCTCGCGGGCGAGAGCCGCGGCAAGTGCGAAGTCGTCGCGCGAAAGACGTGCAGGATCAATCAGGGTCGGTGTGCCGGTCGTGAGTGTGCCGGTCTTGTCGAAGACGACCGTGTCGACCTGCGCTAGCCGCTCGAAGGCATCGCCGTCCTTGAGCAGCACGCCTTGGCGGAAGAGTCGCCCCGATGCCGCGGTCAGCACAGCCGGTACCGCAAGGCCAAGAGCGCATGGGCAGGTGATGATGAGGACGGCTGCCGCGATATTGATGGCAAGCCGCCAGTCGCCGCCGACGAGGCCCCAGAAAAGAAGCGCACTGAGGGCGAGCAAATTGACGGTATGGCTGTAATACTGGGACGCACGGCTGGCGAGATTGGCGTAGCGCCCGCGGCTCTGCTCGGCGGCTTCGACGAGGCGGGCAATCTGCTTGAGCAACGTCTCTTCGCCGAGTGCTTCGATGCGGAGCTGCAGCGGGCCCGAAAGATTCATCATGCCGGCATGAAGCAGCGAACCGGGGCCGACCGCCTCCGGCATGGTCTCTCCCGTCAGCATCGACGGATCAATTTCCGAGCGTCCCTCCGTCACGACACCATCGGTGGGAATGCGGGCGCCGACGGGTACGGCAAGAATATCGCCTTCGCGCAGGGCATCGAGTGGTACGGTTTCGCGTCGGCCATCCGGTGCCACCCGTTCCGCCATGCGCACTTCGAGGGCGGCGACCTCAGCCGCTGCCGAACGGGCGGAAGCACGAGTGAGATGTGCGAGATAGCGGCCGACCAGCAGGAAGAATGTGAGCATCAGGGCGGCATCGAAGAAGGCATGACGGCCCGAATGCATCGTCTCCCATAGGCTTACGCCCAGTGCCAGAAATATCGCCGTCGAGATCGGCACATCCATGTCCAGCCGCCGCCCACGCAGCGCTCTGAGTGCGTTGGCAAAGAACGGCTGGGCGGAAAAGGCGACCGCTGGCAGGGCAATCGCTGCCGAAATCCAATGCATAAGGTCGCGCGTCGTATCGGAGGCTCCCGACCAGACGGCGATCGAGAGCAGCATCACATTCATCGCTGCGAAGCCTGAGACACCGATGCGAGCAAGCAGCTTGCGCCCCTCGGCATCGGTGCGGGTCGCTTCCAGCGCGGCGCTGTCAAGGGGCCGCGCCTCGAACCCCCGCCCATTGAGGCTCCCGAGAAGCTGATCGTCCATGCCTGGCACGTCTTCGGCGGTAACCGAAACCCGTTTCAGGGTCAGGTTCACGCGGGCTGCGGCAACGCCTGGCACACTGTCGAGGATTTGCTCGACTCCGCTGATGCAGGCCGCGCAGTGGATGGTCGGAAGCGAGATCTCGAAGCGCCGGAGTGGCGCGCCGGTCTGCCCCTCCACCCCCTGCCGCGGCGGCAGGTCTTGCACCGCGACGCAGGCGGGACAGCCGCCGGTTCCGGGGAAGGCGGCCGTGTCGCTCATGACTGAGGCGGCACAACAAGGGAACGGTACTGCAGAAAGCCCGCGCCGTTTTCCGCTGTTGCCTCGATATCGACGCGCCAGTTCCCGGGCGCGAGATCAATCGGTGCGGCGTACCCTTTCGGTGTCTCAACCAGTTCGAGCCGGTGATCGGTCTGCATCGTTGTGGCACGGCCGACAATGATGCTGAGCTCGAGAGGCCGCACGACCTTTCCTGCATCATCAAGCAGCGTCAGATAGAAGGCGCCATCGTGGTAGTCGATACTCGCATTCCAGCCGAGCGCCAGTTGTGCCGCGCGTTTCGTATTGAATTCCTGGCTCGCCACATAGCTGTTTGGCACCACCAGGCCGGAGAATGTGTCGATCGCCTTCACCATCAGCAGAATATTGACGCCGATGATGATGCCGAATGCTCCGCAGAAGATCATCAGTACCTTGCGGCCGGTCAGTTTGCCGGCCGACGATCCCTTCGCTTGAGATGCCATCATTGCTGCTTCCCGTGGAATATGGTGCTCTCCACGGC
Source organism: Amaricoccus sp. B4 (assembly GCF_043226085.1). Classification (NCBI taxonomy): domain Bacteria; kingdom Pseudomonadati; phylum Pseudomonadota; class Alphaproteobacteria; order Rhodobacterales; family Paracoccaceae; genus Amaricoccus; species Amaricoccus sp. B4. Next base: position 214,177 of record NZ_CP171225.1, read on the forward strand.
ACGTGCACCGGAATTCTCATCCTCCACCTGCAGATCGACATCCAGGGACGACGTCTTGCTCGCCGTGCTGCCGGGGGCGCTGGTGAGATAGATGCGCTGGCGCAGCGTTTCGTTGGCGGGAACCACGACCTCGGCGCCGGCACGACCCTGCAGTTCGATGGCAAGCGGATCGTCCGCAATAACCGAGATGTCAAAGGTGCGGTCATAGCCCGTCATGTTGCGCAGCCGGAGTTCATAGGCATTCCGTACAGACCCGTCGGAGAGCACCACGTTGATCGGATTGCGGACCGGCTCGATCGAAAAGGCCAGATCGGTACGCATGACAAGCGCTGCCACGAGCCCGACGCCGATCGCAGACCACAGGACTGTGTAGAGGATGATGCGCGGACGGAGAATTCGCTTCCAGACCGAGACCTTCGGCGCCCCCATGCGCTCGGCCTCACCGTCGCCAAGCGTCAGATAGTCGATCAGGCCACGCGGCTTGCCGATCTTGGCCATCACATCGTCGCAGGCGTCGATACAGAGCGCACAAGTGATGCAGGCGAGCTGCTGGCCGTCGCGGATATCGATGCCCATCGGGCATACGTTCACGCAGGCGTTGCAGTCGATGCAATCGCCGAGGGTTTCCTTCTCGGGGATCGGCCCACCGACGCCTGACGGCAGACCCGGCATCGGCATCTTGGGGGAACGGGTTCCCTCGACCGGTCCGGCCGCACGTGTCGTAGCAAAGGCTGCATCTGTCTTTTCCGCCATCTCGCGGCGGCGCCGATGCTTGCCGCGAGGCTCGCCGCGCCAGTCGCGATAGCCAACGGTAAGGGTCTGTTCGTCCATCATCGCGCCCTGAATGCGTGGCCAGGGGCACATATAGATACAGACCTGCTCGCGCATCATGCCGCCGAAGGTGAAGGTGGTTGCGGTCAGCACGGCAATGGACATGTAGGCGACTGCCGGGGCCTGCCCGGTCAGCAGCTCCTTGAGCAGGGTCGGGGCATCGGCAAAGTAGAACACCCAGGCACCACCGGTTGCGACGGCAATCAGGATCCAGAGCGTGAACTTGAGCACGCGCTTGCGGATCTTCTCGGCATTCCAAGGCTGCCGGAAGAGGCGAATACGGGCATTCCTGTCACCTTCGACCCAGCGCTCGACGAGAATGAACAAATCTGTCCAGACAGTCTGAGGGCAGGTGTACCCGCACCAGACGCGACCCAGCGCGGCCGTGAAGAGGAAGAGGCCGAGCCCCGCCATGATGAGAAGGCCAGCGACAAAATAGAATTCCTGCGGCCAGATTTCGATGAAGAAGAAGTAGAAGCGCCGGTTTGCGAGATCGACGAGGACCGCCTGGTCGGGCAATTCCGGTCCGCGGTCCCATCGGATCCATGGCAGCAGATAGTAGATCCCCAGCGTGATCCCCATGATCCACCACTTGAATGTCCGAAACCAGCCAGAAACCCGGCGGGGAAAGACAGGCTCGCGTGCGGCGTAGAGAGGCGGTGGGGTATCGGCTGTATCGGTCACGACGAAAAGTTCCTGCTGCTAGCGAGACGTTGCGGGCGCGAAAGTCACATCCATGAATCAGGATATTTGCGCCTTGATCCGGATCAATCTCTCGAACCGGATTGCGGTGGAGCCCTGTCGGAGGCCATTTTCTTGTTCTGCCCGGCGGCTGCGTTCCGGATCCAGCGCACGAACGCCTTGGCGGCAACGCGCAGCACTCCGGGCCGGGTGACTATGTGATACCCGCTTTCCTCGTCCCCGTCTTCAAAGAGCACCACCAGCCGTCCGCTGGAAATCTCCGGTTCGACAAGGGCGCGGGCCACGGCAGAGACACCATCTCCATTCATCAGGCCCTCGAGAGCCATGTAGCCCGGCAGATGCGTGATGTTCTTGAACTTCGGCGCAATGACGCCGCGATTCCGCAGCCAGAGGGTCATCTCGTTGGTGCCGTATTCCTGCAGCAACGGCAAGTCGAGAATATCTTCCGGGCACTCGATGCGTCGGCTGCCGACAAGGCTGCGGGCTGCGACGATCGCATGCGTCGTGGGAAAAAGCAGTTCCGCATCAAGGCCAGGCCACCTCCCGTGCCCAAACCGAATCGCAACATCAACACCGCCCGGCAGAAGATCCACCACTTCCGCCGTCGGATTGAGCATCAGCTCGTGTTCCGGATGTCGCTGGCGAAATTCGGAGATCCGCGGCATGAGCCACCGCATTGCAAAGGCCGGCGTCAGCGTCACCTGCAGCGGGCGGTCATCACTCGCGCCACGCAATGTGGCGATCGTATCGCCGACGCCGCTGAAGGCGGCCTCAAGAGAAATGGCAAGTCGGTTGCCGTCGGGTGTCAGCGCACAGGACTTGCCGTTGCGGATCACCAGCGCAATGCCGAGCTCGTTTTCGAGCGCGCGGACATGCTGGCTGACCGCGGCGTGACTCACGTTCAGGCTTTCTCCCGCGCGCGTGAAGTTGCCGGTCTGGGCAAGGGCCGAAAAGGCGCGCAACGCACTGAGGGAAGGAAGGCTGCGCCAGTCCATTGTAAGTTTACCTTACAGGTCCAAAATCTTCGCGGCTCGCATTCGATCCTGAAATCTCGCACCCTTTTCCGGGAAAGTCATCAAGGAGAAGTCAGGAAATGTTATTCGCGCTTTCAGAAAGTTTTCTCACCGCCACGCGCATGGAACGCTGGAGCCTTTCGTGGCCTGAACGCTCGCCGCGTGTTCTACGTTGCTCGGAAATCCAAACGCTCCCGGACTCAACACGGAAAACGCACATCGTGCCGGAAGCCGGAGAAGCGGTGCGCGATGGGGATCGATAGGACGAGGGGCGCCGCGCTGCGCGGCAAGTTCGCGCTGAAGCGGGCCTGTAATCGTTTCCTGAGGCGGCGGCTTCGCCGGGAACTCGACAGTCTCAGCGATCATCTTATCGCCGATGTCGGGGTTTCGTGCACCGGAGCGACACTGCCCGGTGCACGAGGCTTTCAGGAGCTTACTGGCCGCCGCCGAGAGTATGGACGTAGATCGCGACCTTGCGAATGTCATCGGCGCTCAGACGGCCCTGGAACGCAGGCATGATGCCGAAACGGGCGTTGGTGATGGTCTCGCGCAGGGTGTCGGGATCGCTGCCGTAGAGCCAGATGCTATCGGTGAGATTCGGAGCTCCGAAATCATAGGATCCCTTGCCATCCTCACCATGACAGGATGCGCAGTTGTCGGCGAAAAGCACGGAGCCTTCCTGGGTAAGTGCGCTGTCATGGTCGAGACCGGAAAGCGAGCGGACATAGTTTACAAGCTGGTTGATCTCCTCGCTTGAGAGGATGTCACCAAAGGCGGGCATCTGACTGAAGCGGGTATCGTCGTCCTGCTCGTAGCGGATACCGTGTGTCACGGTCTGCTCGATGTCGGCCGCCGTGCCACCCCAGAGCCAGTCGTCGTCGAGGAGGTTGGGGAAGCCGCGCGCCCCTGCCGCCCCGGCGCCGTGGCACTGGGAGCAGTTGTTGCGGAAGACGGCGCCGCCGCCTGCGGTCGCATAGGCCAGCAGTTCGGGGTTGGCTTCGTCCCCGGAGATGTCGGTCGCCATCAGCGCCTGGTCGAGCGGCGCATTGGCGGCTTCCGCATCAGCGATCTCCTTGGCCGCCTCGACCCGACTCGAATACCCGAGCAGGCCCGGTGTAGCGGCGTGGATGAGCGGCCACGCAGGGAACAGGATGACGTAGATCACACCCCAGATGATGGTTGCATAGAAGGTGAGCAACCACCAGCGCGGCATGGGGGTGTCGAGCTCCTTGATACCGTCCCATTCATGGCCGGTCGTTTCGGTGTTCGTCGCGGTGTCTAGTTCGCGGTTACCGGCCATTGTCAATCGTCCTTGGGCTTGGATTCATTGCGGAAGATCATGTTTGCGCTGTCTTTGTAGATTTCGCGTGATCCGGGCCGGAAAACCCAGAGCACCACGCCACCGAAAAAGATCAGCAGCCCCAGCACAGCCCAGCTGTCCGCGAAGTGCCGGAGGGCGGTGTAGGTGTCCATCTCGCCCCTCCTTACCGGCTTGCTTCAGGTTCGAAGGTCGAGAAATCGACCAGCGTGCCCAGCATCTGAAGATAAGCGATAACTGCGTCGAGCTCGGTGACCTGAGCTGTGTTGCCGTCGAAATACCGCGCCTGGGCTTTCGGATAGCGGGCGAGCAGAGCATCCACATCGCCGTTGTCTGGATCGGCCTGCGCTTGGAAATCGGCGCGGGCCTGCTCGATCATCTCGTCGGTATAGGGCACGCCCGCCGCCCGATGCGTCTTCATCATCTGGGCAATGTAGGTCGAGCTGATCGGCCGTTCGGCGAGGAACGGATAGCCGGGCATCACCGACTCCGGCACCACGTCACGGGGATTGTGCATGTGCGCAACATGCCATGCGTCCGAGTAGCGACCGCCCACACGCGCAAGGTCCGGGCCGGTCCGCTTCGAGCCCCACTGGAACGGATGATCGTATTTCGATTCCGCGGCCAGCGAGTAGTGCCCGTAGCGCTCGTTCTCGTCGCGCATCGGCCGGATCATCTGGCTATGACAGACATAGCAGCCTTCGCGGACGTAGATGTTACGGCCCGCGAGCTCCAGTGGGGAGTAGGGCCGCATTCCGTCCACATCCTCGATGACGTTGTCGAGATAGAACAGCGGGACGATCTGGACGATGCCGCCGACCGTCACCACGAGGAAACTCAGGATGAGCAGCAGGAAGGCGTTGCGCTCAATATAGGCGTGTTTCTTGAGGAGGGACATGTGTCTCGAGCGCTCCCTTATTCCGCGGCAACGGTGGTTGCCGGCGCAGTGCTTTCGCCAGCGCCCACGGCGGTCTTGAAGAGATTGTAGGCCATGATGATTCCGCCCGTGAGGTAGAGGATCCCGCCGGTGGCACGAACCACATACATCGGATGCATCGCGGCGACCGTGTCAGCGAAGGAGTTCACGAGGAAGCCCTGCGCGTCGACTTCACGCCACATCAGGCCCTGCATGATGCCCGAGACCCACATGGACGAGGCGTAGAGCACGATGCCGATCGTAGCGAGCCAGAAGTGCCAGGAAACCAGCGTGATCGAGTAGAGGCGCTCGCGGTGCCAGAGGCGCGGCACGAGGTAATAGAGCGCGCCGAAGGTGATCATGCCGTTCCAGCCAAGGGCGCCGGAATGCACATGACCGATCGTCCAGTCGGTATAATGCGACAGCGAGTTCACCGCGCGGACCGCCATCATCGGGCCTTCGAACGTTGACATGCCGTAGAAGCCGACGGAGACCACGAGCATGCGCAGGATCGGGTCGGTGCGCAGCTTGTCCCAGGCGCCCTGCAGCGTCATGAGGCCGTTGATCATGCCGCCCCAGGACGGCATCCAGAGGATGACCGAGAAAACCATGCCGAGCACCTGCGCCCAGTCGGGCAGGGCGGTGTAGTGCAGGTGGTGCGGGCCGGCCCAGATATAGAGGAAGATCAGCGCCCAGAAGTGGATGATCGAGAGCTTGTAGGAATAGACGGGGCGTTCTGCCTGCTTCGGCACGAAGTAGTACATCATGCCCAGGAAGCCTGCGGTGAGGAAGAAGCCCACTGCGTTGTGGCCATACCACCACTGCACCATGGCGCCCTGAACGCCGGGGAACAGGATCACCGACTGGGAGGACCAGATTGAGGTCGGGATGGCGATGTTGTTGACGACATGGAGCATCGCCACGGTCACGATGAACGAGAGGAAGAACCAGTTCGCCACGTAGATGTGGGGTTCCTTCCGCTTGACGAGCGTGCCGAGATAGATCGCCAGATAGGCAACCCAGACTATGGTGAGCCAGAGATCAACATACCACTCGGGCTCGGCGTATTCCTTGGACTGGGTGGAACCCAGCACATAGCCAGTCGCGGCGAGCACGATGAAGAGGTTGTAGCCCCAGAAGACGAACCACGCGAGATTTCCGCCCCACAGCCTTGTAGCGCAGGTACGCTGCACCACATAAAACGACGTGGCGATGAGGGCATTGCCGCCGAAGGCAAAGATCACGGCGGATGTATGCAGAGGGCGAAGCCGTCCGAAGGAGGTCCAGGGAAGATCCCAGTTCAGATGGGGGAAGGCCAGTTCCCAGGCGATGTAGGTGCCGGCAGAGAACCCGACCACACCCCAGAACGCCGTCGCTATGACGCCGTAGCGAACGACCTCATCCATGTATCCTTTTTCAACCGGAGCCGCAGCAGCGACCTTGGGGGATCCGGTGGACCGGACAGCCCAGATGAAAGCGGCTGCGGAGGCGAGCATGAGCAGGACGGCGTGGACTTGGTAGACGAATTCCTGCCCGTAATTCGCCGCCATTGCGAACAGGAACGTCATCACGCCCAATGCCGCAATCTTGATTCCATCCAGCATCCTGTCTCCTTAGCTCCCTCGAGATCCGTCCGGACGGGCGTCCGGCTCTAGGTAAACAATCCCTTCCGGGCTTTTCTTAGCCCAGAGATCACGGAACAATGATTCAGATCAAGTTCCGAGAACATGCGTGGCGGGCGTGATAAGGCAGATCGCGCTGGCGTGAAAGGCTGAAAACCGAACTTCAACAAAGGTTTGTGGAGTGTATGGCTCGGCGGAAAGCGCGGATTCCGCCGGCTTTCTAGGCGAGAATGCCGCCGTCTGCGTCGTCGGCTGACTGATCTAGCAGTTTCTCGAAGTTGGGCACGTGGACGGTGCGGGCATCGACGAGTTCGATGATGCCCTCGCGCCTCAGGGCGGAAATCTGGCGACTTACGGTCTCGATCGTCAGGCCAAGATAATCGGCCATCGCCTCACGGGTGATGTGAAGCGAGAAATGCAACCCGTCGCGCGGAGCGGACTGATGCAGCGCGGCATCCCGGCGCGCCATGATGACGAAGAGGCTCGCAATCTTCTCTCTCGCCGTCTTGCGTCCGAGAAGCAGCATCCACTCCCGTGCCGAGTCGAGCTCGTCGAGGGTCATCTCGAGAAGCCTGTTCCCGAGGTTTGGGCTGCGCGCGATCATGCGCTCGAACTCATCCTTCTGGAACATGCAGAAGGTCACGTCCGTTGCTGCCACCACATCATAGGTCGCGGTGGCGCGACCAGGCCGGCCGAGGAAATCTGAGGGGAGCAGGAGGCCCACCATCTGCCGGCGGCCGTCCGAAAGCGTGCTCGAAAGCGTTGCGACGCCAACGACAACGGATCCGACGAAAGTCAGCTTCTCTCCCGACCATACGATCGTCTCGCCGGGGCCGAAGCTGCGATAGGTCTTGATCTGGTCAAGCTGCTCGAGTTCGGCCTTGTCACAATGAGCACAGACCGCCCTGTGCCGGATCGGACACTCGCCGCACCGCAGGTGGTTGTGTTTCTTGGCCGTGTTCAGAACCACGTTTCTCTGTCTCAAAATATTCATTGTCATGATTACACGCCTGCTTGACCTCGATCAAGGAAGGCCGCAGCGCGGCGGGCACAGTTTAGCGCCATGAGCGCAAAACAACCAGTCAGGAACAGTGGAATCTTCGATCAGAAGGTTTCCCGCTATCTGTGCTACCCCTCTGTCGAGCACTTCGTGCCCGAGGTCGGCGGGGCGCAACATGAAGCATGGCTCCGGGCGATCCCGTCTGGAGGCCGCATCGGCGTCTATATCCACGTGCCATTTTGCGAGAAGCTCTGCTGGTTCTGTTCCTGCCGGACCCAGGCGGTGCGTTCGCCGAAGATCGTCGCGGACTATGTCGGATCGCTCCTTCGGGAGATTCGCCGAATTGCGGAGCTTCTCCCGGCGGGTGTCGAGATCGGGCGCATTCATTGGGGCGGTGGTTCGCCGCTGATTCTCTCGCCGGAGGACATGGCTCGCCTCGGCCGTACCACCCGGAGCTCGCTGGCGGTCGCCGCGGATGCCGAATTCACGGTTGAGATCGATGCACGCCGGGTCGTGCCCGAGACGATCGAGGCTCTTATCGGGCAAGGTATGACCCGCTCCACGCTTTTCGTCCAGGATTTCGATCCGCGTGTGCAGCGGGCGATCGGGCGGCTGCAAAGCCTTGATGATACGGGGCGGGCCGTTCGGCTGCTGCGGAAGGGCGGGGTTGGCTCGATCGGGATCGACATGCTGTATGGGCTTCCGCTCCAGGGCTGCGTCCAGGTTCTGGAAACCGCCAATGCCATTCTCTCGGTCGAACCAGACCGGGTCGCGCTCTTTGGCTATGCGCACGTGCCCTGGATGGCCAAACGCCAGAACATGATCAACGAGGCGCAACTTCCGGGTACTGAGGAACGGCTGACCCAATATGGAATTGCCGCGGAGTATTTGGTGCGCGCCGGATACGATCCAGTCGGCATCGATCATTTCGTCAAGCCGGAAGACGCCATGGCGCGGGCCGCGCGCGAGGGCCGTCTCCGGCGTCGGCATCTCGCCTATACCGACGACAGTCTCGACGCCGTGATTGGCATCGGCGCCTCCGCGATTTCAAGCTTTCGTCAGGGATTCCTGCAGAACGAACGCCAGACAGTTGCCTATTCTGCGCGGATTGGGGCGGAAAGACTGGCAATCCAGCGCGGCTGGGCCTTCTCGCTCGAGGACAAGGTCCGCGGGCGAGCGATCGAGATGCTCATGTGTGGATTTCGCGTCGATCTTGCCGCGCTCCGGCGCGAGTTCGGCGACTTCGCCTCGATCCTCGACGCAGGGCTCGCGACAGCACGCGAGCGCTTCGGGGAGGCCGTTGCACTCGAGGGCGAGACATTCAGAATTGTGCGCGATGGCCCGATCCTTGCCCGCCTCATTGCGCGCTGCCTCGACGCCCGCAACGCCGCGGAAGGTCGCTACAGCGGCGCGATTTGACCAGCCAGCCCGGCAAGCGGCCGCCGCGCCCGCTTGCGCTGAAGCTCGAGATTGCCGAGTGGTGTCCAGCCGGAGATCGTGGTGTCGATGCCGTCAGCACGCAAGGCTACGCCGAGCGCGCTCTCGATCTTTCGCCGATCCGCCTTCGCCAGCGGCGCAAAATCCACAGTGACCTGGCCGCCAAGGCCGCGCAGCCGCAATTGCCGCGGCAGCTCCGCCGCCGCAGCCAGATTGGCCTTGAGAGCCGCGGCAGGCGACATGTCGCGCCCCGTGTTCACATCAACCGCGATCAGAGCCCGCGTCGGTTCAATTGCCATGAAGGCATCGGTTCCGAGTGCCGCGGGAGGCTCCAGCAGCGCCGCGATCTCTTCCCACAGGTCAGCCTCCGCCAGCGCGTTCGGTGCCTCCACCATGTCCGTTCCGGGCTCGGACCATTCCCGCCAGGCCTGATCGCCGGCGTCGGGCGCGGCGTGAACGAGCCCGGTGGCCTGCACCTCTGCGCGCTCCAGAACCCTTGCCCAGGTTGCGCGCAGCGCATGGATCTCGTTCAGAAGCTCGTCTTCTGGGATATCGGCTGCGGCGGTGCGTACAATCAATCCGAGATCGTCGGGGCATCCTGCCATCGCCTCGTGCGCCAACTCGGACAACGCTTCGCGCGCTTCGGGGTCGCGCAGCGAACGGGCGATGTTATGGCCCGGTGCACCCGGTGTCAGGATAGCGCCACGGCCCTTGAGGAGGAGCCGGTCGCTCACCCCCGGCGCCTTGCCGGGTTCGGCCCAGTTCGAAACCTGAACGAGCAGCGTGCGGCCCGGTGCGGGCAATCGCGATCCGCGCAGAAAGCCGGTTCCGCCATCGCCGAGATCGAGCATGACCCCGCCCAGACCCTTCATCGGGCGCCCGACCGTCGCGAGATAGATCGCCTCCGGCCGCGGCGCGGGATCATCGTCCGGCGGATCGATCAGCAGATCCTCAAGGCGACCGTTGACCATCAGCGCAGCGGCAACACCCCCGCCGGCGGCAGGTTCGATGCGGATCTGTCTGCCCTTCATGGGGAAATCTTCCGTTGATAGCCTGCGGCTGTAAGCAGGTGGACCGTCTCCGTCAGCGGCAGGCCCACCACGTTGCTGTAGGATCCGCTGATCCAGGGCACGAAAGCACCTGCTAGCCCCTGGATGGCATAGCCGCCTGCCTTGCCTTGCCATTCGCCGGACGCGAGGTATCCGGCGATTTCCGTCTCGGAGAGCCGTTTGAACCGCACTGCGGTTTCCACGGCACGGCTCCAGCGTCGGTCCCCACGGCGCAGCGCCAGGCCCGTGATGACCCGGTGGCGTCGCCCTGACAGAAGACGCAGAAAAACTTCGGCCTCCGCCGCGTCATCCGGCTTGCCGAGCAGGCGCCGGCCCGTCGCGACAACGGTGTCGGCAGCGAGCACGATCTCGTCCGGAGCGGCAGGTGTGGCATCCGCCTTGGCTCTTGCAAGCCTGAGCGCCAGCGCCCGCGGCAGCTCGCGGGGCAGGGGAGTTTCGTCAATGTCTGAGGGTCTGATCGCTGCCGCGGTAATCCCGACCTGTGCAAGCAGCTCGCGACGGCGCGGGCTGGCGGAGGCGAGAATGAGGGCGGCTGCGGGGGCCGGTTTGCCCGGGCGGGCGGTTTCCGGCGCCGTCAGGTCACTTGAAGCGATAGTTGATCCGTCCCTTGGTCAGATCATAGGGCGTCATCTCGACCTGCACCTTGTCGCCAGCCAGAACGCGAATGCGGTTCTTCCGCATCTTGCCGGCAGTGTGGGCGATGATGGTATGGCCGTTCTCGAGCTCCACCCGGAAAGTCGCGTTGGGCAGAAGCTCGGTCACGACACCCGGAAATTCAAGAAGCTCTTCCTTGGCCATGTTTGCTCCGATGCAATTGAAAGCACGCGGGACAACAAAAGTTGACCCGCGGCCGTTATATGCCCCTGACGCGTTAATGAATCAAGGACAATGAATACATTGATCCGTCTTTGTGAAAAGGTGGTTTCCGCTGTGCTGCCATCGGGCGCGACATCACGGCGGGTTTCCACCCGGCATATCGCTTACGCATCATTCTTCTTTTCAACGGGTGGATCAGGCGGGCCGAACCGCGCCCGGATGCGCTGCGCAATCTGATCTCGCGACTGCCGGTAAGCCGCGAGCTTCGCCTCGCGCGTTTCACCCAACCCGGTCGGGTCGAAGATAGGCCAGAACTCCACGTCCACCGCGTAGTATCGGGTATACTCCAGCGCCTGTCTGTGAGCGGCGGGTGAGAGCGCGATGATGAGATCGAAGGCGCCGATCTGATCGCCCCACTGCTCCATCTCCTGAAAGGTTCGTACCCGGTGGGCATCGAGCTTCAGACCGATTTCCGCACAGACCGAGACCGCGAATCCGTCGATCTCGAGCTCGTTCTTCACCCCGGCGGACTGGACAAAAATGCGCCGGCCATAGTCCCGGCGCATGATTCCCTCCGCCATCGGCGATCGCACGGCATTGTAGTCGCAGCAGAAGAGCACCGAATGGGGATTGTCCTCCACGCGGATCAGCCCTTGAAGTGAAGGACGCAGATCAGCGTGAAGAGGCGCCGGGCAGTGTTGAGGTCGGTTTCGACCTTGCCCTCAAGCCGCTCGAGCAGCAGCCGGCTTCCCTCATTGTGGATCCCGCGTCGGCCCATGTCGATCGCCTCGATCTGCGCCGGAGGCAGGCGCTTCACCGCGTCGAAATAGCTCTCGCAGATCTGGAAATAATCCCGGATCACCTGATTGAACGGCGTGAGTGAAAGATGCGTCTCGCCAACAGGTGTGCCATCTTCGGTCGCAACCTCGAAGACAAGCCGACGCTCCCGGATTGCAAGCCGCAGGCGGTAGGGCCCCTCCGGAATATCCTGTTCGCCCCTTTTCGGCAGCGAGAACACGTTCTCCTGGAGCAGGTCGTACATTGCGACCTTGCGCTCCTGATCGATCTCGGGCGTTGGCGGGGCCAGGCCGGTATCGTCGAGGGTCACATCGATGAGGCGGTCGGTTCCGGACATGGCTCTACCTTGCGTTCAGACGGTCGAGGCGCGCCAGCACCGAAAGCCCGTGCGCCTCGAGGCTTTCCGATCGGGCCAGCCGTGCTGCCGCCGGTCCGATTGCCGAAAGCGCGGCAGGAGACATGCGCGCAACCGTCGTGCGTTTCATGAAGTCAAGCACCGAGAGGCCCGAGGAAAAACGTGCCGACCGCGCCGTCGGCAGCACATGGTTGGGCCCCCCGACATAGTCGCCGATCGCCTCGGGGGTCAGGGATCCGATAAAGATCGCTCCGGCATGGCGGACTTTCTCGGCCAGCACATCCGCATGCGTGGTGCAGATCTCGAGATGCTCTGGCGCGATCCGGTCCGAAAGTGCCACGGCCTCGTCCCAGTCACCTACCGTGACGACCGCCCCGAACGCCCTCCAGCTCGCGCCGGCGATCTCGCGCCGCTCCAGCGTTTCGAGCCGCCGCAGCACGGCTTCATCGACCGCCCGGCCGAAGGCGGCATCGTCGGTGATGAGAATCGACTGGGCCGAGGCATCGTGTTCGGCCTGGGCCAGCAAATCGAGTGCCACCCAGTCGGGATCGTTCGAGGAATCCGCGAGAATCAGCACCTCCGAGGGGCCTGCGATCATGTCGATTCCGACCGTCCCGAAAACCCGCCGCTTCGCCGCGGCGACATAAGCATTGCCCGGCCCGGTGATCTTGTCCACCGGCGCGATCGTTTCCGTGCCATAGGCCAGCGCCGCGATCGCCTGCGCCCCGCCCACCCGATAGATCGTCTCGACGCCCGCGATCCGGGCGGCGAGCAGCACCAGGGGATTGACCGCGCCATCGGGCGTCGGTGCGCAGATCACCAGCCGCCGCACCCCTGCAACCTGCGCCGGGATCGCGTTCATCAGGACCGAAGACGGGTAGGAGGCCAGCCCGCCGGGCACGTAGAGCCCGGCAGCATCCACCGCACTCCAGCGCCATCCGAGTTCCGCGCCGTCGGCGTCGGTCCAGCGAGCATCCTCCGGCAACTGGCGCTCGTGATAGGCGCGGATCCGCGCCGCGGCCAGTTCAAGCGCCGCGCGGTCCTCCGCACCCACCGCCGCGCAGGCCGCGTCGATCTCCTCCCGCGTAAAGGCCAGTGTCTCCGGTGTCAGCGTGAGGCGGTCCCAGCGGGCCGTCATCTCGATGAGAGCCGCATCGCCCCGTGCCGCGACGTCGGCAAGGATGGCCTGAACATCCGCATCGACATCGGCATCCGCCTCGCGCTTCATGCCGAGAAGCGCGCGGAACCGTACCTCGAAATCGCCGTCGCGGGTGTCGAGAAAAAGAGCCATGGCAGTCAGTCCGTCGGGTGATGCGGCGCGCGGGTGGCCTGCGCGAGATAGGGGCGGGTCACATCGGCCAGCGTCACATCGAGGCATTCCACGTCGATCGCGATCTCGCCATCGCCGGCAAAGATGAGAAGCACCGTGCCGGCGCCGTCTGCACCGGGCTCGAAACGGATCGAAAGCAGCGACAGAACCGCCTCGCGATCCTCCGGGTCGATCCCTTCCGAGCGGACGCGCAGGGCGCCGTCGAAGCTCAGGAGCGCACGCACCCGCTCGAAGGCGCGGCCCTGCCGCTCGGCGGCCGGCGCGTCTTCCCAGCGGAAGCGGTTGAGGAGCAGCGTGAAGCGGTGCCGCTTCGCGAGCCAGGCCATGTCGCCCCGTCCGGTCACCGCATCCTGCACCAGCGCCGAGATGATCCCGAGATCCTCCGCCGCCTCCGCGCGCAGGCGCAACGGCTGTTCCCCACCATCCTCGAAACGGGCATCCTCGAAGCGGGGACCATCGCTCATTCGGCCGCCTCGCCAATACGTTCGATCCGTGCGCCGCAGGCCGAGAGCTTCTCCTCGACATGTTCGTAGCCGCGATCGAGATGATAGACGCGCGACACGCGGGTCTCACCTTCTGCCGCGAGGCCCGCAAGAATGAGGCTCACCGAGGCGCGCAGGTCGGTCGCCATCACCGGGGCCCCGCGCAGCCGCTCCACGCCCGTCACCCTTGCCGTGCCGCCCTGCACATCGATCTCGGCGCCCATGCGCGCAAGCTCCGGCGCATGCATGAAGCGATTCTCGAAGATCCGTTCCTCGAGGTGGCTGACCCCGTCGGCGGTCGCCAGAAGTGCCATCATCTGCGCCTGAAGATCCGTCGGAAAACCCGGATGCGGGGCCGTCACCACATCGGTCGCCCGGATCCGCCCGTTCCGCCGCGTGACGGTCAGCCCGGAGCGCGTCTCCTCGATCTCGACACCGGCTTCCTCGAGCTTGTCGCAGAAGGCTGCGACGAGATCGCGCCGCCCGCCGGAAAGCTCAACCCGCCCGCCCGCAATGGCGGGCGCGAGCATGTAGGTGCCGAGTTCGATCCGGTCCGCCACCACCGGGTGCGTCGCCCCGGAAAGCCGCTCGACCCCCTCGATGATGATCTCGCTCGTGCCGTCGCCCTCGATCCGCGCGCCCATCCGCCGGAGGCACTCGGCAAGATCGACGATCTCGGGTTCACGCGCGGCATTCTTCAGGACCGTCGTCCCCTTCGCGAGCGTTGCGGCCATCAGCAGGTTCTCGGTCCCGCCGACCGAGACGATCGGAAATTCGAAGACCGCGCCCTTGAGCCCGCCGCGCGCCTCGGCATGCACATAGCCGTCGCGCAGATCGAGGGTCGCGCCGAGTGCCTCGAGGCCCTTCAGGTGCAGGTCCACCGGCCGGGCGCCGATGGCGCAGCCGCCCGGCAGAGAGACGACGGCATGTCCGTCGCGCGCCAGCATCGGCCCGAGTACGAGAATCGAGGCGCGCATCTTGCGCACGATGTCATAGTCGGCGGTGTGATTGCTGATCCGCTCGGTGCCCACGACGAGCACGCGACCGGCCTGAAGCCTGGCGACCTCGCAGCCGAGCGATTCCAGCAGCACCGTCATGGTGCGGATGTCCGAAAGCCGCGGCGCGTTCGTGAGCGTCAGCGGCTCGTCAGAGAGCAGTGCCGCCGGCATCAGCGCGAGACAGGCGTTCTTCGCTCCCGAGATCGGAATGGTGCCGTTGAGTTCCGCGCCGCCGCGGACCAGGATGCTGTCCATGTGGTGTCAGTTTCCCTGATCTTCCTCGCGCGGCAACTGCTCGGCGCGGGCGCGCTTCTGCGCCTTTCGTCTGGCAAGATTGGCCCGCAAGGCCTCGGCCAGCCGGGCGGACTTGTCATCCTTGCCGGGAATGCGAGCGGGTTTATGCGGGGGCTTCATGTCTTGCATGGCGTCTCTCTAGCGCAAGCGCGGGGGAGGGTCCAGATTTGGCTTGCACCCCCCGCCGAATCCGCTACAAGGCCGCGCATCGCTGCCGTAGCTCAGGGGTAGAGCACTCCCTTGGTAAGGGAGAGGTCGAGAGTTCAAATCTCTCCGGCAGCACCATACCCACCACTCTCGATTGTCTTTTTCTGTCAGCGGCATGCCGCGGAACTGACCGGAAGCAAGACGCTCATCGCCTGCCTCCAGATCACATCGGTTTTGACGCGACCCGGGTCCGACGATGCCTCTTCCACGGATGCCGGGGCGCCTTTCAGGTTGCGAGCTTGCCCGTCAGTGCCGGGATGCGGGCAGAAAGCGCCACCGCAAAAGGCCCGTGCCACAGCTGATCTGGGCCTGCGGATCAAGCCCGATCAGCATTTCCGGGGCGATATATGCGAGTTCGGCCACCTTTGGGCGAGCGCTGGATGGCCGGCGGGGCAGGCACGCTCGATCGGATCCCGCAGAATCGGCCGCTGCGCAAGGTTCAGCGAATTGCGCATGCGCCCTGCGGTCGCCATGACGTGCCTTGCGTCCGAGAGCATTATGGCCGGACGTTCGGCAATATCGTCCCCGAAAGCACCGAGGCAAAACCCCCAGGGTCGCAGCTTCTACACCGAATGCGCCTTCTTAGGTGATCTCGTGCAGATGGCGCAGGTTTATGTTCTGGGTCTCCGGCGTTATCTTCATGGCTTTCCAGCGTGGTGAACATCGATCCCGAGTTTCACAGGCGCAGTCACGAAAGGACGCCCGATGCTCGACCTGCAGCCTGCGCGGGCAACCATCTCTCGGCTGTCTGACGCCCTGCGCCACGCTGGTTTCACAGGTGAAATCGAGAATGACAGTGCGCTGCGTGCCGCAATGTCGACCGACAACTCGGTCTACCAGATCGCGCCCGACCTGATCGTCGCGCCGCGCGGCGCACTGGATCTCGTCACGCTGCTGCGCGTGGTGGAAGATCCTGAGTTTGCGCATGTTCCCGTAACCGGCCGTGGCGGCGGCACAGGCACCAATGGCCAGAGCCTCAATCACGGCATCATTGTCGATCTCCGGCGCCACATGAACGCCCTGATCGAGCTCGACGCCGAGGAAGGCTGGGCCGATGTCGAACCAGGCATGGTGCTCGACGACCTCAATGGCCGGATCCGCGCCTCGGGCTGGTTCTTCGCACCCGAAACCTCCACCTCGACCCGCTGCACCATCGGCGGCATGGTCTCGACCGACGCCTCGGGCAAGGGCTCGCGCGTCTATGGCAAGACATCCGACAACATCCTTGGGGTCGAAATCGCGCGGCCCGAGGGGTTGCTTTCGAGCATGGCCGAAACGCCGGATTGGGCGTGCGGCATGCTCGCCCGGGCCGAAAAGGCCGCGCGCGCCGGGCGCCAGGCCTTCATCGATCACACACCGCGGCTCAACCGCCGCTTCACCGGCTATGATCTCGAGCGCGCCTGCCCCGAAGGCGGCGGTTTCGAGTGGTGGCGTCTTTTCCTCGGTTCCGAGGGCACGCTCGGCCTCATGAGCCGCATCCGCGTGAAGCTGCGCCGGATCGAGCCGGAAAAGCGCCTGATCGTCGCGGGCTTCGGGAGCTTCCGCAGCGCGCTCGCAGCCGCAACGCCGCTGCTCGCCGCCGAGCCCACCGCCATCGAGGTGATGGACGAGACAGTGCAGGCAATCGCCGATGCCGCCGGTATCCTCCGCCGCCTGCCCAAAGGCCTGCACGCAGGGGACGGTCAGCGCGTCGCCTATGTCTTCATCGAGATCAACGGCGAGGATGCGGCACTCGTCGACCAGCGCGTGCAGCATTGCCGGGAGATCGTCGCAGGCCTTCCCGGGGCGGGCGCGGTCTGCGTTGTGGGTGATCCGGCCGAGATCAGGGAGCTCTGGGCGATCCGTTCGGCAGGCGTGGGCCTGCTCGGCAAGGTCGACGGTCAGGCCCGCCCCGTGGCCTTCGTCGAGGACACCGTTGTCCCGCCCGAGAACCTGCCGGCCTTCGTCGATGAATTCCTCGCGGTGCTATCGCAGAACGGCCTCGGTTTCGGCATCTACGGCCATGTCGATGTCGGTTGCCTCCATATCCGCCCGGCGCTCAACATCGATGCCAGGACTGACCGTGAAAAGCTCGTGACGGTGTCGGATGCCGTCTACGATCTCACGCGCAAATACGGCGGCATCTTCTGGGGCGAGCATGGCAAGGGCGTGCGCGGTGCCTATCTCCGCGACTGGATCGGGCCGGAAGCCTATGGCGCGTTCCAGGGCATCAAGGCCGCTTTCGACCCTTCCGGGCGCTACAACCCTGGCAAGCTCGTCAGCAATGATACCCCGATCCTCGGGATCGCAACGACTCCGTTCCGCGCCTTCAACGCGCCCGAAGGCGATGCGCTGACCAGGGCCTTCCGCTGCAACGGCAATGCGCAGTGCCTGAGCTATGCCGCCGCGACGCCGATGTGCCCGAGCTTCAAGGCAAGCGCCGACCTCCGCCATTCGCCGAAGGGCCGCGCCGATGCCCTGCGCGCCTGGCACAGCGCAAAAGCCGGGAACGCTCCGGATCTCGACGTGCGTGAGGCCGATCTGCTCGCCGTGCTCGACACCTGCCTCGGCTGCAAGGCCTGCGCCTCGAGTTGCCCGGTTCAGGTCGACATCCCCTCGATGCGCACGACCTTCTACGCCAATTACTTCAAGCGGCATGGCCGCTCGCTTGCGGACCGCCTGACGCTCGGGGCCGAACGCAACAGCCGGGTCACCCTGCGCCTCGCGCCGGTGCTCGCACCGGTCTGGCCGCTTTTGGCAAGGCTCGGTGAAGCGCTCACCGGAAGCGTCGACATGCCGTCTCACCTCACCAGCGGTCTGCCGAAGGGCATCTGGCTGCGCGAGGCCGAACTCTCCGGTCCGCTGTCCGATGGCACCGTCATCCTCGTGCAGGACTGGTTCACGGCGCTCTTCGACGCCGAAGTGCAGCGAGACATGATCGCAGGCTTCACCGCGCTCGGCTACACCCCGCGGCTCCTCGAGGTGCGTCCCGGTGGCAAGGCCGCCCATACAGCCGGTGACATGGAAGGTTTCCGCCGCCTCGCCAGCCGCCTTGCCGGGCTGCTCCACAAAGCCGCCAAGACCGGTGCGCCGCTCGTCGCAGTCGAGCCCGCCTTCGGCATGATGCTGCGCCAGGAATATGCCAACACCGGCATCAGCGTCCCGCGCGTACAAATGCCGCAGGAATTCCTCGCCGGGGAAGCCGCGGCGCGCCGCTTCCCTCCGGCCAGACGGAGCATGTCGGCAAAGCTGCTCTCCCATTGCACCGAAGCCACCGCCCAGCCGCAGAGCAGCTCGCAATGGGCCTTGGTCTTCGAGGCGCTCGGCGTCCGGGTCGAGACCCCCGCCACCGGCTGCTGCGGCATGGCGGGGCTCTTCGGCCACCAGAAGCGGCACCAGGACGTCTCGAAGCGGCTCTTCGACATGTCCTGGCGGCCGCAGGTCGAGGACGAGGGGGAGATCATGGCGACCGGCTTCTCCTGCCGCTGCCAGATCGAACGTCTTTCCGGCAAGGCGCCACGCCATCCCATGGGCGTGATCGCCGATCTGCTGAAGTCAGCCTGAGCCAGTTTCTACCCCGGCTGGCGAGCATTACGCTTGCCGGAGTCAGGTTCCGGAATCGTAGCTGGCCGGATCAGACCGGACGGTCGTAGGCGGCGTCGAAGAAGGCGCGTTCGAGCCGCACGGCCTCGCGGAAGGTCGCCTCGACAGCGGCGCGGCCGTCAGGGTCGAGCCCCTCCCAGGCCTTGTCGAGCTGGCCGCGAAGGTACTCCACCACTGCCTCGAATTCCGGCCCGGCATGGAGTGTGATCCACTCGGCGAAGACGAAGGAAAGATCCTCGCGCGGCGGCGCGAACGGGCTTGCCCAGCTCAGATAGCTCCATTCCGCGACAACCAGCACCGCCAGCATCTGCTCATAGCGCCCGGAGGCGGCAGCGCGCGCCATGAGCGCCTGAAAGGCTGCCGTCGCCGGCGCAGGCTCCTGCCACTCGCGCTCAGGCACGCCGAGAGACTCCAGCGCGCGCAGGAAGTAGGTGTTCTCGGGGCCGGTCACCAGAGCGATGAACTGCGCCGCCGGAACGCTGTCGGCAAGGCTCGGGGCATGGGCGATCGCGGAGGCCAGCAACCGCACGAAACCATCGACGAACTGGTAATCCTGGGCGAGATACCAGGCCATTTTGACCTCGGGCAGGGTGCCAGCCGCAAGTTCGGAACAGAAGGGATGAGTCGTTGCCGCAATCCAGTCGGAGTCGGCAAGCGTGCGCAGGTGATCGGTCGGTCTCATGAGGAAGAATTCGGATGCCTTGCAGGAGTTCATTGAAAGAGGGGCCGCGGCCGCAGCCCCGTCGCCAACCTTCTATCGCTCCAGCCCGGCAGGCAACACCGCGAACTCGCCCGGCGCGAGGGCCCCGGCAACGGGTCTGGTTTCGCCGCGCGCTCAACGCGCCGCATGAGCGCTGACGGCCTCGCTCACGGAAAGGAAGAGGTTCTTGCGCCCGAGGCAATCGAGCAGCCCGTTGCGCACCATGTCCTGCTGCGCCTCATCGGACTCGAGACGCGCAATGGCCACAGGAATGGAACGCGCCCGGAGATCGCGAATCAACTCCATGAGCAGATCCGCGCCCGAGAGGTCGACCGCCAGGACCCCTGCACATTCGAGCACGAGAAGCGTCGGCGGCGCCGGACATGCGGCCACCGTTCCTCGGATGCGTCCGACGATACCAGCGGCGTTGGCAAAGTTGATCGGTGATGTGAGCCCGAGCACGAGTGGCTCGGACGATCCGGCTTTGGCATGTTCGCTCGCGGGCTGGTGCCACCAGATCGTCGTGCCCGGCACATTGCGCAACTCCACGACCTCGGCATGAAACAGCGGCAGGGAGGCATGGAGAAGCGAGAGCAGGATCGCGACCGGCAGGCCGATTCCGAGCGGCATCACGATGATGAGCGCCGCCGTGGCCAGCGCAAGAAGCCCCTCGCGCGGGCTGCGGCGGATCAGCTCCTCGAGCGCGGCGTTGGTGAAGAGGTGATAGGCGATGTAGATGAGCACCCCGGCGAGCGCCGCCGATGGCAGCGCCCGGATCAGACCGGCGCCGAACAGCACGAGGAGCACGCCGATCAGTGCCGCGCCGAACCCCGCGAGCTGCGAATGGGCCTCGCTGTCGCGCAGAAGCTGGGTGCGCGGCGGGCTGGAGTTGACCCCGAACCCGCCAATACAGGCGACCGCAACGTTGGCGATGCCCACGGCGCCGAAGGCGTTGCGCCGCGTCTCCGCGCTGTCATGTCGCCCGCTGCGCAGCACCACTGCCGTCTGGGCGAGGCAGAGGAAGGCGATGCTGAGTGCCACAGGCAGCAGGGCGGCCATGTTCGCGGGATCCGGCGACGGCCAGGCAAGGCCGGCGTTCCCCGACAGCGCCTCGGTGCGGGGAAAGATCGAAGCTCCGGGATCGAACACGGCCGCAACAGCGACCGCGGTCGCGAGCGCGAGGAGTGGCGCTGGAAAGTGCTTCCGGATCTGCGAGCCCGCGATGCAGACGGCCGCAATACCGCTCGCCATCAGAAATGGCGACAGCCGTGCCTCGCCCGCGTGACGGAGGAGCAGGGCAAGGGTGTCCGGCGGGTTGGCGGGGGGCAGGTCGAGTCCGAATGCGATCGGCAGACGGCCGATCAGGATGTGCACCGCGATCCCGGCAAGCATGCCGCCGACCACCGCCTTCGACAGCAGGTTCGCGATCCACTCGAGGCGCATCGCATAGACCGCCAGAAGCAGCGCCCCGACCATGCCCGCCAGCAGCGCGGCATCGCCCTGAACCGCGGCGCCTGCGGCCAGTGTCGTGCCGATGAGCGGCGCGATCGTGGAATCGGCGCCGACCGAAAGCGTCGCGCTGCGTGATACGAGAAGCATCATGACGGAAGCCACGGCGAAGACGATCAGCCCCTGCGTTGCGGGCAGCCCGGCCAGCCGCGCGGTTGCGAGCTGTTCGGGAATGGCGATCGCGGCGAGGCTCAATGCTGCAAGGAGATCATGCCTTGGTGACGCGGCACGCAGCGTCGGCAGCAGGGAAAAACCGGACTTCATCTCATGCTTTCAGTCGGTCGCGGCACGCTCGGATCCGCCTGAACCTTCGGTATTGGTGACAGAAATCCTGATCATGCGCCAGCGGCGCGTGCCCGGCAACGTCGGCCCGGCGAGCGGGCATACCCGCGACCGGAAGAAACCTGCCGGCGCTCTGGTCGGCAGGAAGAGGTCGCAGGCGGCCGGAAATCCGGTCAGAACTTGACGCGCAGGCCGGTGAAGGTCGTGAGACCGTTCTGGTAGGATCCAGCATCGTCGTCATACTCGTACTGACGGACGGTGAGGTAATACTGCGTATTCCAGAAGTCGAAATTCTGGACCGCGGCAAAGGCATAGGTCGTGCTGTCCGATCCGTCGACCGTTACGCCGTCGCCCTTGTAATAGTCGACCGCAAACGCCGTGGCTCCGGTCCGGAAGAAATCATGCTGCCAGCCAAGCTTCACATAGCCGTAGTGCGCATCCTCCTCCGCGCTCTTCTGGCCCGCGGCCAGCGTAAGGCTCACGCCGGAGGCCTTGTGCAGACCGGACATCGAACCCGAGAAGATGTCGGAATCGCTCCCGTCATAGCGCGCGTAACCGATGCCCGCGGAAACGTCGAACGCCGCGTAGTCGCCCTCATAGGTCGCGGCGACGTCATAGATGCTGTCGTTGTCGTCATGGAGCACGTCCTGTCCGTAGGCGGCCTTGAGCCGGAATCCCGAGAACGACGGCGTGTCATAGCGGACGCGCATCTCGCGATTGCCGTCATAGTTCGAATAGGCGTCCTTCGTGCTCACGCCCGACAGCGTGTCGTTGTCGAAGCGAAAGAGACCGCCACCGGAGTCGGCCACGTTCGAATAGGCGACAACGGTGGTGCCCGAAAGGTCTATCTCGGTGATGCCATCGGTCGCCATGCTGCCCTGACCGAGCCAGACCTTGCCGGCCTTCTCGCTCGACATGGCGATTTCCGCCTTGCGGAAGTTGGTCTTGTCGAAGTCGTAATTCGCCTGGTACTTGTCGAGCTGGTTCACGCTGCTCGACGGATGCGGAACGTATTCCGCCTCGATGTTGCTGAAGAGCTCCCAGCCGCTGTCGAAATTGGTGGTCGACGTGACCCCGATCCGGCTGCTCGAGTTCTTGTTGCCCACGAGGCCGTAACTCGTCGTCTCGTCACCGTCGTTGAACCAGAGGCTGCCCACGTCGATCTGGCCGTAGAAGACGATCTTCGTGTTGTCCTGAAACTCCCATTCGAAAGGCTGGATTCCCTGGTCTTCCAGGGCAAGGGCCGCGATTGGCATGGCGGTCGTGGAAAGTACGAGGGCAAGGGCCCCCCTCAGTCTGCGATGCGAGGTCATGTGAATGCGCTCCCGATTGCCTGATCACCCTGCGTCGTGGGCCCGCGCTGCGTGCGGTACCGTACAACGACAGTGCAAAGCCTAGGGGCCGCGATGTGATACCGGCACGACGAATTGGCTTCCGGAGGGCAGAAAATCAGTCCTTGTTGCCCTGACGCCGCCGTTCGCGCACGATTGTCACCGAGCGCGGTGCGAGATCAATGGTCTCGTCCGGCGCATCGGGCCAGAAATGCCCCTCGCGCTGCGGCAGCCGGAACGTCACCGCGTCATGCGTCCGGTTGAAGAGAATCGCCACCCGCGGCCACCGCAGATCGCGCAGCACCATGCCGAGCACGCCGCCGTCCGCCGCCTCCCAGCCCGCGGAGTCGAGCGGCTCGCCCGAGGCCCCGAGCCAGGCCACATCCGGCACGCCGCTCTCGTCCTCCGCCCCGGTGAGGAACCCGGTGCCTCCGAGCGCGGGCGTGCGCCGCCGCAGCGTCGAGAGCCCGGCGCAGAACGTCTCGAGCTCTGTGTCGCGTCCCTCCCAGTCGAGCCAGGTGATCTCGTTGTCCTGGGCATAGGCATTGTTGTTGCCCTGCTGGCTGCGCCCGAATTCGTCGCCCGCCGTCAACATGATCGTTCCGCGCGAGACAAACAGCGTCGCGAGCAGTGCGCGCACATCAGCTTTGCGCGCGGCGAGAACGCCGGCATCCTCCGTCGGCCCCTCGACACCGTTGTTCCAGGACAGGTTCTCGCCATGCCCGTCGCGGTTTTCCTCGCCATTCGCCTCGTTGTGCTTCGTTGAATAGCGCGCAAGATCGGCGAGCGGGAAGCCGTCATGGGCGGCGATGAAATTGACCGTCCGCGTCGCCTCGCCGTCGAAGGTCCCGCTCGAGCCTGCAACGGCGGAGGCAAGATCGCCGAGCATGTGGCCATCGCCCCGCCAGAAGCGGCGCACCCGGTCGCGGTAGCGGTCGTTCCATTCGAGGAACCACTCCGGAAACTGCCCGAGCTGATAGCCACCCGGCCCGATGTCCCAGGGCTCGGCGATCATCACCCGCGTCGCGAGCACCGGATCGGCGGCGATCTCCTGAAACAGCATCGCATCGGGGCTGAACCCCGCCATCGAGCGTCCGAGGATCGGTGCGAGATCGAAGCGGAAGCCGTCGATCCCCGCCTGCGCCACGAAATGACGCAGCGAGTCGAGGATCAGCCGCCGCACCATCGGATGATCGCAGGCAAGCGTGTTGCCGCAGCCGGTGTCGTTCACCAGCGTGCCGTCGTCGAGATGGCGGAAATAGGCCGCGTTATCGAGGCCGCGCAGCGAAAGCGTCGGTCCGATGGCATCGCTCTCGCCCGTGTGGTTATAGACGAGATCGAGGATCACCCCGATCCCTGCGCCATGAAGCGCCCGGACCGCCGCCGCCAGTTCGCCGATGCCGCCCGGGCAGATCCGCGGGTCCGGCACAAGGAAGGCCACCGGGTTGTAGCCCCAGGCATTGCGCAGTTTGAGCGGCGGCAGGTGCCGCTCGTCAATCCAGGCCGGGATCGGCATGAGCTCGACCGCGCTCACCCCGAGCCGCTTGAGATGTTCGAGGATCGCGGGCGATCCGAGCGCGGCTATCGTGCCGCGCTGCGCCTCCGGCACGTCCGGGTGGCGCATGGTGAAGCCGCGGACATTGATCTCGTAGATGAGCCCGCCCGGCCGGAACTTCGGCGCAGCCAGCCGCTGGGCGCGGGGCAGGGCGGTGACGATCCCCTTCGGCATCAATGGCGCGGTGTCGAGCGCCTCCTCACGCGGCGCGGCCAGCCGCGGATCATAGGCGAAAGGGCGGTCGATCGCGATCGCATAGGGATCGACCAGCAGCTTGGCCGGGTCGAACCGGTTGCCCGGCGCCGTCGGCCCGTCGGCGCGAAAGCCGTAAAGCGCGCCGGGGGCGAGGCCGGGCACATCGACGCTGAAGATCCCGCCGCCTTCGGCAAGCATCGGGATCCGGTCGGTCTCCGCACCGCCCCCGGGATCGAAGAGCGAGACCCATGCCGCCTCGGCGGCCCCCGACCAGAGCGCGAAGCGCACGCCATCGCGATGCGGGCGTGCGCCGAAGGTCGTTCCGGCTGGGCTCAAGTGATGACGTCCGGCGCGGTCCGTCCGGTGCGTTCCGAGATGCCAGCGAGGCTCTGGGCCGCCGCGATCACGTCGGCCAGCGCCTCCTGCGTCTCGAGCCCGAGCTTGTCCTCATCGGTCACAAGACGCTCGAGATAGACGCGCAGCGTCGCTCCCGAAGTGCCGGTGCCCGAAAGGCGAAACACCATGCGGCTGCCATCGTCGAAGACCACGCGCACGCCCTGCTGTGCGCTGACCGAGCCGTCGACCGGATCGTGATAGGTAAAATCGTCGGCCATGGAGACGAAGAGGCCATTGATCTTGGTGCCCGGAAGGCTCGCAAGCTCGCTGCGCAGATGCGCCATCAGCCCGTTTGCGGCCTCGGTGTCGATGCCCTCGTAGTCGTGCCGCGTATAGTAGTTGCGGCCATAATTGCGCCAGTGCGCTTCCACGATATCCTTCACGCTCTCCTGGCGCACGGCGAGGATGTTGAGCCAGAGCAGCACCGCCCAGAGCCCGTCCTTCTCGCGCACGTGGTTCGAACCGGTGCCGGCGCTCTCCTCGCCGCAGATCGTGGCCTTCCCGGCATCGAGCAGGTTGCCGAAGAACTTCCAGCCCGTTGGCGTCTCGTAGATGCCGATGCCAAGCTTCTCCGCCACCCGGTCCGCTGCCGCACTCGTCGGCATCGAGCGCGCGATGCCGGCAAGCCCCGCGGCATAGCCCGGAGCGAGCTGTGCGTTCGCCGCCAGAAGCGCCAGCGAGTCCGAGGGTGTCACGAAGATGCCCCGGCCGATGATGAGGTTGCGGTCGCCGTCACCATCCGACGCCGCACCGAAATCGGGCGCCGCGGGGCTCATCATCTGGTCATAGAGCTCCTTGGCGTGCACGAGGTTCGGGTCCGGATGGTGCCCGCCGAAATCCGGCAGAGGTACCGCATTGCGGACCGATCCCGGCGCTGCGCCCAGCCGGTTCTCGAGGATCTCCTTGGCATAGGGCCCGGTCACCGCGTGCATCGCATCGAAGGCCATGCTGAAGCCGTTCCCGAACATCGTCCGGATCGCGGAGAAGTTGAAGAGCTTCTCCATAAGCGCGGCATAGGCCTCGACCGGGTCGATCACCTCGACCGTCATCGGCCCGAGCGCCAGCGTGCCGATCGCGTCCAGATCGACATCGGGCGCATCGAAGATGCGGTATTCCGAGATGGTCTTCGTCCGGGCATAGATCGCCTCGGTGATCTTCTCCGGCGCCGGCCCGCCATTGCTGATGTTGTACTTGATTCCGAAATCTTCGTTCGGCCCGCCCGGGTTGTGGCTGGCCGAAAGGATGATGCCGCCGAAGGCGCTGGTGGTGCGGATGATGTTCGAAGCGGCCGGAGTCGAGAGAATGCCGCCCTGACCGACGAGCACCCGGCCGAAGCCCGCCGCCGCGGCCATCTTCAGAACGATCTGGATGACCTCGCGGTTGAAGTAACGGCCGTCGCCGCCCACCACGAGCGTCTGGCCCTCGAAGCCCTCGAGGCTGTCGAAGATCGCCTGCACGAAATTCTGCACATAGTTGGGCTGCTGGAAATGCGGCACCTTCTTGCGCAGGCCGGAGGTTCCGGGCTTCTGGTCGTCATAGGGGGTCGTCGGAACAGACTTGATCATCACTCTCGTCCTTATGCGGGCACCAGCGAGGTAAAGAGATCGGCATACTGGGCGGCACTGCGTGTCCAGGACACGTCGAGCCGCATGCCCTGCCGCTGCATCGCGCCCCAGGTCTTGGCATCGTTGCGGAGTTCGACGACGCGACGGATCGCGTCGATGAGGGAGTCGCCGTTATCGGGCATGAACTGCAGGCCCGTCGCGACGCCCGCCGAAAGCGCCGCGCTGTTTGCGTCGATCACCGTGTCGGCAAGCCCGCCGGTTCGCGCGACCACCGGTACCGTGCCGTAGCGCTGCGCATAGAGCTGCGTGAGGCCGCAGGGCTCGAAGCGCGACGGGATCAGGATGGCATCGGCCCCGCCCTGCATGACATGGGCCAGCGTCTCGTCATAGACGAGCTGCACCCCGATCCGCCCCTCATACTGGCCGGCGAGGCTCAGGAGCCAGGATTCGAGCCCAGCATCCCCGGTTCCGAGCACCGCGAGCTTCGCGCCCGCCTCGACGAGCGCCGGCGCCGTCGAGCAGACAAGGTCGAGACCCTTCTGCCAGGTGAGCCGGCTCACCACGATGAAGAGCGGTGCCTTGTCTGCGTCCAGGCCGAAACGCCCCTCGAGCAGCCGCCGGTTGCCCGCCCGCATCTTCGGCGCCTTCTGCGAGAAATGTTCGGCGAGATACGGGTCGGTCTCCGGGTTCCAGATGTCGGTGTCGATGCCGTTGACGATGCCGTGGAGCACATCCGCCCGCGCCGAGATCAGTCCCTCGAGACCCATGCCCGAGGTCGCGAACTGAATCTCCTTGGCATAGGTCGGGCTCACCGTCGTGATGGCCGAGGCGCATTGCAGCCCGGCCTTGAGATAGCCGACGCCGCCGTAATACTCGACACCCTCGATCCCGTAGGCATGGGCGGGCAGTTCGAGGTGGCTGAAGATGTCGGGGCCGAACTGGCCCTGGAACGCGAGATTGTGGATCGTGAGCACCGAAGGGCGCCGGATGCCGCGGTAGCGCATGTAGGCCGGCACAAGGGCTGCCTGCCAGTCATGGGCATGCACGATGTCGGGCTGGAAGCCCGAGAGGATGCCGCCCGCCACCATCGCGCCTGCAAGCGAGAGCGCGGCGAAGCGCCGCCAGTTGTCGTCGTGATCCTTTCCGGCCGCATCGATGTAGGGCCCGCCGGGCCGGTTGAAGAACCCCGGAATATCGAGGACGAGCAGGTCGAGCTCACCGGCCTGCGCCGCGATCAGACGGCCCGGCTCGCCGAGCAGGCTCGGAAATTCGAAGACTGTCTCCGGGTCGGTGAGGCTTGCCATCACCTTGGGATAGCCCGGCATGAGCGTCTTCACCGTGACGCCGAGGCGCTCGAGGGCAGGGGGAAGGGCGCCCGCGACATCCGCGAGCCCCCCGGTCTTGACGAGAGGATAGACCTCGGAGGCGACCGACAGGAGTTTCATCTGCGTCAGAGGTCCAGAGCGTCGATCATCTTCTGGGTGATGAGGCAGACGCCGCTCTCGGTGCGGCGGAAGCGCTTGGCATCCAGCACCGGATCCTCGCCCACCACGAGCCCCTCGGGAATGTGCACGCCCCGATCGACCACGACCTTGCTGAGCTTCACGTTGCGCGCGACATGGCACCCGGGCAGCACGACGGCTTCCTCCAGATTGGAGAAGGAGTTCACCCGTGCACCGGTGAAGAGCAGCGTGCGCCAGAGCCGTGCGCCAGAGACGATGCAGTCGCCCGAGATGAGCGAGCTGATGGCCGCGCCGCGGCGGCCCTCCTCGTCATGGACGAACTTCGCCGGCGGCTTGATCTCGGCATAGGTCCAGATCGGCCAGTGCGTGTCGTAGAGGTCGAGCTCGGGGATCACGTCCGTGAGGTCGATATTCGCCGCCCAGTAGGCATCGATCGTCCCAACATCGCGCCAGTAGGGCTCCGACTCGGTGCTCGAGCGCACGCAGGAATTGCTGAAGCGATGCGCCACCGCATTCCCGTTCTCCACCAGATAGGGGATGATGTCCTTGCCGAAATCCCGGCTCGAATTCGGATCTGCGGCATCGCGCCGGAGCAGCTCCATGAGCTTGCGGGTGTGGAAGACGTAGATCCCCATGGAGGCGAGCGCCATGTCGGGATTGCCAGGAATGCTCGGCGGATCCTTGGGCTTCTCGACGAAGGCGGTGATGCGGTCGGCCTCGTCCACATGCATCACCCCGAAGCCGCTCGCCTCGGCGCGCGGCACCTCGAGACAGCCCACGGTCACATCCGCGCCCGAGTCCACATGCTCCTGGAGCATGATCTCGTAGTCCATCTTGTAGATGTGGTCGCCCGCCAGGATCACCATGTATTCCGGGCCGTAGCCCTCGATGATGTCGATGTTCTGGAAGACAGCATCGGCCGTGCCCTCGTACCATTGCGTCTCCGAGACGCGCTGGCTCGCGGGCAGGATGTCGAACCCCTCGTTCCGCTCGGTCCGGAGGAAGTTCCAGCCGTTCTGCAGATGCCGGATGAGGGAGTGGGCCTTGTACTGGGTCGCAACCCCCATCCGCCGGATGCCGGAATTGAGCGCGTTCGAGAGCGCGAAGTCGATGATCCGTGTCTTGCCGCCGAAATAGACCGCGGGCTTCGCGCGGGAATCCGTCAGTTCCTTCAGGCGGCTGCCGCGGCCGCCTGCAAGAACGTAGGCCATCGCGTCGCGTGACAAGGGATGGGTTCGTGTGGCCATGGTCGTCTCCCCTCAAATAGTGTTCTTGTCCCGCCCCGGCCTGCTGTCACTCGGCCGGCTCGAACTCGAGCCAGAGTGTCGCGAGCGGGGGCAGTGTCATCTGCGCGCTGATCCCGCGGCTGTCTTCCGTCGCGGTAACCTGACCGAAATTGCCGACGCCGCTGCCGCCGTAGCCGCTCGAGTCGGTGTTCACGATTTCCTTCCAGGTACCGGCATGGGGAAGCGGCACGCGGTAGTCGTAACGCGGCATCGGCGTGAAGTTGGAGATCACCGCCACCGGGTTCTCGCCCGGCGCCTTGCGGATCCAGGCAAAGACCGAGCTTTGGCTCTCGTCGGCCAGCATCCACTCGAACCCCTCGCCCTCGCAATCGCGCGCATGCAGCGCGGGCTTGGTGCGGTAGTTGCGGTTGAGATCGGCCACGAGATCCTGCATGCCCTTGTGCTGGGCGATGTCGGTCTGCCACCAGTCGAGACTGCGTTCCTCGCTCCACTCCGCACCCTGCGCGAATTCCTGCCCCATGAAGAGCAGCTTCTTGCCCGGATAGCCCCACATGAAGGCGTAATAGGCGCGAAGGTTCGCGAATTTCTGCCAGCCGTCCCCCGACATCTTGCCGATCAGCGAGCCCTTGCCGTGCACCACCTCGTCATGGCTGAGCGGCAGCACGTAATTCTCGCTGAAGGCGTAGAGCAAGCCGAAGGTCATTTCGTTGTGGTGATACTGCCGGTGGATCGGCTCGTGCGACATGTACTGCAGCGTGTCGTGCATGAAGCCCATGTTCCACTTGAAGCCGAAGCCGAGCCCGCCCTCGTGGACCGGCGCACTCACCTGCGGCCAGGAGGTCGATTCCTCGGCGATGGTGATCGTGCCGGGATGGCTTCCGTAGACGGCCTTGTTGGTCTCCTGCAGGAAGTTCACCGCCTCGAGATTCTCGCGGCCGCCGAACTGGTTCGGAATCCACTCGCCCGCCTTGCGCGAGTAGTCGAGATAGAGCATCGAGGCCACCGCATCGACCCTCAGCCCGTCGATATGGTATTTCTCCGACCAGAAGAGCGCGTTGTTGACCAGAAAGCTCCGCACCTCGCGGCGTCCGAAGTTGTAGATCGCGGTATTCCAGTCGGGGTGGAACCCCTGTCGCGGGTCGGCATGTTCGTAGAGCGAAGTGCCGTCGAATTTCGCAAGCCCATGCTCGTCCACCGGGAAATGCGCCGGCACCCAGTCGATCAGCACGCTGATCCCGGCCCGGTGCGCGCCATCGACGAAGCGGGCGAAGCCCTCGGGCGGGCCGAAGCGCGCGGTCGGCGCATAGAGCCCCACGGTCTGGTAGCCCCAGGAGGGGTCATAGGGATGCTCGGAAATCGGCAGGAACTCGATATGGGTGAAGCCCATCTTGACCACATAGGGAATGAGCTCGTCGGCGAGCTCGTCCCAGGTCAGGAAGCTTCCGTCCTCGTGCCGTTTCCAGGAGCCGGCATGGACCTCGTAGATCGAGATCGGCTGGCGGCGGGCATCGACATTCGACCAGTAGGCGCGGTGATCCGCATCGCCCCAGTCGTGATTCATGTCCGCCGCGACGATCGAGGCGGTCGCGGGCCTGAGCTCGGAGGCGCGCCCATAGGGGTCGGCCTTCAGCGGCAGCCGCGTGCCGTTGGCATCGAGGATCTCGAACTTGTAATGCAACCCGACCGCCACCTCGGGGATGAAGATCTCCCAGACGCCGATGTCGCGCCGGAGCCGCATCGTGTGCCGCCGCCCGTCCCAGGCGTTGAAATCGCCGACGACCGAGACGCGCCGCGCATTCGGTGCCCAGACCGCGAAATGCACCCCCTCGACGCCTTCATGCGTCATCGGATGCGCACCG
Source organism: Amaricoccus sp. B4 (assembly GCF_043226085.1). NCBI lineage: Bacteria > Pseudomonadati > Pseudomonadota > Alphaproteobacteria > Rhodobacterales > Paracoccaceae > Amaricoccus > Amaricoccus sp. B4. Next base: position 245,050 of record NZ_CP171225.1, read on the forward strand.
AACTTGTCGAACAGCCTGAGATGCGTGCCTTCGCCGATATAGTAGTCATCCATCGGCCCGAGGACGGGGCCGAAGGAATAGGCGTCCGTCACCCACCAGTCGCCGCCGGAATTGCTGGCGTGATAGCGGATTGGCTGGCGCTTGCGGACGCGGAGCTTGCCGGCAAAGAACCCTTCGGGATGCAGGCGCTCGAGAACGCCTGCGCTCTTTCCGGCCAGTGTGAAGGCTTCGACGGTCTCGGCGCCCTCTATGAAGCACCGTGCCGCGAGGCCTTTTCCGGCAGACTGAACCCCAAGTACCGCGAACGGATCACCATGCTGCCCATTTACGATGGCATCGATCTCGCTCTCGGCGAGAGTGATCTCGGACCGCGGGGCGGGGCCTGCCTTTTTCGGCTCGTTGGTCACGGGGTTCCTCTCCTGTTGTTAGATCTACGCTGCTACACCGGCACATTCCAGATGTCTTTTGAGTACTCCCGGATCGTGCGGTCCGACGAGAACCAGCCCATGCGGGCCGTGTTCAGGATTGCTTTCTTCCACCAGTCCGACGGGTTGGACCACAGGGCGTCGACCTGCCGCTGCGCGGCGGCATAGCTGTCGAAGTCCGAGGCAACCATGAACCAGTCATGGTCATATAGCCCGTTGATCAGATCACGGTAGCGATTGGGGTCATCGGGCGAGAAAACCCCCGACGCGATGGCGTTGAGCGCCTGGCTGAGTTCGGGCGAGGCCTCGATGATCGCGCGCGGATTGTGCCCCGATGCCCGCCGCTCGGCGACTTCCTCGGCGAGAAGGCCGAAGATGATGATGTTCTCGGCGCCGACCTGCTCGCGGATCTCCACGTTGGCGCCGTCGAGCGTGCCGATGGTGAGCGCGCCGTTGAGCGCGAACTTCATGTTGCCGGTCCCCGAGGCCTCGAGACCCGCCGTCGAGATCTGCTCCGAGAGATCGGCGGCCGGAACGAGCATCTCGGCGAGGCTCACGTTGTAGTTCGGGATGAACAGCACCTTCAGCACGTCGCGCACGCTCGGATCGGCGTTGATGACCCGGGCGACGTCATTGGCGAGTTTGATGATGAGCTTCGCGTTGTGATAGGTCGGCGCGGCCTTCCCGGCGAAGATCTTCACCCGCGGCACCCAGTTCTTCTCGGGATGCGAGCGGATCTGGTCGAAGAGCGCCACGGCCTCGATGATGTTGAGAAGCTGGCGCTTGTATTCGTGGATGCGCTTCACATGGATGTCGAAAAGCGCGTTCGGATCGAGCCGGATGCCCATGCGCTCGCGCACGAGCTCGGTCAACCGGTCCTTGTTGAGGCGCTTGATCCTCGCGAAGGCATCCTGGAAGGCCGGGTCCTCCGCGTGATCCTCGAGCGCGCGCAAGACCCGGATGTCGTCGAGGAACTTGTCGCCGATCGCGTCCTTGATGATGCGGGTCAGATCCGGGTTGCACTGCATGAGCCAGCGCCGCGGCGTGATGCCGTTCGTCTTGTTGTTGATCCGGTCGGGATACATCCGGTGGAGATCCCGGAAGACGGTCTGCTTCATGAGCTCGGTATGTAGCGCGGAAACGCCGTTGATCGAATGCGCGCCGGCAAAGGCGAGGTTGCCCATCCGCACCCGCCGCTCGCCGTTCTCGTCGATGAGGCTGATGTTGCGGATCGCATCGCCGTCGAGCCCGTGTTCCTTGCCGGCGGTGCGCAGCAGATGCGCGTTGATCTCGTAGATGATCTGCATGTTCCGCGGCAGCAGCCGCTCGAAGAGCGGCACCGGCCAGCTCTCGAGCGCCTCGGGCAGCAGCGTGTGGTTGGTGTAGGCGATCGTGCCGCGCGTCAGATCCCAGGCCTTGGCGAAGGGCATGCCGTGGAGGTCCATCAGGATGCGCATGAGCTCGGCCACGCAGACCGCCGGGTGCGTGTCGTTGAGCTGGATCGCCACCTTGTCGGGCAGGTTCTCGAGCGTTCCGAACTGGTTGAGATGCCGCCGCAGGATGTCCTGAAGCGAGGCGGAGGAGAAGAAATATTCCTGCCGGAGCCGCAGCTCCTGGCCCGAGGGCGAGGCATCCGCCGGATAGAGCACGCGGGTGAGCGCATCGGCCCGGTTGCTCTCCTTGAGCGAGCCGATGTGGTCGCCCGCGTTGAAGGCATCGAGCCGGATCGGCGCCACGGGCTCGGCATTCCAGAGCCGGAGCGTGTTCACCCGGTGGCCGCGCCAGCCGACGATCGGCGTGTCATAGGCCGAGGCGATCACCTGCTCGGCCGGATGCCAGACGAACTTCTCCTCCTCGCCGACCGCTTCGTGATAGTCCACGTAGCCGCCGAAGCCCACGACATAGGCGCTCTCGCGGCGGTCGAATTCCCAGGGGTTGCCGTGCTCGAGCCAGGTCTCGGGATACTCGAGCTGCCAGCCGTCCTTGATGCGCTGGCGGAAGAGCCCGTGGCGGTAGCGGATGCCGTAGCCATAGGCCGGCACGCCCACCGTCGCCATGCTCTCCATGAAGCAGGCCGCCAGACGCCCGAGGCCGCCGTTGCCGAGCGCCGCATCGCTCTCGAGCTTGGCGATCTCCTCGAAATCGACGCCGAGCCGGCTGAGCGCCTCACGCATTTCCTCGAGAATGCCGAGGTTGGAGATCGCATCGCGCATCAGCCGCCCGATGAGGAACTCGAGGCTGAGATAGTAGACGCGCTTGTCGCCGTTTTCGTAGGTCGCCCGCGTCGACTGCATCCAGTATTCGATGGCGCGGTCTCGGGTGACGAGGATCGTTGCCATCAGCCAGTCATGCGGCTTCGCGACCTTGGGGTCCTTGCCCACACGGTAGCAGAGGCGGCCGACGATCTCATGGGCCAGGTCTTCGGGATCGGACGAGCGTGGTTTCGGAACCATGAAGGCGTTGTCAGGCTTGTTCACTGGTAATCTCCGATTTTCCGGCGTTCGGATGTTGAAGAACGGGAGCAACCGGGGCCTGCCCGGACTCCTTACTCAGTCACTGCGCCTGACCCGCGGGGAGGCGGGTCAATCCGCGATCTTGTCCACCCCACCATGGGCGGCTGACCACGCCAGCGGTGCCTCGAGGAAGGCCTCGACCTCCCTCAGCGTCGCCTCGTCGAAATGTCCTCCGGCGCGTGCTTCGGCGAGCACGTCGCGCCATATCGCGAGATAATGCAGCGTCAGGCCATGCTTGGCCAGCACGGCTTCGGTCTGGTCAAAGACCCCGTAGTAGAAGACGACCAGCGTATGGGCGCATTCGGCCCCGGCCGTGCGGATCGCCTCGGCAAACTTGAGCTTGGAGCCGCCGTCGGTCGTCAGATCCTCGACCAGCAGCACCCGCGCGCCCTCGGCGAGCGCCCCCTCGATCTGCGCGTCGCGCCCGAAGCCCTTGGGCTTCTTGCGCACGTAAAGCATCGGCAGCCCGAGCCGCTCGGCGATCCAGGCCGCGAACGGAATCCCGGCCGTCTCGCCGCCCGCCACCGCGTCGAACTGCGAAAACCCGGCGTCGCGCAGGAGCTTCGCGCAGGCAAAATCCATCAGCGCCGAGCGGATCAGCGGAAAGGAGATGAGCTTGCGGCAGTCGATGTAGACCGGCGAGGCAAGGCCGGAGGTGAGCTTGTAGGGCTCACCGGCGCGGAAATGCACCGCCTTGATCTCCAGGAGCATCCGGGCGGTGAGACGCGCCATCTCTGCGTCATCGGGAAAGGTGTTCGCAAACATGCGTCGCTCCTGTCAGTCCTTGACGCGCCAGTGGAGGGGCAGGCCGGGGTCGAAGACCACCACGGGGCCGGCGCCGGTCTCGACGGACGCGGGAAAATGCACCGGCGCGTCCTCGCGCACGAGCTCGATCGTTCCGGTGTTTTGCGCGAGCCCGTACCAGGCGGGCCCGTGCTGCGAAAGAAAGCCCTCGAGCCGGTCGAGCGCGCCCTCTTCCTCGAAGACCTGCGCAAGCCAGGCGACCGCCACCGGCGCCGAGAAGACGCCCGCACAGCCGCAGGCCGCTTCCTTGGCGTGCTGCGGATGCGGCGCGCTGTCGGTGCCGACGAAGAAACGCGGATCGCCAGAGGTCGCGGCCCGGCGCAGCGCCTTCTGGTGCGTGCCGCGCTTGAGGATCGGCAGGCAGTAGAAATGCGGCCGGATGCCGCCCACCAGCATGTGGTTGCGGTTGAGCACCAGGTGCTGGACCGTGAAGCTGCCCGCGAGGTTGCGCTCCGCACTCTCGATATAGGCGACGCCATCGGCGGTGGTGACATGCTCCATCGTCACCTTCAGCTCCGGCAGCCGCCGGCGCAGCGGGTCGAGCACCCGGTCGATGAACACGGCCTCGCGGTCGAAGATGTCGACGGCGGCGTCGGTGATCTCGCCATGGACGCAGAGCGGCATGCCGATCTGCGCCATCCGCTCGAGCACCGGCATCACCTTGTCGATGTCGCGCACGCCGCTGGCGGAATTGGTCGTGGCGCCGGCCGGGTAGAGCTTCACCGCCGTCGCGATCCCCGCGCCATGGGCGGCGGCCACGTCGGCGGCATCGGTCGCCTCGGTGAGATAGAGCGTCATCAGCGGGGTGAAATCCTGCCCGTCGGGCAGGGCGGCAAGGATGCGGTCGCGGTAGGTGGCGGCATCCACCGCGGTCACCACCGGGGGCACCAGATTGGGCATCACGATGGCGCGCGCGAAATGCCGCGAGTGCGGCAGCACACCCTCCATCATCGCGCGGTCGCGCAGGTGGAGATGCCAATCGTCGGGGCGGGTAAGCGTGAGTGTACTGGTCAAGGTGAATTCCCGATATCCCATTTCGATTAAACGCGGTTTGCGCGCGTGGCAACCCCCGGTTCTTGCCTTCGGGTTGCAGTGCGGTAAGGTGGCGCGGAATGATGCAATGCCGCTAGGGATGTCAGGAGATTACCGATGTTGCAGCGTCTGATGAGCTTTTCGAGGCGGAGCTTCGACAGTTTGAGCGAAGCCGAGATCCTGGCGCTGGCAATTTCGTCGGAGGAAGAGGATTCGCGGATCTACGCGGCCTATGCCGACGGTCTTTCCGCAACCTATCCGGCCTCGGCGAGGGTTTTCGAGGAGATGGCCGCGGAGGAAAACGAACACCGCCGCCGCCTCATCGACATGTTCGAAAGCCGCTACGGCGGGCACATCCCGCTGATCCGGCGCGAACATGTGCGCGGCTTCTACGAGCGGCGGCCCGACTGGCTTGTCCGGCCGCTCGGCCTCGAGAAGACCCGCGCGATGGCCGAGCAGATGGAGGAGCAGGCGGCGCGCTTCTACCAGGCGGCGGAGGCGCGGGCGAGCGATCCCGGCGTGCGCAAGCTGCTGGGCGATCTTGCCGCGGCCGAGCTCGGGCATGAGAAGCTCGCGCGCCGCCTCGTCGAGACCCATACGCCCGACGATGTGCGCTCGGAGGAGGATCAGGCCGAACGGCGGCAGTTCATCCTCACCTTCGTGCAGCCCGGCCTCGCGGGCCTGATGGACGGCTCGGTCTCGACGCTCGCGCCGATCTTCGCCGCCGCCTTCGCCACCGGCGACACCACCCAGACCTTCCTCGTCGGCCTCTCGGCCTCGGTGGGGGCGGGGATCTCCATGGGCTTTACCGAGGCCGCGCATGACGACGGCAAGATCTCCGGCCGCGGCTCGCCGGTAAAGCGCGGGCTCGCCTCCGGCATCATGACCGCGATCGGCGGGCTCGGCCACGCGTTGCCCTACCTGATCCCCGATTTCCTCACCGCGACCGTGATCGCGATCTGCGTCGTCTTCGTCGAGCTCTGGGCGATCACCTGGATCCAGCACCGCTACATGGAAACCCCATGGCTGCGCGCCGCGCTCCAGGTCGTGCTCGGCGGCTCGCTCGTGCTTGCCGCCGGCATTCTCATCGGCAATGCCTGAGGGCCGCGGGCGGCCTCAGCGCCGCCCGCCGAACAGCACCTTCTGCGCCTCGCGGTCGTCCTGGAGGTTGCTGCGCTGGTCTGCCGCCAGCGCCCGGCCCGCCTGCACGCCCGGCCGCGCGCCCACGCGCTCGAGCCAGGCCGCCATGTTCGGGAAATCGGCGATCGTCTGCTCCTGGCCTTCCCAGAGGCTCGCCCAGGGCCAGATCGCCATGTCGGCGATCGAGTAGGGGCCGGCGACATAATCATGATGGGCAAGCTGGCGGTCGAGCACGCCGTAGAGCCGGGCGACCTCGTTGCGGTAACGCTCCTTGGCATAGGGCAGGTCGTTCGCAGGCTCCATCGCCGGGGCATAGCGCAGGAAGTGATGCGCCTGGCCCGCCATCGGCCCGAGCCCGCCCATCTGCCACATCAGCCACTTGTCGACTTCGATCCGCTCGCGCTCGGTGCTGCCGCAGAACATGCCGGTCTTGCGCGCGAGATACTGCAGGATCGCGCCCGACTCGAAGATGGCGATCGGCGCGCCGTCCGGTCCCTCGGGGTCCACGATCGCGGGCATGCGGTTGTTGGGCGAGATCTTCAGGAACTCGGCCTTGAACTGATCGCCGGCGCCGATGTTGACGAGATGCACGTTGTAGGGAAGCCCCATCTCCTCGAGCGCGATGGCAATCTTCCAGCCATTGGGCGTCGGCCAGTAATGGAGTTCGATCGGTCGGGTCATTGCGGATACCTTTATGGAATGTTCGGTCTTGAATTACACAACACGCGAAGCCCTCAAAAGGTTCAAGCGCTTTTCAGTCCCGCCGGCAGTGCGCCGGTCTCCGCCGCTCCACCGCCCGGCAGCCCGAGGCCGGGCCGCATCCGGCTCCAGCGCGGCTCCTGTGCGCCGAACCCGGGAACGTTCCGCAAGGTATTGATATCCCAACCGGGCTTGCGCCCGAGAATGGCGCGATAGACCCCGAACGCCCCGCTGCGGGTGTAGAAGCTCCAGTGGCAGAGGCGCGTCTGCGCGGGCGTGAGCGGGATGCCCCGATCGTTAACCCAGGCGGTCACATCCGCGCGATCGAGCTGGATGTCGAGCCAGTCCGGCACCCGGCGGCCGAGCCCGAGGCCCAGGGCGCGGTCATGCGGGCCCCGCCGCGGCGCGAAGGTCTCGAAGAGCGCGTCATAGGCGTCGTTCGAGCGCGCGGTGACATTGTAGATCTCCGGCCGCGCCTCGGTCCGCAGCGCGGAGAGAAACGCCAGCGCCGCGCCATCGAATTCCGCCGCCCCGAGCAGGATCATCCGTCCCGGCGCGTGCTCGAGCGCCGGAAGGGCCGCGAGCGCCACCCGTGCGCCGAGCGAATGGGCGACGATATCCACCCGCCGCCCCGGCGCATGGCGCGCAAGTAGCCTCATGAGATGCGCGAGCTGAGCCCCGTAACCCCTTGCATCCGAATAGACTTGTGCAAACCCCGTCCGCCCGCGCGCCATCAGGCTCCCGAGATGCGGGATCTGCGCGGGCCAGCCGAAGCCGATGCAGAGCCCCGCGGCATCGGCATGGCGGGTGAAACCGAGCCCCCGCGGCCAGCTCCGCGCCCTGCGGGCCTGCGCGGCCTCGCGAAAGGCGAAAATGTGCCGGTGCGGATCGGCGGCGCGGTCATGGGGATCGAAACGGTAGCCGTGAATGAGGATGACGATCGGCGCGCCCGCGGGCAGCCGCGCATGATGCCGCGCGATGCGGGTGGCGAGATCTCCGCCGCTGCGGATCGCGCGCAATCCGCCGGGGGAGGCTGCAAGTCCCAGATACGCCATGGCCCTTGTCCGTCAGCAAACTGCCCGAAATCGCGAATTTTCCGAAAATTTAGGTGAAATTCTTGAAAACGGCATGGCATTCGGGTGACGCAATCGTGACATGAACCGGGCCGGCCGCACCGCCGGGATGGCGCCATTGACCCAGCGTAAGGCGTCCAGTAAGGCCGCGCGTGAAGCACCACGCCTTTCTGGCTAGGAAAACTTGGGGGGCCGGGCGGTCCGGCGGCATCCGACATGGCGAAAGACTCCGCGAACGACTGGAACACTCGTACGAAACTCGTGCATGCGGGCTCCCGCCGCAGCCAGTACGGTGAGATGTCCGAGGCGATCTTCCTGACCCAGGGCTTCGTCTACGAGAGTGCCGCACAGGCCGAGGCGCGCTTCATCGAATCCGGCCCCGACGAATTCATCTATGCCCGCTACGGCAACCCCACCGTGCGCATGTTCGAAGAGCGCATGGCCGCGCTCGAAGGTGCGGAGGACGCCTTTGCCACCGCGTCCGGCATGGCGGCGGTCAACGGCGCGCTCTTCTCGCAGCTCAAGGCGGGCGATCACATCGTCTCGGCCAAGGCGCTCTTCGGGAGCTGCCTCTACATCACCGAAACCCTGCTGCCGCGCTTCGGCGTCGAGGTGGATTTCGTCGACGGCGCCGATCTCGACCAGTGGCGGGCCGCCGTGCGTCCGGGCACCAAGCTCGTCTTCCTCGAGGCGATGTCGAACCCGACCCTCGAGGTCATCGACATTGCCGCGGTTGCCGAGATCGCCCATGCCGTCGGCGCGATCGTCGTGGTCGACAACGTCTTCGCCACGCCGATCTTCCAGCGCAGCATCGCGCTCGGCGCCGATGTGGTGATCTATTCCGCCACCAAGCACATCGACGGGCAGGGGCGCTGCCTCGGCGGCATCGTGCTCGGCACGCGCGAGTTCATCCGCGGCACCTTCGAGGCCTATCTCAAGCACACCGGCGGCGCGCTGAGCCCGTTCAACGCCTGGATCATGCTCAAGGGCCTCGAGACCCTCGACCTGCGCTGCCGTGCCCAGGCCGCGAGCGCGCAGCGCATCGCCGAGGCGCTCCAGGGCCATCCGAACGTCCCCAGGGTGATCTATCCGGGCCTGCCCGACCACCCGCAGGCCGAGCTTGTCCGGCGCCAGATGGAGGCGGGCGGCACGATGATCGCGATTGAGGTCGCGGGCGGCAAGCCGGCGGCCTTCCGGTTCCTCGATGCGCTGCGGATCTTCCGCATCACCAACAATCTCGGCGATGCCAAGAGCCTCGTGACCCATCCTGCCACCACGACGCATCAGCGCCTGAGCCCCGAGCAGCGCGCAGCGCTCGGCATCAGCGATGGAATGGTGCGGATTTCCGTCGGCCTCGAGGATGCAGGCGATCTCGTCGCGGATCTTCTGGCCGCCCTCGAAGCCGTCTGACGGCACGCGGCTGTCGGGGCCATTGCGCGGCACGCAAGACACATATGCGCATAAGTCGTAACTTCTGCGCGATTTTGCCGTCGATTTTCACGCAAAGGTTGTGTAGTGTCAATGCACTGGCCATATGTTCTGATGGACCCTTTTTTCTTCTTGGAATCTTTCCAATCTGTTTAGAGTGCCGGGGCCGTAACGTGGAGTGGGCGACATGAATGCTTTGAGTTCCGAAATCCGCCGCGAGTCGCGTACGGAAATCGAAGATGCGCGCCCAAGCCGGTCCGAGGTCGAGGATGCGCTGCGCGTCCTTCAGGCCTGGGCGCGCACCGGCACGCCTGATGCCGGCGATCCGTTTGCGGAAGCGATTGCGGGCGTCGCGCCGCGTCGGCCCGCCTATCCGGAATTTTCGCGCAGCTATCCGCACGGCTTTCTGGCCGACGAGGCCTATCGCGGCGGGCTCCCGGATCTGCAGAATGGCCCCGAAAGCCTCATAAAGGGCGCGAAGACCGCGATCCAACATGTTGGTATTTCAAACTTTGTCCTTCCGATCCGCTTCCGTACCCGCGAGGGCGGCGAGGTCCAGCTCGAAACCTCGGTGACCGGTTCCGTCTCGCTCGAGGCGAACAAGAAGGGCATCAACATGAGCCGGATCATCCGGTCCTTCTACAAGCATGCCGAGGAGTCGTTCTCCTTCGAGGTGATCGGCGGCGTACTCGAGTCCTATCTTGCCGATCTCGAAAGCTTCGATGCCCGCATCCAGATGCGCCTGCGCTACCCGATGCTGCGCCGGGCGCTCCGCTCCGGGCTCGAGGGCTACCAGTATTACAATGTCGCGCTCGAGATGGCGAAGAACGCGCAGCAGACGCAGCGGATCGTGCATCTCGATTACGTCTATTCCTCGACCTGCCCGTGCTCGCTCGAGCTCTCCGAGCATGCCCGCCGGACCCGCAACCAGCTCGCGACACCGCATTCGCAGCGGTCCGTCGCCCGTGTCTCGCTCGAGATCTCCGGCGATGACATGCTCTGGTTCGAGGACATCGTCGATCTCTGCAACAAGGCGATCCCGACCGAGACCCAGGTGATGGTGAAGCGCGAGGACGAGCAGGCATTCGCCGAGCTCAACGGCGCGCATCCGATCTTCGTCGAGGATGCGGTCCGGCTGCTCTGCGCGAGCCTCGAGAGCGATCCGCGCATCGGCGATTTCCGCGTCGTCGCGAGCCATCAGGAATCGCTTCACAGCCACGATGCCGTCTCGATCCTGACCAAGGGCGATACCTTCAAGCAGGCGAGCTACGATCCGCGCCTCTTCGACTCGCTCTATCACGTCGGCTGAACGCGCCGGGGCCGCAACCGGCCCCGCTGCAATCCGAGACAGGACGAGCGACGTCGCGCTCCGGCAAAAGCGCCCAGGGCTGGCCGAACGGGCAGCCCACCGTCTCCGACGGGGACGCGCCCCGTGGCCGCCGCTCCGCCGGAGGGCCTCTGCCCACCTGACCCTCCGTCCTCCTGGCATCCCTGCGGGCCCCCTCGGGCGGGAAACGCTCCGCCGTAAGGCCCGCGGCTGCCATTGCACATCATGGCACCGGACCGGCCCTGGCCTGCCCCGGCGGCATCTGCGCATCCGGCCCGCTGCGCCCGCTTCCCCAGGGCGCAGCCTCAGCCGGCCTCAGGCGCCGTGCGGCATGAGCCTTGACTTGGGTGCGATTCATGATTTGTTTACCTTAAAATTCAATGATTTCAACGCGATTTTGTGATTTTCACGGTGAAACGCCCTGCTTTCACCGCGAAAGGGGCCCGCCCGAGGGCCGGTTTTGCCCCCCTCACGCGCGCTTGACAGCCGCAGCGGCGCACGCCAACGATCCGCTCATGATTGATCTCAGACCCGCGGGGTATCTGGTCGGCTGGCTTGTGGCAGCCCTTGGCGGGTCGATGATCCTGCCACTCCTGGCCAACCTCGTGGTCGGGCATGGGCAGAATGCGGGCGAATTCTCCGCTGCCGCCATCATCACCGTCGTGACCGGGGCCACCGTCTCCCTCGCCTGCGCCAACTGCGACCGGCGCCGGATCGGGGTTCAGGAAAGCTTCCTGCTCGCAACCGTGATCTGGGCGGTCTTTCCCTTCTTCGGCGCGCTCCCCTTCATGATGGGCGAGCCCCACGCCTCCTTCACCGATGCCTTCTTCGAGGCGATGTCGGCGCTCACCACCACCGGCGCCACCGTCTTCAGCGGGCTCGAGAGCCTGCCGCCCGGCGTCCTGCTCTGGCGCGGCATGCTCCAGTGGTTCGGCGGGCTCGGGATCATCGTCGTGGCCATGGTCTTCCTGCCGACGCTCAAGGTCGGCGGCATGCAGATCTTCCGCTCCGAAGCCTTCGATACCCTCGGCAAGATGCTGCCGCGCGCCGGAACGATCGCGATGTCGCTGACCTCGATCTATTTCCTGCTGACCTTCCTCTGTTTCATGGCCTATATCTTTACGGGAATGGTGCCGTTCGACGCCCTCGTGCATGCGATGACCACGATCTCGACCGGCGGCATGGCCAATACCGATGCGTCCTTCAGTATCTATGGGGCAGGCACCCATTATGTTTCTGTGATCTTCATGGTTCTCGCCGCACTTCCCTTCGTCCGCTTCATGCAGCTCGCCGCCGGCTCGGCGCGGCCGATCCTGCGCGACACCCAGATCCAGGGCTTCCTGATCGTCATCGGCTGCTTCACCCTCGTCCTCTCGGTCTACTACGCCATGCGGGCCGAAGGCGCCTTCGAGCCGGCCTTCCGCGAGGTCCTCTTCAACGTGACCTCGGTGGCGACCGGCACGGGCTACGCAAGCGCCGATTACGGCGTCTGGGGGCCGCTCGCGGTCTCCCTCTTCTTCATCATCGGCCTGATCGGCGGCTGCTCTGGCTCCACGGCCTGCTCGGTCAAGATCTTCCGCTACCAGCTCCTGATCTCGGCGATTTCCGCCGAGGTGAAACGCATCCATTCCCCGAGCCGGGTCTTCACCCCCCGCTATGCCGGGCGGGCGGTCTCCGACGACATCATGGGCTCGGTGATCGCCTTCTTCATGTTCTTCTACCTCTCCCTCGCCGTCGTCGCGGTCCTGCTCGTTCTCGTCGGGCTCGAACCGATCACCGCGATCTCGGGGGCGGCGACGGCGATCGCCAACATCGGTCCGGGCCTCGGCCCGGAGATCGGCCCGGCCGGCAATTTCGCCGGGCTGCCCGCGCTTGCGAAATGGATCCTCGCCGGCGCGATGCTGATCGGCCGGCTCGAGCTCATGTCGGTCTTCGTCCTCTTCACGGCCGCCTTCTGGCGGGGCTGAGCGCATGATCGAGCTTGCAAGCCCGCTCCGCCGCCGCACGCCTCCCCGGATGTCTCGCTCGGAGGGATCTGCCCGGTGATCATTGATGTGCGTCCCGTCGGCTACATCGTCGGCTGGCAGATCTTCGGGCTCGGCCTGCTCATGACCGCGCCGATGGTGCTCGACATTGCGGACGGCAACGCGAATGCCGGGGCCTTCGCGGTCTCGGCCGTTCTCACCATCTTCGCCGGCAGCGTCATCGCGCTCGCCTGCTCCGACAGCTGGACCCGCAACCTGAGCCTCCGGCAGGGCTTCCTGCTCACGGGCGGCGCCTGGGCGATCTATCCGGCGGTGGCGACGCTTCCGATGATGATCGGCGCACCGCATCTCTCCTTCACCGACGCCTATTTCGAGGCGATGTCGGCGCTCACCACCACCGGCGGCACGGTGATCGCCGGGCTCGATGCCGCGCCGCGCGGGTTGCTGCTCTGGCGCGGGCTGCTGCAATGGGTGGGCGGGATCGGCATCGTTCTCGTCGCGATCATCCTCCTCCCGGTTCTCGGGATCGGCGGCATGCAGATCCTGCGCACCGCGGATTTCAACACCCTTGGCAAGATCCTGCCCCGCGCGACGGAAATCGCCTTCGCGATCGGCAAGGTCTACTGCCTCCTCACGCTCGCCTGCACCCTCGGATACGTCTGGACGGGCATGTCGACCTTCGAGGCGATCGTGCATGCGATGACGACGCTCTCGACCGGCGGCATGGGCACCTACGACGCCTCCTTCGGCGTCTTCAGTGCGGGCGCGCAGTATGTCTCCATCGTCTTCATGATGCTTGGCGCCATGTCCTTTGCCCGCTTCGTCCAGGTGATGCGCGGCGATGTGCAGTCGCTGCTCGGCGACAGCCAGATCCGCATGTTCCTGCTGGTGAGCCTCGCCTTCACCGTTGCCATCGTGCTGGCCCGGGCCCTGGCCGGGGATGGCGTGGGCGAGCGGCAGATCCGCGAGGTCGCCTTCACGGTGGCCTCGCTCATTTCGAGCACCGGTTACGCGACGCTCGATTACGGCCAGTGGAGCCCGCTCGCGGTCATGCTGATCTTCATCATCAACATGGTCGGCGGATGCTCGGGCTCGACGGGCGGCGGCGTGAAGATCTTCCGCTATCAGCTTCTGGCCTCGAGCGTGTCGGCCGAGATGCAGCGCATGCACAGCCCGCAGATCGTCTTCGTGCAGCGCTATCTGGGGCGCAGGGTGACCTCCGAGGTGCTCGACTCCGTGAAGGCCTTCTTCGCGCTCTATTTCTTCTCGCTGGCGATCTTCTCCGTCGCGCTGATCCTGATGGGCCTGAAACCGATCACCGCGATCAGCGGCGTTGCCACCTGCCTTGCCAACGTGGGTCCGGGGCTGGGGCCCGAGATCGGCCCGGCGGGGAATTTCGCGGGCCTGTCGGACGCCGCCAAATGGGTGCTCTCCTTTGCGATGCTCGCCGGCCGGCTCGAGCTCATGTCGGTCTTCGTGCTCTTCTCGGTGGGCTTCTGGCGCGACTGAACGGTTGCGGCGGCCTCGCGGCCCGGCGCATTGACGCGGCCGGGCAGGGTGCTAAACGGGAGCCCCGAGTTGCGAGACAAGGACGCATCCATGAGCACCACCGCGCCCAAGAGTTTCCAGGAACTGATCCTGCGCCTCCAGTCCTACTGGGCCGGGAAGGGCTGTGCCGTGTTGCAGCCCTACGACATGGAAGTGGGTGCGGGCACGTTCCACCCGGCGACCACCCTGCGCGCGCTCGGGGCGCGGCCCTGGGCGGCGGCCTATGTGCAGCCCTCGCGGCGGCCGACCGACGGGCGCTACGGCGAGAACCCGAACCGGCTTCAGCACTATTACCAGTTTCAGGTGCTCATCAAACCCTCGCCGCCCGATCTGCAGGCGCTTTACCTCGGCTCGCTGCATGCGATCGGGATCGACGACATGCTGCACGACATCCGCTTCGTCGAGGACGACTGGGAGAGCCCGACGCTCGGTGCCTGGGGGCTCGGCTGGGAAGTCTGGTGCGACGGGATGGAGGTGAGCCAGTTCACCTACTTCCAGCAGGTCGGCGGCCATGACTGCAACCCGGTCGCGGGCGAGCTCACCTACGGGCTCGAACGGCTGGCGATGTACGTCCTCGGCGTCGATCACGTGATGGACATGCCCTTCAACGATCCCGGCGCGCCGATCCCGCTCACCTATGGCGACATCTTCCGCCAGACCGAACAGGAATACAGCCGCTGGAACTTCGACCAGGCCGATACCGGCATGCTGCTCAAGCATTTCGAGGACGCGGAAGCGGAATGCGCCCGCATTCTCGCAGCCCCGGTCGAGGACAAGGCCGGCCGGAAGATCGTCATGGCCCATCCGGCCTATGACCAGTGCATCAAGGCGAGCCACCTCTTCAATCTGCTCGATGCGCGTGGCGTCATCTCGGTGACGGAACGGCAGGCCTATATCGGCCGGGTGCGGGCGCTGGCGAAGGCCTGCGCCGATGCGTTCGTCACCACCGAGGCCGGCGGCGCAGTGGTGGCGTGAGCAGGACCAGCTTGAGAGGAGCGGAGCGATGAGCGGACGGCGGCTGATCCTCGGCTTTCTCGTCATGCTTGCGGTCTTCACCGCGGCACTGATCTATTTCCAGTTCTTTGCCTTTTACCAGCGCGATCAGGAGAGCGCGATGATCGAGGCGGGTGGGCGTATCCTGCCGGCCCGCGATCTCGACCGGATCGACGCGGAAACCTCGCCGCTCAAGCTGCGGGCCTGCTTCCGGACCGAACCCGCGCTGCTTCGGGACCTGCCGGTGGCGAAGGCGCCGACGCCGCTGACCCCGCCGCCGTGGTTCGACTGTTTCGATGTCGGCCGGCTTTCCGTCGATATCGCCTCGGGCAAGGCGCAGGCGTACGAGCTCGCGACCGGCGAGCCAGAGGGCACCGTCACGATCGTGGCAGTCTATCCCGATGGCCGGGCCTATCTCTGGCGCCAGCTCGCGGAAGGCTATGCGGAGTGAGGGCCGACGCCGCGGCCTGAATGAAAGGGAACACGCCGGAAGATCGCGGCGTGTCCTGGCGCAGGGTGGGTGATGTACGCGTCGGGTATCGTCAGCCCGCGGCCTTGGCCTGGGCGGGTGCCGGCACGCTTGCAAGCGCCGAGGAAGAAGACTGGTGGCGCGGATTGCTCTGGCCGACCGGGTCGTCCTGACGCTGCACCGAACCTTCGAAATGCGCGCCGCTCTCGATAGCGATTGCCTTGTGGACGATATCGCCCTCGACACGCGCGGTGGAGGAGAGGCGCACCTTGAGCCCGCGCAGCCGGCCGATGACACGGCCGTGGGTGATGACCTCGTCGGCGATGATCTCGCCTTTCACCGTTGCACTTTCGCCAACGATGAGGGTCTGGGCGCGGATGTCGCCCTCGACGATGCCTTCGACCTGAATGTCACCGCTCGATTGAACGTTGCCGGTGATGGTGATGTCGGAGGAGAGCACCGAGGCGGCCGGCTTTTGCTTGCGAATGGCCGGCGGCGGGGCGGGAGCATCAGAGGTGCGGAGCTCGGCGGAGGGGGACGGGACGGGGGCCTCGTCCTGTGTTTCAGAGGGGTGCGGCCCGGAATCAGAGGGGCGGGTCTTAGAAAACATCCTTGGCAGCCTCCAGATAGGTCATCGGGTTAACCGGGCGACCATCCAGGCGGACCTCATAGTGGAGATGGACGCCTGTGCTACGCCCAGTTGAACCCATAGCACCAATTAAATCTCCGCGCGATACTTTTTGACCCTTTACAACCAGAAGTTTTGTTTGGTGCGCATAGACCGTCTCGAAGCCGAACTCGTGACGGATGCGGACGACACGGCCATAACCGCGTTCGGTGCCGGCCGATTCCACCACACCGTCGGCAGTGGCGTAGATCGGCGTGCCCTTCGGGGCGGCCATGTCGAGGCCCGCATGCATCCTGCGGCCCGCGCCCTTCGGGTCGCGGCGGTAGCCGAAGCCGCTGGTGAAGCGGAAGGAATCCTTCACCGGTATCGCGAACGGGATCTTCGAGGCCGCGATGCGCATCTCGTTCATCTTGCCGAGCGAAACGAGGACGGTGTTGAGCCGGCTGCTGTCGTTGCCGTTGTCGAAGGACCGGGTCGAGACCGTGACGCCGCTGAGCGGGCCGCCCTCGCCGGAATAGTTCCTGCGGACCTCGGCCAGAATGCGGTCCACATCGACGCTCGATCTCTCGAACATCTTCTCGAGCG
Source organism: Amaricoccus sp. B4 (assembly GCF_043226085.1). Classification (NCBI taxonomy): domain Bacteria; kingdom Pseudomonadati; phylum Pseudomonadota; class Alphaproteobacteria; order Rhodobacterales; family Paracoccaceae; genus Amaricoccus; species Amaricoccus sp. B4. The sequence goes on from NZ_CP171225.1 coordinate 261,699, forward strand.
GCCCGAAGGACATCGCCACGGCCTGCTCGATCTGCCCGACCATCTCGTCCTGACGCTGCGCATTGACCTTCATCCGCAGCTCGAGGTCGGCGAGCTGGCGCTCGAGGTCGGCGCGGTCCGCGGTTGCGGTGTCGCGGGCGGTGACGGCTTCGGCCAGTGCGGCGGAAACGGCATCGAGCGTTTCGGTCAGATCGGAATCCGCGCCCTGCCTCTGGTTGAGCGACTTGCTCACCTCGTTCATGCGGTCGAGCAGGGCTTCGTTGCTGGCAGCGACCGTGTCGCGCTGTGCCACGGCTTCCTGCAGGCGGTTGCGCATGAGATCGAGCGCATTCGAGAGCTCCCGCCGCTCCTCGACGGATTGCAGGATCGTGGTCTGCTGGCGGCTGATCTGATCCATCGCCACCTGGAAGCGAGCCTGGGCGGAGCGGGCCTCGGCGGCGCGCTGGTCGCGCTCGGCGGCCAGTTCGTCGAGCCGGATCTTGTAGGCGTCGCGCAGCACCAGCGTCTGGTTCACCTCGGTGCGCGAGGAGATCCGGTCGAGCACGACGATCGAGGTCGAGGCGGCAAGCCAGCCGACGAGTGCCAAGGCCGCGCTGCCGAGAAGCAGCTGCGAGATGGGCGTGAACCGGATGTAGCTGGTCGAAGGGCCGGACTGAATGTAGATGCGTTTCTCGGAAACAACCGCCGACAACACTTTATTCGTCCGGCGCAGCGTGATCGCCATACGTCCACCCAACCGTTTCTTGTATATGGTGCAGCTTCAGCCCCAATCGATGGTGTGATATGGGGCGGCGTGGTGCAATGCAACGTGATCTTTAACGAAGGTTACCCGGTCGGCGGATATCTGCCAGTTGTTTCGGTTTCGCCTTGCCCTGCCGAAATTCGGCCCTGTTGAGGCGGCTTGCGAAGTCGACTGTTCAAATACCCGCGACACCGGGGAAATTCGCGCCTGCGTCAGCCGGAGATCTCGCGAACGGCAGCCAGGACCGCGTCGACATGGCCGGGCACCTTCACCTTGCGCCAGACCTGCCGGAGCGTTCCGGTGCCGTCGATCAGGAAGGTCGAGCGCTCGATTCCCATGTATTTCCGGCCATACATGGACTTCTCGACCCAGACCCCGAATTGATCGCATACCGACCCATCTTCATCGGAGAGCAGCGGCATGGCGAGTTCGTGCTTGGCCTTGAACTTGTCGTGGCTCTTCACGCTGTCCTTGGAGATGCCGATGACCGCAGCTCCCGCGGCCTCGAAATCGGCCATGCGCTCGGTGAAGCCGATGGCTTCCTTGGTGCAGCCCGAGGTGTCGTCCTTGGGATAGAAGAAGACGACGACGATGCGTCCGGCATAGTCCGCGAGATCGAGCGTCCCGCCGCCATCGCGCGGCAGGCTGAATGCGGGGGCAGGCTGGCCGGCTTCGAGGGTCGGCATGGGAATCTCCTTCGGGTCTGTCATCGGCTGGGTTGCCAAATTGGACACGGCATCGGGGAGCCGCAACAGGCAAAATACGGCGGGTCCGGGCGGCTCGGTCGCGCGTTGTCACGCCGTTGCAAATGTGGCATCACCGCCTGAGATCCGGTTCGGGCGGAAAGGTGATGAGAACATGACCGATTTTGCGGCAGCGCGTGAAGCCATGGTGGATTGTCAGGTGAGGCCGTCCGACGTGACGCGCTATCCGATCATCGAGGCCCTGTTGAACGTCCCGCGCGAGGAATTCGTGCCCGAGGGGCTGCGGCCGGTGGCCTATCTCGGCGAGCATGTGCCGCTGGCGCCGGGGCGTGTGCTGCTCGATCCGCGGGTGTTTGCGAAACTTCTGGATGCCGTGAATGTCGGCCCGAAGGATCTCGTGCTCGATATCGGCTGCGGTCTCGGCTACTCCTCCGCGGTGCTCGCGCGGATGGCCGAGGCGGTGATCGGCGTCGAGGAAGACGCGGCGATGGCGGCCCAGGCCGAGGAAATCCTCGCCGCCGAGGGGGCGACCAATGCGCTGGTGGAATCCGGGCCGCTCGCCGAAGGTCGGGCCGGGCACGGGCCCTTCGATGCAATCGTCATCGAGGGCTGCATCGGGGTGCTTCCGGAGGCGATTGCGGCGCAGTTGAAGCCCGGCGGACGGATCGTTGCAATCTTCGGCGATGGCCGCAACGGTCAGGCCCGGCTCGGAATCAATACCACCGGCGGCATTGCCTGGCGCCGTATCTTCGATGCCACAGCGCCTGTCCTGCCCGGGTTCAGCGAAACGAAAGCGTTTGAATTCTGATCCGCCGCATCCGATAGTGCGCCAAACCCTCAGTGAGCCCGAATGCCGGGCCGGCCGGTTTGAGCAGTTTCCGGAGGACCGACATGCGGACAAGACGATTGAGAGCCCTTCTTTTCACCACGGCCATCGCGGCTGCAACGAACGGGATCGCGCTTTCGGCCGCATCTGCGGAGACGCTGACCGACGCGCTGATCCAGGCCTACCAGACGAGCCCGCTGCTTGCCTCGAGCCGCGCGGCGCTGCGCAGCCTCGACGAAAGTGTGCCGCAGGCGCGCGCGAACCGCAGGCCGCAGGTTGATGCAAATGTCGCGGGGTCAACCGGGGCCGATTACGGTGATTTCGAGAGCCATGCGGATGCGTTGCAGGCGACGCTTGTCGCGACACTGCTGATCTATGACAGCGGCCAGACCAAGGCCGCAATCGAATCGGCGCGCAACAACATCGCCGCCGGCCGGGCCGACCTGAAGACGGTGGAGCAGAACGTGCTTTTTTCCGCGGTGCAGGCCTATGCCAACGTGCGCCGGGACGAGGAATTCGTGCGGATTGCGAGGGCCGATGTGCAGCGCCTCGATGAGACGCTCCGCGCCACCCAGAACCGCTTCGATGTGGGCGAGGTGACGCGCACCGACGTGAGCCAGAGCGAGGCCCGCCTGGCCGAGAGCCGGGCCAACCTCGCGGATGCGCTCGGCGCGCTCGAGGTTTCGCGGGAGGCCTACCGCGCGGCTGTGGGCCATCCGCCCCAGAATCTCGACCCGCTGCCGCCGCTGCCCGCCGTTCCGGCCTCGCTCGAGGAATCGACTTCAATCGCCATGCAGCGCAACCCGCAGATCGTTTCGGCCCAGTTCGCCGAGCGCTCGGCGGTATACGATTTCGACCGCGCCCGCGCCGCGACCGGCCCATCGGTTGGTGTCAACGTGACGACCGGGATCGAACGGGCCACCAACCAGTTCGGGGATTTCACCGGCGATCCCTTTGCGGAGGTCTCCATCAACGGTTCGATGCCGCTCTATAGCGGTGGGAGCAATTCGAGCCTTATCCGGCAGGCGCAGGCCGTGGTCGATCAGCGCCAGTTCGAGGTTCAGGACGCGGGGCGGAGCGTCACGCAGTCGGTCGCGGCCGCCTGGACTCAGCTCGAGGTGGCCAAGGTTGCGATCACCGCGCGGCGTGAACAGGCGGATGCGAGCCGCATCGCCGCGGAAGGGGTCACCGAAGAGGCCCGGCTCGGTGCGCGCTCGACACTCGATGTGCTTGATGCCGACCAGGATCGCCTGCAGGCCGAGGCCGAGGTCGTTTCGGCGGTACGCGACGAATATGTCGCGGCCTATGCGCTCCTCCAGGCCATGGGTCTGATGACGGTCGAGCATCTCAATCTCGGTATCGAGACATACAATCCCGACGTCTATTTCGCGAAGGTTCAGAATGCGCCGGTTGGCGGCTATGATACCTCCGCGGTCGATCGGATCAGGGCCAGATGGGAACGGTAGAGCAGCGGTTGGAGACGGAGCGCGACAAGGACGGGGAAGAGCCAAGGGCGGCTGAAGCGGAGGGCGGAGCGGCCCCGCGCTCCGATGGGCCGCCGCGCCAGGATCTTGCCGACGTGCTCGCCTCGATCCGCCAGCTGGTGACGGCCGAGACCGCCGCGCGCGTGAGCAAGCGCGAAGAGGCTGCAGGTCTGGAAGGCGTGCTGATCCTCACGCCGGAGATGCGGGTCGACGCGGGCCGCGAGGACGCGCGGTCCGGCGAGATCCTGACCGAAGGCATCGATGCGAGCGGCCTGCCGGGCCATGGCGCCCCGATCCTCGACGAGGAGGCGCTGCGGGCTGTCATCAACGCCATCGTGCGCGAGGAGCTTCAGGGGGAACTCGGAGACCGGATCAGTCGCAATCTCCGCAAGCTCATCCGTCGTGAGATCGGCCAGATCCTTGCCGAGGAGCGCGAAACCTCCTCTCAGGGGTAAGGGGCGGCAGCGCGTAGCCCTCGCGAGATTCCCAATATATCACAATGCCTTGTCCCTCGAGCCCCGCTCCCGACCGGAGCGGGCTCGAGGCGGTTTCTATTCGGCGGCCTGGGCCGTATTGAGCCAGCTCCAGACCCGGCTCGGGGTGAGCGGCATGTCGACATGCCGCACGCCCGCGTCCCAGACCGCATCGAGTGCTGCGTTGGTGACGGCGGCAAGCGCCCCTACGGTGCCGGCCTCGCCGCATCCCTTCATGCCGATGTCGTTGGCGGTCGAGGGTACAAGCTCGGCGTGGAAGGCGATGAACGGCACATCATCGGCGCGCGGAAGGCCGTAATCCATGAAGGAGCCACTCAGGAGCTGGCCGTCTTCGGAATAGACCACGTGCTCGGTCACCGCCTGTCCGATGCCCTGGGCGACGCCGCCATGGACCTGGCCCTCTGCCAGCATCGGGTTCACAAGATAGCCGAAATCGTCGACCACGGTGTATTTCACCACATCGAGCTTGCCGGTGTCGGGGTCGATCTCGACCTCGGCCAGATGCGCGCCATTCGGGTAGGAACGGCCGGGCACGGTAAATTCCCGTGTTGTGACAAGGAGTTCCGCCTGACCTTTCGAGCGCGCGAGATCCGCGAGTGCGACCAGCCCGATCTCGCGGTCGGTGCCCGCGATGCGGAAGGCGCCGTCCTCGAAGACGAGATCGGCGCCGGAGACCTCGAGCTCGTCCTCGGCGAGCGGCCGGAAGTTCTCGATGACTTCACGGGCGGTCTTGATGATGGAGTTGCCCTGCATGGTCACGGAGCGCGAGCCACCGGTGCCGCCGCCCTTGGCAATGCGGTCCGAGTCGCCCTGGATGAAGCGGATGCGGTCGAACGGGATGCCGGCGTGCTCGTTGAGGAACTGGGCGAAGACGGTTTCGTGGCCCTGGCCGTTCGACTGGGTGCCGACGGCGAGCTCGACCATGCCGTCATCGGCGAAGGCGATGGTGGTGGTCTCGTTCTGATCGCCGAGGATCGACTCGATGTAGTAGCAGAGCCCGAGTCCACGGAGCTTGCCCGCCGCCGCGCTTGCCTCCTTGCGGGCCGTGAAGCCGGCGAGATCGGCTTCCATCACGGCACGATCGAGGACGCGGTTGAAATCCCCCACATCATAGAGCTCGCCCGCGGCAGTTTTGTAAGGGAATTTTTCCTTCGGAATGAAGCTTTTGCGGCGCAGCTCCAGCGGATCTTGCCCGAGCTCGCGGGCAGACCAGTCCATCAGGCGCTCGATCACGTAGATCGCTTCGGGGCGGCCTGCGCCGCGGTAGGCGTCGACGGGGGTGGTGTTGGTGAAGACGCCCTTCACCGAGAAGAGGGTATTCTGGACATCGTAGACGCCGGGCATGACCTTGAGCGCAAGCTCGGAGGCGATGTACTGGGCGAAGGAGGAGTTGTAGGCGCCGAGGTTGGAGGTGCAGGTGATGCGGAGTGCGGTGAGGCGATACTCCGCGTCGAAGGCGGCCTCGGCGGTGGTGACATGATCCCGGCCGCCATTGTCGGAGAGCATGGACTCCGAGCGGCTCGGGATCCAGGCTACGGTGGTGCCCAGCTCGCGCGCGGCAAAGGCAGAAGCGAAATATTCCGGGTAATTGAAGGACTTCATGCCGAAACCTCCACCAACATCCGGGGTGGTTACATGCACGGCGTCCTTCGGAAGGGAGAGGACGCCCGCCAGTTCGTTGCGCAGGTTCCAGACACCCTGACCGGTGAAGCCGACGTGGAGGCGGCTGCCGTCCCACGTGGCGATGCAGCCGCGGGGCTCCATCGAGGCGCAGATGATGCGGTTGTCGACGAGATCGAGTTTCGTCGTGTAGGGCGCTGAGTCAAAGGCGCGGTTTACGGAGCCCTCATCACCGTGGGACCAGTCGTAGGCGATGTTGTCCGGGGCTTCCGGGTGGATGGCCTCGCCGCCCGGGGCGGTCTCGACATGCACGGGCAGTTCGTCGATGTCGCAGGCGATGAGCTCGAGTGCATCGAGCGCCTCAAGGCGGCTTTCGGCGACGACGATCGCAATGGCTTCCCCCGCGAAGCGCACCGTATCGGAGGCAAGAATGGGGCGCGCGGGGCTGGCACCCTTGCTGCCATCGCGGTTCTTCACGACGCTGAAGGCTATTGAATTCAACATCTTGCCGTCTATATCCGCAGCGGTCCATACGCCCCGGACACCCGGCGCCTCGCGCGCATCGTTCACATCGAGCCCGGTGATGCGGCCATGGGCGACGGGGCTTCGGAAGATCGCGGCAAAGAGCGCTCCTTCGGGGATCATGTCCTCGATATAGCTGCCGGTACCGGTCAGGAAGCGGGCATCCTCGCGGCGCAGGACGCTCTGGCTGGTTCCGAATTTCGTCATCTCGCGATTCCTCCCGCTGGTCGTTCGGAGGGCAGACTAACGGCTCGCCGGGTGGCGTCCAGAGCGCCGTAAGGTGTAGGGGGCCGATATGGAATCCATATGGAAAGCGTATGGAATCCATATGGCTGTTTCTGGACCATCCGGTAACGCTTTCCGCGGCCTTTTCCTCTGCGTCGCGCGCGGTTATGAGACGGGTCTGACAAGAAACGGATGAGCCAGCCCATGCCGATGCAAAAGACCTTCGACGCCGCGAGCGCCGAGCCGCGGATCAGCGCAATGTGGGAAGAGGCGCGGGCCTTCGTGTCGGGCGCCAATGCGAAGCCGGGGGCGGATCCGTTCTGCATCCTGCTGCCGCCCCCGAACGTGACGGGCAGCCTGCACATGGGGCATGCCTTCAACCACACGCTCATGGACATCCTGACCCGCTGGCATCGGATGCAGGGCGATGACGTGCTCTGGCAGCCGGGGCTCGACCATGCGGGGATCGCGACGCAGATGGTCGTCGAGCGCCAGATGGCGGCCGCGGGCGAGCCATCCCGCCGCGAGATGGGCCGCGAGACCTTCGTGGAGAAGGTCTGGGAGTGGAAGGCGCATTCGGGCGGCACGATCCTCGAGCAGTGCAAGCGGCTGGGCGACAGCTTCGATCTCAGCCGCAACGCCTTCACCATGTCGGGCGCACCGGGCGCGCCCGCAGGCGAGGAAGGCAACTTCCACGACGCGGTGCTGAAGGCCTTCGTCACCTTCTACGAGCGCGGACTGATCTACCGCGGCAAGCGGCTGGTGAACTGGGACCCGAAATTCGAGACCGCGATCTCCGACCTCGAGGTGGAGAACATCGAGGTCGACGGCCACATGTGGCATTTCAAGTATCCGCTCGCGGGCGGCGAGACCTATGAATACATCGAAAAGGATGCGGACGGGAACGTCACGCTCCGCGAGACGCGGGATTACATCTCCATTGCGACGACCCGTCCCGAGACGATGCTGGGCGACGGCGCGGTTGCCGTGCATCCTTCCGACGCGCGCTATGCGCCGATCGTCGGCAAGCTCTGCGAGATCCCGGTGGGCCCAAAGGCGCACCGCCGCCTGATCCCGATCATCGTGGATGAATACCCCGATCCGGAATTCGGCTCGGGCGCGGTGAAGATCACCGGCGCGCATGACTTCAACGACTATCAGGTCGCCAAGCGCGGCGGCATTCCGATGTACCGCCTGATGGACACCCAGGCCCGGATGCGCGACGACGGCGCGCCTTATGCAGACTGCGCGGCGCGGGCGCAGGAGCTTGCGGCCGGGGCGGCATTCACCGAGACGGAAGTCGATGGCCTCAACCTCGTGCCCGACGATCTGCGCGGGCTTGACCGCTACGAGGCGCGCAAGCGGGTGATCGCGCAGATCACCGAGGAAGGGCTTGCGGTGATGGTGCAGGGCGCGCCGGACGACAGCGATGGCCGCGTCTGTTTCGACACCGGCATGGTGCCGCTGGTCGAGGCCAAGAAGATCATGCAGCCCTTCGGCGACCGTTCGAAGGTCGTCATCGAGCCGATGCTGACCGACCAGTGGTTCGTCGATGCGGCGAAGCTCGCGGGGCCGGCGCTCGAGGCGGTGCATTCGGGCAAGACCCGCATCGTGCCGGAGCAATATCAGAAGGTCTATGACCACTGGCTCGAGAACATCGAGCCGTGGTGCATCTCGCGCCAGCTCTGGTGGGGGCACCAGATCCCGGTGTGGTATGACGAGGAGGGCAACCACTACTGCGCCATGTCCGAGGCCGAGGCGGTCGCGCAGGCGGGCGGCAAGGCGCTCACCCGTGACCCCGACGTGCTCGACACCTGGTTCTCGTCGGGCATCTGGCCGATCGGGACGATGGGCTGGCCGGAGGAGACCGCGGATCTGGCGAAGTTCGTGCCGACCAGCGTGCTCGTCACCGGCTTCGACATCCTGTTCTTCTGGGTCGCGCGCATGATGATGATGCAGATCGAGCTGCTGAAGGACGAGCGGCCCGATCTCGCCGAGCGGGTGCCGTTCCGCGATGTCTACATCCATGCTCTCGTCCGCGACGAGAAGGGCAAGAAGATGTCGAAATCGCTCGGAAACGTGCTCGATCCGATCGAACTCATCGACGAATACGGCGCCGATGCGGTGCGCTTCACGCTTTCCTCCATGGCGGCGCTGGGGCGCGACGTGAAGCTCTCCAAGGACCGGATTGCGGGCTATCGCAATTTCGGCACCAAGCTCTGGAACGCGGCGCGGTTTGCCGAGATGAACGGCTGCCGTCCGCTGGCGGGGTTCGATCCGAAGGCGGTCCGCCAGGTCACCAACAAGTGGATCGTCGGCGAGACCGGCAAGGTGCGCGAGGCGCTCGATGCCGCCCTTGCGGCCTATCGCTTCAACGATGCCTCCAACGCGCTCCACGCCTTCGTCTGGGGCAAGGTCTGCGACTGGTATGTCGAGCTCGCCAAGCCGCTCTTCGACGATCCGGCGGTGGCGGACGAGACGCGGGCGACCATGGCCTGGGTGATCGACCAGTGCCTGATCCTGATGCATCCCTTCATGCCCTTCGTCACCGAGGAGCTCTGGGGTGCGACGGGCGAGCGCGCGAAGCTGCTCGCCCATGCGGACTGGCCCACCTATGGCGCGGAGCTGGTGGATACGGCGGCCGATGACGAGATGAACTGGGTGATCGGGCTCATCGAGGAGATCCGTTCGGTGCGGGCGCAGATGCATGTGCCCGCAGGGGCGAAGGTCACCCTGATCGCGCTCGACCTTGCGCCTGAGCGTGCAGCTCTCCTCTCCGCGAGCGAGGCGCTGGTGGGCAAGCTCGCGCGCGTCGAGCGTTTCGAGACCGCCGCGGCCGCGCCCAAGGGGGCGGTGACACTCGCGGTGGGGGGCGCGACCTTCTGTCTGCCGCTCGCCGATGTGATCGACGTCTCCGCCGAGCGCAAGCGGCTTGCCAAGGCGCTCGACAAGCTCGGGAAAGAGGTGAAGGGGCTGCGCTCCAAGCTTTCGAACGAGGCCTTCCTCGCCAAGGCGCCGGAAGAGGTGGTGGACGAGAACAAGGCCCGGCTCGAGGCGGCGGAGGAGGAGATCACCATCCTCCAGTCGGCCGAGGCGCGGCTGGCCGAACTCGCGTGAGCGCGGCGCGGGCGGAGACGGCGCCGCTGATCCCGCCCGCGGTTGTCTGGCTGCTTTGCGCGATCTCGATGATGCCCGCCGTCTCGACGGACATCATGCTTCCGGCGACGGGGCTGATCGCGGCGGAATACGGCGTGCCGGAAGCGTTCGGCGGGCTGCTCGTGGGCGGCTTCCTGCTCGGCTACGGTTTCGGGCAGGTGGTCTGGGGCATTGCCTCGGATGCTTGGGGGCGGCGGCCGATCATTCTCATGAGCCTCGGAGCGATGACGCTCGCGGCGGCGGGGTGCGTGGTGGCGCCGAACTTCTGGGTTCTGCTGGCGCTGCGGTTCGTGCACGGGCTCTGTGCCGGGGCGCCGGTGGTGGCGCGCGCGATGACCCGCGATCTGGGCACAGGGCCGCAGACGGTGCAGCTTCTCTCGCTCCTGATGGCGACGGTCTCGCTCGGGCCCCTGGTGGCACCGGTGTTGGGCTCGGCGCTGCTGGTGCTGTTCGACTGGCGGGCCTGTTTCGTGCTGCTCGCGGTCGTCGGCGCCGTCTGCTGGGTGCTGGCCTTCCGGATGCTTCCGGAAACCCTGCGCGTGCGGCGGCCGGAGCGGTTCTCGCTCGGCTTCGTGCTGCCGGCCGGGCGGAACCTCCTGCGCGAGCGGGAATATCTGCTCGGGGGCAGCGTGATCGTGCTCACCTTCGCGGGCTACGGCTCGGTTCTGGCGCTCGGGGCGGTGGTGGCCGAGCAGGCCTATGGCGTAACGCCGGAAGCATTCGGTGCGATCTTCTTCGTCGCGGCGGTGTGCAACGCGGTGGGCTCGGTCTCGATGCGCTGGTTCGGGGCGCGGTTCTCGCTTGACGGGGTGATGGCCGTGGCGGTTTCGGTACTGGCGCTCGCGATCTGCGTGCAGGGCGCGTTCCTCGCCTTCACCCCGCCGCTGGCACTCTTCTGGGGCGGGATCTGTCTCTATCTGCTCTGCTTCGGCGCCATCATGCCCTCCGGCATGGCGATCGCGATGCGGCCGGCGGGCGGGATGCCGGGCTTCGCGGCCTCGTTTCTCGGGATGCTTCTGATGATCGGGGCGTTTCTCGGCGGGTCCGTCGCGACCGCGCTCCACGGGACGGATCACCGGGCGATCAGCCTCACCATGGTGATCTTCGGCGGCGCGGCGGTGGCGGTCTATGGTCTTCACTGCCTGACGGGCCGGCGGTCATAACTGACCGGCCCCGGACGCGAGACGCCGGGGCCGGTCGGTTTTCTCACTCCGCGGGATTCGTGAGCGGCCGGAACTCGCCGGTATCCGCTGTGGCGCGGCTGACGAAGAAGATCGCGGCAAAGGCTGCGATGAAGCCCGGGATGATCTCGTAGACGCCGGGGCCGCCGAGGAAGCTCGCATTGAGGCCAAGGCTGATCCAGATGATCACGGTCGCGGCCCCCACCACGAGACCGGAGACGGCGCCGGCGCCCGTCATGCGGGGCCAGGTGAGCGAAAGGATCATCAACGGACCGAACGCCGCGCCGAAACCGGCCCATGCGTTGGCGACCAGTCCAAGCACCTCGGAGTCGGGATCGCCGGCGATAAGCGCTGCCACGGCGCCGACGAGGACCACGGCGATCCGGCCGACAAGAACCAGGGTCTTCTGGCTGGCCTCACGGTTCAGGAGCAGCCGATAGAAGTCTTCGGCGAGCGAGGACGACGAGACGAGAAGCTGGCTCGAGACCGTGCTCATGATGGCGGCGAGAAGGGCGGCAAACAGGAAGCCGGTGATGAGCGGATGGAACAGAAGCTCGGCGAGCAGGATGAAGATCGTTTCCGGATCCTCGATCGTCATGCCGTTGCGCACGAAGTACGCGCGCCCGTAGATGCCAAGACCAATCGCGCCAAGCAGGGAGATCGCCATCCAGGTCATGCCGATCCGGCGTGCCATCGGCACGTCCTTGACGCTGCGCACCGCCATGAAGCGCACGATGATATGCGGCTGCCCGAAATATCCCAGCCCCCAGGTTACGGCGGAGAGAAAGCCGACGACGGTGAGGCCGTGGGTGAGCGAGAGGTAGTTCGGATCAACCGCGCTCAGGGTCTCGGCGGCCTGCGAGAAGCCGTTGCCTTGTCCGGCGGTCAGCACGACGATGGGCATGATGACAAGGGCGAGCATCATGATGCAGCCCTGCACGAAGTCGGTGAGGCATACCGCGAGGAACCCACCCACGACCGTGTAGGCCAGAACGACACCGAGCGTCAGCCAGACACCTGTCTGATAGCTGCCCTCGAAGGCGCTCATGAACAGCTTGCCGCCTGCGACAAGGCCCGAGGCCGTGTAGACCGAGAAGAACGTGACGATCACGACGGCGGAAACCATCCGCAGCAGCGTGGCCTGGGACGGAAAGCGGTTGGCCAGAAACTCCGGAATTGTCAGTGCGTTATCGTATCGCTCGGTCTGTTCGCGCAAACGCGGGGCGACGATGATCCAGTTGAGCAGGGCGCCGAAGAAGAGACCGATGCCGATCCAGGCCTCGACGAGACCCGCGGCATAAAGCGCGCCAGGAAGGCCAAGGAGCAGCCAGCCGCTCATATCGGATGCGCCAGCGGAAAGTGCGGCAACGGCTGGAGGGAGGTTTCGCCCGCCCAGAATGTATTCTTCGGAGTTTCCGGTTGATTTCCGCCAAGCATAGAATCCTATTGCGAGCATCAGCACAAAATAGAGCGTGAGACTGATCCAAACACCAAGTTGCATTTTTACCCCTCCTAAATCTGCATCTGTTTTCTCGGTTTTCGCAGCTGAAAGGTCGCTGATAGAGGTAATATTCGCTCAGAGCAATTGCTCAGGTATCCGGAGAGACTCCCGGCCTGGAGCATTCAGCACATGGGAGACGGCAAAATGACTGAAAACACGGACCTGGATTGCAGGGTGTTTCGGGCGAATGAGACCTACGCCGGAAAGCAGGGGTTCTCCTATTTTTCCGGCATCTCGGCGGAAAGCGCCGGGGCTGGCGGGATCTGCATGCATCTGCTGCGGCTGAAACCCGGCGACCGGGCGAAGGCGCATATGCATGCCGCCCATGAGACGGCGATCTACATGCTGACGGGCGAGACGGAGATGTATTACGGGCCGCGGCTCGAGCGGCATCTGGTGCTGCGCGCGGGCGAGATGCTCTACATCCCGGCCGGAATGCCGCATCTGCCGATGAACCGCTCGGCGGCCGAGGCGGAAGCAGTCATCGCGCGGACCGATCCGAACGAGCAGGAGAGCGTGGTCCTGCTGCCCGAGCTCGAGGCGCTGGTGCCGGGCTGAGCCCGGAAAGGTGCCCGCCGGAGGGACCGGCGGGCACTGACCCCGGACCTCAGGAGGCGGCGGGTTCGGTGGCCGGAATGTGTGCGGCGAGCGCTTCGCGGAGCTTTTCCTCCGCCGCGGTGTCGAGCGATGTCTGCAGCACGCGGCCGCCGACGCCCGAGAGGCGTTCGAGCACCTTGTCACCCGTCACCTTGTTGACGAGCACGAAGAGCACGGCCTCGCCGGGCGCGACCTCCTCGGCCATGTGCTTCATGAACTTGTCGTTGACGCCCACGTCGGTCAGGCGTCCGGCGATTGCGCCACTGGCGGCCCCGGCGGCGACGCCCAGCAGCGGGTTCATGAACAGAAGGCCGATGAGCAGCCCCCAGAAACTGCCACCCGCCGCGCCGGCGGCGGTGGTGTTGAGGAGCTGGTTGAGCTTCACGCCCTTTTCCGTCTTCAGCGCGATGGCGGCGTCGCCGATCTCGATGAGATATTCCTTTGCCATTTCGACGAGACTGTCGCGAACTTCCTCGGCCCGGGCCTCGTTCGGAAAGACGACTGCAACCAGATCAGGCATTCCGATCTCCAATGCTTCAACGAAGAGAACATGCGCGCCGCAGGCGGCGGCGATTTCAGAGTTAGACCCGGCCCTTCGTCATGGGAAGCCGAAGCGGAGCGTTTCACGTGAAATTTTGATGATGGCCGGGACGAGTGCCGGCGCCCCGGCCGCCTGCTTCCGGCGGGGCACCGCTGTCATCCGCCGCCCGGATATTGCGTCCTGGGCGGAGGTCAGACCTCCCGGTCGCGCAGGGCCGCGATCAGATCGGCACGGCTCATGTAGGAGCGGCCCGGAATGTCGAGCTCGCGCGCCTTGCGGTAAAGTTCGTCTTCCGACCAGGCCTCGTAGGCAATGCCGCCGCGGTCCGGTCCGGTGTTGCGCAGCCCGATCACGTTCGATTCGTGATTGCCGGTTTTCGTATCCTGCAGGGTCTTGCCTCCGAAGGCTTCTGGGTGGATGACGTTGCCGATTTTCGGGCCATGTTTCTTCGTCATGGTCTCACCTCATGTTCGTGGTGCGACTCGCGCCACACCTGTCGCCGCACCCGTCCGGAGCGGCAGATCGGACCTTAGAGCAGGCATTCCCTCGTTCGCATTGACCGACATCAGTATTAAATACCTTTCTCTGAAAAGTTGCGATTAAAGTACGATTTACACGTATTTGAAGTATCGGGATCTGTGCGTCAATTCACGGTAAAGGCAAGCCCGACGACATAGGCCACGAGGGCGCAGATGCCGCCGACGAGGACGGTTTCCCCGACGCAGCGGCGGAGCGTCTCGGACGTCACCTTCCAGCGCAGCAGGCCGAGCGCCACCAGCGCAGCGAAGGTCGCGAAGGCCGAGATGCGGAAGGTCGCGGGATCGGGGCCGAGCAGGAAATAGGGCAGGAGCGGCGCGGAGCCGAAGGCGATGAAGGAAACGAAGGTCATCGTCGCGCGCGCTGCCGGGGAGCTTTCCTCCGGATCGGCCATGCCGACCTGATACTGCATCATGAAATCAGCCATGAAGGCGGGGTTTCGGGCGATCACATCGGCGATGCGGTGGGCATCCTCCCATTTCATGCCGCGGGAGATCAGGATGTCGATCACCTCGGACCAGCCGCGGTCGGGGTTTCGGACAATCTCGCGCTCCTCCTTGCGCCGCGCGGCGCGGTAGACATCCTGCTCGGAGCGGCTGGAGAGAAACTCCCCGAGCCCCATGGCTGTGGCGTCGGCGAAGAGATTGGCAAGCCCGAAGAGCAGCACCGCGATGCCGCCGAGCGCCGCGGCGCCATGCGCGCCATAGCCCGCAAACCCCGCGACCACGGCGAAGGTGGTGACGATGCCGTCATTGCCGCCATAGACGATCTGCTTGAGAAACTCCTCGGCACGGCCGATGCCGCGGCCGTCACGCCGGCGCCGCAGCAGTTTTTCGGTAAGGGCATTGGTCACGGCCGAGATCCGGATCCTGGAATGATTCAAATATATCCGGATCCGCATGCGATGCGAGTCTCTTCGGAGACCCGGCGGGGCAGCGCGCCGTTCGCGCGGCCTGTCGCAATGTGAGCGGTGACGGAAAAATGCGGCGCCGGCAGGGGAGACCGGCGCCGCGATAGTGACCGGAGGCGAGCGTCGCTCCCGCCTCCGGTCAGTCCGGGGAAATCGTTCCGCCGATCAGGCGAGATCGAAGCGATCGGCGTTCATCACCTTGGTCCAGGCGGCCACGAAGTCGTTCACGAACTTCTCGGCGCTGTCGTCCTGGGCATAGACTTCCGCATAGGCGCGCAGGATCGCGTTCGAGCCGAACACGAGGTCGATCCGGGTTGCCGTCCACTTCACCGCGCCAGTCTTGCGGCAGCGGATCTCGTAGGTGCCGCCGGTCGCCGGGACCCACTTGTAGGCCATGTCGGTGAGGTTGACGAAGAAGTCCGGCGTGAGCGCACCTTCGCGGTCGGTGAAAACACCGTGCCTGGTACCGCCGTGGTTGGTCCCCATGGCGCGCATGCCGCCGACGAGCACGGTCATCTCGGGGGCGGTGAGGCCCATGAGCTGGGTGCGGTCGAGCATGAGCTCCTCGGGGCTCACGACATAGTCCTGCTTGAGCCAGTTGCGGTATCCGTCGGCGAGCGGCTCGAGCGGGACGAAGCTGTCGCCGTCGGTCTGCTCGGCGGTGGCATCACCCCGGCCGGGCGCGAAGGGCACCTTGACGTCGAAGCCCGCGGCCTTCGCCGCCTGCTCAACACCGAGATTGCCCGCCAGCACGATCACGTCGGCCACCGACGCCCCGGCCTCGGCCGCGATGGGCTCGAGCACGGAGAGGACGCGCGCGAGGCGCTCGGGCTCGTTGCCTTCCCAGTCCTTCTGCGGCGCAAGGCGGATGCGCGCGCCATTGGCGCCGCCGCGCATGTCCGAGCCGCGGTAGGTGCGGGCGCTGTCCCAGGCGGTGGAGACCATGTCGGCGAGGCTGAGGCCCGAGGCCGCGATCTTCGCCTTCACCGCCTCGACGTCCCAGGAGGTGCTGCCCTTGGGGATCGGATCCTGCCAGATCAGATCCTCGGCGGGCACGTCCGGGCCGACGTAGCGGTCCTTGGGGCCCATGTCGCGGTGGGTGAGCTTGAACCACGCGCGGGCGAAGGTGTCCTGGAAATACGCCGGATCGGCCATGAACTTCTGGCAGATCGCGTTGTAGGTCGGGTCCATCTTCATCGCCATGTCGGCGTCGGTCATCATCGGGTTGCGGCGGACCGTCGGGTCGGAGGCGTCGACCGGCTTGTCCTCTTCCTTGATGTTGATCGGCTCCCACTGGTTGGCTCCGGCAGGGCTCTTGCGAAGCTCCCATTCGTGGCCGAACAGCATGTCGAAGAAGCCCATGTCGAACTTCGTCGGGTGGGTGGTCCAGGCGCCTTCGAGGCCCGAGGTCACGGCGCGGCTGGCGAGGCCGTTCTGGTTGGGGTTCGCCCAGCCCATGCCCTGCTGCTCGACGCCGGCGGCTTCCGGTTCCGGCCCGAGGGCGTCTGCATTGCCGTTGCCGTGGGTCTTGCCGACGGTGTGGCCGCCCGCGGTGAGCGCGGCGGTTTCCTCGTCGTTCATCGCCATGCGGGCGAAGGTCTCACGCACCTGCGCTGCGGTTTTCAGCGGGTCGGACTTGCCGTTCACCCCTTCGGGGTTGACGTAGATGAGGCCCATCTGGACGGCGGCCAGCGGGTTTTCCATCGTCTTGGGGTCTTCGACATCTTCGTAACGCGCGTCGGACGGCGCGAGCCATTCCTGCTCGGCGCCCCAGTAGGTATCGATCTCGGGGTGCCAGATGTCCTCGCGGCCGAAGGCGAAGCCGAAGGTCTTGAGACCCATCGACTCATAGGCCACCGTGCCGGCGAGGATGATGAGGTCGGCCCAGCTCACCTTGTTGCCGTATTTCTTCTTGATCGGCCAGAGCAGGCGGCGGGCCTTGTCGAGGCTCACGTTGTCCGGCCAGGAGTTCAGCGGGGCGAAGCGCTGGTTGCCCGTGCCGCCGCCGCCGCGGCCGTCGGCGATGCGGTAGGAGCCGGCAGCGTGCCAGGCCATGCGGATGAAGAGGCCGCCGTAATGCCCATAGTCGGCCGGCCACCAATCCTGGCTGTCGGTCATCAGGCCGTGAAGATCCTTCTTCAGCGCCTCGACATCGAGCTTCTTCAGCTCTTCACGATAGTCGAAGGCCCGGCCGAGCGGGTCGGTCTTGGTGTCGTGCTGGCTTAGGATGTCGAGCTTCAGCGCGTTGGGCCACCAGTCCATCACCGACTGGCCAGTTTCGGTGTTGCCACCGTGCATGACCGGGCATTTGCCGGCGTTCTTGTCTACGATTGCGTCCATATTCAGTCTCTCCGATGCCGTAGCGTGTGTCTCTTCGGGTTCCGGTGCGGATTTCTCTCCGCGTGGCCGCTCGGTGGGCCGTCCGCGGGGTTCCGATTGTCTCTCGTTTCTCTGGAATTTCGGCGCGGGCCGATCACGAGGTGCCCTGGGGCACCAAGGCGGCCGCTTTCATTCGCTCGGTCAGACTTCCCTCCCTTGCTCAGTCTGGAATGATTCTCAAATGGCACCTTAGCGTGATAATTGGAAATTGCATTTTATTCTTGTTGCGATAATCTGAGATTATGGAAATTACCTTCAGGCAGCTCAAGTACCTGATTGCACTCGCGCAGCACGGGCATTTCGGCAAGGCGGCTGCTGCCGTTAACGTGAGCCAGCCCGCGCTTTCCGTCCAGATCCGGACGCTGGAGGAGGCGCTCGGCGCGCGGCTGATCGAGCGGGGCGGGCGCGAGATCGTGGTGACGCCGGTCGGGCGGGAGATCCTCGTCCGGGCGCGGCGGATCATGGAGGAGATGCGTGAGCTCAGCGAGGCAGCGCGCTGGGAGCGCGGCCTTGGTGGAAGGCTGCGGCTCGGGGTGATCCCGACCATCGCGCCCTATCTGCTGCCCGCCGCGTTGCCGCTCCTGCGGAGCCGCAATCTCAATCTCGATCTCGGCGTGCGGGAGGCGCGCACCGAGCGGCTGCTCGAAGAGCTCCGGGCGGGCGAGCTCGATGCGGTGATCGTGGCGCTGCCGACGGAAGCCGGGGATCTGGTCGAGGCCCCGCTCTTCGACGACCGGTTCCTGCTCGGCGGTTCGGGGCGGCTGATGGAGGCGGTGGGCGCTGCGGCGCAGCCCGAGGGGCTCGATCCCGAACGGTTGCTCCTGCTCGACGACGGCCATTGCCTCGCCGATCAGGCGCTCGCGGCCTGCAGCCTGCGGCGCAACCAGACGCGGATGGATCTGCGCGCCTCCTCGCTTTCGACGCTCTGCCGTCTTGCGGGCGAGGGAATCGGGCTTACCTTTGTTCCCGAGCTCGCGCTCCGGGCCGAGAGCGCCTCGGCGCCCGGTCTGGTGCTGCGTCGCTTCTCGGGCACGGAGCCGCGGCGGCGGGTCGGGCTCGTGCGCCGGCACCTTTCGGTGGACGATGGCTGGTTTACCGATCTCGCGAGCGTTCTCGCGGAGGCCGGACGTTCGGAGCTCGTGCATGCCTGGGTGCATTATCCGAGCCGATCGGATGAATTTCCGCAGGACATTTCTGCCGCACCGCGGTAATAAGCGCGAGGACGGAGGATCATCATGGCAGACAGGACCCCTGGCGACCGCGACCTGAGCAATCGGGCGGCGCGCCATCCCGAAAAGGCACATCGCCCCGACACGCCCATTCTGCGCAAGCCCGACTGGATCCGGGTGAAGGCGCCGGTGAGCGAAGGCTATCGCGAGACGGCGCGCATCATGCGCGAGAACCGGCTGGTGACGGTCTGCGAGGAGGCGGGCTGCCCCAATGTGGGCGAGTGCTGGAGCCAGGGCCACGCCACCATGATGATCATGGGCGAGATCTGCACCCGCGGCTGCACCTTCTGCAATGTGGCGACCGGCCGGCCCGACGCGCTCGATGCGTTCGAACCGGGGCGAGTTGCGGTGGCAGTCGAGAAGCTCGGCCTGAAGCATGTGGTCATCACCTCTGTCGACCGCGACGATCTCGCCGATGGCGGGGCGGAGCACATTGCCCAGACGATCCGGGCGGTGCGGCGCAAGACGCCCGACACCACCATCGAGGTGCTGACGCCGGACTTTCTCAAATGCGGGCCCGATGCGCTGGAGACGGTGGTGGCGGCGAAGCCGGATGTCTTCAACCACAATCTCGAGACGGTGCCCGGCCTCTATCCGGAGGTCCGGCCCGGGGCGCGGTATTTCCACAGCCTGCGGCTGCTGCAGCGGGTGAAGGAGATCGATCCGACGATGTTCACCAAGTCGGGTATCATGGTCGGGCTTGGCGAGGAGCGTCAGGCGGTGGTGCAGGTGATGGATGACCTGCGCGCGGCGGATGTGGATTTCCTGACCATCGGCCAGTATCTCCAGCCGACGCCGAAGCATCATGTCGTGTCGCGGTTCGTGACGCCCGAGGAGTTCAAGGGCTACGAGAAGGCGGCCTACGGCAAGGGCTTCCTGATGGTTTCGGCCACACCGCTCACCCGCTCGAGCTACCACGCGGGCGACGATTTCGCCCAGCTGCGCGCGGCCCGGCTGGCAAAGCTCGAACAGGCCTGAGGCGGGGAGCGGGCGTTCTCCGCGTATCCATTGCCTTCTTGAAGGTGGCAGAGGGCGTTTGACGTTGAGGCCGCACGCCCCGTCAGGGGACGCGGCCGGTGCGTCAGCCGGCCGTTGCCGGCACGGTGATGCCGTGGCGGGTCATGGCGGCGCCAAGGCGCGCGAGAGCCGGCTGTGGCTCGGGCGCCGGGGTGCCGGAGTTCGCGAGGATCTCGACCTCGACCAGCTCCAGAGCCGGACCTTCGACTCCACCGAGGAAGCGGAGGCGGTCGGCGACGGCCCAGACGATGTCGCCTTCGCCGGGCCGCATCACGTCAAACGTCATTGCAAGTCACTCCTTGAGATGGATGCCCTGTCCGAGGGCCTTTGACCTTAGGCGATCGCCGAGAGGATCACCTCAAGTGCCCAGGAAGCGGTCTCGCCGGCCTCTGTGCCGCTCAGCCCGCCGTAATCCTTCATGTCCTCCCAGGCGGAGGCCGAGAACAGCAAATGCGCCAGCGCCTCGACGCTGGCCGCCTCGCCGGGCGCGAGCCCGTCGGTGATGGTGGAGAGCGCCGCCTGGAAGGCGGCACGGCGCTCGGCGATGGTATTGGCCCGCATCGCCTGTCCGGTGCGCGAATGCAGCGCGGCGCAGATCGCGCCGTCGTGGCTGTCGAAAAGGGGGAAGGTCTGTCGCGGCCCGTCGACGATCTCCGCAAGCTTGTGCGGCGCGGGATTGGCGCCGATGCGCGCGTTGATCCAGTGCCAGAACGCGGCGAGCAGGTCATTGCGGGTCGCGAAGTGGCGAAAGAGCGAAAGAGCGTGCGTCGCTCTATCCCGGCCTGCCGGGCGATCGCCTCCATGGAAATGTCTTCTGTGGAGCCCGATGTCTGCAGCAGATCGAAAAGCGCGGCGAGGATCGCCGCGCGCGTCTGCCGGGCTTTCTCCTCGCGGAGGGGGCTGTTGTACGCACGAGGCCGGGGCGTGCGGCACACTCCTGTTTCATGTCACTGCATATGACATGAAACAGGGCAGCCGTAATTCGATGTCACAGTATGTGACGTCCATTCGTTCTGCGCCGCGATCGCGGCGCAGTGGGGGCTCAGGCGTGGATGGCGCCGTCGCCGCAGGCAAGTGCTGCCTCGCGTACCGCTTCGGAGCAGGTCGGGTGGGCGTGGCAGGTCCGCGCGAGATCTTCGGCGGCGGCGCCAAATTCCATCGCCACGCAAACCTCGGCAATGAGTTCGCCCGCCTGCGGGCCGACGATATGTGCACCGAGGATGCGATCGGTTTCGGCATCGGCGAGAAGCTTCACGAAGCCTTCGCCCATGAAGTAGCTCTTGGCGCGCGCGTTGCCCATGAAGGGGAACTTGCCGACCTTGTATTTGCGGCCCTCTTCCTTGAGCTGCTCCTCGGTCTTGCCGACGGTGGCGACCTCGGGGCTCGTGTAGATGACGCCCGGGATCACGTCGTAGTTCACGTGGCCATGCTGGCCCGCGATCACCTCGGCCACCGCCATGCCTTCGTCTTCGGCCTTGTGGGCGAGCATCGGGCCCTTCACCACGTCGCCGATGGCGTAGATGCCGGGGACTGCGGTCTGCCAGTGATTGTCGATCTCGACCTGGCCGCGCTGGCTCACGACAACGCCGGTATGTGCGAGGCCGAGATCCTCGGTATAGGGTTTGCGCCCGGTTGCAACGAGCACCATGTCCGCCTCGATCGAGCCCTCCGCTTCGTCCTTGCGGGACTTGTAGGTGACGGTGGCCTTGCCCTTCGAGACGGTCGCGCTCTGCACGGCGGTATTGAGCACGAACTTCAGGCCCTGCTTGGTGAGCATCTTCTGGAAGGTCTTGGCGATCTCGCTGTCGATGCCGGGCGTGATGTGGTCGAGGAATTCGATCACCGTCACCTCGGCGCCGAGGCGGGCATAGACCGAGCCGAGTTCAAGGCCGATGACGCCGGCGCCGATCACCACCATCTTCTTCGGCAGCTTGCCGGGCACGAGCGCGCCGGTCGAGGTCACGATGACCTTCTCGTCGACCTCGACGCCGGGGAGCGAGGCGGGCTCGGAGCCCGTGGCGATGACGATATTCCTGGTCTTGTAGGCGGTCTCGCCGACGGTGACTTCCCCCGCCCGTGTGATCTTGCCCTTACCCTTCAGCCAGTCGATCTTGTTCTTCTTGAACAGGAATTCGATGCCCTTGGTGTTGCCGTCGACGGTCGACTGCTTGTATTCGAGCATCTTCGCGAGATCGATCTTCGGCGTCGCGACATTGAGGCCCATATCGGCGAAATGGGTGGTCGATTCCTTGTAGAGTTCGGAGGCATGCAGCAGCGCCTTCGAGGGAATGCAGCCCACGTTGAGGCAGGTGCCGCCGAGGGTTTCGCGGGATTCGACGCAGGCGGTCTTGAGGCCGAGCTGCGCGCAGCGGATCGCGCAGACATAGCCGCCGGGACCGGCGCCGATTACGATGACGTCATATTCTGCCATGATGGTCTCCTTCGAAGTCGTTGGCGTGCCGCGCCTCTCCCAAAAGCATCGGCTCAGTCCGCGAGCAGCCAGGCTCTGGCCTGCTCGAAGTCGTCGGCGGGAAAATAGCGGACGGGCGCCTTGATGAACTGGCGTCCGATCCGTTCCGCAAGGGCCTGCCAGGCCTTGTCGCCGACGATGGCGGCACGATCGAGCAGGCTCTGGTGGTCGCGGACCAGGGTGAAATGCGCAGCCAGCGCGCCGAGGCCCTGCCAGCCGTCGAACTCGCGGAGATCGAGAAGCAGGCGAAAGCGGTCGTGGCCGCGGATGAAGGCGTTGAGGTCCTCGGTCACATCAGCATAGGCGGCGCCGTCGAGCTGGCCCAGCAGGCGGACATGGAGCACGTCCTGTCCGAGATCGCTGTGGTGGATGCTGCCGAGCGACTCGCGCAGCCAGCGCCGGGCGTCGTCCTCCTCGCCGAGGCTGAAGGTCGCGACGGGGCAGGGCATGAAGACCGAGAAGGCCTTCACCGCCGCGGTGATCCAGTGGATGTCGGTGACGATGGCTGCGCGTTCGAACCCGCGCCAGTGCTTGAGGCCGAGCCGGCCATCCTCGAACATCGCCCCGGCCGTGTAGCCGTCGAAGTCCGCGCCGAAGCGGCCGAGCAGGCGGATGTGTTCGCGGGCTTCAATCGCACGATCGAGCGCAGGCACCAGCACATCGCGGTAGTCTGCTTCGGTGACGGTGCCGCTGGCCCTGAATTCGAAGACCGTGTCGTCCGGCGAGGATGTGACTTCGATCATGGCAGGACTCCGGGCAATGTGTGGGGCGCGCGAGCCCCGTTCAGCCAGCTTTCGGTCTGGTGCGCCGCCATCGGATCAGACCGGTTGCGAAAAGAAATAATCCTGCCGGGCCTGTCCGTCCGGCGTTAAAAGCATGCCCAGTCGGGGCGGGCGCCGCATCGTTCCGGCGCGGCGGATGCGCCCGGACGATGCGGGATGCCGGGTTTCCCTCCCGGCCTCCTGGTAGCCGGAAGGCCCGCGCCGCTGCGCGAGCCCCCGCATCTCGGGTGCCGCCCCTGGTCTCGTGGGGAGGGACGGGCACGGGGATCTGCTCAGAGATCCATCAGCAGGCGGCGCGGATCCTCGAGGGCTTCCTTGACGCGGACGAGGAAGGTCACCGCGCCCTTGCCGTCGACGATGCGGTGATCGTAGGAGAGCGCGAGATACATCATCGGGCGGATGACGACCTGACCCTTGATGGCCATCGGGCGCTCCTGGATCTTGTGCATGCCGAGGATACCCGACTGCGGCGGGTTGAGGATCGGCGAGGACATCAGCGAGCCGTAGACGCCGCCGTTGGAGATGGTGAAGGTGCCGCCCTGCATCTCGGCCATCGAGAGCTTGCCGTCGCGGGCGCGGGCGCCCAGCTCGGAGATCTTCTTCTCGATGTCGGCGAAGCCCATCTTGTCGGCATCCCGCACCACCGGCACGACGAGGCCCGTCGGCGTGCCGACCGCGACGCCCATGTGGACGAAGTTCTTGTAGACCACGTCCGTGCCGTCGATCTCGGCGTTGACGTCGGGAACTTCCTTGAGCGCATGGCAGCAGGCCTTCACGAAGAAGGACATGAAGCCGAGCTTCACGCCGTGCTTCTTCTCGAAGAGATCCTTGTATTCCTTGCGCAGCTCCATCGCCGCGGTCATGTCCACCTCGTTGTAGGTGGTGAGCATGGCGGCGGTGTTCTGCGATTCCTTGAGCCGGCGCGCGATGGTCTGGCGCAGGCGCGTCATCTTCACGCGCTCCTCGCGGGCAGCGTCTTCGGCCGGGACGGGCGCGCGCGGAATCGAGGTGGGTGCCGGTGCCGGCGCGGAGGCGGCCGGGGCTGCGGCGGACGCGGAGCCGGCCTTCAGCACGTCTTCCTTCATGATGCGGCCGTCGCGGCCGGTGCCGGTCACCTGATCGCGCTCGAGGCCCTTGTCGGCCATGAGCTTCTTCGCCGAGGGCGCATCCTCGACGTCACGGCCGCCATCGGCGGGCGCGTTCATGGTGATGTCGGGTGCGGCCGCCGGCTGCGAGGCAGAGGCAGTTCCGGCGCCAGCCGTCATCACGCCGAGCTTGCCACCGGCCGAAACGGTCGCGCCGGCCTCGGCAAGGATCTCGGTGATGGTGCCGGCCGCGGGGGAGGGCACTTCGACCGAGACCTTGTCGGTCTCGAGTTCGCAGAGCATCTCGTCCTGCGCGACGGTATCGCCCACCTTCTTGAACCAGGTCGAGACAGTCGCCTCGGTCACGCTCTCGCCGAGCGTCGGAACCATGATGTCGACGGAGGCGCCGGAGTCGCCCCCGGTTTCCTCCGAAGCTTCGGAGGTGTCGGACGGTTTCGCGGGCGCCGGTGTTGCGCCTGCCGAGGCATCGGCATTCTCGTCGATATTGGCGAGGAGGGCATCGACACCCACCGTGTCGCCTTCCTTGGCGACAATCTCGCTCAGCACACCGGCGGCGGTGGCGGGCACTTCGACGGTCACCTTGTCGGTTTCGAGCTCGCAGAGCATCTCGTCCACAGCCACCGTATCGCCCACCTTCTTGAACCAGGTGGCAATCGTGGCTTCGGTAACGCTTTCCCCGAGCGTTGGTACGCGGATTTCGGCCATCTGGACGGTCCTTACTTTATGGTGAGCGCTTCGTTGACAAGCGCATCCTGCTGCGCCTTGTGCTCGCGGGCGAGCCCGGTGGCCGGCGAGGCCGAGGCCGGACGGCCGACGTAATGCGGGCGCGTGTGCTTCGCGCCGATGCGGTCGAGGACCCACTCGAGATTGGGTTCGACGAAGGTCCAGTAGCCCTGGTTCTTGGGCTCTTCCTGGCACCAGATCACATCGGCATTCTTGAAGCGGCCGAGTTCCTTGGTCAGGGAGAGCGCCGGAAACGGATAGAACTGCTCGAGACGCATGATGTAGACATCCGAGAGGTCGCGCGCATCGCGCTCGGCGAGGAGGTCGAAGTAGACCTTGCCCGAGCACATCACGACGCGGCGGATCTTGTCGTCCTCGGCCAGCGTCGCGGTCGAGAGGCCGCTCGAGCCGCCCTTGTCGGCGTCATCCCAGAGCACGCGGTGGAAGCTCGAGCCGCGGGCGAAATCCTTGAGCTTCGAGACCGCCATCTTGTGGCGCAGCAGGGATTTCGGCGTCATGAGCACCAGCGGCTTGCGGAAGCTCCGGTGGAGCTGGCGGCGCAGGATGTGGAAATAGTTCGCCGGGGTGGTGCAATTCGCCACGATCCAGTTGTCCGCGGCGCAGAGCTGCAGGAAGCGCTCGGGGCGCGCCGAGCTGTGCTCAGGGCCCTGTCCCTCATAGCCGTGGGGCAGCAGCATCACGAGGCCCGACATGCGCAGCCACTTGCTTTCGCCCGACGAGATGAACTGGTCGATCATGATCTGAGCGCCATTGACGAAATCGCCGAACTGGGCTTCCCAGAGCGTGAGCGCGTTGGGCTCGGCGAGCGTGTAGCCGTATTCGTAGCCCAGCACGGCGTATTCCGAGAGCATCGAGTCGACCACCTCATACTGAGCCTGATCGGACTGGATATGGTTGAGCGGGTGATACCGCTCCTCGGTCTGCTGGTCGATGATGCCGGAATGGCGCTGCGAGAAGGTGCCGCGGGTGCAATCCTGGCCCGAGAGACGGACGGGGTAGCCCTCGACGAGCAGGGTACCGAAGGCCAGCGCCTCGGCGGTCGCCCAGTCGATGCCTTCGCCGGTCTCGATCATCTTCGCCTTGGCATCAAGCATGCGCTGGACGGTGCGATGGGCATTGAAGTTCTCGGGCAGGCGGGTGAGCGCCTCACCGACCTTCTTCAACGTCTTCTGATCGACGGCGGTCTTGCCGCGCTGATAGCGGCCCTCGTGCTTGCCGATCCCCGACCAGCGGCCGTCAAGCCAGTCCGCCTTGTTCGGGCGATAGTCCTTGGAGACCTCGAACTCGGTGTTGAGGTAGGACTGGAAGGCGGCCTTCATGTCCTCGATCTCGCCTTCGGGGATGAGGCCGTCCTTGATGAGCCGCTCGGTATAGAGCTGGAGCGTCGTCTTGTGGCTCTTGATCGCGGTATACATCTGCGGCTGGGTAAACATGGGCTCGTCGCCCTCGTTGTGCCCGAACCGGCGGTAACAGAACATGTCGATGACCACGTCCTTGCCGAACTTCTGCCGGAACTCGGTCGCGATGCGTGCGGCGTGCACCACCGCTTCCGGGTCGTCGCCGTTGACGTGGAAGATAGGGGCCTCGACCATCAGCGCGATGTCTGTCGGGTAGGGCGACGAGCGCGAATACATCGGCGCGGTGGTGAAGCCGATCTGGTTGTTGACGACGATGTGGATCGTGCCGCCGGTGCGGTGACCCTTCAGCCCGGAAAGCCCGAAGCACTCGGCAACGACGCCCTGGCCCGCGAACGCCGCGTCGCCATGAAGCAGGATCGGCAGCACCTTGCGGCGCTCGGGATCGTTCTTCTGCGCCTGCTTGGCGCGGACCTTGCCGAGCACAACCGGGTTCACCGCCTCGAGATGGCTCGGGTTGGCGGTGAGCGAGAGGTGGACAGAATTGCCATCGAACTCGCGATCGGAGGAGGCACCAAGGTGATACTTCACGTCACCCGAGCCTTCGACCTCGTCAGGCTTGAAGCTGCCGCCCTGGAACTCGTTGAAGATGGCGCGGTAGGGCTTTTCCATCACGTTGGCGAGCACGCTCAGGCGGCCGCGGTGCGGCATGCCGATCACGATTTCCTCGACGCCAAGGGCGCCACCGCGCTTGATGATCTGCTCCATCGCCGGGATCAGCGCCTCTCCACCGTCAAGGCCGAAGCGCTTGGTGCCCGTGTATTTCACCTGGAGGAACTTCTCGAAGCCTTCCGCCTCGACGAGCTTGTTGAGGATCGCGCGCCGGCCACGGCGGGTGAAGTGGATTTCCTTGCCGTAGCCCTCGATCCGCTCCTTGAGCCAGGCGGCCTGCTGCGGGTCGGAGATATGCATGTACTGGAGCGCAAAGGTGCCGCAATAGGTGCGTTTCACAAGCGCGAGGATCTCGCGGAGGCTCGCCGTCTGCAGGCCCAGCACGTTGTCAAGGAAGATCGGCCGGTCCATGTCGGCTTCGGTGAAGCCATAGGTCGCGGGATCGAGCTCGGGGTGGGGTTTCACCTCGGTGATCTTGAGCGGGTCGAGGTCGGCGGCGAGGTGGCCGCGGATACGATAGGCGCGGATGACCATGAGCGCGCGCACGGAATCGAGCACAGCCTGGCGCACCTGCGTCTCGTCGAGCGCAACGCCCTTCTCTGCAGCCTTCGCCTGGATCTTCGCGCCGAGTGCGGCCTTGACCGGCTCCGGCGACCACTGGCCGTCGAGCGCCGCGGTCAGGTCGTCATTGGGCATGGGCGGCCAGTCGGCACGCGCCCAGGAGGGGCCGGTGGCGCTCTTGGTCACGTCTCCGGCGGCATCGCCGAGGCCCTGAAAGAAGGCCTGCCAGTTGGCATCCACGCTGTCCGGGTCTTCCGAATAGCGAGCGTAGAGATGCTCGACAAAATCCGCGTTCTGACCCTGAAGGAACGACGACGAATGGAAGACCGTATTCTGCGACTGCTCGGTCATGGCACAAGACGGGGCTAAACCCGCTCCCTGAATATCTCGGCCCCGTGCGCCGGGGTCTGGCGTGATCGCCCGCGCGGCGGCCTCGAGACCTCCCCGCGCGGGCGCTGCGTTACCTTTCCTTAGCGGCCAAGGGCCTTCAGGACGGCATCACCCAGCCCGGCGGGGCTGTCGGCGACCACAATACCAGCCGATTTCATGGCTTCAATCTTGTCCTCGGCACCGCCCTTGCCACCGGCGACGATCGCGCCCGCGTGGCCCATGCGGCGGCCCGGAGGCGCCGTGCGGCCGGCGATGAAGCCCGCGGTCGGTTTCCAGCGGCCCTTCTTCTTCTCGTCGGCGAGAAACTGCGCGGCATCCTCTTCCGCCGAGCCGCCGATCTCGCCGATCATGATGATGGACTCGGTTTCGGGATCGGCAAGGAACATCTCGAGCACGTCGATGTGCTCGGTGCCCTTGATCGGGTCGCCGCCGATACCCACTGCCGTGGACTGGCCGAGGCCGCTGTCGGAGGTCTGCTTCACGGCTTCATAGGTAAGCGTTCCGGAGCGGGAGACAACGCCCACCGAGCCGCGCTTGTGGATGTGGCCGGGCATGATGCCGATCTTGCAGGCGTCCGGCGTGATGACGCCGGGGCAGTTCGGGCCGATGAGGCGGGTCGAGCTGTCGATCAGCGCGCGCTTCACCTTCATCATGTCGAGCACCGGAATGCCCTCGGTGATGCAGATGACGAGCGGGATCTCGGCGTCGATGGCTTCGAGGATCGAGTCGGCTGCGAAGGGCGGCGGGACGTAGATCACGGAGGCGTTGGCGCCGGTCTTGGCGACGGCTTCATGGACGCTGTTGAAGACTGGCAGACCCAGATGCTGGCTGCCGCCCTTGCCGGGCGTCACGCCGCCGACCATCTTGGTGCCGTAGGCGATCGCCTGTTCGGAGTGGAAGGTGCCCTGCGAGCCGGTGAAGCCCTGGCAGATGACCTTGGTGTTTTCGTCTACGAGTACAGCCATGGTTCCGGTCCTGTTACTTCGATATGTCCAAAATTGCTTCGTGTGGCGCGCGCGGATGATGCCGCGCGGCGCCTGATCTTTCGGTCATGGGGCTTCCGGCTCCGTTTGCCGCCATCCAGGCCTCGCAAAGGCGCAGGAAAGCGTAGTCCTGCACATACCAAGCCTGCAGGTTTGCCATCGCCTTCTCCGAGAGCGGCGGCGTTCCGGCATAGTCGTTCCGGTGTGCCGCGTCCTCGTCGTGCACAAGCCTTGAGGTGTCGTCGAATCCGATCCGCGCAAGCAGGATCGCGAGATCGCTCTCGAACTGCTCCTGACGGACGATCCAGAGCGGGGGGCAGACCTCGAAGAGCTGGCCGCGGCGCTCGAACCAGTCAACGAGATTGCGCGAGGTGTGGCTGATCGAGCGGATGGCCGCCACGGCATCATTGCCGCGCGGACCTTCCTCGAACAGAGCCTCGGCCAGATCGTTGGCATGTTCAAAGCGCGCGAAGGCGAGCGCCTCGTGGGGTGTCCAGTCGACATCGTTGCGCGGGCGGCCCTTGCGCTTGCGTGAGTAGAAGCCGGAGCGGAAGCGTGCCGCTGGGTCGCGGGTGGAGAAAAAGTAGCGTGGCTTGGGGCCAAGCTGCGTGAGCCTAACCGCATGCGGGTGCTTCACGATGAACTCCGATCCCATCGCCGCATTGATCTGTTCGATCGCTGCAGCGATCTGCGTACCGGCGGTCTTGCCGACGTGCAGGAAGTGAATCGCATCAGGAGCGGCACTGGGACCGCGGCCCTTCCGCCGGGGAGAAGCCGCTTTATGCTTCCCCGGGGCGGTGGGGCCTCCGATGTGCTCACTGGGTTCAGGCATGATCTCCTGCCGTCTGCTGACGATTGGCGCGCTCCGGGCTCTTCAACCCTTGACCGCCTTGACGATCTTCTCGGCTGCGTCAGAGAGATCGTCCGCCGCGATCACGTTGAGACCGCTGTCGTTGATGATCTTCTTGCCGAGTTCCACGTTGGTGCCTTCGAGGCGGACGACGAGAGGAACCTGGAGGCCGACTTCCTTCACCGCCGCGATCACGCCTTCCGCGATCACGTCGCAGCGCATGATGCCGCCGAAGATGTTCACGAGGATCCCCTTCACGTTGGGGTCGGAGGTGATGATCTTGAAGGCTTCGGTGACCTTCTCGGTGGTGGCGCCGCCGCCGACGTCGAGGAAGTTCGCCGGTTCCGAGCCCTTGAGCTTGATGATGTCCATCGTGGCCATCGCGAGGCCCGCGCCGTTGACCATGCAGCCGATCTCGCCGTCGAGCGCGATGTAGTTCAGGTCATACTTGGAGGCGGCGAGTTCCTTCGGGTCTTCCTCGGTCTCGTCGCGGAGCGAAAGGATGTCCTTCTGGCGGTAGAGGGCGTTCGAGTCGAAGCCCATCTTGCAGTCGAGGCACTTGAGATCGCCGTCGGTGGTGACGATCAGCGGGTTGATCTCAAGCATCTCGCAGTCCTTCTCGACGAAGAGCTTGTAGAGCTTGTTGATGAGATCGACGCACTGCTTCACCTGCTTGCCTTCGAGCCCGAGGGAGAAAGCGACGCGGCGGCCGTGGAAACCGGAAATGCCGGTGGCCGGGTCGATGGTGAAGGAGAGGATCTTTTCCGGGGTCGAGGCAGCAACTTCCTCGATGTCCATGCCGCCCTCGGTGGAGCAGACGAAGGAGATCCGGCTGGAGCCGCGGTCGACGAGCAGCGCGAGGTAGAGCTCGCGGGAGATGTCGGAGCCGTGCTCGATGTAGATGCGGTTGACCTGCTTGCCGGCCGGGCCGGTCTGGTGGGTCACGAGGGTGCGGCCGAGCATCTTCTGGGCTTCCTCGGCGGCCTCTTCGGCGGATTTGGTGATGCGGACGCCACCCTTCTCGCCGGCGCTGGCTTCCTTGAACTTGCCCTTGCCGCGGCCGCCGGCGTGGATCTGTGCCTTGACGACCCAGATCGGTCCATCGAGTTCACCCGCTGCGGTCTTGGCTTCATCGGCCTTGGTGATCGCCCTGCCGTCGGATACGGGCGCTCCGTATTCCTTGAGGAGCTGCTTGGCCTGGTATTCGTGAATGTTCATGTGCCGCCGTCCCTACGTTTTTCCGCCGGCACTCACCGAGACCGGCCTGCGGGTCTGATTAGGTCGAAGCGGCAGGTCTTGCAATGATATTAGGGTGAGAGCGGTAATTTCGGGCCAAATTCCGGCTTATGTGATCACACGATTTTTTTCCGTGATCACAATTTCGCCGTGATTGGAACGAATCGGGTTCGTGCCCTGTGCGCCTTGCCGTAAGTGCCCGATCAGCGCGTAGTCCTCGGTGAAGTGATGGCGCACGAGGGCTTTGGCTGCGCAAGGGATAGAGGACGGTGGTCTGGCTACCTGCCGGACGGGATCAGGCGGCGTTGGAAGTCGCAATACTTGTGCTGCGCCGAGATGATCGACCGGCTGCTGCGGCACTCCTCGAGAAGACCGACCTCGTCCTTCGCGCGAAGGCAGGTCGCCATGCTGGTCCGCCGGTGTTGGGCATGTGCACTGAGACGAGAAGCGGGTTTCCGATGCGGGCGAGTGCATTGCGCAAATCCACGGAGCCGCTCCGCTCGCGGCCGGAAATCTCTCTCGACCTCGCCCCTGGCGGTTGCCTCGCGCCAGCACTGGCGCAATCAGGTTTCCTGTTGCGATGCGCACAAGAAAACGCCGGCCCGAAGGGGCCGGCGCGAAACATGAGACCCGAGGGTTTCGGATCAGGCGAGGCTGGACTCGATGCCCTTGCAGGCCGCGATGAGGCCCTGAACCGAGTCGACCGATTTGTCGAACATTGCCTTCTCGGCCTTGTCGAGCGAGATCTCGACGACCTTCTCGATGCCGCCGGCGCCGATAACGGTCGGGACGCCTACGTAGATGTCCTTGAGGCCATACTGGCCGGAGAGATGCGCCGCGCAGGGCAGGACGCGCTTCTGGTCCTTGAGATAGGCTTCGGCCATCTCGATGGCGGAGGCTGCCGGCGCATAGAAGGCCGAACCGGTCTTCAGGAGGCCGACGATCTCGGCGCCGCCGTCACGGGTGCGCTGCACGATCGCGTCGAGCTTTTCCTGGGTGGTCCAGCCCATTTCCACGAGGTCCGGGAGCGGAATGCCGGCAACCGTGGAGTAGCGGGTGAGCGGCACCATCGTGTCGCCATGACCGCCGAGCACGAAGGCGGTGACGTCTTTCACGGACACCGAGAATTCCTCTGCGAGGAAGTGGCGGAAGCGGGCGCTGTCGAGGACGCCGGCCATGCCGCAGACCTTCTCGTGGGGCAGGCCAGAGAACTCGCGCAGTGCCCAGACCATGGCATCGAGCGGGTTGGTGATGCAGATCACGAAGGCGTTCGGAGCATTGGCGGCGATGCCTTCGCCGACGGAGCGCATGACCTTGAGGTTGATCCCGAGGAGGTCGTCGCGGCTCATGCCGGGCTTGCGGGGGACACCGGCGGTAACGATGCAGACGTCGGCGCCTGCGATGTCCTCATAGGAATTCGTGCCCTTGAGAACGGCGTCGAACTTGTCGACGGGGCTGCTCTCGGCAATGTCGAGTGCCTTGCCCTGGGGCGTGCCCTCGGCGATGTCGAACAGGACAACGTCACCAAGTTCCTTGAGTGCGGCCAGGTGGGCGAGCGTGCCCCCGATCTGTCCGGCACCGATCAGAGCGATCTTCGGTCTTGCCATTTGGGCCAGTCTCCCCTTCTGCGTATGAAACGCGCAAGTGGCTAGCCCCTCGCGATCACTTTAGCAAGACGCAATGGCCGAAAACGGTGCTGCACCGCCGCAAGAGGCGATCTACGGCACGCCCGCTCGCGCGTCAGGCGTCGTCGCCGGGGGCGCCGAGCGGGGCGACTTCCTGTTCCCACATCTGTCCGGAGGCCACGAGGCAGGCGGTGCCGTCGGCGTGGGAAACGAGGATCGACCAGGTGCCGGTCGAATCGGAGGCATAGATCTCGAGCACGACGTTGTTCTGCTGGAGGCCGAGACTCTTCAGGCTCTCGCCATAGCGCTCCGCGAGGCGCGCAACGACCGTGCCGCGCTCGCCGCAGGCCGTTTGCGGCGCGATCTCAGGCGCGGCGGTGCCTTCCGCCTGGGCAGGCGGCGTCGCCATGAAAAGGGAAAGCGAGACGGCGATGCGGGCGAGGAGGGGCGCAAGGGTCATGTCCAGTTCCTTCATGCCGGTGCGGGCCCACCGGATTCGTCCATCCGTCCCGCGCACCTTTGTGGGGTCATCTCCGGAGGTTCGGGGCGTGCGGCTCGCCCGTCTTGCGGATCCGGCAGTCGCTCGGCTGGAGCGAGTGCCGGCTCGCGAGGAAAAATCTGTGCGGATTCGGCCAACAAAACCTTAACGATGCGCGCGCCATGCCTGCGAATCGCGCAACAATCTGTCCCGGGGCTCTTGAAATTCCGGCCTGCTCGGATATTCAGACCGCTGCAGTGCAACAGGAGTGGGTCATGGAGCAAAGCGCGCATCCCTATCGGTCGGTCCTCTACATGCCGGGGTCCAAGGAACGGGCTCTCGAGAAGGCCAAGACGCTCGCGGCGGATGCGCTGATCCTCGATCTCGAGGATGCGGTGGCTCCGGCGGAGAAGCCGAATGCGCGCGAACTGGTCGGTGCGGCGGTGGAGAAGGGTGGCTACGGAAGCCGCAAGCTGATCGTGCGGGTGAACGGGCTTGAGACCGAATGGGGGCTGGCCGACCTCGCGCGCGCCTCCAAGGCCGGACCCGATGCGGTACTGCTGCCGAAGGTGGAGAGCGCCGCCGACATCCAGCGTGTTGCGGAACTGCTTGCCGAGCATGGTGCGCCGGAGCGGACGCGGATCTGGGCGATGATGGAAACCCCTCGGGGTGTCCTCAAGGCGGCAGAAATCGCTGCGGCGCATCCCCGGCTGGAAGGCTTCGTGATGGGCACCAACGATCTCGTCAAGGATCTCGGCGCCGCGCACACGCCCGAGCGCACACCGCTTGTCGCGAGCCTCGGCTGGTGTCTGCTCGCGGCCCGGGCCGAAGGTCTCGTCTGCGTCGACGGCGTCTACAACGCCTTCAAGGACGAGGACGGTCTGCGGGCGTCCTGTGTTCAGGGCCGCGACATGGGCTTTGATGGCAAGACGCTCATCCATCCTGCCCAGCTCGCGATTACCAATGAGGTCTTCGCCCCATCCGCCGACGATGTCGCGCTTGCCAAGGAGCAGGTTTCGGCCTTCGAGGCGGCGGAGGCCCGCGGCGAGGGTGTCGCGGTTGTGAATGGCAAGATCGTTGAGAACCTGCATGTGGTGACCGCGCGGCGGCTGCTGGCGCGGGCGGAGGCGATCGCCGCCCTCGAGGCGGAAACCGCTGCCTGAGCGCCCGCGGACCTGAAATAGGGAGCAAGACAATGTTCTGGCTGGTAGTCGGGCTCGCACTCTGGTGCGGCTTTCATCTGATGAAACGCATCGCCCCGGCGCTGCATGACCGACTGGAAGCGAAGGCCGGTCCGAAGGGCGCTCGGGGCGTCGTCGCGGCCGGGATCGGCGTTGGCCTTCTGCTCATCATAGTGGGTTTCCGCAGCGCGCCTTTCATTCCGGTCTACACGCCCGCCGCCTGGACCGTGCATCTCAACAACCTGATGATGCTGGGAGCCGTCGGGCTCTACGGCGCGAGCCATTCGAAAGGCCGGATCGGCAGCCTGTTCCGGAACCCGATGCTGCTCGGCACAGCCACCTGGGCCGTGGCGCATCTGCTGGTGAACGGTGATCTTGCCTCATTGCTTCTCTTTGGCGTGATGCTCGTATGGGCCGTCAGTGCCATCGTCCTGATCAATGCCCAGGATGGCCCCTGGGAGCGCCCGGCACCCGGCCCGGTGAAGAAGGACATCATTCTGGCCGTGATCACCATCGTCGTCTTTGGCGTGATCGTGGCCATCCACACCTGGCTCGGCTACCCGCCGTTTCCGAGGTAACCCCATGCTGGCCTACCGTTTTCTCACCGATGTCGACACCTCCGCCTTTTGCCACAAGGTAACGAAGGCGCTTTCGAAAGGCTGGTCGCTGCATGGCCAGCCGACCTACGCCTTCGATGCTTCGGCCGGCGTGATGCGCTGTGGCCAGGCGGTGGTGAAGGAGGTCGACGCGACCTACGACCCCGAAATGTCTCTCGGAGAACTCTAAGACATGTCAAAGACTTTCGCCGGAAACTTCTTCGAGGACTACAGCCTCGGCCAGACGATCACCCATGCGGTGCCGCGGACGGTGACCGAGGGCGACCGGGCGCTCTACACTGCGCTCTATCCGACGCGCTTCGCGCTCTATTCCTCCGATGAATTCGCCCGCGCAAGCGGGCTGCCGGCGAGCCCGCTCGAGGACATCGCGGCCTTCCATGTGGTCTTCGGAAAGACGGTGCCGGATGTAAGCCTCAATGCGGTGGCCAATCTCGGCTATGCCGAGGGGCGTTTCCTGAAGCCGGTCTATCCGGGCGACACGCTGACATCCACGAGCGAGGTGATCGGGCTCAAGCAGAACTCGAACGGGAAGAGCGGCGTCGTCTACGTGCGGACCACGGGCACCAATCAGCGCGGCGAGCCCGTGATGAGCTATTGCCGCTGGGTGATGGTGCGCAAGCGCAACCTCGATGCGCCCGCGCCGGAGACGGTGCTGCCGGATCTCGCGCCTTCGGTGGCGGCCGCTGATCTGGTGGTGCCCGAGGGTCTAGACTTCTCGACCTACGATTTCGCGCTGGCGGGCGAGCCCCATCGCTGGGGCGATTACGAGGTCGGTGAGCGCATCGACCATGTGGATCGGGTGACCATCGAGGAGGCCGAGCACATGATCGCCACTCGCCTCTGGCAGAACACCTCCAAGGTGCATTTCGATGCCACGTTGCGCGAGGACGGACGGCGACTGATTTATGGCGGTCATGTGATCTCCATGGCGCGCGCTCTGTCGTTCAACGGCCTGGCCAATGCCCAGATCGTGGCGGGAATCAACGCGGGCGCTCACGCCAATCCCTGCTTTGCGGGCGACACGATCGGGGCCTGGAGCGAGGTGCTGGACAAGGCGGAGACCGGTGCGCCGGGGGTCGGTGCGCTGCGGCTGCGCACGCTCGCCGTGAAGGGCGGTGCGGGCGATTTCTCGATCAAGGGCACAGATGGCAAGTATCGGCCCGATGTGCTGCTCGATCTGGATTACTGGGTTTTCATCCCCATGTGATCGCGCTGGCCGCCATCTGTGATCACACGACATCAAGGTGTGATCACAGGCGTGTTCGCACTTGCATTACGATATTTTTTCGTGGAAACATCGCCACAGCTTCACCGGGTTGGCGGGAAACTCCGCTCGGCGCCGCAGCGGTTCACATTCGGTCCCTGCTCTGGTTCAGGTCTCCGATTGTCCGTCGCGCTGTCCGGTAGGATCCAGGTGAGCGTGGTGCGAAGAGAGGGACCGAAACATGGCAGACGTCAACCGGGGCAACCGACCGCTTTCGCCGTTTCTGACCAGCTACCAGCAGCCCTTCAACGCCGTTCTTTCGATCCTGCACCGCGCCACGGGCGCCGGTCTGACGGTCGGCGGCATCCTGATGGTCTGGTGGTTCCTGGGCGTTGCTGGCGGCTCCGACTATTTCCAGTTCGTGGATGATCTGGTTACCTCCTGGATCGGCGGGCTCATCATGCTCGGCTGTCTTGGGATGCTCTGGTATCACTTCTTCAACGGCGTCCGGCACCTCATCTGGGATACCGGCAACGGGTATGAAAAGCCCGTCGTGCGCATGACC
Source organism: Amaricoccus sp. B4 (assembly GCF_043226085.1). Classification (NCBI taxonomy): domain Bacteria; kingdom Pseudomonadati; phylum Pseudomonadota; class Alphaproteobacteria; order Rhodobacterales; family Paracoccaceae; genus Amaricoccus; species Amaricoccus sp. B4. The sequence goes on from NZ_CP171225.1 coordinate 298,183, forward strand.
GGTCTCGCGATGCTCGCGGCTGCGGGCGCGATGACGCTGATCACCTGGATCGTCGCATATCTTTGAGATTCGAATGAAAGAGGACGTCATGTCGTACAGGACCGACCGGCAACGTGTCGCGGGCCTTGGCTCGGCCAAGGACGGGGTGCATCATTTCTGGACCCAGCGGATCACGGCGGTTGCATTGCTTCCGCTGGTGCTTCTGTTCGTGTTTCCGTTCGCGCGGAGCCTCGGATCTGACTACCAGACCGTTGTCGCCACCTATTCCAACCCGTTCAACGCAATCGTCGCGATCCTGTTCATCCTGGTTGCCTTTCGGCATCTGCAGCTCGGCCTCCAGGTCATTATCGAGGATTACGTGAGCTCCAAGCCCGCGCGCACCGCGGCGCTTATTGCCAATGTACTCCTTAGCTGGGCCTTCGCCCTGGCCGGTGTCTTTGCCGTCGCCAAGATCGCATTCACTGCCTGACCGGAGGGGAAGATGGCCGCTTATAAATTTATCGATCACACCTACGACGTCGTCGTCGTGGGCGCCGGCGGATCGGGTCTGCGCGCAACCCTCGGGATGGCGGAGCAGGGCCTGAAGACCGCCTGCATCACCAAGGTCTTCCCGACCCGCAGCCACACCGTCGCCGCGCAGGGCGGTATCGCCGCGTCGCTGTCCAACATGGGCCCCGACAACTGGCAGTGGCACATGTATGACACGGTGAAGGGCTCCGACTGGCTCGGCGACACCGACGCGATGGAGTATCTCGCGCGTTCTGCGCCTGCTGCCGTCTACGAGCTAGAACATTACGGCGTGCCGTTCTCGCGCACCGAAGAGGGCAAGATCTATCAGCGGCCCTTCGGCGGTCACACCACCGAATTCGGTGAAGGCCCGCCCGTGCAGCGCACCTGCGCCGCGGCTGACCGCACAGGGCATGCGATCCTGCACACGCTCTATGGTCAGAGCCTCAAGCACAACGCGATGTTCTACATCGAGTATTTCGCCATTGACCTCATCATGAGCGAGGACGGCGCCTGTCAGGGCGTGGTGGCCTGGAAGCTCGATGACGGCACGATGCACCGCTTCAACGCGAAGATGGTCGTGCTGGCGACCGGTGGATACGGACGGGCCTATTTCTCCGCCACCTCGGCGCATACCTGCACCGGCGACGGTGGCGGCATGGTGGCGCGCCAGGGCCTGCCTCTCCAGGACATGGAGTTCGTGCAGTTCCACCCGACCGGCATCTACGGCTCGGGCTGTCTCATCACCGAAGGCGCGCGCGGCGAGGGTGGCTATCTCACCAACGCCGAGGGCGAGCGCTTCATGGAGCGCTATGCGCCGACCTACAAGGATCTTGCGTCGCGTGATGTTGTGTCGCGCTGCATGACGATCGAGATCCGCGAAGGCAGGGGCGTGGGGCCGGAGAAGGATCACATCTTCCTACATCTCAACCACCTGCCGCCCGAAGCGCTGCATGAGCGTCTGCCGGGGATCTCGGAGTCGGCGAAGATCTTCGCGGGCGTCGATGTCACCAAGGAGCCGATCCCGGTTCTGCCGACGGTGCATTACAACATGGGGGGCATCCCGACCAACTACTGGGGCGAGGTGCTGAACCCGACGGCAGAGAACCCCGACGCGATCTTCCCGGGCCTGATGGCCGTGGGCGAGGCGGGCTGTGCCTCCGTGCATGGCGCCAACCGGCTCGGGTCAAACTCGCTCATCGATCTCGTGGTCTTCGGACGCGCCGCCGCGATCAAGGCGGGCGAGGTGGTCGATCCCGATGCACCCAACCCGCCGCTCAACGAGACCTCGGTCGAGAAGGCGATGGACCGGTTCGACGCGCTGCGCCATGCGGATGGCCAGACGCCAACCGCCGCGCTGCGCCTCAAGATGCAGAAGACCATGCAGAACAATGCAGCCGTCTTCCGCACCGAGGAGGTGTTGCAGGAAGGCTGCGTGCTGATGAGCCAGGTTGCCGGCGAGATGAAGGATCTCAAGGTCACCGACCGCTCGCTGATCTGGAATTCGGATCTCATGGAGACGCTCGAGCTCACCAACCTCATGCCCAATGCGCTCGCGACGATCGTCGGCGCGGAGGCGCGGCACGAGAGCCGGGGGGCGCATGCTCGTGAGGACTATCCGAACCGCGATGACGAGAACTGGCGGCATCACACGCTTGCCGTTGTGGGCGACGACAATTCCGTCACGCTCACCTACCGTCCGGTGCATCTCGATCCGCTGACCACCCACGACGAGGGTGGCATCGATCTGAAGAAGATTGCGCCCAAGGCGCGCGTGTACTGAGGAGGTCTTTCCATGGTTCAGTTCAATCTTCCGAAGAACAGCCGGATGGTGACGGGCAAGACCTGGCCGAAGCCGGAAGGCGCGAAGAACGTCCGCACGTTCAAGATCTACCGCTATGACGGGGTCGAGAACTCCGCGCCCCGCATCGACACCTATTTCGTCGACATGGACACCTGCGGGCCGATGGTTCTCGACGCGCTCATCAAGATCAAGAACGAGATCGACCCGACGCTCACCTTCCGGCGCTCCTGCCGGGAGGGGATCTGCGGCTCCTGCGCGATGACAATCAACGGGACCAACACGCTCGCCTGCATCTACGGCCTCGACGAGATGAAAGGCGATGTGAAGATCTATCCGCTGCCGCATATGCCGGTGGTGAAGGATCTGATCCCGGACCTCACGCATTTCTATGCCCAGCATGCTTCGATCATGCCGTGGCTCGAGACGAAGACCAACACGCCCGAGAAGGAGTGGCGGCAGTCGATCGAGGACCGGCGCAAGCTCGATGGGCTCTATGAATGCGTGATGTGCGCCTCCTGCTCGACCTCCTGCCCGAGCTACTGGTGGAATGGTGACCGGTATCTGGGCCCGGCCGCGCTGCTGCATGCCTATCGCTGGATCATCGACTCCCGCGACGAGGCGACCGGCGAGCGGCTGGACGAACTTGAAGATCCGTTCAAGCTCTACCGTTGCCATACGATCATGAACTGCACGAACACCTGTCCGAAGGGTCTCAACCCGGCGAAGGCGATCGGCGAGATCAAGAAGATGATGGTCGAGCGGACGCTCTGATCGCGGCCAATGCTTGTGGACGCCCGGTGCCGCAAATGCGGGGCCGGGCGTTCACCTTTATGGCGCATTGAAATTGTATTTTCGCTCGTTCTCCGCAATTTTTATTCAGTATTGGTAGAACGAGATGCTTGCGCATGACGATTTTGAGAGACGAGGAGGGTATGCCGCCGCGTGTGGCGATCCTTGTGGACGGTGACAATATCGGTGCGAGCTGTGCCGATCCGATCCTTCGACGCGGAGGCCGTTTGGGACGGGTGGATTTTGCGAGAGTCTATGTCAACTCCAGTCGCGCTGTGGACTGGCTGGCAACTCCCGGTTTTCGGCTGATCCACTCTGGAACATGCAAGAATGCCTCCGATCTGTTGCTGAGCATGGATGCGGTCGAACTGCTCTGGAGCGCCGAGATAGTCACCTTCGTGATTGCCACGTCGGACGGGGATTTCACACCCCTTGCGCTCCGCCTGCGTGAGAGTGGCCGGAGCGTCGTCGGCATCGGGCGAGGAAATGCCTCGCGGACCTTTCAGGCTGCCTGTTCGAGGTTCGAACCCATTGATGTGCCCGCAATTGCCGAAAAACCGAGTGCAACGGTAACGCCGTTGTCTCCCTCTGCACTCGACCGGCGGGTCGTCGCAATCATCGAGGCGTATGGCGCGGGCACGCAGGGAATGCCGATCAGTCTGCTCGGTGCGAAGATGCACACGGAGCATGGCACAGCGGCCAGCTCACTTCCCGAAGGGAACTGGCGCAGCTATCTTCAGTTGCGAAAGGCACTTTTCGCGCTGGACCCGAAGGGGCCAAAGGCGAAGGGCCGGGTGCGGAAAGGCTGTATCGCTTCGGCTGCCTGATCCGGTCCGCAAGGGGCGGCGTTTAAAGCTGGCGATACATGACCAGCGCGTCCACGTAGCCCTCGGTCGGGTGCAGGAAGGCGCCAGGCAGGCGGCCGATGGACGCGAAGCCTGCATCCTCCCAGAGCGCGATGGCGCATGTGTTGGTCGAAACGACGAAATTGAACTGCATGGCGCGGAAACCCATGGCGCGGGCCTCGGAAAGCGCGCGCTCGCACATCGCGCGCGCGATCCCGCGGCCGCGCGCCTCAGGGGCGGTGGCAAAGCCTGCATTGGCAACGTGGCTGCCGCCGCCGGCCTTGTTGGCGCAGAGATAGAAGGTGCCGAGGATGGCGCCATCCGCCTCGGCGACGAAGGCGCGATGATTGCCGCCGCTCCAGTAGTCGAGTGCCGCCTCGCGCGAAATGTCTGGCGCGATGCAATAGGTGTCGCCGGCGCGGAAAACCGGTTCGAGAATGCGCCAGATGGCGTCGTCATCTCCGGGGCGGGCCGGGCGGATCGTGAAGGTCATGGTTGTGGAATGCTGCCCCGGTGCGGGTCTTCTTGTCGAGAGGAATGCTCAGGCCCGGAACAGGGTGTGCGACAAGCCGTTCCGGGGCAGAGGTGGTCAGGCGGCCTCGCGGCCTTCGCCTTCCGCAAGATCGACGATGTCCATCATGATCTTGTTGAGGTCGAAGTCCTTCGGCGTGTAAACGCGCGCGACCCCGGCCTTGCGCATTTCGGCGGCGTCGGACTCGGGGATGATGCCACCGACGACAAGCGGAATGTCGTCGATCCCGGCCTTGCGCATCCGCTCGAGCACTTCGGTGACAAGAGGAATATGCGAGCCCGAAAGGATCGAGAGGCCGATCACATGGACGGATTCCTCGAGGGCTGCGTTGACGATCTGCGCCGGCGTCAGGCGGATGCCCTCATAGACGACCTCCATCCCGGCGTCGCGAGCGCGAACCGCGATCTGCTCGGCACCGTTGGAATGACCGTCGAGACCGGGCTTGCCGACAAGGAACTTGAGGCGGCGCCCGAGCCGGGCGCTGACGGCCTCGACGGCTTCGCGCACCTCCGCGATGTTGCCGGCGGCCGCGCTCGCAGCTTTCCCGACGCCGGTCGGTGCGCGGTATTCGCCGAAGACCTCGCGCATCACGGTGCCCCATTCTCCTGTGGTGACACCGGCCTTGGCCGCGACGATCGAGGGTCCCATGATGTTCTCGCCCGACGAGGCGGCGGCCTTGAGATCTGCGATCGCCTTCTCGACCGCCGTCGCGTCACGCGAATCGCGCCAGGTTTTGAGGCGGGCGATCTGGTCGGCTTCCACCGCCGGATCCACCACCATGATGCCACCGTCGCCTGCGGTGAGCGGCGAGGCTTCGCCCTCGACGAAGCGGTTCACCCCGACGACGGTGGTCTCGCCGGCCTCGATCCGCGACAGGCGTGCGGTATTGGCGGTAACAAGTGCGGATTTCATGTGATCGATGGCCGCGACGGCACCGCCCATCTCGTCGATGGCGGCAAGCTCGGCGCGCGCTCCCTCCTTCAGGGCCTCGACCTTGCGCTCGATGGCCGGGTTGCCATCGAAGAGATCACCGTATTCGAGCAGGTCTGTCTCGTAGGCCATGATCTGCTGCATGCGGAGCGACCACTGCTGGTCCCAGGGGCGGGGCAGGCCAAGGGCCTCGTTCCAGGCCGGAAGCTGCACGGCGCGGGCGCGAGCCTTCTTGGAAAGAACCACGGCCAGCATCTCGATCAGGATGCGGTAGACATTGTTTTCCGGCTGCTGCTCGGTGAGGCCGAGGGAGTTCACCTGAACGCCATAGCGGAACCGCCGGAGCTTTGGATCCTCGACACCGTAGCGGATATGGCAGATCTCGTCCCAAAGCTCGACGAAGGCGCGCATCTTGCACATCTCGGTGACGAAGCGGATGCCCGCATTGACGAAGAACGAGATGCGGGCGACCATGCGCGGGAAGTCTTCCGCATCTACCCGTGCCTTCACCTGATCGAGTACAGCGGTCGCGGTCGCAAGCGCAAAGGCAAGCTCCTGCTCCGGTGTCGCGCCAGCTTCCTGCAGGTGGTAGGAGCAGACATTCATCGGATTCCACTTGGGAACGTTGTGGTAGCAGTATTCGGCAATGTCACCGATCAGGCGCAACGAGGGTTCGGGCGGAAACACATATGTACCGCGCGAGAGGTATTCCTTGATGATGTCGTTCTGCACCGTGCCCTGGAGCTTCGAGATGTCGGCGCCTTGTTCCTCGGCGACAGCGACATAGAGCGCGAGGAGCCAGCCTGCGGTGGCGTTGATCGTCATCGAGGTGTTCATCGCCTCGAGCGGAATCTGGTCGAAGAGGGCGCGCATGTCGCCGATGTGGCTCACCGGAACGCCGACCTTGCCGACCTCGCCACGCGAGAGAACATGGTCGCTGTCATAGCCGGTCTGGGTCGGCAGATCGAATGCGACCGAGAGGCCGGTCTGGCCCTTGGCGAGATTGGACCTGTAGAGCTCGTTCGACTTCTCGGCCGTCGAATGCCCCGCATAGGTGCGGAAGAGCCAGGGTTTGTCGCGTGTGGTCTCGCTCATCGGGATCTCGCTCGTTCGAATCAACGCTTTGTTCCGAGCGAGCATATGCGGTTTCGCATTGCAGCGCAAATGCCCGCAACAATATTACGTTCACCATATCTGAGGTTTCTAAAACTTTCGTCGGAGATTGAGCGCCTGCGGCGAGAAAACCGGTTGCACGGCCAGAATCATAATGTAAATGATCGTTGACGACGAGTTCGGCAATAAAGTTGCGCGTTCCCGGGTGAGGAAAGCGCACATGTTACAAGGAAGCAAATGATGGCCCCTCTGGACGCCCCGACCACCCAACCGGAATATGATGCGCCGCAGAAGGATCTGTATGAAATCGGTGAGATTCCACCGCTGGGATACGTGCCCAAGAAGATGTACGCATGGGCCATTCGCCGCGAGCGTCATGGCGAACCGGACAAGTCGTTCCAGGTCGAGGTCGTCGACACCTGGAAGCTCGACAGCCATGAGGTGCTCGTCTTCGTGATGGCGGCGGGCGTCAACTATAATGGCGTCTGGGCCGGGCTGGGAGTTCCGATCAGTCCCTTCGACGGCCACAAGCAGCCCTATCACATTGCCGGGTCCGACGCTTCGGGCATCGTCTGGGCGGTCGGTGACAAGGTCAAGCGCTGGAAGGTGGGCGACGAGGTCGTCATCCACTGCAACCAGGACGACGGCGACGACGAGGAGTGCAACGGCGGCGACCCGATGTTCTCGCCCAGCCAGCGGATCTGGGGCTACGAGACCCCGGATGGATCATTCGCGCAGTTTACCCGCGTCCAGGCCCAGCAACTGATGCCGCGCCCCCAGCACCTGACCTGGGAGGAAAGTGCCTGCTACACGCTGACGCTCGCGACGGCTTACCGGATGCTTTTCGGGCATCACCCGCACGAGTTGAAGCCGGGCCAGAACGTGCTGGTCTGGGGCGCCTCGGGCGGCCTCGGCTCCTTCGCGATCCAGCTCGCCAACACCGCGGGCGCGAATGCGATCGGCGTCATCTCCGATGAGGACAAGCGCGACTTCGTGCTCAGCCTCGGCGCGAAGGGCGTCATCAACCGCAAGGACTTCAAGTGCTGGGGCCAGCTCCCCAAGGTCAACACGCCGGAATACAACGAGTGGCTCAAGGAAGCGCGCAAGTTCGGCAAGGCGATCTGGGAGATCACCGGCAAGGGCGTGAGCGTCGACATGGTCTTCGAGCATCCGGGTGAGGCAACCTTCCCGGTCTCGACGCTCGTCGTGAAGAAGGGCGGCATGGTCGTGATCTGCGCCGGGACTTCGGGTTTCAACTGCACCTTCGACGTCCGCTACATGTGGATGCATCAGAAGCGGCTGCAGGGCAGCCACTTCGCGCATCTCAAGCAGGCGAGTGCGGCCAACAAGCTCGTCATCGAACGCCGGATCGATCCCGGCATGTCGGAAGTCTTCCCCTGGGCGGAGATCCCCGATGCCCATATCAAGATGCTCCGCAACCAGCACAAGCCGGGCAACATGGCTGTTCTGGTGAGCGCGCCCAACACCGGATTGCGCACCTTCGCGGATACAATCGAGGCGAGCAAGGCGCGGGGCTGATCCCGGCCTTCCTTCGGCGCGAATCAATCGGAATCACCCCGCCCCTTCGGCGGGGTGATTCTCTTTCGGGAAGCCGGATTCTTACGATTTCAATAATTTGGAACTGTGATCCCCCCTCATTTTTGAGGGGGCAAAAATGGCGAATTTTGCTCAACCTGCGGCTGTGTTATCAACAATTATAGCGAAATTGACGGAAAGCTTGAGGTTCTGACATGAAAGCGGACTGGGTGATTGATATTCTCAAAGATATCAGGCAGTTTTCCGAAAAGAACGGAATGATGGTGCTCGCAGAGCAGCTGGATGACGCGATCTTTGTCGCTGCACACGAAATCGGTGTGCGGGCGTCAGGGCCTGGATCGGTGAAGGGTGTCAAAGGAAACGCTGGAATCTTTGCTGGAGCGCTTGCAGACCACGAAGTCCGTTGAGGAGCTTCAGGTCTGGACTCACGAGCTTCGCGATTATTTTGGTGTCAGCCACGTCTTCTATCATACGGCAACTCTGAAAGGTGAGCAGGTTGGGGCATTCACCTACTCTCTCGAATGGGTCCGTCGATACATCGAAAGGGATTACCGAAGTATTGATCCCGTCGTGCTTGGTGCGATGCGGCGGTTTCACCCGATGGACTGGAAGGCCTGCGACTGGTCCAGTCCCGCTGCGCGCAAGTTCATGCGCGAGGCGCTTGAAGCAGGGGTCGGCAACCAGGGTTGGGCTGTGCCGATCTGGGGTCCGAACGGAGAGTTCGCCCTCTTCTCGCTGAACGACAAATGCGACGACGAAACATGGGAAGCGTTCACGCGGCAGAATGCCAAGAACGCACTCCTCGTTTCGCATCTCGTGCATCAGCAGGTGATGCGGATCGTGCACAACGAGCTCGACCCTCCGTCGGCCGAGCTTTCGCCCCGCGAGCGTGAGGCGCTTGCCCAGCTCAGTGTCGGGCTCAGCCGCGCCAATGTGGCTGACTCGCTCAACATCTCCGAGAACACGCTGCGCGCCTACATCGATTCCGCGCGCCACAAGCTCGGAGCCGCCAATGTGACCCATGCCGTCGCGCTTGCGCTGGCCAAGGGAATCATCGTTCCGACGGGGACGTTGCCCAAATATTGAGGCAGCGCACGCTCGGGCTTTATTAAGACAGGATCGGCATTAATGGCGCTGCGGAAGAACGCAGGAGCTAGAAATGATCCATTATCTCTATCGCGACCAGCTTGAGCGCCATCCGGAACTTGGCGCGTCAATGTACAGAGACCGTGCCTTTCAGTTCAAGGATCGCCTCGACTGGGACGTTTCTGTCGATGAGAATGGATTTGAACTTGATGAATACGATCATCTCAACCCGCTCTACATCATCTGGAAGGATGCGGCGGGCCGTCACGGCGGCTCGCTCCGGGTGATGCCGACGGTCGGCCGCACCATGACGGCGGAGCATTTCCTCGATCTCACGGATGGTGTGCGGATCACGAGCCCGTTCATCTGGGAATGCACCCGCTTCTGCCTCGCGCCCGGTGCGTCATCCTCGGTCGCCGGTGCGCTTCTTGCCGCCGGGCTCGAACTCGGCCTGCGCTTCGGTCTCGAGCAGGCGGTCGGGGTGATCTATACCCGCGTGCTCGGCCTCTACCGCCGCTTCGGCCATGTGCCGGAAGTGATCGGGACGAAGGGCGAAGGCAACGAGCGGATCAGCGTCTGCATCTGGGACGTGACAGAGGAGGCGCGCAACGAGATCTGCCGCCGCTCGGGTGTTCCCGAAGCGATGATCCAGTCCTGGTTCGATGCGAGCTTCCCGTCGCGATTTCGCCAGTCCGCCGCCGTCGCCTGAGACCGGCAGGATCTGAGCCTTGACGCCGAAGGCTGGCAGCCCCGCCGGCTTCCCGCTAGAGAGGTGGGGAGGCAGGACGGGCGGCACATATGGAATTCTCGGCGGATCAGCTCCGGGCGTGGAAGCGCATCTCTGCGACGCTGGCGGCGTCGGGGGTAGATCTCGAAGGCAGGCAGCTCACCTCCGAAACGCGGGGCGCTCAGCCGACGCTCGCGGTGATCGGCAAGGCGGGCTCGGGCAAGACCATGCTGCTCGCCCAAATGGTGAAAACGCTGGTGGCCTCGGGCGTGGAGACGATCTCGGCCGATTATGAAAGCCGGCGCAGCCGGTCGCGGCGGACGCTGGCGGTGCTTGCGCCGACCAACAAGGCGGCGAGCGTGCTCCGGGCGCGCGGTGTGCCCGCAACGACGATCCACCGCATCCTCTATACCCCTCTCTACGACCCCGAGTATGAGGCGATCGCCGAATGGCTGACCGGCAAGGCCGAGCGGCCGAAAGTCGAAAGCCTGACCGACGAGGCGCTCGACCGCGCCGAGGCGTTCTACAAGGTCCACCCGTCCGTCCCCGGAGCGCTGGCGAGCGCCGGCCTGCGCGGTTCGGATTTCATCCGCGGCTGGAAGCGGCGTGACGAGCCGCTCGACATCGGCATGATCGACGAGGCCTCGATGCTCGACAAGCGTCAGTATGAGGACCTGCGCGAACTCTTCTCCACACTCGTGCTCTTCGGCGACCCGGCCCAGCTCGCACCGGTCGGCACGAATGACGGCATGGTCTTCGAGACCCTGCCGGAGGAGGCGCGGCTGCCGCTTGCCCGCGTCCATCGTCAGGCGGCGGACAGCCCGATCATCGACCTCGCCCATGCGCTGGCCGACGACGGCATGGATTTCGACCGCTTTGAAGATCTCGTGCACGAGATGGCGGCGCGGGACGAGCGGGTGGTGGTGGCCCGGCGTGTCGATTCCGGCGCGATGGCGCGGGCCCCGGTGCTTGTCTGGCGCAACGACACCCGCGTGCGTCTCATCCACGCCTTCCGGCTTGCGCACGGCGCGCCGCCGGACGGGATGATGCCGGGCGAGCCGCTGATCTGCGACGGGATCGAGCTTCCGCTCAAGCACCGCAAGCGGCGGATGGATCTCGAGGCCCGCGGTCTCGTGAAGGGCGCGCAGGCGGTCTGGCTCGGGCCGGGCAAGAAGCCGGGTTTCAGCCGCCTCTTCCTCATGGGAAGCGACGACCCGCGGCTTGCGGTCGCGAGCATCATCCAGATCGAGAGCCCGGGCGAGGAAGAGCCCTTCATCCCCACCGCGGCGCGCATGGGGGCGGTATTCCTGCATGGCGCGGCGGTGACGATCCACAAGGCCCAGGGATCGCAGTGGCCCGAGGTGCAGCTCTTCGCCCCCGACATTCTCGCCGCCGCCCGTTCGGGGCGCGTCGAGGCCGGGATCCCGCTCTGGAAGCGGCTTGCCTATGTCGCGATTACCCGCGCGGAGGAGCGGCTGTTCTGGATCATGCGCTACGCGCTTTCACGCCCCGCCGAGCCGCTCGGGATCGACGATCTGAGCCGGATCGCGCCGCCGCCGGTCCTGATGGCCGAAACCCCGGTGGAGTGAGCCAGCGCCCTCTTGTGCGCCGCGGCGCGCGCGACCATCTGACCTTCGGGAGTTTTTCTTATCGGAGCTCAAGCATATGACAGGTCTCGCGAAATGACGGGTGGGTTTAATCGGGCCGCAGTGGCGGCCTTCGTGGAGAAGCCGCGGGTCCGCAACGCGATCCTCGCGGTGATCGTGCTCAACGCCGTGGTTCTGGGGCTCGAAACCTCCGGCACGGCGATGGCAGCGGCGGGACCGCTGCTCGTTGCGCTCGACCAGACCTGTCTCGCGATCTTCGTGCTCGAGCTTGTGGCCAAGCTTTTCGCCTATCGCGGGCGGTTTTTCCGCGAGGGCTGGAACATCTTCGATTTCGTGATCGTCGGCATCAGCCTTGTGCCGAGCGTTGATGGACTTTCGGTGCTGCGCTCGCTCCGGATCCTGCGGGTGCTGCGCGCCATCTCGCTGGTGCCGAGCCTCCGGCGGGTGATCGAGGGGCTGATCTCGGCGCTGCCGGGCATGGCCTCGGTCTTCGCGCTCATGTCGCTCATCTTCTACATCGGCGCAGTGATGGCGACGAAGCTCTTCGGATCGGCCTTTGACGAATGGTTCGGCACGATCGGGCGTTCGGCCTACTCGCTGTTCCAGATCATGACGCTGGAAAGCTGGTCCATGGGGATCGTGCGGCCGGTGATGGATGTCTATCCTTGGGCCTGGGGCTTCTTCGTGCCGTTCATCCTGGTGACGACCTTTGCGGTGGTGAACCTGATCGTGGGTCTGGTGGTGAACTCGATGCAGGATGCGCATTCGGAGGAGAGCAACGCCCAGACCGACGAATATCGCGATGCGGTGATCGGGCGGCTTGCCCGGATCGAGGAAAAGCTCGAGGCGCTCGAACCCTCGGACGTGCGGCAGGGCCGGACCGGAACCTAGCGCTTGGCGATGCGGAAGGCGGTGGCGGCGAGCCAGCCGGCGGCGAGGGCGAGGGCCACCGAGAAGAGGCCGTAGATGAAGGGCCGGTTGTGGGCGAGGTTGTAGAGCCAGCGCTCGATGCCGGTCTTCTCCACGACGATCTCGGCCGCACCCGAGCTGATGACCTTGCGGTCGCGCACGAGGAAGAACTCGGCCACGTAGTCGCCCTCGACGATGTTCGAAGGCAGCTTGATGTGGGTCTGGAAGAGCGTGTCCTCGGCGAGGCTCACATCGCCGTCGAGCCTGGCGTAGAGCCCGCTCTCCTCCCGCAGCCGGACCACCGCCTCGGCGAAGGGGCGGGTGTCCTCGACCCCCGGTGCGCTCTCCACCTTGCGCACGGCCTGGTCCATGCCGATCCGGTAGCGCAGGCGCTCGGTTTCGGTGAGCAGATCGCCCATCGGCCGGGTGGAGGCGATGGCGTAGAAGCTCGGGGTCTCGCGGATCCGCACCGCCGAACGGTTCACCCAGATCCCGAACCAGCGGCTTTTCTCGCGCACGGTGATCGGGCGGACCGGGCCCTTGATGGTGATGATGACATCGAGCGGGTCGGCGTCCTCGGGGATCGGGGCGTCGCGGCGGATCGCGCCGAAGACGAAGAGCTCGGAGCCGTCGAAGGTGGCATTGAGGGCGATGTTCTCGGTCGAGAGGCCGGTGACGACTGTTTCCTGGGCCAGCGCCACCGGAGCGGCCAGCCAGAGCGCGAGGAGGAGGAGGGCGGCCCGGCGGATCATCCGCGGGCCGCCTCGATCGAGAAGAGCTCGGCGGGCCGGATCACCAGATCGGCGGCGAGCTTGAGGCAGACGAAGATGACGAGAAGGGCGAGCAGGACGCGGAGCTGTTCGGCCTTGAGCCGGGCGGCGAGCACGACGCCGATCTGGGCGCCGATGACGCCGCCGACGAGCAGGATCACGGCGAGAACCGCATCGACGGACTTGTTCTCGACCGCATGCAGCACGGTGGTGAAGCCGGTCACGAACAGGAACTGGAAGAGCGAGGTGCCGACGACGACCTTGGTGGGCATGCCGATGAGATAGATCATCGCGGGCACCATGATGAAGCCGCCGCCCACGCCCATGATGGCCGCAAGGATGCCGACCAGAACCCCCACCACGAAGGGCGGGATGGCGCTCACGTAGAGCTGGGAGGCGCGGAAGCGCATCTTGAGCGGCAGGCCGTGGGCCCAGGTGTGGCGCTTGCGGGAGGCGAGCGCGGCGTTGGGGTTTCGCGCGCGGCGGATGGCGCGGAGGCTCTCGATGAGCATGAGGGCGCCGATCACCCCCAGAAGGACCACGTAGAGCAGGCTCACCACGAGCTCGTACTGGCCCATCTTGCGGAGCGCGGAATAGGCCATCACGCCGAGGCCGGAGCCGAGAAGGCCGCCGGCCAGCAGGACGCTGCCCATCTTGAGATCGACGGTGCGCTTGCGGAGATGGGCGAGCAGGCCGGAGAAGGAGGAGCCCGCGATCTGGTTGGCGGCGGAGGCGACCGCGACGCCGGGCGGGATGCCGATGAAGAAGAGGAGCGGGGTCAGGATGAAGCCGCCGCCGACCCCGAACATGCCCGAGAGAATGCCGACCATGCCGCCGATGCCAAGAAGCAGAAGCGCGTTTACGGAGACTTCTGCGATGGGCAAATAGATCTGCATGGCACCGGGAAAGCTGAACTGCGCCCTCCGAGCGTAGCCCAAGGAAATCGGCCGCGCCAGACGTTCGCGGCGAGTTTCGCCGCCTGTTTCGCAGCTTGTGGCGCAGGTGCCTGCCAGGGAGGCAGAACGGGCGGCATCGCCGGCGTGAAAGCGGGGCGTTTCACCGTGAAACGGGGGTAATGCCCTTTGAATTCATTGAATTTTCGTAGTTAACATATCATGAATCCGGGCAGGCGCCGGGGTGGGGCGCACCCCCGCGGCTGGCGCGGCCCGGCACCGGTGCGGGGCGCGATTTCAGCCCGCGCCGAGGCCCCGGAGATAGCGGCGCAGGACGTTTTCGAGCTTCGCCGCGCCCAGCGGCGCCATGGCCTTGGTGTGCTCGTGGCTGATGTTTTCGTCGCTGAGGCCCGCGGCCATGTTGGTGATGGTCGAGATCGCCGCCACCTTGAGGCCGAAGAAGCGGGCGAGGATGACTTCCGGCACGGTGGACATGCCCACGGCATCGGCGCCGAGCAGGCGGATCGCGCGGATCTCGGCCGGGGTCTCGAAGCTCGGGCCGGAATACCAGGCGTAGACGCCGGAGGGGAGCGCCACGCCTTCCTCGTCGGCGGCGGTGAGGAGCGCTTCGCGCAGCGCCGGGTCGTAGGCATCGACCATGTTGACGAAGCGTGCGTCGGTCGGCTCGCCGATCAGCGGGTTGCGGCCGGAGAAGTTGATGTGATCGGAGAGGAGCAGGAGTTCGCCCGGCAGAACGTCCTTGCGGAAGGAGCCGGCGGCATTGGTGAAGATCACATGGCGCGCGCCGAGATCGCGCAGGGTCTCGATGGGGGTGCGCATGACGGAGGCATCGCCCGCCTCGTAGTAATGCGCGCGGCCGCCGAGCACGGCGAGGCGGACGCCTTCGAGCGTGCCGATCACGAGCTTTGGGTTGTGGCCGGAGACGCCCGCATGGGGAAAGCCCGGAAGCTCGGCATAGGGGATCGAGACGCCCTCGATGGCCTCGGCGATGTGGCCGAGGCCCGAGCCCAGCACGAGACCGAGGGTGATGGGCTCCGCGCCGGCGCGGGCGCGGATGATCTCTGCGGCTTCAGTCATTTCAGCGTTCTTTCACATAGGGGCGGCCGCCGGCCTTGGGCGGGACCGCCTTGCCGACGAAACCCGCGAGGATCACGACGGTAAGGATATAGGGCAGGGCCTGCATGAACTGGACCGGAATGACGATGCTGCCGATCGTGATGCCCTGGTAGCGGATGCCGATCGCCTCGAGAAATCCGAAGAGCAGGCAGGCGCCCAGCGCGGGCCAGGGCCGCCATTTGGCGAAGATGAGGGCGGCGAGCGCGATGAAGCCCTTGCCCGCCGTCATCTCGCGCACGAAGCCCGCCGCCATGCCGGTGGAGAGATAGGCCCCGGCGATGCCGCAGAGCAGGCCGCAGATGAGCACGGCGGCGTAGCGGAGGCGGACGACGGAGATGCCGGCGGTATCGACCGCGCCCGGGTTCTCGCCGACCGCGCGCAGGCGCAGCCCGAAGCGGGTACGGAAGAGCACCCACCAGGTGGCGGGGACGGCGGCGAGCGCGAGATAGACGAGGATGTTGTGGCCCGAGATCAGGTGCTGGTAGATCGGGCCGATCACCGGGATCGGCGCGAGCGTTTCGGTGAGCGGGAGCTCGAGCGCGAGGAAGCGGCCGCCGGCGGTGAGCTGCGGCGTCTGGCCGCCCTGGTGGAACCAGTTCTGCCCGACGAGCGCGGTGAGGCCGGAGGCGAGGAAGTTGATCGCCACCCCGGAGATGAGCTGGTTGCCCTTCAGCGTGATCGAGGCGAGCCCGTGGATGAGCGAGAGCACCATCGAGGCGGCGATGCCCGCAAGCAGCCCGACCCAGGCCGAGCCGGTGACGGCGGCGACGGCGCCGGCCATGAAGGCGGCGGCGAGCATCTTGCCCTCGAGCCCGATGTCGAAGATGCCCGCCCGCTCGGAATAGAGCCCGGCGAGGCAGGCGAGGAGCAGCGGGGTGGCGAGGCGCAGGCTCGAGCCGGCGATCTGCAGGAGGATCTCGAGCTCCATCACGCGGCCCTCGTGCGGGAGCGGGCGAAGAGCCGCTGCATGGGGATGCGCACGAGGTTCTCGAGCGCGCCGGTGAAGAGGATGACGAGGGCCTGGATCACCACGATCATCTCGCGGCTGATGTTGGGCATTTCGAAGGCCAGCTCGGCGCCGCCCTGGTAGAGGATGCCGAAGAGGATCGCGGCGAGCACGACGCCGAGGGGATGCGAGCGGCCCATGAGCGAGACCGCGATGCCGACGAAGCCCGCGCCGCCGACATAGTCGAGCACCAGCCGGTGCTGGAAGCCCATGACGACGTTGAGCGCCATCATGCCCGCCATCGCCCCCGAGAGCACCATGGCGATGACGGTGATCTTCACCGGGTCGATGCCGGCATAGACCGCGGCGGGTTCGGAGAAGCCGAAGGCGCGCATCTCGTAGCCGAGCCGGGTGCGCCAGATCAGCACCCAGGTGAGGAAGGCGGCGAGGAGCGCCAGCAGGGCCGAGAGGTTCATCGGGGTCTTGGCGACGGTGATGCCGATGGCGCCGAGCATCTCGTGCATGAAGGGCAGGTGGGTGCCCGGCGCGAAGTTGCGGGTTTCGGGCGACATCGAGCCCGGCACCTTCATGACGTTGACCAGGAGGTAGACCACCAGCGCCGAGGCGATGAAGTTGAACATGATGGTGGTGATGACGACATGGCTGCCGCGCTTGGCCTGCAGGTAGCCCGGAAGGAAGGCCCAGGCGGCGCCGAAGAGCCCGGCGCCGAGGAGGGCGAAGGGGAGCGCGAGGGTCCAGTGCGGCCAGGGCACGGCGAGGCAGACCAGCGTCGCGCCGATGCCGCCGAGCGCGGCCTGGCCTTCGCCGCCGATGTTGAAGAGCCCGGCGTGGAAGGCGATGGCGACCGAGAGGCCGGTGAAGACGAAGGTGGTGGCGTAGAACAGCGTGAAGCCGATGCCGTAGGAGGAGCCGAGCGAGCCGACGACGAGGAAGCGGAGCGCCTGGACCGGGTTTTCGCCGATGAAGACCACGACGAGGCCCGCGACGAGGAAGGCGAGCGTGAGGTTGAGGGCGGGAATGAGGCCGAGATCGACCCAGCGGGGCAGGCTCGTGTTCATGCGGCCGCTCCCTTGTCCGGCTCGATCCCGGCCATGAGCAGGCCGAGCTCGCGCTCGTCGGTGTCGGCGGCCTGCCGCGTGCCGGAGACGCGGCCGTCGAACATCACCACGATGCGGTCGGAGAGCGCCTGGATCTCGTCGAGCTCGACCGAGACGAGGATGATCGCCTTGCCCGCGTCGCGCAGGGCGACGATCTGGCGGTGGATGAACTCGATGGCGCCGATATCGACACCGCGGGTCGGCTGGCCGATCAGGAGCACGTCGGGGCCGCATTCGATCTCGCGGGCGAGCACGATCTTCTGCTGGTTGCCGCCGGAGAAGTTGGCGGCCTTGAGGTTGGGATCGGGCGGGCGGATGTCGAAGCGCTCGATCTTGCCGCGGGCGTCCTCGCGCATCGCATCGCCCTTCATGAGGCCGAGATGGGCGCAGAACTTCGGCAGGTCGTGGTAGCCGAAGCTGGTGTTTTCCCAGGTCTGGTAGGGCATGACGAGGCCGCGGCGGTGGCGGTCCTCGGGGACATGGGCGATGCCGCGGCGGCGGCGGTCGTCGGCATTGGTGGTGCGCGAGATGTCGAGCGGCTCGCCCTTGAGGCGGACCTCGCCGGAGGTGGCGGGCGCGATCCCCGCCAGCACCTCGAGGAGCTCGGACTGGCCGTTGCCGGCGACGCCCGCGATGCCGAGGATCTCGCCGGCCCGCACCTCGAGGCTCACCGCGCGCAGGCGCTCGACGCCCTTGGCGTCGGTGAGCGAGAGGTCGCGGGTCTCGAGGAGGACCGGGCCGGGGGTCGCGGGCGTCTTTTCCACCCGGAGCAGCACGCGGCGGCCGACCATGAGCTCGGCGAGCTCGGCGGGGCTGGTTTCGGCGGTGGTGAGGGTCCGGACCATCTCGCCCCGGCGCATCACGCTCACCTCGTCGGTGGCGGCCATGATCTCGCGGAGCTTGTGGGTGATGAGCAGGATGGTCTTCCCCTCGGACTTGAGGTGCTCGAGGATGCGGAAGAGGTGATCGGCCTCGGCGGGCGTGAGCACGCCGGTGGGCTCGTCGAGGATGAGGATGTCGCACTCGCGGTAGAGCGCCTTCAGGATCTCCACCCGCTGCTGGAAGCCCACGGAGAGCTCGCCCACCACCGCGTCGGGATCGACCTGGAGCTCGTATTCCTTCGCGAGCCGGGTGAGCTCGGTGCGGGCCCTGGCGAGCGAGGGGCGCAGCAGCGGGCCGTTCTCGGCGCCGAGTATGACGTTCTCGAGCACGGTGAAGGGTTCGACCAGCATGAAGTGCTGATGGACCATGCCGATGCCGGCCGCGATCGCGGCCTGGCTGTCGCGGATCGGCGTGGCGCGGCCGTTGATGCGGATCTCGCCCGCATCGGCCTCGTAGAAGCCGTAGAGGATCGACATGAGCGTCGATTTGCCCGCGCCGTTCTCGCCGACGATGCCGTGGATGGTGCCGCGGCGGACGGCGAGGTGGATGTCGCGGTTGGCCTGGACCGCGCCGAAGCTCTTGGAGATGCCCGAGAGCTCGATGGCGAGGGGGGCGAAGGCCGCCCCGCCGGCGGGGGATCCGGGTTGCGGCGGCACCGGCGTGCGCCTCAGCTCGCCGGGCAGCTGTCGTCCGACATGTAGTCGTGGACCTCGATCTCGCCGCTGATGATCTCGGTCCTGGCCTGGTCGGTCGTGGTGAGCATCTCCTCGGTGATCAGCGCCTCGTTGAATTCGTCGACGGAATAGCCGACGCCGTCCTGCGCGAGGCCCATCACCTCGACACCGGTGGACCAGTCGCCGTTCTGGACATCCATCATCGCGTCGTAGACGGCGTTGTCCACGCGCTTGAGCATCGAGGTGAGCATGTTGCCGGGGTGGAGGTAATCCTGGTTGGAATCGACGCCGATGCCGAGCACGCCCGCATCCGCCGCCGCCTGGAGCACGCCGATGCCGGTGCCGCCGGCGGCGTGGTAGATCACGTCGGCGCCGCGGTCGATCTGGCTCTTGGCGAGCTCGCCGCCGCGCACCGGATCGTTCCAGGCCGCGCCGGTGCTGCCGGTCATGTTCTGGAACACTTCCGCATCCGGGTTGACCGCCTTCACGCCCTGGACGTAGCCGCAGGCGAACTTGCGGATGAGGGGGATGTCCATGCCGCCGACGAAGCCCACCTTACCGGTCTTCGAGGCCATCGCGGCGAGCATGCCGACCAGATAGGAGCCCTCATGCTCGGAGAAGACCACCGAGCGGACATTGGGGAGATCCACCACCGCGTCGATGAGCACGAAGCGGGTGTCGGGAAATTCGGCGGCGACGGTTTCCATCGCCGAGGCGTTGGAGAAGCCCGCCACCACCACCGGGTCGTAGCCCTGCTGGGCGAAGCGGCGCAGGGCCTGTTCGCGCTGCGCGTCGGACTGCAGCTCGAATTCGCGGTAGCCGATGCCGGTCTCTTCCTTGAAGCGCTCGGCCCCCTCGAAGGACGCCTGGTTGAAGGAGCGGTCGAACTTGCCGCCGAGATCGAAGATCACCGCCGGGTTTGCGTCCTCCGCCCAGACAGCGCCGGCAGAGAGAAGCAGTGCGGCCGCCGAGACGAGGGTCCTTGCAAAAGTCATCCCAATGTTCCTCCGAGGAAAATGCCAAGCCGCCGATCCGCCGGAACCCCACCCGCGCGGACCGAAAGGTTTGCAGACCATAAAGGCCGAAGCCCCGGAACCGGTCAATGGGTTTGATTTTGGGACGCGGAAATTGCGCTGGCAGATCGTGGCGCTGCGGCGGCGGGCGAAGGCGGGCCGGCAGCTCAGCGCGGGGAGAGATCCTTGCGCAGGACGATCGCATCGACCGCCGGGGCGCCCGCTCGGGCATAGTAGCGCGGCCGGCGGCCCGCCATGGCGTAGCCCGCGGCCTCGTAGAGCGCGCGGGCCGCGGTGTTGATGGTTGCAACCTCGAGAAATATCTCGACCACGCCGTGGCTTGAGGCCGTTTCCTCAAGCTCCGCGAGAAGGCTTCGCGCGATGCCCCTGCGTCGCGCGGCCGGATCGACGGCGAGGGTGAGCAGCTCGGCCTCCGGCCCGGCGATGCGGCCGAGCGCGAAGCCCTCGGGGCGGCAGAGGAGGAGGACGCCCGGCTGGCCTTCGAGGGCGGCAAACTCGTCGCGGGTCCAGGGGCGGGGGGTGTCGGTGAAGCTCAGCGCGTGGATGCGGGCGAGCGCATCGGGGTTCACCGCGGCGGTTCCGCGTCGAGCAGGACGGGCGGCACCACCGAGGAGGGCGCGGCATCGGCGGGGCGGAGATAGAGCGGCACCGGGCGCGGTGCGTCGGGCGCGATGCGGCCCATGGCGGCGGCGGCGATGGCGCGGGGATCGGCGAGCGATGCCTCCGCACCCGCGTGAAGCCCGAGGCTGCCGGCGGCCTCCGCCGCGCCGAAGCCGAGGCAGAGCGTCGCCGGGTCGAGCGGCGGCAGCGCCTCGAGCCCGGTCACCGGCGGGGCGAGCGGCACGCCGTCGCGGAAGGCCTGGGCGAAGGGGGCGCCGCGGCGGTTTTCGGCAAGGACGAGGACGGGGCCGGGGCGGCCATGGGCGAGCGCCTCGAAGAGGCTGACGCCGATCGCGGGACGGCCGAGCGCGAGCGCGAGCCCGCGGGCCGCGGCGACCGAGAGGCGGATGCCGGTGAAATTGCCCGGGCCGGTGCCGACGGCGATGGCGTCGAGATCCGCCCAGCTTGTGCCCGCCGCCGCGAGCACCTCCTCGAGCAGCGGCAGCAGGCGTTCGGCCTGGCCGCGGGCCATCGGTTCGGCGCGGTGCGCGCGGGTTTCCGGGCCCTGACACAAAGCGGCCGCGCAGTGCGCGGCCGATGTGTCGAAGGCGAGGACGAGAGGGGTGGCGTCAGAGGCCAACCGGGCGCACCTCGACCACTTCGGGAATGTAATGCCGCAGCAGGTTCTCGATCCCCATCTTGAGCGTCATCGTCGAGGAGGGGCAGCCGGCGCAGGCGCCCTGCATGTGCAGGTAGACCACGCCGCGGTCGAAGCCGTGGAAGGTGATGTCGCCACCGTCCTGCGCCACGGCCGGGCGCACGCGGGTGTCGAGCAGATCCTTGATCTGGGTGACGATCTCGGCATCCGGCCCTTCGTGGTCGGCATGGCCGACGGAGCCTGCCTCGCCTTCCATCGCCGGCTGGCCGGACTGGAAGTGCTCCATCACCGCACCGAGGATCGCGGGCTTGATATGTGCCCAGTCAACGCCTTCGGCCTTGGTCACGGTCACGAAATCGGGGCCGAGGAACACGCCCGTCACATCGCCCGCGGCGAAGATGCGGCGCGCGAGCGGCGAGGACTGGGCCGCGGCCTCGGAGGGAAAATCCGCCGTGCCCGTGGCCATCACGGACTGTCCGGGCAGGAATTTCAGCGTGGCCGGGTTCGGGGTGGATTCGGTCTGGATGAACATCTGGGTCTCCCGTCGTCACGGGCTTATCTGCGCCGTGCGGGGCCTCAAGTCAAGGGCAGTCTGGAATCATTCCAGATTGCGGGTTCAGGTGACGGCGACGATTTCCTCCTTGGTCATCGAGCCCGGAACGATGGTGACGGGAACGTGGAGCTCGGCCATCCGGCGGCCGGTGAGCGCCGAGACGACCGGGCCGGGCCCGCCCTTGCCGGTGCCCGCGCCGAGCACGAGGATGCCGATCTCGGGGTTCTCGCGCAGGTGGGCGAGCACGGCGTCGACCTTGTCGCCCTCGCGGATCGCCAGCGTCGGCGAGATGCCCTCGCGCTTTTCCATCCGGTCCTTGAAGACCTGGAAATGCGCCTCGATCTTCTCGTGCGCCTCGGCGCGCATCACGTCGGCGACCCCCATGAAATGCTGGAATTCCTCGTTGGCGATGATGGCGAGCATCTCGACGGCGCCGCCGGTCTTGGCGGCCCGGATCGCCGCGTAGCGCATGGCGTTCAGCATCTCGGGCAGATCGTCAAGAATGATGAGAAACGTGCGCATCCCAGGCCTCGATGGACTCCTTCGGGCCGGGATCATCCGGCATGGCTGCGCCCGGCGCAACTGCTTTCGGTGCAGGGCGGTGTTGCGGCGGATGCACGTTCCGCGAGCGCCCGGCGCTGGCGGCGACCCGCCCGCGCGGGAGAGGCGGGCTTGCGCGGTGCGGCGCCGGCGGACTAGTCAGGGCCGGCAGGGAAGCGTGGTGCAGTGCAGCGGAAAGGGGCCTCAGGTGCAGTTCTCGACGGTATCGCTGGGGCTTGAGAGCCCCGAGGTGGTGGCGCGCTTCGCCGGGCACTATCTCGCGGCAGGCGCGAAACGGGTGACGGTGTTTCACGACGGGCCGCTGCCCGAGGGCTGGCCGGCGCCGCGGGAGGGGCTCGAGATCATCGCCTGCGACGATGCGTTCTGGGCGGCGCAGGGCGGGCGGCCCGAGGCGCTGGAGGAGCGTCAGGCGGCGGTCTATGCCGTCGGGCTCGCGCGCTGCCCGAGCCCCTGGATGCTCGCCGCCGATCTCGACGAGTTCGTGTTCGGCGAGACCTCCGTCGCTGCGTTTCTCGCCGCGGTGCCGGAGGCGTGCGAGGCGGTCCGCATTCCGGTGGCGGAGGCGGTCTGGGGGCCGGGGGACGATCCGGGCGAGCCCTGGGGCAGCTCCTATTTCCGGCTGCCCTGGCGCTCGGGGCGGCTCTGGCGGCTGGGCGGCCGGCTGGTCTACGGCGATGTGGCGCGGTTCATGCGCGCCGGGCTGCTCGGCCATGTGGACGGCAAGCAGTTCATCCGCACCGGGCGGGCCTACAGCCGGATCGGCAATATCAACACCCGGCGCGACGGCGTGGTGGTGACGCGGACGGCGCGGGAGCTGGGCCCCGGCTGTCAGGGGCTCTATCTCGGGCATTTCGACGCGATCGGGTTCGAGCGCTGGAGCACGAAGTGGCGGCTCAGGCAGGCGCGGCTCGCGGTCAACATGAGTGCCGCGCGCGAGGCGCAGATGGCGATGATCCTCGCGGCGCTCGATGCGGGCGAGCCGGAGGCGCGGCGGGTCTTCCGGCGCTTCTTCGGGATCAGCCGGGCGCAGCATGCGCTGCTGGCGGCGCTCGGCTGCTGTTTCCGGCGCCGCCTCTTCGACTGAGGCGGGCTCAGCGGCTCCGGATCATGCCGACGATGTCGTAGGTCCGGTCGAGGATCGGGGCCGCGATGGCGTGGGCCCGGTCCGCGCCGGCGCCGAGGATGCGGTCGATTTCGGCCGGGTCGCCGAGATACTCGGTCATCCGCGCGGTGATCGGGCCGAGATGGGCGACGGCGAGATCGGCGAGCGCGGGCTTGAAGGCCGAGAAGGGCTGGCCGGCATGCTCGGCGATCACCGCCTCGGGCGTCGTATCGGCCAGGGCTGCGTAGATGTTGACGAGGTTGCGGGCCTCGGCGCGGTCCTTCAGCCCCTCGAGATCGGAGGGCAGCGGCTCGGGGTCGGTGCGGGCCTTGCGGATCTTCTGGGCGATGGCGTCGGCATCGTCGGTGAGGTTGATCCGGCTCATGTCGGAGGGGTCGGACTTCGACATCTTCTTCGTGCCGTCGCGCAGCGACATGACGCGGGTCGCCGCGCCCTCGATCACCGGCTCGGGGCTCGGGAAAAACTCGAGGCCGAAATCGTGGTTGAACTTCGCCGCGACGTCGCGGGTGAGCTCGACATGCTGTTTCTGGTCCTCGCCGACGGGCACATGCGTCGCGTGGTAGAGCAGGATGTCGGCGGCCATCAGCGCGGGATAGGCGTAGAGGCCGAGGCTCGCGTTTTCGGAGTTCTTGCCGGCCTTGTCCTTGAACTGGGTCATCCGGTTCATCCAGCCGAGGCGGGCGACGCAGTTGAAGATCCAGGCGAGCTGGGCATGGCCCGGCACCTGGCTCTGGTTGAAGAGGATCGAGCGGGCGGGGTCGAGGCCGCAGGCGAGGTAGGCGGCGGCGAGCTCGCGGGTCGCGCGGGTGAGCTTCCCGGGGTCCTGCCAGACCGTGATCGCGTGCATGTCCACGATGCAGTAGATCGTCTCGACACCGGTGTCCTGGACCTTGGCAAACCGGCGGAGGGCGCCGAGGTAGTTGCCGAGCGTCAGGTTGCCCGAGGGCTGGATGCCCGAGAACACGCGGGGAGCGAAGGCGCTGGTGCTGGAGGTCGCCTCGGTCATGGTCTCAATCTCTTCCTGTCGTCGTCTGCGTCTGGCGGCCGGGCGCTTATTGCCCTTCGGCCGCGCGGCGTCAACAACAAGGGGCGGGCCGGATCGGATGCCGGATGCCGGGCGCGAAAGAGGTCCGGCATCCGGTGACCCCGGCCGCAGCGGGGTGTGACGGATGGTGCGGCCAGGGGCCTTCCGGCCGGGCGCCGGCCGGGTCGCGGCGCCGGCCCGAAGCGGCAGGACGGCGGATCCTCAGGTGAGGATCTTCAGGTGGTGGCGGTCCAGGCGGTCGAGCCCGGCGCCGTAGAGCAGGATGCGCCGCCCGCCGTAATCGATGCGCGCGACGAAACACGAGACATGGGTGATGCGGACATCCGACGGCGCGAGCCCGGAGCCGGAAAGGTCGATCCGGAGCCGGTCGCGGTCGATGTCGAAGTGGCGGACCGCCGGGGCGGCCGTTTCATCCTCCCGGCGGGGATACGCGCGGTGCGGCATCGGGGCTCTTCCTGTGCTGATGCAGGTTCGGGCGTCGCGCGGACGCCACGGTAAATCAACGCCCCGCTGCGGTGGTTCCGGCGCAGTTGATTAAAATTATCCATTTCGGCCCGCAGAGTGGCCCGTGGCCGTTTCCGTGGCGGGCAGGTGCGCGGGGGTGATTGACCGGATTATGCTGCTGCCCCAGTATTCCCGGTAACAGCCGCATTACGGCCGGTGCCTTGGGGGGAAGCCATGGACAGACCGAGTTTCACCCTCGGGATCGAGGAGGAATACCTTATCGTCGACCGCGCGTCGCGGGATCTCGTGGCCGAGCCCGACCCGGCTTTCTTCGAGGCCTGCAGCGGCGTGCTCGGCGACCGGGTGGCGGCGGAATTCCTGCAATGCCAGATCGAGGTCGGCACCGAGCCGCACCGTTCGGTGGGCGATGCGGTGGACGAGCTGCGGCGTCTGCGGCGGGAGGTGTCGCAGGCGGCGGAGGGCTTCGGCTATGCGGTGATCGCGGCCTCGACGCATCCGTTTGCCAAGTGGCGGCGCCAGAGCCACACGCGCAAGGAGCGCTATGCCGGGCTCTGGAGCGACATGGGCCTGCCGGCCTGGCGGCTGCTGATCTGCGGGATGCACATGCATGTCTGCATCGAGGACGAGGACCAGCGCATCGACCTGATGAACCAGATGTCGTATTTCCTGCCGCATCTGCTCGCGCTCTCCGGCTCCTCGCCCTACTGGGAGGGGCGGGACACCCAGCTTTCGAGCTACCGGCTGACCGTGTTCGACGCGATGCCGCGCACCGGGTTGCCGGACCAGCTTGCGAGCTTCTCGGAATACCGTCGCCTCGTCGAGCATCTGGTCTCGGCGGGCTGCATCGAGGACGGCACCAAGATCTGGTGGGACATCCGGCCCTCGGCGCGTTTCCCGACGCTCGAGCAGCGGGTGACGGACGTCTGCCCGCGGCTTTCGGATGTCGCGGCGCTGGCCGCCCTCTATCAGTCGCTGCTCGCCTGGCTCTTCCGGCTCCGGACCCGCAACCAGCGCTGGCGGATCTATCCCAACACGCTCGTGCGCGAGAACCGCTGGCGGGCGCAGCGCTACGGGGTCGAGGGCCAGCTCGTCGACCACGGCTTCGGCAAGGCGGTGCCGGTGCGCGATCTGGTTGAGGAGCTGCTCGAGATGCTGGCCGACGATGCCGCGGCGCTCGGCTGTTCGCGCGAGCTCAGTGGGCTCCGGCGGATCGCGGCGGAGGGCAGCTCGGCGGTGCGGCAGCGCGCGGTCCATGCCGAGGCGATGCGGCAGGGCGCGGAGGACGAGGAGGCGCTGCGCGCGGTGGTGGACAGCCTGATCGCGGAGTTCACCCTGCCCTGAGGGGCGGGCCGGTCGGGGCCCGGGCGGGGCTGGTGCGGGGGCGGCAGGCCCTCCGCTCCTGTGCCTTCCTGCGGCATTGCAACGCTGCGAGGCATCGCGCAAGGTGACCGCGATTATAGGGAGATCTTTCGACATGATACGATTGACTGTCCTGGGCGGCCTGGCACTCTCTGCCGCGCTGTCACCGGCATGGGCCGAGGTTTCCAGCGAGACCGTCAAGGCGCTTGGCGCGCCCGACAGGCTCGAGACTTCGGTCGGAACGCTGGACTTCAAGGACGGCGCCCCGAGCGCCGACACCGCGCAGAAGGTCTTCGATGCACTCGATTTCACCCGCGCGCTGAACGTCTACAACAACAGCTTCCGCGGCGCCTCGGCGCTGGCCCTCCTCAAGGGCGCCGCCAGCATCGGCGCGAAGGACAACGACGTCATCATCTTCTCCGAGCTGATGGATTCCAGTTCGCTCTATCTGACCGCCAACGCCGACACCGTCTATTATCTCAGCGGCATCAACCTGACGGACGGCCCGATGGTCGTCGAGCAGCCGTCGAACGCGGTCGGCACCATCAACGACATGTGGTTCTCCTGGATCATCGACATCGGCGCTCCCGGCCCGGACCGGGGTCTGGGCGGCAAGTACCTGCTCGTGGGCCCCGACTATGACGGGCCGCTGCCGGAGGGCGGCTACTTCATCGCGCATTCGAAGACCAATCACGTGCTCTATGCCTCGCGGGCCTACCTCGTCGACAGCGACCCGAAGCCGGCCGTGGACAACATCAAGGCGAACCTGAAGATCTACCCCTATGCTCCCGGCAGCTACGGCAGCAGCATCGCGCAGGCGCTGGAAGGCACCGTCAAGCTGGCCGGCGAGCCGAAGGTTCCCGAGACCACGTTCATCGAGGCAAGCGGCAAGTCGTACAACACGATTCCGCCCAGCGACTACGGCTTCTTCGAACTGATCAACGAGAACGTGCAGAACGAGCCCGCGACGAGCTACGACGTGGAACTCGCCGGCCAGCTTGCCGCCATCGGCATCGTCAAGGGCAAGGAGTTCGCGCCCGACGAGCGGATGAAGAAGATCCTCACCGATGCGGCCGCGGTCGGTCAGGCCACGGGACGCGTGCTGAACTGGCGTCCCTACGGGGCGCACCCCGACTGGGCCTACTACCCGGAGTCCATGTGGGGCAGCATGCTGTGGCAGGGCGGCGCCCATTTCGAGACCCCGCCGCCCGCCTTCGAGGACGGCATGTTCAAGCCCCATCCGCCGACCGGCGCACGCACCCTCGATTCGCGCACGGCCTTCTACTACGGCTATACCCTCGACAGCCCCGGCATGATCATGAACATCCCCGGGGTGGGATCGCAGTACCTGATGGGCTTTCTCGATGCCAACGGGGACCCGTATGACGGCGCGAAGACCTACAAGGTGACGCTGCCCAAGGACATCCCGGCCAAGGCGTTCTGGTCGCTCACGGTCTACGACAACCAGACGCGCTCGATGCTGCAGACGCCGCAGAAATACCCGCGTGCCGGCAGCCAGAGCTATCCCTCGCCGGCGGCGACCGAGGCCGAGGACGGCTCCACCACGGTCTGGTTTTCCCCCGAGCAGCCCGACGGGGTGGAGCGCGGCAACTGGATCCAGACCGACCCGGACAAGGGCTGGTTCACCATCCTGCGTCTCTACAGCCCGCTGCCGAGCTTCTTCGACAAGTCCTGGCAGCCGAGCGAGATCGAACCCGCCGGGTAAGCGCCCGCGGGCCGGAGGACGGAAAGTGCCGCGCGCTTCGGGCGGCGATCAGGCCCGAAGCGCGTCCGGCGCCTCCGCGGGGCGCCGGGCGAGGGCGCGGAAGCGGAGCGCGAGCACGCTGATCGAGAGGATGCTCGCGACGAGGATGCCCTGGTAGATGCCGGGCAGCCCGTGCCCGGCGGCGAAGGTGAAGAGCCAGGCGCAGGGCACCATCACGCCCATGTAGTTCATCAGCACGAGACTGGTCGGCACCCAGGTGTCGCCCCGGCCGCGGCAGGCGTTGTTGAGCACCGTCTGGCCGCCGTCGAAGACCATGGCGAGGGCGACCCAGCCCAGCACCGGCAGGGCCACGGCGGTGAGGGCGGGGTCGGAGGTGAAGAGCCGGAGCGGGATCTCGGGAAAGGCGGTGAGGCCGAGGGCGACGCAGCCGGTGAAGAGCATGGCGAGGGCGAGCCCGGCCCAGCCGGCCCGCGCGATGCCGGCCGCGTCGCGCCGGCCCCAGGCGTTGCCGACCCGGACCTGGGTGGCGCCGGCGATGCCATGCGCGATCATGAAGCTGAAGATGAGGAACTGGAAGAGCACGCCCTGGGCCGCGAGCGCCACCGGGCCGAGGCGGCCGACGAAGAGGGTCATCACGGTGAAGGAGGCGGCCTCGAAGAAGAAGGAGCTGCCCGAGGCGAGGCCGATCGCGGTCATCTCGCGGATGCGCGGCACCATCACCGCGCGGGCGCTGTCGCGGCCGATGCCGAGGCCGGGCGCTTCGCGCAGCCGGAAGCGGATGAAGAGAAAGCCCGCGCCGGCGGCGAGGGCTGCGGTGCCGACGGTGGCGAGGGCGCAGCCCGCGGCGCCGAGGGCGGGAAACGGCCCGATCCCGAGGACCAGCACGATGTTGAGGCCGAGATTGGCGATATTGGCGAGGGCGATGATCGCGAGCCCCACCACCGGGCGGTGCAGCGACTCGAGAAACGCCGTCGAGACCTGGGAGAGCGCGATGAAGGGGAGCGCGCAGGCGAGCAGCCCCGTCACCCGCGCCGCACGCGCCGCGAGCTCCGGGTCCTGGCCGGTCAGCAGGTAGACGTGTTCGGCGAACTGGAGCGCAAGGCACATCGCGAGCCCGGCGAGGGCGGCGAAGACGAGGCCGCGGCGCCAGATCGTGCCCGCCGCGGCGGAGTTGCCGCGGGCGGTTTCGCGGGCGACGAGCACCGGCACGCCGAGGAGCAGGCCCACCAGCATGCCGGTGAGGCTTTCCTGGATGGTCGACCCCAGCACGTAATCGGCGAGCTCGCCGGAGCCGACATGGCCGAGAACCACGATGTCGGCCGTGCTCATCGTGACCAGCCCGACGCGCGAGAGGATCATCGGCCCGGCGAGGACGAGGGTGCGCAGGACGTGATGGCGGAGGGGCTGGGGGGACGGCACGGCGGGGAAACTCACAGGTGAAATGGGGCATGGCCCCGGGCCGCGGGTCTTACGCCTCACGGCACGCGGGAGCAATTGCCGGCGGGCCGTTTTGCCAGGCATCCGGGAATGCGGTCACCATCGGCCGCGGGGATGCTGGCCCGGACGTGGCAAAAATGCTATGAGGGATGCGGGGGATCTTGATCGATGGATGCGTCCAGCGACACGGAGGGCATGTTTGAAGCCATTCGCCGCGCGGCTCTGGAGCCGGAGGCATGGTTCGATGTGCAGGAACGCACCGCGGCCTTCATGGGGGCGTTTTCAACACAGCTTGCCTCGGTCGATCATGCGCATGGCAATGCGACCTGGACCCGCACGACGCGGCGGCTCGAATACGACGACTATTTCTGCGAGATCATGCCGGATGCGGAGCCGGTCCATTTCGCGATGACGCATCCGAACTGGCGGGTGTTCTGCGATTACGACTACATCGACGAGCCGGCAATGGCGCGGAGCGAGTTCTACCGGCTCTGCCAATCCTTCAACCTCTCCTATCGCTTGGCGCTGCGGCTGGTGGACACGCCCGATGTCTCGCGCGCGCTGGTCTTTCTCTGGCGCACGGATCAGGGCCATGCCCAGAGGCAGGAGTTCGAGAAGCTCGGGCAGATCGAGCAGCAGCTCAGGCTTGCCGCGCATGTCTCCTCGACGCTTTCCGATGCCGCGGTGCCGATGCGGGGGCTGCTCGAGGGGCTGGAGCATGCCGCGGTCGCGGCGGCGATCCTCGAACCGGGCGGGCGGGTTCTGCATGCCAACGGCAGGGCGGAGGCGATCTTCCGGGCGGGCGACGGGCTCGGGGTGCGGCGCGGGCATCTCGAGGCGGGCCATGCCGCGAGCTCCCGCCAGCTCGTCTCGCTGATGGCAGGCGCGGGCCGGACGCTGCGCGACGCTGCGGGCGGGGCCGGCGGCGGCACGATCCGGATCCCGAGGCCCTCGCGCCGTGCGCCCTATGCGGTGACGGTTGCGCCGCTGGCGCAGGAGCACCGGTTTCTCGCCCCTGACCGCTGTCTTCTGCTGGCGCTGATCCGCGACCCCGCCGTGGCGGCCGCCGCGACCGCCGCCGGGATGCGCCAGGCCTTCGGCTTCACGGCGGCGGAGGCGGCCGTCTGCCAGATCTTCGTGCGCGGGGTGGCGATCCCCGAGATCGCGGCCCGCCGGGGCGTGGCCGAGGCCACCGTGCGCCAGCAGATCAAGACGGTCATGTCGAAGCTCGGGGTCTCGCGCCAGGCAGAACTCATGCGCCTGCTGCTGACCTTCGAGGGGCAGTAGGGCGGGCGCGCCGGCAGGGGCTGTCGGGCGGTGCCCGGTGCCCCGGCGGTATGGAGCGCCTGCTGGCGTCTGGTGGTCTCGCGCCGCCATGGCGTGCCGTCTGGCGGGCGGAGAGATGGGCGGTGCGCTGCGCAGGGGTTGCCGGGCCCGGAGTGCAGGGGATCGTCCCGAACCCGCCATAGGCCAGCAGAAGCACGATCGTGAAGGCCAGCATCAGCGATGAGGCCCAGCCGGCATGGGAGTAGCGGCCGAAGACGGCCTTGAAGCTCAGATCGTCGGGCTTTCGCTCGCCGAGATAGGCCTGCCAGCCGCCGGGCGCCTCGGCCGCGCCGTAGAGATAGGCCTCGAGCCGTTCGCTGTAGCGCCCGAGGGTGAGCAGGATCGCGTATTCGATCTTGAGCCGGAAGATCGCGGTCGCGGCGAGGGCGACGGCGAGCAGGAGGAGCAGACGCCGGGAGAGGATCGCGTCGCCCTGCGGCGCCTTGGTGAAGATCCAGGCGTAGAGCAGGGCGAGCCCGCCGATCACATAGACCTCGAAGCGCCAGATCTGCTGGAGCTGTTGCAGCATCTGCGCGCGGATCTCCGTCCATTCGGCGAGCGCGAAGGCCCTCTCCCGCTCCGCCGGGGTCGCTGGTGCTGCCGGAGTGTCGTTCATGGCCCGAGATTAGCCGAAGATCCGCGCAGGTCACGCGAATTTGCGGGTGAATCGCGGCGATCCCTTGCGCGCGAAGGTTGTGCGGCACGTGCGTGCCGATACGACTGGACGCAGAAACGGCGCTGACATAGACACAAGATTTATGAGCGATGACACAGACCTCCCCGACATCTCCGGTGGCGCGATCACGGTCGAGCCGCTTGGCCGCGCGCTTGGCGACCGGTATCTGACCTATGCGCTTTCGACGATCATGCACCGGGCGCTGCCGGATGCCCGGGACGGGCTGAAGCCGGTCCACCGGCGCATTCTCTATGCCATGCGCGGGCTGAAGCTCGATCCGAAGGGTGCGTTCCGCAAATGCGCCAAGATCGTCGGCGAGGTGATGGGCAATTACCATCCGCACGGCGACCAGGCGATCTATGACGCGCTCGTCCGGCTCGCGCAGGATTTCGCGGTGCGTTATCCGCTGGTGGACGGGCAGGGCAACTTCGGCAACATCGACGGCGACAACGCGGCGGCCCAGCGCTACACCGAAGCGCGGCTGACGGCGGCGGCGGAGGCCCTGATGGAGGGGCTTGCCGAGGACGCGGTGGATTTCCGGGACAATTACGATGGCTCGGAGACCGAGCCCGTGGTGCTGCCGGCGGCGTTCCCGAACCTGCTCGCCAACGGCTCCTCCGGCATCGCGGTCGGGATGGCGACGAACATTCCGCCGCACAATATCGAGGAGCTCTGCAACGCCTGTCTCCATCTCATCAAGTTCCCGAATGCCGGGGACGAGAAGCTGATGGATTTCGTGCAGGGCCCGGATTTCCCGACCGGCGGCATCATCATCGAGCCGCGGACGGCGATCAAGGAGGCCTATCGCACCGGGCGCGGCTCGATCCGGCTCCGCGCGCGCTGGGAGGTCGAGGAGCTCGGCCGGGGCCAGTGGCAGATCGTCGTCACCGAGGTGCCCTATCAGGTCCAGAAGGGCAAGCTCATCGAGCGGATCGCCGAGCTCATCAACGCGAAGAAGATCCCGATCCTGGCGGATGTGCGCGACGAGAGCGCGGAGGACATCCGCCTCATCCTCGAGCCGCGGACCCGCAGCGTCGATCCGGCGGTGCTGATGGAATCGCTCTTCCGCAACTCGGATCTCGAGACCCGGTTCGCGATGAACATGAACGTGCTGATCGACGGGCGGACGCCTAAGGTCTGCTCGCTCCGGGAGGTGCTGCGCGCCTTCCTCGATCACCGGCGCGACGTGCTGCTCCGGCGCTCGAACTTCCGGCTCGGCAAGATCGCCCAGCGGCTCGAGGTGCTGGAGGGCTATATCATCGCCTTCCTCAACCTCGACCGGGTGATCGAGATCATCCGCTTCGAGGACGAGCCGAAGGCGGTGCTGATGGCCGAGTTCGCGCTCACGGACGTGCAGGCCGAGGCGATCCTCAACATGCGGCTCCGCAACCTCCGCAAGCTCGAGGAGATGGAGCTCCGGCGCGAGCGGGACGAGCTGCGCAAGGAGCAGGAGGAGCTTCAGGCGCTGGTGGGCTCGGAGGAGCTCCAGTGGGCGCGGATCTCCGAGCAGCTCAGGGAGGTCAAGAAGCTCTTCGGCAAGGGCTCCGCGACCGGGGCGCGGCGCACGGATTTCGCCGATGCGCCCGAGATCGAGGACGTGCCGCTCGAGGCGATGATCGAGCGCGAGCCGATCACCGTCATCTGCTCGAAGATGGGCTGGATCCGGGCGATGAAGGGCCATATCGCCCCCGATGCCGAGCTCAAGTTCAAGGATGGCGACGGGCCGGGCTTCTTCCTCCATGCCGAGACGACCGACCGGCTCCTGATGCTCGCCACCAACGGGCGGCTGTTCACGCTCCAGGCTTCACAGCTGCCGGGCGGGCGCGGCATGGGCGAGCCTCTGCGGCTCATGGTGGACATGCCCAACGAGGTCGAGCCGGTGGCGCTGCGGGTGCATGTGCCCGGCGGGCGGCTGCTCGTCGCCTCGAGCGCGGGCGACGGGTTCGTGTTGCCCGAGGACGAGGCGATCGCGCAGAAGCGCGCCGGGCGGCAGGTGCTGAACGTGCGCGAGGGCGTGGTGGCGAAGGTCTGCCGGCCGGTTTCGGGCGATCATGTCGCGGTGGTGGGCGAGAACCGCAAGATGCTGGTCTTCCCGCTCTCGGAGCTCCCGGAGCTCGGCCGGGGCAAGGGGGTGCGGCTCCAGCGCTACAAGGACGGGGGCCTGAGCGACGCGGTGGTCTTCGAGCTTGCGGCGGGGCTTTCCTGGCCCGACACCGCCGGCCGGACCCGGACGGTGACGGAGTTCACCGAATGGCTCGGCGCGCGGGCCGGCGCGGGCCGCACGGCACCACGGGGCTTCCCGCGCGACAACCGCTTTCCCTGAGGTGTGAGGGGGGTATTTTCACGGTGAAAATAAGACCTCTCACCGTGACGATGCGGGCAAGTCATTGAAGTGACTGGGCTTGAGGTTTGAAAGCCGGCCTGGAGGGCTGTCAGTATTACCTTTTGGGGTGTTGGTGCAGGGGCAGGGGGAGGCTGTCTTGGTCCACGGCGATCGAGCGTTTGCGGTGGATCTGAACGGCCCGGACCAGCCATTCATCGGCTGGGGTCACGCCAGAATGCAGCTTCACCGAACTGGACACTCGTGCCTGTCGCGGCGCTCCCGATCTTCAGCAGGTCCGATGTCCGAATGCGGCGGGCTTCCGCAAGATCACGACCCTGGCCGAAGAGACGCGGTTCCTGCCCTGTTGATCGTTGGAGCGCGCTTCCCGACACCAATCCGCTGCGCGTTCGGTTGGCTGCGCGCCGCGCCACGCTATCTGGACCAGTATGAAACAGGTCCTCCTCTGCCTTAGCCTCCTGCTCGCCCCGTGCCAGGGTCTTGCGCAGGATATCGCGACCGAGGCCGATGCCTCGCCCACGCTGGCGGTCGAGGATGTGCCCGACGACACAGCCATCGCGGAGCGTCTGCGAGCCATCCTCGCGGCGCTCGAATTTGACGGGATCACTGTCAACGTCGACGCCGGGGTCGTTTCGCTCACGGGCGAGGTGGCGGACCCCTCCACCCGTGCGAAGGCCGAAAGCATAGCCGGGCGCCTCGAAGGCGTCGTCGCGGTGAACAACACCCTCGCGGAAACGGGCGACCTCGCGCGGCAGATCAACCCCGCGGTGGACCGCTTCCGGGCACGGATCGCGCAGCTGATCTCCCGTTTGCCGTTGTTTCTGCTGGCACTCGCCGTCCTCTCGGTCATCGTTGGGGCAGGGTTCCTGATAGCACGTCTGCGGTTCTGGGACCGGATCTCGCCCAATGCCTTCATAGCGGGCATCTACCGGCAGGCCTTCCGCGTCGCTTGCGGCATCGCGGGGATCGTGGTCGCGCTCGACGTCCTCGGGGCAGCTGCATTGCTGGGCACCATCCTCGGCGCCGCCGGGATCATCGGCCTGGCCATCGGCTTCGCGGTCCGCGACACGGTCGAGAATTTCGTGGCCTCCATCATGCTCAGCCTGCGCCAGCCGTTCCGCCCGAACGATCTGGTGGAGATCGAGGGCGACGTCGGCCGCGTCATCCGTCTGACCTCCCGAGCGACGATCCTGCTGTCGCTGGACGGGAACCACATCCGCATCCCGAACGCCACGGTCTTCAAGGGGAAGATCGTGAATTACACCCAGAACCCTGCGCGGCGGTTCACGTTCGACATCGGCATCGACCCCGACGCGGACCTCGAGGCAACGCGCGCCCTGGCACAAGCGGCCCTGAAGGCGCAACCATTCGTGCTCGACGATCCCGAGGAACTGGTCTGGATCGAGAACATCACCGAGGCCGGGGCGATCCTGCGCGTGACCGGGTGGATCGACCAGAACGCCACCGGCTTTGCCTCCGCGCGAGGCGATGCCATCCGCCTGGTCAAGACCGCCATCGAAGAGGCCGGTGTTGCGATCCCGGATACGACCTATCGCATCCGCCTCGAGGGGTCTGAAACGCCTCCGCTCACCTCTGGCCCGCAGCCGCGCAAGGCGCCGGTATCGCAGGCGCCCGCCGCGCTCAAGGAGCCCTCGGTGCATAAATCGGAAGAAGCTGCTCTCATCCCCCTTGTCGACGCCGAACGCCGAGACAGCAACGACCTCCTCGAGAGGAGTGCGCCCCGGGAGTAATCGGACGCGACCGGCCCGGAGCCGACATCGACCTTCTCCTTGCAGCGCTGCCTCGCGGCCCGTCGAACCTGCCGTTCGCTGCAAGTGCAAGGGTGAGCCGGTGCTCGTGCCTCTCCGCCGTGGACACGCCACCCGGTCGAAGCATCGTGCACCGATCGGGCATGTCTTTGCCGTTCGGAAACAGGCCATGGGCCTGACGATCCGAACCATCGGGATCGCAAGACGGGATCGCAAGAACCAAGGCTAAAACCGGCAGCGCCAGCTTCGCCTGCACCATCAGAAGGTTGGTTCGGATCCAGAACGCCGAGGTCGCATGAGCCAACGTGCATCAGGGAGCATGGGCAACAGAAGATGAACCCGG
The DNA here is from genome assembly GCF_043226085.1 of Amaricoccus sp. B4. Lineage (NCBI taxonomy): Bacteria > Pseudomonadati > Pseudomonadota > Alphaproteobacteria > Rhodobacterales > Paracoccaceae > Amaricoccus > Amaricoccus sp. B4. Next base: position 334,025 of record NZ_CP171225.1, read on the forward strand.
CGGATCATCACTCATGTCGCGCCAATCCCATCAATCGATCATTACAGAGCAGACATCTGATGGCGCAGCTTCAAGGAAGCCCACGCGTAGACTGTCCACAAAATGTGAAGAGGCCGCACGATCTCTCGCGCGCCCCCGGGTGCCATTGGCGGGTGAAGATCAGGAAACGGCTTCCTTGTTGACCCCGCCCTTCATGGCGATCTTGGTCATGCGGCGGTCGCCATCGTAGGTCTGGTCGAGGCACTTCTTGAGAACTGCCGCATCACCATCGAGACCGAGGCGGTTGGCGAAGGCGGCCAGCGTGCCGTAGCCTGCCAAGGCGTAGTGGACCATGCGCTGGTACTGCGGGATGATGGCGGCGTCGCGCACGTCCGGGTCGGTGATCTCGTCCGAGAGACCGTGGGCGCGGGCTTCCTTCACGAGGCCTTCCATGCCCTTGCAGTGCTCGGCGTTCGGCTTGATGCCGTGGTCGTTGCAGAGCTTTTCGATCTCGGCGATGCCGTCGGCGATGCCGTTGCCGCCGTCGATAAGGGCCTCGGACAGTTCCTTGTCCTGCGCCGCGCGGCCCAGCTCGTTCACAACGGACAGGGACTGCGTGTTGGCGCTCCAGATGTCCTGCAGCTGGTCGAGGTAGAGGTCCTTGAGCGAGTTCATTGCCATGTCGGTATCCTTTGTTTTGCTTCACGTCCCAACGGGTGGCGTCGCGGAAGGTTCCTCTGATCGCTCCGATATGGCTCCAGCCAACTGAATTAACCGCCTGTTCGGAATCACGTAAGGAAAGGAGCTTCCCGCATCCCGCACCTGCCCGGACCGCTGCCGTCTTCACGGTCGAACCCGGCTGAGACAGTGGGGCGCCAAGCAGTGAAACATAATGTGGGCTCGATCTGGACCAACGCGGTGTCGGTCAGCAAGGACGGCTCTGGACCGCTTTTTTGTGAGCCGTATTGCCTGCCTCCCCCGCAGATGCACCCCGAAAACTGCTGGCCCGGCGGCCCTGAGCGCCGCCGGGCCAGCGCCCGTCCGCCCCGTCGCGCGGCGCAGCCTCGGGAGGGGCAATCGCTGCCCGCGGACGGGCGATGGCCCTCTGGTGTGCCCGGACTTGAGGTCGCACTGCTCCGGAGACGGTTCTTCGGCGTGACCAGTCCGTCCGCGCGGCGGCCGTTTCAGTGGGAATGCGGGTGGTGGTGCGGCCTCGGGGGCGGGACGTTGTCGATGCCGGAGCTGCCCCAGGGGTGGCAGCGGGCGAGGCGGCGGAGGGTGAGCCAGCTGCCGCGGAACGCCCCGTGGGTCTCGAGGGCCTCGAGGGCATAGGCCGAGCAGGTGGGCTGGAAGCGGCAGGAATGGCCGACCCAGGGCGAGAGCAGCAGGCGGTAGGCGCGGATGGGCAGGGCTGCGATATGGGCGAGCGGGCTCATCGGCGCCTCAGGGCTGCCGGGGCTTGCCGCCCTTGCCGGGCGCGTGGATCGCGGCGAGCGCGGCGCGGAGATCGTCGCAGAGCGCGGTGAAGGCACGGGCGGCGGTCTCGTCGCGGCGGCCGACCAGGACGTAATCCCAGCCCTCATGGCCCGCTTCGGGCAGGACGAGGCGCGCGATCTCGCGCAGCCGGCGCTTGGCGCGGTTGCGGGCGACGGCGTTGCCGACCTTCTTGGAGCAGGTGAAGCCCACCCGGATGCCCGGGACGCCTTCCTCGGGCGCGCGGCGGCGGGCCTGCAACAGGAAAGCGGGCCGCGGCTGGCGCCGGGCCCGTGCAGCGGCCAGAAAATCCGGCCGTTTCCTCAGGATCGCGAGCGCGGGGCGGCCCGGGCCGGTCTCCGCGGCGGGCGGAGTTGCGGCGAGCCCGGTCATCGGTGCCCCGCGGTCTCGGATCAGGCGGAGAGGACCTTGCGGCCCCGCGCCCGGCGGCGATTGAGGATGATGCGGCCCGCCTTGGTGGCCATGCGGGCGCGGAAGCCGTGACGGCGCTTGCGAACGAGGTTGCTCGGCTGGAAAGTGCGTTTCATCTCTGACGTCTCCTGAACTTGCCGGCGGGACAGCCCGCCGGGAGACGCCGCGATGCGAGGGTGCGCGCACGGCGTCCGGAATTTCGAAGCATGGCCTTTAATGCAGACCGGCTGTGCAAGTCAATTCTTCCGCGCCGGAAAACGTGCATTTCCTGAAACATTTCCCGCGGGGAGATCAAGGCTCTGTGAGAGCGGTAACGGAGGGGTGCGGCGGGGCGGAGGGCAGGGCATGAGAACGGGGACCGCACGGGAGAAGGCAGGTGAAGGACATGACGGAGAGGCGAGGGGCCGGCCCCGAGCTTTCGCTGCGACGGGCGCTGCCGCTCCTGGCGTTGGGCCTCGCGGCGCTGGCGGCGCTCTGGCTGTGGGGCGATGTGCTGCGATTCGAAACGCTTCGTGACAATCGCGCGGAGCTTCTCGCCTGGCGGGACGGGCATCTGGCGCTGGCGGCGGCGGCCTTCCTCGCGGCTTACGTCACCGTGGTGGCGCTTTCGCTGCCGGGGGCGGCGGTGATGACGCTGGCGGGCGGCTTCCTCTTCGGTGTGGCCGGCGGCACGGCGCTGGCGGTTCTGGGCGCGACACTCGGGGCGACGGCGGTGTTCCTCGCCGCGCGGCACGGGTTTGGCGCTGCACTTCACGCCCGGCTCCGGGCGCGCGGCGGCGACGGCGCGCTTCCGCGGATCGAGCGGGGCATCGCGGAGAATGCGGTGAGCTATCTGCTTCTGATGCGGCTCATGCCGGTGGTGCCCTTCTTCGTTGCCAATCTCGCGCCGGCGTTTCTCGGCGTCGGGACGCGGCTCTATGTGCTCACGACCTTCTTCGGCATCATTCCGGGCACGTTCGTCTATGCCTGGATCGGGGCGGGGCTCGGTGCGGTCTTTGCCCGCGGCGGGCAGCCGGATCTCGGGCTCCTCAGCGATCCGGTGGTGCTCGGGCCGCTCCTCGCGCTCTCGGCGCTCGCAACGCTGCCGCTGGTGCTGAAGCGCTGGCGCGGGCGGAAGGCCCGGCGGTGAAGGGCGCGGCGAGGGCCGATCTCTGTGTGATCGGCGCGGGCTCCGGCGGGCTTTCGGTCGCCGCGGGCGCGGCGCAGATGGGCGCCTCCGTCGTGCTGATCGAGGCAGGCGAGATGGGGGGCGACTGTCTCAACCACGGCTGTGTGCCCTCCAAGGCGCTGATCGCCGCCGCGGCGCATGCGCAGTCGCTCCGGGAGGGCGCGGCCTTCGGCATCGGCGCGGTGGAGCCGAAGGTGGATTTCGGCGCCGTTGCCGCGCATGTGGCGGGCGTGATCGCGGGTATCGCGCCGCACGACAGTCAGGCGCGCTTCGAGGGGCTTGGGGTGCGGGTGATCCGGGCGCGGGCGGCGTTCGTCGCGCCGCGGGTGGTGCGGGCGGGCGAGGCGGAGATCACGGCGCGACGTTTCGTGATCGCGACCGGCTCGCGGCCCGCTGTGCCGCCGGTGCCGGGCCTTGCGGCGGCGGGCTTTCTCACCAACGAGACGGTTTTCGGGCTGCGCGAGCGCCCGGAGCATCTGCTGGTGCTCGGCGGCGGGGCGGTCGGCATCGAGCTTGCGCAGGCGTACAGGCGGCTCGGGGCAAAGGTGAGCGTGATCGAGGCGGATCGGGCGCTCGGGCGCGAGGACCCGGAGCTTGCGGGCGTCGTGCTCGACCGGCTGCGGGCCGAAGGGGTCTCGATCCATGAAGGGGTGGCGGTGGCGCGGGTGGCGCGGCGGGCGGGCGGCATCGCGCTCGACCTCGCGGACGGGCGGCAGGTGGCGGGCTCGCATCTGCTGGTCGCGGCCGGGCGGGCGCCGAATGTCGAGGGGCTCGGGCTTGCGGAGGCGGGCGTGCGCGCGGGGCCGCGCGGGATCGAGGTCGATGGCGGGCTTCGGACCTCGAACCGGCGCGTCTTTGCCATCGGCGATGTGGCGGGCCAGGGCCAGTTCACCCATCTGGCCGGGGCGCAGGCAGGCCTGGTGCTCCGCGCCGCGCTCTTTGGCCTGCCGGTGCGCGCGGCGGGGCTGGTGGTGCCGCGGGTCCTCTATACCGGGCCGGAGCTCGCGCAGGTGGGGCTCACCGAGGCGGAGGCGCGCGCGCTTCATGGCGGGCGGATCGAGGTGATCCGCGAGCCCTTCGCGGCCAATGACCGGGCACGGGCGGAGGCGCGGACCGAGGGTCTTGTGAAGCTTGTGCTCCATCGCGGGCGGGTTGTCGGCGCCGGGATCGTGGGGCCGGAGGCGGGCGAGCTCATCGGGCTCTGGACGCTTGCGATCGGGGCGCGATTGAAGCTCTCGCGGATCGCGGGGATGGTGATGCCCTATCCGACGCTCTCGGAGATCTCGAAACGGGCGGCGGGCGTGCATTTCGCGCCGAGGATCTTCGGCAACCGCCGCGTCGCGCGGCTGGTGCGGCTGGTGCAGCGGCTGCCCTGACGGGCCGGCAGGGCTTTCGTCCGGCGGCGGGGGGCGGTAAGTTCGGCCCCCGACTGTCAGGAGGACGACGGAGCCCATGCCGCTTGCAGACATTTCCGCCCGTATCGAGCGCGCCGTTGCCGCGGCCGGACGGCCCGCCGGGTCGGTGAAGCTCATCGCGATCTCGAAGGTCCAGCCGCTCGAGCGGGTGCGGGCCGTGCTCGAGGCGGGCCAGAGGGTCTTCGGCGAGAACCGGGTGCAGGAGGCCGAGAGCAAATGGCCGGATTTCCGCGCGGAGTTCGGCGCGGTGGAGCTGCATCTGGTCGGGCCGCTGCAGACCAACAAGCTCGGCAAGGCGCTCGATCTCTTCGATGCGATCCACAGTCTCGACCGGCCGAGCCTTGCGAAGAAGCTCGCCCATGCGGTGCAGGCGCGCGGGGCCTGCCCGGAGCTCTTCGTGCAGGTCAACACCGGGCGCGAGCCGCAGAAGGCAGGGGTGGCGCCGGAGGATCTCGACGCCTTCCTCGCCGAGTGCCGCGGGCCGCTGGATCTGCCGGTGGCGGGGCTGATGGCGATCCCGCCCGCCGAGGCGGACCCGGAGCCGCATTTCCGCATGCTGGCCGATCTTGCCGCCGGGCACGGGCTCGACCGCCTCTCGATGGGGATGTCGGGGGATTTCGAGACGGCGATTGCCTGCGGGGCGACGCATGTGCGGGTGGGCTCGGCGATCTTCGGGGAGCGCACGACAGCGGCGGGCTGAGGCCGGCGACGACGCCGGTGACAGCGCCGCGGTTTCGCGCCATTGTCATGAAATTGTTGCAGGCCGCAGGCTATGTGCGGGCTGGATTTTTCCGGTGCGATCCGCGCCCGATATCGCTTGCCACGAGAGAGACGGATGCCATGACAGACACGCTGAACCCCCAGGACGGGATGGACTGGCTCGAGGCGGAACTCGCCGACACGCTTGACGAGGATTACGAGCTCGAGATTTCCGAACCCGCCCTTTCGATGGAAATCCGCAAGATCTACCAGAAGGCGCATCCGCCCTCGATTCCGCGCGCCGACTATTTCCGGGCGCTGCTGACGCTCCAGTCCGAGCTCATCAAGCTGCAGGACTGGGTGTCCTATCACCAGGAAAAGGTGGTGGTGATCTTCGAGGGCCGCGACAGCGCCGGCAAGGGCGGGGTGATCAAGCGCATCACCCAGCGGCTCAACCCGCGGGTCGCGCGCGTCGTCGCACTTCCGGCGCCCTCGGAGCGCGAGAAGAGCCAGTGGTATTTCCAGCGCTACGTGCCGCACCTTCCGGCCGGCGGCGAGATCGTGCTCTTCGACCGCTCGTGGTACAACCGCTCGGGCGTCGAGCGGGTGATGGGCTTTGCCTCCGAGGATCAGGTCGAGCAGTTCTTCAACGACGTGCCGGAATTCGAGCGGATGCTGGTGCGGTCCGGCATCCGGCTGGTGAAATACTGGTTCTCGATCACCGACGAGGAGCAGCAGATGCGCTTTCTCATGCGCATCCACGATCCGCTGAAGCAGTGGAAGCTCTCGCCGATGGACCTGCAGTCCCGCGTGCGCTGGGAGCAGTATACCAAGGCCAAGGAAGAGACCTTCGCGCGTACGAACATTCCCGAGGCGCCCTGGTATATCGTCGAGGGCAACGACAAGAAGCGGGCGCGGCTCAACTGCATCGACCATCTGCTGCACCAGATCCCCTACGGCCCGGTGCCGCATGAGGAAATCGCGTTGCCCGAGCGGGTCTTCAACCCGAATTACGAGCGCAAGGTGCTGCCGCCCGAGCTCTACGTGCCGCAGAAATACTGAGGCCGCCCGCGGCGGTCTCCTGCCACTCCAGATTGTGAGGCCCTGGTGGCCGCTTCCGGTGCTATGCTCGCATGACGAGACCAGCCGGTTGCGGCCGCGCCGACTCGCCCCCCGAGGTCCCGGTTCCGGCCGCAGCACGTGCCAGACGGCTCCGCACGCACGGAGCGCTCAAGCCACGGGGAGGATGACATGGCTACGACTATCCGGAATCCCGGCTCCTGGAGCGTCGACCAGATCGGCGCCATGGGCCGTCACGTGGGGGCCTACACCGCCTCGGTCGGCAGTGACGAGACCGCCGAGCTGCCGCAGGTGCAGCGGCTTGGCTTCGAGGACCTGCATCTCGCGCTCCGGCGCGGCATGGAGGATTTCGCCGCCTGCCGCTCGGACGTGGCGTTTCTCTGTCTGCTCTATCCGGTCATCGGCATCGTGATGGCCTGGGTTGCCTTTCACAATGCCCTGCTGCCGCTCGTCTTTCCGATGATGGCGGGCTTCGCGCTCGTCGGGCCGGTGGCGGCCGTGGGGCTCTACGAGATGAGCCGGCGGCGGGAACGCGGCGAGCCGGCGAGCTTTGCCGATGCCTTCCGCGTGGCGGCCTCGCCCTCGTTCGGCGCGATCTTCGCGCTCGGGCTCATGCTCTTTGCGACCTTCATCGCCTGGATGATCCTGGCCGACCAGATCCACCAGCTCACGCTCGGGCCCGATGCGCCGGCCTCCTTCGGCATCTTCCTGACACAGGTCTTCACCACGGCGGAGGGCTGGACGATGATGGTGGTGGGGCTCGGCGTCGGGTTTCTCTTCGCCGCGGCGGTGCTCGCGACGAGCGTGATCTCCTTCCCGATGCTGCTCGACCGCAAGGTGGGGCTGCCGGTGGCGGTGGTGACCTCGATCCGGGTGACGCGGGAAAACCCCGGCGTCATCGGGGCCTGGGGCGCGATCGTTGCGGGCGCGCTGCTCGCGGGCTCGATCCCGGCGTTTCTCGGGCTCATCGTGGTGATGCCCGTGCTGGGCCACGCGACCTGGCATCTCTACCGCCGCGCGGTGGTCTGGCCGGATCGGGCCTGAGGCCGGGTTCAGCCCCTCTCGCGCGGCGGGGCGGGCAGGGAGATCGCGAAGGTGGTGCCCTGCTCGTCCGAGACCTCGAGCGAGAGGGTGCCGCCGTGACCGCGGACGATTTCCTCGGCGATGACGAGGCCGAGGCCGCTGCCGCCCTGACGGACGCCGCCCTGGAAGGGTTGGAACAGGTTCTCGCGCGCCTTGGGCGGCAGGCCCGGGCCGGTGTCGCTCACGCGGATGAAGCTGCGGCCGTCGGACTCCTCGGCCTCGATGCGCACGGTGCCCGGCCGGCTGCTGGCCGCGATCGCCTGGGCGGCGTTGCGCACGAGGTTCGAGAGCACGCGGAAGAGCTGGTCCGGGTCACCGCGCACGCAGAGGCGGTCGGGCACCGCGGAGGTGAATGTGACGGTCTCCGCGCCGAGGGTCTGGCGCTCGGCCTCCAGCACCTCGTTGACGAGCCGCGCGAGCCCGAAGCGCTCGATGTCGGGTGGCGGCTCCTCGGCCTTGCCGTAGGCGAGCGTGCGGTCGCAGAGCGCGACGGCGCGGGAGATCGAGCCGACGAGCTTGGGCGCGATGCGGCGGACGCGGGGGTCGGGGCTTGCCTCCAGGCTGTCGACGAGGAGCTGGGCCGTGGTGAGCATGTTGCGCAGGTCGTGGCTGATCTTGGCCACCGCCCGGCCGAGAGCCGCGAGGCGCTCCTTCTGGCGCAGGGCGGCGGTGAGCCGGACCTCGAGGTCGTGGAGCGCGTTTTCCGCATCGTTGAGCTCGCGGGTGCCGCTCGCGGGCGCGATGATCCGCGTCGTGTCCTCGGGGTTGTCGCGATAGGCGACCATATGGGCGATGACGCGGTTGATCGGCCGGACGATGAGCTGCTGCACCGAGAGGAAGAGCAGCGAGGCCGTGGCGACGGAGATCACCAGCGAGAGGTAGAAGATGCGGAGCCCGTAATCGATCAGCGCCTTGCGGAGCGGCGCCTCGTTGAGAACCACATCGACGATGCCCTCGGTTCCCTGGCGGGTCTCGCCGATGACGCGGATCACCCTGTTCTCGGGCGTGATGAGCACCCGGCCGGCGCTGCGGATCAGCGCCCAGGGGCTCGGGTCGCGGATATCGTAGGTTACAACCGGGGATTGAGGCATCTTGTCAAAGAGAGCGAGCTCGCGCACGCCGTCGCGTTGCAGCACGACGATCATCACATCGGCCGTCTGCAACAGTTCGCGTTCGAGCTGCGGCGGAACCAGGTCTTCGGTCGAGCCGAGAGAGGCCAGGGCGGCGATCTGTGCCAGATCGAGGCGGTTCTGCAGGTAATCGAGACGAAAGCGCGCGATCGATGGCAAGAAGATCAGGATCTCGGCGATCATCACGAAGAGGATCGTCAAGGCGAGAAAGCGACCCGAAAGGGTTCTGAGGAACATTGGCGGACCTGATCACGTATGCGTCAGGACATTATGCACTGCCAGGCGGCGAGACAAGGTGCCCACCGGCAGAGAAGGCCATATGCGGCCATTCACGTGCGGGAACGACCGATTTTCGGCTCCTCGCCGCGCATCAGCCGGCGGATGTTGGCGTGGTGGCGGGCAAAGACCAGGGCGCCGAGCAGAAGCGCGAGCCAGATCGCATCGGGGCGCCCGAACAGCAGGAGCCAGACCGGCGCGGCCGCCGCGGCGATCAGTGCCGAAAGCGAGGAGTATCGGAACGCGAGTGCTGCGACGAGCCAAGTGGCGCAGGCGGCAAGCCCGGCGGGGAAACTCACCGCGAGCAGAACACCGAGGAAGGTCGCGACTCCCTTGCCGCCCTGGAACTTCAGCCAGACCGGGAAGAGATGTCCGAGGAAGGCGCCGAGGCCGGCGACGAGGGCTGCCTGCTCGCCGAGAAGCGCACGGGCGATGAGCACGGCGACGCCACCCTTGGCGCCGTCGAGGACGAGGGTGGCGAAGGCCGCGCCCTTGTTGCCGGTGCGCAGCACATTGGTCGCGCCGATGTTGCCCGAGCCGATGTCGCGCAGGTTGCCGAGGCCGAGCGCGCGGGTGATGAGCACGCCGAAGGGGATCGAGCCCAGCAGGTAGGCGGCGAGGAAGGTTATCAGGATCGTCATGCCGCGGCCTCCTGCCCGGCGCCGAACACCATGCGTCCGGCGACAAAGGTCATGCGTACCTTGCCCTGCATTCGCTGTTCGTCAAAGGGCGTGTTCTTGGATTTCGAGCGCAGGTTCGAGCGGTCCATGACATAGGGCGCGTGCGGATCGAAGAGGACGAGATCGGCGGGCGCGCCGGAAACGAGCCGGCCGGTGCCGAGGCCGAGGCGGCGCGAGGGGTTGAGCGAGAGCGCGCGGAAGAGGGTCGCCATGTCGAGGGCACCGGCATGCCAGAGCCGGAGCGCGGCGGGCAGCAGGGTCTCGAGCGCGACGGCGCCCGAGGCGGCCTGTTCGAAGGGCAGGCGCTTGCTCTCCTCGTCCTGCGGCGTGTGCATCGAGGAGATGATGTCGATGAGGCCGGAGGCCACGGCCTCGACCATCGCGGTGCGGTCGGTCTCGGACCGGAGCGGGGGCTTTACCTTGAAGAAGGTGCGATAGTCGCCGACGTCGAGCTCGTTGAGGGTGAGGTGGTGGATGTTGACGCCCGCGGTCACGTTGAGCCCGGCGGCCTTGGCGCGCTCGAGCGCGGGAAGCGCGGCGGCAGTGGAGAGGTTGTCGGCGTGATAGATCGCGCCGGTCATCTCGACGATGGCGAGATCGCGCTCGAGCCCGAGGCGTTCGGCCATCGGCGAGACGGCGGGGAGGCCGCGGAGCGAGGCGAACTTGCCCGAGGTGACCGAGGCGCCCTCGCTCAGGCCCGGCTCCTGCGGGTGGCCGATCACCAGCACGCCGAGCGAGCGGGCATAGGTGAGGGCGCGGGAGAGCACCTTGGTGTCGGTCACGACATGGTCGCAATCGGTGAAGGCGACGGCGCCGGCATCCTTGAGAAAGCCGATCTCGACCATCTCTCGGCCGGCGCGGCCCTTGGTGAGCGCCGCCATCGGCAGCACCCGGACGGGCGCGATCTCGCGGGCGCGGCGGGCGACGAACTCGAGTGTCTCGGGGTTGTCGATCGCGGGCTTCGTGTCCGGGCGCGTGACCATGGTGGTGACGCCCCCGGCGGCGGCGGCGGCGCCCGCGGTGCGGAAGCTTTCCTTGTGCCGCTCACCCGGCTCGCAGACCTTCACGCCGATGTCGACGATGCCGGGTGCGAGGTGGAGGCCGCCGCAATCGATCACCTCGCGGGCGCGGATCATCTGGCGGGCGGAGCCCCCCTCATCGGGAATCACCTCGGTGATGACGCCCTCGGCGATACGCAGGGCGCCGCGGGTTTCGGTGCCGGCCTCGGGGTCGATCAGGATGGCATTTGTGAGCAGGAGGGTCATGCCGCCGTTCCTTGTTGTTCTGCGCCGGGCTCGCCCGCGCCGGAAGCCGGGCCGCGTCGGGCCGCGCGATATGCATCGAGAAACTCATTCGGATCCGCAAGGCCCTCGAGCGTGAAGACCGGCACGCCCTCGAAGCGGATGAGGCCGAGCGCGAGCACGGGCTCGGGGCGCTCCGCGATCCGGATCGACCGGGGCCGGCCGGGCGGGCGGAGCGCCAGCACGCGGCTGTCAGTCAGCACATAGGAGGTGCGGCGGCGCAGGGCGGCGTCGGCGAGGATCCAGAGGGAAACGACGACGAGGAAGAGCAGGTTCTGCGTGAGCTTTTCGGGGTTCAGCACCGCGAGCAGCGCGAAGAGCCCGAGGAGCCCGATCTTGAGCCATTTGAGCCGCCCCCAGAGGCCCGTGGCGGGCCGACCGGTCCAGAGCACGCGCTCCCCCTCCCGGAGGCCGGGGATGGCGGGGTGGCCGGGCTGCGGCGGGCGGGGCTCCATGCTGCCGGAGGTCATGGCCGCCCTCACTCTCCGGTAAAGCGGCAGGGGCCAAGGCCCTGCGACTGCAGTGTTTTCCGGAGCGAGACGAGGCACGCGCCAGTTTCACGGTGCCGCCCGCGCGAGAGCGGGTTCGCCGCGCGCGCCGGCGGCCGGGCGGCGATGGTTTCGTATCGGGTGCCCGGGCCGCGGCGGAGTTTGAGCGTGTCGCCGCGCGCCCCGCCCGTCACCCGGTGAACATCCGGGCCATCGGCCTCGGCGTGGGCCGGGGCGGGAAACGCAGGCGGCACGCGCGCGGTGCGCAGGCTTGCGCAGGGTTCCGCGGCGGCGGCCGGCTTGCATTTCATCCCCTTGCCCTCCTCAGTTGGCGTATTCGCTGAAGACGGTGACACTGCCGTCGTTGTCGAGGCGGCAGCTCAGCGGCGTGCCGCCGGCCGAGAGGGTGAGGAGCGGGCCGCCGCCGGTCATGCTCTGGCCGGTGACGGTGATGTTGTTGAGCGGCTGGCCCGAAAAGCGCGCGGCCTGTTCGAGGCAGGGATCGGTCATGGTCTCGAAGCGCTCGTCAGAGGCGACGGCCGGGGTGACGGCATCTTCCATGTCGCTGCCGCAGCCGGTGAGGGCGGCGAGGGCGCCTGCGGCGGCGATGAGCCTGATCGGGGAAATCATCCTTGCGTGCTCCTGTCTGGTGCGTCGGCGCCGCGGTTCTGCGGCAGGGGAAGGTTTCTTGCCCGCTCCGGTCGCAGAGCGCGGGATCATGGGCGGAGCGGTGTCCGGTGTCTCAGGCACCGGCACGCGCCTCGCGGAGGTTGCGCGCCAGCAGATCCATCGCGGCCATGCGCACCGCGACGCCCATCTCGACCTGTTCCTGGATCACCGAGCGGTTGATGTCGTCGGCGATCGTGCCGTCGATCTCCACGCCGCGGTTCATCGGCCCGGGGTGCATGACGATGGCGTCGGGCTTCGCGTAGGCAAGCTTCTCGGCATCGAGCCCGTAGCGGTGGAAATACTCGCGCTCCGAGGGGATGAAGCCGCCGTCCATGCGCTCCTTCTGGAGCCGCAGCATCATCACCACATCGACGCCATCGAGCCCCTCGGCCATGTCGTCATAGACCTCGACGCCGAGCTCGGCGGCGCGGGCGGGCATGAGCGTGGGAGGGCCGACAAGGCGGACGCGGTTCTCCATCCGGCCGAGCAGCAGGATGTTGGACCGGGCGACGCGGGAATGGGCGATATCGCCGCAGATCGCGACGTTGAGGCGGTGGAGCGTGCCCTTGGCACGGCGGATGGTGAGCGCATCGAGCAGTGCCTGGGTCGGGTGTTCGTGACGGCCGTCGCCTGCGTTCAATACCGCGCAGTTCACCTTCTGCGCGAGCAGATGCGCCGCCCCCGAGGACGGGTGGCGGATGACGAGAAGGTCGGGATGCATGGCATTGAGCGTGAGCGCCGTGTCGATCAGCGTCTCGCCCTTCTTCACCGAAGACTGGGCGACGGACATGTTCATCACATCGGCCCCGAGCCGCTTTCCGGCCAGCTCGAAGCTTGCCTGCGTGCGGGTCGAGGCCTCGAAGAACATGTTGATCTGGGTGAGGCCCTTCAGCGCGTCGGCGTGCTTGTCGGGGCGTCGGTTGAGATCGGCATAGATCTCGGCGAGATCGAGAATGGCCTCTATGTCGGACCGGGCGAGGCCCTCGATCCCCAGCAGGTGGCGATGCGCGAACATGGTGGCCTCCGATCCGGTTCGCTGGCCTCTATAGCAGGCCGGCGGGGAGGGGCAAGCCTCGACGGGGGCCGGATTTCGGGCATTATGGCGGCGTCCCCGACGCCAAGGAGGCCCCGGCGCCCATGCTTGTCCTCGAAACCTTTCCGCCCGCCCTCGGCATCCTGAGCCCGAGCCAGTTCTGCCTCAAGGCGGACGCGCTGCTCACGCTGTCCGGCCTGCCGTTTGCGCGCGAGACGGCGCTGCCGCAGAAGGCGCCGCTCGGCAAGCTGCCGGTGCTGCGCGACGGGGCGGAGCGGCTGGCCGATTCCGTCCGCATCGAGCGGCACCTGCGCCTGGCCCACGGCTTCGATGCCGATGCGGGGCTCGATGCGCGCGCCCGTGGCGAGGCGCAGGCCTATCGCTGCATGCTGGAGGAGCATCTCTATTTCATCATGCATCACACACGCTGGATTGCGCGGCCCGAGATCACCCGAGAGGTCTTCCTCGGCCGTCTGCCCGAGGCGGTGCGGGAGGCGGCGTTTGCCCAGATTCAGGCCAAGATGGCGCGCGATCTCGAGGGGCAGGGGCTGGGCCGGCACGCGGAGGAGGATCTGCTCGCGTTCGGGCGCGCCGATCTCGAGGCCCTGGCGCTGCGGCTGGGAGAGGGGCCGTTCTTCTTCGGCGAGACCCCGCACAGCATCGACACCACGCTCTTCGGCTTTCTCGAGAATCTCGTCACGATCGCGCTCGACGGGCCGCTGGAGGCCGCGGCGCGGGCGCATCCCGAGCTGGTGGCCTTCTGCGCGCGGTTCCGCGAGCGGGTTTACGGCGGGTAACCCTGTCGCGCCGGCGTGACTGGACAGGCGCGGTGATTTGCGGAAGATCGCGCGCGACTGCCTCGGAGCCATCGCCCATGCCGACCTTCATGCCTCGCCGCCTGTCCCGCGCCGTCTCCGGCTGCTCGGCGCTGCTTCTCTGTATCGCGCTCGCCGCCTGCGGCACGACCTATGCCGTGCCGGTGGCATCGCCGGGGGGCGCGCAAGGCACAAGCGTGGCCGCAAGCTCCGGCGGTGCGGCGCGGAGCCGGGGGGATTTCAACCGCGTCGTCTCGCGGGTGGAGCCGGTGGCGGAATCCTTCTGCCGCGAGGAGGCGCCGTCCGCGCCGGCAGGCTATTGCGATTTCAAAATCGTCTATGACGGTGACGCCTCGAGCCCGCCGAACGCCTATCAGACGCGGGACAAGAATGGCGGGCCGGTGATCGTGATGACCGCGAGCCTGCTCGGCGAGATGCGCTCGAACGACGAGATTGCCTTCGTGCTCTCGCATGAGGCTGCGCATCACATTGCGCGCCATATCCCGAAACAGCAGCAAAGTCAGGTGTTTGGCGCCCTGGTGCTCGGCGGGCTTGCCGCCGCCGCGGGCGGGCAGTACGCCACCGAGCAGGGGATTCAGGACGCGATGGATATCGGCGCCTTCGTCGGCGGCCGGGCCTACAGCCAGAACTACGAGCTCGAGGCCGACTGGCTCGGCGCCTTCATCGCGGCGCGTGCGGGTTACGATCCGGAGAAGGGCGCGCAGATCTTCAGCCGGCCGGCACTGCGCTCGGGCGGTGGCCCGGTGCTGCTCGCGACCCATCCGGGGTCCCCGCAGCGCCTTGCCCTCGTGTCCTCCGCAGCGGCCGAGATACGCCGGCAGCAGGCGCAGGGGCTGGTGCCGCGTCCGGCCTACGCCGGGCGCTGAGACGGGCGCGCGAACTTCACTTCTGCGTGTGCGATTGTAAATTTATTCTGCATTGCAGCAAAAATCGGATCCTGTTAACCGCTCCGGAGCGAAGGAGGATCTCAGATGAATCAATTGCCCCGTTATGAGCGCATGGTCTACGCGATTCCGGTTCTCGGCTGGATGCTGAAGGACGTTGCGTATGGCGACAAGGACAATATTTATTACTTCATCGCCGCGCTCGTGATGATGTGGATCATTGCCATCATCGCTTTCGGCTATCCGGCGATCATCATCCCCGCGCTCGTCGCCGTGCCGGTGATCTTCCTGGCGCTGCTCAGCATCACCCGGGGCTGACGCGGAGGGTTGGTATCTATATGCTGCAACGCAGCATATGCGCCGGCCCTCGATCCACTCCCTGCGCGACCGGCGCCGGCCCGCCTCCGGTCAGGCGGCCCTGAGCCGGGCCAGCTCGATCTTCGGACAGCGGTTCATCACCACTTCCAGGCCCACGGCTTCGGCCCTTGCGGCGGCCGCGTCGTCGATCACGCCGATCTGCATCCAGATCGTCCGCAGCCCGCGCCCGGCCAGCGCCGCAATCGCCTCATCGACCACGCTGCCGGCCTCTTCCGAGCGGCGGAAGATATCCACCATATCGACAGGCCCGAGACTTTCGGGGATCTCCGCAAGACGGGCGATCACACGCTCGCCGAAGAGCGTCTGTCCGGCAAGGCCGGGGTTGACCGGCACGATGCGGTAGCCCGCCGCCTGCAGGAATGCCGCAACCTGATGCGACGGCCGCTCGGGCTTCGCCGAGACGCCCACGATCGCGATGGTCCGGGTTTCCGCCAGGATCCGCCTCAGGCGGTCATCTTCACTCTTCATGCGATGCCATTGCTTCTGAACAAAAAAGCGCCCGGAAAATGTCCGGGCGCACAGTCGGAACGAGGGACAGTGAGATAAAGCAAGGCAGTTCCAAGCATCTTGCTTCCTTGCTCATATGGGGCGTGAACTGTGGCGGAGAAGGGCAGTGAAGGAAATGTGAACATCGGGCTCAGCCGCGCGCCGTCCGGGCGGCGTAGAGCGCGACGGCGGCGGCGTTCGAGACGTTGAGCGAACCGAAGCCGCCGGTGGCCGGGATGCGTGCGAGCCGGTCGCAGAGCTTGGTGGTAAGCTCGCGCAGGCCTGGCCCCTCGGCCCCGAGCGCAAGCGCGAGGGGCTGGGCGGCGAATTCCTCCGCAACGGCGCCGATGGTGGTCTCGCCGGTGCCGTCGAGGCCCGCGATCGCGTAGCCCATGCCGCGCAGCGCCTCCATCGCGTTGGCGAGGTTCGGCACCCGCAGGTAGGGCTGGCGCTCCAGCGCGCCCGAGGCGGTCTTGGCGAGCGCACCGGTCTCGGGGGCGGAATGCCGGTGCGGTGCGATCACCGCGCGCGCGCCGAAAACCTCGGCCGAGCGCAGCACGGCGCCGACATTGTGCGGATCCGTCACCCGGTCGAGAAGCAGCACGAGCAGAGCCTCGCCCCGCGGCGCGCAGAGCTCGGAAACCGAGCCCCAGTCGAGGGGTTTCGCCTCGAGCGCGGCGCCCTGGTGAACCGATTGGGGATCGAGCGGGGCGTTGAACTTCCGGGCGTCCACGATCTCGGGCGTCATGCCGGAGGCGGCGAGTTCCGGGGCGAGCCGGTCGGCGGCGTTGCGGGTGAGGATGAGCCGCAGGCGCTCGCGGGCGGGATTGGCAAGCGCGTCGCGCACGGCGTGAATGCCGAAGAGCCAGACCGTGTCGCCGGCTCCCTCGCCGGTCCTTCGGGCGCGTTCCTTCTCGACGGCCCAGGTGGGCTTCTTGGCCATGTTCATCCCCATACGCGATCTTCGCTGCGGAAATAGCCATGGGCGCGGGCGGCTTGCAAGGCGTCGCGGGAAATTTGCCTTCGGGGATTTTTCGTGTTGACGCATCCGGCGCACTGGCATAATTCCCCGCTACCGCGCGGGCAAGAGCATTGCCCGTAGCAACCTCTGGAGGGGTGGCAGAGCGGTCAAATGCAACGGACTGTAAATCCGTCGGGGCAACCCTACACTGGTTCGAATCCAGTCCCCTCCACCAATTACCTGAAATTTTTGATCTTTTGCCGACGGGCGATGCGCGCGCACGGGCCGTTGGCTCATGGTTGGCCCCGGACCGGCGCGCCTTGCCGGTCCGGGGCCTGGTGCCTGTGACGCGGGGTCAGAACGGGCTGTCGGGGAAGTAGTACTGTTCGGCGTTCTCCGGGGTAACCAGCACCGAGCCGATGGTGAAGGTGCCCGAGACTGGTGCGGTCGAGGTCATCGCGATGGCGGTGAGCTCGATGGCGGTGGCGATCATCGACGGCGGGTAGGTGACATCGGCCGGGATCATGCTGTCGTTGTCCATGACGCGCTTGATCATTTCCTTCATGCCGGCGCCGCCGAGCACGAACTGGATGTCGTCGCGGCCCGAGGCCTCGATCGCGGCGAGCACGCCCACCGCCATGTCGTCATCCGAGGCCCAGACCGCGTCAATCTGCGGATACTTGGACAGGAAGTCCTGCATCACGTTGAAGCTGTCGTCACGGTTCCAGTTGCCGTGCTCCATGCCGAGGATCTCGATGCCCGAACCTTCAATGCCGGCCTCGAATCCCTCGACGCGCTGGTTGTCGATGGTCGTCGGGATGCCGCGCAGCACGACGATCTTGCCGCCGTCGGGCATCTTCGAGGCCATGTATTCACCCGAGACGCGGCCGAAGCCCGGATTGTCGCCGGCGACATAGAGATCCTCGATCCCCTCGACCGAAAGGCCGCGATCAACCACGGTGACCCAGGCGCCAGCCTCGGCGACCGCCTGCACGGGGGCGGTCAGCGGTTCGGATTCGAAAGGCAGCACGACGAGGGCGTTGATGTTGCGCGTCGCCATCATGTCCTCGATGTCGTTCACCTGCTTGCCCGGATCGGAGGCGGTGGCGAGGACGAACTGGAGGTCGGGATAGACCTTCTCGAGCCGCGCGACGGCTTCCTGGGCGTGGTAGTTCATGCCGCCCGCCCAGCCATGGGTTGCCGCGGGGATCGAGACGCCGATCACCTTGGTCTCCTGGGCCTCGGCTGTGGCGGCGCCGAGGGTGAGTGCGAGGCTGCCTGCAAGCAGCGTCTTCATGTAAGTCATTGCGTTTCCTCCCGGATGGTGGCTGGGCTTCAGCCCTTTGCCTTGGCTTCCCGCTGCAGGATGACTGCGAGAACGATGATGACGCCCTGGATCGCACCGTTGAGATAGGGCGAGACCAGGTCAGTCAGGTTAAGGATGTTGTCGATCATGCTCAGGATCAGGACGCCGATCACCGTGCCCCAGACGCGGCCGAAGCCGCCCTTGAGCACCGTGCCGCCGATGATGACCGCGGCGATGGCCTCGAGCTCCCAGAGGACGCCGGTGGAGGCCGAGGCCGAGCCGAGGCGCGGCACATACATGATCGTTGCGACGCCGACGAGCATGCCGAGCATCGCGTAGGTGAAGAGCCGCGTGCGGTTCACGTTGACGTTCGAGTAATGCGCCACATGCTCGTTGGAGCCGGTCGCGGCGCAGTGCCGTCCGAAGCGGGACCGGCTCATCAGGATCTCGCCGCCGATCACCACGAGAGCGAAGACGATGATCGGCCAGCTGATCCCGAGGATGCCGTCGAAATAGACCGGGCGGTAGAAGGTGCGCAGGCCGAAATCGAGCGAGAGCGTGCCGCCGTCGGCGAGCCACGTGACGAGCGAGCGGTAGATGCCCATGGTGCCGAGGGTGACGATGAAGGCCTCGATCCCGAGCGTGGTGATCAGGAATCCGTTGATAAGCCCGGCGATGAGCCCGGCGGCCAGCGCCGTTGCCATGCCGAGCAGGATGATCGGCACGCCGACGCCGAGCGTGGGCAGGGCCGCGTTCATCACGAGGATCATGAGGCCCGCAATGAAGGCCGCCATCGAGCCGACCGAGAGGTCG
The DNA here is from genome assembly GCF_043226085.1 of Amaricoccus sp. B4. NCBI lineage: Bacteria > Pseudomonadati > Pseudomonadota > Alphaproteobacteria > Rhodobacterales > Paracoccaceae > Amaricoccus > Amaricoccus sp. B4. The sequence continues at coordinate 352,595 of NZ_CP171225.1, forward strand.
AGCCCGCCCGCGGTGATGACGAAGGTCGTGCCAACCGCGATGATGCCGATGAAGGCCGAGCGGGCGAGCACGTTGGTGATGTTGGCCGCACCGAGGAAATTGGGGTTGAGCAGCGCCCCGATCACGACGAGCGCCACCAGCGCGATGATGGGCCCGAGGACACTCATCGAGGGCAGGCTGCGCCGGGACGCGGGCGTGGTGGTATCCATGGCCATCAGGCGACCCTCTCCTGGCTGCTGGCGCCGACGCCCATGGCGTGGCGCACGATGGTGTCTTCGGTGATTTCCGCGCCTTCGAGGCGTCCGGCGATCCGGCCGCGGCGCATCACGAGCACCCGGTCGGAGAGGCCGATCACCTCCTGCATCTCGGAGGAAACGACGATGATCGCGCGGCCCTCGGCCGCCAGCGCGCGGAGGAAGGCGTAGATCTGCTGCTTGGTGCCGATGTCGATGCCGCGGGTCGGCTCGTCGACGACGAGGATCCGCGGCTCGGACTGCATGACCTTGGCGAGCAGGAGTTTCTGCTGGTTGCCGCCCGAGAGGTTGCCGACGCGCATGTCGCGGCGCCCGGCGCGGATGTCGAATTCGCGGATCGCGGTGTCGAGCGCGCGCTCCTCGGCGGCCTGATCGATCAGCACGCGGCCGAATTTCGCCAGTGCCTGAAGGGTGAGATTGACCCGCATGCCCTTCTCGAGCAGCAGGCCGCGGAGCTTGCGGTCCTCGGTGAGGTAGCAGAGGCCGTGGGCGAGCGCATCGGAGGGGCGGCGGATCGTGGCGGGCTTGCCGCCGATCTCGAGTGCGCGGGTGGTGGCGGGCCGGAGGCCGCAGAGGCCTTCCATCGCCTCGGTGCGGCCCGAACCGATGAGGCCCGCGATGCCGAGGATCTCGCCTGCGTGGAGATCGAAGCCGATGGCCTCGGCATGGCCCGGCACATCGAGGCCGCGGACGCGGAGCGCGATGGCCGGTTCGGGGGCTGCGGCGGGTTTTGCCGGGTAGAGGTCGGAGACGTCGCGGCCGACCATCGCGCTGGCCATCCCGTCCTCGCTGATCGCGCTTGCAGGCCCGGTGTGAACGACGCTGCCGTCGCGCATCACCGTCACCCGGTCGGCGATCTCGGCCACCTCGCCGAGCTTGTGGGAGGTGAAGAGGATCGCGGTGCCGGCGGCGCGCATCGCCCGGACCTGTTCGAAGAGCACCCGGGTTTCGGTATTGGTGAGCACCGCGGTGGGCTCGTCCATGATGAGAACACGCGCGTCGCGGCTGAGCGCCTTGGCGATCTCGACCATCTGCTTGTCGGAATTCGAGAGCCGCGAGACCGGTGTGTCGGGATCGACCGGGCATTTCACCCGGTCGAGATAGGCGCGGGTGCGCTTGCGCATCTCCGCCTTGTCGAGGAGCCAGCCGCGGCGGAGCTCGCGGCCGAGGAAGATGTTCTGCTCGACCGTGAGCTGCTCGGCGAGGTTGAACTCCTGGTGGATCATCACGATCCCGGCTTCCTCGCCCTCGTGCAGCGACCGGAAGGTGACCTCCTGGTCATCGAGCAGGATGCGGCCGCGGGTGGCGGGCTGGTAGCCGGCGAGGATCTTCATCGTGGTGGACTTGCCCGCCCCGTTCTCGCCGATCAGGGCGTGGACCTCGCCGGCCCGGAGGTCGAGGTCGATGCCGTGAAGCACCTCGACCGGGCCGAAGCTGCGGGTAACCCCGGCGAGGCGCAGGATGGGCGCGGCGCTCACAATGCCACCCAAGCCGCGTTTCGGGCCGAGGAGGTCACGCAGGCGCGGATGAAGGCCATGCCCTCCATGCCGGCGGAGATGCCGGGCAGGAGGCCGATGGCGTCGCCCCGGGAGGCGCCGTCCTGCACCGCGCGGATCGCTTCGGCGGCGGCGGTGTAGATGTTGGCGAAGCCCTCGAGATACCCCTCCGGGTGGCCGGACGGAATGCGGCTCACCGCATTGGCGGCCATGTCGGCGCCCGCGCCCATGCGGCGGATCTGGCGGCGGGGTTCGCCATGGGGGCTGAACCAGAGGTAGTTCGGATCCTCCTGCGCCCATTCGAGCCCGCCCTTGTCGCCATAGACCCGCAGGCGGAGGCCGTTTTCGTTGCCGGGCGCGACCTGGGAACACCAGAGCATTCCGCGCGCGCCGCCCGAAAAGCGCAGCATTACGTGGGCATTGTCGTCGAGCCGCCGCCCGGCGCCGAAGCTCTGGAGGTCGGCGGCGAGCTCCGTGCCCTTGAGGCCGGTGACGAAGCAGGCGAGGTTGTAGGCATGCGTGCCGATGTCGCCCACCGCGCCGCCCGCGCCAGAGCGCGCCGGATCGGTGCGCCACTCGGCCTGCTTGACGCCTTCGGTCTCGAGGCTTTCGGTGAGCCAGTCCTGCGGGTATTCGGCCTGCACGATGCGGATCGTGCCGAGTGCGCCTTCGCTCACCATGGCGCGGGCCTGCCGCACCATGGGATAGCCGGTGTAGTTGTGGGTGAGGATGAAGAGCGCGGAGGAAGCGGCGACGGCGCGTTCCAGCGCCTCGGCATCCTCGGAGGTGGCGGTGAGCGGCTTGTCGCAGATCACGTGGATGCCGCGCTCGAGGAAGGCCTTCGCGGCGGGGTAGTGGACATGGTTCGGGGTAACGATCGAGACCGCCTCGATGCCGTCGGGCCGCGCGGCTTCCGCGGCGGCCATTTCCTCGAAGCTGCCATAGGCCCGGTCCGGGGCGATGCCGAGGGCGGCGGCGCTGGCCCGCGCCTTCTCGGGCGTCGAGGAGAGCGCGCCGGCGACCAGTTCGAAGCGGTCGTCGATGCGGCTGGCGATGCGGTGAACGCCGCCGATGAAGGCATCGTTGCCGCCACCGACCATTCCCAGTCGAATACGTGCCATTTCAGTCGATCCCCAGCATCTTGCGGTTGGCGGCGTCATCCGTTGCGCCACCGGCGAAATCGTCGAAGGCATGCGGGGTTACGCGGATGATGTGATCCTTGACGAAGCGGGCGCCCTCGCGCGCACCGTCTTCGGGATGCTTGAGGCAGCATTCCCATTCGACAACCGCCCAGCCCTCGAAATCGTTCGCCGCCATCTTGGAGAAGATCGCGCCGAAATCGACCTGGCCGTCGCCAAGGCTGCGGAAGCGCCCGGCGCGGTCCACCCAGGGCTGATAGCCGCCGTAGACGCCCTGGCGGCCCGTGGGGTTGAACTCCGCATCCTTGACGTGGAACATCTTGATGCGGTCCTTGTAGATGTCGATATTCTCAAGGTAATCAAGGCACTGCAGGACGTAGTGCGAGGGATCGTAGAGCATGTTGCAGCGCGGGTGATTGTCGAGCCGCTCGAGGAACATCTCGAAGGTCACGCCGTCATGGAGATCCTCCATCGGGTGGATCTCGTAGCAGACGTCCACCCCCATCTCCTCGGCATGGTCGAGGATCGGCCGCCAGCGCCGCGCGAGTTCGTCAAAGGCGGTCTCGACAAGCCCCTGCGGCCGTTGCGGAAAGGGATAGAGGAAGGGCCAGACGAGCCCGCCGGAGAAGGTGACGTGCTGGCCGATGCCGAGATGGCGCGAGGCGGTCAGCGCCTTCTTCACCTGATCGACCGCCCATTCGGTGCGCTCCTTCGGCTTGCCGCGGACCTCCGGCGCCGCGAAGCCGTCAACCCATGCGTCATAGGCGGGGTGCACCGCGACGAGCTGGCCGGTGATATGGGTCGAGAGTTCGGTGACCTCGACGCCGTTTTCGCGAGCCTTGCCGGCCCATTCCTCGGCATAGTCCTTCGAGGCGGCGAGTTGCGCGAGATCCACGAGGCGCGCGTCCCAACTTGGGACCTGTACCCCGGCATAACCGCAGTCGGCCGCCCATTTCGTGATGGCATCCCAGGAATTGAAGGGAGCCTCGTCACCTGCGAATTGTGCCAGGAACAGGCCCGGCCCCTTGATAGTCTTCATCGTTTCCTCCCCGGTTTTGTCGTTTCAGACGTAGCGGTTGACGATGTTCTCGAGCTTTTCCTGCCGGCCCGAGCGCGGCTGAGGATCGACGTCCCCGGCCTCGACGCGGGCGGAAATGCTGGCGAGATCGCTTGTGAGCATCGCCTGCGCCTCGGGTGTCTCCCATCCGGCGTAGCGGGCCCTGCGCGGAGCCTCGAGCGCGTCATCCTCGAGCATCCGCGCCGCCGCCTTGAGGCCGCGGGCACAGATATCCATCGCCCCGGCATGGGCCGCGATCAGATCCTCGGGGTCGAGCGACTGGCGGCGGAGCTTCGCGTCGAAGTTGGTTCCGCCAGTGGTGAAACCACCGCCCTTCAGGATTTCATAGTAGGCCAGCGCCACCTCGGGCACGTTGTTGGGGAACTGGTCGGTGTCCCAGCCGGACTGGTAATCGTTGCGGTTCATGTCGATCGAGCCGAAGACGCCGAGTGCCTGGGCGAGCGCGATCTCATGCTCGAAGGAATGCCCGGCGAGGATGGCGTGGCCCTGTTCGATATTGACCTTCACCTCCTTTTCCAGCCCGAAGCGCTGCAGGAAGCCGAAGACGGTCGCGACGTCATAGTCGTACTGGTGCTTGGTGGGCTCCTGTGGCTTCGGTTCGATCAGGATGGTGCCGGGAAAGCCGATCTTGTGCTTGTAATCCACCACCATCGAGAGGAACCGGCCCATGTGGTCGAGCTCCTGCTTGAGATCCGTGTTGAGCAGGGTCTCGTAGCCTTCGCGGCCGCCCCAGAGCACGTAGTTCTCGCCCTTGAGCCGGTGGGTGGCGTCCATGCAGGACTTCACGGTCGCGGCCGACCAGGCGAAGACGTCGGGATCGGGGTTCGAGGCGGCACCCGACATGAAGCGGCGGTGGGAAAAGAGGTTCGCGGTGCCCCAGAGCAGCCGGACCTTCGCGGTCTCCATCTTTTCCTCGAAGATCGCGACGATCTCCTCGAAATTGCGCTTGCTCTCGGTGAAGCTCGCGCCTTCGGGGCGGATGTCGAGGTCGTGGAAGCAGAAATACGATGCGCCGAGGAGTTCGAACATCTCGAAGGCGACTTCGGCCTTGAGGCGGGCGGCGTCCATGCCGTCGCCGAACCAGGGGCGCTCGAAGGTCTGGCCGCCAAACGGGTCGCCGCCCGGCCAGGCGAAGGAATGCCAGTAGGCGATCGCGAAACGCAGGTGGTCCTCAAGCCGTTTTCCAAGAACGACCTCGTCCGGATTGTAGGCACGGAATGCGAGCCCTTCTGCCTCCGGGTCGAAGCTCAGCGGGGCGAGATCGCCGAAGAAATTGCTCATCTTGAAGGTTCTCCTTGCGGGACCGCACCAGGATCGGGCGGCAGATTTTCACTGACGTAGATGGCGGGCACGACCGGCCCGGCCGCCGGGGCGGGCATCCGGTCGGCCACGGCGCGCATGTGCGCGATGGCGAGGGTGATTTCCTCGGCGGGGCGCTGGTCGATCACCACATCGACGAGCCCCTGCTCGAGCGCGCGGCGCGAATGGGCGACGAGTTCGTGGAGCACGACGACGGGGCGCTCCGCCGGCGCGCGCCCCTCGAGCACGCGGACAAGGCCGCTGTTGCCGGCGCCCGCACTGTAGATCGCCGTGATGCCGGGATCGGCGGCAAGGATCTCCGCCACCTGTGCCTCGACCCGCTCGTGCCGGTCACGCCCCTCGATTTCGGGCAGGACGGTGAGGCCCGGATGGCGCGCGGCGAGGGTCTCGCGGAAGCCGCCGAGCCGGTCGGCGTGGTCGCGCGCCGACAGCGCACCGACGATGGGCAGGATGCGCCCGGCGCGACCGGTATGGGCAAGCCCGATCAGCCGTCCCGCGGTGCACCCCGCAACCCGGTTGTCGATGCCGACATAGGCGTCGCGGAAGCTGTCGGTGACATCGGAAATGAGCGTGACGACCGCGAGGCCGTCGCGGCGCAGCGCCGCCATCGCCTCGCAGACCTTTGGATGGTCGCTTCCCACGAGGGCGACACCATCGAGCCCGTCCCTCGCGAGGCCGGCCAGATGCGCGGCAAGCGCCTCGGGGTCGAAGGCCTCGACGGTCTCGAGGCGGAGGTCCACCAGCTCGCGCCGGAGACGCCGGCGCTCCTGCGAGATGATGTCGCGCACCTTGCCGAAGAAGGCGTTCGGGCCGGAGGGCAGGATGACGGCGAAGCGGTAGGTGCGGCGCTGGGAAAGGTTCGCGGCCGCGACGTTGCGGACGTAGCCGAGATCTTCCACGGCGCGCCGGACGCGCAGGGCGGATTTCTCCGAGACGCCGCCGCGGCCGTTCACGACGCGATCGGCTGTCGCATAGCTCACGCCGGCGTGGCGGGCCACGTCGGTCAGGGTCGGCATTCGCCTTGTCATTATTGTCCTCCCTCTCCGCAGTAGAGCCGAGTCTCTGAAAGACGTCAATCAGTTTATGATAGACGTCTTTCATCAACCAAATTGGCCTTCGCAGATGCAAAAGAGCCGCCCGCGATGTGCGGACGGCCAAGTTTGGGGAGTTGGTTTGGAGGGCGCCGGGGAGGCCGGCGCCCACGGGCTGCGGCTACTTTATGATGAGCTCCGGTCCCATGAATGTTGTCGGCAGCCAGGTCGAGATGAACGGCACGTAGGTCACGATGATCAGGAAGATCACCAGGATGCCGAGCCAGGGCAGAGCCGCGCGGACGACCTGGGTCATCGGCATCGAGGCCACGCTCGAGGTCACGAAGAGGTTGAGGCCGACGGGCGGTGTGATCATGCCGATCTCCATGTTCACCACCATGATGATGCCGAGATGGATCGGGTTGATCCCGAGTTCCATGGCGATGGGGAAGACGAGGGGCGCGACGATCACGATGAGGCCCGAGGGCTCCATGAACTGCCCGCCGATCAGCAGGATCACGTTGACGATGATGAGGAACATCACCGGGCCGAAGCCTGCGTCGAGGAGTGCTGCCGTGATCGCCTGGGGCACCTGCTCGTCGGTCAGGACGTGCTTGAGGATCAGCGCGTTGGCGATGATGAACATCAGCATGATGGTCACCTTGCCGCTTTCGAAAAGCGCCTGCTTGGTGTCGCGGTGGAAGAACACCGTGATGAGCGCCCAGGGCCGGGTGAGCAGGCTGTGCTTGCGCTGCGTGACGGCGGCGGCGGAGAGGGAGCGCGCGCCGTCCGGTTCGGCGGCATCGGCTTCGCTTCGGTCGCAGAGCGGCCCCATGTCGCGGTAGATGAAGTTTGCGACGATGAAGGCATAGACCGCCGCGACGGCTGCGGCTTCGGTCGGCGTGAAGATACCGCCGTAGATGCCGCCGAGGATGATGACGATCAGGAAGAGGCCCCAGCCCGCCTCGCGGGCGGCGGCGAAGATCTCGCCCCAGCCGGCGAAGGGCTGCGAGGGCAGGCCTTTCCAGCGTGCTGCGACATAGATGCCGACCATCAGCATCGCGCCCGCCAGCAGGCCGGGGATGACGCCGGCGAGGAACAGGCGGCCAACGGAGACATCGACGGCGGCGGCATAGACCACCATGACGATCGAGGGCGGGATGAGGATGCCGAGGGTGCCGGCATTGCAGATCACGCCTGCGGCGAAGTCCTTGGTGTAGCCCATCTTCCGCATGCCCGCGATGCAGATCGAGCCGATCGCGACCACGGTGGCGGGCGAGGAGCCCGAGAGCGCCGCGAAGAGCATGCAGGCAAAGACCGACGCGATGGCGAGCCCGCCCTTGAAGTGCCCGACGCTCGCGATGGCGAAGCGGATGATCCGGTCAGCCACGCCGCCTGTCGACATGAAGGTCGAGGCGAGGATGAAGAACGGGATCGCGAGCAGGGTGTAGTGACCGGCGAAGGCGTTGAAGAGCTGCTGTGCAATCGAGGCAAGCGAGGTGTCGGAGAAGAGCAGCAGGAAGAGGATCGAGGAGAGTCCGAGCGAGACGGCGATCGGCACGCCGATCAGCATCAGGCCGACGATCAGCAGAAAGAGAAATGCGACATCCATGGATCAGTCCTCCTTCGCCGAGCGGGCTGCCTCGGAAACCATTTCCTCGGCCTCGTGGCTGGCGACGAGCAGGTCGGTTTGGCCGGTCCAGACATGCCAGGCGGCTTCGATGAAGCGGAAGAGCAGCAGCGCCATGCCGATGGGGAGCGCGGCGTAGGGGATGAAGCGCGGCAGCTTCTCGTAGGGCTCACCCTCGTTGAGGATGGGCTCGATGAAGCGGAGCCAGCCGGGCATCGGGATGTCGTTGACCTCGTACCAGGCCTGCTTGCCGATGAAGGGCGCCCAGTATTCCCAGGCGCCGATCAGCAGCAGCAGCGAGAAGACGATGCAGCAGGCCGCGGCGACCAGGGAGACGTAGCGGCGGGTCCCGGGAGAGAGCACCTTGACGAGTGCATCGACCCCGAGATGGCCGCCGACCTTGACCACGTAGGAGGTGCCGATCAGCACCAGCCAGGCGAAGAGAAAGACAGTCGCCTCAAGCGCCCAGAGAACGTTGGCGTTGAAGATGTAACGCGCGATGACATTGGCGAAGGTGATGAGCGTCATCAGTCCGAGGCAGACCGCGATCAGCGTCTCCTCGATCTCGTTGACCGCTCGTCCCAGGGCCGTTTTCGGCGGATAGGACATCGGGTGTTTCCTCGGATTTTTTGGGGTTTCGGCGCGGGCGGAGCAGGCCCGGCAGCCCGATGGGCCCGCAGACGCCTCGGCGCTGCGGGCCCGGGATGACGGCTCAGTTAGTGAGCGTGTTGGCCTCGAGTGCGGCGTCGATGTTGTCCTGCCCGATCTGGTCGGAGAACTGGTCCCAGACGGGCTTCATCACCGCGACCCAGTCCTCGCGCTGCTCGGGCGTCAGTTCGCGGACCGTGCCACCCGCCTCGACGATGGCTTCCTTGGACTGCTCCTCGATCTCGACGACAGCGGTGTTCCGCTCGGTCGTCACTTCCTGCATGATCGTGGCGAGCTGCTCGCGCACGTCATCGGGCAGGCCCTGCCACCAGTCGGTGGAGACGACGACCATGTAGTCGAGCACGCCGTGGTCGGTATGGGTGATGCCGTCCTGCACCTCGAAATACTTCTGGCCGTAGGTGTTCGACCAGGTGTTTTCCTGCCCGTCGACAACGCCGGTCTGCAGCGCGCCGTAGACCTCCGAGAAGGCCATCTTCTGCGGGTTAGCGCCCAGCGCCTCGAACTGCGCCTGAAGCACGTCGGAGGGCTGGATGCGGAACTTGAGGCCCTTGGCATCGCCCGGCTCGAGCAGGGGCTTGTTGGCCGAGAGCTGCTTCATGCCGGAATGCCAGTAGGCGAGGCCGGTCAGCCCCTTGCGCTCCATCGAGGCAAGCAGCGCCTGGCCGGGCTCGGAGGTCTGGAAGCGGTCGACCGACGGCATGTCGTTGAAAAGGAAGGGAAGGTCGAAGATGCGGAGCTTCTTGGTGAAGGTCTCGAATTTCGAGAGCGAGGGCGCGGCCATCTGCACGTCGCCCTGAAGCATGGCCTCGAGGACCTTGTCGTCGTCATAGAGGGTGGAGTTCGGATAGACCTCGACGCAGACCTTGCCGTTCATCTCCTCGTTCACGCGGTCGGCGAAGAGCTGGGCCGCGATACCCTTGGGATGCTTGTCCGAGTTGGTCACATGGGCGAACTTGATGAGGGTCTCGCCCTCGTCGCAGGCGGCGAAGACCGGCCCGGCAAGGGCAACGGCGCAGACGGTGGCGGCAAGAATGGATACGCGCTTCATACGGGTTCCTCCGATTGGTTTGGCGTTTTTTCGGGGCGATCGTTTGCCCGGTGTTGACCGCCCGTGGGCGGCTCGTGCCATCGAAAAGGCCACGGACCTGCGAGCCATGCAACGAATGCAAGGCTGCCATGCGATCATTTTGAGGCGAAGGCGGGTGCGATGTTCCCTCAGCCACCCATGTCGGCCCGAGGGGCGGGTGGCGGCAGGGACGTCCGGCGTCAGTCGCTGAAGTCCTCGCGGCGCAGACCGTGCTTCTGCATCTTCTCGTAGAGGGTCTTGCGGGCGAGCCCGAGCGATTCGTAGGTCGCTTTCAGGCTGCCGTCATGTGCGGCGAGCGTCGCGGTCAGCACATCGCGCTCGAATCGGTCGATTCGTTCGGCCAGCGTCAGGCCGCGGGCCGCGCCCGGTGCGGGGTCGCTCTCGATCCCGAGGATGAAGCGCTCGGCGGCGTTCTTGAGTTCGCGAAGATTGCCGGGCCAGTCGCGCGAAGCGACGGCGAGCAGCGTCTCCGGCGGAACCTCCGGCCCATCACGCCCGTGCCGCCCGGCCGCGGCGGCGGCGAAATGCTGGAAGAGGCGCGGGATGTCGCCGCCCCGCGCCCGCAGCGGCGGGATGCGGAGGGTGACGGGGTTCACCCGGTAGAGCAGGTCGTCGCGGAAACGGCCCTCGGCCACCAGTTCCTCGAGGCTCTCCCGCGTCGAGGCGATGACGCGGATGTCGAGATCGACCCGGTCGCCGCCGCCGAGTGGCTCGATGGCGCGGTCCTCGAGCACGCGCAGGAGCTTGACCTGCAGCGCGAGCGGCACCGAGCCGATCTCGTCGAGATGCACCGTGCCGCCGCGGCCGTGCTCGAGCCGGCCGATCCGCGCCCGTGCCGAGCCGGCAAAACCCGCGACATGGCCGAAGAGCTCGGCCTCGGCATGGGCGGCGGGGAGCGCGGCGAGATTGATGGTGATAAAGGGGCGATCGCGGCGGGCGGACAACCCGTGAAGCGCGCGGGCGGCGAGCTCCTTGCCGGTTCCGGTCTCGCCCACAAGGAGGACATCGAGATCGGTTTCCGCCACGGTCCGGAGCTTGCGGCGGAACTCGGTCATCGCGGGCGAGCGGCCGAGGATCATCGCCTCCAGCGGATCGTCCGGGGCGGGCGCCTCCCGCAGGCGGCGAAGTTCGAGCGTGAGGTGGCGCTTCTCGGCCGCCCGGGTGATCGAATGCACCAGCCGGTCGGTTGCGAAGGGCTTCTCGATGAAATCATAGGCCCCGCGTCCGAGCGCCTCGACCGCCAGCGGCACGTCGCCATGGCCGGTGATGAGGATGACCGGCTGATCGGCGTCGATCCCGAGCGCGCCGTCGAGGAGCGCGAGCCCGTCCATCCGCGGCATGCGGATATCGGAGACGATGACACCGGTGAAATCGCGGCCGAGCCGGTCGAGTACCCGCTCGGCGCGCGCGAAGGCCGTGACCTCGAAGCCGCGGAGCTCGAGCGCCTGGCCGACCGAGACGCGGATATCCTCTTCGTCATCGACGAGCAGCACCTCGATCGCGCTCATTCCGCCGCCTCCCGCGTGCCGGTTCCCGCGGCGGGAAGCCGGATGACAAAGCGCGCGCCGCCGTCCGCGCCATTTTCCGCCCGCATGGTGCCGCCGAAATCCTTCACGATGTTGAAGGAGATCGAGAGCCCGAGCCCGAGCCCCTTGCCGACCTCCTTGGTGGTGAAGAACGGATCGAAGATACGGGGCAGGGCCTCCGGCGCGATGCCGGTGCCGTTGTCCTCGACGGCGATCTCGATCTCGCCGCCGTCCCGCCGGAGCGCGATGCGGATCTGGGGTGTCCGGTCCGCGGGAACCGCATCGAGCGCATTGCCGACGAGGTTCATCACCACATGCTGGAGCCGGACCGCGCCGCCGAGCACCGCGAGCCCGGCATCGCCCTCGCGGCGCACCTCCGCCTCGGCCCGTTCGATCCGTCCCTTGAGCAGGCCGAGCGCGTCCGAAAGCACCGCATCGAGATCGACGGGCGTCACGTCGTCCTGCGAGCGGCGGGCGAAGCGGGTCAGGTGTTTCGAAAGCTGGGCCATCCGCTCGGTGAGGCGCAGCACCCGGGCGAGGTTCTCTGCCGCCTTCTGGCCCGCGCCCGCCTCGTAGAAGGCGATGGCGTTCTCTGAATAGGTGCGGATCGCCGTGAGCGGCTGGTTGAACTCGTGGCTGAGGGCGGCCGACATCTGGCCGAGGGCGGCGAGCTTGCCGGCCTGCACTAGCTCGCTCTGGGTCCGCCGCAGGCTCTCCTCGGCATTGCGCCGCTCGGCAACCTCCGCCTCGAGCCGGGCATTCGCCGCGGTGAGTTCGGCGGTGCGCTGCGCCACACGGCGCTCGAGCGCAAGCCGGTCGCGCTCGCGATGCCGCAGCCGCTCGACCAGCCGCTGGCGCCGCTGCCAGAGAAGGGAGGCGAGCGTGAGCAGGGCGAGCGCACCGGCGCCGCCCGTGAGCAGGGCCGAGGTCATGCGACGGTTCACCACGGCGGTGTCGGCGAGCACATGGAGCGTCCAGTCCAGCGTCTCGATGCGGCGGCTGAGATCGACATAGCGGTGCGCGGTTCCGCTGCCGCTGTCGTCGGGGGCGCGGACAAGCTGCTGGGTGCCGTCGAGCCAGGATCCGGCTGCGGCCACCGGGGCGGGGCCAAGCGTCGCACCGTCGAACTGACGCGTCTCGACGATCCGCGCGCGCTCGGCTTCGGCAATCTCTCCGAGCCGCTTGAGGCGCAGGGCCGGGGTTCCGGCCACGACGATGATGCCGGCCTCGTCGGTGAAGAAGGCCTGATGCGGGCCGAGCCGGAGATCCTCCTCGAGCGGAGTGATCGCGATCTTCACCACCACCACGCCGATGATGCCGCGCGCATCGCGAACCGGAGCGCCAAAATAGTAGCCGCGCAGCCCCGATGTCGTGCCGAGGCCGAAGAAGCGGCCGAGCCGGCCTTCCAGGGCGTCGCGGAAGTAGGGCCGGAAGGCGAAGTTCCGGCCGACGAAACTGTGGGCCTCCTCCCAGTTCGAGGCGGCGATGGTCGTGCCGTCGCGGTTCATGACATAGGTGTCGGTGGTGCCGGCGAGCCCGTTCCAGGCTTCGAGCTCGCGGTTGAGGGTCCGGGCAAGCGCGGCATCGCCGGGCGCCTCGAGCGCGGCGGTGACGCGCGGATCTCGGGCATAGATCGGCGCGAGTGCGCTGTAGCGCTCGAACCAGACACGGGCCATGTCGGCCGTCCGGTCGAGCGAGCGGGTACCATCCTCCACCAGTTCGGCCTCGAATTCCCGCGCAAGCGCTTCGTAGCCGATCCAGGCCAGCACCACGAAGGCAATGGCCGCCGCTGCCGCCAGCACCGGCAGCACGCCCGTCTCGCTCCTGCCTTCCCGGACCGGTTGCCGCACTGCCGCGAGGATCCTCCCGTTCGAAAGCCCGGCGGCCCCACCCCCGCGCCGCATCGGGATGGCGAGGGAGCGCGCCGGGCGCGTGTCCGCCCGTCATAGCACGCAATTGGCTGCGGCGCGCAATGGTCCGTGCAGGAGCAACCGTCCAGGATATCCCGTCAATCGAGGATCTTACGAAAAAGTAAGGTCTCCTTCAGCTCGGCCGGATTTCCCCGGATTACACAGTCGGTCGAACGGCACCGTCGCGTCCCGGGTCACAAGACCCCGCCCGACCTGTCGAGGTTCCTTCGCATCCCGGCGGCGTCACCAGGCGAGGTGAGAGCAGGGCCGCGAGGATCTGCCTCGATCTCTGTGTGCCGAAGCTGAACCGGGAGCTCCGAGGACTATGGCTGATCTGCTGCATGAGGGCTGGCACGAACTCCAGGGCAAGGAACCGCCCTCCGCCGGCCTGGCCGCAGAGGCCCGTGGAGTGGGGATCGCGCGACACGGGACATGGCTTGCCCTGCTTGCCTTCGGGGTGGTGGCCGTGGTCGGCATCCTCGCCCGGCCGGTCCTGCCGGTCGATGAGACCCGCTATCTGTCTGTCGCCTGGGAAATGCGCGCCCATGGCAACTGGCTTGTTCCGCATCTGAACGGCGCGGTCTACAGCCACAAGCCGCCGCTTCTGTTCTGGCTTATCAATCTGGTCTGGTCGGTGACGGGCGTTTCCGCCTTCGCGGCAAGGCTCGTCGGGCCGGCCTTCGGCCTTGCCACCATCGCGGCAACGGCGGGCCTCGCCCGCAGGCTCTGGCCGGAGGACGCGGCCGCAGGCGGCCGTGCCGCTCTGGTGCTCGCCGGTTTCGCCGCCTTCGACCTCTACGCCGGGCTCACCATGTTCGACACCATGCTGGCCCTCGCTGTCGTGCTCGGGGTCAGGGCCCTCGTCGCGACGGAAACGCAGCCGCGCGCCTGGATCGGGCTGAGCGCGGCCCTTGCGTTCGGTGCACTCGCGAAGGGGCCGGTCATTCTGGTGCATCTCCTGCCCATCGCCCTCGCCACGCCACTCTGGCGCGGGGAACCCTGGCGTGTGGCCGCCCTGCGGACACTGAAGGCCGTGGCGCTCGCGCTGCTGATGGTGAGCCTGTGGCTGATTCCGGCAAGTTTCTTCGGAGGCCCCGAATATCGCGATGCCGTGCTCTGGACCCAGAGCGCCGGCCGGATTGCCGATCCCTTTGCCCACGGCCGGCCGCTCTGGTGGTTCCTGCCGCTTCTGCCGCTCTTGCTCTGGCCCTGGGCATGGTCCGGCCGGCTCTGGCGCGAGGTCGCGGGGCTCGGGTTTCGCCGGGATCGCGGGCTGCGGCTCGCACTGCTCTGGTCCCTCTCGGCGTTGCTCCTCTTCAGCCTGATTGCCAGCAAGCAGTTGCACTACCTGCTTCCGGCCTTGCCGGCCGTTGCGCTCATCTTCGCCAGAGCTGGTGCGATCAGGGGCGGCGGCCTGGCGGCGGCCGGCCTGCTGCCGCTGACGCTCGGCATCACCCTGCTTGCGCTCGCGCTTGGCTTCGGCCCGGCGGATATGACAGCGCTGGCGCGGCCGGTCTGGGGCAGTCTCCTCCCGGCGGCGTTGCTCCTGGCGCTTGCGGGCGCCGGGTTTGTCCTGAAGGGGCCGCGCGCGGCCCTGCTCGGGCCGGGGCTGGTCCTTGCCCTCGACCTCCTGTTCCTGCATGGGGCCCCGGGCCGGATCTACAATCCCGATCCGATCGCCCGCATCATCGCGCCGCATGATGGTGCGATCGCCATCTGCTCCGACAGATACCAGGGTGAATTCAGCTTTGCCGCCCGCCTACGCGAACCTGTCCTGCCGATCGGCGCCCTTCAGGATGCCCTCCACTGGCTGGACACGACCCCCGATGCCATCCTCGTCTGCCGCATGGACGGCTCTCACCCGGAAACCGGCCCCGCGGCGCAGATCGATTTCAACGGACACCCCTACGGCCTCTGGACCTCCGGCACCGATTGAAATCATGCGCGACGGGCCTTGAGACACCTTCAGGCCGCAGACCTTGGCGTCCCGTCACGACGGACGGGGCCGCGGGAGTCAGGATGGCGCGCCGCGCCGGGGGACGCGGAGAGGTCCGCCCACCCAATCGTCTCCGTCAGGTCGGTTCGATGGGGTTCAGGGTGAAAGCCGGTCGGATCGGTCTTCACCAGGGCACGGTCCGACCGTCGCGTTCGAGATACCGAAGGCCGGGCCTGCCCCTTTGTGCAAGAAGCGTGGTCACGATCTGCGGCACCGTCTCTTCCATGCCGAACGGTGCGGCTGCGCCACCCAGTGCAGTCCGGATCCAGCCCGGAGCCATCAGAACCAGGGTGCGGGAGTCTCCGGCATGGCGTGCGGCGTAGCTGCGCATGTACTGGTTCAGGGCCGCCTTCGAGCCGCGATAGACCTCGTGGCCACCGCTATTGTTGTTGCTGATGCTGCCCTGTCCCGATGACATGATGCCGATCATGCCGGCTGGCGCAACGCACGCCTGCAAGCCTTCGACCACCCGCATCGGCCCGAGTGCGTTGGTGAGCATCACGCGAACGAACTCATCCGTCGTGACCTCCGCGATGGTCTCGTCCTGATCGGTGTTCGCCGTGCCGGCATTGACGAACAGGACATCGATGGTCCGCCCGGAAAGACGGCCGCGGAGGGCGGCGATCTGTTCCCGCTCGGTCACGTCGAGCATCTCGACCTCGACACGCCCCGGGAAGGTGTCGGCCAGCGCGTGCAGCAGGGTATTGCCGGTGCCGCGCACTGTTCCGATAACGGCCCAGTTTCGCCGGAGAAACTCCGCTGCCATGGCATGGCCGAGGCCGCGGGATGCGCCGACGATCAGGATGGTGCCTGCTGTCTCGTTGGGATCGTTCGATGTCATTGGATTGCCTTTCGTTTCCAGTCTCGACAGGCAAGGTGGTCGCATGGTGTGAAATGCACCAGACGCACAGGACGCAAACTGTTGTTGCGCCGGACGCTATGATGAGCCGGCCGGATGGCGTAGGTTCCGGTCATGAACGGTATCGATCTCAATCTGCTTCCTGCGCTCGATGCGCTTCTGGCGGAAGGCAGTGTGACCGGCGCGGCGCGGCGGTTGGGGCTCAGTTCGTCCGCCATGAGCCGGACGCTCGCACGGCTGCGGGCTGCAACCGGCGATCCGCTGCTGGTGCGGGCTGGCCGCGGTCTTGTGCCGACGCCGCGCGCTGTCGCGCTACGCGACCGCGTTCATGCGCTGGCTCGGGAGGCGCGCGACGTTCTCAGTCCGCAGGAGGAGAGGGTCGATCTCACCACGCTCGACCGGACGTTCACGATCCGCGCCAATGAAGGTTTCATCGGACTGTTTTCGGCACCTCTGGTCGCCGCTCTTGCCGAGGCTGCACCGCATGCACGGCTGCGCTTCGCGCCGAAGCCCGCCAAGGATGCCGGCCCTCTCCGGGAAGGTGACGCAGATCTTGAGATTGGCGTGCTCGGGGCGTTCGCGCCGGAGGTACGCACCCACCTGCTGTTCCGAGACCGATTCCTCGGTGTCGTGCGGGCGGGGCATGGGCTTCTGTCGGCTCCGGTGACGCCGGAGGCCTATGCGGCCGCCCGCCATGTCGTGGCATCGCGCAGGGGCCATTTCACCGGAGCGGTCGATGACGCGCTGGAAGCGCTCGGGCTGTATCGCCGGATCATCGCCGTCGTGCCGGGATTTCCCGATGCGCTGCGGATCGCGCGGCAGTCGGATCTTGTCGCGCTTGTCCCGCGATCGTGCCTCGGTGACCCGTCATTGGCGGAAGGTCTGGTTGGCTTCGACCTGCCGGTCACGACGCCGGAAATCGGCATCTCGGCGCTCTGGCATCCCCGCATGGAGGCAGATCCGGCGCACCGATGGTTGCGCGGCATCGTCACCGCCGCTTGTCGGATCCCAGGTGCTTCGGCCTTGCCAAGGGGGCTGTGACCCCCCGGCAGCCTTCGCGAGATCGGAACGGGCGCGGAAAGTGATCGGTGAAAGATCGCCCTGCGGAGTGGCCGATACTTGTCTGGGATGGCGCACCCGACAGGATTCGAACCTGTGACCTCTGCCTTCGGAGGGCAGCGCTCTATCCAGCTGAGCTACGGGTGCCTGAGCGCCTCTATATGCGAGCTTGCGGCGGGCTGCAATCGGCAACAGCGCGGAAAATTCACTTCCCGCGCGATGCCTTTTCCGCAATGCCGGAGCGGCCTTCGCGGCGTTCGAGTTCCTCCATCACCTCGGCCCAGCTGACGCCACAGGCGCGGAGGGTGACCTGGAGGTGATAGAGCGTGTCGGCGGCCTCGTGGACGAGTTCGGCCCGTTCGCCGCGGGCGGCGGCGATGATCGCCTCGACCGCTTCCTCGCCGAATTTCTCGGCGCATTTCGCAGGCCCCCTGGCCAGCATGGCGGCGGTGTGGGAGCTTGAGGGATCGGCGGCGGCGCGGGCCTCGATCGTTGCCCAGAGGCGGGAGAGCGTGTCGGTCATGCGAGCCTCACGGGAATGCCGGCGGCGGCCATGGCGGCTTTCGCCTCGCCGATGGTGTAGGTGCCGAAGTGGAAGATCGAGGCGGCGAGGACGGCGGAGGCGTGGCCCTGGGTCACACCCTCCACCAGATGCTCCAGCGTGCCGACGCCGCCGCTCGCGATCACCGGGACCTCGACCGCATCGGCGATGGCGCGGGTCAGGGGCAGGTTGTAGCCCGCCTTGGTGCCGTCGCGGTCCATCGAGGTGAGGAGGATCTCGCCGGCGCCGCGGGCGGCCATGTCCCTGGCGAAGGACACCGCGTCGATGCCGGTCGGTCTGGTGCCGCCGTGGGTGAAGATCTCCCAGCGGCCGTCGGCGACGGTCTTGGCGTCGATCGCCACGACGATGCACTGGTTGCCGAACTTGCTGGCGGCCTCGTTGACCACATCGGGGGTATTCACCGCCGCGGTGTTGAAGCTCACCTTGTCGGCCCCGGCGAGGAGGAGGGCGCGGACGTCCTCGGGGGTGCGCACGCCGCCGCCGACGGTGAGCGGCATGAAGCACTGCTCGGCCGTGCGGCAGGCGAGGTCGAGCAGGGTGCCGCGCTTTTCCTGGCTTGCGGAGATGTCGAGGAAGCAGAGCTCGTCGGCGCCGGCGGCGTCATAGGCGCGCGCGGCCTCGACCGGGTCGCCCGCGTCGATCAGGTCGACGAAGTTCACCCCCTTCACCACGCGCCCGTCCTTGACGTCGAGGCAGGGGATCACGCGAACCTTGAGCATGGGCGGAGCCTTTCGTTTCAGGCGGCAAGGTAGGCCGTGGCCTCGGCCGGGTCGATCTTGCCTTCGTAGAGCGCGCGGCCGGAGATCGCGCCGTCGAGCGGCGCGCCGCTTTCCTTGAGCGCGCGCAGGTCGGCCATCGAGGAGACGCCGCCCGAGGCGATCACCGGGATGCCGACGGCGCGGGCGAGGGCCGCGGTGGCCGCGACGTTCGGGCCCTGCATGGCGCCGTCGCGCTCGATGTCGGTATAGATGATGGCGGCAACGCCCGCATCCTCGAAACGGCGCGCGAGGTCGGTCGCGGTCACGTCGCTGGTTTCGGCCCAGCCCTCGACCGCGACCATGCCGCCGCGGGCGTCGATCCCGACGGCGATGCGGCCGGGATGGGCGCGGGCGGCCGCGCGGACGAGCTCGGGATCGCGCAGTGCGGCGGTGCCGAGGATCACCCGCGCGATGCCGCGCTCGAGCCAGCGGTCGATCGTCGCGCGGTCGCGGATGCCGCCGCCGAGCTGGGCCGGAATGTCGACGGCGCCGAGGATCGCCTCGACGGCGGCGCCGTTGACCGGCTGGCCCGCGAAGGCGCCGTTGAGATCGACGAGGTGCAGCCAGCGGCAGCCGGCGGCGGCGAAGGCGCGGGCCTGCGCGGAGGGGTCGTCGCCGAAGACCGTGGCCTGGTCCATCTCGCCGCGGAGCAGCCGGACGCACTGGCCGTCCTTCAGGTCGATGGCGGGATAGAGGATCATGGGTGCTACTCCGGGAGGATTCGTGCGCCTGATAGCGCGGCCCTGCGGCGAATGCAAAACCTCGGCGCGGCGACCGGGCAAAAGGCGGGGTCCGGGGCAGGGGTGGTGGGGCGTGAAAACGGGGCGTTTCACCGTGAAATCGAAAAAACGCCTCTGAAATCATTCGATTTTCGTAGTTAACATATCATGAATGCCGCAGGGCCGGCCTTCGGCGCCGGGCGGATCTCGCGGAGCGTTTCACCGCGATCCCGGCATGGATCCCACAGGCCCTCCCGCAGGCCCTCACGCAGGCGTTACGAGGTCGGGGCGTAACGGGGAAAGCGCGGGCTCCGTAACGCCTTGTGACCGCGCCCGCCGGGCGTATCCATGACGCAAGGATCCAAGGACATGATGCGCCCAGAGCCCGCCGCCGGACCGGTTTCGCTGATGACGTCGGAGGATCGCTACGGCCTCGTGACGAGCACGACATGCCCCGAGGCGCTCGCGGCCTTCGAGGCGGCGGTCCACGGGCTCGGCGCGCATCGCCCGAATGCGGGCGTCGATCTCGGCCGGGCGCTCGAGGCCGATCCGCAGCATGTGGCGGGGCTGGCGCTCAAGGGCTTTGCCAATCTCACGCTGGCCCGCGCCGAGCTCCGCCCGGTGGTCGAGGCGGCACTCGAGGCCGCGCGCGGCGCGCTCCGGCGCCGGGATGGCGGCACGCGGGACGAGCGTGTGCTCGTCGAGGCGCTCGGCCATGCCGCGGGCGGGCAGTTCGGGCGCGCGGCGGAGTGCCTCGACGCGGGCTTCGCCGAGCGGCCGGCGGCGTTCCTGCCGTTCAAGCTCTCCCATGCGCTGCGCTTCATGATCGGCGACGGGCCGGGGATGCTCGCGGCGAGCACGCGGATGCTGCAGGCCTGGCGCGAGACGGATCCGGCGGCGGGGTTCCTGCTCGGCTGCCACGCCTTCGCGCTCGAGGAGAGCGGCGCCTACCGGGTGGCCGAAGCGATCGGGCGGCGGGCGGTGGCGTTGCAGCCCGAAGACGCCTGGGGGATGCATGCGGTCGGGCATGTCCATGAAATGACGGGGGATGCGGCGGCGGGGATCGCCTGGCTCGAAGCCGGGCGGCGGGACTGGTCGCGCTGCAACAACTTCTCCTTCCACATGGCCTGGCACCTGGCACTGCTCCATCTCGACCGGGGCGAACACGACCGGGTGCTGGCGCTTTACGATGCCGAGGTGCGGCCCGAGCCGACGGATGACTTCCGCGACGTGGCGAACGCCGTCTCGCTGCTCTGGCGGCTCGAGCGCTGCGGCGTCGCGGTGGGGGCGCGGTGGGACGAGCTGGCGGCGCTCGGCCGGGCGCGGGCCAATGACACGACGCTGATGTTCGCGGCACTCCACCGGCTGATGGCGCTGGTTGCGGCGGGCGAGCGGGTGGCGGCGCGGGAGGCGCTCGAGGCGATCGCGCGCAAGGCGCGGGGGCAGGGCGAACAGGCGGAGATCGCCCGCGCGGTGGGGCTGCCGCTGGCGCGCGCCATTGCCGGCACCGACACGCGCGCGGGCCGCGATCTGGAGCCGCTGCTCCGGCGTCTGCCGCAACTCGGCGGCAGCAATGCGCAGCGCGATCTCTTCGTTCTGGCGCTCGCCGATCTCGCGGGCCGCGATGGCGATGCGGGCGCATTCGCCCGCATCCGGGCGGCGCGGGCGCAGCTCAAGGCCGAGGATACGCTGATTGCCGCCGTGGGGCGGCAGGCGGCGCAGGCGGGGTAGGCCCTCGCGCAGAGCTTTCAGTCTTTCCTTCAACCGCCTGATTCAGGGCGATCTTTCGGAGACCTTCCCATGACCATGATGCCTCAGGCCGCGCCGCGGCCCCTGTTTCCTGTTGCCGGGCGCACGCTTCTTTTCACCGTGCTGCTCTCCGGGCTTGCCGCGGATCTCGTCTGGGAGGTCTGGGCGCGCGGGATCACGCCGCTGCTGGTCGGCGGGCCGCTGCAGCCCGCGGCGCTGGTGCAATCGGTCTTCGGCTTCCGCAACTGGCCGCTGGCCGAGGCGATCCATGCCTTTGTCGGCGTGGTCTGCTATCCGCTCGGCTGGCTCTTCATCGCCCGGCCGCTCCAGCGCGCGCTGCTGCCCGGACTGCCGCTCGTGCTCGCGGGCGCGGGCTTCGGGCTCGGGCTCTGGGTCTTCGCGCTCTATGTGATGGCGCATCTCCTCGCCGGGCTGCCCGCCTTCCTCGGTTTCGGGAGCCTCGCCTGGGCCTCGCTCGCGGGCCATCTGCTCTTCGGGATCACGGTGGCGCTCGTCTCGGGCTGGCGCGAGCGGCAGGCCGGCGGGATGCGCTGAGCCCTGCGGCGCTGCGGCGCTGCGGCTCTTTATCCCGCGCCGCCGGTGGGCTAGGGCTTGGGCCGAGGTCTTTTGCAAGTGCGAGTGTCCGCGGCCATGCCCATGCCCGATCCGTCCCAGCTTCTTCCCTTTCTCGGCCTGCTCATCGCCATCGGCGCGCTGGCCGGGATCGTTGCAGGTCTGCTCGGGGTCGGCGGCGGCATCATCCTGGTGCCCGCCTTCCTCTACACCTTCATCGCGCTCGGCTATGACGGGCCGCAGGTGATGCAGGTCTGCCTCGCGACCTCGCTGGCGACCATCGTCTTCACCTCGGCCCGGTCGCTCAGGAGCCACAACCGCAAGGGCGCGGTGCGCTGGGACATTCTCAAGGCCTGGGCGCCGGGGATCGCGGTGGGGGCGCTTGTCGGCGTCTTCGCGGCGAGCGGGCTCAAGACCGCCTCGCTCATGATGATCTTCGGCGTGCTCGGCACGCTCGTCGGGCTCTATATCGGCTTCGGCCGCGAGAGCTGGCAGCTCGGCACCGAGATGCCGCGCGGGATCGGCCGGGCCGTCACCTCGGCGGCGATCGGCTTCATCTCGGTGCTGATGGGGATCGGCGGCGGCAGTTTCGGGGTGCCACTGATGCGGCTTTATGGCGTGAAGATCCACAATGCGGTGGCGACGGCCTCGGGCTTCGGGCTGGTGATCGCGCTGCCCTCGGTCACGGCGTTCCTGTTCACGGGCTGGGATGCGCCGGGCCGGCCGCCCTTCACGGTCGGGCTGGTGAACCTGCCGGCGTTCCTGGTCGTGGTGGCGGTCACCATGGTGACGGCGCCCTGGGGGGTGCGGCTTGCCCATGCGCTCGATCCCAAGCCGCTGCGGCGGGTCTTTGCCGCCTTCATCATCCTTACCGCGCTCAACATGCTGCGAAAGGCGCTCGGCGGCTGAGGCGGGATTGCGCGCGGGGCCGGGCAGGGCGCGCGGGCGCCTCTTGCCCGGCCCGGGGCGGCACGATAAGGCGTGCGAATGAGACTTCTTTTTCTTGGTGACGTGATGGGCCGCGCGGGGCGCAAGGCGGTGAGCGAGACGCTCCCGCGCCTGCGCAAGGACTGGCGGCTCGACTTCGTGGTGGTCAACGGCGAGAACGCCTCCGGCGGCATGGGGCTGACGGCGGCGCATGCCCAGTTGCTGCTCGAAGCGGGTGCGGACTGCCTCACGCTGGGCGATCACGCCTTCGATCAGCGCGACATGCTCTCGCATGTGGAGCAGGACCGGCGGGTGCTGCGGCCGGTGAACTATGCCAAGACGGCGCCGGGCAAGGGCGTGCGGCTCTTCGATGCGCCGGGCGGCCGCAAGGTGCTCGTGGTGCAGATCCTGGGGCAGGTCTTCATGAAGCGGCCCTTCGACGATCCGTTCTCCGCCGTCGATGCCGCGCTGCGCGAGGCGCCGCTCGGCCGGGTGGCGGATGCGGTGATCGTCGATTTCCACGCCGAGGCGACCTCGGAGAAGATGGCGATGGGGCACTGGTGCGACGGGCGGGCGAGCCTCGTCGTCGGCACCCACACCCATGTGCCGACGGGCGATGCGCAGATCCTCGCCAAGGGCACCGGCTATCTGACCGATGCCGGCATGTGCGGCGATTACGACAGCGTCATCGGCATGGACAAGCTCGAGCCGATCACCCGGTTCGTCACCGGCATGACGAAAGCGCGCTTCACGCCGGCCAATGGCGAGGCGACGCTTTCGGGCATCTTCGTCGAGACCGAGGCGGGCACCGGGCGGGCGCTCCGCGTGGTGCCGGTGCGGGTCGGCGGGCGGCTCGCGCCGTCGGGGCCGGTGGAGCAGGGGTGATTGAACTGCCACGCAGGTGCGGCCGCGAGCGCGGCGGCATCAGGTGCCCTTGAGTGCGCCGCGGCGTTGGGGCAAGGTGGCCGACGGTCTTGTGGCCCGGAGATCCGGGTATGGTGGGTATGTACTGGGGGAGTCACGGGTGACGGCCTTGTTGAGCCACGAAATGTTTGCGCCGATCTACACGCTGGTCGTGCTGGTGGTGATGTTCGGCCTCTTCGTCCGGGAGGTCTATCCGCCGGAGGTGACGGCGATGGGGGCGGCGGTGGCGCTGCTGGTGGCGGGTGTGCTGCCGGTGGACGATGTGCTGGAGGTCTTCGCAAACCCCGCGCCCTGGACGATCGCGGCGATGTTCATCCTCTCGGGCGGGCTGATCCGCACGGGGGTGCTCGCCAATCTCTCGCTGCTCGTCACGCGCCATGCGACGGAGCGACCGCGACGAACGCTCGCGGCGCTGGCGATCGTGACGGCGGGCGCGTCGGCCTTCATGAACAACACGCCCATCGTGGTCGTGATGATCCCGATCGTGATCCAGCTGGCGCAATCCTTCGGGCTCGCGCCCTCCAAGCTGCTGATTCCGCTCTCCTATATCACGATCATGGGCGGGCTCTGCACGCTGATCGGGACCTCGACGAACCTGCTCGTCGACGGGGTGGCCCGCCGTTCGGGGCTCGAGCCCTTCACGCTCTTCGAGATCGCGCCGCTCGGTGTGATGCTTGCGCTCATCGGCATCGTCTATCTGGCGACCATTGGGCGCTACCTGCTGCCGGACCGGGATTCGATGGCCGATCTGCTCGGGCCGCGCAAGCGGATGCGCTTCTTCACCGAGGTGGTGGTGCCGGAGGGCTCGCCGCTCATCGGCCAGCGGGTGATGGATGTGGCGCTCTTCAAGCATGAGGGCACACGGGTCATCGACCTGCTGCGCGGCGACGAGTCGCTGCGGCGGGATTTTCCCGACGTGACGCTGGGCGAGGGCGACCGGGTGGTGCTGCGCACCGACATGAAGGAGCTGCTCGGGCTCAAGGATTCGAACAAGGTGACGCTGGTGGACCGGGTCGGGTCGAAGACGACGACCACGGTCGAGGCGCTGATCTCGCCCGATTGCAAGCTCGTCGGCCGCTCCCTCGGGAGCCTGAGGCTGCGCCGCCGCTACGGCGTCTATCCCCTTGCCGTCCATCGCAGAAACCAGAACATCGGCCGGCAGCTCGACGATGTGGTGGTCCGGGTCGGGGACACGCTGCTGCTCGAGGGGGCGCCGGAAGACATCCGGCGGCTCGCCTCCGAGGTCGATCTCGTCGACATCTCCGAACCGAGCGAACGTCCCTACAAGCGCGGCTGGGCGCCGCTCATGGTGGGGATTCTCGCCGCGGTGGTGGGGCTTGCCGCCTTCAATGTCGCGCCGATCCACATTCTGGCGCTGGTGGGCGTCGCCGCGGTGCTGCTGATCCGGATCATGGACACCGACGAGTGCTATGCGAACGTGAACGCCCAGCTCATGACGCTGATCTTCGCGATGCTGGCCGTCGGGGCAGGGCTCGAGAATTCAGGCGCGATGGATCTCATCGTGGGGGCGATTGCCCCGACCCTGCGGGAGCTGCCGCCGATCGTCGTGCTCTTTGCGCTCTATGGCATGTCGATGCTGCTGACCGAGATCGTGACCAACAATGCGGTGGCGGTGGTCATCACGCCGCTTGCCATCACGCTCGCCCACGAGCTCGGGCTCGACCCGCGGCCGCTGGTGGTGGCGGTGATGTTCGCGGCGTCGGCGAGCTTCTCGACGCCGATCGGCTACCAGACCAACACGCTGGTCTACGGGCCGGGCGGCTATCGGTTCACCGACTATTTCCGCGTCGGCATTCCTCTCAACCTCCTGATGTGGGTCGCATCCTGTCTTCTCATCCCGGTCTTCTGGCCGCTGGTGCCCGCATGACGGGCGCCCCTGCGTCTCTCGGGGGTTGATGACGGGGCCTGCGCCAGCCTATAAGGCGCGCCATCCATCTTCAGATATCCAACGGAGCATCCCATGGCCGGGCATTCCAAATGGGCCAACATCCAGCATCGCAAGGGGCGCCAGGATGCGGCGCGCTCGAAGCTGTTCTCGAAACTTTCCAAGGAGATCACCGTCGCCGCCAAGATGGGCGATCCCGATCCGGACAAGAACCCGCGCCTGCGCCTCGCCGTGAAGGAGGCCAAGGCCAGCTCGATGCCCAAGGACAATATCGACCGGGCCATCAAGAAGGCCGCCGGTGGAGATGCGGAGAACTACGAGGAAATCCGCTACGAGGGCTACGGGCCGAACGGGGTGGCGATCATCGTCGAGGCGATGACCGACAACCGCAACCGCACCGCCTCGAACGTGCGCTCGACCTTCACAAAGCGCGGCGGCAATCTCGGCGAGACCGGCTCGGTGAGCTTCATGTTCGACCGCAAGGGCCAGATCGTCTATGCGGCCGCCGCGGGTTCCGAGGATGACGTGATGATGGCCGCGCTCGAGGCCGGGGCCGAGGATGTGGAGAGCGGCGAGGAGGAGCACGTGATCTGGTGCGCCGACACCGATCTCAACGATGTCTCGACCGCGCTCGAAGCTGTGCTCGGCGAGGCGGAGAGCACGAAGCTCGTCTGGCGGCCGCAGACCACCACCGAGCTCGATCTCGACGCGGCGCAGACGCTCATGGGCCTCATCGAGGCGCTCGAGGACGATGACGACGTGCAGACCGTGACGGCGAATTTCGAGATTTCGGAAGAGGTCATGGCTCAGCTCTGAGCCCGGCGCGATCCGGCCGCTTCGCCGAATACCGGGCGGGGCGGTTCACGGACTTGTCAAATCCGACGAAAGTAGTCGCGAAAAATTCAGTTTACTCTGTGTAGGGGATTGGCCATCTCCACAATTCCTGTCAAGTTGAAGAACGGGCGGGGTAGGCAAGAATGGCGAACAGACATGAACTGGCGAAGGTTTTACGCCGTATTCGGGGTCTTTGTCCTCGCGCTCGCGCCCGTATCGGCAAAACCGTCGCTTGTGAGCGGCACTGCGAGCTACCGGGAGACGATCACACTGCCCACCGAAGCGGTATTCGAGGCACGGCTGCTCGACATCACGCTCGCGGACACGCTTCCGGTCGAGCTCGGGCGCGTCTCGATTGCCGGGCCCGGCGGGCCGTCGATCCGTTTCACGATCCCGTTTGATCCGAATTCGATCCTGGAGGATCACGTCTATTCCGTGCGCGCCACGGTGGAGGTCGCGGGGCGGCTGCGCTTTACCTCGGACACGATCTATCCGGTGCTGACGGGCGGCGCCTCGGATCATGTCGATGTCGGCATGGTGATGCTGGCGGCGCGGAACGGCGATCTGCTCGGACTGCGCGGCGAGACCGGCGTCTTCGTGGCCCAGGCGAGCGGCACGGCGGTGGATGCCACGCCCGAGGCCGCGATGACCGGCCAGGGCGAAGCGACGGACGCGGCGGTGCCGAAGCCGGAGCGCGAGCCGTCGATGCAGGGTCTCGTGACCTATGCCGCGGATGGCGCGAGTTTTCAGCAATGCAGCAGCGGCATGACCTTTCCGATTTCGGAGGAAGGCGATTACGCCGCGCTCGAGCATGCCTATCTCGCCGCAGGGCGCGAGCCGGGGCTGTCGATCTTTGCGACCTTCGACGGCGACCTCGAGCAGCGCCCCGGCACGGACGGGAGCGGCGACGAGAAGGACGTTGTGGTGGTCAATCGCTTCATCGGGGTCTGGCCGGACGTGTCCTGCGATCGTGCGACGCGGGAGGTGGGGCTGACCAACACCTACTGGAAGATCCTGAAGCTCGGGGAGACCGAGATCCAGGTGCCGGAGGGCGGCAAGGATCCGCATCTGATCCTGCTCGGGGACGACGAGGACAGGTTTACGGCCACGGTGGGGTGCAACCAGATTCTGGGCAGCTATTCGGTGGACGGTGACGCGATTTCCTTCGGCAAGGGGGCGGCGTCGACGCGGATGGCCTGTCCGCCGCCGCTGGACGGATGGGAGAGGCTGCTGGCGGACACCATCCTGCAGGCCCGGCGGTGGACGATCTCCGGCGACAAGATGTGCCTTGTCGACGAGACGGGCGCGGTGATCGCCGAGTTTCAGGCCGTATCGCTCAACTAGGGCCGGGTCCGGGCGGGTGGCGGCCTGTGGCGGCATCCCGGTGGCGGAAAGGCGCGGCGCGGGTGGCAGGACGGCCTGTATCGGCCCGCAGCGATGGCCATCCGGCAGGGTTGCAAGCTTCCTTCGGGCCTATGAGAAGATCCCGGCCGGGAATGGGATAAGTGTCGTATAACGAAGATTATGTTATATATGGGCGCAGGCCGGTTCTGATCGCCGGTCCGACCGCCAGCGGTAAATCCGAGCTGGCGATGCGTATTGCCGAGCGTGACGACGGCTGTGTGATCAATGCCGATGCGCTGCAGGTCTACGATTGCTGGCGCGTGCTGTCGGCGCGGCCCTCCGAGGCCGACTGTGCCCGGGTGCCGCACGCGCTCTACGGCACGGTCGATGCCCGCACGCGGCACTCGGTCGGCGCCTGGCTGCGCGACGTTGCGGCGCTGCTCGAGCGGCTTGCGGCCCGTGGCCAGCGTCCGGTGATCGTCGGCGGCACCGGGCTTTATCTCTCGGCGCTGACCGAAGGACTGGCCGAGATCCCGGAGATCGATCCGGAGGTGCGCGCGGATTCTCAGAGGCGCATCGACAGCGGACTCCTCAGCGGCATGCTGAGCGAGCTTGCCGCCAGAGACCACCGTACGTACGGGCGCATGGACCGGGCCAATCCTGTGCGCGTACAGCGGGCCTGGGAGGTGCTTGTCAGCACGGGCCGTCCCCTCTCCTCCTGGCAGGACGAGACGCCGCCGCCGTTGCTGCCGCGCGCGGCCTGCGATGCGATCGTTCTGAGCCCGGAGATCCCGGTGCAGCACCGTGCCGTCGAGGCGCGGTTCCGGCGGATGGTGCCCGAGGGTGCGCTGGCGGAATGCCGGGCGTTCCTGGCGGCCGGCACGCCGCGCGATCTGCCGTCGGCCCGCGCGCTCGGCGCCGAGCAGCTCTTCGCCCATCTCGACGGCGCGATCGACCTCGAGACGGCGATCCTCGAGGCCGTCATTGCGACGCGGCAGTTTTCCAAGCGCCAGCGGAGCTGGTTCCGTGGCCGGATGGCGGACTGGCGCTGGCTCTCGCCCGGCACGGACGACCTGCTCGCTGCCGTGCCGCCGGATCGCCCGCTCGCGCAATGATTGCATGCGCGCCGCGATCTTGCGCTCGGCGCGAATCCGCCCATTAAGCCAATGAAACTGTTAGCTTCTTGATTGTCTCACCGCCGGATGATTTCGGTGGCCGGTCGAAGTTTGGCCGGAGCCGAGGAATGCAGGTGCGTGAGTCAGTGAGTGAGAGTTTGGTCCGGTCCCGGCTGGTGGACATGTTTCGTGTCGTGGTCGTTGTGCTCATGGTTTCGGTCCATGTGCCCTATACGCTGAAGCTGCCGGAGCTCGCGACGCTCTATGGCGGCGTCTCCTGGCATTCCCTGAGCCTCACCCTTGCCGAGTTCGGCTTCCTGCTGCGCGAAAACCTCATGCTCTTTCTCAAGTCCGGCCTTGGCCGCGGCGCGGTGGCGGCGCTGACGCTGGTGAGCGCCTGGTTCGTGATGGAGGGGCTCGAGCGGCGCAATGCCGTCGATGTCGCGCGCAACCGCCTCGTGTCCATGGGGCTGCCCTACGTCTTCTGGGCGGTGGCCTATCTGATGATCGCGGGCGGCATTGCGGGCGCCAACGTGAACTACCGCTGGCTCGAGAAGATCTTCGGCATCGGCATCTGGCCCTACAACTATCCGCTGCACTTCGTCTTCGACATCTGCTTCGCGACAGTGGTCTTCCTCGCGCTCCATGCGCTCGGGTTGCGGAACCGCTGGATGGTGGCGCTGGCCGGGGTCGCGCTCTGCCTCGTGACGCTGCTCTGGGGCGAGAATGCCAATCGCTTCGGCGACAACGGCATGTCGCTGATGCCGCGCTCGAGCATTGTGCTGCTCTTCTTCCTCGGCGTCGCAACGCACGGCGTCTGGAAGCGGCTCTTCGAGCCTTCGGTTCTCCGGGCGGTCTCCTCGAACGGCGTGCTTGCCGGGCTGGTGCTGGCGACGCTGCTCTCGGCCCATTTCCTCGAATACTACAATATCGCCGTGCCGAAGGACCCGACGGCGCGCGGCGTCCTGCTGTTCGCGCTCACCATTCCGGCGCGGCTGATCTGCGGCTTTCTTGTCTTCGCCGCGCTCGCCCGTGTCGTGGTGTCATCCGAGGCCCCGGCGCAGGTGTCGCGCAAGCTCGGCTTCCGGATCTTCTGCTCACATCTCATCGCGGTGACGGTGCTGCTGCATTTCATTCCGGACGGGTTTGAAACCGGCTATCCGCTGGCGCTCTTCGTGCTGGTCTATGCGGGCTGCGTCGGGTTTGGCGTGGCGGTGCATTACGCGATCGAGGCGGTGTCGCGCCTCCGCTTCAGCCCGGCCACCCTGCTCGCCCGGATCTGAGCCCGACGCGGCGGCGGGTGCGGGCCCCCTGCCCGCGCCCGCCCGCCGGATTTCAGAGTTGCCGGAAGCGGTTGCGGTCCCGCTCGGTCCATTTGACCGTGAGGTGATGCCCGCCATCGGTCATGGTTTCCGCCTCGACGAGATTGCGCTCGAAGAGCCAGGCGCGGCGGCGGCCGTCGTCGAAGGGCAGATCGATCTCCTCCTCGACGGCCGTGGCGCGCAGATCCTCCGAGATGGCGGCAAGGAGCGCCTCCACCCGTTCGCCGGTGAGGGCGGAGATCGGCAGCACCCGGGGATTGCGCTCGGCGGCGGCAAGCACCGGGCCGACGCTCTCCTCGGGCAGGCAGTCGACCTTGTTCCAGACCTCGATCACGTTCTCCTGCGCGGCATCGTCGATGCCGAGATCGCGCAGGATCGCGCGCACGTTCTCCGCCTGATGCTCGGTCTCGCGATGCGAGATGTCGCGCACGTGGAGGATCAGATCGGCCTCCAGCACCTCTTCGAGCGTCGCGCGGAAGGCGGCGACGAGCTGGGTCGGCAGATCGGCGATGAAGCCCACCGTGTCGGAGAGGATCGCCCGCGGCCCGCCGGGCAGCTCGATGGCCCGCATCGTCGGGTCGAGCGTGGCGAAGAGCATGTCCTTGGCCAGCACGCCCGAGCCGGTGAGACGGTTGAAGAGCGTGGATTTGCCGGCGTTGGTGTAGCCGACGAGGGCGATGATCGGATACGGCACGCGGCGCCGCGCCGCCCGGTGCTGGCCGCGGGTCTTCACGACCTTGGCCAGCGCCTGCCGGATGCGGTGGATGCGTTCGTCGAGCGCACGCCGGTCGGCCTCGATCTGGGTCTCGCCGGGGCCGCCGAGGAAGCCGGTGCCGCCGCGCTGGCGCTCGAGATGGGTCCAGCTCCGCACGAGGCGCGATTTCTGGTAGCTCAGATGCGCGAGCTCCACCTGAAGCACGCCTTCGCGGGTGCGCGCCCTGTCCCCGAAGATCTCGAGGATGAGCCCGGTGCGGTCGAGCACCTTGCATTTCCAGTCGCGCTCGAGGTTGCGCTGCTGCACCGGAGAGAGGGTGGCATCGACGATGACGAGGCCGACCTCGTCCTCCGCCACGCGGCGGCCGAGCTCCTCGAGCTTGCCGGTGCCGAAGAGCGTGCCGGAGCGCGCCTTTGGCAGAGACACGACGAAGGCCCCGACCACATCGAGGTCAAGGGCCGTTGCAAGGCTGGTGGCTTCGGAAAGCGCGTCCTCAGGGTCTCGCGACGCGGACGCGGCAATCCACGGATGCACGACGAGCGTCTGCATCCGCGCGTGTTCTTCAGTTATCGCTGGCCTCGTAAAGCGTGATCGGCTGGGAGGGCATCACGGTGGAAATCGCGTGCTTGTAAACGAGCTGCGACTGGCCGTCGCGGCGCAGGAGCACGCAGAAATTGTCGAACCAGGTGATAACTCCCTGCAGCTTGACGCCGTTCATGAGGAAGATCGTGACCGGCACCTTGGATTTGCGGACATTGTTGAGAAATGCGTCCTGCAGATTCTGTTTGTCGGCAGCCATTATTTTTCAGCCTTCAGTTGTATATCCGCTCACAGCGGCTCGTGTTGTTGTTGTGCGTTTATTATCGGTTGTGCGCTGCCGCATTTCCAGTGCGGCGGTTGAAAAAATTCCGCGGCTGTGTCCTCCGCGTCAGCTGCGCCAGAAGGCGGGGTTGAAGAGCGCGATGATCACGAGCGCCTCCATGCGGCCGACGACCATGCCGATGCCGAAGAGGATCTGCGCCACGGCGTCGAGGTCGTTGTAGGTGAAGGCGCCGCCCAGGACGCGGATCGCGGGCCCCGTCGTCGTGAGCGAGGCGACGGCAAGCGCGAGGCTTTCGTCGAAGCCGAGGCCGGTTGCCGAGAGCAGCGTCATCATCAGCGCAAGCGCGGTCAGGAAGAGCATGAGGAAGACGAAGGCGATCTGCGGCCCGCGCTCGGAGATGAGCTGGTCGCCCTCGCCCTGCCGCCCGAGGCTCGAGGGGTGCACGAGCTTGTCCATCTCGCGGAGCCCGTGGCGGTAGAGCGCATAGAGCCGGAGGAGCTTCACGCCGCCCGCTGTCGTGGCGATGCCGCCGCCCATCACCGCCACCCCGAGCAGGATCGCGCCCGGATCGGGCAGGCCGGACCAGATCTGCATCGTGCGCCAGTCGTGGCTCTCGAAGCCGGTGGTGGTGAGGAAGGACAGCACGGTGAAGATGCTGCCCCAGAGCGCGCGGAGCGCGGAATCGAAATGCGCCTGACGCTCGATCTCCACCGCGCCGATGAAGCTCCTGAGGAACAGGATCAGGGTGACGCTCAGCACCGAGATCAGCATGAGCTGGACCTGCGGATTGGTGAAGCGGGGCATCTGGAAGCGCAGGATGCGCTGGTTGAGGCCGCGGTGCGAGATCGCGAAGAGCAGGAAGAGCGCGATGGCGACTTCCCCTGCCCGGCCCGATCCGGCCGCGTCGAGCGTGCGGAGCGGCGAGATGCCGCTGGTCGAGAGTGTCGACATCGCATGGCAGATCGCGACGAGCGGACGGTCCCCGAGCAGGATGAGCGCGAGCGCGAGGATGCCTGTCACCACGGCGTAGATCGGGGCGATCAGCCGGGTGTTGGCGATGATCCGGCGGCTTGCGTCCTCGATCGAGGTGCCCGAGAAGCCGCCGCGCAGGGACTGCGAGTTCTGGCTGATCTCGAAGCCGCCCAGGTTGAGCGGCGCGAGGATCGCGAAGGCGGTGACGAGCACGATGAGGCCGCCGAACCAGCCGACCATCGCCCGCCAGAGGTGGATGGTGTCGGGCAGCAGCGACGGGCGGTCGAAGATCGTCGCCCCGGTGGTCGTGAGGCAGGACAGCATCTCGAAATAGAGGTCGCGGAACGGCATCTGGGTGATGAGCGAGGCGAGCGGTGCCGCGAGCACGATCGGCAGCAGCACGTAGATCCCGAGAAGCGAGAGCAGATGGTAGCGCGCGGGCATTCTCGGCCGGCTGTTCATCGTCGCGATGCCGAGCACGACGGCCACCATGTTGAAGAAGATGCCGTGATAGAGAAAGCTGCGCGCGATCTCCCAGTTGCCGCCCGAGACGGCGTGGAGCGCGGGCAGCATCATCGCGCAGGAGACCACCATGAGCACGATGACGATGGCCGGGAACTGGCGCAGCTGTCCCATGGTCAGAAGAAGTCCAGACCCACCTGGAAGAGGCGTTCGACCTCGTTCACCTGCTCGCGCATGCAGAAGAGGGTCAGCACGTCGCCTTCCTCGATGCGGGTGTCGCCGCGGGGTACGAGGATCTTCTCGCCCTTGCGCATGAGGCCGATGAGGCAGCCTTCCGGCAGATCGGAGTTGCGCACCGTCTTGCCGGTGATGGCGGAGGTGCCGAGCACCTGCACCTCGATCACCTCGGCCTCGGCGTCGCCGATGGAATAGACGGCCTTGACCCGGCCGTGGCGCACGTAGCGCAGGATCGACGACACGGTGGTGGAGCGCGGGTTCACATAGGCGTCGATCCCCATCGGCGCGATGAGGCTGATGAGCGAGGCGTCGTTCACCAGCGCGATGACGAGCTGCGCGCCCTCGTTCTTGGCCCGCACGCAGGCGAGGATGTTGGTCTTGTCGTCGTCGGTCAGCGCGAGCACGGCATCCATGTGCCGGACGTTCGCCTCCTCGAGCAGCTCGAGGTTGAGCCCGTCGCCGTGGAGCACGACGGTGCGGTTGAGCGCGTCCGCCGCGACCTCCGCCCGGTCGCGATTGGCCTCGATCACCTTCACCCGCGCCTTGTTGCGACCCGACTCGAGCTTCTGCGCGACGTTGAGGCCGATGTTGCCCGCGCCGATCACCAGCGCCCGGCGGATCTCGAGGTGGTCCTTGCCGAAGACCTCCATCATGCGCGCCAGGTCCTCGGTCGCGGAGAAGACATAGACCTGATCGTCGCGGTAGAGCTGGTCCTCGGGTTCGGGCACGAAGAGCCGGTTGGCGCGGCGGATGCCGACGACCACGGCGCGGAGCGTCGAGAAGAGCTCGGAGAGCTGGCGCAGCGGCGTGTTGAGCACGGCGCAGGTGCTGTCGAGGGAGATGCCGAGAAGCTGCGCCCGGCCGTCGAGAAAGCTTTCGATGTCGAAGGCCGCGGGCGCGGCGAGGCGCTGCATCACCGCGTCGGCCACAGCGAATTCCGGCGAGATGACCACGTCGATCGGCAGATGCGCGCGGCGGTAGAGATCGGAATAGATTGCGTTGAGATAGGCCGGCGAGCGCAGCCGGGCGATCTTGCGCGGGACGGAAAAGATCGAATGCGCCACCTGGCAGATGACCATGTTGACCTCGTCCGACTGGGTGGCCGCGATCACCATGTCGGCATCGCGCGCGCCGGCCGCCTCCAGAATGTCGGGGTGCGAGGCGAAGCCGGTGATGCCGCTCACGTCATGGGCGTCCGAGATCCGACGGATCAGCGCCGGATTGTTGTCGATCACGGTGACCTGGTTCGCGCTGTCCTCGCGGGAGAGATGGCGGGCGATCTGGCCTCCCACCTGCCCTGCACCGCAGATGATGATCTTCATTCGGGCATTCCTGCTTCAGGGCGACCCCGGCGGGGTCAGACGTGCTCCTCGGTCTCCTCGGAGCGCTGGCTCCGGACGGCCGAGATCACGTTCAAGGACTTCAGCTTCCGATGCAAGGCCGAGCGTTCCATCCCGACGAAACTGGCGGTTCGCGAGATGTTGCCGCCGAAGCGGCTGATCTGGGCCATGAGGTATTCGCGCTCGAAGGTTTCGCGCGCCTCGCGCAGCGGAAGGCCGGCGAAGGCCGCGCCGAGAACGGCGCCATCGGCCCCCTCGCCGCCATTGAGCTCGCCCGTGAGCTCCTCGGCGGCGATCGGTTCGGAGCTGGTGCCGAGAATCAGCGCGCGTTCCAGCATGTTGCGGAGCTGGCGCACGTTGCCGGGCCACTGGATGGTCTGGAGCTGGGCCTCCGCCTCGGCCGAGAGCTCGCGGAGCGGCAGGCCCTGGGTCTCGTTGAGTTCGCCCAGGAAATGCCTGGCGAGCTCGGGAATGTCGTCGCGCCGCGCCTCGAGCCCCGGCACGGTGATCGGCACCACGTTCAGCCGGTGATAGAGCTCCGTGCGGAAGCTGCCGGCCTCGATCTCGGCCTCGAGATCGCGCGTGGTGGCGGAGATGACCCGCAGATCCACCCGCACCGTGTCGGTGCCGCCCACGCGCTGGAACGCCTGATCGACCAGCACGCGCAGGATCTTCGACTGGGTGCCGAGCGGCATGTCGGCGATCTCGTCGAAGAAGAGCGTGCCGGTGTGGGCGCGCTCGAGGAGGCCCGGCTCGACGCCGCGCTCGGGCGTGTCGCGGCCGAAGAGCACCTCCTCCATCATCTCGGCCCCGACGGAGGCGGAATTCACCACCACGAAGGGGCTGTGGGCGCGGGCGGAATTGGCGTGGATGTAGCGCGCGGCCGTGTCCTTGCCCGAGCCTGCGGGGCCC
The DNA here is from genome assembly GCF_043226085.1 of Amaricoccus sp. B4. NCBI lineage: Bacteria > Pseudomonadati > Pseudomonadota > Alphaproteobacteria > Rhodobacterales > Paracoccaceae > Amaricoccus > Amaricoccus sp. B4. Next base: position 387,843 of record NZ_CP171225.1, read on the forward strand.
GTCAGCATCACGCGGCTGTTGGTGCGCGCCACCTTGTCGAGCTTCGATTTCATCTGCTTGAAGGCGCCGCTGCTGCCCACCATCGAGAGCTTGTGCGTGTCCTGCCCCTTCAGCGCCGCGTTCTCGCGCCGGAGCTGCGAGGTCTCGAGCGCCCGGGTGATGACCACCATGAGCTGGTCGATGTTGAAGGGCTTCTCGATGAAGTCGTAGGCGCCCTGCTTGATGGCGGCGACCGCGATCTCGATGTTGCCGTGGCCGGAAATGATGACCACGGGGATCGCCGGATTGTCGCGCCGCACCCGCTTCAGGATGTCGATGCCATCGAGGCGGCTGTCCTTGAGCCAGATGTCGAGGATGATGAGATCCGGGGCTTCCCGGTTGATCTCCTCGAGGGCCGAACTGCTGTCCCAGGCGAGGCGCACACCGTGCCCCTCATCCTCGAGGATGTCGCCAATAAGTTCGCGAATGTCACGTTCGTCGTCGACAACGAGAATGTCTGTCATTTTATTCTCTCTCTCAACTTCTCGGCAAAGGCACTTGAATTTTCAGACGTTTCTGGGGAAGTTCCGGCGGAGGTCCGTGGCAGCACGATGCGGACGCGGGCGCCGCAATGGTCCGCGCCCTCGAAGGGCGCGGCGGTCAGCAGGTCGAGCGTGCCGCCGTGTTCCTCGACGATCTTCTTCACGATCGGCAGGCCGAGTCCGGTGCCCTTCGGCCGGTTGGTGACATAGGGCTCGAAGAGCCGGGCGGGCTGGTCGGGCAGGCCCGGCCCGTTGTCCTCGATGTCGATGATCATCGCGTCAGGCTCGAGCGTGAGCGCGACATGGATCTCTCCCTTATAGCTCTTATCGGCCTCCAGCGCTTCATCAATCGCTTCCGAGGCATTCTTCAGGAGGTTCGTGAGCGCCTGGCTTATCATCGTCCCGTCGAGCTGGGCCAGCACCGCATGCCCGGGTACCTGCGTGATATAACGAATGTCGGGGCGTGCGGTTTCCTGCAGGAGGATCGCATCGCCGATAAGCTTGGTGAGATCGAGCGAGCGGCGCTCGGGGGCGGGCATGCGGGCGAATTTCGAGAATTCGTCGACGATGCGCCGCAGGTCGTTGGTCTGGCGCACGATCACGTCGACATACTGTTCGAGCGACTCGCGCTTGTCCTGGGCGAGGATCGGGCCGAACTTGCGCCGCATCCGCTCGGCCGAGAGCTGGATCGGGGTGAGCGGGTTCTTCACCTCATGGGCGATGCGCCGTGCGACGTCGCCCCAGGCCGCCATGCGCTGGGCGACCACGAGGTCCGTCACATCGTCGAAGGAGACGACATACCCCTCCAGATCGCCCTCGCCCGTCTCGCGCGCCGCGACCCGCACCAGAAGGTCGCGCTCGTGGGCATGGCGGCGCAGGCGCACGTCGCCCTTGGCAACCGTCGAGCTGCGGTCGTCGACCCGGTCCATGAGGTCGGCGAACTCCGGCACCGCATCGGCGAGGAAGGCGCCCGTCGCCTGCTCGGGATCGAGCGCGAGAAGGCTTGCCGCGGCGGTGTTGATGACCTCGATCCGGCCGTTGCCGTCGAGACCGATCACGCCGGCGGTGACGCCGGTGAGCACGGAATCGAAGAGCCGCCGCCGGCGCTCGGTCTCGCTGTGCGAGGCGACCAGCGCATCACGCTGCACCTTGAGCTGGCCGGTCATCTTGTTGAAGGTCCGGCCGAGCAGCGCGATCTCGTCGTCTTCGCCGGACTCGCGCACCCTCACCCCGAGATCGCCGGTGCCCACCCGCTCGGCCGCGCTCGCGAGCCGGCCGACCGGCCGGGCGAGGCGTTCGGCGAACCAGAGGCCCATCCACATCGCGGCGAGGATCACCACGAGCGCGAAGCCGAGATAGATCAGCGCGAATTCGAAGAGCAGCCGCCCGCGGTCATTCTCGAGCTGCTGGTAGAGACGGACGGTCTCCTGGGTTTCGTCGAGCAGGCTCAGGATCTTGCCGTCCACGGCACGGCTTGCGTAGAGGAAGCGGTCGGCAAAGCCCTGGAGCTGGACCAGCGCGCGGAACTCGTTGTTCTCCCAGTCCTGGATCACGACGATCTCGCCGGACCGGGCGCGTTCGATATCGGCCTTCGAAGGCGCGATGTAGTCGAAGAGATAGCTCCGCTCGCCGCGCGCCCGGAGATTGCCGTCGCCGTCGATCACATAGGCCTTGGGGAGCGCGCGCTGCATCTGGAGCTGGCCGGTGGTGAGCAGCTCGCGAAGCTGGCCGCCGGTCATCAGCGGGTGGCGCTGCTTCTGTTCGCTGAGGAAATAGCCGAGCACGCGGGCATCGGTCTGGAGCGTGACCCGGTGCTCTTCCTCATAGGCCTGGGCGGCAGCCATCGAGTTGGTGACCACGTCGCGCACCCGGTCGGAGAACCAGCCCTCGAGGCCGAAATTCAGCGTGATGGTCGCGAAGATCGCGACCAGCACCGTCGGGATCAGCGCGATCGCGGTGAAGAAGCGCACGAGGCGCATGTGGAGCCGCGACCCCGCCGAATGCCGCTTGCGGGCGGCGATCATCTCGGCGATCCGCCGGGCCACGAACATCGCGACCGTGAGCGCATAGACGAAGTCGCAGATCAGCACGATGCGGAGGACCGGCTGGCTCGACAGCCCGTGCATCCCCCCGAGGGAGGCGAAGGTCGCGATGGTGAGCAGCGGGCCAAGCCCGAGCATCGCCCAGAGGAAATACGTCCTGACGTCCCGGCGATTCAGCCAGCGTGCGAAACGCTCTCCGGACAGGCTCAGTGGGTGAAGGCGCATTCTGCCATGGCGCTCTTTTCAGGCTCGACTGTGGCGTTCTTACATCATTTTCTTGCCACGTGTCACCCGAATGTCGAGGTCACGGATTTTTTTTCGCAACGTATTCCGGTTTATGCCGAGCAACTCCGCCGTCCGGACCTGATTTCCGCGTGTCGCGGAGAGCGCGAGCGCGATAAGCGGCAGCTCCATCTCCTTGAGAATGCGGTCATAGAGCCCGTTGGGCGGCAGCGCGTCGCCGTGGAGATCGAAGTAGCGCCGCAGATGCGCCTCGATGGCATGCGCCAGCCGCTGGGGCTGGGCGTTCTGCGCCGGGGCGGTCGAGGTCGGGCGGGCCGAGACCTCCTGGGTCACCACGCCCGCGGAGATCACGTCGTCGGTGCAGAGCACGCAGAGCCGGCGCATGAGATTCTCGAGCTCGCGCACATTGCCCGTCCAGTCCTGCTTCTTGAGGATGTCGAGCGCGTCCTTGGAGATCGACTTGCGCGGCAGGCCCTCGTTCTCGGCCCGGCGCAGGAAGGCGCGGGCGAGATCGGGCACGTCCTCGAGGCGCTCGCGCAGCGGCGGCAGGCGGATCGGCACGACATTGAGCCGGTAGAAGAGATCCTCGCGGAAGCGGCCCTCGCCGATGAGGCCGCGCAGATCCTGATGGGTGGCGGCGACGATGCGCACATCGGCCGATTGCACGTCCCGGCCGCCCACGCGGGTGAATTCACCCTCCTGCAGCACGCGCAGGAGCCGCGTCTGGGCATCGAGCGGCATGTCGCCCACCTCGTCGAGGAAGAGCGTGCCGCCGCGCGCCTGCTCGAACTTGCCCGCCATCGCGCGGTCTGCGCCGGTGAAGGCGCCCTTCTCATGGCCGAAGAGCTCGCTCTCGATCAGGTCGCGCGGGATCGCGGCCATGTTGATCGCGACGAACGGCCCGTCCTTCCTGAGCCCGAAATTGTGCAGGGCGCGCGCCACCAGCTCCTTGCCGGTGCCGCTCTCGCCGGTGATCATCACGCCGAGATCGGTGTTCATCAGGCGGGCAAGGATGCGGTAGACCTCCTGCATCGCCGGGCTCCGGCCGATGAGCGGCAGGTTTTCCTCGCGCGCGGGCTCCTCTTCGGCCAGCGGCGTGCGGCGCGCCTTCTGCTTCAGGGCCTTGGAGACCTGGCCCAGAACCTCCTTCAGGTCGAAGGGCTTGGGGAGGTATTCGTAGACGCCGACCTCCGCCGCGCGGATCGCGGTCATCACCGTGTTCTGCGCGCTCATCACGATGACGGGCAGGTCCGGCCGGCGCTTCTTGATCGCGGGCAGCAGGTCGAGCGCATCGCCGTCGGGCATCATCACGTCGGTGACGATCACGTCCCCCTCGCCCTCGTCGACCCAGCGCCAGAGCGTCGAGGCCGTGCCCGTCGCCCGCACGCGGCATCCGGCGCGGGTCAGCGCCTGCGCGAGCACAGTCCGGATCGTGCGATCGTCATCCGCAACAAGGATCGTCCCTTCCATGCCCTAGCGCCCTCCATCCGTTTCCTTGGTCTTCTTCTTCTCGATCCAGACCGGCAGCCGGACGAGAAACCGGGTCCGCCCCGGGCGGCTGTCGCATTCGACGACACCGCCATGGTCAGAAATGATCTTCGAGACCAGCGAGAGGCCGAGCCCGGTGCCGTTTTCCTTCGAGCTGACGAAGGGATCGAAGATGTCGCGCACGAGATTTTCCGGAATGCCCGGGCCGTTGTCGGTGATCGTGACCAGAAGCGGCAGGCTCTCGCTCTTGCCGCCGGGCCGCGAGAGCTTCACGCCCGGCCGGTAGGCGGTGCCGATCGCGATCGTGCCCCCCACCCGCGGGATTGCCTCCGCGGCATTCTTCAGAAGGTTCTGGAACACCTGCAGGAGCTGGTCCGGATCGCCGGAAGCCGGCGGCAGCGAGGGGTCGAATTCCTCGGAAAAGCGCGCGTGGGCCGCAAACCCCGCCTGCGCCGAGCGCCGCGCCCGGTCGAGCACGTCGTGGATGTTGATCGGCCGGCGCAGCGCAGGCCGGAGATCTCCGAACTGCTCCACCCGGTCGACCAGCGCGCCGATCCGCGCCGCCTCGGCCTGGATGAGGCCGGTGAGCTCGCGATCCTCGGCCGTGAGCCCCATCTCGAGCAGCTGGGCGGCGCCGGAGATGCCGGCGAGCGGATTGCGGATCTCGTGGGCGAGCATGGCCGCCATGCCGGAGACCGAGCGGGCCGCCGAGCGGTGGCTGAGGCTGCGATCCATCTTCTCGGCCATGCCGCGGGGGTGCATCAGCAGCAGGATCTCGCCATCCGCCTCGTGCATCGGCGAGGCGTGGAGGTTCTGGAGCGAGGGCGGCATGCCGACCCAGCTCACCATGACGTTGTATTGCGTCACCGAGACATCGCTCTTCCGCGCCTGGTGGATCACGTCCATCACAACGCTGTTGGGCCCGAGGAACTTCTTGAACGGCTTGCCCCGCATCTGCCGGACCGAGGTGGCGCCGAAGTCCTCCGCCGCCGGGTTGGCGGCGGCGATCGTGTCGTCCTTGCGGATGATGAGGCCGGGATAGGGAATCGCGCTCCAGAGCGCTTCGAAACCGATTTCCATCAGGCGGCGGCCCTGGGGCTTGACGAATTGCACGATGACATTTCCGATTGAAGGGCGCGGATCACCGCGGAGGGATCGGTAAGGCGGATGACCCGGTCGCGGAGCGCCTCCGCGCCGTCGAGCCGCTCGAGATACCAGCCGAGGTGTTTCCGCGCGACGCGGACCCCGAGATCGACGCCGTAGAAGGAGAGCATCGCCTCGTAATGCTCGATGACGAGCGCGCTGCGCGCCGCGGGGCCGGGCTCCGCCGGGACGGGGCGGCCCGCGAGGGCGGCTTCGATCCCCGCGATGAGCCAGGGCCGGCCGCGGGCCCCGCGTCCGATCATCACGCCGTCGGCGCCGGAGCGCGCGAGCGCCTCGGCCGCGGTGCCGGCCGAGACGATGTCGCCATTGGCGATGAGCGGGATGCGGACGGCCGCGCGGACGGCGGCGATCGCGTTCCAGTCGGCGCGGCCCTTGTAGAACTGGCAGCGGGTGCGGCCATGCACGCAGATCATGCGGACGCCGGCCGCCTCGGCCCGCCGGGCGATCTCGGGCGCGGTGAGGCAATCCTCGTCCCAGCCGAGGCGCATCTTGACGGTGACGGGCACGTCCACCGCGGCGACGACCGCCTCGACGATGCGAAGCGCCACATCCGGGTCGCGCATCAGCGCCGAACCCGACAGGCCGGAGGTCACCTTCTTGGCCGGGCAGCCGAAATTGATGTCGATGATGCGGGCGCCCTCGCCCGCGCAGAGCCGGGCGGTCTCCGCCATCAGCTCCGGGTCGTTTCCCGCGATCTGCACGGCGGTCTGCGCATCCCCGAGCCCCAGCTCGGCGCGCGCCCGGGTCGAGGGCCGGGCCGACAGCATCTCGCGGCTCGCGATCATTTCAGAGACGACGAGGCCTGCGCCATGGCGCAGCACGGCGTTCCGGAACGGAACATCCGTGATGCCGGCCATAGGTGCCAGAAAAACAGGCGAGGCTAGATTAATGCCCCCAATCTCGACAATCATCTGCTTATTCCGTATGCATCGACAAGCCTCTGCATACCTCATGGCGCGGCAAGTGGCAACAATCAGCGCACATGCCGTTCCTTGGGCATTTCTCCGGTTACGCCGTCTCGCGGGAGACATTGTCGGCCCCGGTCCCGCGGCTTATAAGCGCCGCACAAGAAACGGGGGAAAATGCGAATGGCGTGCGCCGCACTGATTGTCGCTGCCGGGCGGGGCCAAAGGCTTGGCGCAGCTCAGCCAAAGCAATACCTGCCTCTCGGCGAACATTCAATACTGCAGCGCAGCATATGCGCCTTCCTGGAGCACCCGGCGGTGTCGCGTGTGCTCGTCGTCATCCATCCCGACGATCTGCCGCTTTACGAGGCAGCGGTTGCGGGCATTTCGGACAGCCGGCTCTCGCCCCCCGTCGCGGGCGCGCCTGCGCGGGCAGGCTCCGTCCTGGCCGGGCTCGAGGCGCTGGCGGCGGAGGCGACCGCCCCCGAGACGGTCCTCATCCACGATGCCGCCCGCCCCTTCGTGCCGCAGTCGGTGATTTCCGACGTGGTGGCGGCGCTCGCCGAGGTGCCCGGCGCCTTTCCGGCCCTTCCGGTCGTCGATGCGCTCTGGCGGGCCGAAGGGGACCATGTGGTTGCCTCGCAGTCCCGCGACGGGCTCTGGCGCGCCCAGACGCCGCAGGGGTTCCGGTTCGGGGCGATCCTCGCCGCCCATCGCGCCGGGGCGGGCGATGCCGCCGATGACGTCGCGGTGGCGGTTGCCGCCGGGCACGAGGTCAGGGTGGTCCCCGGCGCCGAGGAGAACTACAAGATCACCACCCCCGCCGATCTGGCGCGGGCAGAACGGCGACTGGAGACCATGATCGACATCCGCACAGGCAACGGCTTCGACGTGCATCAGCTCGGCCCGGGGAGCGCCGTCACGCTCTGCGGCGTCGAGATCCCCCATGACCACGGCCTTGTCGGCCATTCCGATGCCGATGTGGGCATGCATGCCCTCACCGACGCGATCTTCGGCGCGCTCGCCGAGGGCGATATCGGCCAGTGGTTCCCGCCCTCCGATGCGCAGTGGAAGGGGGCCGCCTCCGAGATCTTCCTCCGGAAGGCCGTCGAGCGCGCCGCCGAGCGCGGCTTTGCGATCACCCATTGCGACGTGACGCTTGTCTGCGAGCGGCCGAAGATCGGGCCGCATGCCGAGGCGATGCGCGCGGCTCTGGCCGGCATCGCCGGGATCGGGGCGGACCGGGTGAGCGTGAAGGCCACGACCTCGGAGCGGCTCGGCTTCACCGGCCGGGGCGAAGGGATCGCGGCGATCGCCACCGCGACGCTGGTGAAATCATGAGCCGGCTCATCGCGACCTTCTTCGGGGCGGGCCTGCTGCCGGGCGCGCCGGGCACCTGGGGCTCGCTCGCAGCCCTGCCCGTCGGCTGGCTGCTGCACTGGGCGGGGGGCTTTCCGCTCCTGCTGCTGGCCACCGTGCTTGCCTTTCTCGGCGGCTACTGGGCGACGGCGCGCGAGACGGCGGGCGGCGGCAATCCCGATCCCTCCGAGATCGTCATCGACGAGGTGGTCGGCCAGTGGATCGCCCTCTTCCCGCTTTCGGCCGGCCTCTGGCACGCGGGCGTTGCGGGCCATGTCTTTCCCTATCCGGGCTGGGTCGGCGCGTTCGTGATGTTCCGGCTCTTCGACATCTGGAAGCCCTGGCCGGTCTCCTGGGCCGATCGCAAGCACGGGCCGATGGGGGTGATGCTCGACGATGTCCTGGCGGGGCTGATGGCCGCGGTCGTCGTGGCGGTGGCCGCGGCGGTGGCCCATGGGATGCTGATGTGATGAGCGGCAGCAGCCAGAAAGCCGCGGCGTTGCTCGAGGCGGCCCGGACCCGCGGCCTCCATATCGCGACGGCGGAGAGCTGCACCGGCGGGCTGGTGAGCGCGGCGCTCACCGATATTCCGGGCTCCTCGGATGTCTTCGACCGTGGCTTCGTGACCTATTCCTACCCCTCGAAGACAGCGCTTCTCGGTGTCTCGCCCGAGCTTCTGGCCGCGCATGGTGCGGTCTCCGAAGAGGTTGCCCGCGCGATGGCGGCCGGCGCGCTTGCGCGCTCCGGGGCCGATCTTGCCATCGCGACCACGGGCGTCGCGGGGCCCGGCGGGTCGGAGGAAAAGCCCGAGGGGCTCGTCTGGTTCGGGATCGCCCTCAAGGGCGAGGTCCGGGCGGAGAAGCGGGAATTCGGGCCGCTGGGGCGGGCAGAGGTGCGGGCCGCGACGGTCGAGACCGCGCTCGAACTCGCGCTTCAGGCGCTCGGGCGGGCGCCGTAGAGGTCCTCGGCCCGGCGCTCGAAGGCGCGCACGATCCGCTGCATCGCCTCGTTGAAGACGACGCCGATCACCTTCTGGAGCAATGCCGAGCGGAATTCGAAATCGACGAAGAAATCGACCTCGCAGCTCTTCTCGCCCCTCGGGATGAAGCTCCAGTGGTTGTTGAGATACTTGAACGGCCCGTCGAGATATTCGACATCGATCGTGCGGGCCTCGGGCCGGAGCGTCACGCGGGAGCCGAAGCGCTCGCGGAAGAGCTTGAAGGAGATCACCAGATCGGCGTCCATCACCTCGCCCGAGCCATCGGGAAACGGCCGCCGCGTGCGGACACGGGCGGCGGCACACCAGGGCAGGAATTCCGGATAGCGCCCCACATCGGCAATCAGCGCATACATCTCGTCGGCGCTGTAGGGCATTCTCCGTTTCTCGGTATGCGTCGGCATGGTTGACTGATCGGGACCGGAAGGGAAAGTGGTTGGAGGCGGGTAAGACCATAGCTTCCCCGCAAGCACAAGGCAAAATCCCGGGCGGGGGCCCGGGACAGCGAGGGAAAAACGCATGAGCGAACGGCGCTACGTGATCGACGAGATGATTTCGGCAAAGCAGATCGCGGCCAGGGTCGAGGAACTCGCACGCGAGATCACCGACTTCTATCGCGGCACCGACAAGCTCGTGGTCGTGGGGCTGCTGCGCGGCTCGTTCATCTTCATCGCCGACCTGGTGCGCGAGATCGGCCTGCCGGTGGAGGTCGATTTTCTCGAGGCCTCCTCCTATGGCAACGCCACGGAATCGAGCCGGGAGGTGCGGATCCTGAAGGACCTGCGCGGCGAGATCGAGGGGCGCGACGTGCTGGTCGTCGAGGATATCGTCGATACCGGCTTCACCCTCAGCCATGTGCTCGCGATCCTCAGGACCCGGCGGCCGGCGCGGCTCGAGGTCTGCGCGCTGCTCGACAAGCCCTCGCGGCGGGAGGTGGACATCAAGGCGACCTGGACGGGCTTCGAGATCCCCGACAAGTTCGTCGTCGGCTACGGCATCGACTATGCCCAGATGAACCGCAACCTGCCCCATATCGGCGCCGTGCGCTTCCTCTGAGGGGGTGCAAGGCCGGGGCCTTGCGGGCGGTGAAACGCGGCGTTTCACCGTGAAAATCCGAAAACGCCTTTGAATTCGTTGGATTTTGTCGTTAACAAATCATGAATGGCGGGGATTTCGCGCGCGCCCCGCGCCCCGCTATTCGGGGATGTGGGGTTCGACGAGCTTTGCGAGCTTGCGGAGGGATTCCTGCCAGCCGTAGTAGCAGGCCTCGGGCGGGATCACGTCGGGGACGCCCTGCTGCTCCAGGGTCATTTCGGTGCCGATCGCGACGGGCCGGAAGCGGACCGTGATCGTCATCTCCCCCGGCAGGCCGGGATCCTCGAAGCTCTCGCTGTAGGCGATCTCCTGGTCCGGAACGAGCCGGTGGTAGGTGCCGCCGAAGGCATGGCTGCGGCCGGTGGTGAAGTTGCGGAAGGACATGCGGTGCGTGCCGCCCTCGCGGGCGTCGAGCGCGTGCACGGTGCAGGTGAAGCCGAAGGGCGGCAGCCAGCTCGCGATGGCATCGGGCTCGAGAAAGGCGCGATAGAGCTTGTCGGGCTTGGCGGCGAAGACGCGGTGCAGGCGGATGGTGCTCGGCATGGCGGGTGTCCACGGGGCAGCTCGGGAGCGGTGCCGCGAGGATAGAGCAATCGGGCCCGGTTGAATACCGCCGCCGCGGCCTGTGGCCCGCCCCCGGTCAGGGCGCGGGCCGGAAGGGGGCGGTCAGCCCGTCCACTGGGTCGCCTGCGCGTAGATCAGGAAGCCGAGGGCGATCGAGCACCAGAGGATGAAGAGCGGCAGGAAGAACCGCACCCATCTGTCCCAGGTGACGCCTGCGAGCGCGAGGGTTGCCATGAAGTAGCCGGAGGTCGGGTAGAAGATGTTGCTGAGCCCGTCGCCGAGCTGATAGGCGAGCACCGCGCTCTGGCGCGTGACGCCGATCAGATCGGAGAGCGGCGCCATGATCGGCATGGTCACCAGCGCCTGGCCGCTGCCCGAGGGGATCACGAAGTTGAAGCCGAGCTGGGCGATGAACATGCCCACCGCGGAGACATGCGGGGGAAAGCCGCCGACGAGCTCGCCGAGGCCGTGGACGAGGGTGTCCATCACCTGCCCCTGCTCCAGCATCACCGCGACGGCGCGCGCGACGCCGACGATCATCGCGCCGACGAGCACGTCGCGGAAGCCTTCGTTGAAGCCGTTGCAGATCTGCTGCGTGGTGAGGCCCGCGACGAGGCCGACGGTGATGCCCATGACGATGAAGAGCCCGGACATTTCCATCATGAACCATTTCTGGTCGAGCACGCCCCAGACCAGGATGACGAAGAAGCCGAGGATGGTGAGCCCGGCGAGCTTCTGCCGGGCGGTGAAGGCGAGCGCGCCTTCGTCCGCCGCGTGGCGGTAGAGCTTGCGCTTCTCCGCTTCGGCGGGCGTGTCGGCGACGAGGCTTGCATCGGGCGTGGCGCGCACGCGGGCGGCGTAGCGCACCACGTAGAGCACCGCGGCCCCGGTCAGGCAGATGAAGAGGAGCGCGCGCAGGCCGATGCCGGAAAACACCGGGATCTGGGCGATGGTCTGGCCGAGGCCGGTGTTGATCGGATTGAGCACGCCCGAGGTGAAGCCCGCGGTGGTGGCGAGCAGCGCCACCGCGGCGGCGGTCACCGAGTCGAAGCCGAGCGCGATCATCAGCGGCAGGATCACCGGGACGTAGACGAGCGCCAGCTCCTGGGTGCCGATGAGGGTCGCGATGACGGAGAAGGTGACCATGAGCACGGGGATGATGAGGATGCTGCGCTCGGCGAAGCGGCGGGTGAGCTTGTCCACCGCGACCTCGATCACCCCGGTCTTGTGGATCACCATGAACATGCCGCCGATGATGAAGGTGAAGAAGACGACGAGGCTCGCATCGGCGAGGCCCATGGGGATGGCGGTCATGAAATCGACGATGCCGACCGGGGTGCTCTCGATGAAGCGGAACGAGTCGGGGTTGATTGCGACGCGACCGTTGGGCAGCTCGACCCTGTCGAAGAGGCCCGCCGGGACCACATGGGTCAGCAGCGCGGCGATGCCGGTGAAGACGAAAAGAATGACATAGATGTCGGGCATCACGAAGCGCCGGCCGGGCGCTTCGCCTTGGAGGACATTCGCGTTCTCCGTGCTCATGAAATCTCCTTCTTGTCCTGAAAGCAGGGGTTCCGGTCGGGAGCGGTCTGGCATGGGACGGCTGTCACCGGCACGACCGGCGCGCGGGCGGCACCCTGCGGTGACACGTCTCTCAGCATCGCGGCCGGGTGGCGATTGCAAAGGGAAAATGGCGATTTTCGCGCCGGAGTTTCATTTCCTGCGGCGGAATGCCTGCCTGACGGGCAGGATTTCGGGCGCTGCGCAAAGCGTTGGCAGGGGGAAATGCCGATCTTCACTCGCTTCGCGTGTAGTGGCTCTCGATGAGATGGGCCTTGCGGGGGCCGGCGACCTGCCAGCGGCTGGCCCAGGCGCGGGGGGCGGCGGCGAAATCGTAGCGCACGTCGTAGCTGTCGGGCGGGCAGTCGTGATGGGCGGCGGGATCGGGGCGGGCCGGGTCGAAGGCGTGGAAGAAGCGGCCGTCGTCGAACCAGACCTCGATCATGCCGAGGGTTTCGCGCCAGAGGTAGCGGCGCGCGGCGGCCATCGGAGGGCCCGCGCCGAGCCGGAGGGTGCCGGTTTCCTCGTAGCGGAGCCCGCCGCCCGCCTCGGGCGTGAAGCAGGCCCTGCCCTCGAAGCGGCCCGAGAGACCGTTGCGGCGGTCCTCGATGCGGCGGCTGATCCGCCAGTCTCCCTCGAATGCCGCGAGTTCCATCGCTCCCCTCGCTTGTGCCGCCCGGACGCGCAGTCTATCAGACCCGCGCACCGCCTCAACACGAGCGGCCCATTCGAAACGACGTTCTTCCGCGAAAGGCTCACCGCATGATCCCGCGCTATTCCCGCCCAGACATGGTCAAGATCTGGTCGCCCGAGACCAAGTTCCGGATCTGGTACGAGATCGAGGCCCATGCCTGCGACGCGCAGGCCAACCTCGGCGTGATCCCCAAGGCCTCGGCCGAGGCGGTCTGGAAGGCGAAGGACGTCGAGTTCGACGTGGCGCGGATCGACGAGATCGAGGCGGTGACCAAGCATGACGTGATCGCCTTCCTCACCCATCTGGCCGAGCACATCGGCTCGACCGAGGCGCGCTTCGTCCATCAGGGCATGACCTCCTCGGACGTGCTCGACACCACGCTCAACGTGCAGCTCGTGCGCGCGGCCGACATCCTGCTGACCGACATGGACGCGCTGCTCGCGGCGCTGAAGCGGCGGGCCTACGAGCACAAGGAGACCGTCCGCATCGGCCGCAGCCACGGCATTCATGCCGAGCCGACGACGATGGGGCTGACCTTCGCCCGCTTCTATGCCGAGATGGAGCGCAACCGGAACCGGCTGGAGAAGGCGCGGTTCGAGGTGGCGACGGGGGCGATCTCGGGCGCGGTCGGGACGTTTGCCAATATCGACCCGGCGGTCGAGGAGCATGTCTGCGCGCAGATGGGGCTCCGGCCCGAGCCGATCTCGACCCAGGTGATCCCGCGCGACCGGCATGCGATGTTCTTCGCAACGTTGGGCGTCATCGCCTCCTCGATCGAGAACGTGGCGATCGAGATCCGCCACATGCAGCGTACGGAAGTGCTCGAGGCGGAGGAGTTCTTCTCGAAGGGCCAGAAGGGCTCCTCGGCGATGCCGCACAAGCGCAATCCGGTGCTGACCGAGAACCTCACCGGGCTCGCGCGGCTCGTGCGCATGGCGGTGGTGCCGGCGATGGAGAACGTCGCCCTCTGGCACGAGCGCGACATCTCGCACAGCTCCGTCGAGCGCGGCATCGGGCCGGATGCGACGATCACGCTCGATTTCGCGCTCGCCCGCCTCACCGGGGTGATCGACAAGCTCGTGGTCTATCCGGAGAACATGGAGCGGAACATGAACAAGTTCCGCGGGCTCATCCACTCGCAGCGCGTGTTGCTGGCGCTCACCCAGAAGGGTGTGAGCCGCGAGGATTCCTATGCGCTGGTGCAGCGCAATGCGATGAAGGTCTGGGAACAGGGCGCGGATTTCCTGAGCGAGCTCAAGGCGGATGCGGAGGTGCGCGCGGTGATGAGCGAGGCGGAGATCGAGGCCTGTTTCGATCTCGGCTATCACACCAAGAACGTCGACCGGATCTTCGCGCGGGTCTTCGGCGAAGGCTGAGGCGCGGCGTTCCGCGCCACGCGCCTCCGGAGGGTGGCGTGGCGCGCTGACACGCACCCCGGAAAACGCAAGGCCCGCCGCCGGACGAACCGGCCGCGGGCCTTCTGGCGGGGGGGCCCGGACGCGCAGGATGCGCTGACCGGGCCGCCGTCCCCTGAACTCGAATACTCGTTACACAACACTCGTGCGGCGAGGCGCCCGATCAGAGATCAGGCAGAAGCCTCGACGGCTTCTTCTGCGGCGGATTCCGCCTTCGCAGTAGCCTGCTTGGCCTTTGCGGTGGTCTTGCGTGCAGCCGCCTTGGTGTTGGCTTCGGCGGTTTCCTCGGCCTTCTCACCAGCCTGCGAGAACAGCTCGGTGGCCTGGTCGCGGGCGTCGCCGAACACCTTGCCGAGCGCTTCGGCGGTGTCACGGGTCAGGGTGAACTGGCCCTGCACGTAGTTCGTGAGGACGTTGCTGTATTCAGCCGGCTCTTCCTGGACCTTCGCCAGATCGCGCAGGCGCGAAAGGCTTTCCTGCGTGCTGTTGGCGGTGATCTCGTTGGTGCGGCTCATGGTGTCGATCGCGAGATCGGCGAGGCGCTCGTTGAGCTTGGCCCAGGATTTCCAGGCGCCAGCGGTCGCGTCCTTGTCGATCGGGAAGCCTTCGGGCAGCTTGGCGAAGAAGGCGTTGAGCGGATTTTCGGTAGCCATGATGGGTCTCCTGTTCGTTGCTTCGTTCCGTCTGTCTCCTACATGAGGCATAATGATCGTATTTCAACAGGTTTTTGCTGCACTGCAGCAGAAAAATTTTCGAACCGGCGGATATACACCCAAAAGACGGCTCTTTCCCGCCTGAGGCGAGCAAATCTGCCCCGGATCGTGGGAGTCGGCACGGATTGCGCCGGGCGCGGGCCCTGCGCCCTGCCCTTGCGGACGACTCGGCCGGGCCGTCGTCGTCAGTCGATCAGGAAGACGTGAAGCGCCATCGGCCCGTGCGCGCCGAGCTGGAGCTGCTGGCCGATGTCGGCCGAGCGTGAGGGGCCCGTCACCATGTTGACGGTGCGCGGATCGAGGCCGCGGGCCCGGAAGGCTGCCCACATGTCCTCGAAGCCCGCCATGATGTCGCTGCGGCGCAGGACGACGAAATGCGTCTCGCCGAGGAAGGTGAGCGTCACCGGGTTGTCCAGCCCCGAGCAGAGCACGAGCGTGCCGGTTTCGGCCATGCCGAACTCGGCGCGGCTGAGCGTTACCGGTTCGACCGGGCGGCCCGGCCCGATCGATGCCTTGAGCACCGACCAGTCGAGGCTGCGGAACATCGGCTCGGCGCCCATGCGCACCTCGGCCGGCAGCCCGCGCTTGCGGAGCTCGCGGGCGATGACGCGGGGCAATTCGGCGAGCGAGGAGATGCGGCCGACGCTGGCGGAGGCCTGGTCGAGCTTGTTGAGGAACTGGGTGAGGCGGCCGTGGCCACTGCTGGCGCCCTGGCGCGGCACGAGGCCGGGCTCGTGGCGGATGATCCGGCCGGCCACCCTGTCCTCGCGCTCCGCATCGTCCTCGGTGCGCTGCCGTGCTGCCGCCCGCACCCGGGCGAGGATCGTCTCGCGCCCGCTCATCGCTTCATCGCCTTCCACTGTTCCATGAAGGTCCGGCCCTCGGGCGCGGGGAAATCCCGCGTCGCGGTCCAGTCGGCGCCGAAGGGCAGCCGCTTCAGCGCGCCGGAGCCCCGGCCCATGCGGTGGAGCACGCGCGCGGCGGTACGGGTGGCGAAGCGCCAGGCCTTCGGCCGCCGGGAGAGCCAGAGCCAGAGGCCGAGGCCGCGGCGCATGCCGCGCGGGGTCAGCCGCTTCTCGAATTCCTTCTCGCGCCAGCTCCGCATCATCCGCGGCAGCGGGATCCGCACCGGGCAGACCGCCTCGCAGCGGCCGCAGAAGGTCGAGGCATTGGCGAGCGCGCCGCCCTGCTCCACGCCGGTGAGCGCGGGCGTGAGCACCGCGCCGATCGGGCCGGGATAGACCCAGCCGTAGGCATGGCCGCCGACGGCCTGGTAGACCGGGCAGTGGTTCATGCAGGCGCCGCAGCGGATGCAGCGGAGCATGTCCTCGAACTCGGTGCCGAGCAGCGCCGAGCGGCCGTTGTCGAGGAGGATGACGTGAAACTCGTCGGGGCCGTCGAGATCCTCGGCGCGGCGCGGGCCGCGGGAGAAGGTGGTGTAGACCGACATCTCCTGCCCGGTGGCGGAGCGGGCGAGCACGCGCAGCAGGGTCGCGGCATCCTCGAGCGTCGGCACCACCTTCTCGATCGAGGCGATGACGATATGGACGCGCGGCAGCGACTGGGTGAGATCGCCGTTGCCCTCGTTGGTGACGATCACCGTCTGGCCGGTCTCGGCCACCAGCATGTTGGCGCCCGTGATGCCGACATCCGCCGCGAAATAGGCCTCGCGCAGCACGGCGCGCGCCTCCTTCAGCATCGCCTCCGGCCGGCTGAGGTCACGGGCCGGGTCGAGCCCGGCATGGGCCGCGCGGAACGCCGTCTCGATCTCGGGCACGGTGACATGCACGGCGGGCGCGATGATGTGCGACGGGGTCTCGCCGCGGAGCTGGATGATGTATTCGCCGAGATCGGTCTCGACGGGGGTGATGTTGGCCGCGGTGAGCGCCTCGTTGATCCCGCATTCCTCGGAGATCATCGACTTGCCCTTGGTCACCGTCCGCGCCCCGACCCGGTCGCAGATCTCGAGCACGGCGGCGCGGGCATCGGCGGCGGTCTCGGCCCAGTGGACCTGGCCGCCGCTCGCCACGACCTGGGCCTCGAAGGCCTCGAGATAGTGGTCGAGATGGGCGAGCGTGTGGTTCTTGAGCGCGGTCGCCTCGTCGCGCAGCGCATCGAATTCGGGCAGCGCGGCACGGGCCTTCGCGCGCTTCTGCACGAAGCCGCCGCGGCTGCCCCGAAGGGCTGCCTGGAGGTTCGCGTCGGCAAGGGCTGCGCGCGAATTGGCCCGGAACTCGGCGGAGGTCGCCCCGGCGCTCATTTGCTGTCCCCGATCGGCGGGACGTGGGTGGTGCCGGCGAGCACCTCGACCACATGGCGGGCCTTGAAGGCACGCCCCTCGCGCCGGGCCTTGCCGGCCATGTTCATCAGGCAGCCGAGATCGCCCGCGAGCACCAGATCGGCACCGGTCGCGGCGATGCATTCCGTCTTGTCCGCCGCCATCGCGCCGGAAACCTCCGGGTATTTCACGCAGAACGTGCCGCCGAAGCCGCAGCAGACATCCGCGTCCTGCATCTCGCGCAGCTCGAGCCCGCCGATGGCGGCGAGCAGGCGGCGCGGCTGTTCGGCGATGCCGAGGCTGCGCAGGCCCGAGCAGCTGTCGTGATAGGTGACGCTCGCCCTGAGCGCGCGGCGCGCGGGGGCGACGCCCATGACATCGGCGAGGAAGCTCGTGATCTCGTGGGTGCGCTCGGCGAGCGCCTCGGCCCGCGCCCGCCAGGGGTCTTCGGGGGCGAACATCGCCGGGTAGTCCTTGACGATCGTTGCGGCACAGGAGCCCGAGGGCAGCACGACATGATCGTAGGGCTCGAAGGTCTCGATGACGCGGCGCGCCATCTCGGCCGCCCCGGCCCGGTCGCCGGCGTTCCAGTTCGGCTGGCCGCAGCAGGTCTGGGCCTCCGGCACATCGACGTCGCATCCGGCCTCCGCGAGCAGCTTCACGCTCGCGAACCCCACCGACGGGCGGAGCAGATCCACCAGACAGGTGACGAAGAGCGCAACGCGCGGCCCGGCCATGGACCCCTCCCGGAAAAGCGACAGACACCGAGGCTTTAGGAGGTTTGCGGAGGTGATACAAGGAGCCTCGGGGGCGCTTTCGGGGCCCGGGCGCGCGCTCCGGGCCGCGGCGGGCGGGAAAGGTCTTTCCTTCCGGGCGGAATTCGGATATGGGCCCGTCTCCGGCGGCTCTACACCCTTGGAGGAGAGCCGCCTTGTTCAATTATGGAGATAAAGCCAATGGCAGAGGCACCTGTTCTCGAAGCCGCGGCGCGCACCGAAAGCGGCAAGGGGGCCGCTCGCAGGGCACGTCAGGCGGGACTCGTCCCCGGTGTGATCTACGGCGGCGGTGCGGAACCGCAGTCGATCAACGTCAAGCACAACGAACTGCTGAAGATGCTGAAGGCGGGCAAGTTCCTGTCGAAGCTTCTCAACGTGAAGGTCGACGGCGCCGACAACCGCGTCATCTGCCGCGGCGTGCAGCGTGACGTGGTCAAGGACCTTCCCACCCATGTGGACTTCCTGCGCCTGACCGAGAAGACCCGCATCAACCTCCACATTCCGGTGGAGTTCATCAATCATGCGGCGGCTCCGGGCATCAAGCGCGGCGGCGTGCTGACCGTCGTGCGCCAGGACGTCGAGCTGGTCGTGACCGCGGGCAACATCCCCGATCACATCACCGTCGATCTCACCGGCCGCCAGATCAACGACACGATCCACATCTCGGACGTCGATCTGCCGAAGGGCGCGAAGCCGACGATCGAGCGTGACTTCGTGATCGCCAACATCCAGGCGCCGTCGGGCCTCAAGTCCGCCGAAGCCGAGGAAGCCGAGGAAGCCGCCGAGGAATAATCGGCTCTTCGCCCCTCGGGGCTTTGCAAATTCATGACGCGCCGCGGTATAGATCGGGGCGCGTCTTTCTTTTCTCGGGGGGCTTTGGTGAAACTTTTCGTCGGTCTCGGCAATCCGGGTGCCAAATATGCCCGCAACCGGCACAATGTCGGCTTCATGGCGGTGGAGGCGATCGCGGAGGCCCATGGCTTCGCGCCCTGGCGGGGCAAGTTTTCGGGGCAGGTTTCCGAGGGGCGGCTCGGGCGCGAGAAGGTGATCCTGCTGAAGCCCGAGACCTTCATGAACCTCTCCGGGGATGCGGTGCAGGCCGCGGCGGCCTTCTACAAGATCCCGCCGGGCGACATCACCGTCTTTCACGACGAGCTCGATCTCGGCCCCGGCAAGCTGCGGGTGAAGACGGGTGGCGGGCATGCGGGCCATAACGGGCTGCGCTCGATCACCGCCCACCTCGGCCCGGATTTCCAGCGCGTGCGCATCGGCATCGGCCATCCGGGCAACAAGAAGCTCGTCTCGAACTACGTGCTCGGGGATTTCGCGAAATTCGAGGAGGACTGGCTCGCCAAGCTGCTCGAGGGCGTTGCCGAGGGCGCGCCGGCGCTCGCCGAGGGTGACGGCAGCGTGCTCTCGAACGCGGTTGCCCGGCGGCTCGCCCCGCCGAAGCCCGAACGGAAGAAGCCGGCGGCGGAGGCGGAGAAGGCGGCCCCTGCCCCAGAGGCTGCGGTGGCCCGGCCCGAGCCCGTGGCAGAACGCGATCCGCAATCCATGCTCCAGAGGCTCGCGGAGAAGTTCCGTTGAGCGTTCGCGCGGCCTTCGAGGCGCAGGCCGACGTGTGCGCCGCGATGGGCTCGCCCTTCACCGCGCGGCTCTGCCGCCTGGTTGCCGAACGCCTCGAGCCCGGCACGCCGGTGGCCGAGCGTGTGCTCGGATGGCGCGGCAATCCCGGCGGCCGCGCCGATGCGCTGCCCTTGCGGCTGGCCGGCGCGCTCCACGGCCTTGTCATCGAGGAGATCGACGCAGGCCTCGCCGCCGTCTATCCGCCGCATGACCAGGGGCTCTCCGACGATGCGGTCTGGGCGGCGGTCTCCGCGGCGCTGGCGGCGCATCCGCGCTTCATCACCGCCCGGCTCCGGCGGCCGCCGCAGACCAACGAGACGATGCGGAGCGCCGCGCTCTGCCCCGGCTTTCTCACGATCGCTGCGCGGACGGAGCTGCCGCTCATCACCTCGGAGCTCGGCGCGAGCGCGGGCCTCAACCAGATCTGGAACCGCTTCTTCTATCGCTTCGGCGACGCGCAGTGGGGCCCCGAGGACTCGCCCGTGCGTCTCGTGCCGGAGTGGGAGGGGCCGCCGCCGCCGCTCGTGCCCGTGCGGCTGCTGGAGCGCGCAGGCTGCGACAGCGCGCCGCCCGATCTTGCAAAGCCCGCCGACCGCCTGCGGCTGCTGAGCTATGTCTGGGCCGACCAGCCCGAGCGGCTGGCGCGGATGCAGGCCGCCCTCGCGCTTGCCGGGGAGGCCGGGATCCAGATCATCACCCGCGATGCGCTCGACTGGCTGTCGGACCGGCTGGCGCTGCGGCTCCAGGGCGCGGCGCATGTGATCTATCACAGCGTCTTCTGGCAGTATCTTGAGCCTTCGGCTCAGGCTGCGGCGGTGGAGCGGCTGAGCGAGGCTGGCCGGCGGGCCTCCCGCGAGGCGCCCATTGCCTGGCTGCGGCTCGAGGTCGATGGCGCGGCGCCGGGCGCGGCGATCCTGCTGACCCTCTGGCCCGACGGCGAGACGCGGCTGCTGGGCCGGGCGGATTTCCACGGCAGCTGGGTGCACTGGACGGGCTGGGACTGACCCCGCCCGCGCCGGACGAAAAAAGGCCAGACCCTGATCGGTCCGGCCCCGTTCCTGTCTGAAGCGCCGGCCCGCACATGGCGCGCCGGCGACGTGGACGGCCTCAGCCGTCCTTGCGGAAGAATTTCTTCTCGCGGGGCTTGCCGTCCCAGCCGGGCTTTCCGCGCGGCGCGCGGTCTTCGCCTGCACCTGCAGGGGGGCGACGGCGGGCGCCTTCGGCACCGCGGCCCGGGCCACGGCCTTCGCCGCGCGGCGACGACCTGTCTTCTTCGCGGTGTTCCCACTTGCGCAGCAGCTTGGCGTTGAAGCGGTCACGGCCGATGATGCCTTCATGGCACCAGACGCAGGCGACGGTCTCGCCGTCGAGAGCCTCGACCGCCATGCGCATCGAGCCGCTGGAGAGGACCACGAGATCCCCGATGTCAAAATTTTCCATAACGTAACGTAACCTTGTTTCCGGCCCGTCGGGGGCCGGCGATGGGGAGCAGGCCCCGCTCCCTGGGGTTTCGCGTCAGAGGCCCACGCCCAGTGCGTCGGCGACGGTGAAGATGTCCTTGTCGCCACGGCCGCACATGTTCATCACGATCAGATGCTCGGGCGGAAGCTTCGGCGCGATGCGTGCTACATGCGCCAAGGCGTGCGCCGGTTCAAGAGCCGGAATGATGCCTTCGGTCACACACGACAATTTGAAGGCCGCGAGCGCCTCCTCGTCGGTCACGCTGACATACTCGACCCGGCCCATGTCATGCAGCCAGGAATGCTCCGGGCCGATGCCGGGATAGTCGAGACCCGCCGAGATCGAATGGCCCTCGAGGATCTGGCCGTCCTCGTCCTGCAGCAGGTAGGTGCGGTTGCCATGCAGCACGCCCGGACGCCCGCCGGTGAGCGAGGCCGCGTGCTCCATGCGCTCGTCCACGCCATGGCCGCCGGCCTCGACGCCGATGATCGCGACATCGGTGTCGTCGAGGAACGGGTGGAAGAGGCCCATGGCGTTCGAGCCGCCGCCGATGCAGGCCACCAGCGTGTCGGGCAGCCGGCCCTCGCGCTCGAGGATCTGTTCGCGGGCTTCCTTGCCGATGATCGACTGGAAGTCGCGCACGAGCTGCGGATAGGGGTGCGGGCCCGCGACGGTGCCGATGCAGTAGAACGTGTCGTGCACATTGGTGACCCAGTCGCGCAGCGCCTCGTTCATCGCGTCCTTGAGCGTGGCGCGGCCCGAGTTCACCGGCACCACTTCGGCGCCGAGGAGCTTCATGCGGAAGACGTTGGGCTTCTGGCGCTCGACATCCGTGGCGCCCATGAACACCACGCATTTGAGGCCGAAGCGCGCGCAGACCGTGGCGGTCGCGACGCCGTGCTGGCCGGCGCCGGTCTCGGCGATGATCCGGGACTTGCCCATGCGGCGGGCGAGCAGGATCTGGCCCAGCACGTTGTTGATCTTGTGCGCGCCGGTGTGGTTGAGCTCGTCGCGCTTGAGGTAGATCTTCGCGCCGCCCAGATGCTCGGTCAGCCGCTCCGCGAAATAGAGCGGCGAGGGCCGGCCGACATAGTGCTTCCAGAGGTCGTCCATCTCGGCCCAGAAGGCGGGATCTTCCTTGGCGCGGCCATATTCCGCCTCGAGATCGAGGATGAGCGGCATCAGCGTCTCGGAGACGAAGCGGCCGCCGTAGATGCCGAAGCGGCCGCGCTCGTCGGGGCCGTTGCGGAAGGAATTTGTCTGCGGCGCGTTCATGGGCTTTCAGGGGCTCCCTTGCTCGTTTGCCCCTCTCCTACAGGGCGCAGGGGGCCGCGTCGAGAGGGGAGCGCGCGCCCACGGGGTGTGGGCCCGCTCTCCGGGGCTCAGCGCCCCTAGCCCGGCGTGCGGCCGGTCGCGGCGGCGACGAAGGCCGCGATCTTCTCGTGATCCTTGCGGCCCGGGGCGCTCTCGACGCCGGAGGAGACATCGACCTGCGCCGCTCCGGTGAGCCGGATCGCCTCGGCGACATTCTCCGGGGTCAGGCCGCCGGCAAGCATCCAGGGCCGCCGCCAGCGCCGCCCCTGGATCAGCCTCCAGTCGAAAGCGATGCCGTTGCCGCCGGGCAACTCGGCCTCCGGCGCGGGCCGGGCATCGACGAGGATCTGGTCGCAGACCTGGGCATAGGCGTCGAGCGCGGGCAGATCCGCCTCGGAGCCCACCCCCACCGCCTTCATCACCGGGCGGCTGAAGCGGGTGCGGATCTCCGCCACCCGCTCCGGGCTTTCCTTGCCGTGTAGCTGCAGGATGTCGATCGGCATCGCCTCGAGGATCGCAGCCAGCAGCTCGTCGTCGGCATCGACGGTGAGCGCGACCTTGATGATGCCCTCGGGCAGGCCGCCCGCGATCCAGACGGCATCGCCGGTGGTGATGTGCCGGGGCGAGGGCGGGAAGAAGACGAAGCCCGCATAGGCCGCCCCGGCCTGCGCCGCAGCGGCCACGTCGGCGCGCGTGCGCAGGCCACAGATCTTGACGCGCGTCATGCCCGTGCTGGTCCGGCTCAGTTGCCGATCAACGCGAGCACGTCATCCTTGGGCTTGTTGGTCTCCCTGCGAAGGGTATCGACCTCGCGGTTGAGCGTGCGCGCCTCACGGGCCTTTTCGGCGGCCCGGCGGCGGTGCTTGTATTCGCGCAGGTATTCGAGAAGGTAGCCGATCACGAGGCCGACCAGGATCGAGATCAGGCTCACCACGAAGAGCGGCAGATCGACCGAGGCGCCCGGAACCAGCCCGGCCATCCCGGCCGGCAGAAGATGAAGCGTCACCATCTCGCGGTTCGCAACCGAGAGCACGACGATCGCCAGAAGGATGATCGCCAGAAGTATCAGCTTTATGGTTCGCATTCCATTCCCCTCACTGCGCCATCGGCCGCAGGCATTTATTCATCATTCAGACGTTCGCGCAACAGCTTGCCGGTCTTGAAGAAGGGAACGTATTTCTCATCGACCGAAACCGTGTCGCCGGTCCGCGGATTGCGGCCCTGCCGGGCCTCGCGACGCTTGACCGAGAAGGCGCCGAACCCGCGCAGCTCGACGCGGTGGCCTTCCGCCATTGCATCAATGATCTTGTCGAAAATCGTGCCGACGATGCGTTCCACGTCCCGCTGGTAGAGATGAGGGTTCTCTTCGGCAATCTTTTGAATCAGTTCGGACTTTATCATCACCGCCCTCTCGAACATTGCCCTGGGCCGTGACGGCCCCCTCGCTGGACCCCTGGCGCCGCCCGGTGTCGCATAGTGGCAGGAATCACGGCCCGATGGAATAGAGCTTGGCCCCCTGCCAGCGGGAAATTTCCCCTAGAATCCCGCTGCTTGCCCCCAATTTGCCCAGAATTCGGGCAAGCTCGGGCCCTTGCTCTTCGCGCTCCCAGTTAACGACAGGGAGATCGGAAAGTTCCGGCTCGCGCGATTCGAGCCAGGCAATGGCCTCGGTCTCGCCGCCGATCTCGTCGACGAGGCCGTTTTCGAGCGCGATCCGGCCGGTGAAAACCGCACCGTTGGTGACGTCCGAGAGCGCCTCGCCCTCAAGGCCGCGCCGCTCGGCGACAAGGCCGCGGAACCAGGCGTAGCTGTCGGCGACCATCTCCTCGCTGACCTCGCGCGCCGCGGGGCTCGTCGGGCGGAAGGGCGAGGGTTCGGCCTTCAGCGGCGAGGAGCGCACCGTCTCCATCTCGACCCCGATCCGGTCCATGACGCGGGTGAGGTCGGGATATTCCATGATGACGCCGATCGAGCCGGTGAGCGTGTTGCCGCGCGCGACGATATGATCGGCGCCGAGGGCCGCGACATAGCCGCCGGAGGCCGCAACCTCGCTCATGACCGCAACAACGGGCTTTTCCGCCGCCACGCGGCGGAGGGCGGCATAGAGCGCCTCGGCGCCCGCGGTGGTGCCGCCGGGAGAATTGATGCGCAGGATCACGGCACGCGCCGTGTCGCTTTCGGCGATTTCGTCGAGCATCTCGTCGCGCTCGCGGCTCTCGCCGATGAATCCGTCGATGCTCACCCGCGCCACGTGGTCGCGCGCCGTCTCGAGGCCGGTCAGCGAAAGGGCAACGCCGAGGGCGATGAGCAGGAAAAGCGCGACGAAGAAGCCGCGCCAGAATGCCGAGCGGCGCCATTTCCGGCGCCGCTCTTCGTAGAAATCACGCTCAAGCGCGTCCATCGGACATCGCTCAGGCGTCGTCCCGCTGCTTCAGAGCAGCGCCGAGGATGTCGCCGAGCGAGGCGCCCGAGTCGGAGGAACCGTACTGTTCGACGGCTTCCTTCTCTTCGGCGATCTCGCGGGCCTTGATCGAAAGGCCGAGGCGGCGCGACTTCGGATCGATGTTCGTGACGCGGGCATCGACCTTGTTGCCGACCGAGAAGCGCTCGGGGCGCTGTTCGGAACGGTCGCGGCTGAGGTCGGAGCGGCGGATGAAGGACTTCATGCCGTCGTATTCGACTTCGATGCCACCGTCCTCGATCGCGGTCACGGTCACGGTCACGATGTCGCCACGCTTCACGCCGGCAACGGCGTCGGCGAACGGATCACCGGCGAGCGCCTTGATGGAGAGCGAAATGCGCTCCTTCTCGATGTCCACATCGGTGACCACCGCGCGGACAACGTCGCCCTTGCGGTAATCGGCGATCGCATCCTCGCCGGAGCGATCCCATGCGAGGTCGGAGAGGTGGACCATCCCGTCGATGTCGCCGTCGAGACCGACGAAGAGACCGAATTCGGTGATGTTCTTGACCTCGCCCTCGACTTCCGTGCCGTTCGGATGACCGGCGGAGAAGTTCTCCCACGGGTTGCCCTGGGTCTGCTTGAGACCCAGCGAAACGCGGCGCTTGGCGGGATCGATCTCGAGAACGACCACTTCCACTTCCTGCGAGGTGGAGACGATCTTGCCGGGATGCACGTTCTTCTTGGTCCAGGACATTTCCGAGACGTGCACGAGGCCCTCGACGCCCGGCTCCAGCTCCACGAAGGCGCCGTAGTCGGTGATGTTGGTGACGCGGCCGACATGGCGCGACCCGATCGGGAACTTCGCCTCGACGCTGTCCCACGGATCGGCCTGAAGCTGCTTCATGCCGAGCGAGATGCGCTGGGTGTCCTTGTTGATCTTGATGACCTGGACCTTCACCGTCTCGCCGATCCCGAGGATCTCGGAGGGATGGTTCACACGGCGCCAGGCCATGTCGGTCACGTGCAGCAGACCATCGACACCGCCGAGATCGACGAAGGCGCCGTATTCGGTGATGTTCTTCACGACGCCGTCGATCACGTCGCCTTCCTGCAGGCGGGCGATCACCTCGGCGCGCTGCTCGGCACGGCTCTCTTCGAGAACGGCGCGGCGCGAGACCACGATGTTGCCGCGGCGGCGGTCCATCTTGAGGATCTGGAAGGGCTGCGGCATGTGCATGAGCGGGCCGGCGTCGCGCACGGGGCGGACATCGACCTGGGAGCCGGGCAGGAACGCGACCGCGCCGCCGAGATCGACGGTGAAGCCACCCTTGACGCGGCCGAAGATCGCGCCCTCGACGCGCTCTTCCTTCTCGAACGCCTTCTCGAGGCGATCCCAGGCAGCTTCGCGCCGGGCCTTGTCACGGCTCAGGACCGCTTCGCCGCGGGCGTTCTCGACGCGCTCGAGATAGACCTCGACCGTATCGCCCACCTCGATCTCGGGGGCCTTGCCGGGAGCGCTGAATTCCTTGAGGTCGACGCGGCCTTCCATCTTGTAGCCGACATCGATGATGGCCTGACCGGCCTCGATCGCGAGCACGGTGCCCTTGACCACGGACCCCTCGTCAGGGGTCACAAGCTCGAAGCTCTCGTTGAGCAGCGATTCGAAATCTTCCATTGTCGCCGAAGCTGACATCCAGTTCTCCAAATAGCGTGTTTCCGGCCGGGCGGTTGGTTCCGCCGGTCTTTCACGAGGTTGCACCCCGGAGCGGATACGACAAACGGGCGGTGGCCTCAGGCCCCACCCGCATCAAGGCGCTCGTTCACATGGGCGATCGCTTTCGCGACGGCCGCGTCTATAGACAAATCTGTCGTGTCAAGCAAGAGTGCATCGCTCGGCCGCACCATCGGCGCCGCATCGCGACTGGCGTCGCGGGCATCCCGGGCGCGCAGGTCGGCGAGCACCTGCTCGAAGCTCTGGCCCTCGGTCAGTTCGGCGTGGCGGCGCGCGGCGCGGACCTCGTCGGCGGCGGTGACGAAGAGCTTCACCTCGGCCTGCGGGCAGATCACCGAGCCGATGTCGCGGCCATCGAGCACCGCCCCGCCCTCGCGCCGGGCAAAGCGCTTCTGGAAATCGAGCAGAGCGGCGCGCACTTCCGGGATCGCCGCGACCTTGGAGGCCGCGCGCCCTGCCCGCCCGGTCCGGAGCCCCTCGCGCTCGAGATCGGCCTCCTCGAGGCGCCGCGCCAGCTCCGCCGCCCAATGCGGGTCGAGCACACCGCGCCCGTCATCGAGCGCCCGTACGCCGACCGCCCGGTAGAGCAGGCCGGTATCGAGATAGGCAAAGCCGAAATGCGACGCGAGCGCGCGCGATATGGTGCCCTTGCCGGCCGCCGCCGGGCCGTCCACCGCCACGGTGAAGATCAAACCGGATCCCCTCATTCCGATGCCGTCCGGGCAGATCGCACCCGGTGGCTGCGCGGCCCGCGGCCAGATGCGCCCCCGCCCCCGGCCGGAGGCGGGCCGCCTCCTCCGCGCGACACTATCGCAGCGTCCGGGGAGGGGCAACGCCCTGACGGGCAAGGAGGATGCGGCGCGGGGCCTTGCCCGCGCCGCGCCTGGTCTCAGAGATCGAGGAGCGGCAGGTCGATGATCGGGCCGACGATGATCGGCCCGCCCAGCTGGAAATCGTCCTCGTCGAGGGCGACCATGGTGTCGAGGAGCTGGATCACTCCCTCGCTGTCGAGATCGTCATCGACATTGAAGTAGATGTAGGTCGAGTTCAGCAGCGCGTTCTGCTCGTAGCGGATCTGTCCGGTGCCGGTGAAGGCGGCGGTGCCGATGAAGTCGAAGCCGTTGTTGAAGAAGGGCGTGGCCTCGTTCGCGTCAATGCCGCGCACGTCGAAGATGTCCTCGCCCTGGGCGAAGTCGAAGACCGTTTCGAAGGCGACCGCGATGTCGTCGATGTCGCTGAAGCGGAAGACATCGTCGCCGCTGCCGCCATGGAGCCCGTCGTTGCCGAGGCCGCCGATCAGGGTATCGTTGCCCGCCTCGCCGTAGAGCGTGTCGCCGGTGAAGGCACCGCCGCCGCCGCCGCCATCGAGCAGGTCGTCGCCCGAGCCGCCGCGCAGCGTGTCGAGCCCCCCACCGCCCCTCAGGGTATCGTTGCTGCTGCCGCCGGAGAGCGTGTCCTCCCCGGACCCGCCGCTGAGGAGGTCGGCGCCGGTCGAGCCCGAGAGATAGTCGTCGCCGCCATGGCCGTAGAGCGTGTCGTTGCCGCCGAGGCCGTAGATGTGATCATCGCCGCCGAGCCCGCGGAGGAAGTTGCCGCCGCCGTCGCCGTAGAGCGTGTCGGCATGGGCGCTGCCGGTGATGTTCTCGATCTCGGTGAGCGAATCCATCCCCGCGCCGTAGCGGCTGTAGCCGGACGTGAGGCTCACCCAGACCGCATCCGGGGCATTGGAATAGTCGGCGGTGTCGATGCCGCCCTCGCCGTTCAGCAGATCGTTGCCCGGGCCGCCCTGCAGCGTATCGTCGCCCGAGCCGCCGATCAGCAGGTCGCTGCCGTAATGACCGCGGAGCAGGTCGTTGCCCGCGCCGCCGTCGAGCAGATCATTGCCCGAACTGCCGTGGAGAAAATCGTCGCCGCCGAGCCCGAAGAGCGCATCGTTGCCGCCGAAGCCGTTCATGCTGTCAGCCTGGGGCGTTCCGGTCAGCATGTTCGGGTTTTCGTCACCATTAACAACTGCCATTGCAATAACTCCTGCATTCGAAGGCCGAACAGATCCGGCTTCGTTGCGTAAAATCGCCCTGCGTCAGAAATAGAACGAGGCGATACTTTCAGATTTTACGCTCGCGGGAAGTGAAATTCGTCCATTTGAATATAAAATGTATTGGCGAGCGTCTGCATTCTTATCACGATTATCGCGATTCGTGTAGACGCACGCCGAAAGCCGCCCGCGACAGCGGGCCGGCCCGGGGGACGTGGCCGCCTCATCCGGCCACGGTTCGGGCCGGAGGTGCTGCGTCAGCCGGCGAACTCGGCGCCGAGGCCGCGCATCAGGCCGGTGAAATCCGGGAAGCTCGTGGCGATCGGGCGGCCGTCGTCGATGACGACCTCCTGTTCCGTTCCGAGGCCGAAGCAGAGGAAGGACATCGCGATCCGGTGGTCGAGGCGGCTCCGCACCGTCGCGCCGCCCCGGACCCCGCGGGCGCCGCGGCCGTGGACGATCATGTAGTCCGGCCCCTGCTCCACCGAGACGCCGCAGGCCTCGAGCCCCTCGGCCATCGCGTCGATCCGGTCGCACTCCTTGACCCTGAGCTCGCCGATGCCGCGCATCACGGTCGGGCCTTCGGCAAAGGAAGCCAGCGCCGCCAGCACCGGGTATTCGTCGATCATCGAGGCGGCGCGCTCGGGCGGCACCTCGACGCCCTGGAGCGCGGAGAAGGCGACCTCGAGATCGGCGACGGGCTCGCCGCCTTCCTCGCGCACATTGGCAAAGCCGATCCGGGCACCCATCTCGAGAAGCGTCTCGTAGAAGCCCGCCCGTGTCGGGTTGCGGCTCACGCCCGGCACGGTGATCGCCGAGCCCTCGACGATCAGCGCCGCGGCGACCGGGAAGGCCGCGGAGCTCGGATCGCGCGGCACGCTCACGCGCTGCGGGCGCAATTCCGGGTGGCCCTGGAGGCGAATCACGCGGCCCTCCGGCGTCACCTCGGTCTCGATCCGGGCGCCGAAGCCTGCGAGCATCCGCTCGGTGTGATCGCGCGTCGGCTCGCGCTCGGTGACGATCGTGGTGCCCGGCGCATTGAGGCCCGCGAGCAGGACGGCGGATTTCACCTGGGCCGAGGGCATCGGGGTGACATAGCGGACCGGCACCGGGTTCTCGGCGCCGACGAGGGTGATGGGCAGGAACCCGCCCTTTCGGCCGTGGGCGCGCGCGCCGAAAAGCGCCAGCGGATCGACTATCCGGCCCATCGGGCGCGAGCAGAGGCTCGCATCGCCGGTGAAGGTGGCGGTCACGTTGCTCGTGGCCATCGCCCCCATCACGAGGCGGACGCCGGTGCCGGAATTGCCGAAATCGATCACGCCCTGAGGCTCGCGGAAGCCGCCGACGCCAACGCCATGGACGCTCCATTCGCCGGGCCCGTGGCGTTCGACCGTGGCGCCGAAGGCCCGCATCGCCTTGCCGGTGTCGATCACGTCCTCGCCCTCGAGCAGGCCGCTGATCCGGGTCTCGCCCACGGCGAGTGCGCCGAGGATCAGCGCGCGATGCGAGACCGACTTGTCGCCGGGGATCTGCGCCTCGCCCGTCAGAGGTCCGTTTGCGATCGCGCGGATCGGCACCGCTTCACCCTGTCCCGCCATGTCCTGTCCTGCCTTCGGTTCGGAATTCCGCGACCGTTTACGGGATTGCCGCGCCGGGGTCCACTGCGACCCGCGCGGCCGGGTGCCTGCCTTTGAAGGTTCACCGCACTCTTGCGCTGTTGTAGTGAGGAGCCAACACTGTTCCGCTCCGGCCTTCACGCGCCGGGGCCAGGTCATCATGGAGGGCGGCATGATCCGAGGATTTACCTCGAGCGGCGGAAGGCTCCAGAAGGTCGAGAACCCCATGGCCGCGTTCGACCGGCTGATATGGATCGACCTCCTGCGCCCGACCCGGGAGGAGGAGACGCATCTCGAGGCACGGCTCGGCATCGACATTCCCTCGCTCGAGGAAATGCGCGAGATCGAGGAATCGAACCGGCTCTATGTCGAGGGCCATGCAACGGTGATGACCGCTGTGATCCCCTGGGGGGTGAGCGAGGGCACGCCGGGCATGGACCCGGTGACGTTCGTGCTTGCCAACGGCCGGCTCATCACCATCCGCTACCAGGAACCGCGCTCGATCGAGAGCTTTTCGAACTGGGCGGGCAAGATCGGTCTCGACTGCAGCAACGGCGAGGCGACGCTGATCGGCATCCTCGAGATGGTGGTGAACCGCGAGGCGGACATCCTCGAGGACTGCATGCGCCGGATCGACGATATCTCGGGTTCGGTGTTCCGCGACAGCACCGAGGAAGTGACGGCGAGCCGCGATTTCCAGTCGATTCTCACCCGGCTCGGCCGCGCGGGCGATCTCATCACCAAGGTCCGCGACAGCCTCGTCTCGCTCGACCGGCTCGTGACCTTCCTCGTGCAGCTCGTGGTGGCGCGGAAGGGCGAGACCGAAAAACGCGCGCGTCTCAAGACGATCCAGCGCGACCTTGCCTCGCTGACCGCGCATTCGGATTCGCTGGCCCAGAAGGTCACCTTCCTGCTCGACGCGACCCTCGGTCTCGTCAACATCGAGCAGAACTCGATCATCAAGATCTTCTCGGTCGTCGCGGTGATCTTCCTGCCGCCGACGCTCGTTGCCTCGATCTACGGCATGAACTTCCGGGTGATGCCGGAGCTTTCGCTCCCCTACGGCTATCCGATGGCGCTCCTGTTCATGGTGATCTCGGCGATCCTGCCCTACTGGCTCTTCAAGCGGAAGAAGTGGCTCTGACGCCGCCGGCTCAGGCCTTCGCGGTCTTGGAGTAGATCTTGCGGGCGACGATCATGGCGACAGGGACGGCGAGCACGAAGCCGATCGCGGCGGCGATGATGATGCTGCGCGCCGTCTCGAAGCCGGACACGAGCGCGATGACGATCATCGTGCCGGCGAGCGAGGCACCGATGACGGAATAGAGCAATGACGCGAGGCGGTACATATCTGCCGGTCTCCCAGTTGTGGTGCCGGTGGCAATAAGGCGGCTGCCGCGAAATCTCCTTGATTCAGATCATCATGGGGCTAATTCTCTGGGCGAGTGGTTAGCGGAACGGATCACCCGACATGCACCGGCGCAGCTTCCTCGCGTTCATCGCCCTCCTGCCGGCGGCGCGGCCGCTGGCGGCTCTTGCCACCGGCGCGGCCCCGGATCGCTTCACCTTCCGCTCGATCGACGGCGGACCGCTCGATCTCAGGACATTCCGCGGCGGGCCGGTGCTCGTCGTCAACACGGCTTCCCGCTGCGGCTTCACTTCGCAGTTCGAGGGGCTGCAGGCGCTCTGGGAGCAGTATCGCGCGCGCGGGCTCACGGTGGTCGGGGTTCCGTCGGCGAGTTTCCGGCAGGAGCTCTCCTCCGCGGCGGAGGTGAAGGATTTCTGCGAGGTGAATTTCTCGGTCGATTTCCCGATGACCGATCTCGTCGCGGTAACGGGGCCGGAGGCGCATCCGTTCTATGTCTGGGCAGCGGCCCAGGGCGTGGCGCCTGCCTGGAACTTCCACAAGATCCTTCTCGACAGCCAGGGGCTCATCGCCGCCGATTTCCCGGCGCCGGTGACGCCGGAGGATCCGCAGCTTCGTGCGGCGATCGAGGCAACACTTCTCGGGACCTGACCCAGATACAGGAAAGCGCGGGCGATCCGGCGCCCGCGCGGAGGCAGGATGTCCGGACGGTCAATCGGAGGTGACGGAGCCGTCCTCTTTCATGACCTCTTGCTTGGCAAGCTCGTAGAGCTCGAGCATCTTGAGCCGGATGGTCCGCTCGTCGGCGAGACCGCCGAGATCCTCGGCCACCTTCCGGTAGACATCGCTCTCGTGATCGACTTCGGCCAGATCGGCGAGAACGACCTCGCGGGCATACGCATCGCGCTCGTCGCCATCCTTGCCCAGCAGGCTGGCGGCCCAGCGGCCGAGCAGCTTGTTGCGGCGCGCGTAGAACCGGAACAAGAGTTCCTCGTCGTGAACGAACTTGTTCTCGAACCCCCGCTCGCGTTCATCGAACGTCGTCATAGTCGGTCCTCCAGCCGTTTATTTTCTCTTAATCCAGACATAATAGCTCCCACCGACCTTGGAAAGTCCCGGATGAGAACGCTTGCCCCTTTTTCGCCCAGCGGTTAAGGAGAGCCGAACGCAAAAGGGCGGGCCCCCGTGAGCCCGCCCTGACCCATTTTCGGAGACAGGCATGGCCCGGCGCAGGCTTATATACGAGGGCAAGGCGAAGATTCTCTACGAAGGCCCCGAGCCCGACACGCTGATCCAGTATTTCAAGGACGATGCCACCGCGTTTGACGCCCAGAAGAAGGCCGTCATCGAGGGCAAGGGCGTCCTGAACAACCGGCTCTCCGAGCACTTCATGACCGGGCTCAACAACATCGGCGTTCCGACCCACTTCATCCGCCGCATCAACATGCGCGAGCAGCTCATCCGCATGGTCGAGATGATCCCGCTCGAGGTGGTGGTCCGCAACTACGCCGCCGGCTCGCTCTGCAAGCGCCTTGGTCTCACCGAGGGCCAGCAGCTGCCGCGCCCGATCATCGAGTTCTACTACAAGGACGATGCGCTCCACGACCCGATGGTCGCCGAAGAGCACATCATCGCCTTCAACTGGGCGAGCCAGCAGGACATCGACGACATGATCGCCCTGGCGCTCCGGGTGAATGACTTCCTGTCGGGCATGTTCCTCGGCGTCGGCATCCGGCTCGTCGATTTCAAGATCGAGATCGGACGCATCTTCGAGGGCGATTTCCAGCGGCTCGTGGTCGCTGACGAGATCAGCCCCGACAGCTGCCGGCTCTGGGACGTCGAGACCAACCGCAAGCTCGACAAGGACGTGTTCCGCCACGACCTCGGCTCGCTTTCCGAAGCCTACACGGAAGTGGCGGTGCGGCTCGGCGTAATGCCGCGCAACAACGGAAAGGCGGCCACCGGGCCGAAATTGGTGAATTGATGCGCGCGAAGGTCCATGTCACATTGAAGAAAGGCGTTCTCGACCCCCAGGGCGAGGCCGTGCGCCACGCTCTCGGCGCGCTCGGCTTCGACGATGTGGGCGAGGTGCGCGTGGGTAAGGTGATCGAACTCGACCTCTCCGACGAGGACCGGGGCACCGCAGAAGCCAGGGTATCCGAGATGTGCGAGAAACTCCTCGCGAACACCGTCATCGAGAACTACCGGGTGGAACTCGAATGAGCTTCCGCGCCGGGGTTCTGGTTTTTCCCGGTTCGAACTGCGACCGGGACATGGCCGTAGCACTCGCCCAGGCCGGGGCGGATGTCACCATGGTCTGGCACAAGGAGACGGCCCTGCCCTCCGGTCTTGACCTCGTGGCGATCCCGGGCGGCTTCTCCTTCGGCGACTACCTGCGCTGCGGCGCGATCGCCGGGCGCTCGCCCATCATGCGCGCCGTGGTCGACTTCGCCCATGGCGGCGGGCATGTGCTGGGCGTCTGCAACGGTTTTCAGGTGCTGACCGAGACCGGGCTCCTGCCTGGCGCGCTGATGCGCAACGCGGCGCTGAAGTTCGTCTGCCGCGTCGAGGAGCTCGTGGTCTCGACCGAGCAGAGCGTCTTCACCAGCCGCTACGGCAAGGGTGCGCGGATCGAGGTGCCGATCGCGCATCACGATGGCAATTACGTTGCGACGCCCGAGATCCTCGCCGAGCTCAATGGCGAGGACCGCGTTGCCTTCCGCTATGTCCGCACGCCCAACGGCGCGATGGACGACATCGCCGGCATCCTGTCGGCCAACCGCCGGGTTCTTGGCATGATGCCGCATCCCGAGCGCGCGGTCGATGCGCGGCACGGCGGCACGGATGGCCGCGGCGTTTTCGAGAGCCTCGCCGCGGTTCTGGGAGCAGGCGCGCTGCAGGAGGCCTGAACGGCCCCTCGCGCGTCTTGTGCTTGAGGCCTTGCGATGACGCTGGCGACCACGGAGCCCGAACAAGCGTCCCCGAGCCGGTTCTGGATGCGGACCGGCCCCGTTCTCGCCTTTCTGGTCGTCGGCCTCATCATCTGGGCGAGCCAGGCCTATTTCACCCGAACCTTCTCGATCGAGGAGAGCAACCGCGCCAAGATCCGCGCCACGCTCTTCGCCGCCAGCATCCAGTCCACACTCCAGCGCCATGCGGTCGTGCCGCTGCTGCTGTCGCGTGACCCGATCCTGGTCTCGGCGCTCAACAGCGGCAGCTACAACGGCGCGAACGAGCGGCTCCAGAGCTTCCAGGAAGAGCTCGGCTCCGGGCCGATCTTCCTGCTCGACGCCGAAGGCAATGTCGTCGCCTCGAGCGACAATCGCAACAACGACGAATATGGTGGCGACAAGAGCTACTACATCGCCGCGATTGCCGGGAACGGCACCGCCTTCTCGATCTCGGAGGGCGACGGCAACGGCTTCGTCTTCCACTACTCGCGCAAGCTCACGGTCAATGACGCCTTCCTCGGCGTGATCGTGGTCACGGTCGATCTCGGCATGCACGAGAAAGGCTGGCGCAACGCGAATGCCAAGGTCGTGGTGAGCGATTCCGAGGGCAATATCCTGCTGGCCTCCGATCCGTCCTGGCGGGGCAGCAACCTCTCCGCGATCCTGACGCCCCAGCCGCCGGCCTCCTTCCTCGGTCGCCTGCTCAACTCGGTGCGGACCGCCCACAGCTCCGAGGTCACCTATACCTATTTCGGCAAGACACCCTTCCTCATGTCGGAAGTTCCGATCGGGTTCCGCTCCTGGCGGCTGGTCTTCTTCGATACGCTCGAGGATGTGCGCACGCGGGTGAACGCGATCCTGTCGCTCATCTTCATGAGCCTTGCCATGCTGCTCGCGCTCGGCTTCTACCTGCTGTCGCGGCGGGCGCGGGCCGAGAACCGCAGGGTGCGGCGGGAAAGCCAGGAGCTCCGGCTTCTCAATCGCCGCCTCTCGACCGAGATCGCCGCGCGCAAGCGGGTGGAGAAAAATCTCAAGGAAGCCGAGCAAAGCCTTGAACAGGCGTCGAAACTGGCCGCGCTTGGCCAGATGTCGGCCGCTGTCAGCCATGAGCTCAACCAGCCGCTTGCCGCGATGAAGACCTACCTCGCGGGCGCGCGCCTGCTCCTCAAGCGCAGCCGCACCGAGGAGGCGCTGAGCTCGTTCCAGCGCATCGACGATCTCATCAACCGCATGGGCGGCATCACCCGCCAGCTCAAGTCCTACGCCCGCAAGCGCGACGCGGAGCTCGAGGTGTTCGATCTCCGCGACAGCGTGCGTGAGGCGCTTTCGATGATGGCCCCGCAGCTCGGCAAGATGACGGTGGCGCTCACCACCACCCTGCCCTCGGAGCCGGTCGAGGTGCGGGCCGATCCGCTGCGCATCGAGCAGATCATCGTCAATCTCTTGCGCAACGCGCTCGATGTCGTGCGCAATGTTCCGGACCCGGCGATCAGCATCCTGCTCGTCGAGGGCGAGTCGATCGTTCTCTCGATCGAGGACAACGGCGCGGGCCTCGATGATCCGGGCAAGCTCTTCGAACCGTTCTACACCACCAAGAAGCCCGGCGAGGGCCTCGGCCTCGGCCTCGCCATCTCGGCCGGGTTTGCCGGTGAACTGGGCGGGCGTCTCGTTGCCCGCAATGCGCCCGATGGCGGCGCCGTCTTCGAACTGATCCTGCCGCGGCAGGCTCCGTCCGAGACCAAGACCGAAAAGTGACCACGCATGAAAAAGACAAGCACGATCGCAATCATCGATGACGAAGCCGACCTGCGGGAGTCGGTGTCGCAATGGCTTCAGCTGTCGGATTTCACGCCCGTGACATTCGATTCCGCCGAGGCCGCGCTCCGGGTCATCTCGCCGGAGTTTCCCGGCATCATCCTCAGCGACATCAAGATGCCGGGCATCGACGGCATGGCGCTGCTGCGCCGGCTCCAGTCGGTCGACCCCGGCCTGCCGGTCATCCTGATGACCGGGCACGGCGATGTGCCGATGGCGGTCGAGGCGATGCGCATCGGGGCCTATGACTTCATCGAGAAGCCCTTCGATCCCGAACGCCTGCTGGAGCTCTGCACCCGCGCCGCCGATACGCGCCAGCGCACGCTCGAGATGCGCGACCTCCGCCGCGAACTCGCCGACGACACCGTGCCGGTGCGCCGTCTGCTCGGGGCGAACCCGCTGATCGAGAAGCTGCGCGAGAGCGTGCTCGACATGGCGCAGGCCGATGGCCATGTGCTGATCCTCGGCGAGACCGGCACCGGCAAGAGCCTTGCCGCCAATGCGCTCCATGCCTGCGGGCCGCGCGCCTCGCGACCGATGGTGACGGTGAACTGCGCCTCCATGGCGCCGGACCAGCTCGAGGTCGCCCTCTTCGGCGGGCCGGAGCATCCCGAGAAGCCGCTCGTCGAGCAGGCCGACGGCAGCACGCTTTGCCTCGAGAACATCGAGGCTCTGAGCGCCTCGGCCCAGGCGCGGCTTCTCGAGGTCCTGAACGCCGCCGTCCAGGACACGACCTCTGCCCGGCCGATGAGCCTGCGGGTCTTTGCCATCTCGAGCCAGACGCCGCGGACGGAGGGCACGCCGCTCGATCTGCGCGAGGATCTCTATTTCCGTCTCGCCGGGCTCATGCTCGAGGTGCCGCCGCTTCGGGTGCGGGGCGAGGACATCCTCACGCTCTTCAGCCATTTCAGCCGGCAGTTCGCCGAGGAATACGGCTGCGAGGCGCCGGTGCTCAATGCGACCGATGCGGCGAACCTGATGCAGGCGCCCTGGCCCGGCAACGTGCGCCAGCTCATCAACCTTGCCGAACGGGCGGTGATGCAGGCGCGGCGCGGCGAGCAGAACATCTCGGCGCTGCTGATCGATGACGGCTTCCAGGTGCCGGTTTCCGATCCGGTCGGGGCGGAAAAGCCGCTCAAGGAGCATGTCGAGGCCTTCGAGAAGATGCTGATCGACCATGCACTGCGCCGCCATCAGGGCTCGGTCGCCTCGGTGATGGCAGAGCTCGCGCTGCCGCGCCGGACCCTCAACGAGAAGATGGCGAAATACGGGCTCAGCCGGCAGGATTATCTCTGAGCCTATCGTCGAGGCGCTCCGGCGCCGGTGCCGGATGCCGTCGCCCCCGGCGGGTGCCGGGGGCGATTGGCGACAATTCGGTTTCAGTAGAAGAGTTTAGGGGGCGCCATTCACGCTTTGCGTGAGAGGTGCCCTCAGACGCACGGCGGCTCAGCTTTCCGCGATGCGGAGCAGGTAGCGGCCGTATTCGGTCTTGAGATAGGGGGCTGCAAGCGCGCGCAGGGCCGCCGCGTCGATCCAGCCCTGGCTGAAGGCGATTTCCTCGGGGCAGCCGATCTTGAGATTCTGCCGCTCCTCGATCGTGCGCACGAAATTGCCGGCGTCGAGCAGGCTCGCATGGGTGCCGGTGTCGAGCCAGGCGAAGCCGCGGCCCATGCGCTCGACATTGAGGCTGCCTTCGGCGAGATAGGAATTGAGCAGATCGGCGATCTCGAGCTCGCCGCGCGGGCTCGGCTCGACCGCGCGGGCGCGGGCCGGCGCGGTGTTGTCGAGCACGTAGATGCCCGTCACCGCGAAATTCGATTTCGGCACCTCGGGCTTTTCCTCGATGGAGAGCACGCGGCCCTCCTCATCGAAATCCACCACACCGTAGCGCTCGGGATCGGCGACCTGATAGCCGAAGACCGTGCCCCCCGACCCCCGCTCGCTCGCCGCCTTCAGCAGTACCGGCAGATCGTGACCGAAGAAGATGTTGTCGCCCAGCACCATCGTCGAGGCTGCGCCGGCGAGGAATTCCTCGGCCAGCACATAGGCCTGGGCGAGGCCTTCGGGTTTCGGCTGCTGGATGTATTCGAAATGCATGCCCCATTTCGAACCGTCGCCGAGCAGCCGCTGGAACTGCGCCTGATCGGCGGGCGTCGTGATGATCGCGATCTCGCGCAGGCCCGAAAGCATGAGCACCGAGAGCGGATAGTAGATCATCGGCTTGTCATAGAGCGGCAGAAGCTGCTTCGAGAGCGAATGGGTGATGGGATAGAGGCGCGTCCCGGATCCTCCCGCGAGGATGATGCCCTTGCGGGCGCCGGACGGCGAAACGTGATCTGACATGAAACGACTCTCTGAACTTCAGCACAATACGCGGCGAAACGCTCGCGATACTACAGTTCGCGGAGCACGGCGTCCAATGCCGGGCGCCAATCTGGTTGATCGATGCCGTATGCTGCGCGGATCTTCGTGCAATCGAGCGTGGA
The DNA here is from genome assembly GCF_043226085.1 of Amaricoccus sp. B4. Classification (NCBI taxonomy): domain Bacteria; kingdom Pseudomonadati; phylum Pseudomonadota; class Alphaproteobacteria; order Rhodobacterales; family Paracoccaceae; genus Amaricoccus; species Amaricoccus sp. B4. Next base: position 426,463 of record NZ_CP171225.1, read on the forward strand.
ATTTGCGGGCCGCGCGGCCTTGGTCGGCCATTCGTCCGTGCCGATCGGCGTCACCTTCGGCACGCGGTCCCAGCCGCTCCGCGCGAAGATCTCTGCGGCAAAGCCCGCCCAGCTCGTCTCGGGGGTTCCGGCGAAGTGGAAGAGGCCGGGCACGCCCCTGCCCGCCTCGAAGGCAAGTGCCATGGTCCAGAGCGCACCGGCGATGTCGCCCGCGGCGGTGGGTCCGCCCCGCTGATCGGCGACCACGCGCATCTCGTCGCGGTCGCAGCCGACGGTGAGCATCGTCTTCACGAAGTTCCGGCCATGGGCGGAGAAGACCCAGGCCGTGCGCAGGATGGCCGCGCTGCCGCCCGCGGCGAGCACCGCCTCCTCGCCCGCGCGCTTGCTCCGGCCATAGGCGGAGGCGGGCGCGACCGGGTCGGTCTCGGCATAGGGCCGCTCGAGCGTGCCGTCGAAGACGTAGTCGGTCGAGATATGGAGGAACGGAATGCCGCGCGCCGCGGCCGCCGCGGCCATGGCGCCCGGCGCGGCGCTGTTGATCGCGAGGGCGAGATCGGGCTCGTCTTCGGCCTGATCGACCGCGGTATAGGCCGCAGCATTCACCACGATGGCGGCCTCGCTCGTCTCGACGGCGCAGGCCACCGCCGCGATGTCGGTGAGATCGACATCGTCGCGGCTGAGCATTTCCGCGTCGATGCCGCGGGCGGGGGCAAAGCGCGCGAGTTCACGGCCGACCTGGCCATGGGCGCCGAAGACGAGTGCGCGCATCAGCCGGCCTTCAGCCCAAGGCGTTCGAGCTTGTGGCCGCGGGCCTGGATGGCCTGCCACCATGCGCGGTTCTCGAGATACCAGGCGACCGTCTTCCGGAGCCCCTCGTCGAGCGTCACCGAAGGCTGCCAGCCGAGCTCGGCACGGATCTTCGAGGCATCGATCGCATAGCGGAAATCGTGGCCGGGGCGGTCGGTGACGAAGGTGATGAGCCGGTCATGCGGCGCCCCTACGGGATCGAGCTCGTCCATCAGCGCGCAGATCTTGCGCACGATGTCGATATTGCGCGCCTCGGCATTGCCGCCGATGTTGTAGCTCTCGCCGAGCCTGCCCTCCTGCGCGACCTTGAGGAGTGCCGTCGCGTGATCCTCGACGAAGAGCCAGTCGCGGACGTTCTCGCCCTGCCCGTAGACCGGGATCGGCTTGCCCGCCAGCGCGTTGAGGATCACCACCGGGATGAGCTTCTCGGGGAAATGGAACGGCCCGTAGTTGTTGGAGCAGTTCGAGAGCACGACCGGCAGGCCGTAGGTCTCGCCCCAGGCGCGCACGAGATGGTCGCTGGACGCCTTCGAGGCCGAATAGGGCGAGTTCGGCGCATAGGGCGTTTCTTCGGTGAAGAGGCCGGTCTCGCCGAGCGTGCCGAAGACCTCGTCGGTCGAGATGTGATGGAAGCGGAAGTCGCGGGTGCCGCCCCAATAGGCCCGCGCGGCCTCGAGCAGCGTGTAGGTGCCGACGATATTCGTGTCGATGAATTCGGCCGGACCGTCGATCGAGCGGTCGACATGGCTCTCGGCGGCGAGATGCATCACCGCATCCGGCTGGTGCGCGGCAAAGATCCGGTCGAGCGCCGCGCGGTCGCGGATATCGGCCTTCTCGAACCGGTAGGCGGGGCTGTCGGCAACGCTTTCGACGTTCGGCAGGTTCGCCGCATAGGTCAGCGCATCGAGATTGACCACCTCATGGCCATCGGCGATGGCCTGTCGCACCACGGCGGAACCGATGAAACCGGCCCCTCCCGTCACCAAGAGCTTCATCAGTCAACTCCATACTCGAACGGCGATTCCCAGTCCCGGAAGCGGGGCGCGTTCAGATCCTTTCCCGACAGGGTCACCTCGCACGGGTTGACCCCCCATTCGATCGCAAGCTCCGGATCGCACCAGCTGACGCTTCCGTCGCTTTCCGCGTCATAGACCGCGTCGACCTTGTACATGACGAGTGTATTGGGGCTGAGCGTGACGAATCCATGAAGGAAACCGCGCGGCACCAGCATCTGGGCGCCGTTTTCGGCGGTCAGGATCTCGGAGACCCACTGGCCATAGGTCGGCGATCCGCGCCGCACATCGACGGCAACATCGAGAATTGCACCCATGCCGACGCGCATCAGCTTTGCCTGCGCAAAGGGCGGCGCCTGGTAGTGCAGGCCGCGCAATGTCGCGGCGGGGGCGGAAAAGCTCTCGTTGTCCTGAACGAAGTCGATCGCGATCCCGGCCTCGGCCAGGCGCGGGCCGCTCCAGGTCTCGCTGAAATAGCCCCTCGCGTCGCCAAAGCGTCGCGGAGTCAGGACCTTCACCTCGGGAATCTCTTTGCTGCGGATATCCATATCGCTTCGGTTATTCTAAACGCGCTGGTTGCGTCCAGCGCTTTCAGGTATCGCGCTTTTCGTGGCCGATTTGCAAGTTGCACAGGAAATTTGCGTTCGGGCCCGTGCCCGGCTTGTGCTGTGACGTGAATGCACTACGCTAACCAAAACGAAAATCAGGTCTGGGGCAGGCAGGGCACATGCGAGGAACGCCAAAGCGCTCATCGAGGGCGGTATTTCATGCCTCCACAAGGCTGGTGCCGGCGGTTTTGCTGCTTTCGGCGAGTTTTGCCGCGCCGCCCGCGGCCGCCTTCGATCTGTTCGGAATTCATCTCTGGGGCGAAAGAAAGTCGGATGAGGACGTCCTGGAGATCGCCGATCCGTTAACCTATTCGGCAGAAATTCGCGCACCTGAGGACGTCAAGAAGACCGTCGAGAACGCTTCCTCGCTCTGGACGAATCAAGAGACGCCTGCGGCAGGCAAGGCGGGCCTCCTCTCGAAGGGCCGCGGCGACTACCGCCGCATCCTGGGCGCCCTCTATACCGAGGGCTATTTCGGTGCGGGCGTGAGCATCCGTCTCGGCTCGGCGGAGGTCGCCGATCTGACGCTTGCCTCCGAGCTTCCGCCGGAGCCGAAGGTCATCATCACCGTCGAGCCCGGCAACCGCTTCCGGTTCGGGCGTGCGGAGATCGTCAACGCGCCGCCGCAGGTCGTCGTGAATAACGAGGAATTCGACACGCCCGCGAGCGTCGGCTACGCCCCCGGAGAGGAGGCGAAGACGAGCGCCATCGATGCCGCCTCGAAACAGGCGGTCGGCCAGTGGCGCCAGCTCGGCCGGGCGAAGGCGCGGGAATCCGGCCGCGACGTGATCGCAAATCATCCGCGGCAGACCCTCGATTCCACCCTCACCCTCGAGCCCGGCCCCGTGGTGCGCTACGGCACGGTGACGGCGCAGGGCAGCGAACGGATCGATCACGACTTCATCACCTACATGGCCGATCTGCCGCGCGGCGAGGTCTACGACCCGGAAGAGGTGGCGGACGCGCGCGACCGGCTGTCCCAGCTCGGCGCCTTCGACTCAATCCGCCTCAACGAGAGCGATCTTCTGAGCAATGACGGGCTGATGCCGATCGGCATCACTGTCGAGGACCGCAAGCGCCGCGGCATCGGCTTCGGCGGCACCTACTCCACGATCGACGGGCTCGGGCTCTCGGCCTACTGGCTGCACCGCAACCTCTTCGGCCGCGCCGAGCGCCTGCGGTTCGACGCCAGCATCGAGGGGCTCATCTCCTCCTCGAGCTGGAAGGACTACAACTACAATTTCGGCGCCACCTTCACCAAGCCGGGTGTCTTCACGCCGGACACGAACTTCACCACCTCGCTCGTTGCGAGCCAGCTCGACTACGACACCTACCGGCAGACCTCGATCACCGGTCAGGCCGGTTTCTCCCGGCAGTTCACCCGCAGCCTGAGCGGCGAGCTTTACGGCCAGATCTCCAAGGCGCGCTACGAGGACGATTTCGGCAAACGAAATTTCTTCACCTTCGGGCTTATCGGCCGTGGCGCCTATGACCGTCGCGACAACGAGTTCAACGCGACGCGCGGCTATTACCTCGCGGCCGAACTCCTGCCCTATTACGAGGCCGATTACGGCAACTTTGCCGCGCGCGGCACGCTCGAGGGCCGCGCCTACCACGGTTTCGGCGAGGAGAAGGACGTGGTGATCGCCGGCCGTCTCAAGGTCGGCAGTTTCGTCGGCTCGAGCGTCGAGGAAACCCCGCCCGATATCCTGTTCTTTGCCGGCGGCGGCGGCTCGATCCGCGGTTATGCCTACCGCTCCATCGGGGTTGATACCGTCAATTCCGATGGCGAGACGGTCGTAGCGGGCGGCAAGAGCCTCGCAGAAGGCTCGGCCGAGCTGCGCTGGCGCTTCGCGGGCAATTTCGGCGCGGTCGGTTTCGTCGATGCGGGCTTTGTGAACGCGGGCTCGGATTTCATGGACGACAGCGATCTCAGGATCGGCACAGGGCTCGGCGCGCGCTACTATACGTCCTTCGGGCCGCTCCGTCTCGACGTTGCGGTTCCGCTCGACAAGCGGCCGGAGGATGATGCGTTCGGGGTCTACATCGGGATCGGGCAAGCGTTTTGAAACGGATTGCGGCAGCACTCATCATCGCGATGCTCGCAGGCCTTGCAGCCTTCGCGCAGAACGAGACCTCGGGCGACGGCTCGGCCGGCGGCGACGACAACGGGTTCATCCTCAACTTCATTCAGGAAAAGATTTCCGGACCGGGCCGCGAGATCCGTCTGCGCGGCGTCCAGGGCGCGCTGTCGTCGCGGGCGACCATCGGCGGCATCACCGTCTCCGACGATGAGGGCCCGTGGCTCGAGATCGAGAACGTTACTCTCGACTGGAGCCGTCTTGCCCTGCTTCGCCGCCGCGTCCAGATCAACGAGCTGAGCTTCGAGAGCATCTCCGTCCTGCGCAAGCCGATCCCGGTCGAGACCGCGCCGATACCGGAAGCGGAGGCGAAGCCCTTCGCCCTGCCCGAGCTCCCCGTCTCGCTCCAGCTCGACAAGCTGCTGGCCCAGAGCGTCTCGATCGACGAGAGCGTGATGGGCGAAGGCGTCGAGTTCAGCCTCGACGGCCATGCCTCGCTTGCGGATGGCGCCCTTGAATCCGGCCTCGAGGCAAAGCGCCTCGACGAGCCGGGCGGCAACCTGCTTCTCGATGCGGATTATTCCAATGAAAACAGGAATATCACGCTTGATCTTGATCTTCAGGAACCGCAGGGCGGCCTGCTCTCGAAGCTCCTCAAGATCGAGGGCGAACCCGCGCTCGCCCTCAAGGTCGCAGGGGCCGGCCCGCTCGACAATGTCGATATCGACTTCGGCCTCAAGGCCAATGAGGCGACGCTTGCCGATGGCGTGCTCGCGCTCCGCGGCAAGGAGGACGGCCAGGGCTTCGATCTCGCGCTCGGGGGCGAGCTCTCGCCTCTCATCCCGGCCGAGTATCGCGATTTCTTCGCCGACAAGACCGACCTGCATGTCGCGGGCACCAGCAAGACGGCCGGTGGGCTCCGCATCGACGCGCTCGCGCTCAAGGGCGCGGTGCTCGACCTGACGGGGCGGCTCGAGACCGGCTCGGACAGCTTCCTGCGCAGTCTCAATCTCTCGGGAACCCTCGGCGATCCCGCAGGCCCCGGCGTCGTCCTGCCGGTTCCCGGCGGCGATACGAAGCTTCATTCCGCCACACTCTATGTCAATTACGGCGATGCGGCGCGCTGGGACGGGATCGTGGCGCTCGACCGGCTCGAGGCCGGTGGCATCGACATCGAGGACCTCACCCTCGACATGGGCGGCCTCGCCCGCAATCTCGAGGACCCCGCCACCCGCGAGGTGACGGTGAGCATCGACGGGCTTGCGACCGGCGTCAGCGCCGAGGATCCCAATGTCGCCGACGCGCTCGGAACCGAGCTCGACCTCTTCGTCGACGCCAGCCTGCCGCCGGGGGCGCCCATCGATCTCCGTCAGGTGCAGGTGAACGGCAAGGGGCTCTCGCTCTTCGCCGCGGGCACGCTCGACAAGCTCGACTACGACGGCCGCGCCGCGGTCCATGTGCCCGATCTCTCGATCCTCGCGGGCCTCCTGAAGCGGCCTGCCTCGGGTGCGGTGGAGCTCCGGGCCGAGGGGAGCGTTGCGCCGCTCTCCGGCAAGTTCGACCTCACGCTCGATGGCCAGACCCGCGACGTGAAGCTCGGCGACCCGCGGATCGACGGCCTGCTGGCAGGCGAGACGGTCATCGCCGGACGCGCGGTCCGCAACGAGGAGGGCATCCGCACCGACGGTCTCCGCATCGAGAACCCGCAGGTCAGCATTGCCTCCGACGGGCTCTATTCGTCCGCCCGCACCGATATCGGCCTGAACGCGAAAATCACCGATCTCGCGCGCGTTGATCCGCGCTTTGCCGGCACGCTCACGGCGGACGCCCGCGCCCGTGGCACCGGCCAGCCGATCGACATCACCGCCGCCATCGCCCTCCCCGAAGGCCGGATCATGGGCGAGACCGCCGAGGGGATCCGCCTCGGCTTCACCGGCCAGGGCAACAGCGGCGATCTGACCGGGCGGCTGAGCGGCGATGGCCGCATCGCGGACATGCCGCTCGATCTCGCCGGCCAGATCACGCTCGCGGGCGAGATGCGCGCGGTCGAGGACATGCGCCTCTCGCTCGGCGACACGCAGCTCCTTGCCTCGGTCGCGCGCACGGGCACCGCTCCCGTGGACGGCACGATCTCGCTGCAGGCGCCCGATCTCGCGCCGATCGGCACACTCGCCGATCTCGACATGGCCGGCGCCGTCGAGGCGACCATCGCGCTTGCGGGCCGCGACGGCGCGCAGGACCTGGGCATCGAGGCGGCGATCCGCGAGCTCGGCATCGGCGCGACCCGGGTCCAGGACCTCAAGACCGACCTCTCGATCAGCGACGTGCTCGGCATCCCGATGGCCGAGGGCACGATCGCGGGCCGCGGCATCGTCGCAGGCGGGGTGGATCTCGCCTCGATCGACGCCACCGCCGAGCGCGGCTCCGATACCAGCACCGATCTCACGGCACAGGCCCGTCTCGCCACCGGCACGCTCGCCGATCTCGCCGGGGGGCTCGAAAAGCTGCCCGAAGGCGGCTTCACCGCGCGCCTCAGCCAGATCGACATCCGCCAGGGCGACACCGCCGCGCATCTCGCCGCCCCGGCGGAGGTGACGGTGCAGTCGGGCAACATCGCGCTCACCCCGATCCGCCTCAATCTCGGCGACGGCGCACTCACTGCCGAGGGCAATGTCGGCGAGACGATCGATCTTTCCGTTGGCCTCGACGCGCTTCCGCTCTCGATCGCCAACATCATCCTGCCGAAGCTTGGGCTCAACGGCACGCTCGACGGCAATGCCGACATCTCCGGTCCGCGCAATGCGCCGAACGTCGCCTTCGATCTCACCGGTGCCGGGCTCGGCTCGGAGTTCGGCACCAGCGCGGGGCTCCCGCCCATCAATGTCGATGCGAAGGGCACCACCGCCGACGGCAGCCTCTCGCTCGATGCCGCCGTCACCGGGGGGGCCGCGGGGGGGCGCGACGGCCTCTCGGCCACCGCCTCGGGGCAGATCCCGCTCGCGGCCGACAAGAGCTACAACCTCACCGTCGATCTCAAGTCCCTGCCCCTCGTGCTCGCCGATCGCATCGCGGGCAATCAGGGCCTGCGCGGTGCGCTCACCGGACAGGCGCAGGTGACGGGGCTTCAGGCCTCGCCGGAAGCCAGGTTCAAGATCGACGGCAGCGGCCTGACGGTGCGCATGCTGAGCGAAGGCGGCGTGCCGCCGCTCGCGCTCTCGGTCGAGGGCGCCTATGCGCAGAACGCCGTCAACCTCGCCTCGGCCAGCGTGACCGGCCCCTACGGGCTGAGCCTCTCGGGTGGCGGCCGCATTCCGCTCGCCGGGCCGGGGCTTGATGCGCGGCTGAACGGCACCGTGCCGCTCCAGCTTGCAAGTCCGCTTCTTGCTGCGCGCGCAGCGAGCGCGACCGGGCAGCTCAACATCAACGCGACCGCGGCGGGTGCGCTCGCCGATCCGCGCCTCAACGGCAATGTCAGCCTCTCGGGCGGCACCTTCACCGACCCCGACACCAATCTCAAGCTCGAGAACATCCGCCTCGATGTCGCGCTCGACACCACCCGGGTGCTGGTGCGCGACATCAGCGCCGACGTTGCTGCGGGCGGCGACATCAGCGGCAGCGGTTCGGTGGAGCTCAGCGGTCCGCGCGGCTATCCGGCCGACATCAACATGCGCTTCGACGACGTCCGCTATACCGACGGCACGCTCGCAACCACGCGCTTCCGCGGCACGCTCGGCGTCAGCGGCCCGCTCGTCGGCGGCGGCGGCCAGATCCGCGGCCGCATCACGCTCGACAAGACCGAGATCTCCATCGAGGAAGGTCTCGGCTCCAATGCGGGCGCCGTGCTCGACGAGATCCAGCATCTCCGCCCGCCGCCGCGCGTGGTCGAGACCCTGCGCCTGGCCGATGTGAACCAGCCAGAGGACCCCGCCTCGAGCTCCGGTGGTGGCGGCGGCGACGGCGGCTTCCTGCTCGACATCCGGGTGAACGCCCCGAACCAGGTCTTCATCCGCGGCCGCGGCCTCGATGTGGAGCTCGGCGGCGAGCTCTCGATCCAGGGCACCACGTCCAACCCCGCCCCCGTCGGCGAGTTCAGGCTCCGCCGCGGCCGGATCTCGATCCTGACCCAGCGCGTCGATTTCACCGAAGGCGCGCTGAGCCTCGACGGCGACCTCGACCCGGAGGTCAACTTCGTCGCCGAGTCGCGTTCGGGCGACGTCACCGCGATCATCACCGTGTCCGGCCGGGCCTCCGACCCCGACATCACCTTCTCGTCGCAACCCGAGCTGCCGCAGGACGAGGTGCTCTCGCGGCTCCTCTTCAACCGCGCCGCGCAGGACCTCTCGCCCTTCCAGATCGCCCAGCTCGCGGCGGCGGCGGCCGAACTGGCGGGGGTCGGCGGTGGGCCGGGCGTGCTCTCGGAGCTTCGCAGTGCCACCGGGCTCGACAATCTGGACATCCTCACCAACGAGGATGGCTCGACCGGGGTCCAGGCGGGCAAATACGTGGCCGACGATGTCTATCTCGACGCCCAGACCAACAGCAACGGCGAGACGGAGGTGGGTGTCGTCTATGACGTCAACGACAACATCACCGCCCGCGGCTCGGTCGGCAGCGACGGCAACACCATCTTCGGCCTTTTCTTCGAACGCGACTACTGAGCGCTACCCCCCTCGCGTCTCCCCTCGCGATCCCGTGTAGACGGCGGCTTTGGCCGTTGACACCGGATCGCGAACCGGCGAGACAGATTTCCGAGTGAAACACTCGGCAATATGTCTCACGACGAGAAGAGGGAGAGAGACCAGATGCACATGAGCCGCACCCTACTGGCCGCAGGATTGCTGTCGGGCCTCGCAGGCGTCCTTCCGGTCGCAGCGGAGGACCTGAACATCTACTCCTCGCGCCATTACGACACCGACGACGGGCTCTACGAGGCCTTCACCAAGGCCACCGGCATTCAGGTCAACCGGCTCGAGGGCGAGGCGGACGAGCTCAATGCGCGCATGAAGGCCGAGGGCGAGAACAGCCCGGCCGACATCCTGATGACCGTCGATGCCGGGCGCATCTGGCGCGCCGAGCAGGAAGGGCTGCTGCAGCCGGTCGAGTCGGACGTTCTCGAGGAGCGCATCCCCGCCCATCTGCGTGATCCCAAGAACGAGTGGTTCGGCCTCTCCCAGCGCGCGCGCCTGATCTTCTACGCCAAGGACCGCGTCGCCAACCCGCCGCAGACCTACGAGGATCTCGCCGATCCGCAGTACAAGGGAATGATCTGCATCCGCTCGGCGACCAACATCTACAACCTCTCGCTGATGGCCTCGATCATCGCCCATGACGGGGAAGAGGCGGCGAAGAGCTGGGCCGAGGGCCTGCTCGCGAACCTCGCCCGCCAGCCGGAAGGCGGCGATATCGACCAGCTCCGCGGCCTCGTCTCGGGCGCCTGCGACATCGCGGTGGCCAACAGCTACTACTTCGCGCGCACGCTGGCCCAGAATGTCGAGGGCGTCACGGGCCATACCGACGAGATCGGCATCGTCTTCCCCGATCAGGAGACCAACGGCACGCATGTGAACATCGCCGCGGCCGGTGTGGCGGTTCATGCCAAGAACCGCGACAATGCGATCGCCTTCCTCGAATTCATGACGACGCCCGAGGCCCAGGCCTATTTCGCCGACCAGAACAACGAGTTCCCGGTGGTGCCCGGCGTGCCGGTGGGCAAGATCGCCGCCTCGCTCGGGAGCTTCCGGCAGGACACGCTGAACCTCGACGTGCTCGGCGAGAACCAGACGAAGGCGCAGGAGATCTTCAACGAGGTGGGCTTCCCCTGACGTTTCCCGCCCCCCGGGGCACCTGAACAAGAGGACGCGCGCGCAAGGCCCCTTGCGCGCGCGTCGGCTTTTCTGCGGCGTGAGTTGCGGGGCCGAGGCCCCGGTCAGTCCCGGTCGCTCCGCTCCGGTTGGCCGTCGAAGAGCCGATTGTCTTCCTGAACCTCGAGCCAGATCGCATTCACGACGGCGAAGAGCGCCGCCAGCGAGAGGCCGAGGATCCAAGCGAAATACCACATCTGCGTATCCTTTCCCGGCACGTTGCCGTCAGTAGAGCGTGTGCGAGCCCTCGGCCACGTCCGAGGCGGTGACCTTGCCCCAGAGCACCGAGTAGACCCAAGCGGTGTAGGCAAGGATGATCGGCACGAAGATCACCGCAGCCCCCAGCATCACGAAAAGCGTGAGATGCGAGGAGGAGCTGTCCCAGACCGTCAGCGACGAGCGCGGATCGATGCTTGAGGGCAGGATGAACGGGAACATCGTCAGGCCCACCGTCGAGATCATGCCGAGGATCGAGAGCTTCGAGGCCAGCAGCGTCACCACCTCGCGCCGCCCCCAGAGCCCGAGCAGGGCGAAGAAGGCGCCGACGAAGCCGAGCACCGGGGCGGTCAGCGCCCAGGGCCGATCGGCATAGGCCGAGATCCAGCTTCCGCCGCGCGTGACCTCGGAGAGCAGCGGGTTCGAGGGGCCGTCGGTGACGACCGGTCCGACGAGGCTGTAGCGCTCGACGAGATAGGTGAGCCAGAAGCCGTTGAGCGCGAAGAGCGCGATGACGACGACGGCGGCGATCATGCCGTAGGTCCGGGCCCGCTCCGCCACCGGCCCTTCGGCCTTGAGCCCGAGCCAGGCGCCGCCATGCATCACCATCATCGCAAGCGAGGTGAGGCCGCAGGAGAGCGCGAAGGGATTGAGCAGGCCGAAGAACGAGCCTTCGTAGATCGGCAGCATGTCGGGGGTCAGCCGGAACGGCACGCCCTGGAGCACGTTGCCGACCGCGACGCCGAAGACGAGGGCGGGCACCGCGCCGCCGACAAAGAGCGCCCAGTCCCAGGCCTCGCGCCAGCGCATGTCGTCGCGCTTCGAGCGGTACTTGAAGGCGACCGGCCGCAGGATCAGCGCCACGAGGATCAGGAACATCGCGAGATAGAAGCCCGAGAAGCTCACCGCATAGAGCGGTGGCCAGGCGGCAAAGATCGCGCCGCCCCCGAGGATGAACCAGACCTGGTTCCCCTCCCAGACCGGGCCGACGGTATTGATGGCAATGCGCCGCTCCACATCCGTCTCGGCCACGAAGGGCAGCAGCGCGCCCACCCCCATGTCGAACCCGTCGGTGACGGCAAAGCCTATGAGCAGCACACCGAGCAACACCCACCAGATGACGCGCAGCGTATCGAAAGCGATCAGGTCATGCAGGATCATTGTCTTACTCCGCGGGGCTGATGTTGAGGTCGGAGGCGATCTTGCGGTGCTGCCGCCGCCGTTCCGTCCAGGCTTCGGTTTCCGCGACGTCCTGATACGGGCCCTTGCGGATGTATTTTATCATCAGCGACATCTCGACGACGAAGAGGGCCGAGTAGAGCAGCACGAAGCCGGCCAGCGTCACCGCAACGGTTCCGACGCTCAGGTGGCTCACGGAAAGCGCCGTCGGCAGGATGCCGTCCACCGTCCAGGGCTGGCGGCCGTATTCGGCGACGATCCATCCCATCTCGGCCGCGATCCAGGGTGCCGGAATGACGATGACCGCGAGCCGGAGCGCCCAGCGGGGGAAGCGCATGCCCCGGAAGGAGGCCATGAAGAAGAAATAGGCCATGACCGCGATGAAGCTGAAGCCGAGGCCGACCATGATGCGGAAGGCCCAGAAGATCGGCCAGACATGGGGCACGGTATCCTCGGCGGCCTGCGCGATCTGCGCCTCGCTCGCCTGCCGCGGGTCCTCGATGTAGCGCTTGAGCAGGAAGGCATAGCCCAGATCGTCGCTGTGCTGCTCGAAGGTCGCGCGCACGTCCTCGGGCGTATCGGGCCCCTCGGCCCGGATCGTCATCAGCGCGTCATAGGCGATGATCCCCGAGCGGATGCGCCCGGCGTTCTCCGCCTCGAGCTCCGCGATGCCCTGGATCGGCGTATCGAGCGAGCGGGTGCCGATGAGGCCCATCACATAGGGGATGTGGATTGCGTATTTCGTCTCGCGCTCTTCCTGGTTCGGCAAGCCGATGAGCGTGAAGGAGGCAGGCGCGGGCTCCGTGTGCCACATCGCCTCGATGGCGGCGAGCTTCATCTTCTGGTTCTCGCCCGCGTCATAGCCCGACTCGTCACCCAGCACGACGACCGAGAGCGCGCCCGCAAGGCCGAAACTGGCCGCAACCGCGATCGAGCGCCGCGCGAGCTCCGTATGGCGGCCATGGAGCAGATACCAGGCCGAGACCCCGAGCACGAAGACAGATGCCGTGACATAGCCGGCGGAAACCGTATGGACGAATTTCGCCTGCGCCACCTGATTGAACATGACGTCGAAGAAGCTCGTCATCTCCATGCGCATGGTGACGGGGTTGAACTCTGCTCCCACCGGGTTCTGCATCCAGCCGTTGGCGATCAGGATCCAGAGTGCGGAGAAGTTCGAACCGATCGCCACGAGCCAGGCCACGACGAGATGGCCGACCCTCGAAAGCTTGTCCCATCCGAAGAAGAAGAGCCCGACGAAGGTTGCCTCGAGGAAGAAGGCCATCAGCCCCTCGATCGCGAGCGGTGCGCCGAAGATGTCGCCGACGTAATGGCTGTAGTAGCTCCAGTTCATGCCGAACTGGAATTCCATGGTGATGCCTGTCGCGACCCCGAGCGCGAAGTTGATGCCGAAGAGCATTCCCCAGAACTTGGTCATCTGCCGCCAGATGGGACGGCCGGTCATGACGTAGACCGTCTCCATGATGGCGACGATGACCGAGAGGCCGAGTGTCAACGGCACGAAGAGAAAGTGGTAGAGAGCTGTCGTCGCGAACTGCAGGCGCGACAACTCCACGATATCTATATCCATTTTGGTCTTCCCATCCGGATTCCGGCTCGTGCGCCGCTGCGCGAGGCCACGACACATGTTCGGGGTTTAGAATATGTTAAATCGGGGCTTCGTTGACTCAGATCAAAAAGATGGATCACAGATACGTTTTATCGGCCGGACATGACAGTTTCCTGTCGGGCGGCTGCATCCAGCGAAACCTCCCGGTCGGCCCAGGCGCGTTCGGCCTCGCGATGCGCCGCGACAAGCACCGCCGCATGCGGCAGGAAGTCGTGAATGCCGGCAAGCACGGCCTCCGCCGTGGCGCGATCGAGCCCTTCCGTCGGCTCGTCGAGCAGCAGGACGGACGGGCGCCGCGCGAGAACCCGGGCCAGCGCAAGCCGCCGCCGCTCGCCGCCCGAAAGCCCGGCGCCGCCCTCGCCGAGCGGCGCGTCGAGCCCCCCCAGCCGGTCGAGCACCGGGCCGAGGGCCACGGCCTCGAGCACCGCGCGGATCTGGACATCGGTGAGATCGGGCGCGCCCAGCCGCACCGCCTCGCGCAGGCTGCCGCTCATCAGCGCGCTTCGCTGCGGCAGCAGCCCGAGCACCATGCGCAGTTCGGCCTCCGGGCAGGCATCGACCGGCCGGCCATCGACCCGCACCCGGCCCCTGCATGGCGCGACGAGCCCGGCGGCGATCAGCAGAAGCGTGCTCTTGCCGCAGCCGCTGCGCCCGGTCAGCGCCACGCGCTCACCCGGCGCGATGCTGAAGGAAACGTCTTCGAAGAGGATCCGCCCGCCCTCGGGCATGCTCTGGGTCAGATCCTCGAGGGCGAGCCCCGCCGCCCCCGCCGGTTCGGCGGGCGGTTCGGCAGGTGCTGGGCGGGCCGGGGCGGCTCCGGCCGAGCCGCGGCCTTCCATCAACCGTTGCACGCGGCGTGCCGCATCCGCCATGCGCCCGAACTCGGCAAGGCCGCGGCGCAGCGCAGGCCCGATCTCTGCAAGCGCGAGCGTCGCGAAGAAGGCGAGCGCCAGCCGTGCGGGCGAGAGCGTGCCCTGCTGCACGAGAAAGGCCCCGATCGCGAAGGCGCCCGCCGCGGCAAGCGTTCCTGCGGCCTGCATCGCGAAGCCCGCGATCCGGTCGCTCCGTTCGAGCGCCCGCTCGGCGGCACGCACCCTTTCGTCCGCTGCCATCACTGCCGCGCGCTGATCCTCGAGCTGCCCGCTCATCACCAGCTCGGTCTGGCCGCGCAGCATGTCGACGACCCGCGTCCGGAGCGCCTGAAACCCGGTTTCGGCCCGCCGCGCCTCCGCCCGGCTCCTGAGCGCGACGAAGGCGAGCGCCGCCGCCAGCCCGGCGGCGTAGGAGAGCACCGACCAGAGCGCCAGCACCGGCGCCGTGAGCCAGGCAAGGAGCGCGAGCGTGCCCAGAAGGGCCGTGAGCCCTGCCACGAGCGGGATCACCAACCGGAGCGGCAGGCCGTCGAGCGCATCGACATCCGCGGTGATCCGGTTGAGCGCGCGCGCGCCCCGGACCCGCACCATCTCCCGGTAGGGCAACCCTGCAAGCGCTCCGAGCAGGGCCGCGCGCAGCGCCGCGAGGCTCCGGAGCGTCGCGTCATGGGTGACGAGCCGCTCGCCATAGCGCGCTGCCGTCCGCCCCATCGCCAGCAGCCGCACCCCCGCCGAGGGCCGGAAGAAATCAAAGGCGATGCCGATCCCGGCCAGCCCCGCCGCACCCGACGCCGTCACGAACCAGCCCGAGAGGCCGAGCAGCCCGATGCCGGCCGCCAGCACCAGCGTCGCGAGCAGGAGCCCGGTGAGCCAGGTCCGCCGCTGCTCGGCCCAGATGTGCCGGGCAATGAAGCGAAGCGCGCTCATGCCTCCGCCTCCGCAAGCCGGATCTGCCGCCCCATTCGGGCGGCGAGCGCCGGATCGTGGGTCGCGACGATGAGGGTCGCCCCGCCGGCATTCAGCCGCAGAAGCCCCTCGGTCACGCTGGCCGCGGTCCGGGCGTCGAGATCGGCAGTGGGCTCGTCGGCGAGGATCACGTCGGGCGCCCGGAGGGCGGCGCGCGCCACCATCAGCCGCCGCGCCTCGCCGCCCGAGACCCCGGCCCCGGCCTCGCCGAGCCGCGCCCCGAGCCCGTGCGGCAAACGTGCGACGATTTCGCCCGCCTCCGCCAGCGCCAGCGCCTCCGCGAGCCGCGCCTCCGCCACCTTGCCCGCACCGAGCGTGAGATTGACCCGGAGGCTTGCCTCGAGGAAATGCGGCGCCTGACCCACCCAGCCGAGCCGCGCCCGCCAGGCATCGGCAGTGCCGTCCGCGAGGGGCACGTCCGCCACCCGGACCTCGCCGGCCTCCGCCGCGGCAAGCCCGCCGAGCAGCGCCAGCAGCGCCGATTTGCCGATCCCGCTCGGCCCGAGGATCGCGAGGCTCTCTCCCGGCGCGACCTCGAAGTCCGGCCAGGCGATCCGCCGCCCTGCGGGCGTGATGTAGGAGAGGCCCCGGATCGCGATCGCGGCGGGTCCGGGCAGCGGTTCGGCCGCGCTGCCCTGCCCGAGGATCCGCCGCGCCCGGCTCTCGTCCCGCGCCGCCAGCTCGCCCGCCACCGCCACCGCGGCCGCCCGGTCGTGCCAGGCTGCCGCCAGATCGCGCAGCGGCTGGAAGAAGGCGGGCGCCAGCATCAGCACGAAGATCCCCTCGCGCAGATCGAGCGGCGTTGCCCAGGCGCCGAAGCCGATCTCGCCGAGAAGGGCAAACCCGACATAGACCGCAACCATCGCGACGCCGAGCGCCGAGAAGAGCTCGAGCACCGTCGAGGACAGAAAGGCGATGCGCAGCACCGCCATCGTCCGCGCCCGGAGCCCGTCCGCCGCCGCCGCGAACCCCGAAACCGCGCGCGCCCGCGCATCGAGAAGCCGGATGTCGACGAGCGCCGCCAGCCGCTCGAGCAGGAGCGCATTGAGCTGGCCCACCTCGACCATCTGCTTCTCGCTCGCTTCCCGTGCGGCAAAGCCCACCAGCGCCATGAAGACCGGAATGAGGGGCCCCGCCACCATCAGGATCAGGAACACCGCCCAGGAAACCGGTAGCACCGCCGCCACCGCGATCACGAAGGGCACCGTCATCACCCGGAGCTGGGCGGGGCGGTACCGCAGCAGATAGGGCCGGAGCGCGGCGAGCTTCTCGCCCGCGAGGGCCGCGATCTCCGCCGAGGCAGGCCGGGCGCCGTCCTGCGGCGAGCGCAGGCTCTCGGCCGCCACCAGCTCGGCGCGCGCGCCTGCCACCACCGCATCGGCGGCCTCGAAGGTGAACCGCGCCGCCCAGGCGTCGAGCCCGTGCCGCAGGAGCCCGAGGAGCGCAAAGAGCCCGGCGGCAAGGAAGGGATCGAGCGCCGTCGCGCCCGCGCCCAGGAGCCCCCCGAGCCCCAGCGCGATCACGCCGGCCTGCGGGATCCAGAGCAGCTCGGCCGTCACCGCAAGCCCGCCCGCGCGCGAGAGCCGTGCCTTCACAGGGGAGACAAGCGCCTTCAGGCGGCGCTTCGCGGCATCGGGTGCGTCAGCCATTCTGGCCCCCGGGAATCGCGATATCGAAAATGCGTGTTTTTTTCCGATCCGGTTGATGCGGATCAACGAGGGCGCGAAAGGCCGGGCTTATGCAGTCCCTCGACACAGGCATCAGAAGGCGGAACACGCAATGCGTCTGACAATCAAGACCAACATTGCCATGCGGACACTCATGTGCTGCGCAGTAAACCCCGGTGCGGCCCTGCGCAAGGCGGATATCGCGGCGACCTGCAACGCCTCCGAAAACCACCTCGCGCAGGTCATCAGTCTGCTGGGCAACGCCGGATTTCTCAAGACGCTGCGCGGTCGCAACGGCGGCGTCACCTTGGGCCGGCCGGCGGAGGAGATCAATGTCGGTGAGGTCTTCCGCACCCTCGAGCAGTCGGTACCGTTCATCGAGTGCTTCGATGCCGAGCGCAATGCCTGCCCGATCGCCGGTTGCTGCCGGCTGAAGATGGCGCTCGCCAATGCGCTCAACGCCTTCTACGACTCGCTCGATGTGCTTACGCTGGCCGATCTCGTCACCGACAACTGCCAGCTCGAGGCGGTGCTCTCGATGCCCGAGGCCTTCACCGCGACCTGCCGCACGCCCAACGCCTCTCCCGACCATCGGGCTCAGCCCACCCCGCCCGCGGCGGGCCTGTAGCGCGCGACGAAATTCGCCAGGATCTTCGCCGGAGCCGCGACCGAGGCCGCACGGCATATCCCGGTGAGGCGCGCGGCATCTTCGGGTGGGAAATACCCCTTGTCGCGATAGACCCGGATGCGCAGCGCGAAGACATCGCCGTCGGCCTCGGGGTGAAACTGGGTTGCATAGACATTCCGCCGGTAGCGGATCATCTGGAACGGGCACGGATCGGAGGCCAGCAGATGCACGCATCCCTCCGGCAGTGCCTGCACCGCCTCCTTGTGCCCGACGAGCGCATCGAAACGCGCCGGCATCCCGGCCAGCAGCGGGTCGGCGCGCCCCGCCTCCGTCATCCGGCAGGTCACCGGCCCGGCCCCCTCGCCAAAGCGGGCCTTGCTCACCTCCCCGCCCAGATGATGGGCGAGGATGCCGATCCCGTAGCAGCAGCCGAGAAACGGGATGTCGGCCTGCGTGATCTTCGGCATGAGCCCGAGAATCGCGGCCTCGATCCGCGCCTCCGCCGGCGGTTTCGCCTCCGGCGCATCGCTGATGCAGCCCGGCCCCCCGCCGACGATCACCCCGGCGAACTCGGCGAGATCGAGCCCCTCGGGCAGCTCCTCCTGTTCGAGCCGCACCCGCTGCACCTCGTCGGGCGCGAGCCCGCCCTTGGCGAGAAAGGCGTCGAACTCGTTGTCGGAGACCTCCGCCTCGGGCCGGAGCTGGAGAACGAGGAACCGTCTCACCGCCCTGCCGCCTGCAGGGCGTCGCCCGGGCAAGGCGGGGCGCCGGCCGCGTCCGCCGGATCGGCCCGCCCCTCGGCCCGGATCCCCAGCCGCGCAAAGAGCTGCGCATCGCGGTCGGTGTCCGGGTTGCCGGCCGTCAGCAGCCGGTCGCCGACAAAGATCGAATTGGCACCGGCAAGGAAGCAGAGCGCCTGCATCTCGTCGGACATCGCGCTCCGGCCCGCCGAAAGGCGGACATGGGCGCGCGGCATCATGATGCGGGCCAGCGCGATCACCCGGACAAAGGCGATCGGGTCGATCGGCTCGGCATCCGCCAGCGGCGTGTCGGCCTGCGGCATCAGCATGTTGACCGGCACGCTGTCGGGCGGCTCGACAAGATTGGCGAGCGTCACCAGCATGTCGATGCGGTCATCGGCCTCCTCGCCCATGCCGAGGATGCCCCCCGAACAGACCTTGATCCCCGCCGCGCGCACCCGCTCCAGCGTGTCGATCCGCTCGGCAAAGCTCCGCGTCGTCACCACCTCGGGATAGAAGCGCTCCGAGGTGTCGATGTTGTGGTTGTAATAGTCGAGGCCCGCGCTGCGGAGCTGCGTCACCTGCCCGTCGCTCAGCATGCCCAGCGTCATGCAGGTCTCGAGCCCGAGCGCGCGCACCCCTTCGACCATGGCAACGATCGCCTCCATGTCACGGTCCTTCGGCTCCCGCCAGGCAGCACCCATGCAGTAGCGCGTCGCGCCCTCGTCCCGCGCCTTCCGCGCCTCCGCGATCACCCGCTCGACCTCGATGAGCTTCGAGGCGGGCATCTGCGCGCCATTCCGCGCCGACTGCGCGCAATAGGCGCAATCCTCGGCGCAGCCCCCGGTCTTGATCGAGAGCAGCTTCGACATCTGCACGCGATTCGGATCGAAATGCGCGCGATGGACGGTCTGTGCCTCGAAAAGCAGATCCATGAAGGGCTTGTCGTGGATCTCCTGCGCGCGAGCGCGGGTCCAGGCGGTGGCGGGTTCAGTCATTGCAGCAGCGAACTCTTTGTTTTCCTGAAATCGGCGCGGCCACTCTGCGTCATACCGGCCACCAGCTCAAGGCGATCCCGCCCCGGGTGCGCCCGCACTTTCCCGTTCCGCTTGGGGCGGTTTTGGGCTATTGGCCCGGCCCATGGCCCAGAACCCTCCCGATCTCCGCCCGGACCTCGCGCCCGCGGCGCGCCTGCCCGATGAAGCCCGTCCCGGACAGCCCCGGATCGGCATGGTCTCGCTCGGCTGCCCCAAGGCGCTGGTCGACAGCGAACGCATCCTCACCCGCCTGCGCGCCGAGGGCTACGCCATCTCGCCCGACTATGCCGGGGCGGATGCGGTCATCGTCAACACCTGCGGCTTTCTCGACAGCGCCAAGGCCGAGAGCCTCGAGGCGATCGGCGAGGCGCTGAAGGAGAACGGCCGCGTGCTCGTCACCGGCTGTCTCGGCGCCGAGGAGGAATACATCCGCGGCACGCATCCCTCCGTGCTCGCCGTCACCGGCCCGCACCAGTACGAGGCCGTGCTCGACGCGGTGCACACCGCCGTGCCCCCCGCGCCCGATCCCTTCGTGGACCTCCTGCCCGCCACCGGCGTTCGCCTCACCCCGCGCCACTACAGCTATCTCAAGATCTCCGAGGGCTGTAACCACAAGTGCAAGTTCTGCATCATTCCGGACATGCGCGGAAAGCTGGTCTCGCGCCCGGTTCATGCCGTGCTGCGCGAGGCCGAGAAGCTGGTGGAGGCCGGCGTCCGCGAGCTCCTCGTCATCAGCCAGGACACCTCCGCCTACGGGCTCGACCGCCGCCATGACACCCACCCGTGGAAGGGCCGGGAGGTCCGCACCCACCTCACCGAGCTGGCCCGCGAGCTTGGTCAGCTCGGCGCCTGGGTCCGGCTCCACTATGTCTACCCCTACCCCCATGTGCGCGACCTGATCCCGCTCATGGCCGGGGGCGGCATCCTGCCCTATCTCGACATCCCCTTCCAGCACAGCCATCCGGACGTGCTCCGGCGCATGGCCCGCCCGGCGGCATCCGCGAAGACCCTCGACGAGATCGCCCGCTGGCGCGCCGACTGCCCCGAGATCACGCTGCGCTCCACCTTTATCGTGGGCTTCCCCGGCGAGACGGAGGCCGAGTTCCAGCACCTGCTCGACTGGCTCGACGAGGCCCAGCTCGACCGCGTCGGCTGCTTCCAGTACGAGAACGTCGCCGGAGCCCGCGCCAACGCCCTGCCCGATCACGTGGCCCCGGAGGTCAAGCAGGAGCGCTGGGAGCGGTTCATGGAGAAGGCCCAGGCGATCAGCGCGGCGAAGCTCGCCGCCAAGGTAGGCCGCACCCTCGAGGTGATCGTCGACGAGGTCGATGACGAGGCCGCAACCTGCCGCACCAAGGCGGATGCGCCCGAGATCGACGGCAACCTCTTCATCGACGAGGATTTCGAGGGCCTGAGCCCCGGCGACATCCTCACCGTCGAGGTCGAGGAAGCCTCCGAATACGACCTCTGGGGGCGCATCCCGGCCTGACGCCGGGAGGGACTGCCGACCGGGCGGGCGGCCCCCCTCCGAGCGCCCCCACGTGCGGGGGGCCAGTTCACGCTTCAGAAGCCCCGATCGCCGCGCTATAGATCCCGGGATACCGGTCCAAATCGCAATCCGCATGAGGCCTGTCGTTCCGGAGCGCCGCATGCCCGATCCTGGCGTTGAGCGAATGCGCATATCCCTGCACGAGAGACGTCTCCGGGGTCGCCTCCCCGCCGCCCTGGGCGCCCTGCTGAGCGCCCTGCCCGTCATCTGCGCCGCCGCGGAGTTCGAGACGCCGCCGGTCCTTGACGCCCTGGACCTCGCGGGCGGCATCCCCCTCGTCGGCGAGAACTACACCATCGCCGGGGCCGTCCCCACGGACGGGTTCATGGCAACCTTCACCATATCCTCACCCTTCGGCACCTTCACCGCGTCGGGCCCGGGCATGCTTGCGGTGCGCGTCGATGACATCCGCGCGCTCGCAGCCCTCGAAGAGGTGCGGAACGACGAGCAGTTCCAGACGGCGGCTGCGGAAACCGCGAGGAGCACTGCCGGGGGGCTGCGCACCCTCGCGACCCATCCCAAGGAGACGCTCGAAGGCGTGCCGGAGGGTGTGGGGCGGTTCTTCAACCGGACCAGCCGCTCGGTCAGGACCGGCCTCCAGAAACTCGACGATGTCCGCCACGGGAACGCTCCGGGTGCCGCGGGCGCACCCGCCTCCCAGCTGCCTGGCGGATCGGATGCGCCTGCCGCGGCCGCGCCTTCGGGCTCCCTGCCCGGAGCGATCGCCCGCGCCGGAGGCGGCGTTGCGGCGAACATTCTCGGCTATGACGATCAGCGCCGCCGTCTTGCCAAGGAGCTGGCGGTCGATCCCTACACCACCAATCCCGTGCTGGCGGCGGCGCTCGACGACGTCAGCTGGGCCGCCTTCGCCGGCGGGCTCGGGTTCAACATCGTCACCAGCATGATCCCCGGCGGCGCGCTCATTTCGGCCACCTCGACCATGACGGACTGGGTCTGGGACACGCCGCCGGGCGATCTGCGCGTCGAGATCGAAAAGGCCCTGCTTGCCGCGGGCGCCAGCCGCGAGGAGACCGACCGGCTGCTGCGCAGTGCCCTCTACCCGCTCAGCGCGCAGGCGGTGCTGGCCTCGAGCTTGCGGGCGCTTGACGGCGTCGCGGGGCGGGCGGGCGTGCTCCCGCTGGCGCTCAGCGCCGGCTCCGAAGGCCAGGCCCGCTTCGTGGTCCAGTCGCTGGAAATGCTGAAGCGCTATCATCTCGAGCGGGAGGTGCTCGTCGAGATCGTCGTCGACGGGATTGCCTTCGGCAGGACAGGCAGCGGCGCGGTCGTCATCCTGGCGCCGGTGGATTATCTCAGCTGGACTGAGCGGCTCGACGCCTTCCTGTCCCGCTTCGACGGGGATGCCGCCACGTCCCACAACCTCGTTCTGGCGGG
The DNA here is from genome assembly GCF_043226085.1 of Amaricoccus sp. B4. NCBI lineage: Bacteria > Pseudomonadati > Pseudomonadota > Alphaproteobacteria > Rhodobacterales > Paracoccaceae > Amaricoccus > Amaricoccus sp. B4. Next base: position 448,709 of record NZ_CP171225.1, read on the forward strand.
CCGGGTCTCGGATCAGGCGCGCGCGGCGCTCGAACGCCGCGGCTGGACCGTGGAAGAGGAGAGCGTGCTGGGTCCGATCGAATATCCGGTGCGTTGAGCCCCGCGGCGCGGGGGGCTGTACCCCTTCCGCCGGCGGCGTCTGCAAGTCCCCATCGTCCCGCCCGCCCTCGCGCGACCAGCCAGAAGGCGACGGGCAAGGCCCTCCGTCAGGCGGCGCGGCGCTTGCGGCCGGCCCCGACGAGCGCGAGCGCTCCGATGCCGCCTGCAAGCAGCGCGAGCGGTGCGGGCAGCGGGATGGCCGCCACGTAGTCCGCGGGATCGTAGGTCCGGAAACTGCCCGGCGGCTGCGCGAGGCCCGCCGCCGTCCGCTCCGCCACCAGGGCGGCATAGCGGCCGGCATCGTCCCGGATCCAGGTGCCGCCGCCCTCGCTCCGCAGGATCGTCTGCCAGATCCCGGGCGAGCCGGAGCTGCCTTCGCGGTAGCAGGTGCCGTCCCCGCTTGCCCAGGAACCGCAGGCCAGCCCCTCATAGGCGTCGCTTCCGGGCGCATAGCCCGAGGCCGCGAGCACCGCCTCCCGGATCGCGTCGTCGCGGAAGCCGTTGGCATCCTCGAAATAATAGAGATCCCGCCCGCCGCCGACCTCGAAGAGCTCGGAAACGCTCGTGGAAATGGCGTAATCCGCCTGAAAGTTCCACGCTGTCAGCGCACCGTCGGCATCGAAACTGAGGCTGTAGCGCGCCGGCAGATCCGTCTCCCCCGTCCCGAGCGCGAAATCATACTCGACCACTGCCTCGGCATTGAGCGTGCTGTCCGGTCCGGCATCGGGGCCGGCCTGGAAGCGGACCTCGAGGTTTTCGAGCGCGGTGCCCGGCGCCAGCCGGTCGGTGTCGATCCTGAGATGTCCGGTGTTGAAGAGCGGCTGGTCCGGGGCGTTGGAGAGGAAGGCGGGCCCACCGACATAATAGTAATCGACCGTGACCGCGCTGGCCAAGCTCGTACCGCCGGTCAGAAGCAATCCCGCAAGCAGCGGACGTGCGCCATAAATCATTTCTTCCTCCAAAATTCTTCTTTCGAATTGCTTGAAGGAAAGCCTAGCCCGGAGACGGGTTGATCGCAACACGTGTGGCAACGGCAGTGGCGTGCCGACGTGAAGCGGCCCGGCCAGGCCCCTTTCGGCCGTGTCACGGCTATGTTTGCGGTGTTGCTGCGGGGAAAAGCCGCTCGGGCCTTTTCCGGAAAAGCCTGAAACCGCCCCGGCCCCGATCCGGGCTGGTGCGGTGTCATGTGATGGGTCAGGTCAAAGGATTGCGGCCTGCGCGGCACGCGCCATCGCCTGCCGGAGTGTGGAGCCTGCTCCCTGCGGGCTCCACACTCCGGCCTCGTCACACCCCTCGCGTCGTAGCGCCGTTCGCGCGCAGCCGGTCGGCTGCCTGGATCAGCGCCTGTGCCTCCCACATGCCGAACTCCGGCAGGTGCACCTCATCTCCCCCACCGGGCAGCGCCTCGCGCAGCGCGCCCGGATCGAGCCGCCGCCCCTGCAGCCGCTCGGCCTCGAACCGGTGAAGCTGGAGCACGCAGAGCCGCATCACCTGCGGCGAGATCCGCCCCTCCCGCATCGAGGCGGCCTTCTCGACGATGCGGTCGCGAAGCCGGGAACTGCGGGCGGCCTCGCTCTCCGCCGCCTCCCCGGCTCCAGCCGACACGGCCCAGCCGGCGTTCCACATCGCCTCCTTGACCCTGTCCTCCGCCTCCAGAAACGCTATCCGGGCCTGCGGCGTGCGCAGAACCGCCAGACGGTTCCCCCGCGCATCCGGCGTGATCCCGGCCTCGGCCAGCACCACGCAGATTTCCGGGTCCTCGAAAAGGTCCTCCGGAAACACGGGCACGAAGTCGAACGCGAAATCCCGCTCGACATGGGTGCAAAAGTGCTTCGCCATTTTTCCGCCCTTTCCAACCATCTCCTGTCGAACGGACGGACTATGCGCGAACAGGGTGAACAAATGGTGTCCACCCAGCCTGAATCTGAAAAATACTGTGTATAAATAGCCTGTTAACGTCTGGCGTTGCAGCGCGCTCACACCCCGTGGAGCGCGCCGTACTTCTCCTCGAGATAGGCCAGCAGCGGCGCCTCCGTCGGGGCATGGCCCACCGCCGAGGTGACGAGCTCCACCGGGCCGAGCAGCCGCCCGCGCCGGTGGATCTTCTCGCGCAGCCAGCCGAGCACCGGCGCGAGATCTCCGGCCGCGAGGCTCGCGTCGAGATCGGGCAGATCACGGCGAAGCGCAGCATGAAGCTCGCCGGCATAGATGTTGCCGAGCGTGTAGGTCGGGAAATAGCCGAAGAGCCCCGCCGCCCAGTGCACGTCCTGCATGCAGCCCCGCGCCGCATCCGGCACCTCGATCCCGAAATCGGCGCGAAACCGCGCGTTCCACGCCTCCGGCAGATCCCGTACCGCCAGCGCGCCCGAGATCAGCGCCCGCTCGAGATCGAAGCGCATCATGATGTGGAGGTTGTAATGCACCTCGTCGGCCTCGGTGCGGATGAGCCCGGTCTCCACCGCATTGACCGCCCGGTAGAGCGCCTCCGGGTCGGCGGCGCCGGGATCACCGAAAGCCTCCGCCATCGCCGGATGCAACCAGGTGCAGAACGCCCGGCTCCGGCCCAGCTGATTCTCGAAAAGCCGCGACTGGCTCTCGTGAATTCCCATCGAGGCATGTGAGCCGGCGGGCAGAAAGACCTGATCCGGATCGAGATTCTGCTCGTAGACCGCGTGCCCGACCTCATGGACCGTCGAGTAGAGACATTCGCGCGGATCCTCGGTATCGATCCGCGTGGTGATCCGCACATCGCCGCCCGAGCCCGAGCTCGAGGGATGCGCCGCGAGGTCGAGCCGCCCCGCCGCCCAGTCATAGCCGAAGACACAGCCGAGCCGCCGGGCGAGCGCCATCTGGCCTGCACCGGGAAAGCTGCCGGACAGCCGCGCGGGCGGCGCGCCCTTCGCCGCAATCCGCGCCCGGAGATCGACGAGACCGGCGCGCAGGCGTCCGAAGACCACCTCGATCTCGGCCGCGGTGATGCCGGACTCGTATTCCGCGAGCAGCGCGTCATAGGGCGCCTCGCCCGGTTCGGCGAGACAGTCCGCCTCGCTGCGCTTGAGCGCGACCAGCCGCTCGAGCGCCGGCAGGAAGGCCGCGAGATCGGATCCGGGCCGGGCCGCCTCCCAGACCATCTGCACCTCCGCCGAGACCCGTGCGAGCTCGCCCGCGAGCTTCGAGGGGATGCGCACCGCCCGGCCATGCAGCCTGCGGGCCTCCGCCACATTGACCGCGATCGCGCCGGAAGGCGGGCCATCGGCCTCGATCGCCGCGATCCAGCCCTCGATGCGCGGATCGATCGCGAGCGCATGCAGCGCCGAGGCCACCGCCCCGGCCTGCGCCGCCCGCTGCGCCGCGCCTTTCGGCGGCATCTGCGTCTCCTGATCCCAGTTCAGGAGGCCCGCGACCTGCTCGAGCGCGCCCATGCGCGCCAGATGGTCGGTGAGGTCGTCATAGGCTGCGGTGTCGGTCATGGCCGTTCCGGTTCCCTCCATTCAGCTCCGGATCCCCATCTCGGCGCCCTCGGCCTCCGGCACGAGGAAGGCAAAGCCGTTGGGGGCGAGCGTGAGCCGGCCCTCCGCGAGCGTCGCCCCTTCCGTCGGGGCGCCGGCCGCCAGCACCGCGCCCTTCGCCGTCACCCGCTCGGTCTGATGGGCGGAGAGGTTGAAGACGCAGGCGATCCGGCCGCCGCCGGAGCCGCTGCGCTCGAAGGCCAGCACCGGCTCCGTGGTCTCGACGAACCGGAGGTCCCCGTCGTGCAGCTCCGGGCATTGCCGCCGCCAGGCGAGGAACGCGCGATAGAAGGCGAGCGTCGAGCCCGGCTCCATCTCCTGCTCGGCCACGTTGCGCGCCGCCTGCGCGGGCTTCACCGGCAGCCAGGGCACGACGGTCGAAAAGCCGTTGCAGGGGTTGCTCGCATCCCAGGGAATCGGTGTCCGGCAGCCATCGCGGCCCTTGTATTCCGGCCAGAAGCGGATGCCCGGCGGATCGGTCAGCTCCTCGAAGGCCAGATCGGATTCGGTGAGCCCCAGCTCCTCGCCCTGATAGACGCAGACCGAGCCGCGGAAGCTCAGCAGCATCGCCGCCGTGAGCTTGGCCAGCGCATCGCGGTTGGCCCCGTGCCCCTCCCAGCGGCTGAGATGGCGGATCACATCGTGGTTCGAGAAGCTCCAGCAGGGCCAGCCGTCGGGCGCATGCTTGAAGAAGGCCTTGATCTTCGTGGCGAAATACTCCGCCGAGAAGAAGTCCTTCAGCATGTCGAAGGAATAGGCCATGTGCAGCCGGTCGCGGCCCTTGGTGTACTCCGCCATGATCTCCACGGCGCGGTGCCCCTGCTCGCCGACCTCGCCCACCAGCATGCGGTCGTCGTATTCGTCAAGCAGCGCCCGCATCCGGTTGAGAAAGGCGATGTTCTCGGGCCGGTTCTTCGAGAAGCGGTGATCCTGCATGTCGTAGGGGTTCACCGTTGGGCGAGGATCGTCGCGCTTCTCCGGCGGGTTCGACCGCAGCTTCGGGTCGTGGAAATAGTAGTTCACCGTATCGAGCCGGAAGCCGTCCACCCCGCGCTCGAGCCAGAAGCGCATGGTCTCGAGCAGCGCGTCCTGCACCGCCGGATTGTGGAAGTTGAGATCGGGCTGCTCGATCAGGAAGTTGTGCAGGTAATACTGCCGCCGCACCCCGTCCCATTCCCACGCCGGGCCGCCGAAGACCGAGGGCCAGTTGTTGGGCGGCGTGCCGTCCGGGTTGGGATCGGCCCAGACATACCAGTCCGCCCGCGGATTGCTCCGGCTCGAGCGGCTCTCGATGAACCACGGATGCTTCTCCGAGGTGTGGCTCAGCACCTGGTCGATGATGACCTTGAGCCCCTGCCGGTGTGCCTCTGCCACCAGCGCGTCGAAATCCCTGAGCGAGCCGAAGAGCGGCTCGATATCGGTGTAGTTCGACACGTCGTAGCCCATGTCGGCCATGGGCGAGGGAAAGATCGGCGAGAGCCAGATCGCATCGGCCCCGAGCTTCGCGACATGCCCGAGCCGGCTGGTGATGCCGGGCAGATCGCCCACCCCGTCGCCGGTGCTGTCCTGAAACGAGCGGGGATAGATCTGATAGATCACGCAGCCGCGCCACCATTCGCTCATGAGGAGATCCTCCGGTTGGTCTGCTGGCGGGGGCCGGCGCCCCCGATGACGTCCGGCCTTCCTAGACAATGCGCAAAGCGAGCGAAAGCGGCCTTCGCAGCCGCGCGCGGAGCCGTGAAGGCCGCAGCACTTCCCGAGGCGCATGAGATAGACTTTGCATCAAATTGTAATTGAAGCGGTTTTCCGGTCGCCCCGGCGGCCCTCCGGCGCTGTCGCCTTGGTGTGCATGCCTCCCGCGATTGCCTCTTTTCAACGCAGATCTTTCCCATATACTGCGGAAAGCGGGGGCAGGAGACACAGTATATGGGGCACATCATTACCTTTGCCCAACAGAAGGGCGGCGCAGGCAAGACCACGGTTCTGGCGCATCTTGCCGTCGAATGGATCCGCGCGGGCAAGTCCGTCGCGCTGATCGATCTCGACGCGCAGCAGTCGCTCTCCCGCTGGGTCGCCCTGCGCGGCGATTCCAGCCTCACCCGCATCGAGAGCAAGAGCTACCGCGCGTCCTCCGACATGAAGCAGGCGCGCAAGAACCACGATCTCGTGCTGGTCGACTGCCCCGGCGCCGACACAAGCCTCCTCGACAACGTGCTCCGCGAAACCGACATCGTCATCACCCCCTGCCAGCCCTCGCCGGTCGATGTCTGGGCCAGCCAGACGGTGATCGACAGCGCGGCCCGCTTCCGCACCCCCTGCCGGATCCTGCTCAACCGCGTGCCGCCGCGCTCGAGCTCGCTCGAGGATGTGCTCGCGACCCTTGGCGAGGCCCGCACGCTGCTGCTTGAAAGCCGTCTCGGCAACCGCGTCGCCTTCGCCCAGGCCTTCCTCGACGGCCGCACCGCGGGCGAGCTCTCCGGCCGGTCGGCGGCGGCGCGCGAGACCCGCGCGCTCCAGGCCGAAATCGAGGGCCTTCTCGCCGCGTGAGACCCGACTTCCCCAACAGGTGCCGGCAATGACCGGCGAGGCGCGCCCTGCCGGCCGGCCGCGGGTCGAGATCGGCTGGCTTCTTCTCGGCCCCGGCCTCGGAACCGCGCGGCAGCCGATGATCGCCGCCGCGGAGGAGGTGATGACGCGGCTCTCCCGCCTCTTTCCCGGCTTCGACTGGCGCCACGAGATCGTCGAGCGCGGGGAGATGCACAAGGAACGCGCGATCGAGCCGGTCATGCTGCTCGACGAGGCCGAAATCGTGCGGACCCGCCGCCGGCTCGATTACGTCTTCGTGCTCACCACCCAGGATCTCGTGGCCTACACCCGCCCGGCAACCCATGCCGTGCTCTCCCACGCCTTCGGCGCCGCGATCATCTCCACCGCGCGCCTTGTCGACGGCAATTTCGATGCGGAGCGGATGTCTGCGCGGATCGTGGCGCTTGCCATGAACCTCTTCGGGCGGCTCAACGGGCTCGCGCCCGATACCGGCGGCGCCATGGGTCCCTTCGACCGCCCGCGCGATCTCGATACCCTCTCGGCCGAGGACTATTCCCGCGAGGATACCGAACACCTCTCGGAGGTGCTTGCGGATGTGGCCGATCTCCGCGTCGAGGAGACGGAGGCGGGCCACTCGGGTGCGCTCGCCTTCTACGCCCGTGCCCTGTGGGTCAACCGCCGGGCGTTGCCGCGCGGCATCCTGCGGATGCGGCCCTGGGAATTTCCCCTGCGGTTCAACCGTCTGACCACCGCGGCGGCCTCGGCCCTCGCGGTGCTGATGATGACGGCCGAATCCTGGGACGTGGCGTTGCGGCTTCCGGTCGGCACGGTCGTCGCAACCTCGCTCGCGGCCCTCATCGCCACCAGCGGCTGGGTCCTGAAATCCCAGCGGCTGCTCGCCCGCCCCGGCGAGCGCGGCCTGATGGAACAGCGCGTGGTCAGCAACACGAGCGCAGCGGCCGCCGTCGGCATCGGCATGGCCGTGACCTATCTCGCCGTCTTCGGCGCGAGCCTGCTCATGGCGCTGGTCTTCTTCGGCGATGCCCTGCTCGGGTCCTGGGTGAGCGGCGATTTCACGGAAAACTTCGCCCGGGTCCGCATGGCCGGCTTCTGCGCCGCCCTCTCGCTGGGGATCGGCGCGCTCGGCGCGTCCTTCGAGCCCTACGGCTATTTCCGCCAGGTCACCTTCATCGACGACGAGCTCTGAGAAGCCACCTTCGCGCTCCGCCCGCCATTAAGGAAGTGTCAACCCTTGCATGGACATCGGGCGGCCTCCCGACAAAACTGACAATTAGTGGCGATTTGTTCAGATCGCGTCGGCGCTGTGCGGGGGGCGGGCAGCATGACAGATGACATCTATATCTTTCTGGCCGAAGCGGTGGCTGGATCGTCGGGCAGCTACCGGCCGGGGGCACGCCATGCGCTGATCCTCTACGTCACGGCCGCTTCAACGGAGACGGCCCATGAGAAAGCGGTGGACGAGACGACGCGGGCCGGCTGGCAGCATGCACGCATAATCCGGGGCGGCGCCGTCGTGCGCACCCTCGACGAGGAGCGCCACCCGGTCATGCAGGAGGCGATGGAAGGCGCGCGGCGCACCGGCGCGGCGATGGTCGTCTACACCGAGGAGATCCGGCACGACGCATGAGCCGCTCGGCGTCCCCTTGCGCATGGCTGTGTCGAAGGGGTTTCCGGGTATTGCCGTCACTGCGACTGTTCTTGAGGGTCAGGCAACACCGGCAGTGTCAGGGCGCTTGCAAACAGAGTTCCGTGCACCTCGTCCGTCGCTCCGTAAGGGCATGAGGTGGACAGGAGAAAATTGAAAATCTGAATTTGAACATTCGCGCCCCCTTTTTTCGAAATCTATTTTACTATTGACGGCCGCTTGGGTGAATGCGCGACAACAGGAAAATCCTGATGGGGATGGGGTCGTTTCCGAATTACATGTTCCGTTCTTCGGCAGAACGCAGACGAATTATCCCTCTCTGATCGCCGTGGTGGCCGGAGCCGCGCTGGTCTGGTCTGTGCAATCGCGCATCGAATGGGACCATGTGGTCATCGCTTTTGCGGCTGAGGCAGGCCCAGCCTGTTTCCTCCCTTCCGCTTTCAGCTCGAGATTGCCCGGCATCATCCGTGGCGTCGCCGTGGTGCGCGATCTTGAGGAAGAGTGCCTCCCGGCCATGCAGGAGGCGAAGGCGCAGCGGCCTGCCGCCTGAACGGGCGGGCCGCGACTGTCCGTTTTCTGTCCGATTCCCCCGTCCGCCCGGCCCGATACCCTTGCGGTATGCCACGATATGCCGCGCGCCCCTTGACTTGCCCCCGGCCATCCCGGATGCACAGGGGGATGAGAGCGCGCTTCGAGAGAAGCCCCAAGACCAGAAACCAGCCGGGGGAAATCCGAATGCAGAAAGTCTACGAGTCCGCCGAGGCCGCCCTTGACGGCCTGCTTTTCGACGGCATGTTCATCGCGGCGGGCGGCTTCGGCCTCTGCGGCATTCCCGAACTGCTGATCGACGCCATCGTTGCGGCGGGCACCAAGGACATCACCATCGCGTCCAACAATTGCGGCGTCGATGATTTCGGCCTCGGCAAGCTGCTGCAGACCCGCCAGATCAAGAAGATGATCTCGTCCTACGTCGGCGAGAACGCCGAGTTCATGCGCCAGTATCTCTCCGGCGAGCTCGAGCTCGAATTCAACCCGCAGGGCACGCTCGCCGAGCGCATGCGCGCCGGCGGCGCCGGCATCCCCGGCTTCTACACCCGGACGGGCGTCGGCACGGTGATCGCCGAGGGCAAGGAGCACAAGGAGTTCGACGGCGAGACCTACATCCTCGAGCGCGGCATTGTCGCCGATCTCTCGATCGTGAAGGCGTGGAAGGCCGACGACACCGGCAACCTCGTCTTCCGCAAGACCGCCCGCAACTTCAACCCGCCCGCAGCCACCTGCGGCAAGTTCTGCGTCGCCGAGGTCGAGGAAATCGTCCCGCGCGGCTCGCTCGACCCCGACACGATCCACCTGCCCGGCATCTACGTCCACCGCCTGATCCAGGGCGAGCACGAGAAGCGCATCGAGCAGCGGACCACCCGCAAGCGGGAAACGGCCTGATCTCGCCCGGCCATGACGGGGCGCGGAACGGCGCGGCGCAGGCAGGGTGACAGCCCCTCCGGGGGCTGCCATAGTGCTCTTCGCCTGCGTGCATCGCCCACGGAGTTTTCTGGCGGTTCACGAGCATTTTCGCCCCCATTGCGCCCGATGCGGACGCCCAGACGCGAAGGACCCCGCCCATGAAGTCACCCTATTCCGACCTTCCTGCCCGTGCCTACTGGCGCAGCGGCGTCGGCGAGCGCGCGCCGCTCGATCCGGGCGACCTCTATACCCCCCGCTTTCCCGTCACCCGCGACATGAAGATCACCACCGCCGGCAGCTGCTTCGCCCAGCATGTCGGGCGGACCCTGCGCGAGGCCGGGCTCGACGTCGTCGATACCGAGAGCCTGCCCGTCGAGATCTCCGACGCCACCGCGCAGCGCTACGGCTACCGCCTCTATTCCGCGCGCTATGCCAACATCTACACCGCCCGGCAGCTCGCCCAGCTCCAGGACGAGGCCAACGGCAAGTTCACCCCGGCCCTGCCCGTCTGGCGCAAGGGGGACCGCTTCGTCGATGCGCAGCGTCCCGGCGTCGAGCCCGAGGGGCTCGAGACCGAAGAGCTCGTCCTCGAGCACCGCAAGCACCACCTCGCCTGCGTGCGCCGCGCCTTCCGTCAGGCCGACCTCTTCGTCTTCACCTTCGGCCTCACCGAGGCCTGGGTGCATCGCGAGACCGGCACCGTCTACCCGACCGCACCGGGCACCATCGGCGGCGAGTTCGACCCCGAGGTGTTCGAGTTCCGCAACTATGACGCGATGGAGGTGCTGAAGGACTTCACCCAGTTCCGCAAGCAGCTCAAGCGCACCAATCCGGGCGTGAAGTTCCTCGTCACCGTCTCGCCGGTGCCGCTCACCGCCACCGCCTCGGGCAACCATGTCGAGGTCGCGACCTGCTACTCGAAAGCGGTGCTGCGCGCGGTCTGCGGCATGCTGGTCGAGCGCTTCGACGATATCGACTACTTCCCCTCCTTCGAGATCATCACCTCGCAGAACGCCCGTGGCGCCTATTACCTGCCCAACATGCGCAGCGTCTCGCACCAGGGCGTCGGCACGGCCATGGGCCTCTTCAAGTCCGCCCACGGCATCACCGGAACCGCAGCAACCCCTGCCGCGAAGGTCAAACCCCCGAAGGCCGACGCGGAAGGCGGCAAGGCGAAGGCCGGAGGCAAGGCAAAGGGCCGGCGACGCGGCGGCGCCGCCGCCGCCGAACCCGATGACGTCGTCTGCGAGGAAGCACTGCTGGAGGCATTCGCGAAATGAGCCGGACGATCCTGATTGGCAATTCGCACACCGCTGCGCTCAAGGCAGCCTGGGACGATGGCGCAGGGAAGTTTCCCGGCGAGGAAGTGATCTTCTTCGCCGCACCGGGCCTCACCTTCCGCCTGCTTCGGCTGAGCGGCGATCGCGTCTTCGGCCTCAGCCGCGAAGCGGCGGCGGCGGATGCCGCCTCGCGCGAAACGGTCGAGCGGATCAACGGACGGATGAACATCGACCTCACGTCCGGCGACGCCGTGGTCTGGGCCGGCTACCAGTGGCCGCAGCACACCATCGCCAAGCTCCTCGCCGGGTTCGACATCGACGGCCTGCGCGAGGTCGGCGCCGCGCGCAGGCTCTCGCGTCCGGCGTTCGATGCGCTCATCGACGAGCTCGCCGCCGATATCCTGCCCGGTCCGGAATGGCGCGGCTGGCCCGCCCCGCCGCTCGCCATTGCGCTCAAGCCGCTTCCCTCGGCCCTGATCACCCGCAACCGGCCGAAAAGCCCCTGGGCCACGCTTGCCAAGCAGCCGGAGGGCACGCCCGAAGCCTTCGCGATCTTCTTCGCGCGCCTTGCGGCAATGCTGGGCGAAATGGGAATCGAGCTCATCACCCCGCCGCAGGCCGCCCTGCTGCCATCCTGTCTCACGCGCGCGGAGTTTTCGCGCGATTCCCGCAGGCTCCGGCACGACGAGCCCCACCCCGACACCGACTCGACCCACATGAACAGCCAGTACGGCACCCTGTGGTTCGAACATTACTTCGCGACCCGCCGCAGCCTGTCCCGGCCGGAGCCGGTCGCACTCTGCTCATGAAGACCTGAACGACACGGGAGAACGCCACCCATGCCCTGGGACCGCAATCAGATGGCCGCGCGCGCCGCGGAAGAACTTGAAGACGGCATGTACGTGAACCTCGGGATCGGCATCCCGACGCTTGTCGCCAACTATGTCGGCGACAAGGACATCACGCTGCAGTCGGAGAACGGCATGCTGGGCATGGGGCCCTTCCCCTTCGAAGGCGAGGAAGACCCCGACCTCATCAACGCCGGCAAGCAGACGATCACCGAGCTTTCCCGCACCGCCTATTTCGACAGCGCCCAGAGCTTCGCGATGATCCGCGGCGGCAAGATCGCCGCGGCGATCCTGGGCGCGATGGAGGTCGCCGAGAACGGCGATCTTGCCAACTGGATGATCCCGGGCAAGCTCGTGAAGGGCATGGGCGGCGCGATGGATCTCGTCGCCGGCGTCGGCCGGGTGATCGTGGTGATGGACCACGCCAACAAGAAGGGCGAGTCGAAGGTCCTGAAGGAATGCACCCTGCCGCTCACCGGCAAGGGCGTCGTCGACCGCATCATCACCAATCTCGGCGTCTTCGATGTCGTCGAGGGCGGCCTTGCGATCGTCGAGCTGGCCGACGGCGTGAGCCGCGAGGAAGTGCTTTCGCTCACGGACGCGACCGTGGTGAACTGATCCGCCAGCCGCGGATCCTTTGCTCCCGGGGCTGACGCGGCCCGCGCTTGCGCGGCCGTGTCCGTCCCGCACAGACCGGCGGGATTTCGCCCAGAGTCACTCGACTGTGCTTTTGCACATGCCGAAGTGGTATCGTATTGTTAACCCGGTGCGGAAAATCGGGGATGGCGCATCTGCGCCCTTCGGAGGCGGGACAAGATGACACGGCGGCCGGGAATCGAACCGGAAGAGAAATCCCTTGCGGAACTGTTCGACCCGATTGCCTGGGAGCGCCGTGTGGCCGAGGCGCGGGAACGCCGTGAGCGGGCCCTCTCCGAACGCAAGGGCACCGACGAGGCGGCCGAAACCCCGCGCGGCGCCCGCATCCGCATGGTCGATCTGGCCGAAGACGCGCCGGAGGCCAACATCCGCGAAGAGCGCCTCGGTGCGCCCGAGCCCGCGGCGCCACCCGCCCCCGCGCCTGCGCCCGCCCCGGCTGCCGTGACGGCCCCGCCGCCCGGCCGCGACGGCACGGCCCGTCTCATCCAGGCCCTCGATGGCGTCTCGCGCCGCCAGGCGAAACCGGCCGTGCCGCAGCGCCCCGTCGCCAGCGTTCCGCCCGAGCCCGCGCTTCCGGCCGCCGCGCCGCCGGCCCCGCCCGTCCTGCCGGGCGCCGAGCGCACCGAGGCCATGGCCGCGGCTCCAGCGCCGGCGGCACCGCGCCGGTCGCCGCAGATGCTTGCGATGATCTTCGCCGCCGGTGCGCTCGCGGGCGGTCTCATCGCCTTCTGGCTTGTCCGCGCCAACCACGAGCCCGCGCCGCAGACGGCCACGCCGGACGTGGAAATCTCGGCGGCCGACAGCGCCGCGGCCCCTGCCGCCGCGCCGGATGCCTTCGTCGCCGAGGCGCCGGAGCTTGCCGTGAACACCTCCCCGGCCGATATCGCGCCGCCACGGATCCCGACGCCTCCCGCCGATCGCGGCTTCACCTCCGCCTCGGGCCGCGCCGAGCATCCGGGCGCCATCCATGACCCCGACAGCCAGGGCCTGACCACCGTCCCCGACCTTGCCGATTTCCCCGCGGCCCGCCCGCCGGCGCCCCCCGCCGCGCCGGAAACCGCCGCCGTCGAGCCCGAGCCCGCCACCGACGAGCCGCCCACCGTGCCGCAAGCCGAAGAAGCTGCGATCACGGAAGAGCAGCCCGCCGCCCCGGAAGACACCGCCGCCGCAGCCGAGCCCGCGCCGGAGGAGGAAACCGCCGCGGCCGTGCCCGTCGGCGAGACCCGCGTCTTCCTCCACGTGCCCCGCGGCGTCCCGGTCGCCGAGAGCGATGCCATCGCCGCCACCCTCAGTGGCGCGGGCTTCGGCGTCCAGCCGGCGATTCGCATGAACCTCAACGTGAGCACCAGCAACGTCCGCTACTTCCACGCGGCGGACCTCGAGAACGCCCGCGCGCTCGCCGCGGCCCTCGGCGCGAACCTGCCCGAGGTTCCGCCCGTGCGCGACTTCACCTACCTCCAGACCCCGGTGCGGCCTGGAACGCTCGAGGTCTGGCTGTCGGGCTCCGGCTCCGGCGCGGCACGATCGACCGGTGCCGCGACACGCCAGCAACAGCCCGCCAGCGCGCCGCAGCGGGCGCCCGAACCCGTTCCCGCCGCCCCGGCTCCCAGCGCCACGGCAGCACCCCAAGCCTCCACACCCGACGACAGCGACCTTCCCGCCGCCGTCCCGGCCGGCCGCCTGCGCAGCCTCGTCGAGACCGTCCAGGGCCGCTGAGACCCGCCGAAGTCGCGGCTTCGCCCCCGAGGCCGCGACGGCCACTTGACCGCCCCCGGAAACCCGATATACGGCGGAAATGACCGACATTTCGCGCATCCGAAACTTCTCCATCGTCGCCCATATCGACCACGGGAAATCCACCCTGGCCGACCGGCTGATCCAGTCCACCGGCACCGTCGCCGACCGCGAGATGAAGGAGCAGATCCTCGACTCCATGGACATCGAGCGCGAGCGCGGCATCACCATCAAGGCCCAGACCGTCCGCATCGACTACAAGGCCAAGGACGGCGAGACCTACGTCCTCAACCTCATCGACACCCCCGGCCATGTGGACTTCGCCTACGAGGTCTCCCGCTCCATGCGCGCGGTCGAGGGCTCGCTCCTCGTGGTGGATGCCTCCCAGGGCGTCGAGGCGCAGACGCTCGCCAATGTCTACCAGGCCATCGACGCCGGCCACGAGATCGTCCCCGTCCTCAACAAGATCGACCTTCCGGCGGCCGAACCCGAGCGGGTCAAGGAGCAGATCGAGGACGTGATCGGGATCGACGCCTCCGAAGCGGTGCCGATCTCGGCCAAGACCGGCCTCGGCATCCCCGAGGTGCTCGAGGCCATCGTCGCCCGCCTGCCCGCGCCCAAGGGCGATGCGAAGGCCCCGCTCAAGGCCATGCTGGTCGACAGCTGGTATGACGCCTATCTCGGCGTCGTCGTCCTCGTGCGCATCTTCGACGGCGTGCTGAAGAAGGGCGACCGCATCCGCATGATGCAGACCGGCGCCACCTACCCCGTGGACCGCGTCGGCCATTTCCGCCCCGCCATGCTGCCGGTGGACGCGCTCTATCCCGGCGAGCTGGGCTTTCTCACCGCCTCGATCAAGCAGGTCCGCGACACCCGCGTCGGCGATACCATCACCACCGAGAAGAAGGGCTGCGAGACCCCGCTGCCGGGCTTCAAGCCGGCGCAGCCGGTGGTGTTCTGCGGCCTCTTCCCGGTCGACAGCGCCCAGTTCGAGGATCTCCGCGACGCGATCGAGAAGCTCCAGCTCAACGACGCGAGCTTCTCCGCCGAGATGGAAACCTCCGCCGCCCTCGGCTTCGGCTTCCGCTGCGGCTTCCTCGGCCTCCTGCACCTCGAGGTGATCCGCGACCGGCTCGAGCGCGAATACGACATCGACCTCATCACCACCGCGCCCTCGGTCATCTACCACATCTACCGCACCGACGGCACGATGCTCGAGCTTCACAACCCCGCCGACATGCCGGAGCAGGTCAAGATCGACCATATCGAGGAGCCGCGCATCAAGGCGACGATCCTCGTGCCCGACGAATTCCTCGGCGACGTCCTCAAGCTCTGCCAGGATCGCCGCGGCGTGCAGCTCGACCTCACCTACGCGGGCTCCCGCGCCATGGTGGTCTACGACCTGCCGCTCAACGAGGTGGTCTTCGACTTCTACGACCGGCTGAAATCGGTCACCAAGGGCTATGCGAGCTTCGACTACCAGGTGACGGGCTATCAGGAAGACGACCTCGTGAAGATGCAGATCCTCGTCAATGACGAGCCGGTCGACGCGCTCTCCACCATGGTCCACCGGGCGCGTGCCGATGCCCGCGGCCGGGCGATGTGCGAGAAGCTCAAGGAGCTCATCCCGCAGCATCTCTTCAAGATCCCGATCCAGGCCGCGATCGGCGGCCGCATCATCGCCCGCGAGACGATCTCGGCGCTGCGCAAGGACGTGACGGCGAAATGCTACGGCGGCGACATCACCCGCAAGCGCAAGCTCCTCGACAAGCAGAAGGCCGGCAAGAAGAAGATGCGCCAGTTCGGCCGCGTCGAGATCCCGCAGGAAGCCTTCATCAACGCGCTGAAGATGGATGATTGAGGAGCGGTAGACCCATGGGCAACCCTCGAATATTTCTGCAAATTAATTTCTATGATTGAAAATATAGACGGAAAAATGAGCGGAATTTAATCTTACATTTATCGTCCTATATTGGGTATAGTGATTCTATTAATTAGCGTAACGGGATATCTGATACTTTAATTATTTTATCTGGGTTGCTAAATTTAAGATCTTCCAAAATATATTTGAACGCACGACTCAATGGAAGTGGATTTTCGTGTGGTCCAATCACTAAAGAGTCAAGAATTTCTTTTGGATCTATATTTCTAATTTCAAGATCAGATCTATTTTTCAATGGCATCTTGTAAACAATTTGGGGATCACCTCTGCAAATCTCAATACTCTTTGAAAGATGTTTTGACTGGAAAAATATCGGCAAATGATAAATTCGCCACTCTTTCTCCTCACTAAAACCTGGATGCTTAGAGCACAAAATTAGTCTTATCAAAAGATTAGCTAACATTTTTTTAACATCTTCTTTGTCGAGTTTTGAAATTTCTTCGATGCTATTGCGCAAGTTTTCAAACGTTTCTTCTAAATGAGACTTAAAATTTTTTTCTCCAGCATATAGTACCGGAGCCGAAAAGGCACCAATATTCTGATTTTTATAGGTCAGAAAGGGAGTATTTCTAACTACAAGGGCAACGCCGCTCTTTCCCCCGTAAGCTCTCCACATTGATAGTCTTCCGAGAAAATCTTCCGAGGTCTCATGCTCTGACAAGCAAGTTATATAGGTATCATACAGATATTGATTTTTGTAATTGTGAAATATAGCTTCAATATATTTAGATGTATCAGGAAACGATTCGTCAATTAACCTCATAACGCTAATATATAATTCTGAGGTTATAAATTTATCTACAAATTGAATTCCGTGATATATTTCCATATAATCATTCATGCATGCTGCATTTCGCATCCATATTTCTGAATTCTTTAAGATACTAAATGCAACACTTGATGACGTGTAGTGAACTAATCGTTTTTTCTCATTGTACATGCGCTTAACTTGCGACAGATACCATGGATCAAACAAACGCAGCAAATTAATCTCTTCATCTGAAAAAAACATTTTTTATCCAACTATAATTAATATGAAGTATCATATTTTACTAGATATGCAGCAGTATTCTACAAAAGTGTTGAGAATTCAACTCGATTTGACCCGCGGCAAATCGAGCCGCGGCTGCCCTCCCGGGGGCGGACGCGCAGTGCGCGCCTCCCAGGGCAGCCCCGCCTCGATCCGGCCCGATGGGCCAGCCCCAAACCCCTCGACCTCCGGGCATAGCCCTCCGGCCGACCGGATCGCGCGGCGTGCCCCCGGCACCCCGCTGATGCGATCCGGGAGGCTAAACCTGCTGGCCCTCGGAGGCGATGTCGTCCGATCCGGGCGGATATACCCGAGTGCTTTGCTTGCCATATGGATTCCATATCGATTCCATACCGAATCCAGACACGCGGATCTGCGCCTCAGCTCTGCCCTTCGAGCACCCGTTCCGGCCCCGTTCGCCAGGTCAGCTCGGCGCCCTCTTCCGCGGCCCAGTCCTGCGCCATGGCATGGATTTTCCCATGCAGCGGCGACTTGATGCAGACCGGATCGGTCGCCGTCGCATCCCCCGCCAGCGCCATCGCCTGACACCGGCATCCGCCGAAATCCGCCTCCTTCCGGTCGCAGGACCGGCAGGGCTCCGCCATCCAGTCCGTGCCGCGGAAGGCATTGAAGGCGCTCGAGTTTTCCCAGATCTCGCCGAGCGTTTTCTCCCGCACGGTCTCGAAACTGAGCGACGGAATCGTCTGCGCCGCATGGCAGGGCAGCACGATGCCGTCCGGCGTGACGTTGAGCCCGGTCGAGCCCCAGCCGCCCATGCAGGGCTTGGGATATTTGGCGTGATAGTCGGCGGGCACATAGTCGATCACCAGCCGCCCCTTGAGCCGCTCCCGCGCCTCCCGCACGATCCGCCCGGCCTCCCGCGCCTGCTCGAGGCTCGGCATCAGCGCCCCCCTGTTGAGCATCGCCCAGCCATGAAACTGCACCGTCGCCACCTCGATCCGCCGCGCCCCCATTTCCTCCGCCATTTCGAGCGCGCGCGGCAGCTGGTGCATGTTCTGCCGGTGCATGACGAAGTTGAGCGTGAGCGGAAAGCCGATCTTGCCGATCCAGGCGGCGACGGCCATTTTCCTTTCGAAACCAGAGCGATAGCCGCCGATCCTGTCGGCGGTTTCCGCATCCGTCCCCTGCAGCGAAAGCTGGATGTGGTCGAGCCCGGCGGCGTCGAGCGCCATGAGCCGGCGCTCCGTCAGCCCGATGCCGGAGGTGATGAGATTGGTGTAGAGCCCCGCCTCCCGCGCGGCCTCGACAAGCTCCACGAGGTCCCGCCGCGAGGCCGGTTCCCCGCCGGAGAGATGCAGCTGCAGCACGCCGAGCTCCGCGGCCTGCCGGAACACCCCGGCCCATTCCGCAGTCGAAAGCTCGCTCTCCTTCCGCGCCAGCTCCACCGGGTTGGAGCAATACGGGCAGGACAGCGGGCAGCGATGGGTGAGCTCGGCGAGCATCGCGATCGGCGGGCGGGCGGTCATACCATGATCTCCAGAATGCGCCGCTCCGCGAGCGCGGCGATGAACTCGCCGCTGTCCCGCGCGATCTCGGCCTCCGGCGCACCATAAGTCTCTGACAGATCAGCGACAATCGCGCCGAAATCGCGTGCGCCGTCGATGCGCGAAATGATCGCGAGACCCACGGCATCGAGCGCAATGGCCCGCTCCGGCGCAAGAAGCACCCAGCCGCCCCGCACGCGATCTTCCTGAAGCCGCACGCCGCGCGGCATCCGGGGCACGGAGGCGGCCGCGAGGCTCATTCCGCCGCCACCCGCGCCGCCATGCCCTGCCCCGGCACCCAGGCGCCGGGCGGGATGCGCGCCGGCGTCACATAGGCCGCATCGAGCGCGTCGAGCTGGGCCCAGAGCACATCGGTCTTGAAGGTGAGAGCCGCCGCCGCCGCATCCTGCTTCTCGGCCGTATCGGCATGATCGAGCACCCAGGCCAAACCGAAGGCCACATCCTTCGGCGCTTCGGTCAGGCGCTTGCGGAAATAGGAAAGGCTGGAGTCGTCTGCAAATTCATAATGTTGGAGAAGACCCTCGATGCGGGCCGCATGAATTGCCGGGGCGAAGAGCTCGGTCAGCGAGGCCGCGACGGCCTCGAGCAGGGTCTTCTCGCGCACGAAGCGGACATAGGCATCCACCGCAAAGCGCGTCGCGGGCAGGACGCCTTCGAGGCTCGCCACGTAGTCCGGGTCGAGCCCCACGGCCTCGGCCAGGCGCAGCCAGCGGCGGATGCCACCCTCGTTGCCGTCGCTGCCATCATGGTCCTCGATGCGGGAGCGCCACGCCCGGCGCAGATCGGGATCCTCCACCCGGCTCATGAAGGCCGCATCCTTCATCGGGATGCGAGACTGGTAATAGAAGCGGTTAATTACCCAGGCCCGGACCTGTTCGGGCGTGCACTGGCCCGAATGAAGCCGCTGATGGAACGGATGCTTGTCGTGATAGCGCTCGGTGCCGATGTTGCGCAGCCGCGCCTCGAACTCTTCCCGTGTGGCCGTCATAGGCTTATCTCCATGCCGTCCTGCGCCACGCGCCAGCCGGCCTCTTCCGCCGCGGCGCGCTCGGGCGATGACGGGCGCAGGACGGGGTTGGTGTTGTTCATGTGGACGAAGACCTTCTCGCCGATCCCGAGCGCCGCGAGCGCTGCGATCGAGCCTTCCGGTCCGCTCATCGAGATGTGTCCCATTCGCTTGCCGGTCTTGGTGCCGACGCCCGTGCGCTGCATCTCGTCGTCACGCCAGAGCGTGCCGTCGAAGAATACGAGATCCGCGCCGCCGATGCGTTCGGCGAGACGATCGGTCACGGCCGCGCAGCCGGGAATGTAGAAGATCCGCCGCCCGTTTGTGCGAAGCTCGACGCCGACGGTCTGCTCGCCTTCCAGATCGGTCTGGACCTCGGCACCCTCCATGTAGAGTGGCACCTTGCCGGGCACCGGGAAAAGCGTTGCATGAAGCCCACTTACGATCTCGAACTCATGTCCGATCTCCACGGTGACGCGCGCGACCCTGTCAGCGGCGAGCGCATTGAAGATCGGATTGGCCGCAATCACCTCGTGGATTTCGCCGGTTGCAAAGAGGGTGAAGGGCTGCTGCTCTCGCAGGCTCAGCAGCCCTGCCACATGATCGATGTCGCCATTGGTCAGCAACACCGATGCAAGCGGCGTCTTTCGCAGATCCGTCGGATGCAGACAGGGGGATGCCGCGATCTGGGCGCGAATGTCGGGCGAGGCGTTCAGCACCGCCCATGACTGCCCGTCGCCGCTCACCGCAAGCGAAGACTGCGTCAGGGACGGTATCTCGCCCGCCCGGGCGAGGCGGCAGTTCTCACAGCCGCAGTTCCACTGGGGAAGGCCGCCCCCGGCGGCTGCGCCCAACACGCGTGCGCGGAACGCCATGTCGCCCTCCGCGCCGCCGCGATCAGAAAAGGACGTCCTGATCGTCTTCCGCGGGTCCGTACATGTTGATTTCCATGCCGCAGGCGACTTCGCGCAGGATGGGCTTCGTCCAGGCCATGATGGTTTCCTCCGAGCTGGCTTGTTTTGAGTGCGCCGATTATGCTGAGCGCCGCGGGATCGGGCAATTGATCCTTAGTCTAATGGGCCTAGACATAAGTCGCAGCAAACCGCGCTTCAGACGATCGCTGCGCCGATCGGGCAACTGACGCCCGTGCCGCCCAGGCCGCAGTAGCCGCGCGGGTTCTTGGCCAGATACTGCTGGTGATAGGCCTCGGCATAGTAGAAGGGCGGTGCCTCGCGGATCTCGGTGGTGATCCTGCCATAGCCGGCGGCATCGAGCCGCGCCTGATAGGCGTCGCGTGAGGCTTCCGCTTCAGCCTTCTGCGCGGGATCACTCACATAGATGCAGGAACGGTACTGGGTGCCGATGTCATTGCCCTGGCGCATGCCCTGGGTCGGATCGTGGTTTTCCCAGAACGTGCGCAGCAGCGCATCAAGCGAGAGCATCGCGGGATCCCAGGTGACGAGGACGACCTCGGTATGGCCGGTGAGACCGGAGCAGACCTCCTCGTAGATCGGATTGGGCGTCTCGCCGCCAGCGTAGCCCACGGCCGTCGTCCAGACACCCTCCAGCTCCCAGAACTTGCGTTCGGCACCCCAGAAACAGCCCATGCCGAAGACGATGCGCTGCGCTCCCTCCAGCTCGCGGCCCTTGAGCGGACGGCCATTCACATAGTGGCTTGAGGCGGTCGGGATCGGATCGGGTCGGCCTGGCAGGGCAGAGCCCTGTGTCGGCAGTTCGGTCTTGCGGAAGAAAGAGGACATGTCAGGTCTCCCCGGCGTTGATTGCTCGGACCCTGTTTCATGTAGCGCCGAAAGGGCGTTGTCCAAGTCCGCGCAGCGGCTTCAGTGTCACGACGAAGCGCCAGCCGATCCAGGCCGAGGCGCAACCGACGGCGACGCCTGCCAGTGCCTGACCGTAGACCACGCCGGGTGCGCCGACCCACGCCGAGAGTGTCCAGGCGATGGGAAACATCACGAAGGCATCCCGCGCCCAGTTGAAGACCGTCGACCAGAGTGGCCGCCCCAGGGTGTTGAAGGCCGCATTGGCGCAGAAGAGCGCGCCGGTGAAGACGAAGCCGCCCGCCGCAAGGCCGATGAAGGCCGACACGACCACCGCGCCCTCCGGGCCGAGCCGGAAGAAGGCGATGATCGGTGCCCGAAACTGGTAGAGCAGAAACCAGGTGATGCCGGTATAGAGCGTCACGAAGATCAGCGCGTCGCGATAGGTCGAACGGACACGGTCGAGCAGACCGGCGCCATAGTTCTGGCCGAGAATGCCGCCGATCGAGCCCGAGAGCGCGTAGATGCCGCCGAAGGCAAGCGCGGACAACCGGTTGAGAATGGCCCAGCCTGCCACGGCGCCATCGCCGTGCTGCGCGATCAGGGTCGTGAGGATGTAATTGCCGAAGGGCGTCGAGAGCTGCGAGATCATCGCCGGACCCGCGATGGCAAAGAACGGCCTGGCGGTGCGGATCACGGTCCGGAGGCTCACCCGCCCGAGCATGCCATGCACCCGGCCGAGATAGAAGATGGCGAGAATGCCGACGAGGGCGCGCGAGAGAAAGGTCGCCCAGGCCGCTCCGTCGATGCCGAGATTGAACCCGAAGATGAGCAGCGGATCGAAGACGAGCGCGGCAACGCCTGCAGCCAGCGAGACCGACATCGAGTGCCAGGCATCGCCCACCGCGCGCAGGATCGCGCCGCCGACCATGCCGAGCGTCATGAGCGGGATCGCGGGCATGCTGATGAGGAGGAAGCGGCTCGCCATTTCGGCCGTCTCGCCGCTCGCCCCGGCGAGTCCCAGCACCTGGTGGCGGAAGACCAGCACCACTGCCGTCATCGCGACCTGGAGCACGAGCGTGATGAGCATCGCGGCCGAGGCAACGCTTCGCGCCTGCTCGCGTCGCCCCTGCCCCAGCGCGCGGCTCACCAGCGCCATCGCCGCAATGGCGAGACCGATCCCCACCGAGATCACGAAGAAGATAATGGTCCAGGAAAAGCCCAGCACCGCAACCAGGTGCTCGTCCCCGAGGCGCGAGATCCAGAAGAGCGTCGCGATGTCGATGAGGAAGAGAAAGGTCAGGCCGAAGGCGCCGGTGAGCGTCATCACCGCGACATGGCGCATCGTGGCGCCGGTGGTGAACTTCGGACCGGCCATCGATCAGGTCACGGCGGCCGGGCGGATGCCCCGGGAGAGGATGGTCTCGCGGCCCGGCACGGGATGGCGCGGGATCAGCATGGCAAGACAGAACGACGTGAGCGCCATCGCTGCGGCGAGGAGAAACACCGCCCTGGGGCTCACGATCCAGAGATAGCCGAGCGAGGCCGGCAGGAAGACCGCCGCGATGTGATTGATCGTGAAGGCAACCGCCGCGGTCGGGGCGATGTCCGCCGGATCAGCGATCTTCTGGAAATAGGTCTTGAGGCTCAGGGCGAGCGCAAAGAGCACGTGGTCGATCACGTAGAGCGCTGCCGCCACTGTCGGGCCCCAGTCGAACACGTAGAGACCGCCGTAGCAGAGGAAAACGGCGAGGAGCCCGAGATACTCGATCCCGAGCGCGGTGCGCTCCCCGAGCCGGCTGACCATGCGGCCGATGGCGGGGGCAAGGAAGATGTTGGTGGCGAAGGTCACCATGAACAGGCCGGTCACCTGCGGCACGGTGAAGCCGAAGCGCTCGACCATCATGAAGGCGGCAAAGACCACGAAGATCTGTCGCCGGGCGCCGGCCATGCACTGAAGCGCGTAGTAGAGGCCGTAACGCCGGCGCAGAACCAGCGTCTTGCGCTGCGGGTGCGGGGCTTCGAAGCGCGGATAGGCAAACCAGCAGAAGAGTGCAAGCGCCGCCGTGGAGAGGCCGGCGAGCAGGTAGATCGCCATGTAGCCCACATCGAGCCAGATCCAGAGCACGAGGATGAGCCCGTAGGCCGCGAAGGAGGCGGCGGAGCCCATGGCAATGAGCCGGCCGAGCGCTTCCGGTGCCTCGCGCTTGTCGAGCCACTGCAGCTGCAGCGACTGGTTCATCGTCTCGTAGTAGTGAAAGCCGATCGAGCCGATCAGGGTGGTGAGGAGAAGCCCAGAGAAGCTTGGAAAGAAGGCTGTCGCGGCGACGGCGAGGCCAAGCATGAGAAGGCTCACCAGCGCAAGCGTCTGCTCCCGCATCACCATGATGACAAGGATGGCGCCGATCGCGAGAAAGCCGGGGATCTCCCGCACGGATTGCAGCCAGCCGATCTCTACGCCGGTAAACCCCGCGGCGGAGACGACGAAATTGTTGAGAAGCGCGCTCCAGACCGAGAAGGCGATCGGCATTGCCGCAGCCATCACCATGAGAAGCCCGATGGGGCTTCGCCAGACCGGCATTCGCCGCGTCTCGGCGAGCGTCACTGTCGGCTGGGAGGAGCGGAAATCCATGAATGATGTCACTGAGAAATCAGGAAATTGACCCTTCCCGGCATTCGGGAGCGCGACCGGATGAAATCCGATCGCGGATCGGTATGGAACGTCCGGCCCACAACCGCAAGGGCTCGTGGGCAGGACCTGGCCCCGCAACTCCGGCCGGCGGAACACCGCCAGCGAAGACCTGCGGAGCAGGCATGCGCCGCGGCCCGAAGAAGGCACGCGGCGCGAGGCCGATCAGTTCTTCGCGTAGAACTCGACGACGAGGTTCGGTTCCATCAGCACCGGATAGGGCACGTCCGAGAGAGCCGGCGTGCGCACGAATTCGGCGCTCATCTTGGAGTGATCGACATTGAGGTATTCGGGCAGATCGCGCTCGGCGCTGCCGGCGGCCTCGATAACGATCGCGAGCTGGCGCGACTTCTCGCGAACCTGGACCACATCGCCTTCCTTCACGCGGTAGGAAGCGATGTTCACACGCTGGCCGTTCACGGTCACGTGGCCGTGGTTCACGAACTGGCGGGCAGCGAAGATGGTCGGCACGAACTTCGCGCGGTAGACGACGGCGTCGAGGCGGCGCTCGAGCAGGCCGATGAGCTGCTCGGAGGTGTCACCGCGCAGACGGACGGCGTCGGCATAGATGCGGCGGAACTGCTTCTCGGTGAGATCGCCGTAGTAGCCCTTCAGCTTCTGCTTGGCGCGGAGCTGGGTGCCGAAGTCCGAGAGCTTGGACTTGCGGCGCTGGCCGTGCTGGCCGGGGCCGTATTCGCGGCGGTTCACGGGGCTCTTCGGGCGGCCCCAGATGTTCTCACCCATACGGCGGTCGATCTTGTACTTCGCGGACGTACGCTTGGTCACGTCAGTCTTCCTTCTTTCTCAATATCAACGGCCCCTTCCTTTGCCGGGCGTATCCCGGCCGACAGAGATCCCCTTGCGGGGCTCACGGGTGCCATGTGCCACCGCCCCAATCGGGCGGCGGATCGGGGGCTTATAGCGGGATTGAGCCCCCTGTCAATGCGCCGAGGCCGTTTCCCGCGCCAAAGGGCGCCGCGACGGCAGGCCGTTGCCATGACGGGCCGAATGGCGGCCGCGCACCAGGGAAAACATCTGGAAAATCTGGAGAATCGGTCCGCAAACCGGAACCGGTGAGGGCGGTGAAGACACTTCCCACGCGAGTGCGTGGTTCTTTCGGGCGGACCTCGAACATCCGCAGGTCTGGGTGTATCGGAACGCGGGGAGATCATGGCCCGGTCAGGGAGACCAGCTCCTGCGCCGAGGATTGGCCGCCCGGGCATACTGCTCCGGGGGGTGCGGCCTGTTTCCGGACCCCTGGCTCTGCAGGGGGCCGAAGGCGCCTCAGTTGTGGCGCATCGCCTGATTGTCGAGGTCGGTCATCAGCGATTTCACCAGCGCGACGATCGAGGCCCGCGTGTGCTTGTCGCCGACCCTAGCAAAGGCATCGGTCAGATTCTTCAGCTCGTCAGGCCCGACACCGCTCGGGCGCGATGCCGGATCGACAAGATCGATCTCGCTGTTTCCAAGCCCTTCGAAAAAGAAATTCGGCGTTACGCCAAGAAATGTTGAAATCTGATAGAGCCGACCCGCACCGACCCGGTTCGAGCCCTTTTCGTATTTCTGGATCTGCGAGAAAGTCACGCCAAGATGCCGGCCAAGCCGCCCCTGGCTGATCTTCAGCGCCTCGCGACGCTGGCGGATCCGCTGGCCGACATGCTTGTCGACCTCATTCGCAAACGAGTAACTATTCACTAGACATCCCACCCAGCAGTCAAATTCCATGGCATCCTCGTCGCCAGTTGTTCACTGACGCTCTGCACTTCGCGCAGACGAGAGGTGCCCCCACTCACACTTGGAATTTATTGTCCGACCCGGCCGGATATGCCACCATAAACTCTTAAGACAGTTAATAGACAAATTAAGACAACTACGAGCATTAAGGGCACATCGCCCAGAATAGCATAAACCGTTGGCGAATGGGGTGCCGGTAACCAATGATCGACATGGCCCTGTTGGCCGAGATCGATACGGGCCAGAACACGCCCCATCGGATCCACAACTGCCGAAATGCCGGTATTCGCAGCACGGACAAGTGGCAGGCCCTGTTCGATCGCTCGGGCACGCGCCTGAACGAAATGCTGATAGGGACCGGAGACCGTGCCGAACCAGGCATCGTTCGTGATCTGCACGAGCCAGTCCGGTCGGCCGCTCGGCGGCTGGAGGGCGGAGGGAAAGATAGCCTCGTAGCAGATGAGCGGCAGGAACGGCGGCAATCCGTCGGCACGGACGAGGCGCGGGCCCGGCCCTTCGCTGAAGCCGGTGCCGGTCAGCCCTGCGAGCGCCGGAATGCCGAGCCGCGCGATCTGGCGCGAAAGCGGGATGTATTCGCCAAAGGGAACGAGATGGTGCTTGTCGTAGACCGCCTCAGCCGCCCCCGTGGCCGGATCGAGCACGGCGAGGGAATTGAACCAGGCATCGCCGTCCGGGGTGGGCGCACGGCGGCGGATGCCGAGGATGAGCGTGGTGTCAGGCCCGGCCGCCGCGGCGATCTCGCGCTGGAGGGCCGGATTCTCGCCAAGGAGGAAGGGCACGGCGGTTTCGGGCCAGACGACGATATCGGGCCGAGGTGTCGCCGGAGCCATGGTTTCGCTGAGAAGGCGATCGAAGAACACCTGCTCCCGCACCGGATCCCATTTCATCTCCTGCTTCGCATTGGGCTGCACCACCCGCACGACAAGGTGATCGGTGCGCGGCGTGGCAGGATCCGAGAGCCGCCAGAGGCCGTAGCCCCAACCGGCAGCAACCGCGAGGATCGCGAGAAGTGCAAGTCGTGGGCGCAGCAGCGCGGGCGCCATGGCAGCAAGCAGCGTCACTAAGCCGAGGCCATGCGGTCCGAGCAGCGACAGCACCTCGAAGACCGGCGTCGCGCTCCAGCCATAGGCCACAAGCCCCCAGGGAAAGCCCGTGAGCACATGGGCGCGGGCGTATTCGGCCAGCGTCCAGCAGCCGGCGAGAAGGATCAGGCGCGCGCCCGGCCCGGCCCATGGCCGGGCACTCGCGGCGAAGGCTGCGCCCCAGAAGAGCGAAAGCCCGCCTGCCATGCCGATGAGCGCAAAGGGCGCCATCCAGCCGTAGACCTCGGGCTCGACGAAGAACGGCTCGACAATCCAGAACATCGAGGCCGCGAAATACCCGACGCCCGCCGCCCAGCCGATGAGGAACCCCACCCGCGCGCGCCCCGCCCCTTCCAGCAGCCAGAGCAGCAGCGGGAGCGCGAGAAAGGGCGTAAAGGCCCAAGACAGTGGCGCTTGGGCCAAGGCAAGCAAGACCCCGGCAAAAGCGGCGGCGCCAAACCGGCGCCAGCCCGTCATTGCGGCCAGCCGCCGTCGGAGCCTTGTCAGGATCACGATTGGCCTATTCGGCCGCCTCGGCCAGCGGGTCGTCATCCCGGTGCCGCTTCAGACGCACGCGCAGGCGCTTGATCCGTCGCGCATCCGCATCGAGAATCTCGAATTCATGGCCATCTTCATGAATGACGATCTCACCGCGTTCGGGCACCCGTCCCGCAATGCGGAAGACAAGCCCGCCCAGGGTATCGGGCTCCTCGTCGCGGTTGGGCAGAGAGATCTGCACGCCGGTCTCGGCTTCGAAATCCTCGAGATCCATCCGGGCGGCCGCGACATAGACGTCCGGCCCCTCGACGATCCAGATCCCGCTCTCGTCCTCGTCGTGCTCGTCGGCGATATCCCCGACGATCTGCTCGAGCAGATCCTCGATCGTCACGAGACCATCCACCCCGCCGTATTCGTCGATGACGAGAGCCATGTGGATACGCGCGATCTGCATCTTGTGCAGCAGGACCCCAATGGGCATCGAGGGCGGCACATAGAGAAGCGGGCGGATGAGGCCCTTCATCTCGAAGGCATCGTCCGAGCGGCCAAAGCCGTATTTCAGTGCGAAATCCTTGAAATGCACGAGGCCGAGTGGCTGGTCGAGCGTCTCGGAGTAGACCGGCAAACGCGTCCATGTGTGCTCTATGAACACGCCAAGCACCTCGTCGCGCTCGGCATCCACCGGCACGGCGACAATATCGGCGCGCGGCACGCTCACATCATTCACCTTGAGGGTGCGCATGTTACGAAGATTGACGAGCATGTTGCGCGCCCGCAGCGTTTCTGCGGCGGCAACTGAGCTTGGTTCCGTCTCGTCAGGCTCGTCACTGCCGCCGTTCAGGCCGAACAGGCGTGCGAGAATAGAGTGTGATCGTCCGGGACTCTCCGAGTCCTCGCTTTCGTCACGGGAATGATCCGGTTCGGACTTCCCGTCGGCTTTCTCGCCCATGTCTCCTATCCGCGATTCGCGCCTCTCTGGGCGCAGTTCTCATTCATATGGGTTCCGGATACCCAGGCTTGCAAGTATTTTCGCCTCGGTTTCTTCCATCTCTTCGGCTTCTTCATCAGTTTCATGGTCGTAGCCGAGAAGATGCAACACTCCATGAACGATGAGATGGGTGATGTGATCGTCAAAGGGCGTCCCGCCCTGCTCGGCCTCGCTGGCACAGGTCTCCCAGGCGAGCGCGATGTCACCGAGAAAGACCGGCTCGGAGCCTGGCTCCTCGGGAATATCCTCGCCGGACGGCCAGGAGAGCACATTCGTGGGCTTCCTATTGCCACGGAACATGCTATTGAGTTCGGCAATCCGCACATCATCGCAACCGAGCAGGCTTATCTCGAAGGACTCGGGCTCGAGCCCGACGCCATCGAGTGCGGCCCACCCTGCCCGCCCGGCAAGCCCAACAAGATTGTCGGCCTCCCATCGGCTGTCCTCGATGACCACCTCGACCGGGGATGCGGTGGCGTCAGGTTCAGCTGTCATAGGGGCGTGTCGTCTCGTAGGCGCGGATGATGCGGGCGACCAGCGGGTGGCGCACCACATCCTCGGCCGTGAAGCGCGTGAACCCGATCCCCTTCACGTCCCGCAACACCCGCTCGGCCTCGATCAGGCCCGACATCACACCGCGCGGCAGGTCGATCTGGGTCACGTCGCCGGTGATCGCCATGCGGCTGCCCTCGCCCAGGCGGGTGAGAAACATCTTCATCTGCATGGTCGTCGCATTCTGCGCCTCATCGAGCACCACGAAGGCATTCGCGAGGGTGCGGCCGCGCATGAAGGCCAGCGGCGCGATCTCGATCTGGCGCTCCTCGATGAGTTTCTGGACCTGCTTCGCCGGGAAGAAGTCGTTCAGCGCGTCATAGAGCGGCTGCATGTAGGGATCGACCTTGTCCTTCATGTCTCCCGGCAGGAAGCCAAGGCGCTCGCCAGCCTCGACCGCCGGGCGCGAAAGGATGATCTTCTCGACCTGCCCCTCGATGAACATGGCGACCGCCGCAGCCACCGCAAGGTAGGTCTTGCCTGTGCCAGCAGGCCCCAGCCCGAAGACAAGTTCGTTCTGGAAGAGGTTGCGAACATAGGACTTCTGAGAGGACGTTCTCGGTTCGACCAGCTTGCGCCGTGTGCGGATCTCCAGCCGCCCGCCCTCGAACATCTCGAGCTGGCCGTCGTCTATTGCCGGGCCCGGCGGTGGGGCGGTCTCACCCGGCACCATGCGGATCGCGGCATCGATGTCACCCGGCGTGACCGGCCGTCCCTGCTCGAGACGCGCATAGAGCGAGCGCAGCACGCGCTCCGCGGTCGAGCGCTCATCGGCCCCGCCATGGAGCGCAAGGTGATTGCCGCGCCGGTGCACGGCGACACCCAGCCGCTCCTCGATCTGAACGATGTTGCGATCGAGTTCGCCACAGAGATCGATCAGAAGCCGATTGTCGGGAAATTCGATGACGCTGTCGGACAGGTTATCCGGAACGGGCGCGGATTGCGGGGCGTTGATCGCCAATGGTCCTCCGACAGACAGATAGTCTACGCTCTCTCCACACTGCCCCAGCCGCACGCCTCGCGCAAGATCCTTGGTTGAACTTCACGCAGCAAGTTCGCCGGAAAGCGAGTTCGTCGAGGCTCCGGCAATCCGGACCGGAACGATGCGGCCGAGATGTTCCGGCCCTGCCGCGAGATGGACTGCATTGAGGTAAGGCGACTTGCCGGCAAGCTGGCCGGGATTGCGGCCCGGCTTTTCAAGCAGAACCGGCAGTGTGCGCCCGATCATGCTGTGCAGGAAGCGGGTCTGCTGCTCCTGGAGCAGCGCCTGAAGCCGGTAAAGACGCTCGGCCTTCACATCGGCATCGACTTCCGCGCGGCCGGCGGCGGGAGTACCAGGACGGGCCGAATAGGCAAACGAGAAGGCATGGGCGTATTCGACCGCGCGCACGAGATCGAGCGTCGCCTGGAAATCCTCTTCCGTCTCACCCGGGAAGCCGACGATGAAATCGCCGGAAAGCGCGATATCGGGCCGGGCCGCGCGAATGCGGCCGAGGAGATTGAGATATTCGGCAGCCGTGTGCTTGCGGTTCATTGCCCGAAGAATGCGGTCGCTGCCCGCCTGCACTGGCAGGTGCAGATAGGGCATCAGCTTGGGCTCCGCCGCATGCGCGGCGATCAGATCCCCGCACATGTCGTTCGGATGCGACGTCGTGTAGCGGATCCGCTCCAGCCCCTCGATCCTCGCCAGCCGCGATACCAGTGCGGCAAGCGTGACATCATCCTGATCGCGATAGGCATTCACGTTCTGGCCGAGCAGCGTCACCTCGACAACACCGGAGGCCACGAGCCGCCTTGCCTCCGCCTCGATGCGCGCAGCAGGGCGGGAAACCTCGGCACCGCGCGTATAGGGCACGACGCAGAAGGCGCAGAACTTGTCGCACCCCTCCTGCACTGTCAGGAACGCGGAAGGCGCGCGCCGCGGTCCGGTGGTCTCGGGCAGGTGGTCGAACTTGTCCTCGGCCGGGAAATCAGTCTCGACCGGCCGTCCGCCATCCGCCACCGCCTCAAGCATCTGCGGAAGACGGTGGTAGGCTTGGGGCCCGACAACCAGATCGACGAGATCGGCACGCGCAAGGATCTCGCGGCCCTCCGCCTGAGCGACGCAGCCCGCCACGCCGATGCGCAGATCCGGATTGCCGGTCTTGAGATGCCGAAGGCGCCCGAGCTCGGAATAAACCTTCTCCGCCGCCTTCTCCCGAATGTGGCAAGTGTTGAGAAGCACGAGATCGGCATCCTCCACCGACTCCGCGGGAGAATAGCCCTGCCCTGCGAGAACCGATGTCATGCGCTCGCTGTCATAGGTGTTCATCTGGCACCCGTAGGTCTTGATGAACAGCTTTTTCCCGGCTTCCGACATCTCGATTCCCCGAAACAAGAAAAGGGCACGCAGGCCGACTGGCCGCGCGCCCACCTATCTCTGCACGAATTCGCGCGCAAGCGCGAAGGTCACGCGCCTCCGCGCGGCTTGCGCCCGAGACCGATCTTCTTCGCAAGCTCCTGCCGCTTGGCAGCATAGCTCGGCGCAACCATGGGGTAATCCGGCTTCAGGCCCCACTTCGCGCGATAGTCCTCAGGCGTCATGCCATATGCCGTCATCAGATGCCGCTTCAGCATCTTGAGCTTCTTGCCATCCTCGAGACAGACGATGTGATCGTCAGTCACCGACTTGCGGATCGGAACGGCCGGCGTGAGCTCCACGCTTGCGACCTCTTCGCCGGAAGCGAGCTCGGTCAGCTTGCCAAACACCGACTGGATCAATTCGGGGACATCGTGATGCCCTACCGAGTTGTTGGCGACATGGGCGGACACGATCTCCGCCGTCAGGGCCAGCACCTCGCCACGATTAATGCCATGCTCTTCGTTCATTGTGCCTCTTCTTGACCTTGTGCCCGATTTACTGAGATCCGGAATAGATCCGCGTCCTATCGGCAGCTTCTCTTCCACCAGTCTCGTGTTTGCAACTTATAATTTAATTTTCCTGTTAAACTTTGACAAGGGTTTCCAAGAGTACATTTCGAAACAAATTTCTACACGCGCCTAGAATGTCAGAAGCGAAAAAAACACATGCGCAAAGCATTCCAGGAAAAATCCACTCCATTGCTACAGACCAGTGTATTAACGGATTTCCTCATTTGGAACCTTGAAATAGTCGTATCCGCGCGGAAGGCAACATTCGGCAGCTATTCGCCGGAAAACGGCAACGTTCCGCCGTTTTCTGACACAATCACCCGCCACCCGCAGCATCCGCCGGCAGAAAAACTCCGCGTGCAGCGCGGAAATTCGCTGCCACGACGCGAATCATCGGGTTTCTGAATCAACCATGACGTTTTGCCATTTCTTCCGCCGCAGCATGCTGGAACCACAAGGCGTAGCCCTGCTGCCGCTGAAATACCTTTCTTTCCCGGATCGTTGCGGGACAGATCAGGGCTGGGGATCGGCCGAGATCCACCAACAAGATTTCTGCCGGATCTGAACGACGTGGAACACTCAAATCCTTTTGGAACCGGCTTTGGTGTCGAGCGTTCTACTTGGCGTCGCCCTACCAAATCGCCGTCTGGAATCTGCTCGTATAACGTGCAGCTTCTAGGGGGCTGAGGCGAGACGCCAGAATGTCAGCCTGCCGCCCGCCCGCAGAACCCCACGCTGAAAATCAGTCAGGATCAGGCGGCGCTTTCCGCAAAGCCACGTTGTTCCAGAAGTGCATCGACCCCGGGAAGCCGCCCCCGGAACGCGATATAGAGGTCTCCGGCATCGCGGGAGCCTCCCGCGCTGTAGATGTTCGCGGCGAGGCGCGCTGCCACGTCGGGATCAAAGACATCACCGGTCTCACGGAATGCGGCAAATGCGTCCGCATCCATCACTTCGGACCACATGTAGGAATAGTACCCGGATGAATAGCCGTCGCCCGAGAAGACATGCTGGAAGTGTGGCGTGGCATGGCGCATGACGATCGCCTTGGGCATACCGATCCGGTGCAGGATTTCATCCTGCCGCGCCATGGGATCGCTCGGCGCCGGGCCGGCATGGAAGTCGAGGTCGACAAGCGCCGAGGCGACATACTCGACTGTCGCGAAGCCCTGATCGTAATTGCGGGCCGAGATCAGCCGGTCGAGCAGACCCTGCGGCATCGGGGTGCTGGTCTCGGCATGCCGGGCATGCGCCTTGAGCACCTCCGGCGTTTCGAGCCAGTGCTCGTAAAGCTGGCTCGGCAGTTCAACGAAGTCGCGCGCAACGCTCGTGCCCGAAACAAAGGAGTAGGTCACGTCTGACAGAAGTCCATGCAGCGCGTGGCCGAATTCATGGAAGAGCGTGCGCGCATCATCAAAGGTCAGCAGGCAGGGCTGACCTGCAGGGGCCTTGGCAAAATTGCAGATATTGATGACGATCGGCCGCACCTCGCCATCGAGCTTGCTCTGGCTGCGAAATGACGAGCACCACGCGCCAGAGCGTTTGGAGCTCCGCGCGAAATAGTCGCCGATGAAGACGCCCATGTGCCGCGCGCCCTTGCGAACTTCCCAGGCACGGGCATCGGGATGGTGGAGCGGAACCTCGATCGGCGTGAAGCTCAACCCGAAGAGCCTGCCCGCCACGTCGAATACGGCCGCGATCATCGCGTCGAGCTGGATGTAGGGATTCACCTCGGACTCGTCGAGATCATGCTCCTCGCGCTGGCGGATGGCAGAATAGTAGCGCCAGTCCCAGGGCTCGAGCGCACCGTTCACGCCATCCTCGTGAAGCCTCGCCTCGAGCTCTGCCGCATCCGCTTCGGCTTGTGCACGCGCGGGCCTCCAGACCGCCATCAGCAAGTCTCGGACCGCTTCAGGGGTCTTCGCCATCTCCGGCTCCAGCTTGAAGGCGGAGAAATTCGGATAACCAAGCAGTCTTGCACGCTCCTCGCGCAGTGCGAGTGTCTCGGCTACGATGGCGCGATTGTCGGTCGCACCCTCGTTCGCCCCCCGCGCGACCCAGGCCGCAAATGCTTTCTCACGCAGGGCACGGTCCGGACAGGTCTGGAGGAACGGCACGATCAGGCTGCGAGACAGCGTGATCACGTGGCCCCCCATACCGCGCTCGGCTGCCGCTGAAGCCGCAGCCGCCTTCAGCGAGGCCGGAAGTCCGGCAAGATCAGCCTCATCAAGCGCCATATACCAACTGCGCTCATCCGCGAGGACATTCTGCGAGAAGGAGGTGCCGAGACTTGCCAGCCGCTGCATGAGTCCGGCGAGCCGCTCCCGCTCCGCCCCTTCGAGCTGCGCACCAGCCCGGACGAACATCCGGTGGTAGAGTTCGAGAACGCGTTTCTGCTCCGCATCGAGCCCAAGCGTCTCGCGCGCTTCATGAAGCTGCGCCACCCGCTCGAACAGGGCGTCATTCATCATCACTTCAGAGTGATAGGCTGCGAGCCTCGGGCTGAGTTCACGCTGCAGGGCTTCAAGATTCTCGTTGGTGTGCGCGCCAGCCAGGTTGAAGAAGACCGCCGCGACACGATCGAGCGTGTGCTCGGCCCGCTCCATTGCCTCGATCGTATTGGCGAAGCTCGGCGCCTCGGGATTCCCCGCAATTTCCGCGACATTGGCGCGCGCCTTCTCCAGCGCCGCATCGAAGGCCGGAGCAAAATCCGTGTCTTCGATGCGGTCAAAGGGCGGCAGTTCGAAAGGGGTGTTCCAAGGCTCGAGAAGCGGGTTCATGACGTGATCCAGATAATGACACCCCGAGCCTTGGCGTGCAGCGGGTCAGAGGTCAAGGTGCGGAGCGCAGCGTCTCGGCCGTGCCACGGGCAAAAGCCTTTACGATAGCATCATAATATGCCGCGCTCGTCGCGGAGACCTGCCGGTCGCCGTCGGCCGACATGAACGGGACGGCATCCTGCGCCGTCGCGGTGACCGTATAGGTCGGATCGGGCACGCCGTCGGGCTCGATGTCACCGAGCGCAACGACACCGGAAAGTCGCGCACTGTCGATTGAGGCGCCTGCGGCGTAGCTTTCACTCAGCGAAAGCTCGTCGATATCGACTGTAACCGGCCGGCCGGAGGGATCGATATGGCCCGCGAACTCTGCCGCGATTGCGGTTTCGAGATCGCTGCTGAGCGATTTCCAGTAGTCCACGGCCTGCCGGCTCTGGATCGATGTCAGGTCAGTATCGACCTTGACGGAAGATATGGTGAGAGGTTCGGGGCTGGAGGACGCACAGGCGCCAAGCGCCAGTGCGGCGCCGATGGACAGCAGCTGAAGTTTCATGGCCAGATCCTTCCCGTTGAAGAGCCCGCTCCTGAAATCGGGCGGGCTTTGACAGGGAAGGAACGCCGAAAACGCCAAAGCGTTCCACTGCGGCGACTTACTCGCACGAAACGCCGATTGCGGCCGGGCCCCTATCCGGCCGGATCGACCGGATAGACCTGATCGGTAGTCGGAAATTTGCCGTCCTTCACCTCTTCGGCGTAGCGCCGCACCGCATCCTCGACCACCGCGCCGAGATCAGCGTAGCGCTTCACGAAGCGCGGTACACGCGGGCTGAGGCCGAGCATGTCCTCGAGCACGAGGACCTGACCGTCGCATTCCGCCGAGGCCCCGATGCCGATGGTCGGAATCGGGAGTTCGCGCGAGATCTGCGCTGCAAGCGGCTCCACCATACCCTCGAGCACGACCGCAAAGGCGCCGGCCTCAGCCACGGCGGCGGCATCCGCCCTGTGCATGTCCCACGTTGATCGGTCGCGGCCCTGGGTGCGGAAGCCGCCGAACACATGGCTGGATTGCGGCGTGAGGCCGATATGAGCCATGACGGGGATGCCGCGCCGGGTGAGAAAGGCAATGATCGGCGCCATATGCACCCCGCCCTCGAGTTTCACCGCGCCACAGCCGGTTTCTTTCATGACGCGCGCCGCGCTGCGAAAGGCAGCCTCGGGCCCCTCCTCGTAGGAGCCGAAAGGCATGTCGACGACCACCATGGCCCGCGAGGTGCCACGGACCACCGCCGCGCCATGCAGGATCATCTGATCGAGCGTGACCGGCAGCGTCGTTTCCATGCCGTGCGAGACCATGCTCAGGGAATCGCCCACCAGCACGATATCGGCATGGCGCTCGACGATAGCCGCCATGCGCGCATCGTAGGAGGTGAGCGTGACGATCTTCTCGCCGCCCTTCCGCGCGCCGATCTCGGTGACGGTCACGCGCCTTACAGGTTTATGGGTACTCATTCCGCTGCCTCCTGCCATGCGACCGCCCGCTCGCCGACGACACGTTGGTCGATGAGCAGCACCTTGCCGAAGCGCACGGCGATCAGGATGACCGCCGGACGCGCGATCTCGCCGCGGAGCGCCGACAGATCGGCGGCATCGCGCACATCGACCGACTGCACCTCGCCGCGCGTCTCGCTCTCGAGAACTCCAAGCACAAGCCGCCGCAGGGCGCTGGCGGTCACCGGCCCCTCGGCGACACGCCTGGCCGCCTCGTCGAGCGAGCGGCTGAGCACAACGGCCGCCGACCGGTCTTCCGGCGTCAGCCGCAGATTGCGCGACGACATCGCGAGCCCGTCGCTCTCACGCACGGTCGGCACCCCGACGATTTCAAGCGGCATATCCAGGTCGGCCACCATGCGGCGGATCATCTGAAGCTGCTGATAGTCCTTCTCACCGAAATAGGCGCGGTCAGGGCCGACGATGTTGAAGAGCTTCGTCACCACCGTTGCGACACCACGGAAATGCCCTGGCCGCAGCCGCCCGACCAGAATGCGCGAGAGAACTCTGGTATCGACAAAGGTCTCGCTGCCTTCGGGGTAGATCTCGGAAACCTGGGGCAGGAAGACGGCTTCGACACCGGCCTCGCGCAGCAGCGCCATGTCTCCCTCCGGATCGCGCGGATAGGTGGCGAAATCCTCGTTAGGCCCGAACTGCGTCGGATTGACGAAGATCGACGCAACAACATGCGCGTTTTCCGCTTTTGCCCGCCGCACGAGCTCGAGATGCCCGTCGTGTAGTGCCCCCATGGTCGGAACGAACGCAACAGAGCCCCCGGTCCGTCGCCGCATCTCCCCGATCGCGGCGCGCAAGGCCGCCTTCGTCTCGCAGACAAGCATGTGCGCTCTCCCGCCTGATCCCGTCGCGCGCCCCCCGGCACGAGCGGGTTCCTATCCGCTCGGCCCTCATCCTGCAAGCGTGGGGGTGCCGAACACCCCAAGAACACAGGCGCGCTGGTCTGTCGCCGTGCTCCCGCACAAATTGAATTAACGTGAATTTAAGCCCTTTGGCGGACATTCGGGCCGCTTTGGTATGCAGGTTATTTTCGGTATGGCGAGCGTTCTGCCCTTTTCTTCGGCTTCCGACGCGTCTTCAACGCTTCAAGCCGAGGCTCCGCGGCGACTCCGGCTTGGCGATGCGCTCGTGCGTGAAGGCTTTCTGGATGAGGCTTCGCTTGCGGAAGCCCTAGAACAGCAGAAGCTCCAGGACCAGAAGATCGGCCGGATTCTCGTTGCCAACCAGGCAATCACCGATGACGAGCTTGTCGAGGCGCTTTCCCGGCAATCCGGGCTTGACCGGATCGACCTCGACGAAGAGCCGCTGGATCCCGAGCTTGTTCGGAATATCGATCCCTACGAATGCCTGCGTCTTGAGGCTATTCCCTGGCGGATTTCGGGCGGCACCCTGGTGGTGGCAATTGCCAACCCGGAACTCGGCCGCGAGGTTGTTGCGGCGTTCGATGATGGAATCGCACGGGTCACTCTTGCGCTCGCCAGACCCGGAGACATTCGCCGGGCCATCACTCGAACCTGCTTCGGCCGGCTCCGGGCTGATGCGCGTACCCGTTGCCCTGCGGCCTTCAGCTGCCGTGACTGGACGGCTTCAATGCATCGCTGGCGCCCGCGTCTGGTTGTGGCCGCACTGACTGCGGCGATCGTTGCTGCCCCGATGCTCGCGCTCCAGATCCTGATGGGATGGGTATTGCTCGCGAATTCCGCGACGATGGGCTTGCGCCTTGTCGCGCTCTTCACTCGCGCGACCCGCTCGCGTCCAAGCAACGAGGTTGCCGCTGCGCCGCGGCTGGCTGATTACAAGAAGCTTCCCCGCGTCTCGCTCCTCGTGCCGCTTCTGCGGGAGGAAAAGGTGGCGCAAAAGCTGCTCGATGCCCTTGCGGCCATGGACTATCCCGCACCGCTTCTCGACATAAAGCTCGTGCTCGAGGAGGACGACCTCATCACCCGTGCCGCGATTGCCGCGCGAGAGCTGCCGCCGACCATCGAGGTTCTCGTCGTGCCAGCGGACGGGCTGAAGACGAAGCCGCGCGCAATGAACTATGCGCTTCCCTTCTGTCAGGGCGATATTGTCGGCATCTACGACGCCGAGGATCGCCCCGATCCCTCCCAGATCCGCATAGTCGTCGAGCACCTGAGGCAGGCGCCTCCGGAGGTTGCCTGCGTGCAGGGCTTCCTCGATTTCTACAACACCCGCTCCAACTGGCTCTCGCGGTGCTTCACGCTCGAATACGCGATCTGGTTCCGGGTGATTTTGCTTGGCGTGCAGCGCCTCGGCATTCCGATTCCCCTTGGCGGCACAACGGTATTCTTCCGGCGCGGTCTGCTCGAGCAGATCGGCGCATGGGATGCTCACAACGTCACCGAGGATGCCGATCTTGGCATGCGCCTTGCCCGCTTCGGCCTCCGCTGCGAGATGGTGCGGTCGACGACGCTCGAGGAGGCGAACTGCCGTGCGCTGCCCTGGATCCGCCAGCGCTCCCGCTGGCTCAAGGGATATGTCGTCACATGGGCCACGCACATGCGTGATCCGCGCGCTCTGCTCCGCGATCTCGGCTGGCGCGGTTTTCTCGGCTTCCAGGTCCTCTTTCTCGGCGGGATTACCTCTTACCTCTCGCTGCCGCTCTTCTGGGCGATCTGGATCAGTGCGCTCTTCGGTCTGCGCTTCTGGGAGAGCTATCCGCACTGGATGCTCGCCGCCTTCTTCGTCTCGATGATCGCGGGCCAGATCGTGATGTTCGTCTCGGCGATCGTCGCAGCACTCGACAGTGGTCGGCCGTTTCTGATCCCGTGGGTGCCGACACTCTTCCTCTACTGGCCGCTCGGCGCTGTCGCGGCCTATCGGGCGGTCGGAGAGATCTTTTCCCGGCCGAGTTACTGGCACAAGACCGAGCACGGCGTGGATCCCTCCGCGCCGGAAAAAGGCTTCACACCTCTTGTGGTATGGCCTCCGTCAGAAGACGGGTCTCGAAGGCCTGGCTGAGGTGATGCCGCAGGGCATTGTCCGCCTCATCGCCATCGCGCGCCTCGATTGCCGCGACGATCTTGGCATGCTCGGAAAGCGCCTGAATGCTCCTGCCCTCCACTGCAAGCGAAGTCGTTGCAACGAGCGCAAGTGACCGGCGCACCATCTCAAGCTGCTGGATCAGGTAGCGATTGTGGCTTGCCAGATGGATCTGGCGATGGAACCGCTTGTTGGCCCGTGCCAGCACCTCTGGCCGATCCACCAGATCGTGGTCCTGACGGACCATTTCCCAGAGCACACGGATCTCCTCGGGCTCGGCATGCTGGGCCGCGAGCCGCGCTGCGAGCCCTTCCAGTTCGGCGCGCACCACATAGAGCTCGCCGAGCTGGCCGGTATCGAGCGTCGAGACCACAAGGCTCCGCCCGTCGCGGGTGAGCATGGCCTGGGTCTCGAGCCGCTGAAGCGCCTCGCGGATCGGCGTACGGGAAACGCCGAACCGTTCTGCGAGCTCGGATTCGACAAGCCGGTCGCCGGGGCGAAACTCGCCGCGGTCGATCGCCTCGAGCACGAGATTGTACGCGTCGGTATTATGTTGTGTTGGCTGCGACATGGCCGGACCCTGTGCCCAAGCGCAAGCTGAGTCAATGCATTCCAAAGCATACCGTCTGCAGCCTCACGCGCAGCGTCGCAAGATAGCGGCATCGGCTTGAGGACACATCAAGGTGTGTCCGATCGAGTTGGTGCCGCCCGCCGCCGGGAGGCGTATAATCCTGCGATCACCCTTGCCTGGAGCGTTGATCCGCCCACGCGGCTCACGCTAGGAACGCATCATGCCCCGCGCGCAGTTCAGCCATGTCGAAACCTGGGTGTTCGATCTCGACAACACCCTCTACCCACCGGAGGCCCGCCTGTTCGATCAGATCGAGCAGCGGATGACCGATTACGTCATGCGCGAACTCGGTGTCGATTTCGCGCATGCCAATTCTCTCCGTGCCCGCTACTGGCGCGAGCACGGCACGACGCTCGCGGGCCTCATGACTGTCCACGGCCTGGAGCCCGACCCCTACCTCGCCGAGGTCCATGACATCGACCTCTCCGTGATCATGGCTTCGCCCGCTCTGCGCGACGCGATCGTCGCGTTGCCCGGACGAAAGGTGATCTACACCAACGGCTCGCGGGAGCATGCGCGGCGCGTGACGCGAGCGTTGGGCATCGACGGAGTCTTCGACGCGGTCTACGGCATCGAAGACGCGGACTACCTGCCAAAACCTGACGAGACGGCCTTCGCCCGCGTGTTTGGACGCGACGGTTTTGACACCTCGCGCGCCGCAATGTTCGAGGACGATCCACGCAATCTTGCGGTGCCACATGCGCTCGGGATGCGCACCGTCCTCGTCGGCCCGGGCGAGCCCGCTCCACATATCCAACACCACACCGACGACCTCGCGGATTTTCTCGCACGCCTGAAGTGAGAGCCCTTGGCGCCGTGCCCGGCCAGGACTAGGGTGCGCGGCCATGGAACGCTTCGATACCGATATCCTCGTGGCTGGCGGCGGCGCCGCCGGACTCGCAGCCACCGCAGCCTTCGCGACCGAAGGCTTTCGCGTCACCTGTGTCGATCCGGTGCCGCCCGCAGCCGGTATCGACGATCCGGGATCGGACATGCGTAGCACCGCTTTCCTCATGCCCTCCGTCCGCCTGCTCGAGCGAGCGGGGCTCTGGGCGAAGCTCGTGCCTCATGCCGCCCCATTACGGATCATGCGGCTCGCCGATGCCGGAGGGCCGGAGCCGGTCGTCCGCGAGACGGCCGATTTCGTCGCCGATGAGGCGGGCGAACCCGCGTTCGGCTACAACGTGCCGAACTGGCTCATGCGGCGCGAAATGGTCGCAAGCCTGCGCGGCATGCCCCGCGTGACATTGCGCATGGGCACGCGTGTCGAGCATCTCACGCCGCGCACTTGCGAGGCGGTTGTACGCCTCGCCGATGGCACGAGTCTGCGCGCGCGACTTGTCATCGCAGCCGATGGCCGGGACAGCGCAGTGCGCGAGATGTGCGGCATCTCCGCCCGGC
The DNA here is from genome assembly GCF_043226085.1 of Amaricoccus sp. B4. Taxonomy (NCBI): domain Bacteria; kingdom Pseudomonadati; phylum Pseudomonadota; class Alphaproteobacteria; order Rhodobacterales; family Paracoccaceae; genus Amaricoccus; species Amaricoccus sp. B4. The sequence continues at coordinate 489,638 of NZ_CP171225.1, forward strand.
GCTGGGGCTACGGCCAGAAGGCTGTCGTCTTCACCGTGGCGCATTCCCTGCCCCATCATGATGTCTCGACCGAAATTCATCGCTCGGGCGGCCCCTTCACGCTCGTCCCGCTGCCCGACCACGATGGCCGCCCCCATTCGGCAGTTGTCTGGATGGAGCGTGGTCCGCGCGCCGTCGAGCTTGGAAACATGCCGCCGGAGGCGTTCGAGCGCGAACTCAACGAAAGGGCCTGCGGCGTCCTCGGGCCGCTGGAGCTTGCGAGCCCGCGCCGGGTTTGGCCGATCATCTCGCAGGTCTCGGAACGTCTCTGCGGGCCACGCACAGCTCTCGTGGCGGAGGCTGCGCATGTCATCCCACCCATCGGCGCGCAGGGCCTCAACATGAGCTTGCGCGATATTGCCACCCTTCGCGATCTCTGTGTCGCGGCACGGGAGGCGGGCGGCGACATCGGCAATGACGATCTGCTGCGCCGGTATCACTGGAAGCGCCACCCGGACATCCTGGCCCGCATCGCTGGAGTGGATGCGCTGAACCGCGCCGCGATGGAGGACACGCAGCGCCTGCGCGATCTGCGCCTCGCGGGACTGAAGGCGCTTCACGGGGTCCGCCCGGCGCGTCGGCTCGCGATGTCGATGGGCCTTGGCGCCGGCAGCTGAGTTCAGATCAAGGGCGCTGCCGATTTCTCCTCCGTCAGCATCACGTTCGACTCGACCGCGCCGATCCCCGGCAGCGTCATGATCCGCCGCCTGAGGATACGCTCGAAATCCGGCAGATCGCGGGCCACGATCTTGAGGCGGTAGTCATAGACACCAAGCACATGCTGGACGAGCTGCACCTCCGGAATGGCCTGCACCGCCCGCTCGAAGGCCGCGAGATCGAGCCGCCCCTTGACCGCAAGCCGCAACCCGAGAAAGACGACCACGCCGAAGCCGAGCTTCTCACGGTCGAGCACGATCTGGCGGCCGCGGATGATGCCGCTCTCCTCGAGGCGCCGGATCCGGCGCCAGGCCGCGGGCTGCGAGAGGCCGACGCGTGTGCCCACCTCCTTGGCGTTGAGCCCGCCGTCGGCCATAAGCACCCGCAGGATCGCGCGGTCCGTCTCGTCGATGCCATCGGTCATCAGATCGCCAGCCGTTCGGTGTTCTTGAGCTCGGAGACCAGCATCAGCGCTTCGATCTCGGCGATATGTGGCAGCGCCAGGATGCGGCTGCGATAGATCTCCTGATAGTGTGCGAGGGTGCGGGCGCGCACGTCCATCCTCACATCGACCCGCCCAAGCAGCGTCTGAACATCGCCGATCTCCGGCACCTCGCGGGCTGCCCGCAGGAATTCGTCGAAAGCGTTGGGCGCGATCTTGTCGAGGGTCACGCGCAGAAAGACCTGCACCTCGTAGCCGAGCGCCCGCCAGTCGATCTCGACCCGTCGTCCGAGGATGATCCCCTCGCGCTCCATCCGTTCGATCCGCCGCCAGCACGGGCCGGCCGAGATCCCTGCCCGCTCGGCAAGCTCGGCCATCGAAAGCCCGGAATCCTCCTGCAGCAGCCGAAGGAGACGGCGGTCGATATCGTCGACGCTCTGCATGTATTTCTCACTATGCCAGCCAAACACGAATATCTTTTCGCAGAAATCGACAAAAAAGGCAAAACGGGAAGAGTGTCTCGCCCTGAGACGCCTATGCTCCGGCCATCAAATACCAAGAGGAGGACCCGCGATGCGCGTCTATTACGATCGCGACTGCGACATCAATCTCATCAAGGACAAGAAGGTCGCCATCGTCGGCTACGGCAGCCAGGGCCACGCCCATGCGCTGAACCTGCGCGATTCGGGCGCGAAGAACGTCGCCGTCGCCCTGCGCGATGGCTCGCCCTCTGCAAAGAAGGCCGAAGGCGAAGGCCTCCAGGTCATGGACATCGCCGAAGCCGCCGCCTGGGCGGATGTGCTGATGATGACGATGCCGGACGAGCTTCAGGCCGACACCTACAAGAAATACATTCACGACAATCTGCGCGAGGGGGCGGCGATCGCCTTCGCCCATGGCCTCAACGTGCATTTCGGCCTGATCGAGCCGAAGCCGGGCGTGGACGTCATCATGATGGCGCCGAAGGGTCCGGGCCACACGGTGCGCGGCGAATTCGTCAAGGGCGGCGGTGTGCCCTGCCTCGTGGCGGTCGCCAACGACGCTTCCGGCAATGCGCTCGAAATCGCCAAGTCCTACTGCTCGGGCATCGGCGGCGGCCGGTCGGGCATCATCGAGACCGATTTCCGCCAGGAATGCGAAACCGATCTCTTCGGCGAGCAGGCCGTCCTCTGCGGTGGCCTGGTCGAGCTCATCCGCATGGGCTTCGAGACGCTGGTCGAGGCCGGGTACGAGCCTGAAATGGCGTATTTCGAGTGCCTTCACGAAGTGAAGCTCATCGTGGATCTGATCTACGAGGGCGGCATCGCCAACATGAACTACTCGATCTCGAACACCGCCGAATACGGCGAATATGTCTCGGGCCCGCGGGTTCTGCCCTACGAGGAAACCAAGGCACGCATGAAGGCGGTGCTCTCGGACATCCAGTCGGGCAAGTTCGTGCGTGATTTCATGATGGAAAACGCCGTCGGCCAGCCGTTCTTCAAGGGCACGCGCCGCATGAACGACGCTCATCAGATCGAGCAGGTCGGCGAAAAGCTCCGCGGCATGATGCCGTGGATCTCCGCCGGCAAGATGGTCGACAAGAGCCGGAACTGATCCGGACCGGGCGGGCCCCCAGGCCCGCCCGACCCTCTGCATGGATCAAATACAACATCCATGCGAGCCCCCGACGGTCCCTGCCAGACAGAAGCCGTCTGGCAAAGTGCATGCCGTTCCGTGTCAAGCTTGCCGGTTCCAGGGCGCTTGGCACTCGGGCGTCCGTGACGCATGATGGCCGAGCCGCATGACCGCGCCTGCCAGGATCTCCGAGGCCGCGGGCGGCAAGCTCGAAGCGATTTATTTCTGCCTCGGTGAACTCGACGGGATCGCCCTCATCGACTCTCCGTCGAATATTGACGCAGCGTTGTCCATATTCTTCCGGCAGCCTTGAGGGGACCGCTTGAAGCCCTGCGAACGACCGTCCTTGTCGACATCGTTGGAAGTTACGCGCCTCATTCTGGATGGCGGCGGACAAGCCGTGCCGGCGTCGGACCCTGCTGGGCCGGCAATCGGCCGGAAAAATACCAAATGGTTAACAAGCTACGTGTGCTGGCAGCGCCACCGGTGCGGGTTCCAGACCTGCGCAGGGCTGATACCGCCCGAATGTGAAACGCGCGTGTAGCAGCCCCGGCGGTTGGCGTGAGGCCGGCGCGAAAAGGCTCGGCCGAAAACATTCACGTCAATTGGCAATCCATTGTGAAAAAACCACAATCATCAGATTTGGTGCGGCGGCCCGATAGCGTTCCGAAATCACTTTTTCCCGGTACTGCAGATCGCCCTGCGCGGCGCAAATTGCACCTGACGAATGCGGCGAACCGTCCCGGGTCCAAGGCTTGTTCCTCTGTTGCGGGGTGAACGCCGCGTCGACCTTTGGCTCTTCCGGCCGCGAACTCGAATGTGACCGCCCTCAAGTATATAAAACCGTTTGTTTAGAGTATTAAATGTTATAAACTTCAGTTGCTTATCAGGTTATTTGTGCAACTTTTGCGAACATTATTGTCTGTTTTTTTAAAAGAAAATCCTGATGCGATATATTTAGAATTTACTTTGGAATGATTGCGCGATGCTCCACATGAACCAAACGTTTTTGGCGATAGCCGTCTTCCTTTATACTTATATGTTGTGTCATATGCTGAAGGCGGCAGCGCGCGGCGACTGGAACCTGAGGGACTTCAGGAAGAACCTTTTGCCGGAAATCCGGAAGATCGGCCTTTTTCTCGTCCTCTTCTACGCGATGCTCGGTGCTTTTTTCCTCGTCGATTGAACGCAGAGTACCTCTCCCGCGAGCATGGTTCGCCCCCCCACTTCTCTGCGACGCGCTCGCACGGCGGGCAACCCGGAATTGCCGGCCCGAAGGGCGGCTCCCGGCGTGCGGCAGGAGCCTCTACGGCCCGAGTGCCAGATCGTTGCCACGAAACAACCGCTTTTCCATCGACATCCCCCGGAGAAGCCGGTAGAGGACGCGCTGATCCAAGACCAAATGCGGAAGACCCATGGCTGCCGTCGTCCTGACCATCCACCTGCTGATCGCGTTCGCGCTTATCATCGTCGTGCTTCTCCAGCGTTCGGAAGGTGGCGGGCTCGGCATCGGTGGCGGTGGCGGGGCGGGAATCATGACCGGCCGTGGCGCTGCGACCGCGCTCGCAAAGCTCACCTGGCTGCTCGGCATCGCCTTCGTGGTCACCTCGCTGAGCCTGACCGTCATCGCTGCCCGCGATTCGGGCGGCAGTTCGGTCCTTGATGGCATCGAGGCGGACGACGCGGTGGGTGACGTGGTGCCTGCGCCGGCATCCAGCCCCGATCTCGGTGGCGATCTGCTGCCGCCGCTTCCGTCGAGCGACGCACCGGCTGCACCGCCCGCCGCGGACAGTCCCGCGACGCCCCCCGCGGCCGAATGATCGCACTCACTCGGGGCTCGGCAACCTGTGGTTGCCACGCTCCGAAAAGACACATCATCTAGCGGCCAATTGACTTGCCGGGGCTCCGGTTCTCACGTATAGATTGAGTCCCGTGGGGCGGAAGCCTCGTTCCAATTCAGGCGACCCAGACACGGGATTCTCACCGATGGCACGGTATATTTTCATTACGGGAGGCGTCGTTTCCTCCCTCGGAAAGGGGCTTGCCTCGGCAGCCCTCGGTGCGCTCCTGCAGGCGCGCGGCTATTCGGTGCGGCTCCGCAAGCTCGACCCCTATCTCAATGTCGATCCGGGCACGATGTCGCCCTTTGAGCATGGCGAGGTGTTCGTGACCGATGACGGGGCGGAGACCGATCTCGACCTCGGGCATTACGAGCGCTTCACGGGCGTTGCCGCCCGCGCGACGGATTCCGTCTCCTCGGGCCGGATCTATTCCAATGTGCTCGACAAGGAACGCCGCGGTGACTACCTCGGCAAGACCATCCAGGTCATTCCGCACGTCACAAATGAAATCAAGGACTTCCTCGAGATCGGCTCCGATGAGGTCGATTTCATGCTCTGCGAGATCGGCGGCACGGTGGGCGATATCGAGGGCTTGCCGTTCTTCGAGGCGATCCGCCAGTTCGGCCAGGAAAAACCGCGTGGCCAATGCATCTTCATGCATCTCACGCTGCTCCCCTACATCGCGGCGAGCGGCGAGCTGAAGACCAAGCCTACCCAGCATTCGGTGAAGGAACTGCGCTCGATCGGCATCGCGCCCGACGTGCTCGTCTGCCGCTCGGAAATGCCGATCCCGGAAAAGGAACGCGCCAAGCTCGCGCTGTTCTGCAACGTCCGCCCCGAAAGCGTGATCGCGGCGCAGGACCTCAGGTCGATCTACGAGGCGCCGCTCGCCTACCACGCCGAGGGGCTCGACCAGGCAGTGCTCGATGCCTTCGGAATCTCGCCTGCGCCGCGGCCCAAGCTCGAGAAATGGTATGACGTGGTGGATCGGATTCACCATGCCGAGGGCGAGGTGAAGGTCGCGATCGTCGGCAAATACACCCAGCTCGAGGATGCCTACAAATCCATCGCCGAGGCGCTCACCCACGGTGGCATCGCCAACCGGGTGAAGGTGAAGGCCGAATGGATCGACGCCGAGCTCTTCGAGAAGGATGAGGACATCGCGCCGATCCTCGAGGGATATCACGCGATCCTCGTGCCCGGCGGCTTCGGCGAGCGCGGGACCCAGGGCAAGATCCGCGCGGCACAGTTCGCCCGCGAGCGCCGCGTGCCCTATCTTGGCATCTGTCTCGGCATGCAGATGGCGGTGGTCGAAGCCTCGCGCAACCTGCTGGGTCTCGAGGAAGCCGGTTCGGAGGAATTCGATCACGAGGCGGGCGCCAAGCGCTTCGTCCACGTGATCTACCACCTCAAGGAATGGGTCGAGGGCAACCGCACGATCAAGCGTGAGGTTTCCGACGACAAGGGCGGCACGATGCGCCTTGGCGCCTATGACGCAATGCTGCTTCCGGGTAGCCAGGCGGCGGAAATCTACGGCTCCACAAGCATTTCCGAGCGCCACCGGCACCGCTACGAGGTCGATATCAAGTATCGCGACAAGCTCGAGGAATGCGGGCTGCGCTTTTCGGGGCTATCGCCGGACGGGCGCCTGCCGGAGATCGTCGAGATCCCCGAACATCCGTGGTACATTGGCGTGCAGTTCCATCCCGAGCTCAAGTCGAAACCCTTCGCGCCACATCCGCTGTTCGCGGATTTCGTCCGCGCCGCGGTCGAACAGTCGCGGCTGGTCTGACTGCAGGACGGGCGATCGGGCCGCATCCATCCGGGTGCGGCCCGACCCTGCTCACTCCGGCTGGTCGAGACCGAAGGCCGGATGATGGATCAGTTCGCCATGCGGTTCGGTGCCGTCGAAGGGCAAGGCCAGAACCACCTCGGGGGGACAGCCCGGGACGTGCAGGCCGGGGAAGGCCCGGAAGCCGAACCGGTGGTAGTAGCCAGGATCTCCCACCAGGGCTGCCCCGCGGCAGGTCGTCCGCAACCGGCGCAGGGCTTCCGCCATCAGCGCCGAGCCGATCCCCTGGCCATGCCACGACGGCAGGACTGCGAGCGGGCCGATCAGGCCCCAGCCGTCCTGGGAGCCGACCCGCGCCATGGAGGCCGCCAGATGGCCGATCACCGCGCCCTCCTCCTCGGCCACGAGCGAGAGGGTTAGCGCATCATCGGCGCGGAGCCGCGTGACGATGGCCGCCTCGGTTCCGGTGGCCTGCGCCAGCATCTTCATGGCTTCGGTGACGACCCGGCCGATCGCCGGGATGTCGGCGGGACCTTCATCGCGGATGAGCATGTCAGCCTCCCTGGTTGTCGAGCTGCGCGCGCACGGAGACGCGGCCGCGCCGCGAGATGCGATACGGGCTGCCCGCGCGGGATTCGATCAGGCGTTTCCGCCGCAACCGGTTGAAGACATTCAGGTCGAAATCGGCGAGGATCATCCCCTCGCGCGTGACGCATGTCACGGAGGTGATCTTCGGACCGTCGTCCCGTTCGTGAAGGATACGGCCGCCCAGGGCCAGGACGTGCAGCGCACGCTGTTCGTTTCGTGAGATGTTCATGGAAGTCTCGTGTGATGGACGTGAAAGATCACTCCGGGCGCGCAGCACCCGGCGGTTCCGGTTTCACGAGGCCCTCCGCATGGCGGAGAGCCTGATCACACAATCTCGGACATCCAGTCTCCATGGACGAGCGGCGCGCGGTGCCGCCGCTCCTGCCGGCAATCTAGGCGTCGCGGGCCGCGGGAGCAACCCCTGAGCGGTACGGAGTCGCCGGGGCCCGCCCCCTCAGCGGCGGCGGTCGCTCCAGTGGGCGGCGAGGCGCGCGAGCGGCCCGATCAGGGCGCGCGCGGCGCGGCCCGAGAGGCGGTCATGGGCGACGACGCGGGCAAGCGCCGGGCCGAAGGCGTAATAGGCGCGCACGAAGGCCCGCCCCGATGCATGGCCGAGCAGTCGCTCGTCCCGGAACCGGCGGAGCACCATGACCTCCGGATGGGCCGCATCGCCATAGGCGGCGGTCGCCACGAAGCAGCCGCCGCCGGAGGCCGCGCTGTCTTCCGTCTCGTCCTCGTCATCGTCATCCTCGACAGGGTCCGAGGGCTCGACGATCTCTGGCTCTCCCACCGGCGTGCCGCCCTGATAGGGCTGAAGCACCGTCTCCCCCGCGTCGTTCTCCTCCTGGACCAGCACCTCACCATCGGTCTCGGCGAAATTCTCGGTGAGAAAGACCACCTCGCGGTCCGCCCCTCCGACCGAGATTGTGCCGACCGAGAGGCCGATCCCGACATAGGAGACATCCGGATCCAGGATGTTCTCGCGGTGCCCCTCGCTTCCCATCAGCCCGTCATGCAGCCGCTCGACCTCGCCCGCATCGACGTCACCCTCGAGGCTGGCATAGGCGATGTTCTCGGTGGTCCGCCAGCTGCCGGAGAGCGGAAATCCGGTCTCCTCGACCCGGTCAGCCACGGTGGAATCATCCTCGCCGTCATGGGACAACTCGCCGGTCTCCGCCATCCAGTCGGAATGGTCCTGCGCCGAAGCGTTGAGATGCACCTCCATCCGGACAGGGTCGAGCCCCGCCGCGCTGCGCTCCGCGTTGATCGCATCCACGACGCTCTCCTCGAGGTCTGTTCCGATTTCGATGCTCACTGGCGCCCCTCCGTCCGGCCGATCTCCCCGCGCGTCTCCCTCTTGGCCCTCACCCGCCTGCCGGGTCTCGTGGCCGGCGCAAGAAAGGGATCGCGCAATCGGAACTGGCCTGACAGGGAATTCTGGCTATAGTCAAGCGCATGATCGGTGACCTTCTGAAACGCCTTGCTGGCGATTACACCCCCGAGCCCCTGCCCGCCGATCAGGCGCGGCTTGCGCTCGCTGCGCTGATGGTGCGGATCGGACGCACCGATGGCGATTACACGGCCGCGGAGCGCAGCCGGATCGACCGGGTATTGGCGGAGACATACCGTCTCTCGCCCGAGGCCGCGACGGCGCTTCGGCGCGATGGCGAGACGGCCGAGGCCGACGCCCCCGACACCGTGCGCTTCACCCGCGTCATCAAGGACGCCGTGCCTTACGAACATCGCACGGAGATTGTCGAGGCGCTCTGGCGGGTGGCGGCGGCAGACGGCATCAATGCCGACGAGCATGGGCTCATGCGGCTGGTGGCCAATCTGCTCGGCGTATCGGATCAGGACAGCGGGCTGGCCCGCCAGCGGGCGCTGCGCAGCCTCGGCGAAAGCTGAAGCCCTCCCCGGCGCCAAACCGGGGAGCCGCGTGGATCATCCAGGATCAGAAATCGAGGCTGATGCGGCGGGTGATGCCGACGCGAACCGAGAACTGGTCAGCCGAGCCCTGCTCGGTGATCGGCGAATCGGCGGCGTCATTCACCAAGCGTGCGTAGCTCGCGTACCCTTCCACGCCCCAGCGCTCGTTCCAGAGATAGCGTGCGCCGAGCTCGGCACCGACGCCGAGCAGACCGCCGCTGGGATTGTACTCGCTGAGACCCGCGGTAGAGCGCTCGGCCTCCGTCGAGGAAATGCCGAAATAGGTATCGGCAAAGCGGTTGCTTCCGAAGTTGAGGCGCGGGCCGAAAGTCAGCGTCAGGCCATCGACCGGATAGGCGATGCCGTCGGCACCCACGTCGGCAACCCAGGAATTATGGCCGATGACGCCGTAGCGGGCGTCGGCGAAGACGCGATAGTTGCGCTGCTCGTATCCGATGCCGAGGCCGGTCTCGAGCGACCAGTCGACGTTGTCGAGGCCGTTGAGCTCCTCGTAGTGCGACGAGTTCCGTCCGCCGATATAGCGCACGGAGCCGCGCAGGCCCAGGCCGGTGCGGTACCCGACCGCAGCGCCCGATCCGTATTCGAAGCCGTTCGGGAAGCGCAGGTAATCGATACGCGCCGCGCCGTTGAAGCTCGTCTCGGATTCGCTCGATCCGAAATAGGCCGAACTGACCTGCACGCCGCCGCGCAGGGTGACGACGAGATCCGGCGTCTTGCTGTCGAAAACGCCGTTCGCCGCCAGGAGCCCCGGCGCGACGCCATCGAGAAAGAAAGCCCCATCGGGATCGCGCGGCGATCCGGGCGGCACTTCGGGCACGATGGCCATCTCGGTGCCCGCACCGGAAAGATCGACCGGCTCGGTGGTGGCGGTGTCGAGCGCGGGCGCGGTGCCCATTTCCATCTCGGTCGGTTCTTCCGCCGCGACTGGCACTGCGGCAAACGCCAGCAGGCCTGCAAGCGCGAGGCACCCGGAAAGAGAGGCTGTCAGGTCATGTCGCATGGAAAACCTCCGTCTCAGGCTACGCGGAGAATCGTCGCGATTGTCTGTCGGCGTGGTTAACAACAGGTAGCCTCTCTCTGCTGCGGGCGTCGGAACATCTCTCGAAGATTCAAATATAACGGATTCGCAGAAAGATACATCCCCGGCCTGCGATCGTGCGTGAAATTACCGGCCGCCATTGCATCGCAGCAACGATTGTCAGTCCCGCCGCAGACGCAGGCCGTCCGCGAGCACCCGGCGCACCACCGAAAGCTCCGCATCCCGGCAGACGAAGGCCTCGCCGATGTCGCGCGCCAGCACAAAGACGATGCGCCCGTCCTTGACCTTTTTGTCCTGGGTCATCAGCTCCATGAGCCCGTCGGCATCGGGCAGATCGCCGGGAATGTCGGCGAGCGTCGTGCGCATGCCCATGGCGGAGAAATGCGCCGCCACCCGGCTCGGCGCCTCCTGCGAACAGAGCCCCAGGGCCGCGCTGGCCTCGAAGGCCAGCAGGCAGCCGATCGAGACACCCTCGCCATGGAGCAGGCGGTCGGAATAGCCGGTCGCAGCCTCAAGCGCGTGGCCGAAGGTGTGGCCCAGATTGAGCAACGCGCGGTCGCCCTGCTCCGTCTCGTCGCGGGCGACGATCTCGGCCTTCATCTCGCAGGACCGCCGCACGGCATGGATCCGGGCGGCGAGATCGCCCTGCGCGGCACGGGCGCCGTTTGCTTCCAGCCAGCGGAAGAACGCAGCATCTCCCAGCAGACCGTATTTCGCCACCTCGGCATAGCCCGCGAGATAGTCGCGCGGCGCCAGCGTTCCGAGGAGGTCGATGTCGGCGAGCACGAGGCTCGGCTGGTGGAAGGCGCCGACGAGGTTCTTGCCCTGGGGCGAGTTGATGCCGGTCTTGCCCCCGACCGAGCTGTCGACCTGCGCAAGCAGCGTCGTGGGAATCTGCACGAAGCGCACACCCCGGCGCAGGATGGCGGCGGCAAACCCCGCGAGATCGCCGATCACCCCGCCACCGAAGGCCACGACCACATCGTCACGGCCGACCTTGCGGGCGATGAGCCACTCCACCGTCTCCTCGAGCCGGGCCCAACACTTCGTCGCCTCCCCCGGCGGCAGCTCGAGCACGTCGCAGTCGATGCCCCCGGCGGCGAGCCCTGCCTCGAGCGCGGCGCGGTGGAGCGCCGCGACCCGGGTCTCGGTCACGACGGCAACGCGCGGGCGGCGCAGGAGCGGCGCGATCGCTTGACCCGCCGACGCCAGAAGCCCCGGTCCGATGTGGATGCCGTAGGACCGCTCGCCAAGCGCGACGTCTAGGGTTTCGGGCGCGGCGGCCGGGGCTGCGGTCACGTCAGGGGTCATGGGGTCACGATCTCCAGGGTCGGCGGCCGCTCGGGATGCAGCCGGTCATGTTCGAGCACCGCGTCGATGATGCGCTGCGCCATCACCTCGTGGCTGGCCTCGCGGGTGCTGTCGACGGTGATGTCGGCCTGCGCATAGACCGGCGAGCGCAGCCGGTCGAGTTCCTCGAGGCGGCCGCGCGGATCGGGCGCCTCGAGCAGCGGTCGGCCGGGCTTGCCGCGAACCCGTGCCCAGAGCACCTCGACCTCCGCCCGGATCCAGACCGAGACGCCGCCCTCGGCGATGGCCTCGCGGGTGCGCGGCTCGATGAAGGCGCCGCCGCCGGTGGCGAGCACGCGGGGCACTTCGGTCAGCAGGCGCGCGATCACCCGGCGTTCGCCGTCGCGGAAGTCGGGCTCGCCGAAATTCGCGAAGATCTCCGGGATCGTCATGCCCGCCGCCGCCTCGATCTCCGAATCGGAATCGGTGAAGGGCACCGCGAGCCGCGCCGCCACGCGCTTGCCGACGCTGGTCTTGCCCGCACCCATCAGCCCGACGAGCACGATCGTGCGCGCCAGCCGGTAGTTCGGGGTGCCGGGTGCGGGCTCGGGTGCGGCAGAGTCGATCATGGCAATTGCTGTCAGGGCTTTCGGCGGGTACACTTTGCGTTAAGGCGTTTACGGCCAAGTAGCAGTGATTGAACAGTTGAAAAAGCGGCATTGCAGCCGCAAGGGCAGAGCAGATCGATATGCGCCACCTCTTTCGCGCGGTACTTTTCCTGGTGATTCTCGGAGCAGCGGCCCTGCTGGGGATGGCGGTGTTCTCCGATCTCCCGGCGCCCCGCGCCGAGATCTCGGTGCCCATCGAAGCGATGTGAGCCAGGCACGTTTCCTTCGCCTTGCGGCGGCCGCGATTGCGGCCCACGCGGGTCTTTCCGGCCTTGCAGCCCATGCCGAGACGCCGCGGAGCGCCATTCCGTGGCTTTCCCAGAGCATCGAGGGCGGCTTTGATTCCGCGACCGGCACCCTGCCCGACGCGCTGCCGCTCGGGCCCGAGCCGATCACCGTGACGCCTCTCGGCGCGCCGAGCCGCGACGCCGTCGGCATCCTCACCCCCGAGACGAGCGGCTTCCGGCGCGATCTCTGGGGGCCGACCACAGCGGCGGAGGCGCGCGAGGCGGTGCTCTCGGCCCGCGGCACCGGGGTTCCGGCGGCGCGCGCCCTCTTCCTCCAGCTGCTTCTTGCCGAGGCCGATCCGCCGGACGGCTCCGATCCGGGCTCCGGGCTTCTCGTGGCGCGCATCGACCGGCTGCTGGCGATGGGAGCGCTCGAGCAGGCCGAGGCACTGATCCTCTATGTCGATCCCTCCGATCCCGCGCTCTTCCTGCGCTGGTTCGATATCGGCCTTCTGAGCGACAATGCCGAGCCGCCCTGTGAGGCGCTGCGGCGCAATCCCGCGCTTTCTCCCACCCTGCCCGCACGGGTCTTCTGCCTCGCGCGCGGCGGCGACTGGAATGCGGCGGAGATCACGCTCACCATGGGCGACGAGGTCGGCTCGATCCCGCCGGAGGAGCGCGACCTGCTGGCCCGCTTCCTCGATCCCGAGCTTTTCGAGGGCGAGCCGGATCCGCCCGCGCCCGATCCGCTGACGCCGCTCGATTTCCTGATGCGCGAGGCGGTCGGGCTGCCGCGGCCGCCGGGGAACCTGCCGCTCGCCTTCCTCTACGCCGATCTCGGCGAGCACACCCCGATGCGGACGCGGATCTCGGCAGCCGAGCGGCTGGTGATCTCGGGGGCGATCGGGCCCGCCGCTCTCTTTGCGGCCTATCGCGCGGGCGAGCCCGCAGCGTCGGGCGGTGTATGGGACCGAGCCGCGGCGGTGCAGGCGCTCGACGAGGCACTCGCCTCCGCCGAGCCCGGCCGGATCGCCACGGCGCTTCCCGCGGCCGATGCGGCGCTGCGTGCATCCGGGCTGCGGGTGGCATTGGCGCAGGAATATGCCGCCGCTTTCGCCGGGCTTGATCCGGAAGCCTATCATGGCGCGGCGCGCGGAGCGCTCTTCGAGCTTCTGCTTCTGGGGGGCGAGACCGAGGCCGCGGCCCGGTTCCTGCCCGCGACGCCAGATGTGCGCGAGGCCGTCGTGGCGCGGCTTCATGACATCGCCCTGCCCCAGGATGCGCCGGGACCCGACACCGATCCGCTGGCGCTTGCCGCGGCGGAGGCGTTTGCCAGCAAGCCGCCGCCCGATCATCTCGAACGCAGCCTCGCCGACAAGAGTGCCGAGGGGCGGCAGGGCGAGGTGATCCTGGAGGCCCTCGACCTGCTGGCGGACGGGAGCGAGACCGCCCCGCCCTCGCTCCGCGCCGCGCTCCGGGCGCTTGCGGCCACCGGTCTCGAGACGGCGGCACGGCAGATCGCGGCCGAGACGCTGCTGACCGGGCCGGAAACGGGCCGCTGAGCGATGGCGGCGTCCTGGCTTCCGCTCTTTCTCGAGGCAATCCAGGCCGAACGGGATGCCGCGGCCAACACGATTGCGTCCTACGCCCGCGACATCAGCGACTTCTCGGAATTCCTTGCCGCCCAGGGCAAGGAATTCGCCAGCGCCGGCCGTGCCGATATCGAGGCCTATCTCGTCGATCAGGCCGATCGCGGCATGGCGCAGACCACGCGCGCGCGGAGGCTCTCGGCGATCCGGCAGTTCTACCGCTTCGCCTTCGTCGAGGGCTGGCGCGAGGACGATCCGGGCGCGCTCATCAAGGGGCCGAAGCGGCACCGGAGCCTGCCCGGGCATCTGAGCGAGGCGGAGGTCGACCGGCTGCTCGATGCGGCGGGATCGGCCCCGGCGGAGATGGACCGGGTGCGCGACACCTGCCTCATGCAGATCCTCTATGCCACCGGGCTCCGGGTGAGCGAGCTCGTCTCGCTGCCGGTCTCGGCGGTCCGGGGCGATCCGCGGATGATCCTCGTGCGCGGCAAGGGGGGCAAGGAACGGATGGTGCCGCTTTCCGAACCCGCGCGCGACGCGCTCAAGGCCTGGCTCGATCTGCGCGACGCGGCGGAGGATGCCCGGCTCGTCGCGGGCAAGGGTCCGGCCTCGGCCTTTCTCTTTCCCGCGCGCGGCAAGCGGGGCCACATGACCCGCGAGCGATTCTTCCTGCTGGTCAAGGAGCTCGCGGCGCGGGCCGGGCTCGATCCGGCAAAGATCTCGCCCCACACCCTGCGGCATGCCTTCGCGACGCATCTTCTTGCCCATGGCGCCGATCTCCGCGTGATCCAGACCCTCCTGGGGCATGCGAGCGTTGCGACGACGGAGATCTATACCCATGTGCTCGATGCCCGGCTGCGCGAACTCGTCTTCGAGAAGCATCCGCTGGCCGACATCGACGACGCGGACGTGACCGGGCGCGATGTCAGGCCTCTTGAAGGCGGCACGCGCTGAGCCCATAACCGCCAGCAATCACAACCCAAGGACCCGACCGCGATGGACACCGCAAGTGAAGCCTCTTCCCTCCTGGCCATCGCCGGAACCGGAGTGGCGATCGTCGTGCTGCTGGTCTTCTCGGCGATCTTTTCCGGCTCCGAAACCGCGCTGACCACCGCCAGCCGCGGCAAGCTTCACGGCATGGCCGAAAAGGGCGATCAGGCGGCCTCCACGGCGCTCCGGCTGACCGATGACAAGGAGCGGCTGATCGGGGCGATCCTGCTCGGCAACAACCTCGTCAACATCCTCGCGACCTCGCTCGCGACGACGCTCTTCACCATGCTGCTCGGCTCGGGCGCGGTGGCGATCGCGACCCTGGTGATGACGGCGCTGGTGCTCGTCTTTTCCGAGGTGCTGCCGAAGACCTATGCCATCACCAATTCGGAGGCGATGGCCCGCAAGGTCTCGCCGCTGATCCGGACGGTCGTGGTGCTGCTCGCGCCGATCGTCAGCGCAGTCCAGATCCTCGTGCGGCTGATCCTGCGGATCTTCGGGGTCGAGACCGATCCGAAGGTGAACTTCCTCGCCGCCCAGGAGGAGATCGCCGAGGCGATCGCGCTCCATCATTCCGAGGGGACGGTGGAGAAGGCCGAGCGCGACCGGCTGCTCGGGGCGCTCGATCTCGGGCAACGCGCCGTCGAGGAGGTCATGCTTCACCGCCGGGACATCGAGATGATCGATGCCGATGAACCGCCCTCCGAGATCATCGAGCGGGCGCTGCGCTCGCCGCACACCCGGCTGCCGCTCTATCGTGACGATGCCGAGAACATCGTCGGCGTGATCCATGCCAAGGACCTGTTTCGGGCGCTGCACCAGATCGTGCACGAAAACGAGCGCCCCAGCGAGGCGCTGGCCGATTTCGATATCATGGCGGTCGCGGTCGAGCCCTATTTCGTGCCCGAGACCACGGCGCTCGACGAACAGCTGCGCGAATTCCTGCGCCGCCGGGCGCATTTCGCGCTGGTGGTCGATGAATACGGCGCCCTGCAGGGGCTCATCACGCTCGAGGACATTCTCGAGGAAATCGTCGGCGAGATCGCCGACGAGCACGACATGGAAACCCCGGGCGGGGTCGAGCCCGGCGATGACGGTTCGGTCGAGGTCGAGGGGATGATGACGATCCGTGACCTCAACCGCGCCTGCGACTGGAGCCTGCCGGACGAGGAGGCCAATACGGTCGCGGGGCTGGTGATCCACGAGGCGCAGGCGATTCCGAACGCAGGCCAGGTCTTCAGCTTCCACGGCTTCCGCTTCGAGGTGCTGGAGCGGCAGAACAACCGGCTGACCAAGCTCCGGATTCGCAAGCTCTGAGGCGGCGAAAGCCGGGGGATTTCACGGTGAAAACGGGGCGTTTCACCGTGAAAATCAAAAAACGGCTTTGAAATTACAGGATTTTCCTGGTTAACATATCATGAATGGCGTGTGAGTGTGCGTTCCCCGGACGCCGGGGTCAGATTGCCGCCTTTCGCCAGCGGAGATGATCCTCATGACGCCAAGACTGTATCTCCTCGGCGCCTCCTGCTCGGGCGTATCGAGCCTGGGGGCGGCGATCGCTGAACGTCTGGATGTTCCGCAGATCGATGTCGACGATTTCTACTGGATGCCAAGCGAGCCGCCGTTCCACGTGAAACGTGCCCCGGACGACCGGGTGCGGTTGATCCGCTCGCGCCAGCGGGCCTGCCCGGGCTGGGTGCTGACCGGCTCGTTCATGGGCTGGGGTGACGATCTTGCAAGGGACGTCGATCTCGTCGTCTTTGTCCATACGCCGACGCCGGTCCGCCTCGCGCGTCTGGACCGGCGGGAGGCGCGGCGCCACGGGGACCGCATCCTGCCGGGCGGTGACATGCACCGGGCGCATCTGGCGTTCCGGGACTGGGCATCGCGCTATGACGACCCCTCGTTTGACGGCCGCAACCTCGCGCAGCACCAGCGATGGCTGGCCGCGCAATCCGCACCGGTTCTCGCGCTGGAGGGCGAACGCCCCATCGAGGCGCTTGCCGGGGAGATCGAGGCCGCCCTTGCAAGACGTCCCGCCCCGGCCCGCTCCTGATCGAGCGGGGCACGCCTGCTACGCCTTCAGCTTCAACAGGGCATTCGGGAAGGGATAGCCGAAGTCATCCACATCCCGCCGCGACGCTTCGGTGAACCCGAGCGCACGATAGAAGCGGACCGCCCCGTCGTTGGCGGTGTAGACCTCGAGCGAAAGCTCCCCCTTGAGCGAAAGCGCATGGGCGATGAGTTTGCGGCCGATGCCGCGCCCCTGCTGCGCCGGGGCGATGAAGATCGCGCCGACGAAGGTGCCCAGAAGGCTGATGAAGCCGGCGGGCGCACCGTCGCACCAGGCGACAAGGGTCTCCGCCTTGGGCATGTATTCATCCTCGATCAGGGTGCGCTGTTCCCGAAGCCTGGGTTCTCCGATGAACGGGTGCGCCTTCAGGGAGGCTTCGAGCCAGATGCCCGACAGGGTTTCGATATCCGTCGCCGCATCAAGCGGACGGATCAGGATGTCGTGGTCTTCCATGAGAGCTCCACGGAAATCATGAGAAAAGGGGCCGACACCTGCCGTGCCGGACGAGGCCGCTCCGTGCGGCCCGGTCGAAGCCTCCGCGCATCACGCGCCTGCCGGGGCTGGTGCCGGGTTAGGCCGCGCGGGCGCGCGCGTCAATGATCGGCGCAGGCTGGCCCCGATGCGCTTGCAGCCCTTCAATCGAGGCCCCGTCCGTGCGAGATGACGCGGGGATCGGGGCCGGCAGCATCGGGGGCGGACATGATCGAGGACGTGCGCGCGCTGAAACGGCGCTATCCGACGGCCGAGACCTTCAGGTTTGGCGACAGTGCTGCCTCATCGGCAGCGCTTCTTGCCCTGGTGCGCTCGGGCAAGAAGGTCGCGACCTGCGGCGCGTTGCGGGACTTTCAGGCCGGCGAGCCGATGCCGGTGATCGGGCGGCGGGACATCGCGCTTAACTGGGACGACACGCCGGCGCTCGTCATCGAGACGGTCGCGCTGGTTCGGTGCCGGTTCGACGCGGTGACGGAAGCCATGGCGCGCGCCGAGGGCGAGGATGAGAGCCTCGAGGGGTGGCGCGCCGGGCATGGCGCCTATTTCGCGCGGAACGGCGGGTTTTCCCCGGACATGCAGATCGTCTGGGAGCGGTTCCGCCTCGTCGAGGATCTGGGCCGGGAGGCCGGGTTCCCGAACACGCGCCTCAGCGGCCCTTGAAGAGCGAGCCGAGGATGCCGCGGACGAGGCGCTGGCCCTCGCGGGTGCCGAGCTGCTTGACCACTGTGCGCGCGAGATCGGCGCCGAGGGAGCTGCCGTTGCCGCCGCTCCGGCGGGGTGCTTCCGGCTCGTAGCGGCGGCCGCGGGAGCCGGAGGGCGCCGGCGCGGGCGCCTTGCGGGCGGCTTCGGCCTCGCGGAGCATTTCCTCGGCCAGGGCCGCGTCGCGGGCGGCCTTCTCGCCGCGGGCGGCAAGCATCTCGCTCGCGCTCTCGCGGTCGATGGCGGTGTCGTAGCGCCCGGCGACCGGCGATGCGGCGAGGGCCGCGGCGCGCTCCTCGGCGGTGAGCGGACCCATGCGCGACATCGGCGGGCGGATCAGCACCCGGCTCACCATCGCGGGCACGCCCTTCAGCTCGAGGAGCGAGACCACCGCCTCGCCGGTGCCGACCTCGCGGATCGCCGTTTCGGTGTCGAAGGCGGGATTGGGGCGGAAGGTCTCGGCGGCCTGGCGGAGCGCCTTGGCATCGCGCGGGGTGAAGGCGCGGAGCGCGTGCTGGATGCGGTTGCCGAGCTGGCTGAGCACTTCGGAGGGCACGTCGTCGGGGTTCTGGGTGACGAAATAGACCCCGACCCCCTTGGAGCGCACGAGGCGCACCACCTGCGCGACCTTCTCGATGAGGGCCTTCGGCGCATCCTTGAACAGCAGATGCGCCTCGTCGAAGAAGAAGACGAGGACGGGTTTCTCGGGATCGCCCACCTCCGGCAGCTCCTCGAAGAGCTCGGAGAGCAGCCAGAGCAGGAACATCGCGTAGAGCCGCGGCGCCTGCATCAGGCGGTCGGCCATCACGACATTGATCCGCCCCCGGCCCGCGTCGGTGGCCATGAGATCGGAGAGCGCCAGATGCGGCTCGCCGAAGAAGCCCGTCGCGCCCTCGTTCTCGAGCACGAGCAGCTTGCGCTGGATCGCGCCCACCGAGGCGGTGGAGACATTGCCCCAGGTGCGCCCGACCTCCGCCGCGTTTTCCGCCAGCCAGGTGAGCATGGCGCGCAGATCGGCGAGATCGAGCAGCAGCAGCCCCTGCTCGTCGGCGACGCGGAAGGCGATGTTGAGCACGCCCTCCTGCGCCTCGGTGAGCTCGAGCATGCGGGCCAGCAGGAGTGGCCCCATCTCGCTGATCGTCGCCCGCACCGGGTGGCCGTTCTGCCCGAAGAGATCCCAGAACACCGCCGGAAAGGCGCGGTAGGCGAAATCGGCCATGCCGATCTGCGTCGCGCGCGCGCTCAACGCCTCATGCGCCTTGCCCGCCGGATCGCCGGGCTGCGCCAGCCCCGAGACATCGCCCTTCACGTCCTGCACCACCACCGGCACGCCCGCGGCCGAGAAACCCTCGGCGAGGATCTGCAGGGTGACCGTCTTGCCGGTGCCGGTCGCACCGGTGATGAGGCCGTGGCGGTTGGCATAGCGCAACAGCAGCTTGCGAGCCTCGGCGTAGCCTTCGCCGCCGCCGCCCACGAAAATTCCATCGGCCGTCATCTGAGCATTCCATTGGATAAAACCCGAACTGCACCCGATGTTAACCATTGTGCCCTATACGTCAAAGCTGCGTCGCAGCCTCAGGGTCCTGTGCACGCGACTTCCTCCCTTCTGACTTGGGCCGGCATGGAGCCGGCTCTTTTTTTGCCCCGCCGCGCTCTATTCCACAGCGTTTGACGGTGATTTTTGCCTAACTTTACAGCAGCTTGTGCGGCGCAGCATGGATTCTGGCGCTTGACCGGAAAAACCGGCTGCTTTAGGTTCAGGGCCTGACGTTCGGCCAGTCCGACAGGGAACACAACGCAGAAAACTGCGGAAAAAGGGTACCGATCGCGGTACCCTTTTTTATTGCGGAGCTACCGCCCGGGCGCCGTTCTTCATCACGATACATCCCGTCTTCTGCGGCGCTCCTTCCGGGCTTCGGGCGCGGGGCCGCGTTATCCTCGCGCGCCACCCTGCGCCCCCAGACCGTTGACAGCCGGAGGGGGGAGTGACATGCCCGTGGGAGGTCTGAACCCATGAAACCAGAAGACAGGACCCGAGCAGAACATGCGACCCATGAGATCTAGACTGGCGGCGCTTTCCCTTTCCACGGCGCTTGCGCTGAGCGCGGCGCTGGCACCTGCATTTGCCCAGGAGGCCGGGACCGAGGCGCCCGCCGCACCGGCCGCACCGGCGCCGGCAGCGCCCGCCCCCGAGGCCGCTCCGGCCGGAGATCCCGCCGCGGCCGAGATGCGGATCAAGCTGCGCGAGAGCCATGGCGACTGGGAGGTGCGCTGCGCGCCGGACGAGAGCGAATGCTTCATGTATCAGCTCGCGCGCGATGCCCAGAACAACCCGGTGGCCGAGCTCAATATCGTGCGTCTGCCCGAGGGCGCGCCCGCGGTGGCCGGTGTCACCGTGCTCACCCCGCTCGGCACGCTGCTCCGGCCCGGCCTCGCCGTGCAGATCGACGGCGGCGAGAAGCGCTCCTTCCCCTTCACCTGGTGCGATGCCGCCGGATGCTTCGCGCGCTTCGCGCTCGATACCGCGTCGATCGAGGCCTACCAGAAGGGCACCACGGCCAAGCTCACGCTCTTCTCCGTCGGGGCGCCGGGCACGCCGGTCGAGCTCAATGTCTCGCTGAAGGGCTTCACGGCCGCGCTCGACTCGATCGAGCCGCTGAAGCAGTAATCCCGCGAACCCGCCGCCCGCGCCGAAGCCCGGCGCGGGCGGCGAAATTCCGGGCCAGGCCCTCTATTCCGCCGGGGTCAGGACCAGGACGGCGTTGAGCCCGCCGAAGGCGAAGGCGTTGGTCATCACCGCACCGACACGCGCCTCGCGGGCCACGTTCGGCACCACATCGAGATCGCATTCGGTATCCGGCTCGTCATAGCCGATGGTGGGCGCGATCACGCCGTCGCGGAGCGCCATGATGCAGGCGAGCAGCTCGACCGCGCCGGTGCCGCCGATCAGGTGGCCGTGCATGGATTTGGTCGACGAGATCATCAAGCTGTCGGCATGGGGGCCGAAGACCTCGCGCACCGCGGCGCATTCGGTGCGGTCGTTCGCCGCCGTGCCGGTGCCGTGGGCATTGATGTAGCCGATGGCCTCGGGCGCGAGGCCCGCGCTGCGGAGCGCCCCCCGCATGGCCCGGATCGCGCCCTTCATGTTGGGCATGACGATGTCGGACGCATCAGAAGTCATCGCGAAGCCTTTGACTTCGGCGAGAATTTCGGCGCCGCGGGCGAGCGCGTGATCGCGCTCCTCGAAGACGAAGACGGCCGCGCCCTCGCCCTGGACCATGCCGTTGCGGGTCCTGGAGAACGGCCGGCAGCCATCGCGCGAGAGAACGCGCAGCCCCTCCCAGGCCTTGATCCCGCCGAAGCAGAGCATGCTCTCGCTGCCGCCGGTGACGACGGCGCGGGCCTCGCCGGAGCGGATCAGCCGGAAGGCCTCGCCCATCGCGTGGTTCGAGGATGAGCATGCGGTGGAGACGGTGAAGGACGGCCCCTGGAGGTTGTGGACCATCGAGACGTGGCTTGCGGCGGCATTGTTCATCAGCCGCGGCACCACGAAGGGATGCACCCGGTTCTTCCCCTCCTGGTAGACCAGGCGGTAGTTCTCGTCCTGGGTGCCGAGCCCGCCGCCGGAGGTGCCGAGCACCACGCCCGACTGTTCGGCAAGCTCGCCGTCGAAGACGAGGCCGGACTGGGCGATCGCCTCGCGGGCGGCCAGCAGCGCGAACTGGGTGAACCTGTCGTAGAGCGTCAGTTCCTGCCGGGAGAAATGCGCCTGCGGATCATAATCGCGGACCTGGCCGCCGATCGTGATGGAGAGGCGATCGACATCCGGGAACTCGAGCGGCCCGATGCCGCAGAGGCCCTCACGCATTCCGCGCATCGTTTCATCGGCACTCCGGCCAAGGGCGTTGAAGGCCCCCTGGCCGGTAATCACTACCCGGCAGTCTGACACGTCAGTGCTTCGCGGCGATCAGTTTTTCGACGGCGGCCACGATGGATCCGACGGAGCTGATATCGAATTCACCACTGTCCGGTTCGTTTGCGTTGAACGGCACCTGGATGTCGAAGCTCTCCTCGATCGCGAAGACCGCCTCGACAAGCCCGAGGGAATCGATGCCGAGATCCTCGAGCGTCGCATCACTGGACACGTCGGCCGGGTTCATCACGGCCTGCTCGGCAAGGATCGCGACGACCCTGTCCTTCACGGCTTCCTTAACTGCATCTGACATGTCCCCTCCATCGGTCGACCATGGCTCGCGATGATCTACTCGTTCCGATCCGCTTTTGAAACTGGTTTTTGCACCGCCACGAGCTTCTCGATGACCCGCGGCAGACGTCGCAGGGCCTTGTACATCTCGACATTGCGCTCCATCGGCACGGCGGGATAGCCCATCATCACCCGGTTGGGCGGCACGTTGCTCGCGACGCCGGAGTTGCCGGTGATGATGGAATTGGCACCGATCACCAGATGATCGGCCAGGGCGGCCTTGCCGCCGAGCACCACGCGGTCGTGGATCACCGTGCTGCCGCCGATCGCGACATGGCCGCAGACGAGGCAGGTCTCGCCGATCTTCACGTTGTGGCCGATCTGCACGAGGTTGTCGATCTTGGTGCCGTTGCCGATGCGGGTGTCGGCGACGGTGCCGCGGTCGATGCAGGAATTGGCGCCCACCTCGACGTCATCGCCGATGACCACGGCGCCGAGCGAGTTGATGCGCACGTAGGAGGCCTGATCCTCGGCGGTGATGGCGCCGGTCGCGCGCGCCTCCTCGACATGGCCGGGAACGGGGGTGACGAAGGAGAACCCGTCGCCGCCGATCACCGCGCCGGGCTGGGCGATGAAGCGCTCGCCGATGCGGACGCGGGCACAGAGGCGCACGCCCGGGTGGAGCAGCGCATCCGCCCCGAGCACGACATCCTCGGAAATCGAGACATGGGAGAGGATGCGGGCGCGCGGCCCGATCTTCGCCCGCGCGCCGATCACCACGAAGGGGCCGATGGCCGCACCCTCGCCGATCTCGGCACTGGGGTCGATCACGGCGCTCGGGTGGATGCCCGGTGCGAGCCCGATCGGATGGTCGAAGACGCGGGTGACCCCGGCCAGGACATAGCGCGGCCGGGGCGCGAAGATCGCAGCCCCGAGGCCAAGCGCCTGCCAGTCGGCGCCGGGCCAGAGGATGGCGCTCCGTGCCGCGCCCTTGGCGAGATCGGCCGCGAAGGCCTGGTCCATCGCCAGCGCGATCTCGTCGGCGCGGGCGGAGGCCGGTTCGGAGGCGCCGGCGATCGCGAGCCCCCCGTCTCCGGCAACCTCTCCGCCGATGGCGGTGGCGAGTTCAGCGACGGTGATCATGTTCCTGCTCCCCGGACCGGCGGCTCAGCCCTGCGCCGCATCGGGCAGGCTCACGCCCTTCGCCTCGAGCGCGCGGAAGACCTCGCCGTCGCGGCCGTAGATGTCGGCGCGGTACTGGATGGTGCCATCAGGATCGGCCCAGGCGGAGCGATACATTATATATACCGGCAGCGGCTGATCGAGATAGACGTAGCGCTCCGACTTGGCGGCGAGCCAGCCGTCGATGCTGGCCTGCGGATCGGGCACCTGGCCCTTGAGCAGCACCTCGGCGAGCTCGATCGGCTCCTGAAGCCGGATGCAGCCGTTGGAGAAGGCGCGGGCATCCTTCACGAAGAGCTCGCGATGCGGCGTGTCGTGAAGATAGATCGAGAACTGGTTGGGAAACATGAACTTCACCCGGCCGAGCGCATTGGCCGAATTGGGGTTCTGCTTCACCCGGAACGGGAAGTTCTCGGCCGTGTACTGGTTGAAGTTCACGAGCTTCGGATTGATCTCGACGCCCGAGCGGGTGAAGAGGCGCATGTTGCTCCGCGCGAGCACGGTCGGATCCTTGCGCAGCTTCGGGAGATACACCCGCGTCGCGATGCTGTCGGGGATGTGCCAGGTGGGGTTCACCACCATGTAGGTCATCTCGTCGGAGAACTCGGGCGTGCGGGTCTCGGCGGCATTGCCGACCACCGCGCGCGAGGACCAGGGGATATTGCCATGATCGAGCAGCACGACGGAGAAATCGGGGATGTTCACCTCGATGCGGCGGGCACCGAGATCGTGGTTCATCCAGCGCAGGCGCTCGAGATTGACCACGACCTGCTCGAGGCGATCCTCGGGGCTGGCGTTCAGCGCATCGATCGTCCGCCGACCTGCGACGCCATCGTCAACAAGGCCGTTATCCTTCTGGAACCGCTTCACTTCCGCCTCGAGCCCGGGATCGAAGGCCGAGGCAGCGGCGGCGGTTTCGACCGCTGCGGGCGCGGCGTCGTCGACCGCGGCCTGCGCGGTTTCGGGGCCATAGCCGAGGCGCGCGAGCCGGGCGCGGAGATCGGCCACGCGCGGGCTGCTTTCGCCGACGTGGAGCGTCGGGCCGGCGGGCACGGGCGCGCCCCAGGCATCGGTCCCGAGGAGCCCTTCGAGACGCGCCTTCTCGGCCATCAGGGCCCGGTAATCCGGGTCCTGCGGCTCGGCGGCGCGCAGCACCTCGCTCACCGAGCCGTCCGAGAGCCGGGCGAGCAGCGCCGCGGCGGTGGCGCGCTTCGGCTTCACGTTGATCTCGGGGTCGATGTCGAGCGGCCGGACGATGCCGGCGGAGAGATCGCCGGTGAAGCGGATGTAGGTCCGGGTCGCGGCAACCTCGAGCTTGGGGCTGCCCACCATGCCGGGCTCGCCGGCGAGGAGCTGGAGCGCATCGGCGTCGTAGCGGAAGAACGGCAGGCCCTGGGCGTCGGCCTGTTCGACCGAGGCCTCGAGCGTGGCGAGCGGGCTGCCCTCGCCCGCGTTCCAGAACGGCCGGTAGTCGCGGCTGGCGTAAAAGCCGTCGATCGCGGCGCGGGTGGTCTCGTCGAGCCCTGCGGTCTCGTGCGCGAGCCCGTCGCGGAAGGCGATGGCGTCTGCGGAAAGCCCCGTCGCCGTGGCCTGCGGCACGGCCGCGGCTGCGGGCGGGGCCGCGTCCTGGGCCATGGCGCCTTGCGCCAGGGTGCCGACCATCAGCGATATCCCCAAGGCACGCGCAACCGTGTCCACTCTCATTCCTGCCTCTCGACGTCTTGCCTGATCGGGGGACTCTAGCTTGACCGCAGCGCCGAAACAAGCGCTGCGCCGGCGCGCATCTTCACGATCCGGCCAGCTTTGCTGCGCAGGCTAACGATCCGTTAACCGGTTTCAAGTTTTTCTCTTCCCCATCGGCAGCCGTCAAAGAAGGCTTGGAAAGATCGCGTTCCTGTGGCATCAAAACATCAGAGCGCA
Organism: Amaricoccus sp. B4; assembly: GCF_043226085.1. Classification (NCBI taxonomy): domain Bacteria; kingdom Pseudomonadati; phylum Pseudomonadota; class Alphaproteobacteria; order Rhodobacterales; family Paracoccaceae; genus Amaricoccus; species Amaricoccus sp. B4. The sequence goes on from NZ_CP171225.1 coordinate 514,935, forward strand.
GGCAAAAGTCGCTCATCGAGCAAGAAACCAGAGGCAGTGAACAAAAATGGGCAGTGAAGGATTCCGTCCGTCCAGACGAACGTTATTGGGCATCTTTGCAGGACTCTGCACCGTTGCAGCCGCGCCGGTCTATTCGCGTGCACCCGGATTTCTCCGCAAGGCGGGCGATGCCCGGCGGGTGCGCATGTATAGCCAGCGGACAGGAGAGTCCATCGATACCGTCTACTACGTGAACGGGCGATACATCAAGGAAGTCATGCAGGAAATCAGTTATTTCATGCGGGACTGGCGCCAGAATGCGATGCTGAACTACGATCCGCACAACGTGGACATCCTCGCGGCGACGCAGAAGATGATGGACACCGAGGAGCCCTACCTGCTCATCTCGGGCTATCGCACGCCGAAGACCAACAAGATGCTGCGCGGTGCGGCCAGCAACTCCTTCCACATGAAGGCGATGGCGGCGGATGTGCGGCTCCGCAGCCGGTCGGTGAAGCAGATCTCCGGCGCGGCGCTGGCCTGCAATGCGGGCGGCGTGGGGACTTACAACCGCTCGAACTTCGTTCACATGGATTGCGGCCCGGTGCGCACCTGGCGCGGCTGATCCTTTCGGACAATCAGGTGTCTCAACGGCCGGCCTCGCGCCGGCCGTCGTATTTTCGGGAACGGTAACCGCAGAGGCGCTCATAGCAGCGCCTGGAGGCCGACGGCCCCGCCGTAGATCCCGAGCAGTGCCGCGCTCTCGAGGCCGATCCCGGCGGGCCCCTCGCGCTGGCGCATGAGGAGGCCGAGGGTGAGGACGGCGGTCATCACCAGGCCCACGGCAAGCCAGAAGAGGTCGTCCGCGCCGATCGCGTGATAGAGCGAACCCTCGCGATAGCCCAGATCGGACACCGTCAGAAACAGCACGTCGAAGGTGTTGCCGCCAATGATCCCGCCGACCGCGAGCTGAAGCGCGCCGCGCCGGACAGCGGCAAGCGTTGTCACCAGCTCGGGGAGCGAGGTGACAACGGCGGTCAGAAGCGCGCCGACGAGCGAGGCCCGCAGCGCGAAACGGTCGATCGCGGCCCCCGCCACGCCGGCCACCAGCCAGCCCGATACCCCCATGACGAGCATGAGAGCGGCGAATCGGAGCAACAGGGCACGGGTCTCCTGCCCGCCGGTTTCGGGCTCCTCGGGGGAATCGCGGCGGGTTTCGCGGGTCTCGACCGGCACCCACATCGGCACTTCGCGGGCGTCCCGCACCAGGCGGAGGCTGCCCAGATAAATCAAAAACAAGATAATCGACATCGGGTGGATGCCCCAGACGCTGACCTCGGGGCCGGTGCGGGCGAGAATCGGCAGGGCCAGAAGCAGCATGAGCACGACGCCCTGGAGCACATTGGCAAGCTCGGCGGCGGCATGTTCGAGATTCGCGCGACGGTAGAGAAGATCGGCCACCGCAAGAAACGCCGTCTGGGCGGCGATTCCCCCGACGGCATTCGAGAAGGCGAGCGAGGCGCGGCCATCGAGGGCGGATGTGAAGGAGACGATGGTGCCCGAAAGCGATGTTGCAGCGCCGAGAAGGACGCCGCCGACGAGGGCTTCGCCGAGCCCCGTGCGGTCGGCGATCCGGTCGGCAAGCCCGGTCATGCGCAGCCCGCAGATGAGGATCAGCGCCCCGGCAATGGCGAAGATCGCGGCGAGGGCCCCGAGCGGGGCGGTGGCAAAAGACATTCTCTCTCCCGGCCGTTCAGTGATCCTGCGCGGCCCGCATGACGGGCGATCACAGACCTAACGGGCGGGAGAGGAGCCACGTTCCCTTCCCCGCCGGATTAATCCCGGCCGGAGAAGGGCTCTGGCGTCTCAGGCGCGGGTGATCCCGTCGCCTTCGACGATGTATTTGAAGCTCGTGAGCTGCTCGGCGCCGACCGGGCCGCGGGCGTGGAGCTTGCCGGTGGCGATGCCGATCTCGGCGCCCATGCCGAATTCGCCGCCATCGGCGAACTGGGTCGAGACGTTGCGCATGATGATGGCGCTGTCGAGGGCGGCGAAGAAGCGTTCGGCGGCGGCATCATCCTCGGTGATGATGCAATCGGTGTGGTGCGAGCCGTAGCGGCGGATATGGGCGATGGCGCCCTCCACCCCGTCGACGACCCGCGCCGCGATCACCAGATCGAGGAACTCTCGCCCCCAGTCGCCCTCTTCCGCCGGGGAAACGCCTTCCAGCCCGAGGAGATCGGAATCGCCGCGCACATCGACGCCTGCGGCCACCAGATCGGTGATGAAGGGCGCGCCATAGGCCTCGAAGAAGGCGCGATCCACCAGCAGGCATTCGGCGGCGCCGCAGATGCCCGGACGGCGGGTCTTGGCGTTGAGGATGACCCGGCGCGCCTTGTCGAGATCGGCGGCCTTGTCGACGTAGATGTGCACGATGCCCTCGAGATGGGCGAAGACCGGCACGCGGGCGTCGGCCTGCACGCGCGCCACGAGGCCCTTGCCGCCGCGGGGCACGATCACGTCGATGTAGTCGGTCATCGCCAGCATCTCGCCCACCGCGGCGCGGTCGGTCGTCGGCACGAGCTGGATCGCGGCCTCGGGCAGCCCGGCGGCGCGCAGGCCGGCCTGAAGGGCCGCATGGATCGCGCGCGAGGAATTGAGGCTTTCCGAGCCGCCGCGCAGGATCGCGGCATTGCCCGCCTTGAGGCAGAGGGCGCCGGCATCCGCGGTGACGTTGGGGCGGCTCTCGAAGATCACGCCGATCACCCCGATGGGGGTGCGGACGCGGCGGATGTGGAGGCCCGTGGGGCGATCCCATTCCGACAGCACCTCGCCGATCGGATCGGGCTGGGCCGCGATGGCGCGCAGGCCGGAAACGATACCCGCCACGCGATCATCGGTGAGCAGGAGCCGGTCGAGCATGGCCCCGGAGAGGCCCTTTTCGCGCGCGGCCGCCATGTCGCGCGCATTGGCCGCAAGGATGTCGGGCGTCGTGGCCTCGACGGCCTCCGCCGCGGCCTCAAGCGCCAGACGCTTCTGGTCCGGAGTGGCGACAGCAAGGCTTGCGCTCGCGGATTTCGCCTTGCGACCAATATCTTGCATCAAGGAACTGATGTCGGACATTACATTCATTTCGGCCCCCCCTTACGCATGACCATGTCGTCCCGGTGCACGATCGCGGCGCGGCCGGGATACCCGAGCAGATCGGCGATCTCGCTCGATCGGTGCCCCATTATGATTCTCGCCTCGGTCACATCATATCCCGCGAGCGCCTTGGCGACCACCTCGCCCGCCCCGTTGATGATCTCCACCGGATCGCCGCGCGAGAAGCTGCCTTCGGTGCCGGTGACGCCGGCGGGCAGGAGCGACTTGCCGCGGGCAAGTGCCGCGGCGGCGCCCTCATCGACCATGATGCGGCCACGCGGCTTCATGCCGGTGATCCAGCGCTTGCGGGCCGCCTGCGGATCGCCGTCAGGCTCGAACCAGGTGCAGGGCGCGCCCTCGATCAGCGCGGTGATCGGACGGGGCTGCGCGCCAAGTGTGATCGCCATGGCGCAGCCGCCCGCGGTGGCTGCCCTGGCGGCGAGCACCTTGGTCTTCATCCCGCCGCTCGAGAGCGCCGAGCCGGTACCGCCCGCCATCGCCTCGATCGCGGGCGTGATGACCGCGACGCTGTCGAGGCGCCGGGCGGTGGGATCGATGCGCGGATTGCCGGTATAGAGCCCGTCCACGTCCGAGAGCAGCACGAGGATGTCGGCGCCCGCCATGGTGGCGACCTGCGCTCCGAGGCGGTCGTTGTCGCCGTAGCGGATCTCGTCGGTTGCGACGGTGTCGTTCTCGTTCACGATCGGCACGGTGCCGAGGCTGAGCAGCATGTCGAGCGTGCGGCGCGAATTGAGATAGCGCCGGCGGTTCTGGCTGTCCTCGAGCGTCACCAGCACCTGGGCGGTGGTGATGCCATGGGGCGCGAGCACGCTTTCATAGGCGCGCGCGAGCCGGATCTGGCCGACGGCCGCCGCCGCCTGGCTCTGCTCGAGCGCGAGCACGATTTCGGGCAGGTGCAGCACCCGGCGGCCGAGCGCGATCGAGCCCGAGGAGACGATCACCACTTGCTTGCCCTGGTTGCGCAGCATCGCGACGTCTTCCGCGAGCGCCTCGAGCCAGGCGAGGCGGACCTCGTCGGTTTCGGTGGAAACGAGCAGCGCCGAGCCGATCTTTATGACGATCCGGTGCGCCCGCGCGAGCCTTTCGGCCGAGCTCAGGGCGTCCATGGTGCGGAATCCGCCTCCTCCGCCTGCACCTCCGTCCGCTCGGCGCGGATCTCGGTGCGGAGCGCGCGCAGCACCTCCTGCACGCCCTTGCCGGTCGCCCCCGAGAGCCGGTGGACCTTCAGGCCGGACGCCTCGGCGAGTGCTGCGGCGGCGTCCTCGACGGCCTCCTCGTCGAGCGCGTCGATCTTGTTGAGCGCGAGGATGCGGGGTTTGCCGGAGAGCACCTCGCCATAGGCCTCGAGCTCGTGGAGGATCACCCGGTAATCTTCCACCAGCGTCTCCGACGTGCCGTCGACGAGATGAAGCAGCACGGCGCAGCGCTCGACATGACCGAGGAAGAGATCGCCAAGGCCCCTGCCCTCATGCGCGCCCTCGATCAGGCCCGGAATGTCGGCCATCACGAATTCCGCCCCGTCGACGCCGACGACGCCGAGATTGGGGTGGAGCGTGGTGAAGGGGTAGTCGGCGATCTTCGGACGGGCGTTGGAGACCGCCGAGAGGAAGGTGGACTTGCCCGCGTTCGGCAGGCCGACGAGGCCCGCGTCCGCGATGAGCTTGAGCCGCAGCCAGACCGTGCGCTCGACACCCTCCTGGCCGGGATTGGCATGCCGCGGCGCCTGGTTGGTCGAGGTCTTGAAGTGGAGGTTGCCGAAACCGCCGTTGCCGCCCCTGGCGAGCAGCACCCGCTCGCCGACGCGGGTGAGATCGGCGACGAGGGTTTCCTCGTCCTCCTCGAGGATCTCGGTGCCGACCGGGACATGGAGCACGATGTCGTCGCCGGACTTGCCGGTGCGCTGGCTGCCCATGCCATGCTGGCCGTTCTTGGCGAAGAAATGCTGCTGGTAGCGGAAGTCGATGAGGGTGTTGAGCCCCTCGACCGCCTCGGCCCAGACATCGCCGCCGCGGCCGCCGTCGCCGCCGTTGGGGCCGCCGAATTCGATGAACTTCTCGCGCCGGAAGCTCACGCAGCCGTTGCCGCCGGAACCGGAGCGAATTTGCACGCGGGCGAGATCGAGGAACTTCAAGGGATCATGTCTCCGGCCTGGTCGTCAGGCAATGCCGCTCGCGCGGCGATAGAGGAAGGTGGGCACCATGGCGCCGCGCGCGACCGAGTGGGTCTCGCCTGCGCCCATATAGGTGAAGCCCGTGCGCATGAGAACCCGGATCGAGGCGGCATTGTCCTGGAAGACCTGGGCGGTGATGGTGTGGATGCCCCAGCGCCCGGCGGCCTCGCAGATCGTGCGCACGGACTCGCTCGCGTAGCCCGTGCCCCAGACCGCGGGGGCGACCCAGTAGGCGATCTCGGCGCTGCCGTCACCGGCGGGGCGCAGGCTCACGAGGCCGATGAGGCTGTTGGTGCGGATCGTGCCGTCCTCCGGGATCTCCTCCACCGCACCGCCGATCACGATGGCCCAGTAGTGGATCGGGCTCGAGGGCGAAAGCGCCCGCTCGACGAAGGCTTCGGCCTGACCGGGCGGATAGGGATGCGGGATATGCGCCGTCATCCGGGCGACGCGGGCATCGCTCGCGTAAAGCGCGAGCAGGGCCGCGTCCGAACGGCACAACCGGCGCAGACGCAGGCGCGCGGTTGCGATCTCGCTCTCGATCGGTGCGACGAGCGCCATGGGTGAACCCTCCTCCCAAACGAGCAAAGGCCGGCGCAGGGGCCGGCCTCCACACGAAAATCTTTGCCGGCAGGCTCTTATTCCGCGGCTTCGGCCTGCGGACGCACCGAAATGAAGGTGCGGCCCTTGAAGCCCTTGTGGAAGGAAACCTGGCCTTCCTCAATGGCGAAGATCGTGTGGTCGCGGCCCATGCCGACGCCCGTGCCCGGCCACCACTTGGTGCCGCGCTGGCGGGCAAGGATGTTGCCGGGGACGACGGCTTCGCCGCCGAATTTCTTGATGCCGAGACGGCGACCGGCGCTGTCGCGACCGTTGCGGGAAGAACCGCCTGCCTTCTTGTGTGCCATGGAGCTCTCTCCTCAGTTCAGTTGGCGGAGGTCACGATGTCGGTGATCCGCACGCGGGTCAGATACTGCCGGTGGCCGCGCTTGCGCTGCGACGAATGCTTGCGGCGGCGCTTCACGAAGGAAATCACCTTCGGGCCGCGATACTGCTCGAGCACCTCGGCCTTCACCGCAGCACCCTCGACGAGGGGCGCACCGACGGTGAGGGTGTCGCCACCCACCATCAGGATCTGATCGAATTCGACGGCCGCGCCGGCATCTGCCGCCAGCTTCTCGACCGTAAGAACGTCGTTGACGGCGACCTTGTACTGCTTGCCGCCCGTCTTGATTACCGCGAACATCCGCGTTTTTCCTTCTATCCCGTGCCGCGTCCTCGAGGCCCCGGTTTCCCGGTGTTCGTGCGGGAGGCGAAGCCACCCGCGCCCGTTAACTGCGCGCCCTGTTCAAGCGAATTACCCCCGCATGGCCGCTGCCTGCCGGGAGCGGGCTATATCGCGGAGGCGCGCGGCAAAGTCAAGCGGGCGTCGGGATTTTCATCCGCCCCCGGCGCCGGCTCAGCGGCGGCGCCAGTCCGAGCGCACATCGGGGCCGACCTGGCGCACCGAGGTGAGGCGGAAGCGGGGCGCGAGCTGGAGCGTGTCGATCTCCATCGGCCCGACCGAGGCAACGCCCTCGTCGCCAAGCGCCATGCCCGCGCTGAAGAGGACGATCTCGTCGACGAGCCCCGCGTGGAGCAGCGCCGCCGAGAGCCGCCCGCCGCCCTCGCAGAGGATGCGGGTGAGGCCGCGGTCGCCGAGCTTCTGGAGCATCGCGGAGAGGTTGAGCTGGCCATCGGGCTGGAACGGCACGACGATGAGCTCGGCGCCCCTCTCGGCCCAGGCCTCGATGCGCGATGTCTCAGCCTCGGCATGGTGGCAGAGCCAGAGCGGCACCTCGCGGGCGCTTTCGGCGAGATAGCTGTTGCGCGAGAGATTGAGGCCGCCGGTGACCGCGACCCGGATCGGATCGGCGCGTTCGATGCCGAGCTCGCGCACGTCGAGCCGCGGGTTGTCGCTCCGCACCGTCCCGGCGCCGACCAGCACCGCATCGGACTGGGCGCGCATCAGATGAACCTCGGAGCGGGCGCGCGGGCCGGTGATCCAGCGGCTTTCGCCGGTGGCGGTGGCGATGCGCCCGTCGAGGCTGGCGGCGAGCTTGAGCGTGACCATCGGGCGGCCCGAGGTGATCCGCGAGAGAAAGCCGCGATTGAGCGTCACCGCCTCGCCCGCGAGGCAGCCGATCGAGACCTCGATTCCGGCCTCGCGCAGAAGCGCGGCCCCCCGGCCGTTCACCCGCGGGTCCGGATCCTCGATCGCGATGACAACGCGGGCCACCCCGGCCGCGATCAGCGCCTCGGTGCAGGGCGGCGTCTTGCCGGTATGGGCGCAGGGCTCGAGCGTGACATAGGCGGTGGCGCCGCGCGCCGCTTCGCCCGCCTGGGCAAGCGCGATCGTCTCGGCATGGGGGCGGCCGCCGTCGGCGGTATGGCCGCGCCCGACGACGCGCCCGTCGCGCACCAGGATGCAGCCCACCGCCGGGTTGGGCCAGACACGGCCCAGACCACGCTGCGCCAGGCCGAGGGCCGCGCGCATCCAGCCCACGTCTTCGATTTGCTGGGACATTCTTGTCAATCGTCCTTGAGCGGCACGTCCGGACGCAGCTCTGCCACGAACTCCTCGAAGTCGTCGGCCGCCTGGAAATTCTTGTAGACCGAGGCGAAGCGCACATAGGCCACGGTGTCGATGCGCGCAAGAGTCTCCATCACGATCGCGCCGATCGTGTCGGAGGGGATATCCGTCTCCCCCATGGATTCCAGCCGCCGGACGATGCCGGAGATCATCTGGTCGAGCCGCTCGGCCTCGATGGGCCGCTTCTGCATCGCGATGCGGATGGAGCGTTCGAGCTTGTCGCGGTCGAAGGGCTCGCGCTTGTGGTTCTTCTTGACCACGACGAGGTCGCGCAGCTGCACGCGTTCATAGGTGGTGAACCGCCCGCCGCATGCCGGACAGAAGCGCCGGCGCCGGATCGAGACATGGTCCTCGGCCGGCCGGCTGTCCTTCACCTGGGTGTCGATGTTGCCGCAGAACGGACAGCGCATGAACGGGCCTCCGGAAATCCCTGTCGCCAAGTCCGGCCACTATAGGGCGGGGTCCATGGCTTGGGTAGGGGGAAGTTGTAGCCACAAGATCGGTGAATGGCGTCCACCAGTGGTGGCGATGCCTCGCAGGGGTCCGATAGCGGCCCCGGTTCCCAGCTTGCGGTCCGCCCGAAGCCCGGGTCAAGTGGCAGGGTGCCGGATTTCACCGGCGTGCCGGGCGGTGTTGCCCGAGTGCACATATTATATGTCAGGAGGCCCCTCCGAGATGTCGTCCGCCGTCTTCGCCGCCGTGATCCTCGCGGCCTTTCTCCACGCCGCCTGGAATTTCCTGGTCAAGCGCGGCGGGGATTCGGGGCTCGCGATGATTGCGGTCGTCACCGGGCATCTGCCCTTCGCCCTCGGCGCGCTGCTCGTCTTCCAGGCCCCGGCGCCGGAAAGCTGGCCCTTCATCGCGGCGAGCGCGGCGCTCCATGTCGGCTATCAGCTCTTCCTGCTCAACTCCTACCGGGTGGGGGATCTGACGCAGGTCTATCCCATCGCCCGCGGCGCGGCGCCGCTGATCGTGGCGGCGGTTTCGGTGAGCTTTCTCGGCGTCAGTCTCGGGCGCGGCGAGCTGATCGGGATCGCGATCATCGCCTGCGGCATCCTGAGCCTCGGCCTCGTGCGGCAGGCGGACGGGGTGCGCAACCATCGTGCCGCGGTGCTCGCGCTCGGAACCGGGTGTTTCATCGCGGCCTATTCGCTGGTCGACGGCACCGGCGCGCGGCTGGCGGGCACCGGGGTCGGGTTCTTCGCCTGGGCCTCGATCCTCAATGGGGTTGCGGTGCTGGCAGGCGCCGCGCTCTGGCGGCCCGGGCTCCTTGCGCGGCTGCCGCGGGAAGGCCTGCGGCCGATGCTTCTCGGCGGCGGGGCGTCCTTTGCCGCCTATGCGATCGTGGTATGGGCCTTCACCGAAGCCCCGATCGCGCTCGTGACCGCGCTTCGGGAGACGAGCATCGTCTTTGCCCTGCTCCTCGGGGTCTTCGCGCTCCGCGAGCGGCTCGATCTCGGCAAGGTCGTCTCGACCATGATGACGCTTGCCGGCGCGATCGTGCTCCGGGCGGCACGGCACTGAGGCCACCTAGGGCCCGCCGGCTTTGCGGCGTTGACCTCCCCTCCGGCCCTGCTTAGGGATACCGCAGCCAGCGCGGATACAACCGACGGAAGATGAGTGCATGACGTATCGGAGTGACTATCTCTTCACTTCAGAATCGGTGTCCGAGGGACATCCCGACAAGGTTTGCGACCGCATTTCGGATGCTGTCCTCGACAGCTTCCTGAGCGAGGATCCCGAAGCGCGCGTCGCCTGCGAGACCTTCGCGACGACGGACCGGGTGATCGTCGGCGGCGAGGTTCGCGGCGCGCCGGGGGTTCTGAGCCGAATCGAACAGATCGTGCGCGATTGCGTGCGCGACATCGGCTACGCGCAGAAGGGTTTCCACTGGGAAACGCTCGTGGTCCAGAACCTCATCCACGGCCAGTCCGCCCATATCGCGCAAGGGGTCGATGCGGCCGAGAACAAGGAAGAGGGTGCCGGCGACCAGGGCATCATGTTCGGCTATGCGGTCGACGAGACCCCGGTGCTGATGCCGGCCCCGATCCATTATGCCCATGCGATCCTCCGCCGCCTTGCCGAGGCGCGGAAGAGCGGCGCGGAGCCGCGGCTCGGGCCGGATGCGAAATCGCAGCTCACGCTGCGCTATGTCGACGGGATGCCGGTGGGCGTCGCGAGCCTCGTGCTCTCGACCCAGCATCTCGACGAGGAGATGAGCTCGGCGGATGTGCGCGAGATGATCGAGCCCTTCATCCGCGAGGTGCTGCCCGAGGGCTGGCTTACGGGCGAGACGGTCTGGCATGTGAACCCGACCGGCAAGTTCGTGATCGGCGGGCCGGACGGCGACGCGGGCCTGACCGGGCGCAAGATCATCGTCGATACCTATGGCGGCGCGGCCCCGCATGGCGGCGGCGCCTTCTCGGGCAAGGACCCGACCAAGGTGGACCGCTCGGCGGCCTATGCCGCGCGCTATCTCGCGAAGAACATCGTCGCCTCCGGGCTCGCGAAGCGCTGCGTGCTGCAGCTTTCCTATGCGATCGGGGTGGCGCGCCCGCTCTCGATCTATGCCGATACCTTCGGGACCGGCCAGGTGCCGGAGCCGGTGATCGAGGCGGCGGTGGCGAAGGTCATGGACCTCACCCCCAAGGGCATCCGCACCCATCTCGGCCTCAACAAGCCGATCTACCAGCGCACCGCCGCCTATGGCCATTTCGGCCGCGAGCCGGACAGCGAGGGGGGCTTCTCCTGGGAGCGCACCGACCTCGCCGACGCGCTTCGCGCTGCGGTCTGACCCCGGAAGAACGAGCCTGCCGAGAACAATGACCGATCACGACCCGATCCACGGGGCGGACCCCGCCCCGCACCGTCGCAAGCTTTACGGACGCCGCAAGGGCAAGGCGCTCCGGGCCACGCAGGAACGCCTGATGGCGGAGCTTCTGCCCGAGATCTGGGTGCCGGGCTTCGCCGGGGGCGAGGCGCCCGCCCCGCTCGATCCGGCCGCGCTCTTCGGCGGCCCGCGGCCGCTCTGGCTCGAGATCGGCTTCGGCGGCGGCGAGCATCTTGCGCATCAGGCGGCGCTGCATCCCGAAACCAGGTTCATCGGCTGCGAGCCCTTCGTCAACGGCGTCGCCATGCTGCTCGGCCGGATCGAGGCGGCGGGGCTTTCCAATGTCCGGGTTCATCCGGCGGATGCCCGCGACCTCATCGAGCGGCTGCCGGAGGGATCGGTCGGGCGGGTCTTCCTGCTCTATCCCGATCCCTGGCCCAAGGCGCGGCACCACCGGCGGCGCTTCATGAACCCCGACAATCTCGCGATGCTCGCCCGGGTGATGCCGTCGGGGGCGGAGCTGCGGGTTGCGAGCGACATCCCGGATTACGTGGAGCACGCGCTCGCGGCGGTGGCGGCCTGCGGGGCGCTTTTCGAGACGGTCGAGCCCGAGGCGCCGGACTGGAGCGTGGCCTGGAGCGACTGGCCCGGCACGCGCTACGAGGCCAAGGCGCTGAAGGCCGGGCGGACACCGCATTACCTGACCTTCCGGCGGCTCTAAGCCCGCGGGCCTCAGGCGTGAAAGCGGGGCGTTTCACCGTGAAAACCAAAAAATCGCATTGAAATAACTGGATTTTCCTAGTTAACATATCATGAACGGGGCCCGCGCCCGGCCCGATCGGCACCAGGGCGGGGGCGCCTTGCGGATTTCGCTTGAGCCCGGCGCGTGCGCGCGCAGACTGGTGCGACATGCCCCCCGAACGGAGCCCGCGCCATGACCGCCTTTCGCCTGACACTTCCCCTGCTCCTCGTCCCCCTGCTGCCGGCGGCGGCATCGGCCGATGCCGCGCTCGAATGCAGCCGGGGGCTGGGCTCGCAGGTCGAGATCGCCGATTGCGTCGCGGCGGCCGAGGCGACGGTTGACGAGACGGTCAACGCGGCCCTCGGGTTTGCGAAAGAGGCGGCGCAGGAGCTCGACGGGGTGACCGGGCGCCCGGTCTCCGTCCCGGCGCTCGAGGCAAGCCAGGTCGCATGGGCGGCCTATCGCGATGCGCAGTGCGACTATATCGGCGCGACCTATGGCGGCGGCTCCGGCTCGGGCATCGCGATCCGGTCCTGCCGGGTGGCGCTCGGGCGGGCGCGGGTCGCGGAGCTCATGGCCTCGATTCCCTGACCGCGCCTGACCGCGCGCGCCCGCCCGCCGAAGGCTATTCGGCGGCCCTGGCCATCGGGTTGTTGGGGTGCGTCGTCCAGTTGGCGTAGCCGGGCGAGACCTCCCTGCCCGTCCGCGGATCGGTCGTGCCGGGCGCCATGGCCTCCATGGAGATGCAGCCCTCCACCGGGCAGACATTGACGCAGAGGTTGCAGGCGACGCATTCCTCGTCCTTCACCTCGAAGACGCGGCCCTCCTTCATCGCGATCGCCTGATGGCTGGTGTCCTCGCAGGCGGCGAAGCAGCGGCCGCACTTGATGCAGAGATCCTGGTCGATCTTCGCCTTCGCGACGTAGTTGAGGTTGAGATACTGCCAGTCGGTGACGTTGGGCACGGCCCGGCCGCGGAAGGCGGCGAGATCGGCGTGGCCGGCATCGTCCATCCATTGCGCGAGCCCGGCGGCCATTTCCTGCACCACCTTGAAGCCGTAGGTCATGGCCGCGGTGCAGACCTGCACCGTGCCGCAGCCGAGCGCGATGAACTCGGCCGCGTCGCGCCATGTGGTGATGCCGCCGATGCCGGAGATCGGCAGGCCGCGGGTTTCGGCATCGCGGGCGATCTCGGCCACCATGTTGAGCGCGATGGGCTTCACCGCCGGGCCGCAGTAGCCGCCGTGGCTGCCCTTGCCGTCGATGGAGGGCTCCGGGCTGAAGGTGTCGAGATTGACCGAGGTGATCGAGCTCACGGTGTTGATGAGGCTGACCGCGTCCGCGCCGCCGGCCTTGGCCGCCCGCGCCGGGAAGCGGATGTCGGTGATGTTGGGGGTGAGCTTCACGATCACCGGCATGCGGGTGTGCGCCTTGCACCAGCGCGCCACCATCTCGATGTATTCCGGCACCTGACCGACGGCCGAGCCCATGCCGCGCTCGCTCATGCCGTGCGGGCAGCCGAAGTTGAGCTCGACGCCGTCGGCGCCGGTTTCCTCGACCAGCGGCAGGATCCCGCGCCAGCTTTCCTCGTCGCAGGGGACCATCAGGCTCACCACCATGGCGCGGTCGGGCCAGTCGCGCTTCACCGCCCTGATCTCGCGGAGGTTCACCTCGAGCGGGCGGTCGGTGATGAGCTCGATGTTGTTGAGCCCGAGGAGGCGGCGGTCGGCGCCCCAGATGGCGCCGTAGCGGGGGCCGTTCACGTTGACGATATGCGGGTCGAGCCCGAGGGTCTTCCACACCACGCCGCCCCAGCCGGCCTCGAAGGCGCGGCGGACGTTGTATTCCTTGTCCGTCGGCGGCGCCGAGGCGAGCCAGAACGGGTTGGGCGACTTGATGCCCAGGAAGTCGGATCTGAGATCGGCCATCGGCTCTTTCCTTTCTCGTCTGGTCCGGGCGGCGACGCGGACCGCAGGCTCACGCGGCTCCCTTGCGGAAGACCATCTCGACCGGGGCGATGTCGCCCGACTGAACGGCGGCGGTGAGGTTTGCGACCTTCTCGCGGGCGTTTGCCCCCATGATGACGGGCGGGCCGCCGGGGGCCCGGCCCTCGCGGATCGCCGCCTGCATCGCGGCGAAGAAGGCGCGCGCCACGTCGCTCCGGTCGGCTTCGCGTTCGGTGTGGAAGCCCGCGGCCCGCGCCGCCGCGCGGTAGGCATCCGGCGCGGAGAGGTGGGAGGCTGCGGGCGTTTCGGCCCATGGCACCGGATAGTCCGGGTGGCCCGGCCCGGTGCGCATGATGTCGTAGAGGGCAAAGCGGCCGCCGGGGCGCAGGACACGCGCCACCGCGGCGAAGAGGCCCTGCTTGTCGGCGATGTTCATCCCGACGTGGATGAGGGTCGCGAGATCGAAGCTCTCGGGGGCGAAGGGCATGCCGAGCGCGCTTCCCAGAACGAAGCGGCTGGTGCCGTCGCCGGCGATCTGCGACAGCCGGGTGGCCGCCGCGACGAAATCGGGCGTGAGGTCGAGGCCCGTCACCACCCAGCCGTAGCGCGCCGCCATGCGCCGCGCCGGGCCACCGATGCCGCAGCCGATATCGAGCACCTTGGTGCCGGGCGGCAGGCCCAGCGGGTCGAGCAGGCGCTCGGTCGCCTCGCCCTGACCGATGTGAAACTCGTCATGCGCGCGGATGTCGGCGGCGCCGATCTCCGCCTCGTCCTTGCCGATGGCGGCAACGATCCTCTCGAAGAGGTTCCGCTCGCCGTAGTGCCTGGCAACTTCCGCCTCGATCCCGTTCATGGCCGCCCCCTGTGCGCTCCCGAAGACTGTTCAGGATAGCACTGCCGGGCGACCGGCGCCGTCAGCTTCCCGTGACCGCGTGCCAGAGGTGGCCGAGGACGCCGCCGCCGAGCTCGCCGGATTTCGGGATCACATAGGCCCAGAGCAGCGCGCCGGGGAAGTTCGCGAGCTGGAAGCGCAGCGAGGGCATCATCGACATGCCGGCGGCGACGAAGACCACCGAGCGGATCGGGCCGAAGAAATGCCCGGCGAAGATCGCGCCGCCGCCCCAGCGCGCGAAGGCGCAGGTGCTGCGCTCCACCGCGCGGGGTTCGCGGTTGAGCGGCCAGAGCGCCAGCAGGTGGGAGCCGTAGCGGGCGCCGAGCCACCAGGAGAAGGTCGAACCGGCGAGCGCCCCGAGCGAGGCGCCGATCCAGATCGGCAGGAGGTGCAGGCTGCCGGTGGCGATCAGCCCGCCCACCGCGATGAAGATCATGGTGGAGGGCACGAGGATCGAGAGGAAGGCGAGCGTTTCGGCGAAGGCGAAGAGGAACGCCAGGTAGGGCGCCCAGCTCGCGTGGGCGGCCACGAAATCGACGACATGGCCGAGAAGCGCCTGCATGATGGTCCCTCCGGCGGGGCCGGCAACCGGCCCTCCCGGAATGCGCCGCCGCCCGCGCGCTCTTCATCAGCACAGCGCCCGGTGAATGTCCATGGCCGCGTCGCGCCCTTCGGCCACGGCCGTGACGGTGAGATCGTCGCCGCCCGCGGCGCAATCCCCCCCCGCCCAGACGCCGGGGACGCTGGTGCGGCCCGGCCCCTCGACGCGGATCTTGCCGCGTTCGGTCGCGAGGGTCTTGGGCAGTTTCCCGAGGCTCTGGCCGATGGCGGTGAAGACCTGGTCGGCGGCGAGGGTGAAGGTCTCGCCGGAGTCCATGAGGCCGTCCGGGGTTTCGATGACGCGGGCGAACTCGACGGCCGAGACCGCGCCGTTGCCCTTCAGCCGGAGCGGCACGGCGTTGCAGAGGATGCGCACGCCCGCATCCGTCGCGTGCTCCTGTTCGTGGCGGCTGGCGCTCATCCGCGCCTGCGCGCGGCGGTAGACGATCGTCACCTCCTCGGCGCCGAGGTATTTCGACTGCACCGCGGCGTCGATCGCGGTCATGCCGCCGCCGATGACGACGACGCGGCGGCCGACGGGCAGCGCGGAGAGATCCTCGGCCTGGCGCAGCTCGGCGATGAAATCGACCGCGGCGCGCAGGCCGGCCTTCTTGCGGCCCCGGACCTCGAGCGCGTTGACGCCGCCGAGCCCCATGCCGAGGAAGACCGCATCGTAGGACTTGCGGAGCGCGGCGAGCTTCACGTCGCGGCCGAGCGCGACGCCCTGGCGGATGGTGATGCCGCCGATGCCGAGCAGCCAGTCGAGCTCGGCCTGCGCGAAGCCCTCGGGCGCCTTGTAGGCGGCGATGCCGAACTCGTTGAGCCCGCCGGGCCGGGGGCGCGCGTCGAAGACCGCGACCTCGTGGCCGAGCATCGCGAGCCGGTGGGCGCAGGCGAGCCCCGCGGGGCCGGCGCCCACGACGGCGACGCGCTTGCCGGTGGCGGCGGCGCGGGAGAACGGGTGGCCGGGGCGGGCCATCATCGCATCGGTCGCGAAGCGCTGGAGCCGGCCGATCTCGACCGGCTTGCCCTCGGCCGCCTCGCGCACGCAAGCCTCCTCGCAGAGCGTCTCGGTCGGGCAGACGCGGGCGCACATGCCGCCGAGGATGTTCTGCGACAGGATGGTGCGGGCGGCGGCGAGCGGCTGCTCGGTGGCGATCTCGCGGATGAAGAGCGGGATGTCGATGGAGGTGGGGCATGCCGTGATGCAGGGCGCATCATGGCAGAAATAGCAGCGGTCGGCGGCGACCATGGCCTCGTGGGGCGTGAGGCGCGGCGCGATATCGGCAAAATTCGCGGCGATCGCCTCGGGTGGCAGGCGGCCCGCCGCGATGCCTGCGGCCGGAGCGGCCGTGCGGGAGCCTGAGGATCTGGGCTGGGACGACATTGGCCTCTCCTGGCGCGCAACCTTGCTTGGGAAAACGCTGGCACAGGCTTCGTTTTTTATCAATTGGTAAAATATTTCGCATGCATTCGGTCCGCCGGGTTGCCCATTTTGCGGGCAGGCGCGGCGCAAAGCCCGCCTGCGGAACGCTTCTTCATTGCACGCGGCGCGCGGCGGCGCCTAGATTTCCCCGGCCATGACCCAGACGATCCTGCCGCATATCGCCCCCGAGGGCCTGCAGCGCGCCCGCGGCCGGGCGGAGGTTGCGATGCGCGCGGACGGTGGCCGGACCCGGCTCGAACGGCTCTACCAGCAGGGCTGCGCCAAGGCGATCCTGCCCCGGAGCCACTCGCGGCTGCCCGAGGCCGTGCTCGTCAACACCTCGGGCGGCATCACCGGCGGCGACCGGCTCGACTATGTGATGACGGCGGGCGATGGCGCGGGGCTGGTGGTGACGACCCAGGCCGCCGAGCGGATCTACCGCGCCGCCTCGGGCGTCGGGCAGATCGAGACGCGGCTCACGCTCGGCGCGGGCGCGGAGCTCGCCTGGCTGCCGCAGGAGACCATCGTCTTCGAGGGCGGCGCGGTGGCGCGCCGGCTCGAGGTCGAGATGGCCGAGGATGCGCAGCTTACCGCGCTCGAGACCGTGGTGCTCGGCCGGGCGGCGATGGGCGAGCGGGTGACGGTGGGCCATATCTCCGACCAGTGGCGCATCCGGCGCGGCGGCCGGCTCGTCCATGCCGAGGCGCTGCGCGCGTCGGGCGATCTCGCGGCGGCGACGGCAGGCCCGGCGACGCTCGGCGGGGCGCGGGCCTTTGCGACCCTCATCCATGCCGCGCCGGGCGCCGCGGAGCGGATCGACGCGGTGCGCGCGCTGCTGCCCGAAGGCCCGGCCGTCCGGGCGGCGGCGAGCAGCAAGCCCGATCTTCTCATCCTGCGGTTCATTGCCCGCGACGCGGCCCCGTTGCGCGCGGCGCTGTTCCGTTTTCTCACCGCCTTCCGGCAGGACGCCTTGCCGCGCGTCTGGAGCCTCTAGACCCAAGGAGCCCGAGGACACCCGATGAACCTGACCCCCCGCGAGAAAGACAAGCTCCTCGTTTCGCTCGCCGCCATGGTCGCGCGCGGCCGGCTGGAGCGCGGCGTGAAGCTCAACCACCCCGAGGCGATCGCGCTCATCACCGATTTCGTCGTCGAGGGCGCGCGCGACGGCCGCTCGGTGGCCGATCTGATGGAAGCGGGCGCGCATGTGGTGTCCGTGAGCCAGTGCATGCCGGGCATCGCCGAGATGATCCACGACGTGCAGGTCGAGGCGACGTTTCCCGACGGCACCAAGCTCGTGACCGTTCATCACCCGATCCGCTGACGGAGGCGCGCGATGCTCGAATTGCGGCCCAACTGCGAATGCTGCGACCGGGATCTGCCGCCCGAGAGCCTCGAGGCGATGATCTGCACCTTCGAATGCACCTTCTGCCGGGACTGTGTCGAGGATACGCTCGGCGGCGTCTGTCCGAATTGCGGCGGCGGGTTCACGGCGCGGCCGATCCGGCCCAGGGCGGCGCTGGAGCGGCATCCGGCCTCGACGATCCGGGTGCTGAACGTATCGGGCTGCATGAAGACGGAGGAAAAGGCATGATACCGGGCGAGATCTTTCCGGCGGCGGGCGACATCACCCTCAATGCGGACCGCGAGGCGATCACGCTCACGGTCTCCAACACCGGCGACCGGCCGGTGCAGGTGGGCAGCCATTTCCATTTTGCCGAGACCAATCCCGGCCTCGATTTCGATCGCGCGGCGGCCCGCGGCATGCGGCTCGACATCGCGGCCGGCACCGCGGTGCGCTTCGAGCCCGGGCAGACGCGGGAGGTCGCGCTGGTGCCCTTCGGCGGCAAGCGCGAGGTCTACGGCTTCAACGGCAAGGTGATGGGCGCGCTCGACTGAGCGGCGCGGGCTGGCGGGTGGCCATGGCACGGAACGGCACGATACGGGGCGGCGGGCTCCGGGGCGTCTGCCTCGCGCTCGGGCTGCTGCCGGGGACTGCGTCGGCGCAGGAGACGCCCGAGCTCGCGGCCAAGGTCGATGCCTTCCTCGCCCGCGATGTGGCGGCGCAGGGCATGGCCCCGGCGCCGGACCGCAGCGTCTGGCGCGCCTTCGCCGATCTCGGCGGCACGCCGGTGCCCGAGGCGCTGGTGATCGTGTCCTCGCTCTGGGATTGCGGCACGCGGGGCTGCGCCGGCACGATCCTCGATCTGACCGGGCCGGAGGCGCGCAGCATCGGCGATTTCATCGCGCACGGCTTCACTCCGCTCGAGAGCCGGAGCAACGGCTGGCGCGAGGTCGACATGAACGGCGCGTTGCTGGCCTTCGACGGCACGCGCTATGTGGTGGCGATCCCCTCCGATCAGCGCCGGGCGATGCCGCCGCCGGCCGTGGCCGCGCCGGAGCCTGCTGCGCCGGCGGGCCGGGTTCCGCAGCAGCTGACCGGGGGCTATGCGACGCTCAGCCTCCAGTTTGCGCCGCTTGAGGGCGCGGGGGGCGCGCGGGAGAGCGAGGCGGTGACGGTGGCGGTCGGGGATGGCGTCGAGATCCCGAGCGCCACGGTGCTCAACACCCAAGGCACGCTGGCGGAGGGCATCGAGGTGTTCGATGTCGCGGTCGATTTCGGGCCGGACTGGGTGCGCGCCGATTTCCGCAACGCGGGCTCGGGCGTGATCCAGGCGGGCCGGTTCGCCGGCCCCGCGATCCGGTTTCATGGCACGCCGCCTGTCGAGATCACGCAGGCGCGGATCGAGGCCGAGACCTCGATGGCGGGGCTTACGCCCGAGCGGGTGCTCTTTGCCGGCGACAGCCTCTGGATCAACACCGCGGGCCTTGCCTACGGGCCGGACACGGTGATCCGCATCGGGCTCACGCTCGCGCCCTGAGCGCTCAGCCGGCCTCGAAGCCGCCGAGGAAGGCGGTGAGGTTGGGGCCGAGATGCTCGGAGAGATATCCCCCCTCCTGCACGATCACCGTGGGCAGGCCGAGGCCCGCGATCCTGGCGGCGATGCGGGTGAAGCCCGGCGTGGTGACGGCGAGGCCCTGGTAGGGGTCGGCTTCATGGGCATCGAGGCCGAGGGCGAGCACGAGCACGTCGGGCGCGAAGGCCGAGATGCGGGCCAGCGCCACGCCCAGGGTTTCGAGCCACGGCGCGTCGCCGGTGCCGCGCGGGAGCGGCAGGTTGAGGTTGTAGCCCTGCCCCGCTCCTTTGCCGCGCTCCGCCGCGTGGCCCCAGAAGAACGGGTAGAAGCCCGCCGGATCGGCATGGATCGAGACGGTGAGCACGTCGCGCCGGGCATAGAAGATGCCCTGGGTGCCGTTGCCGTGGTGGACGTCGATGTCGAGGATCGCCGGGCGCAGGCCCGCGGCGCAGAGGCGCTCGGCGGCGATGGCGGAATTGTTGAGAAAGCAGAAGCCGCCGGCGAGATCGCCGAAGGCATGGTGCCCCGGCGGACGGCAAAGGGCGTAGACGGCGCGCGCGCCGCCCGCGACGAGATCGGCGGCGCTGAGCGCGGTCTGGGCCGACCAGTAGGCGGAGTCCCAGGTGTGCGCGGCGATCGGGCATGCGGTGTCGGCCATGTGCCAGCCCGCCTGCCCGACCGGCGAGGCGGGGTAGCTGTCGGCGTCGCGGCGGGCGGGGTGGACATTGGGGATGACCTCCTCGCTCGCATCCTCGAGCGCCTGCCAGCGGGCGTGGATCGTCTGCAGGAAGGTAAGGTATTCGGGCGAGTGGATCGCGGCGATGGGCGCGAGGCCCGCGTCGCGTGGCGGCTCGATGCTGGCGCCCGCGGCCCTGGCGCCGGCAAGCAGGCGCGCGGCGCGCTCGGGCTGTTCGCGGTTGGGTTTGACCTTGCCCGAGATCAGGCAGTGTTTCGGGTCGTGGCGGCTCTGGCGCGGGTCGTGGATGGCGCGCATGGGGCTCCTCTCTCCGGTTGGGCAGCGGCGGCGGTGGCGGCGGGCTCAGTGGACGAGATCGGGACCGTCGTCTTCGGGAGCCTCCTGCACCGCGGGCTCGAGCGCAAGATCGGCGGCCTTGCGGAAGGCCTCGAGGATCTCCGCCCGCTCCCGCGCCTCGAGCGCCATGAAGCGGGTCTCGAAGCGCGCGCCGAGCGGTGAGGGCGAGCGGTCGAGCAGCGCCCTGCCCGTCCCGCTCAGCCGGGTGTGGACGATGCGGCGGTCGCGGGTCGAGCGGTAGCGCTCGATCAGGCCCTTGGTCTCGAGCTTGTCGAGGATGCCGACGACGGTGGGCGGCGACAGGTCGGCAGCTTCCGAAATGGCGCGGCCCGTCACCTCGCCGAGCTCGCGCACGCAGCGCAGCACGATGAGCTGGGGCAGCGTCAGGCCGCTCTCGCGGTTGATGTGGCGGGAATGCATGTCGAGCGCCCTGGCGAGGCGGCGGATCGACTTCAGGAGGGCGGTTGACGTTTCGGAAGTCTGCGACATGTTCATGCGATGGTTGTGCGCGAATGATTATTGTTCTAATGATCGCGCGTCAATGAAATTGTCGAGGAGGTGGCACCGGTCCATGTGTGGAATCTGCGGAGAGGTGAGGTTCGATGACGCTCTGGCGTCGGCCGGCCGGATCGAGAAGATGGCGGATGCGATGGCGCCCCGCGGGCCGGATGGCGCGGGGGTCGTCGTGCGGGGGCGTGTCGGGTTCGGCCACCGGCGGCTGAAGATCATCGACCTTTCCGAAGCGGCGGCGCAGCCCTTCGTCGACACCGGCCTCGGGCTCACGATCGCCTTCAACGGCTGCATCTACAATTACCCCGAGCTGCGCCGCGAGCTCGAGGGCAAGGGCCATGTCTTTGCCTCGACGGGCGATACGGAAGTGATCCTCAAGGCCTGGGCGGAATGGGGCAAGGCGGCGGTGCCGAAGCTGCACGGCATGTTCGCCTTCGCGATCCACGACCGGGCCACCGGACGGATCAGCTTCGTGCGCGACCGCTTCGGCATCAAGCCGCTCTATTACAGCGAGACGGGCAAGAGCCTGCGCTTTGCCTCCTCGCTGCCGGCGCTTCTGGCCGCGGGTGACGTGGACACCTCGATCGACCGGGTGGCGCTGCAGTATTACATGAGCTGGCATGCGGTGGTGCCCGCCCCGCGCACGATCCTGGCCGGCGTCCGCAAGATGCCGCCCGCCACGATCCGCACCTACGAGACCGACGGCAGCCACACGGACGAGATCTACTGGCGGCCGGACTTCACCCGCTCGGCCGAGGACGTGGCGCGCTCGGCGGAGGAGTGGAACGACATGGTGCTCGAGGCGCTGCGCGTCTCGGTCCGCCGCCGCATGGTCGCCGACGTGCCGGTGGGCGTGCTGCTCTCGGGCGGTGTGGACAGCTCGCTCATCGTCGGGCTGCTGGCGGAGGAAGGCCAGAAGGATCTCGCGACCTATTCCATCGGCTTCGAGGCCGCGCATGGCGAACAGGGCGACGAGTTCAAGTATTCCGACCTCATCGCCAAGCATTACGGCACCAATCACCACAAGATCTTCATTCCCTCCGAGGAGATGAAGACCAATCTGCCCGCCACCATCGCGGCGATGTCGGAGCCGATGGTCTCCTACGACAACATCGGCTTCTTCCTGCTGAGCCGGGAGGTCGCCAAGACGATCAAGGTGGTGCAGTCGGGCCAGGGCGCGGACGAGGTCTTCGCGGGCTATCACTGGTATCCGCCGATGGCCTCCTCGAACGATCCGGTGGCCGATTACGCCAAGGCCTTCTTCGACCGCTCCTTCGCGACGCTGGGCAAGCATCTTCAGGCCCAGCACATGCCCGAGAAGGACGAGGCGCTCGCCTTCGTCGCGGCGCATTTCGCGCAATCGGGCGCCGATGACGCGGTGGACAAGGCGCTCCGGATCGACACCAACGTGATGCTGGTGGACGATCCGGTGAAGCGGGTCGACAACATGACCATGGCCTGGGGGCTCGAGGCGCGCGTGCCGTTCCTCGACCACGAGCTGGTCGAGCTTGCAAACCGCGTGCCGCCCGAGCTCAAGCTCGCCCATGGCGGCAAGGGCATCCTCAAGGACGTGGCGCGCCGGGTCATTCCCTCGGAGGTGATCGACCGGCCGAAGGGCTATTTCCCGGTGCCGGCGCTCAAATACATCGACGGGCCCTATCTCGAGATGGTGCGCTCGGTGCTCACCTCGCAGAAGGCACGCGAGCGCGGGCTCTTCCGCGAGGACTATCTCGAAACGCTCTTTGCCGCGCCCAAGGAACATATCACGCCGCTGCGCGGTTCCGAACTCTGGCAGGTTTCGCTTCTGGAAATGTGGCTGCAGGAACAAGGAGTCTGAGGATGGCTTCCGAGCGCAGGGACGATGCACGGCCGGAGCCCCGGCCGCCGCATCTCCATGAGGATGCCCACACCCCCTTCACCACCCCGCCCGGCCAGACGGGCGATGCCAATGCGATCGTCGATTGCGGCTGGGGGCGGCTGATCTTCGCGCATACCTTCGAGACCAACGAGGCGCTTGCCGAGGCGCTGCAGGACGAGCGCCCCGACCGGCGCGACATCGCCTTCTACGTGCCCGAGCCGCATGTGCTGCTCTCGCTCGCGCCGCAGGAGCTCTTCCTCGACCCCTCGCACACCTTCCGGCTCGATTTCGCCGACTACACGCCCGCCGAGCGGCGCCCGGAGCAGTTCACCATCCGGCGCCTCAGCACGCAGGTCGATGCCGAGGCGGCGAACCTCATCTATCTCGAGCGCGGCATGGTACCGGTACCGCCCGAGTTCTTCTGGTCGCACCGCGACGCGCGGACGCTCACCGTGCTGGTGGCCGAGGATGCCGAGACCGGCTCGATCCTCGGCTCGGTCATGGGGGTCGATCACACGCTCGCCTTCCAGGACCCGCAGAAGGGCTCCTCGCTCTGGTGCCTCGGGGTCTCCTCCAAGGCGCCGCATGGGAAGATCGGCGAGGCGCTGGTGCGCGCCCTTGCCGAGCAGTTCCAGGAGCGGGGCGCGGCCTACATGGATCTCTCGGTGATCCATGACAACACCCAGGCGATCGCGCTCTACGAGAAGCTCGGGTTCCGGCGGGTGCCGGTCTATGCGGTGAAGCGCAAGAACCCGATCAACGAGAAGCTCTTCGCCGGCGAGCAGCCGGACGGCGATCTCAACCCCTATGCCCGCATCATCATCGACGAGGCGCGGCGGCGCGGCATCGCGGTCGATGTGATCGACGCGAAATCCGGGCTCTTCCGGCTCTCCTACGGCGGGCGGCAGGTGCGCTGCCGGGAATCGCTCAGCGAGTTCACCACGGCCGTGGCGCTCTCGATCTGCGACGACAAGCGCATCACCCGGCGGCTGGTGGAGGCGGCGGGCGTGACCGTCCCCGCGCAGCTTCTCGAACCGGGACCGGAGGCGCGCGCGGCCTTTCTCGCCGAGCAGGGCAGCGTGGTGGTGAAGCCCGCCCGCGGCGAGCAGGGCAACGGCATCTCGGTCGGCGTCGAGACGGAGGCCGATCTGGAGGCCGCGATCGAGAAGGCGCGCACCTTCTGCGATGACGTGGTGGTCGAGCAGTATTTCCCCGGCGAGGACCTGCGCCTCGTGGTGATCGACTACCGGGTGGTGGCGGCGGCGATCCGGCGGCCCGCCCAGGTGGTGTCGGACGGCCGCTCGACGGTGGCCCAGCTCATCGAGATCCAGAGCCGCCGCCGCGCCGCGGCGACCGGCGGCGAAAGCCGCATCCCGATGGATGCCGAGACCGAGCGCTGCGTCCGGCTCGCGGGCTATGGCATGGAGGACGTGCCGCCGGCGGGCGAGACGATCCAGGTGCGCAAGACCGCGAACCTTCACACCGGCGGCACGATCATCGATGTCACCGGTGAAACCCATCCGGGCCTCATCAAGGCCGCGATCGCCGCGGCCCGCGCCATCGACATTCCCGTGACGGGGATCGATCTGATGGTGAAGACGCATCTCAAACCTGATTATGTCTTCATCGAGGCGAACGAACGGCCTGGCCTCGCCAACCACGAACCACAACCGACCGCGGAGCGGTTCATCGACTTGCTGTTTCCGCTGTCGGTGCCGGCCTCCGCGAGGGAGACACTATGGAGACAGGCAAAATAGACCTGCCGGGACATCGGCTCGACATCGACGTCGTGTATCTGCGCGACCAGCTTCGCGCGCTGCTCGAGATCGCGAGCCCGACCGGATATACCGACACCATCGTGCGCCATGTCTGTCACGAGCTCGAGCGGCTCGGCGTGCGCTACGATCTGACCCGCCGCGGCGCGATCCGGGCGCGGATCCCCGGCGCGAGCCAGCTCGGCGCGCGGGCGATCGTGAGCCATGTGGACACGCTCGGCGCGCAGGTGAAGGCGCTGAAATCGAACGGGCGCGTGGCGCTGGTGCCGATCGGCACCTGGTCGGCGCGGTTCGCCGAGGGCGCCCGCGTGACGGTCTTCACCCAGAAGGGCACCTATCGCGGCACGATCCTGCCGCCCAAGGCTTCGGGCCATACCTATGGCGACGAGGTCGACACCGCGCCGATCGGCTGGGAGCATCTGGAGCTCAGGGTCGATGCCTTCGCGGCGAATGCGCGGCATCTGCACCGGCTCGGCATCGAGATCGGCGATTTCGTCGCCGTCGATCCGCAGCCCGAGTTCCTCGAGAACGGCTTCATCGTCTCGCGCCATCTCGACGACAAGGCCGGGGTGGCGATCATGCTCGCCTCGATGAAGGCACTGCTCGCGACCGACACGGTGCCGCCCGTCGATCTCTTCTGGCTCTTCACCATCGCCGAGGAAGTCGGCCACGGCGCGGCCGCGGTGCTGGTGCCGGATATCGCCTCGCTGGTGGCGATCGACAACGGCACCTCGGCGCCGGGGCAGAACTCGGCGGAATACGGCGTGACCATCGCGATGGCAGACCAGACCGGGCCCTTCGATTACCACCTCACCCGCAAGCTGGTGGAGCTCTGCCAGGAGAACGACATCCGCTATCAGAAGGATGTCTTCCGCTTCTACCGCTCCGACAGCGCCTCGGCGATCGAGGCGGGCGAAGACGTGCGCACGGCGCTCATCACCTTCGGGGTGAGCGCGAGCCACGGCTACGAGCGCATTCACATGCATGCGCTGCGCTCGCTTGCCGAGCTGGTGACCGCCTACGGGCTGAGCGGGGTCGAGATCCCGCGCGACGAGCATGCGCTCGCCGGGCTTTCGGGCTTCACCCGCCAGCCCTCGGAGCACGATGCCGCCGCCCTCTACCCGGCGGTGGAGCTGCCGCCGGGCTTCGACGATCTCGAGCGCGACGAGGACGACGAGGAGGAATAGCCCGCCGCGGCACCTCTCACCGGGGCGGCCTTCCCGGCCGCCCTGCCCCTTCCATCAGGCCGCGTCCCGCCCTTCCCCGGCGAGGCGGCGCGCGGCCTCGCGCGTCCGGCGCTCGGCCGCGGGGAGGATGAATCCCCTCTGGCGTGCCATTCGCGACCTTCCAGACATGTTCGCGCCAAAGGAACGTGCAAGCGACTTCGCAAACGCGGAATTCGCTGCCGCGGACCCTGACCCACTCAAGGGAAGCGATACCAGCAGAGGGCAGGCACTCCGCCAAGCGCAACGCGGTCTGTTACGTTTCGTCAACGCTCCACGGGCAAGCTGCAGGGATTGCGCGTGGAGAATTTTCATATGGAAGCCATTCGAGGGTTGTTCGGTGGGGTATTCGGTCTCGCATTCCTGTTCGGCGGGCCAATCACCTATATCATCTCGGTCGTGGAGACATGGAGCGGCACCACATCGATATTCGTCAAGATCCTGATTTCCCTGACGCTCGATGCCTTCCTTGCTGCGATCTGGCCGTTCACATGGGCGATCTGGATCGTGATGCACATCTTCGGGGGCAACACGCCCCTGTCCACGGTCCTCGGGCTGTAGCGGGATGGAATGGCCCACGGTTGCGGCCGCTGCCTGCGCGCTACTCCTAAGCGGTGGTGCCGGCCTCACGCAGTCATTCTCGTGCTCATTCGGGAAGACGCCTGCCTGCCTCGATTACAGCGACAAGGTGTGTGCCTCCAACGGAAAGTGTGTTGATGAAAGAGCCACCTGCTTCACGCCATACACGTGCGATTATAGGGGTTTCGTCTGCAAGTCGGCATTGACGGAACTCGCAGATGACTATGACGATCTGGTGGACCGGTATAACGACCTGCTGGAGCGCGCCAAGAATGCGCTGGCCGAAGCCGAAAGCCTGCGATCCAAACTGCAGGGTGCCGGCTGGTGTCTCGATCGGGCAGATACTCTTGACCGCGCGCAGGCATGCTTGCCCAGATACTGATGTCTCCCTCGACATCTGTTCAGGTCAAGAAACGATCCAGCCGTGCAGGAGGCCATTCTCAGGCCTGAACGCTTCGTGTCGGAAGGTCTTGCCGGCGCGCGGTTGGTCCGGATCTTCGTCATCCCCTGTCGGGTTCTACCTTCTGGAAAGTCGCCCGCCCATAGCATCCATGCCTGGCCGACATTCTGCGCCTTGCCGCCTGGATGCCGTCCCGCGATCGAAACGGCACCAAGCCGCAGGAAGCTTCGCCGGACGCTGCCTGAGGACAGGTTTTGCGGGCGCAGGCGCGGGCGCCCTTCGTCCGACCATCCGCAGCGGGCGGAGATCGCGAAGATCGTTGCCTGGATGGCGGCGGAGGGTGGGAACGGCGGACAGGAAGACCCCGCCTGCGAGGGGAGCGCAGGCGGGTGAGCCCGGCCTTCGGCGGGGAGGAGAGACGCTGTGAGCTCTACGTCGGCATGCGGACCACGCACTGCCGAAAGATCATCCCAGATGCTACGTGCCTTGGGATCGAGAGCATTGGGGTCCGGGTGCCGACCAAGCTTGAGCCAGCTGCAATCATCTGGCTGGAAACCGAGAGTATATCACGAACGAATTCGCTCAGACGGATGGGTTCGCAGATGTCGAGGACTTCACGCGCTTCGTGTTCGCGACGCACGTACCCGGGCAATTCTCTGGCGGGCGGATCGCCTGGCAGCCGCCAAAACCAGAATCCATCTACCCCAGGCAGCTCTTACATCGCAGAAGCCGAATATTAAGAGCTTGCAACGCGCAGTCCGATATCCTAGACAACTTAGGCGGTATTACGCGCCAAATATACAAGTGATTTAGAGGACTTGACATGGTAACCCATAGCTTTCCTTGCGAAGACGAGCTGCAATTGAAAATCGGAGACCGGGTTGCATTCAACGCATTCGGCAGTCTGGTGAAAGCAGTATCCGGCATGGAGTCGGTTGGATGCATTCCTGTTGGATCGGAGATCGACCGAGATGCAGGAAAGGTGCGCATTCCGGTTGCGGCCATCCGTTTCATGGGCAGCAACCGCTAATCGGGGATGTCGTTTCAGGAGCAGCAAGCTTCCGCTCCTTGCCCACGCCGAAACGCTCGACGGCTCGGCCGCGCGTGGCACGCCTAACCGGCCGTCGCAGCATCCGCCCATTGTAGATCGGCCCCCCCATCACAAGGATATCGGCGGCCGAGACCTCGTCGATGCGCCGGTCCGAAAGCGCCGGCCGCTCCGCCATTCAGCCCTCGCGCTCCGCCGGTGCGGTGAAGGCCGCATGGATGGAGCGGTGGTCGATGGCGGGAACGGGCGCGTGGCCGAGATCGCGCGGATCGTGGCCTGGATCGCGGCGGAGGGGGGGAACGGCGGAGATGAAGAACCCGCCTGCGAGGGGAGCGCAGGCGGGTGAGCCCGGCCTTCGGCGGGGAGGAGAGCCGAAGGTGATGGCGGGACGGTTATCCGACCTCCGTTCCGCCGCCGGGCAAGTGGCCGTCAGGTGACGTGATGCACCTCCTGAAGCCCGTAGACGGGCGTATCGATCCCTTCCATCCGCGCCTTGAGCTGCAGCGAGAGATACTGCGAGTAGTGGCGCGACTGGTGCAGGTTGCCGCCGTGGAACCAGAGGGCTTCCTGCTGGGTGGGCTTCCACATGTTGCGCTGCTCGCCTTCCCAGGGGCCCGGGTCCTTCGGCGTGTCGGAGCCGAGGCCCCAGACCTTGCCGACCTTGTCCGCGGTCTCCTTGTCGATGAGATCGGCGACCCAGCCGTTCATCGAGCCGTAGCCGGTGGCATAGACCACGAGATCGGCGGGAAGCTCGGTGCCGTCGTCGAGCACGACGCCGGTTTCGCTCAGCCGTTCGATCTGGCGGCCGGAGACGAGCTTGATCGAGCCGTCGATGACGAGATCGCAGGCGCCCACGTCGATGTAGTAGCCCGAGCCGCGGCGGAGATACTTCATGAAGAGGCCCGAGCCGTCGGCGCCCCAGTCGAGCATGAAGCCGCGCTCCTCGAGCTTGCGGTAGAACTCCGCGTCGCGCTCCTTCATCTGCTCGTAGAGCGGGATCTGGAACTCGTGCATGATCCGGTAGGGGAGCGAGGCGAAGATCAGGTCGGCCTTGCGGGTGGTGACGCCGTTGGCGAGCGCCTTCTCGGAATAGAGCCCGCCGAGGCCGATATCCATCAGCGTTTCGGACTTCACGATATGGGTCGAGCTGCGCTGGACCATGGTGACGTCCGCCCCGCCTTCCCAGAGCGCGGCACAGATGTCATGGGCCGAGTTGTTGGAGCCGATCACCACGACCTTCTTGCCCTCGTAGGCATCCGGGCCCGGGTGCTGCGAGGAATGCTGCTGCTCGCCCCGGAAGATGTCCTGGCCGGGGATCTGCGGCACGTTGGCCTTGCCCGACATGCCGGTGGCCATGACGAGCTGTTTCGGGCGCAGGATGACCTCCTCGCCGTTGCGCTCGACGGTGACGACCCATTCCTGGGCGTTCTCGTCGTATTTCGCCGATTTGGCCAGCGTCGAGCTCCAGTAGTTGAGCTCCATCACCTTCGTATACATCTCGAGCCAGTCGCCGACCTTGTCCTTCGGCGAGAAGACCGGCCAGTTCTCCGGGAAGGGAATGTAGGGCAGATGGTCGTACCAGACCGGGTCGTGCAGGCAGAGCGATTTGTAGCGCTTGCGCCACTGGTCGCCCGGGCGCTCGTGCTTGTCGACGACGATCGTCGGCACGCCGAGCTGGCGGAGCCGCGCGCCGAGCGCGATGCCGCCCTGCCCGCCGCCGATGATGAGCACGTAGGGCTGTTCCTTGTAGCCGAGCTCGGCGGCTTCCTTCTCGCGCTTCTCCTTCCAGGTCAGCCGGTTGCGGTCGTGGCCGTGCTCGGCGCCCATCGGGCGGCGGGTGCCCTTCGGCTCCTCGAAGCCCTTGAGCTCGGAGAGCGTGGTGAGCAGGGTCCAGATCTTGCCGTCCTTGACGCGGACATGGCCGTAGCCGCGCCCGGTGGCGGTCTCGAACTCGATCCAGCCTTCGGCGACGGAGGCATCGCCCGACACCGGCTCGTTGGCGTCGAGCCGCAGGTTCTGCGGCTTCACCTTGGCAAGCTGGCTGTCGAGCATCGCCCGGATGCCGTCCCTGCCTTCGGAGGTCTTGAGGTTCCAGGTCATCGAGACGAGGTCGCGCCAGTAGCTGTCGGTGGCGAAGAGATCCACCGCGGCGTCGATGTCGCCCGCCTCGAGCGCCCGGCCGAGATCCTCGATCACGGGCTCCAGGACTGTTCTCGGACTGTCGTCAAGCATTCGCGTTACTCCCTGTGTTTTCTACGTTTTTCATTTCGTGAGATCGATGAGGATCTTGAGCTGGGTGCCAGCCGGGTCGAGCAGTGCATCAAACCCCTCGGTTACGGCTGTGTCGAGGGTGATCCGCTTGGTGATGACCTTCGCGGCGGGAAGCGCCCCGGAGGCGATCAGGCGGATCGTGCGCGGCCAGTAATGGGTCGGATAGGCCCAGGAGCCGCGGAGATCGATATCCTTGAAGGTGACCTGGAACCAGTCGAGCGGGTTCTCATGCGGGTGAAGCCCGGTCTGGACCACGACGCCCTGCTTGCGGACCGCGTCGAGGCAGGCCTTGAGCGCATGTTCGTTGCCGACGCATTCGATGGCCACGTCGCAGCCGACGCCGCCTTCGGTCGCGGCCCGGATCACGTCGCCGACGCTTTCCTTCGTCGGGTTGATCGTGACGACCTCCGGCAGGATCTCGCGGGCGAAGGCGAGCCGGGCCTCGTTGGGATCGGAGACGAAGAGCTGCACGGCGCCCGCGGCCTTCGCGGCGAGCAGCGTGAGCGCGCCGATCGGCCCGGCGCCGGTCACGAGCACGCTCGCCCCCGCCGTCACCCCGCCCCGGTCGCAGGCATAGACCGCCACCGCGGCAGGCTCGACGAGGGCGGCTTCCTCGTCGCTCATCTCGTCCGGGATAACCTCGACGTTGTAGTCGTTGAGGAGCGCCCATTCCGCCATGCCGCCCGAATGCCAGGAGAGGCCGGCGAGCGCGAGATCGGTCGAGAGGTGGAAGAGGCCGCGGTCGGAGAAGTAGTCGCCCTTGCGGGGCATGATGAGGGGCTGGACCGAGACCCGGTCGCCGGGCTTCACATGGGTCACGCCTTCGCCAACGGCCTCGACGACGCCGCCGAATTCATGGCCCAGGATCTGGGTGCCGTAGGCGCCGGTGTAGGGATGCGGCTCCTTCGGGATGAAGATCGGCCCGTAGGAATATTCGTGCAGGTCGGTGCCGCAGATGCCGACGTAGCGGTTGCGCATCAGCACCTCGCCGGGGCCCGGCTGCGGCGGCTGCGGCACATCCTCGATGCGGAGATCCTTGGCGGCGTGAAAGCGCAGGGCCTTCATCGTGCCGCCGGCGGTTTCCGATGCGTCGCGCGTCATGGTCATGTTCTCAGTCGACATCTTCCCAACTCCCTGGTGTTTTCTGACCGACCCACAGGTAGGGCCGTTCGAGTCCAAATCCGAAAAGCAGCGCGATCACGAAGGACCAGTGCGTGCCCATGTATGCGTAGGTGAGCGCCTCGTTCATGTCGGTGAAGACCGGGCCGACCATGCGGGCGAGGATCTGCGCGACGATCGTTGTCACCGCGGCGCAGAAGAGGCAGGCGAGGATCCCGCCCAGCGGCATCGGAATCCGGCTGAAGGGCCAGTTCCGTAGCTGGATCAGGAGCGCGTAGGACACCGAGCAGGCCACCATGAACCAGAGCAGCCAGAACGGGTCGGAGAAGTAGCCCAGGGTCCAGAACGTGCCGATCCCGGGGGCCTCGGCGCTCCAGATCCCGAGATGCTGGCAGATCGCCAGGAACACCAGGACCACGAGGAAGAGGATCGCGATCTGGGCCAGGGCCTTGCCCGGCTGGCTCATGCGCCGGGTCAGATAGGCGAGCAGACCCGAGGCCGAGCCCATCTCGATGAAGGGGAACCACCAGGCGGGGATCCAGCGGATCGCCGAGTGGGTGATCGCATAGGTCAGGAAGGCGATCATCACCAGCAGGATGAAGAACTGCCGGTGCGGCGGCATCCCCGCGACCAGCCAGTTCTCGCCCGCGAAGCTGAAGAAGGCGATGAAGAAGAAGATGCAGCCGATGATCGGGAAGACCCAGTCCGCATCCAGCCCGGCCCAGTAGATCCCCTTGGCCGAGAGCCAGCCCACGACCCAGGCCGTGCCGAGGGTGACGAAGGCGCGGGTGCGTGCATCCTCGATGCGGTGGAACGGAAAACCGCCGCTCACCACGCTCAGCAGCACCCACCAGAGTGCGAGCAGCTGCCAGGTCACGTTGTCGAGCCAGTACATGTCCTGCACCTTTTCGGCCGTCCAGGGGCCGATCGGATTCGCGATGACGATCGCGTTCACCAGGTAGCAGGAGGCGATGGCGGCGCCGTAGACCAGACCGAGGCCGCGGAGCGAACTTGGCCAGTGCCCGGGCGCGATATCCACCGGCGGGCCGGTATCCTGAATTGCTTCCATCCCTGTTCCTCTCTGTTGGTATTGTTATTTTGGAGTCTGGGGCCTGCCCGGTTGTCCGGGCAGGCAGGTGCGGTCTTCAGACGAAGACCATGCCGCCATCGACCACGAGGCTCTGGCCGGTCATGTAGTCCGATGCGCCCGAGGCGAGGAAACGCGCGACGCCGACAAGATCGTCCGCGGTCGAGGGACGGCCGAGCAGGATGCCGGCGGAGAAGGTCTCGAAGGCCTCGTTGTCGCGGCTCGTCAGCCCCTCGTCCTTGAAGCCCTTGTCGATCACCTTCCACATCTCGGTGGCGACGACCCCGGGGCAGATGCAGTTCGCGGTGATCTGCCTGGCCCCGAAGGCGCGCGCGGCCGCCTGGGTGAGCGCCACCACGCCGAATTTCGAGGCACAGTAATGGGCGAGCGGCTCGTAGCCCTGCTTGCCCGCGATCGAGGCGGTGTTGATGATCTTGCCGCCCGTGCCCTGATCGAGGAAGCGGTGGATCGCCTCCTGCATGCAGATGAGCACGCCGAGGCCGTTCACATCGAGCACGCGGTGCCAGTCCTCTTCGGTGATCGAGAGGAACGGCCGCGTCTGGGCGATGCCTGCGTTGTTGAAGATCACATCGAGTTTGCCATGCGCCTCGGCGGTCCTGGCGATCATCTCCTTCACGCTCTCGCGCTCGGTCACATCGACGGTTGCCGCGATGGCGGTGCCACCTGCCGCACGGATGGCCTCGGCGGTTTCCTCGGCCGTTTCGGTCGAGATGTCGGCGATCGTGAGGGCTGCGCCTTCCGCGGCGAGCCCATGGGCCATTGCCGCTCCGATGCCACGGCCCGCACCGGTAACGATGATGGCGCGTCCTGCAAGCTCTGCCTGCATTGTCTTCCTCCCTTGGTTCTTGTTCTGCCAAGGTATAAGCAAGGACCGTACCAGTTCAGGGTATTATAATTTATTATTACAATTCAATAGGATGAACCGGATTCCGCTGTTGCGCCACGGTCGCCGCGCGCCACACCTGAGGCGCGCGGCGACGCAACAGACACGGGCGCATGCACGCGTTTGCCGGACGCTCGGCGCCCGGTCTGTGCAGCGCGTTGCGGCGCAGGGATCAGTTGTGGGTGGAGAGGCCGAGCCGGCGCATGCGGCGATGGACGGTCGAGCGGTCGACGCCCAGCCGCCGCGCGGCTTCCGAGACGTTCCAGCCGCATTCGGCGAGCAGCCGTTCGAGCCCGGCCGCCTCGTCCGGTTCGCCGCCCTCGGATGCCGGAGCCATGGTCTCGGGCAGATCCGCGGGCAAGATCTCGCTGCCTTCGCAGAGGATGGCGGCGACCGAGAGCACGTTGTCGAGCTCGCGGACGTTTCCGGGCCAGTCGTGGCCCTCGAGCGCCGCAAGCGCCGCCGCACCGAGCCGGAGCCCCCGCAGACCATGGGCGCGGGCCTGGCGCTCGAGCAGGCGCTCGATCAGCCATCCGAGATCGGCCCGGTTGCGCAGCGGCGGGAGCGTGAGGGTCGCGGCATTGAGGCGGTAGTAGAGATCCTTGCGGAAGCGGCCCTCGGCCACCAGCCCGGCAAGATCGTGATGCGAGGCCGAAAGGATGCGCACGTTGACGGGCCGGGCGCGGTTGGCGCCGACCGGCATCACCTCGCGCTCGGCGAGCACGCGCAGCAGGCGGGCCTGCAGCGTCAACGGCATGTCGCCGATCTCGTCGAGAAAGAGCGTGCCGCCGTCGGCTTCCTCTATGAGCCCGCGGCGGCCTTTGGCGGCCGCGCCGGTGAAGGCGCCCGCGACATGGCCGAAGAGCTCGCTCTCGATCAGGGTCTCGGGGATCGCGGCGCAGTTCACCGCGATGAAGCGGCCGCGGAAGCCGCTCGCGTCGTGGAGCGCGCGGGCGAGGAATTCCTTGCCGGTCCCCGTCTCGCCCTGGATGAGCAGTGGCACCGGCCGGGGCGCGAGCTTGGCGGCCCGCGCCTTCAGCGCCGCGATGACCGGATCCTCGCCGCCGAGATCCCGCAGCGCTCCGGGAAGACCCGCCGGCCGCGCCGGGAGTGGCGGGTTGCGGCGGCGGATCTGCGGCTCGATCGCATGGGCGAAGAGCGCGCCGCCGTCGTGGCAGCGCAGGATGCGGTCGCGCGTCGGGCGCCAGCGGGTGAGCTCGGGCAGATCGTCGACGCCGATCTCGAAGAAATCCTGCACCTTGCGCCCGAGCAGGCCCTGTGGCCGGCGCCAGTCACAGCCCGCCGCGCGGGCGAGGATGCGGGCGCCGCCATGGGTCATGCCCATGACCCGGCCCGAGCCATCGAGCGAGATCGCGGCCTCGGGATCGACATCGAGGAAATCCGGCGAATGGGCGAAGCGCAGCACCCACTCATGCCGGGTGCGCGCCATCAGGTTCGCAAGCTCGATCCGCCGCGCGGTGGCCTGGACGAGATGGAAGGCGAGGTTCTGGCTGCTCTTCTCGATGGGCGAGCTCAGGAGCGAGACATCGAGCACGGCGGCGAGCCCACCCGCGGTGTCGTAGATCGGCCCGGCGGTGCAGGAGAGCGGCGTGTGGGTGATGTCGAAATGATCGGTCTGGTGGATGGTGAGCGCCTCGCCGGTGGCGAGGCAGGCCCCGACCGCGCAGGTGCCTGCCCGGCCCTCGAGCCATTCCGACCCCATGTAGAGCCCGGCCTTACGCAGGTTGTTGTCGAAGAGCGGATCGCCGAGGAACTCGACCGTGACGCCCTCGGCATCGGAGAGCAGCAGGACGTAGTTCTGGCCCGCGATCTGGTTGAAGAGCCCGTCGAGCCCAGAGCGCGCGATGGCGATCAGCTCCTCGGACTGCTGCCGGTGTTCGCGGAGCTGGCGCTCCGGCACGATATAGGCCTCGCAGGCTCGGGTGGGATCGAGCCGGTGATCGTGCACGCAGCGTTGCCACGACTGGATGACGAGCGCATCGCGCCCGCTCGCGCGGCCGTCGAGCACGCTCTCGATTTCACGGATGTGGTCGACTTCTCCCGCCATGCCGTTCTCGCGCCCGATTGTTTTGGGTCGCGCCTTTCCTCCCAGGAAGCGGAACCGTGGCACAAAGCGGCGGTGGAGGAAATAGGCCTTTCGGACAGTACCGAGGGACTCGGGGCCCGGGCCGCGACCCGGACCGGAGGGTTGTCAGTTACTTGCGGAACGGACCGTCATCGGTGCCGAGAAGGGCGCGCAGCCGCTGGTGGAGGCTTCTGACGCCGCTTTCGCCCTTCTCCGACTCGGATTGCGGCCGAACGACGTGATCGGAATAGGCGATCCAAGTGCAGAGGACGATGACGCCGGCGAAGGGAAATTCGAGAAAGACCGGCACGCCCAGGAAGAGAAGCGCGAGCGCCGGGCCGGCAATACGGCGGATGTCGGCTGCAATGACCGCGTCGTAGCGGCGGTTGACGATGCGCGCGACGGTCGCGGTGGCGACCGGCCAGAGCAGCGCGAGGCCAAGATATGTCTGAACGAGCGCGGTGAGGGCGTCCTTCATGGCATTCTCCCAAAGTCGGGCGGCCTCCCGACCACCGCAAGGACCCGGCAGCGAAAATGCGCGCCGGACTGTTGCGGGGGACCGTGCATGAACATGGTTTAGCGGATCTTAAGAACGGGGCCTGATCCGAGGCAGCGTGCGCCTCAGGCTGCTTCGGAAATGCGGCCCAGGGCGGCCTCGACGAGTTCCGGCCCCGCCCCCGGACGGTGCGCCCCTTCCGAGAGCACACGGCGCCAGGCGCGCGCGCCCGGGCGCCCGGCAAAGGCGCCGAGCATGTGGCGGGTGATCTGGTTGACCGGCGTGCCGCGCGCGCATTCCGCCTCGATGTAGGGGAGCATCGCCCGCACCGCAGCTTCGGCCGGAACATCCGGTGTGCGCGCGCCGAAGATGAGCCGGTCCGCCGCACCGAGCAGCGCCGGCCCGTGATAGGCCGCGCGGCCCAGCATCACGCCGTCGAGCCCTGCGGCAAGGTGCTCCGCCGCGGTGGCGAGATCGGGCACGCCGCCATTGAGCACGATCGTGAGCTCGGGAAAGCGCGCCTTCATCCGGTGGACGAGGCCATAGTCGAGCGGCGGGATGTCGCGGTTCTCCTTCGGGCTCAGGCCCTGAAGCCAGGCCTTGCGGGCATGGACGATCACCGTCGCCACCCCTGCCCCGGCCATCCGCGCGAGGAACTCCGGCAAGACCGTCTCCGGATCCTGATCGTCGACACCGATCCGGCACTTGATGGTGACCGGCACGGGGCCTGCCGCCTCGATCATCGCCCGGGCGCAATCGGCGACGAGGCCCGGCTCGCGCATCAGCGCCGCCCCGAAGCAGCCCGACTGCACCCGCTCCGAAGGGCAGCCGACGTTGAGATTGATCTCGTCATAGCCTTCCGCCACGCCGATCCGCGTGGCCGCCGCGAGCTCGTCCGGGTCCGATCCGCCGAGCTGAAGCGCCACCGGATGCTCCGCCGGATCGAAGCCGAGAAGCCGCGCGCGGTCGCCATGGAGCACCGCCCCGGTGGTGACCATTTCGGTGTAGAGCAGCGCCCGGGCCGAAAACAGCCGGTGGAAATAGCGGCAATGCCGGTCGGTCCAGTCCATCATAGGGGCGACGGACAGACGATATGCCGCTTCACTACTGTTTTTGTTTGTCTTGTTCACTTTTGGCTCCGGCCTTCCGCGTCGCGCAATCTCGAAGATCTGCCGCGTTTTCCGGCGGTTTTCCCAAGTTTTCGGATAGGTGATGCCACGGCGTAGCACAACTGTCGACCAGCCGACACGCCGCGCACCTGCCCCTTCGCGGCTTCTTGAAGACCGTTCCCCACGGAAATTCTCCCCGGGCGGATACGCTTTGACCGATCGCCATTCCGACCTCAATCAGGAACGCCGAAAGGACGTATCTCTATGCGCGGTCAATTGGAACCCAGGGGTCGCATGGCGCCTGGACCACAGACCGGGGCAGGCCCTCATCGTCGGCGGCGTCGAAATTACACCAACCGGCCCTGGACCCGCGGCTTGCCGTAAAAGTTGGGACATATGGGGGCAAGACGCGCCTTCTGCGCGTCCGTCAGCGAGAAAAGATCAGACATGTTCACCGCCCGGTTTTCGAACCGTGCATCATGCTGGAAAGCCGCAATCAGTGGGTTCGGACCGCAAGTCTCCGGCCGGATTTCCCGTGGGCGTTGGCACTGGTCCGTCCGTTCCGCGCTGCAGCGCTTTCACCGATATTGAAACGGCTTATCGAGTCCTTCAGCCCGTCTGCTTCGCCCGAGAGCACGGTGCTTGTCGCGGTGACCTCTTCAGACGATGCGGCCTGTTTCTGGACGTTCCGGTCGATCTGGGCGATCGAACTGTTGATATCCGAAACGCCGCTCACCTGTTCCGAGATTGCTTGCGCCACTTCTTCAATACGGCCCGACACACCGCTCACACTCTCAGCGATCGCCTGCAAAGCGAGTTCTGCGTCCTTGACCTTTGCAACCCCGTCCGACACCGCAGTGTCACTGCGTGCGATGACATGGGCGATCTCCTTTGCCGCGTCCGAGGATCGTTGCGCCAGTTGACGCACTTCCGATGCAACAACCGAGAAGCCGCGACCGGCCTCCCCAGCGCGCGCCGCCTCGATCCCGGCATTGAGAGCAAGCAAGTTGATCTGGAACGAGATGTCATTGATAACGCTGACAACCTGGGAGATCTCGGACGAGGCGGAAATGATCCTGCTCATGGCCTCGCCAGCTTCTTCCGCGACCGTTATTCCCTCTTGCGCGGACGTATTTGCAAGCTGCGCGTTACTGGATGCTTCGGAAATGTTCTGATCGACCTGTCTGATGCTGGCGGAAAGCTCTTCGAGCGCCGCCGAAGTTTCCTGAAGGGAAGCGGCATTCTGTTCAGCCTGCCGCGATAGGACATCCGATGTTTCCCGCAGTTCCGCCGAGGAAAACGCAAGGCTATCCACGCTCCCGGCAACACCTCCGATAAGATCCTTCAGCGACAGGAGCATCGCGTTTACATTGTCCTGAAGCTCCTTGAAGGCGCCACTGAACTCGCCGCGCATGCCTTCGGACAGATCGCCCCCCGCAATCTTGGCCAAGGTCTTGCCCGCCTCACCCAGTCCACCATCAACCGAATCCAGCAACTCGTTGACATTGCGGGCAAGCGTCAACAGGATTTCATCGTCAAATTCAGCCTCCACTCTCGCAGAGAAGTTGCCGCTCTTGGCCTGGCTGACAACGGTGCCGATCGAAGCCCCGAGACTGTTCATGATTTGAGCGCGCTCGATCTCCGCCTCTTTGGCCTGTTTCTCACGCTCGGCATTCGCGTGCTCGACCTCTCGCTGCGCAGCCTCTGCCTCCTTCTGCGCGGCCTCGGCCGCGAGCTTCGATTGTTCCGCTTTTTCCTTCGCGGCTTCAGTCTCCAGCAAACCCTCTTCTGCGGATTTCTTGGCCGCGTCACTTCTCGCGATCGCGGAGGCGGAAGATGTCAGCAGATTGTGGAAACTGATCGAGAGTGTGAGGCTCACTCCTGCGGTAATCACTGCCAGGACACAGTGAATCAGGAAGTGTGGCAGCGCGAACTGGACATCCGGCCAGATGAATGTCGGGACGAGCAGGCTAAACAGTAGATGGTGAAAAAAAACGACAATTGTTGTATACAATATTGTCGCCGGGCACACGAAACTGACAAGAGCGCCCATGATGATAAAAAACACCATATGCGCGTCGAGTATGAATTGGCCCTGTGCGACAGGCGTGACCGCGTAGACCAACATCATCCAGTGCGCAAGAATGCACGTGGCGATCATCAACCTTGATCGAAGGCCTTCGGGATGTCCTCGGGATGCAAGCTGCGTCACCCCGGCAAAAGCTGCGCAAAGAACGGCGACCACTTGCCAGTTTGAGCCGCAGAGGAAAGAGATCAGAGAAACCGCAGCGGCCGATGCCCACAGGAACATGACAAAGGAATGCGCCGATTTGCGACGCACCGCTTCAACTGCCGCGAC
The DNA here is from genome assembly GCF_043226085.1 of Amaricoccus sp. B4. Classification (NCBI taxonomy): domain Bacteria; kingdom Pseudomonadati; phylum Pseudomonadota; class Alphaproteobacteria; order Rhodobacterales; family Paracoccaceae; genus Amaricoccus; species Amaricoccus sp. B4. The sequence continues at coordinate 554,088 of NZ_CP171225.1, forward strand.
TTCCTCGCTCGGGAAGAGTTTTGCAAAAAGCGTAGACAACAGAGCCATGATCTTTGCTTTCTTGACACCTATTTCGCACCGCAGAGCGCTGCAGTTTTGGCATTGAGAACGAACAACGCGCCTGCCTGGTGAGCACGCGATATTGTTGCGTGATCCTCCAGAAAGACGGACACGACAAAGGCCGCCGGGCCGATGTCGATCAACGGAGCATTGATCGACAAAGCCGCGTCCATAACCTTGTGACGATCCCAGTTTGGCGGGAAGATCAGCAGACCGGGTTCGCCTGGCTGTCCCACTGCGGATGAGAGCAGAAGCACTCCAAAGGCCATGAATGCGGTCAGCGCCATGGCGGCTGGCCACAGTATTTGCCGCATGAGGTTAGCTGCGGATGGAATCGGCGCGACTTCGTTCATCGCGGAAGTCTATGTCGGCGATGCCCTAATTATTCTTGAATGAGGCTGTTCCGTTTCTCGTCCATTGCAACGGAACTGTGGGTCGGCAGCAAGGGTTGCCACGCTGCCTGTACAGCATGATGTCAGGGAAAGGACTTCGGTAACGCTCCGGTGAACCTTCCGCGCCGGAGGCTGTCAATACGATGGATCAGGCCCTGTTGTCCGCCTCATGTCGCGCCCCGGCACAAGCGATGGCGCCGCTGGCCTATCCCTCCCTGTGTGCTTTTCCGGTGAGAGCGTCCGGGGCACTCAGGCGCAACGCGAGGCGGGCGGCGAGACGCGCCGCGAGGCGGGCGGTGCGGCCGTCGATGTCGTGGCGCGGGTTCATCTCGGCGAGATCGGCGAGGCGCAGCTTGCCGGTCGCGGCAAGGGTGTCGATCGCGAGCTCCAGCAGGAATGGCTCGACCCCGCGCGCGGCGGGGGCGCTCACCCCCGGTGCGGCGGCAGCCGCGAGCACGTCGAGATCGATGGTGAGATAGAGGTGATCGACGCTGCCGGCAAACTGCCGGAGGCGTGCCGTCATCGCCGCCTCGCCGCCCGGGACCATCGCCTCGTCCGGCAGGATCTCGACGCCAAGATCCTCCGCCCGGCGGAAGAGGCTCCGGGTGTTGGCAAAGGCACTCACCCCGAGGCAGGCATAGCGGAAGGGCCAGCCCCGCGCAGCGCAGAGCTCGGCGGCCTGTCGGAAGGGTGTGCCGGAACTCGGGCGCGGGTCGGCGCGGAGATCGAGATGCGCATCGAGATTGACGACGCCGATCCGGGGCGCGGGCCCTCCCCCGGAGAGATGGTCGCAAAGCCCTGAGAAGCTTGCAAACGCGATCTCGTGCCCGCCCCCGAGCGCGATCGGTGTCGCCCCCGACGCCAGCACCTGCGCCAGCGCGCCGGAGAGCTGCGCCTGTGCCGCTTCCAGCGCATCGCCGTCGCAGGTCACATCGCCGAGATCGCGGAGCGCGAGGCCAGGCCAGGCGGGGAGGTTCGCGAGCATGTCCCGGATCGCGGCCGGCCCGTCGGCCGCCCCCGGCCGGCCGCCGTTGCGCCGCACGCCCGCGTCGGATGCAAAGCCGAGCAGCGCGATCTCGCCCGCCTGGGCCGGGCCGCCGAGCGCGACGATCTCGTGCCACCGCCGCCCCTCCGGCCCTTCGGAGACATCCGACCGGCCGCTCCAGGCCGCGGGGGGCCGCAATCCGGGGGTCACGCCCTGCTCCATGTCGCCCGCCTCCTGTCGTCAGCGCTCGCCGAGAATGGCGGGCAGATCCAGCCGGTTTTCCCGCGCGCACGCGAGCGCGATGTCGTAGCCCGCATCGGCGTGGCGCATCACGCCGGTCGCCGGGTCGTTCCAGAGCACGCGGGCGATGCGGGCGTCGGCTTCGGCGCTGCCGTCGCAGCAGATTACCATGCCCGAATGCTGCGAGAAGCCCATTCCCACACCGCCGCCGTGGTGGAGGCTGACCCAGGTCGCGCCCGATGCGGTGTTGAGAAGCGCGTTCAGGAGCGGCCAGTCGGAGACGGCGTCGCTGCCGTCGCGCATCGCCTCGGTCTCGCGGTTGGGGCTGGCGACGCTGCCGCTGTCGAGATGATCGCGGCCGATGACGATCGGGGCCTTCAGCTCGCCGGTGCGGACCATCTCGTTGAAGGCGAGGCCGAGCTTGTCGCGCAGCCCGAGGCCCACCCAGCAGATCCGCGCCGGCAGCCCCTGGAAGCTGATGCGTTCGCGCGCCATGTCGAGCCAGTTGTGCAGGTGCGGATCGTCGATCAGTTCCTTCACCTTGGCATCGGTCCTGTAGATATCCTCCGGATCGCCCGACAGCGCAACCCAGCGGAACGGGCCGATGCCGCGGCAGAACAGCGGACGGATATAGGCGGGCACGAAACCGGGGAAGGCAAAGGCGTTTTCCAGCCCCTCTTCCTTGGCCACCTGACGGATATTGTTGCCGTAATCCAGCGTGGGGATGCCCGCGTTCCAGAAATCGACCATCGCGGCGACATGGATCTTCATGCTGGCGCGCGCAGCCGTCTCGACCGCCTTCGGATCGCTCTCCTGCCGGGCGCGCCATTCCGCGACGCTCCAGCCCTGCGGCAGATAGCCGTGGATCGGATCGTGGGCACTGGTCTGGTCGGTGACGATATCGGGGCGGACGCCGCGCCGGACCAGCTCGGGATAGACATCCGCCGCATTGCCGATCAGCGCCACGGATTTCGCCTCGCCCGCCGTGGTCCAGCGGTCGATCATCGCCAGAGATTCGTCGAGATCATGTGTCTTCTCGTCGACATAGCGGGTGCGCAGCCGGAAATCGGCGCGCGTCTCGTCGCATTCCACCGCCAGGCAGCAGGCCCCGGCCATCACCGCGGCCAATGGCTGTGCGCCGCCCATGCCGCCAAGGCCCGCCGTCAGGATCCACTTGCCGGTCAGCTCGCCGCCATAGTGCTGGCGCCCGGCCTCGACGAAGGTTTCGTAGGTGCCCTGCACGATGCCCTGGCTGCCGATGTAGATCCACGAGCCGGCGGTCATCTGGCCGTACATCGCGAGCCCCTTGCGGTCGAGCTCGTTGAAGTGATCCCAGGTCGCCCAATGCGGCACGAGGTTGGAATTGGCGATGAGCACGCGCGGCGCGTCCTTGTGGGTCCGGAACACGCCCACGGGCTTGCCCGACTGAACCAGCAGGGTCTGGTAATCTTCCAGCCTGCGCAGGCTCTCGACGATCAGGTCGAAATCCTTCCAGGTCCGCGCCGCCCGGCCGATGCCGCCATAGACCACGAGATCATGCGGGTTCTCGGCGACATCCGGGTGGAGGTTGTTCATCAGCATCCGGAGCGGCGCCTCGGTGAGCCAGCTCTTCGCCGAGATCTCCGTGCCGGTGGCGGGGAAGATGTCGCGGATGTTGTGTCGGGGCGAGTTCATCGGATCAGGCCTTCGGTTCGGCGGGCGCGTGCCGCGGGGTGGATCGGACGGGATATGGGGGGGGGAGGCCGGTGCGGCCGGGCGCAGCGTCAAGGCGCGACGCCCGCGAGGAGCCGGGCGGGAACCGCAGCGGTGAGCGCCCCCGAGCGGACCAGCTCCGCGGCCGCGGCCAGATCGGGCGCGAGGTAGCGGTCCTGTTCGAGCGGCGGAATGGTGGCGCGCATCCGGTCGATCACCGCCTGCAATGGCCCGGAGGTGCGCAGGGGCGCGCGGAACTCGACGCCTGCGGCGGCGCAGAGGGCCTCGATGCCGAGGATCTGCGAGAGGTTCGCATTCATCCGCCGGAGCCGCCGGGCGCCGTGGGCGGCCATGCTCACATGATCCTCCTGATTGGCGCTGGTGGGCGTCGAGTCGGTCGAGCATGGCGTCGCGAGATGCTTGTTCTCACTCATGAGCGCGGCACTCGTCACCTCGGCGATCATCAGGCCGCTGTTGAGCCCCGGGTCGCGCGTGAGGAAGGGCGGCAGATCGTGGTTCAGCGCCGGGTCCACCATGAGTGCAACGCGGCGCTGCGCGATCGCGCCCATCTCGGCGATGGCGAGCGCGATCTGGTCGGCGGCGAAGGCCACCGGCTCGGCATGGAAATTGCCGCCGGAGACGATGCGATCCGCGGCCGTGAGCACGAGCGGATTGTCGGTCGCGGCATTGGCCTCGATCTCGAGCGTGCGCGCGCTCTGCCAGAGGAGGTCGATGCAGGCGCCGGTCACCTGCGGCTGGCAGCGGATGCAATAGGGATCCTGCACCCTCGGATCGCCGGCGCGATGGCTCTCGCGGATCTCGCTCCCCGCCATCAGGTCGCGGATCACCGCCGCCGCGAGGATCTGGCCGCGATGGCCGCGGAGGCTGTGGATCTCCTCGAGGAAGGGCGCGGTCGAGCCCATGATCGCATCGGTCGAGAGCGCGGAGGTCACCAGCGCCGCGCGGGCGGAGGCAAAGGCCTCGAAGAGCCCGGCGAGCGCAAAGGCGGTCGAGACCTGCGTTCCGTTGATGAGCGCGAGCCCCTCCTTGGCGGAGAGCACCACCGGGGTGAGATCCGCCGCTGCGAGCGCGGCGGCCCCGGCCATCTCGCGGCCCTCGAAGGTCGCCCGCCCCTCGCCGATCATGACCGCGGCCATGTGCGCAAGCGGCGCGAGATCGCCGGAGGCTCCGACCGAGCCCTGCGCGGGGATGACCGGCAGCACGCCTTTGGCGAGCATCGCCTCGAGCAGTGCGATCACCTCGGGCCGAACCCCCGAGGCGCCGCGCCCGAGCGAGAGGAGCTTCAGCACCAGGACAAGGCGCACCGTTTCCGGCTCGACCGGCTCGCCCACGCCGCAGCAGTGCGAGAGGACGAGGTTGCGCTGGAGCGTCGCGGTATCTTCGGGGCGGATCTTGATGGAGGCGAGCTTCCCGAAGCCGGTATTGACACCATAGACGGGCTCCGCGCCGCTCGCCGCGGCCGCGATCCGCGCCGCCGACATCGCGATCAGCGGCCGCGCCGTTTCGGCGAGCCGTGCCGGCAGGCCTTCGCGCCAGATGCGCTCGAGTTCCGCGAGCCGCGTTTCTCCGGGGATGAGGACGAGGTCAGACAAGGGTGCCTCCGACGATGCGGGCGTGAAGCGGATTGAAGCCGATGCGGTAGGACAGCTCGGCCGGATCGGTGATGTCCCAGATGGCGAGATCGGCGCGGAAGCCCGGCGCGATCAGGCCCCGGCCCTCGAGGCCAAGGGCGCGGGCGGCATGAACGGTCACCCCTGCCAGACATTCCGCGGGCGTCATGCGGAAGAGCGTCGCGCCCATGTTCATCGTGAGCAGCAGCGAGGTGACGGGCGAGGTGCCGGGGTTGCAGTCGGTTGCGAGCGCCATCGGCACCCCGGCTGCACGAAGCGCGGCAACCGGCGGCAGCTGCGTTTCCCGGAGCGTGTAGAAGGCGCCCGGCAGCAGGACGGCGACCGTCCCCGCGACGGCCATTGCCGCGATCCCGTCCGCTCCGAGATACTCGAGATGGTCGACCGAGAGCGCGCCGTGCCGCGCCGCCATCGCGGCGCCGCCGAGATCGGAGAGCTGCTCGGCATGAAGCTTCACCGGCAGGCCGAGCCCGGCGGCATGCTCGAAGATCCGGGCCATTTCCTCGGGCGAGAAGGCGATGCCTTCGCAGAAGCCGTCCACCGCGTCGATCAGCCCTTCGGCATTGGCGCGCGCCATGCCCGCGATCACCACGTCGCGGATGTAGCCCGCACGATCCTCGCGGCGTTCGGGCGGCAACGCATGCGCCGCGAGCCAGGTCGTGCGCACGCTCACGGGCCGCACCCTGCCGATCCGGCGGGCAACCCGCAGCATCTTGAGCTCGCTCTCGATGTCGAGCCCATAGCCCGACTTGATTTCGAGGGTCGTGACACCTTCGGCCAGCAGGGTGTCGACCCGGCGCAGGGCCGCCGCCAGCAGCTCCTCTTCCGACGCCGCACGGGTCTCGCGCACGGTGGAGAGGATGCCGCCGCCAGCCCGGGCGATCTCTTCGTAGCTGGCGCCTTCGAGCCGCATCTCGAATTCCCGCGCGCGATTGCCGCCGAAGACCACGTGGGTGTGGCAATCGATCAGACCCGGCGTCACCACCCGGCCGTCGAGATCGCGGCGGGGGGCGCCGGCGAAGGGTTCCGGCAGATCCTCCGCATCGCCCGTCCAGACGATCCGCCCCTCCCCGATCGCGATCATCGCGGGCGCGGAAAGGCGCCACCGGCCCGACGGCGCATCGAATTCCGCGATTCTGGCATTCTCGAGAAGATGCATGTGCCCCCATGGGTCCGCATATCTGATGCGCTTTTATGTATAAACATATTTATCGTATATGTCTAAATCTAATTGACGTCAATCGCGCTCTGTCGGAAGGAAGGGGGAGGCCTGCGAAAGGCGCTTTGCGGGCCTCTGGCAGCCATGATCCGAATGCAGGAGACCACGTGACCGAACGAGCCCCCGGCCCGACCACACCCAAGGCACAGCTCATTGCCGAGGACGTGCGCCGCCGCATCCTCGATCGCGAATGGCGGCAGGGTGATCGGATTCCGGACGAAGCCGAGCTTGCGGTGACTTTCGGCGCGGCCCGCGCCACCGTGAACAAGGCGCTCCAGCTTCTTGCCGACGAGGGTCTTCTCGAGCGCCGCCGCCGGGCCGGCACGCGGGTTGCCGTCGATCCGGCGCGAAAGGCCACCTTCACCATCCCGGTCGTACGCGAACAGATCGAGCAGCAAGGCATGGCCTACGCCTACCGGGTGTTCGGGCTCAGCCAGGGCTTCGCCCCGGAGGCGGTGGCGGAGCGGACCGGTGTTGCCGCGGACATGCCGCTCCTCCACCTCCAGGCCGTACATTATGGCGACGGGACACCGTTCCAGTTCGAGGACCGATGGCTCAACCCGCGGGCGGTCCCGGGCATGGAGGCGGTTGATTTCCGCCAGGTGAATGCCAATGAATGGCTGGTGCGAAACGCACCCTACCTGCGTGCCGACATGGCGTTCTCGGCCGAGAGTGCCGATGTGCGGGATGCGCAGCTGCTGGAGATCGCCGCGGGCACGGCGCTCCTGATCCTGCACCGCACAACCTGGAACGATGCCGGGCTCATCACCTCGGTACGGATCGCCTGTCGCCCGGGGCACGTCATCCGGGCAACACCGTGACGGCGGCGGCCGGCCTTCAGCCCGCGAATTCCGCCGTCATGAAGGCCGTCGCCTTGAGGCCGCTGCCCGTCAGCAGCACCACGGTCCGTTCATCCGGTCCGATCCTGTTCTCGGCGATCAGCCGCTCCGCCGCCGCGGCGGCAAGTGCCGAGGTGGGCTCGGCATAGAGCCCGCGCGCCGCAAGATCGCGCACCGCCTGCACGATCCCCGCCTCCGGCACCGCGATGGTCCCGCCGCCCGAGCGCCGGAGCGCGTCCAGCACCGGCCCGAGACGGACAGGCGCCCGGATCGAGGCCCCTTCGGCAATGGTCGGCTGCGGCGTGATCGCTACGGGCGTGGTGCCGCCCGCCGTGAAAGCCGCATGGATCGGCGCGCAGTTTTCCGGCTGGGCGCAGAAGATCCGCGGCAGCCGCGCGATCCGGCCCGCCCGAAGAAGCTCCGAAAATCCCAGATCGCAGCCGAGCACATTGCTCCCCGCTCCGACCGGAATGACGATGTTGTCGGGCGCCGCGAAATCGTGCTCCTCCCAGAGTTCGTAGGCCAGCAGCTTCGTGCCCTGCAGGAAGAAGGCCTGCCAGTTGTGGCTGGCATAGAAGGTCTCTTCCGACTGCCGGATCGCCTCGGCCTCGCTTGCATCGCGCGGGCCGGGCACGAGCTGGACCTCCGCGCCGAAGGCGCGCATCTGTGCAATCTTCGCCGGCTGCGTCGTTGCGGGCGTGAGGATCCGCACGCGAACCCCCGCCGCCGCTCCATAGGCCGCGATCGCCGCCCCGCCATTGCCGGAGCTGTCCTCGAGGATGGCGGGCACGCCCATCGCCCGGAGATAGGAGAGCATCACCGCGGCGCCGCGGTCCTTGAAGCTGCCGGTCGGGTTGAACCACTCGAGCTTGAAGGCGACCGAACCGCCGCCGAGCCGCCCGGGGACGAGCGGTGTCATGCCCTCGCCCAGGCTCACGGGCGCCGCGATCTCCAGTGGCAGCGCCGCGGCATAGCGCCAGATCGAGCGCAGGTCGCGCCGGATTGCCTCGGGGCCGATCCCCGGGCCCGGCGGGATCGAAAGCGGCCCGCCGCTGGTCGGCGAGCGCCAGAGCGGCCGGTCGAGCGGAAAACATGCGCCATCGGCGGGATCGAGATAGGTGGCGGTCATCGGCGGATCCTCAGGGTTGCGGGCGTTCACCGGGCGGCAGGGCGGCGGACCGCGACCAGCTCCATTTCGACGGCGAACCCGTGATGGAGGCAGGGCACCGGCACCACCGCGCGCGCCGGGCGGTGCGCGCCAAAATGCGCGGCGAAGATCCGGTTGAAGGCGCCCCATTGGGCGATGTCGGCGATGTAGACGGTGGCCTTCACCACGTGGGCGAGATCGCTTCCCGCCGCATCGAGGATGGCGGCGGCGCTCCGGAGCACGCATTCGGCCTGCAGCTCGAAGGGCAGTGTGGCATCGGGCGCACCACCCGGCTCGACGGGCAGAAGCCCGGAGACGAAGACGAGATCGCCCGCAACCGCGGCCTGGGAATAATGCCCGCCCGGCGCGGCGGCGGCGGGGGTCTCGATGAGTTCGATGGATGCGGGTCCGGCGGACATTCGGCTGAGCCTTTCTGATCGGGGCTTGCGCGGCGCGCGCAGGCCGTGGCACAGATCTGTCAGGAACTGACAGTTTCCATTAGTCAGGATTGGACATTATGTCAACACTCTCCGAGCATGACCTCCTGCTCCGCGAGGCGGCGAAGATCGTGGAGGCGCTGGCCGGGACTTTCGCGCCGCTCTGCGAGGTGGTGCTGCACGATCTCCGCGATCCCGACCACGCCATCGCCCGGATCGAGAACAATCTCTCGGGCCGGAGCGCGGGCGAGCCCGCGACCGAGCTTGGCCTCGCCCGCATCGCCGACCCGGATTTCCCCGACATGCTCGTGGGCTACCCCAACCGCTTTCCGGACGGCCGCGCGGTCAAGAGCACGTCGATCGGCATCCGGGATTCCTCCGGCGCGTTCGTCGCGGCGATCTGCCTCAACGTCGATATCTCCTATCTCCGCTCGATGTCGGCCTATCTCGAAGAATTCACCGGCACACGGCCGGTCGAGGCTCCGGTGGAAACCCTCGCCCCCGCCCCCTCCGGCCCGCCGCTCGAGGATGTGATCCAGCGCTATGCCAGTCAGCGCAACAAGGAGCCCCGCGCGCTCTCGAGCATCGAGAAACGCGCGCTCATTGCCGAGCTCGACGCTGGCGGATACCTGCGGATGCGCGGCGCAGCCGATACGGTGGCGCGGCTCATCGGAGGCTCACGCAGCAGCGTCTACTATTATCTGGGCAAGAGTTGAGCCGCACCCCGGCGGCACCACGCGACGCGGGCCGCCGGGGCGCGGGCCCGATCAGCCGAAGACGGCGCTCAGCGCGCCATCGACCGCATCGGTGATCCGGTCGATTTCGTCGGCAGTGGCGATCAGCGCGGGGCTGAAGCAGAGCGTGTTGTTGAACCCCGGCAGCGAGCGGTTCGTCATGCCGATGATGACGCCGCGCGCATTGGCCTCGGCGACGACCTTCTGCACCATGCCCTCGGCCATCGGCTCCCTGGTCTCGCGATCGGCCACGAGCTCGGCGCCGGCAAAGAGCCCGCGCCCGCGCACGTCGCCGATCACCGCATGGCGCTCCATCAGCGCCCTCAGGTTGGCCTCGAGCCGCTCACCCATCACCCTCGTGTTCCCGAGCAGGTTCTCCTCCTCGATGATCCGCATGTTCTCGAGCGCCGCCGCGGGCCCTGCCGCGCAGCCGCCAAAGGTCGAGATATCGCGGAAGTACGACAGCGGATCGCTGGCATCGTCCTTGAACTGCTCGAACACCGCCTCGGTCGTCACCGTGCAGGAGATCGCCGCATAGCCCGAGGCCACCCCCTTGGCCATGGTCACGAAATCCGGCTTCACGCCGTAGTTCTGGTAGCCGAACCATTCGCCGGTACGGCCGATGCCGCAGACAACCTCGTCGATGTGCAGCAGCACCTCGTATTTCCGGCAGATCTCCTGGACCTTCTCCCAGTAGCCCTCGGGCGGCGTGATGACCCCGCCCCCGGCGGTGATCGGCTCGAGGCATAGGAGGCCGACCGTGTCGGGACCCTCGCGCAGGATCACCTCCTCGATCGCCTCTGCCGCGCGCTCGCCGTAATTCTCCACATCCCACTGCTTGCGGTATTCGAGGCAATGCGGCACCGAGGCGAAGTCGCCGGGATACGGCCCGTAGAGCGCCACGCGCTCCGGCTGGCCGCAGGCGGCAAGCACGCCGATCGTGGTGCCGTGATAGTCGCGCTCGCGGAACAGGATCTTCGACTTCCGCCCGCCGTGATGCCGCGCCGAGATCTGGCGCACCATCTTGAAGACCTTCTCGTTGGCCTCGGAGCCCGAGTTCGAATAGTAGACACGCGAAAGCCCCGGCATCTTTTCGATGAGCCGCTCGGCGAAAAGCGCGCCCGGCACCGAGCCGAGGCTCTGGGCGAAGTAGTTCATCTCGACGAGCTGGTCGCGCACCGCATCGGCAATCGACTCGCGGCCGTAGCCGACGTTCACCGTCCAGACCCCGCCCGAGAGCGCATCGAGAAACTCCCGGCCCTTCTGGTCCCAGACCGTCATCCCCCGCCCGCGCACGATGATGCGCGGATCAGTGGTTTCCAGCGCCTTGTGCTGGAACATGTGGTGCCAGACATGGGCCCGATCGAGCTCTGTCACGCGATTCATGTCGTTTGTCAGCAATGTCATCGGGAACTCCTCGGGCAACCGGTCGCCACCATAGTGGCACATGATCCGGCGCCGCAAACAATCCTTTATTCGCCCTGGGCAAGCGCTTGTAAATCCAAGGTTGCGGGGCGAGTATTGGCGGATTCTGAACACCACAAAACGGGAGAGAGCCATGGAAGGCAAAGTCGGCGCCAGACTCAGATCCCTGCGCGAGGGGCGCGGGATCTCGCAACGCGAACTTGCCCGCAGGACCGGCGTTCCCAACTCGACGATCTCGCTGATCGAGAGCGGCAAGAGCAGCCCGTCGGTCGGGGCGCTGAAGCGCATCCTCGACGGGTTGCCCGTCGGGCTCGCAGAGTTCTTCGCCTACGAGCCAGAGGCGCCGCGCACCTTCTTCTTCGCTGCCGAGGATCTCAAGGAGATCGGCAAGGGCGGCATCTCCTATCTCCAGATCGGCAGCGGCTCCGAGGGCCGCACGCTCCAGATGCTGCGAGAGACCTACCAGCCTGGCGCCGATACCGGCCGCATCCCGCTCAGCCACCGCGGCGAGGAGGCCGGGATCATACTCTCCGGCCGCCTCGAGGTCTTCGTCGACGGCGAGCGGCGCATCCTCGGCCCTGGAGACGCCTATGCCTTCCAGAGCCAGCTTCCGCACCGGTTCCGCGCCGTCGGCGGCGAGCCGTGCCATGTGGTGAGCGCCTGCACGCCGTCGAGCTTCTGATCCGGCGCCCGCGAGAGGACGCGCGGCGGCCACCGCGCCTCAGGCGAGGACCGCGGCGAGCTCCACATGGTCGCGGCCCTGAGCGCGCGCCACCGGGCCGTTGGTGATCCGGCCGGCGTGGATGTTGAGCCCGTTGGCGAGGTTCGCATCTTCCCGGCAGGCCTGCTTCCAGCCCTTGTCGGCGAGCGCGAGCAGGAAGGGCTGCGTTGCGTTCCCGAGTGCGATGGTCGAGGTACGCGACACCGCGCCGGGCATGTTGGCGACGCAGTAGTGCATGATGCCATCGACCTCGTAGACCGGATCGTCATGCGTCGTGGCCTTCGAGGTCTCCGCGCACCCGCCCTGATCGATCGCCACATCGACAATGGCCGAGCCCGGCTTCATCGTGGCGAGATGGGCCCGCGTGATGATCTTCGGCGCCTCGGCCCCCGGGATCAGCACCGCGCCCACGACCATGTCGGCCCGCGCGATCAGCTCGTCCGTCGCCTGACCGGAGGCATAGCGGCAGTTGAAGAGATGGCCGAACCGCTCGTCGAGCTGGCGGAGCCGCGGCAGCGAGAGATCGAGCACGGTTACATCCGCGCCCATCCCCGCCGCGATGCGGGCCGCATTGGTGCCGACAACGCCGCCGCCGATCACAACGACCTCCGCGGGTGTCACCCCCGGCACACCGGCGAGCAACACGCCGCGCCCGCCATTGGCCTTCTGGAGCGTCCAGGCTCCCATCTGCGGCGCAAGCCGCCCGGCCACTTCCGACATCGGCGCCAGCAGCGGCAGCCCGCCGAAATTGTCCGTGACGGTTTCGTAGGCGATGCAGGTTGCGCCCGAGGCCAGCAGGTCATCGGTCTGAGCCGTGTCGGGTGCAAGGTGGAGATAGGTGAACAGCAGCTGGCCCTCGCGCAGCATGCGCCGCTCGGCCACCTGAGGCTCCTTCACCTTCACCACCATCTCCGCCCAGGCAAAGACTTCCTCGGCTGTTTCAACAATCTGCGCTCCGATCGCGAGATAGTCGGCATCCGCAAACCCCGCGCCGATACCGGCGCCGGTCTCCACCATCACCTCATGACCACGGGCGATCGCATCCCGCGCCGCGGTGGGCGTGACACCCACTCGATATTCCTGGTTCTTGATTTCCTTGGGACATCCGATACGCATGTCGTGTTCCTCCCCGATTTGCGTTCTTGTGCGCGCCAGAATATCGCAGGCGTTCCGCATTACGGGTGATTTCTGCGCCCCGGGCCCCGGCTCCCATGCAATTTCCTTGCGCTGATTGCCGGTTTCGCAAGAAAATCGTGCGCGTGGTGATTCTCGATGAAACGGACCGGCGGCTGCTGCGGGCCTTGCAGCGGAATGGCCGGATATCCAACGCCGAGCTCGGAGCAGCCGTGGCGCTCTCCCCCTCGGCCTGTCACCGCAGGGTCGCACGGCTCGAGGCCTCGGGGGCCATCGCCGCCTATGTCGCCCTTCTCGACCGCACCGTGTTCAATCGCCGTACCACAGTCTTTGTGGAGATCCGTCTCACCAGCCAGGCGGAGGCGTTGCTCGACGCCTTCGAGGCCGCGATCGCCCGGATCCCGGAGATCCTGGAGTGTCACCTCATGGCTGGCACCGCCGACTATCTCGTCAAGATCGCTGTGCGCGATGCCGAGGAATTCGCCGCGCTCCACCGCCGCCATCTCTCCCGTCTGCCCGGCGTGGCACAAATGCAGTCGAACTTTTCGCTCCGCCGGGTCCGCGAGACGACGGAGATCCCGGTCTGAGCCGCCTCGCTGAGCTCAGCTCAGCATGGCGCTCCGGGCCAGCTGGCGGCGAGACGCGCGACCGCCCTCGCGATCTGCGCCTCGTCGAGGGCCGCATAGCCCAGCCGGAACGCCTCGGGCGCCGGAGCTTCCAGCACGAAGCGCGCTCCGGGGAGCAGCGAGAGGCCCGCCGCCTGCGCCCGTGCTGCCCAGTCCTCCGCCGAGACACCGCCCTGCGCCCGGACCCAGAGCGCGAGCCCGCCCGCCGGCGCATCGACCGCGACCCGCGCCCCCAGCTCGGCCGCGAGCCCCGCAAGCAGCAGGTCGCGCCGCGCCCGGTAGACCCGCCGCGCCTTGCGGGCATGACGGCCGAGCTCGCCGTCGCGGATCAGCTCGGCCAGCGCGTTTTCGAGGGGCGCGTCGCCCTGCCTGTCGATTGCCGCGCGCACCGTCGCCATCCGGCCGAGCAGCGCGGGCGGCGCGACGGCATAGCCCACCCGGATCCCCGGCGCGAGCAGCTTCGAGAGCGACCCCACATAGACGAGCGGCTGATCGAGGGGCGCGCGCGCCGCCAGCGGCAGAACCGGCCGCCCCTCGAAACGATAGTCGTGGTCGTAATCATCCTCGATGATCATGAGCCCATGCCTTTGCGCAAGCTCCAGCAGCTGAAGCCGCCGGGCCGCGCCCATGGTCACCGTGGTCGGATACTGGTGATGGGGGGTCACATAGACCGCGCGGACCCGCAGGCCCGTATCGAGCGCCTGCGCCAGCGCCGCGGCATCGAGGCCGCCCGCGTCGATCGGAAAGCCGCGCACCACCGCTCCCGCGGCCCGGAACGCCTCCCAGGCCAATGGATAGCCTGGCTCCTCGACCGCAACGAGATCGCCCGGTGCGAGGGCGGCCCGCGCGGCGAGAAAGAGTGCCATCTGGCTGCCGCGGGTCACGAGGATCCGCCCCGGATCGGCCACCACGCCGCGGCTTACCGCGAGGTGCGCCGAAAGTGCCGCCCGCAGCCCAGCAGAGCCGCGCGCATCGCCATAGTCGCTCCCCGCCCGGAACCCGGGGGCGCACAGCGCCCGGCGGAAGGCCCGCGCCAGCGCCCGGTCGGGCATCAGCCGCGGATCCGGCGCGCCGTCAGAAAACGCGAGCGCTCCGGGCGCGGGCCCCTCAACCACCGCGCCACCCTCCACCTCGGGCTGCGGCAGCAGCACCGCCTCGGGCAGATCGCCGGCAACGAAGGTGCCACGCGAGGGGTGGGCCTCGAGCCAGCCCTGGGTCAGCAGCTCCTGATAGGCGGCATCGACCGTATTGCGGTGCACCGAGAGCGCGCGCGCCAGACGCCTGGTGCCGGGGAGCCGCGCGCCGGGTGCGAGCCGGCCCCGGGTGATGTCGCGCACGATCGCGTCCGCAATTGCCTGGAAGACCGGCCCCGGGTGGCCCGGATCGAGCTCGAGTTCCTCCGCCGTACGCATGGGCCCTCCCTGACCGGCCTAGCCGGAATTGCAAAACCGGATCTTTTTCCTAGGCCGTTTCTTTGCGACACGGCGCGCGAGACGCAAGACCGAAAGACCCGCCGCCATGCCCTTTGCCGCTAGACCCTCCCTGCACCGCAAGACCACCGGCCTCCGCTCGCGCGGGACGCGGCCATGAGCGGCGTCATCCTTCTTGCCGGCCGCGTCGCAGCCCTTGACGACAGCGGCCGGACGAGCGCCATCGCCAAACAACCGGTGTCCGGCCCGCAGCGGTTGGGCCCCGAGGGGCTCGCCACTGACGAGCAGGCCGACCGGCGGGTTCACGGTGGCCCGGAAAAGGCGATACACCACTATCCGGCCGAGCATTACCCGCTCTGGCAGGACGATCTCGGGCCGCTGCCGCTGCTGGACCGGCCCGGCGCCTTTGGCGAGAACATCGCTGCCGCGGGCTTCACCGAGCGCGATGTCGCGGTCGGTGACATCTTCAGCCTCGGCACCGCGCTGCTCCAGGTCTCGCAGGGCCGCCAGCCCTGCTGGAAGCTCAACCACCGCTTCGGCCTTGCCGACATGGCCCGACGCGTACAGGCCACGGGCCGCACCGGATGGTATTATCGGGTGCTCCGGCCCGGTGTCGTCGAGCCTGGCGATCCGCTCGAGCGGATCGACCGGTCTGAGCCCGAATGGACCTTGCACCGGCTCTGGACCGCGCTCTACGTCGAGCGGATGAACCTCGACGAACTCCGCGCCATCGCAGAGCTCGACTTCCTCGCCGAGGGCTGGCGCCGCCACGCCGCCCGCCGCGTCGCGAGCGGCAAGGTCGAGGACTGGAGCAAGCGGCTCGAGGGCTCGTCATGACCCGTCCGCCGCTCGTCATCTCGATCCAGAGCCAGGTGGTCTTCGGCCATGTCGGCAATTCGGCGGCGGTCTTCCCGATGCAGGCCGCGGGCCTCGAGGTCGCCGCCATCCCGACGGTGATCTTTTCCAACACGCCGGACTATCCCACCCTGCGCGGCCGCCCGCTGCCGGCCGATTTCTTTGGCGAGTTGCTACTCGGTGCCGAGGAGCGCGGCCTGCCCGGCCGCGCGGCCTATATCGTCACCGGCTATATCGGCTCGGTCGAGGTCGTCCTGCAACTGGCGGCGTTCATCGCCCGCGCCCGCGCGGCAAACCCGGCGCTCACCTATATCTGCGATCCGGTGATCGGCGATGCCGGGCCCGGCCTCTACGTGCCCGAAGCCGTGGCCACCGCGCTGCGCGAGCATCTGCTGCCGCTTGCCGATCTCGCAACGCCCAACCCGTTCGAGCTCGGCTGGTTCACCGGCACGCAGATCCGCACCCTCGGGGATCTCGAGCGTGCCGCAGGCGCGCTCTCTCTCGCGCCTGGCGGGCGGCTCATCGCGACCGGTTGCGCGCTCGAGGATACGACCCCCGGCACGATCGAGAGCGTGATCCTCGGGCCGGAGGCGCCGATGCGCCACCCGACGCCACATCTGCCCGTGGCGATACCGGGCACCGGCGATCTCTATGCGGGGCTCGTCACCGCCGCGCTCGGCCGCGGCCTCACACTGCCCGCGGCGGTGGATGCGGCCCAGAGCCTCACCGGCATGGCGCTTGCCCGCGCCGCGGCCCTGGGCGCCCGGGAGATCGTCCTCAGCGATCCGGACTTCCGCGAGGCTCTGCTGACCCTGCGCCCGCCACCTCAGGGCCACGCCACCTGATTTGCAGGACTCCGGCCCCGCCTCTCTTCGGACCTCAAGGACACGCCGCGATGACAGCGTGCACAAACCTTATGCTGGACATCAGACCATCATAGGGTGATGCAATGAACCTCCCAACAGGAACCCGACGGCAAGGCCAGGCACGAGATGACCCTCTTCGAAAAATATATCCGCTTCTCCACCCTCGCGCTCGTCACGCTGCTTGCGCTGCTCAGCCTCATCCTGGCCGCGACCTGGTCGGCCTGGATGCTGATACCCGCGCTGATCTTTGCCGGCCTTGCGCTGGTGGGCGTGAAGGATATCTTCCAGACCAGCCACTCCATCCTGCGCAACTACCCCGTGCTCG
This sequence comes from Amaricoccus sp. B4, assembly GCF_043226085.1. Lineage (NCBI taxonomy): Bacteria > Pseudomonadati > Pseudomonadota > Alphaproteobacteria > Rhodobacterales > Paracoccaceae > Amaricoccus > Amaricoccus sp. B4. Next base: position 570,864 of record NZ_CP171225.1, read on the forward strand.
GCCACCTGCGCTTCATGTTCGAGGACGTCCGGCCCGAGCTGCGGCAGTATTTCTTCGAATCCGACAAGGACGAGGAGCCCTTCAGCCGCGAGACCCGCAGCCTCGTCTACCAGCGCGCCAAGGGCATCGAGGACAAGCGCCCCTTCGGCACCACGGAAAGCGTCTACCAGCCCGGCTATTCCTGGCTCACTCACTCGATCGTGCCGAATGTCATCACCGACAGCGATTTCCGTGTGCGCGTCGGTGGCCCGGACTGCACGCAGCCCTATGACGTCTCGCTCCTCAACATCTCGGCCATGAGCTTTGGCGCGCTTTCCGCCAACGCCATCCTCGCGCTCAACGCCGGCGCCAAGAAGGGCGGCTTTGCCCATGACACTGGCGAGGGTGGCATCAGCCGCTACCACCGCCAGGCGGGTGGCGATCTCGTCTACCAGGTCGCGTCGGGCTATTTCGGCTGCCGCACGCCGGAGGGCCAGTTCTGCCCCGAGCGCTTTGCCGAACAGGCGAAGGATCCGCAGATCAAGATGATCGAGCTCAAGCTCAGCCAAGGCGCGAAACCTGGCCATGGCGGCATGCTGCCCGCTGCCAAGATCTCCCATGAGATCGCCGAGGCCCGCGGCATCCCGATGGGCGTCGACTGCATCTCGCCCGCGCGGCACTCTACCTTCTCCACGCCGATCGAGCTCATGGAATTCATCGCCCGCCTCAGGGAGCTCGCGCAGGGCAAGCCGGTGGGCTTCAAGCTCTGCATCGGCCACCGGCGCGAATTCATGTGCATCGTCAAGGCGATGCTCGAAACCGGCGTCACACCCGATTTCATCATCGTCGACGGCAAGGAGGGTGGCACCGGCTCGGCCCCGCTCGAGTTCGCCAACCGCGTCGGCATGCCGATGCTCGAAGGCCTCCACTTCGTCCACAACACGCTCCGCGGCGCCGGCCTGCGCGACAAGATCAAGATCTGCGCGGCGGGCAAGATCACTTCGGCCTATCACATGGCCCGCGCCCTCGCCCTCGGGGCGGACTGGTGCAACTCTGCCCGCGGCTTCATGTTCGCCGTCGGCTGCATCCAGGCCCAGGCCTGCCACACCAACAAGTGCCCGGTCGGCATCACGACCCAGGACAAGCAGCGCCAGCGCGCCCTCGACGTGCCCGACAAGAGCGAGCGCGTCTACCGCTTCCACAAGAACACGCTCCATGCGCTGGGCGAGATCGCGGGCGCGGCCGGGCTCAAGCACCCGATCGACTTCATGCCCTACCATTTCATGTTCCGGAACAAGGGCGCGGAGTTCCTCGACGGGAACGAGGCCTATCCCTATCTGCCCGTGGGCTTTCTCATCGCCGACCAGGAGATCGAGGAGCTGCGCGAATGGCACCGCCGGTGGGACCGCGCCTCGGCGGCAAGCTTCTCGCCCTCCGAGATCCCGCACGGGCCGTTCCTTACGCCGGTCGCGCGCCACTCTCACGCCCCGGTTCCGATGCCCTCCTGACCCGCAGAGGGAGCCCCGCGCTCCGGCGCGGGCTCCCGGCGACCTGCCCCCCCGATGAGCTTTCCTCGCCCCGTGCTGAGGGCAATTCAGTTGCCCCGCGCGGCGCGGCGCGCTTTCCTGCGCCTCGAGGAGGACCCCCGCCATGCCCCAGACACCCCTGGCCGAGCCCGTCGTCCGGCTCGCAAGCCTTGCGCTTCACCCACAGACCCATGGCAGCCGCTTTGCCGCTGCCATGGCCGCAGTTGCCGCCCCCCGGGGCGCGCGCGGCCTCGGGGCCCGGCTCGTCGAGGTAGCCCCCGGCAAGGCCGCCTGGCCCTTCCACTGCCACCACGCCAATGACGAGATGTTCGTGATCCTCGACGGCAGCGGAACTCTGCGCTTCGGTCCCCGCGTCTTCCCGGTCGCAGCAGGCGATGCGATCGTCTGTCCGGCGGGCGGCCCGGAAACCGCGCACCAGCTCATAGCCGGCGCAGCCAGCCCGCTCCGCTATCTCGCCATCAGCACCATGCGCGAGCCCGAGGTGATGGAATACCCCGACAGCGGCAAGCTGACCGTCCTTGCCGGCGCCGCGCCTGGTGGCGAGAAGGCCGCGCGCCGGGTCGCCGCCTCGTTCCGCACGGAGGACGCGGTCGACTATTGGGATGGCGAGGACTGAGCCCATGCCTGCAGACCCCGCGCTCATCGAATTCTGGTTCGACTTCTCCTCCGGGTATGCCTTCTTCGCCGCCGCGCGCATCACCGCGCTCGCCAAACGGACCGGCCGGGCCGTGCTCTGGCGGCCCTACATGCTCGGCACCGCATTCGCCGTCACCGGCGCGCGCGGGCTCTCGGCCACCCCCCTCAAGCGCGACTACGCCCGCCGCGACTGGGCCCGCATCGCCCGTGCCGAGGGGCTCGACTTCAGGCTCCCCGAAGGCCATCCGCGCATCGCGCTGGCCGCCACGCGCGCCTTCTACTGGATCGAGGCCGAAGCCCCGGAGCGCGCGCCCGCCTTCGCCGCCCGCGTCTTTGCAGAATACTACGGCCCCGGCCTCGACACGTCCCGTATCGAGGAGGTCGCCCGCCTCGCCCCACCTCTCGGCCTCTCGGGCGAGGCGCTGATCGAGGGTGCCCAAAGCCTCGCGATCCGCGAACGCACCCGGACGGTCGGCGAGGCCGCGGTCGGCCGCGGCATCTTCGGCTCGCCCTTCTTTGTCGCCGATGGCGAGCCCTTCTGGGGCTGGGACCGGATGCCCATGCTCGAGGACTGGCTCACCCGCGGCGGTTGGTGAGACGCCCCCCCGCAGAAAAAGGATGACAGGCCGCGCGGAATCGCGTATCCGGTCGCGCATGTCACAGATCTTCACCTATGCTGCATCCTTTTATTGGTTCCGCCACACCCGGCGGGCTGGGGTTGCTGTCTAGGCGAAGAAACGCGACGACACCGATCCAACAAACCGCCGGTCCGACCGGCGGTTTTTGTTTCGGACCCGGTCGGACCTCCCCCAAGGAGAGAAGACCCATGCTTGCCCCCACCGAAGACCTCCGCATCGCCGAGCTGAGACCGATGCCCGCGCCCGCCGACGTCATCCGCGAGATCCCGCGCGATGCCGCCGCGACCGACACGACGCTTGGTGGCCGTGCCGCGATCCGCGAGATCCTGTCGGGCCGCGACCGGCGTCTGCTCGTCGTGGTCGGCCCCTGCTCGATCCACGACCCGGAGGCCGCACGCGATTACGCCACCCGCCTTGCCGGAGAGCGCAAGCGCCTCGCCGGCCAGCTCGAGATCGTGATGCGGGTCTATTTCGAAAAGCCGCGCACCACGGTCGGCTGGAAGGGCCTCGTGATGGATCCGCACCTCGACGGCAGCGGCCGCATCGAGGAAGGGCTGCGGATTGCGCGCACGCTGCTCATGGATATCAGCCGCATGGGCCTGCCCGCGGGCACCGAATTCCTCGATCCGATCACGCCGCAGTATTTCTCCGACCTGATCGCCTGGGGCGCAATCGGCGCGCGCACCACCGAGAGTCAGATCCACCGCCAGCTCGCCTCGGGCCTCTCCTGCCCGGTCGGCTTCAAGAACGGCACGGACGGCGGCGTGAAGGTGGCGCTTGATGCCATGCTCTCGGCGAGCCAGCCACACCACTTCCCGGCGGTGACGAAGGACGGCCGCGCCGCCATCGCACAAACCACGGGCAATGCCGACTGCCACATCATCCTGCGCGGCGGCCGGACGACCAACTACGGCGCCGAGCATGTCGAGGCGGTTGCCGTGGCGGCGGCGAAGGCGGGCATCGACCCCGGCATCGTGATCGACGCGAGCCATGCCAACAGCCACAAGGACCCGGAGCGCCAGCGCGATGTGATCGAGGACATCGCAAGCCAGATCCGCGCCGGCGAGACCCGGATCCGCGGTGCGATGATCGAGAGCAACCTTGTTGCGGGCGCGCAGAAGCTCACGCCCGGCGCGCCGCTCGCCTATGGCCAGAGCATCACAGACGGCTGCGTGGGCTGGGAAACCACCGTCGAGCTTCTCGAGGCGCTCGCCGGGGCCGCCGCGAGCCGCAGCCGGGCGGCCGCCTGAGGCCTCAGACTTCGGCGGCGGGCGGCGCGGGGGTCCTGTCCTCCTGCGCCGCCTCCACCATCCAGCGGGCAAGGTTGCGGATCCGCCGGTCCGCCGCCATACCCTCCGGGTAGACCAGCCAGTAGGCTCCGCCCGAGGGCACCCGGTGGCCGAGCAGCGGCACGAGCCAGCCGGTCGCCACGTCCTGCCGGGTAAGTTCGGCAGAGGCCAGCGCCACCCCGGCGCCGTCCATCGCCGCCCTGAGCGCGAGATCGGCCGATTCCATCTCGATCACCGATGCGGGCCGGATCGGCCCGCCCGGCAGCGTCGCGTTCCAGCGCGCGAAGTTCTCCCGCCGGTGCCGCGAGAGGAAAAGCGGCATGGCCGCAAGGGCCGCGCGCATCGCCGCCGCATCGGCCTCGGCCCGGCGCGGTGCCGCGAAGAGCCCGACGGACTCTTCAAAGAGCAGATCTGCCCTGAGCCCGGGCCAGCGCCCCTGCCCGTGCCGGACTGCCGCGTCAGCCGCCCCCGCGGTCAGATCGACCGCGTCCTGCGTGGTGGAGATCGCCAACTCGAAGCCTGCCCGCTCGAAGGGATAACGCGTGAGCCGCGGCGAGAACCAGTGCGCGGCGAAAGTCGGCAGCATCGAGAGCCGGAGCGGCCCCTGCCGCCGCGTCTCGCGAAGCGCCTGCACCGCCCCGGCGATGCGCGTGAAGCCCGCATGGAGATCCGGTGCGAGCTGCCCGCCCGCCTCCGTGAGCTCGAGCCCCCCTGCGCCGCGATGGAGGAGCTTAAGCCCAAGCGCCTCTTCAAGCCCACGCAGCTGGTGGCTGATGGCCGAAGGCGTCACCCCCAGCTCATCGGCCGCCGCCCTGATCGATCGGTTTCGCGCCGCCGCCTCGAAGGCTCGCAGTGCGTTGAGCGGCACGGGCAGCCTTGGCGGAGCGGAGGTATCCGGCATTCTGACAGCAGCCTCTGAAACAATCGGCACCCGCGGCGCGGCACGCCCAGGAAAACAAGCACGCGCGCCAGCCTTCCCTGCATCCCCGACTTGCCCCCTGAAGGCAATGCCCCGATAACGGGGGCGCAGGGCCAGCGCGCCCATCGCCCACCCCCGGATGTTCCCGAGACCGAGACGATGTGCAACCTCTACTCCAGTTTCCTGCCGCAGGAGGCCATCCGCCGCCTCTTCGCTCCCGGCCATTTCGTCGACTCGACCGGCAACCTGCCGCCCCTGCCGGAGATCTGGCCCGACCAGCTGGCGCCCATCCTGCATCCCGGCCCGGACGCGGGCGGGCTCGTCCTCGCCATGGCGCGCTGGGGCATGCCGACGCCGCCGCAGTATCTTGTCGGCAGGAAGACCGACCGCGGCGTCACCAACATCCGCAACACCCGCTCCGCCCACTGGCGCCGCTGGCTCATGCCCGGCAACCGCTGTCTCGTACCGGTCACACGCTTCGCCGAGCCGGGCGGCAAGGGCCGCGGCAATGTCTGGTTTGCGGTTGCAGGCGAGCGCCCGGCCTTCTTCGCCGGGCTCTGGGTGTCGGGCTGGACGAGCGTGCGCAAGATGAAGGACGGCGAGACCACCGACGATCTCTTCGGCTTTCTCACCACCGAGCCCAATGCCGTCGTCGCGCCCCATCATCCCCGTGCCATGCCGGTGATCCTCACCGAACCTGCGGACTGGCAGACCTGGCTGCGCGCGCCCTGGGCCGAGGCCCGCGTGCTGCAGCGCCCGCTCGAGGACGAGCTTCTGGAGCTGATCGAACCCGAGGAGGTGTGAGCGCCTCTGGCGCCCGCGCCGATTGTCGGGCATGAAGCCGCCCATGACAGAACGCCCCCTCTGCCTCGACATCGAAAGCTCCCTCACCGGTCGCCGCTGGCTCGGCCCCACCCCGGCCGAAGACCGCCAGGCTCTGGCGATTTCGCAGGCCGCCGAGATGCCCGAGATCGTCGCCCGCATCCTTGCCCGCCGCGGCGTCGCGCCGCCCGAGGCGGCAGCCTTTCTTGCGCCCGCCCTCCGCGACCTCATGCCGGACCCCTCCAGCCTGCGCGACATGGACCGCGCCGCGAGCCGCCTCCACCGCGCGGTCGACGGCGGCGAGCGCATCGCGATCTTTGCCGACTACGATGTCGACGGCGGCGCGTCGGCCGCCCTGTTGCTGACCTGGCTCCGCGCCGCAGGCCGGGAGGCAACACTCTATATCCCCGACAGGCTTGCCGAGGGCTATGGACCCAACGTGCCCGCCATGGAGCGTCTCGGCGCGCGCCACGACCTCATCGTCTGCGTCGATTGCGGCACGCTTTCCTTCGAGCCCATCGCCGCGGCCGCCTGCGACGTGATCGTGCTCGACCACCACCTCGCAGGTGAGCACCTCCCCGACTGCGCCGCCGTGGTGAACCCCAACCGCCAGGACGACGACGCCGGGCTCGGCCATCTCTGCGCCGCCGGCGTGGTCTTTCTCCTCCTCGTCGCGCTCAACCGCCTGCGCCGGGCGGCGGCATTGCCCTGCCCCGACCTCCTTGCTCTTCTCGATCTCGTGGCGCTCGCCACCGTCGCCGATGTCGCGCCCCTCATGGGCCTCAATCGCGCCTTCGTCCGCCAGGGCCTCGCGGTGATGGGCCGCCTCGACCGGCCGGGCATCGCCGCCCTTGCCGAGATCGCGAAGCTCAAGTCCGCCCCCAATCCCTACACGCTCGGCTTCGTCTTCGGCCCACGGGTCAACGCCGGCGGCCGCATCGGCGCGCCGGACATCGGCGCGCGCCTGCTCGCGACCGACGATCCCAACGAGGCCGCGGCGCTTGCCCAGAAGCTCGAACGCCTCAACACCGTGCGCCGCGCCGTCGAGGCCCGCATCGCCAACCAGGTGCTCGACCAGGTCGAGGCCCGCGGCGCCGAAGGACCCCTGGTCTGGGCCGCGGGCGAGGGCTGGCATCCGGGCGTCGTCGGCATCGTCGCCTCCCGCCTCAAGGAAGCCTTCGGGCGGCCCGCCATCGTGGTCGCCTTCGACGGCGATGCAGGCAAGGGCTCGGGCCGCTCGGCGGGCGGGCTTGACCTCGGCGCTGCCATCGCGCGCCTCCTCGCCGAGGGTCTTATCGAAAAGGGCGGCGGGCACCGCGCCGCAGTCGGCCTCAGCCTCAACCGGGCCCAGATGGAGCCGGCCATGGCGCGCCTTGCCGAGCTCGTCGCCGAGGCCGGCACCGAGCCCGAGCGCCACGACAGCCTCGAGATCGACGGGGTGATCGGCGCCGCTGCAGCGAGCCCCGAGCTCTGCGACCGAATCGCCGCCGCGGGCCCCTTCGGCATGGGCGCGCCCGCCCCGCGCATCGCCATCGCCGAAGCACGGATCGAGCGTTTCCGGCCCGTGGGCGAGAACCATCTCGCGCTCACGCTCTCCGACCGGCTCGGCGGGCGGCTCGAGGCCATCGCCTTCCGCGCCTTCGACAGCGAGCTCGGCCCCGCCCTCGGCGGCCTCGGCTCCCGCCCCGTCCATCTCGCCGGCCGCCTCGAGCGCGACGACTGGGGCGGCAGGCCCAAGGCCAAGCTCCATGTCGAGGACGCCGCGCTGGTGCGCGAATAGCCTGCGAGGCACTTACTTCCGCCGCATGGCTGCGCGTGTCGCGAAGGCGATGATCCCGATCCCCGCCAGCGCGAGCACAACCAATACAGGCAGCGGCAGTGACGGCAACGCCGCCCCGGTCTTATGCTCCGCCCCCCCGCGCCAGGCCCAGGCCGCCGCGACTGAGAGCGCGAAGCCAAGACCGGTGCCCAGCATCTCGAGCCGGGTCAGAAGCCGCGACATGGCCTGCGGGGCGACAGGAAATATCCGACCGAGATCGAGCAGATAGACCGCGGCATAGCCAAGACCTGCAAATGCCGCGAGCCCGAAGCCGGTGTCGTGACGCAGCACCAAGTAGGCCAGTGCGAAACTCCCCAGCCCAAGCCCCGTCAGAAAGACATTGAACGCTCCCAGAACCAGCGGCGGATAAGCGCTGAAATCGCGCATTTCGACGAACCCGCCCGGGATCATCAGGGCGAGATTGGTTGCCGAAGCGAGAAGCAACGCAAGAACGGCGAGGTGCAGCAGGGTCATGAGGGCAGTCCTTCTGTTGTCTTGCCCGCAACGGCCGTCAAGTCGGCCGCGCACCCGGGCGGCGCCAGCATGGCGACGAAAACCTCTGTGAGGCGGGCGTTGAGCCCGGCTGCGCTCTCTTGCGCGAGCGCAGCCCCGTGGAAGGCGAACCATTCGTCGGCCGCGCGGGCGGCGGCAAAGGCGATGGCGGCGAGCAGCGGAACCGGGAGATCGTCACGCACGGCGCCCACCACCCGCCCCGCGGCGACCAGCGCCTCGACCTGCCCGCGCAGGATTTCGAGCGGCCCTGCAAGGGCTGCCTGCGCTGCCGCCTCGCGGTAGATCCCGCGGCCGAGCTCCGCAAACCGGGCGTTTTCACCGAGCACCTGCGTGATCCGGCCGAAGAGTGCCGCCGTCTCGCGCCAGAACTCCGCCGCCGTGCCGTCTGGCGCGGGCATGTGCGCATCGAGCGCCGTGCCGAGTTCGGCCAGTGCCCGTTCGATCACCGCGCGATAGAGTGCGCCCTTGTCCGCGAAATAATAGTAGAACTGCCCCTTGCTGGCGCCAGTCTGCGCGAGGATGCGGTTGAGCGAGGCCGCCCCGAACCCCAGCCGGAGGAACTCGTCTTCCGCCGGATCGAGCCAGCGCGCCTGCACCTCCGCCGAAAGCCGCTCAAATCGCGCCCGCGGATCCTTCTTCTGCATCGCACCGCTCTTCGATATTCGGTGCCGCCCTCCGCTATCCCGCGCGGCCCACACACGTAGACCACTGGTCTAAATTTTCGTCAAGCGCAGTGTTTCGGGCGTGCAGCGGGCCGACGCGCGAGGCTTGCCACCGACCCGACCCAAGAAAAATCCATTTTGTTCAAGGCGTATATGTGGGCCGCTCTCGTGAAGGGCCTTCCTTTCACTGGCGAAGCGCCCCTGCGGCACGGCCGGCCTGGCCCCGCCGCGCCGCCTTGCCGATCGTCTGAAAACCCCGTAGACGGCGGGCAAATTGCGCGCATGCGGAGGGTTTACGATGTCGGCACCAAAGAAGGTCGTGCTCGCCTATTCCGGCGGTCTCGATACCTCGATCATCCTCAAATGGCTCCAGACCGAATACGGCTGCGAGGTGGTGACCTTCACTGCCGATCTCGGCCAGGGCGAGGAACTCGAACCGGCCCGGAAAAAGGCCGAGCTTCTCGGCATCAAGCCCGAGAACATCTACATCGAGGATGTGCGCGAGGAATTCGTGCGCGACTTTGTCTTCCCGATGTTCCGCGCCAACACCGTTTACGAGGGACTCTACCTCCTCGGCACCTCGATCGCGCGTCCGCTGATCTCCAAGCGTCTCGTCGAGATCGCCGCCGAAACCGGTGCCGATGCCGTCGCCCATGGCGCGACCGGAAAGGGCAACGATCAGGTCCGCTTCGAGCTCTCCGCCTATGCGCTCAACCCGGCAATCAAGGTCATCGCCCCGTGGCGGGAGTGGGATCTCACCTCGCGCACGAAACTCCTCGAGTTTGCCGAACAGAACCAGATCCCGATCGCCAAGGACAAGCGCGGTGAGGCACCGTTCTCGGTCGATGCGAACCTTCTCCACACCTCCTCCGAAGGCAAGGTTCTCGAAAATCCGGCCGACGAGGCACCGGCATATGTCTATCAGCGTACCGTCGATCCGGAGCAGGCGCCGAACGAGCCGGAATACGTCGAGGTTGGCTTCGAGCGCGGCGACGCCGTCTCGATCAACGGCGAAGCGCTTTCGCCCGCGAGCTTGCTCACGAAGCTCAACGAGCTCGGCGGCAAGCACGGCATCGGCCGACTCGATCTCGTGGAGAACCGTTTCGTGGGCATGAAGTCCCGCGGCATCTACGAGACGCCCGGCGGGACCGTATTGCTGATGGCCCATCGCGGCATCGAGCAGATCACCCTCGATCGCGGCGCGGGCCACCTCAAGGATGAGCTCATGCCCCGCTACGCCGAGCTCATCTACAACGGTTTCTGGTTCAGCCCCGAGCGCGAGATGCTGCAGGCCGCGATCGACAAGAGCCAGGAGAACGTCACCGGCACCGTGCGGCTGAAGCTCTACAAGGGCTCGGCGAGCGTCGTCGGCCGCTGGTCGGATTTCTCGCTCTACTCCGAAAAGCATGTGACCTTCGAGGAAGATGCCGGCGCCTACGACCAGAAGGATGCGGCGGGCTTCATCCGCCTCAACGCCCTGCGCCTCAAGCTGCTTGGCGCCCGCGACCGCCGCTAGACCAACCCGCCGCGGCCACGCCCTCCGCTTGGCTGCGGTCCCCCCCCCTCTCCCGGAAATGCGCGCGGCCCTCGCAAGTGCTGAGGGCCGCAGTCCGGTTGCCATGCCATCCAAATTAACTTCCGATGCGAAGTTAACTTCACTCAAATTGCTATTTTGTGGCAAGACATCCCCGGGGGTACCCACTTGCGGGCAGGTGGGGCATGACACATTGGTCAATGGAGGGGTGAATTGGTCAAGAAAACGGGAAACAGCGGCGCAAATGTTCTCAAGGGAACGAGCGCTGCGGATCTGCTTCGCGGCCTTGCCGGCGACGACACTCTGGCGGGCGCGGCAGGAAATGACACCCTTTCCGGCGGCGCTGGCGACGATGCCCTGAATGGTGGCGACGGCAACGACCTTCTCGCCCCTGGCACCGGCAGCGACAGTGTCGATGGCGGCAAGGGCAACGACACCATCACATTCGCGGGTGAGGCTGAAGCCGTCAGGGTGAGGCTCGACAGCACATACAGCCAGTATATTCTCGACGGCTACAAGACGATCACCAATGTCGAGAACATTATCGGCACTGGCTTCGGTGATACGCTTTCCGGCGATTCCAGGGCCAATACCATCAGGGGAGAGGCTGGCAGCGACACGCTCTCCGGCGGCGACGGCAACGACACGCTCCGGGGCGGCACGGGCAATGACACAATCTCCGGCGACGGCGGCAGAAACAAGCTGTTCGGGGAAGCCGGGGACGACATCTTCCTCGATACATACAACAGCAAGGATACGGCCGACGGCGGAGCGGGCAATGACACGTTCAAGGCGCTCTATGGTGGTGACAAGTTCATCGGCGGCGCCGGATCGGACACGCTCTCCTTCGAATCCAGCTACTATGGCGTAAAGGCCACCGTGAATGGAAAGGCCGTCTGGGGCTATTCCAACGCCTACACCATGACGTCGTCCCAGATTGAAAACCTGACTGGCAGCAATGCCGGCGACACGCTCAACGGCAGTTCTGGCGCGAATACACTCGACGGACGCTCGGGAGACGACATCCTCCGTGGCAACGGCGGCAGCGACACCCTGATCGGCGGGCTCGGCAAGAACGTCCTTGCCGGCGGGGCTGGCGTGGATGCCGCAAGCTATGCCGATGCCACAGCAGGAGTGAAGGTCTCTCTCGCGAAGACCGGCTTCCAGGCCACCGGCGGCGCCGGCACGGACCGCCTGACGGAAATCGAGAGCCTGATCGGCAGCGCCTTCAACGACAGACTTACCGGCAATGGCAGGGCCAACATTCTTACCGGCGGTCTGGGCAATGACGTCCTGAACGGCGGCGGCGGCCGCGACACAGCGGACTATTCGGACATAGGCACTGGCGTTACCGTCAACCTTGGCGCGACCGGCCCGCAGGCAACCGGCGGCGCAGGGCGTGATACCCTCGTATCGATCGAACGCGTTGCCGGAACCGACTTCGCGGACACGTTGATCGGCAACCGTGGAGCGAATGACCTGCTCGGCGGCGCAGGCAACGACATGCTTCAAGGCAAGGCAGGCGACGATCTCCTGAACGGTGGCAGCGGCTTCGACATTGCCTCCTACGCCGAGGTTACAACAAAGCTCAATCTTTCGCTCGCCAAGACCGGTGCCCAGAAGGCGGGATCAGCCGGAGCGGACAAGCTTGTCAGCATCGAGGGCCTTGCGGGCGGTTCGGCCTCCGACAAGCTTGCCGGCAACAAGGGCGACAACATCCTTATCGGCAACGGCGGCGCCGACACGCTCTCGGGCGGCGACGGCAATGACACGCTACGCGGCGGGGCCGGAAACGACGTGCTGAACGGCCAAGCCGGGCGCGACACCGCCGATTATTCCGACATCGGCAAGGCCGTTACCGTTCATCTCGCCAAGACCGGCATCCAGAACACTGGCGGAGCGGGTCGCGACATGCTTGTCGGGATCGAGAACGTCACCGGCGGCAAGGGCAACGACAAGCTCTTCGGCGACACCAGGGGTAACGTGATCGACGGCGGCGGCGGGTCTGACCGGCTCTTCGGCGGTCAGGGATCCGATACGCTGATCGGCGGCGCCGGAAACGATATCCTTGATGCTGGAAACGGCACGCGGGAACGACTGATCGGCGGATCGGGGAATGACCGGTACATGCTGGGCACCGGCAAGGGCACCGGTATCATTGAGGACTCCCTCGGCTCGCACGATCTCGTCGATGCCAGCCAGTCGCGTGATGCCGCAACGATCAATCTGAGCACGGGCAAGTCCTCGACCTCCGGCGGCCAGACCCTGACCCTCGCTTCCGGCGGATCGAGCACCCTGCCGCTCGATCTCATGTTCCTGCAGGATCTCTCGGGTTCATTCGGCGACGACATCGAGCAGGTTCGCACGCTCGTGCCCAAGGTCGTGAAGGCCATCAACGGGGTCAATTCCGACAGCGCCTATGGTGTGGTCGGCTTTGTCGACAAGCCGATTTCGCCATTCGGAAGCTCCTACGGCGATTACGTCTACGAACTCTTCACGCCGATCACCAAGGTTGGCAGCCGCATCTCGGATGCATATTCCGAAATGACGATCAAGAGCGGCGCGGACGGCGACGAAGCGCAGCTCGAGGCGCTCTTCCAGGTTGCGAAACGGGCCGAAGGCGAGGTGGGTTTCCGTGATGGAACGATGCGCGTCGCGATAATCTTCACAGACGCCGGCTACCACGAAGCTGGCGACGGCGCATCGGCAGGCATCACCAGGCCAAACGATGGCGACGCAGACATCGAGGGCAACGGTATCCTCGAGGACTATCCGAGTGTCACGCAGCTCTCCAAGGCCCTCGCTGCGTCAGGAATCTTTCCGATCTTTGCGGTAACCTCAGGCACGACCACAACCTACGATGGCCTCGTGGACGAGCTCGGCGTCGGCGGCGTGGTGTCGCTCCAGACCGACTCGAGCAACATTGTCTCCGTAATCAAGAACGCGACGGTCCTCGCCACGCAGACGGCCATCGAGGATGCGATCGGCTCGCGCTTCAATGACAGGATCATCGGTAGCGCGATCGAGAACATCATCTCGGGCGGCAAGGGCGACGACACGATCTCCGGCCTTGACGGCGACGACGTGCTGCGCGGCGGCGAGGGGCGCGACACGATCAAGGGCGGCGACGGGAACGACATGATCCTGGGCGAAGGCGGCAACGATGCGCTCAATGGCGGCGCCGGCGACGACACGTTGCGCGGCGGCACCGGTGCCGACAAGATCATCGGCGGCGATGGCGGCGACACGTTCGTGTTCAAGGCTGTATCGGAGTCGACGCTCAACGCCTCGCGGCGGGACACGATCAGCGACTTTTCCGGCTACGAAGGCGACGTGATCGATCTGACCGGGATTGACGCGCATACGGGGGCCAAGGGCAACCAGGCCTTCGACTTCATCGGCACGAGCGATTTTTCCGGAACCGCGGGAGAGCTTCGCTACGAGTTGAGGAATGGAACGGATGCGCTCGTCCAGGGCGATGTCGACGGCGATGGAGCAGCCGATTTCGGCCTTCTGCTCAAGGATGTCACCTATCTCTACTCGTCGTACTTTCACCTCTGAGCGACGAGGCAAATAGCCCATCGGGCCTGCCCGGTCATCGAACCGGGCAGGCTCTTGCTTCATAGTCCCTGCCTTTGACGCCTATCGATCATGGCAATGTCAGCTCCAGACAGGCGCGGCACACCGCTGAAACGACGCCGTCCCGGCCGCGGAGCGTGGGCGACGCCGTCCTCGGCGCGCATGCGACAGAGCCTTTATCCGCCTCTTTATTGACCAGTGAAGAAGCAGCGAGACTTGGCCGCGACACTTCCTGCCACAGAAACCGGATGCGATCGTCAGGCCGAGGCCCTCGCGCTGTTCCGAGCGGGGGCGCTACCAGCTGTGCGGCCGTCCGACAGGCCAAGGCGGCAGAAGGCGCCAGACAGGTTTTTCTGCGCCGGGCATTCGCGATACTGGAAGGATTCGAAGAAATCGGTGCCCGTGGCGTCGGGTCTGCGGCCCCGGATCCTGCGCGTCCAGAACTCGGCCCGTCGTGGCCTGCCAGCGAGTTCGTTGGCCGCGGCGGCGATCATGTCGATGAGGTAGTGTGCTTCCGGCCGCAGGGCCGCTTCCTCCGACCAGGCCACGGCCGCCTCGAATGCGCCCTCCCCGATCAGTGCCGAGGCATGAGTTGCCAGCATTCCGTAGGACAACGGGTCAATCGGGCTCATGCCAAGCGAGGTCGCACTTTCGCACCGGGCCATTGCCGTGCCGCCGGAGTAGAGATCCATCATGGCGTAGAGGTAATGTCCGTGTGCGTAGCTCGGTGAGGCCGCGAAGCTTCGGCGCGCCCAGACGCTCGCACTTTCCAGATCGCCGGAAATCCAGCTCGCGCGGCCCATGCAGTAGTTGCCGAAGGGATCGAGGGGATCAAGCTCGAGGCTGCGCTCGGCATGTGCGGCAGCCTCAACGATCGCGTGCTCCCGATTGCCGGTAACGTGCATGAATGCCCGCTGGAAAGCGATGAAGGAGAGGCCGGCATGGGCCCGTGCGAAGCCGGGTTCACGCAAGAGCGCTGCTTTGAACCGTGCCTCCGCCAGATCCATATCGCGCCGATTGTAGCGATAGAGGTGCCTCAGGCCGATATGGAACTCGGCCCAGGCATCGAGGTTCTCCGGCGCCATTGTCAGGGCCACCCTCGCTTCCTCCGCCGGAATCCGCAACTCCAGCGCCGCGATGGTAGCGGTGAGGATATGGGCTCGAATGTCGTGAACATCGTCGATCCGGCCGGAGAAACGCTCACTCCAGATCACAACCGCATCAAGTGTTCTGGCCAGTTCGACAGAGATCTCGAGACGGGAACCGCTGCATTCAATCGTGCCGGAGAGTATGTAGCGAACATCCAGCAGGCGTGCGACGGCGGCGGGATCCGGGTTCGGTTCGCGAAAGCGGAAGGATGATCCGCGCGCAATTACCTTCAACCACGCGAGCCGCGCAAGCTCGCCGATCAACTCGGCGGCCACCGCATCGCCGAGCAGTCCACACTCCTGCGCGGAGGTCAGCACCGCGAATGGCAGTATGGCGATGGAGGGATTTCCGTTGCGCCGGATCCGGCCCGAGCCCTCCTGACCCTCATCCTCGAAGACAAGGCCTGGCAGCGCGGCGCGGCTGTCGCCTGCCAGCAGCCGTGCCTCTCCGACCCAGCGATAGCCGACGCCATGCAGCGTCCGGATCATGCGCTGGGACCGGCCATCGTCGCCAACAAGGCGGCGCGCCTCCCGGACTGCCGCGGTAAGGGAGTCATCGCCGACGAAATGCCCACGCCAGACCTTCTGCAGGAGCTCATCCTTTGTCACGTCGCGGTCATGGTGGGCGACCAGAAGGTAGAGCGTGGAAAAGACGCGATGCGGCACTTGCAGGACGATGCCGCCCCGGCTCAGCGTCTGACGCCGGACATCGAGTTCAAAACTCCCGAAGGCGTATTTCATACTTCAAGCATAACGCCAGATGACGTTTTCCGCAAAGTGGCGCCGACCGGCGGGACAGGACCATTCATGCCGCCCGCCGACAAAGGACCAGAGCGGGCGGCTAGAGCGAGACCCGGGACGGGTCATGAATTCCGCAGCCGTGCCGGCCGACTTCCCAGCCTTCATGCTGGCCCTGCCAGTCGGCGACGAGAAACTGTGCGCTCGTCATGCACTGGATCAATGTCATGTCGGTCAGGAGCCTCGTTTCGGTCCGGCAGACCGATGGATCCCCGGCCATGCAGGCCACAAGAATGAACTCGATCATCACGACACCTCATCTTGCTGTTCCAAAGGAGCTGGCGCATTTCACCATGCCTGTCAGTCTGCTCCCGAGGCGTCAGCGGAGTCGTGAAACGCAGGCGAAAATGTCTGAATATTTGCGAAATCTGCCGAAACTGTCGCTTGGCCGAAAGTAGAAATGCCTTGGCGGCCGTGCCGTCAAGCTACGGTCAGGGACCTTCCGAGAGCGCTGTGTCGCGACAGAACCAGCCTGCTGCGCGCGTTTGGCCGGAGCAAGCTATCAGGCGAAAACAGCGTGGGGATCAGGAGGCATTTTCGGGAAATCCCAAAGCGGCCAATGCTTCGCGCAGGATCTTCTTTCTTGCTTCATCCCTGAACGGAAAAGCCGAGAAGAAGGCCTCGATCGATGCATCCTGCCGGCGGTGCATGGTCTTTTCGGTCCAGTACAAGGCCTGAGCGTGGTTGCCTGCGGCCTCGTTGATCGCGGCGGCGAAGGCGCTGATCAGGTAATGCGCTCCAGGTGTGCTGGCGCCCCGTTCGGCCCATAGCGTGGCTGCCTCCATGTCGCCCATATGAAAATGCGCCATGCCTCTGGCGCTCATCATTGCATAGAGAAACGGGTCGAGAGGGCTGAGCCTTACCGACTTTCCGAGATTTTCGAGTGCGGCGGCGCCGTCCCCCGCCATGACATCCGCCCACGCATGGGCGTAGAAGCCTTGTGCGAAACTGGGACTGAGGCTGACCGATCGCTCCAGCCAGGCCTGGCCCGCGGCCGGATCGCCCCTGAGCCAGTGCGCCCGGCCAAAGTTGAAATTCGCGAAGGGATCCATCGGGTCGAGTTCCAGGCTTCGCTCGGCATGGCGCCGGGCGTCTTCCACTGCGCGTGCGTCATCCGCCGAGTAGCGCAGGAATGCGGCCTGAAAACTCGCAAAGGATCGTGCCGCGTGCGCCCGGGCAAAATAGGGATCGAGTTCGGTGGCACGCTTGAAACAATCGCTGGCGCGCGCGTTGTCAGCCTGATTGAAGCGATAGGCGTGCTGCAGCCCGATGTGGTAAAAAGACCAGGCGTCGAGATCCGAGGGAGACCGCAGCCGCGCAAGCTGCGCCTCGTGCTGGGGAATGTGAAGTTCGAGCGCCGAGATGACAAGAGCCACGATCGCCTCGCGCATGTCGTGGACATCGTCGATCCTGCCTGAGAGCCGATCGCCCCAGATGACCTGTGCGCTGCGGGCATCGACCAGTTCAACGGTAATGCCAAGCGAGGGGCCCAGCATCTCGATCTCGCCCGACAGAATATAGCTCACGCCGAGCACCGCGCGGATTGTCTCGAAGTTCTCGATCGGGGCGCGAAAGCGGAAACTCGAGCCGCGCGCAATCACCTTGATCCAGCGCAGACGCGACAGCGTCGAGATGAGCTCACCGGGGATGGCGTCTGCAATAGCAGAAAACGCGTCCGGACTGCCCACCAGAGTGAACGGCAGCACCGCGATCGATGGTGTGGGATCGGCGGGTGGCGGGTCATCAACCGGTACCGTGTCGGCCGCAGGGGGCCCGGCCGCCTCAGCCGGCGCGTAGACCCTGACCTCCGACACCAGTCGAAAGCCGCGGCCATGGACAGTCCGGACGTAGCGCTGCTGCTTGCCGTCATCTCCCAACACTCGGCGCAACGACTTGATGACCGTCGAGACCGCCGCGTCGGAGATGAAGCGCCCATCCCAGACCTTTTCGATCAGCTCGTCCTTCGAAACCAGCCGGTCGGCATTCTGAACCAGATGGCTGAGCACCGCGAAGGTCATCGGTTCGAGCTGCAGCACTTCCACGCCGCACCGCAGCTCGCCGCGGTCAAGATCGAGAATGAAGCCGTCGAAGCCGTACCGCAAGCCGTCTCCTCAGCGCGAACTCAGGTTTCCCCATGAATCTCCCACCCCTCCCTCAAGACCACAAGCGAAACTTGGCGGTAAAACAGTCCCACCGATCCACACGGGACCGAAGACAACCACTCCTCAACTCAATCTCAGAAGGGACCAACCATGCAAACCTCGACCATGACCGCCCAGAATGGTGTCAACACCGAAGCCCTGATCGGCGCCCGCGGCGCTTTCGAAGCGATGCCGGAGGCCGCTGCCTTCACCTTCCGCAGCACCTGCGACTGGATGGAAGGCACCTTCAACGCGAACACGATAAAGGGTTATTTCGGCCTTGGACAGGAACATGAGCGCAAGGAGAACTTCCGCATCGAAAGCGACCATCCCGAGGTCTTCGCTGCGGCCGACCGCGCACCCACCCCGCCGGAGATCGTGCTCGCCGCACTTGCCAGCTGCCTGACGGGCGGCGTGGCGGCCGTTGCCCAGCACCGGGGTATCCAGCTGCGGAAGGTGCGGGCCACGGTCGAAGGTGACATCGACGTGCGCGGCATCCTCGGCATGGACGCCGATATCCGCAACGGCTTCTCGGCGATCCGCGTGAGCTTCGACATTGATGCCGATGCGACGCCTGACGAGATCCGCGCAGTCGTCGCCCAGTCTCAGAAGCGCTCGGCGGTGTTCGACATTCTGACCAATCCCACGAACGTCAACGTGACGGTCGCCTGAGCGCGGCGGTCCTGCAGGAGGCAGTTCGCATGAAACGGATCGAAACCCTCGTCATTGGCGCCGGTCAGGCCGGGCTTGCGATGAGCTGCTGCCTGTCGGACCGCGCCATTCCGCATGTCGTGCTCGAACGCGGTGCGGTGGCAAACTCCTGGCGCCACGAGCGCTGGGACAGCCTGCGGATGCTCACCCCGAACTGGCAGAGCCGGCTTCCCGGCTTTCGCTATCAGGGCACGGATCCGGACGGGTTCATGTCGATGCCAGAGGTCGTGGGCTATCTGCAGGGCTATGCCGCGGCGTTCGACGCGCCGGTCGAGGAACATACCACCGTGCAGTCGGTCACGGCCGAAGGTGCTGGATACGTCGTCACGACCGACCGTGGTGCCTGGCGTTGCGAACATCTCGTGCTCGCGACTGGCGCCTGCAACCTTGCCGCCGTCCCAGGACTCGCCGCGCAGGTGCCCTCACGCGTCAATCAGATCACTGCGATGGCGTATAGAAATCCGGGCCAGCTTGCCGCAGGTGGCGTTCTGGTCATTGGGGCCTCGGCCACCGGCGTTCAGCTGGCCGCCGAGATCCGGGCGGCAGGTCACGAGGTGTTTCTGTCGGCGGGTGAGCATATCCGCATGCCCCGCCACTATCGCGGCCGGGATATCCAATGGTGGATGGATCGGTCGGGACTTCATGCAACCCGGATCGACGAGGTGGACGACCCCGCCCGCGCCCGCCGGGTGCCGTCGCTGCAACTGGTGGGCAGCAATGCTCGCCGGTTCTGCGACCTGAACGCGCTCATGGCCTCGGGCATCGAGATTGTCGGACGCCTCGCCGGTATCCGCGACGAAACAGCACTGTTTTCGGGTGGGCTCGCCAATCACTGTGCGCTCTCCGATCTGAAGATGAACCGCCTGCTGGATACGCTTGACGAGTGGGCGGATGCGTCCGGGATTGAGGGTCTTGCGCCGGTCGAGCGCTTCGCGCCGACCGCCTGCCCCAAAGATGCACGCCTGAGTCTGAGCCTCTCCGATGGTCGTATCAGGACGATCGTCTGGGCGACCGGCTACCGACCCGACTATCGCTGGATGCAGCTGCCGGTGCTTGGGCGTAAGGGCGAGCTTCTCCATCGTGAGGGGCTGGTGGCGCCGGGCCTCTATGTTCTCGGGTTGCCGTTTCAACGGCGCCGGAATTCCGCGCTTCTCGACGGGGTCGGTGACGACGCCGTCGCCCTTGCGGATCACATTCATGCCAGCCGCGGCCGTACCGCCGCCTGAAGGGAGACCTTGATGGAACAGGATATCATGACAGCCGCAAGCCAGCCTCTGCCCGCCAGAGACGAGGCGATCCGCGTGGCACAGACCGCCGTGATCGATAGGATGCGGGCCGACATCGATGCCGCCTGCAGCACGATTGTGACGACCGGGCGGATCGAGGAAGGGCTGGCCTGCGAGGTGCTGCAGGGCAAGCATCGCGCAACGCTCGATCTTGGCCGAGGTATGGGCGGCGATGCAGCAGGCCCCAGCCCGGGGTTCTTTGCCCGCGCTGCCGTCGTCGGCTGCGTCAGCATGGGGGTGAAGATGATGGCAGTCCGTGAGGGACTCCTCTTCCGCTCGGTTGAGGTGACCATCGAATGCGACTTCGATGATGCCGCACTCATGGGCCTGAGCTCGCGGACAGCCGCTCCGCTCGAATCCCGGCTGCGGATCGCGATCGATACCGATGCAGACCTCGCCACCGTCCTTAACCTGGTCGAGCGCGCCCTATCGGCCGACCCCTGGTATCTTGCGCTGCGCGACGCGCAGGTCGTCCGCCACGAGGTCCGCACGCGCCGCCCAGGCACCGGTGAACAGACGTCCAGCTGACCCATCCCTCTCGAACGGAAGCCGATCCGATGCTCAAAGAACTCGACACCCTACCGCCCCGCCGCACGGACCTCCATGGCTCGATCCTCGAGACGATCGGGAACACGCCGATCGTCCGGCTCAACCGAATCGCGCAGGATCGTGCAGAAGTCTTCGTCAAGATCGAGGCCGCGAATCCCGGCGGATCGATCAAGGACCGCTTCGCTCTCGCCGCCATCGAGGCGGCTGAAGCCAGCGGCGCGCTGAAGCCGGGACAGACCGTGGTCGAGGCGACCTCCGGCAATACCGGCATCGGCCTCGCGCTGGTTTGCGCCGCCAAGGGCTACCCGTTGGTGGTGACGATGGCCGAAAACTTCAGTGTAGAGCGCCGCAAGCTGATGCGCTTTCTGGGCGCGAAGGTCGTGCTGACGCCAGCCGCTCTCAAGGGCACGGGGATGCTCGCCAAGGCCGAGGAGCTTGCCCGCGCTCACGGCTGGTTCCTCGCACGGCAATTCGAGAACGAGGCCAATGCCGACATGCATTCCCGCACCACAGCCCGGGAGATCCTCGACGCCTTCGGCGGGAAGGGTCCCGATTTCTGGGTCACTGGCTTTGGGACAGGTGGTACATTGAAGGGTGTCGCCCGGGTGTTGCGCGCCGAGAGCCCGGCAACCCGGATTGTCGTCGCCGAGCCCGACAATGTGCCGATGCTGCAGAGCGGGATTGCCCAGGAGCGGGATAGCGATGGCCGTGCCGTCAGCCATCCGATGTTCCGTCCGCACCCCATGCAGGGCTGGTCGCCAGACTTCGTCGCGAAGCTCGCCGAAGATGCCGTTGCTGCTGGCGCCATCGACATGTTCGAGCCGGTTGCAGGCAAGGATGCGCTGGCCGTCGCCCGCGATCTTGCGACCCGCGAAGGCATCTTCTGCGGCATCAGCAGCGGCGCCACCTGCGCCGCGGCGCTGAAGCTCGCCGAAACCGCCCCACGGGGCGCGCGGATCCTTGCCATGCTGCCCGATACCGGCGAGCGCTACATGTCGACCCCTCTCTTCGAGGGGATCGGGGAGGCCATGAACGACGAGGAGATGGAGATTTCCCGCTCCACTCCGGGTGGCCGGTTCGATACTGCCGCGCCCGCCCCGGCGGCGGCGCAGGCCGCGCCAACCTGCACCCCCGAGGCGGCAGGCATGATCGACGAAATCGTCGCGGCGCACCCCGTCGTCATGTTCGTCCTCGAATGGTGCGAATTCAGCTGGTCGGTGCGCAAGCTCTTTGCCGCGGCAGGTGTGCCCTGTCATGCCGTCGAGCTCGATGCGGCGGCGCTGCAGAAGGACAATCTCGGCAGTGATCTTCGGGCAGCCTTGGGCGTGAAGGCCGGTGCGCCGACAATCCCGCAGATCTTCGTCGGCGGCCAGCATGTCGGTGGCGCGACCGAGACTTTCGATGCCTTCATGAACGGTGCCATGACCGACAGGCTCGCGGCCGCAGGACTGAGCTTCGATGCAGGCAAGACCGCCGATCCCTATTCGTATCTGCCTGGCTGGATGCAGCCCCGCAAGATCGGAGGATGACATGGCGCATGACGGCTCCAATCCCGCCATCGAGGATTATCTGGACCGCGCCGCCCGCCATGCAAGGGCATATCGCGCCGGTCGCCAGCCAATCGGCCCCACCGCCGCGGTTGCATCGTTGAGGGAGCGGTTCTGCCTGCCCCTCAGTGATCACGGCCGTTCCGGCGCTGAAGTGATCGACGCGTTGATCAGCGCCGCCGAGGCCGGACTTGTCGGCAATACTGATCCGAACTTCTTCGCCTGGGTCATGGGCGGATCAAATCTCGTTGGCGTGGCGGCAGACTGGCTGACCTCTGCCTGGGGTCAGAATGCTGCGATTTTCCAGTCTTCGCCGGCGGCCGCCGTTGCTGAAGAGGCCGTGGAGTCCTGGCTGCTCGAGCTGCTCGATTTGCCGCGGGAAAGCTCCGTGGGCTTCGTTGGCGGCGCGACCACGGCGGCCTTCGTCTGCCTCGCCGCTGCACGCGCCGAGGTACTCCGGCGCGTCGGATACGATTTCGATCGGCGCGGACTCCAGGACGCACCGCTGGTTGCCGTCTTCCTAAGCGAAGACGCGCATGTGACCAATTTCGCGGCCCTGCGCAATCTGGGCTTCGGAGACGAGAATTTTCACCGAATGCCGTCGGATGGCGCCGGCCTGATGCGGCTGGAAGATCTGGCCGAGGCGCTGGCGCATTTCGACGGACCAAAGATCATCATCGCGCAGGCCGGCCATATCAACTCCGGCGCCTTCGAACCGTTGCAGGAGATCGCGGGGCTCGCGCGCCGCCATGATGCATGGCTGCATATTGACGGTGCCTTCGGCCTCTGGGCGCGGGCATCGCCAACCCGCAAGCCGCTGGCTTTCGGCGCCGAAAGCGCCGACAGCTGGTCGGTGGACGGGCACAAGTGGTTGCAGATCCCTTATGGCTCGGGATTTGCCATTGTTCACGACAGGGATGCCCACCGACGTGCCATGCAGAAGACCGCCGGATATTTGAATGCGGCAGAAGGCGATGGCAGGTGTCCGTCCGACTATACGCCGGATCTCTCGCGCCGCGCTCACGGGTTTGCGGCCTGGGCCGTTCTGCGCAGCCTCGGGCGCGACGGTGTGTCAGCGCTCGTCGACCGGCACTGTGACGCTGCGGCGCTGCTGGCGGAGCGCATCCGCCGGATAGACGGGTTGACGGTGTTGAACCCAGTTCGCCTCAACCAGATCGTCGTAGCCGCTCGCGACCCGGCAGACGAAGAGCCGAGGATTTCGCGGCTTGCCGAGCGGCTGAATGCCAGAGGCGACATCTTCGTCAGAACCGCGCTCTGGAAAGGGCGCACCATCCTCCGGCTTTCGGTCATCTCGCAGGACTGCGGGACAGAGCAGGTGGAGCGGCTCGGGCGGGAGATCGAGAGACACTGGGACCTGATCTCCGCGACCGGCTCACCCCCTCAGCGGGTCTCTGCACGATGCTGCGACGTCGCGGGAGACGGAGGTTAGACAACAGCTGCGCCGGCCTGGCGAAGCACAGCTGCGAAGGTTTCGCGCGTAGAGTCAGTGAGGCGCCTGAAATCCCTAGTTGCTGATCGCCGACTTCCATGGAGGGCTCGAAGACCGGATCGACGCGCGCCGGTTGACATGCTTCGCAATCGGCCTCCTGCACCAGATGTATTTCGGCACTAAACTCAAGGTGGCCCTCGCCTGGCTTTCCGGTGAAGCAACGAAGGACGGGCGGAAAGCGCTTGGGCAAGAGCTCGGGCTAAGCGCCGACAGGATCCGCCGCATCGAGGACGAAGTCCGTTGCAGTCTGCTCGACGAACTGAAGTATCAGATCTTCGACGCTGTCTGAGTTCGCGTATCTCTTTCAGATGGCGATTTCGCAAGCCGTGATCCGGGCATCAGAAATTGCCCAAATGGTTCACCACGAAAAAAGAGGCCCTTGCGGGCCTCATGAAGTGTCAATTCCCCCGTCTTGGACTGCGATATCCGTTCTTACTGCTCGACGGGGTCTTGCTTGCAGTCAAACATGTTCAGCTGGATCATCCCGAGAAGCTGGTCGAAGTCCACGCGTGGGTGCCGCTGATTGAAATGAAGGCCGGCATCGGTCTTTCTGACGTCGCTGGCCTTTGCTCGATACTGTGTCGCCATCGGTTCTTTTCCATTTCCGCCGCCATTCTGCTCGATTTTCGCGGCTTGTTTTCTGGCCTTGCGAAGCGCGGCCTCAGCCGCGTTTCAATGTTTTCAACACCTTAGCCATCGATGGGCGATAATTGGGGTGATAAAGGGTGTCAAATCGCCCAAAAAGGGTTCCTTTTGGGTGATCCGACACACCTGATCCCTGAGCCTCAGCTGCAGCCCGTCGTCGAGCCGCAGGTGTTGCACTTCATGCAGGTTCCGTTGCGGACCAGCGTGAAGTTGCCGCACTCGCCGCAGGGGTCACCCTCGTAACCCTGCATCCGGGCCTTGGAACGGGCGTCGATTGCGGTGACGCTTGTTGTCGCGTGATGCGAGGTGGCAACGGCCGCGAGGCCGCTCACCACGCCAAGCGCGCCGCCGACCCCGGCTCCCCCCTGAAGCACCATAAGCTCCTGCGGCAGACGCTTGCGCAGATACCCGGTCGAGGAGATGTGCTTGATCATCTCGATCGAGTTGTGCGCTGCCTCGGCCTGGGCCGCCGCCTCGACATCGAGGCTTTCGGCCTCCGGTCGCCCGACATAGTCGAAGCTCTCACCCGTCGGCTTCACATGCGCGAGGTCCGTGCGATCAAGGTAGGACACTGCCAGTTCGCGGAAGATGTAGTCGAGGATCGAGGTTGCGTTCTTGATCGAGTCGTTGCCCTGCACCATGCCCGCGGGTTCGAAGCGAGTGAAGGTGAAGGCGTCGACGAACTCCTCGAGCGGCACGCCATACTGCAGCCCCACCGACACAGCGATCGCGAAGTTGTTCATCATCGCCCGGAAGGCGGCGCCTTCCTTGTGCATGTCGATGAAAATTTCGCCTAGCGAGCCGTCTTCGTATTCGCCGGTGCGGAGATAGACCTTGTGGCCACCGACCATCGCCTTCTGGGTGTAGCCCTTGCGCCGCTCGGGCAGCTTCACCCGATTGGAACGCTCGATCTCCCGGACGATGACCTTCTCGACGATCTTCTCGGCCAGCAGGGTCGCGCGCTCGGCTTGGGGTGCGTCGATCAGGGCTTCCTCCAGATCGTCCGCTTCGTCCTCGACCAGTGCCGAAGACAGCGGCTGGCTGAGCTTCGAGCCGTCGCGATAGAGCGCGTTGGCCTTCACACCCAGCGACCAGGAGAGCTCGTAGGCTGCCTTGCAGTCGTCGATCGTGGCGTCATAGGGCATGTTGATCGTCTTGGAGATGGCCCCCGAGATGAAGCTTTGTGCCGCGGCCATCATGCGGATGTGGCTCTCGACGGACAGGTAGCGCCTGCCGATCTTGCCGCAGGGGTTGGCACAATCGAAGACCGTATAGTGTTCGGGCTTCAGGTGCGGGGCCCCCTCGAGCGTCATCGTGCCGCAAATATGACTATTGGCTGCCTCGACCTGAGCCCGGCTGAAGCCGAGATGGCGTAGCAGGTCGAAGGACGGATCCGTGAGCTTCGCGGCAGGGATACCGAGAACGCGGGTGCAGAATTCCTCCCCCAGCGTCCACTGATTGAAGACGAAGCGGATGTCGAAGGCGGTGGGCAGCGCAGCCTCGATCTTGGCGATCTCCTCCTTGCCGAAGCCCTGGCCAACCAATGCGGTCGGGTTGATCTCGGGCGCCTTGACGAAAGAGCCGTGACCGACAGCGTAGGCGATGATCTCCTCGATCTGCTCAGGCGCATATCCGAGGCCGGCGAGCGCATTCGGCACGGCCCGGTTAATGATCTTGAAGTAACCGCCGCCGGCGAGCTTCTTGAACTTCACCAGAGCGAAATCGGGCTCGATGCCGGTGGTGTCGCAGTCCATGACGAGGCCGATGGTGCCGGTGGGTGCGATTACCGTGGTCTGGGCGTTTCGGAAGCCGTGCTTCTGGCCGAGTTCGAGCGCGCGATCCCAGACAGAATGGGCCAGGTTGAGGAGCGCGCTGTCGGGACAATTGGCGTGATCAAGCGCGACTGGCGGCGTCCAGAGCCCCTCGTAGCCCGTAAGATTCCCCTCGGCAGCATTGCGGTGGTTGCGAATGACGCGGAGCATGTGCTCGGCGTTCTTCTCATACCCTGGGAAGGCACCGAGCTCGCGGGCCATTTCGGCCGAGGTCGCATACGCCTCCCCTGTCATTACCGCGGTAAGTGCGCCGCAGAGCGCCCGGCCCTCGGCACTGTCGTATCCGAGGCCCATGGTCATCAGCAGGCCGCCAATATTGGCGTAGCCAAGACCCAGCGTGCGGAATTTGTAGGAGAGTTCCGCGATTCGCGGGCTCGGGAACTGCGCCATCAGCACCGAGATCTCGAGCGTGACAGTCCAGAGCCGGGTTGCATGCATGTAGGCCTTCGCATCGAACGCGCCGTCCTTGAGGAAGGTCAGCAGGTTCATGGACGCGAGATTGCAGGCCGTGTCATCGAGGAACATGTATTCCGAGCACGGGTTGGAGGCCCGGATCGGGCCATCCTCCGGGCAGGTATGCCAAGCGTTGATGGTGTCATGGAACTGGACGCCCGGATCGGCGCAGGCCCAAGCCGCAGTGCCGACCTTTTCCCAGAGCTCTCGCGCTTTAACTGTCCTCGCGACGGTGCCGTCGGTGCGGCGGGTGAGCTGCCAGTCGGCATCCTCGCGGACAGCCTTCAGGAAGGCGTCGGTCACGCGCACCGAATTGTTGGAGTTCTGACCCGAGACGGTGAGATAGGCTTCCGAGTCCCAGTCGGTGTCATAGGTGCGGAACTCGAGGTCTTCCCCGCCCTGCTCGGCCTGCTGAAGCACGCGCTTGATGTAGGCTTCTGGCACGTGGACCTTCTTGGCCGCACGGATCGCGGACTTGAGCCCGGCATTCACCTTGGGGTCGAACGCATCCTGCTCGGCACCGTCCCAGGAGCGGATTGCCTCGAGGACGCTGGCCAGCCGCTCGCGGTGGATTTTCGAGCCAGCAACGAGCGCCGCAACCTTCTGTTCCTCGACGACCTTCCAGGTGATGAAATCCTCGATGTCCGGGTGGTCCATCTCGCAGATCACCATCTTTGCCGCGCGGCGTGTGGTGCCGCCCGACTTGATCGCACCTGCGGCGCGGTCACCTATCTTGAGGAAAGACATGAGACCGGAGGACTTGCCGCCGCCGCCGAGCCGCTCGCTTTCGGCCCGCAGCGACGAGAAGTTCGTGCCGGTGCCGGAGCCGTATTTGAAGAGACGGGCTTCGCGGGTCCAGAGATCCATGATGCCGCCATCGTTCACCAGATCGTCCTCTACGGACTGGATGAAGCAGGCATGCGG
Organism: Amaricoccus sp. B4; assembly: GCF_043226085.1. Lineage (NCBI taxonomy): Bacteria > Pseudomonadati > Pseudomonadota > Alphaproteobacteria > Rhodobacterales > Paracoccaceae > Amaricoccus > Amaricoccus sp. B4. Next base: position 598,345 of record NZ_CP171225.1, read on the forward strand.
CTGCGGATGCTCGTAGGCAGAGGTCGACTTCACGAGCTTCTTGCTCTCGAAATCGACATAATAGTGGCCCTGCCCCGGCCCATCGATGCCGTATGCCCAATGCAATCCGGTGTTGAACCACTGCGGGCTGTTCGGCGCGCCCATCTGGGTCGCGAGCATGTAACGCATCTCATCGAGATAGGCACGCGCGTCGGCCTCGGCGGTAAAGTAGCCACCTTTCCAGCCCCAGTAGGTCCAGGCCCCAGCCAGCCGGTCGAAGACCTGGCGCGCATCGGTTTCACCGCCGAACCGAACCGCCTCGGGAAGCTTGCCGAGTGCCTCGTCATCGGCGACCGAGCGCCAAAGGAATTCTGGAACGCCCTTCTCTCGCACCTTCTTCAGTGCGGCCGGGACGCCGGCCTTGCGGAAGTACTTCTGCGCCAGGACATCGGCAGCAACCTGACTCCAGCTCTCGGGAACCTCGAGCCCATCAAGCGCGAACACGACCGAACCATCCGGATTGCGAATCTCGGAAGATGTGGACTTGAAGGGGATCCGCCCGTAAGCCCCAGACTCTTCGGTTGTGAAACGACGCTCGATCTTCATGTTCTGCTCCTGGGTCTCGGCCCTGGCCCATTTTGGGGCGGGCACCAGATTTTGTATCCGCGCTGCGGTGTCACACTAAGGGAGCAGATCCCGCCCGAGTCGGGAAGCCCAAGCTGCGCTTTATCCACAAGATATTGTGCTTGACGTGGATAAGCCCACAAACTGCAGTTAACCGACTGTTAGGAAATGATTCCACCAGTCGTTAGCCCAGACACAACGGCCGCGGCATCCCGAAGGCGCAAGTTCCGGGAATTCCACCAAGAAGGCGGCCTGATGTCAGGCAGCGTCAGGATAGCGGAAGGGCTCGGCGATGCGATCACGATCATACACGGGCTCGCCCGCGATCCAGGTCGCCCGGATCGCACGGTCGTCGCCAAGTGTCATCAGCACGAAGAGAAGCTCCTCGAAACTGTTGCAATAGCCGCTGCGGAAATCGAGCAGCGGGGTGGCCGAGGGGTCGAGCACGATCACATCCGCGTCAAGGCCGGCCGCAAGCCTTCCGATGCGATCGTCGAGGCAGAGGGCGCGCGCGCTGCCGAGCGTTGCCAGATAAAAGGCACGGAGCGCATCAAGCTTCCGGCCCGAAAGGGCGGCAACCTTATAGGCCTCGTTGAGCGTCTGAAGCTGCGAGAGCGAGGTGCCTGCTCCCACATCGGTACCGAGCCCAACCCGAACGGGTCGTTTCGGATCGAGCGCGTCATAGAGCCGGAACAGCCCGGAGCCAAGGAAGAGATTCGAGGTCGGGCAATGGGCAATCGCTGCGCCGGTCTGGTGGCAAGTGCAGAAATCGTGTTCGTGAAAATGGATTGCGTGCCCGAACATCGCGCGTTCGCGCACAAGTCCGGCATGGGCGTAGACATCGAGATAGCTCGAACGCTCCGGAAAGAGCTCGCGCACCCATTCGACTTCGCTCGGATTTTCACAGATATGCGTCTGCAGAAAGAGCGCGTCGTGTTCGGCGAGAAGCGCGCCCGCGGCGTCGAGCTGCGCCTCGGTGCTCGTCGGTGCAAACCGGGGGGTGACGCAATAGTGTTGACGCCCAACCCCATGCCACCGCGCGATCAGCGCTTTCGACTCGTCGTAGCCGTGCTGTGCCGTATCGAGCAGCGCCGGCGGCGCGTTGCGGTCCATCAACACCTTACCTGCGATCATGCGGGTGTTGAAACGTGCGGACTCGGCAAAAAAAGCCTCGACCGACTGAGGATGGACAGTGCAGTAGACCATGGCCGTCGTCGTGCCCGCACGCAGCAGTTCGCGCAGGAAAAGGGCCGCGACCTTCTCCGCGTGTGCCTTATCGGCAAACTGCTGCTCTGCAACAAAGGTGTAAGTCTCAAGCCACTCGAGAAGCTGGGCACCGTAGGCCCCGATCATCTGGAGCTGCGGAAAGTGCACATGCGTATCGATCAGGCCCGGCGCAATGATGCCCTGACCGTAGTTGACCATCACGGCGCCGGCGGGAAGCGACGGTGCAATTTCAGAGTGCGGCCCGAAAGCCGTGATGCGGCCCTCCTCGATGACTACAAGCGCATCGTCGAGCCAGGTCACGCAGGCTTCCGGGTCGTTTAGGAAAGGATCATTGTGAAAAGTGAAGGCGCGGCCGCGCAGGGCCGTCACGTGTTGGGGCATGTATCGCTCCGGAGGGTGCAGACGGTCGTCTCGGGGTAGCGTGCTTATCAACGAAGGGAAAGCCTCCGCCTCCGGATCGAGAGATCCCGGAGGCGGAAGAACTAACTCACTCCAATTCCCGGAATGCGGTCCGGCCCTACTCCGCGGGCGTTGTCTTCGGCTTTTCTGGGAAGACCTCATCGACCACGGCATGGCCCTTCTCGCCCGCACGCTCGCCGAGGACCATCGGATAGATGAGGAAGAAGGCCCCGGCGATCAGATAGCCACCGGTGATGCCGCCAAGCGCGGGCATATGCAGACTCGCCCCGTGGATAATCCCGATCGACGACATGGCGGCACCGGCCAGCGTGAAGCCGCCCGCAGTCTTGAAGTCGCCATCGATCAGCGCCGCCACGATCGCACCCCAGACGAGCCCGGTGATGATCGCGCCCTGCGAGAGAGCAAGGTGACCGGCATAGTGTGCGCCCTGCTGGAGCAGCGCTGCTGTCAGGGCAGGATCACCGAGTTGTGGCAGGCCCTCGACCCCGGTCGCACTCAGCGCACCCATGAGCGAGCCCCATTTGACGATCAGAAAGTCCGAAACATGAGGCAGCATGGCAAAAGCGACCGCGGCCATGTGCTCGGGCCGGACGGAATGAGCAGTGTTCGCGATGAGGCTCAGCGCGACGAAGACGAGCACAGGCGCCGCTGCCGCCACCGGCATGAGATTGCCAAGGAAAGCCAGCAGGCCGAAGCAGGCCGCGAGCGGGATCACGACGCCAACCCCGATGATGTACCCTGCATGCGCCCCCATGCGCTTGTAGGCCGGGTGGCCGATGTAAGCGGTGGTCGGGAAAGGCGAACCGAAAAGCGCGCCAATCATCGTGCCCGCACCATCGGTCACCTGACACACCGCTACCGGGTAGTGGTCGCCCGCGGCCTCGGCACTTTCGACGTTGTTCATCGTCTCGATGAAATTGTAGATCTGCACCGGTATCAGCACGAGGAAGAGCTCCGGATGCGCCCAGAGATGCTGGATGCCCGCGATCAGGTCACCGAAATAGGGGATTGGCGGGTAGAAGCCGAGCCCCTCGAAGCTGATCCTGGATTCCCCCAGAATGAGCGCAATCACCACGCCGACGATGAGCGCAAGCAGACCCGCAGGAACGTTGAACGGCAGACGAAACTGCCCGACGAGCCCCCAGAGGATGATCGCAAGCGAGGCAAAGCCGATCAGTGGGTTCTCGAATACTTCCGCGAGCGGTACGGTGCCGATGAAAACGAGCGCGATTCCACAGAGCGTGCCGAGCATGCCGGCGCGCGGCGTGACCTTCTTGAGCGCCGGGCCGACGATCGCACCCATCGCAGCAACAATGCCGCCGATGAATCCGGCGCCGATCCCGACCTGCCAGGCGAGCAACGGGTCATTGGTCGCCCAGTAGATCGGGCCGATCACACCGAAGAGGTAGACGAACATCACCGGGGTCGAGATCCCATAGGGAAGAGCGGTGACATCCCGGCCGGCCTTTGCCGCCGCTCTCTTAGCGAGCAGCGTGTAAACGATGATGCCCGAAACGATGGCAATCGCGGCGCCCGGCAGAATACGGCCGAAGACGATTTCGGCCGGCATGCCGAAGACGAACTGGCAGACCCCTGAAAGCACCAGCAGGTTGATGAGATTGTCGGTGAAGAGCGCCCAGAAGGCGCTGTAGTCGTTCCTGGAAAACAGGCTGTAGCTATAGCTCGGCTGGCTCACTCTCGGTCTCCTCGGGGCGTGACATTTGGCTACTGCTGGCTGTGACGAGCTCTTCGAAGATTGCGTCGGCCAGAAAGGGGGTTGTGCGGAGCCTAAGTCCCGTCGCGTCGCGGATCGCGTTGGCGAGGGCGGCGGCAACAGGGTTGTAGGGACTCTCGCTCATCGACTTCGCGCCCATCGGACCGATACTGTCATATGTATCGGCAAAATGGACTTCTGTTTCGGGCAGATCGCACATTGCGGGCATGTGGTAGCCGCGGAAGGTGCCGTTGGCGACACGCCCCGCACCGTCGATCAGAACCTGTTCCCAGAGGGCTGCACCAAGCGCCTGCGCCACCCCCCCCTCGATCTGACCACGGCACTGGCGGGGGTTTATGACGGCGCCGGCATCGGCGGCATGAATGCTGCGCAGGATTCGGATCACGCCATAGCGGCGATGGACGGCAACCTCGAAACCCTGAACATTGAACGCAACCGAGCGCGGCGAGCCATGGGTCTGGCCGATCGCTTCGAGTCTCCCGCCCCCCGCCGTCAGATCGGACAGCAGAATGCGGCCATTTGGCGCGGTGACGGCGTCGGGGCCAATGACGCACTCCTCAGGGGCGGCGCCGAGCCGATGGGCGGCGGCTGTCCGGATCTCGCCAGCGAGTGCCTCTGCCGCGGCCTGGGTCGCGGCACCGGCGACCACCGTGCCGCTGCTTCCGTAGGCGCCGGTATCGTGGCTTGTGATATCAGTGTCGGATTGCAGAATGCGGATCCGTCCGGGATCGGAGCCGAGGATCTCGGCGGCGATCTGGGCATGTACCGTCGTGGTTCCATTGCCGAACTCAGCCGTTCCGAATGCGAGTTCATAACCGCCACCTTCGACAAGCGCGATGCGGCTTTCGGCATGGTGACCGCCGGGCGGGATGGTGTCGATCATGCCGGCGGCCATGCCGCGCCCAACGAGCCAATCCTCGGAAAGATCCGGGTACCGTGCGCAGTCAGCGAGCGAACGCTCTACCATGTCGAGGCACTGGTCGAGACCATAGCTGCCGAATTCGACGTCGTGGGGTCCGTGATCGACGGCGATCATCGCGTCGCCAGGGACGACGACGTTCTTCCGGCGGAAGGCAAACGGATCCATGCCGAGCGAACGCGCCACCTCGTCCATGGCGCTCTCGATGGCGAAGTTCGTCTGACTCAGACCGTAGCCGCGAAAGGCACCAGCCGGTATAACGTTGGTGTACACCGCGTAGCCGTCGATCTTCTTGTTAGGACAGCGGTAGAGCGCTACGGCTTCGCCTGCGCCGTGAAAGAGAACGCCGGGGCCGTGATTGCCGTAGGCACCGGTGTTGCTGAGCATCCGCATAGAGATAGCAGTCAGGGTGCCATCGCGTTTCGCCCCGACCTTCATGCTCACGCGCATCGGATGGCGGGTGGTAGTGAGTGTGAACTGTTCGGCGCGTGAAAGCTCGAGCTTCACCGGGCGGCCCGTACGGAGGACCGCGAGCGCAACGATATCCTCGGTGAGCATTTCCTGCTTGCCACCGAACCCGCCACCGATCCTCTCGCAGAAGACCCGGACGCTTTCGCGCGGCCGGTCGTAGAGTGCCGCAAGGGCATCCCGGGTCAGGAACGGCGTCTGGGACGACGTGCGGATTACCAGGCGGCTGTCATCATCAATCCATCCGATGCAGCCGTGGGTCTCGAGATGTGCATGCTGGACGCGCTGGGTCTCAAAGCCCCCCTCGTGGACCACATCGGCCTCAGCCAGACCCGCTTCGACATCACCGACCTCGCTATGAAGCTCGGCAACAATGTTGCGCCCGGCGTTGGCGATACGGGAGACAGCGGGCTTGTCATGAATGACTGGTGCGCCCGGCGCCATCGCTTCCTCAGGATCGAAAATCGCGGGCTTGAGCTCGTAATCAACAGCAATGAGCGAGCGCGCCGCATCCGCCGCCGCCTCGGTCTCGGCCACGACCGCAGCGACGCGCTGTCCCGCAAATCGGATGATGGGGTCGAGCACCAGCGTGTCGTCGACATCTTCCAACGGGTTCTCGTGGCGCGCCGTGGAGAAGTGGCGCGCAGGTGCGTCGGCATGGGTGAGCACGGCAACGACACCCGGAAAAGCCAGAGCCTCGCGTGTATCGATCGCCAGGATGCGTGCAGAGGCATGCGGGCTCTGGAGGATCTTCATGTGAAGAAGCCCATCTACCGCCGTATCCATCGTATAGCGGGCACGGCCGGTGACGATGTCGGGTCCGGCCGGAGCCGGTGCGTTGCGGCCGCACGCGCCCTGCCCGTTCGCTGCCGAAACAGGATTCTTGCCTTCGATTGCACTCCTTATGGAGCCATAGCCCGTGCAACGGCAGAGGTTGCCCTTCATCGCCCAGTCAAGCGCGGCGCGGTGGCTCTGATCAAGGGCTGTCGCCGTCATCAGCATGCCTGCGGTGCAGAAGCCGCACTGGAAGCCCTGATTGTCAAGAAAGCTCTGCTGCATCGGATGAAGTGCGCCGTCCGGGTCAGCGAGCCCTTCGACAGTGGTGATCGCCCGGCCATGCACCCGCGCCGCAGGCATCAGGCAACTGTGCACCGGTGCGCCGTCCACATGGACCGTGCAGGCACCGCAATCTCCCGCGTCGCATCCCTTTTTTACCCCGAAACAGCCGAGATCGCGCAGAAAGTTACGGAGGCATTGGCCGGGGCGAGGATCTGCCTCGAATTTCCGGCCATTGACGGTAAAGGTCATGCGGCGCCCTCCGAAAGCTCTGCCACGATCTCGGCTGCAAACTGCATCACCATGTGTCGCCGCCACTCGGGGCGACCATGTATGTCATCGTGCCAGAGGTCCGGCGGAATCGCGACGTCGATCATTGCCCGCAGCGCCGTCAGCCCCGGCGCATAGGAGAAAGCGACACGGACCGGGCGGCGGGTGGCCCCGGTCACAGTAAGATCGAACCCGCCGTCCGGCGCCCGCGTGCCGATCACCAATGCACCAGTGCGTCCCATGGGCGAAAGTGAGATGCGGCGGAATGCTGCGGGCCGCATGAGCGACGCGGCGGGTATGTAGACACCGCGCAGGATCTCACCCGGCTCAAGCGCATTTTCAAGCGGACCATGCACGAAATCGAGCGCCGGCACTTTTCGTGAAGAACCACTCGGGCCGAGGATTTCGCACAAACCATCAAGCGCCGTTGTGAGCGAGATCATCGGACCCGCCGGAAGCGACATGCAAAGATTGCCCCCGACCGTCGCCACATTCCAGATCTTAAACGAGGCAAGAAAAGCGCGGCAACATTTCCCGATGAGATGCGAGGCCTGCCATGTGCCGGGCGCCTCGAACCGATCGAGCTCTGCAATGGTACAGGTCGCGGCTATGGATAGCCCCTCTGCGTCCGCCGAAATCGGCGGCCAGCCCGCAGCAGCCAGGTCAATCAGCCGTCGGAGCTGTGGTTGTGGTTCGGAAAAGAGCCAGGTTCCGCCGGCAAGCCACGCATCCCCGTCACCGAAGCAACCCATCCGTGCGGCGATAGCCGCATCTCCTTCGGGCCGTTCGACCGCCTCGATCGAGGTCAGATCCATGGTCTGACCTCCCGGCGGCGCCGGAGTGCCCAGCGACCTCCCTCACACCCAATCCTCATGCACAGCATTCCTCATACCCCCGGCAATTCAGCCGGCATCCACAACCATCCTCCCGGAAACATTCTTCCGCCCAGTCTAGGCCGATGATGAAAAGTTGAAACATTCAATGGGAGAGCGCTATGCTGCCGGAACGGCAACACCCCAAAGCACGAGGTTGCACGATGGCAGGGCAGGACGCGGCCCCGGACGCCCCCGCTTCCGGCTCAGACGAAGATGCGCGGCCGCGGAAGTCCGCGCTCTCGCCCGCGCTGCTCGCGCGCGTGTTTCACCAGCCGTCCTTGATCTATTTCAATGCCGTTGCCGAACATCTCTCGATCCGCGAGGCCGCCCGGCGGCTGAATGTTGCCTCCTCCGCCGTATCGCGGCAAATCGCGCATCTCGAGGACGCGCTGGGTCTGCCGCTGTTCGAGCGTGAGGCCCGGCGGCTGAAACTCGCCCCTGCGGGCGAGATCCTCTACCGTCACACGCGGCGTCTCGCGATCCCGATCGAGACCGCGATCTCGGAACTCGACATGCTCCGCGGGCTGCGCACGGGCCGGGTGCGGATTGCGACGATCGAGAGCGTCGGCCTCTCGTTCCTGCCGCGGCTCATTGCGGAGTTCGGGAAGCGCCACCCGCGAATTCACCTCGACGTGGCGGTCACGCCAGCCTCCGAGGTAACGGCTCGGCTTGCGGCCAGGCGTGTCGACATCGGATTTGGATTCATTTCACGCACGCCACCGAAGATCGAGGTTGCGCTGCGGCGGGACGTTCGAATTGGCGCGATCATGTCGCCTGACCACCCACTTGCCTCGATCCCCAATCTCACCATAGCAGACTGCATCGGCTATCCCATGGCAGTCGCGAAGCCGGAAATCTCGATCCGTGAAGTGATCGAGCCATTCCTTCTGCAGACCGTTCCGGCTCTGCCTCCACTGGTGGAGGCAGACTCGATCCGGATGCTTGTGGAACTTGCCCGGAGTGGTCACTACGTTTCGGTCATGACGCCAATCGGCGCCGAGGCGGAAATCGCCTCGGGGGCGCTTCGGTTCCGCAGGCTCGAAGATCCCGGGCTGCCGCTCAATCGCTTCGCGCTGATGGTGGCGGCAAGCGGCAATCTTGGCTTCGCCCCAGCTGTCTTCTTCGAGCATGCACAGCATTTCCTGTCGACGATCGAACTTCCCGGCGCAGTCTAAGCTGATGCGGCGAAGAGATTTTGGGCACTTGCATCTCAGTGTGGCAGAGAAAGGCAATCCGGCAGCATGATTGACAAGCTCGAGATGTTCATCGCGCTCGCGACGGAGGAGCATTTTGGCAAGGCGGCCGAAGCTTGCGGTGTGACACAACCGACGCTTTCCTCCGCCATAAAGCAACTCGAGGAGCATCTCGGGGTCACACTCGTCATGCGCGGCTCGCGCTATCGCGGTCTTACGCCAGAAGGCAAACGCGTACTTGATTGGGCACGGCGGATCGTCGGCGATACGCGCACCATGCGCGAGGAGATCCGCGCAACGCGGCTCGGGCTTTCAGGAAACCTGAGGCTTGCCGTTATTCCTACCGCTCTCACTACAGTGTCCCGACTAACAGCGAGCTTTGCCCGGGCGCACCCCAACGTGCGTTTCACAATCTTGTCGCGGAATTCCGGCGAGATCCTTGAATTACTCGACAATCTCCGGATCGATGCAGGCATCACCTACCTCGACAACGAGCCGCTCGGCCGCGTTGTGACGGTTCCCCTTTATTCCGAGCGCTATGTGCTGGTAGTTCGCAAAGGTGAACCACTTGCAGATCGGCAGAGCGTTGCTTGGAGCGAGCTTGGGAGTCTGCCACTCTGCCTTCTGACGCCGGATATGCAAAACCGGCGCATCATTGCCCGCCATCTGCACGAGAACGGCAACCCGGTGGTGCCAGCGGTCGAGACCAACTCCGTCATCGTCCTGGTGAGCCACGTTCTGCAAGGCGACTGGGCTACGATCCTTCCGCTCAAGGCAGCGGATATCTTCCTTGCCGACGCACCGCTTGCGGCCATTCCGATCGGAGAGCCGGACGCTCTTCAGGCGGTCGGCTTCATTGCTCCGGAGCGCGAACCACGCTCGCCAGTCCTTCGGACCCTTCTGCAGATGGCACGGCGCATGGCAGACGATTGATAGACGTGATCTATCAAGCAACGAAAATTCGATATTGATTCCACGCCCAACCAGGTTCATTCCTGTGGCAAGAAACTTGGGAGCGACCTTTCATGGCCGAGAACAGCGCAGCCTCTGCGTTGGCACAGCGTGTGTCCGAGATCATTGTGGAGCATGAGGGGCTTGAAGGTCCCCTCTTGCCAATACTTCACGCAATTCAGGCCGAATTCGGTCATGTGCCGGATGCAGCGCTGCCGCAGATTGCGCGCGCGCTCAACATCAGCCGGGCCGACATCCACGGGGTGACGAGCTTCTATCACGATTTCCGGGAGCACGCCGCAGGTCGGCACGTGGTTAAAATCTGCCGCGCCGAGGCATGTCAGGCGTCGGGAGGCAATGCAGTTGCGGAAGCCGCGCTTTCACGGCTCGGGGTGACTTGGCATGAAACGACGCCCGATGGCGCGGTAACGGTCGAGCCGGTCTATTGTCTGGGGCTCTGTGCCTGCGGTCCAGCGGCAATGGTCGACGGCAAGCTGCACGGACGGCTCGATGCCGATCGAATCGAGACCCTGGTCGGGGAGGCTCGCGCATGAAGATCTTCGTTCCCCGCGACGCTGCCGCCAAGGCGCTCGGTGCTGACGAGGTGGCGAATGCCATCACTGCCGAAGCCGCGGCGCGCGGTCTGGACATCACGCTCGTGCGCAACGGAACGCGCGGCATGGTCTGGCTCGAACCGCTTGTAGAGGTCGAAACATCAGCCGGGCGCACGGCCTTTGGTCCGGTGACAGCCACAGACGTGAAGAGCCTTTTCGAGGCAGAGTTTCATCGGCACCCTCTCGCTCTCGGGGCCGTCGAGACCATACCGTTCTTCGCGCGCCAGACTCGTCTTACCTTCGCGCGCTGCGGTCTGATCGATCCACTCTCGCTTGCGGATTACGAAGCGCATGGTGGCATTGCCGGCCTGCGCGCAGCCCTCGAGATGACATCTGCGGAGATTGTGGAGGAGGTGACGACCAGCGGCCTGCGTGGCCGCGGCGGTGCGGGCTTCCCGACCGGTATCAAGTGGAAGACTGTTCACGACACACCCGCCGCGCAGAAATACATCGTCTGCAACGCCGATGAAGGTGATAGCGGCACCTTCGCCGACCGGATGATCATGGAGGGCGATCCGTTCACGCTCATCGAGGGCATGACGATTGCGGGGATCGGTGTTGGGGCAACGAAGGGCTATGTCTATATCCGTTCGGAATACCCGGACGCGATCGAGGTGATGCAACGGGCAATCGAGCTCGCCAGGCATGCTGGGCTCCTCGGGCCGTCCGTACTCGGATCGCATCATGCCTTCGACATGGAGGTTCGCGTTGGAGCCGGGGCCTATGTCTGCGGCGAGGAGACGAGCCTTCTTAATTCGCTTGAAGGCAAGCGCGGTGTAGTACGGGCAAAGCCGCCGCTGCCCGCCATCCAAGGGCTCTTCGGACGCCCAACCGTCATCAACAATGTGATCTCTCTCGCAACGGTGCCCGTCATTTTCGAGAAGGGTGCAGGGCACTACCGCGATTTCGGGCTCGGCCGATCACGCGGCACGATTCCGATCCAGATTGCCGGCAACGTGAAATACGGCGGCCTGTTCGAGACGGCTTTCGGCATGTCACTCGGCGCGCTCGTGGACGAGGTCGCGGGCGGCACCTTCACGGGACGCCCTGTCAAGGCCGTGCAGGTGGGCGGGCCGCTCGGCGCCTACTTCCCGCGCGATAAGTTTGACACGCCCTTCGGCTATGAGGAATTTGACGGAGAGGGCGGACTCATCGGCCATGCAGGCATCGTGGTCTTTGACGACAACGCCGACATGCTGAAGATGGCGCGCTTCGCACTCGAGTTCTGCGCCGTTGAAAGCTGCGGAAAATGCACGCCCTGCCGCTTGGGAGCAGTACGAGGTATGGAGACGGTGGACCGGATTGCATCGGGCGAGCCTGGTGCGCTCGAACTGCTCACCGATCTCTGCGAAACGATGCGAGACGGCTCGCTCTGTGCCCTAGGCGGCTTCACCCCCTATCCGGTCATGAGCGCCGTGAGTCATTTCCCGGACGATTTCAACGCCACCCGGCAGGAGGCAGCAGAATGAAAGACTTCATCCTCCCCGAAGACGCGGATTTCGGCACACCGCCGGTTCACTCCGAAACTCTGGTCACGCTAACCATCGACGGCCTTGAGGTCACAGTGCCGGAAGGCACGTCCGTCATGCGCGCCTCGGCAATCGCCGGGATCCAGATCCCGAAACTCTGTGCTTCCGACAATCTCGAGGCTTTCGGCTCCTGCCGCCTGTGTGTCGTCGAGATAACGGGCCGACGCGGCGCGCCGGCCTCCTGCACAACGCCAGTGGCAGAGGGAATGGTCGTCCGCACCCAGACCGAAAAGATCAAGAAGCTGCGCCGCGGCGTGATGGAGCTCTACATCTCCGACCATCCGCTCGACTGTCTCACCTGTTCGGCGAATGGAGATTGCGAACTTCAGGACATGGCAGGCGCCGTTGGCCTGCGTGAAGTCCGCTATGACGCGGTGGAGCAGCATTTCACGCCGCGCCAGAACGGCGAAGCCAATCCGCATTACATTCCCAAGGACGACAGCAACCCCTACTTCTCCTACGATCCGTCGAAGTGTATCGTCTGCTCCCGTTGCGTACGGGCCTGCGAGGAGGTGCAGGGCACCTTCGCTCTCACGATCTCGGGTCGCGGCTTCGAGAGCCGGGTAGCAGCAGGAATGCCGGGTGACGACTTCCTCTCGAGCGATTGCGTGAGCTGCGGCGCCTGCGTGCAAGCCTGCCCTACCGCGACGCTTCAGGAAAAATCGGTGATCGAGATCGGCACGCCGGAGCGCGCCATCGTGACGACCTGCGCCTATTGCGGCGTCGGCTGTTCGTTCAAGGCAGAGATGCGCGGCGACGAGGTCGTGCGCATGATCCCATACAAGAACGGCAAGGCAAACCGCGGACACTCCTGCGTCAAGGGGCGCTTTGCCTACGGATACGCAGTGCACGGCGACCGAATCCTGAAGCCGATGATCCGAGATGATATCCACGACCCGTGGAAGGAAGTTAGTTGGGAAGAGGCAATTTCCTTCGCCGCGCGCAAGATGCGGGCCATTCAGGCCGAACATGGCCGCGCCTCGATTGGTGGCATCACCTCCTCGCGCTGCACCAATGAGGAGACCTATCTCGTCCAGAAGATGATTCGCGCCATATTCGGCAACAACAACACTGACACCTGCGCTCGCGTCTGCCACTCCCCCACCGGCTATGGACTCAAGACAACCTTCGGCACCTCGGCCGGCACACAGGATTTCGACAGCGTCGAACAGTCCGATGTCGTGGTGATCATCGGTGCCAATCCCACCGATGGGCATCCTGTCTTTGCCTCGCGGTTGAAGAAGCGGCTGCGGGCGGGTGCAAAACTCATCGTCATCGATCCGCGCCGGATCGATCTGGTGAAGACACCGCATGTCAAGGCAGCTCATCATCTGGCCCTGCGTCCCGGCACCAATGTCGCCGTTCTGACCGCTCTGGGGCATGTCATCGTGACGGAGGGGCTTTTTGACGAGCGCTTCATCCGTGAGCGCTGCGACTGGGAGGAATTCCAGTTCTACGCAGAGTTTGTTTCAGACCCCCGCCACGCGCCGGAGGCAACGGAAATGCTCACCGGTGTTCCGGCCGCGGAACTGCGCGCCGCTGCACGGCTTTATGCGAAGGGCGGCAACGGCGCGATCTACTATGGCCTCGGCGTTACGGAACACAGCCAGGGCTCGACCACGGTGATGGCCATCGCGAACCTCGCGATGATGACCGGCAATATCGGACGCGAGGGCGTGGGCGTAAATCCGCTGCGTGGCCAGAACAATGTGCAGGGCTCCTGCGACATGGGCAGCTTCCCTCACGAATTTCCGGGTTACCGCCATGTTTCTGACGACACCGCACGGTCGGTCTTCGAGAAGATGTGGGGCGTGGAGCTCGATGCCGAGCCGGGTCTGCGCATTCCCAACATGCTCGATGCCGCGGTCGCAGGCAGCTTCAAGGGGCTTTACGTGCAGGGCGAAGACATCCTGCAATCAGATCCCGATACGAAGCATGTTTCGGCAGGGCTTGAGGCGATGGATTGCGTGATCGTCCATGACCTCTTCCTGAATGAGACGGCGCATTACGCCCATGTATTCCTCCCAGGTTCCACCTTCCTCGAGAAGAACGGCACGTTCACCAATGCCGAGCGGCGGATCAACCGCGTGCGCAAGGTGATGGCGCCCCGGAACGGCTATGAGGACTGGGAAGTGACGATGATGCTCGCCAATGCGATGGGGGGTAACTGGACCTATACTCACCCCTCGCAGATCATGGACGAGATCGCAGCCACCACGCCGAGCTTCGCTTCAGTGCACTACGAGCTTCTCGAGCGCGAGGGGTCCGTGCAGTGGCCCTGCAACGAGGCTCATCCGATCGGCTCGCCGGTGATGCACATAGACGGTTTCGTTCGCGGCAAGGGCAAGTTCATCGTCACGGAATATGTGCCCACCGATGAGAAGACCGGGCCGCGCTTCCCGCTCCTGCTGACTACGGGGCGTAGCTTGTCGCAATACAATGTCGGCGCCCAGACGCGCCGGACGCACAACGTTGTGTGGCATGAAGAGGACGTGCTGGAGATCCACCCCCACGACGCTGAAGTCCGCGGGGTCAAGGACCGCGACTGGGTCCGGCTTGCCAGCCGCCGAGGCGACACAAGCCTGCGCGCGCATGTCACCGAGCGCGTGGCTCCGGGCGTGGTCTATACGACCTTCCATCACCCGGAGACCCAAGCCAACGTAATCACCACGGATTATTCCGACTGGGCCACGAACTGCCCTGAATACAAGGTGACTGCTGTGCAGGTGAGCCTTTCCAATGGTCCAACCGACTGGCAGGAGGATTACGAGGCACGTGCAACCCTCTCGCGGCGCATTCTTCCGGCGGCCGAATGAGCGCTGCGCCGCCGCCCTCCCGGACTGTACAGACCCTCTCCCTCCGCAAGGGAGAGGCGCTTGGTTTGTCTGACACCCGCGTTCTGCCGGAGGAAACGCCGGTCGCAATCATCTATAACGGAAGCACCCAGGCTGTAATGATGGCAACCCCAGCGGATCTTGAGGATTTCGCCATCGGGTTTGCGCTCGCCGATCATGCGGTGACAAACCTCGGTCAGATCCGCGAGCTTGAAATCGTGGCTCAAGAGACTGGGATAGAGGCACGCCTCTGGCTCGACGAGAAGCGGAGCGATGCCGTGGCGGCGCGCCGGCGCCGGATGGCGGGGCCGGTCGGTTGCGGGCTTTGCGGCATCGACAGTCTTTCCGAGGCGTTACACCCAATTACCCCACTTGCAGGGGACAACGCGCAATTTGCAGCAAAGGATCTGGAGCGTGCCCTCGACGCGCTACGCAGCCATCAGCCGCTCCATGACCAGACACATGCCGTTCACGCAGTGGGGCTTTTCGGCGACAGCGGCGCAATCTACCTTGCGCGCGAGGATGTTGGCCGACACAATGCCTTCGACAAGCTTGTCGGCGCCATGGGCCGTTCCGGGCTGTCCGGCATAAGCCGTGGCATTGCCATTACATCTCGGATCTCCGTCGATCTGGTGCAGAAATGCGCGGTAGCGCGCGTTCCGTTGCTCGCATCGGTTTCCTCCCCGACCGCATTGGCGGTTCAGCTCGCAGAGGCCGCCGGGATCACACTTGCCACGCTCGGACGCGGCGGGCGTATTGACATCTTCACCCACATGAACCGCATCACGACCGGAGCCCGGACCCATGTTGCCTGACAAGATTGTGTACATGGCCAATCAGATCGCCACGTTCTTCGAAAGCCAGCCCGAGCAGGACCGGCTTGAAGGCGTCGTGACCCATCTTGAAGATTTCTGGGATCCCCGGATGCGCCGGCAGCTTTTCGAGCTCATCGATGCCGGCGGCAAGGATCTCTCGCCGTTGATTATCGAGGCTGCGAGCCATCTGAAACGACCGCGCCAAACGGCATAAAATGCCTCGCGTCAGCCACGCCAGCGGACGCCGTTTTCGGTGATGATACCATCAAGCGGCATGTCCCAGTCATCGCGCGGGAGAGAGACGACTTCCTGCGCCGCATAGGCAAAGCCGAGCGCAACGATTTCGCGATCATCTCTGAAACGTGCGAGTGTCCGGTCGAAATAGCCTCCGCCATAACCGAGCCTGTAACAATCGGCATCAAAGGCCAAGAGTGGAACGACGAGGATCTCGGGTTCGGCCTCCGCGCCGCCCTCCGGCACCATGACGCCGTGGGCCCCGGGCACAACAGCTGCTCCGGGTGTCCAAAACCGGAAAACGAGCGGCGCATCCGCAGCCTCGACCACAGGCAGGCAAACGGCATAACCCTGCCCCGCAAGCGCATGCAGCAAGGGCGCCGTGTCCATCTCGCTGCGCATCGGCAAATAGGCCGAAACGCACCGGAAATGACGCAAGCGTCCGATTTCGCGAAGCGCGTGCCCCGCGGCTCGACGGGCGGCACCGGTGGAAGATGCATGTGTGGATTTACGGAGATTGAGTGCAGTTTTGCGGAGTGTCGTCTTGTCGGCGGCGCTGTCTGTCATGCTCATTCTATCCTGCGGCGGGCCCGGCGCGACCGTTAAGGCGTGAGATCCTCGAGAGCCTGGATAACCAGGTGGGCACCAGGTGCGATAGGCCAAGGCCAGTCGCAGAGCCGGCTCCCTCAAGAATGTTTAAGGCCACTAGGATTGTGCCTCTCACGAGAAGGCCAGAACCCGCCTGTCGCACATGTAGCGCAGAGCATGCAAGCTTTGAAGAGGATCGCTAGATCATCAGCAGGAATTTTCTCGCACGGCGCGAAAACCTCCGCACGTTTCGCAGCTTGCACCAGCCTTTGCCATTTGTGGCCTCCCTCTCCGCTTGACGCGCGCGCAGGCCTCATCCAAACGTCCCTCCATGCTGATCTACAAGATTTTCCGAGCCACCGAATGGGCCGAACTGACGAACTCGGGCGCAACCGGCGGCGCGCCTGTCGACATCGCCGACGGTTTCGTTCATTTTTCGACCGCGGCGCAGTTGTCCGTCACGCTACGTCGTCACTTTGCTGATGACCGTGAACTTGTTCTGCTCGCAGTTGATGCAGATTCGGTCGGCGATGATCTGCGCTGGGAACCTTCACGCGGCGGCGATCTCTTTCCGCATCTCTACCGCAACCTGACCCTTGCCGACGTTCTCTGGGTGCGTCAGATTCAGGAGGACGCGACCGGTCCCATCTGCCCGGAGGGTCTTGAATGAGTTCCGTCGAGCGGCTCGGCCTCAAGTTCCTTCATCGCCTTGACCCGGAACTCTCTCACGGCATCGCGCTTCGCGCGCTCGCCGCCGGTTTGGGTCCGCGGACCGGCCAGTTGACGTCGCCCCGCCTCGCGACCCGTCTCGCCGGACTCAATCTGCCCAATCCACTCGGGCTGGCGGCCGGAATGGACAAGAACGCGATTGTCGTCGATCCGCTTCTGCGCGCCGGCTTCGGTTTCGTCGAAGTCGGCGCGGCAACGCCCCTACCTCAACCAGGCAATCCGCGCCCACGCCTTTTCCGGCTCACGGAAGACCGTGCTGTCATCAACCGCTTCGGCTTCAACAATGACGGCATGGAAGCAATTGCAGAGCGACTGGCGAAGCGCCCGCGAACTGGTATCGTCGGCCTCAATCTCGGTGCCAACAAGACAAGTGCTGACAGGGCTGCGGACTTTGCGCGCGTGCTTGCCCACGCCGGACCGTTTGTCGATTTTGCCACCGTAAACGTCTCCTCACCCAATACCGAACGCCTCCGCGATCTTCAGGGCCGCGCCGCGCTGATGAGCCTGCTCTCCGGAGTGATGGAAGCAAACGCAGCACTTTCCCGCCCCCTGCCGATCCTCCTGAAGATCGCGCCGGATCTCGCTGCGGCCGATCTCCTCGATATCGTCGATGTGGCCTGCGAGAATGGCATCGCTGCGATCATCGCCACCAATACGACGCTGGATCGCGATGGCCTCACAAGCCCGCAGCGCGGCGAGACCGGAGGGCTTTCCGGCACGCCACTTTTTCGGCGAGCAACGCGGATCTTGGCCCAACTCTACAGGATAGCGGATGGCCGGATCGCATTTGTCGGCGTGGGAGGCATCGGCTCGGCCGAAGACGCATATGCCAAGATCCGCGCCGGCGCGAGCGCACTGCAGATATACTCCGCGCTTGTATATGAAGGCCTCTCACTCGTCCCGCGCATTATTGAGGGCCTTGACGCTTTGCTCGCCCGGGACGGGTTTGCCACCGTCGCAGACGCGGTTGGTGTCGATGCATCCGACTGGGCGGAAGGCAATCTCTGACGCCGCAAGGTCTTGCCATGCCTTACTTGTCGCGCAAACATGACCACCGCGGGGCAGAGATATGGAGATCCACAGCGATGGATGATGGCAGCACGTTCGAGCCCATGGACGAAGCCGACTTCAAGGAGCGGGAAGAAAAGCTCCGCGAAGCGTTGCTCGACGCACAGTTCGATCTGGCTGAAAAGAAATATGAAGCAATCCTGATCCTACTCAACGGCCCCGACGGTTCCGGAAAGGGCGAAGTCCTGAACCGGCTCCACAACTGGCTGGACCCCCGTGCCATCGCCACCATGGCCTATGATATCGAGGCGCCTGACGAGACGCGGCGACCAGGAGGCTGGCGCTATTGGCACGACATGCCCGAACGCGGTCGGCTGGGTGTGGTGCTCGGATCATGGTACCATGTGCTTTTGCTCCGGCGCGCCACGAAACAGATCAGCCGCGCCGATTTCGTCGACCGTCTGGAGAAGGTGAACCGCGTCGAAACAATGCTCGGGGAAGAGCGCGTGCGCGTGGTAAAAATCTGGCTCGGTCTTTCCGCCAGCAAGGCGGTCAAGCGTTTCCGGCGGAAGCACGAGGGGCCAGGCGGCATCAAGCACCCTCTCGTGAGGGAATGGGGCAAGATCGATACGAAGAAGGAGCGCGAGCGGCTGATCGAGGCAGCCGTCGAGCTGGTCGAGACGACAGGGCCACAATCCGCGCCGTGGCATTTCATCCCTGCGACCGTGCCACTGGCACGCGATCTTGCCGTTGGCGAACTGGTATTGTCGGCTATCCGTGCTGCGAACACCCGCAAGCTGCCCGGGAAACGCCGCAGACCAGCTGCACGCCCGCGTCGGATCAGTAGTGGCCCATCCGCACTAAAGGCGCTGGATCTCTCCCTGAGTCTTCAGAAAGAAGAGTATCACGACCGCCTCGCCGCTGCGCAGAAACGGCTCTATGAGCTGACCCGCTCGAAAAGCTTCGAAACGCGGGGGCTTGTCTGCGTCTTCGAAGGCAATGACGCGGCCGGAAAAGGCGGTGCGATCAAGCGCCTCCGAAGTTCACTCGATCCGGTGCACAGCGAGGTTTATCCCATTGCGGCGCCCGATGAAGCATCACTTGCGCATCCCTATCTCTGGCGCTTCTGGCTGCGTGTGCCCGAGCGTGGCGATACAGCGATCTTCGACCGAAGCTGGTATGGCCGGGTGCTCGTTGAGCGCGTCGAGGGATTTGCTGCACCCGCCGACTGGCAGCGCGCCTACAACGAGATCAATGATTTTGAGCATCTTCTCACGGGCGGAGGTTACATTGTTCAGAAGTTCTGGCTTTCGATCGACCAGAACGAACAGTTTGCGCGCTTCGAGGCACGCAAGGAAGTGCCCCACAAGCGCTTCAAGATTACAGAGGAAGATTGGCGCAATCGCGAGAAATGGCCGCTCTATGCCGCGGCCGTGGAGGACATGATCGCTCTCACGTCCACTCCCATTGCGCCTTGGACGCTTGTCGAGGCAAACGACAAGCGGTTCGCGCGGGTGAAGGTCATCGAAACCTTGGTAAATCGTCTCGAGGCCGAGCTCTGAATCTCTCTCCGGTGGGACCCATTTCAGGCAGAAAATCACTTCATCTCCTGCGAAAGTGAACAGCCGTTCAGTCTGCTTTCGTAAGATGCGCCCCCTTGCGGCCGAAGTGAGCTACGATCGGATCAACGACGGAAGACGCCATGCTCGATGGAATCTTGAGGCGGCACATTGATCCGCCGCTTAATTATGTGGGTCGATGGCTCGCTGCGTGCGGCGTGAGTGCCAATACCGTCACCCTTGCAGGGCTCTTGTTGGGCCTCTCTGCAGCCGCAATGATTGCCGTCGGGATGCCGCAATGGGCCCTCCTGCCGCTCGTCACATCACGGCTCGCCGACGGTCTCGATGGCGCCGTCGCTCGAGCAACGCACCGCACCGACTTTGGCGGATATCTCGACATCACCTGCGATTTTCTATTTTACGGCGCAGTCCCAATGGGGTTCATTCTTCTGAATCCTGCCACCAACAGTCTCGCAGGCGCGTTTCTGCTGCTCGCGTTTTACGTGAATGGCGCAAGCTTTCTCGGTTTTGCGATTCTCGCAGAACGGCGAAAGCTCGACACCAACCCAAGAGGGCTCAAGAACCTCTACTATTCTGGGGGACTACTCGAGGGTAGCGAGACCATCGGGTTCTTCATAGTAATCTGCGCACTTCCTTCGCTTTTCACACCAATTTCGATGGGTTTTGCCGTGCTCTGCTTTCTTACAGCTGCACTGCGCACGCTACGCGCATACGACACAGTCGGAAAATCGGTCCGATAGGCGGATTCTCGGCCGCACCTCCGCGCCATTGTTGCAATGCAGCAGATTAAATCTTCTAATGCCATCACACTGCTTTGACCCCATCGCGAGGCGCTGGTAACACCCGAGCAGTTCCGAATCATAGGTAAAGGTCCGTCCATGCCCGCGTCCAATCTCGTGCCGATCCCAGAGCTGTATGTCTCCTACGACAGTGCCACCAAGCTGAAGCTTGAAGCCGCCGAGCTTACGTCATGGGATCTGACGCCGCGCCAGGTCTGCGACCTCGAGCTCTTGATGAACGGCGGTTTCAATCCCCTGAAGGGCTTTCTGTCCGAAGAGGACTACAACGGCGTTGTCGAGAACATGCGGCTTGCCGATGGAACACTCTGGCCGATGCCGATCACCCTTGATGTTTCCGAGGATTTCGCGGGCAAGGTCGAGCCCGGCCAGGACATCGCTCTTCGCGACCCCGAAGGCGTCATCCTCGCAATCCTGTCGATCTCCGACAAATGGGTGCCGAACAAGTCGCTTGAAGCAGAGAAGGTCTTCGGTGCCGATGACATCGCGCACCCTGCAGTCAACTACCTGCATCACAAAGCCGGCGCGGTCTATCTCGGTGGTCCGGTCACCGGCATCCAGCAGCCGGTCCACTACGATTTTCGCGCCCGCCGCGACACGCCGAACGAGCTTCGTGCGTATTTTCGCAAGCTTGGCTGGCGCAAGATCGTAGCCTTCCAGACCCGCAACCCGCTGCATCGCGCACATCAGGAGCTGACCTTCCGGGCGGCGAAAGAAGCACAGGCCAACCTGCTCATCCATCCGGTTGTCGGCCTTACCAAGCCGGGCGATATCGATCACTTCACCCGCGTTCGCTGCTACGAAGCCGTTCTTGACCAATATCCGGCGGCGACCACCACTCTCTCTCTTCTCAACCTCGCAATGCGCATGGCCGGCCCGCGCGAAGCCGTTTGGCATGGCATCATCCGCCGCAACCATGGTTGCACACACATGATCGTGGGTCGCGATCATGCCGGTCCGGGCAAGAACTCGCAGGGCGAGGACTTCTACGGCCCCTACGATGCGCAGGAACTCTTCCGCCAGTACAAGGATGAGATCGGCGTCGAGATGGTTGACTTCAAGCACATGGTCTATGTGCAGGAAAAGGCCCAGTATGAACCGGCTGACGAAGTCGAGGAAGGTCAGACCGTCCTCAACATCTCCGGCACTGAGCTCCGCCGCCGCCTTCAGGAAGGTCTGGAGATCCCCGAGTGGTTCTCCTTCCCGTCCGTCGTATCCGAACTGCGCCGCACCCGGCCCCCGCGGGCGAGGCAGGGCTTCACGGTGTTCTTCACCGGCCTGTCCGGCTCCGGCAAGTCGACGATCGCCAACGCCCTCATGGTCAAGCTGATGGAAATGGGTGGTCGTCCGACCACGCTGCTCGATGGTGATGTCGTCCGCAAGCACCTCTCGTCCGAACTTGGCTTCTCCAAGGAGCATCGCGACATCAACATCCGCCGCATCGGCTATGTCGCATCCGAGATCACCAAGAATGGCGGCATCGCGATCTGTGCTCCCATCGCGCCCTACACCGCGACCCGCGCTGCTGTCCGCGAGATGATCGAGGCTTATGGTGCATTCGTCGAGGTCCACGTCGCGACGACGGTCGAGGAATGCGAACGCCGTGACCGCAAAGGCCTCTACAAGCTGGCCCGCGAAGGCAAGATCAAGGAATTCACCGGCATCTCCGACCCCTACGAGGCGCCTGCGAATCCTGAAGTTCGACTGGAAACCGAAGGCAACGATGTCGACTACTGTGCACAGCAGGTGCTCCTCAAACTCGAGAGCATGGGGCTGATCGGCGCCGCCTGAGGCTGTCGGATTTCCCTTCAGACCAATCGCAAGGCGGTGTTCTTCGGAACACCGCCTTTTTTTTGCCTTACGCCGGAAGACTCTAGCAGTGCAGATCTTTTCGAAGCGGTCTTGGGGCGTCAAAATGGCCGCCCCAATCTATCCGATGGGGAACCCTCGGGGACTTATCAAACTATGCGTATTTCAGCCATTCTCGGTGCGTCCATTATTGCTTTGATTAATAGCAACGCATTATCAACGGCAGCACCGATCGGTGTCTCCACATTTGGAAGCCCCGGCGGCACCTCCGGAAGACCAGTCTCGATCACCGTCTGGTATCCTGCGTTGGATGGAGGTCTCGAAGCAGAGGTCGGAGCCAATGCCGTCTTTGCTGGCGTGTCGGCTTTTCGCGATGCCGAACTGGCCGCTGGGCGCTTCATGGCCGTCATCATCTCGCACGGCGGACTGAGATCAGCTGCAGATTCCGGTGCATGGCTCTCGGCGCGACTTGCCGCAAATGGCTATGTCGCCGTCGAGGTCAACGCGCGCGCCCCTAGACGTCCTGGCGAAGCTCAAGACGAAATCTGGCGGCGAACCGAAGACATCTCCACGGCACTTTCCCTGCTTGAGGAAGAGCCCCGCTGGGCAGCACATGTCGATTCTCGCCGAGTCGCAGTCTTGGGCTTTCAGCTTGGAGGTACGGCGGCGCTCATTGTCGCTGGCGTTCCCTTGGATGTGAGTCAGTATGACCATTTCTGCGACGCTGACCCAGCGCGATCGGAGTGCGCCTGGCGAGCAGCCGCCGGAGATTCCCTTACCTCGGCGGATTATAAGCGTCTTGGACAACTTCGCCGTGATCAACGCATCTCTGCGGCAATTGCAGTCAACCCTGAGTATGTCGCAGCCTTCACCGCATCCAATCTAGCTGACCTTGCCGTTCCGATCGGACTGATTGAAACTGGACCGCAGAACACAGAGGCCGCAGCGCTTCGTGCTGAAGCGACGGCAACCTGGTCATTGCTCGATGCTTCACCCGCGGACACGTTCGGGCTTTGCACAAAGACAGGCGCACGAATTCTCAGGGAAGAAGGGGGGGATCCCAGCCTCTGCAGCGGCAAGCCGCAGGCGCGGCAAAGGGTTCATGGGGACATCGAAGCTGCCGTTGTCGACTTTCTCGAAAGCCTACGGCCGGCAGCCGACTGAGATACATGTGAGATACATGCGAGCAGACGCGGCCCGGATGCGTTCCGGGCCGCGCGCCGTCTTGATCAGAAGTGAATTGCCCGCCCGTATGCATCGAGCACGCTCTCGTGCATCATCTCGGACAGGGTCGGATGCGGGAAGACCGTGTTCATCAGTTCCACTTCTGTCGTCTCGAGTGTTCGGCCAACCACATATCCTTGGATAAGTTCCGTCACCTCGGCCCCGATCATGTGGGCGCCAAGAAGCTCGCCCGTCTTGGCGTCGAAAACCGTCTTGATCATCCCTTCCGGCTCGCCAAGCGCGATCGCCTTCCCATTGCCAATGAACGGGAAGCGCCCAACCTTGACCTGATAGCCCTTTTCCTTAGCCTTGGCTTCGGTCAGCCCGACGCTCGCCACCTGCGGGTGGCAGTAGGTGCATCCGGCGATGCTCTCGGGCTTGACGGGATGCGCATGCTTTCCAGCAATGAGTTCGGCCACCATCACGCCTTCATGACTTGCCTTGTGCGCAAGCCACGGTGCACCGGCAATGTCGCCGATTGCATAGAGCCCATCGATACCCGTGCGGCAGAATTCGTCTGTCACGACATGAGTCCGATCGACCTTCACACCCAAGGCCTCCAGACCGAGCCCTTCGACATTACCGACGATTCCGACAGCCGAGATCACCGTGTCGAAATCCTGCGTCGTAACCTTGCCATCCTTCTCGATATGCGCGGTCACCTTGTCGGCAGTCCGGTCGAGCTTCTTGACCGTAGCCTTCTCGAGGATCTTCATCTTCTGCTTTTCGAACTGCTTCTTCGCGAAAGCCGAGATTTCCGCATCTTCGACCGGCAGGATCCGGTCAAGGACTTCGACCACCGTCGTTTCGGCCCCAAGAGTGTTGAAGAAGCTCGCGAATTCGATTCCGATGGCGCCCGAACCGATAACGAGCAACTTCTTGGGCATGTGCGGCGGCATGAGCGCGTGCTTGTAGCTCCAGACTCGCTTCCCGTCCGCCTCGAGCCCGGGCAGATCACGGGCCCGTGCGCCGGTGGCGAGAATGATGTTCTTGGCCTGAAGCTCCTCAGTCCCCTTGTCAGTCTTGACAGAGACCTTGCCTTTTGCCGGAAGCGAGGCCTCGCCCATGACGACCGTGACCTTGTTCTTCTTCAGAAGATGACCGACACCGCCGCTGAGCTGTTTGGCAACACCGCGAGAGCGCTTCACCACCGCATCAATATCGTAGCCGATGCCGTCGGCCTTCAGGCCGAATTCCTTCGCACGGTGCATGAGATGGAAGACTTCGGACGAACGAAGAAGTGCCTTGGTCGGGATACAGCCCCAGTTCAGACAGATGCCGCCCAGATGCTCCCGTTCGACGACCGCAGTCTTCAGACCGAGCTGAGCCGCCCGGATCGCCGCAACATAGCCACCGGGCCCGGCTCCGATCACCACCACGTCAAAGTTCTGGACCGCCATCATTCATTCCCCCAGAGATATTTACCCTGACCTCGTGATAAGTGTTTGCGAGTGGAGGATCAAACGGGATTTCGACGCAATCGCCGGGATCGTTCGAGATTAAACCAATCCGTTGCGTACTGTCGACACCACGCAAGGCACGCAGGCGCAGCGAATCACAATGAAGCAGTACAACACTGAACCTTTGTCGGATCAGTCGGCAACTGCCTCGAGCGCGGCCTTGTAACCACCTGCCGCGAGATATGCCTCTTCGGCGGGCGTGCTCTTGCGTCCGAATACTTCGTTGCGGTGGGGAAACCGGCCGAACTTGCGAATGACCCAGCGGTGAGCCCGGGCATGCAGAAGCTGCTCTTTTGCTCCGGCGAGGAGGTAGAGCCGCACGGCATGTTCCTGCTCGGAGCCGATTTCCGAATGCATGAAGGGAAGGTAGAAGAACTGCCGCCCCGGCATGTCGATCCGCTTGTCGTGACCTAGGGCAATCACCTGCTTGGCCGCCTTGAGCGCTTTGAGATCCGTTGAGAACGCCTTGCGTTCACCCCGGAACATGTTGCGCGGAAACTGGTCGAGCACAACGAGAAGAGCGAGGCTGGTCATCGGTTCACAAATCCAGGCATCAAGATCACCACGGGCAGCAAACCCCCAGATGCCTTCGAAACGCTGCCGGATCATTGCATCGAGTTCCGGCGTTCCTTCGTACCAATCCGCCATGCCCAGTTCATCGAACCAGAAGGTCAGAATCTGTTCCGCTCGCTTGTCCACTCTTGTCCCTTCCCCGCCAAGTTCTGCGGCGTCATTGTCGCAGCGCAGCAAACAAAAGGAAATAGCGCCGAACTACGAGTAGAATGAAATTATCCGCCCGGTAAAATGGCTGGGTCAAGACATTGCGCCACGGCTATCCTCCTGAGCCTCAGCAAGATCGATCGCAACCTCCTGGGCGAGCTCAAGCGCAACGGGCGACCCCTGCGGTGAAACCGGCGTATAGGGCATTGCTTCATCCGGGCTGGGTGCTGCGCGCTGTGTCGACCTGTAGAGCGCAAAAAGTGCGATCGCGGCCAGCAGGACGACGATATAGACAAAGAACGCATCCGCGCCCCAGACCCGCATCATCCAGCCGATCAGCATCGGGCCAAGCGTTGCGCCAAGGCCATTCATGAAAAGCATTCCGCCCGAAGCCGCAGCCATGTCGGATGGCTCAAGGTAGTCGTTCGTATAGGCAATCAGCAGCGAGTAGAGCGGATTGGCAACACCACCAAGCATGAAGCCGAGTGCCACAACCACCTCGAAACTGCTGGCAAACGGCATCGCGACAGCGCTGAGCAGCGCTCCCGTGGCAGTCACGATAATGATGACAATGCGGCGATCCATCCGGTCGGAGAGAATTCCGATCGGGACCTGAAAGACGAGACCGCCAGCATAGATGGCAGCAACGAAAATCGAGATCTGAGCGACGTCAAATCCGCGCTCGGTACCGAAGACAGAAGCCATGCCGAGAAGCCCCGCAAAGACTCCCCCGAGCAGCAAGATGCCGACACAGCCGAGAGGCGAGGTCTCGAAAAGTTGCCGCAATGTCATGGGCTTCGTGGTGGAGAACGACGGGGCCGGGCTTACGGAAAGCAGGATCGGCAGGAACGACACCGAAACCAGAACCGACATCAGAATAAACAGATCATATCCTGAGGGATCGCCGATATTCACGATGCCCTGAGCCGAGATCAGGCCCAGCATCTGCACGATGATATAGAGTGAGAGCGCTTTGCCGCGGTTCTCGTTTGTCGAAGCTTCATTCAGCCAGCTCTCCGTCACGACATAGACGCCGGAGAAGCAGAAGCCGACCACGAAGCGCATCGCGACCCAGGCGATCGGGCTCGGGGCGGCAGCATAGAGGATGAATACTGCGGAGATCATCGACGCCAGCGCTGCGAAGACCCGCACATGACCGACGCTGCGGATCATCACCGGTGCCCGACGCGATCCAAGGAGGAAACCGGCGAAGTAGGCGGACATCACCCAGGACATCGTCGCGGCATCGTAGCCCTCGATTGCGCCACGGATACCGAGAAGCGTGCCCTGCAGGCCGTTGCCGACAAGCAGGAGAAGAAGTCCGAGCAGCAGCGCCCAGGAATTGGTCAGAACTTGCAGCATTGGATGAATCCTGAAGACGCGATGCAGCGTCCCGATAGCACAAAGCGGACAAAAAAGGGTTAGCCCGGCGACAAAGCTGGGCAAGGAAAGTGGCCGTATTTCAGCCCACGGGAGGGCGCGGGATCAGCAGTGAGGAATCTCCGTAAGAGAAGAAGCGGTAGCGTTCCAGGATGGCGTGAGCATAGATCGCCTTGATCCGTTCGCACCCCATGAGCGCCGAAACCAGCATGAGCAGCGTCGAGCGCGGCAGGTGGAAGTTGGTCATGAGCCCATCGGTGACGCGAAATTCATAACCGGGGCGGATGAAGATTTCGGTCTCGCCCCGCCAGGGCACGATTTGGCCGGACGAAGATGCCGCAGTCTCGAGCACCCGGAGCGCTGTCGTCCCGACCGGGATCACTCTGCCGCCCGAGGCCCGTGTTTCCATGACACACTCAGCTGTCTCGGGCCCGATCTCGCCCCACTCGCTGTGCATCCGATGGTTCTCGATATCCTCGACCTTCACAGGCAGGAATGTCCCTGCCCCAACGTGCAGCGTGACACGGGCAAAACGGATGCCGCGCGCTTCGAGCCCGGCGAGAAGAGCCTCATCAAAATGGAGCGATGCCGTCGGTGCGGCAACGGCGCCGGGATTTCGAGCAAAGACGGTCTGGTAGTCTTCCCGGTCCTGAGCATCGACGGCCCGCCGCTGAGCGATGTAGGGTGGAAGGGGCATTTCGCCCGCCTCTTCCAGTGCGGCCTCGAAAGCAGGCCCGCTGCATGAAAACGCAAGCGCGACTTCAGCCCCGGATTTGTCGAGAACCTCGGCGCTGAGAACTGCCGTGAACTCGATCCGGTCACCGACAGCGAGCCGCTTGCCGGGTCGCGCCAACGCCTGCCAGCTTCCATCTGGCCGCGCCGCAATGAGCGTGATCTCGATGCGCGCACCCGCCCCGCCTCGCCGCGCACGGAAGCCTTGCAACCGCCCCGGAATGACGCGTGTGTCGTTCAAAATCAGAAGATCGCCGTCGCGAAGATGTTCGCCCAAACGAGCGACGCTCGAGTCAATGATCCCGCCGCCTTGGGATACAAGCAGCCGAGAAGCTGGGCGTGGCCGCACAGGACGGAGCGCGATCAAGTCTTCAGGCAGGGAGAAATCAAAATCATCAAGGCGCATCGGGCAGGCTCAGGTATTGTAGCGGCTCATATGCACGCTTGCCGGGTCCGCGGCAACGGCCTTCGCGATGCAGCCAACCGGTTCCGGACGAGCTTGTCGGACGGAACCGGTCTCAATCAGGGCTCATTCGGCCGCCGGAATATGCGCGCTGTTACCGCGCCAGTCGGCGATGTTCTGCGGTGCCCGGACACTCTGCGTCAGCGAGTCGTACGGGTCCGAAACGGCGTATGGCTCTCCGTTGCCGAAAACGGCGAGGAAAAGGACGGTGCCGAGAACGAGTAGCAGAGATGCCAGCACCCCGTTCGATGACCCCGAGGCGAGGCTGCGGCCGCTGCGGGCCTGTTCTTGATACGTCATGGCTTGCTCCATTCACGAAGCGTGATCGCTTCGCAGATGAACATAATCATCCGATATCATCATTCAAACGAATGTTTGAGATAATCCACATCACAACTCGTGATGTGGATTATCTCGTGCCCCGCCGATCAACGACTTGCGATTGCCGCCACAGACCCGCCGAGGGCCACCGTTGTCGCAGTCAGGCCAATGATCTGCCGCCAAGCCTTGAACGGCGCCTCGGTAATGTACACCGTGTCCTCGTCACGAATGGTGAACTCCCGGGCCGCAAACATTCCCTCTGGCTCCGTGAGATTCATTACGTAGGCCATGCGCTGCGGGCCTGACACGGCAACACCGCCCAGCACCCTGCTCGCCACATCGGCTCGCTCGGAACGGAAGACGAAGATGCCGGTCGGATCGGCCGCATCCCCGTCGAGCCCTCCCGCCGCAGCAATCGCCTCGATGGCGCTCATGTTGGGCTTGGTGAAATTCACCCGCGCCTGCTGCTCGGTCGCCCCAAGCGCGGTAAAGGCTCGCCGATCCTGCTCGACGATGATCTTGTCGCCTCCACGCAGCGCAATATCATAAGCGGGCGTGTCATAGAGATCCTGGAGCCAGACCCGGCCGACCCGGCCATTGCGCTCGACCCGAATCTGAGCAATGTCGGGCTCGATACCTACCCCGCCGGCACGCGCAAGCATGGAAGAAAGCCGCCGCGTCGGAGCTTCGATCGGATAGACTCCCGCCGAAGCGACCGCGCCCAGGACGCTCACCGTCGAGCCATCACCTGCGATGCGGCGCACCTCGACCTGAGGATCCGGCGTCTGAGGCGCAAGACTGCGGGTGATCTCGGTGCGCAGCTGCTCCGGCGTTCGGCCGGCCGCCTCGATCTGGCCGACATACGGCATGAAGATATTGCCGGCCTGATCGACCTGAAGCTGATCGACAGCGGTGACCTTCTGGCCGACGCCAGCCAGCAGACCGGCATCCACATTTTCCCAGACCGCAACGGAGAGCGTATCCCCCGCCCGGATCACATCGGCGCCAAGCAAGCCCGCGCCTGTGAAATCCGAGCCGAAGCCGAGGGGTTCGGAATAGTGCGTCGCGGCTGCGACGGCCGGCGTCACGCTCACGATATGAAGACCAATCGCCGGATTGTCGCCACCTGAAAGAATTTCGCGCGTGGTCGGGCCGGAGCGCGGCAGCGTGCAACCCGCAACCATCGCGGCAATGACCAGCGCGCTAACAGCCTGCGCGGCTTTTCGGGGAAACTGCATCGATCGCCTCGTCCTGGACTGAGTGCCAGCGTTTTCAGGGAATCTAGTCGCTTTGGCTCTCGCACGCCAGCAACAAGGACGGCGGAAACGTGTCCGCTCTGCATCACCCGCCGGGAATCCGCCATCAAACCCCGCTCATCCCCGCGAGATGCGTCCGCCACAAACCGGCAAGCGCGCGCCGGTCGTCGATGGCCCAGAGGTCGGCAACCCCTTCAGGACGCGGACAGCCAGAAAGGCGAAGGCCTGCGCCTCCAGCATGTCGCCGTCGAGACCGACCGCCTCGACGGCATCGACGGGGGCATTTGTCGACTGACCGAGACGGGCCATCAATGAGCGGTTGAGCCGTCCGCCTCCGCAAACCAACCAACGATCAACTGGTCGCGGAAAGTGGCGCGCCGCCTCTGCCACACAGGCTGCCGTGAGCGCGGTCAGCGTGGCCGTGCCGTCTTCTGTCGAGAGATGCGCAACTCGCTCCAGGAAGCCATGAAAATCCTGCCGGTCGAGCGACTTCGGTGGCGACCGCATCAGAAACGGGTGCGTTGCCAGGTCGGACAGAACCGCTGCGTCGACCCGTCCTGTCGCCGCGATCTGGCCCTCCGCATCGTAGGCAAGCCCGAGCCGAAGCTTCAGGAAATCGTCGATGAGCGCATTACCGGGCCCAGTATCAAACGCGAGTAAAGCGCTCTGTGCCTCTGGCGCCGCAGCCGCCGGATCGACCCAGGTCACATTACCCACCCCGCCGAGATTGAGGAAGGCGATCGGACCGGCCGCCCCGATCCGGCGAGCGCAGGCAAAATGAAAGTAAGGGACGAGCGGGGCTCCCTCACCGCCACTTGCCACATCCGCACTGCGAAAATCCCAGACCACCCTCAGCCCGGCCTCGCGCGCCAGCAGGTCGCCACGCCCAATCTGATGCGTCCCGCGCACAGCCGGGTCATGCGCGAGTGTCTGGCCGTGAAATCCGGCCACATCGAGCCCGTCAAAGCGCCGGATCGCGGCAGCGTGACGCGCGC
This sequence comes from Amaricoccus sp. B4, assembly GCF_043226085.1. Taxonomy (NCBI): domain Bacteria; kingdom Pseudomonadati; phylum Pseudomonadota; class Alphaproteobacteria; order Rhodobacterales; family Paracoccaceae; genus Amaricoccus; species Amaricoccus sp. B4. The sequence goes on from NZ_CP171225.1 coordinate 629,150, forward strand.
GCACAAGGGCCTCGATACCATCAAGACCTCCATCACCGGGCCAGAGCCCAAGCCCGGCGCGCAATATGGCACGTTCATCCGCTTCATAGGGAATGAAGGACGACGGTCCAAAGTCGAGAATATCCACGCCATCGGTTTCGATCACCGCGGCATCGACTCCATCCATGGACGTTCCCGACATGAGCCCCAAGGCTCGCAGCGGGCGCTCAACCGGCATGGCGTCTCGCCCATGCCGCTGCATGCTGTCCGAGTGAGCTCCGGTCCATCGCCTGCTGCCCCTTTTTCTTTGCCCTGCCCGACGCTATAGAACGGCGCCGCGCCCAGTGAAAGAAGCGGGTGAAAGGACCAGCGTCATGACATACAAGCCGAAGAGCGACTTCCTGCACGTCCTGCAGGCGCGGGGCTATCTTCAGGATTGCACCGATCTTCAGGGCCTCGACGAGCAGCTGCTGAAGGGACCGGTTCCCGCCTATATCGGCTATGATGCAACGGCCCAGTCGCTCCATGTCGGGCACCTGCTCAACATCATGCTCCTGCGCTGGTTCCAGAAGACCGGGCACCAACCGATCACCCTGATGGGCGGCGGCACGACAAAGGTGGGCGACCCTTCCTTCCGCTCTGACGAACGCCCGCTGCTCAGCCCCGCGCAGATCGATGCGAACATCGCCACGATGCAGAGCGTTTTTGCGAAATACCTCGCCTACAGCGATGCGCCAGGCGGGGCCATGATGCGCAACAACGCCGAATGGCTCGACGAGCTTAACTATCTCGATTTCCTGCGCGACATCGGCCGCCATTTCTCGGTGAACCGAATGCTCTCCTTCGAGAGCGTGAAGTCGCGCCTCGATCGCGATCAGTCTCTGAGCTTCCTCGAGTTCAATTACATGATCCTACAGGCCTACGACTTTCTGGAGCTCAACCGCCGCTATGGCTGCCTGCTGCAGATGGGCGGCTCCGACCAGTGGGGCAACATCGTCAACGGTATCGATCTCACCCGCCGCGTCCTTGGGACAGAGATCTACGGCCTCACGACTCCGCTGCTCACAACTTCGGACGGCCGCAAGATGGGCAAGTCGCAGGGCGGTGCCGTCTGGCTTAATGCCGATCTTCTGACGCCCTATGCGTTCTGGCAGTTCTGGCGCAATACGACCGACGCGGATGTCGGCCGCTTCCTCAAGCTCTACACCGAGCTCCCGGTCGAGGAATGTGAGCGCATGGGGGCGCTCGGCGGCTCCGAGATCAATGCCGCAAAGATTACGCTCGCAAATGAGGTCACGACCCTCTGCCATGGCGCGGAAGCAGCAGCGGCCGCCGAGGCAACCGCCCGCGAGGTCTTCGAGCGCGGCGGAATGGGGGAAGATCTCCCCACGCTCAGCCTCGGTCAGGGGGATGTGCCAGAAGCAGGCATATCGATCGTGCAGCTCTTGGTGAAATCGGGGCTCGCAGGGTCCGGCAAGGAAGCCAAGCGCCTGATTGCAGAGGGCGGCGCCCGCCTCGATGATATGCCCGTCTCAGATGCCGGCCTATTCCTTGGCCTGGAGGATCTCACAGAGCCACGCAAGCTGTCAGCGGGTCGCAAACGGCACGCGCTCGTGCGGCTGGAAGTATAACAATTCCGGCTCGCGCCAGGGACGCGGTCGGCCTCACGCATTTTGCACCGATCAGAAAAACGACGCAGGCTCAGGCCGATCCGGCCTGAGCCAATGGCACTCAGGTCTTGAGTTTTTCCGCCGACGCGATGCGCGAGCGTGCCTCGGAAAGGCGGGCTTCTATCTCGTCGAGCCGGGCATGTGTGTCAGGCTCGTCCGGTGCGCCGTCCTCGTGAACGCCGTGCAGATCGTGCGACAGATCCTCAAGCAGCGCGCCGAGCCCGCCAGTCCAGTCATGCGCCTTGTGGTCCTCCAGACGCCGCCGGGCTTCTCCAATCTCGGCGCCAAGCTTCTCGACACGGTCGGACGGTTTCTGCCGTTGATCCACCATGGTTTCCTCCATTCCTCTCATGACCATGGCTTCGTCGAGAAACAAAACGATGGTCCGCTGCGCGGAGCAGCATCACCAGCCGCCCGACGGCACTGGCCGCTCCGCGCGCCATTCTGACTCTCCGCCAAGCAGAGATGCAACCCGCGATTCGGCCTTCCGGTTCCCGCTGCACGCCGTCCTCTGGCGGGGCGCTGACCAGAGCCCGCCCACGGGTTTTCTGCCCTGCTCCAGTCACCAGATGAGATGATCTGCCTTCCAAATAATCATTTCAATGAATTTGCCCAAAGAAAGTCACAATCGCGCCATCCGCCCCCTTTTCCCATGTCGCCTGCTGACTTCCGATAGTCCGGAACACTCAGCCGCGCCCGGCACATCGGGCGCAAGATCACAACACATGCATGGGACCGGATAATGGACGACGCAATCATCGACCCTTCGAAGACCGCCCCATCCCTCTACAACGAAGACTTGGCCCCGCTGAACCACAGCGAACGGAAGTGGGGCTGGTTCGAAATATTCAACGTCTGGTCGAACGACATCCAGAGCCTGTTCGGCTACACACTCGCCGCGACGCTCTTCATATCCTCCGGCCTTGGGGGATGGTGGGTTTTTGCTGCCATCGTACTCGCGGGCATCGTGGTCATGGCCCTCGTCAACCTGACTGGGCGGCCTTCCGTGAAATACGGGGTTCCCTATCCAGTCATGGCCCGCGCCGCCATGGGCGTCCGGGGCGCGAATTTCCCTGCCCTCGTGCGCGGTATCGTTGCAATCTTCTGGTACGGCGTGCAGACCTATTTCGCCTCGACCGCTGTTGCCATGGCGATCTATGCCATCTTCGGCGGCACCGAGAGCGGCACCTTCCTTGGCATGACCTTCGTCGACTGGTTTGCCTATACCCTCGTCTGCGGATTTCAGGTCTATCTCTTCATGCGCGGCATCACCTGGATCACCAAGTTCCTCAACTTCGCCGGTCCGTTCGTCTACGGCGTGATGATCGCGCTCGCCCTCTACATCTGGTTTACCGCCGGAAACGACCTCTTCACGCAACTCGGCGCGATCTTCACGCCGGCCGATGGGGAGGGTGGCGGCTTCATGGCGTTCATGGGCGTGCTCGGCACAATGATCGCTTACTTCTCCGCAGTCGTCTTGAACTATGGCGATTTCGCGCGCTTCGTTCGCAGCGACGGGCAGATGCGTTTCGGCAACTTCATGGGCCTGCCGGTCAGCCTTGCGTTCTTCTCGTTTCTGGCAATGTTCACCACAGCGGGAACCGTCGCAATCTTTGGTGAGACCCTGACCAATCCCGCCGATATCGTCGCCCGCGTCGACAACGTCTTTCTGACGCTCATCGCCGCGATTACCTTCTTCCTTGCGACCGTCGGCATCAATCTCGTGGCCAACTTCATTCCGCCCGCCTACGATCTCGCCAATCTGGCTCCCTCGAAAATCTCTGCAAAGACTGGCGGCCTCATCACCGCGGGTATCGCTTTCTTCATCGGAGCCTTCTGGGTTGCCTTCATCTCGTCGATCGGGATTGCGGCCTTCGTCGATACACTCGGCGCAGTGCTCGCGCCGCTCTACGGCATTCTCGTCGCCGACTACTATCTAGTGAAAAAGGGCAAGCTCAGCCTGCCGGACATGTTCACCACGGACCCGGCAGGCGCCTATCATTATGATGGCGGCTGGAACAAGCGTGCCCTGAGCGCCTTCGGCATCTCTGCGATCTTCTCGATTGCGACAGTCTGGGTTCCTGCATTCGGCGCGCTCACCGGCTTCGCCTGGCTCATCGGAGCGATCTTTGGCGGCGCACTCTATATCTTCCTCATGCCGAACACGGCACAGGCCGCGGAAGAGGCAGCCACTCCCGCCGAATGAAGAACACTCGAAAAATGCAAGAGGCCCGGAAGCCGCCTGGCATCCGGGCCTCTTCGTTGCAATCAAAAGCGCGCCCTACTGGCCGCCCTTCATGTAGACCTTCTTCATGACGTCAGGCTTGTCGGAGACCATGCCGTTCGAGCCGGAGCCGCGCTTGATCTCATCAACAACATCCTGCCCCGAGATCACCTTGCCCACGACCGTATACTGGCCGTTGAGAAAGGGGGCCTCGCTGAACATGATGAAAAACTGGCTGTTGGCGCTGTCCGGGTCCTGCGACCGCGCCATGCCCACGACGCCCTTCTCATAGGAAATATCCGAGAACTCCGACGGAAGATCCGGATAGGAGGATCCGCCCGTGCCTGCACGACCCTGATTGAAGGCATCGACCGTGCCATATTCCACGTCACCGGTCTGGGCCATGAAGCCCTCGATCACCCGGTGGAAAACGACACCGTCATAAGCCCCCTCACGCGCAAGCGTCTCGAGACGCTCGACATGAACGGGAGCAACATCCGGAAGAAGCTGGATCTCGATGGTGCCGTTCGCTTCTCCGGCGACCTCGATCACCATCACATCATTCGCATCCTGCGCCGCAGCCGAAAGACCGAGACCGAGTGCCAGTGCAATGCCGGTGAAGGCGGCGCGGATCATGCGCTGGCCTCGGCGTCCGCCGCGACACGAACCGAGATCATCCGGTCGGGGCTGGCTGGCGGCTCGCCGCGGGTGATCGCATCCACGTGCTCCATGCCGGAGATGACCCGGCCCCAGACGGTATATTGCCCGTTCAGGAAATGGCCATCCTTGAACATGATGAAGAACTGCGAGTTGCCGCTGTTCGGGTTCTGCGACCGCGCCATGCCGACCATGCCACGATCGAACGGGATCTTGGAGAACTCCGCCGGGAGATTCGGCAGTTCAGACCCGCCAGTTCCGGCGCGGCGAAGATTGAAGCCGTCTTCCATGTCTCCATTCGCGACATCGCCGGTCTGGGCCATGAAGCCCTCGATCACTCGATGAAACGCGACATTGTCGTACTCTCCGCCGCGCGCGAGCGTCTTGATCTGTTCGACATGCTTCGGCGCCACGTCGGTCAGCATTTCGATCACGACATCGCCGCCCTTGAGGGTGATGACGAGTGTGTTTTCCGGATCCTTGATCTCGGCCATGAAGGTCCTCCACAGTTTGTTCGCGGCGGACCCTAGTCCAGGTCGCGGGAAAGTGGAAACCGCTTTTCGCGGCGATCGCGACCTGCGGGCGAACCTTCGCGCGGAAAAAGGGGCATTCGCGCTTCAGCGCCGGCGGCTCTTGCCAAACTTGCCCTCGAGCGCGGGCACAACCCGTTCCGGAACGAAGGGCCGGACGTCGCCGCCGAGCCGGGAGATTTCCTTGACCAGCCGCGACGCGATTGCCTGATGGTTTGCATCCGCCATGAGAAAGACCGTCTCTATATCGTCATTGAGTGCCCGGTTCATCCCAACCATCTGGAACTCGTATTCGAAATCGGAAACGGCCCGCAGGCCCCGGATGATAACGCTTGCCTCGACATCCTGCGCACAGTGGATGAGCAGGTTCTCGAAGGGATGCGCGACGATCTCTGTTCCAGTCTCCGCCGCGACAGGCGCGCACTCACTTTCGACCATTGCCACGCGCTCGTCGAGCGTGAAGAGCGGCCCCTTGTCGCGGTTGATGGCAACGCCGATCACCAGCCTGTCTACCATGCGGCAGGCCCGGCGGATTATGTCCAGATGTCCGAGCGTCAAAGGGTCGAACGTGCCCGGATAAAGGCCGACGCGCATTCCAGCTCTCCTGATCTTGCTGTCTGTTGCCGAAAGACGAGTCGCTCGCGCCGGGCCCCGTCCCACCCCCGCGGGAAGCCTGTTCTACCAGCTGTTCGAGATCATGCCCGTCAGCGCCGAATTCTCCGACTCGATTTCGCTGATGCGCGCCTTGACCACGTCGCCGATGGAAATGAGGGCCACCATCTCCCCCTCTTCCATGACCGGCATGTGCCGGAAACGTCCCTCGGTCATCCGCTCCATTACGGATTCGGACGTATCGTCCAGCGCGCAATGCATGACCTTCGACGTCATCAGTGTCGAGACCGCCTGCTGCAGGCAGCCTGCTCCGGCAACGCCGATCGTCTTCACGATGTCACGCTCTGAGAGTATCCCCTCGAGAGTCTTTCCGTCCGAGCTCACCACAACGGCACCGATCCTGTTCTTCGAGAGGATTTCGGCTGCAACCATTACCGTGTCGCCAGGCTTCACGGTCAGGATCTGCTGGATGTTCTTGGACTCCACGATCTTGCGAACAATCATGAGTCACTTCCCCTGTCTCTAGCACGATTATTACCGAGTCTTTCAATCCGCATGCTAAGTGTCAAGCAGCCCGAACGGAATTTGCCCGGCAAACGTGCAGTTTGCCGTGACCACCCGGGAACAGGAAGCGCGCCGAAAGTGGCGCATCGGATCAAGGCAGTGTCAGATTCACCGGCGCCTCGACCCGTTCGTGCAGCGCGGCGCGCATCCAGTCCACGATCACTTCCGCCATGCGATTGATCCGCGCGACACGCGCGTCATCCTGGTGCCGGACGAGGAAGAATGCCCGTGTCAGGTGCACATCCTCAGGGAGAACCACCTGCAGGTCGGGATATTCGCGCGCAACGAAGTCCGGCAGGATGCACACACCTGCGCCCTTGAGGCACCAGCGCAACTGCACGATGAGACTGTTCGAAGTGAGCGCAGGCTCGGTGTCCTGGCCCAGCAAGGCAAAATAGTCGAGCTCCTTGTCAAAGATCATGTCCGAGATGTAGCCGATCCCGCGCACCTTGCGCAGATCATCGACCGATCTGATCGAGCCGACTGCCGCCACAAGTTCAGGCCGCGCGTAGAGGCTCAGCCGATAATCAGAGATCTTGCGCACGGTAAGCCGCCCTGCGGTCGGCGGCGAGACCGTGATCGCCAGATCGGCTTCACGCTTGGAAAGTGAAAACATCCGGGGCAAGGCAACGACCTGCACCTGCAACTCCGGATTGTCGCGCGACAGCGCCTCGCAGGCGTCGGTGAGCAGGTAGTTCGATACGCCATCGGGCGCACCGATTCGCACTGTCCCCGACAGCTTGTCGGAATGTCCGCCGATATCCTCCGTCACCATGGCCGCAAGCCCCTCCATCGCCTGCGCATGCGGAACCAGCGCATGCCCCGCCTCAGTCAGCGCATAGCCTTGCGGCGAACGGTCGAAGAGCTTGGCGCCGAGGGCCTGCTCCAGGCTCGTGACCCGCCGACCGACCGTCGCAGGATCAAGCCCGAGCACCCGGCCTGCATTCATGAGGCGGTTCTGGCGTGCGAGCGCGAGAAACACGCGCAGATCGTCCCATTTCATTCCGCCATTTTGCATGGTCTCCCCATAGCACAGGCCTGCTGCCATGCAAATTTGCAAAATGTCTTTGTGCATTTTTGGCCTGCAAAGGCGCGGCAGACCCGCTAGCGTGCCCTCCGAGAACAGACAGGCTGCCAAGAGGCAGGGAGGATTGCCATGGAAGAGCTGAGCCATTTCATTGACGGAAAGCGCGTCGCCGGAACCTCGGGCCGATTTGGCGAGGTCTACAATCCAGCGACCGGCGAGGTTCAGGCCCGCGTTCCCCTCGCCTCCGCCGCCGAGCTCGATGCGGCTGTCGCCAGCGCGAAGGAGGCACAGGTCTTCTGGGGGGCGCAGAACCCGCAACGCCGCGCGCGCGTGATGATGAAATTCGTCCAGCTTCTCCATCGAGACATGGAGAAGCTTGCCGAAGCGCTCTCCCGCGAGCACGGCAAAACGCTGCCAGACGCTCAAGGCGACGTGATCCGAGGCCTCGAGGTCGCCGAGTTCTGCATCGGCGCGCCGCATCTGCTGAAGGGCGAATTCACCGACGGCGCGGGCCCCGCAATAGACATGTATTCCATGCGCCAGCCGCTCGGTGTCGTTGCCGGCATCACACCCTTCAACTTCCCCGCGATGATCCCGATGTGGAAGATGTGCCCCGCACTCGTCTGCGGCAATGCCTTCATTCTAAAGCCGTCTGAGCGCGATCCTTCGGTCCCGCTCATGCTCGCCGAACTCATGCAGGAGGCCGGGCTTCCTGACGGCGTGCTCCAAGTCGTCAACGGCGACAAGGAAGCGGTGGACGCGATCATCCAGCACCCCGACATCGCCGGAATCGGCTTCGTCGGCTCCACGCCTATCGCGCAGTACATATACGGCCACGGCTGTATGGCCGGAAAGCGCGTCCAGTGCTTCGGCGGCGCGAAGAACCACATGATCATTATGCCCGACGCCGATCTCGACCAGGCTGTCGATGCACTGATCGGTGCGGGGTATGGTGCCGCGGGCGAACGCTGCATGGCGATTTCGGCTGCAGTTCCGGTGGGTGAGGCAACAGCAGATGCGCTCGTCGAGCGGCTGATCCCGCGTGTCGAATCTCTCAAGATTGGGCCCTATACCGCCGGAAACGATGTTGATTTCGGCCCCGTCGTCACCCGCGCCGCCCAAGAGCGCATTCTTGGCCTCGTCGACAGCGGCGTGGCCCAGGGCGCAGACCTCAAGGTCGATGGTCGCGGCTTCCGGATGCAGGGCTACGAGAACGGCTTCTTTGTCGGTGCCTGCCTCTTCGACAAGGTGACGCCAGAGATGGACATTTACAAACAGGAGATCTTCGGCCCGGTCCTTTCCGTTGTTCGCGCGAAGTCCTACAACGACGCGCTCGATCTCACGATGAAGAACCCCTACGGCAACGGCACCGCGATCTTCACCCGCGATGGCGACACGGCCCGCGACTTTGCCGCCAAGATCAATGTTGGCATGGTGGGGGTGAACGTGCCGATCCCGGTGCCTCTCGCCTATCACAGCTTCGGCGGCTGGAAGCTCTCGGCCTTCGGCGATCTCAACCAGCACGGGTCGGACGCCTTCAAGTTCTACACCCGCACCAAGACAGTGACCTCGCGCTGGCCTTCCGGCATCAAGGAAGGCGCCGAGTTCTCCATCCCGACCATGGGGTGAGCCCGACAAGGTGCCGGGACCTGCGGGTCCCGGCCCGCAGTATCCGGCGAAGACCGGAACAACCAGTCTCGGGGGAACTGGAACCATGGATTTTGCCCTTTCGGAAGATCAGCGCGCCATCTTCGACATGGCACGCGACTTCGGCCGCGACCGGATCGAGCCACTTGCCGCGGATTGGGAGGTTGCGGGCACCATCCCACGCGACGTTCTGACTGAAGCCGCCGCGCTTGGCCTTGGGGCGCTCTACGTCCCTGAGGACATGGGCGGCAGCGGCCTCTCCCGCCTTGACGCAGCCCTCGTGATCGAGGCGCTGTCCATGGCTTGCCCTTCTGTCGCGAGCTTCATCTCGATCCACAACATGTGCGCGGGAATGGTAGCCGCTTACGGTTCGGAGGAGATCCGTGCCCGCTATCTGCCCGGTCTCGCATCCATGGAAGCGGTCTGTTCCTACTGCCTCACCGAGCCCGGTTCAGGGTCGGATGCCGCGGCGCTCCGGACGAAGGCCGAACGCAGGGGCGACGAGATCGTGCTCAATGGCACCAAGGCCTTCATCTCGGGCGGCGGCTACTCCGATCTCTACCTCGCAATGGTGCGCACCGGATCCGAGGGCCCGAAGGGCATATCCGCCGTGCTGGTGGAAACCGGCACGCCCGGCCTCAGCTTCGGCGCGCAGGAGCGCAAGATGGGTTGGAAGGCGCAACCCACCGCCGCGGTCCAGTTCGACGGCTGCCGCATTCCGGCAACAAATCTCCTTGGCGAGGAAGGCAAGGGCTTTGCCTATGCCATGGCAGGACTCGATGGTGGGCGGCTCAATATTGCCGCCGCGGCTCTTGGCGGCGCGCAGGCGGCGCTTGACAAAGCGCTCGCCTATACCGGTGAGCGCACGGCCTTCGGCCAGCCCCTCGACCGCTTCCAAGCGCTCCAGTTCCGTCTCGCAGACATGGAGACCGAACTTCAGGCGGCCCGCATCTTTCTCTATCAGGCTGCCTGGAAATACGACACCTGCGCGCCTGATCACACCAAGGCCTGCGCCATGGCCAAGCGCTTCGTCACCGATACTGCCTTCCGGGTTGCCAATGATGCGCTCCAGCTTCTCGGCGGCTACGGCTATCTTGCCGACTATGGCATCGAGAAGATCGTCCGCGACCTGCGCGTGCATCAGATCCTGGAAGGCACCAATGAAATCATGCGGGTCATCACAGCCCGCGCCCTGCTTGCCGAGAGACCATGAACCACATTCACGCACGCATCGAAGGCCGAGCCGGCCGTATCACCCTCACCCGTCCCAAGGCACTGAATGCCCTCTCGCCGGAGATGAGCATCGCGATGGAAAAAGCACTCCTCGCCTGGGTCGATGACCCGGCGGTGGAACTCGTCCTCGTCGACGCCGAGGGCGACCGGGCCTTCTGCGCTGGCGGCGACATCGCCGAAATCTACCGCCGAGGCCAAGAGGGCGACTATGCCTTCGCCCGTGATTTCTGGCGGCAGGAATACCAGATGAACGCGCTCACCGGACAATACCCGAAGCCCTACGTCACGCTGGCACAGGGCTTCATCATGGGCGGCGGTGTCGGCATCTCCGGCCATGGCAGCCACCGTGTGCTCTGCGAAAGCTCCCGCGTCGCAATGCCCGAATGCATGATCGGTCTGATCCCGGACGTGGGCGGCACAGCAATTCTCGCCGAAGCCCCCGGGCATCTCGGCGAATACCTCGGGCTCACGGGCCACCGCATGGGTCCGGGGGAAGCGATCCATGCGGGCTTCGCCGATCACTACGTGCCGGCCGAGGCCTGGCCCGACCTCGCCGCTGCCCTTTCCGCGAGCGGCGACGTCGCCCGCATCGCCGATTTCGAGACCGAAGCTCCAGCTTCTTCCCTTGCCCCCCTGCAGGCAGAAATAGACGCGGCTTTCTCCGCCGCGAACCTCACCGAGATTGCGGCGCGGCTTGAAGGTTCGGATTGGGGGCGCGAAACGCTTGAAACCCTGCGCAAGCAATGCGCTCTCTCCATGGCGTGCACACTTGAGCTCATCCGCGCGGCCCGCCATGAGCCCGGCCTTGCAAAAGCGCTCGCTCGCGAATTCCGCTGTACCTGGCGCTGCGTAAGCGAGGGCGAGCTTCTCGAAGGCATCCGTGCCGCGGTGATCGACAAGGATCGCACCCCGCGCTGGACCCTCACAATGGCCGACGCACTCGATGCGAATGTCGCCTCCATGCTTGCAGAACTCGGCGCGGACGAACTGGTCCTACCCGAAGCCGAAAAAAACGCCTGACCCTAGGGAGAAACCGCCATGAAGATCGGATTCATCGGACTGGGCAACATGGGCGCACCCATGGCCCGAAACCTCGCCTCCGCCGGGCACGAGGTTGTGGGCTTCGACACGGCTGTTGTCGCTGTCGAAGGCGTCGAGATCGTCGCGAGCGCCGCCGAAGCCGCGGCTGGCCGCGATGCGGTTTTCACCATGCTGCCGAGCGGTTCGATCCTCCGCAGCGTCTATGAAGAGATCGTGCCGGCGGGCCGCCCCGGCGCCATCTTCGTCGACAGCTCGACGGTGGACGTGGAAAGCGCCCGCGCGGCTGCGGCGCGCGCCGAGGCCGCCGGGATCGGCGCACTCGATGCCCCGGTCTCGGGCGGCGTTGGCGGGGCCGCCGCGGGTACGCTTACCTTCATGGTGGGCGGTAGCGAAGAATCCTTCGCCATTGCGAAGCCACTCTTCGAGGTCATGGGCGCCAAGGCTGTGCTCTGCGGCGGCGCCGGTGCCGGTCAGACGGCGAAAATATGCAACAACATGATTCTCGGCACCACCATGGTTGCGGTTTGCGAGGGATTCGCGCTCGCCGCCAAACTTGGGCTCGATTCTGCCGCACTCTATGACGTCGTATCAACGTCATCCGGTCAGTGCTGGGCGGTAAATACCTACTGCCCGGTGCCGGGAGTAGGGCCTAAGTCTCCGGCAGACAACGATTATCACCCAGGTTTCGCCATCGAGCTCATGCTGAAGGACATGAATCTGAGCCAGGATGCCGCTGGCCTCGCCGATGCCTCCACTCCGCTCGCGGAACGGGCAACTGAACTCTATGGGCGCTACCTGAAAGATGGCGGGCAAGGCACAGACTTCTCAGGGATCTTTCCCTGGATCCAGGGGCGCAGCAACACCGCCGACTGACAGGCGCCCAGCTGCTGCTCACAGCCTTGTGATTTCCCCGTATTCCGCACCGCAACTAGATTGCCCGCAGAGGGTGACGTGCGAGTGTCGTGTATAGGGTGGGGGCGACAGCTCAACCGTAACCAGTAGGCGGCACCCTCGCCTTTTTCCATGCGGGTCCAAACCTGCAAAGCTCAGCGGCCCGCCCCGGAGTATGGGGCGGGCCGCTGGCGTTTCGGGAAGAGATATGGAAGGCCCGGGCGCGATCTCACGCGCCCGATGCCGAGTTCATTCCGCGAGATGCGGCCGTGCTGCGGTCGCGAGACGCTCTTCCGCCGCCGGGTCGATGCTGAGGTTCTCCTCATTTACGAGCCCTGCGTCCGGATCGTTGAAGACCGCGAGATCCAGCTTGCCCTCGCTCTTCGCAACGATCGCGGTGACGACGGCGTCGCCGGTGATGTTCACCGCGGTGCGGATCATGTCCATGAGCCGGTCGACACCGAGAATGATCGCGATCCCCTCGATCGGCAGCCCGACCTGGCTCAGCACCATGGTCAGCATGACAAGCCCGACGCCCGGCACACCTGCGGTCCCGATGGAGGCAAGCACCGCCATCGCGATCACCGTGATGTAGCCGCCGATCCCGAGATCGATACCGTAGACATTGGCGAGGAAAACCGTCGCCACGCCCTGCATGATCGCGGTGCCATCCATGTTGATCGTTGCACCGAACGGCACGGTGAAGGAGGCCACCGAGTTGTCGGCCCCCATACGCTCGTTCACGCAGCGCAAGGTCACCGGGATCGTCGCATTCGAGCTCGCCGTCGAGAAGGCGAAGAGCTGTGCAGGCCTGATCTTCTGCATGAAGGTGAACGGGCTGAGGCCGGAAGTCACCTTCAGGATCAGCATGAGCGTGATGAAGAGATGCAGGAAGAGTGCGCCCACCAGGGTCGTTACATAGGCGATCACCGGGATGAAGAGGTCGATCCCCTGCTCAGCGAAGGTCTTTGCGATCAGGCAGAACACGCCGTAAGGCGCGAAAGCCATGACGATCGCCACCACCTTCATCATCAGCTCGTTCATGTATTCGCAGGCTTCCGCAAAGCTCTTCGACGCATCCCCCAGCGTCAGAGCAGCGATCCCCACGACGATCGTGTAGAAGATGATCTGCAACATTTCGCCATTGGCGAAGGCAGAGATCGGGTTGGTCGGCACGATGTTGGCAAACACCTCCCATACCGTCGGCGCTTCGGCCGCGGTCACCCCGGAGGTGTCAATCCCCACCATGTCGAAGCCTTTGCCGGGCCCGATGATGATGGCCAGCGTAATCGCGACTGCGATCGCGACAGCGGTCGTAAAGAGATAGAGCCCGAAGGACTTGCCGCCCACGCGCCCCAGAAGTCTGATATCGCCGATCCCCATGACGCCACAGAGCAGCGAGAAGATGACGAGCGGGACCACGAGCATCTTCAATGCGTTGACGAACATCTTGCCGACCATCGCGAAGAGGCCGCCAACGATGTGATCATCGATGAATGCAGATCCCAGGTTGTTGAATATCACGCCGACGATGATACCGCCGACCATGCCGATCATCACTTTGGCTGTCAGGGACAGCTTGTGCCCTGACGCCCCGTGCGACACATCCGCCATAAAGCCCTCCTGTTTTTCGTTTGTCTTGTATCCGTTCCAGTCTTTGCCCGACCCGCCAAGACCCGCGCCCCTGCCGGGGAAAGGATGCGCGGCGCATCCGGGATGACTGAAGTGTGCCCGCAACATGGCCATTCAATCAAGTGCGCTGATGAATCAGCGACCAGCAAAGGGCATCTGCATAGAACCGCTTCAGTTGGAGTCCGCCACTTTTCCCCGCTGGATTCGGCGTTCAGCTCCAAGGCACGCCGTGATCCCGACGCGGCTCGCGTGGTGCGGGCAAAGTAACGGCGAACTCCACAGCTTGGCGATCGTATAGGCCGGATCTTCGGCATCCCGTTAAGTATTATGTCGTTCCGGCGTATTATTTATAACACTTTCATGACAGTTTTAGCACAAGGGATTTTCGGGCGGCGGCATGGCTGCCCGGCAGCATGGGGAAATTTCATTAATGCGCACGGTGAAGACTGCCGATCGGGTATTTCCGAAGCAACGCGACGTCGGACGTCCATTGGCCGGAAGCGGCAGTTTTCCTTTGTCATCGACAGGCTACGTACGGCTGATGCTCGGCATCATCGGCGTGCTCTTCGTTTGCAACTTTGCTGGCTCCGAGATCGCAGCGCATACGAACACCCAACCCCTGAAGGCCATCGCGGGCCTCGCAATGATGGATCACGAGACCAGCGTCCCGACGCTCTTCAACTATCTCCTGATCCTCATCAATGCGATGCTCCTCGGCGTGATCGCCAACCGCAGTTTCGCCGCGCAGGATCGCTGGCGCTGGCATTGGGTAATCCTATGCGCCATCTTCCTGCTGCTTTCCTACGACGAGGCGGCGCAGCTCCATGAGCGCCTCAGCAGCGTCGGGGCACATCTCGTGGAAGCCAAGGGGATCTTCCGTTTTGCCTGGATCGTACCGATGGGCGCCGCGGTCACCGTCTTCTCGCTCGGCTTCCTGAACTTCCTGCTGCACCGACCGCGACAGATCGCGGGTCTCATGATCGTCTCGGGTGCGATCTACGTGATGGGAGCCATGGGGATCGAGATGCTCGGCGGTCTCTATGTCTCGGCGCACGGCATGGCCGAAAGCCAGGGCAGCGTCCGGTTCGAACTGCTCTGCGGCGTGGAGGAAAGCCTCGAGATGCTCGGCATGGCGCTCTTCGGGTTCACGCTCCTCACGATCCTTGAACAGGGCACGCAGGACACCAGAAATCCGCCCCGCGCCTGATCCTGCTTCGCTCCCCCGGGCACGCCGCGAAAGGCGCGCACCGGGAGCGGCTACTCCGCCGCAACGCGGCGGGCGGCAAGGATCTCCTTGAGATAGTGTCCGGTATGGCTCGCTGAACAATCGGAGACGTCCTCCGGTGTGCCGGTGATGACAATCTCGCCGCCACCATCCCCGCCCTCAGGGCCGATGTCGATGATGTGGTCGGCCGTCTTGATGACATCGAGATTGTGCTCGATCACCACCACGGTATTGCCCTGCTCCACCAACTCGTGCAGCACCTCGAGGAGCTTGCGGGTGTCCTCGAAATGCAGCCCCGTCGTCGGTTCGTCGAGGATGTAGAGCGTCCGGCCCGTCGAGCGCCGCGCGAGCTCCTTCGAGAGCTTCACCCGCTGCGCCTCGCCGCCCGAAAGCGTCGTCGCTTGCTGGCCGACCTTGATATAGCCAAGACCCACCCGCATCAGCGTCGACATCTTGTCGCGGATCGAGGGCACTGCGGCGAAGAAACCCTCGGCATCCTCGACGGTCATGTCGAGAACATCCGCTATGCTCTTGCCCTTGAAGAGAATCTCCAGCGTCTCGCGATTGTAGCGTTTGCCACCACAGGTCTCGCAGGTGACATAGACATCCGGCAGGAAGTGCATCTCGATCTTGATGACGCCATCGCCCTGGCACGCTTCGCAGCGACCACCCTTCACGTTGAAGCTGAACCGCCCGGGCTTGTAGCCGCGGGCCTTCGCCTCCGGCAGCCCGGCGAACCAGTCCCGGATCGGTCCGAAGGCACCGGTGTAGGTCGCCGGGTTTGACCGGGGTGTGCGTCCGATCGGCGACTGGTCGATGTCGATGACCTTGTCGAGATGCTCGAGCCCCTCGATCGCCTCGCAGGGCGCCGGCGTCTGCCGCGCACCGTTGAGCCGCATGGACGCCGTCTTGAACAGCGTCTCGATCGTGAGCGTCGACTTGCCACCGCCCGAGACCCCGGTCACGCAAGTAAACGTCCCGAGCGGAAATGCCGCCGTGACGCCGCGGAGGTTGTTGCCCGTGGCATTCCGCACGACGACACTCTTGCCATTCCCCTCGCGTCGCAGATCCGGCACCGCGATCTCGCGGACCCCGGTGATATACTGCCCGGTGATCGAAGCGGGGTTGGCCGCGATTTCCTCGGGGGTGCCGTGCGCGATGATCGTGCCGCCATGTACGCCTGCGCCGGGCCCGATGTCGATCACATGATCGGCCTCGCGGATCGCCTCCTCGTCATGTTCGACGACGATCACCGTGTTGCCCTGATCCCTCAGGTTCTTGAGCGTCGTGAGCAGCCGACCGTTATCGCGCTGATGCAACCCGATCGAGGGCTCGTCGAGCACATACAACACGCCCGTGAGCCCCGACCCGATCTGGCTCGCGAGCCGGATCCGCTGGCTCTCGCCCCCCGAAAGCGTCCCGGCGTTGCGCGCCAGCGTGAGATAGTCGAGCCCGACATTGACGAGAAATCCGAGGCGCTCCCGGATCTCCTTGAGAATGGCCCGTGCGATCTCGTTCTTCTGCGCCGTCAGATGCTCCGGCACGGTCTCGGCCCAGTCCCGCGCCTCGCGGATCGACATCCGCACCACCTCGCCGACATGAAGCCCGGCAATCTTCACCGCCAGTGCCTCTGGCTTCAGGCGATAGCCGTCGCAGGTATGGCACGGCCGGTTGTTCTGGTAGCGCTCGAACTCCTCGCGCACCCAGTTCGAATCCGTTTCGCGATAGCGCCGCTCCATGTTGGGGATCACTCCCTCGAACGGCCGCTCGATCTCGTAGACCCGCCCCCCCTCGTCATAGCGGAAGAGGATCTTCTCGCCCTTCGATCCGTAGAGCAGCACGTCGCGGGCCTGCTCCGGCAGGTCGCGCCAGCGGGCCGACTTGTTGAAGCCGTAATGTCTCGCCAAAGCCTCGATCGTCTGCCGGTAATAGGGCGACTGCCCCTTCGACCAGGGCGCGATCGCCCCCTTCAGCACCGGCAGGCTCTCGTCGGGCACGATGAGGCGCGGATCGAAGAAAAGCTCGACCCCGAGCCCGTCGCAGTCCGGACAGGCGCCGAAGGGCGCGTTGAACGAAAAGAGTCGCGGCTCGATCTCCGGAATGGTGAAACCCGACACCGGACAGGCGAAATTCTCGGAAAACGTGATCCGCTGCGGCGGCTCTGCATTGCCCTCCTCGTCGGGGGTGGGCGCGGTCTCGAGAATTGCGATCCCGTCCGCGAGATCGAGCGCTGTCCGCAGACTGTCTGCAAGCCGTGTCTGCAACCCGTCGCGCACCACCAGACGGTCCACCACCACGTCGATATTTTGCCGGAACTTCTTGTCGAGCACCGGCGGCTCATCGAGCTCGTGGAAGGTGCCATTCACCTTCACCCTCTGGAAACCTTGCTTGCGAAGTTCCTGAAATTCCTTGCGGTATTCCCCCTTCCGGTCGCGCACGATCGGCGCGAGAAGATAGGCCCGCGTCCCCTCCGGCAGCGCCATGGTGATGTCCACCATCTGGCTCACCTGCTGAGCCTCGATCGGCAGCCCGGTCGCCGGACTGTAAGGCGTGCCGGCCCGCGCGAAGAGCAGCCGAAGATAGTCGTAGATCTCTGTCACCGTGCCCACGGTCGAGCGCGGGTTGCGGCTCGTGGTCTTCTGCTCGATGGAGATCGCCGGCGACAGGCCGGAGATGTGATCCACATCCGGCTTCTGCATCATGTCGAGGAACTGCCGCGCATAGGCCGATAGGCTCTCGACATAGCGCCGCTGGCCCTCGGCATAGATCGTGTCGAAGGCAAGCGAGGACTTCCCCGAACCCGAGAGCCCGGTGATGACCACGAGCCGGTCGCGTGGAATATCCACATCAACCGATTTCAGATTGTGTTCGCGTGCGCCGCGGATCTCGATGAATTTCTGCTCAGCCATGCCTCGCTCCCGCCGATCCATCCTAGATAGCGTTCATGTCCGGAGATGCGAGTCCCACTTTGAGAACAAAACGGGACCATACACAACCGCAAATACGCACCCATGGTCATGTCTTCGCCAGAGCTCGGCGGCGCATTGCTCTCAGACCTCTTGGCGGTACCGCACAAAAGCGCCTACACTCGTGTTCCGCAGTCCACTGCCACCCCGGCAGCGGCGCAACCCCCGAGGCCCGCCATGCGCAAAGTCCTCCGTTTCCTCGCAGCCGCAGGCCTTCTGGCCATAGGTGTGAGCCCAGCCCTTGCCCAGGATGATGGCTCGACGGCCAAGCTCGCTAAGGATCTCGCCAATCCGGTCGCGAATCTCATAAGCGTGCCGCTGCAGTATAACTACAACTCCGGCATCGGGCCGGACGACGGCCATCAGAGCTACATCAACATCCAGCCGGTCATCCCCTTCTCGATTGCACCGAACTGGAACATCATATCGCGCACCATCCTTCCCGTGGTCTGGCAGGACGACGTCGTCCCGGGCGCAGGGTCACAATCGGGCCTTGGCAACACCTTGCAGAGCTTCTTTCTTTCGCCGAAAGACCCCGGACCCGGCGGCCTGATCTGGGGCGTGGGTCCGGTGATCCAGATCCCGACCGCCACCGACGGCATTGCCCGCAACCAGTGGGGCCTTGGTCCCACCGGCGTGGCGCTGGTCCAGCGGGGGCCCGTGACCATGGGGCTGCTTGCCAACCACGTGTGGTCGGTCACCAACAACAACGGTGACAACAACATGTCCAACAGCTACCTGCAGCCGTTCGTGGTCTATACCACGCCGAAGGCCACGTCCTTCGGCATCAATACCGAATCGACCTACAACTGGGAGAGCGAGGAGTGGTCGGTGCCGATCAACGCCTTCGTCGGTCAGGTCGTGAAGGTCGGCGGTGTTCCGGTTCAGTTCAACGGCGGGATCCGCTACTGGGCCGAATCGCCCGAAGGCGGCCCGCAGGACTGGGGTGCACGCTTCCAGATGACGGTCATGCTGCCGCGCTGAGCAGCCTGTGCACGAGGCCGGTCACACGCCGGCCTCAGCGTCAGCGCCCGAGGATATTCTTCACGTAGGCCTGCGTCTCGGCAAACGGCGGCACGTCGCGATAGCGCTCCACCGCGCCCGGCCCGGCATTGTAGGCCGCCAGCGCCAACCGCCAGTCGCCGAACTTCCGGTATTGCTGGCTGAGATAGCGGGCACCACCCTCGAGATTCTCGGTCGGGTCATGCGGATTGACGCCCAGAAGCCGCGCCGTCTCGGGCATGAGCTGGGCAAGTCCGATGGCACCCTTGCTCGATTTTGCCGTCGGATGGAAGTTTGATTCCCGCCGCACGAGCCGCAGGAACAGATCTTCCGGAACGTTGTGCCGGCGGGCCGCCGCACGCGCCATGTCCTGATAGACTCCCGCTGCGCCGGCATAGGCCGGAATGCTGCCGATGTCGGTGCCCGAACCGCCGGAGGGCCGCCGCAACTGCCCCTTCAGCGCACCCGGCACGGGCGGCCGGATGAGATCGCGGTATTCGGATGTCACGTTGGAGCGGCGGCTCAGCACGCTGCTCAGGCTTCCTTCGGCCAAGACCGGCCCGCCCACGAGCAGCGAGCCCGCCGCGACGATCAGCGCAAACCTCATGTCCCTTCCCGTATTTCTGCCACCGGGCTTACGTCACCGCCCCGGCGTAAATCCCCGGGTTCGCGGCTCCTCGTTTCAAAAATCACAGCCGGGCGCAGCTTTCAACTTGTTCTTTGGCCGCGCATGGCCCTAAAACCGCCGGAATCCCGCCGGAACTGCACCACCTTGGGTTGTGTAGTTCCGGCACAGGCAACGACATTTCGAGCAGACGGGAGGCTCAGCATGGCGGGCAGCGTCAACAAGGTGATCCTGGTCGGCAATCTCGGTCGCGATCCCGAGACGCGGACTTTTCCGAGCGGCGGCAAGGTTGTGAACCTCCGCATCGCCACCTCAGAGAAGTGGCGCGACCGCAACTCGGGCGAAAGCCGCGAGCGCACCGAATGGCATTCGGTCGCAATCTACAACGAGAACCTCGGCCGCATCGCCGAGCAGTATCTGCGCAAGGGCTCCAAGGTCTATCTCGAGGGCCAGCTCGAGACCCGCAAGTGGCAGGACCAGAACGGCCAGGACCGCTACACCACCGAGATCGCGCTCCGCCCCTATCGCGGCGAGCTCACCCTTCTCGACGGCCGCGGCGAAGGTGGCGGGAGCGGCGGCGGCGGCGGATATGACCGCGGCGAAGGCGGCGGCTACGGCGGTGGCGGTGGGGGCAGCTACGGCGGCGGCCGCGGCGGGGCTGCCGGCGGCGGGGCCGCCGATCTCGACGATGAAATCCCGTTCTGAACCATTCAGGTTCCGGCGCCGGGCCTATTGCAGGCCCGGCTCGTCCAACAACCCGCCGCCGCAACCGAGCGGCACCGGGTCGGCCGCCAGGATCAGATCCCGGAGCGGCGTCTCCGGCCCGATCACGCCGCGGAGCGCGATTCGCAACTCTCCGATCAGCGTGCGCCGGCCATCCTCAACGCAATCGACGGTAACCCGCGCTCCCGCGCCCCGGCCGAAGGCATCCTCGAACGCCGCGCGAATATCGCTGCTCCGGACGTAACCCCCGGTTTGCTCGGCGAAGAACCGTCCAACGCCCGAGGCGTTGACCTCTTTCAGCAGCTGCAACATGTCGTCGAAATAGCCGTCCGCACCGCCCGAGTCGCCAAAGCAGGTGCCGTGCTTCACCCACTCGTGCCGGTCGAGCCCGCTCGCCGCGCCCGGCATCGCCACATCCAGCGCCCGGCGCGTCTGCAGGTCGACCTCGACCGGCGGTAGCGTATCCCAGTCGCCCGCCTCGTCGAGGCCCACAAGCGCGTCCGGAACCGCGCAATAGGCCGTCTGTCGGGGCTGCGGCCAGAGCCCGTGCAGCGAGAACCGCCCCGCGGCACCGCGCAGCCCGCCGCGGTTCAGCTCCCGGCATTCCGCCCGGCCCGGCCGCGTTTCGCAAAACGCCGGCTGCCAGCTCAGCACCAGCAGGTTCTCGGAGGACTCCTCCGTCTCCGCCAAAGCCGGCACGGCATCCATCCGCTCCGAAAGCCGCCCGCAATCAAGCGAGACCCAGCGCGCCTCACTCCGCGCCGCCCCCGGCACCCGGACCTGCACCCATTCCCCGCCCGGAGCGTTGATCTGCAGAGCCTCATAGCTCCGGCCGGGTTCAAGCCGCACATCGCCCGGATTGCTGCCGCTGTTCTTCGAAAGATACGCCACGCAGCCCGCCTCGGCGAAAAAGACGCCCCCGACCGGCTCCGCGGCCCGGACGCCCCCCGCCATCAACGCCATCGCCAGCATCACGTATTTCATTCCGGCTCCCCCTTCGGCCGCTTCACCGTTCCGGGACAGAGCCCCTGTCGCGATCCGTGCGCTTGCAGTATCGTCGGCAAAAAACCGCCGCCGCGCGGACCGACGGGAGAACATCACACCATGCCGCGATGCGCCAGACTCATCGTCCTCCTCACCGCGGTCGCAGCGCCTGCGATGGCGGCCCCCCCTCTGCCGGCCCCGGTCACGGAGGATGATTATCGCCCCGTCCGCCTCGAGCTCGTCGAGCTCGGCCGCGACCTGTTCTTCGACAAGATCCTGAGCGGCAATCGCAACATTGCCTGTTCCACGTGCCACCACCCCTCCCTCGCCACGTCCGACGGCGTGTCGCTCGATCTCGGCGAGGGCGCGGAGGGCCTTGGCCCCGATCGGCATCTCATGGAGGAAAACCGCCCCGAGCAGTTCATCCCCCGCAACGCGCCTGCCCTCTTCAATCTTGGCGCGCGCCAATTCACCCACATGTTCCTCGATGGTCGCCTCGAGGAAGACCCCGAGCGGCCCTCGGGCCTGCGCACGCCGCTCGAGGACGAGATGGTGATGGGCTTCGACAGCGCGCTGGCAGCGCAAACGATGTTTCCGGTGCTCTCTCAGGACGAGATGGCAGGCCATTACGGTGAGAACGACATCGCCAAGGCCGCGCGCCAGGGCCTCATCACCGGCTCGGGCGGGGCCTGGGATCTGCTTGCGGGTCGCGTGTCCGCAATTCCGGCCTACCAGACGCGTTTTGCCGCCGCGATTCCGGAAATTGCTTCAGGGCGGCCGCTCGCCTTTACCGACATATCCAATGCGCTCGCCGCCTTCATGGAGGCCGAATTCCGCGCCGATGACAGCCCCTTCGACCGTCATCTGCGTGGAGAGGCCGAACTTACCGGCCAGGCGCGCGCCGGGCTCGAACTCTTCTACGGCAAGGCCGGCTGCGCCACCTGTCACTCCGGCCCGTTCCAGACCGACCAGCAGTTCCACGCCGTCGCCATGCCGCAGCTCGGGCCGGGCAAGGCCGCGCGGTTCGAGCGCCATCAGAAGGACACCGGCCGTGCCCGCGTCACCGGGCAGGACGCCGACCTCTATCGTTTTCGCACCCCGAGCCTCCGCAATGTGGCGGAGACCGCGCCCTACGGACACGCAGGCGCTTACGCCGACCTTCGCGACACCGTCCGCCACATGGCTGACCCCGCCACCGCCCTCGCCGCCTATGATCCAGCCATGGCGCGCCTTCCTGCCTTCGAGGCGGCAAGACCCACCTGGGCTGTCCTGGAGGATTCCGACGAGATGGCGCGCATCACTGCTGCAAACGAAGTGCGCCCGGTGTCCCTGAGCGAGACGGAAATCGGCCAGATCGTCGCCTTTCTGGAAAGCCTCACGGACGCGAGCAGCCTCGCCGGCCGCCTCGGCATCCCGGAGACCGTTCCGAGCGACCTTCCCGTCGACCGATTGCCCGATCCGGCGGCTGCCCGATGACCAGCCCTGATCTCTCCCGTTTCGTCGCGGCGCAGGACCAGGTCTGGGACAGCGTGACCGCCGAGCTGCGCGCCGGAGCCAAGGCCAGCCACTGGATGTGGTTCGTCTTTCCCCAGATTGCAGGCCTCGGCCGGAGTGCGATGGCCGAGCGCTTTGCACTCACCTCTCTCGAGGAGGCCCGCGCCTACCTCGCTCATCCGGTGCTCGGCCTTCGGCTGCGCGAAGCCGTCGGGCTTCTGCTACCCCATCGTGGCACCCCGCCCGAGCGCATCCTCGGCAGCATCGATGCGGTGAAGCTCCGCTCCTGCCTGACCCTCTTCTCCGCCGCCGCACCGGACGATCCGCTTTTCGCCGAGGCACTCGAGGCGTTCTATGGTGGCGAACCCGACGCCCGAACGCTGAGCCTCCTCTCCCGCTGATCCTGCGCTATCGGGGTGCAAGCCGCTCCAGATGCACCGGCACAGGTTCGGACCCGCCTGCCCGCATCGCGCGCCAGAATCCGTTCGCCTCGACCGTTTCCCAATCGCTCGCGGTGCCATCCGGCGCCACGAGACGCAGCTCCACCTGCGCACGATCTCCAAGCCCGAAATGCTCAAAACCGGCCTGCCCGCCGCCATGGCCGCCCCCGACGGTAATCTCGCGCACGGCATGCCAGTCGCCGGCGCGGAGCTCGATCCAGCCCCCGACCACATGGGTGTTCACCCCGGCCTGCCGCGCCTCGATCTCCAGCCAGTTTCCGGTGCCGTCGGTTGTGTTCTGGTAGATCTCCAGTGGTGCCCGCCGGTTCACGACGATGATGTCGAGCCGGCCATCGAGATCGAGATCGACGAGTGCGCCGCCCCGACCGCGATGCAGGCTGCCGATCCCCGCGGAACCGCCCGCCTCGCGAAAGCTGCCATCCGCTTGCTGCATCAGCAGGTTGTTTGGATCGAAGGCCGCATTCTCCGTCATCTGATCGACATTGCCCTTCACCACGAGAATGTCGTCGCGCCCGTCATTGTTCACATCGCCGAACTGCGCGTGCCAGCCGGTCGAGGGCCGTCCGTCGTCCCCCAGATAGGGAGTCGTCGCCGTCGCCCCGAGCGCATAGGGCGCGTCCCGCCAGACCGGCCCCGGCGCACCCGGATCGCGGAACTGCAGCAGTTGATCCCCCATCGAGGTCAGATAGACATCCGGCAAGCCGTCGCCATTCACATCCCGGCTCGCAATCCCCATGCCCCAGATGCTGACCTTCGCCCAGCCATCGGCCTCGGTGTAGGGATGAGGCTCGGGATCGAGCCGCCAGAGCTGCTCGTAGCCGCCCTTCACGTAATAATGGCGGTCATTCGAGATCCTCAGATCCTGCCGCCCCCGCCGCGCCCAATCGGTAAAGAGCATCGAAAGCGGACAGAATCCGGGCGCAAGCGTGAGCGGCGTCGCGTACTGCGCGCCCTCCGGCCGGTGCAGTTCGTTCACGTCGCAGGCCCCGAACGGCCCCTCCGGCACACTGCGATCGACATAGTTGCCGACCGCGAGCGTCGGAAGGCGCTGCCCCGGCTCCCAGGTTGCCGAAAACGCGGTGCTCCACCGCTCTCCCGCCATGAAGCCCAGCTCCTCCGTCACATCCCGGAAGGTGCACTCTGGCCCGCCCTTCAGCAGCCGGTTCCCCCCGACCCGGAGCACCGCGAGATCCAGTGTGCCATCATTGTCGAAATCCAGCGGCCAGGCGCCGGTGACCCCGCGCACCGCCAGCCCAGCGTCTGTCGCGTCCTCAAACAGGATCGGTCGCCCCGCCGCCGCCGTCCGATTGCGCAGGAGGCGTGCGGGATTCGCCCCTCCCGCGACAAAGGCGTCCGGGAAGAGATCGCCATCGCAATCGAGCACCGCCACCCCGCCACCAACGAAATGTTCCCATCCACCCCCGTAGACATGCGCAAACGGATACTCCTGCGCGCGCTCGACGAAGACCGGCTCGGCCGCTGACAGACTGCTCGCAGCCAGAAACGCGAGCGCTGTGAAAACAGGGCGTTGTGCCATGCAGCATACCTCCGGAACCATCCTGCCGCCAATCTCCCGACGCTCGTGCGCATTGGCAAGCCCCACGGGGCCGGAGCGAGATATTCCTCACTCGGGCGCCGCCGCCGCGGGCGGGAAGACCGGACGATTCAGGGTCGAATCATACCGTCAACCCTACGAAACCAAGCGACTTGCGCAGATAATCGCCCCACGCTATTAAGATGATTCCGAGGGCGCGGAATACTCACTCCAGGGAATAGATGTTGTCGGGATGCTCGCCGAGCAGCAAGCAGCTTGCACGCAAGGGTGGAGGTTCCCAACCCATGAGTGCAAAACTTCGAAGCGCAAAAATTTAACTATAGGTGCGTTGCATCATTGAATTCGGAAACTTTTAGTGTAAAGAATTTGTTATAGTCTATTCTCGAGTAAAGGTGTGATAGATGGGGGATATCATTGTTTTTGGCGGTGACGGCTATATCGGCTGGCCACTGTCATTGGAGTTGGCAAACTCCTTTCCCAACAAGGAAATTTTGATAGTCGACAATTTCCTGACCCGGCGTAATTCGGCTAAGGTCGGCGGGAAGTCGCTTTCCCCGATCTGCAGCATGGAAGAGCGTCTCGCCGCCTTCCGCGAGGTCACCGGTCAGACCAACCTGAGCTTCCGCGAACTCGATTGTGCGAATTCCGATCAGGTGATGGCGCTCTTTGCCGAGTTCAAACCCGAGGTTGTTTATCACCTCGCGCATCAGCGCACCGCGCCCTATTCGATGCTCGGCGTCAAGGAAGCGGTGGAAACGATCACCAACAACGAAGCCGGCTTCCTCAACGTGATCTGGGGCATGAAGGAGCACGCTCCGGATTGCCATCTCGTGAAGCTCGGCAGCTTCGGCGCCTACGCCAAACCGGGCCTCGATATCCCGGAAGGCAACGCCAAGATCTCGCTCAACGGCAAGGAATCCGCCGTTCCGGTGCCCTTCCCGCGCGCGAGCGACGATTTCTACCACATCACCAAGATCAACGACGGCAACTTCGCGGGCCTCGCCTGCCGCAAGTGGAACCTCAAGATCTCCGACGTGATGCAGTCGACCGTCTTCGGCGCAGCCACCGAACGGACGCTTCAGGACGACCGCCTGTGCACCCGCTTCGACTATGACGAGATCTTCGGGACGGTGGTGAACCGCTTCGTGACCCAGGCGATCGCCGGGGTGCCGATGACCGTTTACGGTTCCGGCACGCAGACCTCCGGCATCATGGTGCTCGAGGACTGCATCGAGATCCTGAAGAGCCTGGCCTATAATCCGGGCGCCGCGGGCCAGCACCGCATCGTCAACAACTGCCCCGGCAAGTACAGCATCAACGAGCTCGCCGAAGTCGTGCAGTCGGAAGCCGAAGTGCTCGGCCTTCAGGCCTCGGTCTGCCGCGACAAGTACAACCCGCGCTTCGAAGACGGCACGGCCTACGACTATGCCGTCGAGACCAAGTATATCGACAGCGTGCTGACGCCGACCGAACTGAATTCCGCCGTTGCCCAGGGCCTCGGCTTCCTGCTTCAGTTCAAGTGCGAAATCGACATTCCGTCGATCGAGCCGACCCACACCTGGTAATCAGGTCTTCCGCATCCCGGGTGCCGCCCGCGCCCTGGATGCGCCCGTCCGCCCCTGCGCCCCAATGCCATGGAGGGTCCGCGGGGGCGCGACGCATGTACGCTCTGAAAATGCGTCGGGATGACATTTCCGCTCCGGCCGCTCGGGAGCTCCTTTTCTGCTTCCGGGATACACCGAAGCCGAAAGGTTGGCTGCGCTGGGCGCAGCCGTCCTGGTGCGGACGACGGGGCTCGAACCCGTACTCCCTTACGGGAAGCAGATTTTCGTACCACTTCGACTTTCGAAGCCGCCCCTCTCCGGGGCGTTCGTGGTCTGGACTGTCCCTTCACCATAGCCGGAAAGCCTCCTTTCCAGCCTTAGGCACCGCCCGTCCAGTCTCTACACCTTCTCCCCCGAAGGAGAGCTTGGCTCGGGATTGGCATGGGGCCGGGAGAGCGGGCGCGCCAGCCTCCCAACCCGTTAGCTTTCCCCGACTTTGAGCGGTTCTGCACCGGGGGTTTCCCGCCCGGGCACTCCAATTGAAGTCTGCCGCGTCTGCCAGTTTCGCCACGTCCGCACGCCCGGCGATCGCTACCGAAGCGGCCCGTGAAAGTCCACCGGATTTCGGCATACGCTGGCGCTCCCGCCCTCACGCAACGCTCCCCGCTCCAGGAGGCGTGCCATCTTGACAGAAGACCGGCCGCACGGGAAAAGGCACGAATTCGGGTGCCTGCCCTCCGGGGTGGGCCAAGAGGGAATGCGGTGCGGGGAAAGGCCCCAGAGCCGCAGCTGCCCCCGCAACTGTAAGCGGTGAGTCCCGCGCCCAGGAATTCGGCCACTGGAGCAATCCGGGAAGGTCGGGCGCAGGGGGCCACGACCCGCAAGCCAGGAGACCTGCCCGGATATGTCACCCAACCTCCACGCGGGGCGCGTGCAGGTGCGGCTCCCCGCAGCGGTGATCCGGATCAAGGTCCGTTGCGGAGGGGTCATACCCGACGGCAGCGGACGCACATTCCAGCGGGCGCCCTGATAAGGCCCCGAGGCCAGAGGGAACGCACATGCCAGTGACGGCACCGCATCATAGACCCGCCCGGACCGCGATCGCGGCCCTGTTTGCCACCACCGCGCTTGCCGCCGGTCCGGTTGCCGCCGCGGACGACGGCGATGTGATCGAGCTCGACGAAATCGTCATCACCCCCAACCGCACGGCCACGCCCGCCGACCGGTCCGGCGCCGCAGTCTCCGTCCGCGATGAGGCGGAGATCGCCGCCGACGATCGCCCTTTCGTGCTCCAGCAGCTCACCTCCATGCCCGGCGTCACCACCAGCCAGGCAGGTCCGGCGGGCGCCACCTCGGGCTTTGCCATCCGCGGCGCACCGCAGCAGTATGTGCGCGTCTATGTCGACGGGATCGAGATTTCCGATCCGACCGGTCCCCAGGTCGCCTCGTCGCTCACCGGCCTCGGCACCGACGGCATCGGCCGCATGGAGGTGCTCCGCGGCAGCCAGTCCGCGCTCTACGGCGGCCAGGCCGTCGCCGGCGTTGTCGACATCTCGACGGCCGGGCCAACGAAGGACGGGCTCGAGACCCGCTACACCCTCGAGGGGGGCAGCTTCGACACCTTCCGCGGCGAGCTCGGCCTCGCCGGCCGCGACGAGCGCGGTGAATTCGCCCTCAACCTCACCCACTACCGTACCGACGGGTTCTCCGCCGTCGAGGCCGACGATGGCAATCCAGAGCGCGACGGCTACGAGACCACCCGCCTCGCCCTCACCGGCCGCTACGCGACCTCCGACACGGTGACCATCTTCGCCTCCGCATTCCAGCAGCACGAGAAGGCGGATTACGACATGAGCTTTCCGGCCTATGCCGATGCGGATTACTGGTCCGAATCCGACCAGTGGGGTGCCCGCGCCGGGCTGGACATCGCCCCGCCCGCGAGCCTCCTCACCCACCATCTCGCCATCAGCTACTACGATGTCGAGCGCGAGTTCCACGACGACTACCCCTACAAGACCGACGGCAACCGCGTTCGCGCCGAATATCTCGGCACTTATGACGCTGGGGCGGCGGTCGGCCTGCAATACGGCCTCGACTGGTCGCAGGAGACCAGCACCCCGAGTGACGGCGCGCGCGAAGACAGCTCGATCACCGGCATCTTCGCCCAGGCCGACTGGGCCCCGACCAACGCGCTCACGGTCAATGCCGCCCTCCGCAACGACAGCCATTCCGAGTTCGGCAGCTACACCACCGGCCGCCTGACCGCGGCCTACCTGCTGCCGAGCGCCACCGTGCTGCGCGCCTCCCTCGGAACCGGCTTCCGCCCGCCCTCGCTCTACGAGCTCTATGACCCGTTCGCCGGCGACTCGAACCTCGATCCCGAAACCAGCCGCAGCGCCGATATCGGCATCGAACAGGCCTTCGCCGACGGCCGGGGCCAGGCGACGGCGACGCTCTTCTGGCTCGAGATCGATGACCTTATCGAGTACGACTACGATCTCTGGCGCTACGTGCAGAGCGACGGCACGGCGAAGAGCTCCGGCGTCGAGCTTTCCGCCTCCTGGGCACTGGCCCCGAGCCTCAGCCTCTCGGGCGCCTATACCTATACCGACGCCACCGATGCCGATGGCGCGCATCGCGACCGCATCCCGCGCCACGCGCTCTCACTCTCGCTCGACGGCACCGCGATGGAGCGCATCTCCTACGGGCTCGAAGCCCGCTACTCGGGCGATTACACCGACAGCACCGGCCCGGCCGAAACCGCGAACTTCCACAACGATTTCCTCATCGTGAACGCTCGCGCGGGCTATGCGATCAGCGATGCGGCCGAGCTCTATGTCCGGGTCGAGAACCTGCTCGACGCCGAATACCAGACCGTGCGCGGCTACGGCACCTCCGACCAGGCGGTCTTCCTCGGCGTCAGGGGCATCTTCTGATGCACGCCATGGCGCGGTTCGCGACGCTCCTTGCCTGCCTCGTGCTGGCAGCAGCGCCGCTCCGCGCCGCGCCGGCCGCCCGGGTCGTCTCGATGAACCTCTGCACCGATCAGCTCGCGATGCTGCTCGCCCGCCCCGGCCAGCTTGTGGCGGTGAGCGACATTGCCGCCGACCCTGTCTCCTCCGCCATGGCCGCGGAGGCCCGCGCCTATCCCACGCATCACAACAGCGCCGAGGAGATCTATCTCCTCGCCCCCGACCTCGTGCTCGCCGGCGAGTATTCCCCCGCAGAGACCGTCTCGATGCTCCGTCGCCTCGGCATTCGCGTCGAGAGCTTTCCGATCGGCGAAAGCTTCGGGGATATCCGCACCGCCGTCCGCCGCATGGGGGATCTGCTCGGCACGCCGGAGCGCGCCGAACGCCTGATCACCGAGATGGATGCCGAGCTTGCGGCCCCCCTGCCCGCAGAGCGCCCGCGCGCCGCGATCTTCTACGCCAACGGCTACACCTCCGGAACCGGCACCCTCGCTGACGCCGTTCTCGAGGCCGCGGGCTACAGCAACATCGCCGCCGAAGACGGCCGCCAAGGCCTCTCGCGCTTCCCCCTCGAGCTGCTTGCGCTCTCCCATCCCGATCTCCTCATCACCGGCCAGGACTACGGGAGCCCCGCCCGCGCCCAGGAGATCCTGAGCCACCCGGCGCTTGCCCACCTGCCCCGGGACCGGGCGCAGGTTTCCGACAAGCTCTGGGTCTGCGCCACGCCGCGCGCGGCCGAAGCAGTCCGCCTCCTGCGCGCGGCACGCCCCGAATGAAGCGCGCACCCATCCCATCCTCCGTGCCCCGGAAGGCACCATGACCGCCGCCGCCCGCACCCGGCTGGTGATCGCCGCCCTCGGCCTCCTGACCGCAGCGCTCTTCGCCGGCTCCCTTCTCGTCGGCCCGGCGGGGTTCGGCATGGGGGAGAGCCTGCGCGCGCTCCTCTCTGGCCAGGGCGATGCCATCGCGCTGGTGATGCGCGAGATCCGGCTCCCCCGCGCGCTCCTCGCGCTCCTGATCGGTGCCGGGCTCGGCGCCTCCGGCGCGACGCTTCAGGGCTATCTCAGGAATCCGCTCGCCGAACCCGGCCTGCTCGGCATCTCCGGCGCGGCCGCGCTCGGCGCCGTCCTCGCGCTCTATACCGGCCTGTCCGTCGCCTTCCCCCTGGCGCTGCCCCTCTCGGCCCTCACCGGCGCCATCGCCGCCACCGTCCTGCTGCAGGGCCTCGCGGGCAGCGCGCCCGGCTCGATCAGCCTCATTCTCGCGGGCGTCGCCGTCTCGAGCCTCGCAGGCGCCCTCACCTCGCTCGTGCTCAACCTCTCCCCCAATCCCTTCGCCGCCTCCGAAATCGTCTACTGGCTGCTCGGCTCACTCGCCGACCGCTCCATGGCCCATGTCTGGCTCGCAGGCCCGTTCATCGTCGCAGGCATCGCGCTCCTCGCCCTCACCGGTCGGGCGCTCGATGCGCTCACGCTCGGCGAGGACGCTGCCGCCTCCATGGGCATCGATATCCGCCGCACCCGAACACTTGCCGTCCTCGGCACGGCGCTCGCAGTCGGCGCGGGCGTCGCGGTCGCGGGATCCATCGGCTTCATCGGCCTCGTCGTGCCGCACCTTCTGCGGCCGATCACTGGCGGCCTGCCCTCGCGGCTGCTGCCTGCCTCGGCGCTCGGCGGCGCGGCCCTCCTGCTCGCGGCCGACCTCGCCGTCCGCCTCATCGCCCCCGATCGCGATCTCAAGCTCGGCGTGCTCACCGCCCTCGTCGGTGCGCCCTTCTTCTTCTGGCTGGTCTGGAAGGGCCGAAGGAGCCTCACGTGACGCCGCTTCTCAGCCTCGAACGCGTGACCACCAGCCGCGCCGCCCGCCAGGGCCGCCGCACCGTGCTCGATGCGGTAAGCTGCGCGATCGCTGCCGGCGAACTCGTCGGCCTCCTCGGTCCCAACGGCGCCGGCAAGACCACGCTCATGCGCACCGCGATCGGCCTCGCCGCGCCCGAAAGCGGCCGGATCCGGCTCATGGGGGATGACCTCGGCCGGCTTCCCCCCTCCGAACGCGCCCGACGCGTCGCCTATATCCCGCAGGACCGCAGCATCGCCTGGCCCGTCACCGTCGAGACCCTGGTGGGCCTTGGCCGCCAGCCGCATCGCACCACCGAGGCCGAAAACCGCGCCGCAGTTGCCCGCGCGCTCGCTGAAACCGGGCTCGAGGCGCTCGGCCACCGCCTGGCGACACGGCTCTCGGGCGGCGAGCGCGCGCGCGCCCTCATCGCCCGCGCGCTCGCCCAGGACGCGCCGCTCCTCGTGGCCGACGAACCGATGGCCGGCCTCGATCCGGCCCATTCCCTCGCGCTGATGGAAACCCTCCGGCGCCTCGCCCGCGGCGGCCGCGGCATCCTCGTCTCGCTCCACGATCTCGGGCTCGCCGCGCGCTGGTGCGACCGGGTGATCCTGCTCGCCGGCGGCCGGATCATTGCCCAGGGCCATCCGCGCGCCGTGCTCACGCCGGAGCGCCTCGCCGCCGTCTACGGCATCACGGCGCATTTTGCCGAGGATGACGGCGGGCTCATCCTCGTGCCGACCGCCGTGCTCGGGGGTTGAACTTCCCGCCGCGCCGGTCCAGCCTGCGCGCCGATCCCGAGCGAGGACAATCCCATGAAGAAGCGCACGCTTGGCCGGAGCGATCTGGTCGTCAGCGAATTCTGCCTTGGCTCCATGACCTGGGGCAGCCAGAACACGATGGAAGAGGGGCATGCCCAGATCGACTGCGCGCTCGATCACGGCATGAATTTCATTGATACCGCCGAGCTTTACCCCACTACGCCGCAATCGCCGGGCACGGTGGGCCAGACAGAGCTCATCATCGGCGAATGGTTCGCAAGAACCGGCCGCCGCAGTGAGGTGATCCTCGCAAGCAAGATCGTCGGCCCCGGCAATTCGACCGTCCGTCCGCCGAAGACCGGCCCGATCTCGCCCGAGACGCTGCGCGTGGCCCTCGAGGCAAGCCTCCGGAAGCTCAAGACCGACTACATCGACCTCTATCAGCTCCACTGGCCGAACCGCGGCTCCTACCACTTCCGCCAGAACTGGAGCTTCGATCCGAGCGGCCAGCCGAAGGATCAGCGCGGCGAGTTCCGCGAGATCCTCGAGACGATCGCGGGCTTCGTCGCCGAGGGCAAGATTCGCCATTTCGGCCTCTCGAACGAGAGCTGCTGGGGAGCCGCGGTCTGGCTCGAGGTGGCGGAGGCCCACGGCCTGCCGCGCGTGGTCTCGATCCAGAACGAATACAATCTCCTCTGCCGGCATTTCGACCTCGATCTCGCCGAGCTCAGCCATCAGGAGGATGTGGGTCTGCTCGCCTATTCACCGCTCGCCGCCGGGCTCCTGACCGGCAAGTATGCCGGGGGTGCCGTCCCCGAGGGCAGCCGCGCGAGCATCAACCCGACGCTCCACCACCGCCGCACGGAACAGGCGGAAGCCGCGACCGAAGCCTACGCCGCGCTCGCCCGCGCCCACGGTCTGGAGCCAGCGCATCTGGCGCTCGCCTTCTGCGCCAGCCGCCCGTTCATGGGTTCGGTGATTCTCGGGGCGACCTCGGTGGAGCAGCTCGCCACCGACATCGCGGCCGCGGAGATCACCCTGACGGACGACGTCCGCTCCGGCATCGAGGAGATCCGGCGGACCTACCCGATGCCGATGTAGGCGCGCGCGCCGCGGGGCGCCAGAAGGGCGCCCCCGGCCGGGCTCAGGCCATGAGGTTGCGCGGCTCGGCTGCGCCGGGCGCGCTCCGGGCCGTCTTCGGCCCGGTCCGCCCGCCGCTCAGCACCGAGAAGAGCCGGGGCGTTGCATGCCGCATCAGATGCGCGGCGAGCGCGATGACCGCAATCGTGACGATCACCGTCCCGAAGTAGACCGCGAGATGCACCAGGCTTCCCGCCGGATCAAGCAGCCGGCCAAAGAGCATCTTCACCACGATGATCGGGGGGAAATGCGCGCAGTGCATGAAGAACGCCATGTAGGAGACCTGCGGCGTGATCGCCCCGAGCAGCCCCCCCATGAGCAAAGGGGCAGCACTCCAGACCGTCACCAGCCCGACAATCCGCATGAGGCAGGTCGCGATGTAGAGCCCCCGGCTCTCGGGCTCGATATCGAGAAGGGCCGGCGCCAGGCTCCGCAGCAGCACGAGGAGCAGGAACACCGCCAGCAGCGGCAGCACCCAGCGCCGCGGCAGATCCCGCCGCCAGCCATGCACCGCAAAGGCCGCACCGAGCGTGAAGAAGCCGACCACATCGAGCTTGGTGAAGATCCAGAGGTCGTGCTCGGCAAACCAGAGCACCAGAAGCCCCAGAAGCAGCGGCACCGGCACCCGGCTCACCAGCAGCCAGATCAGCGGCGAGATCAGCACCGTGACAATGAGATCGCGCACGAACCAGAGCTGGATCGCCAGCGGAAATCCGTCGATCCCGAGCCAGGCATTGCCGATCGAGCGCACGAGATTGCCGTCCGCCGGGGCGAAAACATCCGAATACTGCCCCGGCAGCAACCGGAAGAGCGCATAGCCCAGCAGCATGAAGACCGTGCTCCAGATCAGGAACGGCAGGCCAAGCGAGCGCACCCGGCTTTTCACCTTGCGCAGGAAGTCGGGCGCCTTGCCCGGCCGGGCGCCCATGAAGAACAGATACCCCGAAATCGCGCTGAGCGCGGGCACCGCCGTGAAACCGAGGAAATGGATGTAGGAGACGACGAT
Organism: Amaricoccus sp. B4; assembly: GCF_043226085.1. Taxonomy (NCBI): domain Bacteria; kingdom Pseudomonadati; phylum Pseudomonadota; class Alphaproteobacteria; order Rhodobacterales; family Paracoccaceae; genus Amaricoccus; species Amaricoccus sp. B4. The sequence goes on from NZ_CP171225.1 coordinate 663,151, forward strand.
CGCGGCGAAGGCTTCGTCCTGCCCGACATAGCCCAGGTTCGGATTGTAGTTCGCGCCATAGAGCCCGCCGAAATGCAGCAGCACCAGAAGCAGAACCAGCAGGATCCGCAGAAAGTCGATACGCTCATGCTCCTCTGCCGAAAGCCTGACCGCCGTGGCTCCCCGGACACCATCCTGTCCCGACATCAATCCAATCTCCCCCGCCCCATGCACACGCACACTTGTTGAAGAGAATTATTCATCGGTTCTTATGGTTAAAACAATTCAACACATGAACACCAAAACTTGATCGTCGCGTGAACTTGAAGCTATTCCCTTCTTTTCTTCGCAAAACCAGCGCCGCCCGTCGCGCGACGAATGCGCGTGAAGGTTAACGGATTGGCGCCCCGCGCACCCTGACAAAGCCGGATTGTCGTTCCGCGCGTTCCGGTCTACCCCTTGCCCCCGACTCGCAAGGGGATCGCCATGAGGAACGCAGAAGCCGTCACCTTCGCCGGCGCCACGCTCGATCGCGCCGCCGAGCTCCGCGCCGATCCCGGCAGGCTCGCAGACCTCGCAGCCCGGCCGGAGGCCCGCTGCCTGCCGCTCTGGCGCAACCGCCCGCTGTTTGATGCGGGCGCCGCGAGCGCACTCGCCTGGCTGCCCCTCGATGCCCCGGTCTTCGGCCCGGCGCAGGGGCCTGCGTTTTTCCTCGGCCTCGAGGCCGGCGCGCCGCGCTTTGCCCGCGTGGTGCCCGACTGGCCGGGCGCACCCGACGATGCCGGCGGTTTCATCGATCAGAGCCAGACGCCGCACCCCGGCCTGCCGGAAAACCTCGTCTTCGCCGAGCTCCGCGCGATGATGGCCGGGCTCTCCGCCGCCGATGCCGGCAATGCCGCCACCGCGCGCGGCCTCTTCGCCTGGCACGAGACCCACGGCCACTGCGCCCGCTGCGGCGCGGCCTCGGAGGTCGAGGAGGCCGGGTGGCGCCGCGGCTGCCCCGCCTGCGGCGCGAAGCATTTCCCCCGCACAGATCCGGTCGTCATCATGCTGGTGACCCACGGCAATTCGGTGCTGCTCGGCCGCTCGCCCGGCTGGCCCGAGGGCATGTATTCCCTGCTCGCGGGCTTCATGGAGCCCGGCGAGAGCATCGAGGCCGCGGTGCGCCGCGAGACCTTCGAGGAAGCCGGCATTGCCGTCGGCGAGGTGCGCTACCTCGCAAGCCAGCCCTGGCCCTTCCCCTCGAGCCTGATGATCGGCTGCCAGGGCATGGCGCTCACCCACGAAATCCGCCGCGACCCGGCCGAGCTCGAGGATGCGCTCTGGATGACCCGCGAGGCGGTGCACGAAAGCCTCGCGCGCCCCGGCGGGCCGGTCCGCCCTGCCCGCAAGGGCTCGATCGCCCGCTTTCTCGTCGATCGCTGGCTCGCGGACCGGCTCGACTGAGGGGACCCGGGAGGCCCCTTCCGGAGCCTCCCCTCCTCTCAGTGCCCCGAGAAGACCAGCGTCATGATCGGCATCAGCATCACCTGGATGCGCAGGATCAGCGCGTGGATGAAGCCGACCGTGTCCACCAGATGCAGGAAGAGATAGGTCCCGAGCCCGAGATCCTCCTCCGCCAGCCGCTCGTGATTGTCGGTATAGGCATTCGCCACACACTTGCTGCCGGGCAGGATATCGTCGAGCTGTCCGGCATAGAGCGGCTCCATGAACACCGTGATCGTGCCGGGCCTTGCGCTGTCCTGGGCGTCCATCAGCCCATCGGCCGGCCGGATCTGACCAGCCGCGATCACGTCCTGCACATCCGTCACCACCATCGGGATGACGGTGAAGGCCTTCGACGCGCAGGAAATCTCCGCCGCCATCCCCGGCTTGATGACACTCGCCGAAAGCTGGTCGAAGCCCGCCTGCACCCGGTCGCGCCCGGCATCGAGCGGCACGAGAATGCCTGCGGGCCGCAGGATCGGGCTCACGTAATCGCCCGGCCGCAAGGTGAACTGCTCGAGCCGCCCGGTCACGCCCGCATAGACAACCGTCTTGGAGAGCTCGACCTCGGCCTGCCGCTGCGCGGCCTCGGCGCTCGCGAGCTGCGCGGGCAGCACGGTCTTGAAATTGTTCTCCGCCACCGTCTTCTGCGCCCGCGCCGCCTCGAGCGAGCCGAAACGGCCATCCGCGAGGTTCTGGAGCCTCTCGAGCTCGCGGGTTGTCACCACATCGGGATTGCGTTTGCGCAGCTCGGTCTTGGTCTCGAGCTCGTCGAGCGCCTGCTGATAGGCGCCCTCGGCCTGGTGAATCGTCCCGTCGGCCACCGCGATCTGCGCCTGCGCGATGGCAAAGGCCGCCTCGGCCTCCACCACGCGCTGCTTCGCCGCATCGACCGCCGCCTGCTGGCTCGAATCATCGAAGGCGAAGATCGGCTTGCCCGCCTCCACCACGTCGCTGTTCGCGGCATAGACCTCGCGAACCCGCCCGCCGCCTTCGGGCAGGATCGAGACGGTGCGGAAGAAGGGCGAGGCATTGGTCGTCGAGGGGTGGAAATAGAAGACAATGGTGATGAGCGTCACCGTCAGCATCACGCAGGCGGTGATTCCCCACCGCAACTCGTACCACATGGTGAAGAAGGTGATTTCATGACCCCAGCGCTTGCCCTGGAAATGGCGGCGCAGCAGGTAGTCGGGCAGGATCGTGAGCAGGGAACAGAGTACGAGCTCGACCATCGGCTCAGACCTCCCGCCCGGCAGAGGGCGCCCCATGGGGCGTGCCCTCCGGCGGCACGGCGGGATCGGCCCGCACCTCCGGCGCCGGATCGCGATGGCGCTCGGGTTCGGACGCCCCGGTCATCCCCAGCGGGGCGTGATCCACATCCGGCGGCACGCGCCGCCCCTCGCGCCGCTCAAGCGAATCCGCGATCGCATTGAGCGGCGTCGTGAGATCGGGCCAGCGCACCACGGCGATGAAGAGGGCCGCAACCCAGAAGATGTTGTTGTGGGTGAAGAGCGCCAGCAGCGCGAGGATCGTCACCGCCTGCTGCTGCGTGTGGTTGCTCGAATGCGCCATGCGCTCGGGCACCGCATGGAGCCTGAGGTAGAGATCCCCCACGAGCAGAAGGATCCCGATCATGAGCACCACCGTGACGGTGAAGAGCGTATCGCTCCCATCCGGACCGGGGAGATACCACGGGATATGGTGTGGTGCCATCGGGTGCATTTCGCCCGCCATCAACTGGAACTCCGACCTGCCTGCGCTGGATTTTCACGAGAGAGTTATCGGGCAGCCCCGCCGCGCGCAAATAAAAACCGGTGCCGAATAAAAACCGGCGCAAGGTCAGCGGCTCAGCGGCAGGGATCGAGAACGCGGGCATCGCCGCGTCCCCGGCCCCCCCCCTGTATGGACTTCACAGCCGCCGCGTCCTACGCAAACCTCTCCACCGGAGCCGGAGACACGCCCGAGAGGCCCCATGACCCAGGATTCTGCCGCCAAGTTCGACACCTCCCGCGCCGGGGAATACGCCGAACAGGCCCGCATCGCGCTGGCAGGATACGATGCCTGCCACGAGCTTTCCGCCTGCATGCTCTCCGCGGCCCTCGGCGCGGGCGGCAGCGCACGGGTGCTTGTCGCCGGCGCGGGCGGCACCGCGGGCGAGATCGTTGCCGCCGCGCGCCTCGAACCGGGCTGGACCTTCACCGCCGTCGATCCCTCCCCGCCGATGCTGGCTCTCGCCCGCGACCGGCTCGCGGCCGAGGGCCTCGCCGCGCGGGTCGAGACCGTGCCCGCCACCGTGGCCGATCTCGATCCGCGGCCCGGCTTCGATGCCGCCATCCTGATCGGCGTCCTGCACCATCTGCCGGGCGATGCGGCGAAGCGCGCGCTTCTCGGCCAGATCGCGCAACGCCTGCGCCCCGGCGCGCCGCTCGTGCTCGCGGGCAACGTCCGCCCCTATGCCTCCGAGCCGCTGCTGCTCGCGGCCTGGGCCGCCCGCTGGCGGATGCACGGCGCCGCGCCGGAGGAGGTCGAGACGAAGATGGCGAAGATCCTTCAGGGCGCCGAGCCCCCCGCCTCGGAGGACGCGCTGGCCGCCCTGCTCACCGGCGCGGGCTTCGGAGCCCCGCTCCGCTTCTTCGTGAGCCTCTTCTGGGGCGCCTGGCTCGCCCGCCGCGCCGAAGGTTGATCTTTTCCCGCGCCGCCAATACTGCATCGGGCCTCAAGATCCCCGATGCGAGTGCAGAGCCATGACCAGTCCCAAAGGGCGGATTTCCTTCCAGGGCGTCCCGGGCGCCTATTCCCACCAGGCCTGTTCCGAGGCCTATCCGGACTACGAGGCGCTGCCCTGCAACACCTTCGAGGGCGCGATTGCCGCGGTGGAGGAGGGCCGGGCCGATCTCGCCATGCTGCCGGTCGAGAATTCGACCTACGGCCGCGTCGCCGACATCCACCACCTGTTGCCCGAATCCGGCCTCCACATCATCGGCGAGCATTTCCTGCGGGTGCACATCAACCTCCTCGCCCACCCCGGCACCCGGATCAGCGACATCCGGAGCGCGATGAGCCACACCGTGCTGCTCGGCCAGTGCCGCGGCTTCCTGCGCGAACACGGCATCACGCCGCGCACCGCCGCCGACACCGCGGGCGCCGCCCAGGCGGTCGCCGCGCAGGACGATCCCTCGCTCGCCGCCCTGGCCTCGGAGCTCGCGGGCTCGATCTACGGCCTCGAGGTGCTCGCCCGCCATATCGAGGATCAGTCGAACAACACCACCCGCTTCCTGGTGATGTCGCCCGATCCCGCGCCCGCGCCTCCGGGGGACGTGCTCACCACCTTCGTCTTCCGCGTCCGCAACATCCCCGCCGCGCTCTACAAGGCGATGGGGGGCTTCGCGACCAACGGCATCAACATGACGAAGCTCGAGAGCTACATGATCGGCGGCCAGTTCACCGCGACCCAGTTCTACGCTGACATCGAGGGCCACCCGGACGACGCGCCCGTCCGCCGCGCGCTCGAGGAGCTCGAGTTCTTCACCTCGATGACCAAGGTGCTCGGCACCTACCCCGCCCACCCCTTCCGCCGCAGCCAGCGCAACGGCTACGACGACTGAAACCCGCAACACCGGAAGAAAAAACCGCCGGTTCCGCCCGCTGCGGCCTGCATCTCCGCCTTGCGTCACCTGCTGCGTTGCGGCTAGAAGAACGCGACGGAAACAGGCCGGCCGCACGGGGCCATGCAGCAGAGGTGTGTCCAACCCATGAACACTATGGAGATTACGAAATTCGTCGGCGCCATCTGTGGCGCCCTGCTGGTGTTCCTGCTGATCAACTTGGTCTCGAACGGAATTTTCGACACTCACAGCGAAATGGTCGCCTACACGGTCGAGGTTCCCGACGAGAGCGCGGGCGACGCCGCTGAAGCCGACGCCGCGCCGGTCGATGTCGCCGCCCTCGTCGCCGCCGCCGATCCCGCCGCGGGCGAGAAGGTCTTCAAGAAATGCGCCGCCTGCCACAAGGTCGACGGCAGCAACGCGGTCGGCCCGCACCTCGACGGCGTCGTCGGCCGCGAAGCCGGCACCGTGCCGGACTTCGCCTATTCCGATGGCATGAAGGCCCACGGCCCCTGGACGCCGGATGCGCTCTTCGCCTTCCTCGCCGACCCCAAGGGCGTCGTCTCCGGCACCAAGATGTCCTTCGCCGGCCTCAAGAAGGAAGACGACCGCGCCAACCTGATCGCCTATCTCGAGACCATCTCGCAGTAAGCACGCCACAGGCATTTCGACGTGAGGGCGGCGGATCCCATTCGCCGCCCTCACGCGTTCCTGTGCCCCTCCGGCCCAGATCGCGCTTTACGTGCAGGCCCTGCGCAGTAAAGTCGCGGGAACCAGATCCCGCAGAACCGGAAGCTCCATGGCAAGACACGATCCGTCCCATCCCGCCCCGGCAGAGACCCGTCGCGGAAAAAGGGCCGCCCTCCTGTCCCGCCGCCTCATGCCCGCCGCCCTCGCCCTGTGGCTCGCCCTGCCCGGGCCCGCCCCCGCCGAGGAGCCGGGCATCATCACGAGCCACGGCATCTCCACCTACGGCGAGCTGAAATACCCCGCGGGCTTCGCGCATTTCGACTACGTGAACCCCGAGGCGCCGAAGGGCGGCACCATGAGCTTCCGCGGCACCGGGGCGAGCCAGACCTTCGACAGCCTCAACCCCTTCATCCTCAAGGGCGAACCGGCCCAAGGCCTCGGCCTTCTCTACGACAGCCTGCTGGTGGGCTCCGCCGACGAGCCCGACAGCGCCTATGGCCTCGTCGCCGAAAGCCTCGAGTATCCCGAGGACCGCTCCTGGGTGATCTTCAACATGCGCCCCGAAGCGACCTTCTCCGACGGTGAACCGATCACCGCAGACGATGTGGTCTTCACCTACAACGTGCTGCTCGAGAAGGGCGCGCCCTCCTACAAGATCATCCTCCGCGACATCACCGGCGTCGAGACGCTCGACCCGCACCGGGTAAAGTTCACCTTCCGCGAAGGGGCCGCGACCAAGGATCTGCCGATGACGGCAGGCGGACTCTCGATCCTGCCCGAGCATTACTACGAGACGGTGCCCTTCGAGGAATCGACCCTCACGCCCCCGGTGGGCTCCGGCGCCTACGAGGTCGCGAGCGTCCAGCCCGGCCGCACGATCAAATACTGCCGCAATCCCGACTACTGGGGCGCGGAGCTGGCGGTGAATGTCGGCGCCAACAATTTCGACTGCTACGTCTATGAATACTTCGCCGACAACAACGCATCCTTCGAAGCACTGAAGGTCGGCAACTACCTGTTCCACCAGGAGTTCTATTCCGCACTCTGGGCCACGGCCTACAACTTCCCCGCGCTCGAGAAGGGCTGGGTGAAGCGCGAGGCCCTGCCCGACAACACCCCGACCGGCACCCAGGGCTTCTGGTTCAACCTCCGCCGCGAGAAATTCGCCGACCCGCGCGTGCGCGAGGCGATCGCGCTGATGTTCAACTTCGAATGGACCAACAAGACGCTGTTCTACGGCCTCTACAAGCGCACCGACAGCTTCTGGGAAAACACCGAGACCATGCAGGCCGAGGGGCTGCCCGAAGGCGAGGAGCTCGCCGCGCTCGAGCCCTACCGCGACACGCTGCCGCCCGAGATCTTCACCGAGCCGCCCTACACGCCCCCGGTGATGAGCACCCAGCAGCTCGACCGCTCCGCGATCCGCCGCGCCTCGAAGCTGCTCGATGAGGCGGGCTGGACCATCGGCGACGGCGGCCTCCGCCGCAACGCCGCCGGCGAGACGCTCAAGGTCGAGTTCATCGACGACAACTCCTCCTTCGAGCGCGTCTTCAACCCCTATGTCCAGAACCTCCGCCGCCTCGGCATCGACGCGAGCTACCGCCAGATCGACGCGGCCCAGATGCAGCAGCGCCAGGAGGATTTCGACTACGACCTCGTCCCCGGCCGCTTCTCCATGTCGTTGTCGCCCTCGCTCGAACTGCGCCAGCTCTTCTCCTCCGCCGCGGCCGAGGCCAAGGGCTCGCCGAACCTCTCGGGCATCGCCGATCCGGTGGTGGACGGGCTGCTCGAAGCCGTCATCTCCGCCGAGGACCGCCCGACGATGGAAGCCCGCGTCCGCGCCCTCGACCGCGTGCTGCGCTCGATGCAGATCTGGGTGCCGAACTGGTATTCCGGCCAGTATCTCATTGCCTACTGGGACGTCTTCGGCCGCCCCGACATGCAGCCCGAATACGCGCGCGGCGATGCCTACTGGTGGTTCGATCAGGAAAAATACGAGGCGCTCAAGGCGCAGGGCGCGCTCCGCTGAGATGAGAACCTGACATGGGCGCCTATATCCTCCGCCGCATCCTGCTGATCGTGCCGACGCTGATCGGGATCCTGCTCGTCAATTTCGTGCTGGTCCAGTTCATGCCCGGCGGCCCGATCGAACAGATCATCGCCGAGATCAATTCCCAGGATTCGGGCGCGCTCGACCGCATCTCCGGCGGCGGCGGCGAGACCGGCGGCGGCAGCGAATACCGCGGCGCCGAGGGCCTGCCGCCCGAATTCATCGCCGATCTCGAGAAGCAGTTCGGCTTCGACAAGCCGCCCGTCGAGCGCTTCTTCATCATGGTCGGCAACTATCTCACCTTCGACTTCGGCGAGAGCTACTTCCGCTCGATCTCGGTGGTGGATCTGGTCTTCGAGAAGATGCCGGTCTCGATCACGCTCGGGCTCTGGTCCACCCTGATCGCCTATCTCATCTCGATCCCGCTCGGCATCCGCAAGGCGATCAGAGACGGATCGAGCTTCGACACCTGGACCTCCGGCCTCATCATCGTGGCCTACGCGATCCCGAGCTTCCTCTTCGCCATCATGCTGCTCGTGCTCTTTGCGGGCGGCTCCTACTGGCGGATCTTCCCGCTCCGCGGGCTCACCTCCGACAATTTCGCCGATCTCTCGCTCCTGGGCCAGATCGGGGACTATCTCTGGCACATCACGCTGCCGGTCGCGGCCTCGACCATCGGCGCCTTCGCGACGCTCACCCTGCTCACCAAGAATTCCTTCCTCGACGAGATCAAGAAGCAGTATGTCATCACCGCCCGCGCCAAGGGCCTGACCGAGCACCGCGTGCTCTACGGCCATGTGTTCCGCAATGCGATGCTGATCGTGATCGCGGGCTTTCCCGCCCTCTTCATCTCGGTCTTCTTCGGCGGCTCGCTCATCATCGAGACCATCTTCTCCCTCGACGGGCTCGGCCGCCTCGCCTACGAGAGCGCGATCCAGCGCGACTACCCGGTCGTCTTCGGCACGCTCTATGTCTTCGGGCTGCTGGGCCTCCTCGTCGGGCTCCTCTCCGATCTCACCTATGTCTGGGTCGATCCCCGCATCGACTTCGAAAGCCGCGAGACCTGATGCGCCTCCTGCACCTCAACGCCCTCCAGCGCCGCCGCCTCGCGAACTTCAAGGCCAACCGCCGCGCGTTCTGGTCCTTCTGGATCTTTCTCGCGGTCTTCCTCATCACGCTCTGCGCCGAGTTCGTCGCCAACGACAAGCCGCTGCTGCTGAGCTACCGGGGCGAACTCTACATGCCGATCTTCAGCTTCCATTCGGAGGCCGAGTTCGGCGGCGAATTCCAGACCGAGGCGGAATACAACGCCCCCGAAGTGATCTGCCTCATCCGCACCGGCGGCGCCGAGGCCTGCCTCGACGATCCCGAGGGCATTCTCGCCGAGGCCCGCGAGCACGGCACCGCTGCGGGCGTGCCGATCACCGATCCCGGCTGGATCCTCTGGCCGCCCATCCCCTACAGCTACAACACCATCAACTACGAGGTCAGCACCGCCCCCTCGCCGCCCGACCGCAACCACTGGCTCGGCACCGACGACCAGACCCGCGACGTCGTGGCCCGCGTGATCTACGGCTTCCGCATCTCCGTCCTCTTCGCCCTCCTCGTCGCGGTGATCTCCTCGGTGATCGGCATCGCTGCGGGCGCGGTGCAGGGCTATTTCGGCGGCTGGGTCGATCTCACCTTCCAGCGCGTGGTGGAGATCTGGTCGAACATGCCGAGCCTCTACATCATCATCATCCTCTCCGCGCTCTTCACGATGAACTTCTGGCTGCTCACGCTGCTCATCGCCTTCTTCTCCTGGACCTCGCTCGTCGGCGTGGTCCGCGCCGAATTCCTGCGCGCGCGCAACTTCGAATACGTCCGCGCCGCCAGGGCGCTCGGGGTCGGCGACTGGACCATCATGTTCCGCCACCTGCTCCCCAACGCCATGGTCGCGACCCTCACGCTGCTTCCCTTCATCATCACCGGCGCCATCGGCGGGCTCGCCGCGCTCGACTTCCTCGGCCTCGGCCTGCCGCCATCCTACCCCTCGCTGGGAGAGCTGGCGCTCCAGGGCAAGAACCGCCTCAACGCCCCCTGGCTGGGCTTCACCGCCTTCTTCACCTTCGCCTTCATGCTCTCGCTGCTCGTCTTCATCTTCGAGGGCATCCGCGACGCCTTCGACCCGAGAAAGACCTTCCGATGAGCCCGAACCCGCATCCCCGCCCGATCGCGCCTGCGGACATCGCCCACACTGCCCGCCCCCGTGCAACGCGATCGGGTCAGGGCGCGCCCGGCGGCACCGCCGCTCAGGGAACGGCCGCCGACAGCCCGACGGGCCGGATCCGCCGATGACCGAGCCCCTCCTCATCGTCGAGAACCTCACCGTCACCTTCCGCCAGGGCGCCAAGGAAACCCGCGCCGTCCGCGGCGTCTCCTTCGATCTCGCCCCCGGCGAGACCCTCGCCCTCGTCGGCGAGAGCGGCTCGGGCAAATCCGTCACCGCCATGTCGACGGTCAAGCTCCTGCCCGAGAGCGCCGAGGTCACCGGCCGCATCCGCTACGCCGGCCGCGACCTCGCCGACGCCACCGAACGCGAGCTGCGCGCCACCCGCGGCAACGACATCAGCTTCATCTTCCAGGAGCCGATGACCTCGCTCAACCCCCTCCACACCATCGAGCGCCAGCTCGGCGAAAGCCTCGCGCTGCATCAGGGCCTCGCCGGCCAGAAGGCCCGCGCCCGCATCCTCGAGCTCCTGAGCCAGGTCGGCATCCGCGACCCCGAAAGCCGCCTCCAGGCCTATCCCCACCAGCTCTCCGGCGGCCAGCGCCAGAGGGTGATGATCGCCATGGCGCTGGCCAACGGCCCCGCCATCCTGATCGCCGACGAGCCCACCACCGCGCTCGACGTCACCATCCAGGCCCAGGTGCTGACCCTGCTTGCCGAGCTCCAGAGCCGCCTCGGCATGGCGATGCTCTTCATCACCCACGACCTCAACATCGTCCGCCGCATCGCCACCCGCGTCGCGGTGATGAAGGACGGCGAGATCGTCGAGACCGGCCCGACGGCGGAGATCTTCAAGAACCCGCAGCACCCCTACACCCGCAAGCTCCTCGCCGCGGAGCCGAGCGGCATCCCGGAGCCCGCCCCGGAAGCCACCCAGGCCGTCATCGAGACCGAGGACCTCAAGGTCTGGTTCCCGATCCGCCGCGGCTTCCTGCGCAAGACCGTGGGCCACATCAAGGCGGTGAACGGCGCGAGCCTCGGCGTCCGCGCCGGCGAGACCCTCGGCATCGTCGGCGAAAGCGGCTCGGGCAAGACCACGCTCGCGCTTGCCCTCATGCGCCTCATCTCCTCCAACGGCCCCATCACCTTCATGGGCCGCGACATCCAGGGCCTCCGGCACCGCGAGCTCCGCCGCCTCCGCGCCGACATGCAGATGGTCTTCCAGGACCCGTTCGGCTCGCTCAGCCCCCGCATGTCGATCGAACAGATCGTCGCCGAGGGCCTTGCCCTCCACGGCCACGGCGGCGACACCCGCGCCCGCGTCGCCGACATCCTGACCGAGGTGGGGCTCGACCCCGCGATGATGGACCGCTACCCCCACGAGTTTTCCGGCGGCCAGCGCCAGCGCATCGCGGTGGCCCGCGCGATGGTCCTGCAACCGAAACTCGTCCTCCTCGACGAGCCGACCTCCGCCCTCGACATGACGGTGCAGGTCCAGATCGTCGAGCTCCTGCGCCGGCTCCAGCGCAAATACGGGCTGGCCTACATCTTCATCAGCCACGACCTCCGCGTCGTGCGCGCGCTCGCCCACAAGGTGATGGTGATGCAGCAGGGCGAGGTGGTCGAGGCCGGCCCCGCCGCGCAGATCTTCGACGCACCGAGGACCGACTACACCCGCACCCTGATGGCCGCGGCGTTTGATCTGAGGGCCGCAGCGGAGTAGCCCCGTCGCTCAAAGACACGCTCTTGCAGGTCAGCGTGACGAAACCGTGCCCAGTTACGATCCGAAGCGAGATCGGGCCCATGATCGCAAGCGGATCAGGCTGGCATCACCCACATTCCCGCCCATCCCGATCGCCCGGCGACAGGGCGCCGAACGATGGAATTCGACGCTCACATCTTGGGAGGGCGCCGTCGCGCGGCGCGGCGAACGCTCAGCGCCGCTGAGATCCAGCTGCGAATTTTTGATCTTCGCGTTGTCGAGGCTATCTCCACCGGAATGGATATCCTCTCCTTGCCAGTCGCAATCACGAGGTCACCGCCAGTGCGCCGGATTGCGGGCGCCGTGGTCGGCGGCCCGCCCGCGCGCTCCGGCTGAAGAAAGACGGCAAGCGCTGCCGGCCCACCCCGCGTGTCGAAACGGATCTGCGCCATCGCCGCCGGCTCGCGTCGCCCAAGGGCGGGATGAAAATGCGACTCCGCGAAATTCAACTTCCCATGCTCCGGCGTGCAGCGATCTGCCCCAGCGACGCCGAGAACCGAGATCGACATGCCAACCCCGCTCTCCCCCTCGAAGCGATGATGTCCAGGAGAGGATTCCCTCTCGCAAAGCGAGAGGGTCGGGGACAGCAGAAACTGTGACCAGCCGCTCAGGCGCGATTTCGAACCGGCGATATCCACCACGAGGACGCCTCCCTCCTCGAACAGAACCAGCGCGCGCAGAAGACGCTCGGAACCGAAAACCCGCTCACACAGTACCCAGGGTGTACCCTCGGTGGCATATCGCAGAATGCGTGACCGCCTTGGCGACCGCACGCCACCCTGACCATCGTCAAGCAGCAAGAGACTATGGCTCGCGCTCGCATTGGTCTGGCGTGAGCCGGGCGCCGCCCGATCATTGGAGAATTTTCCGGGATCGAGAATCAGTTCCTGGCCGAATGCGAAGATCTGCACGCTTCCGTCGTCATCATGCTTATGGATCTTGCTGGCCGATCCGCATTTCAGGAAGACGCAGGTTGCAGACCGTGATGACGTATCCACATCCTGCCGCATCCACCCGTTTCGAAAACAGGCATAACCCGTCTCCTTGAAGACGACATTCTTGGGAAGGTCCGGCGTCCGTTCGTCACCGGAGCTCCGCAGAAAGTCGACCACATCCATTATCTCTTGCCGCGATCCGAGCAGCGTGTCGCGCCTGGCGCGGCGCCAGATCTTCCGAAAGTCCTGCTGCACATTGCGCCTGGCCGTGTCACCGAACGGCACGATCTGCGAGGGCGGCACCACAAAATAGCAGAGACTGCGCAGAGCCTGGGACAGAGCGTCCGCGATCTCCTTCTTGGCGCTCTGACCGAGCGCTTCCGCGCCTGCGGCACGAAGGGCCAATCTAACAAAAAGCAGGTGATATTCGGGACTGTTCTCCACGTGCATGCCACCAACCAGCGACTTGCGCATCTGCAGATCACAGATCCGTTGGGAAACATGCTCGAGGATCTCGTCTCGGGCATACATGCCCTTGCATCGCCCGATGATCCTCAGGAGTGCGACATCCTGAAACAGGCCATGATTGTGGCCAGTCGTATAGCAGTTTTCGTTCAGCATCGCTGCAATCTGGATGACCAGGATCTGGATCGCCGCAAGAACAACCTGCCTATTCGCGTTTCTCGGGCTCTCTAGATAAGTATCCAGAAATTCGAGGAGCGCATTGGTGCGGATCGCCAGCGCAACATCGCCCCAAGTGAATCTGTCCCACGTAAAATCTAAGGGAACCGCCCTGTTCAGCACGAAATCCTGAAAGTCGAGGATCGCCCGCTCGGCTGATCTGCGTCCCGCACGGCCCTCGGCGCAGGCATCTGGCAGCCACTTCAAACCGTGGAACTCGAGCCTCCAGCGATATATGTCGCCAGTGTGCACCGCCCAGTCGATCGGCGACGGGATCCGCACCTCTGGAAAGCCCGGAATTCGGACTGAAAGATCGGCTGAACGCTCTGGCAGCGCCCCCTCAAGCGGGGCTCCATCATAGAGAGGAAACATCTCCGCAAGGAGCCGCTCAAATGAAGGATTATGATCTCCCAAAAGTTTCAGGGCTGCCCGCTCGTCGAATTCTCTCGACATTACATAGCAAAAACTTAGGGGATAAAATTTGTCCTTATGAGATGATTTTTCTATATCCAACTCAATATTCTTCATCTTCTGCAATAAAGATTGCCGCATGGAATTCCTCAGTCGCTATAAAAACTATCACAATTGCAGATATGAGAATACATTTCAGGGTTGATATCAACCCCATAAAGCAACAGAGAAAAGTGGGCGGCCCTTATGTTGTGGGTTGAACGCCCCGTTCGAGACGATCCGGATCAGTAGCTCGTCTCATGGCCAGGACATCCGGCACCGAGCGCCCCCTCAGATCGGATCGCCCTTCCAGTCCTTGTCGCCGCGCCGCCTGATCTCCTTCGAGACGACCGAGAGCATGTAGATCCGGAGCACCGCGTTCATCCGCGCCTGATAGCCATGGCCCATCCCGCGGAACCATTTCACCACGTCGCTGTCGAAATTCGCCGTGAGCTTGGACTTCCTCCGACGGCAGGGATGCGCCGCCTCGATGCCTTCCCAGCCTTCCGGAATGTGCCGGAGCTTCAGCTGGTTCTGCCGGTGCCAGATCTCGAGCTGGAAGATCTCGTCGATGAGCTCGACATAGCTGCGCTCCTCGGACTTCGTCCGCTTGCGGTCCGCCATGCGCGGCCCTCCATCGCTGTCTCGGGATAGACCGCGATGCTAGCGCGTCGGGGTTAACGCCCGATCAACTTCCGCAGGGCCGGCCGCCATATCGGGCCCCAACGGCGTCCAGACAGGGCCGCCGGTCATCCCCGCGCGCCGAGCAGACGCCCCGCGTCCTTGCGCGCGAAGGCCTTCAGCTCCTGCCCCGGCCCGGCCAGAAACGCCCGCACCCGCTCGGGCTCCCGGAGCGACAGGCTCCGGAGCCACCAGGACACCGCCTTCTGGATGAACCAGTCCCGGTCGGCCACGTAACCGGAGGCCCAGCCCAGCACCCTCTCACGGATTTCCCTGTCCCTGTCAGAGGGATGCCGCATCTTCGTCCAGGGCAGCGTCACGACCAGGGCCGATCGGCGCACCCATTTGTTCGGATCGGCGATCCAGCCCTCGACCGTATCGAGCCGGGCCGGATCGGCCACCAGCCGCCGCTCGCCCACCTTGCAGGCATGATCGGCAATGGCCCAGGCGTCGAACCCCCGGACCCATCGCTGGAACTCGTCCCAGACCAGCCCCTCGCCCTCACCCATCCGCGCCTGCGTCAGCAGCTTCGCCGCCGCCACCCGACCCTCATGCACATCGCTGTCCCAGAGCCCGCGCGCCAGCGCCACCCGCGCCTCGATCCCGCCGATCCCCGCCCGCCAGCGCCGCACGCAGCCCTCGATCGCCGGCACGCCCACGCCGAGATACCGCCGGCTGGCCCGGTGATAGGCCGCCATCTGCTCCGCGGCGGCAGGGTCGGCAAGCGCCTCCAGCTCTTCAAGTGCTTGCGGAGCCGTGATATTCTCGCTCATTCCACCGTCACGGATTTCGCCAGGTTGCGCGGTTGGTCCACATCCGTCCCCTTCTGAATCGCGCAATGATAGGCGAGAAGCTGGGCGGGCACCGCATAGACGATCGGACCGGTCAGCGCATTGGTCGAGGGCAGCTCGAGCGAGGCCCAGGCCTCGCCATGCGCCGTCTCGAGCCCCGCCGAATCCGAAAGGAGCAGGATCCGCCCGTCGCGCGCCATCACCTCCTCCATGTTGGAGAGCGATTTCTCGAAGAGCGGCCCGGAGGGCGCCAGAACCACCACCGGCACCGCCTCGTCGATGAGCGCGATCGGCCCGTGCTTGAGCTCTCCCGCCGCATAACCTTCGGCATGGATGTAGCTGATTTCCTTGAGCTTCAGGGCCCCTTCCAGCGCCAGAGGATACATGCCACCGCGCCCGAGGAAGAGCACGTCGCGGGCCCGCGCGATCTCCTTGGCGATCTCCGAGATCTCGGCCTCGAGCCCCAGCGCCCGGCTCGTCAACCCCGGCAGGCTGCCGAGCGAGCCGGCAAGCTCCGCCTCGGCCTCCGCCGTCAGCTTGCCCCGCTGCCGCCCGGCAAGGATCGCGAGCATCGCCAGCACCAGCAGCTGGCAGGTGAAGGCCTTGGTCGAGGCCACGCCGATCTCCGGCCCGGCCAGGATCGAGAGCGCCACATCGCTTTCCCGCGCGATGCTCGAGGTCTCGACATTGACCACCGAAACGATCCGCCCGCCCTCGCCCTTCATGTAGCGGAGCGCCGCGAGCGTATCGGCCGTCTCGCCCGACTGGCTCACGAAGATGCCGAGCGCGCCTTCGCCGACCGGCGGCTCGCGATAGCGGAATTCCGAGGCCACCTCGATCTCCACCGGCACCCGCGCGAGGCTCTCGAACCAGTATTTCGCCACGTGACAGGCATAGTGCGCCGTGCCGCAGGCCACGAGCACGATCCGCTCGCAGCGCGAGAAGTCGATGCCGCCCGGCAACGTCACCGTGCGCAGATCGGGCGCGAGATACCGCTGGAGCGCCTGGGAGAGCACGGTCGGCTGCTCGTGGATCTCCTTTGCCATGAAATGCTTGTAACGCCCTTTTTCGACATGGAAATTGTCGATCGGCACCTCGGTTACGGCGCGCTCCACCGGCTGGCCTGCGGCATTGAAGATCTCCGCCGAGCTGCGGGTCAGGACGGCGTGGTCGCCCTCATCGAGATAGCAGATCCGCTGCGTCATCGGCCCGAGCGCCAGCGCGTCGGAGCCCACGAACATCTCGCCGTCGCCATAGCCGATCGCAAGCGGCGAGCCGCGGCGGGCGACGATCATCAGATCCTCCTCGCCCTCGAAGAGAAAGCAGAGCGCGAAGGCGCCGCGCAGGCGTGCGAGCGTCGCCCGCGCCGCCGCGAGCGGCGCCTTGCCGGCCGCGCGTTCGCTGTTGCAGAGCTGTGCGACGATCTCGGTGTCGGTCTCGGTCTCGAAGCGCACGCCCGACGCTTCGAGCTCGGCGCGGAGCTCGCGGAAATTCTCGATGATGCCGTTATGGACCACCGCAACCTGCCCCGCCTGATGCGGGTGCGCGTTCACTTCCGTCGGCTGGCCATGGGTGGCCCAGCGGGTGTGGCCGATGCCGATCGTGCCGCGGATCGGATCGCGCACCAGAAGGTCGGAAAGCGCGATCAGCTTGCCGACCGAGCGCCGCCGCGCCAGATGCCCGCCATCGAGCGTTGCGATGCCCGCGCTGTCATAGCCACGGTATTCGAGCCGCTTCAGCGCCTCGACGATGAGCGGCGCGACCTGATGGCGCCCGAGAATTCCGACGATCCCGCACATCTCAGCTCGCCTCCCCGGCGCGTTTCGCCGCCTTGGCCGCCCGGAGCCGCTCCATGAGCCGCGCACCGAGCCCGGGCTTGTTCGCCTGCCGCGCGCGCGCCACCGCAAGGGCGCCCGAGGGCACATCCGAGGTCACGATCGAGCCCGCCCCGATCATCGCATCCGCCCCTACCGTCACCGGTGCCACGAGCGCGGTGTTCGAGCCGACGAAGACCCGCGGCCCGATCTCGGTGTGGTGCTTGAAGACACCGTCGTAATTGCAGGTGATGGTGCCGGCGCCGATATTCGTTGCCGCCCCCACATGCGCATCGCCGATGTAGCTCAGGTGGTTCACCTTGGCGCCCGCGTCCACCACCGCGTTCTTGATCTCGACGAAGTTGCCGATATGCGTGTCCTCGGCCAGCTCGGCGCCGGGCCGGAGCCGCGCGAAGGGTCCGACGGTCGCGCCCCGGCTCACATGACAGCCCTCGAGATGGCAGAAGGCGCGGATCACCGCGCCGGATTCAACCGTCACCCCCGGCCCGAACACCACCGAGGGCCCGATCTCCACATCCCGCCCGATCACGGTGTCGAGCGAGAACCAGACAGAGCCGGGATCGCTCAGCGTGATGCCGGTCTCGAGCGCCTCCGCCCGTGCACGCGCCTGGAAGGCCGCCTCCGCCGCGGCGAGATCGGCGCGCGAATTCACCCCGAGCGTCTCGGCCTCCTCACAGGCGATCACCGCCGCCTTGAGCCCGCGCCCCCGCGCGAGGCTCACCACGTCGGTGAGGTAGAACTCGCCCTTTGCATTGTCGTTCCGCACCGCGCCAAGAAGCTCGAAGAGCGTCGCGCAATCGGCTGCAATCACACCGGAATTGCAAAGCGAGATTTCCCGCTCGGCGGGCGTTGCATCCCTCTCCTCGACAATCGCGATGAGCGAGCCATCGAGGTCCAGAACCAGCCGGCCATAGCCCGTCGGATCCGCGGCCTGAAAGCCCAGAACCACCACGTCGGCCCCGTCCGCCCGCGCCGCGAGCATCGCCTCGAGCGTCTCGGGCCGGATCAGCGGCGTATCGCCATAGAGCACGATCACGTCCCCGGAGAAGCCTTCGAGCGCCGCCTCGGCCGCCCGCACCGCATGCGCCGTGCCGCGCTGGTCCTCCTGCCGGGCGAAGAGCACGGTGTCGTCGATCTCGGCCACCGCCGCCTCGACATCCACGCCGCCATGGCCGGTGACCACCACCAGGCGCTCGCGCTCGATCGCATCCGCCGCGCGCATCGCATGGGCGACGAGCGGCGCGCCCGCGAGGCTGTGCAGGACCTTGGGCAGGTCGGAATTCATCCGTGTTCCCTGTCCGGCGGCCAGAACGACAACGGCAGTGGGCATGCGCATCCTCCGGGTAAGTCGGTCTCCGGGACATAGCAGCCCGCTCCGGCGGGAAAAAGGCTACCCCGCATCAGAATGTGTTTCAAAAGGTTGCCGCGATCGGGCAAGAGAAAGGCGGCCTTCTGTATCTGGAGAGTGGCATGCGTACAGCCGTATTCGACCTTGACGGAACGCTCGCGGACACCTCCGCCGACCTGATCGCGGCGGCAAACGCGGCCCTCGGCGAGGGCGGCTTCGGTACGCCGCTCGAGGCCGTGGCGGATGCGCATACGGCCTTTCGCGGCGGCCGCGCCATGCTGCGCGCGGGCCTTGCCCGCCTTCCCGCCCCGGACGGCGGCGCGGATGCGGTGATCGAGGCGCTCTACCCCCGGCTGCTGGAGCATTACCGCACCGGGCTCTGCCGCGAGACCCGGCTCTATCCGGGCGTCGAAGCCGCGCTCGACCGGCTCGCGGCCGAAGACTGGATCCTCGCGGTCTGCACCAACAAGCCGGTCGCGCTGGCCGAGGCGCTGCTCGCCGAGCTCGGCATCGCGCCACGCTTCCGCGCAACCCTCGGCGCCGACAGCCTGCCGGTGCGCAAGCCCGATCCGCAGCATCTCTTCGAGACCATCGCCCGCGCCGGCGGCCGCCCCGAGGGGGCCGTGCTGATCGGCGATACCGAAACCGATCGCGAAACCGCCCGCCGCGCGGGCCTGCCCTGCATCCTCGTGGGCTTCGGGCCCGAGGGCGCGGGCGTCGCGCGGCTTGCCCCCGAGGCCATGCTTGCCCGCTACGACGACCTGCCCGGCCTTCTGGAAGCCATGATCCCGCGCCGCCGCCGCGCCGGATAGTCCCCCATTCAAGGCTATTCAACATGCTGAAATTCATTGTCATATCGGATTTGCACATCGTTCCCCGCGGCCGGCTCAGCCGCGGCATCGACACCGCCGACCGTCTCGCCCGCGCCATCGACCATGTGAACACCCGCCACGCCGACGCCGCCTTCTGCGTCTTCGCGGGCGACCTCGTCGATGATGGCGACCGCCCCTCCTACGAGCGCCTCGCCGGCAAGCTCGCCCATCTCGAGCTGCCCTTCCACCTCACGCTCGGCAACCATGACAACCGCCCGGTCTTCCTCGAGGCCTTCGGCCCCTCGCTGGCGGCGGCCTCGGGTTGCGTCGACAGCGTGATCGACGCGGGCTGCATCCGGGTGATCGTGCTCGACAGCCTCGGCGACACCACCGACGAGGGCGTGCTCACCCCCGAACAGCTCGACTGGCTCCGCGCCCGGCTGTCGGAGGCCGCAGGGCGCGGCGTGATCGTCGTGCTCCACCACTCGATCTGCCCGCTCGGCGTGCCGACCGATGCGATCTGCCTTGCCGATCGCGAGCCCTTCCTCGCAGCACTCCGCGCCCATGGCGACGTGCGCCAGGTGATCTCCGGCCATGTCCACATGTCGACCTCCGGGGTCTGCGGCGGCATCCCCTTCACCACGATCTCGGGCAACACCTACAGCATCTACCCCCAGCTCCACGGGCCCATGGACACCGTGCCGCGGCTCGAGGGGCCGGGCCAGATCGGCGTCGTGCTCGCCGGGCCGGACGGCGTCGTCGTCCATCAGGAGAACTTCCTCGACCACCACGCCGTCCAGCCCGCCGAGATCCACGCCTGGGATCCCGACACCGCCTGAGCGGCGCCCGCGCCCCTTCCGCGGCCCCGGCCGGTCTGATATGCGCGGGGGCCGACAGGTCCAGACGCGAGGAGACCCCGATGCGGGCGATGCAGGTGAAGGCTTTCGATACCCCCCTTGAGCTCGTGGATCTGCCCCGGCCGATGCCGGGACCGGGCGAGGTGCTGCTGCGCGTCCATGCCTGCGGGGTGAACTTCGCCGACACCCTGCTGGTCCAGGGCCGCTACCAGGAACGCCTCGAGCCGCCCTTCACCCCCGGCCTCGAGCTCTGCGGCACCATCGAGGCGCTCGGCGAGGGCGTGACCGGCCCCGTCACCGGCACCCGCGTCGCCTGCTACGGCGGCGCCGGCGGCTTCGCGGAATACGCCACCGTCCCGGCCAACCGCTGCGTCGAGGTGCCCGAAGGGATGCCCGACACCGAGGTCGCGGGCTTCCTCATCGCCTACGGCACGAGCCATGTGGCGCTCGACTACCGCGCCCGGCTCCAGCCCGGCGAGACCCTGCTCGTCCTCGGCGCCTCGGGCGGCGTCGGCCTCACCGCCGTCGAGATCGGCCGGCTCATGGGCGCGACGGTGATCGCGGTCGCCCGCGGCGCGGCAAAGGGCCGCATCGCGATCGACGCCGGCGCGCATCACGCCTTCGACAGCGAGGGCGACATCCGCGCCGAGGTGAAGGCGCTCGGCGGTGCCGATGTGGTCTATGACCCCGTCGGCGGCGAGCAGTTCGAGGCCGCGCTCCGCGCCTGCAAGCCCGAGGCCCGCCTGCTGCCGGTGGGCTTTGCCTCCGGCACCGTGCCGCAGATCCCGGCCAACATCCTGCTGGTGAAGAACCTCACCGTCCACGGGCTCTACTGGGGCGCCTACGCGACCCTCCGCCCCTCGGTGCTGACCGAGAGCTTCCGCCAGCTCTTCACCTGGTACGAGGAAGGCCGCCTGCGCCCGCACATCTCCAATGTCCTGCCGCTCGAACGCGCCGAAGAAGCGCTCGAGCTCCTGCGGAGCCGCAAGGCCACCGGCAAGGTCGTCCTCAGCGTCGCCTGATCCGCCCCGCGGGGCCGGCCGCAACCGGCCTCGCGGAAAGCCTGCCGCGCTCAGCCCATCTCCTGCCGCCAGCGCGTTGACCTCCGGCACGGAATGTCCTAGCAAGACGCTCATGCGGGTGTAGCTCAATGGTAGAGCAGCAGCCTTCCAAGCTGAATACGTGGGTTCGATTCCCATCACCCGCTCCACCTTCCTCCCTGCCGAATCCCGCCCCCGCGACTCGCTGAAGAAGTGCGGCGAGGCGCGCCCCCGTTGCATTCTGATCGCCCCGCGTTAACCTGCCCGGCATTGGCAGCCGGGCACATTTCACGATGACGGACTTTCTCAAGGAAGCCAGCGCCCTCTGCATCGGCCTCGTCGCCTGCAGCCTCGGGGTCGGCGGGGCGGGCCTCGCCGCCACCACGGCCGCCGGCGAACTCGCGGTCACCGCCATCGGCTGCCTTCGCGCAATGGGCGCGGACCGCAGGCGTGTTGCCGCCGCCCAGGCCACCGTCCGCACCGACTGGGCCGCCCGCGCCCGCGAAGATCCCGACATCGCCCGGATGGAAGACTTCCTCGCCCTGAACGCAGGCGGCGTGCCGATCGAGCGCGAGATCTTCCGGGGCCTGCTGAAAAGTGGCAAATACGAAACCGCCGCGACCGACCACCTCCTCGCCCGCCTCGGCATCGCCGACATCGGCCTCTCGGAACAGGCTCAGGCCTATGCCCGCGCGTTGCTGCAATCCGGCGTCGCGAGCGCAATGGAGGGCAAGGCCTTCCGGGATCAGCTTGCAAGCGAGGGCATGCTTGCCGTCCTAGAGCTCGTCGCCCAGCCCCAGAATGGAATTCCCCGGAGCCTTCTCGAGAGCCTCGCGCAACGCTTCGGTCATGACAACCCGGATGCCCCCGTCGCGGAGCTCGAACGCCACCTCAAGGACAAGGCCGTCGAGTGGAAGGCGCTGAAGGCCCGCCTCGCCGAACTGGAAGCCTCCGACGCCCGCATCGCCGATATCCGAGCCGCCGCCGAGGACGCCCTGGCTGCGGGCGATTTCGACACCGCCCACGCGCGCCTCGACGACGCCCTCCGCCTCCGCACCGAAGACGAGGCCCTTCCGGCCTTGCGCAAACTCGCCGAAATCCACGCCCTGAAGGCCGAGACCCATCTCCTGCAAGGCGATGCCGCGAAGGCCGCCGCCGCCTTCGAAACCGGCGCCCGCCTCTTCTCGGGCGTCGATCGGTGGGAGGAAGCCCGGACACGCGAAGCTTTTGCTATCAGCCTTTACAATCATGGCCTGCGTTTCGGCGGAGCAGGCCTGTCGCTGGCGTCGACGGCCTGCCGTAAGAATCTCGAGATCGCTTCCCGCGCCGAGCATCCTGGCTTGTGGGCGACAACGCTAAGCAACCTTGCTTTGGCACTCCGCGAACAGGCCGCGCGAACAGAGGGGGAAGAGTCAACGCATCTTCTGGCCGAAGCTGTCACCGCCTATCGATCCGCGCTCGAAGTTTACAATCATGCGCGGCATCCGGAAGCTTGGTCAAAGACACAGAATAATCTTGCGATGGCACTTCGAAGCCAAGCCGCCCGAACTGAGGGACAGGCAGGCGTGCTTCTCCTCGCCGAAGCCGCGGCTGCATACCGGGCCATCCTAAAAATCCCTCTGCATGTCAATCACTCCGTGTTCTGGGCAACGACGCAAAACAACCTTGCCAACGTCCTTCGCGACCAAGCTGCTCGCACCGAAGGCGAGGCAGCAGCTAACCTCCTCGCAGAAGCCGCAATGGCATACCAAGTAGCTCTCGAAGTCGCCACTCGCATTGAGCACCCACGATACTGGGCAATTACTCAGAACAATCTCGGCAACGTGCGAGCCGATCAAGCTGCGCACACGGAGGGGCTCCCGGGCATCAAGCTCTTCGTTAAAGCTATCACCTCCTACCGCGCTGCCCTTGAGGTCCGCACCCGCGCCGACCATCCGGTGGATTGGGCCATGACACAGAACAACCTCGCCGCTGCTCTCGCCAAACAGGCCGCCCGCACGGAGGGAGCGGCGGGCACCGACCTCTTCGCCGAGGCCGTCACCACCTACCACGCCGCCCTCGAAGTCTACACCCGCCGCGACCATCCGGTGGATTGGGCCATGACACAGAACAACCTCGCCGCCGCCCTCGCCCATCAGGCCGCCCGCACAGAGGGAGCGGCCGGCACCGACCTCCTCGCCGAGGCCGTCACCGCCTACCGCGCCGCCCTTGAGGTTTACACCCGCGCCGCCCATCCGGTGAACTGGGCGATGACGCAGGAGAACCTCGGCCTCGCCTTCGAGGCGATGGCCGAGCGTGCGGCTGGCGATCCCGGCGCGCTCTATGCGGAGGCGCTCGCGTGTGTCGACCGGGCGCTCGAGGTCTTCGACCCCGCGCACATGGCGCCCGACCATGCGACGTGCCGGCGCAACCGTGATCGCGTCGCCGCGAAGCTCGCGGCCCTCGGGCCGTCGGAGGGGCCGCAGGGGCCAAAGACCGAGTGAAAAACTTGCCATATGGAATCCATATCGATTCCATATCGATTCCAGACACACCGGTTTGCGACCTTCGTCAGCTTGAGCACGCCCGCGCCGCTTGCTAGACCGTCGCCAGCGAAACAGCCTCGGGGTGGGAGTGATGGCACGATTGAGCAGCGCGGCGCAGGACCGTGCGAAGTCGAAAACCATTTCCCCGCTCAGGGCGCTGGGCCCCTTCATCCGCCCCTACCGGCTCCTCGCGCTCGGCGCGCTCGCCGCCCTCGTCGTCACCGCCGGGCTCTCGCTCACGCTGCCCCTGGCGGTGCGCCGCGTCGTCGATGGCTTCTTCGCCGAATCCCTCACCCGGATGGATCTCTACTTCGCCGCAGCCATTGGAATCGCTGCACTTCTCGCGCTCGGCACCGCAATGCGCTACTACCTCGTGACCCGGCTGGGCGAGCGTGTGGTGGCCGATATCCGCAAGGCGATCTACGACCGCGTCATCGGCATGAGCCCCGCCTTCTACGAGCGGATCATGACCGGCGAGGTGCTCTCCCGGCTCACCACCGACACGACGCTGGTGCTCTCGGTGATCGGCTCCTCGGTCTCCGTGGCGCTCCGCAACGTGCTCACCCTCCTGGGCGGCCTCGTGCTTCTCTTCTTCACCAGCCCGAAGCTCACCGCGCTCGTGCTGATCGGCGTTCCCCTCGTCGTGATGCCGATCCTGACCCTGGGCCGCAAACTCCGCGCCCTCTCCCGCCAGAACCAGGACCGTGTGGCCGAATCGAGCGCCCAGGCGTCCGAGACCCTGCTCGCGGCCCAGACGGTGCAGGCCTATACCCATGAAGCGGCGAGCCGCGCCGAGTTCGGCGCCTTGACCGAGGCCGCGTATCAGACTGCAAAGACACGCATTTTCACCCGCTCGGTGATGACCGCAATCGTGATCTTTCTCGTCTTCACCTCCGTTGTCGGCGTGCTCTGGATCGGCGCGCGCGACGTCCGCGGCGGCGGGATGACCCCGGGCGAACTCGTGCAGTTCGTGATCTATGCCGTGCTGGTCGCGGGCGCCGTCGGCTCGCTCTCGGAGATCTGGGGCGAGCTTCAGCGCGCCGCAGGGGCGACGGAGCGCATGGTCGAACTCATCCAGTCCATCGATGCGGTCGCGGACCCCGAAAAGCCCGCGGCACTGCCGGCGCGCGTTTCCGGCGCGATCACCTTCGATGACGTGACATTCCGCTATCCCGCCCGGCCCGACATCGCGGCGCTGAGCGATCTCTCGCTCTCGATCCGGCCCGGCGAAACGGTGGCGCTCGTCGGCCCCTCCGGCGCGGGCAAGAGCACGGTCTTCCAGCTTCTCATGCGGTTCTTCGACCCGGTTTCGGGTCAGGTCACGCTAGACGGCACCGATCTCCGCGCGCTTACCCGCACCGATTTCCGGCGCCAGATCGCACTCGTGCCGCAAGAACCAGTGATCTTCGCGACCTCCGCCCGCGAGAACATCCGTTTCGGGCGACCCGAGGCAAGCGATGCCGAGGTCGAGGCGGCTGCGAAGGCCGCCGCTGCGCACGATTTCATCTCGCGCCTTCCGGAGGGCTATGACTCCTTCGTCGGCGAGCGCGGAGTGATGCTCTCGGGCGGCCAGAAGCAGCGGATTGCCATCGCGCGGGCAATCCTCCGCGACGCGCCTGTCCTGCTCCTCGACGAAGCAACGAGTGCGCTCGATGCCGAAAGCGAGCGGGCCGTTCAGCAGGCGGTGGAAACGCTCGCGGAAGGGCGCACGACACTCATCATCGCGCATCGTCTCGCCACGGTGAAGCGCGCCGACCGTATCGTCGTCTTCCAGGATGGCCGCGTCGTGGCCGAAGGCACGCATGGCGCGCTGGTGGCCGAGGACGGGCTCTATGCCCGGCTCGCGCGGCTCCAGTTCACCGACGGCGCAGCCTGAGCCCGGCAAAATTACCCTAACGAGCGGAACCGCTTGCGGGTCAACCGGCCCATGCGCATTATCTTATGCGGCTGTGCCCTCCGGCACGGCAGGCGCAGGGGGGCGCCCGAGGGGGAGATGACGCGATGATCAGGATCTCGGCGCTTGCCGACAAGATCGCCGCCGAAAATGCCATGCCGCTTGCCGAGCAATGGACCGCCAGGACGCTCTACGAACAGTTGAGCGAAACCGCCGCGCGGGTGCCCGAAAGACCTGCCGTGACCTTCCAGTTGCGCGTCGGGCCCAAGGACCCGGCGTTTACCCGCAACTGGTCCCAGCTCCATGAGGACGTGACCCGCGCCGCCAACGTCTTCCGCGCTCTCGGGATCGGCCCGAACGACGTGGTGGCCTATATTCTGCCCAACGGGCTCGAGGCCGCCACAGTGCTCCTCGCCGGCGCGACGGCCGGCATCGTCAATCCGGTCAATCCTCTGCTCACACCGGAGCACATAGCCGGCATCCTGCGCGAGAGCGGCGCGAAGATGGTGGTGACGCTCGCCCCCTTCCCCAAGACCGATCTGCCGCAGACCGTCGCCGATGCCATCGTGCGTGCCCCGCGGGTCGAGACAGTGCTCGAGGTCGATCTCGCCCGCTATCTTCCCGCCCCTTTGCGCTGGATCGTGCCTCTCATCCGCCCGAAGGTCGAGCGGCGTCACACCGCCCGGGTGCTGGACTTTCACAAGGCGCTCAGACGACAAAGCGGCACGAAACTCGACTTCGAGGAGCGGCGCGACGATTCGATCTGTGCCTATTTCCACACGGGCGGCACGACCGGCCTGCCAAAGATCACCGGCCACCGGCCCGGCGGCATTCTCTACAACGGCTGGTGCGGCGTCATTCACGAGATCACCGAGCAGGACACACTCATGTGTCCGCTGCCGCTCTTCCATGTCTTTGCCGCCTATCCGGTGTTCATGACCGCCGTGATGTCGGGAGCGCAGGTGGTGTTGCCGACGCCGCAAGGCTACCGCGGCCAGGGGGTTATCGGCAATTTCTGGGCGCTGGTCGAGCGGCACCGGGCAACGCTTCTGCTCATGGTGCCGACCGCTGCCGCGGCGCTGATGCAGCGCCCGGTCAAGGCCGATGTTTCTTCGCTCCGGCTAGCAATCAGTGGCTCGGCAGCAATGCCCGTGGAGCTTTTCCGGCGTTTCGAGACTGCCACGGGCGTGAAGATCCTCGAGGGTTACGGAATGACCGAGGCGACCTGTCTCGTCTCGATCAACCCGGTGTTTGGCGCGCGCAAGATCGGTAGCGTCGGGCTGCCCTTTCCCTATACGGATGTCCGCATCCTGAATTGCCGGTCCGACGGCAGCGTCGAGCGCGAATGCGGCACCGACGAGGTCGGCGAGATCTGTGTGCGGAGCCCGGGCGTCAACAACCCGGTCTATGCCGATCCGGCGAAAAATCGCGGTACGCTTACGCCCGAAGGCTACCTGCGCACCGGGGATCTGGGGCGGATCGACGCGGACGGCTACATCTGGATCACCGGCCGCGCAAAGGAAATCATCATCCGGGGCGGCCATAACATCGATCCCGCGATGATCGAGGATGCCTTCATGCATCATCCCGATGTCGCCTTTGCCGGGGCAATCGGACAGCCTGACGCGCATTCGGGCGAAGTTCCGGCGGTCTATGTCGAGCTCATCGCGGGTGCGCAAACCCCGATCGAGGAGATCGCCAAGAGCGCCCGCACCCGCATCGGAGAGCGCGCCGCGATCCCGCGCCATATCGAGGTGATGGAGACGCTGCCGAAGACGGCGGTCGGCAAGATCTTCAAGCCCGATCTCCGGCGCCGTGCAATAGAGCGCGTGCTCGGCGCGGCCCTGGAACGAGCCGGCAGTGGCGCGCGGATCCAGAACGTGATCGAGGACCGGCACCGCGGCCTCGTCGCAATCGTATCGCATGGACGTGACGCCGCGGACGACGAGGCTGCTGGTCATATTCTGGGAGAGTTCGTTATACCTTGGGCATGGAGCGACATGACGGACCCGACTCGGAGCTGACCAGACAGGCTGCGCTGCGCCAGTCGGTGCAGGCTGCATTTCACGTGCTCGGCCTTGCAATCATGTGTGGCTGGATTCTCTATATGGGGCGCGGGATCATCGTGCCCTTCGTGATGGCGATCATCGTTGCCTACGTCATCCTCGGGCTCGCCCAGGCGCTCGAGCGGTTTCCGGTTGTGGGCCACCGGCTGCCGGGCTGGCTGCGCCAGCTGATCGCGATGCTGGTGATCGGGGCGGCCCTTGCCACCATGGTCTCGCTCATCATCACCAACGTGAACCAGG
Source organism: Amaricoccus sp. B4 (assembly GCF_043226085.1). NCBI lineage: Bacteria > Pseudomonadati > Pseudomonadota > Alphaproteobacteria > Rhodobacterales > Paracoccaceae > Amaricoccus > Amaricoccus sp. B4. The sequence goes on from NZ_CP171225.1 coordinate 691,086, forward strand.
TCGCTGCGGTCGTGCCACGCTATCAGGACCGGCTTCTCGGCATCGTTCAGGCCGTGGTCGTGCGTTTCGGCGTCGAGGAGGAACCGACCTGGACCACGCTCCGCGATCAGGTGCTGAACCAGATCGAGATCCGGCCACTCATCAGCACCGCGGTGTCATCCGTCTCCCAGATCGTGACGCTGGCGGTCGTGGTCTTCATCTATTCCGGATTTCTCATCGCCGAGCATGCGAGTTTCGGTGTGAAGCTCCGCCGCGCCGTGCAGGATCCGGCCACCCAGAAGGGCGTGCGAGCGATCATTGCGGAGGTCAACGATCGCATCGGCCGCTATCTCGGCCTCAAGACCTTCGTGAACATCGTGCTCGGCGGCATCAGCTGGGCGATGATGACGATCGTGGGCGTGGAGTTCGCGGCCTTCTGGGCCATCCTGATCGGACTTTTGAACTACATCCCCTATTTCGGCTCATTCGTCGGCGTTCTGTTTCCGGTGCTGCTCTCGGCGCTGCAATTCCCCGATCTTGGCAACGTCATACTGGTGCTTGTGGTGCTGACTTCGGCGCAGATGTTCGTCGGTAACATCCTCGAGCCCTATGTGATGGGCAATTCGCTCAATCTGAGCCCGACGATGATCCTGCTCGGGCTCGCCTTCTGGACGGCGCTCTGGGGCATTCCCGGCGCGATCCTCAGCGTGCCGATCATGGCAAGCCTGCTGATCGTGCTGGCAAGCTTCCGGAGCACGCGGCCGGTTGCCGTCATGCTATCGCGAAATGGCAGGGTGGGTGATCCGATCCAGCTCCGCGGCACGCTTCCCGACAATCAGCGCGAACCGGAGGAAGCCGTTCAGCCCTGATCGGTGACGGGCGGTTTCCGGCTGACGGGGGAGCGGCCATCGGCGCGGCGGATTTCGGTCTGAAGCAGGACCAGCGCATCATCAAGCTCCTCCGCCAGATCAGGCAGCGAATTCATCGCCGCATAGAGCCGAAGATCCACAAGGATCTCGAACATCTGATCGTTGTCTTCAGGAAGATACATATGGTTTGGTCCCGTCTTGCTGGATCCGTCTCAGAAGACGTTCCGGGTTCCACTTCCTACGCCGCAAGCCATTCATGCAACATGAAAAAATGGATAACACAGCCAATACGGTCGGTTTGTCCGGTAATAGTTAAGAACAGGCCCTGCCAGCTCTCGCGATACTATCAATACTATCGCAAGCCACGGCGCATTGCGAGCATGTCGCGACGTCAAGCGCGGTTTACCGCCCATCAGTCAGCCATGGAGGGATAAGGGGCGCGCGCCTATATCGCAGGCCCCCACGGGCTTCAGCGGCTGACGCCGGCGTGAATCGAGGGCATGTCGAGCGCGGCAAAACCGTAGTGGCGGAGCCAGCGCAGATCGCTGTCGAAGAAGGCGCGCAGATCCGGAATGCCGTATTTGAGCATCGCGATACGGTCGATCCCCATGCCGAAGGCGAAGCCCTGCCATTGCTCCGGATCGACGCCTGCGGCACGCAGGACATTCGGGTGCACCATGCCGGAGCCCAGCACCTCGAGCCAGCCATCGCCCTCACCGACCTTGAGCTGGCCGCCAACCCAGGAACACTGGATATCGACCTCCGCCGAGGGTTCCGTGAAGGGGAAATGCGAGGCGCGGAAGCGGGTCTTCACGCTCGTGCCGAAAAACGCCGAGAAGAACTCCTCCAGCACCCACTTCAGATTGGCCATCGAGATGTCGCGATCGATCGCGAGCCCCTCAATCTGATGGAACATCGGCGTGTGGGTCTGGTCGTAGTCGGCGCGGAACACGCGGCCTGGCGCGATCACCCGACAGGGGACGCCATTCGCCTCCATATGCCGGATCTGCACCGGCGAGGTGTGGGTACGGAGCACATGCGGCGGGCGATTGTCGCCCTCGGCCCGCGCCATGTAGAACGTGTCCATCTCGGCCCGCGCCGGATGGTGGCCCGGAATGTTCAGCGCGTCGAAGTTGTACCAGTCAGTCTCGACCTGCGGGCCTTCGGCCACCGAGAAACCGAGATCGGCGAAGATCGCAATGACCTCATCGCGCACCTGGCTCACCGGATGAATGGTTCCCTCGGCGCGCGGCCGCGGCGGCAGGGTCACATCCGCCCATTCGGTCGCGAGACGCGCCTCGAGCGCTGCATCGGCGAGGCGGACCCGGGCGGTGAGTATCGCCGTGTTGAGATCGTCCTTGAGCGCGTTCAGCGCGGGGCCCGCCGTCTTGCGCTCTTCGGCGGACATGCCGCCAAGCGAGCGCATCAGCGCGGAAACCTCGCCCTTCTTGCCCAGAGCGGAGAGCCGCACGGCCTCAAGCGCAGCCTCGTCTCCGGCCGCCTCGATCGCGCCGAGATACCTGTCGCGCAGCTCGGTGATGCCGTCCATGTCCGCCTCATCCATCGTCAGGGTCGTTCGCGCCAGACGCCTAACCAGAGGCGCGCGCGAATGCAAGGGGCGCACACGCACCGCCTGCCCACCCGCCTTGCAACACCGGCAGAAATCCTGTCCAACGGTCGGGGAGGAACGCGCATGCTGCATCAGGGCTTCCGGAACTACCATGACGCCGCCACGCGCGCCATGAGCGAATGGCCGCGGCATCTTGCGACCCATATCACTGCCTCTGCCCTCGGTTCGCTTGCGCTCTGGCCTCTCTTCGCCGTGCTGCTACAGAGCGCGATCAATCTCTCGGGCAGCCGCGTCATCTCCGATTTCGACATCGCCGGTTTCCTGCTTACGCCCCTCGGCCTTCTGGCACTTGTTGTGGTGTTCGCGGCCTTCATTGCCATCCTCGTGACCGAAACGGCCGCGATGATGGCCATCGACATGGCCGAGCGCCGCGGCGCTCCCGCTGGGGCGCTCCATGCGGTGCAGTTTCTTCTGCGGCACCTTCCGGTGTTGGTCTATTTCGGGCTGTTGCTCGCGGCGCGGACGCTCGCGATCCTCCTGCCCGCGGTCGGCCTCGCCGCGCTGATCTCTTGGGGCCTTCTGCGCGCCCATGACATCAACTACTATCTTGCGACCCATCCGCCGGAATTCCTTGCTGCCGCGGCACTCATTGCGCTGACGCTGCTTGCGGCAGCATTCATGCTGCTCCGGCGGCTTCTGCGCTGGTCGCTCGGTCTGCCGCTCATTCTCTTCGCCCGCATCCGCCCGACGACGGCGCTCGCGCGCAGCTCTCACCTCGTGCGGAAACGCCGGCCGGCAATCTTGCAGGCATTCATCGTCTGGGGGGCCATGTCCTTCGGCCTCACGGCCCTGCTCGGCTCGGCGCTCTATGCGCTTGGCGATGTCGTCCTGCCGCTCTTCGAAGCCTCGCCCGGCAGTCAGGCCGTTGCGCTCGGATTCGGCGTGGTCGTCTGGATCGTGAGCCACGCGCTGCTGCTTGCCTTCGTCAACGCGACCTTTGCCGTGACCCTCAACGGTCTCGCCCTCGCCGCCGATCCGCTCATCATGTCGGAGGCGGGCGTGCCTGAGCCCTCCGACCGGCGCGGCATGCGGCGGCCGATCGGCTGGGCACTGATCGCCGGAGCAACGGCCTTCATCGCCGCAGGTTCTGCTGGCGGGGCGATCTCCCTGATCGAGGATCTGCGCCTCGAGAACCATGTCCAGGTCATTGCCCATCGCGGCGGCGCTACCGCAGCACCGGAAAATACCAGGGCCGCGCTCCTTCAAGGCATCGCCGACGGTGCCGACTGGCTCGAAATCGATGTCCAGGAGGCCGCAGACGGCACTGTCGTCGTGATTCATGACCGCGACCTGATGCGACAGGCCAAGACGCCGATCGAGGTACGCAATCTTACGTCCGACGATATCGCCGGCATCGACATCGGGAGCTGGTTCGCACCGGATTTCGCCACCGAGCGGCTGATGACGCTGCCCGATGCGCTCTCCGTGGCGAAAGGCAGCGCCAGACTTCTGATCGAACTCAAGGATTACGGCCAGAGCCAGAGGCTCGAGGAGAGCGTGGTGCACGATATCGAGGCCGCCGGCATGGCGGACGACATCGCCATAATGTCGATGAGCCGCACGATGATCGAGCGAATGAAGGCCCTCAGGCCAGACTGGCCCGTCGGCCTGCTGACCGCGCGCGCCTTCGGCGACATGACCCGGATGGACACGAACTTTCTTGCCGTCAGCACGGGAATGGCGCGCACATCGCTGCTACGCAGCGCCCATGACGCAGACCAGGCGGTCTATGTCTGGACGGTGAACGACGCAGCCCTCATGTCGGATCTGATCGCGCGCGGCTTCGACGGGCTTGTCACCGACAACCCGGCGCTCGCCCGCGAGATGATCGCCCGGCATGAAACGCTGTCGCCCGTGCACAGGTTGATGCTGCTGGCCGGAAGCAGGCTCGGCCTCACCGATTGAGCCTGCGACCGCGCGGTTACTGGACGATGAATTCGGCGTGGAGTGCCCCGGCAGCCTTGATCGACTTCAGGATGTCGATCATGTCGTGAGCGGAAACCCCCAGTGCATTCAACCCGGCAACTACGTCGGGAAGCGACACGGAATTGTCGACGATCGCGAGACCGTTGCCGGGATTTTGCTGGATCTGGGCGTTCGTGCGCGGGATCACCACGGACCGGCCATCGCTGAACGGGTTGGGCTGCACCACAAGCGGCGTCTCCTCGACGCGCAGGGTGAGACTGCCTTGCGTGACCGCGACACGGCTGATGCGAACGTCGGAGCCAAGGATGATGGTGCCCGAGCGCTGATCGACGACAACGCGCGCCTTGGTCGAGGTCGCAACCTCGATATTCTCGATCTGCGCCATGAGGCGGGCCGGGCTGTCGATTCCGAAGGAGGCAAGATCGAGCCGCACGGTTCCAGAATCGACCATTCGGGCGATTTTTGCACCGACATCTTGGTTGATGGCCGCCTCGATGCGCGCTGCGGTCGTGAAATCCGGGTTGCGCAGCGCCAGGCGCATGTCGCGCATCTGGCTGAAATCGAAGGCCACCTCCCGCTCGACCCGCGCCCCGCCGGGAATGATCCCTGCTGTCGGAACGCCTTGCGTGACGCTCGACGCCTCGCCCTGAGCCACGATGCCACCCGCGAGGATGGAGCCCTGTGCCACAGCGTAGATCTGCCCATCGGCGGCATTCAGCGGCGTCATCACGAGCGTGCCGCCCATCAGGCTTGCCGCATCGCCGATGGCAGAGACGTTCACGTCGATCTGTGAGCCCGCCCGTGCGAACGGCGGCAGGCTTGCCGTTACAAGGACAGCAGCGACGTTGCGCGCCCGGATCTGCTCGCCGGTGACGTTGACCCCGAGGCGCTCCAGCAGGTTGACGATCGCATCTTCAGTGAAGGGTGAATTGCGGAGCGAGTCACCGCTGTTGTTGAGGCCGACCACGAGGCCGTAGCCGAGCAGATCGTTGCCGCGCACGCCGTCGACCTCGACGAGATCCTTGATCCGCGCGGGAGAGGCATTCGCTTCCCCTGCCAGCCCGCCTGCCACCAGAAGGACAAGCAGGAGGCAAAGACCGAACAGGGGCCGGAGGGTCATGTCTTATCTCATGAAGTTGATGAAGCTGAGATCGGAGAGGCGGGTCGTGACGGTGTAGACCGCCTTGAGCTGGGCCTCGAGCGCCTCGAAGAACGTCGCCGTCTCGGCCGGATCCGCCTCGATAAGTTTGGCGCGCGCAAGCTCGAGCGTGCCACTTTCGGCCACGCTGCGCGCCTTGGAACTCTCGATGTTCTGCTGGGTCACACCAAGATTGCCCCGGTAATCGAGCAGGCCTTCCTTGGCCTCGAGAAGCTGTGCGCCAGCTTCGGACAGAACAGCCATCTGCTCATTCTGGTTGCCTGCGAGGGCGCCGCCCGCGACGACAGAGGCGAGAGCAAGCGCCTTCAGAACGCTTACGATTTCTGCGTCATCGGCCCGCGCATTGTAGCTGATCCGGACCCCGGCGCCGACATCGGCAGCTCCCATATCCGTGGCGGAGCCGAGGAAGTCGTTCGTCACGAATTCGCCGCCGGGCGCGAAATAGGTGTCGATCGCGGTGATGACATCCGCCGCGGTCGCGGCCCCGGCAACCGCTGCGTCGAGCTTGGCGAGAATGGCTTCACCGCCCGCGAGCGCCTGCCGGTCGACCGCCGCTCCTCCAAAGATCGTCTGGCCGTTGACCTCGATGTTCAGCGCCGAGACTGCGCTCTTGAAATCCAGCCGAGCCGTCGCGGCGAGCGTCGTCGAACTGAGATAGTCCCCTACACCTGCCGCGCTCACCAGATCCACCGAAAGCGCATCGAGCGGTTCCTGGATGAGACCGAGCGCATTCTGTGCGCCATCGACGCGGAGCTCGAGGAAGTTGATGTTGCGATCGTAGGCGATATTCTTCGCAAGCGTACGCTCGATGGCATGCAGCTTGCCGAGGTTTCCGCCGGTTGCCTTGTGCAGATCGCTCTTGATGCCCGACGAGAGCTCCTTGCTCGTGGTGTCGAGCGCATTCTCGATGGACGCGGCGCGGCGCTGAAAGGACTGCATCCGCGCCAGCTCAGTTGCCCCGTTGATCTTCATGACCCTAGATCTCCAGAATTGTCTGCATGAGCTGATCTATCGTGCTCAGCACCTGCGCATTCGCGGCATAAGCCTGTTCAAGGACCATGAGCGTCGAAAGCTCCGTGTCCGAATCGACCCCGATCACCGAAATCTCGTTGTCAGCCAGTGTGGCCTGAAGCCCGGTCAGGAAGCTTGTGTTCTCTTCCGAGCGCCCCGCGACCCCAGCAAAGTAAGACGCGATCCCCGACGCCATCCCGGCCGAGGAGGCAGCGGCCGACTGGTATGTGAAGCCGGCCGGGCTGCGCGGAGCGGAGACCGAGTCGGACATCGCAAGCAGGTAGTCGCCGAACCCGGCATCCCCCTGCGTTGCCGCCCCCATCCCGTCCCGGATACGCCAGAGCGCACCGCCCTTGTCCGGATCGGCAGCCGCATTGAGCGTGATGCGTCCTGCACTGCCGCTACCGCTGCCCGCATCGACGAAAAGCCCGTTGCCGGATCCGTCGAGAAAGCCCGCGGGCATCTGAGCGCCGAAGCGGTCGATCAGATCGTTGGCATAGGCATCCACCTCGGCCTGATAGTCTGGCACGATCGAGTCCCGAACCTGAAATAGCGCGCCGAGCGATCCCCCGTCGAAGGGGCCGGATCCTATGCCGGCATCGACCGTTACGGGACCAGAGGAAACGCCCTGATCCTGCGAGAGCCCGCTGAGCGGGGCACCGAGGGTCATGTCTGCCGTCACGCCGCCGTTGTTCGCCGTGAAGCTCAGCTCATAGACCTTGCCGTTGAGCAGCATGCCGCCATTCGCGGAATAGATCGCAAGCATGCCATTGTCGCGCTTCACGGTGCTGACCGGAACGACCGAGGAAATCCCGTCGATCAGCCGTGCGCGCTCATCCTCGAGCGACGCCGTGTCGCTGCCTTGGGTGCGCAAGGTCGCGATCTTCTCGTTGAGCGAGTCGATCGAATGCAGTGACGTGTTCACAAACTTCACCTGAGAGGCGATTTCCGTCTCCATGTCGCTGCGGATCTGGTTGTTCTCCTGCGTGATCGCATTGAGCTTCGAAGCGACCGCCTTGGCCGATTCGACCACGGCGGCCTGCTCGGTCAGCGATTGAGGGCTCGCAGCGACCGAAATGAGCGACGTTTCGAGATCATTTGCGAGCCCCATCAGTGACCCCGCCTCATCGGCACTGGTTCCGAGGAGATCCATCATGCGGCTGTAAGCATCCGAGAGCGCCGCGGCCGAGCCGAGCGAGGCGTCCGCGGCCCGGCGCTCGGCGGTAAGATGGGCGCTCTCGGCCCGTGTGGTCCCGACGACCCCAACCCCTGATCCTGTCCCGTTGAACACGGTCGAGGTCAGCTCGGTCCTGCGTTGCGCATAGCCTTCCGTAAGAGCGTTCGAGACGTTGTTCGCGACGGTGTCGACCAGTCGCGAATTCGCTCGGAGCCCGGAGGCCGCGCTGTTCAGGGCGGATGAGATACTCATGGTCTCGGTCCTCTCGTCACACGGGACGGATCATCAACGCTTGAGGTTGGTGGTTTCCTGAAGCATCTCGTCGACAGTCTGGATGATCTTCGCGTTCGACGAATAGGCGCGCTGAGTGCGGATCATGTCGGTGAGCTCCGTCGCGATGTCCGTGGTCGAGAGCTCGAGGGCGAAGCCTTCCACAGTACCCGTCGGCCCGTCGCCGGGTTCCCACAGATAAAGCGAGCCGCTTGCCGCAGAGACCGCGAAGCACTGGTTGTCGAGCACGCTCAGCCCGTCGAGATTGGCGACATCGGCCAGCGGCACCTGGTAGAGCACCTTGGAGAAACCGCTGGAATAGGATGCCTTGATGAAGCCGTTTTCGTCGATCGTCACGCCCTGATAGGTGCCGGCGGGCGAGCCATCATGCGTCACGCCCTTCGACGAGAAGCTCGAGGAGAGCTGGCTCAGGTACTGCGGTCCACCGGAGTCCGAACCGATTGCCACCATGATGGTCTGGCCGTTGAGCTCCATGGTGAGCTGACCGGTGGACGTGTCATAGGAGGTCGTGTAGGCCCCGGCGCCGCCATCGACCTGCACGACGCTCGCAACTTGCCCGGCAGTCGCTGTCGCATCGCTGAACGTGATCGTATAGGTGCCAACGGAATTGCCGCTCTTCTCGTCGACAATCTCCATCGTCCACTCGTTGCTCTGCGGATCGGCGACGGTCGGAGTGTAGCTCACCGTCAGGTTCTGCGCCGAACCGAGCGAGTCGAAATACTCAAGCGTCATCATCCGCGCAGTGCCGGTGCCATCCGGGCCGGTATCCGTCGCGGGCAGGTTGGCATACATGTTGATGTTCTCGGTCGGCACGGCGGAGACCGAGGAAAGGTTGATCTTCACCGGTTCGAGCGAAGCCGTGGTATCGCGCGCCGCCGGTAGAATGTTGCCCTCCGTATCCGCGGGCCAGCCAAGAAGGACGATGCCGCTCGACGTGGTGAGGTATCCATCCTTGTCGGTGTGGAACGACCCGGTCGTCGTCAGCATCAGATCGAGATCATCGGCGTTGGCCTGATACGAGGCCAGCGAGGTGACCGGTAGCATCCCGCGCCCGGAAACCGCGATATCCGTAGAGTTCGAGGTACCCTCGAGCGCGCCCTTGGCTGCGATGTTCCAGATGGCATTCGTGGAGACGCCACCGGCAAGTGCCGCACGTCCGCCCCCCACCACACCGGATGACCCGCCCGCACTCACGGTCATTGAAGAGAAGTCCATGTCCGAGCGCTTGTAGCCGTAGGTCTCGGAGTTGGCGATGTTGTCGGCGATCGTCGAAAGCTTGTTGCCGTTCGCGTTGAGGCCGGACACACCGGCGTTCATCGACGTGGAGATACCCATACTCAGTCCTTTGCCGTGAGGGAACGGTCACTGGAACCCGTTACGGACCGAGTAAGTGAAGCAATGAGTTTAAGATCCCGCTAACGACAAATCCCTGCCGTTCTGGCAGGGATTTCAATCGGCTGCGTCACTTTCCGAAATCACGCAGGAGGATGATCTCGATACGGCGGTTCCGCGAATCGGCGGGTTTGTCCTCGATGACCGGATTGCGATCCGACTTGCCGGTGACCCGCTGGATCCGATCATCCCCCACCCCGGTGAGCCCGAGCAGTTCCCGCGTGATCTGCGCTCGGTCAGACGAGAGGATCCAGGGATCGGGTGAGGGCACCGCTCTGCCGGTATCGCCGGCGGCGAGATGGCCTGAAACCGCAACCGGATTTCCGGTATGGCGGATGACCTTGCCGATCATCGTGATAAGTCGCTCGAAGATCGGATTGAACTCCGATGAAGCGCCATTGAAAAGCGGCGATCCCGGCACGTCGAAGACGTCGATGATGAGGCCCTCGTCGGTGATCCGCGTCGCGATGTGCTCGAGCAGCGGATCGGCGTCGAGCGCTTCGCCGCTGGCCCCGTTAAGCTCCTCCTGGATATCCCAGAGGGTCTTGTCGGGATTGCCGGTATCCGTCTTCTTGTCGGGATCGCCGTCCTGACCGGTTTCGCTCTTTGGCAGGGTATGGTCGTCATAGAGCGACGAACCCTGGAAGATACCGTCACCGCCGCCCGCCATGTCATGGATCGGAATGTTCGGACTGAAATACTGCGCAAGCCCCTCGCGCGTGACTTCGTCAGATGCGTTCAGGAGCCACATCAGCAAGAAGAATGCCATCATTGCCGTCACGAAGTCGGCATAGGCAACCTTCCATGCGCCGCCATGATGGCCAGCCTCGACGACCGTCTTGCGTTTGATGATCGTCACATTGGCCGAAGAACCCTTCGCCATAGCCGTATCCCCCGTAATTCCCCGCCGCCACAAGACACCAAGAACCTGAAACTCCGGTTACCGCGGCTGCGAGTGAACCCGGCACAGCATGGTAAAGTCGTTAAAATTCGCTCCGAGGGTCAGGCAGGCAGTTCGCACCAGCAAGGAAGCAGGTTGCCGGGCGCAGGTCGTGCGGCGTAGACGCCGCGCGCAACCGCGCGTGCGAGGCAAAGTGCCGCAGCCTGCTCGAGCGCCATCCGTATCTCGAAGGGAGCCCCCCCGAGCTGGCGCTCGCCTGTTGCCACCGCAAAGACAAGATCACCGTCAAACGGCGTATGGGAAGGAAGGATCGAGCGCGCCAGGCCGTCATGAGCAATCTCGGCCACGCGCTGTGCCGCAGCCTTGTCGAGCGCAGCGTCGGTCGCGACGATCGCGATCGTGGTGTTGGTCTGTCCGCCATCGGGGCCCGGCTTGGTGAAGCGCGGGGACTCGGGGTCGATGCGCGCGGCCGATGCACCAAGCCCGCCGAATTCCTCACCGATTTCGAACGGGCCGGAAAGGAAAGTGCGGTCGCCCGGTGCGCGCACCGAACCGAACGCGTTCACCGCGACAAGTGCCCCCACTGTGAAACCCGCTTCCGTCACGATCGAGGCTGAGCCCAGTCCGCCCATCAGTTCCTGAGTCATCGCACCTGTGCCCGCACCTTCCGAACCGATCGCAAAGACCTCACCCGCCGAGTTGAAGGCTGCCTGCCCGAGCGCTCGGTAGGGGTTCTCCGCCCAGTCCTTTGCCCCGCCGTTGGCGAGGTCGAACAGGATCGCCGCGGGGACGATGGGAACGACGGCCGGACCTGCTCGAAAGCCGCGACCGGCGGCGCGCAGGGCATCGGCTACACCGGAGGCTGCGTCGAGCCCAAAGGCCGAGCCCCCGGAGAGGACCAGCGCGTCCACCGCCTCGACGAGCTTGCCCGGGGCCAGAAGATCCGTTTCCCGCGTGCCCGGCGCCCCACCTCGAACATCGACAGCCGCCACGAAAGGACGCTTGCCCGTGAGCACCGTGACACCAGACTTGAGCTGCGCATCGGATGCATTTCCAACCAGCAGGCCCGGGACGTCGGTGATGAGATTATGCCGACCGGTGTGCATCATGCCGGGATCTCCAGTACAGGCGACGCCGCGAGCAATGCCCGCGTATAGGGATGGCTTGGCGCCGAGAAGACCGCTTCGGTCTCGCCCTGCTCCACGATCTCGCCAGCCCTCATTACCATGACACGATCGGTAATTGCCCGCACGACGGTGAGATCATGGCTGATGAAGAGATAGGAGAGACTGTAGCGCCGCGAAAGTCCGGCGAGCAGGTCAAGGATCTGCGCACGAACCTGGACATCGAGCGCCGAGACCGCTTCGTCGAGCAGTATGAGCTTTGGCCGGATGATGAGCGCCCGCGCGATGGCGATCCGCTGCCGCTGGCCCCCGGAGAACTCATGAATGTATCTCCCTGAATCCTCTGCGTTCAGACCGACATCTTCGAGCGCCCGCGCCACAGCATCCCGCCGCGCCGCGCCCTTCGGCGGATCGGCAAGCAGGTGGAAGGGCTCGGTGACAAGCCGGCCTACCTTGTGGCGCGGATTGAAGCTGCCATACGGGTCCTGGAAGACCGCCTGCATCTGCGCCCTCAGGCCTTTCGCCATCGCCGCGCCGGCATGAATATCGCGCCCAGCCAGCCGCACCCTGCCCGCCTGCACTTCGTCGAGTCCGAGGATTGCGCGGGTGAGCGTCGACTTTCCGCAGCCCGACTCCCCCACGAGACCGAGGCTCTCTCCCTCCCTGAGAGAGAAGCTCACGCCATGGACTGCCCGAAATGGCACCCGGCGCCGGAAGAGACCACGCAATCCGCCGGGATATTCCCGCACGACCTTTTCGACTTCCAGAAGCGGTGGCCCTGCTACCACGCCACCGCGATCTGGCCGATGGGTCGAGGCCGCGAAAAGCGCGCGCGTGTATGGGTGCCGCTGCAAGCGCAGGACCTCGCGAGCCTCGCCTGCCTCGACCACCGTCCCGCCGCGCATGATCGCGATGTGATCGGCAATGCCGCTGACGACTGCCAGATCGTGGCTGATGAGGATGAGGCCCATGCCGTCCTCGCGTACCAGGCGACGGAGCAGACCGAGGATCTGAGCCTGGGTTGTCACGTCAAGTGCTGTCGTGGGTTCATCGGCAATCAGCAGGCGCGGCCGGAGCGCGATTGCCATCGCGATCCCCACCCGTTGCCTCTGACCACCCGAAAGCTCATGCGGCCAGCGTCCGAGCGGAAACTCCGCAGCCGCAAGCCCGACCCGGTCAAGGGTCTCCCGCGCAATCCGGAGCGCTTCGCCCCGCGACGTGCCGCCATGGACCCGGACTGTCTCGGCGACCTGATCGCCAATAGTCTGAAGGGGGTTGAGCGCCGTCATCGGCTCCTGAAAGATCAACCCGACGTCCCGCCCGCGCACCTTGCACATGGCGCGCTCGGACAGTGCGGCCAGATCCTGCCCTGCGAGCTCCACCCGCCCTTGGAGGTCGGCTCCCGGAGGCAGAAGCCCCATCACCGCCAGCGCCATCATGGATTTCCCCGAGCCGCTCTCGCCGATCACCCCGAGCACCTGGCCCGGCCCGACACCGAGCGAGACGTCCCGAAGGATCGGCACGCCGTGAATCTCGACGCCGAGCCTCTCAATCTCAAGCAGGCTCATGCACGCCCCCGCCGGATCCGCGGATCGAGCATGTCGCGCAGCCCGTCGCCCATGAGGTTGAGCCCCAGCACTGTCAACACGATCGCAAGACCGGGAAAGATCGCGAGCCAGGGGGCGAAGGCAATCATTGTCTGGCTCTCGGCAAGCATCCGTCCCCAGGAAGGGGTCGGCGGCTGCGCCCCAAGCCCAACATAGGAAAGCCCGGCCTCAGCGAGTATGCCGAGGGAGAACTGAATCGTCCCCTGCACGATCAACAGACTCGCAAGATTGGGCAGGATATGCTCGACCGAGATACGCACGCGCCCCTTCCCTGCAACCCGCGCTGCCAGAACGAACTCCCGCGCCCAGAGCGACAGCCCGGCCCCGCGTACCAGTCGCGCGAAGACGGGCACGTTGAAGATGCCGATCGCGAGGATGGCGTTGAAGGCAGACGGCCCGAACACAGCCGTGATGATGATCGCGATGAGCAGCGACGGAAATGCAAAGACAAGATCGTTTCCGCGCATGATCGCCTCATCAACGAGGCCACCGCGCCGTGCCGCAGCGGCGAGCCCGAGTGGCACTCCGAACCCCATCCCGATCCCGACCGCGACAAGTGCCACCGCGATCGACGTCCGCGCGCCGACCATCACCATCGAAAAGACATCACGACCAAAATGATCCGTTCCGAACCAGTGGGTTGCCGAGGGTGGCCGAAGCTTCTGGGCAATGTCGAGCGCCATCACGTCCCCGGGCGTCCACAGGAAAGAAACGACAGCAAGGGCCACAAAGGCTCCTGCAAGAAGGCTTCCGGTCAGTAGGAGGCGCATCAGTGGTGCGCCCTGAGCCGCGGATCAACCGCTGCATAGGCAAGATCCACGAGATAGGTCACGACGATCACCGCGAAGACGAGCAGCATCACTACGCTCTCCACGACAATGAGATCCCGCTGGCTGATCGCCTGGAACACTAGCCTGCCGAGACCGGGCAGAAAAAAGACATTCTCGATGATGATCGCGCCCGCGAGCAGGAAGGAGAACTGGAGCCCGATGATGGTGAGGACCGGAATGAGGGCATTGCGCAGCGCGTGTCGTCGCAGCGCCGCCGGGCGGCTGAGCCCCTTGGCTCGTGCCGTGCGGATGAAATCCTCCCCAAGCGTCTCTATCAGGGCCGAGCGCATGACACGCGCGAGGATCGCCGCCTGTGGCAGGGCAAGGGCGATTGCGGGCAGTGTCAACGCCTTCATCCCCGGCAGAAGTCCTCCGCCCCACCCTGGAAAACCACCCGCCGAAAACCATCGCAGGTTCACTGCGAAGACGAGCACCAGCAGCATTGCAAACCAGAAATTCGGTACGGCAATGCCGAGCTGTGTCGCGCCCATCACGCCGGTATCAGCCAGAGAGCCACGCCGTGACGCACCCCAGATACCAGCTGGAAATCCGATTACGAGCGCGAGCGCCAGGGCATAGAGCGCCAGCGGTAGTGACACCTGCAGGCGATCGGCGATCATCTCCGCGACCGGCGTGCGGTAGGTATAGGAAATCCCGAAATCTCCGCGCAACATGCCCACAACCCAGTCCCAGTAGCGCGCGACAGGGCTCGCATCGAGCCCGAGATCGGCCCGCAGAGCGGCGACGGTTTCCGGACTTGCATTCAGACCAAGCATGTAACTCGCCGGATCGCCGGGGACGATCTCCAGCGCGAGAAATATCACCAGACTTGCGGCAAAAAGACTGGCGGCGAGGGAGATGAGGCGTATCAGCGTATATCGCAGCATCAGCGGGCCCCTCGCGCTGGAGCGGCACAGAACCGGGCTAGTCCGGTGCGCCCTGCGTTCGATGCCTCGCTCTCGCCCTCTGACAGAACCGAAATACGGTCTCCGGGCGGCATTTCTGCTCGAAACTGATCTGGTCTGATCTTCGGGAATAAGCTCAGTTCACGCATTTCACAACGGGTGTGCCACGCCACGCCCTGTGCCTCAAGGCATCACGTCTACAGGATCAGATCGGCCAGGCCCACTTTCGCGTGTTCATCGAAAACCACAAGAAAATCAGCCTTCCGATCACCATCGAGGTCCCCTGCAAGCGTGTGTTCTCCCAACCGAAGCTCGCCCGCGATACCTGAGAATTTATCCCCGCCGACAAAGACGAATGCCTGGTTGCCCGATACACCCCTCACTGCATCGATCTCATGCAGATCCACGAGGTCAGCGCCCTTGCCGAAGTCCATGATCCGGTCCGGGCTGCGCCGCACGCTTTCCGAAGCATCGAAAAAATAGAAGACATCCGCCCCACGGCCGCCGGTCAGCTCGTCACGCCCCTCGCCACCAACGAGATAATCCGCGCCGCCCGCGCCTGTCAGGGCATCGTCTCCCTTGCCACCGAAAAGTGTGTCGTCCCCTGCCTCGCCACTGAGCCTATCACGACCACTGTCGCCTGCCAGAACATCCCCACCGTCGTTGCCGAACAGTGTATCGTTACCCTTGCCGCCTGCGATGGACTCCGCGAGCTTGGTGCCGACGATCAGGTCGCCACGCCTTGTTGCAGGCGCAATCGGAGGCTTGATGCTGGGCAGATTGCCGTAGACCTGCTGCTCGACCAGCGATCCACCAGACCAGACCGAAAGGAGAAGCCCGCTTTTCAGGAGTGCCGTATCGCTGTCAAATACGTTCCGGTAGACATCCGAACTGATCGCGAAAGAACGTCCCAGCGCCCTGCCATCATCGGAATATAAGCGTCCCCTGATCTCGTAATAGGTAGCGGAACTATCCGACACATCATGACGCTCCGCAGTATAGGTGACAAGCGACTCACCGTGGCCGATGTCGATGACCTGACCGAGCGAGTGACCGACCGCACCGTCGTCCGACACCTTGCGAGCCCGTCCGAGCGGGATGCCATCGGAATCAAGCCGGCGGAAGTAGATCGCGACATCGCCAGAATCATCGAAGTCCTGCTCGCTTTGCCAAGCTGTGGCGAAGCCGTCGTCGTTTGCCACGATCCGAGACTCCAGACGGTCGGTCAAGGCATCAAAGCGTCCGCCAGCGTCTGGGAGGCCCTGAACCACATGAGGCCGCCCGCGCGCGGCTCCGCCAGTGCTGAAGCTCTCCGAGAAGAGGATCTGCCCGCCACCCGGATGCCGCGGATCCTCGCCGGTCCAGATCACGGTGTAGCCACCATCGCGGAGCGCTGCGACCTGCGGTGCAGGAGTTACCGGGATGTATCCACCTGCAGTGAGGTCACCCGTCACGTTCGAGACGATCGTCTTCGCTTTGATCGCCTCGCCGTCGAGACCGAACTGCCTGGCGATGAGGTCGTAGCCCTTCGCGCTCGTTGATCGAGCCGTCATCGCGAGAATCGAGCCGTCGGAAAGCTGTGCAACGCTCTCGACGCTATAATCGCGCTTTGCTTCCGGTGTCACGGCGATCTCACTGGTTCGTGCTGATCCATCCGCGTCGAAGAGCCGCAGATAACCGTCCTTCTTTCGTCCCTCCAGCTTGTCGGGATCGGACGAGGTCCATCCGACGATGAAGCCCCCATCCTCAAGCGCTGCGAGCCTCGGCGCCCTTTCGTCGTTCGATACGCTGGAGTTTACCCGGAACTCGCTCCGCAGCACGTTGCCGCCGGAATCGAAAACGGATGCACGGACGTCATATGTCTCTTCAAGGCCGGGGAGGCGATGCGCGTAAGCCACGACGAACCCGCCATCGCGAAGTGCCAGAACCTGCACGTCGGTTCGGTCCGCCCTGCCGTTCGGTCCAATCTGAAAATCGTCACTCATGCCTTTTCCCCACGTCCCGGAGGATCAACTGCTGCGCCGACCTGCGTGCAAAAATCCCACGCCCTTGCAAGGCTGTGCCGGCAGACGCAATTTGGCCCGCAGGCTACTCTTTGTTTTCCGGATCCGGGCGCATGTGCCCATGATCTACTCCGCCCAGTATACACCCGTCATGTCGTTCGCCTGGGTCGGACCATTTTCCCAAAGTCCGCGGATCCGGGTGTCAGCCACGCCGGTCTTGGCGAGCTGGAACAGATAGGCGTTGACATAGCGCTCGGCGATCCGCTCCTCGGCGGCGTGGAGGATTTCGGTCTGATCCTCGACATTCGCCGTTGCGTCATAACCCTTCATCAGCGCCTGCATCACCGGGTCATGGTAATTGAAGTAGTAGTCATCGCGGGCATAGATCCAGATATCCATAGGCTCGGTATGGCTCACGATGGTGAGGCCGTAATCTCGGCCCTTGAAGACCTGCTCGAGCCACTGTGCCCATTCCACATTGACGATCCTCGCATCGATCCCAACGGCCCTAAGCTGGGCCGCCACGATCTCGCCACCGCGTCGCGCATAGGATGGCGGCGGCAGAACGAGCGTTGTCTCGAAACCGTCCGGAAGGCCCGCTTCCGCAAGCAGAGCCTTCGACTGTTCCGGGTCGTAGACCGAGAGCGCCGTCAGATCTTCATAGGCCGGATTATGAGGCGCAAAATGGGTGCCGATGGGCGTGCCATAGCCGAACATTGCGCCATCGATGATCGCTTTGCGGTCAATCGCATGAGCAATCGCTTCCCGGACCCGGATATCGTCAAAGGGTTCACGCCCGTGGTTCATCGCGAGGATGGTCTCGCCCTCGGTCGTACCCACGATCACGGAAAATCGTGGATCCGCTTCGAACTGCATGAGGTTCTCTGGAGCAGGATAGACAGGGAAAGCGTCCAGATCGCCCGCCATCATCGCGGCAAACGCCGCAGTCGGGTCGGAAATGAACTTGAAGGTGACCTTCTCGAGCTTGGGAGCCTCGCCCCAGTAGTTCTCGTTGCGAACAAGCTCGATACGATCCCCCTGTACCCAGTCGGAGAAGATGAAAGGTCCGGTACCAATCGGGCTCGTCGCATTTGTGGCGGAACTCGCGGGCGATACGATCGCCATGTCGCCCCAGGCCAGATCGGTCAGCAGCGAGGACTTCGGCGCATCGAGCCCGATCTCCACAGTCACATCATCAATCACATTGACCGAGTTGATGCTCTCGAAAAGCTGCTTCTGAGCATTGACGCTGTCGTCCGCCATCGCCCGCTCGAAGGAATAGGCCACATCTTCCGCTGTGAATGGCGAGCCATCGTGAAAGACTATTCCCTCACGCAGATTGAAAACCCAGGAAAGCCCGTCCGGCGCGATTTCCCAGCTCGCAGCCAAGCCCGGAAGGATCGTTCCGTCCGGAGCAAAGCGGGTCAGTCCCTCGAAGACGTTGGCATAGGTCACCTCGTCGATCGCCGCGGCTGCACCCGCGGTCGGATCGAGGATCGGCGGCTCAAGCTGCATGCCGATGGTAATATCCATCCTCTGCGCCTGCGCTCCACCGGCCAGAAGCGCGAACGCTGCCGCGAGCGCGAGGATCTTTCGACTCATTGCTGTCTCCACCTAGCCCCAGGTTCAAGCCCGCCAATTCAAGCACGGGATGTTCCGCCGCGCAGCCGTCCCGCCGGCTTTGCCCGGCTCCGTTCCCCGCTACGGCGTCAAATACGTCCTCAACGCTCACATATTCGTCAGGTTGCCCGGCGAGGTCCAGTGGCCGCAGCGGAGGGAACGGAATAAATCGAACCCGGCGCAACTTATCCGTACCGTTCCAATGGCTTCAGCATCAGATCAACGCCCGCTACTATGCTAGCGCCCCACGGCGCAGGATCTTGCCTGTTTCCGACCGACCCGAGCAGGCCGAAGCCAATCATCAGTGATGAGTTACGTCGATGATCTCCGACAAGAGCACCAACACCCCGGGGCAGATCACCTTCGGGCGCCTCCGGGACGTATCACCATGCGAGATCATCTCTCACATGTCAGATCCCAGCATCGCCCGACATCTTCCCCTCCTGCGTGAACCTTGGAACGAGGAAGTTCTCGCCCAGTTCATCGCCGTCAAGGAAGCGTGCTGGCGCCGGGACGGGCTTGGCCATTGGGCAATCTTCCGGAACGGCACCTATGTGGGCTGGGGCGGCTTCCAGAAGGAGGTCGACGAATGGGACTTCGGCCTTGTACTGACGCGAGAGGCATTTGGACTTGGGGCGAGGATTGCCCGACAGGCGCTTGCCTTTGCCCGCTCGGACTCACGCATCCCCTTTGTCACCTTCCTTCTACCGCCCTCTCGCCAGCACATCGGGGGCCTCGCGCGTCTAGGGGCGCAGCATGTGGGTAACATCACGTACGACGGCGCAACCTTCCTGAAATTCCGCCTGGAAACATCTTGACCCAAAGCCGCTCATCAGCCGGAGGCGCTAACCCGCACCAATCCCGAGGAGGTCAGCCAGCGCCAGCGCCATGACCGTGGCGGATTCGACCATGTCCTGCACAACCACGTATTCGTCGGGCTGATGGGCCAGATCCAGAATACCGGGGCCGTAAGCAACGCAGTTCTTCAGGCGACCGATACGATCTATGTGCTTCTGGTCGTAAGTCCCGGGCGACACGACATATTGCGGTGTGCGCCCGAAAGTCTTCTCGATGGCTCGGGTGAGCGCGCCGACCACCGGAGCGTCACGGTCTGTCATCGAGGGGAAAACGTCGAACATGTCGCGAATCTCGTAGGAAAAATCGCCCCTGCGCTCCTTCGCCCGCTCTACCACGGCACGAAACTCCGCCTTCACCGTCTCGAGACGTTCTTCCGCCAGATAGCGCCGGTCGATAATCATCCGGCAACTGTCAGGTACGACTGGTGCGGGCCAACCATCAAAATCGGCAGGACGCTCAGCCTGTCCTCCATGCACCGAGTTAATGTTAAGCGTGGAAGCCCGCGCCGCCTCGGGCACCACCGGCATCGCTGTCTGGCGCGCGGCCAGCGCCGGAAACAGTGTCTCTTCCATTTCGGCGATGACCGCCCCCATATGGCGCACGGCGCAATTGCCGAGAAATGGCATCGAGCCATGGGCAATCCGGCCGTGGGTCTCGAGCTCGGCCCACCAGACACCACGATGCCCGAGACAGATCCGGTCCTTGTCCAGCGGTTCGGGAATGATGACATGCTGCACCCGATCCGGCGCAAACCAGCCCTCGCGCGCCAGATGCGCGACGCCACCGAAGCCACCGGTCTCCTCGTCCGCCGTCGCCGAGATCTCGACGGCACCGGAATAATCCGGCCAGAGAGCGGCAAAGGTCTCCGCTGCGATGATCGAAGCGGCGATGCCGCCCTTCATGTCACAGGCCCCCCGGCCATAGATCCGGCCTCCGATCAGCGCTCCGCCGAACGGGTCCGTCGTCCAGCCCTTGCCGACCTCGACCACGTCGATATGGCCATTGAAATGCACGCACGGCCCCGGCCGCGCCCCTTCACGCCGGGCGACGAGGTTCCAGCGCGGATAGCGCTCGCTGTCACCCGGCGCGCCTTCGGCTCGCACGAAGGCGACTGTGAAGCCCGAGCGTGCGAGGCGTGCTGCAATAAACTCGCAGATGTCGCGATAATTCTCGCCAGGAGGGTTCAGCGTCGGGATGCGAATGAGCGCTTGGGTAAGTTCGATCAGATCGTCCCGGCGGCGCTCGATTTCCGCCCGGACCGCATCGCGAATGTCCGTCATGGGGTATCCTTTTGCGCGGAGCTTCCTTCGCTGCAGCGGATTTGTCCAGACATCTGGCCAAAAAGGAGGAGCCCGGACCTTTCGGCCCGGACCCCTTTTTTCTCAGCTGGAACTCGTCGTTCAGTGCGCGGCTGCGCCAGCGCCCGGCGTCTCCGCCGATGATGCGACGCTCGCCCGCGCCGCGGCCTCGGCCGCCTCGTCCCATTCGATCGGCTCGGGCATGCGCACGAGCGCGACCTTCAGCACATCCATCACGTTCGAGACCGGGATAAGCTCCAGACCGTTCTTCACGTTGTCCGGGATATCCCTCAGATCCTTTACGTTGTCGGAGGGGATCAGCACTGTAGTGATGCCGCCGCGGAGCGCCGCGAGCAGCTTCTCCTTGAGCCCGCCGATCGGCAGGACGTTGCCGCGCAGCGTGACCTCGCCGGTCATTGCCACATTTCGACGCACCGGAATCTGGGTCAGAACCGACACGATGGAAGTGACCATCGCTATGCCTGCGCTCGGCCCGTCCTTCGGAGTCGCCCCTTCAGGCACATGGACATGGATGTCGATCGTCTCGAACATCGGCGGCTTCAAACCCAGATCCGTCGCCTTGGATCGGACATAGGACGAGGCCGCGTCGATCGATTCCTTCATCACGTCACCGAGCTTGCCGGTCGTCTTCATCCGCCCTTTTCCGGGGAGCTTCAGCGCCTCGATCGAGAGAAGATCGCCACCAACCTCAGTCCAGGCCAGCCCTGTCACGACTCCAACCTGATCCTCAGTCTCCGCAAGCCCGTATTTGAAGCGGCGTACACCAAGGAACTCCTCAAGATTTTCCGGTGTAACCACGACCTTCTGCGACGCACCCTTGACGATCTCGGTCACTGCCTTCCGGCAGAGCTTCGCGATCTCGCGCTCAAGGTTCCGGACCCCGGCCTCGCGGGTATAGTAGCGAATGATGTCGCGCAGCCCGGCGTCCGTTAGCTCGAACTCGCCCTTCTTCAGACCATGGCCCTTTTCCTGCTTCGCAAGGAGATGCTGCCGGGCGATCTCGGCCTTCTCATCCTCGGTGTACCCGGAGATCGTGATGATCTCCATGCGGTCGAGGAGAGGTCGCGGCATGTTGTAACTGTTGGCCGTCGTGATGAACATCACGTTCGAGAGATCGTATTCCACCTCTAGATAGTGGTCCATGAAGGTCGCATTCTGCTCGGGATCGAGCACCTCGAGCATGGCGCTCGCCGGATCTCCACGGAAATCCTGTCCCATCTTGTCGATCTCATCGAGCAGGACGAGCGGATTGGTGGTCTTGGCCTTCTTCATCGACTGGATGATCTTGCCAGGCATCGAACCGATGTAGGTGCGCCGGTGGCCGCGGATCTCCGCCTCGTCCCGGACACCCCCGAGCGAGATGCGGATGAACTCGCGACCCGTCGCCCGAGCGACAGACTTGCCGAGCGAGGTCTTACCAACACCCGGAGGTCCGACGAGACAGAGGATCGGCCCCTTGAGCTTCGACGACCGCGACTGCACCGCGAGGAACTCGACAATGCGCTCCTTGACCTTTTCGAGACCGTAGTGGTCAGCGTCCAGCACGGCTTGCGCCTGACCGAGATCCTTCTTGATCCGGCTCCGCTTGCCCCACGGGATCGAAAGCATCCAGTCGAGATAGTTGCGCACCACAGTGGCCTCGGCCGACATCGGCGACATCGAACGCAGCTTCTTCAGCTCTGCCAGCGCCTTTTCGCGAGCCTCCTTGGTGAACTTCGTCTTCTCGATGCGCTCCTCGAACTCGGTGGCGTCATCCTGGCCTTCGCCTTCGCCGCCCAGCTCACGCTGGATCGCCTTCATCTGCTCGTTCAGATAGTATTCGCGCTGGGTGCGCTCCATCTGGTTCTTGACACGGCTCTTGATCTTCTTCTCGACCTTCAGGACCGACATTTCGCCCTGCATCAGGCCGTAGATCGTCTCGAGCCGCTCACCGACATCGGGCTGCTCCAGAAGCGCCTGCTTTTCTTCAAGCTTCGCCCCGAGATGCCCCGCGACCGAGTCGGCGAGCTTCGAGGGAGACATGTCTTCGGAAATTGCGCTCACCGCCTCATCAGGGATGTTGCGGTTGAGCTTCGCGTAGCGCTCGAATTCCTCCCCGACGGCACGCGCCAGCGCAACGATCGCGGGCGGATCGTTCTCGGTCTCGGCGACGGTCTCGGCTGTCGCCTCGAAATAGTCGGGATTGGGCAGGAAGTCCGAAATAGCAACGCGCGCCTTGCCCTCGACGAGAACCTTGACCGTCCCGTCAGGCAGCTTCAGGAGCTGGAGCACATTGGCGAGCACGCCAACCCGGAAAATGCCATCCGCCGTCGGTTCGTCCTCGGAAGGATCCTTTTGGCTGGCAAGAAGAATTTGTTTGTCGTCCTTCATGACCGCCTCAAGGGCGAGCACGGATTTTTCCCGGCCGACAAAGAGCGGAACGATCATGTGCGGAAACACCACGATGTCGCGCAGCGGGAGCACCGGGTAGGTCGGACTGCTCAATTGAGTCATGTTTATCGTCCTTGTATTGGCAAGGCGCCGACGCCCCGCTTCCGCGGCGACGCGACACCTCCACTTGATGAACAGATGGCGCGCGAGACGCTGCGTTTCAAGCAACCCATATTCTGCGCTCCCCTGCCGCGGGTTACAAGGCATCGAACTGTCTGCCTTGTCCATTCCGCAATCGCAGGTCAGCCACTGGCGCAGGAAAAGGCAGGCTTGGGGGCTGAGTTGCTGATGGGCTCTGCTAAACTTGCCCTCCGAATCCCCGGATTGCGGTTCGAATGTGGAGCATCATGAAAAGACGTAGCTTTGTCGTCATCGGTCTCGGAACCTTCGGCACCACCATTGCGAACGAGCTCTGCCGCTTCGGCAACCACGTGCTCGTCATCGACGTGAACGAGCGTAAGGTGAGCCCTTTCGCCGATATTGCCCATGAGGCAATCATCGCGGACGGGAGGGATGAAGTAGCCCTTCGTGAAGCAGGCGTGGGGGATTATGATGTGGCCGTCGTTGCGATCGGCGAGGATCTCGAGGCCAACATCCTCTGCTCGATGAACGTCAAGATGCTCGGCGTCAATACCATCTGGGCCAAGGCGCTCAACAAGACCCATCACCGCATTCTCGCCAGGCTCGATGTGGACCGAATCCTTCTGCCTGAGCAGGAGACCGGGCGGCATGTCGCCTTAATGCTGAATTTCCCGCTGGTGCGCGATTACGTAAGCCTCGGCAATGGATTTACCCTCGTAGATGTCACGATCCCAAAGGGCCTTGCCGGTAGACATACCGGCGATCTGCCGGCTGTCGAGGACAACGACCTACGCCTGCTCGGCGCGATGCGCGGCACGACCTTCATGTCGTGCGAAACCAGTTCGGTGGAGCTTGAGCAGGACGACAAGCTTCTGGTGCTGGGCCGCCGCGCCGGCTTGCAAAAATTCGTCGAAACCTTGCGCGGAGAAGCCTGACATGGGGCGCTGGCGCATCCCGCCACCGCTTGCCCTCATTCTCGTCTATGCCGGGCTCATCTTGGCAGGGACGCTTCTCCTCGTGTTACCCATCTCCGTCTCGGCCCCGATCTCGCTTTCGGATGCGGCCTTCACCGCAACTTCCGCGGTGACGGTGACCGGCCTCGGGGTGGTCGATACCGGCGCGGGTTTCACGTTGTTCGGCCAGGCGGTGATCCTCGTCCTCGTTCAGCTCGGCGGCCTCGGGATCATGACATTCGCGATCCTGATCCTCTCGATGCTTGGCCTGCCCATCGGCATCGCCCACCGACGCTTCCTGCGCGAGGATCTCAACCAGACTTCAGTCTACGGCCTCCTCGACATGGTCCGTGCCATACTCCGTTTCGTAATCATCTGCGAGCTCGTCGGGGCGCTACTGCTCGGCATAGTATTCATTCCGGAATTCGGTGTTCCCCGCGGGTTGTGGATGAGCATCTTTCACGCGGTTTCCGCCTTCAACAACGCAGGCTTTGCGCTCTTTCCTGACTCGCTCTCCACCTGGGTGGGCAATCCCGTCGTCAACCTCGTCGTTCCCGCGCTCTTCATCATTGGCGGCATCGGCGCCACCGTCATCATAGACCTCCAGCGCACCCGCCGATGGAGACAATTCGCCCTCCATACCAAATTGATGCTTGCCGGAACGGCAGTGCTTCTCGTCATACCCACCCTCACCTTCGCCGCAATGGAATGGAGAAACCCCGCAACGCTCGGTGCACTCGAAAGTCCTGCGACCCGACTGCTTGCGAGCTGGTTTCAGGCCGCGACGATGCGCACTGCAGGCTTCAACACGATCGATATCGGAGGGATGACCAACGGCACGACATTCATGTCGATGGTCCTGATGGTCGTTGGCGCAGGCAGCACGTCGACCGGCGGCGGCATCAAGGTCACGACCTTCATCGTACTGCTCCTTTCGACGAAGGCATTTTTCCAGCGCCGAACCTCGGTCGACATCTTTGGCCGCAGCCTCGGACCGGCCGAGATATTGAAGGTTTTGGCGCTTTCGATCGTAAGCGTCCTGACGCTCTTCACCGCCCTCTTCCTGCTCCTGCTCTTCCATGAAGGAGAATTTCTCGACGTGATGTTCGAGACGGCCTCGGCCTTCGGCACGGTGGGGGTTTCCCGCGGCATCACCGGCGATCTCGATACCGCAGGCCGTGCCATCATCATGTTCGTGATGTTCGTGGGCAGGGTCGGACCGCTGTCTCTCGGCTTCCTCCTCGCCATGGGTCCGAAGCGGCGCATCGCCTATCCCGCCGGAACGGTCTATCTCGGCTGAAGCTCAGAGCGGTTCGAGGTCGCCGGCCGAATAGCCGCGATGGAAGCTCTCGATAAAGGTCTCGAGCGTACCTGCCGCAATCGCGCCGCGCAGCCCCGCCATCAGCTCCTGATAGTAGTGGAGGTTATGCCAGGTCAGCAGCATGGAGGAGATGATCTCTCCTGCCTTGAAGACGTGATGGAGGTAGGCACGCGAATAGCTCCGGCAGGCCGGGCAGCTGCAGTCGGGATCGAGTGGGCGTGGATCTTCGGCATGGCGCGCATTCTTGATGTTGACGGGCCCCCGTCGCGTCAGCGCCTGCCCCGTCCGTCCCGAGCGGCTCGGCAGGACGCAGTCGAACATGTCGACGCCACGCGCCACCGCACCCACGATATCGTCAGGCTTGCCAACCCCCATGAGATAGCGCGGCCTATCCTCTGGCAGGAAACCCGGCGTATAATCGAGCACCCCGAACATCGCTTCCTGCCCCTCGCCCACCGCAAGGCCGCCGATTGCGTAGCCCTCGAAACCGATGGACTTCAGCGCCGCCGCACTCTCCTCACGCAGTGCGGCCGTGACGCCACCCTGTACGATCCCGAATAGCGCATGCCCCGGACGGTCGCCGAAGGCATCTCGTGAACGCTGCGCCCACCGCATGGAGAGCCGCATGGAGGCTGTCACCGCGGCCTCGGTCGCAGGCAGCGCCGGGCACTCGTCAAATGCCATGACGATATCGGAGCCGAGCAATCGCTGGATCTCAATACTGCGCTCTGGCGAGAGATGATGCTTCGAGCCGTCCACATGGCTGCGGAACGTGACACCCTCCTCGGTGAGTTTGCGCAGGTCGGCAAGGCTCATCACCTGAAAGCCACCCGAGTCCGTGAGAATCGGCCGTTCCCAGTTCATGAAGCGATGAAGCCCGCCGAGCTTTGCGATCCGCTCCGCCGTCGGGCGCAGCATCAGGTGATAGGTGTTACCGAGCAAGATGTCCGCGCCAGTCGCGCGCACGCTCTCGGGCAGCATTGCTTTCACTGTCGCCGCCGTCCCGACAGGCATGAAGGCAGGTGTGCGGATCTCGCCGCGCGGGGTCGAGATTAGGCCGGTTCTGGCACGCCCGTTGCGGGCGTCAATACGGAAAGAGAATCGCGTCATGCGCCTCCTTTACGCGCTACCGCGGGTCTCGACAAACCGTCGCCGAACTGTCTCAGGTTTGTCATCGAAACGCGATCAAAGAACAACTCCAGACACAACGAGGGATGAAGTCATGAAGCCGTTTCTTTACGCCTCCGTCGCGATGGCCTCCATCGCCGGACCGGCGCTTGCCGATATCATAGAACTCGGGCCCCGCCCCTATTTTCTCGTCGACCAGATGGAGGACGGCGAACTTAAGGACAAGCTCGCTGCCTGCGGAGGCGGCCCGTTCGAACGCAAACTGTTCTCGATCGGCCACCGCGGTGCGGCCATGCAGTTTCCTGAACACACGCGCGAATCCTACCTCGCCGGGGCACGCATGGGGGCGGGCATTGTCGAGTGTGATGTGACCTTTACTGCCGATAAGCAACTCGTCTGCCGCCATGCGCAGGATGATCTCGCCACCACCACCAACATCCTCGCTACCGGCCTCGCTGCGAAATGCACAGCAGGCTTCACCCCGGCCGAAGGCGACACGCCCGCCGGCGCCGATTGCCGCACCTCCGACCTGACCCTTGCCGAGTTCGAGACGCTCAAGGGCAAGATGGATGCGGGCGACGAGGCTGCAACCGACATCGAGAGTTTCATGAACGCGACCCCCGGGTGGCGCACCGATCTCTACGCTGATCAGGCCGGCACCCTGATGACCCATGCCGAATCGATTGAACTCTTCAAGCAGCTCGGCGTGAAGTTTACCCCAGAGCTCAAGTCTCCGGCCGTGGTCATGCCCTTCGACGGCATGACCCAGGAGGACTATGCCCAGATGATGATCGACGAATACAAGGCGGCAGGCGTCCCCGCATCGGACGTCTACCCACAATCGTTCAATCTCGACGACGTACTCTACTGGATCAAGGCCGAGCCGGAATTCGGCGCACAGGCGGTCTATCTTGTGGAATGGCCTGAGGACAAACCCTTCGACGAGCAGGATCCCTCCACCTGGTCCGAGAACTTCGTTGAGCTTAAGGCGCAGGGCGTCAACTACCTCGCGCCATCGATCAACATGCTGATCACAACCGATGGCGACAAGATCGCCCCCAGCGAATACGCCAAGGCCGCCAAAGCCGCGGGCCTCAAGCTCATCGCCTGGACGCTCGAGCGTTCCGGTCCGCTCAATACCGGGGGTGGCTGGTACTATGCCTCAGTAAACGATATCATCCACTCGGACGGTCAGATGTACGAGGTTGTCGACGTGCTCGCGCAGCAGGTCGGCGTCGTCGGTCTGTTCTCCGACTGGCCCGCGACAGTAAGCTATTACGCCAACTGCATGGGCCTCGACTGACGCCCGGCGGCTTCCGCGCTGTTGTCCGTCCCCGGCTTTACGGGGGCGGACTTAATTCCTATAGTTGCAGTCAGGAATGTGGGAGCCTGTTCGTATGAGTCTCGAACCCGATTTGCCGATGGAAGGGACGCCGCTCATCAAGCCGTCCTCGACGGATCACCCGCTCTACGACGAGATCGTGCGGGCGTGTCAAACCGTCTATGACCCGGAGATCCCGGTCAACATTTTCGATCTCGGTCTGATCTACACGATCGAAATCAGCGAGGAGAACGACGTTACCATCGTGATGACGCTCACCGCTCCGGGCTGCCCGGTGGCCGGCGAGATGCCCGGTTGGGTCGTCGATGCGATCGATCCTGTGCCCGGCGTGCGCCAAGTCGACGTGCAACTCGTCTGGGAACCGCAATGGGGTATGGACATGATGTCCGACGAGGCACGCCTCGAGCTTGGCTTCATGTAGGACTTGCCGCGGCGCGCCGCCGCCGCCATGGTCCGGGTCCGACGCCTCGAACGGATCCGCCGATGACCACGCCGATTGTCACCATCCTGACTGGCGACATTGTCGCCTCCTCCCGTCTTGGCTCTGGCGAGCTTGACAAGGTGATGGTCGCGCTTGCTGCGGCATCGGAGCAGATATGGGGCTGGAATACCTCGGCGCAACATCCTGCATTCGAACGCTTTCGCGGCGATGGCTGGCAGATGGCGATCCCCAGGCCCGCACTCGCCCTGCGTGCCGCTCTCTTCGTGCGCGCCAACCTCCGCAGCCTGGGCCGGGCGCGGGACAGCCGTATCTCGATCGGGATCGGGCCTGGCAAGATCGCCGCGAACGCGCCACTTGCCTCGGCATCCGGCCCTGCCTTCGATCTCTCCGGCCGCAACCTCGACAGTATGAAGCGCAGTGCGCGCTTTGCAATCGGCTGGTCCGATCCGCATCCGGCTGAAAGCGCCTGGAAGGCCGCCTTTGCACTTGCCGACGAGATCTCCGGGCGCTGGACGGTGCGGCAGGCCGAGGTCTTCCTCCGGATGCTGCCCCCGGATGCGGGTACCCAGGGAGCAGCGGCCGAAGCGCTTGGCATTAGCCAGCAGATGGTTGCCAAGCATCTCGCGGCCGGAGGCGATTGGGCCCTGCGCCAAGCGATCGAGGCTATGGAGACCCCGGAATGACCCCCAAATCACAACCTTTAAGGATTGTAATTAGATTTACAACCCCAATACAGCGTGGGCGCTCAAGGTGGGGTCGACCGTGATCGAAACGGCCATCGCACTCGCTCTCGGGCATCTCGCCGCGGACTTCCTTTTACAGACGACCTGGATGGTAGAGAACAAGCGCCGCCCCAAGGCGCTTGCGACTCATGCCGCCATTGTCGGGCTTGCTAGCTGGGTCTGCCTCGGCTTTGCGCCCGCATTTGCCGCGCTTGCGCTCGTGACCGTCAGTCACGCCCTCATCGATGTGCTCAAGGCCCGGCTCGGCGGGCCGGGACTCACCGCATTCCTCACAGATCAGGCGGCCCACGGCATTGTGATACTTGCCGCAGCACGCCTCTCCCCGCAAGCCTTCGGCACGGGTCTCTGGGGCCATTCCGCCGTCACAGAAGCCCTTCCGGACCTCACCGAAGCGCTGCCCGCACTCATGGCTGTTACCGCCGGCCTGATCGCCGCTGTCTTCGCCGGCGGTTACGCGGTCAAGGCGCTCATGGCCAACATTGCGCTCGACGCCCCCGAGGAACGGCAGGACATGCCAAAGGGGGGGCTCTTCATCGGTCGCCTTGAAAGGCTACTCATCTTCATGCTGACGCTTTCGGGCAATGTCGGCGCAATTGGCTTTCTTATCGCGGCAAAGTCGGTGCTCCGCTTCAATGAACTCACCCGCGAGCGGCACCACCAGGTCAGTGAATACGTGATCGTCGGAACCCTCGGCAGCTTTGCCTGGGGCCTTGCCTCGGCCGAGGCCGCGCGCTGGGCGCTCAGCGCGCTCGGCAGCCCCTGAGCCGTGCAGCGGGCCTTGAGAAAACATGCATCCTCACCTAACTTATGAGCAACTCCGATAGCGAGAGACAAAGGACAGATGTTCGGAATTCCCGGAAAGCCGCCCGTCAGCATGACGCCTGCGGCGCAAGCGCAAATCCTCCGCCTGATGAACAAGGGCGATACCAAGGGCCTGCGCATCGGCGTCAAGAAAGGCGGCTGCGCAGGCATGGAATACACCATGGACTATGTCGATGCCATCGACCCGATGGACGAGGTTGTGGAGCAGAACGGCGCGCGAGTTATGATCGCACCGATGGCTCAGATGTTCCTTTTCGGTACAGAGATCGACTACGAAACAGGCCTGCTGGAATCGGGCTTCAAGTTCAACAATCCCAACGTCGCTGAAGCCTGCGGCTGTGGTGAATCCATCAAGTTCACTGGCATGTGACATGGCCGTTCCGGCCGACATCCGCGCCTGGATCCACGAACTTTTCCAAGATATTAGCGGGATTTCCTCGCGTGCAATGATGGGCGGCCTCGCGATCTACTCCGAAGGCCGCATCTTTGCAATCTTCGGCGGCCCCGAGCGGCAGCTTTACATCAAGGCAGTCGGCCCCCTCGCCGAGGATCTCGCCCGCGAAGGTGCCAGTCGCTTCTCCTACATCCATCGGTCGGGGCGGCGTATGGAGATGGGCTACTGGACCCTGCCAGATGCCGCACTCGACGACCCCGACGCCGCCTGCGCCTGGGCGCGCCGTTCGCTTGCTGCCTCCGATCCCGACTTTTCCTGACCGGCCTCCTCTGCTAGCAAGCAGCGAAATATTGTTACGGGAGCCCGATAGATGTCGCCACGCACGCTCGTTGCCGGAAACTGGAAGATGAACGGCCTCAAGGCCTCCTCCGCCATGCTCGAGGAGCTGGCAAGAGCGCACCCCTCTCCGGTCTGCGACGTGCTGGTCTGCCCGCCCTCAACCCTCGTAGCAGCCTTTGCCGGCGGCGCCTTCCCGATCGGTGGCCAGGACTGCCATTGGAAGGCCTCAGGCGCTCATACAGGTGATATCTCTGCAGAAATGCTCGCCGATGCGGGTGCAAGTGCAGTCATCATCGGCCATTCCGAGCGCCGTGCCGATCACGGCGAAACCGACGCGATGGTCTCCAACAAGACCGAAGCCGCCTGGCGCGCGGGCCTTGTCGCCGTTGTCTGCGTGGGAGAAACCGAAGCCGAACGCGACGCAGGCGAGACGCTC
Organism: Amaricoccus sp. B4; assembly: GCF_043226085.1. Classification (NCBI taxonomy): domain Bacteria; kingdom Pseudomonadati; phylum Pseudomonadota; class Alphaproteobacteria; order Rhodobacterales; family Paracoccaceae; genus Amaricoccus; species Amaricoccus sp. B4. Next base: position 722,118 of record NZ_CP171225.1, read on the forward strand.
GCACGCATTGGCAGCCAGCTTGCGGCTTCGATCCCCGACGGCGCCACCGCCGCAAACCTGGTCGTAGCCTATGAGCCGGTCTGGGCCATCGGCACCGGCCGCACCCCCTCTCTTGAGGAAATCGCCGAAGTTCACGATTTCATGCGCAAAACCCTCTCCGATCGCTTTGGTGCCGATATCGCCGGCGGTGTCCGACTGCTCTATGGTGGTTCGGTGAAGCCGAGCAACGCCGCCGAGATTTTCGCAATCAAAAACGTGAACGGCGCACTCGTGGGCGGAGCGTCTCTCAAGGCCGAGGATTTCGGGGGGATCATCAGCGCCGCGGGCTGATCCGCGCGGCCTCCGGCCTCAGCCGGTCTTTCTGCGCGCCTCTTGGCGAGCGGGTGTCTGGTAATGAGCGGCGAGGCGTTCGAGCGCGATCTTGAGCACGACCTTGCCAGAACGCGCCGACCAGCCGAGCCGCTTTTCTGCCGCCTCGAGCCCCTCGAGAAAGCAACATACCCGGAAAACGATATCCGAGAGGCCCGGACCCAGCGCCTCCAGCGCCAGCGCTACCCGGGTGCGGGCATCAGCAGGCCCCTCCGCCGGTCCGCGCGCGGCCGAGAAGCCGCCCCGATCGGACCCTGACGTCAGGAAACGGTCCCAGTTCTGCGCCACCCGCGGACCCATCTGCGCAAGCTCGAAATCCTCGCGCAGACGCTCGCCTGCCTCGATGAGCTCCGGCGTGAGATAGGGTTTGCCGTCCTTGCCGTGCTTGCGGCCGAGCACCGAAAGTGGGCTTTCGGCGAGGTTGTAGCGAATCTTCTGCTCACCCGAGCCGTCTGAAGCCATCACCACGCGCTCGGCAAAGGTCCGATGCTGCTCCTGGAAGGCGCCCTGGGCCTCGGCAAAACCGCCACGCGCCGATTTCGCCTGTCGCTCCTCCGCGAGCAACCGCTTGAGCGCCGCCCGACCGACCGCAGAAATCGTGTAGCAAGCAATCTTTCCGGCCTTTTCGCAGCTGATCCATTCCTGCAACGCGAAGGCATGGGCCACGTCCCGGTCCACCACTGCGATACGATTTTGCCGCCCCGGAACCACCTCGCGCAGCACGACCGCCTTTTCCATGGTCGGCGCAACGGCTAGGAAGGCCCCCTTCTCGCAAAGCCGGCGAAGGATACGCCGCGCCTCGCGCTCGATGCGCGGATCGGGACGGTCACAGGATTGCGTGGCCGGGTTGGACATGGACAAGACCTCTCTGGATTCGGAACGGTCGGTGAGTTCAGTGGAAAGGGCGCGCCCCAGACGATCGAGTGCCTCGTCGATCAGTGGGTCATCGCGCCAGGATTCAACCTTGCGGACCTGCCGCAGGATCGTGGAAGCGTGGCACCCCTTCGCCCGCGCAAGACCGCGAATGGAGTGACCGGCGGACGTATGCGCAAGGTAGGTGACGGCGGGTTCCGGAAGCCAGCCTGGCAACATGTTCAACGCTCCATCTGGATCGGCCCGGACCGGGCCTTTGGGGAAGACTGGCAGGCAATCGCCCTTCGGCGTTCCTACAATTTTCGCAAAACTCGTCTTAAGGTTGATTCCTCAAAGATTCCTTAAACATCATTAAGTTGCTGTTTTATAGTTATTTTACACTTTAACCCCGCGAGCGTTACTCGCTCTGGTTGCGCAACACGCGCCGAACACCGGCAAAGTCCTTCCATCGACAAGAAAGAGGGACATCATGAACGATCTCGCGAACCTTCTCGGCGGCCTTCGCCGCCCCAAGATTCTGATCCGTGCCGCCCGTGCAGGCGTATCCGACTACCGCCGAGACCGGGATCTCAAGCGCCTTTTCCGCAACCTGCGCGGCACCGCGCCGCATCAGGTGATGGTGACCCTGATCGCAGAAGAAAGCCGCCTCGAATCATGCCGCGCTGCGGGTGATGCCACCTATTCGGTCCAGCGCCATGTCGGCGTGCTCACCGCCCTGATTGCCGAGGCTCGGCACTTTTCCGCCGACGCGAGCTCCATAGGGCGAGGCCTCCTGGAAATCTGCGCCGCCGCCTGAGCAGCAAATGATCTCTTCCCAACCGAAATAGACAAATAGACCCTTTGGCTGTTGCTTCCTGAAGCCGCATGGGGTCTCTATCGCGCCATGACGGGAAGGCTCATTATCGCATCGAACCGCACTGCCAGCCCCGGCGAACCCAAGGTCGGCGGCCTCGCGGTAGCCATATGGGAAGCCCTTAGCGAACGGGGCGGCGGCGTCTGGTTCGGATGGTCGGGGGAAACGCTCGAGCGCGAGACGCGCGGCGTACGCCTCTTCGCCGAGGACAATGTCGATTTCGCGCTCGCCGATCTCACTGAGGCGGAGTACGAGGGATACTATCTCGGCTATGCAAACCGCGCCCTTTGGCCGGTTTTTCATTACCGCGTCGACCTCGCACATTTCGATGAAACCGAGTTTGCCACATACGAGGAAGTGAACCGCCGCTTCGGCCGGCTTCTGGCGCAGTTCACCCGACCCGATGACACCGTGTGGGTTCACGACTACCACTTCCTGCTGATGGGCCAGGAAATGCGTACGTCCGGATGGGAAGGCCCGATGGGCTTCTTTCTGCACATTCCCTTCCCCGCACCCGAGATCTTCACCTCGCTGCCACAGCATCGCCGCATCGCCCGCGCGCTCTGCGCCTTCGATCTGATCGGCTTCCAGACCGAACGAGATCGAGCGAACTTTGAGCGCTATCTGGTCGAGATCGACCAGGCATCTTCCTCTTCGGACGGCACGATCTCCGCCTTCGGGCGCACCCTTCGCACCAAGGCGTTCCCGATCGGCATCGACGCCGACGAGATCGTGAACCTGGCCAACAGTGAGGAAGGCCGTAGCGCGGCAAGCCGGCTCGGCCGGATCATTGACCAGCGCGCACTCGTCCTCGGCGTCGACCGGATGGACTATTCGAAGGGCCTGCCGCAGCGCATGCACGCCTTCGGGCGCATGCTTGACGAGAATGAGCATATCCGTGGCCGGGTGAGCTTCCTGCAGATCGCACCGCCCTCCCGGGAGGACGTGGATACCTATCAGGATCTCCGGATCGAGCTTGATCAGGTAACCGGCCGAATCAATGGCGATCACGGTGATCTCGATTGGGTGCCAATCCGCTACCTTGCCCGCGGTTATCCGCGGGGCATGCTGTCCGGGCTTTACCGGCTTGCGCGCGTGGGCCTCGTGACCCCGCTCTATGACGGCATGAACCTCGTGGCGAAAGAGTTTGTCGCCGCTCAAGATCCCGAAGATCCGGGGACTCTCGTGCTGTCAGAGTTTGCGGGCGCCGCCGAACAGTTGCAGGGTGCAATCTTCGTCAATCCCCACGACATAGCGGCAACCGCCGATGCGATCCAACAAGGCATCAATATGCCGCTTGAGGAACGAATCGAGCGATGGAAATCCATGGATGCCGCGGTTCGCGCGCAGAGCATTGCCTGGTGGCGCCGCGCTTTCCTCGACGAACTTGAAAGCCTCGGCAAGCCTGCGCCAGACACCGAGGTCGAGAGCTGATGACCGATACCTACCTCGAATCGCTCGAGCTTGCGAAAACCGACGCACTTTTTCTCGACCTCGACGGCACGCTCGCCGAAATCGGCCCGGATCCAGAAGCAATCGCCATTCCACCGGCGACGGTGGCTGATCTCAAGGCGCTCGCCCGCGTGTTCGACGGCGCCATCGTGCTGCTGAGCGGCCGCGACATTCGCGACCTCGCCCGCCGCACCCCGGATTTCGTCTGGCGCGCCGGGGGCCATGGCCTCGAGATCGTGCCTCCGAGCGGCTCGGTGCCCGCCATGCCGCCCGCCCAGCCCGATACGGTTCTGGCCCCGCTGCTCACAGTTACTGAAAAGATCAAGGGCGTCTGGCTCGAGACCAAGGGCCCTGTCGCGGCCCTGCACTTTCGCGCAGCCCCCGCGGCCGAAGCCCAATGCCTCGCCGCGGCCGAAGCGGCATCCAAAGCGGTGCCGGGCCTCGTGTTCCAGCCCGGCAAGATGGTCGTCGAAGTGAAGCCCGCACATGCCCACAAGGGCGTCGCCCTCCGCGATATCGCGGGCCGTTCGGGTTTTACCGCTCGGCGCCCGGTGATGATCGGTGACGACACTACCGACGAGGACGCGATGGCCGTGGCTCAAGAGCTCGGCGGGATCGGCGCCAAGGTCGGCCCCGGCGACACCGTGGCGCAGATCCGCGCAGCCGATCCGGCCGCGGTGCGCGCCTGGCTTGCCCGCGAGGCCGCACGCCTCACGGGGTGACGCATCCCTCGCGCTTCATTCAGCCGAAGGCGTCTGGCTCCGATGCCTTCCGGGCCGCGACAAAGGCCGCAAGTTCTTCGGAAATCCCGGGATCGAGCGGCGGCGGCTGGTAGGCCGCAAGCATCTTGCGCATCTTTCTGTTGGCGATTTGCATCGAATCCGGCCCGCCATCCTCAGCCCAGGTCTCGTACGGGCGGTAGTCGAAGACACTGGAGCGCCAGAACGCGGTCTTGAAGTTCGCTTGGGTGTGCGCGCAACCGAGATAGTGCCCCCCCGGCCCCACCTCGCGGATCGCATCCATCGCCTGACCATTCTCCGAGAGGTCGATCCCTTCGGCCATCGAATGCAGCAGACCGAGCTGGTCGGCATCGAGTACGAACTTCTCGTAGGACGAGACCAGCCCGCCTTCGAGCCAGCCGCAGGCATGCAGCATGAAGTTCACTCCGCCGAGCAATGCAGCCTGCAGCGTGTTGGCCGTCTCGGTCGCTGCCTGCGCATCCGGCAGCTTCGAGCCGCAAAGCCCGCCGCCGGAACGGAACGGCAGGTTCATCCGGCGCGCGAGCTGCCCCGCCCCGAACAGGATCTTCGAGGCCTCGGGCGTTCCAAAGGTCGGAGCACCCGAATTCATGTCGATCGAGGTGACGAAGGCACCGAAGATCACCGGCGCTCCGGGCTTGACGAGCTGGGAATACGCAACCCCCGCCATCACCTCGGCCAGAAGCTGCGTGAGCGTCCCCGCGACCGAGACCGGCGCCATCGCACCGCCGACGATGAAGGGCGAAACAATGCAGGCCTGGCCGGCGCGGGCATAGACCTCGAGCGCGCCCATCATGACCGAATCGAAGGTAAGTGGCGAGTTGATGTTGACGAGGCTCGTCATGTAGCAGTTCGGCCCGACATTCTCGGCACCGAACAGGATCTTGCACATCTCGACCGAATCCGCGGCCCGCGACGGCTCCGTCACCGAGCCCATGAAGGGCTTGTCGGTGAGTGTCATATGGGCAAGCAGCATGTCGAGATGGCGTTTGTTCACTGCGACATCCGTGGGCTCGCAGACCGTCCCCCCCGAATGGTGCAGCCATTTCGACATGTAGCCGAGCTTCACGAAGTTGCGGAAGTCCTCCATCGTCGCATAGCGGCGGCCACCTTCCATGTCGCGCACGAAGGGTGGCCCGTAAACCGGCGCCAGCACGAGGCTCTTCCCGCCGATCTCGACGCTGCGCTCGGGGTTGCGCGCCAATTGGGTGAAGCGCGACGGGGCTGTTGCGCAAAGCTTGCGCGCAAGCCCCCTTGGGATATGCACCCGCTCACCGCGCACATCCGCCCCGGCTTCCCGCCAAAGCGCAAGAGCGGGCGGATTGTCGACGAAATTGACCCCGATCTCCTCGAGTAGCGTCTCCGCATTGGCCTCGATGAGCGCGAGCCCCTCTTCGTCGAGGATCTCGAAATTCGGGATGCGCCGCTCGATGAATCGCGCCGCCTCGATCTTCGGAGCCGTGCGTTCCGCCCGCCGGGCCGCGCCGCCGCCCGTGCGGCGGCCCCGTGCCGGGCTCCGTTCCTCGACAGTTGCTTCGCTCATCGCCTTCCTCCGTCGGACCCGGTCCATTCCCTCCATTCTTACGGCAATCCCGGCACCGACCCTGCCGGTTTGCGCCGCCAAACGGATCATCCGCGACATGCCCCGCGCCCGAAGTCCTCACCTGCCAGCATCGACCTCTTGCAGCGGCGCGCGCGGCACCCTAATGCGTCTGCCATGACACAGGACACCCACCAGCGCCTCCTCATCATCGACTTCGGCAGCCAGGTGACGCAGCTGATCGCGCGCCGCCTGCGCGAGTTGAATGTCTATTGTGAAATCCATCCGTTCCAGAACGTGACGGCCGAGTTCCTGCGCGACTTCGCGCCGCAGGCCGTGATCTTCTCCGGCGGCCCCGCCAGCGTCTTCGCCGAGGGCGCACCGATGCCGCCCCGGGAAGTCTTCGATCTCGGCGTGCCGATTCTCGGCATCTGCTACGGCCAGCAGGTCATGATGCACTGCCTCGGCGGCAAGGTCGAACGCGGCCACGGCACCGCCGAATTCGGCCGCGCCTTCGTCACGCCCGCAAACGACCGCCTGCCGCTCCTCGAGGGCTGGTTCGAGGGCGCCTCGGAGCAGGTCTGGATGAGCCATGGCGACCATGTCTCGAAACTTGCGCCGGGCTTTGAGGTCTACGGCACCTCGCCCAACGCGCCCTTCGCCATCACCGCCGACGCCGCCCGGAATTTTTTCGCGGTCCAGTTCCACCCGGAAGTCCACCACACTCCGAACGGCCGGAAGCTCTATGAGAACTTCGTCAGGCTCGCCGGCTTCACCGGCGACTGGACAATGGAAGCCTACCGCGAGCAGGCCGTTGCCCAGATCCGTGAACAGGTCGGCGACGCCAAGGTCATCTGCGCACTCTCGGGCGGCGTCGACAGCTCGGTCGCGGCGATCCTCATCCACGAGGCCATCGGTGAGCAGCTCACCTGCGTCTTCGTCGACCATGGCCTCCTGCGGCTCAACGAGGCCGAAGAGGTCGTCGGCATGTTTCGCGACCACTACAACCTGCCGCTCATCCACGCCGATGACAGCGAGACCTTCCTGACCGCTCTCGAAGGCGTCTCCGACCCGGAAGTGAAGCGCAAGACCATCGGTCGGCTCTTCATCGAGCTCTTCGAGAAGCACGCGAAGGAACTCGGCGGCGCAGAATTTCTCGCGCAGGGGACGCTTTATCCCGACGTTATCGAAAGCGTTTCCTTCTCGGGCGGACCGTCGGTGACGATCAAGTCCCACCACAATGTCGGGGGCCTGCCCGAGAAGATGGGCATGAAGCTGGTCGAGCCCCTGCGGGAGCTCTTCAAGGACGAGGTTCGCGCCCTAGGTCGCGAACTTGGCCTGCCGCAGAGCTTCATCGGACGCCACCCTTTCCCCGGGCCCGGCCTCGCGATCCGCTGCCCCGGAGAGATCACCCGCGAGAAGCTGGAAATCCTGCGCAAGGCCGATGCGGTCTATCTTGACCAAATTCGCAAGCACGGCCTCTACGACGAAATCTGGCAGGCGTTCGCGGTAATTCTCCCGGTGCGCACCGTCGGCGTGATGGGCGACGGCCGCACCTACGATTACGCCTGCGCCCTCCGGGCCGTGACCAGCGTCGATGGCATGACGGCGGACTATTACCCATTCAGCCACGACTTCTTGTCGGAGACCGCAACTCGGATCATAAACGAGGTCCAAGGCATCAACCGGGTGACCTACGACATCACCTCGAAACCCCCGGGCACCATCGAGTGGGAATAAGCGATATGCTGCGCCGGGTGTCGAGAACCCGCGGCGCAGCCAGCCGTCAGTCCGGATCCCACCAGCGCAGCCAGGATGGCACTTCGAAGCGCATCAGCGGGAAGTAGACGTTCCGCTCCATCTGGCGCTTGCCATCCGCTCCCTTGCCGGCAACCGGCCCATCCGAGTCCTCCTCGTCACAGGGCCCGGTGGCCTGCCCCGCCTGCTTGCCCGTCTTTGCTTCGGCTCCGACCCGCGGCGGACAGTCTCCGACTTGCGCCTGCGTCTCCGCGGCCACGGGCGCTACAGCCGGCGATAGTGCCGCGAGCAACAGGAGCATCCTGAATCCACGTCCCATGACCTTCTCCACGTTTCGAATCCCACCAGCCAAATGCTGCGCTGGCTCCACCACCTGCAAATGATCCGCGATGATGCACGAATAAGTCTAACCGAAGGTTATCTGTGAAGATTACGCCGTGGCACGCGGCGTTGTGCGGCATGGGAGCCCCCCTTGCGCCGCCCGAAATTTCCCGTTCAAAGCCGTCTGGCCAGCCCCTATGGTGCGGGTCCGACGCGAGGGAAGGAAAGACATGACGCGCCCCGGAGAGCAGAAGGACTGTCGCCTCGCGGCGCTCACCTGGGCCGCGCGCCTCGTTGCGACAGCAGTGGTCGCTGTCTTGCTCACCGGCGTGGGCGTGACGTTCCATGCCCTCTGGCTCGTCCACCGTAGCGGCGAGCCCGCACCCGCGTCCGTGATCGTTGTGCTTGGCGGCGGTGTCCGACGAGACGGCACCCCCGGGCCCGATACGCTCGCGCGCACGAACCACGCCATTGCGCTCTACCGCGCGGGCCTCGCGCCACGGATGCATTTCACCGGCGGCCATACCAATCCCAGATTGCCGGGCCTCGGTACTGCCATGGCCGATGTCGCCATCGCCGCCGGCGTTCCGCTCAGTGCCATTACCGTCGAGGACACCTCGCGCTCCACGCTGCAGAATGCCCTCCTCTCCCGCCCGATGCTGCCGCCGGCCACAACAGGCCCGATCATCGTCGTCTCCGACGGCTACCATCTCGCCCGTGCCTGGGCGATCTTCCGCTGGGTGGGCTACCGTCACGTTGCAGTGTCAGCAGCGACCAGCTTCGGAGACGGCACGGCGCGGACGAAATTCCGTCGCATTGCGCGCGAATCCTTGGCATGGTCCTACAATTTCGGTCGCATCTCTGTCTGGGAGATCCTGAAGGGCCTTGGCATTGACGAGCCGGAAACCTCACGTCTGCTCGCCGGCGCGTCCCGCAAAGCAGTGATCCCAGTATGAACGCCACCGTCACCCCTGCCATGCGCGATGCGCGCCCTTGGCGCGCCTTCGCCTGGATGCTCGCCGCCATGGTGTCCTTCGTCGCGATGGCAATTGCGGGCCGCGAGGTACAGCGTGAACTCTCGACCTTCGAACTCATGCTCTTCCGCTCCGCCATCGGCTGGCTCATCATGCTCGTGGTGGTGCTCCGCCTCGGCGACGGTTTCGCGCCGGTCGTGACGCGCCAGCCTTGGCTGCATCTTCAACGCAACAGCATCCATTTCATCGGCCAGAACGCCTGGTTCTTTGCCGTGGCGGCCATCCCACTCGCCCAGGTCGTCGCGCTCGAGATGACAAACCCGCTCTGGGTCGCGCTGCTCGCACCGCTGCTTCTCCACGAACGGCTCACCCGCATCCGGATGCTCGCGGCCCTGCTGGGCTTCGCAGGCGTGCTGATCGTCGCCCGCCCGGGCGTCTCGCCTCTCGGCTGGGGGCATGGCGCCGCACTCCTCGCCGCGATCTGCTTTGCGCTCACCTCGATCTACACCCGCCGCATCACCCGCGAGGATCGCACGATCTGCGTGCTCTTCTGGATGACGCTGTTGCAGACCGTGTTCTCTGCACTCCTCTGTCTCCCCGGTGGCCTTACGCTGCCCACGCCGGGCCTGCTGCCCTGGGTCGCCATAACCGGCGTCACCGGGGTCTCGGCGCATTTCGCCCTCACCTCCGCTCTCCGCAACGCGCCCGCTACCATCGTGGCACCGATGGAGTTCCTCCGCCTGCCCGCCATGGCGCTAGCCGGCATGTGGATCTACGGCGAGCCGCTCGACTGGGCGGTCTTCGCCGGCGGGGCGCTCATCGTGGCAGGCATCCTTGCCAACATCCTGTCCGAACGTCGCAAGCCCTGACGTTCCCCCTTTTTTTGCTTCCGGCCCCGTGCTAGGCGGGCGCCGACCCGCCTGAACCGAGGAGACCGTGAATGAACATCGACAAGATCCCTGCCGGCAAGAACCCGCCGGAAGACATCAACGTGGTGATCGAGATCACCGGCGGTGCCGCAGGTGGCGCTCCGGTGAAGTATGAGCTCGACAAGGAGTCGGGTGCCGTCTTCGTCGACCGCGTCGTCAACACCCCGATGTTCTATCCCTGCAGCTACGGCTTCGTGCCGAACACGCTCCACGCCGATGGCGACCCGACCGACGTGCTCGTGATCTGCGACTTCCCGCTCTACCCGGGCAACGTCATCAAGTGCCGCCCGATCGGCGTGCTGAAGATGGAAGACGACGGCGGCATGGACGACAAGCTCATCGCCGTGCCGGCCGAGAAGGTCGATCCGTTCCAGGCCCATATCCAGGATCTCGAGGACGTCGCCCAGAAAACCCGTGACCGCATCAAGCACTTCTTCGAGCACTACAAGGATCTCGAGGAAGGCAAGTGGGTGAAGGTCATCGGCTGGGGCGACAAGGCGGAAGCCAAGTCGATCCTGCAGACCTCGCTCGACGCGATGAAGAAGTAAGCTGCCAGGCCCGGATCGCCCGGGCTCCCGGCCAACACGTCCTGCGGCCCGCTGGTGATACCGGCGGGCCGCACTCGTTCCGGAAAGCACCGTTCGCTCCTCCAAGATGCTTGATCGATGACGCTCGCAGCGCGATTATCAACCTCCGGCTGCAACCGGGGCCCGAAGATGGCCCCCAAGGTACCAGCGTATCGAGCGCCCCGAACGGGGCGCTGCATCAGGGAGACTCAGACCATGCGCGACGAAGCCAAGGCCGCAGCCGCAGCGGCTCTGGGACTGGCGCCGCTTCTGCTGGCAGGCCTCGCCCAGGCCGCCGCCATCGAGCGGGCGGTCCCGATGACGGTCCGGCTGCTGTTCGAGGAGGGCACCTACGGCGAGCTCGGCATCGCCTACGGAAATCCGCACCAGAGCGGCGAGAACGCAACGATTGCCCCCGGCGTCACCGTCACCGGCAATACCGGCGATCTCTTCGAGGACTACTGGAACTACAGCGCCGCCTGGAAGAGCGACATCACCGAAAAGCTCTCCTACGCCCTCGTGTTCGACCAGCCCTACGGCGCGGCAACCAGCTACGGTCGCGGCAGCTTTGCCTATCCGGGTTTCTCCTACGACGGCACCTCCGCCGATCTCGACACCTACCAGTTCACCGGCATCCTCGCCTACGATATCCGGTCCGATGTGAAGATATACGGCGGCCTGCGCGCCGAGCGCCTCGACGCCGACGCCTCGATCCCCTTCATCGGCCCCAGCGCAGGCTACCCGCCCTACACCGCCGAAACCGACAAGGACTGGGCCTGGGGCTACCTGCTGGGTGCAGCCTACAGTCGCCCCGAGATCGCGCTCCGTGTTGCTCTCACCTATTACTCCAAGATCGAGCACACGCTTGCGAGCACCGAGTTCGGCACCATTCACGACGAGACCGACATCACCACGCCGCAGGCGGTCTCGTTCGAATTCCAGACCGGCGTTGCCGAGCGCACGTTGCTCTTCGGCTCGGTCCGCTGGGTCGACTGGTCTGAATTCACCATCGCTCCACCTGCCTACACGCAGGTCGTGGGCATGCCCCTTGTCGACTACACCGACGACTGGACGACCTACACGATCGGTGTCGGCCGCCAGTTCACCGACAAGTTCGCAGGCTCCGTCGCCCTCATCTACGAACCCTCCCAGGGCGGCTCGCTCACCACACTCGGACCTTATGACGGCCGCACCCTCGGCGCCGCGGCGTTGAGCTACGACATCGAGCGCATCAACATCACTGGCGGCATCACCTACGGTCGCCTCGGCGACACCTCGAACGTGCTCGACACCACCTACGACGACGGCAGCGTCTGGGGCGCGGGGCTCAGGATCGGATATTCCTTCTGATTCTGGCGATTTCTGGCGGCTTGCATCGCGCGCCCTGCCCCGTTAGGCAGAGCCAAACAGGCCTTCCCGGAAGTCATGATGTTCTACCACTCGCCGCAGGACTGGAGGGATGCCTCCCACAAGCGCGTCGCACTCTTCGGTATGTCCGGCCTCGGCAAGACCCGACTCTCAGCCATGCTGCGCGAGGAGGCCGAGTGGTTTCACTACTCCGTCGATTTCCGCATCGGCACCCGCTATATGGGCGAGCACATCGTCGACAACTTCAAGCGCGAGGCGATGCGCAACCCGTTCCTGCGCAAGCTGCTGATGTCGGACTCGATCTACATCGCCTCCAACATCACCTTTCACAATCTCGAGCCGCTCTCGACCTATCTCGGCAAGCCGGGCGATCCGGCGAAGGGCGGCATCCCCTTCAATGAATATGTCCGCCGCCAGCGGCTCCACCGTGACGCCGAGATCGCCGCAACCCGCGATGCGCTGCTCTTCATCCGCAAGGCGCACGAGATCTACGGCTACGCTAACTTCGTCTGCGACATGTCCGGCTCGCTCTGCGAGGTGGTGGAGCCGGGAAACCCCGAGGATCCTGTGATGGCCGATATCTGCTCGGCAATGCTTCCGGTCTGGATCCGCGGCACGGAGGCTCATCTCGACCTGCTCGCCCGCCGCTTCGACCGCGCGCCAAAGCCGATGTACTACACCGAGACCTTTCTCTTCGACACTTGGAACCGCTACCTCGAGGAACGCGGCGTGGCGCCCGAGGCCGTCGATCCCGATGATTTCATCCGCCACGGCTTCCGCGAGCTGCTCGATCACCGCCTGCCGCGCTATGCCGCGATCGCCCAGCGCTGGGGCGTGACGGTGGAGGCCGCGGAGGTCTCCGAGGTCCGCGATCCGCAGGATTTCGACGCGCTGATCGAAACGGCCCTCGCCCGCACCACGCGCGCCTGACCCGCCCGGCACTGGCGATCTGCACCTTCGCGTGCGGCTTCCCGCGCCCTCAGCGGTGGCAACACGCCGCCGCCATTGACGGCTGATCCCGCGTGAGACAGCGCATTCCCCATGCCAGCCCCCCGCGGCCGACCGGCCCTTGCCCGCCAGACGTGCAGGGCCTATCTAGGCATTCCCCACACGAGAGAAGTGCAATGCCGATCAAGATTCCCGCCGACCTCCCCGCTCACGACGTGCTCCGTCGCGAGGGCGTTGTCGTGATGTCCGAGGAAACGGCACGCCGTCAGGACATCCGGCCCCTCCAGATCGCACTGCTCAATCTCATGCCCAAGAAGGTCCAGACCGAGACGCAGTTCGCGCGCCTGATTGGCGCCACCCCGCTCCAGATCGAGCTCACGCTGCTGCGGATGACCGACCACACCCCGAAGAACACCACGATGGACCACCTCGAAGCGTTCTATCAGACCTTCGAGGATGCCCGGTCGCGCAAGTTCGACGGGCTCGTCATCACCGGCGCGCCGATCGAGCATCTGCAGTACGAGGACGTCTCTTACTGGAACGAGCTTCGCGAGATCTTCGACTGGACCCAGACCAACGTCCATCACACCATGGCGGTCTGCTGGGGCGGCATGGCCATGCTCTACCACTTCCATGGCATCCCCAAGCACATGCTGCCGGGCAAGGCCTTCGGCTGCTTCCGCCACTATGTCGTCGAGCCGACCTCGCCCTTCCTGCGTGGCTTCTCCGACAGCTTCATCGTGCCGGTGAGCCGCTGGACCGAACTCCGCACCGAGGATCTCGAGATCAACGAGGATCTGCGCATCCTGATCCATTCCGAAGATGTCGGCCCCTGCCTCATCGAGGATGCCGATCACCGCGCCCTCGTCATGGTCAACCACCTCGAATACGACTCGACGACGCTCCGCGACGAATACAACCGCGACCTCGCCAAGGGCGGCCAGATCGCGATGCCCATCGGCTATTTCCCCGAGGACGACCCGTCGCGCACCCCCGAGAACCGCTGGCGCAGCCACGGCCAGCTCCTTTACGGCAACTGGATCAACGAGATCTACCAGACGACGCCCTATGATCTCGCCCAGATCGGCCGCTGAGACCTGCCTCCGGGCGGCCCGCCTTGCAGCCGCCGCCCGCACTCCCCATCTCATGATCACAGAATGATGGAGAGCGCCGAGAATGCAGACTTCGACCTTTTCCGCCGCGATGCCCGGCCTGCCCGATCCCGAGCTTGACGGCCAGTTCTATGACGGCGTGCCGACGCGCCGTTTCGTGGCGTGGATCGTGGATGTACTGGTCGTGATGGCCCTCGGAGTGCCGGTCGGCGTGCTCTTCGGGCTGCTCACGCTCGGCTTCGGATTCGCGGCCTTTCCGCTCGTCCTTGCCGGCATGGGCCTTCTATACCGCACCGCCACCATCGCAAACAGCTCCGCAACCTGGGGCATGCGCTTCATGGGCATAGAACTGCGCAAGTCCGACGGTGCCCGTCTCGACCCGTTGACCGCCTTCCTGCACGCACTGATCTATGTCGTATCAATGGCGGTTTTTCCGGTTCAGCTCTTGAGTTGCGCGATGATCCTGACAACCCGCTACCGCCAGGGCCTCGGCGACATCTTCCTGCGGACCACCGCAATCAACCGCCCCGAGCTTTGACAGCCTCGCGATCGCAGAAAAAACGCAACAGAAAGAAGTTGCTCCGCCGCGAGACCTGTTGCTAACGTTTGCGTTCACGGGAGATAGCCGAACGGGACCGCCATGCGTCACACCCTGCCGCAGACACATCAGTTCTACGTCACCGCGCCGCAGCCGTGTCCCTATCTCGACGGCAAGGTGGAGCGCAAGCTCTTCACGGCGCTGCAGGGCGAGAGTGCCACCGGTCTCAACGATGTGCTCTCGCACCAGGGCTTCCGCCGATCGCAGAACGTGCTCTACCGCCCGTCCTGCGGTGCCTGCACCGCCTGTCTCTCCGCCCGCATCGTGGTCGATGACTTCAACTGGTCCCGCGGCCGCCGCCGGGTGATGAAGCGCAACGAGACCATAGAGCGTGTCGCCCGCAGCCCCTGGGCGACCGAAACGCAGTACGAGCTCTTCCGCCGCTATCTCGATGCCCGCCACGCCACCGGCGGCATGGCCGACATGGACATGCACGAGTTCGCCGCGATGATCGAGGAAACCCCGGTCCGAAGCCGCGTCATCGAATACTATCGCCCCGGCCCGAGCGGCAGCCGCCGCGAGCTCGTCGCGGTCTGCCTCACCGACATCCTCTCGGATGGTGTGTCGATGGTCTATTCCTTCTTTGACCCGGATCTCACCCGCGACAGCATCGGCGCCTTCGTGATCCTAGATCACATCCGCATCGCCCGGGAATCCGGCCTGCCGTATGTCTATCTCGGCTACTGGGTGCCCGGCAGCGAGAAGATGGATTACAAGTCGCGGTACGAGCCCCTTGAGATCTACACCGACGGCCACTGGCGACGGCTGACCGAGGCCGACCGCCAGCCCGCCGCCCACGAGCAGGGCGAAGGCACCGCGATCCGCGCCCAGCTCGCCGCGATCGACCTGCCCGCCAACCCGAAATAGGCCGCGTCAGCGCCCGACCCGAAGAGGCCGGGATGGGCTGCGATCTGCCGCCCCGCCTCCGCCAGCAGGCCTGTATCCGCCCCCTCGAGCCCTGAAAGTCCTCGCGCCGCCATGGCCAGCCCCCGTCCGGCGGCGACGGGATCCTGCCCGAGCGCCCCGAGCCGGGCCAGAGCGAGCCTCACGCGCCGCCGCGCCGCATCCGGCAGCGGCTGCGCCTCCAGCCCGTGGAGATGCCGGATCGCGCTTCCCACCGTGAGAAACCCGAGCCCCCCGTCGGCCACGGCCCGGTTCGAGGGCAGCGCGCGCGACGACCAGAACATCGCGACCAGCACCCGGTGCAGGTTCCGCATCCGCCAGGCCTCGCGCGTATCCCACGCTCCGCCGCCGGCTGCGAGCCGCTCGAGATCGGCCACCGTCGCGCGTCGCAGCGCCTCGCGCCGCCGCGTGGCGTCGATCGGATGGATGAGCCGGAACGCCGCCAGAGAGACGAGCGGCCCGCCCAGCACCGCCGCTCCCATCATCAGCGAATGCCCGAAACTCATGGTCTGCGGCCAGGCTGGCTGCAGCAGAAGCAACATCACCATGTTGCAGTCGAAGGCCATCGGCGCCGTGCGGGCATGCGCACCCGGAAGGCCGCCGAGCAGGATGAAGGGCAGGATTGCCACCACGAGCCCCACTTCACTCCCCGCCCACGGCCAGAGGAGCCAGCGGCAGAGGAGTGCCGCGACCACCCCGGCGATCTGGCCGATGAACACGTAGCGCAGCGTCACCACCGGATTTTCGAATGTCGAGAAGATCGAGGTCAGGATCGCGGTGCCGAGCAGCATGAAGCCGCCCATCTCCCAGCCGGTCGCGAGCCACACCGCCCCGACCGCAAGCGCGGCCAGCACGGAACGCACCATCGCCTCGACGCCACCGATCCAGTTGCGATGCAGCGCAAGCGGAGCCGCCTGCCCGCCGGGCGCCGTGGCCGCAGCCAGCCCGTCGAGCACATCGAGAAGCCCGGGATGGTCGCCCGCAAGAGCCGCCGCAGCCTGGAGCGCCCCGGAAGGCCCGTCCGTCGCCCCAGCGGCGGCCTCGAGCGCCGCGCCAAGCTGCGCGTCCGCCTCGGCCGGCCCCACCTCATGCGCCCTGAGCCAGAGCAATGCGGCGACCTGCGCGAGCAGCAGACCGCGAGCCTCGCGTACCATGCGCCGGGCCCGGCGGGACCCGGCCCCCTCGAGATCGAGCGTCATCTCGATCGCCGCCATCTCGGCAAGCATCGCCTCCTGCCCGGCCCGCTCGAGCCGCCGCCCCGCCAGATGCGCCGCAATGTCGCGCAGCAGCGGCGCCGTAAGCGCCCGTGTCCGCTGCACGGCATCCGCCGCCCGCCCCGGCGCCGCGAAAAGCAGCCCCGCGAGCAACGCCGTCAGCACACCGAGCGCCACGGTCAGTATCCGGTCGAGCCCGAGGGCGAGGATATGATCGGGGTGCGCGCTGTCGAGCAGCGTCACCATCGCCGCCGAATAGCCCGCAAGCATCGCCCCGTAGGAGGCAAAACCGCGCAGCACGTTGCCGGTGAAGCCGCAAAGCCCGAGCCAGAGCGCAAGCCCCAGCACCAGAAGCTCCGGTGCGCCCCCCGAGACCATCATCAGGCCCATGCCGTAGACCGCGCCGAAGATGGTGCCGAGCAGCCGGTAGGCGCTCTTCTCGACGAGCTGCCCCCGCACCGGCAGCGAGGCGGCCCAGACTGTCATCGCCGACCATTGCGGATGCTCGAGCCCGAGCGCCCAGGCCAGCAGCAGCGCGGCCGAGGCGGCGAGTGCCGTCCGCATCCCGAACGCGAGCCGCCCGCGGTCGAGCCCCAGTGTCTCCAGAAGCCCGCTCATGCCCCACGCTCCTCCCGCACCTGCGCGATCCGCGCCTCAATCCGCCCGAAACCCCGCAGCATCGCTGCAAGCTCCGCATCGTCGAGATCGATGAGCATCTCCTCCTCCGCCGCCTGCAGCACCACGAGAGCAGCCTCGACCGCGGCCACGCCCGCGGCGGTGAGAAACAGCGCCCGCGTGCGCCGGTCGTCCGGCGCGGGCCGCCGCTCGATGAGCCCGCGTCCGCAGAGCACGTCGAGCAGCCGGACGAGCGAGGAGGCATCTATCCCGACACGCGCCGCGAGCTCGGCCTGCGAGATGCCGCCACCGGACCGGCGCAGATGCACGAGTGGCGGCCAAGTGGCATCGGTGAGGCCGATCGCCGCCATACGCTCGTCGAGCGCGCGCCGCCAGCGGCGGGCGAGCCCGACAAAGATGAAACCGAACTGAAGACGGGGGGAGATGGCGTGGTCCTGCATGGCGCTCCATTGCCATACCATTCATTTGAATACCAACTATTTGTATGCCATGCCGGATATGCCCCGTTAGACCGGTGATCCCGAAATAAAACTTCACGTTCGCAGCGCAGCACGCAATTATGTGCGAACTCTTTGGTTGACCGCATCCTCCGACCTGCATAATGAAGGCCTTCCAGGGAGAATCGCATGAACCATTCGGTACTCATCGTAAGACAGCGCGGGAGACGGACAGGACACTAGGCCCTGTCCGGAACCCGCGCATGGGCCCCTTCCGAGGGGCCTTTTGCTTTTGGAGGCAGCGGCTCCGGGCGGTTCCGGGCCGCGACAGATCGGAGTTTTCATCATGACCCGTCGCATGAGCGGTGCACAGATCGTTGTTCAGGCCCTGAAGGACCAGGGCGTGGATACCGTGTTCGGCTATCCCGGCGGCGCGGTGCTACCGATCTATGACGAACTGTTCCAGCAGAACGACATCCGCCATATCCTGGTCCGGCACGAACAGGGCGCGACCCATGCCGCCGAGGGCTATGCCCGCTCAACCGGCAAGCCCGGCGTCGTCCTCGTCACCTCCGGACCCGGCGCCACCAATGCCGTCACCGGCATGGCGGATGCGCTGATGGATTCGATCCCGATGATCGTCCTCTCCGGACAGGTTCCGACCTTCCTGATCGGCAACGACGCCTTCCAGGAGGCCGATACTGTCGGCATCACCCGGCCCTGCACCAAGCACAACTGGCTGGTGAAGGACACGGACGCGCTGGCCAAGACCATCCATCAGGCCTTCCACGTCGCGACCAACGGCCGCCCCGGCCCGGTCCTCGTCGACATCCCGAAGGACGTCCAGTTCGCCACCGGCAGCTACTGCACCCCGGAAAAGACGCCGGTTTCGCACTACCAGCCGCAGCGCAAGGGCAATCCGGAGGCGATCCTCGCCGCTGTCGAGGCGCTGGAAAAGGCCGAGCGTCCGATCATCTATTCGGGCGGCGGTGTCGTGAACTCGGGCCCCGCGGCCTGCGGCCTGCTGCGCGAGCTCACCGAAACCACGGGCTTTCCCATCACCTCGACCCTGATGGGCCTCGGCGCCTACCCGGCCTCGGGCAGCAACTGGCTCGGCATGCTCGGAATGCATGGCACCTACGAGGCCAACTGGGCGATGCATGACTGCGACGTCATGCTCTGCATCGGCGCGCGGTTCGACGACCGCATCACCGGCCGCACCGACGCCTTCTCGCCCGGCTCCTTCAAGGTCCACATCGACATCGATCCCTCGTCGATCAACAAGAACATCCATGTCGACGTGCCGATCGTCGGCGATGTCGGCTCGGTGCTCGAGGACATTCTGACCCTCTGGAAGGAGCGCGGCTCGAAGACCAATTCCGCCGCGATCCAGCGCTGGTGGAAGCAGGTCGGCATCTGGCGAGACCGCAACTGCCTCGAGTTCCGCAACTCCGACAAGATCATCAAGCCGCAATACGCGCTCCAGCGCCTCGAGGCCCTGACCAAGGATCTCGACCGCTACATCTGCACCGAGGTCGGCCAGCACCAGATGTGGGCCGCGCAATACCTGGGCTTCGAGGAACCGAACCGCTGGATGACCTCCGGTGGGCTCGGCACCATGGGCTACGGCATGCCGGCCTCCGTCGGCATCCAGATCGCCCACCCCGAGAGCCTCGTCATCAATGTCGCGGGCGAAGCGTCGTGGATGATGAACATGCAGGAGATGTCGACCGCCGTGCAGTTCCGCCTGCCGGTCAAGCAGTTCATCCTCAACAACGAGCGCCTCGGCATGGTCCGCCAGTGGCAGCAGCTGCTCCATGGCGAGCGCTACAGCTCCTCCTGGTCCGAGGCCCTGCCCGACTTCGTGAAGCTGGCCGAAGCCTTCGGCGCCAAGGGCATCCGCTGCGACAACCCCGCCGACCTCGACGAGGCCATCCGCGAGATGATCGCCTACGATGGCCCGGTGATCTTCGACTGCCTCGTCGAGAAGCACGAGAACTGCTTCCCGATGATCCCGAGCGGCAATGCCCACAACGACATGCTGCTCAACGAGGATGTCGCCACCAACGCGATCGGCGCCAAGGGCGCGGTGCTCGTCTGACCATGCCCGCCGCGCTCAAGAACTTCGCGTGGTCCAGCCTCCGGGAAGAGTATCTCGACTATATCTTCCTCGGAGAGCTGTGCCGGGAGTTCTGGCGCCGGGACATGCCCGTGGACGTCCTCCGCTCGCACACCGATCGGAGCGGTTTCGGCCTCGCGCGCGATCACTTCCTCTGGTTCGGCGCCCCCGATCCGGCCGCACCGATGCCCACGCTCGGCACGCGGATCGCACGGCACGCCAAGGCAAATGCGCAAGGCATCAAGGCCTCGCGCCCCAATATCCGGGTCCTCAACAAGGGCCAGTTCGAAAAGATCGACGGCTTCGATGCCCTCGCCTCGCGGCTCTTCCCCGCCGGGTTCGCAGAGACCGTCCTTCCCGTGATGGAGACGACAGGATGAACGCACTCGCCATCAAGCGCGGCGCAAGCCGCCACAGCGCCTACGACCTTCGCAATCCGCTAGGTGATCACCAGGAAACCCACACGCTCGCCGTGCTCGTCGACAACGAGGCCGGCGTGCTTGCCCGTGTGATCGGCCTCTTCTCCGGCCGGGGCTACAACATCGACAGCCTCACCGTCGCCGAGACCGACCACGAGGGCCATCGCTCGCGCATCACCATCGTCACCACCGGCACCCCGGCGGTGATCGAGCAGATCAAGGCCCAGCTCGGCCGCATGGTCCCGGTGCACGAGGTCCATGACCTCACCGTCGAGGGCCCGGCCGTCGAGCGCGAGCTTGCGCTCATCAAGGTGGCGGGCACCGGCGAGCGCCGCGTCGAGGCGATGCGCCTCGCCGACGTCTTCCGCGCCCGTGTGGTCGACACCACGCTCGAAAGCTTCGTCTTCGAGATCACCGGCGCGCCCGAGAAGGTGGACGCCTTCGTCTCGCTGATGCGCCCGCTCGGCGTCGTGGATGTCGCCCGCACCGGCGTCGCAGCCATCGCCCGCGGCGCCGACGGCATCCTCGCCTCCCGCCCGATGCCCTGAAGGCCTTCGGCCGCGCCGCCCTCAGCCCCTGCGAAAGGCCGAGGGCGGCGCGCCAAACGCCTTGTGGAAGGCGGCGATGAAGGCGCTCGGCGTCGAATAGCCGAGCCGCACCGAAAGCGCCGCCGAGCTCTCCCCGAGCTCGAGCCCCTCGAGGGCCAGCATGAAGCGCATCCGGCTGCGCCACGCGCGAAAGCCGAGGCCGGTTTCCGCCGCAAAGAGCCGCGCCAGCGTCCGCTCGCCCACCCCGACATGCCGTGCCACCTCCGGCAGCCCGAGCCGCGCGCCGCCCGGCGCCAGCAGCGCGTCCATCGCCGCCACCAGCCGCCGGTCCCGCCCGCCCGGCAGCCGCAGATCCGGCTGCTCGAGCCGTGCCATCTCGTCAAACGCCACCCAGGCGAGCCGCCGCGCCGCCGCCGCACTTAGCCGCGCCCCCTCCGCCCCGGCAAGCCGCCCGGCGATCCCGCGCAGGAGGGGCGTCGCGCGCACCACCACCGGCCGCTCGGGAAGCCCGCTCCGCGCCGCATGGCGGGCATCGACATAGAGGTGATGCACCAGGATCTCGGTCTGCGCGACGAGCTGGTGCATCATCCCCGGCGGAATCCAGATGCCGTGCCGTTCCGGCACGAACCAGACATCCTCGCCCACCTGAAGCCGCATCAGCCCGTCATAGCAAAGCGCGAGCTGCGCCCGCGGATGGCTGTGCGGGGCAATGGCGAACCCACGCTCGGCCCGCCCGACCCAGGCGATGACCGGGCGCCGCGGATCCTCGAGAAAACCCCGCGGCGAGGGCAGCGGCAGACCCTCCACGGCCACTGTCCGAATTTCGACATCTTTTGTCATTCTATCGTTCTGTCACATCCGGCGCGGAACCGCTATCGCGGAGACCTGTTCGGAGAAGCGGAGTTCGGCCATGAAACACGGCGCACAGATCCAGTTCGGTGTCATCCTTGCCGCGGCAGCGGCCATCGCCCTGACCGTCCCTGCCGGGCTCGACCGCCACCAGGCTCACACGCTTGCCATCGTGCTCGTGACGCTCGGCCTCTGGAGCACCGGCCTCGTGCCTGCCTTCCTCGGTACGCTGATCTTCTTCACGCTCCTGCTGATCCCGGGCCTTGCCAGCCCCGAGCTGGTGTTCTCGGGCTTCACCGCGCCCGCGATCTGGCTGGTGATGTCAGGCTTCGTGCTGGTCGCCGCGATCCGTATCACGGGGCTCGGCACGCGCCTCGGCAATGCCGCCGCGCCGCATCTGTCGCGAAGCTATCCGGGCCTCATCGCCGGGCTCGTCGCCATGGGTGCCGCACTTGGCTTCCTGATGCCCTCCTCCGTCGGCCGCTCGATGGCGCTTGTGCCGATCGGCATGGCGCTGGCCGAAGCGCTCGGCTTCGAGCGCGGCTCGAACGGCCGCACTGGCGTCGCGCTCGCTGTCGCCTTCGGGTGCAACATCCCGAGCTTCGCGATCCTGCCCGCAAACCTGCCCAATATGGTGCTCTCGGGCGCCGCGGCGCATCTGCATGGCATCAGCATCGGATACACCGACTACCTCGTCCTGCACTATCCGGTTCTGGGCATCCTGAAATCGGTGGCCATCGTCGCCCTGATCCTGCGCGCCTATCCTGCCAGGACCGGCTCCCCGGCCGCCGTCGCGGCGCCCGCCCCCTCAGACGCAGGCGGCGGAACCCGGCAGCAACTCTGGCTGCTCGGCCTCCTGTTCGTCACCCTCGCCCTCTGGGCGACAGACCGGTTCCACGGCATCAACCCCGCCTGGATCGGGCTGGCCGCCGCCGTGATCCTGCTCCTGCCCCGCGTCGGTCTCGTCTCGCCTGAGGCGTTCCGCAGCGCCATCGACTTCGGCACCCTGCTCCTCGTCGCCGGCGTCCTCGGGCTCGGCGCCGTGGTGAGCGCCAGTGGCCTTGGCGAGCGGCTGGCCGAACTTGTGACCACCGTCCTGCCGCTGGCCCCCGGCCGGGATTTCGCGAACTTCCTGTCGCTCTCGGCGCTTGCCACACTTACCGCGCTCATCTCCACCATGCCGGGTGTCCCGGCGGTGCTGACCCCACTCGCCCCCGATCTCGCCGCCGCAACCGGCTTCTCGGTCGAGGCGGTCCTGATGACCCAGGTGATCGGCTTCTCGACGGTGATCTTTCCCTATCAGGTCGCGCCGCTCATCGTCGCGATGGGGCTTGCGGGCGAGCCGGTCCGCGCCCTTCTGCGCGTCACCCTGGCGCTGGCGCTCCTGACCTTCGTCCTGCTCGTCCCGCTCGATTTCATTTGGTGGAAGCTTCTCGGCTGGATCTGAGCCCGGCGCGCGCCCTCGCCTCAGAGCGGGCGGTCGATGGAATCGTAGATGTCCTGAAGCTGCTGCTGGCGGCGGGCATAGGCGGCGCGGATGCAATCGGCGTCCGCGCCGCAAGCCATCCGCTCATGGAGCCATTTCGCCTGATCGTCCATGATGTCGCCGCGGCGCCCCATCGCAAAGAGCCCGGTGAGAAAATCGAGGGTCGTCACCATCCGCACATCGGCATCATTGAGATCGCGTTCATTGCAGATCACCTGCTCGTCGGGTGCGAGATCGGGCAGCGTGCAGTCGAAGCTCGCCGCGCCAGCCGCCGGAGCAAGACCGGCTGCACCGAGAAGAATGGCGCCGATCACCGCCCCGTGGCCTCGCTTGCGTTTCATTCTGCTGCCTGACTTCCCTGACGAATTGTTAAAAGGTTGCCATACGGATGCCATATCGATTCCATACGGAATCCATATGGATTCCAGCTACCCCGCGGCGGCGGCTCACCCGAGCTGCACCCCCCGGCGCCCGGCGAGATCGGTCACATACTGCCAGGCCACACGCCCCGAGCGCCCGCCCCGTGTCTGGCTCCATTCGATCGCCTCGGCCCGCAGGGTCGCATCATCGATCGCGATCCCGAAGGCATCGCAATAACCCCTTATCATGCCAAGGAAATCATCCTGGTTGCAGGCATGAAAGCCAAGCCAGAGCCCGAACCGGTCCGACAGCGAGACCTTCTCTTCCACCGCCTCGCTCGGATTGATCCCCGCCTGCCGCTCGTTATCGATCATGTCCCGCGGCATAAGATGCCGCCGGTTCGAGGTCGCATAGAGGATCACATTCTCCGGCCGCCCCTCGATCCCACCGTCAAGAACCGCCTTCAAGCTCTTGTAATGACTGTCATCCTTATCAAAAGACAGGTCGTCACAAAAGAGGATGAAGCGGCTCTCCGAGTGTCGCAGGATATTGAGCAGCCGCCCAATGCTCGGCAGATCCTCGCGCTGGATCTCGATGAGCTTCACACCCGGATGCGCCAATGAGGCTTCCGCGTGCACAGCCTTGACAAGGCTTGATTTTCCCATGCCCCGCGCGCCCCAGAGCAGCACGTTGTTGGCCGGAAAACCACTCGCAAACTGCATGGTATTGGCCAGAAGCGTATCCCGCGCCCGGTCAACTCCCACGAGCAGAGAGATCCCGACCCGCGCCACCTTCACCACCGGTTCCAGCCGGTCCGGCGCAACGTGCCAGACGAAAGCCTCCGCCGCATCCAGATCCGGGCGCCCGAAGGGGGCCGGGCTCATTCGTTCGAGCGCTTCGGCAACTCGCAACAAGAGCTCGGAATCGCTCACGATTTTTCCTCGACCGCGTGCTCGTCGGATTCGAGATCCTCGTCCCAGAGCCCCTGCGCCCGCAGTTCGGCTTCGCGCTTGCGCTCGACCATCCGCACCAGAATGATCGATACCTCATAGAGCCCGTAGACGACCGAGAAGAGAATCACCTGCGATACGACGTCCGGCGGCGTTGCGACCGCTGCGAGGGTCAGGATACCGACCACAGCATATTTCCGCGTCCGGCCAAGGCCTTGCGCGCTCACGAGCCCGGCCTTGCCCATGAGCGTGAGCAGCACCGGAAGCTGGAAGCAGAGCCCGAACGCGATGATGAACTTCATCGTGATCCCGAGATACTCGTTGATCGTGCCGAGGAACTGGATTCCGACTTCGCTGTCAGCCATCGCCGCAGGATCGAGGCCTTCCGGCGCAAACTGTTGAAAACTCAGAAAGAAGTCGAAGGCGAGTGGTAGGATCACATAGTAGGCAAACGCCGCCCCGGCAATGAAGAGCGCGGGCGAGGCAAAGAGGAACGGCAGGAACGCATTCTTTTCCTGCCGATAAAGCCCCGGCGCAACGAAGCGCCAGAGCTGGTAGGCAATGATCGGAAAGGCGAAGACGAAGCCCCCGAAGAGCGAGATCCGCACCTGGGTCATGAACCCCTGCTGAAGCCCGGTGAAGATCAGGTCCGGCTTCTGCCCGTTCGCGATCAGCACCTGAGACAGCGGATGGGCCAGAAAATTGAAGATCGGCCGCGCCACGGCAAAGCAGAGGATCATGCAGACGGTGAAGGCGAGCACCGAATAGATCAGGCGCGTCCTCAGTTCGGCGAGATGCTCGATGAGCGGCGCCGTCGTGTCGTCGATATCCCGGTCAGTCATGGGGTCTCGTTCATGGCGCAGTGCTTTTGGCACCGGGGGTATCCCCTTGCGTGGCCGGAGCGCTCTTTGCGCCACCGTCCAAATCCGCCGCGGGCTCGGGTGCCGCGGGATCAGGCTGCAGATTGTCGGAGCGCGACACTTCGGCTGAGGCTGGCGCAACGGGCTTTGCCGTCGCCGTGCCGCTGGCCGAGGCGATGTTGTCGAAGGCGGATTTGATATTCACGCGATCGACGGCCTTTAATCCGTCGGCCGCCTCGTTGAGGCCGCTCTGCTCAGCAGCCTGCTCAAGCGAACGTTGGAATTCACGCGCCATGGCCCGCGCCCGGCCGGTGAACTGGCCGACGGTGCGGAAAAGTCCGGGCAATTCCTTCGGGCCCACCACGATCAGCGCGACGATCCCGATCAGCAGAAGTTCCGACCAGCCGATATCCAGCATGTTTCAGGCCCCGTCTTGCAGACCAGTCCGTGCGTCTGCCGGGCTCAGGCCTTGTCCTTCTCGGGCGTCACATCGCGAGCGCGTTCAGGATCGCTTTTCGAGGCATTCTCGATTTCATCGCTGCCTTCGCGAATTCCGCGCTTGAAGCTGGTGATGCCCTTCCCGACCTCGCCCATCAGGCCCGCTACCTTGCCGCGGCCAAAGAGCACCAGCACCACAATCGCAATCAGGATCAGGCCGGCCGGTCCGATATTGTTCAGCATGTTTCGTCTCCGTTGACGAACCGGCACCTGCAAGGCACCGGCCTCCACGCCACACACATATGGCGTCTTCGAGCCGCATTCAAACCCCAATCGAAGTGTATCCGCCAGAGCGTCATGCGAAATACGGGGTGTCGAGCACCCTCTGCTGCCTGCAGGGGAAGACGAAGCAGCGGTCGCGCCTGAGCGACAGCCAGAGCGGCGTGCCGACCTTGGGCAGGAACACGCCCGGGATCGTGGCCTTGAGCTGCGAGCCATCGTGATCCATCACCAGTTCGACGATGCTCTGGTTGCCGATGAAGCGCGCCCGCACCACCCGACCACGGGCCGGAACACCGTCCTGCGCCGTGGGGAGCGGCCCTCTGCCGTTCCGGTCGAAATCCATCTTGAGGTGCTGAGGGCGGATGATGATCTCCACGTCGGCCTTGTCGGCGAGGCCGGGCGTGAGGAACTGGCCAAAGGGCGTATCGGTCTGGAAATCCTTTACCACGCCGTGGATGACGTTGATGTCGGAGAAGAACATCGCCGCCTCCTTGTCCACGGGGGCATTATAGATGTTGTAGGGTCCGCCCACCTGCACGATGCGTCCGGACCGCATGAGCGCGATCTGATCGGCCATGCGCATCGCCTCTTCGGGCTCGTGGGTAACGAGCATGACCGCCGTGCCTTCTTCCTTCAGGATCTCGAGCGTCTGGTCGCGGATATCATCGCGAAGACGATGATCGAGGCCAGAGAAGGGCTCGTCCATCAGCAGGATGGGCGGCCGGGGCGCAAGCGCCCGAGCCAGTGCGACACGCTGCTGCTCGCCGCCCGACAGCTGGTGCGGATAACGCCCGGCATGGCTGCCGAGGCCGACACGTTCGAGGAGGGCAAGGGCACGTTGCCGACGCTCGGATGCGCCGCCGCGGGCCCCGAAGGCCACGTTCTCCTCGATACGGAGATGCGGGAAGAGCGCGAAATCCTGGAAGACGAGGCCGATATCGCGCTTTTCCGGCGGGATGTAGACGCCGTCACCTGCAACGCGCCGCCCGTCGACCTTCACAATGCCGCGGGTTTGCCGCTCGACACCGGCGGCAATCCGCAGAAGCGTGGACTTGCCACAGCCCGAGGGGCCAAGCAGACAGGTGACTTCCCCTTCGCGCAGGTCGAGCGAGACATCACGCAGCACGGTGCCATTGCCATAATCATGGCCGATGCCCTCAAGCGACAGCCGTATCGCGGGCTGTTCCATTCCGGCATCCTTCACGCAGCACCCCCATTATCCGATCAAATTCATCGGGCTTTGAGGGAGATAACAGCGGCTGGGTCCTGGCGCAAGGTATGAGGTCCGACCTTTCCCGCATGAGGGCCCGTTCCCGGCAAAAGCTGCGGGAAAATGCAGATTGAAGGCCCGTGGACGCGGCGCTATACCCCGCGCATGATCTGGAAACCCGGCATCGGCATTCGAATTACCGTCCCGGCGTCCTGAACGTTCAGGGCTGCCGGGTCCTGACGCGCGTTTCCGCGTGACCGCATCCCCCTTTTCCAGGAATTTCCGACGGACCTCGCCGATGTGTGCCGATACTCCCGACTACAAAGATACCCTGTTCCTGCCGACCACCGATTTTCCGATGCGCGCGGGCCTGCCGAAGCGCGAGCCCGAATGGCTCGCCCGCTGGGAGCGCCTCGGGGTCTACGACCGCCTGAGGGCCAGCGCCAATGGCCGCGAGCCCTTCGTGCTGCATGACGGCCCCCCTTACGCCAACGGCCATCTCCATATCGGGCACGCGCTCAACAAGGTTCTGAAGGATTTCATCGTCCGCTCACAGCAGATGATGGGCAAGGACAGCCGCTACGTGCCCGGCTGGGATTGCCACGGGCTGCCAATCGAGTGGAAGATCGAGGAGCAGTATCGGGCCAAGGGCAAGAACAAGGACGAGGTGCCGGTCAATGAGCTGCGCGCCGAATGCCGCAAGTTCGCAGAAGGCTGGGTGGACATCCAGCGCGAGGAATTCAAGCGGTTGGGCGTCACCGGCAAGTGGGACGATCCCTATCTCACGATGGACTATCATGCCGAGGCGGTGATTGCCGACGAGTTCATGAAGTTCGTCATGAACGGCTCGCTCTATCTCGGCTCGAAGCCGGTGATGTGGAGCCCGGTGGAAAAAACCGCGCTCGCCGAGGCCGAGGTCGAATACAAGGATCACCAGAGCCACACGATCTGGGTAAAGTTCCCGGTGGTCGAGGCAGTCGAACCGACGGGATCGCTCTCCGATCTTCTCGGTGTCAATGTGGTGATCTGGACGACGACCCCCTGGACGATCCCGTCGAACCGGGCGGTCGCCTTCAATCCCGGCATCTCCTACGGGCTCTACGAGGTCACCGGCACGCCCGACGAAAGCTGGGCGAAGGTTGGCGACCGTTATCTGCTGGCCGATGCGCTCGCTGATGGTGTCTTTGCCCAGGCCCGCCTGGAGCCGGGCATGTACCGGCGACTGCGGGATGTGACGGGCGCCCAGCTTGACCTTCTGGTCTGCGCCCATCCGTTCCGCGGCGCCGAAGGGGCGAACGGAGAGTGGGATTACGACGTCCCGCTGCTGCCAGGCGAGCATGTGACCGACGATGCAGGCACGGGCTTCGTGCATACCGCGCCCTCCCATGGTGCGGATGACTACATCCTCGGCGTGAAGCACGGGCTGCCGATGACGCACAATGTGCTGGAGGACAGCGCCTTTCGGCCCGATATGCCATTTTTCGGTGGCGCTCTGGTCTTCGACCACAAGGGCAAGGAGAAAGACGCCAACAAACGCGTCATCGACAAGCTGGTCGAACTGGGCGCCCTCATCGCCCGCGGCCGCCTCAAGCACTCCTACCCGCATTCCTGGCGCTCCAAGGCACCGGTGATCTACCGCAACACACCGCAGTGGTTCGCCGCCATCGACAAGGTGCTCGACGACGGGATGGACGACTATGGCAAGACTATCCGCGAGCGGGCGCTGGCTTCCATCGACCAGCTCGTCAAGTGGACGCCGCAGACCGGCCGGAACCGCATCCATTCGATGATCGAGGCCAGGCCCGACTGGGTGCTCTCGCGCCAGCGTGCCTGGGGCGTTCCGCTCACCTGTTTCGTGAAGCCGCTCGGCGAAGGCAAGGTCGAGATCCTGCGTGATGCGGCGGTGAATGCCCGCATCAAGGAGGCCTTTGAAGTCGAAGGAGCAGACGCCTGGTTCGAAGAAGGCGCCAAGGCCCGCTTCCTCGGCAACGATTACGACCATGACGAATGGGAGAAGGTGACCGACATCCTCGACGTCTGGTTCGACTCGGGCTCCACCCATGCCTTCGTTCTACGCGACCGACCAGACGGGATCCGGCCGGCAGACCTCTACCTCGAAGGCACGGACCAGCATCGCGGCTGGTTCCATTCTTCGCTGCTGCAGGCCTGCGGCACCATGGGCCGCGCGCCCTACAAGGGCGTGCTCACGCATGGCTTCACGCTCGACGAGAAGGGCATGAAGATGTCCAAGTCGCTCGGCAACACCATCCTGCCCGAGGAGGTGGTGAAGCAGTATGGCGCGGACATCCTGCGGCTCTGGGTGGCACAGTCGGATTACACCGCCGACCAACGGATCGGGCCGGAGATCCTGAAGGGCACGGCCGACAGCTACCGCCGCCTGCGCAACACGATGCGGTTCATGCTCGGCGCACTCGCTGGGTTCCCGGAAGAAGAGCGCGTCGCAGCTTCGGACATGCCGGAAATGGAGCGTTGGGTGCTGCACCGGCTCTGCGAGCTCGACGGCATCGTGCGTGACGGTTACGCGAAATACGACTTCCAGCGCGTCTTCCAGCAGCTCTTCCAGTTCTGTACCGTGGATCTCTCCTCGGTCTATTTCGATATCCGCAAGGATGCCCTCTATTGCGACGCGGCAACGAGCCTGCGGCGGCGGGCGGCGCGCACGGTAATGGATCTGCTCTTCCACCGGCTGACCGCGTGGTTTGCGCCAATCCTCTGCTTCACCATGGAGGACGTCTGGCTGGAGCGCTTCCCCGGCGAGGACAGCTCGGTCCACCTGACCGACTTCCCCGAGACCCCGGTGGACTGGCGCGACGACGCCAACGCGGCCCGCTGGGAAACCATCCGGGCTGCGCGCCGCGTGGTAACCGGGGCGCTGGAGGTCGAACGTCGTGAAAAGCGTATCGGAGCCAGCCTCGAGGCCGCACCCGTGGTTCATGTGACGGATCCGGCAGCGCTTGAGCTTCTGCGCAGCGTGCCGTTCCACGATCTCTGCATCACCTCCACCGTGACGCTCACGGATGCACCGGCTCCCGAGGGTGCTTTCACCCTCGACGATGTGGCAGGCATCGCAGTCGTTCCAGCCCTAGCGGATGGTGCAAAATGCGCGCGCTGCTGGAAGATCCTGCC
The DNA here is from genome assembly GCF_043226085.1 of Amaricoccus sp. B4. NCBI lineage: Bacteria > Pseudomonadati > Pseudomonadota > Alphaproteobacteria > Rhodobacterales > Paracoccaceae > Amaricoccus > Amaricoccus sp. B4. Next base: position 752,395 of record NZ_CP171225.1, read on the forward strand.
CGATGTCGGCAGTCACACACACCCGCAGACCTGCGCACGCTGCAACGACGCGCTCGGCTAAAGGAAAACACGCGATGCCGGTCTTTCACATCGGGTGACCCAAGGCCGGCACCACCTTCCTGCAGAAAAACTCATGTCCCGGGCACGAGAGATTCTTCTGGTGCACGGCTCGCAGGGCGCGGCAGAAGAGTCGCCTTGCATGGATCTCCTCCGCTACATGCGAATAAGCCCGCAGGTTGCCCTGTTGCTGCGTCGACGGATGCGCGCCCGGCTGCTGCAGCTCGAACGCGAGGCAGCGGCATCGGAGCGAACGCTCGTCGTCAGCGCCAAGAACATCTCCCTGCACACCGTGCTCTTCTGGCAGAGGCGCGATCCGCCCCCCCGGACCCACGGCTTGCTGCGTCCACAGAGGGGCTGGGCGCAGGAGCAGCCCATCCAGATCGTCATCGGCCTGCGGAGCCAAGCGCGCTGGCCTGCCTCGCGCTATGCGGAATCCGGCAAGGACAATCCGCGGTTCAATAAGCCGATTTCGACCCGCGGCTGAAGACGATCGCCAGCAATGGCGAACTTGCTGGCGGCCATGCGTGGCTCGATCATGCAGCCGTCACGCTAAGAGCCCACCCGGAAAAGAGTTGAGCGTCTTCAGTTGGTTGTGGTTCCGTTCGGTTTGCACGCTGAATGGAGCCGACAATGCCCTGGACTGAAGCCGCTCGACGGGAGTATCGGCGGGAATGCCCGCGTTATGCAAGCGACCTGTTGGATCGGGAATGGGCGTTGATCGAACCTTTCCTGCCACCGCCGAGCCGCCTCGGTCGCCCGCGCACGACGGATCTGCGCGAAGTGATGAATGCGTTGCTCTACATCGCTTCCACGGGGTGTCAGTGGCGTATGCTGCCGAAGGAGTTTCCTCCGGTCTCGACGGTGCAGGGCTATTTCTACGACTGGCGTGACAGCGGCCTGCTGCAGACGATCCGTTTCGCGCTGACGATGGAGACCCGGGACCTGGAGGGGCGGGAAGCCAGTCCGAGCGCGGGCGTGATCGACTCCCAAACCGTGAAAACCACTGAAAGCGGGGGGATTTCCGGTTTCGATGCCGGCAAGAAGGTCAAGGGGCGCAAGCGCCATATTGTCGTGGACACCTTGGGCCTGCTCTTCGGAGTAGTCGTTCATTCCGCCGATATCCAGGATCGGGACGGGGCGCCGGCGGTGCTCAGGACGATCCGCCATGCCTGTCCCTGGCTCCGTCACATCTTCGCCGACGGGGGCTATGCCGGACCGAAGCTGCGCGGCGCGCTCAGACACATGGGCGAGTGGACGGTCGAGATCATCAAGCGCTCTGACACCGCAGACGGCTTCGAGGTCTTGCCACGCCGCTGGGTCGTTGAACGGACCTTCGCCTGGCTCGGTCGATGCCGCCGTCTCGCCAAAGATTGGGAGAAATCCGTCGCCTCCGCCGAGGCCTGGATCAACATCGCCCATATCCGTCTCACAACCAGGCGCCTCGCAAGGTATTGCTATGTTTGACTGAGTTTTGAATCAGGCTCTAAGCTTTGCCACCCGGCTCGGCTTGGAAAACCCGAACATTTTCCATCTCGAGCTGCTCGGCGAGAATCCGTTCCGGATCCTTGAGCAGATCGGCCGGTTCATCGGCGACGCGGCGACCGGCAACTCCTTCCGGCACCTGGGTCGACAGTGCAAGGACAATCCACGCCAAGTACTGTCGAAGGAGAAAACACCTGGCGCCTGCACACTGTGCTCAATGCGGATCCGTTGCTTTCGCCCAAGCTCGCGGCCGCTGTTGACGCCCGCTCCGAGGTCTCGAACCGGACGCTGCGGAAGAGCCTCGCCAAGGCCCTACCCTCCGAGAATCAGACAGCGAAATCGCGTGGAGAGGGCAACACGGCCGCGAGAGAAACGGCGAGCTTTTCATAAACCATTGCAGATACACGATGCAGCGGCATGATGCCGACCGGGGCTTTCTCCCGGCCCTGCCCTCGCTGCAGCGGAACAACACGCATGTTCGTGATCCAGATCGGTCTTCCCGGCGTCAGTGCGCATTTCCTGCAGCGGCATATCCTTGCAAAAGCCCGCGACCTGATTGTGCTGCGCCGCGGGCAAGGAGCGCCTGAACCTGTCCTGGCCACCTTGCGCGCCTATGTCCGCTGCAATGAGCTCAAGGCACAACTTCTGCGGTTCCGTTTGCACAGTCAGCTCGCGCCCCTCATCCAGCGCGCTCGCGCCGAAGAACGAACTGTTGTACTAGCCGACGAGTTCCTCGCCTTCGGCGCAACGAACTTCTGGCACAACCGTGGCCCCAGCCCGGAAAAGGTGGCGCGCCGCATCGCCGGGCTTTCGTCCTACACCGTCACCGGTCTCACACCGATTCGCGTATCCCTGCTGCTGCGGCGCCAGGACCAATGGCTCGCCGAGCGATATGCGACGGCTTCGAGCGATCTTCCGATGCCAAGCCAGAGCGATTTCGACGCACGGATTGATGCGATCATCGCAGCGACAGATCCAGAGGGGCCTTTCGCATGGCTCGATCACCGCCGGATCTATCGCGACTTTGCTCGTGAGCTCGGCGTCGACAATATCCTCGTTACCCGCGAAGAGCGCCTTGCCCGCCGGCCGCGACGCACGATCGCCGCACTTGCCAATTTTGTCGAAAGCGGGGATCTGCCGCGAACCATGCGTCAGGCGATCCGACTCGAACGCACTGCAGCGCAGACTGGAATGTCTGCTCCGCGCATGACGTGGCAGCTGAACACGACACCACCGACGCGGATCGATCTGGGAAAGGCGCGTCGTAGGCAGATCCTCTCGCATTTCGCGGATTCGGAAAAAGGCCTGCACCGTCTCATTGACGCGACCTTCTGAACCAACCAATCGAAGGCATGGCAACTCTGCGGCGCTTGTTTTAGTTTCCATCGCATCAGGAGCATTTGTCCTACCAAGGACAATTGCAGGGAACGGCTACGGATCGAAGGCCGGGATGGCCGGAGAGGGAAGAATGACCGCGAGCAAGTCGCACTACATCATCGGCATTGCATCGTCGGCCGGAGGGCTCGAAGCCCTGACACAGCTGGTGCAGAACCTTCCTGCCGATTCGGGCGCAAGCTATGTCATCGCTCAGCACATGTCGCCAACGAACAAGAGTCTGATGTCGACTCTGATCGCGCGGGAATCGGACATGGAGGTGGTCGAGATCGGGCAACCCATTGTGCCCGAACCGAACAAGATCTACTTCACACCGCCGAATGCCGACATCGTAATTCAAGATGAGAAACTGACTCTGGTCCCGCCCATTGGCGGCGCGCGCACCCCAAAACCCTCGGGTGACCGCCTCTTCACCAGTCTTGCCCGAGAATGCGGCGAGAACTGCATGGGGGTCGTCCTTTCAGGCACCGGCAGCGATGGCAGCTACGGTGTACAGGCGATACGCGAAGCTGGTGGCATCACCATCGCACAGGATCTCGCCACGGCGAAATACGACGGCATGCCTGCGTCCGCGGCAGAGACAGGCTGTGTCGATCTTGTCATGTCGCCGCACCAGATCGGTCAGCACCTCCTGCGCATTCTCTCGAACCCGAGAAACCTGGATCCGCTCCGCACCGTTTCGAACAGCCGCAACAAGATGTCGGACCTGCTTCACATTCTGCTTGCGCGCACCCGCGTCGATTTTCGCGATTACAAGGAGAGTACCGTACATCGCCGTATCCAGCGGCGGATGATCGCGCTCGGCATCGCCGATTACGAGGACTACGTCGCCCACTGCCGCTCGTCGGTTAACGAAGTCGATGCGCTCTTCAAGGACCTGCTCATTTCGGTGACACGGTTCTTCCGGGATGGCCCCCAGTTTGAATGCTTGTGCAAGGCAATCGCCGAGCAGGTCGCACATTGCGCCGACGGACAGCTCCGCATCTGGATTGCGGGGTGCGCCACAGGTGAGGAGGCCTATTCCGTTGCGATTCTCGTTTCCGAAGCGCTTGGCGGCATAGAGCATCTCACGAAGGACCGGTTGCTCATATTTGCTACCGATATCGACCTCAGTGCCCTTGATCTCGCGCGTGCCGGATCCTATCCGCAGTCGGCGGCGAACGATATTCCCTCGAATCTGCTCGACCGCTACTTCGAGATTTCGGATGGCAAACTGCACGTCCGGCAGGTGCTTAAATCGGTGATCCGTTTCACTGCGCACAACGTTTTCCAGGATCCACCCTTCGTAAACATCGACTTGGTGAGCCTTCGGAACCTGCTGATCTACTTCAACCCGCGGCTTCAGGAGCGGGTACTGAACCGCATACATTATGCGCTCAATCCCAATGGCCTGCTCTTTCTCGGAACATCCGAGAGCATCGGAGCGCTCAATGTCGATTTCGAGGCTGTTTCGGAACCCAACAAGCTCTTCCGCAAGCGCAGAATCGCGCGCAACAGCTCGAAATCGAACGCAGCCAATATCACGCCTGACACGGCCCCCTGGCAATCGACGCTAGCGGACAGGCCAATGTTGGAAGGTACTGGACTGCAGCGCGAGATGTTCGACGCACTTGCCCGGGCCATCTCTCCGAATGCGCTGCTGGTCACAGCGAACCACGACATCATCCGTGTCTACGGCAAGCTCAACGATTTCGTCGAGATTTCGGAAAACACCCGGCTCGATCTGAAACTGTCGTTGCTGAAGCCGCCACTGCGCGGTGAGGCCCCGAGCCTCTGCGCGGTTGCCCTCCGGCGTGGAAGCCGCCGCAAGGGCATACTGCACGAACTTCCGGGTTCAGACTACACGCATGTCAGGATGGAGGCCTTTCCGATTTCGATGGCAAACGACTCGGAAAAATATGCATTGCTCACCTTCACAACCTCAAGCAACGAGATTCCGGAGATCGACTACGAGAAACTCTCGAATGGCACCCGGGACAGCATGATGCGACAGCTTCAGGTCGAGGTGCTGACGACACGGGAGGCGTTGCAGCAATCGATCGAGGAGTTGCAGACCTCGAACGAGGAGCTGCAGTCAGTTAACGAGGAACTCCAGTCGACCAACGAAGAGCTTCAGGCCAGCAACGAGGAGCTCGAGACGGCCAACGAGGAGCTTCAATCCACCAATGAAGAGCTCGTCACGGTAAACGAGGAGCTTCAGGTCAACTCGGCCGAACTGAAGGAGGTCACCGGCGAACTGACCTCGGTCCTTCAGTCGGCCCCCTCGGCCATTCTCGTTGTCGACAACGCGCTCCAGATCGTACGTGCAAGCCGGAGCGCAGAGCTTACCTTCGACCTGCCTCACACGACCAACAAGCGCGTGCATCTCAGCCAGTGCGCCCTGCCCGCGGGGTTCCCTGCACTCACGCATATCGCCAACGAGACGTTCCGGCTGCGCGAGGTGCAGGAGCATCAGTTCGAGCAAGGATCAAAGATCGTCAGTTTGAAGTCCGCTCCATTCTTCGACGAGAATGAAACGCTGCGCGGCGTGACGTTGATCTTCTCGGAATATGACGCCTACGAGGAACACATCCTGCGCGAGGAACTGATAACGCGTGCACGCCTGGTCGAGGCCGCAGATGAAGTTGCCCATTTCAAGGTCGACCTCCGTGACAACAGCGTCACTTGGTCGGAGAAGATGTTCGACATATTCGGCATCGCACCAGATGGTCAGGCATTAAGCCCGGAAGAGACCGAGGCGCGTTTCGACACCGCAACGCGGGACCTCGCCCAAAGCGCAATTAGCAAGTCACTTCGGACAGGCAAGCCGTACTACCTGAAGCGGGTACTCCTCCGAGCGGACAGCCGGAAAATCGATGTCGAGATTCTCGGAGCGCCCGTTCATGATGGCAAGGGCGTTGTCGTGGCGAACGTGGGCGCTGTGCGGAAGCTGGGCGACCATGTGGAACCGACGCTCCACTCCGATTCTGGCGCTGATGACACCTGAGCAGGAAGCCCACTCGTTTGCCTGCAGGACAGGCAGACCCGAGCGCTTCACTGCGCTGAGGAACTGAATTAACCATTTGGAAACCAAAGCCCCATAAGCCTCAGCAAAGGCAAAAATTTTCGTCAAATGGTGGCTATCCTCAATGAACCAGGTTGTGTCGTCCCCGGAGGCATCTGACGTCTTCTCCATGACTCTGTCGCGGGTCAACGGCGGAGCTTTCTGCGTGCGCTCTGTGGAGATTACCGGCACCGTCATGCGCCACCGGATCACCTTTCCGCGTGCCGATACTATCCACGGGGTCTTTCGGGAGGAGCTTTCAGACAGCATTAATCGGCTTCTGGAACACCTGCCGATGTCGGCTCACGTCTTTTCTGACCCCGAGCTGGTGATCGAGTTGCCGAGCCTTACCCTCGCCCGACTTCGCGCCCTGATCCATGTCGCCGAGGACGGAGCCTGTCAGGTCATCCTGCGCTTTCGCTATTTCATTGGCGCACTGCAGAATGCGTTCCGGTCCGACACGCACTTCACCATACCCACTCTCGAACATCGCGAGCAGATCGCCATCCACACACTTGCTGATATCGCCACACCGATCTTCAGCCTTGCCCTCAACGGCTCCGATGTTCAGCATGATCCGAGGAGCCGGGAACTTGTCGCCCGTAAGCTGGAGGATCTTTCCCGGCAGGCCAGCGAGCTCAATTTCTACCTCTCGCTGCTCACACGCTACGTGACGGATTGTTCTCCGAAGCGCATGGAAAGCCGTGTCGCCGCTGCACCGATTGCGCGCATCGCCTGACTTCCGTGGCTATTACCCCAGCGCATTCTATGCGTCGCGCTGCAGCAGCTCCCTGATTGTTAACAGCAGTTCGTCGATCGGCACGGGCTTTTCGAAGAGGACGTCTGCTCCCACATCCCGCGCCGAGCGCAGCGCGCTTGCGCCTCCCTTGATTGCGAAGCCTCCCGATATCGCGATGATCGGCAACTTCTCGGAGCTGATGTGATCGATCTGGCGTAATTTTGAGATCAGAAGCAGTCCGCCATTCGGTACATGCTGACCATCTTCCTTGACGAAAATGTCGCTGAGCAGAAGATCTACGGGATGGGTCTCGAGATGCGTGAAACATGCCGTGGCATTGGGAAGGAGCACCACCTCGTGCCCGTCTCTCCGAATGATCTCAGCAAGCAATTCGCCTTCCTCTGCGTCATCTTCCATAAGAAGCAAACGCGCCATTCGACCCTCCCCCCACAGATCGACTACCCAGCAACGTCGCAGCGCGTTGGCAGAGCCGAACCATCCGTTTTGTAACGCGTGTTCGTGGTTTGCACGCTTTGTTGTTTGCCCTCCTGTGCCAGACATCCCCTGATCCGGCAAGCTTATCAGGTCGATGATCTCTGGAAGTGCGGCCACTATGAGGGCGCATGATGAATATTGCGGAACCCAATGCGAAACACTAGAGATGGCCTCGGACCGTGGAGGTCAGGCTGTCGCTCGCCCGAGTGGCGGAATTGGTAGACGCAGCGGATTCAAAATCCGCCATCGCAAGGTGTGCCGGTTCGAGTCCGGCCTCGGGCACCAGCAGCACCGGGATTCCCGGTGAACACTGCAAGGTATTCAACAGGCAAGAATCCTGTGGCGATAAAACCGTTTGCCGCCAGCGAGAAGCCACGCGAGCGTGGGTCCGACGCGCAGTTCGTCTACGGTCGGCTGCGCAACGAGATCCTCGACCTCTCGCTCGCCCCGGGAGGACCGATTGATGAGGTCCGGCTCGCGAAACAGGTCAGAGCATCGCGGGCTCCGTTCCGCGAAGCACTAGCACTCTTGCAGCTGAAGAGCTCGTCAGTACATTCCCCAACCGCTCGACGATCGTTTCTCAAATTGACTTCCTCAATCTCCAGCACTTCTTCGACGCTCTGGCATCGATCTATCGTGTCGTGATCCGAGGAGCCGCAGCGTTTCATAAAGCCCCGGATCTGGCGAAGATACAGGCTCCACAGGAGGACTTCGCCTAGGCCGTACTTACGCAGAATGCCCTGTCCATGATTGCCGCCGATCGGAAGTTCTAGATCGCAGTGGCGGAAGCAGGGCGAAATCCATACTATACAGCATTGTTCTCGCGATTTCTCGATTGGGCGCCGAAGACTGCTGAGGATTTAATACTCTCCTTTCAACGACCTACTTCCCGTGCAATACGTGATCGAGCAGGTGCACATGATCACGGCGAAAAGTGCTCGCTACATCGAGGCGTGCGCTCGGCTGGCAACGGTCCATGCAGAGCAGATTGTCGCCAAGTTCCACAATCTCATCAGCGCCAATCGCCTGTTATATCGAACTCTAAGAGCCACGCGCGCTTTGATAAAGGACTGCCTGCGGCCTCCATGTCGTCAGTTAACGACATCGAGGCCGAATTTGCGCATCCGCTCGAGCGAGTCCATTTCCGCACTTGTCAGTTCGATGCCGTCCCTCAGTGCCCGACCGCGTGCCGTGAAGCGGCGCTGAGACGGCAGGCGCGCACCCTGCCCGGCGATTGCCTCGAGAAGCATCTCAGCACGGGCGAAGGGATCACCAGGACGCCCAGCGGCAAAACGCTTCGGGCTGAAGGCAACGATCAGCTCGCCGTGATGCGGAAGGAGCGCCGTTGTGCCAAGATAATCGAGCGCCTCAGGGCTTGTCAGGTCCCCAATCATCGCGCCAGCAAGCAGCTCGACCATGGTCGAAATGGCTGAACCCTTGTGGTTGCCGAAGGGCAGCATTGCACCAGCCAGCGCCTTCTCAGGATCGGTGGTCGCTTGTCCCTCCGCGTCGATTGCCCAGCCTTCCGGCAGCTCGGTGCCGGTGCGTCGGTGCAGCTCGATCTCGCCCCGCGCGGCTACGGAAGTTGCGAAATCGAACACGTAAGGCGGCCGCTCCGGGCGCGGCCAGCCAAAGGCGATCGGGTTGGTCCCGAGCAGGGGCGCGGTTCCACCTGACGGCGCCACCGTTGCATAGCTTGGGCACATGACAAGCGCGGCCAGACCCTCGTCGGTCAGCCGTTCCACCTCGGGCCAGAGCGCGGAAAAATGCGTGCAGTTATTGATTGCCATGGCAGCTATGCCGAGCTTGTGCGCCCGTTCGGCAAGAACCGGAGCGCCAAGAGCAAAGGCCGCAGTGGAAAAGCCGTCGTGCGCGTCCACCTGGATCACCCCCGCGCCATAGTCATGCAGCTCGGGATCGGTATCCGGCCGCACCTTTCCGGCCTTGACCGTCCGCAAGCACCCTTCGATGCGATAGATCCCGTGGGATTTGCAGGCATCTCTCTCGCCCGCGACGATCACGGCGGCAACTGTATGTGCCTGGCTGTGACAGAGGCCGGCTCGCGCGAAAATGTCGACTACGATTTCCGACAGCTGTTCGACGGTCAGTCTGTGGACGTCCGGCATCTTCGCTCCCTCCTTCAAGCGGCGCAAAGCGCCACATATTTGGATACATGGACCATACAAACATGCAGAGGCTAGCAAGCATTGAACATCAGCTCTGATCGTGTCGCCTGTCTGTCGTCGAAGCGCCTGTCGCGCGAAGCGCCTGTCGCGCGAAGCGGCACCTTGGGAGAAATTGCTTTCGTGAGGCGCGAGCTACAGTGTGTTCGCCTTGCGCTGGTGGCATAGGCTGAATTCCGCTCACGACCACCGTCGGCGACCAGCCGCTTGCGATGGCGCAAGATTTAAATCCTAACGCATTGATTTTAAATATATTATTATGGAACTTTAGCTCTTTAACCGGATAGAATCTTGTCGACGCGGATCAAAAAGCCAAGCGATCCGGGACCGTGGCAAACACGCCACTGTTATTCACGTATTGCGACACAAGCAGAGAATCTGGTTAATGGATTCATGATCTCGGAACACGGATCATCGGGCCCAGACGACTTACCCCACCCCTCAATCTCGTCGTCTTGGCTTCTGTTAATGACGGGCGTTCGATGTATTACTTCCGAACGCCCGTCAGCCCTTTCTGGGGATATGCCGATTTTGCCGCGTCTGAATTGTTGCTGTTTTGGCTTTGGCCGCGGCCACGGCTAATCGCACTCCGTGTCGAATCTAATGTCCGGAGCCTGCGACCGCTCCAGAACCATTCTCGCATTTGGAAGATCGTTACCCTCTGCTCGCAAACGAGCCAGCTCCGGCTCCAATCCATGATCGAGCCACCGCTGGACAAGCCGCCGCCGAAGTTCTTCGTCATTCGCCTCGACCATGACAGACATATCGAAAACAGAACTCAATGCACGCCAAGGATCGACGTCGAGCAGAAGATAGTTCCCTTCCACAAGCACGATACGGTGTTCTGGTGCAATGATCCGCGCGGAGGCACGCGAGAGATCCAGCCCCCGGTCAAAGACCGGCACAGCAACGGGCTTACCCCCCCGCACGATCCGCGCCAGATCCGCGAGCAATCCATCCACATTGAAGGTTTCCGGTGCGCCCTTGCGGGCCATGAGGCCGCGCTCTTCCAGAACGGCATTGTCGTAGTGGTAGCCATCCATCGGAACGAGGGCGGCTCGGCCGGGGGATGTGGCTTCGAGCGTGCGCAGGAGCGCCTCTGAGAGGGTCGACTTGCCGGAGCCTGGCGGTCCGGCAATGGCGACGAAGAAGCGCTGCTGCGCATCGCCGGCCCGCGCGAGGATCTGCTCCGCGAGTGCGGCCGCTTTGCTCACGCCGCCATCGCCTCAGCCGGCGGCTCCTTTGCGCCGGTCATGAAGGCCACCGCGTCCGACATTGTGAAGTCACTGGGCTTGATGACACACAGCCGTTTTCCGAGACGGTGGATATGGATCCGGTCCGCGACCTCGAAAACGTGAGGCATGTTGTGGCTGATGAGCACAATCGGTAGTCCGCGGGAGCGCACATCGAGAATGAGATCGAGTACCTTGCGGCTCTCGCGCACGCCCAGCGCGGCGGTCGGCTCATCGAGGATCACCACCTTCGAGCCGAAGGCCGCGGCCCGCGCCACCGCCACCCCCTGGCGCTGACCACCCGAAAGCGTCTCCACCGCCTGGTTGATGTTCTGGATAGTAAGCAGACCAAGCTCCGAGAGCTTCTCGCGGGCGAAACGCTCCATCTCTTTGCGGTCGAGCTTGCGGAACCACCGGCCCATCACGCCGGACTGCCGGATCTCCCGCCCCATGAACATATTGTCAGCGATTGAAAGCGCCGGTGACAGCGCAAGGTTCTGGTAAACAGTCTCGATCCCTGCAGCCCGTGCATGCATCGGCGAAGTGAATTGTACCGGCTTGCCCTCGAGCCGGATTTCGCCTTCATCTGGAATGACAGCCCCGGAGATCGCTTTGATCATGCTGGACTTGCCAGCCCCGTTGTCGCCGATCACGGCAAGGATCTCGCCCTTGTGCAGATCGAAATCAGCGTAATCCAAGGCGGTGACGCGGCCATAGCGCTTCACCAGCTTGCGTGCGGTCAGAATGGGTTCAGCCATGGTTCAGCTCGCAATCTTTCTGATCCACTGGTCAACGGCGACCGCGGAAATGATGAGAACACCGATGAGGAGATAGGTCCACTGCGGGTCCGTTCCAACAAGGCGCAGACCAAGGCCGAAGACGCCGACGATGAGCGCCCCGAACAGCATTCCCAGGATCGAACCGCGGCCGCCGAAGAGTGAAATGCCCCCGATTACCACAGCGGTGATGCTCTCGATGTTGGTGAACTGGCCAGCTGTCGGCGAAACCGAGCCAAGGCGGCCGATCAACATCCAGCCCGCCAGTGCACACACAAGGCCAGAGATCACATAGACCGAGATGAGCATCTTCTTGACCTCGACGCCCGCGAGCTCCGCCGCGTCGGGATCATCGCCGATCGCATAGACATGCCGACCCCAAGCGGTCTGCGTCAACACATAGTTGAAGCTCAGGACAAGGATCACCATGGCGATGACGCCAAACGTAAATACCGCGCCTCCGACACGCACGCTCTGTCCGAAGAACTGGAGGATCGGCGCGTTGGCGGCAATGTCCTGGCTGCGGATTGTCTCGTTGGCCGAGTAAAGGAAGTTGGATGCAAGCACGATTTGCCACATTCCAAGCGTCACGATGAAGGGTGGCAGCCGCACGATCGCGACAAGAATACCGTTGATGAGGCCACACAGCCCACCTACGGCAAAGCCACACAAGATCGAAATCTCGGCGGGTAGTCCGTAGCGGAAGGTAAACTGACCCATCACCACCGAGGAGAGCACCATGATTGCGCCGACCGAAAGGTCAATCCCGGCCGTCAGGATCACCAGCGTCTGCGCCGCACCTACGATACCGACGATGGCAACCTGCTGAAGGATGAGTGTCAGCGAAAAGGGAGAGAAGAACCGGCTGCCGAGCATCAGCCCAAAGACAAGGATCGAAGCTAGCAGAACGATAAGCGGCACCAACGCCGGATGCGAATGCAGCGTATGCTGCAAGCTTTCGAGCGGTGTGTGCTTGCGACGCTCGAACGAGGCAACGTCCTTGGACGCGCCGTCAAGCGCCCGTTCGAACTCCTGAGACGGTTGGGTCTTGGCCGAGGCCGACATCTTGTGGTTCCCCCTATTGCATGTCGCTTGTGGCTTTGCGTTGCGGTACCGGGCCAAGGCCGCATTCTGCGGCGCCCGGCCCTGCCGTCAGTCGGTCTTAAGCGACCGCGCTCAACCCCAGCAGAGGGCCAGGCCTTCCTCGGAGGTGATGGAGTCGATGCCCTCCATCGGCTGATCGGTCACGAGCGCAACGCCTGTATCGAAGAAATCCTTGCCTTCGGTCGGCTTCGGCAGCTCGCCGGTATCGGCATAGGCCTTGATCGCCTCAATACCGAGAGACGCCATCCGCAGCGGATATTGCTGCGAGGTAGCGCCGATGACTCCCTCCTGCACATTCTTCACGCCGGGACACCCGCCATCGACGGATACGATCGTCACGTCGCCCTCACGGCCCACCGCACGCAGGCCCTCGTAAGCACCGGCCGCTGCAGGTTCGTTGATCGTGTAGACGACGTTGATGAGGGGATCCTTCTGCATGAGGTTCTCGATCGCGGTCCGGCCGCCCTCCTCATTGCCGTTGGTCACATCATGGCCAACGATTCGCGGATCATCCTCATCTCCGATCACATCGGGATTGCCGAGTTCGATGCCAAATCCCTTCATGAAACCTTGGTCACGAAGCACATCCACCGAGGGTTGCGAGGGCGTAAGGTCAAGAAAGGCGATCTTTGCATCCGCTGCAGCTTCGCCAAGTTTGGCCGCTGCCCATTTACCGATGAGCTCTCCTGCAAGGAAATTGTCGGTCGCGAACGTCGCATCCGCGGCATCGACCGGCGAGAGCGGAGTGTCGAGCGCAATGACGAGAATTCCGGCGTCCCGCGCCTTCTGAACGGCAGGAACGATCCCAGCGGTGTCGGAGGCAGTGATAAGGATCCCCTTCGCGCCATCGGCAATGCAGGTCTCGATTGCGCTTACCTGGCTCTCCGAGTCGCCATCGATGCGGCCAGCGTAGGACTTCAGCGTCATGCCGAGCTCCTCGGCCTTCGCGGCCGCGCCTTCCTTCATCTTTACGAAGAAGGGATTGGTGTCGGTCTTGGTGATGAGACAGGCGGTCATGTCCTCCGCAGAAGCCTGCCCTGCGCCCAGCGCAATAAACCCGGCCCCCGCAAGCGCTGCGGCCTTCATCGATTTCAGCATTTATTCCTCCCAGTTTCAGCCGGCACGTCGAGCGTCCGGTTGTGCAGATTGGACCGCAAACCGAGCGCCCTGTCAATAAATAACTCCATGTGATTTATTATTTGCCGGATGACAGGTCGCTTCGGTATCCTTAGCTAGACTGAGGACGGAGAAAGGGGTGAGATGTCGGGACAATCCGGAATAAGCGGTCCGCTTGAAATCCCTGGCCGCGCCCAGCGCGGGACCAACCAGGCGGGTATGCGAGCGTATAACGAACGCCTCGTGCTCACCTTGGTACGTCGCCACAAGGCGCTGGCGAAATCCGAGATTGCCCGCATGACCGGCCTCTCGGCGCAGACCGTGTCGGTCATCATGCGCCAACTTGAGGCAGATGAATTGCTCATCCGTGGAGAGCCGCAGCGTGGGCGGGTGGGCCAGCCCTCCGTACCGCTCTCAATCAATCCGGATGGTGCCTACTTCATCGGCGCGAAGGTCGGTCGCCGAAGCCTTGAAATGGTACTGGTTGATTTTGCCGGCGGCGTCCGACGCGCCACTCGACAGGCCTATGCCTACCCGACCCCCGAAGCGACAATCCGGTCGATACACGCCGAGATCGAGGCCTGCATGACCACGGCGGGCATCGCGCCGGAACGCATTGCAGGGCTCGGCATCGCCATTCCATTCCAGCTATGGGCCTGGGTTCGGGAAATCGACGCTGACGCTGGAGAAATGGATGCCTGGCGGCATATCGACCTTCGCGCCGAACTTGCCGCAGAGCTCCCTTACCCGGTCTATCTCCAGAATGACGCGACGGCCGCGTGCGGGGCCGAACTCGCCTTTGGCGGGAATTCAGACCTATCCGACTTCATCCATCTCTATGTCGGCGCCTTCATCGGCGGCGGCGTCGTGCTCAATCGCGGACTCTATCCGGGACGAACGGGCAACGCCGGCGCAATCGGCGCAACCCCCATTCCGGATGGTACAGGTGGCTCCGTCCCGCTCTTCGATCGCGCCTCCCTCGTCATTCTGGAACGCCAGCTCATTGCCGCTGGCATCGACACAAGCGGTATCTACAGCATCGATTCTGACTGGGCGCCCTTCGGGGTACTTCTCGACGACTGGCTTGCCAAAGCTGGGCATGCGATTGCGCATACCGTAGCATCCTCAGCCGCGGTGATCGATTTCGAGGCCGCAGTGATAGACGGATCGTTTCCACCGGATGTGCAGGCCCGTCTGCTCGGGAAAGTCCGGAGCGAACTCTCCAAACTCAACCTCACCGGCCTCGTGCCCCCGGCAATCCGCGCCGGCACAATCGGCCCCATCGCGCGCGCCCTTGGCGGTGCAAGCCTCCCACTCTTCAATCGCTATCTCCTCGACCAACACGACATCGCAGGCAACTGACTGCTCGGAGCGCGTAATTGCACGGTTCCCTATGCGCAGATCACTCAGTTCAAAATTTCACACAAACATTCAGTTCTTGATATGCATAAAGGGAAGCCTATATTCGGCATCAGACAAGGAGGGCCAATCCATGAAACCTCAAGTGCATGCTTTTTTCGACGAGGCCACCAACACCGTTTCCTTCGTGGTGAAGGATCCTGAGGGCCGAAAGTGCGCCATCGTCGACAGCGTCCTCGATTTCGACTACGCATCAGGCCGCACCGACACACGCTCGGCCGACGCAATCATCGCGTATGTGCAGGAGAACGGTCTCGAACCCGAATGGCTGCTCGAGACCCATGTCCACGCCGACCATCTCTCTGCCGCGCCCTACATTCAGGAAAAGGTCGGCGGCAAGCTCGCCATCGGAGAGAAGATCACCGCGGTGCAGGACACTTTCGGCAAGATCTTCAACGAAGGCACTCGATTCCAGCGCGACGGCAGCCAGTTCGACAGGCTGTTCAAGGACGGCGACACCTTCGAGATCGGCAACCTGCACGGCCGGGTCTTGCACACCCCTGGCCATACGCCCGCATGTCTCACCTACGTCATCGAAGATGCGGCCTTTGTCGGAGACACGCTCTTCATGCCTGATTTCGGCACTGCGCGGGCAGACTTCCCCGGAGGCTCGGCTGAAACGCTCTACAACTCGATCCAGAAGATTCTCGCCCTTCCCGATGAGACACATATCTTTGTCGGACACGACTACAAGGCGCCGGGCCGTGATGTTTATGCGTGGGAAACCACCGTGGCCGAACAGAAGGCACTCAATGTCCATGTTGGCGGCAGCGCCACGGCTGAGGACTTTGTGCGGATGCGGACTGAACGCGATTCCAAACTTGACATGCCTAAGCTCATCATCCCCTCGATCCAGGTCAACATGCGCGGCGGACAAATGCCCGAGCCGGACGATCAAGGCAAACGCTACCTCAAGATCCCAGTGAATGAGCTTTGAGCATGTGGCAGGCGGACTGGACGTTTGGCCTCATCGGCGGGCTGATGATCGGCTGTGCAGCCGCGATTTTTCTCGTGATGAATGGTCGCATCATGGGAGCAAGCGGCATCCTTGGCGGCCTTGTTGATGGCACTGGCCGCTCGAATCTCACGGAACGCCTCGCCTTTGTTCTGGCTCTGGCGGGCGCGCCCGCACTTGCCGCCAGCGTTTTCGGTGCGCCTGCAACAAACGCAACCCATTCGGTCGCTTTGCTCATCGCGGGCGGTCTGCTCGTCGGCATCGGCACGCGCATCGGAAATGGCTGCACTTCCGGCCACGGCGTCTGCGGAATTTCACGGCTTTCAATGCGGGGCATCGTCGCAACGCTTTTCTATCTCTTTTCGGGCGGCGTCACGATGCTGCTCGCCCGCCATGTTCTGGGATTGATCTGATGCGCAACCTCTTCTCCGCACTCTCAGGCGCTCTCTTCGGCCTCGGGCTCATGATCTCAGGCATGACCGATACTACTCGCGTGCAGGGCTGGCTCGACCTCTTCGGCGCATGGGATCCGACGCTGGCTTTCGTCCTGACCGGCGCCATCGTGCCAATGGTTTTCGCGTGGCTCTGGATACGCCACCGCGGCAAGAGCCTCCTCGGCTCGCCAGTTCCCATGCCAGCCCGAAGCGAGGTGGACCGCCCACTTGCGATCGGCGCCATTATCTTCGGCATGGGCTGGGCGCTTGTCGGCCTCTGCCCCGGTCCGGCAATGGCCTCGATCAGCTATGGCGGCCTTCCCGGCGTCATCTTCCTTGCAGCGATGATGGCAGGGATGCTACTTGCCCGCCCGCTTCAGGCTGCAGTGCCCGCATTTCATCACGCCTGACCCATACACTTCGTCACAGTCCGGCATTGCCGTCATGCCGCCGTGCGCGACAATAGATCTGACACAAAAATACCACAGCATCGCAAGATGGGCAGTCCGAGTTGATCCGTGTCAAGGTCCGCGCTGCGCGCTTGTCCGATGGAAGCCTGACTTCAAGAGTGAGGCTGTATCATGAAAACCTTTCCGATCGCCGCCGCCGGCTTGACCGCCGCTCTGGCACTTACCGCTTTTCCCGCTCTGGCTCAGCAGAAGGGCGACTGGACCCTCGGTCTTGGTCTCGGCTACGTTGTGCCCAAGGACGACAATGGCACTGTCCTCAACGGCGCAGCGACACTCGACATCGGCAACAGCCTGCGCCCGACCGTTACTGCTGAGTATTTCGTCTGGGACAACGTCGGCATCGAAATTCTTGCCGCTTGGCCGTTTGAGCACTCGATCAACAGCGATCAGCTTGGCGGCAAGATCGGCACGACGCAGCAGCTCCCGCCGACGGTCTCTGTGCAGTATCACTTCCAGAACACGAGTCCGGTCACACCATTCCTTGGTGTCGGTCTGAACTATACGACCTTCTTCAACGAAGAAACCCAAGGCGCACTTGAAGGCACCAGTCTCAGTCTCACAGATTCTTGGGGTGTCGCGTTTCATGCCGGCCTCGACTACGATCTCAATGAACGCGGTTCGCTGCGGGCCGACGTGCGCTGGATCGACATCAACAGCGACGTGAAGGTGAATGGCGAAAAGATCGGCAAGGCCGAGATCGATCCGTGGGTCTTTGGTGCAGCCTACGTCCTGAAGTTCTAAATCTCTTGTGGCTGGCGCATAAATTACGCCAGCCACCCGACTATCAGCTCGATCACAACCGCGCTGGCCATGGCAATCGCCCTGTCCTACTGGTCGCATGCCATCCTACGCCTGTGCTACGATCCGGAACCGGGTTGTCACTTGCCCGGGGAAATCGGGTGGGTGGAGAGGCCGAATGTCGCAGGACAGCAACAGCGCGCAGCCGCAGCATCCTGCCATCCTGAAGCATCTCGCCGAACTGGAAGCGGGTGAAATCGGCCGCCGGGAATTCTTGATTCGCTCCACCGCCCTTGGGCTCGCGGGTTCTGCGGCTCTCCAGCTCGCGGGGCTCGCACCTGCACCGGCTCAGGCCCAGACCGACTCCATTCGCTCCGGCGGAGTCTTGCGCATCTCGATGGCCGTGATGCCGATCACCGATCCCCGGCTCTTTGACTGGTCCGAGAAGGGTAATATTGCGCGGGCGTTCATCGAATCCCTGATCCGCTTCACCTCTGACTTTACATTCGAGCCACACCTCCTCGAAGGCTGGGAGGTAAACGCCGACGCGACTGAGTACACGCTGTTCCTCCGGCCTGGCGTGCGCTGGACCAATGGGGACGCGTTCACCTCCGATGACGTGATCTACAACTTCAGCCGCTGGTGCGACGCCTCCGTGCCCGGCAACTCGATGGCCGCCCGGGTCGCGGGAGTCGCCGCAAGAATATCTGCCGGGAGCGGCGGCACTGAACGTTACGGCCTTCGGCCCGGTGCGGTGGAGCGCGTGGACGATCTGACAGTACGCCTCTCCCTCTCCATCCCGGACGTCACCCTTGTGCCGAGCCTCTCCGACTATCCGGCCCTGATCGTCCATCGCGATTTCGACGCATCGGGTGGCGATCTCGCGCTCGCGCCGGTTGGCACCGGGCCCTGGCAACTCGAGGAGTTCGCTGTTGGCGAGCGCTGCCTTCTCACGCGCCGCACGGACCCGGGCGGCTGGTGGGGCGAAAAAGTACAGGGCCCCGTTTTCCTCGACGCGATCGAATATGTCGATCTCGGCACGGACCCGTCCGCCGAAATCGAAGCGTTCGAGACTGGACGAATCAACTGCAACTTCGAAACCACGGCCGCCTATGTCGATCGCTTCGATGCTATCGGTCTGGCGCGTACCGAGGTGGTCTCTGGAGCGACAATATGCGTGCGGATGAACGTCGACCACCCTCCCTTCGACGACCCTCGTCTTCGGCGAGCGATCCAGTTCGCTGTCAGCAACCAGACGCTGCTCGATCTCGGCCATGAAGGGCGAGGACAGATCGCCGAGAACCACCATGCGGGACCCATGCACCCGGAATACGCACCCTTGCCGCCGTTCGAACCCGATCTCGAGCGCGCGCGAGAACTGCTCGCCGAAACGGGGTTCGCTGAGAAGGAAATCACTCTCGTTTCCATTGATGATGACTGGCGCCGCAATACCTGCGATGCGGTTGCCGCACAGCTTCGCGACGCAGGCTTCAACGCCACGCGTCGCGTCCTCTCCGGTGCAGATTTCTGGTCAGAATGGATGAGTTATCCGTTTTCCGGCACAAACTGGAATATGCGTCCGCTGGCGATCCAGACCTACGCGCTCGCCTACAGGACCGGCGCGCCTTGGAATGAAACAGCCTTCTCCGATAGTCGCTTTGACAAGTTG
The DNA here is from genome assembly GCF_043226085.1 of Amaricoccus sp. B4. Classification (NCBI taxonomy): domain Bacteria; kingdom Pseudomonadati; phylum Pseudomonadota; class Alphaproteobacteria; order Rhodobacterales; family Paracoccaceae; genus Amaricoccus; species Amaricoccus sp. B4. The sequence continues at coordinate 771,705 of NZ_CP171225.1, forward strand.
CTCGACCAGGCGCTCGCACTCAGTCAGGCAAGCGACCGTCGGCGGCTGATGGCGGAGATGGAGCAGATCCTTCAGTCTTCCGGCATCATGATCCAGCCCTACTGGCGGTCGCTCTACCGTCACATGCAGCCCGAGGTGCATGGTCTTGCAATGCACCCGACCTACGAAAACCACCTGGAACGAGTATGGCTCGACATCTGACCAGATGACCCACCGGCAAGTTGATGCCGGCATTCAGACTAAGGAAAGAATTGCCGCGTCAATTGATCGCATTTGTGGCAGAAGGCCGCGAATGCGGGCACGCGAAGCGACCCGGCCATTAGGCTCCCGTGTGCGATTGTGCCGGACTTTCGGCAACCGGAGGATGAATAGGTGAATGACAAGCTGACCACCCCCACGGCGGGGCTGCGCGGCATGAAAAGTTTGTTCGTGGCGATTGGAGTCTTCAGCGCCTTCGTGAATGTGCTGATGCTGACCGGCTCGCTCTACATGCTTCAGATTTACGATCGGGTATTGCCCAGCAAGTCGGTTGAGACGCTGCTGGGCCTAACGATTCTCGTGGCCGGGCTGTACGCGCTAATGGGTCTTCTCGACTTCATTCGCGGACGTGTCGCCGCTCGGATCGGGGCAACGCTGCAGAGCCGTCTCGATGCTCGCGTCTTCAAGGCAATACTGCGCCGCTCCGTACTGTCGACCGAACGTTCCCGGCCCGCGTCTGGCCTCAAGGATCTCGAATCCATCCAGCGCCTCCTCGCCTCACCCGTGCTCTTTGCTGTCTTCGACATGCCTTGGGCGCCGCTCTTCATATTCGCGATCTATTCCTTCCATCCCTGGCTTGGGCACCTTGCCATCGTGGGCGGCCTCATCCTCGTCGTGATCACCCTCTTCAACCAGCTCACCACCCGGCGCCACGAACTCGACGCCTCTGCTGCCACAGCCCAAGGTGAGGCATTTGCTGAGACGATCCGGCAGCAAGGCGAGATGGTCCGTGCACTCGGAATGTCGGGATCGGTGATGGAGCGCTGGCAGATCCTGCGCGAACGCGCGCTCCGGGCCCAGATCGCCTCAAGCGATCGGGTCAGCCAGTTCTCGACCATGAGCAAGACCTTTCGGTTCTTTCTCCAATCGGCAGTTCTGGGGCTCGCGGCCTATCTCGTACTCCATGGCCAGCTCTCTCCTGGTGCCATGATAGCGGGCTCGATCCTGCTTGGCCGCGCCCTGGCTCCCGTGGAACAGGCAATCGGTGGCTGGCCAATGGTCATCCGCGCCCGCCAAGGTTGGAAGCGTCTGGAACTGCTTCTGGGCTCGACACCTGAGGAGCTCGAAGTCACCGCCCTGCCGCGCCCGAATGCGCGCCTCGAAGTCAATCAGATCACGGTCTTTCCGCCTGAGCAGCAGAAGGCAAGCCTTCGGATGCTTTCCTTCAATCTTGCCCCGGGCCAGGCGCTCGGCGTGATCGGTGCTTCAGCTTCTGGAAAATCCACACTTGCCCGTGTGTTGTCCGGCATCTGGCGCCCTGCTTCAGGAAGTGTCCGCCTCGATGGGGCGGCGCTCGATCAATATGAGCCAGACGTACTTGGCAGCTACATCGGCTATCTACCTCAGGATGTAGTCCTTTTCGACGGCACCGTCGCCGAGAACATTGCCCGGATGCAAATGCAGCCGAATGCCGAACAGGTCGTCGCGGCAGCCAGGAAAGCCGGCGCCCATGACATGATCCTCGGACTGCCACAGGGCTACGACACGCCAGTTTCGACCGGTGGCGGTCGGCTGTCCGGCGGCCAGAAGCAGCGCATCGGCCTTGCCCGCGCCTTCTATGGCGATCCGGTCTTCCTAGTGCTCGACGAGCCCAACTCCAATCTCGACGCAGGCGGCCAAGACGCGCTCAACCTCGCAATACGCCAGGCGAAGGCAGAGGGACGGATCGTCATCATCATGGCGCATCGCCCAGCCGGTATCGCCGAATGCGACCTCATCCTCATCATGGACAATGGCACCGCTAAGGCCTTCGGTCCTCGCGACGAAGTATTGAAGGCGCATGTGCGCAACTACGCCCAAGTCGCCCCCCGTGTTCAGGCGGAGTAAACTGATGAAGATCGCATCCCAATCAGATAGCTGGGGCCTCCGCCGCTTCATGCTGATCGGCTATCTGGCTGTCGCCTTCCTCGTCTTGGGCGCGGGTGTATGGGCATCCGTAACCCGCATCGCTGGCGCGGTTGTCGCTCCCGGCACCGTGGCGGTCGAGGGCAATCGGCAGGTGGTCCAGCATCCGACCGGCGGCGTAATCGCCGCAATCAACGCGCGCAACGGCGATGAAGTCGCTGCCGGTGACATTCTTGTCGAACTCGACGGCCAGAACCTCCGCACCGATCTCGGCATCGTCGAAGGACAATGGTACGAGATCCTTGCGCGCAAGAGCCGCCTTTCGGCTGAACGCGATGGGCTCAACGCGATCACCTTCGATCCCGCACTCGTCGAGAAGGCACAAAAATCGAAAGAGGCCGCCGGACTGATCGCGGCACAGAAGCAGCAATTTGAGGCGCGCCGGGCGCTACTCGCAGAGGAAACGAAGCAGCTCGAGGAACGCCAGACTCAGATCGCCAACCAGAATGATGGCCTCGTCGCGCTCAAGGATGCGACCCGCGAGCAGATCGACCTCCTCGCACGCGAGCTCAAGGGCCAAGAAGAGCTGCTGTCCCAAGGCCTCACGCAGATTACCCGAGTTCTCACCCCCCAGCGCCAGCTTGCTTCGCTCCGCGGCACGGCAGGCCAGGTCGAAGCTTCCATCGCCGAGAACCGCGGCAAGATCGCCGAAATCGAGATTGAGCGCGTTCGTCAGGAAGCGCAGATGCGGGAAGAGGCGATCCAGGAACTCCGGGACCTCGAATACCGCGAAATCGAGCTGCGCGAGCGTCGCCGTTCACTCATCGAGCAAATCAGCCAGCTCGACCTTCGCGCCCCGGTGACCGGGATCGTGTACGGCAGCACGGCCGACACCCTGCGCGGCGTTATCCGCGCCGCCGAACCGGTAATGTATATCGTGCCGAAGGACACACCGCTTATTGCCCGTACACGGATCGAGCCCATCCACATCGACCAGGTCCATCTAGGTCAGGAAGCCACGATGCGCTTTTCTGCCTTTGACAGCCGTTCGACACCGGAGGTCTCGGGGCATATAATTGCGATCTCAGCCGATGCGATCGAGGATCCTCAGCACGGAGTGCGCTACTTTCAAGCCGATATAGAACTCGATTCGACCGTATTTGAGAAGCTCGGCGACAAAGTTGTGCTGCCGGGCATGCCGGTCGAGGCGTTCATCCAGACCGGCGAGCGCTCGGCTCTCAGCTATTTCCTGAAGCCGATGACCGACTACTTCAAGCGGGCGTTCCGGGAGGGCTAATCCCCCGGCCCCGCATCACTCACTCGACGGTCTGCTCCTCCTTGGGTGCAGACCTGGTTTCACTGGTGATCTCAGAACTCGCCTGACCCGCAGCGGGTATGAAGGATGGCTCCGGCATCGCATTGCGGGCCTGCAGAATTGTGATGGCAGCATCAGATGAGAAGCTATCGGGCACCTGCGCCCAGTCGGAATTCTTGAGAGTGTGCGATGCCTCGGGCAGAAGCGACCAGACGAGCACGCTCATCAGGAAACCGGCGGCAATGAACTTCAACGCAGCTGGGGAGGGCATGGTTTGACTCTTTAGGTTACCGGGAACTCCGCGCCGACAATCGGAAAAGATACTTAACAGGGCCTTTACGACGGTCGGGACCCGCAGCCGCGCTTGCCGCTCCGCCCCGGCATCCTGTATGGGATTTGCCATGTTCGACGAGACCGAAATTCATCCGCTCTTCCACGGCGCTCCGACCTCGACCGGGTTCCGAAAGCTGCGAAAGCGCATCATCCGCCAGACCCGCGAGGCACTCGAAGCCTACGGCATGGTGAAGCGTGGCACACGCTGGCTTGTCTGCCTCTCGGGCGGCAAAGACAGCTATACGCTGCTCGCAGCCCTCGTCGAACTACAATGGCGTGGCCTTCTGCCAGTAGATCTGCTCGCCTGCAATCTCGATCAGGGGCAGCCGGGTTTTCCCGCGACCGTCCTGCCCAAATTCCTCGAGCGGATGGGCGTGCCTCACCGCATCGAATACCAAGACACCTATTCGGTGGTTCTCGACAAGGTGCCGCAGAACAAGACCTTCTGTGCGCTCTGCTCGCGCCTTCGGCGGGGCCACCTATACCGCATCGCCCGCGAGGAAGGTTGTGAGGCAATAGTGCTCGGCCACCACCGCGACGATATTATCGAGACATTCCTGCTCAATCTCTTCCACGGCGGGAAACTCGCCGCCATGCCGCCGAAGCTTCTCAATGACGAGGGCGATGTCTACGTCATGAGGCCACTTGCCCACGTTGCGGAAGCGGACTGCGACAAGTTCGCGCGATCGATGAACTATCCGATCATTCCCTGCAATCTCTGCGGCAGCCAAGATGGCCTCCAGCGGCTGCATATCAAGCAAATGGTGAACGAGTGGGAGGCCCGTAGCCCGGGCCGGCGGCAGATTATCTTCCGGGCCCTTACCCAAGCCAATCCGAGCCACCTGCTCGACCCCAATCTGTTTGATTTTAGCGCACTTTAGAGGCGTAACCGGTCAATCCCTAAAATTTTCAGCGAATTCCCCTCACGCGAACGTGGCGACCTTAACGAATGGGATGTCGGAAGGCGCTACCTTCCGGCCCATGACGACCCAGACCACATCCCCCTCCGGCGCGGCGCCGGACCGTCAGTTCGTGCGCGTCACGATGCTCGTGATGTGCGTCGGGTTGATCATTGCGCTCAGTTCGCATCTGGTTCTCGAGCGCGCGCTGCACTGGGAGCGTGTCGCGAGTGAAATGGCCCTTGCAAGTGCCAACGAAGCCGCCGCGGCACGAACAGTGATCACGACGGCCGATCGCCTGACGATCCTGCCCATTGGCCCCGAAAGCCGCAAGACGCGTACACGGCTTGCTTGGGACATCGAGCGCCTCGCCACCGCCTCTGAGCGGCGCACGGCAATGTCGCGGGAAACTATTCCGCGTGATGAAATGCTCACCAATGACATTTCCGCCGTCATCACCGCAGGTCTTGCCATCGCGCGTGATGAACGCGGTGCCGCAAAAGGTGCGCGCGTCCTCTCTGAACGCATCGAGAACGACATTCTACCGAAGCTCGACCTCATCGCCGTGACCGACCGCGCCGAGGCGGATCTCAGCCGCACCCGCTGTCTCTGGGCTCTCGCGGCGTCGCTTCTCCTGCAGGTGGGAGCAGGCCTCTCGCTCTACTTCCTTCTCGTCCGCCCAACCCGGCGCAAGATCGAGACATGGGTCGCCAAATCCTACGAGACCGATCGCGAAAACCGCTTCCGGCTCCTGCACGATCCCATGACCGGGATGCCGAACGGCGCCTACCTTCATGCCTACATTTCCCGCCTCGCACTCGGGGCCGAGCGCCGCAGCACACAGACCGCCGTGATGCGGATCGATTTCGATCGCTTCAAGATCCTGCGCGAAGCGCTCGGGACACGTGTCGCTGACGAGGTGATCCGCATTGCTGCCCGCCGCGTCCAGCAATGCCTGCGCGGTGGCGATTTCGCCGCCTATCTCGGCCAGGACGATTTCGTGGTCGTGACCGGCGATCTCGAAGACGGAAACTCGGCCGCGGCGATCGCGGGCCGCATCCAGGCGGCACTCACGAAGCCCTTCTCGATCCGTGGCGGCGCGCGGCGACTCTCCTGTTCCATCGGCGTGACACTCATGTCCGACGACGAGGCCGACCCGGACCTCATACTCGCCAATGCCGCTATCGCGCTCTCGGAGGCCCAAGCCGAAGGCATGGGCCTGATTCGCTATTTCAGTGCGAGCCAACGAGAAGAAGTCCGACGACGCGAAACCCTCTATGCCGAGCTTGTCCACGGCCTCGAGAATGGCGAGATCATTGCCTATTTTCAGCCTCAGATCGACCTCGCCACCGACATGCTCGCAGGTTTCGAGGCGCTCGTGCGCTGGAGGCACCCCAAACGCGGCCTGCTTGCACCTGGTGCCTTTCTCGATTTCGCCGATCAGACCGACCTTACCGAACGTCTCGGCGAAGTTGTGCTTACCCGCGCGCTCGAAGCACTGACCGCCTGGGATGCCCAAGGGCTCGCGGTGCCTAGGGTTGGGGTGAACTTCGCCCTTGCCCAGCTTCGCAATCCACGCCTCATCGAGAAGATCAAATGGGATGTGGAGCGCTTTGATGTCGAGCCCCAGCGCCTCGCGATCGAGGTGCTTGAAACGGTGCTAATTAAGAGCGACGCGGACATGGTCGTCCGCAACTTGAGGGGTCTTGCGTCCTCCGGCTTCGTGATCGAGCTCGACGATTTTGGCACCGGACATGCCTCGATTTCCAACCTGCGCCGCTTCATGGTCAACCGGATCAAGATAGACCGCAGTTTTATCCTCGGCATAGAGACGAGCGCCGAGCAGCAGCAGCTCACTGCGTCGATGATCGCAATGGCCGGAGCGCTCGGCATCGAAACACTCGCCGAAGGCATTGAAACCGCTGAGGCCCAGTCGATGCTCGGCAAGCTCGGCTGCGACTTCGGGCAGGGTTACAAGATCGCAAAGCCGATGTCGCTCGAGGAGACGTTCAACTGGCTGCGCACCCATTGCGCGGCCGCCGAACAGGATCAGGAGGCTGACGCCTCAGCCCGTGTTGATCCGAATACACCTTGACCTTTCATTGCAGCCCCTGTTGAACCCCTGTCAGATTTCCCGCATCTGACCGGAGCCGTTCTTATGGACGACCAGAACAGAAACTTGATCTTGGCGACCGCGCTGAGTTTCGCCGTCATCTTGGTCTGGTTCCTGCTGTTCCCGCCTCCCGAGCCGACCACGCCCCCCGAAACGGCTCAGACGGAGGTTCAAGCAACCGAGAGCGGCACGACTACCGGCGTCGCGGTTCCCTCTGGTACCGGCGAGCAGGCCGGAACGCCCCAGATCGCGCCCGTGGAGACGAAGACTCGGGCCCAAGCGCTGGCCCAGACGCCGCGTGTGCCGATCGAGACCGCGCGCCTTAGCGGCTCGCTGTCGCTCGTCGGCGGTCGGATAGATGACCTGAGCCTCAACAAGTATCACGTGACGATCGCGAAGGACTCTCCGAACGTTACCCTCTTCACGCCCGCGGGCGCACCGGAGGCGTATTATGCGCTCTACGGCTGGGCGCCTGCTGGCGGGCTCTCTTATGACGCCGTTCCGGGCCCGACAACGCGCTGGGAAGTCGAAAGTGGCACCACGCTCAGCGAAGACAATCCGGTCACCCTGCGCTGGGACAACGGCAACGGCCTGATCTTCCGCCGCACCATCTCGGTCGACGATCATTACATGTTCACCATGACGCAGTCGGTAGAGAACACGACCGGTGATGAAGTGCGCATGGCGCCTTATGGCATCATCGCCCGTCACGGCACCCCGACAAATCTCAAGAACTTCTATATCCTCCACGAAGGCGTCATCGAGATGGCCGATGGCGAGCTTGAGGAGCTCAAATACAAGAAGGTGGTTGATCTTCCGGTTGATCCGGGCGAACGCGCCGCCGCCGAGCGCCGCGACATTTCCAGCAATGGCTGGATCGGCTTCACCGATCATTACTGGATGTCGACGCTTATTCCCGACCCCGGGCAGTCCTTCACCTCCGTCACGAAATACACCCAAGGCAACGACACCTTCCAGACGGACGTGAGGCTGCCCGTGATGACCGTCGGTGCCGGCACGACCGAGCAGATGAGCACCTATCTCTTTGCCGGTCCGAAGGAATGGGAAACCATCCGCTACTACCAGAACGATCTCGGCATCGACCGTTTCGTCGACTCGATCGACTGGGGCTGGTTCTTCTTCCTCACCAAGCCGATCTTCCGTGCGCTCCACTTCCTGCATGGCGTGCTCGGCAACATGGGCCTTGCGATCATCTGCCTCACGCTCTTCATCAAGGCGCTGCTCTTCCCGCTCGCCTACAAGTCCTACGTCTCGATGTCGAAAATGAAGAAACTCCAGCCTGAAATGGAGCGGATCAAGGAACAGGCGGGAGACGACCGGATGAAGATGCAGCAAGAGGTCATGGCCCTCTACAAGCGCGAGAAGGTCAACCCGGCGGCAGGCTGCTTGCCGATCCTGTTGCAGATCCCGATCTTCTTCTCGCTCTACAAGGTGATCTTCGTCACGCTCGAGCTGCGCCAACAGCCATTCTTCGGCTGGATTCACGATCTGAGCGCACCTGATCCGACCTCAATACTAAACCTTTTCGGTCTTCTGCCCTTCGCGCCTCCAGGCCCCGGCAGTTTCCTTGCGGTATTCTCCATCGGCGCATGGCCGATCCTCATGGGGATCTCGATGTGGCTGCAGATGAAGCTCAATCCAGCTCCCACCGACAAGACGCAGGCCGCGATCTTCAACTGGATGCCGCTGATCTTCACCTTCATGCTCGGCCGTTTCGCATCTGGTCTGGTGATCTACTGGTTCTTCAACAACATCATCACCTTTACCCAGCAATTCATCATCATGCGCAGCCAGGGCGTGAAACCAGATCTACTCGGCAACATGTTCGGCCGTCTGCGGAAGAAGACAAAGGCGCAGTAAGGAGTGGAAGCCCGGGTCACCAGCCTCTGGCGCCACCCGATCAAGGCGCACGGGGCCGAGGCAATCTCGGCCTCGGCCTTTGAGGCCGGGCAAACGATGCCTTGGGATCGAGTCTGGGCGATCGTTCATGATGCCTCCAAGGTCGGCAATAGCGTGATCGGCTGGGTTCCATGCGTAAACTTCAGCCGCGGCGCCAAGTCCCCCTCCCTTATGGCAATCCGCGCCCAAACTGACGAGGCAACCGGCCAAATAACCCTCACTCATCCAGACTTGGCGCCACTCACCGTCAATCCCGATGATCCCGCGGAAGCCGTGCGTCTTATCGACTGGGTTCTGCCACTTTCCAATCCCGGCCGGGCGCGGCCGAGTCATGTCGTGCGGGCGGGCGGGAATGGCTTCACAGACAGCCGCTTCGCGTCTGTCGCAATCCTCAACCGCGCGAGTCTCGCGGATCTCTCCTCACGGACTGGCTGCGATCTCGCGGAAGAGCGCTTCCGTGGCAACATCTGGCTAGAGGGCCTCGCCCCTTGGGAAGAATTTGATCTCGTGGGCCGCGAAATCCGAATCGGAACCGCCACATTTGCCATTCGCGAACGCATCACCCGATGCATGGCAACGGCCGCCAATCCCGAGACCGGACGGATCGATGCAGACACGCTCGGTACCTTAGAAGCGAACTGGCACCATCGCGACTTCGGTATTTATGCTGAAGTGACCGGCAGTGGACGGGTCGCACTCGGCGACATAGCCACCCCCGCATGACCGGACCCTCCCCCGAAGCGCTCCACCCCCTCGCGGATTTTCCCCGCGTTGTGTTTCCGCGTGCACTCGTCGCAGGCCGCACGAATGTCCATATCGGCGAGTTCTCCTATTATGATGCCCCGGCGGAGCCTGAGGCGTTCTTCGAGAGGAACGACCTCCACCATAGTGACTTCCTTGGTGACCGCTTGGTGATCGGGCGCTTTGTTGCCATCGCAAGCGGTGTGCGAATTCTGATGAATGGCGGAACCCTCGCCATTGCCGGTTTCTCCACCTACCCTTTCAATGTTTTCTGTGGCGCTTGGGCGCAGGGCTTCGATCCGGCCAGCCACAAGAGCGAAACGGTTGTCGGATCTGATGTCTGGATCGGCACGGATGCTGTTCTCATGCCGGGCATCACCATCGACCCCGGCGCCCTCATCGCCGCCCGCAGTGCCGTTATCCGCAACGTGCCGGCCTACGCGCTCGCCGCCGGAAACCCCGCTCGGATTGTGCGCCGTCGCTTCAATGAAGCCACGGTCTCACATCTCCTCGCACTAGCTTGGTGGGACTGGCCCGTTGACCACATCACGGCCCCTTTCGACGCTATCCGCGGCGCCGACATCACAGCACTCAAAAAGGCCGCTCCATGAAGGTTCCCTTCACCCTTGCCCCCGAGCCCGTGCAGGACCAGGCCGAAACTGGCCGTTTGCTCTTTGCGGGCCCCTGCGACTTCCTCAAAGGCGTCACCGCAATGGAGGCGCTACCCCCAGCCGACCGCCTTGAGGTCTGCTTCGCCGGGCGCTCCAATGTCGGAAAATCAAGCCTCATCAACGCTCTTACCGGCCGCAAGGCACTCGCGCGCGCCTCGAATACCCCGGGCCGGACCCAAGAGATCAACTATTTCACGCTGGGCGAGGCGCATTACCTCGTCGATCTGCCAGGCTACGGCTTTGCAGAGGCGCCGAAAGACGTGGTCGCGCGCTGGCAGACCCTTCTGAAGGCCTATCTCTCAGGCCGTCCGACACTCCGCAGAGCCTTTGTCCTTGTCGACGGCCGTCACGGGCTCAAGCCAGTCGATACCGAGATTATGAAACTCCTCGACCGCGCCGCCGTTACCTTTCAGGTGGTGCTCACCAAGGCAGACAAGCCCAAGGCGAAGGATCTTGAAAAGATCATCGAGGGCGTGAAGGCCGGTCTTGCGAAACATCCCGCCGCCTTTCCCGAAATCATCGTCACCTCGTCGGAGACCGGACATGGACTTGCAACCCTCCGTGCCACCATCGCCGGAATGAGCTGAGTGCCACCGGGCGCTCAGTAGCGGGTCCTAGAGACGTAGGGGCTGATGAAGCCCGCCTCACGTGCCACCCTGATCGCCTCGGAAGCCGCACCTTCGCTGCGGAACGGTCCAAGAAAGATCTGCCGTCCGAGACCCTCCGCGCCCACGCTGCGCGAATTGTAGCCGAGCGCGGCGAAATAGGTCGTCACCCGCGACTGACTAGTGAACCCATCGACAATTCCAGCCTGAACCGCGACCGGCGGATGAAGGGGCGTGCCCGAATCCGTCACCACATGCGGCGAGAGCCGTGCCTGAGCAGCGAGCAGCCCCTGCAGATCCTTCTGCCGGGTGATACAGCCATCCAACCGCAAGAGCTGCGCCTCGCGGGCGACAGTGGCATTCTGGTTGTAGGGGTCGAGGTGAGAATTCTGGAAATTTCGTCGCGCAGATTCGTAGGCCTTGAAATGCGCACGGCACACCTCGGGATCGCGCCAGCCCCTTGGAGGCGGGACCGCGGTGCAGGCCAAGGCCGCAAGTAGTACCACACAGCTGAGGAGCCCTCTCACCCGCCCGCCGGAGACGATCCGGGAACGGTTCATCCGACGAATGTCGTTACATAGGGATAGGCAAAGCCGCCCTCCCGCGACGCCTCCATTGCCGCATCCAGTGCCCCCTGCGTCGTGAACGGCCCGAGATAGACGCGCCGCCCAAGTCCCGGCTGACCGATCGAGCGCACTGTGACACCGCGCGCCTCGAAATATCGCTTTGCTCGCCCGTCATCGCCCATGTCAGTCACCACCCCGGCGTGGATCATCGTCGGGCCAATTTCCGACCCCGAGTTCACCACCGGCACGACTGGCCCTTCGAGCGTCAGATCAGCGCTCTTTGTCATGCAGCCCGCCTGCTGCAGACGAGCGATCGGAAACTGGAGCGCCGCCGGAACCGAAGCTCTGTCATCCCGACCTGTCGGCGTCGACATCGTTGCCTTGACCGTATCGAAATACTGGAACCGCGCCACGCAGCCGGATCCGGCATCCGCCTGCGAGACCTCCGTGCCGGATGTTCCGCCACTCGGCTCCGAACACGCCGCGAGCACAAGTGCCGCGGCTCCGAACAGTGAAATCCGTAGCATGGTCAGAGCTGCCTCCTTGTTTCCCGCCTCGCCATCCAGTATCTCGCCTCGGCAGTTCGCGGGCAAGCGCCATGGGCGCATTTCGGCAGGGAGAAGAGCGTGAGCAACAAGGAAGTGAAGAGCTCTGCCGCGCGCGAGCGCGATAACATGATAACGGCGCAGACGCTTTCCGAGGCGCTGCCCTATCTCCAGCGCTACGACGGCTCGACCATCGTAATCAAGTTCGGCGGCCATGCCATGGGCAATTCCGAGGCAATGAAGAAATTCGCCCGCGACGTCGTTCTGATGAAGCAGTGCAACGTCCATCCGGTGATCGTCCACGGCGGCGGCCCGATGATCAACGAAATGCTCGACCGGCTGAAGATTCCCTCCGAGTTCATCGACGGCAAGCGCGTGAGCAACGCCGAGGTCGTCGAGGTCGTCGAAATGGTACTGGCCGGCCGCATCAACAAGGGTATCGTCCAGGCAATCAACGCAGAGGGCGGCCAGGCTGTCGGCCTCTCGGGCAAGGATGCCAATCTGATGATTTGCGAGAAGGATCTCAAGACGGTTATCCGGGACGGGGTCGAAACCACAATCGATCTTGGCTTCGTGGGCACGCCGGTCGAGGTGAACCCCGACCTTCTGCTCGGCTTCGTCGGCTCCGACTTCATCCCTGTTGTCGCACCGGTTGGTATGGGTCGCAACGGAGAGACCTTCAACGTGAACGGCGATACCGCTGCGGGGGCAATCGCGGCCGCCATGGAAGCCGACCGGCTTCTGCTGCTGACCGATGTGGATGGCGTGAAGAACAAGGCCGGCGAAGTCATTTCCCAGATCACGGCGCAGGAAGTCCGTGACATGACGGCCTCGGGCGTTATTTCGGGCGGCATGATCCCGAAGACCCAGACGGCCCTCGATGCGATCGAGCACGGCGTTCGCAAGGTCGTGATCCTCAATGGCAAGAAGGATCATGCCGTCTTGCTCGAGCTCTTCACGGAGCACGGCGCAGGCACCTTAATCAGCGCGTCGTGATTTGACCTGCACCTCCCTCCGGGCAGCTTGGATGCCATGGAAAACGAAACCCTGATCCGTCTCGGCGCATTCGCCGGGCTGTTTCTTCTCCTCGCCGCGGCGGAGGCCCTGCTGCCCCGCCGCCCGCGCAGCCAACCCCGCGCCCGTCGATGGCTTACTAACTGGGCGCTCGTTCTCCTAAGCAGCCTCATGCTCCGGCTCCTCGGGGTCGCAATTCCCCTGCTCGCCACCGGAGCGGCCCTTGATGCCGCGGCGCGCGGCTGGGGGCTCTTCAATGCACTCGCCTGGCCTGCGGCGCTCGAGATCCTGCTCTGCGTTCTTGCCTTGGACCTGTTGATATGGGCGCAGCATCTCGTAGCCCACAAGATACCGCTGCTCTGGCGTATCCACCGGGTGCATCATGCCGATCGCGACATCGACGTTGCGACCGCCATCCGCTTTCATCCTTTTGAGATCGCTGTGTCCATGGTGCTGAAGGTCAGTGCCGTATACGCGCTCGGCGCGCCGGCGGTCGCAGTTATTTTCTTCGAGATCCTGCTCAACGGCATGGCCATGTTCAATCACGCCAATCTCGCGTTACCGCCCCAGTTCGATGCCGCACTCTGCCGGGTTATCGTGACGCCTGACATGCACCGGGTCCATCACTCGATCCATCGCGACGAACATGACAGCAACTACGGCTTCTCGCTCTCTCTTTGGGACCGCCTCTTCGGCACCTACCGCGCATCGCCGCGCGGCGGCCAGCTCGGCATGGAGATCGGACTTGGCCAATGGCAGGATACGCACCCCAACCGTCTTGGCTGGAGCCTCCTTGTGCCGTTCCGCAAACCATGACCCTCGCAGTCATCGAGGCCGCTGCAAAGGCCGAAGGTCTCGCACTCATGGGCGCTTTTCACACCGCACCCAGCGACAGAACACCTCCGGCCACCCGGACTCTCGTGCTGCTTGGCCCCGACGGCCGGGTCTTCTGGGAACGCTTCCGCCCGAGCCCGGAACAGTCCGACGGTCACCCCGATCCCATCGATCGCTGGTCTGAACGTGTCATTGGCGAACTTGCCAGTCGTTTCGACGCTCTGCCGCTCTTTCCCTTCACTGGCCCGCCCTGGCATCCCTTCACCAGCTGGGCGCTGCGCAGTGGCCGGGCCTGGACCTCGCCCGTGGTGCTCATGGTCCACGACCGTCAGGGCCTTTTCGCCTCCTTCCGAGGCGCACTGGCCCTGCCGACCAGGCTAGAGCTGGAGGCCACAAACGCCTCCGGCCCCTGTGAGACCTGCGAGGCCCCCTGCCGCACCACCTGCCCGGCAGGCGCGCTCGGTTTCGGCCGTTACGACACCGCCACCTGTCATCGCTTTCTCGATACATCCGCGGGCAGCGATTGCCTTTCCCGAGGCTGCGCCGTGCGCCGCGCCTGCCCCGTCGGTCGCGCTGCGCGCATCGATGCACAATCGGCCTTCCACATGGCCGCCTTTCATGGCACGCAGAAAAAATGAAACGCCTCATCCTCATGCGCCACGCCAAGTCGAGCTGGTCCGATCCGGAGCAGAAAGACATTGACCGTCCTCTCAACAAGCGCGGGCTCCGCGATGCGCCCGCCATGGGCAAGTGGCTGGCCGGGAAGGGCTATATGCCCGACCAGGCCTTGGTGTCCTCAGCAAAGCGCACGCAAGAAACCTGGTGCGGCGTCACCTCCGAAATCCCCGACTGCCTCGCGGAATTCCAACCGCAACTCTACCAGGCGGGGCCGGCTGCAATGATGACCGCACTTCAAGGCGCGCCAGCCACCGCAGAAAGCCTTCTCATGATCGGGCACCAGCCCGGCATCGGCGATTTTGCAAGGCGCCTGCTCGCCATGCCGCCCAACGATGGTGATTTCGACCGCTATCCCACGACAGCCACTGCGATCATCGACTTCAAGGCCGATGCGTGGTCCGCCATCGCGTGGAACTCTGGCACTCTCAAGGATTTCATCATTCCGCGCAATCTCACCTGAGCGCAGCTCTTTCCAGGAGCCAGGTCGAGTGCCACGCCTGCCGCCGCCGTCATGACTGAATCCCGCAAACGGATCACTCAGGAAACATTCATGACATCGTGATCCGCCCGCCCAGCCGCGCTGGCCACGAGTTGGGAATGCTTTTTGCGCTCCCGAGCCTCTGCGGGGGATCGTTCCACTTCATCCGCATCGCTATCCACGAGCCTCCACCGCTCACCATTGGATTCCTGCGAGTGGGCCGCCGCACTTGCTCTCTGGAGCTTTATGGTGGCCACCCCGCGCCGCGCGCGGCAGCTGGCTCGCATTTCTCGGAATGAGATTTCTCAACAACGTCCTGCCCTTCGGCCTCATCGTCTAGAGGCAGCAGACCATCGCCTCGGCCTCGCGGCGATCCTCAACGCGACGACCCCGCTCTTCACCTTGCTCGTTGCCGGACTGGTTCTGTTCGGCGACGAGCGCCCGGGCGCCCTGAAGCTGCTCGGAGTGGCGATTGGGTTGGCGGGATAATCCTGATGATCGGACTCGATGTGCCCGCGAGCCTGGTGTCCGGCAAGTTCGCAAAGGTCGCCGTGCTCTGTGGTGCGCTCAGATATGCGAGCGCCGAGGTTTTGGGTCGCCGCTTCGCCCGGCTCAGCGTCGCCTCGGCCGTCACCGCCGCAGGCCAAGTCACGGCCATTCTGCTCAGCATGCTTTTCTCGGCGAGCGACTTGAATGGATCGACGCAACAGGCATGATCTTGATCACTGCATGGCTCGCAACGATCGATGGACGGTTCCCCGCCTAGCTCGTCAGAGGAAGACAGCTGCGTTGTTCAACAGGATGATGCGGATTGCGTAGAGCGCAAAGATCACGATCAGCGGCGAGAGATCCAGCCCGCCCATGCTCGGCAGCACCCGGCGGATCGGCCCGTAGATCGGCTCCAGGACCCGATTGAGCCCGACCCAAATCTGCCAGACCAGTGGCTGGTTTCGATTCAGCACGTTGAAGTTGATCAGCCAGCTCATCACCACATGGGCGATCACGAACCACCACATAATGTCGAGGACGAGCAGAAGGATCTGTAGCAGAGACATCATGCGACGCGGTTCCGGTGGCTGCGGCTTGTATATGAACACTACCTAATCGTGCGCGCTCCCGCCCGCAAGTCCGGCCTTTGCAGAAGCGACGGCAGGTCTTAGAACGCTTATGCAGTGCCCTCTTGGGAAATCCCATGACTGAACGCCGCCAAAGCCGCGGCATCCTCGCCTGGATGCTCTTCGACTGGGCCAACCAGCCCTTCCAGACTCTCATCGTCACCTTCGTCTTCGCGCCCTACTTCGTGACGGCAGTCATCGACGATCCGGCCGAAGGTCAGGCACTCTGGGGCACGGCGATCGCAGTCGCGGGCGGCGCGACGGCGCTTCTTGCTCCGATCCTCGGCGCCATCGCCGACCGGACGGGTTCGCTCAAACCCTGGATCGCAGTCTTTTCGATCCCGTATGTGATAGGCTGCGCAGGGTTATGGCTCGCGATTCCGGCCATGCCGGCTCCCTTTCCTGTCCTCATGCTCTTCGCGCTTGCCTTTGCCGCATCGGAACTCACCCTCATCCTCACCAATGCGCTGCTGCCCCAGCTTGGCGAGGGCCGGACACTTGGCCGCATCTCCGGCTCGGGCTGGGCGCTTGGCTATGTCGGTGGCCTGCTCTCCCTTGTCTTGGTGCTTGCCCTCATTGCACCCGAACCGGGCTCAGAGCGGACCTTGGCGGGTCTCGCCCCCATTTTCGGCCTCGATCCCGCCGCGGGGGAACCTGCGCGGGCGACCGGGCCGTTGACGGCGCTCTGGTATGTCGTGTTTGCCTTGCCGCTATTTCTCTTCACCCCCGACCGCCCGCGCCGCGGCACGCTCGGCCCGGCCATCAGTGCAGGCTTGCGCGACCTCGGCAGCACTATCGCTCGAGCCCGCAGTCACCGCAACCTCTTCATCTACCTCCTCGCTTCCATGCTCTATCGCGATGGTCTTGCAGCACTTTTTGCTTTCGGTGGCATCTTTGCGGCGGGCGTTCTCGGCTGGGGCCTTTTCCAGCTTGCCACCTTCGGCATCCTGGCCGCAGGAGCCGGCGCGCTTGGCGCCTGGGTCGGCGGCAGGGCCGATAGCGCCTATGGTCCTCGGCCAGTTGTCACCACCGCGATATGGATGCTCGTCGCGGTCTGCATGACTGTTCTGGCGACCAGCCGGGAGAGTTTCGCCTTCCTCCCTCTTCCCGCAGGCTCATCGCTCCCCGATATCATCTTCCTGGCCGCCGGAGCGTTTCTGGGGGCTGCCTCGGGCGCGCTCCAGGCCGCATCCCGCACCCTCCTCATCGACATCGCGCGCGCGCGGATAGATAGCGCACAGGCGTTCGGTCTCTATGCTCTCTCGGGCCGTGTCACCGCCTTCATTGGCCCTACCCTCATCGCGACCATGACGGCGGTCACAGGATCGCAACACCTCGGGATAAGCCCTGTCATCCTCCTTTTCGTAAGTGGGCTCGTGCTGCTACAGTTCAGCGGAGGGGGCGAGCGACAGGAAACGAGGAAAAGGCACAGATGATCCGACACTGGTGTGCCGCAATCACCGCCCTGATCGCATCTGTAATACTTGCGATCTCCCCATCCGCCGCGGACGCTCAGGATGCGAAGGCCCTCTTTTCCCGCAAGAGCACCCCCTCACCGCACGATCCCTATTCCATCGGTCGCCATGCTCAAGGCTGCCTTGCTGGCGCGGTAGCGCTGCCCGAAAGCGGCCCGACCTGGCAGGCGATGCGCCTTTCGCGCAATCACTACTGGGGCAACCCGGAGATGATCCGCTTCGTGGAGGAACTCAGCCGTGCCGCGACAAAGGTCGGCTGGAACGGGCTCTATGTCGGCGATCTCAGCCAGCCCCGCGGCGGCCCGGTGCAAGGCCACGCATCTCACCAGATCGGCCTCGATGCGGACATCTGGCTCCTGCCACCGGGACGTCTCAATCTTACCCCGGCTGAGCGCGACAGCATCTCCTCGCTGAATGTTCGCTCATCCGACCAGCGCTCGGTCAACGGCAACTGGACCCGCGCTCATGCCCGCTTGCTCGAAGCCGCGGCGCGCGATCCGCGGGTCAACCGCATCTTCATCACGCCCCCTGTCAAGCTCAAGATGTGCGCCGATGCCCCGGCCGGAGACCGCGCTTGGCTCGGCAAGATCCGCCCCTGGTGGGGCCACAACACCCATTTCCATGTTCGGCTCAACTGCCCCAAGGGCGCTAAGGGCTGCGTCAATCCCGATCCGGTTCCGCCCGGCGACGGCTGCGCCGACGCCGTCTGGTGGGTGACCGACGCGCTTGGGCCGCCAGATCCCAAGGCGCCAAAGCCGAAACCCAAACCACCGCTTCGGCTTTCTGATCTCCCGCCGCAATGTGCCCAAGTGCTGAGCGACGAATGAAGACCCGTAGCCTTCTCCTCCTACTCCTCCTATTTCTGCCTGCCACCTCCACCGTGGATGGAGGGCAGTCCCTCGTGTTTGAGGCAGAAGTAACTTGGCGTGCGCCGCTCGAACGCTTCGGTGGCTTCTCGGGCCTCGCCATACTCGACGGCGGCCGGAGCCTCGTCACGATTTCCGATCGCGGCTCATGGGCCCGCGCCCGGCTCGAGCGCCGTGACGGCAGGCTTGAGGGGGTCGAGCTCATGGCTATGGGCCAGCTCCATGCCATCTCCGGCAAGCACCTCGGAGAGCACGAGACAGATGCCGAGGACCTCACCATTGCCCCGAATGGCACGGCCTACATCTCCTTCGAGGGCTTCCACCGCATCCGCCGCTATCCGGATCTCGACGGCCCGGCCCTTAATCTAGACGGCCATCCTGAGTTCCGCCATCTTCAGAACAACTCCGGCCTCGAGGCCATAACCTTCGATGCCGACGGTACGCTCTACGCCATCCCCGAGCGCTCTGGGCGCCTCGAGCGCCCCTTCCCCGTATATCGCCTCAAGAACGGCCGCTGGGACAAAACGCTCTCGATCCGCCGCGATGGCCGCTACCTTGTTACATCTGCGGATTTTGGACCCGATGGACGACTCTACGTGCTCGAGCGCGATTTCCGCTGGTTGGGGGGCTTTACCACCCGCGTCCGCAGCTTCCATCTCGGTCCGAACGGCTTCGATGATGAGCGCACATTGCTTGAAACCCGGTTCGGTGAGCTCGACAACATGGAGGGCATCTCGGTCTGGCAGGACGAAGCGGGCCGCGTGCGTGTCACGATGATTTCTGACGACAACTTCAATATGATCCAGCGCACCATGATCGCCGAGTATATTCTCGACGAGTGATTGCCTCCTCCCAGGCAGGCGCCCATATTGGACCTGTCGGACGCTGGGTCTGCTGTGCATTGCCTGCGTCCCTAACAATCGGGCAACAAGAACAACCACAGGATCAGACTCATGCCTCTTCTGAGTGAAGAAGGCCGACGCGCCGTCGGCGAAGTTGCCACACGCCACGGCGTCAGCCAAGATGCCGTCACCGAGCTTCTGCGTGCACTCGCCGCGGGCTACGGCACCCAGGCACAGTTCAATCATCCTGATCTCGGCGGCATGGGGCAATGGTCCCAGGGCGGAATGACGATGGTCGGCGACATGTTCAACAATTCGCTCAAGGCCCGCGTTGATGCCCTTTGTACCGAGCTTTCGGGCCTTCTCCGCAATGAGCGCCTCTTCGTGGCCCGCCCGGCCGCTTCCCAGTTCCAAATTCAGGGTAGTGGCGGCGGCACCCCCGGCGTCAGCCTCTTCGTGTCAGGCGGCAGAACATGGTGGCCCGATACTCTTGGTAGCCCGAGTTCGAGCGGCGCCCAGAACAACCTCCGCTATGCCTTCTTCCCAGCCGTGCACCGTCTTGCCATCGACATTGCGGGCAAGGTCACGATCTATGACACCGGCGAGCACATGATCTCGGGCGTATCCCAGCAGCAGAGTGGCGACCAGAGCCTTACCCTTACAAGCCAGCTCGGCCTCGTGAGTCTCTCTGACCTTCCAATCGTTGCTCCGGCAACCACTGCACCTGCGGCACAGCCACCCAGCCCGGAAAAGCCCCCCGAATCATCCCTCGCCGAACCTGCGGCAACACTTCAGGCTAACCCGTCTCCGGCGGTTCACTCTCCTGAGCCCACGCGCGCCGGTCAGGGATCTGCACCTGCACCAGCCAAACAGGAGGCCGACATCTTCGCGATGCTCGAACGTCTTGCTGCGCTTCATGAAAAGGGCATCCTGACCCAGGCGGAATTTGAGGCCAAGAAAGCGGAATTGCTAGCCCGCATTTGATCAGCGCATCAAGGACGCACCGTCACGAAAGGATCGCAGTGCAATTGTATCTTGTCGCATGAGGATCAAAGGTTAATATTGATTCATTAAATGCAATGTATCAATATGAAAGCCAGTCAAACCATGCAAGCCAGAATTCTCAAGCTAGCAGCCATCCTCGGCGCAACCGCCTCCGCAGCCTTTCCCGCCGCCGCCCAGCAATTGCGCGAAGATGCCCTGAGCTACTTCGAGCCGATCCCGCAGGGCCCTGTCACCGTCGATGGCGCTCTTCCGAGCAGTGAACAGATCGAGCTCGGCAAGATGCTCTTCTTCGAGCCGCGCCTCTCCGAGGGCCACAACATCTCCTGCAACACCTGCCACAATCTTGGCACCGGGGGCGCTGATCTCGCCACAGTCTCGATCGGTCACCGCTGGCAGAAGGGCGGTCGCAACTCGCCGACCGTCTTCAATGCCGTCTTCAACACCGCACAGTTCTGGGACGGTCGCGCCGCAGACCTTGCAGATCAGGCCGGTGGCCCGATGGTGAACCCCGTCGAGATGGGCTCCACCCAAGAACATGTCATGGAAATGCTGACGGGGATTCCTGGCTATGCCTCCTATTTTGCCGCAGCTTTCCCCACTGATGGCAACCCGCTCACCTTCGAGAATGCCCGCGAGGCGATTGCTGCCTTTGAGACGACTCTTGTCACGCCCAATGCCCCCTTCGACCTCTTCCTGCGTGGTGATGACACTGCGCTCAGCGAGACCCAAAAGGCAGGGCTCCAGCTCTTCATGGATTCTGGCTGCACCGCTTGCCACAACGGCATCAACCTAGGCGGCGACAGCTACCAGCCCTTCGGCGTCGTCGAAAAACCCGAGTGGTCCGTGCTGCCCCCGGACGACCGCGGCCGCTACGAGGTCACGCGGTCCGAGTCTGATGCCTATGTCTTCAAGGTCCCGACCCTACGCAACATCGAGCTGACCCTGCCCTACTTTCACTCGGGTGCGGTCTGGAACCTCGCCGATGCGGTCGAAATCATGGGTGTCTCGCAGCTTGGTGAAGCTCTCTCGAGCGAAGATGCCGCGAAAATCACCGCCTTCCTCACCTCGCTCACTGGAGACGAGCCGGTAGTCACCTACCCCGCACTCCCCCCGAGCACGGCCGACACGCCACGTCCGCAGCAATAAGGGCCGCCCACCAACCACCTTCAGATCGAAAAACGCTCCGAGCCGACGTAACTCTGGACCGCTCCATCTGTGGAGCGGTCCTGATCTAGGGGCCAATCTCCCCCGAGAACGAAAAAAGCCTGCCGCTATGGACAGGCTTCTTCGGCTTTCTGCCCGCCGGATTGGGCTGAGGCGTCCGGAGGGCCTAGATCACTTGATCTTGCCTTCCTTGTATTCAACGTGCTTGCGCGCAACCGGATCATATTTCTTTACAACCATCTTTTCGGTCATTGTGCGCGAATTCTTCTTCGTCACGTAGAAATGTCCGGTGTCTGCGGTCGAGTTCAACCGGATCTTAATCGTCGTCGGTTTCGCCATCTCTCATCCTTCCCCGCGGGTCCCCGCGTAAAACCGCCCGGGCCGCGGAGAGCGCGGCCAGAATTCCAGAGCGTCCTTCTACCTATCCGCATGGCTCTGTCAAGATCAGAGCAAGCGGAAATGCGAGCCATCCTCGGCATGATCGAAGAACGGCACCGGTCGAGCCTCTCCCGGAGCGGCGAGCCGCGCTTCCATTTCCGAGAGGACAACCTCGGTTATGAAGGGCAAGGGCATCTGCCGCGCCGCGGCGATGTCGAGCCACTGCAGATGCCGCAGCTCGCCGTCGTTCTCGAGCGTATGGGCATCATCCGCCCACTCCCCGCCCGTCTCGTAGAGAAAGAAGCGTGCATCGAACCGCCGCGGACGGCCCGGGGGGGTGATCGCCCGGAAAACAAGTCGAAGCGCGGAGACATCTGGCACGACGCCGCGAGCGTAAAACCCCGCCCACCCGGGGGGAACCGGCCGCGCAGCGGCGCCGGCATCGGCCCGGCCGAGCATGATTCCGGTCTCCTCCCAGAGCTCGCGCACTGCCGTGTAGGGAAGCGCGCGCGCCACCTCAGGATTGCTGCGCACCAAGAGCCGTGCACGTGTTTCGGCATCCTCCGGGGCCTCTTGAGCCAGCGCCGTGTCTTCCGCGTCAAGCGCTCCACCTGGAAAGACGAACTTGT
Source organism: Amaricoccus sp. B4 (assembly GCF_043226085.1). NCBI lineage: Bacteria > Pseudomonadati > Pseudomonadota > Alphaproteobacteria > Rhodobacterales > Paracoccaceae > Amaricoccus > Amaricoccus sp. B4. The sequence continues at coordinate 793,994 of NZ_CP171225.1, forward strand.
CGGGCATGAAGACGGCCTTCGCACCCCTCTGACCCATCAGGACCTGCGGAACCCCGCTGCGCTCACGTACGAGTATGATGGTTGCGGCATCTCGGATCCGCGCCGCCGCATCCGGCTCGGCCACCTGTTCAGGCTCCCGTCATCGCATCCGAAGGCGAGACGCCAAAGCCGTGCATCCGCTTGGCCCATTGCAGCCCGACGAAAGCGCCCTTGATGCGGGGCAGCATCCAGAGAGAGAGCAGCACGAAGACCACCGAAAACCCAAGAGCCATCACCCAGCCCTGGGGCCGGAAAACCTCGAAGACGATGAGCATGAGCGGCGCCATGATATGGCCCGAGAGCAGGATCGTTGCCCAGGCCGGCCCGTCATCCGCGCGATGGTGGTAAAGCTCGGTGCCACATGCCGGGCAGGCATGAGCCACATCCAGATACCCCTCCATCATATGCCCCTCGCCGCAGGCCGGGCAGCGCCGCCGCCAGCCCCGCAAGATCGACTGTTTGGTGTCGCGTGGCGTCTCCATGCCAGTCCCGTTCTCTTTCGTCTCGATCATGGGCGGGAACATAGCCGATGCCGGCCCGCGCAGCCAGCCCCACCGCCTCGCGCTCCCGTGATAACTTTTTTGCGCCGGAAATCCGCATCCCGCCCGTTTGACCTCACATCAGAACGGCACACACCAGCCGGAAAAGTCCAGGAGAGCAAGATGACCACCAAGTCCCGCCTCACCGCCGCCGCCATCCTGCTGGGAACGCTCGGCGCAACCGGCCTTGCGGTCGCGGATACCGGCTTCAGCCACGGCGGCCCCGGCATGGCGCGCGAGATCGACTTCACCATGATCGACACCAATGGCGATGGTCTCCTCAGCCGCGACGAACTGGTTACCCGTGCCACCGAACGCTTTGCAGACGCTGACACCAGCGCCGACGGCAATCTGGACCGCGCAGAGATCGCGGCGCAGATGCCCGAGCCCCGCAATGGCTTCGGCAACATCTTCGGTGTCGATCGCGCACAGCAGCGCGCCGACCGGATTCTTGCCATGGTCGGCGCGACCGAAGCAGGCCAGGCCCCCATCGCGGCGTTTGCCGATCAGAGGGTAAACATGCTTCTGAGCTTCGCCGACGAGGACCGCGACGCCGCGATCTCGGAGGCCGAAGCAGCTGCGCTGCCCACCGGGCTGATGAGTAGCCATGGACGCCACAGCAGTTCGGACGGGGGTAAGGGCCAGATGCAGCGGGGTCGAATGACGGATGACGAGCGCGGCATGCGCGGCGGCGACGGCCCGCGCGGCCAGATGCGCAGTGCCATGCAGAATGAAGACGGCGCCTGCCAGATGCGCGGCGGCGGCAATGGCCAGCAGGGCTGGAACTGACCGAAGCAGCGGATGCGCCCCCGCCTGGGGGCGCATACCCCGCTTTTCAGGGTGACTGAGGCATCCGTTTGAGCCAAGACGAGTCGCATGAGACCTCTTCCCTCCAGCAGGTCCACCGGACCGGCCGACACGGACCTGCTCGCGGCCTACGCTGCGGGCGACCAGTCGGCCGCGCGAGAGCTCACCCGGCGCTTCACTCCGCGGATTTTTGCTGTCGCGCAGCGCATGCTGCACGATCCGGCGGAGGCGGAGGATGTGACGCAAGAAGCCATGCTCCGGCTCTGGCGCATTGCCCCCAACTGGCAGAAGAACGGCGCCAAGGTCTCGACCTGGCTCTACCGGATCACGAGCAATCTCTGCGTCGACCGATTGCGCAAGCGGCGCGAGCATACCACGGATGCAATACCCGAGATGGCGGACGATACGCAGGGCGTGGTCACTCGCCTCGAGGAGAGCGATCGTGCTGCCGCCCTTTCCGCGGCCCTCGCGGCCCTGCCGGAACGTCAACGCCTTGCTATCGTGCTCCGGCACATGGAAGAGCGCAGCAACCCGGAGATCGCCGAGATCATGGAGACGAGCATCGAAGCGGTCGAGAGCCTGCTCACCCGCGCCCGCCGCGCGCTCGCGGCGGAACTCACCCCTAGGCGCTCCGAACTCGGACTTGCCGGAGAGCCACAATGACGGGAAGGATGGATGGATCGATGACGACTGACAGGGATCATGCCGACGCCGCCTCGCTCGAGGCCTTCTTCGCAGCTGCGCGCAAGGAAACTGTCGCGCCCCGTCTCGAACTGATGAACGCGATCCTAGCCGATGCCGCCGGCCTCGACGCCGAACGCGCGGCAGCAGCGCCAAGAGTATCCCGCGCCGCACCGAAGCCACAAGCTCTCGGCGCACGTCTCGCCGGGCTCTTCGCGGGTCTCGGCGGGTGGCGCGTGGCGGCGGCGCTCATCGTCTGCACCGCGATCGGCTTCAGCGCCGGGCTCAGCGGCAGCGTAAGCCTCTCAAACAATTTCGGCATTTACGACACGGCCAGCTACGATGACACCGCGACGGGCGTGACCGCGCTCTATGATTTGGCGCTTGCGGAGGGATAGACCATGACAGCCGGCAAAATACGGCGGAACTGGCTCGCTTGGACCCTCGTCGCCTCTCTCTGCGTGAATCTCGCCGTCGTCGGCCTCGTGATCGGCGCCGCACTGCATGGAAAGCCCGACAGGCCGCCGCCAGGCGGAGAATGGGCAATGGCACGGGACCTGCCCGAACCATACCGTGAAAACATGATCGCCCAGCTGCGCGCGGGACGTGACAAATGGATCGGCCCGCGCGAACGCATCGGCGCGCAGCGCAGCGCGCTCGCCGATGCGCTTGAGGCAGAACCCTTCGACATCGACCGGGTGCGCGGCATTCTCGAGGCCGGACGCCGTTCGCTGGACGAGCTCGCCGAGCACGGTGCCCGCCTTCTCGCTGAACAAATCGCGGAGATGCCGCCTGATGATCGTGCAACCTATGCCATAGCGCTGCGTCGTAGTCCGCATGACAAGCGTGAACACGGGAAAAGGGACCGGGACTGAAAGCCCGGCCCCCGGCTTCTCAATCGCCCGATCCGGAACCCGGCTGATCCGGTTCCAAAACGTCAGGCCGCCTGGGCGAAAAAGGAAACCCGGTTGCGGCCGCCTTCCTTCGACTCAAAGAGCGCAAGGTCCGCACGGCGGATGATAGCTTCCGCATCCTCGTCGGAGGAATCCGCGATTGCTACTCCGATCGAAACCGTAACATGGGCCTCGCCTGCGCCATGGGGCAGAATGAAGGGAGCGCCCTCGATGGCGCCCCGTATGCGCTCCGCCGCGGCTGCTGCTGCCAACTGATCCACATCCGGCATGGCAACGAAGAACTCCTCGCCGCCGAAGCGCGCAACGAGATCCACCCCGCGAATATTCTCCTGCAGCCGCCGAGAGAACTCGCGCAGCACCGCATCGCCAGCGTCATGGCCGTAGCGGTCGTTGATCACCTTGAACTTGTCGAGATCGATCATCATCACCGCGAAAAGCCCGTCAATCTCGCGCGCCCGCTCCATCACCCGGTTCATGTGCTGCGCGGCATAGCGTCGGTTGTAGATCCCGGTAAGCGGATCGATCACTGCCATCTTTAGCCCGTTGCGCACACTCGAGCGCAGCCAGTCGGAATACCGCTTGCGCCGGAGCTGCGAACGGATCCGCGCGACGAGTTCGCTCGGATCGAACGGCGCCTCGATGTAGTCCGACGCCCCGAGATCGAGCCCCTTTGCCGCGGTTTGGATGTCGCCATTTTCGACGACAAGGATGATCGCGGACTGCCGCGTCTCGGGCCGGGCCCGGAGTGCAGAGACGAATCGCAGCCCGTCGCCGCCTTCCATCAGATGTTGATGCACCACGAAACAGTCTGGCAGCTCAAGCCGGGCGAGGTTGAGTGCCTCACGCTCCGAGGATGTGAGAATCGTCGGCACGTTCAGCCGATCGCGCAGGAAAGCATCCCATTCCTCGCCCTCGCGCTGGCAACGCGGGGCGAGCAGGATCGGGCCACCGACCTCGGGCTCCATGTCCTGTTCAGAAATGTAGTCGGTGAGCCCCAACTCGCGCGAGGTCATGTCGCGCAGTCGCAACTCGTCGAACATCATCTTCATGCGCATGAGGTTGCGTACGCGGGCAAAAAGCGCGAGGTCGTTGAAGGGCTTCGACAGGAAATCGTCCGCCCCCACCTCGAGCCCGCGAATCCGCTCCTCGGGCGTGTCTAGCGAGGTCACCATGATGACTGGAATATGGGCCGTCTCTTCCTGCGACTTCAGGATCGAACAGACGGTGAAGCCATCGATGTCCGGCATCATCACGTCGAGCATGATCATGTCCGGCTGCTCGCTCCGCGCCAACTCGAGCGCCCTCGTGCCGTTCTCAGCAACGACCACGTCGTAGTAGGCAGATGAAAGCTTGGCGCGCAACAGCAGTCGGTTGGTGGGCACATCGTCCACAACCAGAACCCGACCAGACATTCAGGCACCTCCAGAAAACATATTGAGAGCCGTTCATCGAACGCTTAGGACACTAGGGCGAAATGTATTAACGAATGGTTTCGGGCCGCCCGTTTTGATGGGACACATCGTGAACACCGACGCTGCGAAAACGCTCGCACAGGATGCGCTGATCTGGCTTTCAGGCGATCCCGAAGCCCTATCGCACTTCCTCGCCGCCACCGGCCTTTCCGCCACCGACCTCCGGGCACGGCATTCGGACCCCGAGTTTCTGGGTTTCCTGCTCGATTTCGTGCTGATGTCGGACGAGAATGTACTTGCACTTGCCGGGGCAGCATCGGTCGACCCCGCCGAGATCGCCCGCGCTCGCGCCGCGCTGCCCGGCGGAGATCTCCCGAACTGGACCTGATGCAGCCGTGATCTCTGGCCCGCGCCACTACGCTTGCGGTGGTGGCACGGGCCGGACTAGGCTTCGTGCTCCTCAGCAAATGAAACTGGATTTCGGCCCGACATGATCTTGCCCCGGAATGCTTCCGCGCCGCCCGAGATCGCGGGACTCGTTTTTGACAAGGACGGCACACTCTTCGATTTCGAGAGGACTTGGGCGAACTGGTGTGCGGATTTTATCCATGGCCTGACGGGAGGCGAGCCCGAAAGCACCCGTGCCCTAGCCCGCGCCTTCCACTACGACCTCGAGACGCGCCGCTTCGCGCCGACGAGCCCGATCATAGCCGGAACGCTCGAGGTAATCGTTGAGGCCATACGCCATGTTCGGCCCCATCTCGACGAACGCGCTGTGCGGCGGCACATCACCGCGGCAACGGCCGACGTTCCCCAGATCGAGGCCGTCCCACTCGTGCCACTCCTCGACCGCCTGCGCGGGGCAGGCTTCGTCCTAGGGGTTGCCACCAACGATGCCGAGGATCCCGCCCGCGCGCATCTGGAAGCCGCAGGCGTGCTCGATCGCTTCGCCTTCATCGCCGGGTACGACAGCGGCTACGGCGCCAAGCCCGGCCCCGGCATGCTGCGCGCCTTCTGCGATATGACAAGTCTTGCACCTGAGCGCTGCGCGATGATCGGTGACAGCACGCATGACCTCGCAAGCGGGCGCACGGCGGGAATGCACACCGTGGGTGTCCTAACTGGCCTTGCCTGCACGGAGGATCTCGCCGTGCTCGCTGATGTGGTCCTCTCCGATATCGGTGAACTGCCCAAGTGGTTGGGCATGACAGCCGACGTTCGAACCATGTTTTGAGGTCCACCTTGCAGATCCCTGGATTTGAAAATTCTTTCGGGATCAAGAAGAGCCGAGAAACCGGCAGCTGTCAGAAGGTAAGCTCTTGAGCACCAACGCACAGGTTCCGCCCGCGGTGCTTGGCCGCGTAGAGAGCACGATCGGCACGTTCCACGAGCACGTTCTGGCAATCCCCTTCGATCCGGAGCGCATAGCCGGCCGAAGCCGTGATCTGACCGATCTCGCCACCGTCGGAGAGGCGCTGCCAGTGCACCTCCTCAAGCCGCCGGCGCACCGCCTCGGCGAAAATCGCCCCGCCGTTCTCGTCGCGACTTGAAAGAAGCACACAGAATTCTTCGCCCCCCCAACGCCCGCCAAACGCACCCATCGCGCTGCATTCCCGTTTCAAAAGCCCCGCGAACTCGCGCAGCACATTGTCTCCGACCGCATGGCCATGGGTATCGTTGACGCGCTTGAAATGGTCGATGTCGAACATCACCACGAAGTCATGCCCGTCGATGCTGCAGGAACGCCGCACCATCGCTGCAAGCCGCGCATCGAGCGCGCGGCGGTTTGCAATGCCGGTTAAGAAATCGGTGTTCGCCGCCCGGACGCAGGTCTCAAGATCCCGCTCGATCGTGGCGAGCCGATTCCGCGCGACATCAAGCCCTTCAGTCATGAGCGTAACATTGTTTGACTCCTGCACTACAATCTCGCGAATGCGCTGCACGAGCCGCATCATCTCCTGTGAATTTGCCCGACCGGTCAGCCCAGAAGAAATCCGTGTGAGCTCGCCCCGCGACCGGATCGCACCATCGAGTCCGCTGCGGGTGATCCGTTCGAGCGACGAGAGTTCGACACCGAGCTCGGCTCCAATGCAGTCCACCGCCATTGCGAGATCGCTGCCGCGCAGGAACTTCTCGTGCAGCACGAGCACCCGCTCGGTATCGATCCCACCGTTGGCAAGCTCCGCATCGACCGCCTCAACGATCTCGGCGTGATCGCCGGCAAAGTAACCGAAAACCAGCTCATAGACCGCCGGCAATGGTGATATTGCCCGCTCGGAACAGAAGGTGAGAACCTTCCGCGAGATTTCCTCGACGCTGCACGTCTGTTGCGCCGGATGCGTCTGGACCCCAAAACCGCCGCTGAAAACGGCGGCGAGTAGACCCGCCGGATCGTTGGCAACCTGCTTCTTCGCCATTCGACTCATCCTCCTTCATCCCTTCTAGAAAGAACGCGGCGTGTGAAGGCGAAGACCGCTCTGCTTTCCGCCCAAATTCCCGAGCCGGAGGAAAGCGCGAACAGGCTTGCGAATCTGTTAATTTCCCAGAGAAACTCGTGAGAATATCAGTCTCGAACCGGTGTGGAGGTGGAATACCGGCCGGGCTGGTGGGTGATGAGAGACTCGAACTCCCGACATCTTCGGTGTAAACGAAGCGCTCTACCAACTGAGCTAATCACCCGGAACTGCAAGTCGCAGCGGTCCGGCGAGGCCGATCCCCGTCAAAGAGTCGGGGATGGTGGGCGATGGCAGGATCGAACTGCCGACATCTACGATGTGAACGTAGCGCTCTACCGCTGAGCTAATCGCCCGGTGGACGGCGACATACAGGCTCCGTTCCCGGTCATCAAGGGGTCTTCTACACGATCCCCGTCAAAAAATACCGCTTCACCGCGCCGATGCCTCGAGCGCGGGATAGCGCAGCCCAAGCGTGATCCCGCGGGTCACGTTCAGCACCATGAGCGCGGCCCAAAGACCGTGATTGCCGAGCGATGGCACTAGCAGGAATAGCGCACCGACATAGACCGCAACCGACATGATCATCGCGTTGCGAAGCTGCCGCGTCCGGGTCGCACCGATGAAGATCCCGTCGAGCATCCAAGCGCCGATTCCGAGAAGCGGTGCTGCCGCCATCCAGGGCAGGTAGACCCGCGCCGCCTCCTGCACCTCGGGCGCCTTCGCCATCAGGTCGATGATTTTGGGCCCCAGCGCAAGGAAGACTGCCGCCAGCGCGACCGCGAACCCGACACCCCATTGCGACGCGGCGATCGCCGCTTGCCGCAATGCGACGGGACTCCTCCGCCCCATTGCCTGCCCAACCAGAGCTTCGGTGGCGAATGCAAAACCATCAAGAGCATAAGCAGTTATCGACAAAAACTGAAGCAGAACCTGATTTGCCGCCAGCGTCTTATCCCCAAATCCCGCGCCAAGAAAGAGAAACACCGTGAAGCTCGCCTGAAGGATCACCGAGCGGATCATGATGTCGCCGTTAACCGCGGCCATCTGTGCAAGCCTTCCCCGATCGAAGACCCGCGCCCAGTCGCGCCACTGATCCCCTGCAAAGGCCGCGCCGCAGAGCCAGAGGCCCAGCGCAAGCCCAGTGTATTCCGAAATTAGCGTCGCCGCCGCCACGCCCTCGATACCCCAGCCGAAGCTGAGCACAAAAAGGAGGTCGAGCACCACGTTGATGCCGTTCATCACCACCTGGAGCACCAGAACGCCCCGGGTCCGCTCCATCGCGATCAACCAGCCGGTGAGCGCATAGACTGAGATTGCCGCCGGCGCCCCCCAGATACGGATCGCGAGATAGGAACGCGCGAGGCTCTCGACCTCCTTCGAGGCGGGCGCAAGCGCGAAGGCCGCGCGGAAGACCAGCGTCTGGGCCGTGATGAGGAAGAGCCCCGCGACCGCCGCAACAATCACGCCGCGCATAAGCAGCGCCCCAGTCTCCGTAGCATCCCCTGCGCCGCGCGCCTGAGCGACGAGCCCCGTCGTGCCCATCCGCAGGAAACCGAATACCCAGTATATCGAGGAGAGGATCACCGCGCCGATCCCCACCGCCCCGATCGGCGCTGCTTGCCCGAGCTGACCAATTACGCCGGTGTCGACAGCACCGAGGATCGGGATCGTGGCGTTGGAGAGAACGATCGGAAGCGCAATGCGGAGAATCCGGCGATGCGTGATCGCTTCAGACATCCCCGTCCTGCCGCATCAGGAAATGCCCGGTCGCCTGCGCAAAGAGCCGCGCGCGGTTTTCCTGCCAAGCCTCGACATGGACGCTCGCATAGCGCCGCCCGACCCGATTCACCCGCGCCCGTGCGTAGGAATCTCGCGGCAACCCCGAACGCAGGTAATCCACCGTAAAATCGATCGTCCGAGGAAAGGCCGGAAACCGCCCAGCCTCGATCTCGGCCAGCGCCATGCCGCCCGCCTCCATCCGCTCCCATACGCCCTGCCAAGCCAGTTCCATGATCGCGGTGATTTCGAGAAACGCCCCGATCGCCCCACCATGCAGCGCCGGCAGGGCCGGGTTGCCGATCAGCCGCTCGTCATAGGCAAGCCGCGCGGTCAGCTCGTCGCCCCGCCTCTCGAATGCAACTCCCAGATGCTGCACATAGGGCACCCCGCCCGCCATCCGCGCGAGCGCCTCGTCGCGGCGCTCTTCCATCCGTTGAATCGATTCTGGTTCGACGCTGCGACGGGTCATTCCACCGCCCTCGCAACGGTGAAGGCGCCATGGGCCGCAGCCACCGGTTCGTCGGGGCTGTCGGTATAGGCAACCGCGCGCACGAAGGCGACATAGCGCGTCATCCGGTAGCATTCGGCGCGGGCATGTAGCTCTCGCTCTGGCGCCGCGGGCCGCATGTAATCGATGCGCAAATCGATCGTCGCCGTCGACAGCCCCGCCTCAGGATGGCTCAGCACCGCCGCTCCGCCGCATGTATCGAGCAGTGCCGTGACAACGCCGCCATGCAGTACACCCGTCTCCGGATCGCCGATCAGCCGCTCGTGATAGGGCAGCGAAAGATGCGCCCAGCCGGGGCCAATATCGACCAGATCCATACCCAGATCCCGCGAATGCGGAATGCTTGCGACAAAGCCCCGTGCGCGCTCCTTGTCCACGCCGCTAGCCGCTCCGCTCATCTCCGTCTCCCGAACCAAAGGTCTTTGGCAACTTGCTAGGCTGCGCGCCCCGAAAAGCCAAGGGGCGCAGCCACCCGCCAGGCAACCAGCCGGAAGCCAACAAGAGCTTCATACTGCCTTGCCAACATCGGGAGCAGCTAGGCTGGCGCGAACACATGCCAGCTCGGCAAACAGCAGTGCGCGAACCCGCGCGGACGACCTGGTGGCAACAACCGCGCGCGGCATAAGCCCCCCTTAATTGTCCCACCTGACGCAGCGTCAACTTGACGCGAACGTCACCCTTTTGTCTTGCACCTCGCCTATAGCGGGACCATCCTGCGCCCCGGGCAGGAGCGAAATGACGGAAAAAGGCATGGGCGACACCCTTCTGACCATTGGCGAGATGTGCGCCGAATTCGGCGTGACTCCCCGCACCCTCCGGTTCTACGAAGCCAAGGAACTCATCATACCTCGACGGGTAGGCACCCGCCGCCTCTATACACGGCGCTGCAGGGCACGGCTGAAACTGATCCTGCAAGGCAAGCGCTTCGGCTTCAGCCTCGAGGAGATCCGCCAGCTGCTCAATCTTTACGATATCGGCGACCAGCAGAAAACCCAGTTCAGCCGCACCTATGCCCTCGGCCTCGAACGCCTCCGGGCGATGGAGGCTCAGCGCAGTGAGCTCGACGCTGCGATCACCGAGCTCCGCCAGCAGCTCGCCTGGGGTGAACAGATCCTCGAACGCGAAGATCTCCAGCGGGCGAGCGCCTGAACGCCCCTCTGGATCATGGAGACGTATACGATGGCAGACTACATGCCCCCGCTCCGCGACATGGCCTTCCTCCTCCATGACGTGCTCCGCATCGCGGAAAGCCCGACACCGGGCTATGCGGAGCTCGATCCCGACACCACGGCTGCGATCCTCGAGGAAGCCGGTCGCATCGCTCGCGACGTGCTGGCCCCCCTCAACGCAGTGGGCGATCGCGAGGGCTGCGTGCTTGAGAACGGCGTCGTGCGCACGCCCTCGGGCTTTCGCGAGGCCTTCGAGCTCATGCGCGAGGGCGGCTGGCCAGCGCTCGACTGCGACCCCGAGCACGGAGGCCAGGGCATGCCCTACGTGATCGCGACCGCGGTCGGCGAGATGCAGGTATCGGCAAACATGGCCTTCAACATGTATCAGGGCCTCGCCCATGGTGCCTACTCTGCCATCCGCGCCCATGGCTCGGAAGAGCAGAAGGCCCTCTACTTGCCGAAACTCGCAAGCTGCGTGTGGACCGGCACAATGAACCTTACCGAGCCCCATTGCGGCACCGATCTCGGCCTCCTGCGCGCCAAGGCCGAACCACAGGGGGACGGCAGCTACCGCATCACCGGCCAGAAAATCTTCATCTCGGCGGGCGAACACGACCTCGCGGAGAACATCGTCCACCTCGTGCTCGCGAAGATCCCCGGCGGGCCCGAGGGCGTGAAGGGTATCTCCCTCTTCATCGTGCCGAAGTTCCTGCCCGATGCCGGAGGCGGCGTTGGTGCGCGTAACGGTCTCTCCTGCGGCAAGCTCGAGGAGAAGATGGGTATCCACGGCAACGCCACCTGCGTGATGAACTACGACGGCGCCACGGGCTACCTGCTCGGCGAGGCGCACAAGGGCCTCCGGGCAATGTTCACCATGATGAACGAGGCCCGCATCGGCGTCGGCCTGCAGGGGCTTGCCCAAGCCGCCGCCGCCTATCATGTCGCAGCCGCCTACGCTCGCGACCGGCTCCAAGGCCGCGCGGTGACCGGCCCCGAAAATCCCTCCGGCCCCGCCGATCCGATCATCGTCCACCCCGACATCCGCCGCCTGCTCCTGGACCAGAAGGCCTTCGTCGAGGGCGGCCGCGCTTTTGTGCTCTGGGCTGCGAGCCTTGTCGATGCCCATGTCCGCGGAGGCGACACGGCCGCCGAAGGGCTCGTCTCTCTCCTCACCCCCGTCGTGAAGGGTTTTCTCACCGACAAGGGCTTCGAGAGCTGTGTCGCCGCGCAGCAGGTCCTCGGCGGACATGGCTACATTGAGGAATGGGGCCTCTCACAATTCGTCCGGGATTCACGCATCGCGATGATCTACGAGGGTGCCAACGGCGTGCAGGCCCTCGATCTCGTCGGCCGCAAGCTTTCTCAAGACGGCGGGCGGCACCTCATGGCCTTCTTCGAGACCGTGAAAACCTTCATCCGGGAGAACGAGACCGAGGACGCGCTGAAGACCGGTTTTCTCGACCCACTCAAGTCTGCGTCGAAGGATCTCCAGGCCGCCGCCATGTTCTTCATGCAAGAGGGCATGAAGAACCCCAACGAGGCGCTTACGGGCTCGACTGACTTCCTGCACCTCTTTGGCCATACCGCCCTCGGTCTGATGTGGGCGCGGATGGCGAAGGCCGCTATTGCGGGCGACGAACCGTTTCACGCCGAAAAGCTGGCAACCGGCCGCTACTACATGGCCCGTCAGCTCCCGGCGACGAAACTCCACCTCGCCCGCATCCTCTCTGGCGCCGAGCCGGTCATGGCGCTGCCCGCGGAGGCATTCTGATGCTCGAGGCGGGCTTTAGCGGCGGCTGCCAGTGCGGGGCAGTTCGTTATGCTGTGTCCCCCGGCCCTGTCGGCCAGACACTCTGCCACTGCCGCATGTGCCAGCGTGCCACCGGTGGCCCCTTCGCCGCACTTGCCGAGGTAGCCTCAACCCGCATCGCCTGGAACGGCAGCCCTTCCACTTGGGCCTCCTCCAACATCGCCAATCGCGGCTTCTGCTACCGCTGCGGCACGCCACTCTTCTACCGCGAGACCGGCGGCACGACGACCGAACTCACCGCGGGCAGCCTCGATCGCCCCGAGACCTTCCGCCCGACGGACCACCACGGCAGTGAACGCCGCCTCACTTGGCTCTCCGCCCTCGACAGCCTGCCCCAACGTCCCACCCTCCTCGAGGCAGGCATCACCCTCGAAACCTACCAGGATCCGCGCGGCGCCTGAGCCGCGCAAGCAGGAAGACCCAAGGATACACCCTGATGCACAACTATCGGCTTCACTGCTTCGCCCAGTCTGGCAACGCCTACAAGGCCGCCCTCGCGCTGTCGCTCGCAGGCGCCGACTGGGAAGCCATCTTCGTCGATTTCTTCAACGGCGGCACCAGGACGCCGGAATACCTCGCGATCAACGAGATGGGCGAGGCCCCGGTCCTCGAACACCGCGAACTGAAAATCAGCCAGTCCGGTGTCATCCTCGACTACCTCACCGGCACCCTCGGCCGCTTCGGTCCGGAGACCGAGGAAGAGCGCCGCGAAATACTGCGCTGGATCCTTTGGGACAACCACAAGCTCACGTCCTACATTGCGACCCTGCGCTTCCAGCTGAACTTCTTGCCGGAGGAGAAGCGCAGCGCCGAGGTGATCGACTTCTTCCGCGGCCGCGCCACCGCAGCGATGAAGGTGCTCGAGTCCCACCTTGCCGCGCACGAATGGATCGCTGCCCCGCGTCTCACCACCGCGGACATCTCTTGCGCGGGCTACATGTATTTCACCAATGAGTTCGGCGCCGACATGGCGGCCTTCCCCAATATCGCCCGTTGGCGCGACGCGATCGCCCGCCTCCCTGGCTGGAAACACCCCTACGACATGATGCCCGGCCACCCCCGGACCGGAGCGGTGTGATGGAAGCGCACACCGGGGCCCCGGTCAAGCCGGTCACCGGCGGCTGCCAGTGCGGCACAGTGCGCCATACTGCAACCGGCGGCGTCGTCTCTAGCAGTGCCGCATGTGCCAACTCACAACCGGCACTGCCGTTGCCCTGCTCGTCACTGGTCACGGAGTCGTCTTCGAGGGCACGCCCGAGCGCTTCGCTTCCGCCGACGTCGCCGCACGCTGCTTCTGTGCGGCCTGCGGCACCCCGATCTTCCACGCGTTGGCAAACACGGAGGCCAAGTTGATGATCGGCAGCCTCGACGTTCGTGACACGGCTACACCTGGGCTCCGCTGCGGTGTTGAGAACCACAAGCCCTGGCTCCACTTCGCCCACGGATTGCCCGAATACGGACCCCGCCCCGGCAGCCCATCCGGCCTCGGTCCAGCCACCATTGAAAGCCGGCAGGACCCGGCAGGGGCGCGCGCCGGAAAGGAAACTCCATGACAGATGCCTTCATTTACGACGCGCTCCGTACGCCCCGTGGAAAGGGCCGCAAGGACGGCAGCCTCCACGAGGTCACCTCCCTATGCCTCTCGGCCTTCGTGCTCGACGCGCTTATGGCCCGCACCGGTCTGCCCGCCAACGCGGTGGAAGATCTGGTTTGGGGCAACGTCACGCAGATCGGCGAACAGGGTGGCTGCCTCGCCCGTTCGGCGGTACTGGCCTCGGGCCTCGGCGAAAGCGTTCCCGGCCTCTCGATCAACCGTTTCTGCGCGAGCGGCCTCGAAGCGGTGAACCTTGCCGCCAACCAGGTCCGCGCAGGTGCGGGCGAGGCCTATGTCGCGGGCGGCGTCGAGATGATGAGCCGCGTGCCCATGGGCTCGGACGGCGCCGCCATCGCCGTCGATCCCGCGCTGGCCATGAAGGTCCATTTCGTGCCGCAGGGCATCTCGGCTGATCTCATTGCCACCGAGCATGGCTTCTCGCGCGAGGACTGCGACCTCTACGCGGTTGAGAGCCAGAAACGCGCCGCCGCCGCCTGGGAGGAAGGCCGCTTTGCCCGCTCCATCGTGCCAGTTGTAGACCGGAACGGGCTCCCGATCCTGGAGCGGGATGAGGCCATGCGCCCCGGCACGGACATGCAGTCGCTCGGCGCTCTCAATCCCTCCTTCCGCGAGATGGGCGAGATCATGCCCGGCTTCGATGCCGTCGCTCTGCTGAAATATCCTCATCTCGAGCGCATTCTGCATGTCCATCATGCGGGCAACTCCAGCGGTATCGTCGATGGCGCCGCTGCCGTGCTCATCGGAAACCGTGACTTTGGCACCCGTCACGGCCTCACGCCGCGCGCGCGCATCACCGCCACCGCCAAGGTCGGCACCGATCCGACCATCATGCTCACCGGCCCAGTGCCCGCGGCTGAAAAGGCGCTCGCCGCAGCGGGCATGACGGTCGCCGACATCGACCTCTTCGAGGTGAACGAAGCCTTCTCCGCCGTTGTGCTCCGCTTCCTGCAGGCCTTCGATCTCGATGCCGCGAAGGTCAATCCGAACGGCGGCGCTATCGCCATGGGCCACCCGCTCGGAGCGACGGGGGCGATGATCCTCGGCACCGCCCTCGATGAACTCGAACGCAGCGGCAAAGGCACGGCGCTCGTAACCCTTTGCGTTGCCTCCGGCATGGGGGCCGCCACCATCCTCGAGCGCGTGTAAGGTCCGCGCAGCACGGAGAGGAACCAGCGATGCCGAAGGTCGAACTTCCGCCCCTGGTAATGCAAGCCGCCACTGGCTATGCCGCACCCGCCGACGATCCCGGTCCCTTCGCCACCGTTGCGCTCGGCGATCTCGGCGGCCTGACCCAGTTCGGCGTGCGCATCGAGACCCTCCCGCCGGGCTCAACCTCGTCCATGCGCCACTGGCACTCAGCCGAGGACGAATTCGTCTGGATCCTCGAAGGACACCTCACCCTCATAGAGGATACCGGCGAAACCGCGCTCGGGCCCGGTGCGGCCGCGGCCTTCCCCGCCGGACGCCGCAATGGCCACTGCCTCGTCAACCGCACGCGGCAGCCTGCGACTTTTCTCGTCGCAGGGTGGCGGGACGGCGAGGATGTCTGCACCTATTCGGGCCGCAACCGGCTTTGCGTGAAATCGGGCGGCATCCCGCGCTTCACCCGCCGGGACGGCACGCCGCTCGCTCCCGAAGAGGAAACCGGCTCTTTCGAGGATCCGGCCCCGCAAGGTCCGGGCGGTGTGATCGACATCGCTGCGCTTCCCGAGCGCACCGGAGCAAGCTACCCCGAGCCTTGGGGCACAATGATGAACGGCCGCCACATCCGCCGCCTGGGCGACGCGAAAGGCCTCACCCAGTTCGGCGCAAGTCTCGTCACGATCGACCCCGGCGGCCTCTCGTCGCTCCGCCACTGGCACGCGCGGGAAGACGAGTTCGTCCTTATGCTCGAGGGGCGGCTCACGCTGATTGAGGACGCGGGCGAAACTTCGCTCAAGCCCGGCGACATGACGGCTCATCCCGCGGGCGTGCCCAACGGCCATCACATGCGCAACGACACCGGCCTGCCCGCCCGCTTCCTCGTGCTCGGCACCTGCAGCCCCGAGGAGACCTGCGACTATCCAGGCGTTGATCTCCTCGCTCATACTGCGGGGGCGCGCGCGTGGTATGCCACCCGCGATGGCCGCGTGCTGAAGGAGCTCTGATCGCGATGACTCCGAGGCAAAAGGTTAATAAGGCGGCCTGTTTCACGCGCAACGCGAAATTCCAGCGAAACGAATTCAATGCTTTTTGTGGAGCTTTCACGGTGAAAGGTCTTGCTTTCACCGTGGAAATGCTCCCGCAGCCCCAAGACCCGAGGGAGGATCTCCGATGACGAGCTTCACGAGCACGACCGACGCAGAAGGCGTCACGACAATCACTTGGGATCTCGAGGGAAGGTCCATGAACGTGCTGACCGAAGACGGCATCCGCGAGCTCGACGTCGCAATCGACGCGGCCCTGGCCAATGAGGACGTGAAGGGCATCGTCATCACCAGCGGAAAGCCCGACTTCGCCGGCGGCATGGATCTCGCCGTACTCGCGGGCATGAAGGAAGCGGCAGGCGATGACCCGGCCCGTGGCCTCTTCGATGGCATCATGGCGATGCACGACCTCCTGCGGAAGATCGAGCGGGCCGGCATGGACCCGAAGACCCTCAAGGGCGGTAAGCCGGTCGCCTGGGCCGCCCCTGGCCTCTCGGCGGGCATAGGCACCGAGATCGGCCTTGCATGCCACCGCCGTTTTCTTGCCGACACCCCGAAAGCGAAGGTAGGCCTCCCCGAGATCCTGGTCGGCCTCTTTCCCGGCGCGGGCGGAACCACCCGCGTGAGCCGCATGCTCGGCCTGATGGCAGCGGCGCCCATCCTGCTCGAGGGCAAGATGCTGGCACCGAAGCTCGCGAAGGGCGCCGGCCTCGTTGACGAGGTCGTGCCCCCAGAGGAGCTGCTCTCGCGCGCTCGAGCCTGGGTGCTCTCGGCGAAGGAAGACGAGATCGTGAAGCCTTGGGATCGGAAGGGCTGGAAGATGCCTGGGGGCGCCCCCTACCATCCGGGCGGATTCATGACCTTTGTCGGCGCCTCAGCCATGGTCGCAGGCAAGACCCAGGGGGTTTATCCAGCGCCGAAGGCCATGCTCTCGGCGATTTACGAAGGCGCGCTCGTTCCCTTCGATACCGCGCTCAGGATCGAGGCCCGCTGGTTCACCTCGATCCTGCTCAACCCTTCCTCCTCTGCGATGATCCGCTCACTCTTCCTCAATAAGCAGGCACTGGAAAAGGGCGCCGTCCGCCCCACCCTGCCGGACGAGAGCGTGAAGAAGCTCGGCATTCTTGGCGCCGGCATGATGGGAGCTGGAATCGCCTATGTTGCTGCCATGGCCGGCATCGAGGTCGTGCTCATCGACCGAGATCAGGAATCCGCTGACCGCGGTCGCGCCCATGCCGAGGGCATCCTCGACGAGGGCGTGAGACGACGGAAAACGACCCCGGAAAAGAAGGACGAGGTTCTGGCGCGCATCACCGCGAGCCAGGACTACGCCGCTCTTTCGAGCTGCGATCTCGTCGTCGAGGCGGTCTTCGAGGATCTCGGCGTCAAGGCCGAAGCCACCGGCAATGCAGAAGCCCATCTGCCCAAGGATGCAATCTTCGCGACTAATACTTCAACCCTGCCGATCAGCGAGCTCGCGAATTCCAGCCGCAATCCGGAACAGTATATCGGCATTCATTTCTTCTCGCCGGTCCATAAGATGATGCTGGTCGAGATCATCAAGGGCCGCAAGACTGGCGACCGCGCCGTCGCGAAAGCGCTCGATTTCGTCCGCCAGATCCGCAAGACTCCGATCGTCGTCAATGATTCCCGGTTCTTCTATGCGAACCGCTGCATCATCCCCTATCTTAACGAGGGTGTGCGGATGGTCGCCGAAGGGATCGAACCCGCGCTGGTCGAGAACGCCTCCAAGCAGCTCGGTTTCCCTCTCGGGCCGCTCCAGCTCTCCGACGAGGTCTCGATCGACCTCGGCGTGAAGATCGCCAAAGCCACCAAGGCCGCGATGGGAGACGCCTATCCTGAAAGCCCTGCCGATGACGTGCTCTTCCGCCTCTTCGAGGAGGGTCGGTTGGGTCGCAAGGCTAAGGCAGGCTTCTATACCTATGATGAGAAAGGCAAACGCCAGCTGCTCTGGACGGGGCTCCGCGAACACTGGCTACCGCTCAGTGATCAGCCGGACGTAATCCGTGTCCAGCACCGGCTCGCAATGGTCCAGACTCTTGAGGCCATACGGGCCCTTGAGCAGGGCGTTCTTATGGACATCCGAGAGGGCGACGTCGGCGCTATTCTCGGCTGGGGTTTCATGCCTTGGTCCGGTGGCCCGTTTTCCTGGATCGATATGCTAGGCCCCGCAAATGCCGTAGAGATCTGCTACGAGCTTGCCGCCGCAGAAGGCGAGCGTTTCGCCCCGCCTCAGCTTCTCTGCGAAGTGGCCGAGCGTGGCGAGACCTTTTACGGCCGCTTCGGCACAGAGAGCTCCGAGGCCGCGTGAATGCTACCGGATCTGCGCTGCCTGGCTGACACACCCAGTGGAGCTGAATTAACCACCTTCAAGATGTAGTTATCGGCGCGCGAGCTTATTGACCCGAGGTCGTTCCACCGCAACGATCGCGACATATTGCGATAAACCGATGAGAGGCAGGAGCGCATGACAGACAGGCTTGGAAATCCCGGTCGGCGGCAATTTGCCCGTATGGCCCTCGCGGGGGGTCTTGCCCTTGGCGCGGGCCGGGCGTTTGGCGCGGAAACCACGGATGCGCTCGGCGAAACGATCACCGATGGCCCCGGCCGGATCAAGCGCCGCATATCCGGCCTCCAGAGCCGCGCGTGGCAGGACTACTTCACCACTCTAAAGAATGACGCCATCCTCTGCGACATGAATGACAGGGTGCTGCATTACTGGGGCGAGGATGGGTTCTATCGCATTTACCCGACCTCCGTGCCGCTCACCGACGAGATGAGCCGGCGCGGGCGCACACAAATCGTGATGAAACGCCCTGCCCCAGAATGGCGCCCGACCCCGAACATGATCGAACGCAACCCCGATCTTCCGCGCTATGTCGGTCCCGGCCCCGAAAATCCGCTAGGCGTGCGGGCAATGAATCTGAGTTGGCAATACTATCTGATCCACGGCACCAACGATATCCGCAAGATCGGTCGGCAATCCTCCTCGGGGTGCATCGGCCTCTTCAACGAGCACATCGTCGAAATCTTCGACCGGGCGAAGGTCGGCACCCAGGTGCTGCTCGTCTGAGAGGGCGCTGATGCGCCCGCCTCAGGCGGGCGCCCCCTCCTGCACGAACACGATCCCCGCGCGCGTTCCGGTCTCGATGATGGCGCCAATGTCCGGCTCGGGTGCATTCTCCGGAAACATGGTCGCGCCCACGGGCTGCGCCTGACCGCAGAGGGAATAGAACTCCTCGTGCACGCGGCCCGGCGTGTTGTAGATGAGCAACCGCGCCGGCGCCTCGCCGCTGTTGCGGAATGCATGCACCGCCCCGTCGGGCACCGCGAGAAAGCCGCCCGCGCCGAGCGGGATCGTCTCGCCCTCCACCGTGAACTCGAAGGTGCCATCGAGCACGTAGAAGGATTCCGCCTCGCCCGCGTGGCGGTTCGGCGGCGCGCCCGCGCCGGGGGCGATCAGCCCCTCGACGACGGTGCAGGTCCCGCCCGTGCCGGAATGGCGGGCGTGGAACTTCAGCAGGCATCCGAGAAGCCAGTAGGTATCACTTCGATGATCCGCCATCACGAATCTCCTTTGATCCAAAAACGAGACTCGTGTATCATTATGGGACAATCGTCTCAAGAGGAATGCATGCCGACCAATACGAAGGGGCGCGCGCGCCAGAAGAGCCGCACCCGCGCGGCCATGCTCTCGGCGGCGCGGGAGCTGCTCGATGCGGGCCAGCCCGTCACCGTCCATGCCGCGGCCGAGGCGGCGGGCATCTCGCGCGCCACGGCCTACCGCTATTTCTCCGACCCTCAGGCCCTCACCATCGAGGCGGTGCTGAGCGGCAAGGTGCTGAGCCCCGAGGCGGTGGTGGGGGATGCCCGGGACATCGAGACCCGGGTACTGCGGGTCTATGACTACCTGCTCGCCCTCGTGCGCGAGTCCGAGCCGCAGTTCCGACAGTTCCTCGCCCGCGTGCTCGATGCCTGGGTTGCCTCGGGGGACGGTGCGGCGCGCGTCTCCCGCGGCGCCCGGCGGGTGCCGATGTATGCCTATGCGCTCGGCCCCGCCCGCGACAGGCTGACCCCGGCCGATTTCGACCGCCTCGTCACCGCACTCGCCTCGGTCTCGGGGGTTGAGGGTCATCTCGGCATGAAGGATGTCTGCGGCCTCGACGACGCGGCGGCGGATGCCAACGGCCATCTCATCGTCCGGGCGCTCCTCGCCGCCTTTCTCGGCCCGGACGCGGGCTGAACTTCCCGTGCGGCATTTGCGCCGACTTCTGCTAGGCTCTTCCCAAAACAATGGGAGGACCACCCAGATGCACAACCTCATGCAGGACATGCCCCTGAGGGTGGGGCGGCTGATCGACCATGCCGCGAGGTTTCATGGCAAGCGGCCCCTGACCGGGCGCAGTATCGAGGGGCCAATCGTCACCAGCACGTGGGCGGAGCAGCGCATTCGCGCGCTCCGTGTCGCAAAGAAGCTCAATGCCGACGGCTTGGGGCGCGGCGACATTCTGGGTGTGATGGGCTGGAACACGCTCCGGTTCCTCGAGCTCTGGTATGGCATTCCGGGCTGCGGCGCCGCGCTGCACACACTAAACCCCCGGCTCGCACCCGAACAGCTCGTCTACATCATCAACCATGCCGGCGACCGGATGCTCTTCGTCGATCTCGATCTCGTGCCGATCATCGCCAGAATCCGCGATCAGTTGCCTGCCGTAAGGAACGTGATCGTGCTGACCGATGCCGCGCATATGCCGGAAGGTTCGGACGGGATGATCGCCTACGAGGAGTGGCTGGCGGAAGCAGATGGCGATTTCGACTGGGTTCAGGGTGACGAGCACGATGCTTGCGGCATCTGTTATACTTCTGGAACGACAGGGAATCCCAAGGGGGTGGTCTACACCCACCGCTCGAACACGCTGCATGCGCTGGCAGTGCAGAGCCCCGACATGTTATCCCTCGGCGCCGCCGACACGTTGATGCCTGTGGTGCCGCTCTTTCACGCTAATGGCTGGAGCACGGCCTTCGTCGGGCCGCTGTCGGGCTGCGCGCTCGTGTTGCCAGGGCGGGACCTGACCCCCGCCGGGGTCTACGAGATGCTCGAGATGGGTGTCACTATCACCGCCGCCGTGCCGACGGTCTGGCTCGGGCTACTGAGCTATCTTGATGCGGGTGACCTCCGCTTCTCGACGCTGAAGCGCGTTGCAATCGGCGGATCCTCCTGTCCGCGTGCGGTGATCGAGCGCTTCCAGAACCATTACGGCATTCATGTGCTCCATGCCTGGGGCATGACCGAGATGTCCCCGATCGGCACGATCTGCTCGTTCAAGCCAGAGGTCCTTGCTCTGTCGGCGGAGGAGCGGCTCGACTTCCAGGAGACGGTGGGCCACCCGCCCTTCAGTGTCGATCTGCGGATCGTTGACGAAGAGGGGCACGACCTGCCTTGGGACGGAGTCGCCCAAGGCAGGCTGCTCACGAAAGGCGACGCCGTGGTGCGGCGATACCTCAAGGCGGACACGGACGCGACCGATGCCGATGGCTGGTTCGATACCGGTGACATGGCGACGATGACCGAGAGCGGCTATGTGCGCATCACGGATCGCTCCAAGGACATCATCAAATCGGGTGGCGAGTGGATCAGCTCGATAGCGCTGGAGAATGCCGCCATCGCCCATCCAGAGGTTGCCGAGGCTGCCGCAGTGGCCTGGTCGCATCCGAAATGGGGCGAGCGGCCGGTGCTTTGCGTCGTGCCGAGGCCGGGCACCACTCCAGACCCGGAAAGCATTCGCGCCGCACTGGCGGAGCATTTCGCGAAATGGCAGCTTCCTGACGACATCCTCTTCCTTGAGGAGTTGCCGCACACCGCGACGGGCAAGATCTCCAAGCTCAACCTGAGGAAGAATCTTGTAGCCTCAGGTTACGCGCTCGGCTCGTGACAAGCGCCGCGGAGCGGGATAGGAGCAAAGGGCTGCAACAGTTCCCGAGGACATTCTGCTCCGCCGCATGACCGCACTCGACCGATATGTCCGCCTCGAAACCACCGGGATCTGGCGGGAAAGTTCCGACGCTCCGCCGAAAGAGGTTCTCGTGACCTTCGGCACGTCTACGATCACGCTGACCGATTCCAGCGAGGCACCGCTCGGGCACTGGGCGCTGGCCGGAATCCAGGTTATCGGGCAGGACGGCGACGCAACGATATACGCCATGAACGCCGAGGGAGACGAGACGATCGCCATCGGCGACACCATGATGATTTCGGCCATTGCCGAGGTGTCTCGCGGGGAGATCACACCAGGACAGCCGGCCGCAGGCACCCGCCGGAGGCCGCCCTATCTCATGCTTTCGGTGATAGCGCTCCTGATGATCGGCATCGCCTCGGTGGGTCCCGGCACTGTCCGCAGCCAAGCCATTCGCATGGTCCCAGCGGAGCAGGCCTCCGAGTTTGGCGACCGGATGCTCATCTCGCTGATGGAGACCGGCGGCGGTATCTGCGGCGGCGTGGCGGGCAACCGTGCGCTCGACCGGATCGCAGCACGGCTTGTCCCCACCGATGGTCAGGCCCCGCGGTTGCGGGTGCTCGGATTACCCGATGGTGCGCCGGTCGCGACATTGCCGGGGCGCACCATCCTGCTCGACCGGGCCACGATCGCAGAGGCCGACGGCCCGGAAGAGGTCGCGGGCTGGGTCGAGATCGGCCTCGAGCGAAGCCCTGTCGAGCGCTTGATGGAAACCGTAGGACCAGCGCAGAACCTCCGCTATGTCCTGACGGGGGAAATCGGTGCGACCGCCTTGGCCGATGCTGCTGACGCGGCCCTGACGCCACCGACACCCGCCGAGGTCGCCGAGGCGATTGCCCGGCTCGCGCGGCTCGGTATAGATCCCTCGCCATTCGAGGCAGCACTGGCAAGACGCGATCTTCTTCCCCGAACCGGCACGGAAGATGCACCCGCCTTCACACCCGCCGCTGCGCGCACACGCGGATCCAGGCCGCTCCTGCCGAAGCAGGACTGGTCAGCCCTGAAGGCGGTCTGCCGCTGAGCGGGCGCTGGAAGAGCCCGTTCAATCTTATTCACGAAAGAAAAAGGGCCGCCTAAGGGCGGCCCTGATGCTGACCTGCAATCGCAAGAAGGTCA
Source organism: Amaricoccus sp. B4 (assembly GCF_043226085.1). Classification (NCBI taxonomy): domain Bacteria; kingdom Pseudomonadati; phylum Pseudomonadota; class Alphaproteobacteria; order Rhodobacterales; family Paracoccaceae; genus Amaricoccus; species Amaricoccus sp. B4. The sequence continues at coordinate 817,060 of NZ_CP171225.1, forward strand.
GTGCGCCGGGACGCCCCCACCCCAAATGTAAACGGCCGCAAAGAGGAAAAGCCAAACCACATCAACGAAATGCCAATACCAAGCGGCCGCCTCGAAGCCCACATGCTGTTCCTGTGTGAAGTCGCCGTTATAGGCGCGGATCAGGCAAACGGTGAGGAATATAGTGCCGACGATGACATGGAAGCCGTGGAAGCCCGTCGCCATGAAGAAGTTCGCACCGTAGACGTTGCCGGAGAAGCCGAACTCCGCATGACTGTATTCATAGGCTTGGAAAAAAGTGAAGAGCACCCCAAGCACGATCGCAAGCCAGAGGCCCCACTTCAGCTGCTGACGGTCATTCTCGTGCACGAGCGCATGGTGAGCCCAGGTCGCCGCACAGCCGGAGCAGAGAAGAATGAGCGTATTGATGAGCGGAAGGTGCCAAGGATCGAAAGTCTCAATGCCCGGCGGCGGCCACGTTTCGTCGATCGCAGGCATGGGATACAGAGCGTTCTTGAAGAAAGACCAGAACCAGGCCGCGAAGAACATGATCTCGGAGACAATAAAGAGGATCACTCCGTAGCGCAGGCCAATGCGCACAACCGGTGTATGATCCCCGATCCGGCTCTCGGAGATCACGTCGGACCACCAGCCATACATGACGTAGAGCACGGTCACGAGCCCGATCAGCAGGATCCAGGGGCCCATGTCGTGGAAGAACAGCACGGCGCCCATCAGCATAACGAAGGCGCCGACCGCTCCGATGAAGGGCCAGATGCTCGGAGCGAGTATGTGATAGTCGTGGTTCTTGTGGCCTGCCATTTTTGCGGTCTCCCTATTGTCTCGTCGTGCCGTCCGCCACGGGAGCGGCCGCAAGTTGCGTATTCAATCCGGTTTCGAGCGCGGCGGCGCCGCCCTCCGGCAGCTCGGTCCGGTTCATCGTGTACGACAGGGTTACATCGTTGACGTAACGCCCTTCACGGTCAGTGAGCATGTCGGGGTCGACGTAGAAGCTCACCGGCATCTCTATCCGCTCGCCAGGTTGGAGGATCTGCATCGAGAAGCAGAAGCAGGCGATCTTGTCGAAGAACGCCCCAGCGGCATAGGGTGATACATTGTAGCTCGCCGTACCTGCGATCGGTTCATCGGTCGGATTGTAGGCCTCGTAGAACGCTAAAGCCGTCTCGCCGAGCCGCACTTTCATCGTGCGCTGGACGGGCCGAAACTCCCAAGGCATGCCCGGAGCCGTGTTGGCATCGAAACGCACCGTGATGAGTTGGTCAAGCATCCTGCTCGAGGGACCATCGGCAACCGATGTAGTGCCGCCGTAACCCGTTACTTTACAAAAGAGGTTGTAGAGCGGCACGGCGGCATAGCTGCCTCCGAGCATCACCGGCACGATCAGCAAGAGCCAGAGTGCCGTCCGGCGGTTCCGGGGAGAAGACATGGCTTAGTTCTCCTCCGTCTTGGGCAGCAGGCTCGTACGGTACTGATGATCGAAGGCCTCCATTTTCTGACCCTCCGTGAGCTTCACCACAGTGACAGCAAAGACGAGCAGGACGAAAGCGCCAAGCACCAACCCAAGGCCGACATTGCGGCTGCGGCGGCGGGAATAGATTTCGTGGCTGTCGGGCCTCATCGCATCACCTCAAGAAAGCATCGGCCAATGTGCCGGCGACAGATCGACAGCGCGCAGCCCCGTCTCAATCAGGATCAGCACAAAATGCAGGAAAAGATAGAGGATGGAAAAGCCGAAGAAGCGCTTCTCGGCCCGATAGCGATCGGCTTCAGCCATCGCGTCGTTGCGCCGCCAAAGCCCCCAGGCCCCACCGAGGAACATCACGTTCAGCACCAGCGCCCCGGCGAGATAGACCGGCCCGCCAATCGTGGTAAATGCAGGCAGGATTGCTGCAGGCGCAAGGATGAGCGCATACGTAAGAATATGGTTGCGCGTGACCCGCGTTCCGGCTGCGACTGGCAGCATTGGCACTCCCGCCCGGGTGTAGTCATCATTGCGGAAAAGCGCCAAGGCCCAGAAATGCGGCGGGGTCCAGAGGAAGATCAGCGCAAACATCAGCACGCTCTCGACCGAGACGCCGCCTGTTGCCACGGCCCAGCCGATCATCGGCGGGAACGCCCCGGCGGCACCGCCGATGACGATGTTCTGCGGGGTCGAGCGCTTGAGCCACATAGAGTAAATGACTGCGTAGAAGAAAATCGTGAAGGCCAGCAAGCCGGCCGCGACCATGTTCGCAAAAAGCGCGAGCATGACCACCGCGAAAACCGAGAGCACGAGCCCAATCGCCAGCGCCTCGCCACGCTCCACCCGTCCGGAAGGGATGGGCCGGCCGGCAGTCCGGCGCATTACCGCGTCGATATCCCAGTCCCACCACATGTTGAGAGCCCCCGACGCCCCGGCCCCGACCGCGATGCAGAGGAGGCCCGCAAAGGCAATCACCGGGTGGATGGGCGCGGATGCGGCGAACATGCCGACCGCAGCGGTAAAAACAACGAGGCGCATGACCCGGGGCTTCAGAAGCTCGAGGTAATCGCCAAAACCTGCTTCCCGCGGGCCGGAATCAGCGCCAACCCAGCTTGCATCGGTCATCTAATGAGCCTCAGTTGTTCATCGCGACATTTTCAGGCCGCGTGCCGCCATATTCGTCAATCGCCCAGTCGAGCCACTTTTCATAGGCTTCTTGGCTCACGACCTTGACGGTGATCGGCATGTAACTGTGATCCTTGCCGCACAGTTCTGAACACTGGCCAAAGTAGACGCCCTCCTCTTCCGCGGCAAACCACGTCTCGGCGAGGCGGCCGGGCACAGCGTCGAGCTTCACGCCGAAGGCGGGGACCGTCCAGGAATGGATCACGTCGGCACCGGTCATCTGCATCTTCACCACGGCACCGACCGGAACAACCATCGATGTGTCGGTCGCAAGCAGGTAAAGATCATCGTCATAACCGTAGGAGGCGAGGTCGTCCTTTGGCAGCAGCAGGCTGTCGAAGGTCATCTCGTAGTCAGGATACTCGTAGCTCCAGTACCACTGGTTGCCGGTCGCCTTTATCGTGATGTCGGCTTCCGGGATCTCGAGCTGCTTGAAGAGAATTGGCAGCGAGAACGACCCAATCACGATGAGAATCAGGACGGGAATCAACGTCCAAGCGATCTCGAGCTTGGTGTTGTGGGTAAACCTGGCGGGCGTCGGATTGGCACGGCTGTTGAAGCGGAAGATCACGATCCCAAGGAGTGCCGTGACGAAGAGCACGATCACGATCATGATCGCGTGGATGCCGCCCGAGAGCCAGTGAATGTCATGGGCAAGCTCGGTCGCGGCGATCTGGTGATTGATCCCGCCCGGCGTTGGGGCACCGAGGATCGGCAGGTTCTGGGGCTCCCCTGAGCTCTGGGCAAAAACCGGGGCTGCGACCAAGCCTGCGAGCACACCCGTCGCGCGGCCGATCCACTGTTTCGTCATGCTGTCCATCCCGTGCTGGCCGGGCCGCGTACGAAGGGAGGTCGCCCCCGCGCGGCCCATTGTCTTGTAGCTTGATCCAGATCAACCATATTACAGTGCAAAGGACAAGACAGGCAGTACCAACGTATGCCCTTCACGGGCTGCGCTATCCATCGGAGCAAGCATGCAGACATCCGAGCGTTTCCGCCCCTTCGACACGGTGCTCGACGTGGAGACCGCCCTCAGCGTGCTGCGATCCGCCACGGCCGGTGCAGATGATGGCGAGATCTTCCTCGAACGGCGCAGATCGGAAGCCCTCTTCTTCGATGACGGACGCCTGAGGACTGCAAGCTACGATGCCGCCGAGGGCTTCGGGCTTCGCGCAGTTCGGGGTGAGACCGCGGGATATGCGCATTCGACCGAGATTTCCGAGTCCGCGCTCAAGCGTGCCGCCGAGACTGCTCGGCTTGCGGTGGGAGACGGCGGAGGCACCATGGCCCCTGCCCCGAAGGCCACGAATCAGCGCCTTTACACTGATCACGATCCATTCGACGATGCGGTCTTCTCGGTGAAGGTCGAGATGCTGCGCGAGATCGACGATTTCCTCCGAACACTCGACAAGCGCGTAGTCCAGGTATCCGCAAGCCTTGCGGCCTCGATGCAGGAGGTGGAGATCCTTCGCCCTGAGGGGCTGAGGCTTGCAGAAGCCCGCCCTATGGCGCGGCTCAATATCTCGGTGATCGTGGAGGAGAACGGCCGCCGAGAGAGCGGTTCGGCCGGCGGTGGCGGGCGGCACGGACTCGCGCCGCTCATGGGCACTGATCACTGGAAAGGTGTGGCGCGCGAGGCGCTGCGCATCGCGACGGGGAACCTCCGCTCGGAGCCTGCGCCGGCGGGTGTCATGGATGTGGTGCTCGGGTCCGGGTGGCCGGGCATCCTGCTCCATGAGGCAGTGGGGCACGGGCTGGAGGGCGATTTCAATCGCAAGAAGACCTCAGCCTTTGCAGGCCTCATGGGCCAGCAGATCGCGGCAAGGGGCGTAACGGTCGTGGATGACGGCACTATCCCCGACCGCCGCGGCTCGATCAGCTTCGACGATGAGGGCACTCCCAGCGCGCGCAACGTTCTCATCGAGGATGGTGTTCTTGTGGGGTACATGCAGGATCGGCAGAATGCGAGGTTGATGGGCGTTTCCGCAACGGGAAACGGACGCCGTGAGAGCTATGCGCATGCGCCGATGCCGCGGATGACCAACACCATCATGGAGGGCGGCACGACGGACCCCGCCGAGGTGCTCGCAGAAATGAAAAACGGGATCTATGCTGTCGGGTTCGGTGGCGGTCAGGTGGATATCACCAATGGCAAGTTCGTATTCTCCTGCACCGAGGCCTACCGGGTGAAGGACGGCAGGGTCGGCGCCCCAGTCAAGGGGGCCACTTTGATCGGCGACGGCGCAACCGCGCTCAAGCAGGTGCGCGCCATCGGCAACGACATGGCGCTCGATCCAGGCATGGGAAATTGCGGCAAGCAGGGACAGTGGGTGCCTGTCGGCGTAGGACAGCCGACCATCCTGATCGGCGGGCTCACTGTCGGAGGGTCGGCCGCCTGAAATTGCTGATCCGGTTTCTGCATGGCCCAGAAGAGCTTGGCGAACATCAGGCTGGTTCTTCAGGCAAATTCTCCTCTTCCTGCGCATCGCCAAGACTGCGCAGAGTCTCCAGCACATCCCAGCCTGCGATGCGCGGGCGCGTGCCGATGACGTCATCAGCGTGGAAGATTGCAGCGTCAAGCAGGCCGCGTCGTGCCGCGATCAGAACTGCCTGAAAGATCGATTTGACGCCGAGCTTGCGAACGATCTGCATCTGTAGGGTTTTTGCCGACCCGTAACGGCAATCCATGGCGAGCGCCTTGGCCGGATCTTCGCTGATCGCAATAAGGCGCAGGAAGTGGATTTCCTCCGCCTCGAGCTTCGCCATCGTCGAAATACCGACCTGCGAGAAGTAGACCAGCGCGTCACAGGTCGCGAAGGCGAGCGCCTGCAGGTCATCGCGATATTTGCGATACTGGGTACGGGCAAATTCTGGCGTCCGGCAGGTATTGAGGATGACGGCGGCGACAAGTCCACTGGGATAGGCAATCTTGAAGATGACGCCGTTGATGCCGATCCCGCGAGCGAGCGCGGCTTTGGAATACGGTCGCGGCGCGGTCACATCGGTCGGGAGGAGTTCGTCCAGATAGAGCTCGTGCTCGCGGGCTACAATGCCGCCAATCAGCGGATCATTGTCAAACAGACGGAGCGTCTGGTAGTCGGTCCACCACTCATCTGGCAGCGTGGAAATAACCCGGCGGGACAAGTAACGCCCCCCTTCGTTGAGGATTATGAGCGTCGCCTCGTCGAAGCCGAACTCAACGGGGATATCCCCGAAGATCGCCGCCGCCTGATCAAGTGTCTCGGCATCCGAGAGACGCGTTTCCAGCATCGCGGTCGCCTCGTGACGGGGCAGCATGCCGCCATCCTTGGACAGACGGTCCCGAACTCGGCGCAACTCGGCAATAGTGTCGGATCCGATCCGCTCATTCTGAGCAATCAGGTCATCCAGCACTTCAGCGAACCAATTCATCTTCTTCCTCCGGCTGCCTGGTGGGATCACTCTACTCCTTGTCAGAGAGCGGGCACGTCAGGCGCATGCACGGACAATACAACGGAAAATTGCTTACCTGCGCGTTAGAGAATTTGTCCGATTTTTAGAGTCTTTTTAGGTTAATGCGGGTCGTGATCTGCAATGTCGGACAAGGCACAGGCGGCGAAAAGAAACGACCCGACGTGATGCATGACGCACTAACTCAATAAAGACAGTAATTTGAGAAAAATTTTGAAACGAAGTTGGCAAGTTGATCTCAGCGATGCAACCAGCCGGCCGGAACAGGATCTGCCCAAGTCCGCTAAAGTTTTAGATTTTAAGGGAAGATGCACGGTCCATGCTGCGATCTCGCGAACGGCAGTGGGCACTTGAGCAAGTCAGCCCGGAGCGCATCTAGCACTCGGGCTGACCATAGTTGCGGGATGGCCGTCCGAACGCGGCCGATCAGGTCGCAGGCTGGTAGCTCATCTCACGAATGTCGATGACGGGGCTCTGATCGAGAGCAGGAAATCCGCCGGGACCGAAAGCCCCGTTCGCGAGCTGCGTCGTTTTGACAACAATCTGCCAGTCCGGCGCGGTCGAATCTTCAGGATAGAGACGTGCCTTCACCACATCACCAACGACCTGCACATCCAGCCAGCACCAGGCGCCATATTCCCAGGCAACATCGGTGGTTGCAAGCTGGGTAGTGTTACCCTTCGAGCCGACATACTCCCGCGCATGGAGCTTCGAAGCGCCATCCGATGTCTTGTAAGCATCGATCCTGATTCCGGTCCAATCGGCCCCGGTCTTGGCAACGCGCGCCCCGAAGCTCATGCGGCGGTTGAGGCTATAGTCAAGTTCGTCCCCGGACCAGCGGAGCAGCGTGCGATAGAGCCCGTCCCCACGCGCCTTGGTCCAATCACCATGAGCGCGAGAGTTGCTTGCTGGCACCAGCCGCGCAAAGGTCAACCCCGCCTCGGACGCAAGGCTCCACTCTGGCTCGACATAGTAGAGATGGCTCATCGAGGCGAGGGCATCGACGCTTTCGAAGACGGTCCGCGTCGTGTCAGAAGCCTGCAGATCCGTGATCTTGATAAGGAATTCATGCAAATCCGATGTCTCGACCGACCCGAGGCTTACCTTGACCTCGATGCTGTCACGCGCCGCACCCGATTCAACGGTCACGTTGCCGGTCTGAGGATCAATCGTCACACCGTCGCCATCATTGATGAACGTCAGGGTCGCCCCCGTGGACACTACTTCAGCCAATGTAATTGCTCCTTGTAGCACGGCTCCATGCACCGTGATGCGGCACACGGAGAGATGCAGAAATTGTTTCAACTCGAATTTCGCGCGCCGTGGCAAAGAGGGCCCGCCACCCTTACCCAGACAGGATCGGAGAACGAACCCCACGGAAACTCGGATGCGCGCCCTAGAAGGCATGGCCTCACCGATACCGGCCCGCTCTGCCGATTTACTGCGATTTGCCCGCAAGCGACCAGCGCGCAGACAATAGCGCATCAATCGGAAGTTGAACATAAATGATCTTGCGCCGCACGCACCTAACACAGCGAACGCAACGACCGCGCACCCGGCCTCGCGTGGGTCCACTGGCCGTTTCCGCGCGCAAACGTGCCGTGAACTCGCGAAGCATGGTACCGCGGTGCGGGCACAGGCTCTCTCCCGTGCGGGAAACTTCCATCATCCTCGACACCATGAGGCGCAAATAGCCCGGCGCAGGCAGCAAGTTCCGGGTCGGCTTCGGCGCGCACCTCCTCGAGGCCCACTACCGGCGCCTCAACTCTCGGGCGGGAGAACATTTGTGGCGTCAGCTAGGAACCCTCGACCAGACTGTATCCGTAACGCGTCTCGCCATCAATTGGAGCACCGGGCGCACGCGAGCTCTCAATGTCGCGATAGAGCGTCCGTTCCGATACACTTGTTTCCGCCGCGAGCTGAGCTGCCGTGGCCGACGGCTGCAGGTTTCGCAGCAAGTGAACAAGACGCATCAGACGTTCGCTGCAACTTGAGGCCCGCCCCAGTCTCGGCACAAACCGTCGGGAGCGCTTCAATATAGCGCCATCAACATAAAATAACCGAAAGGAATCCCCCGTTATGCTCACGCTCTATCATGCTCCCGTCTCGCGCTCCACGCGACTGATCCGGCTCGCCTATGAACTCGACATCATGGAGCAGCTCGACATTCGGATTGTCAGCATCCGGCGTTTTGATGGAAGCGGCCAGCCAGATTCTTCCAACCCGCATCCGGAGGGCAAGGTGCCACTTCTCGTGCATGACGGCGAAATGATCTGGGAAACGGCGGCGATCATTCTCTATCTGACCGATCTCTTCCCGCACAAACGCTTTGCGCCGCTGTCCGGAGAGGCCAAGCGCGGAAGCTATCTCAGCTGGCTTGCCTATTATGGTGACGTTGTCGAACCGACCATTGTCTTCTCACGCATCGGCCTGGAGCATCCACTGCTTCACACGACGTTCCGCGATTTCAATGCGGTTCTCCAACGACTCTCTTCGGCGCTCTCCGACAGTGCCTTCCTGCTCGGCCCGGAGTATTCGGCCGCCGACCTTCTGATGAGCTCGCCCTTCCACTGGTTTCGCGAGGCCATTCCGGAAGATTCAGTCGTCCGTGACTGGGTAGAGCGTTGCGCGACAAGGCCCTCTATGCAGGCTGCAGCTGACTTCGACGAGAGACAGTCAGCGACCTGACAGACCCGCTCATTCATGCCCCGTTAACACGGTTCGGGTCTCTGATGAGGCAAGGAGAACCCATGCCCGAAAAGCCCTCGTGCAGCGACAAGATCCCTAGCTCCGCGCTGCCGACGACGGAGCAGGGCGCAATTGCCTGGCTGAGACTCTTCCGATCGAGCCGCGTTGGCCCTACAACCTTCATCCGCCTTCTGCGGGAACATGGCTCGGCGGAAGCCGCCCTCGCGGCCCTGCCCGAAGTCGCAGCCGCTGCCGGCGTCCGGAACTACGTCCCCTGCAGCCGCGCGATCGCGGAGGAAGAATGGGCAGCCGCCCTCGCCGTCGCAGCCCGACCGCTGCTGCTCGGTGCTTCGGACTATCCGCCGCTTCTTGCAACCATCGCAGACGCTCCCCCCCTTCTTTGGGCGATAGGCGATCCGGCTCTGGGCTTCCGGGCGTCCGTAGCTCTCGTGGGCGCACGAAATGCGTCAGCCATCGGAACGCGGATGTCCGCGCAGCTCGCCCGAGACCTCGGCGCGCTTGGCTATGTCATCGTCTCCGGTCTTGCGCGCGGCATCGATACGGCGGCGCACAGCGCGGCAATCGAGCACGGAACGATCGCGGTCCAGGCGGGCGGTATCGATACTATCTACCCCGCCGCGAACACGTCGCTCGCCGCCGAGATCGCGGATCGGGGTCTGCGGCTCAGCGAGATGCCGGTCGGCCATGAACCGCGACCACAAGATTTTCCTCGTCGCAACCGTATCATCTCCGGCCTCGCGCAAGGCGTGGTCGTCGTCGAGGGAGCGCTTCGGTCCGGAAGCCTCATTACGGCACGGAATGCCTTGGATCAGGGTCGCGAAGTGATGGCGGTTCCCGGAAGCCCTCTCGATCCACGCGCAGGTGGTTGCAATCAGTTGATTCGCGACGGTGCAGCGCTCGTGCGCACCGCCGAAGATGTGCTTGAGGCTCTCGCATCCCAGAAAATGCCGCATATACAAAAGGATCGTACGCCGCGAAACGGAGCCCGTCCAATAGAGCACCCGCAATCGTCCGAAACGGTAGCGACGCCGCCGCCTCGTTCTGACGAACCGCTTCTCACGTTGCTGGGCCCCGTTCCGGTGCCTGAGGACGTGCTGATCAGGGAAACCGGTCGCCCCGCCGCCCAGATCGCCGCCGAGCTCACCGATCTCGAACTTTCGGGACAAATCCGACGCCATCCGGGTGGGCTCGTGAGCCTCGCGTGACACCGCGCCGGACCGTGTTCAGGTTGACAAGCTCCGTCCCTGCGCTCATTTAACCGCCCGGCGTCCGCCGAGCCCCGGCGGCGGCGCGGGAGATGTTTCATGGCCGTAGTTGTTGTTGAGTCGCCTGCCAAGGCAAAGACAATTAACAAGTATCTCGGATCCAATTATACCGTCCTGGCCTCCTACGGTCACGTGCGCGACCTTCCTCCGAAGGACGGTTCCGTCGATCCGGACAACGAATTCGAGATGAAGTGGGAGATCGCTTCGGACAGCCAGAGGCACGTCCGGGCGATCGCCGAGGCGCTGAAGGACGACGGCAAGCTGATTCTCGCAACCGACCCCGATCGCGAGGGGGAGGCGATTTCCTGGCACTTGCTCGAGGCGCTGACCAAACGCCGAGCGGTGAAAAAAGATACGGAAATCGAGCGTGTCGTTTTCAATGCAATCACCAAAAGCGCCGTGACCGAGGCCATGAAGGCCCCCCGCGCCATCGACATGGAGCTTGTCGAAGCCTATCTCGCTCGCCGCGCGCTCGACTATCTCGTCGGCTTCAAGCTCTCTCCCGTGCTCTGGCGCAAGCTGCCGGGCGCGAAATCAGCGGGGCGTGTGCAGTCCGTGACGCTCCGTCTCATCGTAGAGCGCGAGATGGAGATCGAAGCCTTCAAGGCGCGAGAATACTGGACCGTCAAGGCCGTGCTCGAAACGCCCTCAGGCGAATGCTACGACGCCCGGCTCGTCAGCCTCGACGGCCAGAAACTCGACAAGTTCGATCTCGGAGACGAAGCTGCTGCGACGGATGCCGTCAGAAAGATCGGGGCGCGCGATCTTACCGTGACATCGGTCGAGGCGAGGCCTGCAACCCGCAACCCCGCCGCGCCGTTCATGACCTCGACGCTCCAGCAGGAAGCAAGCCGCAAGTTCGGTTTTGGTGCGCGCCAGACCATGTCGACCGCGCAGCGTCTCTATGAGGCTGGCTACATCACCTACATGCGGACCGATGGTATCGACATGGCGCCCGAGGCCGTCATGGCAGCCCGTGACGCGATCAAGGCGCGCTACGGAGATTCCTATCTGCCAAAATCGCCGCGCATGTACAAGAACAAGGCAAAGAATGCCCAGGAAGCGCACGAGTGCATCCGGCCCACCGACATGTCCCGGGCGCCAGGCGATCTGCCAAGGCTCGAGCCCGATCAGGCCCGGCTCTACGAGCTGATCTGGAAACGCTCCATTGCAAGCCAGATGGAAGCGGCCCGTTTCGAACGCACTGTAGTTGAGGTCGGTTCGGTCGATGGCGTGGTCGGACTGCGTGCAACAGGTCAGGTTGTGACCTTTGACGGCTTCCTCAAGGTCTATTTCGAGGGTCGCGACGACATCGAACTCGACGCCGAGAACGAAGACGACCGCCGTCTTCCAGCGATCTCGCGGGGTGAGGCCGCAAAGAAGGGTGAGATCACGCCCGAGCAGCACTTTACGCAGCCGCCGCCACGCTACACCGAGGCAACGCTGGTGAAGCGCATGGAGGAGCTCGGCATCGGCAGGCCTTCGACCTATGCCTCGATCGTATCGACGATCCAGGAGCGGGCCTACGTGCGCAAGGACAAGAACCGGCTGATCCCCGAGGACAAGGGCCGTCTCGTCACCGCCTTCCTGGAAAACTACTTCGGCCGCTATCTCGACTACAATTTCACCGCCGATCTCGAGGAAGATCTCGACCGGGTTACCACTGGCGAGGAAGACTGGAAGCATCTTCTGGCAAATTTCTGGACCGACTTCTCCAAGGCACTTGGCGCGACGGAAGGTCTCCGGATCACCGAGGTTCTCGAGAAGATCAACGATGTACTCGAACCGCATCTCTTTCCGGCAACCCCCGAGGATCCGGAACCGCGCCGCTGCAAGGCCTGCGGTACCGGGCGTCTCTCGCTGCGGACGGCACGCTCAGGGGGCGCATTCATCGGCTGCTCGAACTATCCCGAATGCCGCTACACCCGCCCTCTCTCCGGCGAGGTGCCCGGCGGCGATGCTGCGGGACCGGACGGAAAGCTCCTTGGACATGATGATGCAGGCGAGAAGGTCACGCTCCGCGCGGGCCCTTATGGCCTCTATGTCCAGCTCGGCGAGGTGACCGAGGAGAACAAAAAGCCGAAGCGGTCTTCCATTCCAAAAGGCATGGACCCTGAACGGATCGACCTTGAACGGGCCCTTGAACTTCTGTCCCTTCCTCGCCTCATCGGGATGCACCCCGAGGATGGGGAAAAGGTCGAAGCAGCCATCGGTCGCTTCGGACCTTATGTGAAGCACGGCAAAACCTATGCCAGCCTCAAGGACCCCGAGGAGGTTCTCACGATCGGCATGAACCGCGCTGTTGAACTCATCGCCCTGAAGGCCGCACGCGGCGGTGGACGAACGGCCGCAAAGCCTATCCGGGAACTTGGCGAACATCCGGATGGCGGCTCGATCGGCGTCTACGAAGGGCGCTACGGACCTTATGTGAAATGGGAGAAGGTCAACGCGACCCTTCCTGAAACCATCACGAAGGAAGATGTGACCCTAGAGCAAGCTGTCGAGTTGATTGCTGCCAAGAAGCCGAAAAAGAAGACAGCGGCTAAGAAAACCCCAGTGAAAAGGGCTGCATCCCCAAAGGCCGCGAAAAAGAAAACAGCAGCGAAAAAGACTTCTGGCCAGGACCCAGAAGACGACACCAAGACGGCTGCCGAATAGAACGAGCCCTGCTCTGCAAATAATCTCAGTAAGCCAAGATAGAAATCCTTCAACATACGATTTTCGGCTTCATGCATGTTGAGATGGCTATCCTAGTCCGGATCTTTTTTTTAAAGTGACGGAGTCCAGCATCACCCTTCCACTTAATCTTCTTCGCTTGCGAATGACGTGACGGTTTCGATGGGCCGTCGGTCTTGATTGCGTAGCCCAGATCCGGGCGCTCGGTGTTGCAAGTGGACGAGCCAGGCGGGGGGGGGTACGCGTCACCGCATCAGCACGGAAGGGCCGCAAACCCTTCCGCGGTGGGGGCGCGTCTGATGCCCTCGACCGACAACTTTCAGGCCCCACAGAATATTGGAAGGTTTGCAAATTTTAATCAGTCGAAAGTGCATCCTCAAAAAAACATCATATCTTCAGATTAATTGGAATTTAATAAAAATGTATTTTATAAATATTTCGATGAAAACATTTTATTACGCTTGAAATCTGGGACCCGGATCTCAAGGAGGTTATCGTGGATAGAGTGAACAGGGTCGTTTGAAATTGTGGAGCATTTCCGTAAATATTGAGCATGCCGCGTCATTATCTTCCCTCCTTCCCTCTTCGCGCCGCTCGCGTACATGAAATCTGCGGTCCCGCAGCCTTTGCCTTTACCGCGATTACAGCCGCTTTGACGCGATGCACCTTTCTCTGGGTGCATGAAGCATGGCGTGCGGACAGACTGCATCCCGCAGGCTTCATTCCCTTTCTGACTCCATCGGATCTACTGCTTGTCTGCACTCGGAATCAAACCGACAGTCTGGCCGTAGCAGAAGAAGCCTTGAGAGATGGCACCCTGCCGTTCGTCGTGATCGAAATTACCCGGCCACTGAACCTGCGCGAAGGGCGCAGGCTTCAACTCGCAGCCAAGTCGGGGAGCACAACGGGATTGTGTATCATCCCAGAGGGGATGGGATCTAATGCAGCCGAGACGCGCTGGCGGGCCACGCCGATCTTCGATCCCGAGAAGGATGACTCGACTCTGATGCGATGGGAAATTATCAAGAACAAATCAGGAACACCCGGAGCCTGGAATGTTCGATGGAATCCGGAGACGCATCGTCTGCATGTGGTTTCCGCGCTTGGCAATCGAGCGGGCACTACGGATATGCCCAGTTGAAGGCCCTTTCGTACTCACGCTGAGAAAGGCCAATACCGAGCGGATCTATGGCCTCAACGCGCAGGCCGAGGCGCGAGGACTGCATTGCGGCATGAGCCTTGCCGATGCACGCAGCTTTTCTCCCGAACTGACCAGCCGTTCCGCCCGCTGCGATCTGGATGCACGTTTCCTCTCGGCCCTGCGCCGATGGGCCACGCGCTATTGCCCTTGGGTCGGCCAGGACGGCGTGGATGGACTGATGCTGGATGTTACAGGCTCAACCTGGCTTTGGGGGGGCGAAGCCGCAATGCTGGAGGATATGCGCATCCGGGCCAGGCAAGCGGGTTTGACACTAAGGCTGGGGTGCGCAGATACGCGCGGCGCGGCCTGGGCTTTCGCGCATTTTGCCGAAGGCGGGAGAGAACTGAATGACCTGCCCGTCGCGGCACTGCGCCTTGCCCCCCAGACGATGATCGGCCTGCAGAGGCTGGGACTGCGCAGCATCGCGGATCTGAGGGCCACCGCCCGCGCACCACTCGCACGCAGGTTCGGCCCTGACCTTCTGCTGCGCCTTGATCAGGCGTTGGGCCATGCTCCCGAGCCCATCACTCCAGAAACCGAGCCGCCACACTACGCCACCCGCATGACATTGCCCGAGCCGATCGGACGGATGCCTGATGTGATGGCGGTCATCGCACGGTTGCTGAGCCCACTCTGCGACAAGCTGGCAATGCAACAGACAGGCGCACGCCACCTGACGCTGAGCTTGCGCCGGGTCGATCTGGACAGCCAGCGGGTGGAACTGCACCTAGCCGCACCGATGCGCGATGCTTCCCGCATCCTGCCCCTGTTTGAACGTGGCGTGAGTAATGTGGACGCAGGATTTGGAATAGACCAGATCCGGCTGGAGGCCACGCAAGTCGAGCCCCTGCCCATCCAGCATACAAGCCACGTAACCGTTCGGGCCAATCCCAATCAGCTAAGCGATCTGATCACCCGTATCGGCACCCGGATCGGTCTGGAAAATATCCAGCGGCTTCTGCCTGCTGACAGCCATATCCCCGAACACAGTTTTCTCATCGCACCCGCAGCCTTCAGCCAACCAGAATCCAACTGGATTTCCTCGCGCCCACGCCCGATCCGGCTGTTCCCGCCAGAGCCGATCACGGCATGCGGCTCCCATCCCCCCCAGCGGTTCTGCTGGCGTCGTCTGCACCTGACCACTGCCCGCGCCATCGGCCCAGAACGGATCGCGCCCGAATGGTGGCTGTCGGACGACGCATGGCGTTCTGGCATGCGTGACTATTGGAAAATTGACACACGCGAGGGGCGCCGCCTCTGGCTGTTCTACACACCGCAAAGTCCGGGGTGGTTCGTGCAGGGGGAATTTGCGTGATCAAAGCCGATCTTCCCTCCTTTCCAGATATATCCCGCGAGCTGTTGTCAGACGACGGAGGCAGCACGTTCTCAATGCCACACGCCTATGCCGAACTTTGTGTCACCTCCAACTTCACCTTCCTCACCGGCGCGTCCCATCCCGAGGAGTTAATGTTGCGAGCCGCCGAACTGAACCTGGAAGCAATCGCGATTACTGACCGCAACTCGCTGGCAGGTGTGGTGCGAGCCTATTCAGCCCTGCACAACTTGTGTCAGAAGGCCGAGGAGGCGTTGAGCATCCGCTCCACCCAGCAGATCGATCCCAGTTCGCGTCAGCAGGTGGGGCAGCCGCGCGATCTGCCACGCCCAAGGATGCTGAAACTCCCCAAGCTGATCGTAGGTGCCCGGCTGATGCTGCGCGATACCTCGGTGGAGTGGGTCGCCCTGCCTACCGACCGGACGGCCTATCACCGGCTGGCACGGCTCTTGACGCGGGGCAAGCGGCGCGCCAGCAAGGCCGAATGCCATCTGGGTCTCTCCGATCTGGAGGCCAGTTGTCAGGGCATGATCCTGATTGCACTGCCGATCTCCGGTATGGCCACCGCATGTAAGCCCCTGCAGCGGCTCGCTCGCTGCTATCCGGGTTCTGTCTTTCTGGGCGCCGCACCAAGATACGACGGTTCGGATCAGAGCTGGTTTTGCGACTGTGCGGCAATGGCGCTGCGCTGCTCGACACCAATGGTCGCTATTGGCGATGTGCTGATGCATCACGGCAAGCGTCGCCCGTTGGCCGATGTGCTGACCTGCCTGCGCGAAGGTATAACCATCGACCAGATCGGCACCCGTGCCCTGCCCAATGCCGAGCGACGGCTGAAAGGCGCTCCCGACATGGTGCGGCTTTACCGTCATCATCCGGCAGCGATCCGTCAAACGCTGGAAATTGCAGCGCGCTGCAATTTCGATTTGTCCGAACTGAGTTACGAATATCCTGACGAGATCAGCGAAGGCGAAGCTCCACAAGCACGCCTCGAACGTCTTGCCCGCGAGGGGATAATTCGGCGTTACCCCGACGGCGCCCCGGACCGTGTCCATGCCTTGGCGGACAAGGAACTGCGCCTCGTCGGAGAACTGGATTATGCGGCCTATTTCCTGACCGTCCATGACATCGTCGCCGAAGCCCGCCGCCGCGGCATCCTGTGCCAGGGACGAGGCTCTGCAGCCAATTCGGTGCTGTGCTATCTGCTGGGGATCACGGATGTCAGTCCTGACATGATAGCGATGGTTTTCGAGCGCTTCATCTCCCGCCATCGCGGGGAGCCACCCGATATCGATGTCGATTTTGAACATGAACGTCGTGAAGAAGTGATCCAGTGGATCTATGAAAAATACGGACGTCACCGTGCCGGGCTCTGTGCCACGGTGATCCATTTCCGCACCCGCGCCGCGATCCGCGAGGTGGGCAAGGTGATGGGGCTTTCAACCGATGTGACGGCGGCACTGTCGTGCCAGATCTGGGGACAGTCAAATGGCGGAGTCAATCCCGAGCATATCCGCGAGCTGGGCCTGAACCCTGATGATCGGCGACTTGCCCTGACGATCCGCCTGATCGGCGAGTTGATTGGCTTCCCTCGCCACTTGTCACAGCATGTCGGCGGGTTTGTTATAACGAAGGGCCGCCTCGACGAACTCTGTCCGATCGAAAATGCTGCGATGAAAGATCGCACGGTGATCGAATGGGACAAGGACGACATCGATACACTTGAGATCCTCAAGGTCGATATACTCAGCCTTGGAATGCTCACTTGCCTGCGCAAGGCATTCGATCTGCTCGACGCCCATAATGGAATTCGTCACAGGCTCGACACGGTGCCTCAGGAAGATCCAGCAACCTATGCGATGCTGCAACGCGCCGATGCGGTGGGGGTATTTCAAGTCGAAAGCCGAGCGCAGATGAACTTCCTCCCCCGAATGAAGCCTCGGGAATTCTATGATCTCGTGATCGAGGTCGCGATCGTCCGCCCGGGCCCCATTCAAGGCGGCATGGTCAAGCCATATATCCGCCGCAGGCAGAAGCTGGAGGCCCCTGAACCCTTCGGTCCCGCACTGGAAGAAGTCACGCGCAAGACGCTGGGCGTGCCGCTGTTTCAGGAGCAAGCGATGCAGATCGCGGTCGTGGGCGCGGGCTATTCTGCCGAAGAAGCCGATCAACTGCGCCGCTCGCTCGCCTCCTTCCGCCGTATGGGCACGATCGCCGCACATCGGGAACGCTTCATCACGGGGATGCTGAAGAACGGCTACACTCAGGACATCGCTGCAGCGTGTTTCTCGCAGATCGAGGGATTCGCCGATTACGGTTTTCCAGAAAGCCACGCGGCCGCCTTCGCGATGCTGACCTATGTCTCATCCTGGCTCAAATGCCATCATCCGGCGATCTTTGCCTGCGCACTGCTCAATTCGCAGCCGATGGGGTTCTATGCCCCCGCGCAGATCGTGCGCGATGTACGCGATCACGGGGTCGAGGTGCGCCCGATATGTGTCAACCAGTCAGAATGGGATCACAGGCTTGAGCCGCGCGCGGATGGGCAGCTGGCATTACGGCTCGGGCTGCGCCAGATCAAAGGCTTTCGCGCCGAGGATGCGGCTTGGATCGTCGCGGCGCGAGGTAATGGCTATCCCGATCCCGAAAGCCTCTGGTTGCGGGCAGGGATCGCACCCGCCACCTTGGAACGTCTGGCTGAAAGCGACTCCTTTGCCAGCATGGGGCTGAGCCGGCGTGATGCGCTCTGGCAGGTGCGGGCGATCCGCACGCCCGTACCGCTTCCGCTGTTTTCCGATCCGCTGGATGGAGAAGGTCTGCGCGAACCCCCCGTCCATCTGCCATTGATGCATCTAGGCCAGGAGGTCATCGAGGATTACGTCGCCACACGGCTTACGCTGCGGGCTCATCCGATGGAACTCCTGCGCCCATCGATCCCCGGCCTCACCCCGCACAATCAACTGCCCACAGCCCCGCTGCAGCGCCTCACCGTCTGCGGACTTGTCATCACCCGTCAGAGACCCGGCACGTCTTCAGGTGTGATCTTCCTGACGCTGGAAGACGAAACAGGCGTTTCCAATATTGTCATCTGGCCTCGCGTTTACCGCCGTTTCCGGCGCATCGTGATGGCTGGGCGATTGCTGCGTGTAACCGGGCGGCTGGAACGCGAGGGCATTGTCATTCACCTTATCTCTGATCAGATCGAGGATCTGTCTCACAAACTCGCTGAACTCGATCATCCTTCAGGCGACATGGCTGGCGTCACCCAGTCCCCGGCCGTTTCCCCCTCCCGCTTCTCGCATCCTCCAGCCGGCACCCGCCATCCGCGCGAGCAAGCCAAGCAACTGTTCCCGAGTCGCGACTTCCATTAGGGACCGCCGACAATAACAGGAGACACGCGATGAGAGAGCTTCAAGCTTCCACCCTCCAGTGACCGTCTTCGGAGCGTCATCAACGCCCACACCAACGTCGCAATCGAAATCTGTAATCGCCATATTCCGGCTTTGATGACCACGGCAGCCACCACAGCGCCGCGATCAAATTTCCTGAAGTAAATTTCTTCAATTCTGAAATCGCATCGCACAACAAGATACAGATGCCATCGAAGAAATATTTCTCAGACAAAGATTCTTCTTTGATTTTATCGAAATCAAATTCGATATCAATTTGGCGGAAGCGGTGGGATTCGAACCCACGAACGAGTTACCCCGTTGCTGGTTTTCAAGACCAGTGCCTTCAACCACTCGGCCACGCTTCCTGAAGGACTTCATCCGGGCCGAAATGCCCGGATCCATCGCTGCCGTAAACCACGAACGCTTCGCCGGTTCAATTTGAAATAATCATCGCCGCCCGACGAACACAAGGAGAACACTGGCTTCCCTTTTCAAAACGGGCCGCGTAATCTCCCGCCATGAGCACTTGGTCAGAAGACGAAACGGAAGCCTTCGAGGCCGCAGCACGGCCGTTGTCGGAACGCGCGATGGCTGCGCGACCCGCACCCTATATCGACGGCCTAAATCCCGATCAGCGCGCCGCCGTAGAGACACTCGACGGACCCGTTCTCGTGCTTGCCGGCGCAGGTACCGGCAAGACTCGTGCCCTGACGACGCGCATTGCACATCTGCTCAATACAGGCCGGGCAAGGCCCAACGAGATCCTCGCGGTCACGTTCACCAACAAGGCTGCCCGCGAAATGAAGACCCGAGTGGGCAGCCTCGTCGGCGGAGTAATCGAGGGAATGCCCTGGCTTGGAACGTTCCATGCTCTTTCGGTCAAGCTCCTGCGCCGCCACGCAGAACTCGCTGGTCTCAAATCGAACTTCACCATTCTGGACACCGACGATCAGCTTCGGCTGCTCAAGCAACTCATCGAAGCTGAAAACATCGATGCGAAGCGCTGGCCTCCGCGAATGCTCGCGGGCTTGATCGACGGCTGGAAGAACCGTGCCCTTTCACCAGAGAAACTTCCCGCATCCGAGGCCGCCGCATTCAACCGCCGCGGAGGCGAACTCTATGCGCAATACCAGGAGCGCCTGAAGACGCTCAACGCCTGTGATTTCGGCGATCTGCTTTTGCATGTGGTCATGATCTTTCAGGCGCATCCGGACATTCTGGAAAGATACCAGCGCTGGTTCCGCTACATCCTCGTAGACGAGTACCAGGATACCAACGTCGCGCAGTATCTCTGGCTCCGCCTGCTGGCGGGCGGGCACAAGAACATTTGCTGCGTCGGCGATGACGACCAATCGATTTACGGCTGGCGGGGAGCGGAAGTCGGCAACATCCTGAGATTCGAGAAGGACTTTCCGGGCGCGAAGGTGATCCGGCTGGAGCAGAATTACCGCTCGACGCCCCACATCCTCGCCGCTGCCTCCGGCGTGATCGCAACGAACGAAGGCCGTCTCGGCAAGACGCTCTGGACAGAGCTTGACCAAGGGGAGCGCGTGCGCCTCATCGGCCACTGGGACGGCGAGGAGGAAGCGCGCTGGATCGGCGAAGAGATCGAGGCTTTCGGGAATGGCACCCGAGGTCTTGACCCGATCTCCCGCGATGGCATCGCAATTCTGGTACGAGCATCCTATCAGATGCGTGCCTTCGAAGACCGGTTTCTTACAATCGGTCTGCCCTACCGTGTAATCGGCGGGCCGCGCTTTTACGAGCGGGCCGAGATTCGTGATGCCATGGCCTATTTCCGCGTGGCCGTAAGCCCTGATGACGGCCTTGCCTTTGAGCGAATCGTCAACAAGCCCAAGCGCGGACTAGGAGACAAGGCCGTGCTGGAGATCAATCGCGTCGCGCGGGAGAATGGACTCTCCTTGCTCGAGGGCGCGCGGCGACTTGTCGTGGAGGGCGGCCTGGCTGCCCGCGGCCGCAAGGCACTCAGTGAGCTTGTGGCCGGTTTTGACCGCTGGCATGCCCTCGTGCGTGCCGGAGAGACCGATCATGTGGAGATCGCCGAGCAGATCCTCGACGAAAGCGGCTACACTGACATGTGGCGCGCAGAGCGCTCGCCAGATGCCGCGGGTCGGCTTGAGAACCTCAAGGAGCTCGTAAAGGCACTGGGAGAGTTCGAGAATCTCCAGGGGTTTCTGGAGCATGTCTCTCTCGTCATGGAGAACGAGCAGGATGACGGCACCGCGAAGGTCTCGATCATGACACTCCATGCCGCGAAGGGACTGGAATTCCCATGTGTTTTCCTTCCGGGGTGGGAGGACGGACTTTTCCCCTCACAACGCGCAATGGACGAGAATGGCCTCAAGGGTCTCGAGGAAGAGCGTCGTCTTGCCTATGTCGGCATCACCCGGGCCGAGCGGATCTGCACGATCTCCTTTGCGGCAAACCGCCGCGTCTATAACCAATGGCAATCGCAGTTGCCGTCCCGCTTCATCGACGAACTGCCAGCAGCCCATGTGGAGGTTCTGACTCCACCCGGCCTTTATGGCGGCGGCCCTGCGGGCGGGCGAAGAATTGATGAAGGCCATGGTGGCCTCGCCGAGAAGGCTGCAGAAGCCGACGTTTACAACTCCCCCGGCTGGAAGCGGATGCAAGCCCGCGCCGGCAACCGCCCGGTTTCCCAGCCGCGCGAGACACGAAGCATGGTGATCGACGCCGAGGCCGTGGCGGCCTTCGACCCCGGGACGCGGGTCTTCCACCAGAAATTCGGCTATGGCACGGTCGCGGCCGTCGAAGGCGACAAACTCACCATCGATTTCGAGAAGGCGGGGCGCAAGAACGTCGTCTCGCGCTTCGTGACGGAAGCAGATTCGATCCCGTTCTGACAAAGGCTTTTCTCGTGATGCCCCGGTACCATGAGTTCACCTCTCACGTTGTCTGGACCGGAAATCGCGGCAACGGCACCAGCGGCTACCGCGCCTATGACCGCAAATGGTCGATTGAGGTGCCGGGTCGCCCGGTAATCCATTGTTCGAACGATCCCATGCTTGGCGGTGACCCTGCCCTTCCAAATCCTGAGGATCTTCTTCTTTCTGCCCTCTCAGCCTGCCACATGCTCTGGTATCTGCATCTCGCCAGCGATGCCGGCATCATCGTCATGGCCTACGAGGACAGCCCACTGGCTCATGGCGAAACGGCAGCCAACGGCGCCGGCCGTTTCGTGTCGGCGGTGCTTCGCCCGCACATACATGTCCGCCACGGAAGCGATCTCGATCGGGCAAACGCGATCCACGGTGAGATTCACCACGTCTGTTTCATCGCCCGCTCGGTAAATTTCCCCGTGACGATCGAGGCCCGTTTTTCTGAAGTTTTCTGAGAGCCGCTCCGCAACGAAGAGAGCCGGACGCGAACGCCCGGCCCCATCGAGACAGTTCGAATTGATGCAGCCGCAGCCGCGTCAAGACTTACGCGCCGTAAACGCTTTCCCAGGCAATGGCCTTGAGGCCGAAGCGGGACAGACCGAGATCGTTCAGATCACGGGTGTCGAGAGCACGAAGCTCATTCAGAGTGCGCCGGTACAGCCGGTAGTCGGCAACGCGCTTTTTCAAGCGCGCAACAAAGCCGGTTTCGTTGGCGAAGCTGTAGTCACGGTTGTAAAGAACTGCGTCGGTCATCGTTCACTTCCTTGTCTCGACCGCCCGGGCGGATCCCCGTAGCGGATATATCTGTTCATGCCCTCGCAATTGCGCGATGGCCGTTCCTGTGCGACATGGCCCTCATGGCCATCCGCAAATTCCTCCGGTTTGTCTGACCAGCTGGGGCTTGGCATCTATCTGCCCGCCAACTCGGGATATGCGGCCTCTGCCGTTTCTCCCGAAGACGTTGCGCCGCCGGACTTGTTCGGTCCACGCCGGGTCATGCCCGTCCGTTTCCCTCTATGTTGCATTGCAATATACGTGGTCTCGCGCTCTGGACAACCGGACGAATGCTCAAGTCTGCCATGCGTCCTGCGCAAGCCGATTTACCGTTTGCAAAGATCTCGCCGACGGCGGTTGCCCGCAAAACACGCTTCCCAGAGCCCGCTTTGGCGCTTGCAACGAACGCCCCGGAGAGCGAAACCTGCGCCTCGAATGCAGGAAAGGAGAGTCCATGGCCATCGATCGCGAAACGGTACTTGCCGCGCTGCGCAAGCTGGAGGTTCCAGGACGCGGCGAGAACATTGTTGACGCCGACATGATCCGGGCGCTCTCCGTCGAGGGTGGGACCGTGCGTTTCGTGATTGAAGTTGATCCGTCAGAGGGACCAAAACTCGAGCCGCTTCGCGCCAGTGCCGAAAGCCTTGTCGCGGCATTGCCGGGTGTCGAACGAGCCTCTGCAGTGCTGACCGCACATGGACCCGCGCCACAGAAGGAGCCCCCTTCCCTCAAGGTCGGGCGTCATCCAACCCCTCAGACCGGACCTTCCGCCGTGCCCGGCCTCAAGCACGTGATCCTCGTCGGTTCCGGCAAGGGCGGCGTCGGGAAATCCACAGTGGCCGCCAATCTTGCAGTGGCCCTTTCCCAAGCGGGGAAGAAGGTGGGGCTGCTTGATGCCGACATCTATGGTCCGAGCCAGCCGCGCATGATGGGAGTCTCCGGCCGCCCCGCGTCGCCCGATGGACAAAAGATCATGCCGCTGACCGGTCATGGCGTCACGATGATGTCCATTGGTCTCCTCGTTGGAGAAGGTGAGGCAGTGATCTGGCGCGGCCCCATGTTGATGGGCGCGCTCCAGCAGCTCATGGGTCAGGTCCAGTGGGGAGAGCTCGATGTTCTGCTCGTCGATCTTCCACCCGGCACGGGGGATGTTCAGCTCACCCTCTCACAAAAGTACGCGCTTACCGGCGCGATCGTGGTCTCGACGCCACAAGATGTCGCCCTGCTCGATGCCCGCAAGGCCATCGACATGTTCGAGAAGACAAAGACGCCAATTCTGGGTCTCGTCGAAAACATGTCGACCTACATTTGCCCCAACTGCGGCCATGAGGCGCATCTCTTCGGACACGGCGGGACGCGAGCGGATGCCGAGAGGAAGGGATTGCCCTTCCTCGGCGAGGTGCCCCTGGATCTCCGAATCCGGGTCAGCGGCGATGAAGGCGTGCCGGTTGTCGTATCGCACCCCGAGAGCCCGGAAGCAGGCGCCTTCCGCTCCATGGCTCGCCGTCTCATCGACGCCGGTTACGTCTAGGGCGCAGGTCTGGCGCCAGGTCGCGGAACAGGGGCCCGGCGGGTATTCAGAACTCGCTCCAGTCATCGACCGGCTCCCGACGCGCTACGGCGGCCGGGCTTCCCGCAACGGCCGCCACCCGGCGCGGCGCAGGCTTGTTATTGCCCTGCGGCCGAATGGGGCGCGATGCAGACACGGGTTTTGAACTCCCGGCGGGCTTATGATCCTTGCTGGAGGTTCGCGCACTCCTGATAGAACTTGCCTTGAAGCGCGAGAAGAGCCCGGCAAGCGTCTGAGCCTCCGATTTGAGGTCATTGCTTGCTGCGGTCGCCTCCTCCACCATCGCCGCATTCTGCTGCGTCACGCGGTCAAGCTGGTTGACCGACGTGTTTATTTCCGAAAGTCCGGCCGACTGCTCCCGCGCCGCCGCGGCCATGTCGCTCACGAGTTTTGCCACGCCGCTCACGGCATCTACGATTGTCTCGAGAGAGCTGCCCGTTTGCCGCACCAGATCCACGCCCCGCTCGACCTGATCGGAACTCGCCGAAATCAGCGCCTTGATTTCCTTCGCGGCTTCCGACGAACGCTGGGCGAGCGACCGGACCTCTGACGCGACAACCGCAAACCCGCGTCCGGCGTCGCCGGCACGGGCCGCCTCGACGCCTGCGTTAAGCGCAAGGAGATTGGTCTGGAAGGCGATATCATCAATCACACCCACAATCTGCGAGATGTGCTCCGAGGATTTCTCGAGCTCCCCCATTGCTGCGACTGCCTCACGCACGACGCGGCCACTCTCGGAAGCATTGTTGCGGGTCGCCGTGACGTTTTGATCCGCCTGCTCCGCATGCTGCGCAGCCGCACGCACACTTGCCGTAAGCTCTTCGAGCGCCGCTGCGGTTTCCTCGAGCGCCGCTGCCTGTTCCTCCGTGCGATGTGAGAGATCGTTCGAGGCCGATGCAATCTCGGACGAATTGTTGTCGATCCGTGAAGCACTCTCCGCAAGCCCGCCGATCACTTCGGAAAGTGTGCCAAGAGCGTCGTTGAAGTCGACGCGGAGCTGCTCATAGGCATCCGGGAATCGATTATCGATGCGAGTATCCAGATCGCCCGCCGCGAGCCCCTTGAGACCTGCGGCAAGAGCCGAAACGATACGCTCCTGTTCCGCCGCATGCGCCGTGCGCTCGGCTTCGAGCTTTGCGCGAGCTTCCTCCTTCTGCAGCCGCTCGCTCGCCTCGCGTGCACGTTCGGCGGCCTCTGCTTCGGCCTTGCGCTTGCGCTCGGCATCTTCCCGGGCGCGCTGTTCCGCTTCCGCCCGCCCCCGTGCCTCGACCTCGCGACGATGCGCCTCCACCTCTCTCTCGCGCTCCTCCTCCTCGAGGCGTGTCCGTTCAAGCATGTTGTTGCGGAAGACCCCGAGTGCGGCCGCCATACGCGCAATCTCGCCTCCCTGCCGCTCGAAGCCCTGGACCGGCGCCATGTCTCCCTGCGCAAGTCGCTCCGTCACACGGGTGAGTGCAAGAAGCGGCCTCACTGCAAAAATCATTGAACCGACAGCCGTAAATGCCAGAACGGCGACGCTGATCGCACCGATGATGAGCATGATCGCGCGGCCACGGGCCGCCGATCCAGCAAGATCTTCGCTTGCCGAACCGATCTCGGAAACCGACCCTTGACCCAGCCCCCGCGCCGCGGCAGCGATCGCGTCAACCTTTGCCGCCGCCAGTGAAGATGCCTCGTCGGCATCCGCACGCGCCTCGATCACCGCACCACGGGCATCGAGAATACTCTCGTCTCCGGCCGCCTGGGTCAGGACCTGGTCGATTGCTGCGGTGACCGCATCGTCCAGACTGAGCGCAGCGCTGAGGTCGTTGATCCGGGAAGCCAGCTCGTCTGCCGTCTGGCCTGCCCTTTCGACACCTGCGGCATCGTCAGCAGACGCGCCAGTCAGAACAACCGACTGGATGCTCTGGATTGCCCGCTCAAGGGATATCGACCGGTCGAGCAAATCGCGCACACGCGGCAATCCTGCCGAGCCAGAGACGGTGTCACCACGCGACACGTCCAGAAGCAGCGTTTTTTGCAACGTCGCGATGCCATCCGTGGCGATCCCTGCGGCAGCGGTCAGATCATCCGCTCCCGAAAGAGTGCGCTCATCCATGCCGATATCTTGAATGCGTGCCGCCACAAGCCGTGGGACGAGCGTTTCAAGAGCATCGAAATCAGCGTCCATCGCCGGCGGCGCATTCTCACCGAGCCCCCTGGCCGCAGCGCGCAGTGTTTCGATCGCCGATCGGATCTGTTCCGCAGCGGCGCGCAGGTCATCCTCCGATCCCGCCATCAGGACAGCCGACAGCCCCCGGCCGATATCTCCAGCAGTGTCGACCATCTCGGAGCTTTCGCGAAGGCTTGGAACCAGCTCACCTTGAAACTGAGCGGTAGACTGCGAGAATCCGCGGAATACCACGAAACCTGTAACTGTCGATGCAACGATCAGAATGCCGAGCAGAAACAGCATACTGCCGATCCGAACGACGAGACTGCCACCTGTCTTGAGCTTCGATGCGGTCATGCCGAACTGGTCCTTGTACTTGTCTGGTGAAAACGCGCGTCGAACCCGGCGCTGTTGCAGCCGCTGGTCGCACGGCGGTCTTCCTGTCTTGCCGATAGCGGACAAGCGTTAAGCGCCCGTTGACGCCTTTCCTTCCGGCTGCTGCCTGGCAGATGGCCTGGCAGCATATGATTTCAGGCACGCCGCTTGCGATGCTGCGCCAAGCGGCTAATCTCGGTGCAACGAATCTCGCCCGGCGCCCCGGGACACCAGATGGGAGCCTGAAATCAATGTTTTCTTCCGGGAGACTTCATATGAGACGCATCTTGCTCGCGACAGCCGCAGGAACCCTTCTGGCCGGAGCAGCCTCCGCCCAGGACGCGGTCAATGTGGGCATCATCCTCGGTTTCACCGGACCGCTGGAGTCGATTACGCCGGGGATGGCCGGCGGCGCCGAACTGGCATTCAAGGAAGCGTCCGACAGCGGCAAGCTTCCCGGCGGCGCCACGTTCAACGTGATCCGTGGCGACTCCACCTGCATCGATGCGGCCGCGGCAACCACCGCCGCCGAGACACTCGTGACCTCCGACAATGTCGTTGCGATCATGGGAGCTGACTGCTCGGGCGTGACGACCGCAATCGCCAATAATGTCGCGGTGCCAAATGGCGTCGTAATGGTATCGCCATCGGCGACCTCGCCCGCCCTCTCCACGATTGACGATAACGGCTATTTCTTCCGCACGGCGCCTTCGGACGCGCGTCAGGGAGAAGTGCTCGCC
Source organism: Amaricoccus sp. B4 (assembly GCF_043226085.1). NCBI lineage: Bacteria > Pseudomonadati > Pseudomonadota > Alphaproteobacteria > Rhodobacterales > Paracoccaceae > Amaricoccus > Amaricoccus sp. B4. The sequence continues at coordinate 844,265 of NZ_CP171225.1, forward strand.
GACGTCGTCAAGGGCCGCGGCATCGACACTGTTGCAGTCACCTATACCAACAACGATTACGGCAAGGGGCTCGCCGACAGCTTCGCAGCTGCCTACGAGGCCGAAGGCGGAACCGTCGCACTGAGCGAAAGTCATGAGGACGGAAAGGGCGATTACTCCGCCGAAGTCGCTGCACTTCAAGCTTCGGGCGCCGAGACACTCATGGTCTTCGGCTACGTCGACCAGGGCGGTGTAGGCATCGTGCAGGCCTCACTTGACACCGGAGCGTTCGAGAGTTTCGTCTTTGCCGACGGGATGTATGGCCAGAGCCTGATTGACGCCGTCGGACCAGAGATCAACGGCAAGGTTATCGGCACACTTCCAGGCACCGAAGGCCCGGGCGCCGATGCCTTCGCCAAGGTTGCCGAAGCAGCCGGCATGGACCCCACCGGCACCTACGTTCCCGAGAGCTATGATGCCGCGGCCCTGATTGCCCTCTCAATGGCTGCGACCGGTTCGGCAGACCGTACCGGTATCCGCGACCATCTCATGGAAGTCGCAAATGCACCGGGAGAACAAATCCTTCCCGGCGAACTCGCCAAAGGGCTCGAACTCGCAGCTGCCGGCACCGACATCGATTACGTCGGCGCATCGGGCGTGGAACTCATCGGGCCGGGCGAAGCCCAAGGTTCCTACCGGGTCTATGAAATCGTCGACAACGCGCCGAAAACAATCGAGTATCGCTGAGATACAGTTATTGGCCCGGTCCGCGCCAAGCGGACCGGGCCCCGCACCGGGAGCCGCCATCAGGTGATCCGTGTTGAAGACCTCCATATGCATTTCGGCGGAATCCGCGCCGTCGACGGCGCCTCGATCGAGGTTGCTCAAGGCTCCATAACTGGCCTCATCGGCCCAAACGGGGCGGGAAAGACAACTCTTTTCAATGTCATCGCCGGTCACTACACACCCACCTCGGGTCGGGTCTTTCTCGATGGTGGCGAAATCACCGGCCTTCCACCGCACGAGCTCTTTCACAAGGGCCTGCTCCGCACCTTTCAGATCGCCCACGAATTCCCGACGCTCACAGTGCGCGAGAATCTCATGATGGTACCACCTGCGCAGCCCGGAGAAGTGCTATGGGATGCCTGGTTCCACCCCGGCCGCGTCAAGGCGCGAGAAGCGGAAGTGCGGCGAAAGGCTGATGAAGTCATCGACTTCCTGGAAATCCCCCATGTTGCCGACGAACTTGCGGGCAATCTTTCGGGGGGCCAGAAGAAGCTTCTCGAGCTCGGCCGCACGATGATGGTGGATGCCAAGATTGTTTTTCTCGACGAGGTCGGTGCCGGTGTGAACCGCACGCTTCTGCGCACCATTGGCGAAGCAATCAAGCGGCTCAACACCGAGCGCGGCTACACCTTCTGCCTCATTGAACACGACATGGACTTCATTGCCCGGCTTTGCGACCCCGTCATCGTCATGGCCGAGGGCAAGGTTCTGACCAAGGGCGCCCCCGACGCGGTGATGGCCAACGAAGCCGTCATCGAGGCCTATCTCGGTCGTGGTCTCAAGAACAAGCCTGCCCGCGCGGAGCGCCAGCCATGAGCTATCTCTCGGGCAGCCACATGACCGGCGGCTATGGAGGAGCCGACATCCTGCACGACTGCACGATCGGCGTGGAGAAAGGCGAGATTGCGGTGATCGTCGGCCCCAATGGTGCGGGCAAGTCGACCGCGATGAAAGCCGTCTTCGGAATGCTCAAGCTGCGCTCCGGGGCAGTAACGCTTGATGGGCGTGATATAACTGCGCTCACTCCTCAGGACAGAGTCAAGGCGGGCATGGGATTTGTTCCCCAGACGAGCAATGTCTTTGTGAACCTCACGGTCGAGGAAAATCTCGAGATGGGCGCCTACATCCGAGACGACGACTTCTCCGACACGATGGAGCAAGTGTACGACCTGTTTCCGATCCTGCGCGAAAAACGTCTTCAGCCAGCGGGTGAGCTCTCCGGCGGACAGCGGCAGCAGGTCGCAGTGGGCCGCGCGCTCATGACAAAGCCAAAGGTCTTGATGCTCGACGAGCCGACCGCGGGCGTCTCGCCCATCGTGATGGATGAGCTCTTCGACAAGATTCTTGAAATCGCCGCAACCGGGCTCGCCATTCTCATGGTTGAGCAGAACGCACGCCAGGCGCTCAACATTGCCGACCGCGGCTATGTTCTTGTTCAGGGGCAGAACCGCTACACCGACACCGGCGAAGCGCTTTTGGCAAATCCGGAAGTCCGCCGGACATTTCTTGGCGGCTGACTGTTACGGGCAGCGTCTATGCTGCCCCCCTTTCACCTCAGCGATAATGCGGCGGTTCTCCACGCCATCGCACTGATGCTGTCGTGAGACTGTGTGACAATAGACGCTTCGAGCACCCGGCCCGCACAGCTGTGGATCTCAAAATGGAGACAGCAAATCACCTGACAGGGCTTGCTTCTGCGTATGTCTTCATCACTCGCCGGACTGTGCAGCCACTTCCCAAGAGCGCAAGTCCAAGTGTTTCTGATTTCGAATAGCGGCATGTGAGTGCGCCAGGTCCGGATGGCGGTCTTGGGTCGAGGCTTCCAGGCACCGTGCTGGCCGATGGCGAAACGGATTGCGGATCAAATATTCTCCTCGAGGGGTCATCTCTCTTGCTTCCTCACAGTACATTGCTTTCGTATATTTTTTGCTCAAGCCACCATATCTTGGAGCTTCTCCAACCCAACGCTGCCAGCGACGTGCAGGCCGGGCTTGACGGATTGCCGGAGGTGTCACACACCTGAGAGAAAGGCACTCTCTGCGGCGCAACCGAACCTTCAATGGGAGCATCAATGGACTTCTGGAACGCACTCGTCCTGCTCTCGAACTTCGTCCTGATCCCGGCCTTGGCCTATGGCTCTCAACTCGCACTTGGCGCACTAGGCGTCACGCTCATTTATGCGGTTCTGCGCTTCTCCAACTTCGCCCATGGCGACATGATGGCCTTCGGCACCATGGTCACGATCCTTGCGACCTGGGGGCTTCAATCCGCCGGCATTTCTCTAGGGGTTCTGCCGACCGCACTCCTCGCCATGCCTGCGGGCATCGCTGCTGCAATCCTGCTCGCCCTCGGCACCGACCGGATGGTTTACCGATTCTACCGTCGACAGCGCAGCCCCGGCGTCGTCTTCGTGATGGCCTCTGTTGGGGTCATGTTCATCTATAACGCGTTGACCCGCCTTTTTATTGGCACCAGCGACCAGCGCTTCGAAGACGGCGCGCGCTTCGTTTTCCGGGTGAGTGATTTCAAGGCGTGGACCGGCCTCGACCAGGGGCTTGCGCTTCGCACCAGCCAGCTTGTTACCGTGCTCGTGATGATCATTGTTGTCGCGTTCGTCTTCTGGTTCCTGCAAAAGACCCGTACAGGCAAGGCGATGCGGGCATTCTCTGACAACGAAGATCTCGCACTGCTTTCGGGCATCAATCCGGACCGTGTCGTGCGCATCACCTGGATCCTCGCCGCGACCCTCGCCACCATTGCCGGCGTGCTGTACGGCCTCGACAAGTCCTTCAGACCCTTCGTGTATTTTCAGCTCCTGCTGCCAATCTTCGCTTCTGCCATCGTCGGAGGGATCGGCCAGCCGCTCGGGGCAATTGCTGGCGGCTTCATCGTTGCCTTTTCGGAGGTGACCGTAACATACGCCTGGAAAGGCGTGTTGCGATACCTCCTTCCCGAGGACCTGCAGCCTGACGGCCTGGTGCAGCTTCTCGGCACCGACTACAAGTTTGCGGTCTCCTTCATCATACTTGTCGTTGTGCTCTTGATCCGCCCCACAGGCATATTCCGGGGGCGAGTGATATGAGACAGCTGCTTCGGCCTTTTCTGCCTCCAGCATTTCAGGCACCTGCCCGAGTCCGGCAGAGCGATCATCTCGTGTGGATTCAAAGCCGGAGGGATCGCGCATGATCTTCTTCGACCGTTTTCGTGTGCCAATCCTTTATGCTGGCATGGCCGCACTCCTCCTCCTCGTCGGTCTCGCCCAGAGCTGGCAGGTGATGCTCGCGATCCTCAACCTCTGCCTGATTTCGGCGGTAATGGCGCTCGGGGTGAATATTCAGTGGGGCTATGCCGGGCTCTTCAACGTCGGCATCATGGGATTTGCGGCTCTGGGCGGCGTTGGCGCAGTACTCACAGCCATGCCCCCGGTCCCAGCCGCCTGGGCTGCCGGTGGAATCAATCTGGGCCTCACGGCACTCGTGATCGCCCTCTTTCTCGCCCTCATCCTGTTCGTGAGAAGCCGCATCACGGCCTACCGCGGGCCAGTCACCCTGATCCTCGTATTCTTGGCCTATGGAGTGATGCGTCTCTTCCTGGACCCAGCCTCCGACGCGATCGAGGCGGTGAATTCGGCCGCCCAAGGCTATCTCGGTGGCGTCGGCCTCCCGATCCTGATCGGCTGGCCAGTCGGCGGGCTGTTCGCCGCGGCCGCAGCCTATGTCATAGGCAAGATCGCCTTGGGCCTGCGCTCCGATTACCTTGCCATCGCAACCCTCGGCATCTCCGAGATCATTCTTGCCGTCATCAAGAACGAGAACTGGCTGACGCGCGGGGTCAAGAACGTGACCGGCCTGCCCCGCCCGGTTCCCTATGAGCGTGACCTGCAATCGGCCGACTGGCTGATCTCGCTGGCCAACCGTCTCGGCACCGATCCGACCACGGCGTCGACGATTGCCGTACGTCTCGCATATGCCTGCCTCTTCACAGTGGTTCTCATTGCCATTCTCTGGCTGTCCCAGCGTGCACTGCATTCGCCCTGGGGACGGATGATGCGCGCAATCCGCGACAACCGCGATGCGGCCGAAGCTATGGGCAAGGACGTCGCCCGCCGTCATCTTCAGGTCTTTGTTATCGGCTCGGCCGTTGTCGGGATCGGCGGTGCAATGCTCACCACGCTCGACGGCCAGTTCACCCCGTCATCCTACAACCCGCTCCGCTACACCTTCCTGATCTGGGTAATGGTGATCGCCGGTGGCTCAGGCAACAACTGGGGGGCGGTGCTGGGCGCTTTCGTGATCTGGTACGTGTGGGTGATTGCCGAGCCTGCTGGACGCTGGCTCATGGAACTGGTGACTGCGGGTATGGATCCCACGGGTTTCCTGCGCAATCACCTGCTCGAAGGTGCAGCGCATCTCCGCCCATTCTTCATGGGACTCATCCTTCTTTTGGTCCTGCGCTTTGCCCCTCGCGGCCTTATTCCCGAGCGAAAGGGTCGCTGAGCCATCCCTGCTCGCGACCAAGGTTTGATTGCGGTCCGCTTCTGGAACAGCAAGATGCGTGTTCCGGAACGAAAGGGAAATCCTGTGCTGAAAGCGCTGCTTCTGGCGGCAATTGTTCTTGCTGGCGCGGCAGCGCAAGCCGACGAGCTTCTCACGAATGCAGAGGTTCAATTGCGTTCGCTTGGCGAGGCGATTGCGGACGCGGCAGGATCCGGCGACCCCGCTTCCGTGCGGTTCCGCATCTCAGCCTCTCCGATTGTCGAGGCTGCCGCGGTATGGGATGCGTCAGGTCAGCTTATGTACCCAGATCCGGACTCACTCCCTCACCTGATCGACGCCGCGGCTCTGAGAGCCTTGCCTGCATTCGACGCCCTCCGCATCTCGGCCGACCCGGCCACGTGGGAGGCCAGCGATGCGAGCGGAGAGACGCTTCGCTACTGCCTTGCACGCCCGGACCATGTTTGCCTCCTCGCCAACAGAACAGCGCTTGCCGATATGATCGGAGCGACGCCGGATGCCCTCACCGCGGCGCTGTTCGAGCCCCAAACCCGCCCTTGGCGGCTGGCAATTCCTTTCGTGCTTGCGCTAGCCGCCCTCGCCGCATTTCCACTCGCCCGTCGCGGCATCCTGCGCCGCTCGGCCTCGCATCCCACTGATGATCCCGATGCCTTCACCATTGGAGATCTGAACGTCAGCCCTCGCCGCCTATCCGGACGACGCCCCGGCCTAGAAATCGATCTCACGGCGCGGGATATTCGCCTTCTGCGATGTCTTGCAGACCGCCCCGGCGACGTTCTCTCGAAGAATGCGCTCTATGACAGCGGGTGGGGCCGGGATTTCATGCCGAACAGCCGCGCACTCGATCAGCATATTCTGACACTCCGCCGCAAGCTCGACCCCGATCGCTCGCGCCCGACCCTGATCGAGACAGTGCATGGCCATGGCTACCGAGCACCAACAACCTGACCGAGCTTTTTGCAAACTTCTTGCAACGATTTCGCAGGCTCCTGACACTCCGGCGGCCCACCCGTGCTCAAATCGAGCCCATCGATCCAGACAGATCCGGAAAAGAGATTCATGTGGCAGAGCCTCAGAGTGGCAGCAGCAATCACGGCCCTCGGAATCGCCAGCCCGGCCCTCGCCGAGCAGGGCATCGACGGTAGTGTGGAGGGCACTCTCAATCCCGAAGAGCTTTCAATCCGCGGGGCACTGGATCGCCTCCGCCATGACGAGGCGGATCCCATGCTGGGCATCTACGGCTATGCTGCTGCCAAAGCCGGAGACAACGTCACGGCCCGCGAACTGTTCGGACACCTCGCGCATCGTGGCAATCCGGAGGCCATGGAGTGGATGGCCTGGCTTGAAGACAACGGCCTTGGAGGCCCCGAAGCACCAGACCAGGCCGCCGAATGGGACCGGCGCGCGATGGTCGCGGGCAGCGAAATCGGCCAGTTCAACTACGGCCTTGATCTCATGCGGGGCCGCGGCGTTCCGCGCGATGTTGAAGCCGGCAAGGCTGCCGTCCGCGAGGCGGCGGGGCGTGGTGAGACATCGGCACGTATGCTCGTCGAAAACGATTTTGATCTCGACGTCGTCACGCCTGACGCCGATGACTGGAAGTACGGCGACCGCCTCTACTGACCCTTCCGCCATCCGACGCCCTTGCCGATCCGGGAAGCGGATGCATATGCTTTGGGCATGTGCACCGCCACACCGAGCTACACCATTCATGCCCGCGATCACCATTTCGGCTGGAGCAACCGGCTCGAACCCGTCCGGACAGTCGCTCCCGGAGATCGTGTCGAGTTCCGCTGTCGCGACGCGTCAGACGGCCAGATCACGCCGGTAAGTACCGCAGCCGATCTTGCACGAAACGACCCGGATCGCGTGAACCCCGTCACAGGCCCGATCCGCATCGACGGCGCCGAGCCCGGCGACATCCTGAAGATAGAGATCGATGGCTTCACCCCCTCCGGCTTCGGCTGGACGGCCAACATTCCCGGCTTCGGTCTTCTTGCGGATCAATTCCCCGATCCGGCCCTTCATCTCTGGCACTATCAGACAGGAACGGATGCGCCGATGGCATTCGGAGACATGGCCCGTGTTCCGCTCCGGCCCTTTGCCGGCACACTCGGCGTCGCTCCGGCGGCAAACGGCTGCCATTCGATCATCCCCCCGCGGCGGGTCGGTGGCAATCTCGACATTCGGGATCTGACAGCCGGAACCACCCTCTATCTTCCTATTGAAGTCAGTGGTGCCCTGTTCTCGATCGGCGACACTCACGCAGCTCAGGGCGACGGCGAAGTCTGCGGCACCGCGATCGAAAGCCGGATGGATGTCACCCTGCGCTTCGATCTTCTTAAGGCGACACCCCTCGCCTTCCCCCGCTTCACGACACCCGCCCCCGTGACAGGTCATGTCGACTCCAATGGATACGAGGTCACCACGGGGATAGCCCCCGACCTCATGGAGGCCGCGAGATCTGCCGTTTCAGGCATGATCGACCTCCTGGGCAGGCTACATGGAATGGGCGCGGTCGAGGCCTACATGCTCAGCTCAGTCTGCGGCGATCTTCGCATCTCGGAGATAGTCGATGCTCCCAACTGGGTCGTCGCATTCTACATGCCGCGCAGTATCTTCAACTGAAGCAACAGGGCCGCTCACGCCGCGATTCGATCCGGAAAGAGACGACGCAGATCATCCCGGCAGGCCGAACAGATGCCCCGCTCCGTTATCAGCCCGCAAAGGTCTCGCGCCAGCGTGATATCCGGCGCAACCTCTGAAACAAGCGGCAAGGCACCATCGCCGCGGAGCGGCAAACCGCCCCAGCCAATCGCCGTGGACGTTACAGCCGCGTAGCAGGGCACGCCATGGGCCCGCGCAACTGCAGCCCAGCCGCTCAATGGCTCGAGATTACGCACATCGCCTTGGAGCGTCACACTCTGCGCTCCCAGGAGCACAAGATCGACAATGCCCGATTCCATCATCGCGGTACCATGCCCGACGGTGATGGCGGTCCGGGGAATCCCCTGCCCTGCAAGTTCCCAGCGCATGACCGCGGCACTCGCCCGATCGGCTGCAGTCTCGTCAAGAAAGACGTGGATCGGAATGCCTGCCGCATGCGCCCGATAGATCGGCGCCATGGCCGTTCCCCAATCCACGGTCGAAAGCCACCCCGCAGTGCAGGGCGCGATGATATTGAGCCGCCGACCAGGCGTCTGCTGCGCAAGATCCTTCAGAATCCTCAGACCATGCGTGCCAATTGCCCGGTTATGCTCGACATCGGCCTCGGAAAGCTCGAGCGCCCGCTTGTAGGCCGCCTCGCGTCGCTCCCAAGGGCGGCGAAACAGCAGCGCCTTGTTCATTTCCCGCAACGCCCAGGCCGCCTCGGCGCTCGATGCAGCAAAGCTTGCGAGATGCGCGCAAGCCCGCATCAGCGAAGCATTCGAGGGATCCTCCAGCATCGCGAAAGCCGTTCCATAGGCACAGACGGCTGCGGTGAGCGGTCCGCCACGCACCTGCCCGTCGCGGATAGCCGCCACAGCCTCTTCAAGCGTTGCGATCCCGACGATCCAGAATTCATGTGGAAGCCATCGCTGATCAATGATCCTGACAGTGCGACCATCGTGATCCAACCAGAGCGAGCGATATGACTTGCCGTCCACCTTCATGAAACTCTTCCCGGCAGCACCAACCGTCTCCGAACCAAATCGAAACCAACGGGAAACTCGCAACTCTAGGGCACTGACGACTCAACCCCGGCACTTGGATAGCTGCGCCCACCGAACATCCAGTGTTCGCGCTCCAATAGTAGCAATAGTGACAGATTGATCGGATCACGAAAAGCGGATTCCTTGGGGAAACGCATGGCGTATTCATGAAAACCAACGGCCAGTTCGTGAACCCGAATTCTGTCGCCCTGCACCACATGCTCGGAGATCCAGCGCATTTCCGGCTCGTCCGCCACGAACGCGGTAAGCTGACCTGACGCAAGCGCGGCAAGCCCCTTGTCGATCGAATCGAACACCTTGATGTCCGCCCCAAGCTGCCAGAGCCTGCGGCGCAGGTTGCTGTCCTGCAGCGTGCCGACCGATGCGCCTGAAATGTCGGATGCGGTGGAAATTTCGACGGATCCAACGGCCCGCGTGATCCGCGCGGTCAGCTGTGCGGTCACGACCGAGGTCAGGATAAGGGCTGCATACATCCAGAACACAGCGGCGAGACGTCCAGCGTTGGTGATGGGCGTCTTGTCGCCATATCCCACTGTTGTCATTGTCACCACAGCCCACCAGAAGCCGTTGCCAAGACCCTTGCCCATCTTCGGCGGAAAATTCCGCGCGTTGCGGTGCCGCTCGGCGAACCAGACCACTGCGCCCGCGACGAGCGCAAGCAGCGAGAGGATCCCTATCGTCGCAAGAAACTCCGGCGAGCCAAGGGCGGCGAGGGTAATTACGATACCGCGCCAGCGATTTTCCGAGGTTGCGATACCGTAACCCGCCCGATCATAGGGATATCCGAAATCGATACGTCGGATATCCGCCGGGCGGACCTCAACCGGAGCAATCGAGAGATCCACGGCGCCGCTCGCCACTTGGGAATCCGGATCCCGCGCCTCATCCTCGACCCAGATGAAATCATAGCCCCTGTCTTCGGCAATCCGGTTCCAGAGATCGACATTGAGCCCGTCCCAGCTGCCATCCTCGCGTTTGATCGCATAGGGCGGCCTCTCATGTATCCCGATCCGCAGACTCGTCCGTGCACGATCTGCAGTCTCTGCGGACGCGGGCTCCACTGCGAACACGAGGCACGCAATAAGCCATACAAAGAGGAAGAATTGTCGCCGAAAGAGATGGCGGGCGCCCGCCATCTCAGACCCGGGCCGCCGATGCCGCCCAGGCAACCACCTCGCGCAGGACCCTCTCGGTCGCGGTATCGAATGCAGGCACGATCACCGCCGCGCTGTCGTCGCTTGCCCGTGCGTCCGCCTCGAAACGCCGGCGAGCGGCGACACGGCCGTCGCCTTCATTCAAGACCGTGACGCTGAGGCGCACGACCACGTGCACGGGTGCCGGAGCACCTTCCGGCGCAATCTCCGCCTGGAAGGCCTCGATATCCACCACAAGAGTGTGGTCAGGCAAGGGTCCGGTGCTGTTTGTCGTAACGAGGCCGAACCGGCCGGTGCTCGAAAGCGAACGGGTCAGGAGCTGCTGGATCAGGACCGGTGCCGGATCGACCCAGCGCCCGTCGCCGAGAAAGGCCACTTGCAGCGCGTCAGGCTTGATGACGATCCGGTCAGATGCGATCGCTCCCGAGGAGGTCGGAGCGCTCACGGCAAGCGTCGGCCCGCCGCTCCGCGCCGCTGGCCCCGCCGCTTCGACGGCCGTGAGTTCATAGGTGTCAAGACTGCGGGACGCCGAGTCGAGTGATGAGATCGTGCTGCATCCGCCGAGTGCGAGCAATGCGATGGCAAGGGGAGAAGAGGTCAGTCGCATCCTGTCTCCATCAACGTCTGTAGTCGGGCGCCTGCCCGCCAAGAAGGAACCGCGCCGGATCGCGCTCGAGCCGCGCCGCGATCCGGTCAAGTCGCAGAACCAGATCGCGCAGTTCCCGGCTGAGCAGCGTGAACTCGGGAAGCCCTTGCTGCGAAAAGGTCTGTACCGGGCCGGCAGCCCCTGACACAATGGTGTCGACGCGCCCCATCACATCCGACGCCTGCGAGATCACCCCGCGCAAATCTGCCGCCGCCGCCGGAAGATCCGCCGAAATCTGTTCGACGGCATCCCCCACCCGCGCGGCAGCGAGCCGGATATCAGCGGCTGTAGGCTTCGCCTCATCCTCGAGAATGCCGTTGACCGTATCAAAGGTCGTCGAGGCCGCCGAAAGAGTCCTTTCCGCGCTATCCATGGCACCATCGAGCCGCGCCAGTGTGCCGTTGACGTTGTGAAGAGTATCCACTGCCGCGGCCAGCGCGCCCTGCGCATCCGCCGCGAACGGCGCCATCTGGCCGGTGAAGGCCGTGACATCCGCGCCGACCTGCGTCACGACGCGGTTTGCCGTTGCCACAGCATTTCGCACATCTGCGACGACGGCAGGCATGTCACTGTCAAGCACCTGATTGACGGCATCCAGAGCCTTGTCCGTGCGCGCAAGCGTTGCGCGTGCCTCGCTGACCAGCAGGGTTCCATCGCCATCAACCAGATCCTCGAAACTCTTCGAGGCCGAATCGACCGATTCGAGCGTGACGTTCGCCTCGGTCATCACTGCATCGATCGCCGCCAGCGTCTTCTCCAGATCGTCGAGTCGCGCCGTCGCCCGCTGCGCCGTCGTGCCATAGTCCTGCAACACACCGCTCGCTTCGCCGGCGATCTTGTCAAGCGCCGCCCGCAGGTCGGTAACCGTGCCACGCAATTCGGCCAGGGTCGCTGCGCCGTCTTCCCGGACGAGCCGGTCTGCCTCGCTGAGCGCCCCATTCGCCGTGCCCAGGGTGTTCGTCGCCGTCTTGAGCGTGGTCTGGGCATCCGAAAACGTGGTAGTTGCCTCGCTCAGCATCGTGTCGGCCTTCGCCAGCGTCTCCTGGAACGCCGAAGCGACCGGCGCAAGTTGATTGGTGAACGCCGCTATCTCTCCAGTGGCATCGGAAACCGTGTTGGAGATCGACGAAAAGTCGGCGAGCGCGGTCTCGAGCTTGGCCGAAGCCAGATCGACATTCTTCAGAATGCTGGCGATGTAGTCCTGATTGTCGCGGCTTGCAAAACCGCGCAGGTCGCGCAGAAGGCTTACCGCCTCGCTGATGAGATCAGGCGCATCCTCCGTCAGCTTTTCCACCACCGAGCGCTCCGCCATCAGTTCTGGCACGCCGGTCGCGGGCTGTGGTGGTGGCTCCGGCGCCGTCGGGCTCCCGCCCGAAAGCGAAACAAAGGAGGTGCCGGTAACACCGAGCACCTGGAGCTGCGCCCGAGTATCTGTCTTGACCGGCGTTCCAGCCTTGATTTCGATCCGCACCCGCACGAGCGAGGGATCGTCCTCGGCGAGCCTAAGGCTCACCACGCTTCCCACCGAGAGGCCATTGAACCGCACATCCGCAGCCTGCGACAGACCGGAAACATCCGAAAAGAGAATATCGTAATAGTCGTATTGACGATCGACCTGGTATTTCGCCAACCAGACGAAAAACCCGAGCAGCCCGAGGATCCCGGCAAGGGTGAAGGCCCCGATGAGGACGTAGTTGGCACGCGTCTCCATGGTTCCTCCTCAACCCCCAGCCAGTGCGGCACGGGCACGCGGCCCGTGAAAATACTCACGCACCCAAGGGTGATCGACCTTCAGCATATCCGTCATAGTTCCGGTTACGAGAACCCTTTTCTCGGCCAGCACCGCAATCCGATCGCAGATGGCATGAAGGCTGTCCAGATCGTGCGTCACCAGAAAGACCGTAAGTCCGAGTGCGTCCGTGAGCTTTCGGATCAATGTGTCAAACGCCGCCGCGCCGATCGGATCGAGCCCGGCGGTAGGCTCGTCGAGAAAGACGATTTCGGGATCGAGCGCAAGCGCACGGGCGAGCCCCGCCCGCTTCCTCATGCCCCCCGACAACTCCGAGGGAAACTTTTCGCAAGCGTTCTCCGGCAGACCGACCATCACGACCTTGAGCCGCGCCAGGGCCTCGCGCGTGGCCCGCGCGAGCTCCGGAAGCTGCTCGCGCATCGGCGCCTCGACATTCTGCTGCACATCAAGCGACGAAAAGAGCGCCCCATCCTGAAACATCACGCCCCAGCGCTGCTCGACCGCGCGCCGCGCCTCTTGCGGGGCGTCCAGCACATCGGTGCCGAAAACCCGAATCGTGCCCGCGCTCGGCCGCATGAGCCCCGCAATCTCGCGCAGCAGCACCGACTTGCCCGTGCCCGATCCGCCGACGACGCCAAGCACCTCACCCCGGTAGACATCGAGATCAAGGCCGTCGTGCACGACGTGATCGCCAAAGCGTGTGGAAAGCCCACGCACCTCGACCACTGCCTCACGCATCTCCCCGGCCACGTTCGTCACTTGCCCACCAATGCAAAAAAGATCGAGAAGACCGCATCAAGCACGATGACGAGAAAGATCGCCTCGACAACGGAGCGCGAGGTCCGTGCCCCGAGCGACTCCGCATTGCCCTCGACCTTGAGGCCCTCGTAGCAGCCAACGAGGGCAATCGTGAGCGCAAAGAACGGAGCCTTCACCATGCCGATCACGAACTGCCAGACGTCCGTATCGTCCCAGAGGCGCGCGACAAACATCTCCGGCGAGACGCCGAGCGTGATCCAGGACATGAGCGCACCACCGATCAGGCCTGCCAGGTCGGCGATAAAGCCGAGGATCGGAAGCATGATGACGAGCGCCAGCACCCGCGGGACGATCAGCACACTCACCGGATCGAGCCCCAGAGTGCGCATCGCATCGATCTCCTCGCGCATCTTCATCGAGCCGATTGCCGCGGTGAATGCCGAGGCCGAACGCCCTGCGACGATGATGGCCGTAAGCAGAATGCCAAGCTCGCGCAGGATCGAGATCGCGATCAGGTCCACCACGAAGATTTCCGCCCCGAACTGGCGCAGCTGCACCGCCCCCTGGAAGGCGAGCACGACGCCGATCAGAAAGGCCATCAGGCTCACGATGGGCACGGCATCGAATCCGACCGCCTGCATGTGATGAACAAGCGCCGTCCAGCGCAACCGCAAGGGGTTGAACACCAGCCCCACGCACCGCACGATGATCTCGCCGAGAAGATTCGACATCTCGACACAGGTCCGCCAGGCGCCGCTGGTCGCCTCGCCGATATGCTCGAGCCAGCATATGAAACCGGGCCTGCCTGGTTGCGGCGGCGCACCGGGCAGGCTTGCCTCGACGGTGTCCAGAAGCCCCTGCCATTGCGCCGAAAGGCCGGCAAACCGCACCGCTCCCCCCTCGGCTTCGAGTCTGCGGGCCAGCGAAAGCACGAACCAGGCACCGGCGGTGTCGAGTCCATGGATTTGCGACATATCGAGCACAATGCCCTCGGCCGGCTTCCCCGCCGCGATTTGTGCGGCGGCGCCCCGACCAAGGGTTTCAAGCTCGGGCAGATGGCGAATGCGCAGCACCCCGCCCAGTCGCAGCAACGCAGGGCGCACTCCGAGATCGACTTCGAGCGTCGGAAACCCGTCCGCGAATGCCTGCCCGTTCATCTCGCCTCTCGATTGTGTCACGGCGATCTGAGCATGCCTGCGACATGAGAGCAACCGCCGCAATCATCCGGCCACGGGCTCGCGTCTCGCGCCGATCGCCCGACCCGCCGCGTCCGGCAGCGGCAGCCCGCTCTGGGCCTCCGCAATCGGCCGAAGCCGCTTCAGAACCGCCGCATCCGCAGGAGCTGCACGACCGGCCGCCATGTCGACATGCAGGAGCATCTGCTCGATCGAGGCCACCACCCGGCCCTTCACCGCGAACCGCACGAAGACATGCAGCCGCTTTTCGTCGGCAGCGATGAGCTGGAGTGTACCCGTGAGGAGATCGCCCGCCTTGCTTTCGCCGAGGTGCTGGATATGGGTCTCGACGGTGTAGTAGCTCTTTCCGCTCGCCACATAGGCCGGATCGGCGCCAATCATCCGCAGGAACACATCCGTCACTTCGGAGCAGGCCAGCAGATACCGGCCTTCCGTCATGTGACCATTGTAGTCGATCCAGCTCGGAACGACGCGAAGACGCGCAAGCTCAAGCGGCGCGGCGAGCCGGTCTGCCGGAAACTCTGGAATTGTCAGTCGGGTCAAGGCATCCTCCCGCCGCATCGGTCTCATGTTCGGCGAACCATCGCACGCGCCGTCGCTCAAGGACAGGGGTTGAACTCCACGCTCGATTGGCGAAGCTGTGCAGAGCCCATGCTCGCAGGAGAAGAGCCATGACCACCCGCTTCCCGTTCCGCACGACGCTTGTCGCCGCCAGCCTTCTGCTTGGCCTCGCAATGGCGGGCAACGCCCAGGACGGGCAGGAGCGCTGCTACGGTGTCGCCCGCGCCGGGGAAAACGACGGGATCGGCGAGCGCGAGGCGCCCGGTTCCAGCACCCAGGACTGGCAGGGGGACGCTTGGGTCCGCGTGCCGACGGGAAGCTGCACCCGCATGGTTCTGCCGGTCCAGCCCGACGGGACGCCACGCCGCGGCGCGCTGGAGCCCCTGGAGCGCGATACCGGAGCCTGAGCGCGGCTTAGCGCGGACCAGGGCAGGAGCGCGGATCGCGGCTTGAAAGTCCGCTGCGAAAGGCCGTTTCGCGGGCCTGATCGTCGGAAAACAGGAAGATGTCGAGCGCAGGCTGATCAGCCTGGCCATGGCCCGACTTCTGTTCGCTAAGATACTGCGCCCGCTGCATGAGCCGGGCATAGAAGCCCGGCGGCACGGTTCCGAGACGGTTCGCCGCCATGCCAGCCCAGACCCCGGCGAGGCAGTCGGCCTGCAATGCCAGCCCACGGGTGAACTCGGGGTCCTCCCTGCCAATGGCGGCATCGGGCACGCCCAGGGCTGCCTGAATGTGTTCCGCCATCACGCGGGCGACGACCAGCGCGGTGCCCAGACCGCTGTCCCGGTCCATCCGCTTCTCCAGCGCGTTGAGAAAGACGAGATCGAACGCGGCGGTGTCATCAATCGGGCAATAGAACGGCCCGGTCGCCGGGGCAGAGCCTGCGCAGGGCGATGGCAGCGCATTCGTGAACAAGACAAGCTCGGCCGGCGGCGGAACCGACAGGCCACGCGAGCGGAACCAGTGCGCCCAGCTCAACTCGGCATCGTCGAACGCCACCCCCACCCGGCGCGACACCCCCGCCGCGCGCTCGGCGGAAAGCTCCGGCATCGGATCGATATCCGACCGGACGGAGAGAAATTTCCAGATGAAGGTGCCGGTCACGCCCGAAATGGCGACGGCAGCAGCAAGCGCGAGGAGAATGGTCGCCAGCCGGCGCCGGGTAAGGCCCGCCGCAGACGGCTTGATCTCCTCGATCCGGCTCATTCTCGCTCCCTGCCCTGCGGCCCGCATCCATCCGCATGCCGGTCCACCAACGCGCTTGACGCGACCGGCGGAGCATGCTGCTAGTCCCTGTCAGTATCGTTAGAAGGTGTGAATGAAGTGCTACGAAGGCTCTACGATTGGACTTTGTCACTTGCCGCATCACCCCATGCCATCTGGGCCCTTGCAGCTGTCAGCTTCATCGAGAGCTCAGTTTTCCCGATACCGCCCGACATCCTCCTGATCCCGCTCGTGATTGCCCGGCCACGGCAGGCCTGGCTCATCGCGGGGGTCTGCACGCTTGCCTCCGTCCTCGGTGGGGCGTTCGGCTACTTCATCGGATGGGGCCTCTTTGAACAGGTCGGCAAGCCGGTGCTCCAGTTCTATGGGATGGAAGCGAAATTCGGCCAGTTCTCCGAGACTTACAACCAGTGGGGCGCCTGGGCCGTGCTCATTGCCGGCATAACCCCCTTCCCCTACAAGGTCATTACCATCCTCTCGGGCACCACCGGCCTCAACTTCGGCATCTTCATGCTCGCGAGCCTGATCGCCCGCGGGTTTCGTTTCTTCGTCATTGCCGCGCTTCTCTGGAAGTTCGGCATACCGATCCGTGACTTCATCGAGAAGCGGCTCGGCCTTGTCTTCAGCCTGTTTGTCGCCGCACTGGTCGGCGGCTTCGTGATCCTGGGATTGGCGCATTGAACGAACTGCAACGCCGCGGCCTCGGCGCCGCCATCGGATCCGCCGCCCTGCTCGGGGCGGCCCTTGTCTTCCAGTATGTCGGCGGCCTCGCCCCCTGCCCGATCTGCATCTGGCAGCGCTGGCCGCATGGGGTCGCAATCGCCTGCTTCGCGCTGCTGATCGTGCTGCCGATCCGATTCTGGGCCTTTGTCGGCGGCCTTGCGATGACGGTGAACGCAGGTATCTCGCTCTACCACACCGGCATCGAACGCCGCTGGTGGCCCGGCCCGGACAGCTGCACAGGGCCAGACGTCGGCTCCATGAGCTCCTCCGAACTGCTGGACCGGCTGCTCGATACGCCGGCCGTCCTCTGCGATCAGGTGTCCTGGGAGTTCCTCGGCCTCTCGATGGCGAGCTGGAACGGCATCTGCTGCCTCATTCTGGCGTGGCTCTGGTTCCGCGCCTACGCCTCCAGCTCGGCATCCCAGTAAAGATAGTCCATCCAGCTTTCATGAAGATGATTGGGCGGAAACTTGCGCCCGACATTGCGGAGCTGATCCGGGGACGGCCGTGCAGGCCTGCGTCGCAGGCTCATCCCGGCCTGGCGGAGCGTCTTCGACCCCTTCTTCAGATTGCAGGGGCCGCAAGAGGCCACGACATTTTCCCATGTCGTACGCCCGCCGCGACAGCGCGGGAGCACATGGTCGAAGGTCAGATGATCCTTCGCACCGCAATACTGGCACGAAAACTCATCACGCAAGAACAGGTTGAATCGGGTGAAGGCCGTTGATTTCGCCGGCTTCACGTATTCCTTCAGCACCACCACCGAGGGGATGCGGATGGTCAGACTTGGCGAGTGTACCGTCTCGTCATATTCCGCAACGACCATCACCCTGTCGAGGAAGGCCGCCTTTACGGCTTCCTGCCAGGGCCAGAGCGAAAGCGGGAGATATGAGAGGGGGCGGTAGTCCGCGTTGAGGACAAGGGCCGGATGATCGCGCAGGCCGGTCGGCCTTCGGACAAAACTCGGCGTATGGGTGCTCTGCAGCATGCGCTCTCCCGACTGGAGGCAGCCCGTCCCGGCACCGATCCGACGGCGCGGGCCGTGCAAACCATCGCTTGACTATATCTCGTCCGGAACACCACACAAGCCTCTACATGATGCAGTATTCCGGTCGTGTGGCACGCTAGCCCCCGCTCTGCACAAATTTATGACAGACGGCAGAACAGCTGCCGCACCGTGATGCTTTCAAGGACAGGGATATCTTGCCCCGCGCTCATCCATCAGCGCGGCGCACCCGGTTCCGCAAGCGATCCTGCGCCCACACCGAAAACAGGTTCCATCGGCCGGCAGCGTGTCGCCACCTGCGCTTGACCGGAGACCTTGGTGGCTTCAGCCTTCGATCCCGAGCTTTGCCCGGATGAACTGAAGGGCGAGCCCAAGCCCGTCGGGCGCGATCCCGTGCTGCATCCCCTTGGACACATGGGCATAGGTCTCGACGCCAACGGTCACCAGCGTATCCGCGGCTTCCTTGAGGCTTGCGAACGGCACCACCGGGTCCGCATCGCCATGCACAAGAAGCACCGGCGGCTTGCTGGCGATCTCGCCGGCCAGCGTCTCGGGTCGCAGCAGCCGCCCGGAAAACCCGACGATCCCGCCAAGCGGCGCCTTGCGGCGCAGCCCGACCTGAAGCGACATCATCGTTCCCTGGCTGAAGCCGAAAAGCACCGTCCGCTCCGGCGGCATGCCAGAGGCCTCAACCTCGTCGAGAAATGCGTCAAGCAGCCGAAACGAGGTCTCCGCAGAGCCCAGCGCCTGCGCTTCGGACGAGCCGTCCATCCACGGGATCGGAAACCACTGATACCCCATCGGATTGCCGACGCAGCGCTCCGGCGCGTTTGGCGCCATGAAGCGTGTGTTCGGCAGATGCGGCGCAAGCGGATCGGCGAGTCCCACCAGATCGTTACCATCGGCACCGTAGCCATGGAGAAAGATCACGAGGCTGTCGGCCTCGCCGGACACGGCAGGCCGCTCGGGCCCGGTCAACTTTGTCATCGGGTCGCTGTCTCTTCTGTTCGATTTGGGTGTGTATTGCGGCGCCCGACTCTCGGAAATGCCTCGGTCGGTGTCAATGTCCTGCACGTCGAAGCTTCAGCGCACGCCGTCGCGCTGGTTCAGGATGCGGTAGTATTCCCACAGCAGGCGCGCGGCCACGGAGCGCCAGGGCGACCAGGCAGAGGCCATGTCGCGCAGCGCCCTTTCGGTCGGCCTTGCGGGCAGGTCGAAGAGCTTCTGCGTTGCATCTCGGAGCGCAAGGTCCCCGGGTGCGAAGACGTCGGCCCGTCCGAGCGCGAGCATCGCGTAGATCTCCGCGGTCCAGATCCCGATACCCTTCACCTGCACGAGTCTGGCGACGACCTCCGCGTCCGGGAGCGTCCGCAGCGCCATGAAATCCATGCCGCTCCCGGCAATGGCGCGCGTGTAGGCGATCTTCTGGCGCGACAGCCCGCAGGCGCGCAGGTCTTCGTCGCTGCAGGCTGCGATCCGCGCGGCCTCGACCGGCCCAAGCGCCTCGACCCGCGCCCAGATTGCCCGCGCCGCGGCAGTGGAGACCTGCTGGCTGACGATGGCCGAGAGAAGCGGCGCAAACCCGTCCGGGCGCCGTCGCAGCGGCAAGGGCCCCATCTGCTCGAGCGCCCACGCGAAGCGCGGCTCGACACGGGCAAGATGCGCCGCACCTTCCGCGACATCCTCCGCCGTCTCGATGATGCGCCCGACCATGCCCTGCTCCTCCGCCTCTCGCTGATACGCACGAGCTTGCTGTCCCCGCTAGAGCCCCTGCGACGCGCAGGCAACGCAGGCATTGCGTGCAGCATTCCGCTGGCTCACGCTGATCCGCTCCAGATCGCGCTGGACCGAGCGGACGATCAAGTCGCAACGCGAAACCTCGTAGGTGTCCACGTCGGCATTGAGCCGGCTCCAGATCTCGAGCTTGTGCAAGGCACCACAGACGGTCTTCACCGGGATCTCCGCGACCTTTTCGGCAATCCGGTCCTCCAGATCGAACAGCATCTCCATCTCGCGGCCGCGCTGCTCCTCCGCGTCCCGGTCCGTCTCGCAGTCGCCCGCGGCCTCTTCGAGCAAATACCAGATCACGCCAAGAAATGCCGCGAGCTTCTCCACATCCTCCGGCAAGGCGCGCGGGCCCTGCAGCAGAACGCGGAGGAATCCGCCGTCCAGCCTGTCGACCATGTTCTTGTTCTCCCACTGTCCGTTGCTTTTCGCTGCTTCAGCCCCGAGCTGACGCGCTTCTCTTGCTTCCCGGCACATGGGACGTGGTATCGCATACTAACATTGTCAATGACATTGTCATTGACAATGTCATCTTATTTCCACAAACATATGACATGTCCAGTTACAGACCCGCCGGAGCCCGGCACTCACCGAAATCGAACCAGCGCGAGGCAACGAAGCGCAAGCTTCTCGAGGCCGCGCGCGATCTCTTCGCGATGCAAGGCTTTGAAGAGACAAGCGTGACGCAGATCGCGGCGCAGGCCGGCGTCTCGCACTCGCTGATCAACGCCTATTTCGACGGCAAGGCGGGCCTGCTCTATGCCGTGATGCACGAATTCCACCAGAGCCAGATCGACCGTCTCGCCGGGCCGCTGGCCCTGGAAGGCGACACCCGAGAGAAGATCAGACAGATCATAGGCCCCTGGGTCGAGCATGAGCTATCCGACCGCCCGCTCCTTGCCGTGCTCCAGGCCTATGCCTGGCAATGGCCACCGGAAACCGAACAGCAGAACCGTGAACAGCTCCGCGCCGCCTTCATGCCACTCCGCGAAACCCTCGAAGACGGCATCGCGTCCGGCGAACTGCGTGCGGATCTCGACATATCCGGCACGCTCTACGTGGTCCTCGCGATCTTCACCCAGGCGCTGCGCTTCAGCCTTCACGACAATGACCCGCCCGAAACCTGCCTCGAAACGGTCATGACCCGCATTGACATCGTTCTGGATGGAGCCCGCGCGCAAGCCTGACGAGACCGCCGCGCCACCCCGCCGGGCAAACATTCAGGAATTCACAGGAGCGCTTGGAAAATCCATCGGCGGGCGCTAGAAGCCAGCCCATGAGCAGCGCCGATACCCCCCTCTCGTCCGAGATGACAGATGGCGACGCAAGGGCCCGCCGCAACGTGCGCGTCCTTGTCGCGGCCCAGGTCATTCTGGGCAGCCAGATGCCCATCACCTTCATCCTCGGCGGCCTCGCCGGCCAGTTGCTCAGCCCCAACAAGTGCTGGGCAACGCTGCCGATTTCGCTCATCGTTTTCGGCTCCATGCTCTCGGCCCCGGCGCTCTCGCATCTCATGCAGGTCCGCGGCCGCGCGGCGGGCTTCTACGCCGGCGTCACCGGTGGCGCGATCGGCTCGGCGCTGTGCGCCTGGGCGCTCTGGAGCAATTCCTTCGCGCTCTTTCTGCTTGGCTCTTTCCTGACCGGAAGCTACATGTCGGCCCAGGGCTTCTACCGCTTCGCAGCCACCGATGGCGCAAGCGCCGAATTCCGTCCCAAAGCGATCTCGTGGGTGATGGCCGCAGGCCTCGCCTCGGCAATCCTCGGGCCTCAGCTCGTCAAACTCACCGAAGGCGCGCTGGCCCCGGTTCCCTTCGCCGGCGCCTATGTCGCGGCCGTCGTGCTCAACATCCTCGGCGCGACGGTCTTCGTCTTCCTCGACGCCCCGAAGCCCCCGGCGCCGCAGCCCGGCAGCCCCCGCGCCCGCAGCCACTGGGATCTGATCCGCACGCCCCGCATCGCGGTGGCGATGATCTGCGGCATGGTCTCCTACGCGCTCATGAACCTCGTGATGACCTCGACGCCGCTCGCCATCGTCGGCTGCGGCTTCGGCACGACCGATGCGGCCAACGTGGTCAGCGCCCATGTCCTGGCGATGTTCGCGCCCTCCTTCATCACCGGCCATCTCATCACCCGCTTCGGTGTGGAACGCATCCTTGCCCTGGGCCTCGTGATCCTCGCGGGAGCCGGCGCCGTCGGGCTTGCGGGCGTCGATCTCGGCCATTTCTTCGCCACCCTCATCCTGCTCGGGATCGGCTGGAACTTCGGCTTCATCGGCGCAACCACGATGCTCACCTCCGCCTATCGCCCCGAAGAGCGCGGGCGGGTGCAGGGCATGAACGATTTTGCCGTCTTCGGCATGGTGGGCCTCGCCTCGCTCGCCTCGGGGGGCCTGATGAACTGTTCGGGGGGAAGCGCTGTCGAAGGCTGGCAGGCGGTCAACCTCGCGATGATCCCGATGCTCGCGATGGCCGGTGGCGCACTGATCTGGCTCACCCTGCTGAGCTGCGACGACAGGCCCTGATCCCGGCTCTCACCACCGCCCGGTGAAGGCCACCCAGGCAAGCCGGGCCCGCCGCTCGAATTCCGAGAGCTCCATGCCGCCGATCCCGAAGCCTGCCTTGCTCTTCAGCCCCTGCCGCAACCGCGCCGCGGCCAGCGCGCCGGGCAACAGGGCGGGCAGCACACCTCCCGGCACCTTGCGCCGCGCCCGCCGTGCCTGCGCAATCCGCCCAAGCGCCGTCCGGGCCAGCTCCGCCGGCTCCGCTCCGGGCGGCAGTGGTTCATGCCCGCGCTGGGCATATTCCGGCAACGCCCTCAGGAAGGCCGCCGTTCCCGCGCCGCAGGCATACTCGCGCACCACCGAAAGCGCGGCATCCGGCGCTCCGAGACTGCGCGCCGCCAGCACGGTCATGTGCCCCGCCGTCCGGTTCACATGCCGCTCGAACGCTGCCACATCGGCGAAACGCGCGACCTCCGCATCGAAGAGCCGTGCCTCGATCGTCTCCAGGAAAAGCGCCTTGGGCAAATCCGCACGCCGGATTACCTCGGCAAGCGGCTCGACCACCTCATGCCGGCGCGGCGCCGCACCGGCATAGATCTCTTCGATGGCATCGGTCCACCAGCGCAGCCGGATCTCGGCCAGCAGCGGCTCTGACGCCACCCAGGGCGCCCGCGCGATCTCGATATTGAAGGCATGGAGCGCCATCAACCCGGCACGAGCCTCCGGCGCGGCCAGCGAGGCCGCGCGCCAGCGATCCGCATCGGTGCGGGCCACCAGCGCCGCGCAGGCCTCGACGCTCACGCGACCCCCGCCACCTCGGCCTGGTCGCGCACCAGCTTCCAGAGGATCGCGTCGTGGATGGCCTGAAAGCTCGCATCGACGATATTGGCCGAGACACCGACGGTCGACCAGCGCCGCCCCTGCCCGTCCTCGCTGTCGATCAGCACGCGCGTCACCGCCTCGATCCCGCCGGAGGTGATCCGCACCTTGAAGTCCGCCAGCCGCATGTCGTCGATGAAGGCCTGATAGGGTCCGAGATCCTTCACCAGGGCGCGGTAGAGCGCGTTGACCGGCCCCTGATCGGCGTGGGTCACCGGGTCCTGACTTTCGGAAACGCTCATCACGCGCTCGTCGCCGAAGCGCGCCACCACCACCGCCTCGGAGACGGTCACCATCTCGCCCTTCGCGTTCATGCGCCGCTCCACCGTCACCCGGAAGCGCTCGACATCAAAGAAGCGCGGCATGAGCCCGAGCGCGCGGCGGGCCAGAAGCTCGAAGCTCGCCGATGCGCTGTCATAGGCAAACCCGCGGTCTTCCCGGACCTTCACCTCGCGAAGAATGTCGGCAAGCCGCGGATCGCCCGCCTCGAGCGCCATGCCGGCCTCCGCCAGCCGGTTGCGCAGGTTCGAGAGCCCCGCCTGGTTCGACATCGGAATGAGCCGCGCATTCCCGACCAGCTCCGGCTGCACATGCTCGTAGGTCGAGGGATCCTTGAGGATCGCGCTGGCATGCAGCCCCGCCTTGTGGGCGAAGGCCGAAGAACCGACATAGGGCGCGCTGCGATCGGGCACGAGGTTCAGCATGGTGTCGAGCATCCGGCTGACCCGCGTGAGCGAGGCAAGCCCTGCTCTGCTGACCCCGATCTCGAACCGGCTTGCCCAGGGCTCCTTGAGGAGCAGCGTCGGGATCAGGCTCACGAGATTGGCGTTGCCACAGCGCTCGCCGAGCCCGTTGAGCGTGCCCTGGATCTGCCGCGCCCCGGCCTCGACGGCCGCGAGACTGTTGGCAACCGCATGCTCGGTGTCATTGTGGGTATGGATGCCCAGGTGATCGCCCGGAATCCCCGCGGCAATGACCGCCTCGGTGATCGCCTTCACCTCCGCGGGCAGTGTGCCACCATTGGTATCACACAGAACCACCCACCGTGCGCCCGCCTCGAACGCCGCCCGCAGGCAGTCGACCGCATACCCCGGATTGGCCTTGTATCCGTCGAAGAAATGCTCGGCGTCGAACTGTGCCTCGCGGCGCAGGGAAACCAGATGCGCGATGGAATCCCTGATGTTTACGAGGTTTTCTTCAAGCTCGATGCCAAGGGCCGTATGCACATGGAAATCATGGGTCTTGCCCACGAGACAGACCGAGCCCGTGCCCGCATTCACCACACCTGCCAGCACATCGTCATTCGCCGCCGAGCGCCCGGCCCGCTTCGTCATGCCAAACGCGGTAAGGCGCGCGGTCCGAAGCAGCGGAGGGTTGGCGAAAAAGGCACTGTCGGTCGGATTGGCCCCGGGCCAGCCGCCCTCGATATAGTCGATCCCGAGCGTATCCAGCGCCTTGGCGATGGCGATCTTGTCCTCGGCGGAGAAATCCACTCCCTGCGTCTGCTGCCCGTCGCGCAACGTCGTGTCGTAGAGATAGAGGCGTTCGCGGGTCATCTCAGAGCCTCCAGTTTCGCGGCATCAAACTCGGGCGCAAGCTCCCATGTCGCGCCCTGCGCCGTATCCTTGACCACGACACCCGCCGCAGCGAACCCGTCGCGCAGCGCGTCGGCGCGGGCGAAATCCTTCGCCTTCCGCGCCGCGCTGCGCTCGGAAATCAGCGTCTCGATCAGCGCACTGACCGCGCCACCGGCATCCGGGGCCTCGGCCCAGCCGCCGAGCGCGTCGGTCAGGAGCCCCAGCAAGGCCGCCGAGGCCTTGAGCCCCCCGGCATCGCCTGCGCCCGCGAGCCGGTGAAGCTCCGCGATCGCCGCCGGCGTGTTGAGGTCCTCCCCGAGCGCCTCAACCACCGCCGACGCCACGTCCTGCGAAGGCTCGGCCGCTGCGGTGAGCCCGCGCCACTTCCGGAGCGTCCGCGTCGCTTCCTCGACCTTCGCCTCGGTCCAGTCGATCGGCGCGCGGTAATGGGTCGAGAGCAGCACGAAGCGGATCACCTCGCCCGGCACGCCCTTCTGCAACAGGTCATGCACCGTGAAGAAGTTGCCGAGCGATTTCGACATCTTCTCGCCCTCGACCTGCAGGAAGCCATTGTGCATCCAGACATTGGCGAAGCTGCCTTCGGGATGCGCGCAGCAGCTTTGCGCCAGCTCGTTCTCATGATGGGGAAAGGCGAGGTCGATCCCGCCGCCATGAATGTCGAAGGAGGCCCCCAGCAGGTCATGCGCCATCGCCGAGCACTCGATATGCCATCCCGGCCGCCCGCGCCCCCAGGGGCTTTCCCAGCCGGGCAAATCGGCGTCCGAGGGCTTCCAGAGCACGAAATCCATCGGATCGCGCTTGTAGGGCGCCACCTCGACGCGCGCCCCCGCCCGCATCTCGTCGAGCGAGCGCCGCGCAAGCCTGCCATACTCGGGATAGCTCGAGACCGAGAAGAGCACATGCCCCTCGGCCACATAGGCATGCCCCCGCGCGATCAGCACCTCGCACATCGCGATCATCTGGCCGATATATTCCGTCGCGCGCGGCTCGAAGGTCGGCCGCAGCGCGCCGAGCGCGTCCATGTCCGCGTGATACCAGCCGATGGTCTCGTCGGTGATCTCGCGAATGCCCCGCCCGTCGCGCTGGGCGCGGGCGTTGATCTTGTCGTCCACGTCGGTGAAATTGCGCACATAGGTCACATGTGCGTCGCCATAGACATGCCGAAGCAGCCGGAAGAGCGTGTCGAAGACCACGACGGGGCGCGCATTGCCGATATGCGCCCGATCATAGACCGTCGGACCGCACACATACATCCGCACATTGCCCGGATCGATCGGCCGGAAGGGTGCCTTGCGCCGGGTCCGTGTATTGTAGAGCGTGATCTCGGTCATTGCGCCTCGCATGCACTGGCTCTGCCGGTTTCAGGCGCGGCGGGCTAGCACATGTCGCGGAGAATGGGAATGCAGAAGCGCGCCGCCGAACCTGTCAGCGGCAAATAATCTCGGGTGATCGGGTCATCTGCAGTTTCATGGCGCCTGAATGCCGCAGCATCGCGCCTGATACAAGGGCAAACGCGTCCCGCCTCCGCGGAACGCGTTTGTGCTCATTTGCGGCGCGCGGTGCGCCCGACCTCCGCCGCGGCCAGAAATGCCTGGGCGAGATCGTCGATGCCGACCGCCCGGCGCGGCGGCGGCAGCATGCTTCGGGTGAACGACGCCATCAGAACCCCGAAAAGCGCCACTGCGAGGAAGATCAGCCCCACGACGAGCGACGCCGCGGCCGAACCCCAGAGGGACGCGAACCAGGTCCAGAGGGACGCGCCGATAAAGCCGAGCCCTCCGAGCGCCATGACAAGCGCCAGAACCGACCAGAGCACGGAGCGAATGAGCCGGCGTGCGCGCAGGTCTGCGGAAAACAGGAGATGCTCACCCAGCATGCCGACCGCTTACTTGCGCGCCGTGAGGAAGCCGAAGATCATGCCCACGGCCGCGGCCGCAAGCAGCGCCACACCGGGTTTCTCGCGCACGGTATCGAGAGCCTGATGGCCGAGATCGTCGGCGCTCTGGCGCAGGTTCTGGATCTGGCCATGCGCTTCGCTGCGCACCGCGGCGATCCGGCGCTGACCTTCGTAGAGCGCCGCGTCGCGGCTCTGGAGGCCGAGCTCGCGCAATGTGCTCGCGATGTGAGCGAAGTCTTCCTTGAGCGCGGCGAGGTCGCGCGAAAGCTTTTCGGTATCGACAGCCTCGGCCGCCGCTTCCTTCTTCGTCACTGATTCATTTGCCATGTCGTGCCTCCGTGTTCCGTCGGGATTTAGCACTCAACGTCGGGATCGGGAACCGGTTCCACAAGGTTCGGGCCCAAAAGAAAATCGTTCCGCGTGCCACCGCCTGTCGGGATCGCAGCACTTTCTGCCATCGACCCTCGACGCAGGCGGCCCGCTGCGGGCGCGTCAGGCGACCCGGTGGAAGACCTGATCGCTCACGCGCCGCTGCAGATACGTCCGGTTGAGCGTATCGACATCGAAAAAGACCTCGACCTCGCTGGCGTCCCGCACGATCTCCGCGCCGGCCTTGCGGGCAAGGGTCAGGAAGGACCGGTTTTCCGCCATGGTGTAGGCAACGATCCGCTTCACACCGCGCTGCTGCAGCAAACGCGCCGATGTCTGGATCAGATAGGTCGCAACGCCGCGGCGCCGGAGCGACTTGTCGACGCTGATGCCGATCTCCGCCGCGAGCCCGTGGACGGAAAACTCCGCCAACGCCCGGATCGGCCCCGGCCGGTGAAACGGCCCCGACCAGAGCGGCCCGTCATGGGCGGCAAGCGCAAAGGAACTGCGTTCCAGAAGCTCCTCGGCATGACGCACCACATGGCCGTCATTGACGGAGGCACAGAAGCGCATGCGCCGGTCCTCGGCGTCCAGCGCGCGCAGATGCTCGATGATCTCCGGAACGTCACTCCGGAGCACTTCCCGCAACCCGAGCCCGGCATGACCTGCGCACGGAATAGGGACCGGGTAACCCACGAAACTGATATTTGGCAGCCCGAATGCCATTGTTGTTTCCTTTCGCCTACCTGCCCCGACACTGCACTTACATTTTGTTAACAACTTGTGCATGTGCGCCGAGGATTCCGCGATTGCGAAGCACCTTCCACTCAGCTCCGAGCCTCACGATGCCGGGTCGGTTGAGGCTGATATTGCGCTCCGAATTTATTTTGCAATGCATCACAATTGTTGCATCTGCGAACTAGTGGCGGTCGGGCAACATTCACGCACTTGCGAAGCATCGTGATTTGCCAAGTAGTTGTCGATTTTTCCTTTGGAATCAAATCAACGCCCGCGAATGCGCGGATCAAGAGCATCGCGCAGTCCGTCGCCGATGAAATTTATGCTCAGAACCGTTAACGAGATCGCCAGCCCGGGCCAGATCACCCGCGCCGGGTTCAGCATCATGAAATTGGCCCCGTCAAACAGCAACCGCCCCCAGGTCGGAAAATCCGAAGGAAAGCCAAGGCCGAGGAAGCTCAGCGCCGACTCGGTGATGATCGCGTTCGCCACCCCGAGCGTCGCCGAAACCATGATCGGCGAGAGGATGTTCGGCAGGACGTGGCGCAGGATGATCCGGTGCGACGGCGTACCGATCGAGCGCGCCGCCAGCACGAATTCCTGCTCCTTGAGGGTGAGCACATCGCCCCGCACGATCCGCGCCGTCTGCATCCAGCTCGTGATCCCGATGATGAAGACGATAAGCAGGAAGATCCCCGTCTCCGGCCCGAAGAGACCGCGCAACGTGTCGCGAAACAGCATGATGATCACGAGCAGCAGCGGCAGGAGCGGCAGGGCGAGGAAAAGGTCGGTCAGCCGCATCAGCACCCCGTCGAGCCTGCGGAAAAAGCCCGCGAGCACCCCCACCAGCGTCCCGAGCAGCAGCGAGAGCAGCATGGCCGTCACCCCCACCGAGAGCGAGACGCGCCCGCCCTGCAACACCTGGGCAAAGATGTCCCGGCCGATATTGTCCGTCCCCATCGGATGCGCGAGCGAGGGCTGGGCATTGCGCGCCCGAATGTCGATATGCTGCGGATCCACCCCATGCAGCCAGGGGCCGATGAGGATCGCGAGCACGATGATGCCCAGGATGATCACCCCGGCCACTGCGCCCCGGTGATGCCGGAACTGGTACCAGACATCGCTCCAGAGCGTGCGCTCGGGCGCCGCGGCCCCCGTGATCTCAGTCATAGCGGATCCGCGGATCGAGAATGCCATAGAGCAGATCGGCGATCAGGTTGAAGAGGACGATCAGGATCGCGAAGATGAAGGTGAGCGTCTGCACCAGCGGGATGTCGGTGCCCTGGATACCTGAAATCAGCAGCTGCCCGAGGCCGTTTACCCGGAAGATCTGCTCCGTGATGATGGCGCCGCCAAAGATCTGCGGCACCCCGATCGCGATCACCGTCACCACCGGAATGAGACTGTTGCGCAGCACATGGACGAGCAGGACCTTGCTCTCGCCCATGCCCTTGGCCCGCGCCGTGCGCACATAGTCCTGATTGAGGTTGTCGAGCATCGAGGCGCGCATGAAGCGGCTGATCTGCCCGGCATTGTAGAGCGCCAGCACCATGACCGGCATCGCCATCTGCTTCACCTGCAACCAGAAGCTCGCGAGATCCGTCACCTTGAGGTTCGTGTCATAGATCATCGGCAGCCAGCCGAGATGCACCGAGAAGATCATGATGAAGACGAGCCCGGTGAAGAAGGTCGGAACGGAGTATCCCACCATCGCAAAGAACGTGCCGAACTGGTCGAACCAGGAATACTGCTTCCAGGCCGAAAGCACCCCGATCGGCACCGCGATGAGAATGCCGAGAAGATAGGAAAGCCCCACCACCCAGAGCGTCTGCGGCAACCGCTCGGCGATGAGATCGACCACCGGCGAGCGCGTCTGCCAGCTGATGACCCGCATCCGCCCGCCATCGCCAATCGTCCAGCCGGTCATCTGCTCCAGCACGTTCAGCGGCTCGTTGATGCTGAACTGGTGCAGCCACTTCAGATAGCGCACCATGAACGGCTCGCCGAGGCCGAAGCTCTGGCGGATCTGCTCGCGCACCTCCGGCGGGATCGTCAGCGGCAGGTTGGAGGTCGGATCGCCCGGCGAGAGATCGAGCAGGGCGAAGATCAGGAAACTGATGACGAGCAGCGTCGGAATGGCGAAGAACAGGCGCCGGAGCGTGTAGGTCAGCATGAGACCGCAGATCTCCCACGAATGTCGGTGGCGCGGCCCCTCGCATAGCCTGGAGGGCCCGCGCCGGAAAGCTCAACTCTTGACGCGATACCAGTCGGCGGCGTTCCAGAGCTCGCTGTCCCAGGGGTTGAGATCGACACCCCCCAGCGTGTTCGACTTCACCGAGATCCTGCCGCGATGGACAAGCGGTATGAACGCGCCCGAATTCACGATCATGTCGTTGAGCTTGATGATGATCGCCGCACGCGCCTCCGCCCCGGCCGTCCTGCCGAGCTCGACGAAGAGCGCATCGTATTCAGGCTCGCAGAAACGCGAGAAATTGCTGCCTTGCCACTGGGTTTCGGGGCTCGGAATGCCGGAGCAGACCCAGTCTCCGAGATAGGCTTCGGGATCGGTGCCGGAAAACTCGTTGGCGAATTCTTCCATGTCGGCATAGAATTTCTGCATCGTGTCCGGCGAGCCGGGATCGCCGCCAAAGAAGACCGAGCCGTCGATCTGGCGCAGTTCCGCCTCGACACCCAGCTCGCCCCACCACTGCTTGATGAGCGCCTGTGCCGCCTGCCGCACCGAACTCGTCGAGGTCTGGAAGAGCAGGCTCATGCGCACACCGTCCTTGGCGCGAATGCCGTCGCCCCCCTTGACCCAGCCCGCCTCGTCGAGAAGCCGCGCGGCCTCCTCCATGTCCTGCGCCTTGCACCAGTCGTTGTTGGTCGAGGCATTGATCTCCGGTGCCGGGATGAGATTGCAGGTCACGCGCCCGCCCGCGCCGTAGCCGGTTTCGACCAGGATCTCCCGGTCGATCGCGAGGCTCAGCGCCTTCACCACCTGCGGGTCCGAGAGGAAGGGATGCGGATGCCCCACCGTCGAGCGCTCCGCGCCCAGCGCGGGGTTCGGGTCGGTCTGGTTCACATGGATGCGCTCGACGAGCGACCCGAAGGCTGCGAGGATCTCGCCTTTCCCGGCCGCTTCCATCTGCGCGAGGATTTCCGGCTCCACCTGCGGGTTCCAGGCGTAGTCGAATTCCCCGGTCTCGAGCACCGAACGCGCCGCCGAGGCCGCATCACCGCCCCCCTTCAGCACCACGTTGGCAAAGGCTGGCTTGGCGGCATCGCGGTAGTTCGGATTGGCTGCGAGCGTGATGACGTCATTGGCCTTGAATTCCGTCACCACGAAAGGCCCGGTGCCGATGGGGTTGAAATTGGCCTCCGTGCATTCGGCAGCCTTTGCGCCCAGGCAATCGGCAAACTGCGCCTTCTGCAAGACCGGCGCCTCGACGCTCACGAACGCGCCGTAGGGATAGGGCGTCGGTTTCTCGAACGTGACCTTCACCGTGCGGGCGTCGAGCGCCTCGACCGTCTCTATGCCCGCGAAGTTCGAGGCCTGCGAACAGCCGCCCGCGGGATCGGTGCAGTATTGCCAGGTGAAGACGACGTCCTCCGCCGTCACCGGGCTTCCATCCGACCAGAGCAGCCCCTCGCTCAGCACCCAGGTGATGCTCGTGAGGTCCTCGGAGATACCGCCATTCTCGCGCGTCGGGATCTCGTCCACCAGATAGGGCACGAGATTGCCCTCGGGATCGAAGCGCGCCAGCGGTTCCAGCACGAGGCTCGCACCCTCGATGTCCTTCGTCCCGTTCGACAGATACGGGTTCATCGTCGAGACCGCCTGCCAGTAGAGGATGTTGAGCTGGCCGTCGGAGCCCCGCTCCGCCAGTGCGGCATTCGCACAGAGGGCCGAGGCCGCCGCCGCGCCCAGAAATATTCCTCTCGAGATCATCCACTTCTCCTCTGCTGAATGTCGGGGCCCGGCTCCCCCTCCGGCTCGACCAGATGACAGGCAACGCGACGCCCCTGACCCGCGGCGCGCAGCGCGGGGATCTCCCGCCGGCAGCGGTCAAAGACCTTTGGACATCGCGTTGAAAAGACGCAACCCTCCGGCGGATGCCGCGGGCTCGGAACATCGCCCCGGAGCACGATCCGCTCCCGCCGCGCCTCGAGCTCCGGATCCGGGCTCGGCACCGCCGAAAGCAGCGCCGCGCTGTAGGGGTGCAGGGGGCGGGCATAGAGCGGATCCCGCGGCCCGAGCTCCATGATCCGCCCGAGATACATGACCGCGACCCGCCGCGCGAGATGGCGAACCATCGAGAGATCGTGGCTGATGAAGAGATAGGTGAGCCCGAACTGTTCCTGCAGATCCTCGAGCAGGTTCACCACCTGCGCCTGGATCGAGACATCGAGCGCTGCGATCGGCTCGTCGCAGACGATGAACTTCGGATTGAGCGCCAGCGCCCGCGCGATGCCGATCCGCTGGCGCTGGCCGCCCGAGAACTCGTGCGGGTAGCGGCTGGCATAGGCCCGCGCGAGACCGACCGCATCGAGCAGCTCCTGCACCCGCGCCCGTATCTCCTCCCGCCCCATCCCGGTGTGCTCGCGCAGCGGTTCGGCGATGATCGAGCCCACGGTCATGCGCGGGTTGAGGCTCGCCTGCGGGTCCTGGAAGATCATCTGCATCCGCGGCCGCAGCGCCCGGAGCTCCCGCCCGTCCAGCCGCGAGATCTCGCGGCCCTCGAGCCGCACGGACCCCGCGGTCGGTGCATAGAGCCGCAGGATCGCACGGCCGGTGCTCGACTTCCCGCAGCCGCTCTCGCCCACCAGCCCGAGCGTCTCGCCCGCCGCGATGTCGAAGCTCACGTCATCCACCGCCCGCACCGCCCCCACCCGCCGCCGCAAGAGCCCGCGGGTGACCGGAAAATGCACCTTCAGCCCCTCGACGCGCAGGAGCGGCTCCCCGGCGGTCTCAGGGGTCATGGTAGGGCTCCCCCGCGGAGAAATCCCACCAGCAGGCGACGTCATGGCCCTCGGAGACATAGCGCCGGCCCGGATTCTCGACCCGGCACCGGTTGAAGGCCTGCGGGCAGCGCGGCGCAAAGGGGCAGGCGCGCGGTGGGCCCGTCAGCACCGGTGGCTGGCCCTCGATCGCCGGCAGCCGCCGCGCCCGCGTGCCCGTGACACGCGGCACGGTCGCAAGCAGCGCGCGCGTGTAGGGATGCCGCGGATCGGCAAAGATCCGGCGCACCGGCCCGTGCTCGATCACATGGCCCGCATACATCACCATCACCCGGTCGGCGAGCCCGGCCACCAGCCCGAGATCGTGAGTGATCCATATGATCCCCATGCCAAGCCGCGCCCGCAACTCGCGCACGATCTCGAGGATCTGTGCCTGGATCGTCACGTCGAGCGCCGTGGTCGGCTCGTCGGCAATCAGCAGCTTGGGATCGCAGGAGAGCGCGATCGCGATCATCACCCGCTGCCGCATGCCGCCCGAGAACTGGTGCGGATAGTCGTCGAGCCGTCGCGCGGCATCGGGAATGCCCACCAGCGCCAGCAGCTCGGCCGCCCGCGCCCGCGCCGCCCGCCGGCCAAGCCCGAGATGCGCCCGGATCGGCTCCATGATCTGGTAGCCCACCGTGAAGACCGGATTGAGGCTCGTCATCGGGTCCTGGAACACGAAGCCGATCTCGCCGCCGCGCAGCCGCCGCCGCTCGCGCCCCGAGCGCGTGAGCATGTCCTGCCCGCGGTAGAGCACCGGCCCGCCGCTCACCTGCGCGGGCGGGCTCGGCAGCAGCCCCATGAGCGCCATCATCGTCACGGATTTGCCCGAACCGCTCTCGCCGACGACACCCAGCACCTCGCCGGGGGCGATCGCGAAGCTCACACCGTTGACGGCATGGATCTCGCCGTCGCGGGTCGCGAAGACCGTCCTGAGATCCGACACCCGCAGAACCGGTTCGGGCCCGTCCAGCATGCTTCACTCCCCGCAGCTCCGTTCCGGCGCGCCCGGCCCACCGGCAGGCCGCGCCTCGGGCATGTCCGGCAGCTAAGCATGAACCCGCGCCTCCGCTCAACCTCCATCTGCGCCTTGACGCCGCTCCGGCAGATCCGCAAGACTCCGGGCCTTGCAGCAAGGATCTCTCATGGCACCGGCCCCGGTTTCCCGCGACATGCTCGCCCGTCTCGTGGCATTTCCCACCGTCTCGACGGCGAGCAATCTCGATCTCGTCGCCTTCGTCGAGGGCTGGCTCGCCGAGCATGGCATCGCCCCGGTCCGCGTCCCCGACCTTGCCGGGGGCAAGGCGAGCGTCTTTGCCCGCATCGGCCCCGACGTGCCCGGCGGCGTCGTGCTCTCCGCCCATACCGATGTCGTCCCGGTCACCGGCCAGGCCTGGAGCAGCGATCCCTGGACGCTCACCGAGCGCGACGGCCGCCTCTATGGCCGCGGCACCTGCGACATGAAGGGCTTTGCCGCCGCCGCCCTCGCGCTCGTGCCCGAGATGACCGCCGCGCCGCTCCGCCGCCCGATCCTCATCGCGCTCAGCCATGACGAGGAGATCGGCTGCCTCAAGGCCCCCGAGCTGATCGAGGCGATCCTCGCCACAGGCCCCCGCCCCGAGGCGGTGATCGTCGGCGAGCCTTCGGAGATGCGCGTCGTCACCGGCCACAAGGGCAGCTGGGAGTTTGCCGGGCACGCCCGCGGCCACGAGGTGCATTCGAGCCTCGTCCACACCGGCGTCTCGGCCGTCACCGCCGCGGCGCGCATGATCGCCTGGACCGCCGACACCATGGCCGAGAACGCCCGCGCCGCCCTGCCCGGCGCCTTCGTGCCCCCCTACACCACGCTCCATGTCGGGGTGGTCAAGGGCGGCACCGCC
The DNA here is from genome assembly GCF_043226085.1 of Amaricoccus sp. B4. Classification (NCBI taxonomy): domain Bacteria; kingdom Pseudomonadati; phylum Pseudomonadota; class Alphaproteobacteria; order Rhodobacterales; family Paracoccaceae; genus Amaricoccus; species Amaricoccus sp. B4. The sequence continues at coordinate 878,926 of NZ_CP171225.1, forward strand.
AAGAACATCACCGCGCGCGACTGCAGCTTCATCGGCGAGGTCCGCGTCATGCCCGAGGAGAGCATCGCCGAATGGCGCGCGCGCCTCGAGGCCGAGGCCGCCCGGATCGAGGCGGAGATGCAGGCCATTCGCCCCGAGACGTCGCTCATCCTCGAGAGCACCATCGCGATCCCGCCGCTCGTGCCCGAACCAGACGGCGCCGCCGAACGCCTCGCCCGCGCGCTGACCGGAGACAACGGCACCCATGTGGTCTCCTATCAGACCGAGGCCGGACAGTTTCAGGAACGCGGCCTCTCCACGGTGGTCTGCGGCCCGGGCTCGATCACCGAAGCCCACCAGCCCGACGAATACCTCTCCCTCGACCAGCTCTCCGCCGCCGAGACCTTCATCCGCCGCCTGATCCGCCACCTCTCGGAATAGCCGCCTCAGGCCGGGCCGAAGCCCGCGAGAAACCGCTCGATCGCCGCAAGCGCCTGGTGAAACCCCGGCGTTCCCGGCAGGAAGATGTGATTGTCGTCGTCAAGCAGCACGAAGTCCGCATTCGGCAGGGTCATGGCGAGCCGCCGCCCCTCCGCGTCCGAGACCGAGCGATCGCCGCGGGAATGCAGCAGCAGCACGGGCGCGGTCACCTCCCGCGCCAGCGCCTCGATGTCGAGCCCCACCATCAGGTCGAGATTGGCGAGGATCGCCGCCGCATCACAGGCCCGGCGCTGCATCTCGTCGAACTCGCGCGCCACGGCGGGCGAGCTGTCGGGAATGAGCCGCGCGGTGAAGAAGCGGCGATACTCCGGGTTGCTGTCGTTCCAGCCCGCCTCGATCAGCGCCCGGCTCCCCTCGTATTTGCGCCGCCCGGCCTCGTCGCCGGTCGCGACCCAGCCGCGCCCGAAGCCACCCCGCCCGATGATGCCGAGCACCCGTTCCGGGTAGCGATGCGCGAAGGCGATCGAGAAGGCGACCCCCTGCGACGGCCCGAACAGCAGAAACCGCTCGAGCCCCGCGGCATCGGCCACCGCGCGCATATCCTCCACGATGTCCCAGAGATCGAGCGGCCCGGTGATACGGTCCGAGAGGCTCGTGCCGCGCTGATCGAAACGCACGAGTCGCACATGCGCGCCGAGCCTGCGATAGAACTCCGTGAAGATGAGGCTCCGCGCCTCCATCTCGATGTTCGAGATCCAGCTCGGCGCCTTCAGCATCGGCAGTCCCTGCCCCGAAGCCGTCCAGGCAAGCCGCGTGCCGTCCACTGACACGGCGAAACGGATCGGCGCCTGATCGAGTGCCCCGACCTCCTCCGTCCCCGCGGGCTCGGGCCCTGCACGCTCGGGCAGGGCCAGCCGGTAGCCGAACCTCGGCAGTGTCTGCACCAGCGTCCGCTGACCGTCGCCCAGCGCGCGGCGAATGTCGGCGACACATTGCACGAGACTGTCCTCGGTCACCGCGATATCGCCCCAGACCCGGTCGATCAGCTCCGCCTTCGAGACCCCCTGCCCCCGGGCGCGGACGAGTTCGGCCAGCACCCGCGCCGATTGCGGCCTCAGCTGCCGCGTCTCTCCCGAGGCATCACGCAGCACCCCGCACCCCGTATCGAACACGACGTCGCCCAACCGGACGTGCTGCGGGCCTTCGCCATCCATGCGCGCCCCCCTCTTGCGCTCCCCTGCCGTCACCTCCTGAAAACGCTTCTGTTTCACGGGCAAGCCATAGACTAAAGTCTACACTGCCATGCCTGTCATTCCTAGCAAAGCCTTGTCCCGCCGTCGTTGAATGCCGCACCGAGGCCCGGTAAGCCGGGAGCAACGCAACCCCACGCCGCCCGTGAAAAGAGCCCCATGCCCGTCATCAACCGCTTCGCCGAACTCGCCCCGGAGATCACCGAATGGCGCCGCGATATCCACCGGCACCCGGAAATCCAGTTCGAAACCCATCGCACCAGCGCGCTCGTCGCGGGCAAGCTCCGCACCTTCGGCTGCGACGAGGTGGTAACGGGCCTCGGCCGGACCGGCGTCGTCGGCGTGATCCACGGCCGCAAGACGGGGTCGGGCCGGGTGATCGGCCTCCGGGCCGACATGGACGCGCTCCCGATCCAGGAGGAGACAAACCTCCCCTACGCCTCCGCCACCCCCGGCGCCATGCATGCCTGTGGCCATGACGGCCACACCGCCATGCTCCTCGGTGCGGCACGCTACCTCGCCGAGACCCGCAATTTCGACGGCACCGCCGTGGTGATCTTCCAGCCGGCGGAGGAAGGCGGCGGCGGCGGGCGCGAGATGGTCGAGGACGGCCTGATGGAGCGTTTCGGCATCGAGGAGGTCTACGGCCTCCACAACGATCCGACCCGCCCGCTCGGCGAATTCGCCATCCGCTCCGGGCCCTTCCTCGCCTCGTCCGACAAGTTCCGCATCGAGATCACCGGCCGCGGCGGCCACGCCGCCTTCCCGCAGACCTGCATCGACCCGACCCTTGTCGCCAGCCAGATCGTCATCGGCCTCCAGAGCATCGTGTCCCGCAACACCGATCCGCTCGAAGCCGCCGTCGTCTCCGTCACGAGCTTCCGCACCGAAGGCAACGCCTACAACGTCATCCCCGAGCGCGTGCGGATGAAGGGCACGATCCGCACCCTGCGCGCGGAGATCCGCGATCTTTGCGAGGCCCGCCTGAAAACGCTCGTCGAGAACACCGCCGCCGCCTTCGGCGCCACCGCCGCGGTCGACTATTCCCGCGAATACCCCGTCACCTCCAACCACGCCGCCCCGGCGGAATTCGCCGCAGGAATAGCCGAGGAGATCGCGGGCGCCACCGGCGTCGTGCGCGGGGCGCCTCCGATCATGGGGGCGGAGGATTTCTCGTTCATGCTCAACGCCCGCCCCGGCGCCTTCATCTTCATGGGCAACGGCGTCGGCCCGGCGCTCCATCATCCGGGCTACAACTTCAACGACGAGGCGATCCCGGTCGGCTGCTCCTACTGGGTCCGCCTCGTGGAGCGGGCCCTTCCTCTCAGCTGAGCCCGGATCAGGCGAACCTCCGATCGGACCCTGGATCCGGGTTGCCTCGCGCTCGACACGAGCATGCGGTCGATGAGCGCGGCCCGGTCAGGAAGCGCGCCTCCGTGTCCTGCCGGCAGCAGAAGCCGGTCAGCCGCCGTCCTTGAACGCCTCGTAAGCTGCCAGCGCGCGCTTTCGCCCCTCGGCCAGCCCGACGCGCCGCTCCGGCAACGGATCCTCCGGCGAGAGCCCCCAGCTTTCCGGCACCGCGTCGAAATAGGAGCGCGCCACCGCGTCATCGCTCCCCTCGAAGCCCAGCAGGTAGCGCGCACGATAGGCGCCCTCCGGGTCGAACTTCTCCGCCTGCGTCTCCGGGTTGAAGACGCGGAAATAGGGCGCGGCATCCGGCCCGCAGCCCGCCACCCACTGCCACCCCAGCGCATTCGAGGCCGGATCCCAGTCGATCAGGCAATCGGCGAACCAGCGCATTCCGATCCGCCAGTCGGTCAGCAGATGCTTGGTCAGATGGCTCGCGACGATCATCCGCGCCCGGTTGTGCATCCGGCCGGTCACATACATCTCGCGCATCGCCGCATCGACGAGCGGCTCGCCCGTGCGCCCCTGCCGCCAGGCTGCGGCATCCGCGCTCTCGCCGCGCCAGGGAAATCCCTGCCACTCCGCCCGCCACTCGCGCTCGAAAAGCTCGGGCGTGTGATAGCCGAGGTGCCAGGCGAATTCGCGCCAGCCCAGCTCGCGGCGGAAGGCGAGCGCGCCGTCGCGCTTGCCCCCGCGCGCCGCCCGGCCCGCCGCATGCCAGGCCTCGCGCGCCGAGATCTCGCCCCAGGTGAGATAGGGCGAAAGCCCCGAACAGCGGTCGAGATCGAGCCGGTCGCGGCCCTTGGCATAGTCCCGCACCGGCGCGTCGAGAAAGGCCTCGAGATGCGCCTGCGCCGCCGGCTCGCCCGCCTCGACATGCCCCGCGACGACGTCGGCGCCCCGCCGCATCCCCGCCCCGAGCGCCCAGTCGGCAAGCGCATCCGTCCCGGGCCAGTCCCGCGGTGCGGCAAGCGCCTCCACCGCATCGAGACAGGGCCCCGGCTCGATCCCTTCAAGCGCCCGGAAATACGGCGTGAACACCCGGTAGACATCGCCCCCCGACTTCGGCGCCACCGCCCAGGGCTCGAAGATCAGATGCCCGGGGTGGCTCTCGGCCTCGAGCCCCGCCGCGCGCAGCGCCGCCTTCACCGCGCTGTCCCGCGCAATGGCGGCAGGCTCGTAGAGCCGCGTCCAGTGCACCGCGCCCGCGCCGGTTTCCTCGGCCAGCGCCCGAAGGCAGTCGAGTGCCTTGCCCCGCCGCAGCACCAGATCACTGCCAATGCCGCGCAGGCGTTCGCGAAATGCCGCGATCGCCTGCTCGAGCCGCCATTTCGGCGCGGCGCCGATGTCCTCGGTCTCCGGATCGAGCACGAAGACGGGGATCACGGGGCGTCCCGACTGCTGTGCCGCAGCGAGCCCCGGGTGATCGGAAAGCCGCATGTCGCGCCGGATCCAGTAAAGAAGCGGTGGGTGCCTGGTCATGCCTGCGGAAACTGGCACGGTTTGGCGCAGGGTCAATCTCCGATCAGCGATCCTTGTCGAGTCTCACACACGCGCCGCCTGCACGCGATACGACAAGACGCATCGGAGTATCCCGGCCCCGCCTCAAGCCAGGGCCGCCCCTGTATCTGAACCAGGACCACAGCACTATAAAAATTTATTTTATGTTTCAAAAATTTATTCATCCATGCCTAAGTTTTCAGCTTTCTGTTCTCCCCAGAAACAACTTGACCGCGACTCCACCATTTGGCAGTAATTTACCAGAACCAACAACCTTGAATTGTTGAGCCTCGCTCGAACGAGAGTCGCCGCAGTGGGGTCTGGAACCGCGAACGGCTTCACCGCCGGTCTTGGGCCAACGCGACCGCTCCAAGGGAGCGGGATCGCGCTGTAAGCCGGAGGGATTGCATGAGCATTGGCGGCGCGGCGCATCGCATCTCGAGCTACGCCCCCGCTGCTGCTGCCATCTCTCTCATCCTCGCCTTCGGCACCGTCGCCGACCGCACCACCAGCGAGCTTGCGCTCCAGACCGAACGTGATGCCGTCGAGCACCATCTCGATACCCTGAGACTGCGCCTCGAGCAGATGCTCGACACCCAGTTCGAAGCCCTCGTCCGGCTCGCGGGCGTGGCCGCCACCGACCCCGGCCTCTTCGATGGAAGCCTCGAGGACATAACCGCCGCAATCGCATCGGATCCTGCGCCCATCATGGGCCTCGCACTGCTTCCCGGAGGCGGCGACAAGCTCGTCGCGGCCGGCAAGATGCCCAGCAACGAGACGCTTCTCACGCTCCTGCGCCAGGGCAACCCGGACGAAAACGGCGCCCGCAGCCTTCCCGGCGCCGTCACACCGGCCTTGCTGCTCTGGGCGCCGGTCCGCCTTGCCGCTCCGAATGCCGGCGATCAGCTCTGGGGTCAGGCCATTGCCGCGATCGACGCCGGAATGCTCTTTGCCCGCGCCGGGCTTCGCGACAGCGGCGCTTTGTTCGATGTCGCGCTCACCGAAGGCGACCGGCAGACGCAGGCGGGTCCGGGTCTGCGCGCGCTTCTCGTCGGCAGCCCCGAGGTACTCGGCGCCGATCCGGTGATATCGCCCGTCCACGTACCCGGCGGCGACTGGATGCTCGCCGCCCACCCCGTCAACGGCTGGAACCCCTCCTCCACGGCGCTCTGGTCCATCCGCGGGTTCACGATCGCCTCCGCGATCGGCTTCGGCCTTCTGCTCATCCGCATGCGCAATCTGACCGAGCAACGGCGGCGCAACGTCGCTGCGCTGCGCCGCAACGATCAGGCGCTCTCGCTCGCGACACGCCGCCTCACCGTCGCGGTCGAGGCCTCCCGGCTCGGCGTCTGGGAATACAACGCCACCACCGGCAAGGTGGAATGGGATGCGCGGATGCGCGAGCTCTACGATATCCCCGAAGATCAGGCGGAGCTGCGCTATATCGACTGGCTCGACCGGGTGCACCCCGAGGACCGCCTCGCGGCCGACGCCGCGGTCCGCACCGCCCTGTCCTGCGGCACGCCGCTCTCCACGACGTTCCGGATCTGTGACCGCCACCGGGTGAAGTATATCGAAGCCACATCGAACTGCGCCCGCGAAGCCGACGGAATGCTCATCATCATCGGCGTGAACCGCGACATCACCGCGACGGTCGAGCGCAATGGCGAGCTCGAGCGCAGGCAGGTCCAGCTCGAACGCGCCGCCGCCAATCGCTCCCGGTTCTTTGCAACCATGAGCCACGAGATCCGCACACCGCTCAACGGCGTCATGGGGGTGCTCGACCTGATGCTCCACGACACCCTCTCCGCCGCCCAGCGCAAACGCGCGCAGATCGTCCACTCCTCCGCGCGACAGCTCCTCAACATCGTCAACGACTGCCTCGATCTCTCGAAGCTCCATGCCACGCAACTCGCGATTCACCCGACCGAGACCGATGTGCGCGACCTGGCGCGCGAGGTCGTCTCGCTCATGTCCGCCTCGATCCGTGGCGGTGCGGTGACGCTCACGGCATCCTTCACCCCGGGGATCCCCGGCGCGGTGATCTGCGACCCGATGCGTCTGCGGCAGGTCCTGACCAATCTCGTCGGAAACGCCCTCAAATACACCGACGAGGGTTCGGTCAAGCTCAGCCTCGACCACGTGCCCGAGGGCGGCGGCATGCTCGCCGTGGAGGTCAGCGACACCGGCATCGGCATCCCGGCCGTGGCGCTGGATACCCTCTTCCAGCGTTTCACCCAGGCCGACGCGGATGAAGCCCGCCGCCGCGGCGGCACCGGCCTCGGCCTTGCGATCTGCAAGGAGATCATCGTGGCCATGGGCGGCGAGATCGGTGTCGAGAGCCGCGAGGGCAAGGGAAGCGTCTTCCGCTTCCGAATTCCTGCCCCCGCCGCGCAGCCGCAGGGCAGCCAATGGCCAGACCCCGAGCCCCTGGCCCTCTGCGAGGAAGACAGCGTGGCCGCGGAGCCGCCACTGCCCCGCGGCGCCGCGCGGATCATCCTGACCGCACAGCCGGGCGATGCCCGCCGCATTCTCGCCTCCTACCTCTGCCTCGGCGGCAACGAGGTGACCTTTGCCACCCATGGTTCGGAGGTGATCGAGGGTGTGCTCGGCGGGCGGCTCGATCTCGTTCTGCTCGACCTCGACATGCCGGGGCTCGATGCGGCCTCGGTGACGCGCCGGGTCCGCCGCATCGCCGCGCCGATGGGCTCCGTGCCCGTGCTCGGGATTGCCGACCTCCCCTTTGGCGACAAGGCCGCCGCATGCCGTGCGGCGGACATGACCGCCATTCTCGGCAAGCCCGTAACCGCCGAGAGCCTCTACGGCGCCATCGAGCGCGCCCTCGCCCCCCCGGCCCTCGGCCCCCTTGCCGCGGCGCCGCTCCACCACGATATCGGCCGCCTCGAAAACTCCGCCTGAGCCTGCGGCGCGCAGCGGGCCTCTTTCCTTTCCCCCCGCGATCTGGCAGAAACGCGCGCAGGGGTCCGGCGATGGCGTCGCCGGCCGGCATTGGGCCACATCCCATACCCCCCTCGTCCTGTACGCCGGGAAGCACGGCATTGCCGGCTCCACCGGAATGCCCGAGACGAGGAAAGTGCCATGACGCACCCGTCTTCACGCCCCGACTTCTTTGCCTTCCCGAATGGGCCGAGCGCCACGCTGCCCTTCGCGGCCGAGGAATACGAGACCCGCCTCGCGGGCCTCCGCGCCATCCTCGCCGACGCCGGGCTCGACGCGGCCCTGCTCACCTCGATGCAGGCCATCGCCTACTATTCGGGCTTCCTCTACTGCTCCTTCGGCCGCCCCTACGGCCTCGTGGTCACCGCCGAGGCCAGCACCGTAATCGCGGCGAACATCGACGCAGGCCAGCCCGGCCGCCGCTGCCACGGCGAGGCGCTCACCTACACCGACTGGCAGCGCGACAACTTCTGGCGCGCCGCCGCCAGCCGGACGGGCACCGGACGCCGGATCGGGATCGAGGGCGATCACCTGACGCTCCAGGCCCGCGCGAAGCTCGACAGCTTCCTCGCCCCCTCGGCCTCTGCCGACATCGCGCCCGCGATCATGGCCCAGCGCATGGTGAAATCGCCCGCCGAGATCGCCCTCATCCGCGAAGGCACCCGCGTCGCGGATCTCGGCGGCGCGGCGATCCGCGACGCGATCCGCCCCGGCGCGCGCGAGATCGACATTGCGATGGCCGGTCGCGACGCCATGGAGCGCGCCATCGCCGAGGCCTTCCCCGAAGCCGAATACCGCGACACCTGGGTCTGGTTCCAGTCGGGCCTCAACACCGACGGCGCCCACAACCCGGTCACCGCCCGCGCGCTCCGGCCCGGCGACATCCTGAGCCTCAACGCCTTCCCGATGATCTCGGGCTACTACACCGCGCTCGAACGCACGCTCTTCCTCGGCGAACCCGACGCCGCGAGCCTCCGCATCTGGGAGGCCAATGTCGCGACCCACGAGCTCGGCCTCTCGCTCATCCGGCCCGGCGCGCGCTGCTCGGAGATCACCGAGACCCTCAACGCCTTCCTCGCCGAACGCGGCCTGCTGGAATACCGCACCTTCGGCTACGGCCACTCCTTCGGCATCCTCTCGCACTACTACGGCCGCGAGGCGGGGCTCGAACTGCGCGAGGACATCGACACCGTGCTCGAGCCCGGCATGGTCGTCTCGATCGAGCCGATGCTCACCATTCCCGAGGGCCAGCCGGGCGCGGGCGGCTACCGCGAGCACGACATCCTCGTCGTGGGCGAGACGGGCGCCGAGAACATCACCGGCTTCCCCTTCGGCCCGGCGCACAACATCCTGCCCGCCTGAGCGCGGCGCGGCCCGGTGGCGCGGCACCGCGCCCGCTCACCGGGCCATCACATACTGGGCGGCAAGCTCGCGCAGGAGCTTCCGCCGCATCGCCTCAGCGTAATCCTCGTAGGATGCCGTCACCTCGAGAAAGGCCCCCGGCCCGTGCAGCACCTCGGCCCGGTAGAAGGGCACCGGCGGCGGCACCTCGCCCTCGATGACGAGCCCGTTCACCGTGATGCCCGTCATGTCATTGGCCCTGTAGGTGCTCCGCGGCGGAAAGCCGTGGTTGTTGACCCCGTCGCCCGCCACATCGATCACCTGCCGCAGACAACGCTCCGGGGCGTCCCGCAGACGGGCAAGAGCATGGCCGAGCGCATAGCCAAGCGCGGTCGGAAAGCCCTCCGAGGCGCGCCGCGCGGCCGCGACCCGCGCGGCGGCCCGGCCGATGGAGCCCGCATCCTCGACATGCGTCCACTCGAGCCAGTCGAACTGCTGTTCCGTCCCGCTCCATTCGAAGGCGGTGATCCAGATGCCGCCCTGCGCCGCTATGGCCTCCACCACCGCCGGATCGGCAAGCGCGGCGGCCAGCCCCTCCCGCTGAAGCCGGTATTCCCGGCCATCGACCGAGGAGGAGACATCGAGCGCGAGCACCAGCGAAAGACTGCAGGCCGCGCCGGCCTTCGCCGCCGAAACCGCCAGCAGGCCGAGGGCGAGAACGGCGCGGCGGCCCAGCCGCCCGCATCCCCTGCCCCTCCGGGCGCCTCGCGCCATCGCCGTCCTCCCGAACCGTAAGCAGCCAGGGGAGCACGCCCGCGCGCCCCGAAGCCGGGATCCCCGGCCGAGAGCCTACGCGACCGGAGCCGGAACACCAACCTCAGTGCGCATGCAGCGCCGCGAGCATCCGGTAATCGCCGTCGTAGCTTTCCCGCACGCATGCGCCCAGCTCCTCATCGGCCAGCGCCGCCCGGGACGGCAGCCCCTCGCCCGCCACCCAGGCCTCGCGCAGGACCTCGGCCGGCACATCGACCGCGCTCGTGCCCTCCGAGCCATAGGCGGTCGGATTTTCCGGCTTCCGGAAATACTGCCCGGCGATCTCCGTCCCGACCAGCGCCGCCATGCCCTCGAAAAGCTCCCAGAGCGGGAAGACCGCGTCATAGCGGATCGGAAGCAGATGGGCGCGCTGGGGCTGCACATGCACGTCCCGCCGAGCAGGCTCACGGCAGTAGCCGGTCACGAAGCTGCGGAAGCTCGCCGTCTCCGGCTCCTCCTGCATCACGCGGCGGAAGTTGTTGAAGATGCCGCGATTTCCACTGCGGACGACGAACTTGTTGAGATAGGCCGAGATCAGCCGTTCATACGGATCGCGCGTGACGAGAATCATCCGGGCGCAGCGCTCGAGTTCGGCATGGCTGCGGATGCGGTGATGGGCGTTCATGAACTGGATCTCCGCCCCGCGCTCGGTCCCCGGCCGCCCCGCAGGGGAGGTGTCGCAGATCAGCTTCTTGAAGCACGTACAGCCATTCTTGCGGATATAGCAGTAGCCGAAGCGCGTCCCGCCGGCATCGAACCAGTAGTGCGGGTGCGTCGCGAACCCGATCTCGTCCCGAAGGTCCAGTTCAAGCATCTTGTCTCCTGGCCGCCCCTTTGCCCGGCCGCGAAGCATACGGGCCGGCATAACGGGCGCGACCTTCACCGCAAACTCCGGCCGGGCGCAAGGGCCGCCGCGCGCAGCCCCCGGCCCCGCGCCGCCCGGATCACCCCTCGGCGCAGAGCGGTGCGGCCGTTGCCCCGAGCGCGGCTCTCGCGGCCTCGGGCGAGAGGAGCAGGATCAGGCCGCGCTTGCCGCCATTGATACCCACCTCGTCGAACCCCAGGGCCGAGGCCTCGAAGGCCACCGGCACCCGGCGGCGCTGGCCGAAGGGGCTGATGCCTCCGGTGTGATAGCCGGTCAGCCGCTCCGCCTTCTCGGGCGGCATCATCGCCGCCGCCTTGGCCCCGAAAGCCGCGGCCACCCGCTTCATCGAAAGCGTCCGGTCGCCCGGCAGGACGGTGCAGGCCGGCTTGCCGCCCACCTCCACCATCAGCGTCTTGAGCAGCAGCCCCGGCGGCAACCCGAGCGCCTCGGCCGCCTGCAACGCCACCCGGTCATGGCCGGGGTGATAGTCGTATTCGACGGCACGGAACGCGACATTCGCGCTCGCGAGAAACCGTGTGGCCGGTGTGCCGGTGCTCATGGCGCCCCCTTTCCCGTCGCGCAGGCCCGTGCGGGGTCATATCCCATCTCGCGGTCGATCCACCGCACGAGGAGCGCGACGATAGCCGCCTGTTCCTGCGGGCTCAATTCCCGCCCCGGCACGATCCCGTGCCATTTCTCGAGACAGGTCCGGCAGCAGCAGGCGGTGGCGTGCTGGGCGATGAAGACCGGATGCCCTCGCATCGGTGTCTGCCGCCCGTCGTTGCGCGGAAAGGCGGGCGCGAGGCGCTCCGCGACGAAATCCTGCGCATGGGCCGCGATCACCGCACGGCCCTTCGCATCCGCATAGGCCCGCTCCCGCGCGCCAAGCCGGAAGCGGCTGCGAAACCGCGACCGCGCCAGCCGCGCGAGGATGTCGCCGTCAGCGTCCATGCCGCGCCTCACCTCCCGATCACCACCCGGCTCTCCGGCCGCCAGTGCGCGAGGATCCAGCGCAGGTCGTCGCGGCGGAAGGCGACGCAGCCTGCCGTCGGGCGGCGCGGGCCGCGCCAGACGTGGAGGAAGATCGCGCTGCCCCGGCCGGGCACCACCGGAGCGCGGTTCCAGTCGAGCACCGCCACGAGATCGTACATCGGATCGGCCCGCCGCATCGCTTCGTGCGAAAAGCGGTGCGGCCGCTTCACGAGGTCGTTGTAGGCCGGGTCCGCCGGATCGTCCGACCAGCCGTCGCGGAGCCCGATCGGGCGAAAGTTGACAGGAAAACTTGCCATACGGAGTCCATACGGATTCCATATGCGTTCCATACGCCAGAAAACCGCCTCGATCCGGTGGCTGCCCATGGGCGTGACCCCGTCACCTTCGCCGGTCTTGACCCCGATCCCGCCGCGCCCCGTGGCACAGGGAAAGCGCCGCCCGAGAAACCGCGCCCCCCAGCGCCCGACGGCGAGATCGCCGGATCTCACAGGAGATGCCCGCTCTTCTTCGCCTTGGTATCGAGGTAATGCGCATTGTGCACGCCACGCCCCACCCGCAGCGCCACCCGCTCGACGACGCTCAGGCCGCAGTTCTGCATCATCGCCACCTTGGCGGGGTTGTTCGTCATCAGGCGAACCTTGGAAAAACCCATTGTTCTCAGAATGTTGGCGCCGATACGGAAATCGCGTTCGTCATCCTCGAAGCCGAGGCGGTGGTTTGCCTCGACGGTGTCGAAGCCCTGATCCTGCAGCGAATAGGCCCGCATCTTGTTGGCAAGCCCGATCCCCCGGCCCTCCTGATTGAGATAGAGCAGGACACCCGCCCCCTCCGCTCCGATCTGGGCCAGCGCGGCCCGAAGCTGGTGGCCGCAATCGCATTTGAGGCTGCCGATGAGATCCCCGGTGAAACAGGCCGAGTGCAGGCGGCAAAGCAGCGGCTCCGCCCGGTCCGGCGTGCCGATCTCCACCGCATAATGCTCCTCCGCCCCATCCCGAGGCCGAAACACATGCACCCGCCCCGCCTCGGAAACCTCCAGCGGCACCCGCGCCGCGGCGATCTCGACCATCTCCGGATCCGGGCGCTCGAGAGGCAGGTGCGAGAGCTCCACACGGATGAGACCGGCCGTGGAGACAAGCCGCTCCGCAACCTCCGAAGCGACAGGAACGACAAGCGCCGCAGGGAGGAGATGCGCCTGTTTGCAAAGGGTTATTGCTGCGAGATGCAACGAGGCATCGCCGCCGCGCCGCGAGAGATACGGCCCCTTCATCGGATAGAGGAGATCGAAGGAGGGATCGGCCGAAGCCCGCACCCAGCCGAGATCGACGTCCCCCGGCACCGTGACCCGCGCCAGATCGCCGTCATAGGCCCGCGCGCGGAGCGTCCGCGCCCGTCGCGCCGTGAGCGCAAGATCAAGGGGCCCGAGCGCACGGAGATCCGCAAGGCGCTCCTCCGTCGCGGCTTCGGCCGCAAGCACCACGGCATCCCCTGCCGCACCCGAAACGAGGATCGCCGCCCCCATCCGGAGGTCAGCGCGGGCGCGCGCAAGACGTTCCTGAGGCGAGAAGAGCAGGCTCATGATGTCGGTCCGATCGGATTTTCCCGTCGCGCGTTTACCGCCATTCACAGCAAAATGAAACATAAGCCATCCAGGGGACACAGTGCCGTGAGTTCCGATGTGCAGATATTGTTCCACCCGATGTGAACGAGCAGGTCATCACGCGAAAGGGAGATCACAAGATGAGTGCAGTGAAAAAGATCCTGATGGTCGACGACGACAGCGACCTGCGCGAGGCGCTCGCCGATCAGCTGGTCCTGACCGAGGAATTCGACGTATTCGAAGCCTCTGACGGTGCCGACGGTCTCACCCGCGCCAAGGAACAGCATTATGACCTGATCCTGCTCGACGTCGGCCTTCCCGACATGGACGGCCGCGAGGTCTGCCGCCTCATGCGCAAGCAGGGGGTCAAGAGCCCCATCGTCATGTTGACCGGCCACGCCACCGACAGCGACCAGATCCTCGGCCTCGACTCGGGCGCCAACGATTATGTCGCGAAGCCCTTCAAGCTGCCCGTGCTGCTTGCGCGCATCCGCGCCCAGCTCCGGCAGCATGAACAATCGGAAGACGCGGTTTTCTCGGTCGGGCCCTACACCTTCAAGCCGGCCGCGAAACTTCTGCTCGACGAGCAGGATCACAAGATCCGGCTTACGGAGAAGGAAACCAACATCCTGAAGTTCCTCTACCGCGCCGGAGCGGATGTCGTGCCGCGCGACGTGTTGCTTCACGAGGTATGGGGCTACAATGCGGGCGTCACCACCCATACGCTCGAGACGCACATCTACCGCCTGCGCCAGAAGATCGAGCCCGATCCGTCCAATGCACGCATCCTCGTGACCGAGCCCGGCGGCTATCGTCTCGTGGCGGCCTGAGACCGGCCCCTCGACGGACGCGCCCTTCGTCCGGAGGGCACGTCCGCAGCGCCAGGGACGGATTCGAGGTTGTCGCGGCGGGTGCGAACGTTAAAACTCCGGCAGAACAACGCCGGAGCCTCCATGCCGCTCAAGATCTGCACCTGGAACATCAATTCGGTCCGCCTGCGCGAGCCGATCGTGCTGAAGCTCCTCGAGGAGGAAGCGCCGGACATCCTCTGCCTTCAGGAAACCAAGTGTCCGGTGGAGAAACTGCCGCTCGAAGGGTTTGCCGCGCGCGGCTACACGCACGTCGTCGCACGCGGCCAGAAGGGCTACAACGGCGTGATGATCCTCTCCCGCGTGCCGATCGAGGATGCCGGCCATCGCGACGTCTGCCTCAAGGGGGATGCCCGCCACGTTGCGGCGCGCCTGCCCTCCGGCGTGCTCCTGCACAATTTCTACATTCCGGCCGGTGGCGACGTGCCCGACCGCGAGGTGAACCCGAAGTTTGGCCACAAGCTCGATTTCCTCGCCGAACTTCAGGGGTGGTTCAGAGCAGAGCCGCCGCAAGCCGCCATCCTCGTCGGTGATCTCAACATCGCGCCGCGCGAGGATGACGTCTGGAACCACAAGCAGCTCCTGAAGATCGTTTCGCACACACCGGTCGAGACCGAGGCGATGGGCGCGATGCAGGCCGCGGGGGGCTGGGTCGATGTGACCCGGAAGGACATTCCCGAGGGCCTTCTCTATTCCTGGTGGTCCTACCGGGCCCGCGACTGGGACGCCGCCGACAAGGGGCGGCGCCTCGACCATATCTGGGCAAGCCCCGATCTCGCGCCGAAATCCGGCGGCAGCCGCATTGCCCGCCATGTCCGCGGCTGGGACCAGCCCAGCGACCATGCTCCCGTCTTTGCCGAATTCGAGGTCTGAGGCCATGATCGACGCTGAAATCACCGGTCCGGTGGGCCGCATCACCCTGAACCGCCCCGAAGCGCACAACGCGCTCGACCGCACCGCGATGGCGGAGATGACGGGCGTGCTCGAAAGCTGGTGGGAGCACCCTGACCTCCGCGTGCTTGTCGTCACCGGCACCGGCAAGAGCTTCTGTGCCGGGGCCTCGCTCGGGGATGTGGCCGCGGGCGGCAACGACTGGTCCGACAATCCGCTTACCAGGCTCTGCGACACGCTGGAGGAGTTTCCCGCCCCGACCATCGCGCGGCTCAATGGCGGCGCTTACGGCGGCGGCGTGGAGATCGCACTGGCGTGCGATTTCCGGGTCGGCATCACCGGCATGAAGGCCTTCGCCCCGCCCGCCCGGCTCGGCATTCATTACGAACCCGCGGGCATCCGTCGCGCCATGGACCGGGTCGGCGCGCAGATGGCCCGGCGCATGTTCCTCCTCGCCGAACGCTTCGAGGCGGAGGATCTGCATGCCATGGGCTTCCTCGATTTCCTGATGCAGACAGGCGAACTCGACGAGAAGGTGGACGAGCTCGTCGCAATCCTCTCGAGCCTCGCCCCGCTCGCGGAGCGCGGCATGAAGCGCACCATCGTGGAGCTTTCGCGTGGCACGCTCGACGCGGAGGCGGCCCGGGAACGCGTCGCCGCCTGCTTTGCTTCCGCCGATCACGCCGAGGGGCTGGCGGCGCAGGCAGAGAAGCGCCCGCCGGTCTTCGTCGGCAAGTGAGCGCGCGGATGAAAGCTCACCAGGATCCCCGCGCCTTTCTCCGCAGCCTTCTCGACGCTGCCGTCGCCGCCGCCCTTCCCGACAGCTCCGTCGCGGCCTTCCTGCCCGAACGGCCAAAAGGGCGCACCATCGTCGTGGGCGCGGGCAAGGGCGCGGCCCAGCTCGCCCAAGCCTTCGAGGCGCACTGGCAGGGTCCGCTCGAAGGGGTCGTCGTCACCCGCTACGGCTATGCCGCGCCCTGTGAGCGCATCGAGGTGCTCGAGGCCGCCCATCCCGAGCCCGACGAAGCCGGGCTCCTCGCTGCAAGACGCCTGCTCGACACCGTCGAGGGCCTCAGCGAAGACGATCTCGTCGTGGCGCTGGTCTGCGGCGGCGGCTCGGCGCTGCTGCCCTGCCCGCCGGAAGGGCTCT
Organism: Amaricoccus sp. B4; assembly: GCF_043226085.1. Classification (NCBI taxonomy): domain Bacteria; kingdom Pseudomonadati; phylum Pseudomonadota; class Alphaproteobacteria; order Rhodobacterales; family Paracoccaceae; genus Amaricoccus; species Amaricoccus sp. B4. Next base: position 894,980 of record NZ_CP171225.1, read on the forward strand.
CCCTGGCCGATGAGCTTGCGGTCAACCGCGCGCTGCTCGCCTCGGGCGCGCCGATCACCGACATGAACATCGTCCGAAAGCACGTCTCTGGCATCAAGGGCGGCCGCCTTGCCGCCGCGGCTTACCCGGCCCGGGTCGTCTCGCTCATCGTCTCCGACATTCCCGGCGATGATCCCGCGATGGTTGCCTCCGGCCCCACCGTACCGGATGCCGCGACGCCGGAAATGGCGCGCGCCATCGTCGCCGAATACGGGCTGGATCTGCCGCAAGCGGTGCATGACCACCTTGCAGGCCCCGACTGCGCCGCACCGCAGCCCGGAGACGAGGCGTTTGCCCGAAACGAGGTGCATGTCATAGCCTCGGCCGCCGTCTCGCTCGAAGCGGCACAGGCCGCCGCCGAAGACGCTGGCATCCCCGCCATGATCCTCTCGGATGCGATCGAGGGCGAAAGCCGCGATGTTGCCCGGGTCCATGCCGCAATCGCCCGCGAGATCGCGACCCGCGACCGGCCCTTCACGAAACCCGTGGTCCTGCTCTCGGGCGGCGAAACCACCGTGACCATGCGCGGCAAGGGCAAGGGCGGACGCAACAGCGAGTTCCTGCTCTCGCTTGCACTTGCGCTCGACGGGATCGAGGGAATTCACGCGCTCGCCGCCGATACCGACGGCATTGACGGCTCGGAGGACAACGCCGGGGGCTTTGCCGATGGCGGCACCGCGGGCCGCATCCGCAACGCCGGAGCAGATCCCCGGGCGCTTCTTGCGCGCAATGACGCCTGGACTGCGCTCGATCATGCGGGCGACATCCTCGTCACCGGGCCGACCGGCACCAACGTGAACGACTTCCGCGCCATTCTCATCCTCTGAGGTGCCGTTGACAAACCGCGCCCGGCGCAGGACTGTCGCGGCCGAGCAGAAGACAAGACGGACGGATGGGGATGAGCGAGGACCCGTATGCCGATCTCGGCGTCGCAAGGACGGCGAGCCAGGACGAAATCAAGAAGGCCTACAAGACGATCGCGAAGGAGAGCCATCCGGATCTCAACCCAGGCGATGCCGGTGCGGAGGCGCGCTTCAAGGCCGCGGCTTCGGCCTACGATCTCCTCAAGGATCCCGAGAAGCGCGCCCGGTTCGATGCCGGCGAGATCGACGCAAGTGGCCAGGAGCAGCCCGAGCGCCGGTTCTACCGCGAATATGCCGAAGGCCCGGAAGCGACCTACCACACCTCGCGCGGCTACGAGGATTTCGGCAACTATTCCGACATCTTCGCCGATCTCTTCGGCCAGCGCGCACGCCAAAGCGGCTCCCGGCAGGGCGGGTTCGACCCGCGTGGCTTCCGACAGGGGGCGGGCGGCCAGGAGGCCCATTTCGAGATGCGCGGACCGGACGAGCGCTATGCGCTCGAAGTAAGTTTCCTGGAGGCAGCGAAGGGCGCAACGAAGCGCATCACCCTGCCCACAGGCGCGACGCTTGATGTGAAGATCCCGGAAGGCCTCGCCGATGGCCAGACGATCCGCCTGCGCGGCAAGGGCGGTGCGGGTTTCGGCGGCGGCCCCGCGGGAGATGCACTCGTGCTCGTTCACGTCGAACCCCACGCCACCTTCCGCCGCGAGGGCGAGGACATCCATGTCGAGCTGCCGATCGGCCTCGACGAGGCCGTGCTCGGCGCCCGGATCGAGATCCCGACCATCGATGGCCGCGTGGCGCTCCGCATTCCGAAGGGGGCCACCACCGGCCAGGTGATGCGCCTCCGCGGGCGCGGGATAAAAAAAGGTGCGACGCACGGCGACCAACTCGTGACGCTCAAGATCGTGGCGCCGCCGGAGGTCGATCCCGGGCTCGAGGAGTTCTTCCGTCGCTGGCGCGAAACCCACGCCTATGATCCACGCAAGGGGGTGTTCTGATGGGCCGCTTCTATTCCCGAACCGAGATTGTCGCACGGGTCGAGGGACTTACGGTCGCACACCTCGAAACCTACGTCGCCGCCAACTGTGTCGTTCCCTGCAATCGCGACGGCGCCCCGGCCTTTACCGAAGCGGATCTTGCCCGGCTCCAGCTCCTGACCGAACTCGCCTCGGACTTCGAGCTTGACGAGGACGCCGCGGCCATGGTGCTCGGGCTGGTCGACCAGATCCATGGCCTCCGGCGCGAACTGCGCGCGCTCGGCGAAGCGTTGGCCGAGGAGCCCGAAGAGACCCGCGCCCGCATCCGCAGCCGCCTCGGCGCAACCGGCTGAACCAGCCGGCAGCGCCTACCGCCAGCCGAGTGCCGGCGCGACGTGGGTCAGGATCGCCTCGATCACATGGGCGTTGTATTCGACGCCAAGCTGGTTCGGCACGGTCAGGAGCAGCGTATCAGCCTCGGCAATCGCCTCGTCGCGCGCGAGCTCCGCGATGAGGGCATCGGGCTCGGCAGCATAGCTGCGCCCGAAAATCGCCCGCGTGGTCGCATCGAGCATGCCGATCTGGTCTCGGCTCTGGTTGCCGCGGCCGAAATACATCCGGTCCCGGTCGTCGGTCAGCGCAAAGATCGACCGGCTGACCGAAACCCGCGGGGTCCGGGCATGGCCCGCCTTTGCCCAGGCCTCGCGGTAGGCACGGATCTGCCGCGCCTGCTGGATATGGAAGGGCTCCCCGGTCTCGTCGTTCTTGAGCGTCGAGCTCTGGAGGTTCATGCCCCGCTGCGCCGCCCAGACGGCCGTGGCATCCGACGCGGCCCCCCACCAGATACGCTCAAGCAAGCCTTGCGAATGCGGTTCGAGCCGCAGGAGACCCGGCGGGTTCTCGAACATCGGCTGCGGATTGGGCTCGGCAAAGCCCTCTCCGCGCAACATGTCGAGAAACACCTCGGCATGTTCGCGCGCCATCTCCGCATCACCTTCGCCTTCGCGCGGGCAGTAGCCAAAGTAGCGCCAGCCGTCGATCACCTGTTCGGGCGAGCCGCGGCTGATCCCGAGTTGCAACCGCCCGCCCGCGATCAGGTCCGCCGCACCGGCATCCTCGGCCATGTAGAACGGGTTTTCATAGCGCATGTCGATGACAGCAGTGCCAATCTCGATGCGCTTCGTACGCGCGCCCACCGCGGCAAGAAGCGGAAAGGGAGAGGCAAGCTGGCGCGCGAAGTGATGCACGCGAAAATAGGCGCCGTCCGCACCGAGCTCCTCCGCAGCAACCGCGAGTTCAATCGACTGGAGCAAGGCATCCGAGGCCGAGCGCGTGCCGGATCCGGCAGCAGGGCTCCAGTGCCCGAAGGAGAGAAAGCCGATCTTCTTCATTCGTGAGCTCCCGAGATGCGCGGCGCGGCGGGAGCTTCGGCGCAGGGCACGGCCTTGTCCAGTACGAACGAACCCGGACCCAGCGTTCCACACGGTCTTTTGGTCAGCCATGCGAGTCGCCGTCACGGCCCATATGCGCCTGGGCGGGCCCGCCGTCATGCCGCGAAGCGTTTCGCTCCGGCCACACAGAGCACGACGACAAGCGTGCAGGCAATCATCGGCCAGGCTATCGGCTCCCCGAGCAGCACCGCAGCGATACCAAGCCCGAAGAAGGGCTGCAGGAGTTGCAGCTGCCCGACGCCTGCGATGCCGCCAAGTGCGAGTCCCCTGTACCAGAATACGAAACCCAACAGCATGCTGAACACCGCAACATACCCAAGGCCCATCCAGCCGGAGGGAGAGACACCGCGCAGGGTGCCCGGCCAGGCCATGATCGCCAGCCCGCACATGACCGGCAGCGACAGCGCGAGCGCCCAGCAGATCACCTGCCAGCCGCCGAGACGGCGCGAAAGCACGGCGCCCTCGGCGTAGCCGAGCCCGCAGACGATAATCGCGGCAAGCATCGCGAGATCGCCCTCTATGGAACCGCCGGCCCCCTGCAAGAGCGCAAAGCCCGCGACCGAAACCGCGCCGAGAATCGAGAAGAACCAGAATGCCGGTTTCGGCCGCTCGCCACCGCGCAGGACCCCGAAGCCCGCCGTTGCGAGCGGCAGGAGCCCGATGAAAACAACCGAATGCGCCGCGGTGACATGGCGGAGCGCAAGTGCGGTCAGCAGCGGAAAACCGATCACCACGCCCAGCGCGACAACAAGGAGCGGTCCGAGATCGCGCCGCGCCGGCCGGTTCTGTTTCAGGGTCCGCAGCACCAGCAGGCCGATCAACGCCGCGATCACCGCCCGTGCCGAGGTGAGGAAAAGCGGCGTGAAATCCTGCACGGCGACGCGCGTTGCGGGCAGCGACCCGCTGAAGATCAGCACCCCGAGCAGCCCGCTGCCCCAACCTGTTCTGTGATGTCCCATATCAGCCTCGCGTTTCATCCGATTGGCATAGGTCGGAAGGGCTGGCGCGAACAGACACACAGCAATACAATATCCCCAAACTGTATTGCCTTCAGAAGCATTACAGTCTGGGGGGGGAACGCACGGAAGCATGACCAAGACCGGGATGTTGATGCAGGTGGTGCGCGACAAGATCGCGCGCAGGGCGCTTGTGGCTGGTGACCGGCTGCCCTCGATTCGCGGCCTCGCCCGAGCGATGGAAGTGTCACCCGCAACCGTGGTCGAAGCTTATGACCGCCTCGCTGCCGAGGGCATCATTCACGCCCGGCCCGGCTCGGGATTTTTCGTGACCGGCCTCGCCATTCCGCCGCTGAATGTCGCTGCGATGGGTGCACGGCGCCCGCGCAATGTCGATCCGTTCTGGGTTTCACGTCAGGCGCTCGATGCAGAGCCCGGTGCGCTCCAGCCGGGATGCGGCTGGCTCCCGGAGGACTGGATGCCACACGCCGCCCTGCGGCGCGGCCTGCGGGCCCTTGCCAAAGCTGACCCGGCCCTGCTCACCAACTATGCCGCGGCCCGCGGGTCACCCGCCTTGCGGCGGTATCTTCTCGGCCGTTTCGCCGAAGAGCGCCTCCCGGCGGAGCCGGATCAGCTCATGCTGACCGCTTCGGCATCTCAGGCGATGGATCTCATCTGCCGTCTGCTGCTTCAGCCCGGCGACACGGTGCTGGTGGACGATCCCGGCTATTTCAATTTTCATGCACTCCTGCGCGCCCACCGGGTGGACATTGCCAGTGTGCCCCGCATGCCGGAAGGACCCGATCTTGCCGCCTTCGAGGCCGCGCTTGGCACTGCGACCGCGCCACGACTCTACATCACCAATTCCGCGCTCCACAATCCGACCGGCGCCGCGCTCTCGCCCCAGACCGCCCACCGGGTGCTGGCACTCGCGGAGGCCCATGACGTGACGATCGTGGAGGACGATACCTTCGCCGATCTCGAACCCGAACCCTCACCGCGCCTTGCGGTGCTCGACGGCCTGTCCCGCGTGCTCAGAATCGGCGGATTCTCCAAGACCCTCTCGGCCTCTGTCCGCTGCGGTTACATTGCCGGACGCGCGGACTGGATCGAGGCGCTGACCGACCTTCAGGTCGCGACGAGCTTTGGCGGCCCGAGCCCGGTATCGGCCGAACTGATCGCCGGCGCGCTCTCGGGCGGCGGCTATCGCAAGCATCTGGCCGAAATCCGCGCCCGGCTTGCCACGGCCCGCAGGGCCACCATCGCCAACCTCCGGCCGCTCGGGATCACGCCTTGGGTCGTGCCGCGCGGCGGCTTCTATCTCTGGTGCCAATTTCCCGACGGTATCGATACCGGAGAGGTGGCGCAGCGCTGTCTTGAGGAAAACATCATCATGGCGCCCGGAAATGTCTTCAGCCCCTCGCAGTCGGCCGCCGCATTCATGCGCTTCAATGTCGCCCACATGAGCGAGGGAAGGGTCTATGCGGCACTCAAAGCTGCGATGTCAGCCTGAGCATGACCGGCAGAAGCCTGAAACCGCATGGCGCGGAAACCACGGGCTTTCGTGGTAGGCCCGGAGGGATTCGAACCCCCAACCAAAGCGTTATGAGCGCTCTGCTCTGACCGTTGAGCTACAGGCCCGCCATGGCCTCCGTGCTAGCCAGTCGCCGTAAGCGGGTCAAGCGCCTGTTCCGCCAGCCGGAGACGTGTGCGCCATTGCCCTCTCCCTCAGCCAAGGGATACCGGCACATGTTCCCTTGGCTTGAGACTTGCGCTAGAGGGCTCACGGCGCAACACCCAAAGGACGGGGGGATAATCCGTGACCGAACGCAAGACCGGGCTCACCTATGCCGCAGCCGGCGTCGATATCGACGCAGGCAATGCGCTCGTGGACCGCATCAAGCCCGCTGCGGCCGCCACGAAGCGCCCCGGTGTGATGGATGGGCTCGGCGGCTTTGGCGCAATGTTCGACCTCCGCGCCGCTGGCTACAGCGACCCGATCCTCGTTGCCGCCACTGACGGCGTCGGGACCAAGCTCAAGATTGCCATCGACACCGGCCGCCTCGATACGGTCGGCATCGACCTCGTGGCGATGTGCGTCAACGATCTCGTCTGCCAGGGCGCAGAGCCGCTACTCTTTCTCGACTACTTCGCCACCGGCAAGCTCGATGTCGAAGGGGCTGCCAGCATCATCGAGGGCATCGCGGAGGGTTGCGCCCAGGCCGGCGCCGCGCTCATCGGCGGCGAGACCGCGGAAATGCCGGGGCTCTACGCCAAGGGCGATTTCGACCTTGCAGGCTTCGCGGTGGGAGCAATGGAACGCGGCGGCCACCTGCCTTCCGGCATCGCCGAAGGGGATGTTCTGCTCGGCCTCGCCTCGTCGGGTGTCCATTCGAACGGCTACTCGCTCGTGCGCCGCATCGTCTCCGAAGCCGGTCTCGGCTGGGACACACCCTGCCCGTTCGGCGAAGGTGCTCTGGGCGACGCGCTGCTGACGCCAACGCGCATCTACGCAAGGCAGGCGATCAAGGCGCTCCGGGCCGGAGGGCTCAAGGGCCTTGCCCACATTACCGGCGGCGGGCTTACCGAGAACCTGCCGCGCATCCTGCCCGAAGGCGTCGGGGCAGAGATCGACCTCGATGCTTGGACGCTGCCAGCGGTCTTCGCCTGGCTCCGGACAGAAGGTGGTATCGAGACCGCCGAGATGCTCAAGACCTTCAACTGCGGAATCGGCCTCGTCGCCGTCGTTGATGCGGAAGCCGCCGATACGCTTGCCGAACTGCTCGCGGCCGAAGGCGAAACCGTTTTCCGCATTGGCACGCTCGTGCCCGGCGCGGGCGTCAGCTACCGGGGCAACCTGTGATCCGCAAGCGCGTCGCCATCCTCATCTCCGGCAGCGGGTCCAATATGGTCTCGCTGCTGCGCGACATGTCCGACCGCCAGCATCCGGCGCTCCCCTGCGTCGTGGTCTCGAACCGGCCCGATGCGGGCGGTCTCGCCAAGGCCACCGAACTCGGTGTCGAGGCGCTTGCCATCGACCACCGCATCTTCAAGGGCGACCGTGCCGCCTTCGAGACACAGCTCACCCGAACGCTCGAGGAGCACGGCACCGAAATCGTCTGCCTCGCCGGCTTCATGCGCGTTCTCACTCCGGGCTTCATCGAGCGCTGGGCCGGACGGATGCTCAACATCCATCCCTCGATCCTGCCGCTTTTCCCCGGCCTTCACACCCATGCCCGCGCCATTGATGCCGGCATGGCGATCCATGGCTGTACCGTTCACGAGGTCACGACGGATCTCGACGCCGGGCCGATCCTGGGCCAGGCCGCTATTCCGATCGAACCGGAGGACACGCCCGACAGCCTTGCCGCGCGCCTCCTGCCCATGGAGCACAAGCTCTATCCGGCCGTGCTGCGCCGCTTTGCCGCCGGCGACCGCCGAAAGGTTTCATTGCTCGGCTGAGCCCTGAAGGCCTCCAGACCATACACCTGTGGGCGTTCCAGAACGCAGATAAATAATCGCATAACGACGAAACTGGTGTGTTTGCGCATCTTTGGGTCTGCACGCGCCTTTCAAACGTAGTAACATTGCGCCATGGGCCCCGTCAGAGGACCCGAAGAAGAAGACCATATCGAGGAAACGCAATGGCGGGACGAACCCAGACCGCGCTCGTATTTCAGGGCGCCGGTGCGGTCGGAGCCTATCATCTCGGCGTCTGGAGACGTCTCCACGAAGCTGGGATCAAGCCGGATATCGTCACGGGCGTTTCGATCGGTGCAATAACCGCAGCCGTGCTCGTGGGCGCCGCGAGCGGAGACCCGCTTCGCGAGCTTGAGGACATCTGGAAGGAATTCACGGTCGGCGCGCCGTTCCTCTTGCCACAGGCGGGCCGGGCGCTTTCCTCGGTCATCAATTTCGGCATGTACCGGCCCCGTCTCGACGTCTGGGCTGCACCCACCTGGACGGCACTGCTCTCGACCGATCCGCTCCGCAGCACGCTCGTGCGCCATGTCGATTTCGACAAACTCAACGACAGCCCCGTCGCCTTCGCGACCTCCGCGATCGATGTGGAAACCGGCCGGATCCAGTGCTTCCGCAATCGTGGCGGCGCCTATGTCGCCCTTGACGACATCGTCGCGAGCGGCAGCATGCCACCGGGCTTTCCAATGACCGAGATCGACGGTCACAGCTACTGGGATGGGGGACCATTCGACTCGACCCCGCTGCAACCCGCGCTCGATCTTTTCGACCACGGACCCAACATTCGGCGCCGCCTCATTCTTGTCGCCCCGCTCCCCTGCCGCGGCAAGGTGCCGACAAACATCAACGAGGTCTCAGAACGCATGGTGGAGCTGCAGTTTTCGGGCCGGCTCCACTCCGAGCTACAGCGCCTCAAGACCCGCAACACACTCATCGAGATCATTCGGGATCTCGAGCCGGAGGTGCAGCGGCGCTTCATGGACGCCTTCCCCGGCGCGCGCGGTCTCGCCCCGGAGAGCTATCTCGACGAGATCATCCATATCGGCAGCTCGGACCCGCGCGTCGTGACCGGCGCCTCGGATTTCTCTGCTACCGCGATCCGCCGCCGGATCGAGGCCGGGTATCAGGATGCAGAGTCCGTGCTTGCGGCCTCCGAAGCCAGCGTCTGACGGCACATGTGGCGCCCGGCTTGCGGCCGAGCCGGTTTGCGCGCAATCTCGGCTCCGGCAAACGAGGGGGAAAGGAGACTGCGCCATGATTGACAGCCGCCGTGAAGCTTCGACCGAGCTTGCCGGAACCCTACCCCGGCGCAGGGCACTCACCCCATGATGGGGCCCGACACCCACGCGGCGGCAATCACGCCCGTTCGGAGTGACGACGATATCGCCTTGGCTTCGCAACTCGCCCGTGCCTTTTTCGACTACATGCGCGCGGCTTGGCCCGAGCGCGCCGGATTGATCGATGACTATCTGATCGCGCAGGATTTCGAAGGTCAGCTTGCCGATTTTCGCAATCACTTCACGCCGCCCCATGGCGAGTGCCTGCTGGCGCGACTCGGCGGCGAAGGGGTCGGGATCGTCATGCTGAAACCCTATGCGCCAGAGGTCTGCGAACTCAACCGCATGTATGTCACCCGCGCCGCTCGCGGGCACGGGCTCGGCAGGCGGCTTTGCGAAGAACTCATCTCGCAAGCCCGTGCCCTCGGCTATCGTGAAATCCGCCTCGATGCGCTCAACGAACGGGTCGATGCGGTGCCGCTCTACCGCAAGCTCGGCTTCGGACCGGACCCCGATCCGCCCGCCTTCACCCGCCGCGATCCCGAGATCGTCTCGCTTCGCATGACGCTCTGAACTTCCACCGGAGGCCCCATGGCCCATCCCATATTCTGGCCGACGGCATTGTTGGCCGGCCTCGTCGCATCCTCAACCCTCGCCCAGGATGTCGATTGCGCGAAGGCCTATACCCAGTTCGACATGAATGTCTGCGCCGACCAAGACTACAAGGCTGCCGATGCCGAACTCAACGCAGCCTGGACGGAGGCGAAAGCCACCGCGGATGCGGTCGGCGCAGGCCCTGCACTGCTCGATGCACAGCGCAAATGGATTGCCTATCGCGACGCAGCCTGTGAGGCGGAGGCCGCGCAATACGAGGGCGGGTCGATCCAGCCGCTCATCCGCCTCTCCTGCCTCACCCGGCTGACCGAACGGCGCAGCACGGATCTTCGGGAATTCTCGCGACCCTGAGCGATCGCGGCAGATACCGGATGGAAGCGAACTGCCTCGGTTCCGGCATTCACACCGGATTCAACGGCCAAAAATGACTATTTTCTGAGCAATTTGTCGATCCCGCTCCAGTGGGGGCTTTTGCCCCCGGCGGCGTGTGTGTCAGTCTGCACTCAATTGCGCGCTGCGACAACAGCACCCCGGAGGACAAGACCCCATGCCCACGCCCATCTCCCGCGCCGCCTATGCCGACATGTATGGCCCTACGACGGGTGACAGGCTGCGGCTGGCGGACACCGACCTGATCGTCGAGGTCGAGCGGGATCTGACCACCTATGGCGAGGAGGTGAAGTTCGGCGGCGGAAAGGTCATCCGCGACGGCATGGGGCAAAGCCAGTGCACCCGCGCCGAGGGCGCGGTCGATACCGTCATCACCAATGCCCTGATCCTAGACTGGACGGGCATCTACAAGGCGGATGTCGGGCTCAAGGACGGGCGGATAGCCGCCATCGGCAAGGCCGGGAACCCGGACACACAGCCCGGCGTCGACATCATCGTCGGCCCTGGCACGGAAGTCATCGCAGGCGAAGGGAGGATCCTGACTGCAGGCGGGTTCGACGCGCATATCCACTTCATCTGCCCGCAACAGATCGACGACGCACTGCACTCCGGCATCACGACGATGCTGGGCGGCGGCACCGGCCCCGCCCATGGCACGCTCGCCACAACCTGCACGCCAGGCCCGTGGCATCTCGGCCGGATGCTCCAGAGCCTCGACGCCTTCCCGATGAATTTCGGGCTCGCGGGCAAGGGTAACGCCTCGCGGCCAGCCGCGCTCGAGGAAATGGTCAAGGGCGGCGCCTGCGCCCTGAAGCTCCACGAGGACTGGGGCACCACGCCCGCGGCCATCGACTGCTGCCTCTCGGTCGCGGATGACATGGACGTGCAGGTGATGATCCACACCGATACGCTCAACGAGAGCGGTTTCGTCGAAAACACCGTAGCCGCCTTCAAGGGCCGCACCATCCACGCCTTCCACACCGAGGGCGCCGGCGGTGGGCACGCACCCGACATCATCAAGGTCTGCGGGGAGGCCAATGTGATCCCCTCTTCCACCAACCCGACCCGCCCCTACACGGTGAACACCCTCGAGGAGCATCTCGACATGCTCATGGTCTGCCACCACCTCGACAAGGCGATCCCCGAGGATGTCGCCTTCGCCGAGAGCCGGATCCGAAAGGAGACCATCGCCGCCGAGGACATCCTCCACGACATGGGGGCCTTCTCGATCATCTCGTCCGACAGTCAGGCGATGGGGCGCATCGGCGAGGTCATCATCCGCACATGGCAAACCGCCCACAAGATGAAGGTCCAGCGCGGCCGGCTGCCCGAGGAAACCGGTGCGAACGACAACTTCCGCGTGAAGCGCTACGTCGCGAAATACACCATCAATCCCGCGGTGGCGCACGGGGTCTCCAGGCACATAGGTTCCGTCGAAACCGGAAAGCGCGCCGATCTGGTGCTCTGGTCGCCCGCCTTCTTTGGCGTGAAACCCGAGATGGTTCTGATGGCTGGCACCATCGTCTGCGCCCAGATGGGCGACCCCAACGCCTCGATCCCGACACCGCAGCCGGTCTACACCCGGCCGATGTTCGGCGCCTATGGCCGATCGGTCGAGAACTCCGCCGTGCTCTTCGTCTCCGCCGCCGCCGAGGCCGAAGGTGTCGGCGCAGCACTCGGCCTCGCAAAGCAGACGCTTGCCGTAGAGAACACCCGCGGCGGCATCGGCAAGGCCGCCATGAAGCTCAACGACACCTGCCCCCGGATCGAGGTCGATCCAGAAACCTACGAGGTGCGCGCAGACGGTGAACTCCTCACCTGCGAGCCTGCCGAAGAGCTCCCGATGGCGCAGCGCTACTTCATGTTCTGAGTACCCGACGGGTCACGGCCAGACCAGGAAGACATAGGCCGCATATCCCGCGAGCAGCACCGCGCCTTCGCCCCGGCTGAGCCGCCGCCCGGTGAAGGCAAAGACCATGACGATGGCGGAAATACCCACCATCACGAGATTATCGAAGCGCACTATGTCCTGCGGCACCGCGGTCGGCGCGATCATCGCGGTCACCCCGCCGATGCCGAGAATGTTGTAGATGTTCGACCCGACGATGTTCCCGAAAGCAACGTCCGTCTGCCGCCGGAGTGCAGCCATCACCGAGGTAACGAGCTCCGGAAGCGAGGTGCCGAGCGCAACGACGGTCAGGCCGATCACCGTGTCGGAAATGCCCAGCTGATGGGCAAGACCCACCGCCCCCTTCACGAAGAACGCACCGCCGCCCACGACAGCCGCAATGCCAAGGAGCGCGGTCGCGAGTGGCAAGAGCAGAGCGCCCGTCTGTGCCCGGCGCGGCACGAGCGCCGCTTCGACCTCCGACAGTGCAAGCCCCTTGTCGTAGACTGCGCCATGATCGTCCGGGATCTGGCGTTCCTGCCGGAAGGCGAGCCAGATGTAGCCGCCGAGCGCCAGGACGAAGAGTGCGCCGAGCGGGCGACTTATAGGCACAAAAGCCGCCAGCATGGCGAAGGCAAGAGCTACGGCAACCATCGTTGCGCCATCGCGCTTCAGCGCCGCCGAGGTCACCCCGATCGGAAAGAGTAGCGCCGCCGCCCCGAGAATCAGCAGGATGTTGGCAATGTTGGAGCCGACGATATTGCCGTAGGCGACGCCGGGATAACCGTCGAGGGCAGCCTTTACCGAGGTGACGAGCTCGGGTGTCGAGGTTCCGAAACCCACCAGAGTGAGGCCGATAACGAGTGGCGAAACGCCGAAGCGTTCCGCAACGGCGACGGCCCCGCGCACAAGCAGCTCGCCTCCACCGACGAGCAGAACGAGGCCGACGAGAAGCGGTAGAAGGATTTCCATAAACCGATGACCTCAGGCGCGGAAGCGCGCGAGGGCAAGGTGGGGGTGCAAGGGCAGCTTTTCCAGTAGCCGCCCCGCGAAATCAGGTGGTGAGCATGCGGAGGCCCTGCGTCGCATCAACACGGATCGCGAGACGCAGACCCGGATCGTCCCCGGCCCGCAACGCGGCGATGATCTTGCGGTGGTTTTCGGTCGCCGCCTTGCGTTGCAGCCGTTCGTAAAGCGATCGCATCGTCGGGCCGGATTGCAGCCAGACCGTCTCGGTCAGAGCCAGCATCGCGGGTGCCTGCGCCCGGAGATAGAGCGTGCGGTGAAACTCGAGGTTCGAGCGCACATAGCCGCCCGCGTCGTGCTTCTCGATCATCTGCTCGATCACCGTGTTGATCGCCTGCATCCGCTCGATCAGCGCGAAATGTGCCCGCGGCAAGGCACGTGACGCCAGCTCCGGCTCGAGGAGGGCGCGCAACGCCGCCAGCTCCTCGATACGGTCGTTGGTGAGTTCCGGTGTCGAGACCCGCCCGGAAGACGAGAGCTTGAAGGCACCTTCGGCCACAAGCCGCCGCACCGCTTCGCGCGCAGGCGTCATGCTCACGCCGAACTCCGCGGCAATCCCCCGGAGCGTCAGCGCTGCTCCGGGCGGCAGCGCGCCATGCATCACCCGCGCCCGCAAGTTGCGGTAGACACGCTCATGCGCCGGAACTGTATTTTCGGTGGGGCGGTCTCTGTCAGCCATGTTGAACATGTGATCACAAACAGCCTCCATGTCAAATTCCCCTCCGCGCCTCACGCTGGCCCGAAATCGAAGAGATGCAATGTCGCCCCGCTGCGCCGGAGCCAGTCCCGCGACGCGGCATGATCCGGCAACAGCTGCTCCACCACCGCCCAGAATCGGGGCGAGTGGTTCATCTCCGCCAGATGCGCCACCTCATGCGCCGCGACATAGTCGAGCACCTCGGGCGGCGCCATGACGAGCCGCCAAGAATACATCAGCCTGCCATCGACACTGCACGATCCCCAGCGTGAGCGGGGATCACGCAGCGTGACGCCGGAGAAACGCCGACCGAGCTGCGCGGCATGAAACTCGCTCCGCGCGATCAGAACCTGCCGTGCCGCCTCACGCAGCCAGCCCCGCACCTTTGCAGGAACCATCTCGGGCGCCCCCGGAACGCTCAGCACACCGTCCGCGAAGGACATCCGCCGCTGCCCTTCGGCCCGGCGCACGCTGAGGGAGCCACCCCGGAACGGCAGGATGGCACCGTCAGCCACGGCGACGCGTGCGCCGCTCGCCATCAAGCGCGTGCGCAGCCAGCCCTCGTTCGCTTGAAGAAACGCAATTGCCGAGGTGGCAGGTACGCCCCTCGGCAATGTCAGCGCCGCGCCCTGCCCGTCCCGCGACACGCGCAGTACAAATCGGCGGGCCTGCGCGTGTCGGCGCAGGCGGATCTCGATCGCCGGATCTCCGATCCTGAGCGTCTCCGCCATTGCGCGGAGATCAGCTGGCGACGGCCTGCCGGTTCGCGCGGATGAAATCCCGCACCTGCGGCTGGGTGATGTTGCGCCAGCGCGAGCCGTTGAAGACGCCGTAGTGGCCGACACCCTCGACAACACAATGCTTCCGCTTGTCGTCAGGAAGGTTCCTGGCCAGCGTATGCGCCGCTTCGGTCTGGCCGAGGCCGGTGATGTCGTCGGTCTCGCCTTCCACCGTCATGATCGCGATGTCGGTGATCGCACCCGGATCGACATGCGTGTCGCGGTGGTAATACTTGCCCTCCGCCAGCAGACGCTTCTGGAATACCCGCTCGATGGTCTGGAGATAAAACTCCGCCGTGAGATCCATCACAGCCATGTATTCATCGTAGAAACGCTGATGCGCCTCGGCGCTCTCACCGTCCCCCCGCACCAGATTGCGGAAATGGCCAACATGCGCATCCATGTGGCGGTCGAGGTTCATGGCAAAGAACGAGGAAAGCTGCAGGAATCCCGGGTAGACCCGGCGCATGAAGCCGCGATTCGGCCAAGGAACATGGGTGACCACATTATGCTCGAACCAGCTGAGCGGCTTGCCCTCGGCAAGAATGTTCGGCTGCTTCGGATTCTGAGCCGTGTCGATCGGCGATCCCATGAGGATGATCGACGCCGGGCGCCGCGGATTGTCCGACATCGCCATCAGCGAGGCCGCGACCGTCACAGGGATCCCGGGCTGGCACACCGCCATCACATGCACCCGCTCGCCGCTCCTGGAAAGGAACTCGATCGCCTCGATCAGATAATCCGAATAATCGTCCAGATCAAAGCTGCCCTCGGAGACGGACACGTCGCGCGCATCCTTCCAGTCGGTGATATAGACATCATGCTCGGGCAGCATCGCCTTCACCGTGCCGCGGAGCAGCGTGGCATAATGGCCCGACATCGGCGCAACGATCAGCAGCTTCGGATCGTCGCGGCCGTCGGCCGCGGCCGAGTCGCGCTTGAAATGCAGCAGGTCGCAGAAGGGCTTCGTCCAGACAACTTCTTCCTGGATTGGGGTCTCGATTCCGTCAACGACCGTCGATTCGATCTCGAATTCAGGCTTTCCATAGCGCCGCGTAGCATTGATGAACATCTCGAGCGCGGCAGAGACGGTGCGGGAACCATAGGTTTCCGCCACCGGATTCAATGGGTTCCGCAGCACTTCCTTTCCCATTCGCGCAACTGTGCGCATCGGCGAAATCGCCGCATGAGTCATCTCATAGGCATGGTACAGCATAGTCCACCAGCATCCCGTATTATCGCTTGCCGCAACAGTAATATTTTCACGGCCGCCTTCAAGCAATTTTATTACTCCGCGGCAAATGTATGACGGTGAGGTTAAACCTTGGTGACGATCCGCAAAGCCTTTGACAACACCGGACCCGCATGGCATCGCACGCCGGATTCGCTCTCAACCTGAACGAGGACACATATGCCCAAAGAAGAGTGGGGCGTGAAACGTATTTGCCCGAGTTGCTCCACGCGGTTCTATGATCTCCGCATGGATCCGCTCACCTGCCCCAATTGTGGCGCGAGCTTCTCGCTCGAAAGCCTGACTGACAGCAAACCCAAGGCCTTGCGGCCCGAGAAGGCAAAGCCAGCGGCCGCCGATGAGGTCGAGGATCTGCCCGATATCGAAGAGACCGATGACGTCATCGACGGCGACGACGATCTCGACGACGACCTCCTCGAGGATGACGATGACAACGTCTCTCTCGACGAAATCGCCGACGTTGGCGGAAACGACGACGACGAGTGAAAAACCTGCTTTTTTGGGCTTGCGCTGTCTGAGGCAGCTCAATATGAAGCGGACCTGCAGCGACGGTCAGATGGAAACATCCACCGGCCGTCGCGCAAATGGGGCCATAGCTCAGCTGGGAGAGCGCTTGCATGGCATGCAAGAGGTCAGGGGTTCGATTCCCCTTGGCTCCACCAAATCTTCTTCTTAAAATAAGATCTTAGATCATCCGGGGCATCCACGCCTTCGGGCTTCGGAGAAGCGCGCGGGCCTATTCCCTTGGCGCTGTCGTGCAAGTCTTCCTGCTCCCGAGGGATAAGCGCGTTTCGCAAGCCCTGGAGCCCGAAAACAGCGCACGGAGGGCGAGACCGGGCGAACCCTGCCCGGCCGCAGCATATACACACCACGCGGATCGCCTAGGCCTCGGCCAGGGCCGCCCTCAGCGCGGCGACAAAGCGATCCGCCTCGGCAAATCTGAGGCAGAGCGGAGGCCGGATCTTCAGCGTATGGCCAAACTTCCCTGCCGCACCGATCAGCACGCCATGTCCGCGCAGCCCGTTGATAACCGTCGCTGCGAGTTCGGGATCCGGCATCCCCGCATCTCCCTCGCGACAGAGATCGAGCCCGAGAAAGAGCCCCGCGCCCCGGATCGCGCCGATCCGGTCGTCCCGTGCAGCAAGCCCGGCGAGTCCGGCCGCGAGATGCGCACCGACCCGGGCGGCATTCTCCATGAGCCGCTCGTCGGCGATCACGTCGAGAACAGCGAGTCCCGCAGCAGCAGCCACCGGATTGGCGCCAAAGGTATTGAAATACCCGAACTGGGCGCAGAAGGCCTCGAGAAGCTCCGGCCGCGCGGCCATGCCTGCCATCGGGAAACCGTTCCCCATCGGCTTGCCCATGGTCACGATGTCTGGCTCCACGCGGTGCCGGGTGAAGCCCCACATCGCGCTGCCTGTCCGCGCAAAGCCGGGCTGCACCTCGTCGGCGATATAGAGCCCGCCCGCGGCCCGCATCCGCGCCACCGCCGGAGCAAGAAAACCTGCCGGATCGGCAAAGACACCGTCGCTTGAAAAAATCGAATCACAGATGAGCGCGGCAGGCCGGTGGCCGCGCGCAGCAAGCGCCTCGGCCGCGCGCTCGATGGCGGCGGCAAATCCGCCCGCAATGTCGTCGCCATAGGCTTCCGGCCCCGGCGGCGGCACGCTTTCGACCCAGTCGGGCGGCCCGCCCATCTTGAAGGCGGACGGCGAGACCTGCATCACCAGATCGGTATTGCCGTGGTAGGCCGTCTCGGTGACGACAACGCCCGTGCCGCCCGTCGACATGCGCGCGAGCCGGAGCGCAAGATCGTTCGCCTCGCTCCCCGAACAGGTCAGCACCACATTCGAGAGCGCCTCGGGCAATTCTCCCTTCAACCGCTCCAGATAGGTCTCGAGAATCTGAGTCAGATAGCGGCTGTTGGTATTGAGCGTTGCGATCTGGCGTGACACGGCCTCCACCACGCGCGGATGGCAATGCCCGACCGAGGGGACGTTATTATAGAAGTCGAGATACCGCGTGCCGTCGGCAGCCTCCATCCAGGCACCTTCCGCCCGGACCATTTCGATCGGTCGGCGAAAGAACAGCACCGAGGCCGCGCCCATGTTCTGCTGGCGCCGCACAAGCAGCGGATCGCCGCCATTGCCGTCGCGGGAGGCGTCGAAAGCGTTCATGTCGAGAATCTGGCGGGGTTTCGCGTCCATCTCTCAGGACCGCCCGGACAGGAAGCGCTCGGCGATGGCAAGCGTGCCATCAGTGAAGCCCGCCCCCATCTCCTGCGCCGTCGGTGTCTCCGCATGGCTCGCGATCCACGCGGTCAGTTGCAGGCGGCGCAACATGATGAAGGTTTCCATCTGCATTTCTGCCGTTACGGGCAGCTCTGCAACCGAACGGTAGCCATCGAGCCAGGCCGCCTGCAAACCGGGGATCGCAGGATCTGTCTCGAAGAAACTGATTGCCGCCGCGAAATCGAACAGGAACCAGCCAAAACCGCAGTCGTCGAAATCGATCACCGCGATACGCCCCGAATCGATCAGCAGATTCGCGAGCCGAAGATCGGCATGGATCAGTCCGAAGACCTCTGGCCCCGTGCCGATCTCGGCAAGCCGCCGTTCGAGTTCAACCGTTGCGCGCTCGAGCAGTTTCCTGCCCGGTTCCCGCAGGCCCAACGCCGCACGCCAGTCGCCCCAATGCGGCCGCCGGCCCACGGTCGTGTCGAAATCCCAGGTCTTGCGCACGAATCCAGCCGGACGCGTCCAGCGCCGCACGTGGGCGTGCAATCGGGCGCTGATCTCGCCAAGCTCGCGGAAACCCTCCTCAAGATCCTCCTCCGGCAAGGGCTCCCGGCCTGACATGAACGCAAAGGCGACCACGTCGCGCCGCTCGCCATCAAGATCGAACCCCGCCACATGCCCGCCCGAGCGGCAGGGCAAGGGCGCGGGCGTCGGCAAGACGTTTTCAGCCCGCAGCGCCTCAATCCAGGCAAGTTCAGACTCGATTTCGGCCCGTGTGTGATACCCTGGGCGATGAACCCGCAGGATTACCGGCGCTTCCCGCTCCGGGTCATCTGCGCGGAAGGTCGCATTCTCGGAAATCGTCAGGAGAGAAACCTCGGTGCGTCCGGAGAGCCCCCATTCCCCAGCCAGCGCCATGGCTCCGGCCCGCAGCCGCTCGAGGAAACTCTCAGTATACAATCCGCCCATGATCCGGTCCCGGTGCTGCCCAGTTTTGATGCAAGTTAAACAGTTTTCCTGTGACTCACAACAAAACTTCTTGCAGAATGTGACAGAAGCAGGTCTCCTGCTCATGTTTTCGGCGTTGCGCCCCTCGCCAGGATCCGCATCCAGGCATCAGGCCGACGCTGCTCAGGTATGCGGCAGACAGAGAGAAGAGGAGGCGTGACAATGACATTCACCCGAAGAGAATTTAACCGCGGCGTTCTCACGCTGGCGGGTCTCGGCGCGATGGGTCTGGGCTCCCGTGCCCTTGCTGCGCGCACCGACGAACTCAACATTCTGTGCTGGGAAGGCTACAATACCGACGACGTGCTCGGCCCCTTCCGCGAGGCGCACGCCGGTGCCACCGTCCGCGCCGAAAGCGGCACCTCGGATCCGGACATGGTCAACAAGCTCCGCGCGGGCGAGATCAAGGTTTGGGACCTCATAAACCTCAACCAGCCCTGGGCCCGAGCGCGGCTCTATCCCGAAGGCCTCATCAAACCGCTCGAGAAGGAGCGGTTCATGCCCTATTTCGAGAAGATGGCCCAGGGTTTCGCAAACCCGCCCTATCCGCTCGCCTTCGCCGACAATGGTGATCTGATCGGCATGCCCCAGCGCTACGGCCCGTTCTCCTTCGTGGTGAACACCGACAAGATCAGCCGCGAGATGGCCGAGGACCAGGGCTGGAAACTCTTCCTCGATCCGGCGATGAAGGATCGCTACGGCATCCTCACCTACGACAACTGGAACATCATCCACATGTGCCTGACGGGCGACCAGAACCCGTTTGCGCCCCTTGAGGGTGACGGGCTCGAGACGTTCAGAGCCACAGCCGGCCAGATCTTTGGCGGCGCGAAACTTCTCTCTGACGATCTCGTCGCGATGAACACTGCACTCATCAACGGCGAAATCGATGCCTATTTCACGGGCGGCACCTACACCGCCAGCCCCGCCCGCCTCGACGGGCTGACGAATATCCGCGGCATCACACCGAAATCCGGCCCCCTCGACGGCAAGGGCGGCGTCGTCTGGATCGAGCTCACATCTGCCGTCAACAACCCTGACCCCTCGCCGCTCGCCGAGGATTTTCTCGAATTCGTTCAGGCGCCGGAGATCTGCAAGGCCGTGGGCTTCGCCGAAGGCACCTACAATCCCGTGGCCCAGATGGGCAATCCGGAGGTCTTCGCGCTCTGGGACGAGGAGGAGCTCGACGCGATCCAGTGGGACAGCCTCGAGGAAGAGATGGCCCGCTCTGTCCAGTACGACGTGGTCACGTCCTATGACGAACTCTACACGATCTACAATGCGGCCAAACGTGCTTGAGGCATCCGCCCCCGCCGCCATCAAGGCTCCCGCCCGGACAATCCTGACGATTGCCGGGCTGGAAAAGACCTTTGATGACTTCACCGCCCTGCACGGGATCGATCTCCACGTGCAGGACGGCGAATTCCTGACCATCGTGGGTCCCTCCGGCAGCGGGAAGACGACCCTGATCCGCCTGCTCGTCGGAATGGAGACCCCGACGAGCGGCTCGATCTGGCTCCGCGATCAGCGGATCGATGAACTGCCGCCCAACAAGCGCCCGACCTGCATGGTCTTCCAGTCGCTGGCACTCTTCCCGCATCGGACCGTTGGCGAAAATATTGAGTTCCCGCTCAAGATCCGGGGCACTCCGGCCGCTGAGCGCAAGGCCCGCGCGCTGGAGCTTCTCACCCTTTTGCGCCTGCCACCCGACTATTACAGCAAGCGCATTCAGCAGTGCTCCGGCGGCGAACGGCAGCGCGTGGCGCTTGCCCGCGCACTCGCCTTCGACCCCGAGATCCTCTTCTTCGATGAACCGCTCTCCGCGCTCGACTACCGGCTGCGCAAGACGCTCGAGAAGGAACTGAAGGATCTTCATGCCCGCACTGGCAAGACCTTCATCTACATCACCCACTCGCTCGAAGAGGCGATGGTGATGTCCGACCGGATTGCGATCATGCGCGCCGGCCGCTTCGAGCAGATCGCTACGCCGGACGAGATCTACGCCCGCCCCGTCAGCCGTTTCGTCGCGGGCTTCATGGGCGAGGTGAACCTCTTCGACGTGACGGCGGATGGGACGGACATGGCCGGCTCCGGCCTCGTGATCCGGCCGGGTCTCGCGGCGGAGACGGGCCTCAAGGGCCCCGGCACCCTGGTCGTCCGGCCCGAAGCCGTCCGTTTCCTCGACTTCGGAGAAGCCGCGGATTTCCAGATCCAGGGCGTCCTCCACGCCGAATATGCCCTCGGCAGCCGCCTGCAGTACGAGATCGACCTCGCTGACGACCGGAAGGGCACGGTTGAGGTCCTGCGCGAGCAGCGTATCACAGGCAAACCCGGAACTGACGTCCGTCTCGGCTGGGATCTCTCGAGCTGCCATCTCATCAAGGGGGCCTGAGCCATGGACCGGCTGAATGCCCGCCTCGGTTATCTCACCGCGTTGCCGATCACGGCGCTGCTGCTCCTGAGCTTCGTCGCACCGCTCGTCGTTGTGGCCGCGTTCTCGATCATGCCCCAGAAGGTCTTCTCGCTCGCGCATCTGCCCGACTTCTCGGCCTATGGCGAGATCCTGCGCCAGGGCTACTGGCGCTCGCTCATCTGGTCGCTCGGCATGGCGATCGCCGCAACCGCAATACTCTTCGTGATCTCCTGGCCGCTCGCCTTCGCCATGGCCAAGGTCTACCGCCGCTTCACCTTGGTGCTGACTGTGGGTGTGGTGATGACCCTCTTCGTCTCGGAGAACATCCGCCTCTTCGGCTGGGTGCTCACGCTGATGAAGGGCGGGCTCATCGAGGGCTACCTCCGGTCCTGGGGCTTCGCCGGCTTCGACGGGCTGCTCTACAACGTTCCCGTGATCGTGTTCGGCCTCGTCTACGTCTACTTCCCCTTCATGCTCTTCCCCCTCGCCCAGGGCATCGCCATGGTGCCCGACGACGCCCGCGAGGCGGCCGTCGATCTCGGTGCCTCGCGCTGGCAGCTGCTGCGCGAGGTCGAGCTTCCCCTCGCGGCACCGGGCATCGTCATCGGCTGCCTCCTCTGCTTCGTGCTCTCCGCGGGCGCCATCGCCGAATCGAAGCTCCTCGGCGGCCAGGCGGTGATCGTGATGGGCGACGAGGTCGAGACCGCCTTCACCTACGGCCAGAACTGGCCGCTTGGCGCTGCACTTGCCATGGTGCTCATCGCCATCATAGGAGCCGTGGCGCTCTTCAGCGTGAGCCGCGTGGATCTCGACGCGATGTTCGGCGGGAGAAAGTGAGATGAAACCCACCGCCGTCACCCGTGCGCTCCTCCTCGGCTATGGCATCCTCGTACTCGCCATCCTCTACCTCCCCATCGTCGCCGTGGGCTTCGCATCCGTTTCCAAGGCGCGTTACCTCACCTTCCCGATCCGCCGCTACGCCTTCGACTGGTATGGCGAGGCGATCGCAAGCCCGACCGTGTCCGACCTTCTCGCCACCTCGCTCCGCGTCGCTGCCATCGTCACCGTCATCTCGATGGTTGCGGGATTCTTCGGCGCGCTCGCCTATGCCCGCTACCAGTGGCGCTACCGGCGCCTCTTCCAGAAGCTCATCCTGCTGCCGATATTCTTCCCCCAGACCGTGCTCGGCCTCGCCCTGCTCATCTGGTTCAACGCGATCGGCGTCACCCCCACCTGGAAGACAGCCGTCATCGCGCATCTGGTCTGGATCGGCCCGATCGCGACGCTCGTCATCGCCATCCGCGCCTACAGCTTCGATCCGGCGCTCGAGGAAGCCGCCCGCGACATGGGTTGCACGACTTGGAGCGTGATGCGTGAGGTGACGATACCGCTGCTCATGCCCGGCGTGATCTCGGCAGGCCTCTTCGCCTTCCTGCTCTCCTGGGGCAACTTCCCGCTCTCGCTCTTCACCACGGGAGCCGACTCGACCTTACCCGAATGGCTGTATGCAAAGATGGTCTCCGGCTATTCCCCCCTGGTTCCGACCGTGGGTATGCTGAGCGTCGCCGCCTCCGCGCTGCTGCTTGCCATCGGGCTCACCCTGCCCGCCCTGCTGCGCCTCCTGCGCGGCCAAACGACCGACTAGAATAGGAAGGAGACGCCCATGCTCACACCCATCGCCGGAAAAGCCGTTCTCGTTACAGGCGGCTCGAAGGGCATCGGCAAGGGGATCGCCCGGGTCTTCGCCAATGCGGGCGCCAAGGTCATGATCGCGGCCCGCGGCGAGGACAGTGCCCGCCAGACCGCGGAGGAGATCACCGCAGCCGGCGGAACCGCAGCCTATGTCTGCGGCGATGTCTCCGATTGGGCGGATGTCCAGACCATGGTGGAGGACTGCGTCCGCAAATTCGGTGGGCTGGACATCCTCTGTGCCAATGCGGGCATCTTCCCCCAGACCAAGATCATCGAGATGGATCCGGACGACTGGGACAAGGTGCTCGCGACCAACCTCAAGAGCGCCTTCCTCGCGGTGAAGGCGGCAATCCCGCAGTTCGAGAAGGCGGGCCGGGGCCGGGTCATCCTCACCTCCTCGATCACCGGCCCGGTGACGGGCTTCCCCGGCTGGTCGCATTACGGCGCCTCGAAAGCGGGACAGCTCGGCTTCCTGCGCACCGCCTCCATGGAGCTCGCGCGCTACAACACCACGATCAATGCCGTGATGCCGGGTAACATCATGACCGAGGGCCTCACCGGCCTGGGAGAGGAATATCTCGAAACCATGACCGCCTCGATCCCGCTGAAGCGTCTCGGCAAGGTTGAGGACATCGGCAACGCCGCCCTCTTCTTCGCCTCCGACGAGGCCGGCTACATCACCGGTCAGACCCTGGTGGTCGACGGCGGCCAGATCCTGCCCGAATCCCTCGAGGCGATCTCGGAGATCTGAGCCGCGCCAGAACTCCGCCCGGCGGGGCGCGTGCAGCCTTTCCAGATTGGAAGGCTGCGCGTCGCCGCGCTCTAGCCCTCCGGCCGCTCCACAAACCGGACGGTCACGACGCCCGCCGCATTTGTGAAGCTGAGGCGCGCGCCCGACCGCTTATAGCTGGCCGTCCGGTCGAGTGCCTCCAGCATATCCTGCTCGAGTTTCATCCGCTCGGACAGGCACATCATCTTCGTCCCGGCAATCGGCTGCACGAAGGCGATCCGCCCCGCCGAAAGCGCCGCCCTCCCTCGAAAGCGGTTGCAGCCGCCAAACATCGAGAAGGTCCCATCCTCGAGAAAGGCGATGGTCGGCGGATCGTCTGCCACGAGCGCCCGGCCGCCGATTTCCGTCACGGCCCAGGGCACGCCACTGATGCGCGCCGCATCCGCCGGAGGCGCCTCCGCCACCTGCTCCAGAACGATATCGGCCCGCTCCGGTGCGCCGCGCGTCAGCACCGGCCAGGCCGTCATGGTGCGATGGCTCACACGTCCCCCCGTCCGGAGCACCGCGGCAACGACATAGGTCATCCGCGGGTCGATTGCGGCAGGATCGTAGGAGAGTCGCAGCGAGACCGGAAACGTGCTGACCGCCACCCGCCCGGAGGTGATCCGGATCGAGGATGCGTCCGCCCGAGAAACATCCAGCAGTTCCACCTCCAGCTCCGCGCCGGGTGGCAGCGGCTGCTCCTCCTCCAGGCGCACGCTCACCGGCAGCGATGCGCTCTCCGCAACGGCAGCCATCGTCCCCGCGGCCAGCAGAATCGCCCCGATCAGCGCAATGTCCCCCAGCCGCGTCTTCCACCTATTGCCTGTCCGCAAGAGCCTGCTCCATGTCGAGGATCGTTGCGCGGAGCGTGCTGTCATCGGCGAGGATGAAGCCCGCGTTGCCGCGCCGGAGATCGATGATCGTGTACATGATCGCGCTGAGAAAGAACGCGAAGGCATAGGCCCGCCAAGTGAGAAATTGGCCGAGCATGCCTGCGCGATTGCCCACGAGAAAGAGCGCGGTGGCGGCGGCCGCGAGCACCATGGCCTGGGTGAAGGCCGAAACCGGCACCGAAAAGGACGAAACCCTGTAGAGATGTGCGTCCAGCACCGCGTTCATCGCCCCGGCCACGAAGGTCTGGATCGGCGGCGGCGTGGGATCGCGCGTCGCCTCGAGCGTCAGCGGCCAGAGCCGCGCCTGAGCCGTGAGCGTCGTCTCGAGAAAGGCGTTGAGCTTTTCCTCACTGTCGATCGGCGCATGCTTCGGTACGACCCTGGTCCGGCCATACTCGAGGAGCGCGCGTTGAAGCTCGGTCCGTCCGGGCTCGGCGAGATAGTCCGCGCGGAGAAAGGCGGTGCCGAGCGCGGAGGCCTCGTCCGTGGTCGCCGCCTTGATCGAAAGCGAGACGGCGAGCGAATTGCCGAAGGTGAAGGCCAGCAGCAGACCGAGAAGCGCGAGAAAGGCGTTCATGGCCATCTCGCCGACCACGACATCGACCGCGCCGCCCGCCGCGAGCAATCGCTGCCGTCTGTGCCGGCCCGACGCAAACCCTGCAGCCACCGAGAGCGGCAGAACGACAAGCAGGATCAGGGCAACGAATGGCAGGCCGAGCGTATTGATGGATATCTCGTCATAGGCCGAAACGGAGGTTGAGGGCGTCATGATGCGTGTCTTCGAAAAGGTTGCGCCAGCCCCGTAGGATAGCACGCCTTCAATGCCTTGCATCTATCTCCGTGACGCCACACGGCACCGCTGCACATGCGGATGGCGGGGCGCCGTGCGCCCGCCACCCCGGCTCAAGCCGCTGCGCGCTACTCCGCCGCGAGTCGGTTCTCGTCGGCCTCCGCCGATGCCTGCGCTTCCACAACCGCCAGCGCGGTAAGGTTGAGCAGCCCCCGCACCGTCACCGACTGCGAGGCGATATAGGCTGGCTTCGCCGCACCCATCATGATCGGCCCGACGGGCACCGCCCCTCCCAGTGTCTTGAGCAGGGTGAGCGAGATATGCGCCGCATCGGCATTCGGCATGATGAAAAGGTTCGCGGGGCCCCTGAGGCTGCTTCCTGGCAGCGCCTTCGCCCGGAGCGAATCGACGAGCGCAGTATCGGCATGCATCTCGCCATCGAACTCGAAATCCGGTTGCCGCTGGCGCAGGATCTCCACGGCCCGGCGCATCTTGCGTGAAGAGGCGCTCGGCCGGTCACCGAAATTCGCATGGCTCACGAGGGCCGCACGCGGCTCGAGGCCCATGCGCCGGACCGCCTCTGCGGCGCGGATAGCAAGATCCGCCACCTCCTCAGCCGAGGGATCGACCGAAACATAGGCGTCGGCAATGAAGAACGTTCCGGAGGGCATGACCAGCGCGTTCATCGTCGAAAGCCCCGTCGCTCCGGGCTTCAGCCCGATGATGCCCTTGAGCCGGGTCAGATGATGGGCAAAGCGCCCGCCGGTGCCGCAGATCGCCGCATCCACCTCACCGCGCTCGAGCATCAGAAAGGCAAAGACCGAGGGATCGCTGCGCACGCCGCGGAGCGCTTCCTTGGGCGAGATGCCGTCGCGGCCGACAAGACGGTGAAGCTGGTCGGCATAGCTCTGCGGATCGATCTTCTCCGGATCTGCGACCTCGATCTCCTTGCCGATGGTCAGGCTCAGCGAGAGCTCGGCGATCTTCTGACGGATCGCCTCCGCGTTGCCGACAAGCACCGGCCGCGCGATCCCGTCGCGCGCCGCGCGGGAGGCGGCATGCAGGACGCGCGTGGAATCCCCTTCGGCGAACACCACCCGCCGCGGATCGCGCTGCGCCCGTTCGAAGACCGGCTTCATGAGCATGCCCGAACGGTAGACGAAGCTCTGGAGCTTCTCCCGATAGGCCGCCATGTCCTCGATTGGAAGCGTCGCGACGCCGGTATCCATCGCCGTCTGCGCGACCAGCGGCGCGATCTCCAGCATGAGCCGCGAGTCGAACGGCTTGGGAATGATGTAATTGGGCCCGAACTTCAGATCCTGATTGGCATAGGCTGACTGCATGTCCGCCGCTTCGGCCCGCGCGATGCGCGCGATTGCCTCGGCACAGGCACGCTTCATCGCATCGTTGATCTCCGTTGCGCCGACATCGAGCGCGCCGCGGAAGATGAACGGAAAGCAGAGCACGTTGTTGACCTGGTTCGGATAGTCCGAACGCCCGGTCGCGACGATCGCATCCGAGCGCACCGCCTCCACCTCTTCCGGCCGGATCTCCGGCTCGGGATTGGCGAGGGCGAAGATAAGCGGGTTCGGCGCCATCGAAGCCACCATGTCTCGATCGACCGCACGGGCGACCGAGACGCCGAGAAACACGTCCGCCCCCTTCATCGCATCGGCCAGCGTCCGGGCCTCGGTATCCCGCATCCAGGCGGTCTTGTACTTGTCGAGCTGTGCGGCGCGGCCTGAATGCACCACGCCCTTGGAATCGCAGACGAGAATGTTTTCCTTCCGCGCTCCGAAGCTCACCAGCAGCCCGATGCAGGCGAGCGCCGCGGCACCCGCGCCGTTGCAGACGATCTTCGCTTCCTCGAGCGACTTGCCGACGAGATCAAGCCCGTTGATCATGCCTGCGGCCGCGACGATCGCCGTGCCGTGCTGGTCGTCATGGAAGACCGGAATACCCATCTCGCGCTTGAGCCGGCTCTCGATCTCGAAGCAGGCCGGGGCGGCGATATCCTCGAGATTGATGCCGCCAAAGCTTGGCTCCAGCCGCCGCACCGTCTCGCAGAAGGCATCAACGTCGGTTTCATCCACCTCGAGATCGACCACGTCGATCCCGGAGAATTTCTTGAACAGCGCGGCCTTGCCCTCCATCACCGGCTTCGAGGCGAGCGCCCCGATATTTCCGAGCCCGAGCACCGCAGTGCCGTTGGAGATGACCGCAACGAGATTGGCGCGCCCGGTATAGAGCGCGGCCTTTGAGGGATCGGCGGCGATTTCCTCACAGGGCACCGCCACGCCGGGGCTGTAGGCCAGTGCCAGATCGCGCTGCGTTGCCATTGGCTTTGTCGGCAGGATCTGCAGCTTCCCCCGTGGCTCGGCGGAATGATAGGCCAGCGCATCGCGCCTGAAATCTTCGGACATTTTCCCCTCCCTGTTTCAAGGCACGCTTGTTTTTCTGATTATGCCCCGCCCCACCTTAAGACCATTTCCGCCGCGATGAAAAGCCACAGGCCAAGAGCTGGCCGCAAAGCCATTCGGGTCGCGGTGATGTCGGAAAAGACCGGGAAGAATAGCGCTCCGGCGCGGGATCATCAGGATCTCCGAGGGAGCAGGTGCGGCCACCGAGGCCGGGGGCCCGGGAACCCGTCTTCCGCGCTGGCTGCCCCGAGGCGGACGGAGCGCAGGGCAGCGGCTCCGTCCCGAGGGGGCTGGCTGGCGCGTTCTGAAGCGGCTTAGTCCGCTTCGTCGGCGGACTTGGCGTTCAGCAGGCCGTATTTCTCCTCGCCGAGCTTGCCAAGCAGATCGAGCTGGGTCTCGAGGTAGTCGATATGGCCTTCCTCATCGGCGATCAGTTCCTCGAAGAGGTTCTTCGAGACATAGTCGCCGACCTTTTCGCAGTGCTCGCGCGCCTCGATGTAGAGCTTGCGCGCGTCATGCTCGGCGGCGAGATCGCACTCGAGGGTTTCCTTCACCGTCTCTCCGATCCGGAGCGAGTCGAGCTTCTGCAGGTTGGGATGACCTTCGAGGAAGAGGATCCGCTCGATGAACTTGTCGGCGTGGTGCATCTCTTCGATGCTTTCGGCCCGGGACTTCGCCGCAAGCTTGCCGAAGCCCCAGTCGTCCTGAAGCCGGAAATGCAGCCAGTACTGGCTGACTGCGGTCAGCTCGCTGCGAAGCCCCGCGTTCAGATATTCAATGACTTTCTTGTCGCCCTTCATGTGCGCCCCTCTTGGATTCTGCGCCGCGAATGCCGGCGCAACCTGGAAACCTCTCGGGTATCCCCTTCGCTCCAGGCCCTGTCAACCGCCCGGAACCGCGCGATCGCCCGGTTTGCCTCAGATGGGTTCGACGCCGTCGAAGGCAAGGCGGAGCCTGCGCTCGACCTGCACCATGCGCTCCGAAATCTGTCGCTGTTCGCCCTGCAGTTCCCGAAGCTCGGCCAGGCATTCCTCCACCACGCGATGCGCCTCCTGCCCGGCAAAACCCGGCTGCTCTCCGCGCCCGCTTATCAGCCAGATCATCGAGACGTTGAGCACACCTGCCAGCATCTGAAGCTTGTTGGCCCGCGGCTCCGCCCGGTCCTCCTCCCAGTTCTGGATCGTCGTGAGTTTCACCCCGAGCTTCTCGGAAAGCCCCAACTGGTCAAGGCCGAGCGCCTCGCGCGCCAGCGTGATGCGATCTCCGAATGTGGCCGCGGCATCGGAATAGTCTTCGCCGTCCGAAGCCGCGGGGTTGCCGGAACTGGTGCCGGACATCTGCGTCTCCCTTGCGCTGAACCCCTCGCGCTCGTCTGCCTGCAGGCTTGCCTGCCTTCGCGGTGGACCCTAAGACACCGGGGTCGCGATTGCAAAGGGGTGCCCCATGTCGTTCCTGTCCGCAGCTCTCGGGCGCATCAAGCCCTCCCCCACCGTGGCGATCACCGCCAAGGCGCGCGAGCTCAGCGCGGCGGGGCGCGACATCATCAGCCTCAGCGCCGGCGAACCCGATTTCGACACGCCGGAAAACATCCGTGCCGCCGCGAAGGCCGCGATCGACCGCGGAGAGACCCGCTACACCTCGCCCGAGGGACTGATCGAGCTCCGCCGCGCCATCTGCGGCAAGTTCTCCCGCGAGAATTCGCTCGACTATGCCCCCGAACAAGTCATCGTCTCCACCGGCGGCAAGCAGGCGCTCTTCAATGCACTGATGGCCACCGTCGATCCCGGCGACGAGGTCATCATCCCCGCGCCCTACTGGGTGAGCTACCCCGACATCGTCCGCCTCGCCGGCGGCACGCCGGTGATCGTGCCCGGCACGATGGAAAACGGCTTCAAGATCACCCCCGGCGCGCTGCAGGGCGCCATTACGCCGAAGACCAAGTGGCTGATCCTCAACTCGCCGTCGAACCCGAGCGGCGCGGGCTATTCGCACGAGGAGATGAAGGCGCTTACGGATGTCCTCGTCGCCCACGATCATGTCTGGGTGCTAAGCGACGATATCTACGAGCACATCGCCTATGACCCCTTCCGCTTCTGCACCCCAGCCGAGGTCGAGCCCCGCCTCATCGATCGCACGCTGACCGTCAATGGCGTCTCCAAGGCCTATGCGATGACCGGCTGGCGCATCGGCTATGCCGCGGGCCCCACGCCGCTCATCCGTGCGATGATCACGCTCCAGGGCCAGTCGACCACCAACGCATGCTCGATCAGCCAGTGGGCCGCGGTCGAGGCGCTCGAAGGCCCGCAGGACTATCTGTCCGAAGCGCGCACCGCGTTCCGGCGCCGCCGCGATCTCGTGGTCGAGCGGCTCAATGCCTGTGAGGGGCTGCTCTGCCCGGTGCCGGAAGGCGCCTTCTACGTCTACCCTTCGGTCGCGAAACTCATCGGGCGCCACACACCCGAGGGAGCCCGGATCGAGACCGACGAGGATTTCGCGCGGGAGCTTCTGGATGCCGAAGGCGTTGCCGTGGTTTTTGGGGCCGCTTTCGGGTCCGGGCCGAATTTCCGCATCAGCTATGCGGCCGCGGACGCAACCCTCGAAGAGGCCTGCGCCCGCATCGCGCGCTTCTGCAGCCGGCTCAGCTGAAGCTCGGCTGCAGGAGCTTTGCCGCGCAGTCTTACTGCTGCGCAGGCTGGGTTTCTTCCGCGGCGGGCGGGGTGCTCTCGTTCACCATGCCGCGGATCTGGCTGTCGATCGAGGACTCGTCACCCGCGGGCGCCGTGGTCTCCGGTGTGGTGGTTTCCGGCGTCTCCGGGGCCGTCGTCTCGGGCGTGGTGGCGTTGTCGATCTTCTGGATTGCCTCGTTGGCTTCCTCGCGTACCGCGTCAGTCGCCTCCTGCGCCTTCTCCTCGATCGACTGGACCGCTTCCCCGGCCGCATCCTGCGCGTCCTGAGCCGCCTGGCCCGCACTCTCGGCGGCGTTGTCCACCGCATCGCCCGTGGCCTCGAGCGCATCCTGTGCGGCCTGGCCCGCGTCCTGCGCCGCTTCGCCGGCATTCTCGACAGCAGCATCCGCCGGCGATTCGGGGGTGGTCTCCGTGACCGGAACCGGGGTCTCGGTCTCTTCCGACCCCATGAAAAGGGTGTATCCGAGAACGATTGCGATGATGACGACGATCACCCAAATGAAACGCGACATGCGAAATTTCCTCCTGAGGTCTGCGAGCCGAATGACTTCTGCCAGCGATGAAATGCAGCGCTGCTCGCTCGCTTGCAACATGTCCCACGGTTCTGTGATCGCCTCACGACGATTTCGGCGCGGCCCCGCGCAGCGCTACGAATCGGCGGACGGACACCGAAGAGCCTTCACTTTGCTGCGGTTTTGCACTATGTTAAGGCACGATACCGGGGCAGTGCTCCGGTTTTTTCGTCCCGTCAACGATCAAAAGGAAGCAACGACCATCGCCCGCAGACCACATAATGCTCCGCCGACCCGGGATACCGGGCCCCGCGTGAACGAACGCATCCGTGCTTCGGAGATCCGTCTCATCGGAGCCGAAGGTGAGAATATCGGCGTCATTTCTCCGGACCGCGCCATGATGCTCGCGGCAGAGGCCGGGCTGGATCTGGTGGAAATCTCCCCGAATGCCACGCCGCCGGTCGCCAAGATCATGGATTTCGGCAAGTTCAAGTATGAACAGCAGAAAAAGGAATCCGAGGCCCGGAAGAAGCAGAAGACCATCGAGGTCAAGGAGATCAAGTTCCGCCCCAACACCGATACGCATGACTACGACGTCAAGATGCGCTCGGTGGTGAAGTTCCTTGAGGGTGGCGACAAGGTCAAGGTGACGCTCCGGTTCCGCGGTCGCGAGATGGCGCATGCCGATCTCGGACGCAAGCTGCTCGAACGTGTCGCCGGCGATATCGAGGAACTCGGCAAGATCGAATCCATGCCGCGCCTCGAAGGTCGCCAGATGGTGATGATGATCAACCCGATCAAGCACTGAACTTCCGCGCGCCGGGGCCCGCTCCCGGCGCAGGGCACTTCCCGCTTTCCTCTGCCCCCGCGCGCGCGGCAGAGCGCACGCGCCCCTCGCAGACGGGTCCGCCGCCTCCGGTGGACCGGGATTTCCATGGCCAAGAAGAATAGAAACGCGCTCCTCGACCGGCTCGCCAGCGTGCCGGTCTATGCGCTGGTGGAGTTCACCCGTCTCCTGCCGCATCGCGCGCGCGCCGGCCTAGGCGGCTTCATCGGCCGACAGATCGTCACCCGCAACCGCCGCCTGCGCCGCCGCATCGAAGCCAATCTCACCTATGTCCTCCCCGAGCTTTCGCCCGGAGAGCGAGCACGCATCGTGGGCGAGACCGGCGACAACTTCGGGCGCACCTTTCTCGAGACGCTGCATGGCGAGCGGTTTCGCGACGATGATCTGCTTACGCCGCCGCCCTCCGGGCCGGGCGTGGAGGCCATTCGCGCGGCTGCCATCAACGGCAAGGGAGCCGTGCTCGTCTCGGGGCATTTCGGGCAGTGGGAAGGCTCGCGGGCCTGGATGTCATCGCTCGGTATCACCTGCGCCGGAGTCTACCGGCGGACGGAGAACCCTTATATCAACGCAATCTACAAGCGCGGGCTGGATGCGAATGGCACCCCGATGTTCGAGAAGGGCGCCCGCGGCACCCGCGGCCTCGTGGCCCATCTCGCCAAGGGCAACATCGTGGCACTCCTCATCGACCAGTACGATCACCGCGCCGAGCCGCTCGATTTCGTCGGCCGTCCCGCCCCCACCTCCCTGGTCGCAGCCCAGCTCGCGCTCAAATACGACGTGCCGCTGATCCCGACGTTCAGCCATCGCCTGACCGACCGGATGCATATCGAGGTCGAGGTCGATCCGCCGATCGCGCGCGGAACTGCCAGGGAAATGATGCAGGCAGTGAACGACGCGCTGGCGGCCCGGATCCGCGCCCATCCCGGTCAGTATTACTGGCTGCACCGGCGCTGGTCGAAATCCTTGCCGGCGGCGACGGAACCCGGTCCGACCTGAAGCCGCGCGCGGCCTGGGCTGCGGCTCAGTGCAGCTCGGCGGCCGTGACGACCGGTCCGGTTCCCGCTTCCTGCACGATGACCGCGACGGGCTGATCCGGCGCGAGATCGGTGATCTCGAGATCGAGCGGCGTGAGCCCGTCCCAATGCGCCACCGTGCGCCAGTCGGTCACGATGTTGGTATAGGTCATGTTCCGGCCGGCATTCTCGCCACCCTCGATATCCACGCCTTCGGATTCGAGAAACTGCACGAGCTGGACATCGAAGGGCCCGGGCAGAGCCGCGCCATCGCGCGAGGTCGCCCGGATCGACAGGATCCCGCCTGCGCCCCGATCGATATCGAGCCGGACGGGCGAAGGCTCGGACATATAGGCGTTGAGCGCCTTGACGATCTGCGGCTCTTGATGGCCGACGATGATGTCCTGACCCTGGATGACCGCCTGCGGCGTGTAGAGCGGCCGGTGATGCAGCGCCTTGGCATAGGCCTTCTGCCGCTTGGTGTACTGGACGTTGCCGAAGGAATCCTTCCAGCCGAGATAATCCCAGTAATCGACATGCAAGGCGAGCGCGATCACGCCGGGCATGTCGGCAAGTTTCGGCAGCAGCGCGTCGGCGGGCGGGCAGGACGAACAGCCCTGGCTCGTATAGAGCTCGAGCACCACCGCGTTTTGCTGCGCGCGTCCGGCCTGCGGCGAAACGAACAGGAGTAGCGCAAGGACAAGCGCGAGAAGAGGCATCGATGCTCCGTGTCTTTTGGGGCCTTACAGGGGTAGCCGCACGGCACGGGGGGCGCCAGTAAAGCCTTCGCGAGCGCCGGGCACTCTGTCGCCGAAGTGAAGAGAAGGCAGGGGGAAGAGAAGGCGGGCGCCGGATCAGCTCCGGCACCCGCCCTTCATCGCGGAGCGGGTCAGGCGCGGGCGAGGTTGCGCAGCACGTAGTGCAGCACGCCGCCGTTCTCGACATACTCGATCTCGACCGCGGTATCGATGCGGCACTTGAGCGTAATCTCCTTGGTCGAGCCATCGCCGTAGGTGATGGTCGCCGGAACCTGCGAGAGCGGCTTCAGATCGCCCGACAGGCCCTTGATCGAGACGGTTTCATCGCCCTTGAGGCCCAGCGTCTTGCGGGTGTCGCCGCCGGTGAACTCGAAGGGAATGACCCCCATGCCGACGAGGTTCGAGCGGTGGATGCGCTCGAAGCTCTCGGCGATCACCGCCTTGACGCCGAGAAGGCTCGTGCCCTTCGCCGCCCAGTCGCGCGAAGAGCCTGCGCCGTACTCCATGCCGCCGAAGATCACGAGCGGCGTGCCCTCGGCCTGGTAGGCCATCGCGGCATCGTAGATCGAGGTCTGTTCGCCGTCCGGACCCTTGGTGTAGCCGCCTTCGACCCCGTCCAGCATCTCGTTCTTGATGCGGATGTTGGCGAAGGTACCGCGCATCATGATCTCGTGATTGCCGCGGCGCGAGCCGTAGGAGTTGAAGTCGCGCACGCCGACCTGACGCTCGATCAGATACTTGCCCGCGGGCGTGGTCTGCTTGAAGGAGCCCGCCGGCGAGATGTGGTCGGTGGTGACCATGTCGCCGAGGATCGCCAGAACCTTCGCACCCTCGATGTCGCTGATCGTGCCCGGCTCCATGCCCATCCCCTGGAAGTAGGGCGGGTTCTGGACATAGGTCGAGCTCGTCGGCCAGTCGTAGGTCTCGCTGTCGGTGGTCTCGACGCCCTGCCACTTCTCGTCGCCCTTGAAGACATCGGCATACTTCGAGACGAAGGCTTCGCGGGTCACGACCTTCTCGACGAGCTCGGCGATCTCGGCATCGGACGGCCAGATGTCCTTGAGATAGACATCCTTGCCATCCGAACCCTGGCCCAGCGGCTCCGAAGTGATGTCGATGTTCATGTCGCCGGCGAGCGCATAGGCGACCACGAGCGGCGGCGAGGCGAGGTAGTTGGCACGCACGTCGGGGCTGATGCGGCCCTCGAAGTTGCGGTTGCCCGAGAGCACCGCGGTCGCGATCAGATCGTTCTCGCTGATCGCCTTCGAGATTTCCGGCTGAAGCGGCCCGGAGTTGCCGATGCAGGTCGTGCAGCCATAGCCAACGAGGTTGAACCCGATCGCGTCGAGATCTTCCTGCAGGCCTGCGGCCTCGAGATACTCGGTCACGACCTGAGAGCCGGGAGCGAGCGAGGTCTTCACCCAGGGCTTGCGGGTGATGCCGAGTGCGCGCGCCTTGCGGGCGACCAGACCGGCGCCGATAAGCACATAGGGGTTCGAGGTGTTGGTGCAGGAGGTGATCGAGGCGATCACGACCGAGCCGTCCTTGAGCTCATACGCCTCGCCCTCGACCTTGGCCGTCTTGCAGACGTCGACGGGCTTCGTCGCCACCGGGCCCTCGTCCGCCATGTTCTTGGCGTCATCCGAGAGATCGAGACCACGATAGTCGGCAACGACCTTCTCGAAGGCCGAGGAGGCGCTGGTGAGCGGCAGGTAGTCCTGCGGGCGCTTCGGACCGGAGATCGCCGGAACGATCTCGCCCATGTCGAGATGCAGGGTCGAGCTGTAGATCGGCTCGTAGTCGGCGCCGCGCCACATGCCGTTGGCCTTGGCATAGGCCTCGACGAGCGCGATGGTCTCCTCGGGGCGGCCCGTCTGGGTGAGATAGCGCAGGGTCTCGCTGTCGATCGGGAAGAAGCCGCAGGTCGCGCCGTATTCGGGGGCCATGTTGGCGATCGTGGCGCGCTGCGCGAGCGGCAGGTTGTCGAGCCCCTCGCCGTAGAACTCCACGAACTTGCTGACGACGCCGTGCTTGCGCAGCATCTCGACGACCTTGAGTACGAGGTCGGTGCCGGTCGTGCCCTCGACCATCGAGCCGGTGAGCTTGAAGCCCACGACCTCGGGGATGAGCATCGAGATCGGCTGGCCGAGCATCGCGGCTTCGGCCTCGATGCCGCCCACGCCCCAGCCGAGCACGGCCGCGCCGTTGACCATCGTGGTATGGCTGTCGGTGCCGACCAGCGTGTCGGGATAGGCCACCAGCCCGCCCGCCTGATCGGTATCGGACCAGACGGTCTTGGCGAGGTATTCGAGGTTCACCTGATGGCAGATGCCGGTTCCCGGCGGCACCACGCGGAAGTTGTTGAACGCCTTCTGGCCCCACTTGAGGAACACGTAGCGCTCCATGTTGCGCTCGTATTCCCGGTCCACGTTCATCTGGAAGGCGCGCGGATTGCCGAACTCGTCGATCATCACCGAGTGGTCGATGACGAGATCGACCGGGTTCAGCGGGTTGATCTTCTGCGCGTCACCGCCGAGCGTCACGATGCCGTCGCGCATCGCCGCGAGGTCCACGACGGCCGGAACGCCGGTGAAGTCCTGCATCAGCACGCGGGCCGGGCGATAGGCGATCTCGCGCGGGTTCTTGCCGCCATTCGTCGCCCATTCGGCGAAGGCCTTGATGTCGTCGACGGAGACCGTCTTGCCACCGTCCTCGAAGCGCAGCAGGTTCTCGAGAACGACCTTGAGGGATGCGGGAAGCTTCTCGAATGCGCCAAGGCCAGCCTCTTCCGCCGCAGCGATCGAGTAGTAAGCATATTCGGACCCGTCCACGCTCAGTGAACGGCGGGTCTTTGCAGTGTCCGTTCCCACTTGAATGGTCATGGTGGCTCTATGCTCCCTCGTGATTGTGTGAATCGCGGCTCCCGTGCCGCCCGTGCGTCCTCTAGCACATGGCAGGCACGGTGAAAAGAATACAACGGTATACATTTCGGAGAAATCTGCACCGTCCCTTGCCAGCCTCGCCCTTTCCGGCGCCGCGTCAATAGTCTATGCGGAGATTCATGCGCCTCGACGTTTCCGATCTCGCCTGTCAACGCTCCGGTCGCCCCGTTCTCGAGGGCGTTTCCTTCACGCTCGACGGCGGCGAGGCGCTGGGGCTGCGCGGACCCAACGGTTCGGGCAAGTCCACGCTCCTGCGCGTGCTCGCAGGCCTCCTGCCGCGAAGCCGCGGCGCGGTGACCCTCGACGGCATCCCGCTCGGCCGCGACCATGACGCCTATGCCGAGCGCATCGCCTATGCGGGCCACCTTGACGCCATCAAGCCACAGCTCACCGTAGCCGAGAACCTCGCCTTCTGGGGCGCGCTCTTCGGTTCGCCCGACATCGCGCCCGCGCTCGCGGCCTTCGATCTCGGTGCGATCGCCGCGCGCCCCGCCCATGCCTGCTCCGCGGGCCAGAAACGGCGGCTCGGCCTTGCCCGCCTGGCGCTCGCCCCCAACCGGCCGCTCTGGCTGCTCGACGAGCCCACCGTCTCGCTCGACGGCCCCGCCTGCGCCCTGCTCTTTTCCGCCATCCGCGCGCATTGCGCCCGCGGCGGCGCCGCGATCATCGCAACCCACGTGCCCCTTGATGTCGGCAGCGCCCGCGACCTCACGCTTGCGCCCGTCGTGGCCGCCAGTCCCGGTACCGCCGGCCATCACGATCCGTTCCTCGAAGGCCTTGCCCCATGAAGACCGCCTCCGCCGTCCTCGGCCGGGAACTGAGGCTCGCGCTCCGCTCCGGCGGCGGCGCCGGGCTCGGCCTCTCCTTCTTCCTCATCGTCGTGCTGCTCGTCCCCTTCGGCACCGGCCCGGACCCGGAAAGGCTCCGCGCCATCGCTCCCGGAACGCTCTGGCTCGCCGCGCTGCTTGCCTGCCAGCTCTCCCTCGACCGGCTGTTCCAGACCGATTACGAGGACGGCACCCTCGACATCCTCTCCCTCTCGCCGCTGCCCCTCGAGGGCCTCGTGGCGCTGAAGGCGCTCGCCCACTGGCTCACCACCGGCCTCCCGCTGGTGATCGTGGCGCCGGTGCTTGCCATCACCCTCAACCTGCCGGGCGATGCCTTCGCCTGGCTGATGGCCAGCCTCGCCCTCGGCACCCCCGGCCTCAGCTTTCTCGGTGCAATCGGCGGGGCGGTCACCGTCGGCCTGCGGCGCGGTGGCCTGCTCCTCTCGGTGCTCGTCCTGCCGCTCTATATCCCGACGCTGATCTTCGGGGCCCGCGCGGTCGCCAGTGCCGCCGAAGGCACCGACCCGATGCCCGCCCTCACCCTGCTGGCGGGCCTCACCCTCTTCATCCTCGCCCTCGCCCCCTTCGCCGCCGCCGCTGCCCTGCGCATCAACCTGCGCTGACGCCTGCACAGATTGCTGCGCGGCATGATTGCCCGGCGCATACCGTTCATGCTATTCAACCTATGCGGGAATATCTCCCGGAGAGGAGTTGAGAGACATGACCGGACGCGCCCTCGCCGCTTGCCTCCTCCTCGCGGCCTGTGCCGGCGGCGACCCCGACGCGCGCCCGGAAGCCGCCCCGCCCGCCCCCGCGGCAGACGCCCCTCCCGCCTACCGTCAGGGCTTCGATGACGGCTGCACCTCCGGGCAATCCTCCGCGGCGGGCAGCGGCCCGCGCCTCCGGGATGCCACCTCCTTCGAGAACGACACCGCCTATGCCCGCGGCTGGAGCGATGCCTTCACCCGCTGCGGCGGCAAGGACACTGCTTCGGCGGAAACCGTCGCACCGGCCGAGGCCGCCCCCCGCGCCGCCACGCCCATCGCCCTGCCGCAGACCGCGCACCCCGTCGCGCCAGCGCCCACCCTCGCCATCGCGCCGGCAACCGCATCCGCGCCGCCCGCCGACCTGCCCCTCGACCCGCTTGCCGGGCCCGTCGGCGAGCCCGGCGTGATCCTGCCCTGAGCCCTCGCGCGCCCACGAAGGTGTTACAGTACTTTCAGGCGATTGAACCGCGCGCCCGTCGGCTCTAAAAGGCGGCATGTCGATCTGGAAATTCGCCAATCCCGTGCAGTTCATGCGCCTCTCCGGGGCGCTCCTGCCCGCGTTCTCGGGGCTCACGGTCCTCTGCCTCGCAGCCGGGCTCGGCTGGGGCTTCTTCGGCACCCCGGACGACTACCAGCAGGGTGCCACGGTGAAGATCCTCTTCATCCACGTCCCCGCGGCGCTCATGGCCATCAACGCCTGGTTCATGATGCTGGTGACCTCGATGATCTGGTTCATCCGCCGCCACCACGTCTCAGCCCTAGCCGCCCGTGCCGCCGCGCCCATCGGTGCGGTGATGACGCTCATCACGCTCTTCACCGGCGCGATCTGGGGCGAACCGATGTGGGGCACCTGGTGGGCCTGGGACCCGCGCCTCACCTCGTTCTTCATCCTCTTCGTCTTCTACCTCGGCTACATCGCGCTCTGGTCCGCCATCGACGACCCGGAAAAGGCCGCGGACCTCACCGCGATCCTCTGCCTCGTCGGCTCCGTCTTCGCCGTCCTCTCGCGCTACGCCGTCTTCTTCTGGTCGCAGGGGCTGCACCAGGGCCCGTCGCTCTCGATGGACCAGCGCGAAAACGTCGACAACGCCTTCTACTGGCCGCTGCTCCTCTGCATCGCGGGCTTCGTGCTGCTCTTCATCACCCTCGTGCTCCTGCGCACCCGCACCGAAATCCGCGCCCGCCGGCTGCGCGCCATCGAACAGATGCAGGCCCAGCAGGCCGCCCCCCGCCCCATGGAGGCCCACAAGGCATGATGCCCGACCTCGGACGCTACGCCGGAACCGTCCTCGGCGCCTATGGCGCGACGATCGCCCTCCTCGCCGCCCTCGTCGCCGTCTCGCTCTGGCGCAGCGCCCGCGTCCGCCGCGCGCTCGAGCGCGCCGAGGCCGAGATCCGGGGGCGCAGCCGTGGCTGAGCGTCGCTTCAACCCGCTGATCGCGCTGCCGCCGCTCCTCTTCATCGCCTTCGCGGTCGCCGCCTGGTTCGGCCTCCAGCGCGAGGACCCGAACGCGCTCCCCTCCGCGCTCATCGGCAAGACCACCCCGCCGCTCGCCTATGTCTCCGAATTTCCCGGCAGCCCCACGCCCACGGACGCCGACCTCACCGGCCCCGGCATCAAGCTCGTGAACTTCTGGGCAAGCTGGTGCGCGCCCTGCCGCGCCGAACACCCGGTGCTGATGGAGCTCGGCACCCCCGAGCGCCCCGTCATCGGCATCAACTACAAGGACAGCCCCGAGAAGGCCGCCGCCTTCCTCGCCGAGCTCGGCAACCCCTACGCCATGGTCGGCGAGGACGCCTCGGGCCGCACCGGCATCGACTGGGGCATCTACGGCGTGCCGGAAACCTTCGTCGTCGGCCCGGGCGGCAAGATCCTCTTCCGCCACCCCGGCCCGCTCACCCGCGAGGTCATCGAGAAACGCCTGAAGCCGGTGATCGATGCCGCAGGATAGCACGCCGCCCCGCAACCTCCACTTCGACGAGCCCGAGTTCCGCGCCCGCCAGCAGGCCGTGCTCGCCGAGATGGAGCGCGCGGGGCTCGACGCGCTCCTGCTCTTCCGCCAGGAAAGCATGTACTGGCTGACCGGCTACGACACCTTCGGCTACGTGCATTTCCAGGCCATGGTGCTCACCGGCGACGGCCGCCTCGTGCTGCTCACCCGCTCCGCCGACCGCCTCCAGGCCCGCTTCACCTCGCGCGTGAGCGACATCCGCATCTGGACCGATGGCGAACATGCCGCCCCGGAGCGCGAGCTCCGCGGCATCCTCGCCGAGCTCGGCCTCTCCGGCCGCCGCCTCGGCGTCGAGTGGGAGGCCTACGGGCTCACCGCCGCCAAGGGCCGCCGCCTCACCGACGCCCTCGAAGGCTTCGGCAGCCTCGAGGACGCCTCGCTCCTCGTCACGCGCCTGCGCGCCGTGAAGAGCCCCGCCGAGATCGCCCATGTCCGCCGCGCCGCCGCCCTCGCCGACGAGGCCCTCGCCGCCGCGACCGCAGCCACGCGCCCCGGCGCCTACGAGGGCGACATCCTCGCCGAGCTTCAGGGCGCGATCTACCGCGGCGGCGGCGACGACCCGGCCAACGAGCAGATCATCGGCTCGGGCCCCGGCGCGCTCATGTGCCGCTACTTCACCGGCCGCCGCACGCTCGATCCCGACGACCTCCTCACGCTGGAATTCGCCGCCGCCTGGCGCCACTACCACGCAGCACTCATGCGCACGGTCGTCATCGGCCGGCTCGACCCGCGCGTCGCCGCGATGCACGCCGCCTGCGAGGAGGCGCTGCTGGCCGCCGAGGCCGCGCTGCGCCCCGGCGAGCCCGCCCGCGCCGTCTTCGAGGCCCATGCCGCCGTGATGGAGGCCCGCGGCCAGGGCGCCAACAAGCTCAACGCCTGCGGCTATTCCCTGGGCACCACCTTCGCGCCGAACTGGATGGACTGGCCGATGTTCTACGAGGGCCAGAGCTACATCCTCCGCCCCGGCAACACCTTCTTCATCCACATGATCCTCTTCGACGAGGCCAACGGCCTCGCGATGACCCTCGCCCGCACCTCCCTCGTCACGGAAACCGGCGCCGAACCCCTCTCGCAGGCCCCGCTGGACCTGATCCGGCGGTAGGGCGGATCGTCCATGCACAACTGCCGCCTAACCTACTGCGAAACAACTCGGCCCCCGGCCCCGAACAAGGCGCGCAGCGCCGCCGGGCCTGCGGCCCTTCCTCTGATCTGCCGAACCAAACGACTACCTTCGGCCCTAAGCTGTCGTTCGTTCTGCATTCGTCGGATGGCCGCTTCCAACCGATAGTGGTTAACCATCGCGGATAAGCGATCCGCCTTGCTCGAAGATGACCAGCGGTATGTGCGGTGCCCACCATACAGCGCTCGATTTGTCCATCTGCCGTGCAGACGCTCTTGAAGAAAAAACGTAATTGCGCCACCTTCGGTGATCGGAAAACGAAAGTGTCCGCAATTTCGGGACTCAAATGGCATATTTGGAAGATGTTTTCGTTACGGAGGGCGTGCCTGAATTCACATTCGTGAAGCCCCCTAACTTCACAGCACTTCTCGTCGATTTGCGACGCAAAGGAAAGCCGGTCGTCGTCGAAGGTCAATCAGGCACAGGTAAGACTACAACCGTCAAGAAAGCGCTTGCGGAAATCTTCCCTGAGAACGCACCAAGACTTTTGACGCCGCGCGAGCCCAAGGATCTCCCGATCATCGAGGCTATTAGCGAAGAATCCGGTGATGAGACCTTCGTCGTTGACGACTTCCACCGTCTCAACAAAGAAACGAAAGAACGTCTTGCTAATCTGGCAAAAGTGATTGCCGAACGGGATAATCGTGATGGGCTGCCAAAGCTCATCATTATTGGGATCAACAACGTTGGATCGGACCTCATCCAACTGGTCCCGGACATTGCGAAGCGCATGGGCATTCACCGCATTGCCCCGGGTACTCCTGCCGTGATCGGCGAGATGATCAAGCTCGGAAGCATTCGACTGAACATCAAAATCGAAGAGCAAGAAGCCATTATAACGGACAGTAGGGGCGACTATTGGCTCACCCAGCAGATATGCAAAACGATCTGCATCTCGGCGAATGTCGATCAAACTCGCGAAGTGACGCACCACATCAACTGGACACAGGACACGATCAAGGCTCAAGTCGTGGAGACGCTCCATCACAACTACGATCCGGCGGTTCGCGAATTTTGCCGCGGTAGGCGTTTCCGTCCGACGAACGATCCTTACTACAAGCTGCTGCGGGCTGTATCCGAGTTGGAGCAATCGAACGTCGACCTGAACGAACTCGCGAATGCTCGTCACGACATCAAGGGCAGCATAAACAATGTCAAGGATCACCGGTTGCGAGTTCTACTTGATCAGAAGGAGACCTGCGCCCGATTGTTTTACTATGACGCCGACACCAAAAACTTCGCGATCGAAGACCCAGCCCTTTTCTACTACATCAAGAACCTGAACTGGGAAGACCTTCGCCAGCGCTGCGGTTTCCGCGATGATCCTCGTGA
Organism: Amaricoccus sp. B4; assembly: GCF_043226085.1. NCBI lineage: Bacteria > Pseudomonadati > Pseudomonadota > Alphaproteobacteria > Rhodobacterales > Paracoccaceae > Amaricoccus > Amaricoccus sp. B4. The sequence goes on from NZ_CP171225.1 coordinate 937,775, forward strand.
TTTCGAGTGGGATATTGCAATATCCTTTGCGGGTGAAAACCGCGACATTGCCGACTTCATCGGCCAGAAACTCCGGGAACTCGACATCTCGGTGTTCTACGACCGCAACTATGAAGACAATTATCTGGGCGGCCTTTGGTCCCAACAGTTCTTGGACATATTTGTCCGAAAATCGCGTTTGGTTGTCGCAATTCTTGACCAGCACCACAAGGACAAGGTTTGGCCCACTTTCGAGCGGGACTGTTTCACCCAAAGGGTTTCGGAGGCTGAGGTGATCCCCGTCTTTCTCGACAAGACGATTTTCCCTGGCATCCCTACCGATCTCGTTTCGATCCACTTCGATTACAGTGGCGACATCGATGCGCAGGCAGACGCGATTATTGACGACATAGTTCTGCGCATCGCGGGCAAGCTCACCAGCCTCTGACCTCGTCAACAAGGTTCGGTTGATCAGTCCGCCTCCTCTGTACACAGGGCCAGAGCGCTGGGCAGGCGTGCTAATCGCTCCTTGTATGGCAACCCACAACGGCTTCGTTTGCACTCTTGCGGACATTAGTTTTGGGCGCAGCGAACAACCGCTTCCCGCCCTTCATGTCCGGGATGCAGTGCACCGCCGCACACGAATCCAAGGTCCGACCAACCAAAACCGGCGCAATGTCGGCCCTCAAAGGCCAACAAAACGCCCATTCACAATTTGTTAGCCACTTTAATCCGAAATTTCAGCAACTTACCAAAATTTTCACGGTGAAAACCCCCGTTTTCACGGTCAGGGCACCCCGGCCCCTCACACCCCTTCGTCGGCCTTCTGGACGATCGAATAGCGCTGGAAGAGCGGGAGCTGGGCCATGACGAAGCCGAAGTTGGCGATCGGAAGCACGAACGTACGGAAATTCACCCACATGTCCGTCCCTAACCCGCGCCAGACCACCTCGTTCAGCACCGCGAGAAACAGGTAGAAGACCACGAAGCGCCGGGTGAACTTCATCCACCCCTCCCGCTGCATCGGCAGGAGCTCGTCCATCAGATAGCGAAGATAGCTTTGCCCACGGAGCAGCCCGAAGCCGAGGATGCCCGCGAAGATGCAGTAGAGGATCGTCGGCTTCATCTTCACGAAGGTATCGTCATGCAGGACGATCGTGAGCCCCCCGAACACCACCACCACGATCGCCGTGATGACCGCCATCTTCGGAAGCTTCCGGGTGAGCGCGAAGCTGATCCCGAGGGTCGCGAGGATCGTCGGGATGAAGACCTTGGTCGAGAACAGGATCTGCTCGAGCTGGCGTTCGGTCGCATCGAGCCCGTCCGGCACCGGCGCCATCCGGTAGGCCAGGAAGAAGATCGCGATCGGCCCGACTTCGAGGGCGATCTTGAGAAGGGGATGTATCTTGCGCTCAGCCATGTCCGGCTCCTACCGCGGCTTTCAGCCGAATTCCACAATTACCGCGCCAAGCGCGATCAGAACTACGAGAGCCGCCCGCCAGGGCCCGACCCGCTCGCCGAGAAAGAGCCAGCCGATCAGCGCGGCGAAGACCACCGAGGTCTCGCGCAGGACCGCCGCCTCCCCCACCTTGTCGAGCCGGGTCGCCATCATGACCGAGCCGAAGCTCACATAGGCCACCAGCCCGCCGATGATCCCCCGTCGGAACAGCGGCCCGAGGTCGGGCGGATCGGGCATGGTCGCGTAGTGGCGCAGCGCGATCCAGGGAAAGAGCACCCCGTCTAGCACGAAGAACCACGCGAGGAAGGTGAAGGGGTTGGGGGTCTCGCGGATCCCGTAGGCGTCATAGGTCGTGTAGGTCGAGACCAGCACCCCGGTCACCATCGCCCAGGCAAGTGCGGCCAGAAGCCGGCGCCGCCCGATGCTGACGCTCGCGAGATTGAAGGCCGAAAGCGAGAAGATCCCGCCCGACAGGAGCAGCACGCCCGCCCATTGCACCGCCGAGTAGCTCTCCGAGAAGACCACCCCCGCCGCCGCGACCGTGACGAGCGGCCCCATGCCGCGCACGATCGGATAGACGACCGTGAAGTCTCCCCGGTCATAGGCCCGCGCCTGGGCGTATTTGTAGGCAAGATGGATGATCGCCGCGCCGAGGAGAATCAGCCACTGCCGCCCCTCCGGCCAGGGCACGAGCAGCAGCGCGACCGGCAGCGCCATCAGCGAATAGCTGATGTCGATCGCCCCGCGGGAAAGCCAGGGGTCGTGCCGGCCCTTCTGGAGCGCGCCGAAAACCGCGTGGCTGACCGCGGCCAGCAGGGCGAGCGCCATCGCGAGGTGCTCCGCGGCCGGCGTGCCCTCGAAGCCTGCGATCCACGCTTCCATCGCCTCAGAGCCCCGTCAGGGCGCGGGCGAAGTCCTCCGGATCGAAGGGCGAGAGATCGTCGATCCCCTCGCCCACGCCAATCGCATGGATCGGCAACCCGAAGCGGTCGGCCAGCGCCACGAGAACCCCACCCTTCGCCGTGCCGTCGAGCTTCGTCATCACGAGGCCCGAGACATCGGCGATCTTCTGGAAGATCTCGACCTGGGCGAGCGCGTTCTGCCCGGTGGTGGCGTCGAGCACGAGGAGTGTGTTGTGCGGTGCCTCCGGATCCTTCTTGCGGATCACCCGGACGATCTTGGCGAGCTCCTGCATCAGGTCGTTGCGGTTCTGGAGCCGCCCGGCGGTGTCGATGAGAAGCAGATCGGCGCCTTCCGCCTCGGCCTTCTCCATCGCCTCGAAGGAAAGGCTTGCAGGGTCCGAGCCATGCGGCGCAGTGAGCACAGGCACCCCGGCCCGCTCGCCCCACACCTGGAGCTGCTCGACTGCCGCGGCGCGAAAGGTATCGCCCGCCGCGATCACCACGGACTTGCCCGCGGCGCGGAACTGGCTCGCGAGCTTGCCGATCGTCGTGGTCTTGCCCGAACCGTTCACCCCGACGACCAGCACCACCTGCGGCCGCTTGGGATAGATCGGCATCGGCCGCGCCACCGGCTCCAGCACCGCGGCAATCTCGGTCGCGAGCGCCTCACGGATCTCGCGCGCGCCCACCCGGCGGCCGAACCGGCCCTCGGCGATGTTGGAGGTGAGCTTGAGCGAGGTCTCGACTCCCATGTCCGCCGTGATCAGCAGATCCTCGAGGCTTTCGAGCATCTCGTCATCGAGCACACGGCCCTTTTCGGCCCCGCCGAAGAGCCGCCCGGCAAGGCCGCGCCGCGGCTCCTCCGCCGCTGACGTATCCGGCGTGGACGCAGGCGCCGGTGCCGGCGTGGCAGGCCGGGGCTCGGGCTCGGCTGCACGCGCAGCCGGTTCCGGGGCGGGAGCTTCGGGAACCTCCGCCGCGTCCGGAGCCTGATCCTCGCCCTCGCTGATGATCGCATCAAGGCCCTCCTCGATCTTCGAGGAGGATTTGAACAGCTTGTCCTTGAGCTTGCGGAAGAATGCCATGCAGCCACCCCCAGAAAACCGACGCCAACCCCTAAACCGGGGCGGCGGCGGATGCAAATCCGCGCAAGCGCCGAAGCGCCAACGTCCGGCGCGACGCGTGCGAAAATCGCGCCCCCCCTTTTCCTGACACCTGAATCATATATTGTCGTGGAAACCCAGTTAGGAACCGCCCGCCATGACGCACACGATCAACTACGGCCGCCTGATGCACAAGGCGCTGCGACAGCTCATCATGGATGTGCTGAGCCAGGTCGCGGAAGAAGGCCTGCCGGGCAACCACCACTTCTTCATCACCTTCGACACGGCCCACCCCGGGGTCGACATGTCCGAGTCGCTCCGGCAGCGCTATCCGAAGGAAATGACGATCGTGCTCCAGGAGTGGTTCGACAATCTCGCCGTCATGTCCGACCGCTTCACGGTGACGCTCAATTTCGGCAATGTGCTCGAGCCGATCGTGATCCCGTTCGAGGCGATCAAGACCTTTGTCGATCCTTCGGTCGAATTCGGCCTGCGCTTCGACGGGCAGCAGGATTTCGACATCGAGGACGACGATGAGGACGAAGACGACGAGGATGCGGCCGATGAGGAAACCGCCGAAGCCTCGTCAAAGCCCAAGGAACATGATGCCGAGGTGGTGAGCCTCGACAAGTTCCGCAAGCACTGAGCCGGGGCCGCCTCAGGCGAGGACCGCCGCCACCGGGCGCCGAAGCGCACGCGGGGCGGCGGGGCCAGGCCCGAAGCGCATCAGAAGATCCGGCCGCCTATCCGTTTGGAGATAGCTCTGAAGCTCGGCACGTACCGGCACCGCTTCGATCGGCTGGTTGAGAAACGAGCAGCGGATATCGCGACTGGTGGCGGCAAGCGCGAACCGCTGCGCTGCTCGGCCTGCGGCGATCCAGCCCTCCGGCTCTGCCCGATCGGCGATAAATACCGCGACACCCGAAGACGAGGCGACCTGACGCTCGTATTTCCGGTTCTCCGCATCCGCATTCAGCAGAAGATCGAACAGGCGTCGCCCGAGCCACGTCGGCATCGAGGGCGCGCCCGTGGTCGCCGAAAAGAGACCGTCACCTGTCTCGGCGGCGGTGAAGCCGTTGAAGCGGATCCAGCGGCGCAGCTCCTCGCGAAAGGCCGGGTCGCCGAGCTGCAGCGTATTTCCGGCGACCACCAGCTCGGCGATCCGGACGAGCGCCTGGCGGTCGGTCAGGAGCCGGATCTCCACGCCGGGGATCGCAGCCGCCTCGGCGAGAGCGGAGATGGTCGCCGCATCGAGTGGCATGCCGGCGAAATCGAACCGGACGGACTGGCGGCGCGGCAGGGCGGCGAAGAGCTCGGAGGGTCGTGGCGCCGCGGGATCGAGGCGAACGATCACACCCTGGTCATTGCCGGTGACAGAGGCCACGAAACCCGAGGCCTCGGCGGCGATGCGCAGGTTCTCCGCCGCACAGCCAAGACTCGCATAGAGGTGATGGTCGTCGGGATCCACCACCGGCGTGCGCCGCGAGAAATCCGGGCGGATCGCAATCCGGTCGGGAAAGAGGTCGAAATACCAAGCTTGGGTGTTATGCGCATTTGCCGCCAGGGTCGCGAAGTGGACGAGGCGGCGATAGACCTCCGCGGCCCCGTATCCGGACGGCATCCCGGCATCGGCCCAGACCGCCGTGACCTCCGCCTCGTAGGCGCGCCCCGCCGCCGCGTTGAAGGCCAACAACCCGCCGCCCGCGGCCGCAAGCGCGCCGCCTCCGACCAGAACTCCGCGCCGCCCCAACATTGTGCCTCTGCCTCCGGCCAATCCTGCAGAAGCCTTCGGGATGTGCGGGCCGCGCAGCCATGACGCAGATCAAGCCGGACAGGTCCGGCTCAGGTGAGGCGGCGATTCAGTATTCGCCGGTCTCGACGAGATCGCTGCCATCGAAGATCTTGTCCACACCCTCGTCCCAGTGTTCGGCGAGATGCGGGTGGGTGAGCAGATACTCGGCGGTAGATCCGGAACGACGCTGCATCGCAAGCTGCACCGCCTCGTCCCATTCCTCGGGCTCCATGTCGCCGCGGCCGATCCACATCAGCGCGACGAGTTCGGCCTGCTGGTCGGGCTCGAGATCCTCGATCTCGGAAATCACCTCGTCGACGGAGAGATTGCGATCATCGCCGAGATAGCGGGCCGAGGCCACTTCATCGACGGTATCGCTGTCTTCGTTCGAGAGCTCGCTGGTCTGCGCCATCACCGCTCGCGTCTTGAGGATCAGCTCTTGCAGGAACCGAGGGTTGAGCGACAGCGCGTCCATCGGATTTCCCCTTTCATACTGTGAATTTGGCGCGTCTCACTACGCGCCATTCGCGTGGAAGTGTCAATCACATGATACCTTTCGCGTTGCGCGGCAAGCCCGGGCCCGCTCACCTCGCGAAAGAATATTGCGAAACACCCGGCTTCGGCATCAATTAGCCGTTGGATTTCACAGCTCCGCAGCGATATACGAAGCGCGAATTCCACATGCAGGAGGGGCAGATGACCGCGACGCGCACCGAAACCGACAGCTTTGGACCGCTCGAGGTTCAGGCCGACCGCTACTGGGGCGCCCAGACGCAGCGGTCGATCCTGAACTTCCCGATTGGCTGGGAAAGACAGCCGGTGGCGATCGTCCGCGCGCTCGGTGTCATCAAGCGGGCCTGTGCCGAGGTGAATGCAGCCCAGGGCAAGCTCGATCCGAAGCTCGCCGAGGTGATCTCGGCGGCGGCAACCGAAGTGATCGAGGGCAAGCTCGACGACCATTTCCCGCTCGTCGTCTGGCAGACGGGGTCTGGCACCCAGTCCAACATGAACGCCAACGAGGTGATCTCCAACCGCGCGATCGAGATGCTCGGCGGCGAGATGGGCTCGAAGAAGCCGGTACACCCGAACGACCACTGCAACATGAGCCAGTCGTCGAACGACACCTTCCCGACCGCAATGCATGTCGCCGTGGCGATGACCGCGCGGGACGTGACGCTGCCCGGCCTGCGCAAGCTCCACGCCGCGCTGGTGGAGAAGGCGGAAGCCTTCAAGGACATCATCAAGATCGGCCGCACCCACACCCAGGACGCGACGCCGCTGACGCTCGGCCAGGAATTCTCCGGCTATGCCTATCAGGTCGAGCAGGCGATCAAGCGGGTGACCGCGGCCCTTCACAACATCTATCCGCTCGCGCAGGGCGGCACGGCGGTCGGCACCGGGCTCAACACCAAGACGGGTTTTGCCGAAGCGGTCGCCTCGAAGATCGCCGAGATCACCGGGCTGCCCTTCGTGACCGCCCCCAACAAGTTCGAGGCACTCGCCGCGCATGACGCGATGGTCGAGATGTCGGGCGCGCTCAAGACCGTCGCCGCCTCGCTCTTCAAGATCGCGAACGACGTGCGCCTGCTCGGCTCCGGCCCCCGCTGCGGCCTTGGCGAGCTGATCCTGCCCGAGAACGAGCCCGGTTCCTCGATCATGCCGGGCAAGGTGAACCCGACGCAGGCCGAGGCGCTCACCATGGTCTGCGCCCATGTGATGGGCAACGATGCCGCCGTCGGGTTCGCAGGCTCGCAGGGCCATTTCGAGCTCAACGTCTACAAGCCGATGCTTTCCTACAACGTTCTTCAGTCGATGCAGCTTCTCGGCGACGCCGCGGGCGCCTTCACCGACAACTGCATCGCGGGCATCAAGGCCGACGAGGAGCGGATCTCGAAGCTGATGTGGGAAAGCCTGATGCTGGTGACGGCCCTCGCCCCGACCATCGGCTACGACAACGCGACCAAGGTGGCGAAGACCGCGCACAAGAATCGCACCACGCTGAAGGAAGAAGCGATCAGGCTCGGCTTCGTGGACGAGGAAACGTTTGATAGAGTGGTTCAGCCAAAGGACATGCTTGGCCCGAAACCCTGAACGGAGGCAGCCATGCGCTGGCGCGGACGCAACACGAGCAGCAACATCCAGGACCGGCGCGGAGCCGCCGGCTACCGGGGCAGCCGCACGACACGTCACGTCAGCGGCATCGGCGGGCTCGGCCTGCTGGCCATTCTGATTGTCGGCGCCTTTCTCGGCGTCGACGTGACCCCGCTGCTCCAGGGCGGCGGGGGCATGGGAAGTCTCACGGAGCAGAGCGCACCGTCGGGGCCGAACCAGATCAACGATTCCCAGGAAGAGTTCGTGGCCGTCGTGCTCCGCGAAACGGAGACCGTCTGGTCCGACATCTTCGCGCGCTCGGGCTACACCTACGAGGAGCCGACGCTGGTGCTCTTCGAAGGCGGCACCACCTCGGGCTGCGGCTATGCGCGCTCGGCCATGGGGCCGTTCTACTGCCCGGCCGATCAGAACATCTTCCTCGACATGGATTTCTTCCGCGTCATGCAGCAGGATCTCGGCAGCCAGGGCGAGTTCGCCCAGGCCTATGTGATCGCCCATGAGGTCGGGCATCACGTGCAGGATCAGCTCGGGCTGCTTGGCAAGGTCAACGAGAGACGGAGTTCGGTGAGCCGGGCGGAGGCGAATGCGCTTTCGGTCCGCATCGAGCTGCAGGCCGATTGCTATGCCGGGCTCTGGGCCCGGGATGCGGCGAGCGGGCTGGAGCTGACCGAGGACGACATCCGCAGCGCGCTCGACACTGCGGCACGGATTGGCGATGACGCGCTCCAGCGCGCGCAAGGAGGCCAGGTCGTGCCCGACAGCTTCACGCACGGGACGAGCGCCCAGCGCCAGCGCTGGTTCGACACCGGCTTCCGCACCGGCGATCCTGCCGCCTGCGATACTTTCGCAACCGACGCGCTCTGAGGCAAGGACGCGGAGGGGCGGCGATGAGCAAGATCATGAACCTGCGTACCATCCGCAAGCAGCGTGCCCGTGACGCTGCTCGCCGCGACGGCAGCGGCACGGCTGCAAAAGCCGGCGAAAGCCGCGCAGACAAGACCGCGCGCCGCCTCGAGGCCGAACGCGCCGCGCGCCAGCTCGACGGCCACCGGCGCAGCGACGGCGATGGCGGCGAGAGCGGGATGTAGCGCGTTCGCGATGCACACGTCCCGCCCGCAGAAGCATTCCCTGACCCTGCGCGGCCATCGCACTTCGGTTTCGCTCGAGCCGGCGTTCTGGATGGCGTTCCGTGCAATCGCAGCCGCCGAGGGGCGCGGCCTCAACGATCTCGCCGCCGAGATCGATGCCGCACGCGGCGCCGACTGCGGCCTGGCCTCTGCGATCCGCCTTCATGTGCTCGCCTGGTATCAGGCGCGCGCCAAGGCCGCGGAGACACCCGCCCGCTGACGGCGGCCGAGCTCCGACGGAGCATGTGCCCAAGGATCAGGCCAATGCCCTACTTTCGGGCGCGCACGGTTGATGCGCGGCCCCCTGCCATGTTTTGATGGAACGGCAGCACTCCCTGACCGTTACTTGAACAAGTAATTCGCCAAGCCGTCATTGAAGCTCAGGAGATCACGCGATGCCTCACTCCCCGCCGCGCTACACGCCTGCCGCCGTCCTTTTCCTTGTGAGCGCCCTCGCGGGGCTTGGCATTTCGCTCTATCTCTATCTTGTTCCGCTGACCGGTGTGACGGGCAGCTTCGGGGCGATGCTCGTCGCAGTCGCCTGCGGGCTGCTGGCGATCGCGGGCCTCGTGATGATCTTCGAGCCCGCGGGCGAAGCGGCGACCCTCTTCCGTTTCCTTGGCTTCATAGGCGCAGCCTGCACCGCCGCGGCGGCCTGGTTCCTGCACAGCCCCTGGCTGCTCGGTGCGATGATCGCGGCACTTGTCTTCGTTCTATTCGACTCGATTGCGAAGCGGGGGTATCCGGCATGATCCGTCTCGTCTCCCCTCTCGCCCTCCTCGCCAGCCTTGCCGCCACACCTTTTTCGCTTGCGCAAGAAGCGAGCTCAGAAAGCGCTCCCGCAGCCGTTCCTGCCCCGGAGGAAGCCGCAACGGAGCCTGTACCGCTCGTGCCCGACGGGCCGGTCTGGAACAGTTTCCATGGCCAGCTCAGCGCGCAGAAATATTCGCCCCTCGATCAGATCGACACCTCGAATGTCGGCAAGCTCGAGAAGGCCTGGGAGTATCATACCGGCGATGTCTCGGACGGATCGGGCGAACGTCCCGCAACCGTTTGGTCCGCAACGCCCATCTTTGCCAACGACACACTCTATATCGGCACGCCCTTCTATCGGATCGTGGCGCTCGATCCCGAGACCGGTGCGGAGAAGTGGACCTTCGACACCGAGTCGACGCTCGAGGCGCTGACGCAACCGGCGCTCAAGAACCGCGGCGTGGCCTACTGGGAGACGAGCGCCCCGGCCGGGGGCGAAAGCTGCCAGAAGATCGTCTATCTCGGCACGATGGACGCGCAGCTCTTCGCGGTCGATGCCGACACTGGCACGCCTTGCAGCGGTTTTGCCAACAACGGCGTGCTTGATCTCAACCAGTGGAACACCACGAATGCACGCTGGCCGCTCTCGCTGTTGCAGCCACCGACGGTGGTGGGCGATCACCTGATCCTCGGCTGGGCCGGCAAGGACTGGGCCTTCGCCGAAGCACCGCCGGGGTCGGTCTTCTCTTTCAACGCCCGAACCGGCGCGCTTGAATGGACCTTCCAGGCGCTGCCGGAGGCGGTCCGAGCGAAGACGGGAACCGCCAATGTCTGGACGGCGATGTCGGTCGACGAAGAGCGCGGACTGGTCTACCTGCCGGTTTCTTCACCCTCGCCGAACTACTGGGGTGGCAACCGGACCGAAGAGATCCCGCTGGCGACCTCGACCACCGCGCTCGATATCGAGACCGGCGAAGTTGTCTGGTCGCGGCAGTGGGTGCATCACGATATCTGGGATTACGACATCAACGCAGCGCCGACGCTCATGGACATCACCGTCGATGGCGAGGAGATCCCGGCGCTCATCCAGTCCACGAAGCAGGGCTTCCTGTTCGTGGTCAATCGCGAGACGGGCGAGGATGTCTGGCCGATCGAGGAGCGCCCCGTGCCGGCCGGCAGGATTGAGGGCGAGGTCTATGCGCCGACCCAGCCCTTCCCGACCAAGCCCGCTCCGCTGCTCGATCAGGCGGAGAAGCCCGAGGTCTGGTGGCTCGCCAATCTCCTCGGCTTCGGCCAGTGCTCGCGCCTCTTCGACAACCTGGAATACGACGGGATGTATTCGCCGCCGACCACGAAGGGCTCGGGCGTGCTTGCCTACCCCGACAGTTCGGGCGGCGTGCAATGGGGCGGCGTCGCCTTTGACCCGGAGAGCCAGACGGCAGTCGTCAACACCTCGCACATCGTGCAGGAGATCAAGCTTTACCCGCGGGACGAATACGAGAAGCTCGCGGGCGGCTCCGGCAACGAGAGCGGCTTCTATCCCCAGGCCGGCGCGCCGTACGGGATGTCGCTTGATGTGGCGATGAACTGGCTCGGCATGCCCTGCTGGAAGCCCCCCTACGGCGAGCTTGTTGCGCTCGACATGCACACCGGTGATGTAAAATGGCGCGTCCCGATGGGCGCATCGCAGAAATACGGTTTCTACATGCCAGAAAGCATGGGCTCGCCAACAATCGGTGGCCCGGCGGTCACCGCGGGTGGGCTGATTTTCATCGGCGCTTCGATGGATGCCAAGGTCCGCGCCTATTCGCTCGAGACCGGAGAAGTGCTTTGGGAAGACATCGTCGCGGCCCCCGCCGTCGCGAACCCGGCGGTCTACGAATACAAGGGCCGCGAGTACGTGGCCTTCGTCGCCGGAGGCAACACGATCATCAAGGATCAGGTCGGCGATCAGGTCGCGGTCTACGCGCTGCCCGAGGAATAAGCCGCGCAGCGCACAAACGGAACCGGCGGGCAGCGCTACCGCCGGTTCCAGCCGGGGGTCAACCGGGTCCGCGACCTGGGGCTATCCGATCTGACCGAGTGCCGGGAAGGTTTCGAGCAGCCAGAAGGAAAGGCTGCTGAAGGCGCCGGTCATCATGAGAAGCCCGACGGCCACCAGCAGCACGCCCATGGCGCGTTCGATCGCCCCCATGTGACGCTTGAGATGCGCCATCACGCCCAGCGCGCGCTGGAGAAATATGGCCGTGAGCAGGAAGGGAAGCCCAAGCCCCACCGCGTAGAATCCCATGAGCAGCATGCCCCGCTCGACCGAGCCTTCCGTCGCGGCCAGCGAGAGAATCGCGCCCAGAACCGGGCCGATGCAGGGCGTCCAACCAAAGGCGAATGCGAGCCCCAGCACATAGGCGCCAAAGGCCGTGCCGCCCTTTGCAGCGGTCTCGAAGCGCGCCTCGCGATAAAGCAGCGGAATCCGGATCACGCCGAGAAAATGCAGGCCGAAGATGAGGATGACCGCACCTGCGAGCATCGCCATCTCGCGCTGATGGCTGAGCAGCAGCCGTCCGAAAACCGAGGCCGCGAGGCCCAGGAAGAGGAAGACTGTCGAGAGCCCAAGCACGAAGAAGACGGCGGCCTGAAGCGCGCGCCGCGTGCCACCGCGACCCGTCGCCATCTCGTCCATGGATGCCCCGGCCATGAAGGCGAGATAGGGCGGAACGATGGGCAGGACACAAGGGGACAGGAAGCTCAACACCCCCGCGGCAAGCGCCACGCCGAGCGCCGGCACCAGCGAGGCATCCCAAAGATCCACACCGAACATCTCTTCTCCGTCTGCCTGCCCCGGACTGGCGCGCAACCTAGCGGCTTCCCGCCGCTCCGTCACCTCCGGAACGCGTCACATTGGCGTGGACAAGCGCAAGGCCGGAAGCTAGCTCTCGGCCCATGAACACGGGCACGAGCTGGGATGCGGAACTCGATGCGCGGGGGCTCCTCTGCCCCCTGCCGGTCCTGCGCGCGCGCAAGCGGCTTCTCGGCCTCGGCCCCGGCACGGTGCTGCGCGTGCTGGCCGACGATCCCGCCGCCCGCATCGACTTCCCGCATTTCTGCGCCGAGCAGGGCTATACCTTCGCGGGCGAGGCCGACATAGGCGACGGCGTGCGAGCCTTTCTGATCCGAAAGCCGGACTGACTGCGGATCTGAGAGGAACATCTGGGCCACAGCAAGACGCGGCTGCGCGGATCGTTTCTCATCCGCAGAAGCGGCAGTTCCGACCAGACATGCCGTCAGAGGCCTTTGGAACGGTAGCTCTGTGCAACCCGGCTGATCGAGACGATGTAGGCGGCGATACGGAGGTCTTCCACATCCTTGCGGCCATGCCAGATCTCGCGCATCGACTGGTATGCGATACGCATCGTGTCGTCGAGGCCGGAGCGCACAAGCTCAAGCTCGCCTGCCCCACGCACGAACTCCTGCTTGAAGGCATCCGAGAGGTTCATCTGCGCGCCGGTCTCGTGCAGGATGCGCTCGATCTCGTTGACGAGCATGAGACTGTGCGCCTCTTCCTGGCGCCGCTGCATCCTGCCGAAGCGGATATGGCTGAGGTTCTTCACCCACTCGAAGTAGCTGACAGTCACGCCGCCTGCGTTGACGTAGAGATCGGGCATGATCACCGTGCCCTTCGCCCGAAGGATCTCGTCTGCGCCAGCAGTGACCGGGCCGTTTGCCGCCTCCACGATCAGCGGCGCACGGACGCGGGCCGCGTTCTCGATGGTGATGACCGCCTCCATCGCCGCCGGGATCAGGATGTCGCATTCCATTTCCAGGACGGAAGAGCCATCCTCGACATATGTGCCGCGCGGGAAACCCTTGACCCCTCCGTTCGCGCCGATATGGGTCTTGAGGAATTCGATCGGAATGCCCTTGGGATTGACGATGGCGCCGTCGCGCTCGATCACCGCGACAATCCGGCAGCCATCCTCTTCCGAGAGGAACTTCGCGGCATGGAAGCCGACATTGCCGAGCCCCTGCACGATCACGCGCTTGCCATCGAGAGTGCCATCAAGACCGGCCGCCTTGAGATCGTCCGGGTGCCGGAAGAACTCGCGCAGCGCATATTGCACACCGCGCCCGGTTGCCTCGACGCGGCCATGGATGCCACCCGCATTGAGGGGCTTGCCGGTGACGCAGGCAGCGGAATTGATGTCGGTCGTGTTCATCCGGCGATACTGATCGACGATCCAGGCCATTTCCCGCTCCCCGGTGCCCATGTCGGGCGCGGGCACGTTCTGGGACGGGTGGATCAGGTCACGCTTGGCGAGCTCATAGGCGAAGCGGCGGGTGATGAGCTCCATTTCGTGCTCCTCCCACTCGCGCGGGTCGATCCGGAGCCCGCCCTTCGAGCCGCCGAACGGCACTTCAACCAACGCGCACTTGTAGGTCATCAACGCGGCAAGCGCTTCGACCTCGTCCTGATGCACGCTGGGCGCGAAGCGGATACCGCCCTTGACGGGTTCCATGTGTTCGGAATGAACGGAGCGGTAGCCGGTGAAGGTGTGGATCGAGCCACGCAGGCGAACGCCGAAACGCACGGTGTAGGTCGAATTGCACACCCGGATCTTTTCCTCGAGACCGGGTGAGAGATCCATCAGGCGCACGGCCCGGTTGAACATAATGTCGACGGATTCGCGGAAACTCGGTTCCCGAAGCGGAGCGTTCATCTCGATCCTCCCTGAGCGGCTTTTGTCTGCCTCTTCCTTGAGCACTAGAGCACTCCTGCGCCGCGCTCTCAAGGAAAAGCGGCGCCGGTCAGGATCGCCGCCGCACCGTTCTCCGCGTTGGCTCAGCGGCGACGGGGTCCTCGGGCCAGGAGTGCTTCGGGTAGCGGCCGCGCAGGTCGCGCCGCACATCGGCATAGGAAGAGGCCCAGAAGCCCGGCAGATCCGAGGTTGTCTGCACCGGCCGCTGCGCCGGTGACAGCAGGTGAAGCACAAGCGGAATGGCTTCGGGCCCCACCGTCGGGTGTCGCGTAAGGCCAAAGAGCTCCTGGAGCCGCACAGAGACCGAGGGCGCATCGCCGCCATAATCCACGGGCAGGCGCGTGCCGGTGGGCGCGGTGATCGCAGGCGGCGCAAGGCGATCAAGCATCTGCCGCTCCTCCCATGAAAGCCGCGCCTCAAGGATGGCGAGCAGATCGAGCCCCCCGAGCTGCTCTGCCCGGCGGACGGCGCCAAGATGCGGTGCCAGCCAGTTCTCAAGCGTCGCGATCAGGCCGTCGGGCGAAAAGTCGGGCAGTTCCGCACCTCCATGGGCGCGGAGCCATTCCGCGCGTCCCGCAAACCGCCGCGCGGCATCGCTCCAAGGCAGGATCTCGAGGCCGAGATCACGCACCCCCTCCACCATTGCCGCTGCAAGCGCCTCGGGTGGCACATCGCTCCAGCGCCTGTCCTCCAACGCGAGTGCGCCGAGCATCAGGCGGTCGCGCGCGATCACTGCCCGATCCCGCCGCGACCATTCGCAAGACTGAACATGCCGCAGCCGTCCGCCATGCAGCGCACGGATTTCGGCTTCGGTGACGGGCGCGGCAAGCCGGATGAGGGCCTCGCGCGGATTGCCGTCCAGATCGCCGGCCACCAGCATCTGCGCGGCGCCGAGCGGCTCGCCTGGTGCGGTCAGAGCCCCCTTGCCGCCGGACAGCAGGAAGCGCGGCGCCTCGCCGTCGCGGCGCTTGCCGATCCGATCGGGATAGGCGAGCGACAGCGCCCCTCCGACGGAGAGCTCTCCCGCGCCGGACGCTCCTGGAACGAGACGCCGAAGGCGCGCGGCTTCCTGCCGGATCGCGGCGAGCGCCCCGCGGTCCACCTCGACCGGCACGTCCCGCATCAGCTTGGCGGCATCTGCAAGCGCCCGGATCCGCAGGAGAAGGTCCGCAGGCGCGCGACCACCTCCCCGTGCGCGCAACGGATCACGATTTTCAAGCAACGCCGCGAGATCGGCCGCGAGCCCGGCACCGCCACGCTCCTGTGCCGCAACCAGCATGTGGGCGAGCCGGGGGTGGACTGGCAGCCGGGCCAATTGCCTGCCGTGGCTGCTGATTCGCCCGTCGGGGTCGAGCGCACCGAGCTCCGCGAGCAGCATACGTGCCTCGGTGAAGGCCGCATCGGGCGGCGGCGTGAGGAACGCGAGCCCGTCGGTCTCGGCCGCGCCCCAGAGCGAGAGTTCAAGTGCGAGCGGCGCGAGATCGGCGGAAGCAATTTCGGGAGGCGGGAAGGCGGCAAGCGCCCCTTCCTCCCCCTTCGTCCAGAGCCGATAGCACCAACCGGCGGCAACGCGTCCGGCGCGGCCACGCCGCTGCTCGGCTTCTGCGCGCGTCACGCGTTCCGTCACCAGGCGCGACATGCCGGAGCCGGGATCGAAGCGTGCCCGGCGCGCACGGCCCGCATCAACGACAACCCGCACATCGGGAATGGTGAGGGAGGTTTCCGCAATGGAGGTGGCGAGCACGAGCTTGCGTCCTTCGGCGAGCGACGTCAGCGCGGCCCGTTGCGCAGCGAGCTTGAGACCGCCATGGAGAGGCTGGATCATCACGTTTCGCGGCACGCGGCGTTCGAGAAGCTGAGCCACACGCCCGATTTCCGCCTGTCCTGGCAGGAAGACGAGCACACCGCCTTCGGTTCCGGCAAGTGCTGTCTCGACGAGATCGGCCGCCGCCGCCTCGAACTGGCCACGCCGCGGCGGGCCGCTCGCCCAGGGGCGATCGAGCCAGAGGGTCTCGACCGGGAAGGCTCGCCCTTCCGAAGTGACGAGCGGGGCATCTCCGAGCAGAGCCGCGACGGGCTCCGCATCGAGGGTTGCGGACATGACGATGAGTTTCAGCTCGGGCCGGAGTGCGGCACGAAGCTCAAGTGTGAGCGCAAGGCCGAGATCGGCCTGAAGCGCGCGCTCGTGAAACTCGTCAAAGATGACGCAGCCAATGCCCGGAAGTTCGGGATCGGACTGGATCATGCGGGTGAGGATCCCTTCCGTCACGACCTCGATCCGGTTGCCGGGCACGCTCTCGCCGCGGATGCGATAGCCAACGCGGCCACCCGGCGTTTCACCGAGGCTTGCGGCCAGCCGCTCGGCGGCGGCCCGCGCCGCCACCCGCCGCGGCTCAAGCATGAGAATACGCCCGTCGACAGCGCCGGCCTCGAGCAGGAAAAGCGGCACCCGGGTCGTCTTGCCTGCACCAGGAGGAGCCTGGAGCACGGCGCAGCCGCGCGCCGCAAGGGCGGCGCCGAGCGCGGGCAGGACCGGCTCGATCGGCAGTTGCGCCATGCTGCCCGCGCCTATTTTCGCACGAGCGCGGCACGGCCGAACTGGGTCTTGGTGTCCAGCCGCTGGAGTTGCGCAACGCCGTCGCCGCGATCGCGGAAGATCGCCTTGAAAGGATAGGACGAAGAGGTGTTGAAGGTCTGCTCTTCCCCCTCCAGCCGCTCGTAGCGGCCATTGCAGAGGATCTCGCCATCGCCCTGCATCTCCGGCTTCCCGAGCGTGATCCGCGAGCGCCTCGAGCCGTCGAAGACATCCACCGACTTCCCGCAGACCTCGCCGACCGGCACATCGCGCAGGAGCGCGAAGCTTGCCGAAACCGGATCGAGCGTGCCTGTCTGGTTCGAGGGATCCGGCGAGGTACTGCGCTCGGGCTTCACCGAGACGAAGACTGGCGTCCCGTTTTCCCAGTCGATCCGCGTCTCGCGCGCGGCGCGAGGCGAAACCGAAGAGGCCCGGAAGACCTGCGGGACGATTCGACCGTCCCCCGCCACGCCTCCGGCCGCCGTGCCATCGAAACGGAAATCCGCGAAGATCCCGACCAGCCCGGCGGTGTTCACCTTGGCCCGTGCCTCGTAGGTGCGGCCGGACTCGACACCCCCCATCGAGATCTCCCCCGCCCGGATGCCGGCGATACGGAAATCGAAGGCAGCCTCGTAGGTCTCCGCCGCCGCGGCAGGTGCTGCCGCGAGCGGCGCAACTGCCAGCGCCAGAAGGGCATTTCGGATCGGGCGGAGCATCATTGGGAGAAACCTCGGATCAAGGGGCGTCGCGACAGGCCAGGCGTCGGCAGGACGGGTGAAGCGGGCGGGCATGAGGTTGACAGCGGGCAGCGCGTCTTGGTGTATGCCAAAGCCGCGGGGCGGGGCCAAGCACGAACCCGTACGGTGTGTTGAAGCTTGCGTGAAGGACTGGACGGCATGAGCGATAGGGATGGCGGCACGACAGAACTTGCGGCAAGGCTTGCATCGGGCGACCGGCGCGCGCTGGCAAGGGCGATCACGCTGATCGAGTCGAGCCGCGCTGATCACCGGGCCGAGGCCCGCGCGCTCCTCGCCTCCCTGCCCCCGCGCGAGACCCCGGCTCTCCGCATCGGCCTGACCGGGACGCCCGGCGTCGGCAAGTCGAGCTTTACCGAGAGTTTCGGCCTCCTGCTGACCGAACGCGGGCTGCGGCTGGCCGTTCTTGCAGTGGATCCGTCCTCGGCGCGCTCGGGCGGCTCCATCCTCGGCGACAAGACCCGCATGGAAAAACTCGCGCGCACACCCGGCGCCTTCATTCGCCCCTCCCCAAGCCAAGCCACGCTGGGCGGCGTGGGTCAGCGCACCCGCGAGACCATCCGGCTGGTCGAAGCCTGGGGCGCGGATATCGTGGTCATCGAGACTGTCGGCGTCGGTCAGTCGGAGACCATGGTCGCGGACATGACCGACATCTTCGTCCTCCTGCTCGCGCCGGCGGGCGGCGATGAGCTGCAGGGCGTGAAGCGCGGCATCATGGAGATGGCCGACATCATCCTCGTCAACAAGGCCGACGGCGAGTTGAAGTCCCAGGCGCTCAGGACCTGTGCAGACTATGGTGGGGCGTTGCGCCTGCTGCGCGCGCGCCCCGGCGACCCGGAGGGCTTTCCCTGCGCGCGCACCGTTTCGGCCTACACCGGCGACGGTCTCGAGGCGGCCTGGGAGACGATCGAGAAGCTCGCGAAAGGCCGCCAAGCCAACGGCAGCTGGGAGGCACGGCGGCGCGCGCAGGCTCAGACCTGGTTCTCCCATGCGATCGAGACCGGCCTCATCGCGCGGCTTCACAAGAACCCAGAGGCGGCCGCGCGGAGAGCAGAGCTCGCGCGACAGGTTGCCGACGGGGAACTCACACCGGATATTGCGGCAGAAACCCTTCTCGATGCCTTCGCGCCGGTTTCACACCCCTCCTGAGGCTCACGCCACGGCACGCAGCACGTCGAGCCGAAGCCAGTGCGGGATGAAACGCCCCACGGCATCCGTCTCGCAAGCGGTCGCGAAGGCGCGCTCCATTGCCGCGCGCCCCTCGGCGTCAAGCCTACGGCGCGGATCGACCGAGAGCAGCAGTTCAACGAGCGCATCGACACTTTCCGTGCGGAATTTCGTTGCGAAGAGCAGCTGGGCCTCGCGACGGCAGAAGCCTCCGGCGACCTGAGCCTCGATAGCAGTGACGGCTTCGGCATGAACAGCACTCTCGTCGTCCACATGCCGCATGACTGGCCAGAACGGATCAGGACTCACCGGCTCAAGCACAGCAATCCGGCCCGCGGGCCGTAGCAGGCGGATCGACTCGACGAGGGCCGCTGTCATGTCGGGACAGTGATGCAGGCTCTTGCTGAAGAAGACGAGATCGAAGGCAGCCGAGGCGAGCCCTGTAGCCTCCGCGCCGGCAAGGACGTAGCTCGGCCCGCCGCCTGACTGCACCGCCGCGTCGAGTGCCTCGCGCGAGGGTTCAACACCGGTCACATCCGCGCCGGCCGCAGCAAGGCGCCGCGTCACATCGCCACGGCCCGCGCCCATGTCGAGCACCCGAAGACCCTGCAGGCTCCCCAGCGCGCGCGAGAGTACCGTTTCGAAATCGAGGTATGGCGGCGCGGCCAGCGTCATGTTGCGCCTCCGTTCAAGCCGAGGATCCGGCAGGTTTGCTCGAAGGTCTGCTCCCGCGGTCCGGTTGCGTCCACATGCGGCCACTCGACCTCGCCCGCATCGTTCAGAAGCTGCTGGCGCACTACAGTCTCATCGGCATCGGAGGCATCGTCCTGACGTGCGGCAACGCGCGCAAGGAGCCTATCCGGATCGACTTCAAGCCAGATCCCGTCGAAGGGCACCCCGATACGCTCGGCAAGTTCCACAAGCGCCACGCGCTCGGAACCGGTGAGATAGACCGCGTCGAGAAGTACCGAATAACCTGCCGCGAGGATCGTCTCGGCCCGGATTCTCAACCGCTGATGCACGTGTCGGTTCACGACCTTCGAATAGCTGTCAGGCGGCAGGTGCGTCAGCGGATCGACGCAGAAGATAGCCTTGCGCTCGAGATCGCTGCGGATATGCACGGCGCCGGGCGCCGCGCCGAAAAGCGGTGCAAGCGAACGGGATAGTGTCGATTTTCCCGATCCCGAACGGCCGCCGATGGCGATGAGGCGCGGCGCCGGCGGCGAGAGTACTTCCAGCGCCTCATCGAGATAGGCCCGCGCCTCGGCAACTGAGCGCCCCGGCGTGCTGCGGGCATGATCGGTATGGATCTCGACCATCGCCCGTATGCCTGCCCGGACCGCGATGAAAAGTGGCATCGCGGCAACCCCAGGGTCTTCCATGCCACGCTCGGTGTAGAGATAGGCGTTCAAGACCATGTTCGCCGCGCGGCCAAGTCCTTCGTGGCGAAGATCCATCACAAGAAAAGCGAGGTCGTAGAGTACATCACAGATCCCGAAGGTCTCGTTGAACTCGAGCGCATCGAAGGGCACCGGATGGCCATCCACCAGCACGATATTGCAGAGATGCAGGTCGCCATGGCAGCGGCGCACGTGCCCCGCCGAGCTTCGCGCGGTAAGGGTCTCCGCGACCGCCGCAAGCTGCCGCTCGCACCCCTCGAGAAACCCCGCGATCCGTTCCGTACCGAGTTCTTCTTCCATCTCGCTGAAAGCCAGGCGCAGTTCCTCGACGATCTCCGCCATGAGCACCGCGCCATCATCCTCGCGCGGTTCGGAATTGGCGTGATAATCTGCGATCGCATGGCCCAGACGATCGGCGAGCACGTCGGTGAGCTCACCTCGTTCGGCAATTGCGGAAAACTCCATCTCGGCCGGAAAACGCCACATCCTCAGGACCCACTCGACCGGTGGCCCATTGCCGTCGAGCGCGAGGCTCCCGTCCGCCTCGCGGGTGACGGGAACGACATCCTCGTAGATCATCGGGGCGGTGGGATGGTTGAGTTCGAGCTCACGATGCAGCATCGCCTGGCGTTGTTCGAGGCTCGAGAAATCGAGGTAGTCGTATTTTACGGCCCGCTTGATCTTGAGCGCGGTATCCCCGCACAGAAAGACATGGGCGGCGTGGGTCTCCACCCGCTCGACCGGGCCGTCTTCCCCATAAATTGCAGGATTCGAAAGAAAACGGATCACCTCATCCTGGCTGCCGCCGTCCTGCGGTCGCTCATCCCGAAGCCCGTTCAACGCATCATCCATCGTGTCGAGAGGCCTCCGTTTTCATCGAGGGAACCAGGACAGCCGCACCGGTCAGGCGCCCCTGCTTCAGATCGTCGAGCGCCGCATTTGCCGCCTCGAGCGGATAGGGCACAACTTCGGTCCGGACACCAGCGGCTTCGGCAAGCGGAAAGAACTCTTTCCCGTCGGCACGAGTGAGGTTGGCAACCGAGCGGATCACCCGCTCCTCCCAGAGATCAGCATAGGGAAAGGACGGAATGTCGCTCATGTGGATACTGCCAGATACGACGCTGCCCCCCTTGCGGACAGCCTTCAGCGCACGCGGGATCAGGGCCCCGACCGGCGCGAAGATTAGTGCGGCATCGAGGAGTTCGGGCGGCAGCTCGCTCGAGGAGCCGGCCCAGCTCGCTCCAAGGCGGCGGGCGAACGCCTGTCCGGCTTCATCGCCGTCACGGGTGAAGGCGAAAACCTCCCGGCCCTGCCAGACCGCGATCTGGCAGAGGATATGCGCCGCTGCACCGAAACCGTATATGCCGATGCGGCCCGCGTCTCCGGCGAGCTTCAAGGTGCGATAGCCGATGAGGCCCGCGCAGAGAAGCGGGCTCAGCTCGACCGGATCTCCGGCCTCCGGCCGCGGAAAGACATAGCGGGAGCGCGCCGCGCAATACTCGGCAAAACCGCCATTGCGCGTGTAGCCGGTAAACTCCGGTCCGTCGCAGAGGTTTTCCGCCCCGTGCGTGCAGTAGTGGCACCGCCCGCAGGTGCCGCCGAGCCAGGGCACCCCAACGCGCGCACCGGGCGCGGGTCCCTCGACCGCCGCGCCGAGCGCCTCGACCCGGCCGACGATCTCGTGTCCTGGCACGAGCGGCAGCACGGGCCCCCTGAGATCACCATCGAGGATATGCAGATCTGTCCGGCACACCCCACAAGCCTCGACTCGGATGAGAATCTCGTCGTCCGCGAGAGCCGGCATGGGCAGATCCCGCAACTGCAGCAGCGTTCCTGGCCGCTCGAGAACCATGGCGCGCATCACCGGCCTCCCCGGACGTTCCCGTTCCAACGCCATTGCGCAAGGCTTCCGTGCCGGGAGTCAAGGTTGGGGCGCCTGGAAATCGTGCTGCGGCGCGCGAATCCGCGCTGTCTGCCCCGTCTGGAGGCAGGCTGGGGTGCCTTGGTTCAGGCCCTGCGGATAGCGCCGCCGGGTGCCCTCTGCACGATCCGGGCGAGTTCGGCGGCATCGACAGGCCGCGAGAAGAAAAATCCCTGCAGATCCGGAGAGCCGAGCTGGGCAAGCATCTGCCACTGTCCGTCCGTCTCGACACCTTCCGCGACAACCTCAATCCCGAGCGCATCGGCAAGATCGAACATCACGCGCATCATCGCATCGTTATCCCGGCCCGCTCCCATGTTCTGGATGAAGGTGCGGTCGATCTTGATCCGATCGACCCGGAACCGATGCAGGTAGCGAAGCAGTGAATACCCGGCGCCGAATTCGTCCAGCGCGATGGAGACCCCCTCGCCCCGAAGCCGGCTGATGGCCGCCGCCACCATGTCGTCGGCTTCGATGAGCGTGTTCTCGGCGATTTCGAGCTGCAGGCGCCGGGCCGGAAGGCCGACCTCGGCAAGAATACCCAGAACAGCGTCGGCAAAGTCCGGATCCGCACATTGCTGCGGCGAGACATTGACCGAGACCAGTGGCAGTGCGGTCGCAAGTGCCGTGCGGCAAGCGTCGCGCAGGATCCACGCCCCGAGCTCCCCCCCCAGTCCGCGCTCCTCGGCGATACCAATGAGTACCTGCGGCGGAAGCTCGCCATGCAAAGGATGATTCCAGCGGAAAAGCGCTTCCGCGCCCCGCAGCGTTACGCCATCGGTCGCAAAAAGCGGCTGGTAGAGAAGGGCGAGACCCTGCCCGCCATGAAGGGCTGTCCGCAAATCCCGCTCCACGCTCCGCTTGCGGCGCACGATGTCATCGAAGGAATCCTCGAAGACACAGAGCCGCCCCTTGCCGCCGCTCTTGGCCTGGTAGAGTGCGATATCAGCCATGCGCAAGAGTTCGCGGCCGTCCCGCGTACTGTCTGGCGCAAGCGCGATGCCGATGCTCGATCCCACGAAGGCCTGGTCGGCATGTAGCAGGAATGGCTTCTGGATCGTTTCCATGATGCGCTCGGCGAGGATTTCAGGATCCCGTCGCGACTTGACCCCGGTCTGGATCACCACGAACTCGTCACCGCCAAGACGCGCCACCGTGTCCGTCTCGCGCACGACAGCCGCCAGGCGCTCCGCAACCTGCCGGATGAGCTCGTCTCCGGCGGGATGGCCGAGTGTGTCATTCACGTTCTTGAAGCGGTCGAGGTCGATATAGAGCAGCGCGACCCGGTTGCGGCCCCGCCTAACCTCCGCAATCGCCTGACCGAGCCGGTCATTGAAGAGGTTGCGGTTCGGCAGGCCAGTCAGCGTGTCGTGGAAAGCGAGATGCTGGATCTCGATCCGGCTCTCGTGCACCTCACGGATCGCTCCCCGCAGATTTCCGATAAGCCAGGCGATCAGGCCGAGAAGCACGAGCGCGGCAGCCATGGTGCCAGGAGCCACCCTGCGCATGACCGCAAGACCTGGCCGCTCCCGCTCCCAGACCACATGGCCCAGCACGCCCTGCTGCTCGCTTGTCACCGGCAGCCACGCGCCCTTCGGCAGCGGTTGGCCCTTTGTCACAAAGCCGAGCTTGTGGATCAGGTTGCGCTTCCCGATGCGCGGAAGAAGATCGCTGTCGAGATAGCGCAAGACGACATGTACATAGACATCTTCGGGCTCGTAGGACAGTCGGTCGGTATCGGGCACAATCGCCCGAATGCTGACAATGGCCGGGTGGCCTGCAACCCGCAGGAAATTGACAACACCGGCCTCCCCCGGATCATCCGCCTCGGCCACCTCGTTTCTCAGATCGCGGACCAGTGGCAGGATTTCCCCCTTCTCCGCGTTGAATGTACGGGGTGGCACGGTCTTGCCATCGATCATGGCATGAACTGGCTCGTCGACTGCATCGAGGACAAAGGCCTGATCATGACCATAGAAGTCATGCAGCCAGACACCGAGGTTTTCTTCCATCCAGATCTGGTCGTCACGTCGCGTCGCGAGATACGCATCATCCCAGACCGTAACGCTCTGTTGCTCCTGCGCGATCTGGGCCTTCTCATCCTCGAGCGCGCGTGCGAGCAGCGTCTGTTCGCGCACCTCTGCTAGCGCGTCGACTTCTGACATCGCCCAGGCCCCGATAAACAGAACGGGTACGATGGCGAGCAAGATGGTCGCGATAACGGTGACCCAGATCTGCCTGGAAAAGGTATGGACCTTCGAAAGGCCCGAAATCCCTTTGGGGGAATAGGCTTCCACCGGGTCAGCGCCCTGCTGTACCACGCCGCCATCGGGCGTTTCTGGATCCTGTCGCTGTTCCATCACGGATCGGCCCTTGTCCACCTGCGGCGAAATATGACCGGGAAATGTTTTTTTCACATTAATCCGTTACTGCCAAAGCGATATTTCCGTACCACTTTAGTGCCGGATGTTCGGGTCAATTTGGCCCTCGGGCAAGCAGACCGAGCAGACCACGATAGGGCGTGAAGAGCAGATCCTCGTCCACCACTTCTCCCGCGACCCAGGTCGCGACAACACAATGCTGGCGCCCGTCATGATCCGTCGCGAGAGTCGAGAGATTGACCACGCCCGGTTCGGAGCCGCCCTTGAAGGCGACAGTGTTCCAGTCCGCGCGTTCCGCCACGCCCGGGTTGATACCGAGGCTCGGCGAGCCATCGGTGGCTCCGAGCACGGCGCAGAGTTCACGCGCTGTGAAATACCACTCGACCTCCGGTGTCGGCGCGGTTCCGATCGCCTCGACCTCCGGCAACGGATCATCGGCAAGGCGCTCGACAATCCCCCGCCGCGCCGCTTCATCCCCGGCGCGCCATTCGGCTCTCAGGATTCGATTGCCCCGGCTCTTGAGGATGAACAGCTCGCGTGTTGTCAGGAATGGGCGGTTGCGCGGCGCCTTCGCCTCGACCGCATCGCGTCCTACAAGCGCAATCAGCGCATCGGTCGCCGTATTGTCACTCTCCGAGATCATCAGGTTCGCCAGCGTCTCGACCGTGACCGCGGAACCTTCGGGCCAGTCCTGCAGCCGACCTGACGGCAGTGAGCGCCATTCCGGGCGGAGTGTAACAACGTCCGGCCAGCCGATCTGGCCTGACGCGATCGCATCCTGGAGGGCAGCAAGGACTGCGAGCTTCGCGGCCGAGGCGACAGGAAGCGGTTTATCGGCTTCGTGTTCGAACATCACCTCGCCATCAGTGACGACAAGAAGCGACACTTGCCCTGGCAAGCTGGTGATCGCAGCCGCGAGACTTTGCAGATTGCCGCGCGGCTGCGGTGGATGGAACCAGAGACCCGCGACACGGCCGTCATCATCGAGCACGATATCGGTCGGAACATCCGCGCGCTGGTAACGGAGGATGAACCGATCCTTCCGTGAAATGACCTCTTCGAGCGTGCCCCATTTCGCGCGCTGGCCCGCCGTGATTTCAGCCACGTCCTCCGACGCGATCTGTTGGAGAAAGCCCGGCGCGAATTGCGCCGCCTCTTCCGCCCTACCACCGGCGATGGCCTCGAGGGTTGCCCGCGGATCCGCCGTCTGGGCATGGAGTGGAACAGCCGACGCAAGAGCCGAGCTCAGGATGGCGGCGGTCAGCAGTCTGGCGGGCATCGCATTCTCCCTTGGCGGCGCGGCCGCACAATAGGCGCCCCCAGCAGACAGATGGAAGCCCGCGCGCAGCGATTGGCGGCCCCTTGCAAGGGGAGATGGTGGATGTTAACGAGTCTCATGATCCGTTGGGGTGCCCATCCGGGGCTGAGAGGCGACGTCGCCAACCCATCGAACCTGATCCGGGTTGCGCCGGCGTAGGGAACGGATGCAGGTGAGCCTCCTCCCCGTCCGTATCATCCCAGGCCGTGCAAGCCGGATCCGAACGGCCAAGGAAGGACGAGGCGCCATGCATCCGGTTGCACTCACGATTGCGGGCTCCGACAGCGGAGGCGGCGCGGGGATCCAGGCGGATCTCAAGACCTTCTCCGCCCTCGGGGTCTTCGGCACCAGTGCTCTCACCGCCATCACGGCGCAGAACACCCGCGGTGTTTCAGGGGTCGAGGCCATCAGCCCGGCCATGGTCCGCGCCCAGATCGATACGGTTTTCGACGACATCGACATCGGCGCGGTGAAGATCGGCATGCTCGCAACCCCCGACGTGATCCGGGCTGTAGCAGAAGCACTTGCCGGGCGCGATGTGCCGGTGGTGCTTGACCCGGTCATGGTGGCGAAATCAGGGGATGCGCTTCTGGCCGAAGACGCCATCGCCGCGCTCGTTTCCGAGCTCCTGCCCTGCGCCGATCTCATCACGCCGAACTTGCCCGAGGCCGCGCGGTTGCTGACCGAGCCCGAAGCCGCAAGCGATACGGAAATGATGGCCCAGGGCACAGCGCTCTGCGCCCTCGGGCCAAGGGCGGTGCTGATGAAGGGCGGGCATGGCGGCGGCCCGGTCTGCACCGACATTCTGATCCGGGTCGGGAGCGATCCCGTCAGCCTTTCCGCCCCCAGGATCGCCACGGCCAACACGCACGGCACCGGTTGCACCCTTTCTGCAGCAATCGCGGCGGGGCTGGCCCGCGGGCTCGAGCTGGAAGCCGCGGTTCGCGAGGCCCATGCCTATCTTCAGGGCGCAATTGCCGCAGCTGATCGGCTTGGCATCGGCGGGGGTCACGGCCCAGTGCATCATTTCCATGCGCTCTGGCCCGCGGAGGTTCGGCGAGAGCATGCCTGATTTCACGATCATCGGCGCCGGTGTTGCGGGCCTCGCAGTCGCAACCGAGCTTGCCGCCCGCGGTGCCGGGGTCGCGATTGCGGATGCCGGCGGCGGCCCCGGCGGCCATGCCTGCTCCTGGTGGGCGGGGGGAATGCTTGCACCCTGGTGCGAGGGTGAGAGCGCCGAGGAGCCGGTCGTGCGCCTCGGTCAGGAGGCTGCAGGCTGGTGGGCGCGCCACGCAGGCGGCGTCACGATGAACGGCACGCTCGTTGTGGCCCCCGAACGCGACCGGCGCGAGCTCGACCGCTTCGCCCGTCGCACCAGCGACTTCGAATGGTGCACCGCCGACGGCATCGCGGCACTCGAACCCGATCTTGCCGGGCGCTTCCGCACCGCGCTCTTTTTTCCCGCCGAAGGCCACCTCGCCCCGCGCATGGCCCTCGCGGCTCTCCGCGACGGGCTGCGCAGCCAGGGGATCGAGATCGCGAACGAGCAACGCGTGCTCAAGCCCGGCATGATCGATTGCCGCGGGCTGGCTGCGCGCGAGGCACTCTCAGATCTGCGCGGCGTGAAGGGCGAGATGCTCGTGCTACGCTGCGCTGACGTCACACTGTCGCGGCCGGTCCGGCTCCTGCATCCGCGCATTCCGCTCTATGTGGTGCCGCGCGGCGATGGTGTCTTCATGCTCGGCGCCACCATGATCGAGACGGGAGAGCGCGGGCGGATCACCGCGCGTTCGATGCTCGAACTGCTCTCGGCGGCCTGGGCGCTGCACCCCGCCTTCGCCGAAGCCGAAATCCTCGAGATCGGCGTCGATGCGCGCCCCGCCTTCCCCGACAACCTGCCCCGCATCCGCCGCCGGGGCGGGATCATCCACGCCAACGGCCTCTACCGCCACGGTTTCCTGCTCGCACCCGCGCTCGCGCGGCAGGTGGCCGATCTGGCACTCGACGGCCGCAAACCGGAGTTCTGCGATGAAGATCTGTCTTAACGGAGAAGACCGCGAAACCGCCGGCCCGACCCTCGCCGCCCTCGTCGAGGAAGCCGGCTTCGCGGCAACAAAGATTGCGACGGCAGTGAACGGCGAGTTCGTCCCTGCCCTCGCCCGCAGCCAGAGAACACTCACCGAGGGCGACAGGGTCGAGATCCTGGCCCCGATGCAGGGAGGCTGAGCGCATGCGCGATTTTTACGGTGTCACCCTCGCCAACCCGCTCATGCTGGGAACGGCGCAATATCCCTCGCCGGCGATCCTTGCGGATGCCTTCCGCGCTTCCAAGGCTGCGGTTGCCACCGTCTCGCTCCGCCGCGAGCAGGGCGCAGGCCAGGATTTCTGGGCACTCATCCGCGACCTCGGCGTGCGTGTGCTGCCCAACACCGCCGGCTGCCACACGGTCAAGGAGGCCGTCACCACCGCCCATATGGCGCGTGAGGTTTTCGAGACCCCCTGGATCAAGCTCGAGGTGATAGGCCATACCGACACGCTCCAGCCGGATCCCTTTGCGCTGGTCGAGGCCGCGCGGATCCTCACCGAGGACGGCTTTCACGTCTTCCCCTATACCACCGAGGATCTTGTGCTGGCCGAACGGCTCGTCGAGGCGGGCTGCCGCGTGCTGATGCCCTGGGGGGCGCCGATCGGCTCCGGGCTGGGGCTCAACAACATCTACGGCCTTCGCACCCTGCGCGCGCATTTCCCCGACATCCCGCTCGTGATCGACGCGGGGCTCGGCCTGCCCTCCCAGGCAGCGGCGGCGATGGAAATGGGCTATGATGCGGCCCTCCTCAACACGGCGGTTGCGAAGGCTGGCGATCCGGTGGCCATGGCACGCGCCTTCGCGCTCGCGATCGAGGCCGGCACACTGGCCCACGCAGCCGATCCGATGGAACCGCGGGACATGGCCACGCCCTCGACCCCGGTCATCGGCAAGGCCTGGCTCGCATGACCGATCCCTGCTCTCACGGCCGGACGCACCTCCACCACCCGGCACTACACTTCTGCGCAATGGAATTTTGCCCATGATCGACCGCTTCTATCCGATCTTCGACAGCGCGGACTGGCTTGCACGCATGCTCCCCCTCGGTGTCACCTTCGCCCAACTTCGCATCAAGGACCGCGACGAGGAGGAAATCCGCGCCGAAATCCGCGAAGCGCTCGATCTCTGCGAGGAATACGGCGCGACCCTTGTGGTGAATGACCACTGGCGTCTCGCCATTGAGGAAGAGGCGAGCTTCGTCCATCTCGGCCAGGAGGATCTCGACGAGGCCGATGTCGGCGCCATTCGTGATGCGGGCCTGCGGCTCGGCGTCAGCACCCATGACCACCTCGAGCTCGACCGTGCGCTCGCGCTGGAACCCGACTACATTGCGCTCGGCCCGGTCTATCCGACCATCCTGAAGAAGATGCGCTGGCACGAACAGGGGCTCGAGCGCGTCAGCGAGTGGAAGGAAAGCATCGGCGACGTGCCGCTCTGCGCCATCGGCGGGCTGACGGTCGAGCGCGCGCCCGGCGTCATCGCTGCGGGCGCCGACATCCTCTCGGTCGTCACCGACATCACCCTCAACTCTGATCCGGAAGAGCGCGTGCGCGCCTGGATCGCGGCAACACGCACCGAAATTCCCGAGGAAATGCCATGAACCGCCTGATACCCGCGCTCCTTGCGAGCTGCCTTGCCCTGCCTGCCGCCGCGCAGGACAAGATGACGCTCATGCTCGACTGGTTCGTCAATCCCGACCACGGGCCAATCATCATCGCAGAGGAAAAGGGATTCTTTGCCGATGCAGGGCTCGAGGTCGAGGTGATCGCGCCCGCCGATCCCTCCGACCCGCCGAAGATGGCCGCGGCGGGGCGCGCGGATCTCGCGGTCTCCTACCAGCCGCAGCTCCATCTCCAGATACACGAAGGCCTGCCGCTCAAGCGCGTCGGGACCCTCGTCGCGACCCCGCTCAACTGCCTTCTCGTGCAGGCCGACGGCCCGGTGAAGACCATAGCCGATCTCAAGGGCCGCAAGATCGGCTTCTCGGTCGCGGGCGTCGAAGAGGCCATGCTCTCCGCCCTCCTCAAGGCCAACGGGCTCAGCCTCGACGACGTGGAGCTCATCAACGTGAACTGGGCGCTCTCCTCGGCGCTCATGTCCGGCCAGGTCGATGCGGTGATCGGTGCCTACCGCAATTTCGAGCTGAACCAGATGGAGATCGAGGGGCGTCCCGGCCGCTGCTTCTATGTCGAGGAGGAGGGACTGCCTGCCTATGACGAGCTGATCTACGTCGCCAATCCCGAGACGATGGACAAAGCCATGATCGCCCGTTTCCTCGGCGCGACGGAGCGTGCAACCCAGTATATCCTCAACCATCCCGAGGACGCCTGGGAGACCTTTTCCGCGACCTCTGCCGAGCTTCGGAACGAACTCAACAAGAAGGCCTGGTCCGACACCTACCCCCGCTTCGCTACCCGCCCGGCGGCAATGGATGCGGGCCGCTACGCGGCTTTCGAAACCTATCTCGAGGACTACGGCCTCATTCCCTCGGTCAACCCTGTCTCCGATATCGCTGTGGACGTGACCGCGGAATGAGCACGCACCTAGAGTATGGCACCGCCTTCCGGCTCTGGCGCGAGCGTGCCGGGCCGGTCTGGGACGACTATACCCGCCATGCCTTCGTCGCGGGTCTCTCCGACGGGAGCCTGCCGCGGGAGAGCTTCCTGCATTATCTCCGGCAGGATTACGTCTTCCTGATCCATTTCTCTCGGGCCTGGGCACTTGCCGTCGTGAAGGCGGATACGCTCGACGAAATGCGTGCGGCGGCCGAGACCGTCCGAGTGCTGCTCCTTGAGGAGATGCAGCTTCACGTGCGGACATGCGCCGCGGCCGGCATCTCCGAGGCGGAGCTCGAAGCCACAGTGGAACGGGCGGAGAACCTCGCCTATACGCGCTTCGTGCTCGAGGCAGGCTATTCCGGCGACTTTCTCGATCTGCTGGCGACACTTGCGCCTTGCGTGCTCGGCTATGGCGAGATCGGTGCGCGGCTCCTCACGGAAGCCGCACAGGACACGCCCTATCGCGACTGGATCGAAACCTATGGCGGACCCGACTACCAGACCGCCTGCGTCGAGGCCGGCCGCCTGATCGACGGTGCACTGGCGCGCCGCTTCGGCACTGGCTGGACAGGGCTGCCGCGCTGGCAGGCGCTCTGCGATCGGTTCACCATGGCTTCGCGTCTCGAGGTCGGATTCTGGGACATGGGGCTCCGGCCGGAATGACGCCTGCGCCCGCCGTCACCGTGGAAGGCTCCGCCCGGCTGGGCCAACAGCCGCTCTTTCCGCCGGTCTCGCTGCGCCTTGGGGCCGGCGAGTGGACCTGCCTGCTCGGGCCTTCGGGTGTCGGAAAATCGAGCCTGCTCCGGATCATCGCAGGGCTCGAGACGGGCATCGATTTCACGGGTCACGTGACGACCGGAGACGGCGCGCCGCTTGCGGGACGGATCGCCTACATGGCGCAGAGCGACCTGCTCTTCCCCTGGCGCAGCGTGACGGAAAACGTGCTGCTCGGCGCCGCGCTGCGGGGGACAGCGCCCGACCGGGCGCGGGCCCGCGAGCTGATCGGGCGTGTCGGCCTGACGGATCATGCTGGGAAACGGCCCGCCGCCCTCTCGGGCGGGCAGCGGCAACGCGCTGCGCTGGCGCGAACCCTGATGGAGGATCGGCCCGTCATCCTGCTCGACGAGCCCTTCTCCGCGCTCGATGCGCGGAATCGTGCGGCAATGCAATCACTTGCTGCCAGCCTGCTCGCCGGGCGCACGGTGCTTCTCGTCACTCATGACCCGGCCGAGGCCGCCCGCCTCGGACACCGGATCCTCGTCATCGACGAAGCAGGACTGCGTGAAATGCCACGGCCTGAAATGCCGCCGCTGCGGCCGGTGAGCGATCCGGCGACGCTTGAAATCCAGATGGCGCTCTTTGCGGAGCTGGGGCGGGGGGCTGAATGAGCGGGGTGCGGAACGGAGTGGTATCGGCGCTGGTGGGGATTGGCGCCTGGTGGCTCGTGGTGATTCTCGCGGGGCTGCCTCCGTTCATCCTGCCGGCGCCGGACCGGGTGGCACGGGCGCTCTGGACCTCGCGGGAGACGATCGCGGAGAATGCCGTGGTGACGCTCGTGGAGGTGCTGGCGGGGCTTGTGCTCGGCGCCGTGCTCGGAGCGCTGACGGCGATCCAGCTCGCGCTCTTTCCGCTGGCGCGCACGCTCATCCGGCCGATGCTGGTCTTCTTCCAGGCCGTGCCGGTCTTCGCGCTGGCGCCGATCCTGACGCTCTGGCTCGGCTACGGCATCTGGTCGAAGCTGGCGATGGCGCTGCTCATCATATTTTTTCCTGTAACATCAGCATTTTATGACGGCCTCACCCGCACCCCTCAGGGCTATCTCGACCTCGCCCGGGTAATGGAGGCGCGGCCCTGGGCGGTGATGCTCCGGGTGCGGATTCCGAATGCCCTTCCGGCGCTCGCTTCGGGGCTTCGGCTGGCGGCTGTCTATGCGCCGATCGGGGCTGTGATCGGGGAGTGGGTCGGGGCCTCGAAGGGGCTTGGATATCTCATGCTGCTCTCCAACGGGCGGGCGCAGACGGACGTGATGTTTGCCGCCCTTTTCGTGCTCGCGGCGATGACGGTGCTGCTCCATACGGCGGTGGACCGGGGCAGCCGGGCGATCACCGCGCGCTATGCGCCGGACCACGGATAGGCCGGATTCGGCGCGTCTGGATTCCATATGGAATCGATATGGAATCCATATGGCAATCGTATGGCAACGCCGCGGCCAGGTTCGCCCCTGCCGAGCGCCCGCACGAAGACCTTGACCCGCCGCGGGACTGTCAGGCCGGATGCCCTGAGGAGGCCCGAACAAGCCCATGACGCGGCGGGCTTTTGCCAGCGGGACCACCCTGCCCGGCCCGGATGGCTTTCGGCCGCAGCGCGACACCGGACCCATTCACGTCAAAAAATATCTCAAATAATCGTTTGAGGAATAGGGTTTCTGAACATACTATTCCCAAAGGATAGCGAGATGAGACTCGGAACTCTGCACCGATCTGGAAGATACCGCGCAGATCTACCGGGCCGCCTCCATCACGGAAACCGCGAAACGGCATAGAGACCCTCTGGAAATACAGGGGGCGAACTGCGGAGCGTGAGAGATTTGACCTGTTCCCGACGCGGAGCTTTGCAACCGCGCCCTTACCGAGTCAGCCCGCAATGAGACCGCAAGGGACGGGACCTGCCGGGCCCCGTCTCCCAACACGGGGGGGATATCACAGTGAACTTCGACACAAAGAGCAACATCGTCGTGCTGAGCGACGTGCATATCGGGACCAACCAGCCGACATGCTGGTATCAGGCAAGCGTGCATGAGCCCTACCTCATCGCGATCCTGCAATGGGTGAAGGACAATGCGGCCTCGATCGACCAGCTCGTCCTGCTCGGCGATCTGGTGGATTTCTGGACCTACCCTTGCGAGAACCCCCTGCCCGGCTTCACCGACATCACCGGAGCAAATCCCAACATCTTCGGGAGCGCAGGCGCGCTCGGCGCGACGATCGATGCGCTCGGCGGCGAGGTCTACTACCTTACCGGCAATCACGACATGAACGTGACCGCGGCAGACATTGGCGAGATCGTGAGCCCGCAGGGGCACTCGCCGAAGTTCCTCGATGTGGGCAACGGGCTCGATGAGCTCGGGTTCTATCAGCCGATGCTGCCGAGCGGCGCACCCTCGGGCATCGCGCTCGGGCACGGGCATTACTACACGCTCTTCAATGCGCCCGACGAGAATACCAGCTGGGAACCGATGCCGGTCGGCCATTTCGTCACGCGGATGATCGCGAGCCATTGGGCCAGGACGCTCCAGCCTGGGCAGACGGTCGCGGATCTGCCCGGACAGGGGGCACCGATGGGTATCACCATGCTGCCCTTCCTGCTCGCGACCCTTTCGGAGCCCTGGAAATCGGGCGGCAACAACGCGAACATCCCCGCGCTGCTCCTCAACTGGGTCGCCGGGCAGATGGGGTGGAACGACACCAATCCCATCGTGATGCTCGATGGCGGCACGACGACGCTCGACGAGGTGAAAACGGTCTACCAGAACCTCTGGTCCAACTGGGCCGCACGGCAGGCCGCGCTGATGAACAGCCCCGAGGCAGGGCAGATCGCGGCCTACAAGGCTGCGCTTGCCGATGCACTGGCCTGGTATCTCGGCTGGTTCGCACAACAGGCCTCGATCCAGAATGGATACGACCTCGTGGTCATGGGCCACACGCATGTGCCGATCGCGGGCATGACCGGGGGCGTCATCAACTATGTCAATTCGGGCTTCGAATGCCCGTCGGTTCCGGACATGGGCACCCAGCAGATCTCGTTTGCGGTGATCGACCGCGACACGAAGCAGACAACGCTGCTGCAGGCGCGCAAGTCCTCTTCCGGGCCGATCGAGATCGTGCCCTGCCCGGCGGCGAGCGTTTCGCCCGTGCCGCCCCCGGCCATGGACTTTTCCTGCTACATCACCATCGAGAACAACCAGGGCTTTCCGCTGACCCTCACCGGATCGACGATCGGGCACGGCTATCTCACCGGACCGCTGCCGCAGCAGATCGCGCCGAACTCGGTGGCGCGCATCTGGCTCACCGACTATCCGGGTGGGCATGGATCGGACGGCTCGGTGACCTACCAGTATCCGGGCGGCGCCTCCTACACCTTCGCCTTCGACTGCCCGACCGGCGTCCTGCCGAATACCTGCTCGGGCGGAAGCTGGTTCAAGACGAAGGCGGGCGATCCCAACGGGCCCTGGGGGCCCATCGGCAGCATCGCCCGCTACGGCCATCCGTTCTCGGTGACCTTCGGCGTCGAGAGCTGACCGCGCCTCAGGTCGGCGGCAGCGCCACGCCCGCCCAGAGCAGCCATTCGTCCCGGGTGCCGGAGAAGACGTTGATGTCGGTATCCCCGGCAATCCCCGGCACCATACCGGTGCCGGTATACTGCCAGAACGTCCAGTGCTGTTCCGGATAGGTGTTGGAGGGGTGATCGGCGACCGAGCGGAGCCAGAACTGGTAGCCCTTCACCCGCCAGAGCTCGTTGTCGCGATAGAAATCCACCGTGGTGTAGATCAGCGGGCGCTTGCCGTAATGCCGGGTGACGAGGCCGAGATAGGTTGTCATCTCCGCCCGCACGCGCTCGGCTGCGGGACGCAGCGGGCAGGTGCGCGAGAGGTGGTTCCATTCCACATCGAGCACCGGCGGCAGGGCGGAGGCATCGCGCGGCACATGGTCCATGAACCAGCGCGCCTGCTCGGCTGCGGGGCGGCAGAAGTAGTAGTAGTGATAGGCGCCGCGGGGGAGGCCGGCGGCCGCGGCGCCGCGCCAGTTGTCGAAGAACCGGTCGTCCGTGTGATCGCCACCTTCTGTTGCCTTGATGAAGGCGAAGGAGGCGCCGGAGGCCCGCACCCGGGTCCAGTCGATGTCGCCCTGGTATTTCGAGACGTCCACGCCGTGAACCGGGTAGTGCCAGGGGGCGACGGCCGACCATTCCCAGGGATCGCTGTCGTCGAATCGCGGGGCGACGGCGACGGCGCGGCTGGCGCTCAGGGCCGCGATGACCGGGCTCGTGGCCATGGTGGCGGGCGGGGGGGATGGCGGACGCGAGGGTCCGCAGGCGGCGAGCATCACTGCCGCAAGGAGTACGGATAGGCCGCGCAAGGATCTCTGCTCCGGTATGTCTCTGCCTGTCACGCTCGGGCGATCTGCTTCTTTGGCATTGTTCGCCTCGCGCGTGGTCGAAAGCGTATCAGATTGACGGTCCTGCGGCAATCTTCCCGCACCGTGCCCCGCCGGATGCACATGTGCAATTTTAGGGAAATGCACTGGTGCAATCCTCGGCAGATTGACGCGCGGCGGCGAGATTTCCGGCACCCGGCCGCGCTTTCCGGTTGATCTCGGGCGCGGCCGATGGCCGATTGGAGCAAGGCCCGGCCCGCTGGTGCGGGTCCGCAGGGCACACCCGGGAGGGGTATCGCGCGTGGCAGACAGGCTGAGGATCGTCGTCGTCGAGAAGGACCGCGACCGGGCCATGATGATCATCGACGGATTGCAGGACACCGGCGATCACGATGTCACCGTGATCGGCGATGACACCGGGCTTGCCCGCAAGCTCGCCGCGATCGACCCGGATGTGGTCCTCATCGATCTGGAGAACCCGAACCGCGATGTGCTGGAGGCGCTGACGCTTGCCTCAAGCCCGCAGGAACGCCCGGTCGCGATGTTCGTCGACCGCTCCGACGAGCAGGTGATGCGGGCGGCGATCGAGGCGGGCGTGAGCGCCTATGTGGTGGCCGGGCTGGCGCGCGAGCGGATCCGGCCGGTCTTGACGGCGGCGATCGCGCGATTTCACATGGTGGCCCGCCTGCGCTCCGAGCTCGACGCGACCAAGGCCGCACTCGAGGAGCGCAAGACCGTCGACCGCGCGAAGGGCCTGCTGATGAAGGCGAAGGGGATCGGAGAGGAGGAGGCCTATGCGCTCTTGCGCCGCACGGCGATGGATCAGGGCAAGAAGCTTGCCGAGATCGCGGCGGCCCTCATCACCGCGCTGGAACTGCTGAAATGAGCCATGTGCCGGTAGATGTGGGCTTCGTGCCGCTGGTCGACGCGGCCCCTCTGGTGGTGGCCCGCGAGATCGGCTTTGCCGCCGAGGAAGGGCTCGAACTCACGCTTCACCGCGAGGCTTCCTGGGCGACCCAGCGCGACCGGCTGGTCTGGGGGCAGTATCAGGCGGCGCATATGGTGGCGCCGATGGTGGTGGCGCTCTCGGCCGGTATCGGCGGGCTCAAGGCGGAACTCGACGCGCTCTCGGTGCTCTCGGTCAACGGCTCGATGATCGGGGTTCGGCCCGAGATGGCCGACCGCATGGGCGCGGCCGATCTCGGCTTCACGGATGCCGCCGCGGTGGGCGAGGCGCTTGCCCGCACCGCGCGCGGCAGGCTGCGGATCGGGGTGCCCTTCCCCTATTCGATGCATGCGCTGCTGCTCGGTTACTGGCTGAACCGACCCGGCCAGCCGCTGGCTCATCAGCTCGTGGTCGTCCCCCCGCCGCAGATGGCCGACGCGGTGGCGAGTGGCGACATCGACATCTTCTGCGTCGGCGAGCCCTGGGGGTCCGTCGCGGTGGAGCGCGG
This sequence comes from Amaricoccus sp. B4, assembly GCF_043226085.1. Lineage (NCBI taxonomy): Bacteria > Pseudomonadati > Pseudomonadota > Alphaproteobacteria > Rhodobacterales > Paracoccaceae > Amaricoccus > Amaricoccus sp. B4. Next base: position 974,524 of record NZ_CP171225.1, read on the forward strand.
GGCGGCCGATCTGCTGCTGCCGACCAAGGCGATCTGGCAATTCGCGCCCGAGAAGGTGCTGGCGGTGCGGCGGGACTGGGCGGAGGCCAATCCGCGTGTCGCCGAGGCGCTGGTCCGCGCGGTGTGGCGGGCGGCGAAGTGGATCTCGGAGCGGGGCAATATCGGCGTCGCCACCGAGCTCCTGGCACTCGACCGCTATCTCGGCGTGCCGGCGGAAATCCTCGAGCGGGTGCTTTCGGGGCGGATCGTGGTCAACGGCCATGGACGGGTCGAGCGGGTGCGGCGGAGCGTGGAGTTCTTCGACGCTGCCGCGACGTTTCCCTGGCGGAGTCAGGCGCTCTGGATCGCCGAAGCCCTGGCGCGCGAGACCGGCCTGCCGGCCGGGCCGCTCCGCGACGTGGCGCGAAGCTGCTTCCGGAGCGACATCTACCGCGCGGCCGTGGGACCGATCGGCGCGGATCTGCCGGGCGCCTCGGAAAAGCTCGAGGGGGCGCTGCAGCACCGCACCGAGGTCGCCTCGACCCTCGGCCGGCTCATCCTCGGGCCCGACAGCTTCTGCGACGGGCGCGTGTTCGATCCCGAGGACCTGGCCCCCGTTGCCGGACCCGCGCAATGAGGCCGGCGTAAAAGGTGTAAAAAATTACTTGATATTGCAGTGCAGCGGTGAGATAAGGTCCGCAACGGTTCGACGCTGAACCGGTCAGAATTCCGCCCCGATGCTGGGGCAGTCCGAGCAAAGCCGCTCAATCCAGTCGCAAGATCGCGATTCGGATTGGGCGGCTTTTTCCGTTTCCGGGCCTCTGCCCTCCCCTGACTCCCTGAAGGAAAGAGACGAATGCGTTCCATCCTTGCGACCACCACCGCCCTCGGCCTTCTCGCCTCGCTCGGCACCGCCCATGCGGAAATGCTCGATGTCGAAAAGGACGAGCTGACCTTCGGCTTCATCAAGCTGACCGACATGGCCCCGCTCGCGGTGGCCTACGAGAACGGCTATTTCGAGGACGAGGGCCTCTTCGTCACGCTCGAGGCGCAGGCGAACTGGAAGGTTCTGCTCGACGGCGTGATCGACGGCACGCTCGACGGCGCGCACATGCTCGCCGGCCAGCCGCTGGCCGCCACCATCGGCTTCGGCACGGAAGCCCACATCGTCACCCCCTTCTCGATGGACCTCAACGGCAACGGCATCACCGTGTCGAACGAGGTCTGGGAGATGATGAAGCCGAACATCCCGGTGGGCGAGGATGGCAAGCCGGTGCATCCGATCTCGGCCGAAGCGCTCAAGCCGGTGGTCGAGGCCTTCCGCGCCGAGGGCAAGACCTTCAACATGGGCATGGTCTTCCCGGTCTCGACGCACAATTACGAGCTGCGCTACTGGCTCGCCGCCGGCGGGCTCGAGCCGGGATTCTACAGCCCGCAGAACATCACCGGCCAGATCGGCGCCGACGTGCTGCTTTCGGTCACCCCGCCGCCGCAGATGCCCGCGACCCTCGAAGCTGGCACGATCAACGGCTATTGCGTGGGTGAGCCCTGGAACCAGCAGGCGGTGTTCAAGGGTATCGGTGTGCCGGTGATCACCGATTACGAGATCTGGCCGAACAATCCCGAGAAGGTCTTCGGGCTCACGGCGGAGTTCGTCGAGCAGAATCCCAACACCACGCTTGCCATCACCAAGGCGCTGATCCGCGCCGCCATCTGGCTCGACGAGAACGACAACGCCAATCGTCCGGAAGCGGTCGAGATCCTGTCGCGCTCGGAATATGTCGGCGCCGACCCGGAGGTCATCGCCAATTCCATGACCGGCACCTTCGAATACGAGAAGGGCGACACCCGCGAGGTGCCCGACTTCAACGTCTTCTTCCGCTACAACGCCACCTATCCCTACTATTCGGATGCGGTCTGGTATCTCACCCAGATGCGCCGCTGGGGCCAGATCGCCGAAGCCAAACCCGACAGCTGGTACGACGAGGTCGCGAAGTCGGTCTACAAGCCCGAGATCTACCTCGAGGCTGCGCGGATGCTCGTGGACGAGGGGCTCGCCGACGAAGCGGACTTCCCCTGGGACGCCGACGGCTACCGCGCCCCGGTTTCCGACATGATCGATGGCGTCGCCTATGACGGCCACACGCCCAACGCCTATCTCGAGCAGTTCCCGATCGGCCTCAAGGGCGATCAGACCGTCACCGGCAACGGCGTCGAAGGCTGAGGAGACCGAGGACCATGGCAATCGCAGCCGACACCGCCCCCGACGCCCTCCGCGAAGAGCGTCTCAACCGCCGCCTTGCCCGCATCGCCCGGATGGAAGGCACCCTCAACGTGCTGGCGCTCGGCTTCGTGCCGCCGCTTCTGCGCGCTGCCGCCGGGGACGCTCCGGCCGCCAACCTCCGGCAGGCGGGACGGATCGTGGGCATACCCCTCGTCTCGATCCTTCTCTTCCTGCTGGTCTGGGCCTGGCTGGCCCCGCAGGTCCAGACCTCGCTTGGCGCCATTCCCGGCCCGGTGCAGGTCTGGGACCAGGCCGTGGCGCTCGACAAGGACGCCGCCCGCGAGGCGGCCAAGCGTGACGCCTTCTACGAACGCCAGGAGGAGCGCAACGCCCAGCTCGTGGATCAGGGCAAGGAAGACCGGGTCAAGTGGCGCGACTACACCGGCAAGCCGACCTACTACGGACAGATCTGGACCTCGATCAAGACGGTGATGTTCGGCTTCCTGATCGCCACGGTGGTCGCGGTGCCGCTCGGGATCGCGTCCGGACTTTCCCCGGCGGTGAACGCGGGTCTCAATCCGATCGTGCAGATCTTCAAGCCGGTCTCGCCGCTCGCCTGGCTTCCGATCGTGACCATGGTGGTCTCGGCGCTCTATGTGTCGGACAACCCCATGTTTTCCAAGAGCTTCCTCGTCTCGGCGATCACGGTGACGCTCTGCTCGCTCTGGCCGACGCTCATCAACACCGCCCATGGCGTCGCCTCGATCGACAAGGATCTCGTCAACGTCTCCAAGGTGTTGAAGCTCTCGGCCTGGACCAAGATCACCAAGCTCGTGCTGCCCTCGGCGCTGCCGCTCATCTTCACCGGGCTCCGGCTCTCGCTCGGGGTTGGCTGGATGGTGCTGATCGCCGCCGAGATGCTGGCGCAGAACCCGGGGCTCGGAAAGTTCGTCTGGGACGAGTTCCAGAACGGCTCCTCGCAGTCGCTCGCCAAGATCATCGTCGCGGTGCTCACAATCGGAATCATCGGCTTCATCCTCGACCGGATCATGTTCGCGATCCAGTCGGCCGTCAGCCACAACGCGCGCAGCTGAGCCGCGCCTGAGGGAGAGCGACATGGCCATCCTCGAGTTGAAGAACGTCTCCAAGAGCTTCGGCGACACCCCTGTCCTGAAGAACATCAATCTCAGCGTCGAGGATGGCGAGTTCGTCGCGATCCTCGGGTTCTCCGGCACCGGCAAGACGACGCTCATGTCGCTTCTGGCCGGGCTGGAGACGCCGGATCAGGGCCAGGCGCTCCACAAGGGCAAGCCGATTGCCGCGCCCGACCCGTCGCGTGCGCTGATCTTCCAGTCCTACGCGCTGATGCCCTGGCTCACCGCGGCGAGCAATGTCGGGCTCGCGGTCAATGCGGTGCATGGCGGCAGGAGCCGCGCCGATCGCGCCGCGCTGGTCGACAAGTATCTGGCAATGGTCGGGCTCTCCCACGCCAGGGACCGGCGGCCCTCCGAGCTGTCGGGCGGCATGCGGCAGCGGGTCTCGGTGGCGCGTGCGCTCGCCATGGAGCCGGAAGTCCTGCTGATGGACGAGCCGCTCTCGGCGCTCGATGCGCTCACGCGGGCCAATCTCGCCGACGAGATCGAGCGGATCTGGGAAGCCCAGCGCCGCACGGTGGTGATGATCACCAACGATGTCGACGAGGCGGTGCTGCTTGCGGACCGGGTTCTCGTGCTCAATCCCGACGGAACCATGGGGCCGGACGTGGCAATCACGCTCCAGCGGCCGCGCGACCGGACCTCGCTCAACGACAATGCGGTCTTCAAGGCCCTGCGGGCGCAGATCACCGGCTATCTCATGGATGTCGGCATCCGCTCGAAATCCGCGGCGACCCACAGCCTGCCCAATGTCGTGCCGCTTCATGCGCTGCCCTCGGCCTATGCGGACGCGGCCGTCTCGACGACCGAGGACCGCTACCTGCAGTTCTCGCAGCTCCACAAGGTCTATCCGACGCCGAAAGGGCCCCTCACGGTGGTCAGGGACTTCAACCTCACCATGAAGAAGGGCGAGTTCGTCTCGGTGATCGGCCATTCGGGCTGCGGCAAGTCGACGGTGCTCACCATGGCCGCGGGGCTCAACCCGATCTCGCAGGGCGCGATCATTCTCGACGGCCGCCATGTGCAGGGTGCGGACCCGGAACGCGCGGTGGTGTTCCAGAGCCCGAACCTGATGCCCTGGCTCACCGCGAAGGAGAATGTCGCGATCGGGGTGGACCGGGTCTATCCGAAGGCGACGCAGGCCGAGCGGCAGGAGGTGGTGGAATACTATCTCGAACGCGTCGGGCTTGCGGATGCGATGGACAAATCCGCCGCCTCGCTCTCGAACGGCATGCGCCAGCGGGTGGGGATCGCGCGGGCCTTCGCGCTCAGCCCGAAGCTCCTGCTGCTGGACGAGCCCTTCGGGATGCTCGACAGCCTCACCCGCTGGGAGCTTCAGGAAGTGCTGATGGAGGTCTGGAGCCAGACCCGCGTCACCGCGATCTGCATCACCCATGACGTGGACGAGGCGATCCTGCTCTCGGACCGGGTGGTGATGATGACGAACGGGCCGGAGGCCACCATCGGCAAGATCGTCGAGGTGCCCCTGCCCCGCCCCCGCACCCGCAAGGCCCTGCTCGAGCATCCGGACTACTACCACTACCGCGCGGAAGTGCTCGAATTCCTCGAGGAGTACGAGCATGGCGCGCACAAGACGAAGGACGCGGCGTGATGACGCCGCGCCAGACGGACCTCGTCACGGAGAGCTTTGCCCTTCTCGGCGGCATGCAGGCCGAAGCGGGCCGGTGCTTCCATGAGCGGCTCTTCGGGATCGCGCCGGAGCTCCGGCCGATGTTCCCGGCCGATCCGGGCGAGCAGGCAGAGGTGCTGATGGAGACGCTTGGCCGGATCGTCGCGAGCCTCGGGGATGCCGAGGGGCTGCTGCCGGTGATCTCGCGCCTCGCCTCGCGGCATGTGAGCTACGGGGTTGCGCCGCATCACCATGCGATCATCGGCACGGCGCTTCTCGCAAGCCTCGAGGACTGCCTTGGCGATGCCTTCACCGCGGAGACCGCGGCGGCCTGGGATGCCGCTTACGGCGCCCTGTCGCAAGCGATGATCGACGCGGCCTACCCCGAGCTCGTCATCGCCGAACTTTCAGCTGCGGAGTAGTCAGATGACACCCGATCAGATCGGTCTCGTGAAGCAGAGCTACTATCTCATCGCTCCCGTCTCGCATCAGGCGGCCGGGCTCTTCTACGGGCGGCTCTTCAGCGTCGCGCCGGAGGTAAGGCCGCTCTTCGACCGGGCGAACATGTTCACCCAGGCCGACAAGCTCTGGGCGACGCTCGGCAAGATCGTCGACGTGCTCGACCGGCCCGAGGCGCTCGAACCCGCCGCCGCGAAGCTCGCGGTTTCGCATCTCCACTACGGCGTGATGCCGGAACACTACGCCCCCGTCGGCGACGCGCTGGTCTGGGCCCTCGAACAGGGGCTTGGCGAGAGCTTCAACCCGGAGGTGCGTGACGCCTGGACCGCCGCTTACGACCACATTTCCCAAGCCATGATCTCAGCCACGAACGCGGCCGTCCGGAACGCCGGAGCAGAGGCCGCAGCAGGAGAATGACCGCCATGACCGAGAAACTCGTCGTCATCGGGGCCGGAATGGCCTCCGGCCGCGCGCTGGAGCACATCCTCGAAACCGATCCAGCGAAATACGACATCACCCTCTTCGGCTCCGAGCCGCGGGGCAACTACAACCGCATCATGCTCTCGCCGGTGCTCTCGGGGGAGAAGACCTTCGCGGAGATCGTCACCCACGATACCGCCTGGTACGAAGCCAATGGCATTACCACGCGCTTCGGCGAGGCGGTCACGCAGATCGACCGCGATCGCAAGGTGGTGGTGAGCGCGGGGGGCGAAACGCCCTATGACAAGCTGCTGATCGCGACGGGCTCGGCGCCCTTCATCATCCCGGTGCAGGGCAAGGACCTGCCGGGCGTCATCGCCTTCCGCGATCTCGAGGACGTGGAGACGATGCGGGCGGCGGCAAAGCCCGGCGCGAAAGCTGTGGTGATCGGGGGCGGCCTGCTGGGGCTCGAGGCCGCGGCGGGGCTCCGGATGCTCGGCATGGAGGTAACCGTGCTGCATCTCATGGGCCATCTGATGGAGCGTCAGCTCGATGAGGCGGCGGGCTACCTGCTGCGCAAGGCGCTGACCGATCGCGGCATCAAGGTCATGTGCCGGGCCTCCACCGCCGCGATCCTCGGCGAGGAGCGCGTCGAGGGCGTGATGCTCGAGGACAACACCGGCATCGAGGCCGATCTCGTGGTGATGGCGGTGGGCATCCGGCCCGAGACGCGGCTTGCCAACGATGCCGGGCTCGAGGTCGGCCGCGGCATCGTGGTGGACGATCACATGGTGACCTCGGACCCCGACATTCTCGCGGTGGGCGAATGCGTGGAGCACAACAAGCAGCTCTTCGGCCTCGTCGCACCGCTTTATGACCAGGCGAAGGTGGTGGCGAACACGCTGCATGGCGCGGGTGGGGCCTTCATGCCGAAGCAGACCTCGACGAAGCTCAAGGTCACTGGCGTCGACCTCTTCTCGGCCGGAGATTTCGCCGAGGGTGAGGGCCGTGAGGATATCGTCTTCCGCGATCCGGCGCGCGGCGTCTACAAGCGGCTCGTCATCGAGAACGACCGGTTGATCGGCGCGGTGATGTATGGCGATACCGCCGACGGGAGCTGGTTCTTCGGGCTGATCCGCGATGGCGAGACCATCTCGGAGATGCGCGACACGCTGATCTTCGGGCCGTCATATCAGGGGGGTGCCGCACTGGACCCTATGGCGGCCGTTGCAGCCTTGCCGGATGAGGCAGAGATCTGCGGTTGCAACGGCGTCTGCAAGGGAAAGATCGTTCAGGCCATCACCGAGGGCGGCCTCACCACACTCGACGAGGTGAAGGCCGTTACCAAGGCCTCCTCGTCCTGCGGGACCTGCACCGGGCTCGTGGAGCAGGTGCTGGCGGTGACGCTGGGCGACGATTTCGTCCTGCCGACGGTGAAACCCGTCTGTGCCTGCACCGATCTCACCCATGAGGACGTGCGCCGGCTCATCAAGGCCCAGGACCTGAAGTCGATGCCGGCGGTCATGCAGGAGCTCGGCTGGAAGACCACCTGCGGCTGCCATGTCTGCCGCCCGGCGTTGAACTTCTACCTGCTCGCCGACTGGCCGGACGACTACAAGGACGATTACCAGAGCCGGTTCATCAACGAGCGCGCCCATGCCAACATCCAGAAGGACGGCACCTTCTCGGTGGTGCCGCGGATGTGGGGCGGCGTGACCACGCCCGCCGAGCTGCGCGCGATCGCGGATGCGGTCGAGAAATACGACGTGCCGCTCCTCAAGGTGACGGGCGGCCAGCGCCTCGACCTCCTCGGCGTGAAGAAGGAGGACCTGCCGGCGATGTGGGCGGATCTCAACGCCGCCGGGCTCGTTTCGGGCCACGCCTATACCAAGGGCCTGCGCACCGTGAAGACCTGCGTCGGCTCCGATTTCTGCCGCTTTGGCACGCAGGATTCGACGGGGCTCGGCATCAAGCTCGAAAAGCGGCTCTGGGGCTCCTGGACACCGCACAAGGTGAAGCTTGCCGTCTCGGGCTGCCCCCGCAACTGCGCCGAGGCGACCTGCAAGGATCTCGGCATCGTCTGCGTCGACTCGGGCTACCAGATCGGGGTCGGGGGCGCCGCCGGGATGGACCTGAAGGCCACCGAGCTGCTCACCACGGTCGCGAGCGAGGAAGAGGCGATCGAGATCTCGGTCGCGTTCGTCCAGCTCTACCGGGAGAACGCCAAGTATCTCGACCGGCCCTACAAGTGGATTGCGAAGGTTGGGCTCGACTGGGTGAAGGCCCGCGTCGTCGATGACCTCGCCGAACGGGCAGCGCTCGTCGCGCGCTTCGATCACAGCCAGACCATCTACCAGAAGGATCCCTGGGCCGAGCGGGCACAGGGCGGAAGCCGGCACGAGTTCACCCCGCTGGCCGATTTCAGCTTCAAGGAGGCCGCAGAATGAACGCCGTCGTCTCTGATACCTGGCTCGACATCGGATCGGTCGAGGACATCCCGGTGCGCGGCGCGCGCGTCGTGAAGACCCCGCATGGCTGCCTTGCGGTCTTCCGGGTCGCGGAGGGCGAGATCTATGCCCTCGACGACCGCTGCCCGCACAAGGGCGGCCCGCTCTCAAACGGCATCGTGCACGGCCGGAGCGTCACCTGCCCGCTGCACAACTGGGTCATCAGCCTCGAGACCGGCGCGGCGCAAGGCGCCGACGAGGGCCGGACGCGGGCCCATGCCGTCCGTGTCGAGGATGGCCGCATCCTGCTCGACGCCGCAGCCGTGGGGGCCTGAGCGACATGGCACCGGTTCGCACCACCTGTCCCTACTGCGGCGTCGGCTGTGGCGTCCTCGTCACCCCGGATGGGAAAGGCGGGGCGGCGGTGAAGGGAGACCCCGATCATCCGGCGAATTTCGGCCGCCTCTGCTCCAAGGGCTCGGCGCTCGGCGAAACGCTCGGCCTCGAGGACCGGCTGCTTGCCCCCCGCGTTCATGGCGCGGAGGCAAGCTGGGACACGGCGCTCGATCTGATTGCCACGCGGCTGCGCGAGACGATCGCGGCGCACGGGCCCGACGCGGTGGGGATCTACTGTTCCGGTCAGATCCTCACGGAGGATTACTACGTCGCGAACAAGCTGGTGAAGGGGTTCCTCGGCACCGGCAATCTCGACACCAATTCGCGGCTCTGCATGTCGTCGGCGGTGGCGGGGCATCGGCGGGCCTTCGGCACCGACACCGTGCCCGGCACCTACGAGGACCTCGAAGAAGCCGACACGCTGGTGCTGGTCGGCTCGAACCTCGCCTGGTGCCATCCGGTGCTCTACCAGCGTATCGCGGCGGCAAAGGCTGCACGGCCCGAGATGCGCGTCGTGGTGATCGATCCGCGGCGGACGGCGACCTGCGATCTCGCCGACCTGCACCTGCGGCTCCGGCCCGACACCGATGCGGCGCTCTTCAACGGGCTGCTCGCGCGGATCGAGGCACAGGGGGCCATCGACACGGATTACGTGGCGCGGCATGTCTCCGGCTTTTTCGAGGCGGTGGCGGCGGCGCGTGTCTGGGGCCGCGAACGGGTGGCCGAGACCTGCGGCATAAGCTTTGCCGATCTGAGCGCGTTCTACCGGCTCTGGATCGGGCGGGAAAGGGTCGTCACGGTCTTCAGCCAGGGGGTGAACCAGTCGGGTGGCGGCACCGACAAGGTGAACGCGATCATCAACTGCCACCTCGCCACGGGCCGGATCGGGCGCCCGGGAATGGGGCCATTCTCGGTCACCGGCCAGCCCAACGCGATGGGCGGGCGCGAAGTGGGGGGCCTGGCCAACATGCTCGCGGCACATCTCGATCTCGAGGACCCCGCACATCGCGCGGCGGTGGCAGGGTTCTGGAATGCCCCTGCGATGGTCGAGCGCCCGGGACTGAAGGCGGTCGATCTCTTCGAGGCCTGCGGTGCGGGGCAGATCCGGTTTCTCTGGATCCTCTCCACCAATCCGGTGGTGAGCCTGCCCGATGCCGACCGGGTGGCGGCGGCAATCCGGGGCTGCGATTTCGTCGTCGTATCCGACACCAACGCCGCGACCGACACGATGCAGCTTGCCCATGTGCAGCTTCCGGCCGCGGGCTGGGGCGAAAAATCCGGCACGGTGACCAATTCCGAGCGACGGATCTCGCGGCAGCGGAGCTTTCTCATGGCCCCCGGCGCGGCGAAACCCGACTGGTGGGCGCTGGCGGAAGTCGCGCGGCGCATGGGCTGGGCGGAAGCCTTCCCCTATGAAAGTGCGGCCGACATCTTCCGCGAGCATGCCGCCCTGTCGCGGCTTGCGGCCGGGCTCGGACGGGATTTCGACATCGGTGCGCTCGCGGAAATCGACGACGAAGGCTATCACCGGCTCGAACCGGTGCAGTGGCCCGTCGGGGGACCGGCGCGGTTCTTTGCCGAGGGCGGCTTTTTCACCGGCGACCGCCGGGGCCGGATGCTGGCGATCACGCCGCCTGCCCGCGACACGGCACCGGGGCTGAAACTCAACACGGGCCGGGTGCGCGACCACTGGCACACGATGACGCGGACGGGCAAATCGGCGCGCCTGAGCCAGCACATCGCCGAACCCTTTGCCGAGATCCATCCGAAGGACGCCGCGGCGCGCGGCATCCGGGCCGCCGATCTCGTCCGGGTCTCGAGCCCGCGGGGCGCGGTGATCGTGCGGGCGCTGGTGACCGAGCGGACGGCGGAGGGCGCGCTCTTCGTGCCGATCCACTGGACGGGACAGGCGGCGAGCGCCGGACGGGTCGGCACGCTCATCCCTGCCGTCACCGATCCCGTTTCAGGCCAGCCTGCACTCAAGGCCGGCCGGGCCGAGGCGGAACGCTTCGAGGCGGCCTGGCACGGATTTGCGGTGAGCGCGGAGAAACCCGCGCTCACCGGCGCCGACGGCTACTGGGTGCTGGCGCGCGGCGAGGGCTGCTGGCGGACAGAGATGGCGGGCACAACCACGCCCGCGGACTGGGACGCCTTCGTGCGGACAATGTTCGGCGCGGAGGATGCGGAGATCGCGAGCATCATCGATACGAAGCGCGGGCTCGCGCGCTTCGCTCTGCTCCGCGAGGGCCGGGTGATTGCGGCGCTTTTCACCGCCCGCGAGCCAGTGGAAGTCTCCCGCGCCCATGTGGTAGGAGCCTTCGGATCGGGCGATGCGGGAGGATTGCTCGCAGGCCGGCCCGGCGCCGCGCAGCCCGATGCGGGGCCGGTTGTCTGCGTCTGCTTCAATGTGGGCGTGAATACCATCCTCGATGCTATAACCTCGGGTGCGGCCAGAACGGTCTCGGAAATCGGCGAGGTGCTGAGCGCCGGGACGAATTGCGGCTCCTGCCGCCCCGAACTGAATGCCCTGCTGGCCAGCGTGCCGGCTGATGTCGCCGCCGAATAGGCGCAGCGGCGGATCTCGAAGAGGAACCGGTCATGAAGACCTTCCCGATGTTCCTGCGGCTTGACGGCCGCCGCGTGGTGATTGCCGGCGGCGGCGAGCAAGCGGCGCAGAAGACACGGCTCATGCTGAAGACCGAGGCGGCGATTGTCGTCGCCGCCGGAGAGCTCGATCCGGAGCTCGCGGCCCTCGCAGCCCGGGGCCGGATTGAGCAGGATGCGGGCCCGGTCTCGGCAGAAACCTTCCGGGGCGCGGCACTGGCCTTCATCGCGACGGGCGACGCGGAGCGGGATGCGGCCTACGCGGGTTTCGCGCGGGCGGCAGGCGTGATTGCCAATGTGGTCGATGCGCCCGACCTCTGCGACGCCTATACCCCTTCGCTCGTCGATCGTGACCCGGTGGTGGTGGCGATCGGAACGGAAGGCACGGCGCCGGTGCTCGCGCGCCAGATCAAGACCCGCGTCGAGGAGATGCTCGAACCCCGGCTCGGCGATCTCGCAGCCCTGGCCGGGCGGTTGCGCGACCAGGTCGCGGAGAAGATCAGCCCGGCCCGGCGGCGCGCCTTCTGGGGCTGGGTCTTCTCGGACGCGCCCCGGCGGCTCCATGCCCGCGGCGCCGAGCGGGATGCGGCGCGGCTGCTCAAGGAGGCGATTGCGGCGGGCGGCATTGGCGCGGAAAGCGCCGCGGGCTTCGTGAGCCTTGTGGGCGCCGGCCCCGGAAGCCGCGATCTCGTCACGCTCCGCGGCGTGCAGCGGCTGCAGGAGGCGGATATCATCTTTTACGACCGGCTGGTTGATCCCGGCCTGCTCGAGCTGGCCCGGCGCGACGCCGAGCGCGTCTATGTCGGCAAGGAAGTCGGCTTCCCTGCCTGGCCGCAGGAGCGGATCAATGGCGTGATCGTAGCGGCGGCGCGCGAGGGCAAGCGGGTGGTACGGCTGAAGAGCGGCGATCCGGGAATTTTCGGCCGCGGCGCGGAGGAGGCCACGGCTCTCGACGCCGCCGGGATCGGCTGGGAGATCGTGCCCGGCGTGACCTCGGCCTCGGCCGCCTCGGCAGCACTCGGCGGCTTTCTCACCGAGCGCGGGGTGACGGATACGGTCGTCATCACCACCGGCCAGACGCGCGACGGCGTGGCGCAGGGCGACTGGGCGAGCCAGCTCCGCCCCGGCACGACGCTCGCGCTCTACATGGCGGTGGCGAATGCGGGCCGGATCCAGGCCGACATGCTGGCCCAGGGCCTGCCCGGCGATCTGCCGGTCGATGTGGTCTGCCGCGCCGCGGCACCGGATCAGGAGATCCTGCACACCCGGCTCGACCGGATGGCGCCGGAGATCGCGGCGGCGGGCATTGCCAACCCCGCGATCCTGCTCCTGCGCCACCCGAAGGATCATCGCGCGGCCCCGGCACTCCATCTGAAGACCGGGGCCTGAGAGGCCGAACCGAAGGCGGGCCGCCCGGCGCGAAACCGGGCGGCCGGCGGGCTCAGGCGCCCTTCACCTCGATCTGCACGTCCACGTTGCCGCGCGTTGCGTGGGAATAGGGGCAGATCTGTTCATGCGCTTCCTTGGCCAGCGCCTCGAGGTCGGCCTGGGGCAGCGAGGGGTCCTCGACCACCATGCGCACGGCCAGGGCAAAGCCACCGCCGTCGCGGGCGCCGATCGAAACATGGGCGGTAACGGAAGCGTTGCTCGCATCCTTCTTGTGCTGGCGGCCGACGAAGTCGATGGCGCCACCGTAGCAGGCGGCATAGCCCGCGGCGAAGAGATGCTCCGGCGTGGTCGTGTCGGGCTTGCCCGGGCCACCCATGGCCTTCGGAACAGAAAGATCGGCCGAAACCGAGCCGTCCTCGGCCTCCGTATGCCCGTTGCGTCCGCCCGTCGCGGTCGCGACCGCCGTGAAAACCGGTTTGATCGTATCCATGGAGTAAGCCTCCCTCCCGTCTGGATCGGCGGCCGCCCATGCGGCGGCGCGCCGGTTCATGCAGTATCACCGGCAGTGACGTAGCGATGATTCCGCACAAGGCAACCTCGGCCAGGCAGTGCGGCAGGCGCAACCCCCGATGCGCGGGGCGACCGGCGGGATCCCGGGCTCCCCCGGCCCGCCCGCCGGATTGCCGCGGGGCAAGCGCGCCCTTCAGGCGTCCGCGTCGAGAGGCAGGTAAAGCTCGCCCCCTTCGCGGAACCTCTCGGCCATCCGCTCCATGCCCTCCTTCTGCGCCTCGGCGCGGATGTCATGGCTGATCCGCATCGAACAGAACTTCGGCCCGCACATCGAGCAGAAATGCGCAACCTTGTGCGCTTCCTTCGGCAGCGTCTCGTCATGCATCGACCGCGCAGTCTCCGGATCGAGGCTCAGGTTGAACTGATCCTCCCAGCGAAACTCGAAGCGCGCGCGGGAGAGCGCATCGTCGCGGATCCGCGCCGCCGGATGGCCCTTGGCGAGATCCGCGGCATGGGCGGCGATCTTGTAGGTGATGACCCCCGTCTTCACGTCGTCGCGGTCCGGCAGGCCGAGGTGCTCCTTGGGGGTGACGTAGCAGAGCATCGCCGTGCCGAACCAGCCGATCATCGCGGCCCCGATGCCGCTGGTGATGTGGTCGTAGCCCGGCGCGATGTCGGTGGTGAGCGGCCCCAGGGTGTAGAAGGGCGCCTCGCCACAGACCCCGAGCTGTTTCTCCATGTTTTCCCGGACCTTGTGCATCGGCACGTGGCCGGGGCCCTCGATCATCACCTGGCATTCCTTCGCCCAGGCGACGCGGGTCAGCTCGCCCAGCGTTTCGAGTTCGGCAAACTGGGCGGCGTCGTTGGCATCCGCGATGGAGCCAGGGCGCAGGCCGTCGCCGAGCGAGAAGGAGACGTCATAGGCGCGGACGATATCGCAGATGTCCTCGAAATGTTCATAGAGGAAGCTCTCGCGATGGTGGTGCAGGCACCACTTGGCCATGATCGAGCCGCCGCGCGAGACGATGCCCGTCACGCGGCCGACGGTGAGCGGGATCATGTGGAGACGGACGCCCGCATGGATGGTGAAGTAATCCACCCCCTGCTCCGCCTGCTCGATCAGCGTGTCGCGGAACACCTCCCAGGTGAGGTCCTCGGCAATGCCTCCGACCTTCTCGAGAGCCTGATAGAGCGGCACGGTGCCGATCGGGACCGGGGCGTTGCGGATGATCCATTCGCGGATGTTGTGGATGTTGCGGCCGGTGGAGAGGTCCATCACCGTGTCTGCGCCCCAGCGGGTCGCCCAGACCATCTTCTCGACCTCCTCTTCCATCGACGAGGTGACGGCGGAATTCCCGATATTGGCATTGATCTTCACGAGGAAGTTCCGGCCGATCGCCATCGGCTCGGCCTCGGGGTGATTGATGTTGGCAGGAATTATGGCGCGGCCGCGCGCGATCTCGTCGCGGACGAATTCGGGTGTGACGAAATCGGGGATCGCGGCGCCGAAGCTTTCGCCATCGCGGGCGCGGGCTTCCGCCGCGGCCTTGCGGCCGAGATTCTCGCGGATCGCCACAAACTCCATTTCCGGTGTCACGATGCCGGCACGCGCATAGGCAAGCTGTGTCACCACCCGGCCCTCCCTGGCGCGGCGCGGGCGGGCGAGGTTCGGGAATTCGGGCGTCAGGCGCTCACCGCTGGCAAAGCCGTTGTCCGCCGGCTCCACCCGGCGACCCTCGCAGGCTTCGGTATCGCCGCGTGCGGCGATCCAGCTCTCGCGCAGGCGCGGCAGGCCGCGCGTGATGTCGATCTCGGCTGCCGGATCGGTATAGGGGCCGGAGCTGTCATAGACGGTGACGGGCGGCTCGCCCGCAGTGGGATGAAGCGCGATCTCGCGCAGGGGCACGCGGATCTCGTTGTGGATCCGGCCGGGCTCAAAGATCTTGCGCGACGCGGGCAGCGGCCCGGTGGTGATCTGCGGCATGCCGTTGGTGGTGGTTGTGGTCATTCCGTGAGGCTCCAAGCTCGATGTTGGAGACCCAGTTCGAAGCCGGAAGGATGAGATGCCGCCGGGCCGAACCCAGGTATGGGGACAAATCCGCCCCGCGCAGCACTCGCACCATCCCTACGCCAGTGTGAACTGGATCAGGTTCTATGGGTCACTGCGCTGCCTAAGCCAGCAGTATCTCAGCCCCTTGACGGGACCCCCCAGGTGAAGGCCCCGACCTTGGCCTTGCGCCACGGGGCTTGTCAACGGAAAGGATCGCGCGACTGCACGCAGCACGCGGCGGATGCACAATGCCAACGGCCAAAGCCGTCAGGGCCGCCAAACCTGCCCGGACCAAGCCCGCCGCGGATGTGATGGAGACGGCCTATCGCCATGTGAAGGAGAAGGCGGTCGGATATCGCTTCCGGCGCGGCGAGCGGATGAACGAGGTCAAGCTTGCCCAGATGTTCAGCGTCTCGCGCAGACCTGTGCGGCAGGCGCTCAACCGGCTGGTGCATGAGGACGTCATGACCTTCGTGCCCAATCGACGTTTCTACGCCCGGGAGATTGCGCCTGCGGCCCGCGTTTCCTCGAGGAAGCGGGGATTGCTGATTTCGAGCTTGCGCTCGACATGGCTGCGAAGGATCCGGCGCAGCGCAGGTCCGTCGTCGACGTCGCGGCGGCGCAAGGCCGCAGCAAGCTCCGTCGCCGTGCCGAGACCCTCGCGTTCCAACACGGCCTCGGGCGGCTCGGCCGCCGCGGCTTCGGCCAGCAGCACATCCAGCGCCCGCCGGAGCATGGCCCCGGCATAGCGCTGACTGGGGGGAAGCTGCGGCAGGATCTCGTTGGTGTATTCGGCGCAGGCGGCCTCGAGCAGGCCGCGGGCGGTCCGGGATGCTTTCATGGTTGGGGCTCCTCGATCATGTCGATCAGGTTGAGAATGTTGAGCTCCATCTCCGGCGGCATGACCCCGGTGAGCGCGAGCTCGAGGGTGATCTCGGTGCCGGAATTGCAGCGTTCGCCCTGCTGAAGCGCGATGATCGCCCAGCGCAGCTCGGCCATTACCTGCCAGTAGGGAAGGATTGCGCGCGCGACCTTGCGGCCCGCGACACGCTCGTAGCCAGCAAGGAACGGATCGAGCCCCGCGACGCCGCCGACCTCGCAACCGTCATTGCCAAAACGCCAGCAACGCGCGGTGAGCCAGCCGATATCCTCGTCCGGGTCGTTCCAGCTCGCGAATTCCCAGTCGAGCACAGCGCTCAGGTGCCCGCCGTCGACCATGTAGTTGCCGGTGCGGAAATCCGTGTGGCAGAGCACCGGCCCCTGCGGCGGCGGCGCATTGTCCTCGAGCCAGTTGAGCGCATATTCGAGCACCGGATGCCCGCCCGGCAGCGCGTCGAGATCGGCGCGATACTGTGCGATCCGATGCAGGACAGGGCTTCCCTCCGGCACCGGCAGGAAGGCAAGATCGGCAACGGGCGGCGTCACGGCATGGAGCCGCGCCAGCGTCTCGCCGAGCTCCTCGGCCAGTGCTGCACCGAACTGCGGCAGGGCCGGATCGCGCACGATCTTGCGCGCATGCGCCGTGCCCTTGCCGCGCGCCATGACATAGAACGCGCCGCCGATGAGGCTTTCCTCCTCGCAGAGCGCGATCGGTTCGGGCGCGGCCACGCCCGCTGCATGGGCAACCTTCAGGATCGCGTATTCCTCGGCGCGCGGCAGCGAGGTCGCGATGGTCGAGGGCGCGTCGGTCCGGAGCACCCAGGCCTGCGGCCCCGGGCGGGAACCGCCCTCGCAGATGGCATCGAGGCTCCAGTTCTCCTGGATGGCGCCGCCTGCGAGCTTGCTCATGCCGGTGATCTCGACACGCTGGGCGCCAAGCGCCTCGGCGAGCCAGGGCCCGAGAGCCGCAAAGCGGCCGGCAACGGCGTCAGAGGTGTTGGTTGCAGCTTCGCTCATGGCTCAGACACCCCACCGCCAGTAGTCCATGCCCTCGGCGGCATAGCTGCGCGCGAGCACCATCTTGTGGACCTCATCGGCGCCATCGACGAGCCGCGCCTGCCGCGCATAGCGGTAGATCCATTCGAGCACGGTATCCTTGGAGTAGCCGCGCGCGCCGTTGAGCTGGATCGCCGTATCCACCGCCTTGTGCAGCGTGTTGGCGACATGGACCTTTGCCGAGGAGATCTCCTTGCGGGCAAAATCCCCCTGATCGAGCTTCCAGGCGGCATGCATGACGAGCAGCCGGCCGATGCTGATCTCGTGGGCAAGCTCGCCCATCTTGATCTGCACCGACTCCCGGTCAGCGAGGCGGATGCCGAAGCCTTCGCGGCGCGAGGTGTATTCCGCGGCAATTTCCATCGCCCGCTTCGCGAGGCCGAGCCACCGCATGCAGTGGGTGAGCCGTGCCGGGCCAAGGCGGATCTGGGTCGCCTTCAACCCGTCGCCGAGCGTCATCAGAAGGTTCTCTTCCGGTATCTCGAGCCCTTCGTAGACGATCTCGCAATGGCCGCCGTGCTCTTCCGGCCCCATGATCGGAATGCGCCGCTCGATGCGCTGCCCGGGCTGGTTCGCATCATAGAGGAAGGCGCTGAGCCCGCGGCGCGGATCGTCGGAGGTGCGGGCAATGAGAAGGAAATGCTGCGCCGCCTCGGCACCGGTGATGAACCACTTGCGACCGTTCACCACCCAGCCGCTGTCCGTCTTCTCAGCGCGGGTGAGCATCATCCCCGGATCGGAGCCCGAACCCGGATGCGGCTCGGTCATCGCGAAGGCCGAGCGGACCTTGCCGTCGATGATCGGCTGGAGCCAGCGGTCCTTCTGCGCCTCGGTCGCGACCTTGGAAAGCAGGTTGATGTTGCCATCATCGGGCGCCGCGCAGTTGAGGCAGGCCGGGCCGAATATCGAGCGGTTCGCCTCTTCGTAAAGCGCCGCCCAGCCCGTGACGGGCAGCCCCATGCCGCCGCGCGCCGTCGGAGCCTGGGGCGCCCAGAGCCCGGCCGCACGGGCCTTCCCACGGATCTCGTCGAGCAGATCGGTGCGGATGTTTTCGTGTGCGTCGTAGCTTTCCGGGTCCGCCTCGAGCGGCAGCACCGTTTCGGAGATGAAGGTCCGGGTCTTCTCTCTCAGCGCATCAATCTCGGGGGAAAGCGAGAAATCCATGTCAGTTCCTTGTTCTGTCGAGCCGCGGATGATCGGTCAGAGGCTTGCGAGCAGATGCCCGCCATCGACGGGGATCACCGCGCCGGTGATGAAACTGCCCCGGTCGGAGACGAGCAGCAACAAGAGCCCGTCGAGTTCCTCCAGCCGTCCGATGCGCTGCATGGGGATGCGTTTGCGCAGGCGCGCTCCCGCCTCGCTCGCGAGGAAGTCCTGGGTCAGCTCGGTCTCGAAATACCCCGGCGCGATCGCATTCACCCGGATGCCGTGGCGCGCTAGTTCAAGCGCCTGAATGCGCGTCATGTGGGCGACCGCCGCCTTGCTGACCGCGTAGGAGGCCGCGCCCCCGACCGCGCGCAACCCGGCAATCGAGGCGATGTTGACCACCGTCCCGCCCTGTTCCGCTGCGCAAAGACGCTGGCAGACGTGCTGCGCCACATTCCACACCGCGGCCTGGTTGACCTCGAAAACCCGTGCTGTCTCTTCTGCCGGGGCGCCAAGAAAACCGTGCTCTCCGGCGAGGCCTGCATTGTTGATGAGGATGTCGATGACCCCGAGCTTGCCCTCGATCGCGTCAAGCGCCCGGGGCAGATCGGCCGCATCCGTCACGTCGCAAGCGACCGGGACGGCAGTGCCGCCCGCCGCGCTGATCTCCTCGGCCAGTGCTGCCAGCCGATCCGCGCGGCGAGCCATCAGAGCAACGGAGGCGCCGTCCGCCGCAAGCGTCCGCGCGAAATGCGCCCCCAGCCCGGAGGATGCCCCCGTCACCAGGGCCACGCGATCCGTCAGGTCGAAATAGGTCAATCTCCCCTCCCGTCATTGGTGTAATCACTATTGTCTTTTTCTTTGGAGCGACCAGAAGCTCACGCACACGACCCAGGCTGCGCGCGCCTGCCGCTCTTGCACAACTTTTACATGCCTCCTTGAGCCGCATCGACGAGTAGCGAGCAAGCCTTCGAAGAGGAACGCAAACAGTTGCGGCGCACGGGCCGCACGGCATAACGCGGTCGACGAAACGACTTATCTGGCGGAAAGCTAACGGCCGGGCAGCAACGCTTCAAGCGCGGCCGGCATGTCGTCGAGATCGCGGCAGGGAATTGTGCCGAGGGCCCCCACATCCGCCGAGACACCCACCGGCCGGCCAGAATTCGTGTCGTCCGGGGTCTCGTTGATCCGCCCGCCGACACGGATCGTCGTCGCCTCCGCCCTCCGCGCGGCCACAGGGCGCTCGACGAGTGACGCGTGTTTGGCCAATCGATGGCAAAGCTCTGCGCCGCCATGATCTCTCCCGGATCGGGACTGCGCCGGCGCGCGATCGCATGGGAACGAGGTCGGCGGAATCGGGAAGGTCGGTCATCCTCCGCACTGTCGGCCGGGACGCCCGCCGGGCTGGTCCGACGCGTGGGGCTTTCCCGGTTACGCTGCCGCGAGTGCCCGATCCAGTGACCCGGAAACGCTCACTCGATCATTTCGCGTTGGGGCTCGCCACGGGGCTGCCCCTGCCGCCGCGGCCAGCGAAAGAGCCCGGCGGCGCCCGAACGCAAACCGCGATAGGCGCGAGGCTCGAACATGTAGCCGAACTCCCCGCCCAGCGTCGGCCGCAGCGCCTCCGTTACCCCGAGCGGCGCCGTGCAGGGCCCCGGCACACGGTAGGTTCCGAAAGCTCGGTCGAAGATCGAGAAGACGGTGGCGAAATTGGTCTGGAAATACAGCGGATCGGCGGCGTGGTGCCAGCGGTGCATCGCCGGGGAAACGAGGACGAGGCTGGCCCGGCCGAAGGTCCAGGGCAGGTCGGCATGGATGAGATAGCCGTAGTAATGCCGGACGAGATTGTTCGCGATGATCGCGTAGGGCGGAAACCCGAGCAGAAGCAGCGCCGCATTGTCGAGCACGAAGGTCGTGATCCGGTTTACCGGATGGAAGCGCTCGAGAGTGAGCCAGGTCATCTCGTCGTCGGAGTGATGGACGGCATGCGCAGGCCGGAGGAGCGGCGTATGTTCGAACCGGTGGCGCCAGTAGCCGGCGAAATCTCCAGCAAGGATCGCGACGACCACCACGGCAAGCGGCGGCCAGCCGACCCAGGACTCCGGCCCGATCAGCAGCAGGTGCCAGACCGCCGCCAGTTTCCGGCGCGCCATGCGCCGGGTCGCCAAGACGCGGTTGCGCCAGCTCAGGCGAATGTCACCCCCGGCGCACCGGCCTCCATCCGACCGATCACGGCGACTTCCGCGAAATCACCGGAACGGAAGAGCCCGAGCACTGCATCGGCACTCTCGGGCGCGCAGGCCACGAGCAGCCCGCCGCTCGTCTGCGGGTCACAGAAAAGCGCCTGATCCACCGCGGGAAACTCGCGGTCAAACGCAACCGAGGCGCCATAGCTCGCCCAGTTCCGTCCCGAAGCGCCGGTCACATGTCCTGCCTCTGCCAGCGCCCGCGCGCCCTCGAGCAGCGGCACGGCAGCCCAGTCGATGACGGCGCGGCAGCCCGAACCACGCGCCATCTCGAGCGCATGCCCAGCCAGCCCGAAGCCGGTGACATCGGTCATCGCGTGAACACCCGGCAGCCGCGCGAGATCCGGGCCGGGCCGGTTGAGCCGGGTCGTCGTCGCGATCAACTGCGCATAGCCCGCCGCATCGAGTGCGCCCTTCTTGAGGGCTGCCGAGAAGATCCCGACCCCGAGCGGCTTGCCGAGGATCAGCACGTCGCCGGGTCGGGCATCGGCATTGCGCTTGAGATGGGCCGGATCGAGCAGGCCCAGCGCGACAAGCCCGTAGATCGGCTCGACCGAGTCGATCGTGTGCCCACCCGCCACCGGAATCCCCGCTGCGCGCGCGACTGACGCCCCGCCGTCGAGGATGCGGCCGATGGTGGCCGCCGAAAGCACGTTGATCGGCATCCCGACGATGGCAAGCGCAAGGATCGGCGTCGCGCCCATGGCATAGACATCACTGATCGCATTGGTCGCGGCGATCCGGCCGAAATCCTCCGGATCGTCGACGATCGGCATGAAGAAATCCGTGGTGGCCACCACGGCCTGCCGTTCGTTCACCCGGTAGACCGCAGCATCGTCCGAGGTCTCGATACCCACCAGAAGATCCGGCGGAACCGGCAGGGCAGCACTTCCGCGCAGGATGCCCTCGAGCACGCCCGGTGCAATCTTGCAGCCGCAGCCGCCGCCATGGGCCAGCGAGGTGAGACGCGGCTCGGCGGAGGGGCCGGCTTCCGGCGCGGCGACGCTGAGCGAGAGACTTTCGGTCATGTCCGACTTCCTTGCAGAAACGTCCGCCAGCATCACAACAGGTGCACGCCATGCGCAAGCCACTCCGGCCGGAGAGCCGCCGGAGCGATCACTTTTTCGGGCGGATGCCCGGCTTTCTTGACTTGCACCGGGGAAAGCCCGAGCATTCCCCGACATGTCACTGGAGAATGACAGAGGGAGATTTTCGTGAACATTGACCTTTCGCGGCGCGGCTTTCTGGGCCTTGCGGGCGCGGGGGTTGCCGGGACCTCGCTGGGAGCGATGGGCTTCGGCGCGGCAGAGGCGGCCGAGGCCGCCCATGTGCGTGCCTTCAAGCTCACGACCACCACCGAGACCCGCAACACCTGCACCTACTGCTCCGTGGCCTGCGGCATCATCCTCTATTCGAAGGGCGACCTGCGGGCCGGAGAGAAGGCCGAGCTCTTCCACGTCGAGGGCGACGCCGACCATCCGACCAACCGCGGCACGCTCTGCCCCAAGGGGGCGGCGATCAAGGATTTCGCGCTCGCCCCGACCCGGGCGACCACACCGCGCTACCGCCGTCCGGGCGGAACCGCGTGGGAAGACATCACCTGGGAAGCGGCGCTCGACAAGATCGCCCGCGCGATCAAGGACGACCGCGACGCGAACTTCATCGCGGAGAACGCCGAGGGCGTGACGGTGAACCGCTGGACGACCGCGGGTTTCCTCGCCGCGTCGGGCTCGACGAACGAGTCGGCCTGGACCACCTACAAGGTGGTGCGCTCTCTCGGCATTGTGGGATTTGATAATCAGGCGCGCGTCTGACACGGACCGACGGTGGCCAGTCTGGCTCCAACATTCGGTCGCGGCGCGATGACCAACGCCTGGACGGACATCAAGAACACCGACCTCGTGCTGGTGATGGGCGGCAATGCGGCCGAAGCGCATCCCTGCGGTTTCAAATGGGTGACGGAAGCAAAGGCGCAAAGGGGCGCCCGGCTCATCGTGGTCGATCCACGCTTCACCCGCACGGCGAGTGTCGCCGATTACTACGCACCGATCCGGCCGGGTTCGGACATCGCCTTCCTGATGGGCGTGATCCGATACTGCATCGCGAACGACAAGGTGCAGTGGGAATATGTGAAGAACTACACCAACGCCGCCTTCCTCGTGAAGGAGGGGTATGGCTGGAGTGACGGCCTCTTCAACGGCTATGACGCCGAGACCCGCAGCTATGACATGTCCGACTGGGACTACCAGATGGGCGAGGACGGTTACGCGAAGATCGACCCGAGTCTCGAGGATCCGCGCTGCGTCTGGAACCTCCTGAAAGCGCATGTCGACCTCTACACCCCCGAATTCGTCGAGCGGGTCTGCGGCACGCCGAAGGAGCGCTACACGGCGATCTGCGAGATGATCGCCGGCTGTGCCGCCCCCGACCGCGTCATGACCTCGATGTATGCGCTCGGATGGACCCAGCATTCCAAGGGCGCGCAGAACATCCGCGGCATGGCGATGCTCCAGCTCATCCTCGGCAATGTCGGCATGCGCGGTGGTGGGGTGAACGCACTTCGCGGGCACTCCAACATCCAGGGCCTGACCGACCTCGGCCTCATGTCGAACCTGATCCCCGGCTATCTCAGCATTCCCAGGGACAGCGAGCCCGACTTCGAGACCTACATGTCGAGCCGGGCAAACCTGCCGCTCCGGCCGAACCAGACCAGCTACTGGCAGAACTACCGCAAGTTCATGGTCAGCTTCATGAAGGCAATGTGGGGCGACGCCGCGACGGCGGAGAACGACTGGGCCTACGATTACCTTCCCAAGCTCGACGTGCCGACATACGACATCCTGCGCATGTTCGACATGATGAAGAACGGGGAAGTGAACCTCTACTTCTGCCAGGGCTTCAATCCGCTGCTCTCCTTCCCCAACCGGACGAAGCTCACCGAGGCGCTCTCGAATCTCAGGCTGCTCGTGGTCATGGACCCGCTCCAGACCGAGACGGCACATTTCTGGGAAAACCACGGCGTCTTCAACGATGTGGACCCGGGCGCGATTCAGACCGAGGTGCTCGAGCTTCCCACCACCTGCTTCGCGGAGGACGAAGGCGCGCTGGTAAATTCCGGGCGCTGGCTGCAATGGCACTGGGCTGGGGCGACCCCGCCGGGCGAGGCGCGGCGCGACACCTGGATCATGGCCAACATCCACCTTCGGCTCAGGAAGCTCTACGAGGCAGAAGGCGGCGCCTTCCCGGACCCGATCCTGAACCTCTCCTGGGAGTATGCGGACCCGGAAGAACCGACGCCCGAGGAACTGGCCAGGGAGATGAACGGCCGCGCCCTCGGCACCGTCTACGACGCGAAGGATCCGACGCTCGTCATCGCGAAGCCCGGCCAGCAGGTGAAGAACTTCACCCAGCTCCGCGACGACGGCTCGACCATGTGCGGCTGCTGGATCTTCTCTGGCTGCTGGAACGAGGATGGCAACATGATGGCGCGGCGGGACAATTCCGACCCGGGCGACGCAGGCATGTTCCTCAACTGGTCCTTTGCCTGGCCGCTCAACCGGCGCATCCTCTACAACCGCGCCTCCGCCGACCTTCAGGGGCGGCCCTGGGATCCGGAGAGGTTGCTGATCGAGTGGGACGGCGAGAAATGGACCGGCTACGACGTGCCCGACATCGGCGTCACCTCGAAACCCGAGGAGGTCATGCCCTTCATCATGACCGGCGAGGGTGTGGGCCGGCTCTTCTCGCGCAAGCTCATGCGCGACGGGCCGTTCCCGACGCACATGGAGCCCTTCGAGAGCCCGGTCGCCAACCCGCTCAACCCGGCAATCCGCGGCAACCCGGTCTCGCGCATCTTCCATGACGACCTCGCCCAGCTCGGCACCAGCGACGAGTTCCCCTATGTGGGCACCTCCTACCGCCTCACCGAGCACTTCCACTACTGGACCAAGCACAACCCGGTGAACGCGGTGCTCCAGCCCGAGTTCTTCGTGGAGATCAGTGAGGAACTCGCGGCGGAGAAGGGCATTGTCAGGGGATCTCAGGTTCGGGTCTGGGGCCGCCGCGGCGAGGTCTGGGCCAAGGCCGTGGTCACCAAGCGCATCAGGCCGCTCACCTGTGACGGCAAGATCGTGCACGTGATCGGCATTCCGCTGCACTGGGGCTTCATGGGGGCCGCCCGCAAGGGGTTCGGGCCCAACAGCCTCACCCCCTTCGTGGGCGACGCCAACATCGAGACCCCGGAATACAAGGCCTTCCTCGTCAACATCGAACCGGTGGAGAAAGGGCCCCTGGCATGACCGATCGCGCGCCGCAGCCAACCACGGCGGTCGCCAACCCGCCGGTCCAGCCCATGGAGGAAAATCTCGGCGCGGGCGACGTCGTGCGCGCTTCGGCCATGGCCGATCTGCCGCCGCCCGATCGCGAGCTCACCAAGGTCGCAAAGCTCATCGACGTCTCGAAATGCATCGGCTGCAAGGCCTGCCAGTCGGCCTGCATCGAGTGGAACGACACCCATCCCGAGCTGGAGACCAACGTGGGAGTCTACGAAAACCCCCACGACCTCACGCCCGAGATGTTCACGCTGATGCGCTTCACGGAATACGAGAACCCCGAGACGAGCGATCTCGAATGGCTGATCCGCAAGGATGGCTGCATGCATTGCGAGGATCCGGGCTGCCTCAAGGCCTGCCCCGCGCCGGGCGCCATCGTGCAGTATTCGAACGGCATCGTCGATTTCATCCACGACAACTGCATCGGCTGCGGCTACTGCGTCACCGGCTGCCCGTTCAACATTCCCCGCATCAGCAAGGTCACCCACAAGAGCTACAAGTGCACGCTCTGCTCGGACCGCGTGGCCGTGGGCCAAGGCCCGGCCTGCGCCAAGGCCTGTCCGACCCAGGCGATCGTCTTCGGCACCAAGGACGACATGAAGGCCCATGCCGCGGAGCGGATCCAGGACCTGAAGTCGCGCGGCTACGAGAACGCCGGACTCTACGACCCGGAGGGCGTCGGTGGCACCCACGTCATGTATGTGCTCCACCACGCCGACAAGCCGTCGCTCTACGCGAACCTTCCCGACGAACCCCGGATCTCGCCGCTGGTCGAGACCTGGAAGGGTGCGACGAAATCCATCGGCCTCGCGGCCATGGGCCTCGCCGCCGCCGGCGCCCTGCTCCACGGGCTCTTCGCCCGCGCCAACCGGGTCTCGGTGGAAGACGAATGGGACGCCGCGGAGCTTGTCGCGCGCAGTGGCGAGGGAAAGGATGAACAATGACCGGTCGCACCTTCTCCGCTCCCGGCGATCACCTCGAGAAGCAGGACCCGATAGCGGTCAGTCGCTACCGCGGCCTTACCCGGATCAACCACTGGATCACCGCCGCCGCGCTCGTCGTGCTGCTGCTCTCGGGTCTTGCGCTCTTCCACCCTGCACTCTTCTTTCTCACCGGCCTCTTCGGCGGCGGGCAGACGACGCGCTGGCTGCACCCGCTCGCGGGCCTGCTGCTCACCGCAAGCTTCGCCCTGCTCTTCGTGCAGATGTGGCGGCTCAACCTGCCCCGGCGCGAGGACGTGCAATGGGCGACGCATCTCGGCGACTACCTCAGCGGTCACGAGGAGCGCGTGCCCGAAGTCGGCAAGTACAACGCCGGCCAGAAGGTGGTCTTCTGGGCGATGGCCGGGCTCATCCTCCTGCTCGTCGCGAGCGGCGTCATGATCTGGGAGCAGTATTTCCCTCATCTCGTCTCGATCCCCGTCCGCAGGACGGCCATGCTCGTCCATTCCATCGCGGCGATACTCGCGATCCTCGTCTTCATCCTCCACGTTTATGCCGCGATCTGGACCCGCGGCTCGCTCCGCGCGATGACCCGCGGCACTGTCACCGGCGGCTGGGCCTGGAAACATCATCGGAAATGGCTGCGCGAACTTGCTGGACGCGGCGGCTCCGGATCGGCAGAGTAGCTCGACCAGACACCTCAATCCTTGTGGCCGGTCGGCCCGGAAGTGAGAGTATGACAGCAGATATCAAGCCCGACCCCTCGGTCGTGGGCGGCGTTCCCAGCGCACCGCTTGCGTTTCTTCCTGATCCCGGCAAGATCTTCCCCACCCGCGCAAAGCGCTTTGCCTTCCTCGCCGGCACGAGCCGCCTCGGCCCCTACCTCTCGTTTCTGGGCGAGCTCTCGGAGCTTCAGGCCCGACTCTCTGCCGAGCTGCCGTCGCTTCCTCCGCTCGATGCACGGGCGGTCGCGGAAGCACGAACGGACCACCGGCCCCCGATAGACCGGAGCCGGCTCATCGAAGATCCGGCACTGGCTGAAACGCTCGCGCGCCTCTGTGCCGAGGCGAGCGCGCTCTCGATGCCCGATCCGGCAAGCAAGGCGCTTGAGGCCGTCGCCGCGGCCCCGCCCGAGGACAGGCGCTGGCTCATGTCCAACGTGCTCACGGATTCGATCCCCGAGGACAGCGCCGCGCCGCATCTCTTCGTAGCAGCGGCCGCGCAGATCCACCTTGCGCGCCTCGCGGCCCAGCTCGAAGCCGGCGCGCTCGTGCCGGTCCATGTCGGCATCTGCCCCGCCTGTGGCGGTCGACCGGCCACGTCGAGCGTCACCGGCGCGCCAGGGATCGAGAACATCCGCTATGCTGCCTGTGCCGGTTGCTCCACGCGCTGGAACGAGGTCCGGATCAAATGCCTCTGCTGCGGCTCGACCAAGGGGATCAGCTACCGGTCCGCCGAAACGGTCGATGCGACCGTGAAAGCCGAGGTCTGCAGCGAATGTGCGAGCTGGGTGAAGATCTTCTACAGCATGAAGAACCCGACGATCGAGCCGATCGCCGACGACGTCGCAAGCCTCGGTCTCGACCTCCTGATGAAGGAGACGGCACTCAATCGCGGCGGGTTCAATCCCTTCCTCGTGGGTTACTGAAACAGGTTCCGGCATGAAGGCCTTGCGCGCGCTGCCCTCAGTCGATCAGTTCCTCCTCTCGGAGCCGGGCCGGGCGCTGATCGCGCAACACGGCCGCACCGAGGTCCTCGCCGCCTTGCGCGCCCGGCTCGACGAGACCCGGCGCGCGATCCGTGCGGGCGAGGCGGGCGACGGGCTCGCTGCCGGGCTCGCCGGGCAGGTCGCAGCTGATCTCGCGGCCCGGGCGCACTCGCGGCTCCGCCCGATCCTCAACCTCACCGGTACGGTGCTCCACACCAACCTCGGCCGGGCGATCCTCGCCGAGGCCGCGATCGAGGCGGCGACCGCAGCGATGGCCGCCCCCCTCGCCCTCGAGTTTGACCTCGAAAGCGGCGGCCGCGGCCAGCGCGATGACCATCTCCGCGGGCTGCTCTGCGAGCTCACCGGCGCGGAGGATGCGACCATCGTCAACAACAACGCCGCTGCCGTGCTGATCGCGCTCAACACGCTCGGGGCGGGGCGCGAGGCCATCGTCTCGCGCGGCGAGCTGATCGAGATCGGCGGCGCGTTCCGGATGCCCGACATCATGACGCGGGCGGGCGTCCGCCTCGTCGAGGTGGGCACAACCAACCGCACGCATCCCCACGACTACGAAGCCGCGCTCGGACCTGATACTGGCCTCATCCTCAAGGTCCATACCTCGAACTACCGCATCGAGGGCTTCACCGCCGAGGTCCCCGCCCCGCGCCTTGCCGCCATCGCCCGCAGCGCGGGCGTGCCGCTCCTCAACGATCTCGGCTCGGGCTCGCTCGCCGACCTCTCCGCCTTTGGCCTCAGGCGCGAGCCGACGGTGGCCGAGGCCGTCGCCGAGGGCGCCGAACTGGTGAGCTTCTCAGGCGACAAGCTGCTCGGCGGGCCGCAGGCAGGCTTTCTTGTCGGACGGCGCGATCTGATCGCCGCGATCAACCGCAACCCGCTGAAACGTGCAGTCCGGCTCGATAAGATCCGCATCGCGGCGCTGGAGGCAACGCTCCGGCTCTACCGCGATCCCGACCGACTGGCCGAACGCCTGCCCACACTCCGCCTCCTCGCCCGGCAGCAGGCCGAGATCGCAGCCCAGGCCGCGCGCCTCGCCCCGGAGGTCCATCGCCGCCTCGCACCCTTCAGTTTCGCCGCCGAGCCCTGCGCCTGCGCAAGCCAGATCGGCTCCGGCGCACTCCCGGTCGACACGATCCCGAGCGCGGGCCTGCGGCTCACGGGGCACGGCGGCAATGCGCCGGACCGGATCGCCGCCTGGCTCCGGGCACTCCCTCGCCCGATCGTCGGCCATATCCGGGACGGCGCGCTGATCCTCGACATGCGCTGCCTCGAACGGGACGCGGACCTGCTGGACGCGCTGCCCGCGCCATGATCGTCGGAACAGCGGGCCATATCGATCATGGCAAGACGGCGCTGGTGAAAGCGCTCACCGGCACCGATGCCGACCGGCTTGCCGAGGAGAAGTTGCGCGGCATCACCATAGATCTCGGCTTTGCCTATGCCGATCTCGGCGCCTGCACCCCCACCGGCGCCATCACCGGTTTCGTGGACGTGC
This sequence comes from Amaricoccus sp. B4, assembly GCF_043226085.1. Classification (NCBI taxonomy): domain Bacteria; kingdom Pseudomonadati; phylum Pseudomonadota; class Alphaproteobacteria; order Rhodobacterales; family Paracoccaceae; genus Amaricoccus; species Amaricoccus sp. B4. Next base: position 1,003,606 of record NZ_CP171225.1, read on the forward strand.
CGGGCCACGAGCGGCTCATCCACACCATGCTCGCGGGCGCGGGTGGCATAGATTTCGCCCTCCTCGTCATCGCCGCAGACGACGGCGTGATGCCGCAGACCCGCGAACATCTCGCGATCCTCGATCTGCTCGGCATATCCCGCGGCATCGTCGCCCTCTCCAAGGCCGATCTCGCCGACGAAGCCCGTCGCGCCGCCATTACCGCCGAGATCCAGGAGGCTCTGGCCCCGACCGGGCTCGCAGGCGCCCCGGTGACACCTGTCTCCGTGTTCACCGGCGAAGGGGTCGAGACCCTCCGCGCCGCTCTCGCCACGGCAGAGGCGGAGACCGCCGCACGTCCTGCCGATGGCCCCTTCCGCCTCGCCGTCGATCGCAGCTTCACGCTCGCGGGCGCCGGAACCATCGTCACCGGCACCCTGCTCTCGGGCCGCGTCACCCTTGACGACGAGGTGATCGTGAGCCCGAGCGGCCTCGCCGCCCGCGTCCGCGGCATTCACGCCCAGAACCGCCAGGTGGCGGAAGGCCGCGCCGGGCAGCGCTGCGCCCTCAACCTCACCGGCGAGGGCGTGACCAAGGGGGCGCTCCGGCGCGGCAATGTCGTGCTCTCCCCCGGGCTCCACGCCCCGACCGACCGGATCGATGCCGAACTGACCGCGCTGGGCTCCGAACCCAGGGCGCTCGGTACATGGTTCCCCGCCCGTCTCCACAGCCACTCCGTCGAGACGGGCGCGCGTATCGTGCCGCTCGCCGAACCGATTGCGCCGCGCGAGCGCGGCTTCGTCCAGCTCGTGCTCGACCGCCCCATCGCCGCCGCGGTGGGCGAGCGCTTCATCCTCCGCGACGTGTCCGCCAGCCGCACCATCGGCGGCGGCCGCTTCCTCGACCTGCGGGGCCCGGCCCGCAAGCGCCGCACCCCAGAGCGCATCGCCCGCATCGCGGCCGCCCGCACCGCCGATCCCGCCTGCGCGCTTGCGGACCTCGCCGCCATCGGCCCGGTCGATCTCCCCGCCTTCCTCCGCGACCGCTCGCTCGCCCCGGAGACCGGGCCCGGGCTCACGACCGCCGCCGGTCTCGAGCCGATCGGCGCTCTCGTCCTCTCGCAGCGCTGTCTTGCGGATCTCCGGACCGGGGCGGCCGCAACCCTCGCGGCCTTCCACGCCGAAGAGCCCGATCTCGCCGGGATGAGCCGCGAGCGCCTGCGCCTTGCGCTCACGCCACGCCTGCCCAAGGACGCCTTCCTCATCTTCCTCCGACAGGAGGCACTTGCCGGGCGTGCCGTTCTCGACGGCGCCTTCGTCCGCCTGCCCGGCCACGAGGTGCGTCTCTCGCCCGAGGACGAAGCGCTGTTCACCCGCCTTCTGCCTCAGCTTCAGGGCGAAACCCGCTTTCGCCCACCGCGGGTACGCGATTTTGCCAAGGAGACCGGCATCGAGGAGCGCGAGATCCGCCGCGTCTTCAAGCTCACCCAGAAGCTCGGCCGCACCGACCAGATCGCCCGCGACCATTTCTTCGACCGCTCGGTCACTGCTGAAATGGTCGGGATCTTGCTTGATGTTGCGGCCTGCGCAAGGGACGGCTGGTTTGCGGCACCCGCCTTCCGCGACAGGCTCCAGAACGGCCGGAAGGTCGCGATCGAGATCCTCGATTTCTTCGACCGCCAAGGCCTGACCTTGCGCCGCGGCGATCTGCGCCGCATAAATCCGCACCGAGCCGATCTTTTCGACGGCTGAGCCGCGCGGCGCTCGAAGGAAGGGAATCGTCCCCGGTGGGGCGGCCGGACTTCAAATCCGGTTGGGGCAGCGAGCCTGTCCCGGGTGGGTTCGACTCCCGCTCCCCTCCGCCAGCGCCCCCGAGAAGGAGACCCCGCTCATGAGCTTTCCCCTCTTCGACCTCAGCGGCCACCGCGCGCTCGTCACCGGCTCGAGCCAGGGCATCGGCTTCGCGCTCGCCGCCGGGCTGGCCACGCATGGCGCCGAGGTCGTGCTGAACGGCCGGAGCCGCGACAGGCTGAAGGATGCGGCCGAAACACTCCGCGCCGAGGGCCATGCCGTCGCCACCGCAGCCTTCGACGTGACGGACCCCGGCGCCGTCGCCGACGCCATTGCCGCGCTCGAGGCCGAAGCGCCGATCGACATCCTCGTCAACAACGCCGGCATGCAGTTCCGCGCGCCGCTTGAGGATTTTCCTCATGACCGCTGGCGGCAACTCCTCGAGACCAACATCTCGAGCCTCTTCTATGTCGGCCAGGCGGTGGCCCGCGGCATGATCGCACGCGGGCGGGGAAAGATCATCAACATCGCCTCGGTCCAGAGCGAACTCGCCCGGCCCGGCATCGCCCCCTACACCGCCACCAAGGGCGCGGTCCGCAACCTCACCCGCGGCATGGCGACCGACTGGGGCCGCCACGGCCTCCAGGTGAACGCCATCGCACCGGGCTATTTCCGCACGCCGCTCAATCAGGCGCTGGTCGAGGATCCCGCCTTCACCGAATGGCTCTCGGGGCGCACCCCGGCCGGCCGCTGGGGCGAGGTCGGGGAGCTGGTCGGCGCCGCGGTCTTTCTCGCGGGCGAGGCCTCGTCCTTCGTCAACGGCCACACGCTCTTCGTCGACGGCGGCATCACCGCAAGCCTCTGATCCGCTGGACCGCCCTGCCATCCGATGGCAAGAAAGGGTCCCGCCGGACTGCCGGCCGCTGGAACGAGGACATCTTGGAAAAGCTGATTCGCGAACGGACCCACCGTGAGAGATGCGTGATCTGCGGCCGCGAGCACGCCCGCAAGGATCTGGTGAGCTGGGATCAGATGCGGCCCGGCGTCTCCGCGCTGATCGCGAAGGAAACCCCGGACTGGGGGCCGGGCAAGTTCATCTGCCGCTCCGATCTCGCCCGCTTCCGCCGCGCCTATGTCGAGGAGCTGCTCGCCGAGGAGCGCGGCGAACTCGGCCAGCTCGAACGCCAGGTGGCGGAGAGCTTCGAGACCGGCGGACTCGTCTCGCAGAACCCCGTCGAGATGGACGAAGCCGACACGCTCGGGGCGCGCATGGCCGACCGCGTTGCGAGCTTCGGCGGCAGCTGGACCTTCATCCTCGGCTTTTCGGTCACGCTGATCGCCTGGATGGCGCTCAACGTCTCCGGGCTGCTCGCGCACCCCTTCGACCCCTATCCGTTCATCCTGCTCAACCTTGTCCTGTCGAGCCTCGCCGCCGTCCAGGCGCCGATCATCATGATGAGCCAGAAGCGGCAGGAGGAGAAGGATCGCCGCCGCGCCGAGAACGACTACCGGGTGAACCTCAAGGCCGAACTCGAGATCCGCCAGCTCCACGAGAAGATCGACCACCAGATCGCCCGGCAGTGGGAGCGCCTGGCCGAGCTGCAGCAGATCCAGATCGACCTGCTCGAACACCGCGGCGAAGGCCGGGGCTGAGCCCGCCGGCTACCGCGCGAGGGCCTCGAGCTCGTCCGGAAGCCGCGACAGACCGGGCACCAGCGGCAGCAGCGTCGCCTGAAGCGCGTGATAGATGTCGGGCTTGCCCGCGAACTGCGTCGCCGCCGGGCGGCCCGCCGCATCAATCTCGGGAAACCAGCCGCCGCGGGTCTCATCGATGAAATGGGCGTCCGCGAAATGCCAGAGGCGGCGGTAGAGCGCCTCGTCCTCCGCGCGGCCATCCACCTTCAGCAGCGCCGAGACGGCCCCGATCGCCTCCGTCACCGGCCACCAGTAGCGCGACCGGATCGCGGGCGCGCCATCGGCCCCCAGCGTATAGACATAGCCGCCGCCCGCGGCCTCATCCCAGCCATCGGCATGAGCGCGCGCCACGAGATTCCGCGCCCGCTCCGGCGCGCTGCCCCCGCTCCGGCCGCAGAGGTCCCAGTGCTGCAGGGCAAGGCGCGCGAACTCGAAGGAATGGCCCGGCGTGGTGCCCGCAGGCCGGAACATCGGATTGCCCGCATAAGCCGCATCGGCCTGCCAGTCCTTCGTGTAGTGCTCGGGAATCCGCCAGCCGTGCTCCGGCGCCATCCGCCCGGTAAAGAAGTCGAGAATCCGCCCGGCCCGGTCACGGTAGATCCCCTCGCCGGTCACCTCATGGGCCGCGAGCAGCGCCTCGACGCCGTGCATGTTCGCGTTCATCCCGCGATAGGACGAGAATTCCGTCCAGTCGCGGCGGAACTCGTCGCAGAAGAGCCCACGCGACTCCTCCCAGAAATGGCGCTCCAGGATCTCCGAGGCATCGGCAAGCAGCCGGTCGGCATCCGGATGACCCGCATGTCTTGCGCTCGCCGCGGCCAGCAGCACGAAGACATGCCCGTAGGCGAGCTTGGTGCCATCCGCGATCGCATCGCCCCGGACCGCCCAGACATAGCCGCCATGCACCGGATCGCGGTGCCGCCGCCAGAGCGCCTCCATGCCCGCATCGATGATCGCATCGCACCCGTCCGCGCCCAGCGCCTTGCCGAGCGCATAGGAATGCACGAGCCGCGTCGTGACATGCAGCTCCTGCGCCACACCGGGCATCGCGCGCCCCGCCGCGTCGAGCGCATCGAACCCGCCATCGGGCCGCAGGCTTGCCCGGAAAAAATCAAGCTGCCGGAACGCCTCGCGCCGGAGCCAGTCCCGGTGCGCCGGGTCGTCGAGCCAGCTTCCCTTCTGCGTGTCATTGCCGATCGGATCGCTCACCTGCATGCCAGCTCTCTTTTCCTGCTTCCTCGCACACGGGCATCAATGCCGGTCGAGCACGTCCACGGCAAGCACCGTCGGCAGATGCCGCGCAATCTCGTCCCAGCTCTCGCCTTCATCGGTGCTGGCAAAGACCGAACCGCTGTTGGTGCCGAAATAGATCCCCGCCGGATCGCGCCGATCCGCCGCCATGGCCTGGCGGAGCACGGTGAAGAAGCAGTTCTCCTGCGGCAGCCCCTTGCGCTGTGCCGTCCAGCTCGCCCCGCCGTCCCGCGTGCGCCAGACCGCCGCCGCGGCATCGGGTGGAAAGCGGCCGGCGCTGTCGCCATTGAGCGGCAGCGTCCAGACCGTCTCGCCGTCGCGCGGATGCACCGCGATCGGAAAGCCAAAGGTCGAGGGCAGCCCGGCGGTCACATCCTCCCAGCTCCGGCCGCCGTCGGCCGAGCGCCAGACGCCGTGGTGGTTCTGCTGGTAGAGGAGATCACCAGATCCGGACGCGCGCGCGAGATTATGGACGCAATGCCCGACCTCACCATCCCGCGGGCCCGCCGGATGTCCAGCCTCGAGCGTCGCCCCCGCGTTCGAGAGCCGGTTCCGCCGCTCCCAGGTCTCGCCGCCATCCTCGGAGGCAAAGACTCCCGCCGCCGAGATGCCGATCCAGAGCTTTTCGGGCACATCCGGGTCTGCAACGATGGTGTGGAGCACGAGCCCCGCCCCGCCCGGCATCCAGCTCTCCGCCGAGGGATGGCGGTTGAGCCCGTCGAGCCGCACCCAGCTCCGCCCGCCGTCCCGGCTTTCGAGCAGGCTCGCGGGCTTGGTGCCCGCCCGGAGCACGCCATGCGCCTGCGAGAGCGACCAGACCTGCGAGAACGCCGCCCCGAACGGGAGCGGCTCTGCGTTCCAGCCGATCATCGCCGCGAAATCCGGATCCTTCTCGGCCCAGTCATCCATCTGCCCGCGCGTGAGGCGGCAGAGCTCCCAGCTCCCGCCGCCATCCTCCGAACGCCAGACCCCGGCGCCGTGCCAGTCGCTGCCGCCGCCGGCCCAGAGCGCGCCTGTCGACGGGTCGGCGGCAAGCTGGTTGATCGGCCAGCCGCCGCAAAGCGGCCCCGAAAGCCGCCAGCCGCTGCGCCCGACGCCGCCCGCGATCAGGAAGGCGCCCTTGGTGGTGCCGACCAGAAGGGTGACACCCTCCGATGAAACCGCAGACATGGAAAATACCTCCTGCCGTTCGACCGCGGCCGGTTTGCCCCGGCCTTGCCGCCTCCCGTGCTCAAGGATGCGCGCGGGGGGCGGAGCCTATCCCTCCCGCCCGGTTCCGAGCGGCGGCCACATGCGCGACCAGACCCCGTCCCGGCGGATGAGCGCGTGCTGGAGCGCCGCCGCGATGTGCAGACCCAGAAGCGCGATCAGCGCGAGCGCGCCGGCGTAATGCAGCGCTTTCGCGGTATTGGCCAGCATGTCGGATTTCGGCAGCAGCGTCCCGATCCCGAACGCGTCGAGCGCCTCGATCGGAAAGCGCCCCGCCCGCACCCGCACATAGCCGAAGACCGGCATCAGGAGCAGCAGCGCATAGAGCCCCTTGTGGCTCAGGTCCGCGGCGCGCCGCTGCCACGCCGGCAGTGACGCGGGCAGAGGCGGCGGCGCATGGCGCAGCCGGTAGATCAGCCGACCGAGAACGAGGAAGAAGAGCAGCACGCCGACATTCTTGTGAAAGAGGAAGAGCGTGTCCTGCACGGTCCGGTCGAGCCCCTTCGTGGTCATCACGAGGCCCGCCGGGATCATCAGGAGCACAAGCAGCGCCACACCCCAATGAAACAGGCGTGCCGTCCTGCGGTATCCGGTCAGACCGTTCGGCATCGGAAGGGTATCCGGTTGCTGTCTACCATTTCGGGAGGGTAGCGCAGTTGCGGCCTCAATCAAGCGTGATCTCACGCGCGGTGATGCCTTGACGGCCCGCCGCCCGCGTATAGCCTCGTCAGGATGAGCAACCTCGATCCCAGCCTCGACGTCCGCCCGCCCGGTCCGGCGCTCCCGACCGGCAGCACGGCCCTGCGGCCGGGGTTGCACACTGCGGCCCTTGCCGGGCTTGCGGCACTGGCGGGGCTCGGCCTGCTCGGCCTTCCGGGCAGCCCCGCGGTCTGGATCGCGACCGCGGCCGGCTTTCTCCTGCTCTGCGCCTGGCTCGAGCGCCTGGCGCTGCGCCACTACCCGCATGCGGCCTTCGGCGCCTGCAACGGGGTCACCCTCTTCCGCGCCGCCCTCGCGGCCGCCCTGGCGCCGCCGCTTCTTGCAGGGGCCGCCGCGGGCTGGGCCGTTGCCGCCATCGCCGCCACGGCACTGGCGCTCGACGGGCTCGACGGCTGGCTCGCGCGGCGGAGCGGGCTCGCCTCCGCCTTCGGCGCGCGCTTCGACATGGAGGTGGACGCAGCCCTTGCCCTCATTCTCGCACTCCATGCGCTCGCCGGCACCGCCGTCGGGCCGGAGGTGCTGCTGCTCGGCCTCGCGCGCTATGCCTTCGTCGCCGCCATGGCGCCCTGGCCCTGGCTCGCCCGTCCCCTGCCCCAGCGCTTTCGCCGCAAGGCCGTTTGCGTCTTCCAGCTTGCAGCCCTGATCGTCCTGCTGCTCCCGCCCCTGCCGCCCGAGGCCGCTGTGACGCTTGCCCGCATCGCCACCGTTGCGCTGGCGTATTCCTTCGGCGCCGACATCCTCTGGCTTGCGAGACACCGGCCGTGAGCGGCACGCCGGTCCGCCGCATCCTCTCCGCCGTGGCCGCCGCGGCATTTCTCCATCTTCTGCTCGTCATGCCCGACCTCCCGGGGGAGCTTACCCCCGCAGCCCTGGTCGCCCTGCCGCTCGAGCTGCCGGTGATCCTGCTCCTGCTGCTGGCCATGGGAGACGGCCGCGCCGGGCGCGCGCTGCGCGGCGGCCTTACCCTCCTGCTCACGGGCATCACCCTGCTCAAGCTTGCCGATCTCGCGATGCGGAGCGCGCTCGGGCGCCCCTTCAATCCGGTGGCCGACCTGCCGCTGGTCGACGCCTCGGTGCGGCTTGTTGCCGGGGCGGTCGGGCCTGCCGCGGCCGCCGCCGCGGTGGTCGGTGCAGTCCTCCTCGCCCTCCTCCTCGCCGCGGGGCTCTGGTGGGCGACCGGCGTCTGGGCGCGGCTTCGGCCACCCCGGCATCCGCGTCTCGCCGCAGGTGCCCTTGCGGCCTCTGTCGCCCTCTTCGCGACCCAGGCTGGCCATGCCGCGGGCAAATGGCACCTGCCACTCGCCTGGGCTGGCGACACCGACACCACGCGCTTCGTCCTTGCGCGGGCGGCCCTCGCCCAGCGCACCGTGACGGAGCTGCGCGCCTTCCGCGTCGCCGCCGCCGAGGATCGCTTCGGCGGCGCCACCGGCCTCATGAACCGGATCGACCGCGACGTGATGGTGATCTTCGTCGAGAGCTACGGCCGCACGAGCTTCGACACACCCTTCTATGCAGAGGACCATCTCCCGCTCCTTCATGCCGCCGAAGAGCGCCTTGCCGCCGCAGGGCTCGCCATGCGCTCGGGCTTCCTCACTTCGCCCACCCAGGGCGGCCAGAGCTGGCTTGCCCACGCAACCTTTGCCAATGGCCTCGAGATCACCGACCAGACCCGCTATCAGGCGGCGCTGGCAAGCGGCCGGGCGAGCCTCTTCCATCAGGCCCGGCGCGCCGGCTTCCGCACCGCCGCGGTCATGCCCGGCATCACCCGCCCCTGGCCCGAGGCGGCACAGATGGGCTTTGACGAGGTCTTCGCCGCGTCCGATCTCGGCTACCGCGGCAAGCCGTTCAACTGGGTGACGATGCCCGACCAGTTCACCCTTGCCGCCGCCGACCGCCTGCTGCCCACCCCGAGCGATCCCCGGCGCAGCTTCACGGAGATCGCGCTCCTCTCCTCCCACGCGCCCTGGACGCCCGTACCGCATCTCCTCGACTGGGACACGCTCGGCGACGGCCAGGTCTTCGACGCGATGGCGGTTTCGGGCGATCCGCCCGACGTCGTCTGGCGCGACAGGGAGCGTGTGCGGGCACAGTATCGCGACTGCATCTCCTACACGCTCGAGACCCTCACCGAATACGTGCTGCGCCACGCTGCGAACCCGCCGCTCCTCTTCATCCTCGGAGATCACCAGGCCGCGCCCGGCATCGCGCTCGACGACCGGCGCGACGTGCCATTCCATGTCATCGGCCCCGCGGCGCTCGTCGATCCCACCCGCGGCTGGGGGATTGCCCCGGGCCTGATCCCGGCAGAGAGCGCAAAAGCCATTCCCATGGAACGGATGCGCGACCTCATCCTCGGCACTTTCACCGAAGGCGCAAGCGCGCCGCCGCCCTCATGAGGATGCTGAGGATCGCGCGCGCCGCCCGGATCCTCGTGACCGTGGCGCTCCTCTGGCTGCTCTGGTCGCGGCTCGACGGCCCCGCCGCGCTGCGCCAGCTGGCGGGGGCCGACCCCGGCTGGCTCGGCGGCGCGCTCCTTGCCCTGACCGCGCAGACGGTCCTCTCCGCCTGGCGCTGGCGCCTGACCGCCCGCGGGCTCGGCCAGAGCATCCCGCCCGGCCGCGCACTCAGCGAATACTATCTCGCGCAGATCCTGAACCAGACGCTCCCCGGCGGCATGCTCGGCGATGCGGGCCGCGCGGTCCGGGCTCGGGCGGAAGCGGGTCTCCGGCGCGCTGCCGAAGCCGTGGTGCTCGAACGCCTCGCAGGCCAGGCAGGGCTCCTCGCCCTCATGCTCGCGGGCATCCTTCTGGCCATCTTCCTGCCCGGCGGCCCCGCGCTTCCCGCGCCTGTCCTGGCAACCGCCGGCGCGCTCTTTCTCATTGCCATATCCCTTGCCGCCGCCATCGCCGCCGCACCGCGCCTGCCCGGCCGCGCGGGCCGCGCCGCCACCGGGCTCCGCCAAAGCATCGGCCGCGCGCTTGTCGGCCCCCGCGTGCTTCCTGCCCAGATCACCCTCAGCCTCGCTACCGCCGCGGCAAACCTGCTGGCCTTCGATTTCTGCGCACGCGCCACCGGCACCGTGCTGGGCCCCGTTGCCACGCTCGCGCTCGTGCCTCTGGTGCTCTTCACCATGGTCCTGCCCGTCACGATCAGCGGCTGGGGCCTGCGCGAAGGCGCGGCCGCGGCCCTCTTCCCGTTCGTCGGCGCGAGCGCGGCCGCGGGCCTTGCGGCAAGCGTCGCCTTCGGCTTCATGGTCCTCGCAGCCGCCCTTCCCGGCATCGCCGTGATCGCCGTGAGCGACCGCCGTTCCGCCCCGACCCCAGCCGCAACCGCTTGCCCGGAGCGCCCGAGCGCCTAGCTCTACAGGATACGGAGGAAATCCCCATGATCCCCACGACACTGACACGGCGCAGGCTCCTCGCAACCGGTGCGGCCGGGCTGGCCGCCGCATCCGGCCTCGCCTGGCGACCCGCCCGTGCCGCCACGCCTGTGAGCCTCCAGCTCTCCTGGCTCCATTCCGTCCAGTTCGCCGGCAGCTACATCGCCCGCGAGAACGGCTGGTGGCAGGAAGACGGGCTGGACGTCACACTGCTCCAGGGCGGCCCCAACGCCCCGGTCGAACCGCCCGTGGTCTCCGGCACCGCACTCGTCGGCATCTCGGCCGCCGATTACACCGCCGCCGCCGTCGCCGAGGGGGCGCCCTTCCGGATCATCGGCGTCGCAATGCAGAAGAACCCCTTCGCCATCGCTTCGCTGCCGGACAATCCGGTGAACACGCCCGCCGACCTCAAAGGCAAGCGCATCGGCATGGCCCTCGCCAATACGCCGGTGCTCAAGGCGCTCTGCACCCTCAACGACACCGACATGGACGCGATCGAGATCGTGCCCACCCAGTATTCCGCCCAGCCGCTGATGGCAGGCGAGGTCGACTGCCTGCTCTGCTGGGCCACCGACCTGCCCGTCGCCATGGCGATCCAGGGCATCGACAGCGTGACCATGCTGATGGCCGATCACGGCTACGCGGTGCATTCCCAGACCTACATCGTCACCGACGACAGCCTTGCGAACCGCCGTGCCGAGATCGTCGCGCTCATGGCGGGCGAAAGCCGCGGCTGGGAGACCTACCGCGACGATACCGACGCAGCCGCCGAGCTCACCGTCGAGCTCTTCCCCGACGCGGGCCTCGACCTGCCGACCCAGATGCTGCAGGCACGGCGCCAGGTGCCGCTCATGTTCTCCGAGCTCACCGAAGCGCACGGCTTCGGCTGGTGGACGCCCGAGACGGTCGCGGCCAACATCGAGACCCTCGCGCTGCTCGGCCGCCAGGTGACACCGGCGCTCTGGGACCGCTCGATCCTCGAAGAGGTCCATGCCGGCTGATCCTCCCCCGCGCGCGCCCGCCATCACTTGCACCGGGCTCGCCAAGACCTTCCCCGGCGGCCGAGAGGTGCTGCTCCCCACCGACCTCGCGCTCGCGGGCGGCAGGACCACCGCGCTCGTCGGCCCGTCCGGCTGCGGCAAGTCGACGCTCCTGCGCCTGATCGCGGGCCTCGAGCGCCCGAGCGCGGGCACGGTGCGGATCGGCGGCCTCACGCCGGCCGAAATGCGCCGCCGCGCCGGGCTCGCCCTCGCCTTCCAGGATCCTTCCCTGCTCCCCTGGCGGACGGTGCGCGGCAACATCCGCCTCGCCCGGCGCCTCGCCCGCCTTCCCGCCGATCCCGAGCGGATCGAGGATCTCATCCGCCTCGTCGGCCTCGAGGGCTTCGGCGATACCCGCCCCGCCGCGCTCTCGGGCGGCATGCGCCAGCGCGCGGCCATCGCGCGCGCCATGGCCACCGACCCGCAGCTCCTCCTTCTCGACGAGCCCTTCGGCGCGGTGGACGAGCTTACCCGCCGCCAGCTTGCCCGCGACCTGCCCCGGCTCTGGGAACCCCGCGGCACCACGACACTGCTCGTCACCCATTCGGTTGTCGAAGCCGTCCTGCTCGCCGATCGCGTGCTCGTGCTCTCGCCCCGCCCGGCACGGATCGTCACCGACATCGCGGTGCCGCTGCCCCGGCCACGCGATCCCGCCATCACCGCGACCGCGGCCTTTCACGCCCTGACCGACCGCGTCTCCGCCGCGCTGGCCGACGGCGCGGCCCGGGCCCACCCGCCGCTCGCCGCACAATGACCGGCACGGCAACGCTCCCCCGGTCCGGCAGCACCGGCCGCGCCACGCTCCTCGGCCTCGCTGCCCTCGCGCTCGCCTGGGAAGCCGGCGCCCGCCTCCTTTCAGGCAGCTTCGTCCTCGCCGCGCCGTCCGAAATCACCGCCTGGATCGCCACCCACCCCGGCCTGCTCGCCCGGGCCCTCGGCACCACGCTTGCGAATGCCACAGCGGGTTTTCTCGCTGGCAACCTCGCCGCGATCGCCCTCGCCGCCGCCGCCCTGCTCTGGCCAGGCGGCCGCCGCCTCGTCACCGGCTTCGCCCTTCTTGTCTTCTGTCTGCCGCTCGTCGCCACCGGCCCGATCCTGCGCGTGCTCCTCGGCCCCGGCGACGGCCCAGAGATCGTGCTCGCCGCCCTCGCGGTCTACTACACGACCCTCGTGCCGCTCCTCGTCGGCCTCAATGCCGCCCCCGCCGCCTGGTTCGATCTCGTCCGGAGCTACGGCCGCGGACGGCTGGCCGAGCTCACCGCGATACGTGCCCGCGCGTCCCTCCCCTATCTCTTCGCTGGCCTCCAGATCGCCGCGCCCGCCGCCCTCCTCGGGGCCATGGTCGGCGAATTCACCGGCGCCGAGCGCGGCATGGGCGTGCTCACCATCCGCTACATGCGCGCCCTCGACGTGCCCGCGATCTGGGCGCTCGCAACCGCCGCCGCCGCGGTCTCGATCCTCGCCTACGCCGCGATCGGCCGCCTCGCCCGCGCCCTGCTCCACGAAAGTCCGCCGGTGATCCTCGCCCCCCCACCAGACACCCGGGCCACCCGCGGCACGCTGCCGGCGCTCCTCCATGCACTCGCGGTCCTCACGCTCGCGCTCCTGCTCTGGTGGGGCGCCATGGCAGCCTTCGGCCTCAACCCCTTCTTCGCCAAACGCCCCGGCGATGTGCTCGCGGCCCTCGTCTGGGCACCCGACGCTGCCGAAACCCGTGCCACCCTCGCCACGGCCCTGGGCGAGACCGCCCGCGCCGTCCTGCCCGGCTATCTCGCCGGGCTCGGCCTCGGCGCGGCCCTTGCCGTCCTGCTCACCCTCGCGCCGGTCCTCTCCGCCGTCGCCATGCCGCTTGCCGTCACCCTGCGCTCGGTCCCGATCGTCACCACCGCACCGCTCATCGTGCTGCTGCTCGGGCGCGGCGCGGCGGGGGCGATCGCGCTCGTCGCGGTGATGGTCTTCTTCCCGACCCTCGTCGCCTGCCTCTACGGCCTTCGGCAGGCACCGGGACAGATCCTCGATGTCTTCGAAAGCTACGCCGCCGGGCCGCTGCCCCGGCTCCTGCATGTGCGGCTGCCCGCGATGCTCCCCGCCTTCTTTGCCGCGGCCCGCATGAGCGTGCCCGCCGCCATCCTCGCCGTCACCGTGGTCGAATGGCTCGCCACCGGCCGCGGTCTCGGCAGCCTCATGGCGCTCTCGGCCTCGCTCTCGGACTATGACATGCTCTGGAGCGCGGTCGCACTGGTGGCCCTGCTCTCCGTCCTCTGCCACGCCGCCGTCGCCGCACTGGAGCGGCGCGTCCTCTCCGTCTACGCCGCCGAACAGGTCCCCGCATGAACCAGCGCCGCCCCGCCGCCTTCGCCATTCCCGGCGACATCACGAGCCTCAGCGGCGGCTACATCTACGAACGCCGCCTGCTCGAGGAACTCCGCGCCCAGGGCCGCGACATGCTGCATCTCGAGCTCCCCCCGGGCTTTCCCGACCCCACGCCCGCCGAAATGGCCGAGGCGCTGGCGGCCCTCAGGGCGCTGCCACCCGAACGCGTCCTGATCCTCGACGGGCTCGTCTTCGGCGCCATTGATACCGCTGGCCTCGCCGCCGTCGCAGCCCCCGTTGTCGCGATGATCCACCACCCGCTTGCGCTCGAGACCGGCCTCGATCCGGCGCGCCGCGATCACCTCTTCCGCACCGAGCGTGACAATCTCCGGCTCGCGCGCCACGTTCTGGTGCCAAGCCCCCACACCCGCAGCATCCTCACCAGCGGCTACGGCGTCGCGCCGGGCCGGATCTCCGTCGCGCGGCCCGGCGCCGCGCGCCCCGCCCTCGCGCCGGCCCCCGCCACGCCACCGCTCATCCTTGCCGTCGGCATCCAGCATCCGCGCAAGGGTCATGACATCCTCATCGACGCGCTCACCCGCATCGCCGACCTCGACTGGCGCGCGGTGATCGCCGGCAGCCCCTGGGATGCCGGCCACTCCGCCGAGCTTGCGGCAAGGGCCGAGGCCACCGGCCTCGGGCCCCGGCTCAAGCTCGCGGGCCGGGTCCCGGGCGCAGAGTTGCAGGTGCTCTATGCCGCCGCATCGGTCTTCGCGCTCGCAACCCGCTACGAGGGCTACGGGCTCGTCTTCGATGAGGCACTGAGCTACGGCCTGCCAATCGTGAGCTGCGCGACGGGCGCCGTCCCCGAAACCGTGCCCGAAGGCGCGGGCCTGCTCGTGCCGCCCGAGGATCCCGAGGCTTTCGCCGGGGCGCTCCGCAGCCTCCTCGAGGATCCGGCCCGCCGCGCCGCGCTCGCCTGCCACGCCGCGGCCGCCGGAGCCCATCTCCCCGGCTGGACCGAAACCGCCGCCGTCGCAGGCACCGTCCTCGACGGCCTCGACCGCAACCGCACCTAGGCGCTGACAATACCGACGCCTTTCATGCGCAGGCATCAGGCCCAACCTGAACCGCCGTCTGCCATCACCTCTCGACCGTCAGGTCGCCCTCGCTGCGAGCGACCGGCGCAATGCGTCGTTCTAATCATGATCATTCAGCTCGAAGCGCGGCGCCGAGCGGCCGAGGCCTTCTCTGCCATCGCCTCGACATCGCTTCCGGGCGCGCGGTCACGCGCATCATGCGCCGAGCAAACCCGTCAACACGGAAAATCCCTCCCTTCCAGCCGCCGCTCGCCGCGACAGTCATGGGCCCACCGCCTGAGCAGGGCGATGCACGGAGCGGCCCGCTCGTCGGTCCGGCAGTTCGGGAAGGTTGATGTGGTGAAACACGCCGGGCTTCTGCGGCAAGGGGGCAGGCGCAGATGCCGAAGAGCCCACTCTAGATCGTCGCACCGACCGTGCCGGACCAGATGATCTCCTCCGGATTCTTCTGCAATCCGCCGCGCAGCCATGTTGCCGCCCGAGAGGCGCAGCATGTTGAGCGTCACATCCGGCAGATCCTTCGCGACCTGCCCGACGAAAGGGTTGGTCTTTTTCTCTTCCAGCGAGGGATGATGGACGGTGAGCACGCCCGCCATGGCGGAGCGCCCCGATCCGACGGGCGGGGATAGCCGGCATGTCGATGATCCACCGTCGACGGCCTTTGCGATCGGCGTGCCATAAACCGGCATGCCCGCAAGGAAGGAAGCGATGCCGTCGATCGGGTCGAAAGGCCAGACGCCATCCGCGCCGGGGCTCCCCGTGCTTCGGCGTGCGGCCGTGATCATCTCCCGCACCGGTCTTCGATCATTTCGATCGTCAGGTCGGTGGCGTCACGAAACGGAGGTCGGCTTCAGCGTGCGGTCCCGAGGGGCGGTTCTCGCTCTGTTGCGGGTGTCCCTGAGAGGGAGCGCGGCGCCCTTTCGGGGCGCCGCGGGGATCAGGTGGTGGGGAGTTTCCTGCCATATGGATTCCATACGCTTTCCATATGGTTTCCAGACGTGCAGGCAGGCCCCGATCAGCCCTCCGCCGGTTCGGTCTCCGCCGGGTCCGCAGCCCGGGCTTCGGGCTCGGGAAGGTCCGGCGAGATCTTCCAGTCCCGGAGCTTGTAGACCGTGCCCGGACGCGGGCGCGCCGTGTCCTCGCCCTCCTGCATCCGCCGCTTGAACGAGTGGATCGGCGTCGCCCGGTCGTCGATCCGGACCTCCACCACCGAGGGCCCGTCATGGGCAAAGGCCGCATCGAGCGCCGCCCCGATGTCGTCCGGCTTCTCGACGTAGATCCCCTTCAGCCCCAGCGCTTCCGCCGCCCCGGCATAGCCCGGCTGCACGCTCTGGGTCTCCAGCATCGCAGACTGCACGTTCTTGAAGAAGATCTCCTGCCAGAGCTGGATCCAGCCCAGACGGCCGTTGTTGATCACCACGTTCACGATCTTCTGGTTGAACTGCGCCTGGGTCGCCAGCTCGCCCACCGTGTAGGAAAACGCCCCGTCCCCCGCCACCGTCACGATCCGCGCCTCCGGCCGCGTCGCCGCCGCCCCGATCGCACCGGGAACCGAATAGCCGAGCCCCCCCTGCCCGCGGGCAAACAGGAACTGCCGCCCCGGCGTCTTCGCCGGGATGTAGCCCGCGATCCAGCCCGCCGAGAACGAGGCGTCCGAGACCACGATGTCGTCCTCGCCCAGACGCGCGGCGATCTCCGCCATCACCCGCGGCGGCGCGATCGGGATCGCCGCCGAGGCGGTCTCCGCCGCCTTCACCCGCTCGCCCTCGGCCTTCACCTCCGCGATCCGCGCCAGCCAGTCCCGGTTCACCGGCGCAAGGCTCGCCCCCAGCGCCGCATCGAGCGCGGTCACGATCTCGCGCACATCCCCCAGGAGCGGGATCGTTGGGCGGAAGGTCCGGCCATGCTCCAGCGGATCGGAATCGATGGTGATCGTCGCCTGCTCCGGCGTCGGCAGAGACCAGTTCATCCCGGTGTTCTGGCTCACCTTCGAGCCGCACCAGATCACCAGATCCGCCTCCTTGATCAGCTCGATCGCCGCCCAGGACCCGAGCGGGTTCAGCACACCCGCCGCATAGGCCCGCGTCTCCGGCACCGATCCCTTGCCCGAGAGCGAGGTCACCACCAGACCGCCGAGACGGTCGGCAAACCCCGTCACCTCGCGCGCCGCATCCGAGCCGTGCACGCCGCCGCCGCAGACCAGCGCCGGCCGCTTCGCCCGCCGGATCAGATCCGCCGCCGCCTGGATGTCCTCCCCCGGCGCCGTCGAGCGCAGATAGGGGATCGCCTTCGCCCGGTCGTCCACCGCGATCTTCACCAGATCCTCGTCCCACTCCGCATCGAAGATGTCATGGGGAATGATCAGCGCCACAGGCCCCGGTCGCGGCGCCGTCGCCACCCGGAAGGCCGTCCGGATGAGCTCGGGCAGGGCGGTGATCGAGGGCACCAGCCAGGCATCCTTCGTGCAGGTCTTGAAGAAGGAAAGCTGATCGAAGCCCTGGCTCGCGATCCCCTTCTCCTTCAGCGGCAGCCAGTCGAGCGGCAGCTCACCCACGATCCCAACCATCGGGATCGACGCGTTCAGCGCCTCCAGAAACCCCGCCGGAAGCAGGTTCGCCCCCGGGCCGACCGTCACGTCGCACACCCCGGGCTTGCCCGTCAGCCGCGCATAGGCATCCGCCGCATACGCCGCGTTCCGCTCGTCCCGCATCAGAATGTGGCGGATCCGATCCTGCCGCCGGGATATCCCGTCATGCAGCGCCGTCGTCTGCCCTCCAGGCATCCCAAACACAAGCTCAACGCCATATTGCGCCAACATCTCCGCTACAAGATCGCCTATATGCGGCATCAATCGGTCCTCGTTCTCACATGTTCGGTTGAAAAAAGGCGGACATCGTCACGCCGGACGATGTCCGCTGGCGGGGGCCCTCAAGCCCCCGCCGAGGGGGAGCCTACATGTTGTCAGGCATCGCCTTTCCGGTGGCCCAGGCATTCAGCAGCTCGTCATAAGCGACGGTCTGGCCCTCGGGCTTCTCGTTCTCGAGCTTGCGCTGCGGCGCGAGCGTGCCCTCGGCCTCGGCCTTTTCATACCAGTCTTCGGCCGAGGTCTTGGGGTTCATCTTCGGCCCGCAGACGGCCATCACGTTCGCCCGCTCGAGACGCTCCATGATCTTGTCCTGGGCATCGGCGAGATTGTCGAGTGCGGTCTGGACCGTCGTTTCGCCCGAAATCGCGGTGGAAATGTTCTGCCACCAGAGCTGCGCGAGCTTCGGATAGTCGGGCACGTTGGTTCCCGTGGGCGTCCACATCACCCGGGCGGGCGAGCGGTAGAACTCGATGAGACCGCCGAGATATGGAGCGCGCTCGGAGAAGCTCTCGTCGTTGACCGTGCTGTTGCGAATGAAGGTGAGCCCGACGTGCGACTTCTTCACGTCGACGGTCTTCGAGACCACGAACTGTGCATAGAGCCAGGCGGCCTTGCGACGGTCGACGGGCGTCGACTTCAGCAGCAGCCATGAGCCCGCATCCTGGTAGCCGAGCTTCATGCCATCATGCCAGTAGGCACCGTGCGGCGAGGGCGCGACGCGCCATTTCGGCGTGCCATCCTCGTTCACGACCGGGATGCCCTTCTTGGCGTAGTCGGCGGTGAAGGCAGTGTACCAGAAAGCCTGCTGGGCGATGTCGCCACGGGTCGGCACGGTGGCATATTCGTAGAAGGTCATGCCTTGCGCTTCGGCCGGAGCATAGTCCTTCAGCCACTCGATCGACTTCGTCAGCGCGTAGACCGCCGCGGGCCCGTTGATGTCGCCGCCGCGCTCGATCGAGGAGCCGACGGGATGGCAATCCTCGACGCGGATGCCCCATTCGTCTACCGGCTTGCCGTTCGGCAGACCCCGGTCGCCGCTGCCGGCCATCGAGAACCACGCGTCGGTGTAGCGCCATCCGAGCGAGGGATCCTTCTTGCCGTAATCCATGTGGCCGTAGATCTTCTTGCCGTCGATCTCGCCCACGTCATTCGAGAAGAAGTTGGCGATGTCCTCGTAGGCCGACCAGTTCACCGGAACACCCAGATCGTAGCCGTATTTCTCCTTGAACTGCGCCATCAGGTCCGGATCGGTGAATAGATCCTGTCGGAACCAGTAGAGGTTGGCGAACTGCTGGTCGGGCAGCATGTAGACCTTGCCGTCGGGCGCGGTCGTGAAGGAGATGCCCATGAAATCGTCGATATCGAGCCCCGGATTGGTCACGTCGGCGCCTTCGCCCGACATGAAGTCCGAGAGCGGCACGACGGCGCCATAGCGGTAATGCGTGCCGATCAGGTCGCTGTCGTTGATATAGGCGTCATAGACGTTCTGGCCCGACTGGAGCTGCGTCTGCAGCTTCTCGATCACGTCGCCTTCCTGCAAGAGGTCGTGGGTCACCTTGATGCCGGTGATCTCCTCGAAGGCCTTGGTGAGCGTCTGGGATTCGTAGGTGTGGGTGGGGATGTTCTCCGAGACCACGTTGATCGACATGCCGCGGAAGGGCTCGGCGGCGTCCGTGAACCACTGGAGTTCCGCAACCTGCTCGTCGCGCGACAGGCTCGAGGGCTGGAACTCGTCGTCGATCCAGCGTGCCGCGGCAGCCTGGTAATCCTGGGCAAAGGCTGCACCGGGCGGCAGAGCGGCGCCTGCGAGCAACACCGCAATGAGGCCGGCCTGCGGCCAGGACGGCCGCAATCGCTCCATGTGTCTCATCCATTTTCTCCCTTGTTGAACCAGGTCTCTGCGGGCCTGGCCTTGTTTTGCGCCACCACGCTGCGCGCGCCGACACACCTTGCAGCCCGGCTCTCAGCCGAACCGCAGGATAAGAATGCCCAGCGCCGCCGAAACTCCGAGAGGCAGCCACAGAGCCTCCATATCGGTCGCATAGACGAAGCCGAGATGAATGAAGGCGGCGAGCATCAGGCTCAGGAACAGCCGGTCGCCCCGCGTCGTCACCATCGGAATGAGGCCCCGCCGCGGCACCGAAGGCCAGCGGATCTCCGCGAGCGTCATCGCAACCAGAATGAGGGCGATGACGGCAAAGAAGGTTGCGGTCGGGACCGTCCAGGCCATCCATTCGAGATCCATGAGAAAGCCTCCTCCCGTCTCAGACGCGGCCCAGGGCGAAGCCCTTGGCGATGTAGTTGCGGACAAACCAGATCACGGCCATGCCCGGCAGGATGGTGAGCACACCGGCCGCGGCGAGCAGCCCCCAGTCGAGCCCCGACGCCGATACCGCGCGGGTCATCGCCACCACGATCGGCTTGGCCTCGACCGAGGTCAGGGTCCGGGCGAGCAGCAGCTCGATCCAGGAGAACATGAAGCAGAAGAAGGCCGTCACCCCGATCCCGGCGCGGATCAGCGGCAGGAAGATGGTGATGAAGAAGCGCGGGAAGGAATAGCCGTCCACATAGGCCGTCTCGTCGATCTCCTTCGGCACACCCGACATGAAGCCTTCAAGGATCCAGACCGCCAGCGGCACGTTGAAGAGGCAGTGCGCGAGCGCCACGGCAAAGGGCGTGTCGAACAGGCCCACCGCCGAATAGAGCTGGAAGAACGGCAGCAGGAAGACCGCCGGCGGCGCCATCCGGTTGGTGAAGAGCCAGAAGAAGACGTGCTTGTCGCCGATGAACTTGTAGCGCGAGAAGGCATAGGCGGCAGGAAGGGCCACGCTGAGCGAGATGATCGAGTTCAGGATCACGTAGGTCAGCGAATTGATGTAGGTGTTGTACCACGTCGGATCGGTGAAGATCGTCATGTAGTTGTCGAAGCTCGGCGCCTTTGGGAGGAAGTCTGCGCTTGCCATGATGTCCGCGGGCTTCATGAGCGACATGCGCACGAGCCAGTAGATCGGCAGCATCTGAAAGGTCAGGAAGAGCCCGAGGAGCATCGCACCGACAAGATGGCGGCGCGCGCCGCTGGAGCGGGCCTTCGACCGGGGCGTAGCTGCGTCCGCGAGAGAGGTCACATTAGCATCGGAAACCATCGCCTGTCCTTTCTCAGCTCGCATTGATCCGCTGGAGGATCGTGTAGAAGACGTAGGAGACGAGCAGGATCACGAGGAAATACATCAGCGAGAACGCCGCCGCCGGACCGAGGTCGAACTGGCCGACCGCCATGTTCACCAGCCGGATCGAGAGGAAGGTTGTCGCGCTGCCCGGACCGCCACCGGTAACGACGAAGGGTTCGGTGTAGATCATGAAGCTGTCCATGAACCGCAGCAGGATCGCGATCGTGAGCACGCTCCGCATCTTCGGCAACTCGATGTAGCGGAAGACCGCCAGACGCGAGGCCGCATCGATCCGGGCCGCCTGGTAGTAGGCGTCCGGGATGGAGCGGAGACCGGCGAACGCCAGCAGCGCCACCAGCGGCGTCCAGTGCCAGACATCCATCGCGACGATGGTGACCCAGGCGGAGATCCCGTCAGCGGTGTAGTTGTAGGGAATGCCCAGCGCGTTCACCGTCGAGCCGAGCAGCCCGATCTCGGGGCGGGCATAGACCTGCCAGATCGTGCCGACGACGTTGAAGGGAACGAGCAGCGGGATGGCAAGCAGCACGATCGCGAGGGAGGATTTCCACCCCTTGCGCGGCAAGCCGAGCGCGACGAGCACGCCAAGCGGGATCTCGATTGCGAGAATGATGACCGAGAACAGGATCTGGCGCACGAAGGAGGCCTGCACATCCGGATCGCGCAACATCTCGCGGAACCACTCGACGCCGATGAAGGCACGCTGGTGCGGGCCGAAAATGTCCTGCACCGAGTAGTTGACCACTGTCATGAGCGGCACAACGGCGCTGAAGGCGACGAGCAGCACCACCGGCAGGATCAGGAACCAGGCGCGATTGTCCTCAATCTTGTTCATGGAGATCTCCCAGGAGCCGGTCATCCGCGAAGACGAGTGTGGAGCGGGGCGGAAAATGCACCCCAAAGACATCCGTCGGCAGCGCGACATGGTCGGGGAGGCGCATCTTCACCAGCGTCTCGCCGATCGCCACATCGGCGATGTAGCTGTCGCCGCGAAGCTGGGCCTCGACGATCCGGCCCGCGACGGCTTCCTCCCCCGCACCGGCGACGCACAGCGCCTGCGGGCGCACACCGATGGCGAGTTTCTGATCCGGCTTCAGCCGCGGTCCGAGCCAGTTCGGTGCTGCGAGCGCCCCGCCCGCGAAGACCAGGCGTTCGCCCTCGAGCGTGCAGGGAATGAAATTCATGCCCGGCGACCCGATGAAATTTCCGACAAAGCGGTGTTTCGGCCGCTCGTAGAGATCCTGCGGCGTGCCGACCTGCATCACCTCGCCATCCGACATCACCACCACCTCGTCGGCGAGCGTGAGCGCCTCGCTCTGATCATGGGTGACGTAGATCAGCGTGAGGTTCAGCGCGTCATGGACGAGCTTGAGCTTGCGGCGAAGTTCGAACTTCACATGCGGGTCGATCACCGTGAGCGGCTCGTCGAAAAGGATCGCCGCGACGTCCTCGCGCACCAGCCCCCGGCCGAGCGAGATTTTCTGCTTCTCGGCGGCGCCGAGCCCCGCGGCTCGCTTCTTCAGCAGCGGCACGAGATCGAGCATCTCGGCCACCTCGCCGACCCGGCGGCGGATCGTCGCCTTGTCCTCGCCGCGGTTGCGCAACGGGAAGGCGAGGTTCTGCTCCACTGTCATCGTGTCGTAGAGCACCGGGAACTGGAAGACCTGGGCAATGTTGCGTGCCTCTGTTGGCAGGTCAGTCACGTCATTGCCATTGAAGAGCACGCGGCCGGTTGTCTGCCGCACGAGCCCCGAAATGATGTTGAGCATCGAGGTCTTGCCGCAGCCCGAAGGCCCGAGCAGCGCATAGGCGCTGCCGTTCTTCCAGGTGAGATCCACCCGCTTCAGCGCAAGGCGCGAAGGGTCCGACAGGTCATTGTCATAAGAATGCCGGAGGTTGTCGATTGCGATCTCGGCCATCACGCCACCTTCCGCGTTCTGGCGCCGGGCGCTGTGCGCAGCATGCCGTCCGTGCCGAAAAGGAAGAAGTCGGCAGGGTCCAGATGGACGGTGCACGCGCTCCCCGCCGGTTTGGGGCGGATGCCATCGCGCTGCATGACCCAGTGCCCACCGGCCGCCTCGAAATGCGTGAAAGTCGAAGAGCCGTCGACCTCGGCGAGCGTGACGGTGCCGGTGAGCTGCACCCGTCCTGGTGCTGCGGTTTCGGTGATCCGGTGCGGCGGCAGGCCGAGGCGGCAGGGCCCCGAGGGGCCACCCTGCATGTGAAAGGGCAGCGGCGCACGAAGCCCCGCGAAGGCCAGAAGCCCCTCCTCGATCCGGCCCTCGAAGATGTTCATCGGCGGATCGGAGAAGACCTCGGCCACGGTTGTGGAGGCAGGATTGCGATGCACCTCTGCCGCCGGCCCGATCTGGAGCACCCTGCCCTCGTGGAGCACGATGGTGGTGCCGCCAATCTGCAGCGCTTCGTCAGGCTCTGTCGTGGTATAGACCACCGTGTGCTCGGCATCCCGAAAGATGTTGCGGAGATCGGCGCGCAACTCTTCACGCAGCTTGTAGTCGAGGTTGACCAGTGGCTCGTCGAGCAGCAGCAGGTGCGCGCGCTTGGCAAGCGCGCGGGCAATCGCAAGCCGCTGCTGCTGGCCACCGGAAAGCTGCTGCGGCAAACGATCGAGAAAGCCGTCGATATGCACGATTTCCGCCACGCTGCGCACCCGCCGGTCGATCTCGGCGCGGTCGAGCCGCTGACGGCGCAGCGGGGCCGCGATGTTGTCGTAGACGGTGAAGGACGGGTAATTGACGAACTGCTGGTAGACGAAGGCCACGTCGCGCTTGCGGACAGGCACGCCGACGAGGTTCTCCGCCCCGTCCTGCATCTCGCCCCGGCTCGGACGGTCGAGCCCGGCAAGAATGCGCAGGAGCGAGGTCTTGCCCGCAAGCGTGCGGCCAAGGATGACGTAGAGCCCGCCGGGCTCGAGCGTGAGATTGATGTCGGAGAGCCAGGCCGCGCCGTTGACGCTCCGGCCGACCCCTTTCAGGACGATGCTCATGCCGAGGCTCCCGCAAGGCGGCTGTCCGCGCGCGCGCGGGCCTCAGCCGCGGGCGCCGGATCGGCCCAGACCTCCGCCATCCGGGCTCCGACCCGCCGGTAATGACGGTAGGCGCGGTCGAGATCCTCATGCCGCGCGGGATCGGGGGTATGTTCGCGGGCAACGCGGATCATCTTCCGCGAAGCGGTCTGCATGTCGGCATGGAGCCCGGTTGCCACGGCGCCGCACATCGCCGCCCCTTTGGCGCCGAATTCCGAACCGTTGGCGATGGAGAGCGGCAGGCCCAGGGCGTCGCAGAAGATCTGCGACCAGACCGAGCTCTTCGAGGGGCCGCCCGAGAGGCGAACGGAGGCAACGGGCGCCGAATCCGGCCCGCCGAGAAGATAGTCGATGTCGGCGCGGTGGGCGAAGACTATACCCTCGAAGACTGCGCGCATCACATCGGCAAGCCCCGAGCGCGCGGTCGCACCGAGAAGCCCCGCCGGCGCGCCCTGCGGTCCGCCGAAGACATAGGGGAAGAACAGCATGTCGCGCGGCCGGTCGAGGCTGCGCGAGACGAGATCGCTGCAGACCTCGTAGATCGAGCGCCCCTTGCCGCGGGCGCGTTCCGCCTCGGCACCGAGCAGCGTCTTGCAGAACCACTCGAGATTGCTCGCCGACGTCGGCGTCGCGATGGTGGCGAGATAGAGATCGTTGAGCGGATAGGGGACCTGAAGCGTCGGGTTCGGATCGAGGCAGGGCTTCCGGTGCAGGGTCGAATTGATGCTGAAGGTTCCTGCGACCACGCCAAGCTGGTCGGATGCGCTCACGCCAGAGGCGAGCGTGCAGCCCACGACATCGTAGACCCCCCGCGCGACCGGCGTGCCCTCGAGCAGCCCCGTGGCGCGCGCGGCCTCGGCCGAAACACGGCCCGCCACCGCAGTGGAGGGCGCGATTGGCGGCAATTTCGGAATGCAGCCCTCGAGTCCGGCGGCGGCGAAGGCGTCCTCGGCATAGGCACCGGCCTCGATATCGGCAAAGCCTGCGCAGCCCGCGTCCGTCGGATCGGTCGAGATATCGCCGCAGAGCCGGAGGCGGAGGAAGTCCTTGCAGAGCAGAAGGTGACGGGTCGCCGCCAGCGTCTCCGGCTCGTGGCGCTGAAGCCAGCCGAGGATGGCAAGGCTCTGACCGGACCAGACCTGCTGGCTGATGCGCGGCTCGATCTCGCGCGTGACGCCCGTGAGCTGCCATTCCTCGATCACGGGTACCGAGCGGGAATCCGTCGATCCGAAGGCAGGTCGCACCGAGCGCCCTGCCCCATCGACCATGTAGAGTCCGGCGCCGAAACCCGAAGGCGTCACCGCAGCGATGTCGGAGGGCGCCGTTCCGCTTCGCTCGAGCACAGAGGCAATCGCCTCCGCCGTGCTATGCCACATCGCATCGGGGTCCCGCTCGGTGCAGCCTGCCGCCGGAAACATGATGCGGTTCGGGCGATGGTCGCAGGCGAGTTCTTTCCCCTCCTCGTCGAAGAGGGCGACCTTGGTCATGGTTCCGCCAGAATCGATTCCCAACAGCCGAGCGGCCATTCCTTTCCTCCCGTTGATTCGGCCGCGCTCTTCCCCGGCGCAGCTCGTCTTTACGGCCGGCCTCGCCTGAGGCCACAAGCCAACTTGTTATGATATGTTCATAGAAGGGGAGAACGATCGACCTGTCAAGAAGCAAAATATGACTGAAATATGGCGTTTTTCGTGCCGCATCCGCAACATTTATTCCCGCATTGCAGCGAAAACATCCCCTTGATCGGACTTCCGTTCTAAGTTGTAATAACAAGCAAGGGCGCGGAGACGCTGCGAAATGACCGGAGGACAACATGCAAAGCCGAGATGAAGTGATGGGGCGCCTCGCCCGCGGCGAAGGGGATGGCAGGGTTCTCATCATCGGTGGGGGAATCAACGGGATCGGCGTATTCCGCGATCTCGCCGCACAGGGCATCCCTGCGGTGCTCGTCGAGCGTGGTGATTTTGCCTCCGGAACCAGCTCGGCCCCCTCCCGGCTCATCCACGGCGGGTTGCGCTATCTCGAGACCGGCGAATTTGCTCTCGTCCGCGAATCCGTCGAGGAGCGCAATCGCCTCCTCCTCAACGCCCCGCATCTCGTCCGGCCGATTCCGGTCTGGGTGCCCGCGCTGAGCTGGACGGGAGGGCTCATCGACGCCGGCCTTCGCTTCCTCAAGCTCAAGCGCACGCCGGGCCCGAAGGGCGCGCTCGCCGTACGCGCGGGCCTCGTGATCTTCGATCATTTCGGCAAGCTCAAGCGCACCATGCCGCGGCACCGTCCGGTGCCGATCGCCACAGCCCGGAAGCAGATCCCCTTCGCCGCGGATGTCCGGGCCGTACTTGAATACTGGGACGCCCGGATCCACTCGCCGGAGCGCCTGTCGCTCGAACTCGTCGCCGATGCCGAGGCGGCCTGCCCGGACGCCTTCGCTGCACCCTATACGGAAGTTACGAGCATGATCGACGGTGCCGTCGAGCTGCTCGACCGCCAGACCGGCCGCTCCACCACCATCCGTCCGAGCCTCGTCGTCAACTGCGCAGGCGCCTGGGCCGACAGGGTGGACAAGCGCATCGGTGTGCCGGACCGGCTGATCGGCGGAACCCGCGGATCGCATCTCGTCCTTGAGCGCCCCGATCTCGCCGCCGAACTCGGTGATGTCATGCTCTATTTCGAAACCCGCGATCACCGCGCCTGCCTGATCTTCCGGCTCGACGAGCGCATGGTCCTGCTCGGCACCACCGATCTCAGGGTGACGAACCCCGACGAGAGCGTCTGCACCGATGCGGAGATCGACTACCTCTTCGATGTGCTGACCGATCTGCTGCCTGAGGCGGCCCCTGCGCGGGATCAGATCCGTTTCGTCTATTCCGGTGTGCGCCCCTTGCCTCTCAGCGGGGATGGTGCCACGGGCGCCATCAGCCGTGATCATACCTTCCGCGTCTTCGAGCCCGCCCCCGGCCGCCCTTTCCGCGTCGTCACGCTGATCGGCGGCAAATGGACCACGTACCGTGCCTGCGCCGAGCAACTCACCGACAAGATCCTGCCGATGATCGATGCCAGCCGGAGCGCCTCGACGGAAGCCCTCGCAATCGGCGGCGGACACGGGTTCCCCCGCACGCCCGAAGGCCGCGCAGCGGCCATTGGCGATATCGCCGGCAAGGGGCGGATAACACCGGAGGACGCGCAGCGCCTGCTCGACCGGTATGGCAGCCTTGGCGCCGAGGTCGCGGCCAGCTTCGATGCCGAGGGCAGACGTCCGCTTGCCGGCGCCCCTGCCTACCACGCGGGCGAGATTGCCTGGATCACGACCCGCGAGCGCGTCACCCGCCTCGAGGATATCGTGCTGCGCCGGACCCTGATGGCGTTCGAAGGCCATACGAGCGCTGCAACAATTTGCGATTGCGCGGAGATTGCGGCAACACTGCTTGGGTGGAGCCCCGAGCGCAAGGAGGCCGAGATCGCCGCCACCCTCGACCTTCTGGCCAGCAGGCATCGCGTGCCGGCCCAACCGCAAACCGAGATTCGCCATGTCGCAAGCGCCCAAGCCTGAAGCCGCCATGAGGGCCGGTATCGCAACCGCCGTGCTGCACCGCTCCGCCGAGGAGGGCAGCGCGCCGCTCTGGGCCCAGGCAAAGGCGCGCCTTATCGAGATGATTGCCTCGGGCAACCTCTCGCCCCACGACCAGTTGCCATCTGAAGCGGAGCTCTGCCGCATGTTCGGCGTGTCACGCACCGTGGTGCGCGAAGCCCTCAACCAGCTCGTGGTCGAACGCCGGGTCTACAAGATGCAGGGCAAGGGCTCCTTCGTCTCCGAAGCCCGCACCGATCAGGATTTCATCGGCACGACGATCTCCTTCACCAGCGATTTTGTCGGCACGAGCAAGATCGTCTCGCGCCGGATCCTGTTCCAGGGCCTGCGCCCGGCCACCGCAGATGAAGCGCACAAGCTCAGCCTGCGCGATGACGAGCCGAACGTCGCCGTGCTCGACCGCGTGCTCTGCGTCGATGACGAGCCGCGCACCCGGGTCCTCGCCCTGCTGCGCCCCTCCGCCGTTCCCGGCATGGAGGCGGCGCCAATGGAGAACCGCTCGCTCTACGAGACACTGCGGCGGCGCTACGGCATCGTCCTCACCCGCGCGGAACGCTGGATCGAGGCGATCAGCGCGTCGGAAGAGACCGCGGCGCTGCTCGAGGTCGAACCCGGCACGCCACTTCTGGGAATCGAATCGCTTTCGAGCGATCAGCACGGAACGCCGGTCGAACTCTATTTTGCAACGCACCGTACTGACCGTGCACGGCTGCATTTCTATGTGAAATAGCGCCGGTCAGGACACGGCCTTCACAACTCTTTTCACCCGGCAGAGCATCGCCTTGCAGGGTCATGCACCCTGCTCCGCCGTCCAGCGGGCGGGACGCGACGGCGTGTCCCGAAACTCCGTGCTTGCAGTTTTGAGCAAATGGTCAAAAAATTGTCATGGACCGAGAACGGGGCCGGGCATCAGCAGATCGCATCATCCGAAATCTCGGCAGGGTGAAGGAATCCGGGCCCCAACAGCGACAGAGGACGACCATGAGACGCATGTCCCGAAGCCTGATTGCCGCTTCTATCCTTGCCTTGTGCGCAGCAATGCCCGCTGCCGCCAAGACGTTTGTCTATTGCTCCGAGGCCTCACCCGAAGGTTTCGACCCGGCCCCCTATACGGCGGGCACCACTTTTGACGCCTCGGCGCACGCCGTCTACAACCGCCTCGCGCAGTTCAAGCCCGGGACGACCGAAGTCGAGCCCGCACTTGCCGAAAGCTGGGAGGTCTCGGAGGACGGGCTGGAATATACCTTCCACCTCCGCGAAGGGGTCAAATTCCATTCGAATGACAAGTTCACCCCAAGCCGAGATTTCAACGCCGACGACGTGATCTTTAGTTTCATGCGCCAGGCCAGCACCGATGACCCGTGGCACCAGTATATCCCCGGCATAACCTACGAATATTACGACGCCATGGAGATGCCCGACCTCGTCAAGGAGATCGTCAAGGTCGATGACCACACGGTCAAGTTCGTGCTGAACCGGCCGGAGGCTCCCTTCCTGGCCAATATCGCGATGCCCTTTGCCTCGATCGTATCGAAAGAATATGCCGACACGCTGGCGGAGGCCGGCACGAAGGAAGACCTCAACAACCTGCCGATCGGCACCGGTCCGTTCCGCTTCGTCGCCTACCAGAAGGATGCGGTGATCCGCTATCAGAAGAACGCCGACTACTGGGGCGAAGCGCCGAAGATCGACGATCTGGTCTTTGCCATTACCCCGGACGGTTCGGTCCGCCTTCAGAAGCTCAAGGCGGGCGAATGTCACCTGATGCCCTACCCTGCGCCGGCCGATCTCGACTCGATCCGCGCCGATGACAGCCTCAAGCTCGACGAGCAGCCGGGGCTCAACGTCGCCTATCTCGCCTACAACACCACTGTCGCCCCCTTCGACAATCCGAAGGTGCGCAAGGCCCTCAACATGGCGATCAACAAGCAGGCCATCATCGATGCCGTGTTTCAGGGCGCGGGCCAGATCGCGAAGAACCCGATCCCGCCGACAATGTGGTCCTACAACGACGCGATCGAGGATGATCCCTACGACCCGGATACCGCCAAGGCGATGCTCGAGGAGGCAGGTGCCTCCGGTCTCTCGATGAAGATCTGGGCCATGCCGGTACAGCGGCCCTACATGCCGAATGCGCGGCGCACGGCCGAGCTCATGCAGTCCGATCTGGCGAAAGTCGGCGTCAATGCCGAAATCGTCAGCTACGAGTGGGGTGAGTATCTCAAGAAATCCACCGAAGTGAACCGCGACGGCGCCGTGATTCTCGGCTGGACCGGCGACAACGGTGACCCGGACAACTTCATGGGGGTGCTGCTCTCCTGCGCCGCGACGGGCGACGGCGGTGCGAACCGCGCGCAGTGGTGCAACGAGGATTTCTCCAAACTCCTGTCCGAAGCCAAGACCACCAACGACATTGCCGAGCGCACCCGCCTCTATGAAGAGGCCCAGGTGATCTTCAAGGAACAGGCCCCCTGGGACACGCTCGCCCATTCGACACAGTTCGTGCCGATGCGCGCCGACGTGACCGGGTTTGTCATGAGCCCGCTCGGGGACTTCGCCTTCGATACCGTCGATCTCGCCGAGTAACCGCTCGGACATGGGGACCGGGCGCGCGAGCCATTCTCCGCCGCGCGCCCGGAAAGGGGAGCGACATCATGATCCGGTTCTTTCTCACCAAGCTGCTCTATCTCGTCCCGACCTTTCTCGGGATCACCATCATCGCCTTCGGTTTCGTCCGCGTCCTGCCCGGCGACCCGGTCCTGCTGATGGCGGGAGAGCGCGGTCTGTCGCCGGAGCGGCATGCCGAGCTGGCGGCGCAGCTCGGTTTCGATCGCCCGCTCTGGCAGCAGTATCTCGACTTCCTCGGCCGGCTGCTGCACGGGGATCTCGGCAATTCGCTTGTCACCAAGAAGCCGGTGCTGACCGAATTTCTGGCACTCTTCCCCGCAACGCTTGAGCTCGCCTTCGTCGCCATCGTCATCGCGACGGTCATCGGCGTGCCGGTCGGCGTGCTCGCGGCGATCAAGCGCGGCTCCTGGTTCGATCAGATCTCGATGACCGTCGCGCTCGTCGGCTTCTCCATGCCGATCTTCTGGTGGGGCCTGCTTCTCATCATCTTCTTCTCCGGCACGCTCGGCTGGACGCCGGTTTCGGGGCGTATCTCGCTCATGTATTTCTTTCCGCCCGTTACCGGCTTCATGCTGATCGACAGCCTGCTCTCTGGCCAGAAGGGCGCCTTCGCCTCCGCTGTATCGCACCTGATCCTGCCCTCGATCGTGCTGGCGACGATCCCGCTCGCGGTGATCGCCCGCCAGACCCGTTCGGCGATGCTCGAGGTCATGGGAGAGGACTATGTGCGCACCGCGAAGGCCAAGGGCCTGCCATTCCGCCGGGTGGTCATGGTCCATGCGCTACGCAACGCGATGATCCCGGTCATTACCACCATCGGGCTTCAGGTCGGCGTGCTGATGGCCGGCGCAATCCTGACCGAGACGATCTTCTCCTGGCCCGGCATCGGCAAATGGATGATCGATTCGATCTCGCGGCGCGATTATCCGGTGGTCCAGAGCGGGCTCCTGCTGATCGCGGGCCTCGTCATGATCGTGAACCTTCTCGTCGATCTAACCTATGGCCTCATCAATCCGAGGATCCGCCGCCGATGACCGATACGACCGTAAAGCTCAGCAGTGCGGCAATCCGGCGCCGGATGCTCGCGGAATTCTGGTATCACTTCCGCCAGAACCGCGGCGCGGTTGCAGGCCTCGCCGTCTTCATCTGCCTCGTGATCATGGCGGTCTTCGCGCCGCTCATTGCCCCGCACAATCCGGCCGCGCAGTTCCGCGACGCGCTGCTCGTGCCGCCGGTCTGGCAGGAGGGCGGGCGCGCCGAATTCCTGCTCGGCACGGATGCGGTTGGCCGCGACATGCTCTCGCGGCTGATCTTCGGCGCGCAGTATTCGCTCTTCATCGGGGTCGTCGTGGTCTCGATCGCCCTCTCGGGCGGTATCGTGATCGGCCTTGTCGCCGGCTTCTTCGGCGGGTGGGTCGACGCGGTCATCATGCGCGTGATGGATGTGATCCTGGCCTTTCCCTCGCTCCTTCTCGCCCTTGTGCTCGTCGCAGTGCTGGGGCCGGGGCTTACCAACGCGATGATCGCCATCGCCATTGTCTACCAGCCGCATTTTGCCCGCCTCACCCGCGCCGCGGTAATGGGCGAGAAGCGGCGGGAATATGTCACCGCCGCGCAGGTCGCAGGGGCGGGCAACATGCGGCTCATGTTCCGCACCATCCTGCCCAACTGCCTCGCACCGCTCATCGTGCAGGCAACGCTCTCCTTCTCCTCCGCCGTGCTCGATGCCGCCGCACTCGGCTTTCTCGGGATGGGCGCACAGCCGCCCGCATCCGAATGGGGCACGATGCTCGCAGAGGCCCGCGAGTTCATCCTGCGCGCCTGGTGGGTGGTGACCTTCCCCGGCCTCGCGATCCTCGTCTCGGTGCTCGCAATCAACCTGATGGGCGACGGGCTGCGCGATGCGCTCGATCCCAAGCTCAAGAAGAGCTGAACGGAGGACGCCGATGCCCATTCTCACCATCCGCAACCTCACGGTCCGCTTCGCCACCGCGACCGGAGCCTTCACCGCCGTCGATGGCATCGACGTCTCGGTCTCGCCCCGCGAAGTGCTCGCGATCGTGGGCGAGTCGGGTTCGGGCAAATCCGTGTCGATGCTCGCGGTGATGGGGCTCCTGCCCGACACCGCAACCGTCACCGCCGACGAGATGATCTTCGACGGCACGGATCTGCTGCGCCTCTCGAGGGCCGAGCGGCGGCGCATCATCGGGCGGGAAATCACCATGATCTTCCAGGAGCCGATCGCCTCGCTCAACCCCTCCTTCACCGTCGGGTTCCAGATCGAGGAAGTGCTCCGGCTCAATCTCGGCATGAGCCGGCGCGAGGCACATGCCCGCGCCATCGAGCTCTTTCAGGCGGTGGGCATTCCCGAACCGGCGGCCAAGATCCAGTCCTATCCGCACCAGATGTCCGGCGGACAGTGCCAGCGCGTGATGATCGCGATGGCGATCGCAACCAACCCCCGCCTGCTCATCGCCGACGAACCCACCACGGCTCTCGACGTGACGATCCAGAAGCAGATCCTCGACCTGCTGATGAAACTCCAGGAGGAGCACGGCATGGCGCTCATCCTCATCACCCATGATATGGGCGTGGTTGCCGAGACCGCCGACCGGGTCGTGGTGCAGTACAAGGGCCGAAAGATGGAAGAGGCCGACGTCCTCAGCCTCTTCGAGGCGCCGCAGCACCCCTATACCCGCGCGCTGCTCTCCGCCCTGCCAGAGAATGCGACGGGCGACCGGCTCCCCACGGTTTCCGATTTCTTCGGCGCGGAGGGCGCGCAATGAGTATTGTCGTCGAGGGCAACGCCCTCACGCAGGACTATTTTGTCGCCGGCGGGCTCTTCGGCAAGGCCGAGACCATCCGTGCGGTGAAGGGCGCGAGCTTTGCGGTCGAGAAGGGCCGGACGCTTGCGATCGTCGGCGAGTCGGGCTCAGGCAAATCGACCCTCGCCCGCATCATCGCCTTGATCGACCGTCAATCGGGCGGCACGCTCCGCATCGATGGCGACGAGGTCGACATCGGCACCCGCCGGCCGTCGCCGGCCCTGCGGTCCAAGGTGCAGATGGTGTTCCAGAACCCCTACGGCAGCCTCAATCCGCGCCAGAAGATCGGCAACGTCCTGATGGAGCCGCTCCAGCTCAACACAGACCTGCCCGCTGCCGAACGCCGAACCCGCGCCGAGGCGATGCTCATCAAGGTCGGACTCGCCCCGGAGCACTTCAACCGCTATCCGCACATGTTCTCGGGCGGTCAGCGCCAGCGCATCGCCATCGCCCGCGCCCTCATGCTGAATCCCGATCTCCTCGTGCTCGACGAGCCGGTTTCCGCGCTCGATCTCTCGGTGCAGGCACAGGTACTGAACCTGCTGGCCGATCTCCAGGAGGAATTCGGCCTCACCTATGTCTTCATCAGCCACGACCTTTCGGTCGTCCGCTACATCGCCGATGAAGTCATGGTGATGAACAAGGGCGAGGTGGTGGAACAGGGCAGCCGCGATACGGTCTTCTCCAACCCGCAACACCCCTACACGCGCCAGCTCTTCGCCGCGACGCCCGAAACCGACATCGAGGCGATCCGGGCCCGGGTGGCACGTCGCCGCGCTCTGCACGCGCACTGACGCCGGCACGAGTTCTCGAAGCAAAGCCGCTTCGGAGTGTAGCGCGGCCCGACCAAGGCTTTTGGTCTGGCCAATGATCTGGCGCCAAAATGGTTCGGAGTGTTTCGCTCCGAACCATTTTCAGTCTAGTCGAGGTGGAAGACCTCAAGCATCCCGGCCCACCATTCCCCTTCGGCGCGCGTTGCGAGCGGCCGCTGCATCGGACCGCAGAGCTTCCACCACTCTTGCGTCACCGGGTCAGCCGCAATGGCCGCATCGTCGGCGGCGAAATCCGTACCGACATACTCCCAGTAGCTGAAAAGCAGGTTTTCCGGCTCGCGCAGGAAAATCGAGTAGTTGGTGATATTCGACGTCGTAAGCCGGGCGAGCACCTCCGGCCAGACGGCGGCGTGAAGCCGCCGGTATTCCGTTATCTGCGCGGGATCGATGCCGATCACCAGTCCCATCCTCTGCATGTCAGGCCCCCTCTCCGAGCTGGTAGAACCGGGTTGCGGTACCCCCGAAAACTGACTCGCGCGCAGCTTGCGGCAGATGTGCCGTCAGGGCCCGCGCGGCGGCGAACCAGTCGGCGTAAGACCCCGCAAGGTCGAGAACCGGCCAGTCGCTGCCCCACATGACCCGCTCCGGACCGAAATGCTCCAGAACGTGGCGGCAGACCGGCCGCAGTCCGGCCTCCGACCAGCCAGGCCCGAATTCGTTGGCAAGACCCGAAAGCTTGCAATGCATCTGCGGAAGCGCCGAGAGCCGCGCCATACCCGTCCGCCATGCCTCCCCCGGACCGGAGCCTGCAAAGACCGGTTTTGCGCAATGGTCGATGACAATCCGGAGCCGCGGCAGCTGCGCCGCCACGTGCGCAAGGACCTCGAGATGGCGCGGTGTGATCAGGGCATCGAGCGCCAGCCCGCGCCGGGCAACGGTTTCGAGCCCCGCCATCACATCGGGCGACAGAATCCAGCCAGTGTCCTCGATATCCTGCAGCATTGGCCGGATGCCCTTGAGTTTCGGATGCCGGAGACGGTCAAGCTGCGCCTCCATATTGCCCTCGAGGTCAACCCAGCCCACCACGCCGAGGATCTCGGGCGTGGTGGATGCATCCGCGAGCGAGAGCAGGAACTCGGTTTCCTCAAGCGTCGGCGCGGCCTGCACGATCATCGTCCCCGCGATGCAGGCGGGCCTCGTGACCGCCGCGAGATCCGGCAGCAGGAAATCCCGCCGGATCGCGGCGACGCTGTCATCCATCCAGGAATAATCCCCGCGATCAATGCGCCAGAGATGGTGGTGCGCGTCGATCATCAACTGTCCTCCACGGGCGCCAACGGAATCCGTTGACTGAATGTCTTTTATGATTTTAAACACTATTTCAAGGGAGGACATTCATGTCAACAACGCCCATCATTCAGTTCGGCACGAGCCGCTTCCTGCAGGCCCATGCCGATCTCTTCGTTTCCGACGCCATGGCGCGCGGCAGGGCGCTGGGGCCGGTCACGGTGGTGCAGAGCAGCGGCGATCCGAGGCGCGCGCGGCGCCTCGCCGGTCTCGTCGCGGGATACACTGTTCGCGTCCGCGGTCTCGAGAATGGAGCGGTGATAGAGGAGGATGCGCACGTCACCAGCGTCGTCCGCGGCCTCTCGACCGCAACGGATCTGCCCGAGATCGAGCGGATCATCGCCGAGGAGGCGGAGATTATCCTCTCGAACACCTCCGACGCGGGCTTTGCTCCCCGCCCGACCGATCGCGCGCAGAGTTTCGAGCAGGGAATGTCCTATCCGGCCAAGCTCGCCCATCTCCTGCGCGCACGGTTCGAGGCGGGCGGACGCCGGATCCAGGTCATGCCCACCGAGCTCATCGAGCGGAACGGCGCCGCACTCTGCGCCCTGACGCTGGATGCCGCCGAGGCCATGGACCCGAACTTCTGCGCCTGGCTGCGTGACGAGGTAACCTGGGTCGATTCCCTCGTCGACCGCATCGTTTCCGAACCTCTTGAGCCCGCGGGCGCAGTCGCCGAGCCTTACGCGCTCTGGGCGATCCAGTCCCGCCCTGGCTTGCGACTCCCCTGCACCCATCCAGCAATTCGCGTCGTGCAGGATCTCGACGCCGTCGCCCGGCTCAAGCTCTTCTTCCTCAATCTCGGCCACACCTGGCTCGTCTCGGAATGGCTCAGGCAAGGCCGTCCTCATCGCTTCGTCCGGGAGCTGGTCTGCGATCCTGCCTGGGCGCAGCGGCTCGAAGACCTTTACGGCGAGGAGGTGCTGCCCGCCTTCATCGCAGCGGGCGAGGGTGAAGCAGCCCGGCACTATGTCGCCGTTATTCTCGACCGCTTCGCCAACCCGTTCCTGGATCATCCGCTTGCCGACATCGCCCAGAACCACGTGCAGAAGGTCGAGCGCCGGATCGTGGCCTTCCTCGACTGGGCCCGGTCGCAGGGCGATACCGTCGCAAAGCCCCGTCTCTCGGCAGCACTGGAGGCCATTACATGCGCATGAACCTCGTGGGCCGCACCGACCTTTCGGTCAGCGAGATCTCCTTCGGCTGCGCAAGCATCGGCAATCTCTATCGCGAGGTCGCGGAAGCCGACGTTCGCGCCGTTCTCGAAACGGCCTGGGAAAGCGGCATCCGCTATTTCGACACGGCGCCGCATTACGGACGCGGCCTTTCTGAAATGCGGCTCGCCCCCTTCCTCGCCGCCCACCCGGACGCCATCCTCTCCACCAAGGTCGGCCGCGTGCTTTCCCCGGCGCGCGCGCCCATCGCCGAGGCCGACGGCTTCGTGAGTCCCGCCCAGAACGATGTCCGCTACGACTACAGCGGCGACGGGATCGAGGAGAGCTTCGAGCAGAGCCTTGCCCGAACCGGCCGCACCCACATCGAGATCGTCTATGTCCATGACATCGGCGCCTACACCCACGGTGCCAGCAACCACTTGCACATGAAAGAATTTTTCGAGACCGGCTACGAGCGCCTCGTCCGCCTCAAGGAGCGCGGCCGGATCCGCGCCTTCGGCCTCGGGGTTAACGAATGCGACGTCTGCCTCGAGGTGATGGCGCACGGGCCGATCGACGTCATCCTTCTGGCCGGGCGCCTCACGCTGCTCGATCGCAGCGCAGAGGCGGCCCTCCTGCCCCGCTGCCTCGAAACCGGCACCAGCCTCGTACTCGGCGGGATCTTCAACTCCGGCATCCTTGCCACCGGCCCGGTTCCGGGCGCCACCTATGACTACGGCCGCGCGCCGGAAGAAGTGCTTGCGCGGGTGCGTACGCTCCAGACCCGCGCAGAAGCCTCCGGCATTTCCCTCGCCGCCGCCGCGCTCCATTTCGCCCGGCGCGCGCCCGCAACCGCCTCGGTCCTCCTCGGCACGGCAAAGCCCAGCTCCCTCCTGCGCAACCTCGAACTGCTGGCAAGGCCGCTGCCCGAGGAGGCAAACGCAGCCCTCGCCTGAAACGGGGCCCGTCCGCCGTATCAGCCGAGCTGATGGTCGCGGAGCGAGGAGAGAAGCGTCGTCATCGAGGTGCGGAGATGGCCGCGCGCCGCTTCCTCCGCCGCCGCCGCGTCCCGCTTCTCGAGCGCATCGATAAGCGCCAGATGCTCCTCGATCGCCGCCGCATTCCGGCGGCGCTCGTCGGTCTTGTCCCACATGTAGTGGTAATGGAAAATGAGTGAGATCACCTTCTGGAACTCGGCCACGAACCGGTTGCGCACCACCGAATTCAGCGCGGTGTGAAACCGCTCGTCAAGTTTCGAGAAGTCGTGGAACTTCGCGTCGATCTGCTCCTTGAGCGCCAGATGCTCGCCGCGAATCTGCCCGAGCTGCCGCCAGATCGAATGATCGACCGGGGCGTTCACCACATGCCGCACGGCATTCAGCTCCAGCACGGACCGGAATTCTGACAGCTCCACCGCGAAGTCGCGGGTGAAGCCCAGAAGCGTCCAGCCGCCGTGCGGGCGCCGCTCGACGAGCCCGAAGGGCGTGAAGCTTGACAGGAACTCCTGCAACCGGTGCGGTGCCACGCCGAAATCCCGCGAAAGCTGGGCCACGTTGAGCGGTGTGCCCGCCGGCACGTCGAAGCGCAGCACCCAGTCGAGAAACCGCGCCTCGAGCTCCTCCATGTCATCGCCGGAGGCCGCGCCATCCAGCGCCAGCCTGTCACGCTCTTCGGGGCACCTGAGCACGGTCTTCTCGCGGCCGTCCCAGGAAAGGATGCCGACCTTGACGAGTCGCTTGAGCCCGGCGCGCACCACCGTGCGGCTTACGCCGAACTCTGCCGCCAGGGCATTCTCCGAAGGCAGCGAGCCGCCCGGAGCCAGTGCGCCACAGAGCTCGATCAGGCGATTGTACGCCCGCCTGAACCGCACGTCCGTCCGTGCCATGGCATTCCTCCTGCCTGTTTCCGACCTGATCCCGGGCCAGCAATTATTAAAAACATTTGACATCTCCACCAGTGCCACGCAAATTGTTTTTAATCATAAAGTTCCGTTTTCGCATTCAGCGATACCCGGGGAGGATCCATGACTGAGGCAACCCAGGCCGGAGGTGGCGAGACGGCGGGCGCGTTGAAGTTCTCCGCCGACACCTTTCATCGCCTGACAGCGTTGATGACGCTGGCGCTTCTCATCGTCGTCTTTGCCTTCGGCAACGC
The DNA here is from genome assembly GCF_043226085.1 of Amaricoccus sp. B4. Lineage (NCBI taxonomy): Bacteria > Pseudomonadati > Pseudomonadota > Alphaproteobacteria > Rhodobacterales > Paracoccaceae > Amaricoccus > Amaricoccus sp. B4. Next base: position 1,041,646 of record NZ_CP171225.1, read on the forward strand.
TGCGTTCCTTTCCGTCAACAACGGCCTCACGGTGCTGCTGCAGACATCCGTCATCGGCCTGCTCGGCATTGGCATGACGATGGTGATCATCACCGGAGGCATCGATCTTTCCGTCGGATCGGTCCTCGCCCTCTCGGGCGTCATTACCGGCCTCAGCGTCAAGGCGGGCCTCCCGGTCATCCCGGCAATGATGCTTGGCGTCGTGACAGGGGCTCTCTGCGGTGCCTTCAACGGCTTTGTCATCACCCGGATGCGCATCACCCCCTTCGTTGCCACGCTCGGCATGATGCTCATCGCCCGCGGCCTCGCGCTTCAGCTGACGGGGGCCGCGCCGGTCTCCGGGCTCGGCGAGCCCTTCGGCATTCTCGGCAACGGCAGCCTGTTCCGGGTCGTGGAACTGCGCGAGAATGGTTTTCCCCGCGTGGTCTTTCCCGGCATCCCCTACCCGGTGATCCTCCTTGTCATCGTCGCGGCAGCGGCGGCCTACCTGCTCCGCCGCCGCCAACTCGGCCGCCACATCTATGCGACCGGTTCCAACGAGGAAGCCGCCCGGCTCGCCGGCGTGCTCGTCGACCGCACGAAGATCATGGCCTACGTGATGTCGGGTGCACTGGCCGGGCTCGCGGGTAACGTGCTGATGTCGCGCCTCGTCACCGCCCAGCCCAGCGAGGGCGTGATGTACGAGCTCGATGCCATCGCTGCGGCGGTGATCGGCGGTGCCTCTCTCATGGGCGGGGTCGGCGGCATTTCGGGCACGATGATCGGCGCCTTCATCATCGGCATTCTGCGCAACGGTCTCAACATGGCCGGGGTCTCCGCGTTCATCCAGCAGATCGTGATCGGCTTCGTCGTCATCGGCGCGGTCTGGATCGATCAGCTGCGCAACAGAAACTGAAAAACAACGTCCAGGGAGAACTGAAATGACCTTCAAGAAAGCCGGCATGCTCGCGGCCTCGGCATTGGCCCTCACGGCTGCCCAGGCGCAGGCGGGAGAGATCGCCGTCATCGTCAAGACGACCAACTCGAACTTCTGGCAGAACGTCAATCTCGGCGCGGAGGCCGCGATTGCCGGCCAGAACGAACACACGATGAGCTTCGACGGCCCCGCCACCGAGAGCGCCGTCGCCGACGAGGTAAACCTCGTGGAGAATGCGATCAATCGCGGCGTCGCGGGCATCGTGCTCGCGCCCTCCGATCCGGAGGCGCTCGTGCCCGTCGTCAAGCGCGCCTACGAGAACGCCATTCCCGTCGTCATTATCGACAGTGCGCTCTCCGACGAGGCCAAGGGCGCCTACCAGTCCTTCCTCTCAACCGACAACTGCGCCGCGGGCGAGGAAGTCGCCAAGCGCATGATCGACAAGGCCGGCAGCGAGGGCAAGGTGGCGGTCATGTCCTACGTGGCCGGGGTCGGCTCGGAGATCGGCCGTGTCGGCTGCTTCGTGAAGTATATCGAGGCCAATTCCAAGCTCGAGATCGTCGGCCCCTACTACTCGCAGTCGCAGATGGCGACCGCGCTCAACCAGACGACCGACGTGCTCGCCGCCAATCCGGACCTCGTCGGCATCTTCGGGGCCAACGAGCCTACGGCCGTCGGCATGGGCCGGGCGCTCGTCCAGTCGGGCCGCGCCGGGACCCTGACCGCCATCGGCTTCGACGGCAACGCCGATCTCCAGCAGTTCGTGCGCGACGGCGTGCTCGATGCCATCGCCGTCCAAGGCTCGTTCCAGATGGGCGAGAAGGGCGTCAGCGCGGTCCTCGATGTGCTGAACGGCGGCGAGGTCGAGCCCTTCATCAACACCGGTGTCGTCCTCGTCGACAAGGACAACGTCGACAGCGACAGCGCACAAAACGTTCTCTACTGAGCCCGCTCTGCGCCACGCCCGCCCCCTCCCCCCGGGGGGCGGGCCGAACCTGAACCGGAATTGCGAAAGGCCCGCCATGACATCCCCCGCGCCCCCTCTCGTCGAGATGATCGGCATCGAGAAGCACTTCGGCGGCGTGCATGCCGTGAACGGCGTATCGCTCAAGCTCTTCCCCGGCGAGATCGTTGGCGTGCTCGGGCATAACGGCGCGGGAAAATCCTGCCTCATGCGGATCCTTTCGGGCGCCATGCTGCCGACCGGCGGGGAGATCCGCATCCGCGGCAAGACGGTGAGCTTCGACTCGCCCAATGATGCCCGCGACCTCGGGATCGAGACCATCTACCAGACACTGGCGCTCGCCGATCACCTCGATGCGCCGGCCAATCTCTTCCTCGGGCGCGAGATCAAGACCCGCTTCGGCAATCTCGACGACGCCCGGATGCTGAGCGAGGCCCGCAAGGTCCTCGCCACGCTCAACCCCAATTTCCGCAACCTGACCGATCCCGTCCTGAGCCTCTCCGGTGGCCAGCGCCAGGTGATCGCCATCGCGCGTGCGATCTACTTTGACGTGAAGGTCCTCATCATGGACGAGCCGACCGCGGCACTCGGCCCCTCGGAAACCGCGATGGTCGCCGATCTCGTCCGTCGGCTGAAGGCTCAAGGCATCGGCATCCTGCTGGTGAGCCACGACATGCATGACGTCTTCGAGCTCTGCGACCGGGTCGTCGTGATGAACAAGGGCAACCTCGTCGGCGAACATGACATCGAGGACGTCACCAAGGACGACATCCTGAGCCTCATCATCAAGGGCGAACTGCCGCTCGACTGGACCCCGCGCTCCGCGGAGATGGCACAATGATGGACGACGTGCTCACCACCCAGCTCTGCGGCACCTGCGACGCACCCGGCCGCTTCTCGCTCTCGCCCCGCACGCTGCCGGCTTCGGCCCCCGAAGGCTGGCGGCTTGTGGATATCGCCGCCATCGGCATCTGCGGAACCGACTACCACATCTTCGAGGGCAAGCACCCCTATCTCGAATACCCCCGCGTCATCGGCCACGAGCTTGGCGGACGGCTCGCGGACGGGCCCGACGCCGGCCGGATCGTCGCCATCAACCCCTACCTCTCCTGCGGCACCTGCCGGGCCTGCCGGCGCGGCAAGCCCAATTGCTGCATGAAGATCGAAGTTCTCGGCGTCCATCGCGACGGCGGCATGTGCGCCCGCGTCGCCGTGCCCGAAGGCAACATCGTCCCGGCCGACGGGCTCAGCGAGATCCAGGCCGCTATGGTCGAGTTCCTCGCCATCGGCGCCCACGCCGTCGCCCGCGCGAAGCTTTCCGCCGGAGACCGGGTCCTCGTCACCGGCGCCGGCCCGATCGGTCTCGGCACCGCACTCTTCGCGCGCGCCGAGGGGGCCGAGGTCCACCTGCTCGACCAGAGTGCGGCACGGCTCGCCCAGGCGCGCGACCGCTTCGGCTTCTCTGACACCCATCTCACGGGCAGCGACATCCTGACCGGCGAACGCGCCGACGGGTTCGATGCGATCTTCGATGCCACCGGCAGCGCCGCCGCGATCGAGGCGGGCTTCCCCCTCCTCGCCCACGGCGCGACCTACACCCTCGTGAGCGTGGTGAAGAACGACATCACCTTCTCCGACCCCGAGTTCCACAAGCGCGAAGCCCGGATCATCGGCAGCCGCAACGCGCTCGCGGCGGATTTCGCCCGGGTGATCGCGGCGATCCGCGGCGGCGAAATCGACACCGGCGCGCTGCTTTCCGAGGTCGTTCCGCTCACCGACCTGCCTGACCGCTTCGCCGGGCTTGCCTCGGACCGGGAGACCATCATCAAGATCGTCGTGACACCATGACCTCGCTGCCAGACGCGGCGGCCCGTACAGGAGCCGCCCCCGCAACCGTCCGCCTGCATCCCGACGACAACGTGCTGATCGCACCGCGCGCCATCATGGCGGGCACCGTGCTCGAACCCGGCGGACCGGCTGCGTGCGAGGATATCCCGGCCGGGCACAAGGTCGCGTCGCGCACCATCGCGGCGGGCGAGACCATCCGGAAATACGGCCAGATCATCGGCACTGCACTTGCCACGATCGAGCCCGGCGCGCATGTCCACGTCCAGAACCTCGGCATGGGCGCCCACCGGCAGGACTATGCCTTCGGCGCCGACCTGCGCCCGCTGCCGCCTGCCGAGACCGAAGCGCGCTTCCGCGGCTATGTCCGCCCTTCCGGCCGGGTCGGCACCCGCAACTTCATCGGCATCCTCACCTCGGTGAACTGCGCAGGCTCGGTCGCCCGCTTCATCGCCGAGGCCGCCGAGCGCGCGGGCTGGCTCGACGCGTTTCCCAATGTCGATGGTGTTGTGCCCATCGTCCACGGCACGGGTTGCGGCATGTCCGGCAAGGGCGATGGCTACGAGACGCTCTTCCGCACCATCGCCGGCTACGGCCACAACCCCAATTTTGGCGCGATCCTCATGGTCGGCCTCGGCTGCGAGGTGATGCAGATCCCCGATCTCATCGACCGCAAGGCGCTGAAGGACAGCGCCCGCTTCCGCTACATGACGATCCAGCAGACCGGCGGCACGAGGGCAACGGTTGAGAAAGGCGTCGCGATCCTGCGCGAGCTTGCTGCCGAGGCCGACCGGGTCGGGCGCGAAAGCGTACCCGCCCGGCACCTCTCGGTCGGCATGCAGTGCGGCGGCTCTGACGGCTACTCGGGCTTCACCGCCAATCCCGCCCTCGGCGTGGCCTCCGACCTGCTCGTGCGCCAGGGCGGCATCACCATGCTCTCCGAGACCTCCGAGATCTACGGCGCCGAGCACCTGCTCACACGCCGCGCGGTCGACGAACCCACCGGGCGCCGGCTCGTCGATCTGATCGAATGGTGGGAAGACTACACGGCGCGGAACTTCGGCGAGATGGACAACAATCCCTCGCCGGGCAACAAGCGCGGCGGCCTGACCACGATCCTCGAAAAGAGCCTCGGTGCTGTCGCAAAGGCAGGCACCGCGCCGCTTTCCGGCGTCTACCGCTACGGCGAGCCCATCGACAGCCCCGGCCTCGCCTTCATGGACAGCCCCGGCTACGACCCCTGCTCGGTCACCGGCCAGACGGCATCCGGCGCCAACCTCATCGCCTTCACCACCGGCCGCGGCAGCGTCTCGGGCTACAAGCCCGTGCCCTGCATCAAGCTCGCCTCCAACAGCGAGATGTATGCCCGCATGCAGGAAGACATGGATGTGAATTGCGGCGACATCGTCGAGGGTGTCCCGATCGCCGAAAAGGGCCGCGAGATCTTCGAGCTGATGCTGCGCGTTGCATCGGGCGAAAAAACGAAAAGCGAGGCGCAGGGGTTTGGCGGGGTCGAGTTCGTGCCCTGGCAGATCGGCGCCGTAATGTAGGGGAGATCCCGTGGGACGACTGGAAAACAAGACCGCCCTGGTCACTGCGGCGGGCCAGGGCATCGGACGCGCAACCGCCGAACGCTTCATGGCCGAGGGCGCGCGGGTCATCGCCTGCGACATCAACGCCCCGGCGCTTGAGAGCCTTGCCGGCGCGGAGACCGTGCATCTCGATGTGACCGACTCCGCTGCGGTGTCCGCCCTCATCGGGCGCCTCGGCCCGCTCGACATCCTCTTCAACTGCGCAGGCTACGTCCATTCCGGCACGATCCTCGACTGCGCGCCCGAGGACTGGAGCTTCACCTTCGATCTGAACGTGACCTCGATGTATCGCCTGATCCGCAGCGCCCTGCCGGAGATGCTGGCCGCGGGTGGCGGGGCGATCATCAACATGGCCTCCGTCGCTTCCTCGCTCAAGGGCGTGCCGAACCGCTTCGCCTACTCCGCCTCCAAGGCCGCCGTGATCGGCCTCACCAAAGCGGTCGCCGCCGATTTCGTGACCCGCGGCATCCGCTGCAACGCGATCTGCCCCGGCACGGTGGACAGTCCCTCCCTGCACGACCGGCTGCGCGCCACCGGGGATTACGACACGGCGCTTGCCGAGTTCATCGCGCGCCAGCCGATGGGTCGCATCGGCACTGCCGCGGAGATCGCGGCCCTCGCGGTCTGGCTCGCCTCGGACGAGGCGGCCTTTGTCACCGGCCAGACCCATGTGATTGACGGCGGCTGGGCGATTTGAAGGAAACAGCATGAAACTCTTGCGCTATGGCCCGAAAGGCCAGGAAAAGCCCGGCATTCTCGATACCGACGGCACGGTTCGCGATCTCTCCGGCCTTGTGGACGACATCGCCGGCGAGGTGCTGACGCCCGCGGGCCTCGATGGGCTCCGCGCCACCGACCTCTCGAGCCTGCCCGCGGTCAGTGGCCAGCGGATCGGCCCCTGTGTGGGCCGGGTGGGCAAATTTCTCTGCATCGGCCTCAACTATGCCGACCACGCCGCCGAAAGCGGCATGGCGCTCCCCGAGGAGCCGGTGCTGTTTTCCAAGGCGGTTTCCGCAATCTGCGGCCCCGATGACGATGTCGAGATCCCCCGCGGTTCGGTGAAGAGCGACTGGGAGGTCGAGCTCGGCGTGGTGATCGGCAAGCCCGCGAAATACGTCTCCGAGGCTGATGCACTCGCCCATGTCGCAGGCTATTGCGTGGTCAACGATCTCAGCGAGCGCGACTTCCAGCTTCATCGCTCAGGTCAGTGGGTCAAGGGCAAGAGCCACGACACCTTCGGCCCGATCGGTCCATGGCTGGTTACCGCCGACGAGATCGCCGACCCGCAGCGCCTTTCGATGTGGCTCGAGGTCAACGGCACCCGCTATCAGGACGGTTCGACCGCCACCATGCATTTCGGCGTCGCGCAGCTCATCTCCCATCTCTCGCAGTTCATGAGCCTGCATCCTGGCGACATCATCTCCACCGGCACGCCGCCGGGCGTCGGCATGGGCCAGAAGCCGCCGGCCTATCTCAGAGCCGGCGACCGGATGGCCCTCGGCATCGAGGGCCTCGGCACCCAGCACCAGACCTGCATCCCCGCCTGACGGCGGAGCCTGGAGGCGCGCTCGAAGACCGCAACGCCAGCATGCTCCCCGCATGCTGGCGTTTGCATATCCGCCAAAAGGCAAAACACGGGCCGGCTCGACAGAACCCGCTCCGCTGCCGCTTCGGTACACCGGAAAAGGTCCGCACTCGCGGGCACCCGCGATGGCGCACCGGCAGACGCTCCATCGGCCTGCCGGTGCGCGTGCCGGCTCAGTCGAGCCGGCCGCGTTTCTGATAGCTTACATAGAGCGCGATGAGAGTGCAGACCGCGCCCGAGAGCAGATATCCGCCCGAGGCGCCGAGCCCGAAGGCGCTGGCGAGCGAGAGTGCCGCGAGCGGAGCGAATCCCGCGCCGAGCAGCCAGGCGAAGTCCGAGGTCAGCGCCGAGGCGGTGTAGCGGTTCTTTACCCCAAAGTTCGACGCGACCGATCCCGAGGCCTGGCCGAAGCAGAGGCCGAGGATGCTGAAGCCGATGATCATGAAGGCGAGCTCGCCGATATCACCGCCATTGAGCAGGAGCGGAGCGAATCCGCTGAAGATCGCGATGGCGAGCGCCGTCGCCCCAAGCATCAACTGTCGGCCGTGGCGATCGGAGAGCCAGCCGCCGACAACCATCGCCGCAACGCCGAACAGCGCCCCGATCATCTCGATCACAAGGAAGTGAGAGATCGATTCCTCGGTGTAGAGGAAGACCCAGGAGAGCGGAAATACCGTGACCATGTGGAAGAGCGCGAAGCTTGCGAGCGGCACGAAGGCCCCGAGAACGATAGTCATCCCCTCTTCCCGAATCGTCTGGAAAATGGGTGTCGGCTGCAGGTGACGCGCCTCGAACTGGTTCTGATACTCCTCCGTCACCACGATGCGCAGCCGGGCGAAAAGCGCCACCACGTTGATCGCCATGGCCACGAAGAAGGGATAGCGCCAGCCCCAGTCGTAGAAGTCGGCCCGGGTCAGGTTGCCGTAAAAGTAGGCGAAGAGTCCGCTCGCGACGACCAGACCGAGCGGCGCGCCGAGCTGCGGGATCATCGCATACCAGCCGCGGCGCTTCGGATCGACGTTGACCGAGAGCAGCGAGGCGAGCCCGTCCCAGACCCCGCCCATCGCGAGCCCTTGTCCGATACGGAAGAGCGCGAGCAGAATTGGCGCAGCAATTCCAATCGTTTCGTAGCTCGGCAGGAACGCCATCCCTGCCGTCGATGTGCCGAGCGTGAAGAGCGCCGTGGTGAGTTTCACGCCCCGCCCGTGCGCCCGGTCGATCTTCATGAACAGCGCCGTGCCGAAGGGCCGGGCGAGGAACGCGATCGCGAAGAACCCGAAGGAATAGAGCGTCCCGGTCACGGGATCGACAAAGGGAAACACGTGGCGCGGGAACACGAGGACCGACGCAATCGCGAAGACGAAGAAGTCGAAGAACTCGGAAGTTCGTCCGATGATCACGCCGATTGCGGTCTCCCCGGGGCCAATTCCGTGTTGGCCGGAGTGCCCTCTTCCGTCGCCCATTGAGCCTCCATGGCCGGACGACGGCAGTGCAGCGGCGGATGGATCAGTGTTCATCTGACAGCCTTCCATTGGTGCAGCAAACTTTTGACGATCATTCCCCGGTCACGTCAAGGCGGGTTGAACCGATCGCCGATGAGGCATAGGAAAATGAGTCGGGGCAATATGTCATAGCAGGCAGGCGACCTCTACTCTCTAAACAGAGGTCAAATTGCGCCAAGCTAATGGACGCTGGCAAGGTGGGCTATCTCTTGAGACGACTTCGAGGCCGGCATGTATTGCCGTTCGTTCTTCTCCTGACGGTTGCTGGTTGTAAGTGGGTGGTACTTTCCCCATCCGGCGATATCGCAGCACAGCAACGAGATCTTCTGATCATTTCGACCGTCTTGATGCTTCTGGTCATCATTCCGGTCTTGTTCCTGACAGTCTTCTTTGCCTGGAAGTACCGCCAGGCAAATCGCGAAGCGCGCTATGATCCCGATTGGGACCACTCAACTCAACTGGAGCTTGTGATTTGGGGCGCACCGCTCCTCATCATCATCTGGCTCGGCGCGCTCACCTGGATGGGGACGCATCTGCTCGATCCCTACCGCCCGATCGAGCGCATCGACAGCGACACGCCCGTCGCCGCCGGCACCGAGCCGCTTGAGATCGAGGCAGTCGCACTCGACTGGAAATGGCTATTCATCTACCCGCAATACGGCGTTGCCACGGTCAACGAGATCGCCGCGCCCGTGGACCGGCCGATCCGGTTCCGGCTCACCTCCTCGACGGTGATGAACGCCTTCTTCATCCCGGCACTGGCGGGCCAGATCTACGCGATGCCGGGGATGGAGACCAAGCTCCATGCCGTCATCAACGAGCCCGGCGAGTTCGGCGGCTTCTCGTCGAACTACAGCGGCGCAGGCTACTCGGGCATGAAGTTCGAGTTCCACGGCGTCGACAGCCAGGCCTTCGACCAGTGGATCGCGAAGGTGCGCGGCGGCGAGGGAACCCTTGATCGCGCAGCCTATCTCGAACTTGAAAAGCCGAGCGAGAACGCCCCTGTCCGATACTTCGGCGCGACAGACCCGTCTCTCTTCGACGACGTGGTGAGCATGTGTGTCGAGCCCGGCAAGCTCTGCCTGCGCGACATTCACGGACCGCACGGCAGCGCGCAGGCCGCAGAGGCGCACGGCGGCGAGGGCCACCACAGCTGGGCCCCACCCGACGCACTCGAATACGACAAGACCACGCGGCGCGGCGGACCGATGGACGCTCATGGCACGAACGAAGCCGCCATGGATCACGGATCCGAAGAGGAACACTGAGCGATGGATGCACTGACCCATTTCCTGTTCGGCAAACTGACCTGGTCTGCCATTCCCTATCATGAGCCGATTCTGGTGGTGACATTCATTGTCGTCGCTCTCATTGGCAGCTCCGTGCTCTTCGCCATAACGCGCTACAGGCTCTGGGGGTATCTCTGGAGCGAATGGTTCACGAGCGTCGATCACAAGAAGATCGGCATCATGTACATGGTGCTCGGCGTCATCATGTTGCTCCGGGGCTTCGCCGACGCGATCATGATGCGGCTCCAGCAGGCGATCGCCTTCAACGGCTCCGACGGCTACCTGCCCTCCCATCACTACGATCAGATCTTCACCGCGCACGGCGTCATCATGATCTTCTTCGTCGCCATGCCGATGGTGACGGGCATGATGAACTACATCATGCCCTTGCAGATCGGCGCGCGCGACGTCTCGTTCCCGTTCCTCAACAACTTCAGCTTCTGGATGACCGTGTCCGGTGCCGTCATCATCATGATGTCGCTGTTCATCGGGGAATTCGCCAAGACCGGCTGGCTGGCGTATCCGCCGCTCTCGGGCATCGCCTACAGCCCGGATGTCGGGGTGGATTACTACATATGGGGGCTGCAGATCGCGGGGATCGGGACATTGCTCTCGGGCGTCAACCTGATCTGCACCATCGTGAAGATGCGCGCGCCGGGCATGACCTTGATGCGGATGCCGATCTTCACGTGGACGGCGCTCTGCACCAACATCCTCATCGTCGCGGCCTTCCCCGTGCTGACCGCTGTCCTCGCGCTGCTCATGCTTGACCGCTACGTCGGAATGAACTTCTTCACGAACGATTTCGGCGGCAACTCGATGATGTATGTGAACCTCATCTGGATCTGGGGGCATCCGGAGGTCTACATTCTTATCCTGCCGGTCTTCGGGATCTTCTCCGAGGTCACCTCGACCTTCTCGGGCAAGCGGCTCTTCGGCTACACCTCGATGGTCTATGCCACCGTGGTCATCACGATACTCTCCTACCTCGTGTGGCTGCACCACTTCTTCACCATGGGCTCAGGCGCGAGCGTGAACTCGTTCTTCGGGATCACCACGATGGTCATCTCGATTCCGACCGGGGCGAAGATATTCAACTGGCTCTTCACGATGTATCGCGGCCGGATCCGCTTCGACCTGCCGATGATGTGGACGGTCGCCTTCATGATCACCTTCGTGATCGGCGGGATGACGGGCGTGCTGCTTGCGGTGCCGCCGGTCGACTTCGTGCTCCACAACAGCCTGTTCCTGATCGCCCATTTCCACAACGTCATCATCGGCGGCGTGCTCTTCGGGCTCTTTGCCGGCATGAACTTCTGGTTCCCCAAGGCCTTCGGCTTCCGGCTCGATCCGTTCTGGGGCAAGATCTCGTTCTGGTTCTGGGTCGGCGGTTTCTACGTCGCCTTCATGCCGCTCTACGTGCTCGGCCTCATGGGCGTCACCCGGCGCCTTCGCGTCTTCGACGATCCGAGCCTGCAGGTCTGGTTCGTGATCGCGGCCTGCGGCGCGGCGATGATCGCGGTCGGCATCGGCGCCTTCCTCATGCAGCTCTTCGTCAGCATCCGCAACCGCGAGGCGCTGCGCGACACCACGGGCGACCCCTGGGACGGCCGGACCCTCGAATGGTCCACCTCCTCGCCGCCGCCAGCCTACAACTTCGCCTTCACGCCGGTGGTGCATGATCTCGATGCCTGGACCGACATGAAGCGGCACGGCTACGTCCGGCCGGAGGACGGCTTCATCCCGATCCACATGCCGAAGAACACCGGCACCGGCGTCTACCTCGCGGGCCTCAGCGTCGCCCTGGGCTTCGCCATGGTCTGGCACATCTGGTGGCTCGCGATCGTCGCCTTCGTGGGCATGATCGGCGTCACCATCTGGCACACCTTCAACTACAACCGGGACTACTCGATCCCGGCCGGCGAGGTGAGCGCCTCCGAGAACGAGCGGACGCGACTTCTGGGGGCCGGGGCCTGAACATGACGGATACGACATTGATGCACGGCACTGAAACCGACCGCCGGGTCTTTCACGTCGCGGAAGGCCCGGACCATCCACCCGGCCACAGCACCCTGCTCGGGTTCTGGATCTACCTGATGAGCGACAGTCTCATCTTCGCGATGCTGTTCGCGACCTTTGGGGTGCTCGGGGCGAACTACGCCGCGGGCCCCACCCCGGCGGATGTCTTCGAGCTGCCGCTCGTCGCGGTCAACACGGCGATGCTGCTCTTCTCCTCGATCACCTACGGCTTCGCCATCCTCGCCATGCAGGACGACGACAACCAGCGGACGCAGAAATGGCTGATGGTGACCGCAGCCTTCGGCGCGGCCTTCGTCTGCATCGAGCTCTACGAGTTCGGCTCGCTGATCGCCGAGGGCGCCGGGCCACAACGGAGCGCGTTCCTCTCCTCCTTCTTCGCGCTCGTCGGCACCCACGGGCTGCACGTGACGTCCGGTCTCGTCTGGATCGCCGTGATGGTGGTCCAGCTCCGCAAGCACGGGCTGATCGAGGCCAACCGCCGGCGGCTGCTCTGCCTCAGCATGTTCTGGCATTTCCTCGACGTGGTCTGGATCGGCGTCTTCACCTTCGTCTACCTGCTGGGAGTGATGCGATGAGCGCCCACGGACATCATCACGATACCGCCCCCAGCCATTCGACCCTGAGCGGCTACATCACTGGCTTCGTGCTTTCCGTCATCCTGACGGCGATCCCGTTCTGGCTGGTGATGGGCCGCCCCTTCGACAGCGCGGCGCTGACCGCCGTGCTCGTCATCGGCTTCGCCGTCGTCCAGATCTTCGTCCACATGGTCTACTTCCTGCACATGGACACGAAGGCGGAGGGCGGATGGTCGGTCATGGCGCTCATCTTCACCCTCATTCTCGTCCTCATCGCGCTCACCGGCTCGCTCTGGGTGATGTATCACCTCGACCGGAACATGATGCCCGGCATGATGCACGAACCGGCACCGATGCAGCCCGGCACCACCGAGGGCATGCCGGATTTCGGGCTCGAAGATGACACCAACGGGGCGCAGCACGGCGGTCACGATTGAGCCGAAGGCCCTCCATGGCCCGGCTCGCATATCTCGGGCTGGGAATCCTCGCCGTCGCGGTCTTCCTCGCGCTCGGCATCTGGCAGGTCGAGCGCCGCGCCTGGAAGCTCGACCTGATCGACCGCGTCGAGGCCCGCGTTCATGCGGCGCCCGCCGCTGCCCCCGGCCCTGCCGACTGGCCTTCCGTCTCCCGCGACCGCGACGAATACCGCCATGTCCGGGTGACGGGGCATTTTCTCGACAGTCCTGAAACCCGCGTCCTCGCGGTGACCGAGCTCGGCGGCGGCGACTGGGTGCTCGCCCCCTTCCTGACCGACCGCGGGTTCGTCGTGCTCGTCAACCGCGGCTTCCTCCCCACGGGCGACGGCCGCCCGGCGGAGCCCTCCGCCGCCCCTCCCGGCGACGAGACGGAAATTACCGGCCTCCTGCGCCTCAGCGAGCCCGGCGGCGCCTTCCTGCGGGCCAACGATCCCGGCGCGGACCGCTGGTATTCCCGCGATGTCGCTGCCATTGCCGCGGCCCGCGGCCTGCATGACATCGCGCCCTATTTCATCGATGCGGATGCAGACGGCTCCGGCTGGCCCCGTGGCGGGCTCACCGTGATCCGCTTCCACAACAGCCACCTCGTCTACGCGATCACCTGGTTCTCGCTCGCAGCCCTGCTCTCCGGCGGGCTCGTGCTGGTCTGGCGCGCAAAATAGCATTGCCCCGCGCCGAAAACGTCCGGCGCGGGGCTTCAATGCAGGGCACGCCCCGTCTCTGGGGCGCGCAAGGCTACAGGCTTCAGGCGGGCTTGGCCCGCCTCAGCCCATGCGTTCGGAGGCGTATTCGCCGGGGCTCGCCGCGAAGACCACGGTCTTGTCGCGGTTGAGGAAGACCCGGTGATGGATATGGGCGTGAATGGCCCGGGAGAGCACCTGGCTTTCCACGTCGCGGCCGAGGCTCACGTAATCCGACGGGCTCTGCGCATGGGTCACCCGCACTGTGTCCTGCTCGATGATCGGACCCTCGTCGAGATCGGCGGTCACGTAATGCGAGGTTGCCCCGATCAGCTTCACACCGCGCTCATAGGCCTGCTTGTAGGGGTTCGCGCCCTTGAAGCTCGGCAGGAACGAATGGTGGATGTTGATGATCCGCCCCGACATCTCCTGGCACATCTCGTCCGAGAGGATCTGCATGTAGCGGGCGAGCACGATCAGTTCCGCGCCGGTCTCGCGCACGATGCGCATCTGCTCGGCCTCGGCCTCCTGCTTGTTCTCCTTGGTGACCTTGATGCAATGGAACGGAAGGTCATGGTTCACCACCACCTTCTGGTAATCCATGTGGTTCGAGATCACGGCCACGATGTCGATCGGCAGCGCACCGATCCGCCAGCGGTAGAGCAGGTCGTTCAGGCAGTGCCCGAAGCGCGAGACCATGATGATGACTTTCATCTTCGTGGCCGGGTCATGGAAGGCATAATCCATGTCGAGCTTCTGAGCCGTCGCAGCAAAGCTCTCGCCCAGCGCGTCGCGGGTCCGGCCCTGCTCGGAGACGAAGCTTAGCCGCATGAAGAAACGGTCGTTCGCGAGATCCGAAAACTGCGAACTGTCGTGGATGTTGCAGCCCTGCTCGGCGAGGAAGGTGGAGATCGCTCCCACGATGCCGGGTCGCACCGGGCAGGAAACGGTCAGGATGATCTGAGACATGTCTGTTGGACCTTATGAGGGATCAGCATTCCGGAAGGTTGACGGCAATCCCGCCGGTGGAGGTTTCCTTGTATTTCAGGTTCATGTCCTGCCCGGTCTCGAGCATCACGCGGATGCAGTTGTCGAGCGGCATGAAATGGTCTCCGTCGCCGCGAAGTGCGAGCGACGCGGCCGAGACCGCCTTGATGGCGCCAAGCGCGTTGCGTTCGATGCAGGGCACCTGAACGAGCCCGGCGGCCGGATCGCAGGTCATGCCGAGATGGTGCTCGAGCGCGATCTCCGCGGCGTTCTCAACCTGGGCATTCGTGCCCCCGAGGGCTGCGCAGAGCCCCCCGGCCGCCATGGCCGCGGCACTCCCCACTTCGCCCTGGCAGCCGACCTCGGCGCCCGAGATCGAGGCGTTGTGCTTGATCAGCCCGCCGATCGCGGCAGCGGTCAGCAGCAGGTCGCGGCAGCCCTGGTGCGTCGCGCCGACGCAATGGTCGCGGTAATAGCGCAGCACCGCCGGCACCACGCCCGCCGCGCCGTTGGTCGGCGAGGTGACGACCCGCCCGCCCGCAGCGTTTTCCTCGTTCACTGCCATCGCATAGACGCTCATCCAGTCATTGGCCTGGTGCGGCTGCGCGAGGTTCATGCCCTTCTCGGACTGAAGCTGGTCGTGGATCGCCTTGGCCCGGCGCCGGACCTTGAGCCCCCCCGGAAGGATGCCCTCCTGGGTGAGCCCGCGGGCGACGCAGGCATCCATGGTATCGAGGATGCGGTCGATCTTCTGATCGAGCGCGGCCCCGTGCAGCACCGTCTCGTTGGCGCGCTTCATCTGCGCGATGCTGAGACGCGAGCGCGCCCCCATCTCCAGCATCTCCTGAGCGGTGCCGAAGGGATAGGGAAAGGAATGCGCCGACTTCTCGTCGTGCAGGCTCGCCTTCGCGGCATGCTGCGCCTCGAGCTCCTCCGCCGTCAGCACGAAGCCGCCGCCGACAGAATAGTAGATCTGCTGGCGGTAGGCGTTGCCCGCCTCGTCGAAGGCGCGCAGGATCATGCCGTTGGCATGGCCCGGCAGGGCCATGTCATAGTCGAAGACAAGGTCGCGGTCCGGGACGAAGATCAGCTCGCCCAGGCCCTCGGGCCGCACGACACCTTCCTGCCGGACCGTGGCCTCCAGCGCCTCGGCCTGATCCGGATCGAGCGTCTCGGGCAGCAGCCCGCAGAAACCCAGGATCACCGCGCGGTCGGTCGCATGGCCCTTGCCGGTGAAGGCGAGCGAGCCGTGCAGGCTCGCGCCGAGCCGGTGCAGCTTGCCCGCACCGGGGATCTTCTCGGCCCCGCTGCGCAGATCGTCGAGGAACCGCGCAGCCGCCACCATCGGCCCCATCGTATGGGACGACGAGGGGCCGATGCCTATCTTGAAGACATCAAAGACCGACAGGAACATCTCAGGCTGCCGAACCGTAGATCGGATGCGCCGCGCAGAGCGCACGAACCTCTTCCCGCACCTCGGCCTCGACCGCGGCATCGCCCTCGGAGTTCTGCTCGAGCGCGTCGATGACCCGCAGGATCAGGCGCCCGATCTGCTCGAACTCCGCCACGCCGAAGCCGCGGGTGGTGCCGGCCGACGTGCCGAGACGGATGCCCGAGGTCACGAAGGGCTTCTCCGGATCGTTGGGGATGGAGTTCTTGTTGCAGGTGAGCCCGGCACGCTCGAGCGCGATCTCGGCCACCTTGCCGGTCACGCCCTTGGGCCGCAGGTCGACCAGCAGCATGTGGCAGTCGGTGCCGCCCGAGACGATGCCCAGACCGCCCGCGATCAGCACGTCCCCGAGCGCCTTTGCGTTCGCGATCACCTGTGCGGCATACTGCCGGAACTCGGGCTGCAGCGCCTCGCCGAAGGAGACGGCCTTGGCGGCGATGACATGCATCAGCGGCCCGCCCTGGTTGCCCGGGAAGACGGCCGAGTTGAGCTTCTTGGCCAGCGCCTCGTCATTGGTGAGGATGACGCCGCCGCGCGGCCCGCGCAGCGTCTTGTGGGTGGTCGAGGTGACGACATGCGCATGCGGCACCGGGTTCGGATACTGGCCGCCCGCGATCAGACCCGCATAATGCGCCATGTCGACCATCAGATAGGCGCCGATCTCGTCCGCGATCTTGCGGAAGCCTTCGAAGTCGATCTTGCGCGGATAGGCCGAGGCGCCCGCCACGATCAGCTTCGGCCGGGTCTCGAGCGCCCGCTCGCGCACCTTCTCCATGTCGATGATATGGGTTTCCGGATCGACCTCGTAGGAGACGACATCGAACCACTTGCCCGACATGGTGACCGGCGAGCCGTGGGTCAGATGCCCGCCATGAGCGAGCGAAAGGCCCATGATACGGTCGCCCGGCTGAAGCAGCGCGAGAAACACCGCCTGGTTCGCCTGCGCGCCGGAATGCGGCTGCACGTTGGCATATTCCGCACCGAAGAGCTGCTTCAGCCGCTCGATCGCGACCTCCTCGACCTTGTCGACGAACTCGCAGCCGCCATAGTAGCGCTTGCCCGGATAGCCTTCGGCGTACTTGTTGGTGAGCACGGAGCCCTGCGCCGCCATCACGTCGACGGAAACGATGTTTTCCGAGGCGATCAGCTCGATCTGGGTCTGCTGGCGGTCGAGTTCCTCTGCGATCGCCGACGCGATCACGGTGTCGGACAAGACGGCCTTGGGAAGGGAATGGATCATGGGTTGGGTCCTTTGACTCAGAGGGCCTCAGCGGCGAGTTCGCGCACGCCGACTTCAAGAAGGTGCAGAAGATGCGACGCGAAGCTGTTCCAGACATCCATGCGGAAACTGTCTGCGGCATCGCGCCAGAGGATCACGGTGGAGCCGTCGAAAAGCGTCCGGCGCCCCTCGCCCACGGCAATTGTGTCGATGTCGCGCGCGCAGCCGAGGGTCAGCAGCTCGGCGGCGCGGGGCCCCGAGATCTGGAAGCTCACCTCGCGGCCCGAAACGTCGACGAGGCTGTGCGGCAGCGCGCCATAGACGCCCGCGCAGGCCTCGACGAGACCGGACACCGCGGCGAGCGGGGCATGCAGCATCCACTCGTCGGGGCCGAGGCAGAGCGCCTGCAGCTCGCCGGCCGCGGCGCGCCCCCCGACCTTGCGCGGAAGCGCAAGGCCGAGCGCGCCCTCGAGCGCCGAGAGATCGCCCCGCGCCCGCAGCGAGAGCCGCCCGCAGGGCGCCTCGACGGAAACCCGCGCGGCCGAGCTTACAGCGGCGACGCCGGAGGACAGGGAAGAAGTATGGGCAGTCATCGCATGTCTCCGGCTCAGATCTTCAGACGGGTGTTTTCTGGATCGACAAAGACCGGATCGGTGATCTTTGCCGCGATGATGCGGTCGGGCATCGGGATGTAGACGGTCTCGCCCATCCGCTCGTGCCCGCCCTCGATCACCGCCAGCGCGATCGGCTGGCCGACGGTGTCCGAGAGGTAGGACGAGGTGACGTGACCCACCATCTTCATCGGGATCGCCTGCTTCGGATCGAAGACGATCTGTGCGCCCTCCTCGAGCCGCGACTTGTCCTCGGTCAGCAGGCCGACGAACTGCTTGCGTCCCTTGGCCACCAGATCCGGGCGCGCAAGCCCCCGCATCCCGACGAAGTCCGGCTTCTTCTTGCCGACCGCCCAGCCCATGCCGCAGTCATAGGGCGTCACCGTGCCGTCGGTGTCCTGGCCGACGATGATGTAGCCCTTCTCGGCGCGCAGCACGTGCATCGTCTCGGTGCCATAGGCGGTGATGCCATACTGCTGCCCGGCCTCCCAGAGCGTCTCCCAGAGCTTGCGGCCCTCATGTGCCCGCACGTTGATCTCGAAACCGATCTCGCCGGTGAAGCTCACCCGGAAGAGCCGCGCGGGCAGGCCCGCAACGGTGCATTCCACGCAGGACATGTGCGGGAAGGCGTCCTCGGTCAGCTCGACCCCCTCGACGAAGGGCGCGAGCAGCTTCGCGGCATCCGGGCCGTTCAGCGCGATGGTCGACCACTGCTCCGTCGTCGAGGTGAGCCAGACATTGAGGTCGGGCCACTCGGTCTGGAGATAGTCCTCCATCATGTTCAGAACCCGCGCCGCGCCACCGGTGGTGGTGGTGACGTGGAACTTGTCCTCGCTCAGCCGGCCGATCACGCCATCGTCGCGGATGTAGCCGTCATCGCCCAGAAGCAGGCCGTAGCGGCAGCGCCCCGGTGCGAGCTTGGTCCAGGGGTTGGTGTACATCCGGTTCATGAACTCGACCGCATCCGGGCCCACGACCTCGATCTTGCCGAGCGTCGAGGCGTCGAAGATGCCGACGCTCTTGCGGGTCGCAACGCATTCGCGGCGCACCGCAGTGTCCATGTCCTCGCCCGGCTTCGGGAAATACCAGGCCCGGCGCCACTGGCTCACCGGCTCGAACACCGCGCCATGCTCCTCGGCCCAGCTGTCGATCTGGGTCTTGCGGGTGACCTCGAAATGCCCGCCGCGGTGATAGCCCGCGAAGGCCCCGAAGGTCGTCGGCGTGTAGGGCGGCCGGAAGGTGGTGAGACCCACCTGCGGCTGCTTCTTGCCGAGCGCATCGGCCGCGATGTTGAGGCCGTTGATGTTCGACATCTTGCCCTGGTCGGTCGCCATGCCGTTGGTGGTGTATCGCTTGACATGCTCGATCGAGCGCATGCCCTCACGCACCGCGAGCCGAAGGTCCTTGGCGGTCACGTCGTTCTGATAGTCGACAAAGGCCTTGGCCTTGCCCGGGCTGCGGTCGGTCGGCAGTTCCGTCATCGAGACGCCGCTGCCGGTGCGATCCCCCTCGACCGCCTGTGCGGCGGCCGGCGCGGGCGTCTGGCCCAGAGCCTCGGCCACTGCACGGCCCTTCTCTGCACCATCGGCCAGCACCGCGGCGATGCCCCAGAGCCCGCGGCTCGCACCGGCAATGACGCAATCCTCGGGCGTGTCCTTCGGCAGGAAGGTGGTGCGGTCGTCGTCCCAGGCGAGCGAACCCTTCGTGTGCGAGAAGAGATGCAGCGACGGCGTCCAGCCACCCGACATCAGCACTGCGTCGCACGAGATCTCCTCGCCGGCGCCGACGGCGCCGTTCGTCACCGGATTGACCCGGAGCGAGGAGACGCGCAGGCGCCCCGACGTGCCGGTCGCGGTGTGGGAGAGCTTCACCGTGATGCCGCGGCTGCGCGCCCCGGAGAGCAGCGCCTCGGACACCGTGCCGCGGATGTCGACGATCGCCTGCACCTTCGCGCCCGCATCCTGCAGATCGAAGGCGGCATACCAGGCGGAATCGTGCGAGGTGATCACCACCGGCTTCTTGCCGACGAGCACGCCGTAGCGGTTGAGGAAGGTCTGCGCGGAACCTGCCAGCATGACGCCGGGCCGGTCGTTGCCGTGGAAGACCAGCGGCTTTTCCAGCGCACCCTGCGCAAGCACGACCTGCCGCGCCCGCACCCGCCACATACGCTCACGCGGCGTGTCCGCCGGCAGCGCGGGCAGATGATCGGTGAGCTTCTCGACCATGCCGATCATGTTCTGGTGATAGTAGCCGATGGCGGTCGTGCGGGTCATGATCTTGACCCCGAGCTCCTTCAGCGCCGCAAGCTCGGCGGTGAGCCAGTCCCACGCCGGCCGGCCGTCGATCCGCGCCTGCGGCTCGGAGAGCAGCGTGCCGCCCGCTTCCGCGTTCTCGTCCACCAGCACCACCTTGAGCCCGCCCACCGCGGCAGCACGCGCCGCGGCAAGCCCGGTCGGGCCGGCGCCGACGACCAGCACGTCGCAATGCAGGTAGCGCGAGGCGTAGTGATCCGGATCCTCTTCCTTCGGGCTGACGCCAAGACCGGCAGCGGCGCGGATGAAGGGCTCATAGACCTTGTCCCAGAAGCTCCGCGGCCACATGAAGGTCTTGTAGTAGAAGCCGGCCGAGAACAGCATGTAGGCCGCGTCGTTCACGGCACCCACGTCGAACTTCAGGCTCGGGAACTTGTTCTGCGAGGTGGTCTCGAGACCTTCCCAGATTTCCTGCACGGTCGCCCGCGTGTTGGGCTCGAAGCGGCCCGGGCCACGGCGGGTGCCGATGAGCGCGTTGGGCTCCTCGGAGCCCGCGGCGACGGCGCCGCGCGGACGGTGATACTTGAACGAGCGGCCCATGAGATGCACGCCGTTCGCGAGCAGCGCCGAGGCAACGGTGTCGCCCTTCGCGCCGCGATAGGTCTTGCCGTCGAAGGTGAAGGAGATGGGGCGCGCGGTATCCACCCGACCCCGGCCGGAAACACGATAGTTGCTCATTTCTGGGTCACCGTCAGCGTCGAGAGGTCGGGGCGCGGTTCGCCCGCCTTGTAGGTGGTCAGGAACTTGTCGGAGACGGTGTCGCGCACCGCATTGAAGTAGCGTCCGCAGCCGTGAAGGTGCCGCCAGCGCTCGTAGTGCGGCCCGCGCACGTTGCTCCGGAGGAAGAGGAAACCTTCCCAGTCCGCGTCGCTCTGCGCCGAAGGCGTTTCGGGGCGGACGATATGCGCTTCACCGGCATAGGTGAATTCGACCTCGGGCAGGGTCTCGCTGCAGTAGGGGCAGTGGATCAGAAGCATGTTCGGAGACTCCTCTAGTGCGCGACAGCGGCAGCGGCGGCTTCGTCGATGAGCCGTCCGGTGCGGAACCGCTCGAGGGTGAAAGGCGCGTTGATCGGGTGCGGCTCGTCCTTTGCGACGGTCCAGGCAAAGGTATGCGCGGCGCCGGGCGTGGCCTTGAACCCGCCGGTGCCCCAGCCGCAGTTGACGAAGAGCCCCGGCACCGGGGTCTTGCCGACGATCGGCGAGCGGTCCGGCGTGTTGTCGACGATCCCGCCCCACTTGCGCAGCATCCGCATGCGGTTGAAGATCGGGAAGACCTCCGAGATCGCGGCAATCGTGTGCTCGATGAGCGGCAGGCCGCCACGCTGCGAATAGGAGGTGTACTGGTCGGTGCCGGAGCCGATCACGAGCTCGCCCTTGTCGGACTGGCTGCAATAGGCATGAACCGCATTCGACATCACGACGCAGGGGAAGACCGGCTTCACCGGCTCGGAAACCAGCGCCTGCAGCGGATAGCTTTCGAGCGGCAGGCGAACGCCCGCGCTGTCCATGACCACCGAGGTGTGACCGGCGGCCGACACCGCGACCTTCTTTGCCTTGATGAAGCCCTTCGCGGTTTCGACACCCGCAACCGACCCGTCGGCGTTGCGCCGGATCGCCGTCACAGCGCAGTTCTGGATGATGTCCACGCCACGCATCGCCGCACCGCGGGCATAGCCCCAGGCGACCGCGTCATGGCGCGCGGTGCCCGCGCGTTCCTGCAGCGCACCGCCCATCACGGGATAGCGCGCGTTCTTGGCGATGTTGATCGGCGGGCAGAATTCCTTGCACTCCTCGGGCGTCAGCCAGCGGTTGTCGACGCCGTTCAGACGGTTGGAGTGGACGTGGCGCTTGAAGCTCTGGACATCGTGCACATTGTGCGCGAGCATCAGCACGCCGCGGTTGGAATACATGACGTTGTAGTTGAGTTCCTGGCTCAGGTTCTGCCAGAGATCCAACGCATGATCGAAAAGCCGCGCGCTCTCGTCATAGAGATAGTTCGAGCGGATGATGGTCGTGTTCCGGCCGGTATTTCCGCCGCCGAGCCAGCCCTTGTCGATCACCGCGATATTGGTGATGCCATGCTGAGTGGCGAGGTAATAGGCGGTCCCGAGACCATGGCCCCCGGCGCCGACGATTACGACGTCGTACTCCGCCTTGGGCTGACTGTCCGGCCACTGCTCGGTCCAGTTCTTGTGGCCGGTCAGCGCGTTCTTGAGTAGGTTGAAGGCGTTGAAACGCGTCATGGGCTGCCCCTCACCGCAGATGGAATGTATCAGCTTACGTAGCGTTTCCCGGTTCAGCCTCATTGAACGATTGCGACATCAGGACCGGAGATACGCGCCAACGTTTGTTGCACCCGACTTGAGGCGCTCCGCCGCCATGCTCGCGGCGGACAGGTCGGGCGTCAAGCCCCGCCGCAATCGCGCCGCACCCCTTGTCTGACAGGGGTGCGCCGCGACCATCGGCAGCAAGAGGCCCCGGCTCGAGACCCCGGGGCGCGGTATTCCGCCGACCAGCCGCACCGCGCCGTTTCATGTCGTAGTACTACCGCGCACCCGTCGCAAAACTACTGTGTCGCAGTGCTTCACCCATAGATACCGGACGGATTGACTGAATACCCTGAAAATTGGCCGTTCCGGCAGTCTTCCCGCCGGAGCGCGCCCGAATACTGGGTCAGAGGGAGAAACGGCGAAGGGCGGGCCTGAGGGGTCGCCGCGACCACGGCGGCGCCCTCACGCCCAGAGAACTATGAATAAGGTCCGGCCAACCGGGCTTCCGACCAAGGGGACATCCCCGAATTCCAACACAGGAGCGATATTCTTGACAAACCAAGCCAATGCAGATGCGTCGGCCGCGGACATCGGCGACGAGACCCAGCCAGAGGGTCTGATTCAAACCGACTACACGATTGGACAGGACAATATCGAGGGGAGCTTCGGCCCGTTCGGGTTCGACGTTCACAACCCGGTCTTCGCGATCTCTGCTCTCTCGGTCGTTGCTTTCGTGGTCTTCACGATCGCCATGCCGGAGCTCGCGGGCACCATCTTCAATGCGATCTTTTCGGAAGTGACCCAGGGCTTTGACTGGTTCTTCCTTGGAGCGGCCGACATCTTCGTCCTGCTCTGCCTCGTTCTCATCGTCAGCCCCTACGGCAAGATCCGCCTCGGCGGGCGCGATGCGACCCCCGATTTCACCTATACGGGCTGGTTCTCGATGCTCTTTGCCGCCGGCATGGGGATCGGGCTGATGTTCTACGGTGTCTCGGAACCCCTGAGCCACTTCTCCTCCTCGCTCGGCGGTACCGCAGTCGGGGCGGACGGGGTTCGTACCGACTGGTCCCCGCTCGGCGCCGCCTCGGACGAAGCCGGTGCGATCAAACTCGGCATGGCCGCCGCGATCTTCCACTGGGGGCTGCACCCCTGGGCGATCTACGCCATCCTCGCGCTCAGCCTCGCCCTCTTCAGCTACAACAAGGGCCTGCCGCTCACCATCCGCTCGGCCTTCTACCCGATCTTCGGCGAGCGCGTCTGGGGCTGGCCTGGCCACGTCATCGACATCCTTGCGGTCTTCGCGACGCTCTTCGGCCTCGCAACCTCGCTCGGCCTCGGTGCTGCGCAGGCCAACGCCGGGATGAACAAGCTCTTCGGCATGCCCATCGACACCACCTCACAGATCATCCTCATCATCCTCATCACGGCGATCGCGCTCTTCTCGGTCGTGCGTGGCCTCGAGGCCGGGGTGAAGCTGCTCTCCGAGATCAACATGGGGCTCGCCTTCCTGCTGCTCATCTTCGTTGTCGCAGCCGGTCCCACGATCCTGATCCTCACCGGCGTCGGCAAATACCTCCTCGCCTACCTCGAATACCTCCCCGCCCTCTCCAACCCGGTCGGGCGTGACGACGTGAACTTCGTTCAGGGCTGGACCGCGTTCTACTGGGCGTGGTGGATCTCCTGGTCGCCGTTCGTGGGCATGTTCATCGCCCGCGTCAGCCGTGGCCGCACCGTGCGCGAGTTTCTCATCAGCGTGCTGCTCGTGCCCTCGCTCGTCTGCGTGATCTGGATGTCGGTCTTCGGCGGCGCCGCGATCAACCAGGTCGTGCATGACGGCTATACCGCAGCCAAGGACGCCGAGCTTCCGCTCCAGCTCTTCGCGATGCTCGATGCGCTTCCCTGGACCTCGATCACCTCGATGATCGGCATCGTCCTGGTCATCGTCTTCTTCGTGACCTCGTCTGACTCGGGCAGCCTCGTGATCGACACCATCGCCGCAGGCGGCAAGGTCGATGCTCCGGTGCCGCAGCGCGTGTTCTGGTGCCTCTTCGAAGGCCTCGTCGCCATCGTGCTGCTGCTCTCGGTCGGCGGTCTGAAGTCGCTCCAGGCCATGGTGATCTCGACCGGCCTGCCCTTCACGCTGGTGCTGCTGCTGATGTGTGTCGCGATCTGGCGCGGCCTGGCCAGCGAACCGCGCTGACACCAAGAAACCCGGGCCGCCTGGCCCGGGTTTGCCTCCCCCCCCGCGTGGGGTCAGGCGTCCGGCTTGCCTATCTGGCGCACGGCATTCGGCGCCATGTCAAAGCGGCGCTGGAACATCCGGCTGAGATGCGAGGAATCGCAGAAGCCGCAATCAACCGCGATCTGCGCAATGGATTTGTCCGTCGTCTCGATCAGATGATAGGCCAGCGACAGCCGGATGCTGAGAAAGGCCGCCTGCGGCGAGGTGTCGAGCGCCGTGCGGAAATGCCGTTCGAGTTGCCGCTTGCTGTGCCCCATGCGCCGCGCGATCTCCGTCACCGAAAGCGGCGTGTCGATGTTCTGCTGCATCAGCAGCAGCGTCCTGAGCACGATCGGATCCCGCGTCCTGAAATCGAGCGTCACGCCGGGCTGCGGCTTGTCCGGCTGCAACGCGTCGTCGATGATCATGATGTGAAGGCTCTTGCTGGCCTGCGCGCGCCCCACGTGCCGCTCGACGAGATAGGCCGCGAGATGCGCCGAACTCGCGCCGCCCGAACAGGTCAGCCGGTCGCCGTCCACCACGAAGATCTGATCGGTGACCGGCGTCATTCCCTCGAACTGCTCGAGAAAGTCCGCGTGATGAAACCAGCTCACGCAGCAGCGGTAGCCATCGAGCAACCCGGCCTGATGCAGCATGAATGCCCCGGTGCAGACCCCCACCAGCGGCACGCCGGCCGCGGCGGCCTGATGCAGGAACCGCTCGTAGACGGTGCCGAGCCCCGGCATCTCGTCCATCAGCCCGCCGACGACGACGATGTAATCGAAACGCGCAGGGTCGCCGAGCCGCTCCTTCGGCTGCACCGAAATGCCGCAGCTCGAGGTCACCGCGTCCATGGTGTCCGACAGCACGGTCCAGTTGCAGAGGATCGGGCGGCTGCGGTCGCCCTCATCGGCCGCGAGCCGCAGCACATCCACGAAATTTGCAAAGGCGCAGAGCGTGAAGCGCTTGGCGAGGATGAAGCCGACGGAAAGCCGCGCGCCGCCCGTGCGCGGGCGCAGGGCGCGCGTGACCGTGCTGCGGGACGTCTCTCTCTGCGGCTTCTGACGGGAAGGCATCCGACTTAGCTCCGGGCTCAGCAAGGATCCTGAACCACTGTCGTAGCCCTAATCCCGTTTTGACGCAATCATTCTGTTCCCGAGGCGCCAAATGGCGCAATCGTGCCCCTCATCGAATCCCGGCTCCGTGCCGCTTTCCCCTTGGGCCGATGGCTCTGCGGGCGAAAGACCGGCCAGAGCAGACGAAAACCGACCGGCCATAAGGCGTCGCGGTCATACTCTTGGAACCAACAGGGCACCACCGGAGTGCCGTGCAGCGAGGAAGAAACATGAAGGTACTGGTGCCTGTGAAGCGGGTCATCGACCACAATGTGAAGATCCGGGTCAAGGCCGACGGCAGCGGCGTCGATCTGGCCAACGTCAAGATGTCCATCAACCCCTTCGACGAAATCGCCGTCGAGGAGGCAGTGCGTCTCAAGGAATCCGGTGCGGCCAGCGAAGTCGTCGCCGTCTCCGTCGGCCCGGCCCAAGCACAGGACGTGCTGCGCACCGCGCTCGCCATGGGGGCCGATCGCGCGATCCTCATCACCGCCGAGACCGCCGTCGAGCCGCTCGCCGTCGCAAAGATCCTGAAGGGTGTTGTCGAGGCCGAAGAGCCCGGCCTCGTGATCCTCGGCAAGCAGGCCATCGACGACGATTGCAACCAGACCGGTCAGATGCTCGCCGCCCTCCTGGGCTGGTCGCAGGGCACCTTCGCCTCCGGCATCGCGCTCGGCGATGGCAATGCAAAGGTCACCCGCGAAGTCGATGGCGGCCTTCAGGTGATCGAGATCAACCTGCCCGCGATCGTCACCGCCGACCTGCGCCTCAACGAGCCCCGCTACGCCTCGCTCCCGAACATCATGAAGGCAAAGAAGAAGCCGCTCGAGACGAAGAGCCCGGAAGACTTCGGCGCCTCCATTGCGCGCCGCCTCACCGTGCTGCGCGTCGAGGAGCCCGCCACCCGTCAGGCTGGCGTGAAGGTCGGCAACGTCGCCGAACTGCTCGACAAGCTCAAGAACGAAGCTGGCGTCATCTGATAGAAGCGGAATCAAAGACCATGGCCATTCTTCTCCTTGCGGACCACGACAACACCACGCTCTCCGACCAGACCGCGAAGGCCCTCACGGCCGCGGCGCAGATCGGCGGCGAGATCGACATCCTGATCGCCGGCAAGAACGCCAGCGACGCCGCCGCCCAGGCCGCGAAACTCGCCGGCGTCCGCTCGGTGATCGTCGCCGAGGCCGACGCGCTGGAGCACCGCCTTGCCGAGCCCACCGCCGCGCTGATCGTCGCCCTCGCCGAGGGGTACGACACCATCCTCAGCCCCGCGACCAGCACCGGCAAGAACGTCCTGCCCCGCGTCGCCGCCCTGCTCGACGTGATGCAGATCTCCGAGGTGACCGAGGTCGTCGCGGCCGACACGTTCAAGCGTCCGATCTATGCCGGCAACGCCATCGAGGTGGTGCAGAGCACCGAGGCAAAGCGCGTCCTCACCATCCGTACCGCGAGCTTCGCCGCCGCAGGCGCCGCCGCAGCCGAAGCGCCGGTCCGGAGCGTCGAGGAAGCCGCCAGCGGCGATCTCTCGCGCTTCGTCGAGAACATCCTGTCGCAGAGCGATCGCCCCGATCTCAGCGCGGCGAAGATCATCGTCTCCGGCGGCCGCGCGCTCGGTTCTGACCAGACCTTCCGTGATGTGCTCAATCCGGTTGCCGACAAGCTCGGTGCCGCCGTGGGCGCTTCCCGCGCTGCCGTCGATGCGGGCTATGCCCCGAACGATCTGCAGGTCGGCCAGACCGGCAAGGTCGTGGCGCCGGATCTCTACATCGCCTGCGGCATCTCGGGCGCGATCCAGCACCTTGCGGGCATGAAGGACAGCAAGATCATCGTCGCCATCAACACCGATGCCGAAGCCCCGATTTTCCAGGTGGCAGACTACGGCATCGTCGGCGATCTTTTCGAAGTCCTGCCGGAAATGGCGCGTCAGCTCTGACGTCCCGTCGCGGCCCATCAGGGAGAGAGCGGAAATGACCGCAAAGATCATCGACGGAAAGGCCTTTGCCGCAGGCCTCGGCGACCGCATCGCGGAAACCGTCACGGCCTTCACCGAAGAGACCGGGCGCACCCCCGGTCTCGCGGTGGTGCTGGTCGGGACCGATCCGGCCAGCGAAATCTATGTCCGCAGCAAGGGCCGCATGGCCCGCAAGCTCGGCATGGAAAGCTTCGAGCACGTCCTGCCCGAAACCGCCTCGCAGGAAGAGCTGCTCGCGCTCATCGCGGCGCTCAATGCCGACGATACGGTGGACGGCATCCTCGTGCAGCTCCCGCTGCCCCGCCATCTCGACAGCCTTGCCGTCGTCGAGGCCATCGACCCGGCCAAGGATGTCGACGGGCTGCACCCGGTCAACGCGGGCTATCTCGCAACCGGCCTGCCGGGCCTCGTCTCCTGCACGCCGCTCGGCTGCCTCATGCTGCTGAAATCGACGCTCGGCGATCTCTCCGGGCTCGATGCCATCGTCGTCGGCCGCTCGATTCTGGTCGGCAAGCCGATGGCCCAGCTGCTGCTGGCCGAGAACTGCTCGGTGACGGTGGCGCACTCGCGCACCCGCGATCTCGATTACAAGGTCCGCCAGGCCGATATCGTCGTCGCCGCTGTCGGCTCCGCCGAGATGATCCGCGGCGACTGGATCAAGCCCGGCGCCACGGTGATCGACGTCGGCACCAGCCGGGTGATCCGCGACGGCGAGAAACGCCTCGTCGGGGATGTCGAGTTCGCCCATGCTTCCGAACGGGCGCGGGCGATCACCCCGGTGCCCGGCGGCGTCGGCCCGATGACCATCATGAGCCTCATGCACAACACGCTGCTCGCCGCCTTTCGTCGCTCCGGGCGGGTCGCACCCCAGCTCTGGTGACCATACCTTCTGCGCCGCGCGTGAAACCGTTGTTTCTCGCGCGGCGCATGTCTTCTGGGCTGTAGAGCCCGCCCGCCAATCCGTCTAATCTTCCCACAAACTCCTCGAACAAGTGGAATCAAGAATGTCCTCGTTTCCCGAACGCGCAAATGTCGTCATCGTCGGTCTCGGCGGTATCGTCGGCGCCTCGGTCGCGCATCACCTGATCGAGCGCGGCTGGGACAATATCGTCGGCATCGACAAGTCCGGCATCCCCACCGACATCGGCTCGACCGGCCACGCCTCGGACTTCTGCTACTGCACCAGCCACGACCTGCTGACCACGTGGACGACCATGTATTCGGTCGATTTCTACGAGAAGATGGGCCACTACTCGCGCATCGGCGGCATCGAAGTGGCACGTGTCGGCGATGACGGCCGCATGGAAGAGCTCAAGCGCCGCTGCGATTCCGGCCGCGCCTTCGGCACCCGCGTGAAGATGATCACGCCGGCCGAAGCCAAGGAAAAATTCCCGCTGATCGAGGAAGACCAGATCCAGGGCGCCATGTGGGACCCGGATGCGGGCCTCGTCATCCCCCGCTCGCAGACCGTTGCGGGCAAGCTCGTCGACGCCGCCGAGAAGTCCGGCAAGCTCCGCGCCTTCGCCAACACCTCCGCCCTCGAGCTCATCACCGAGAACGGCCGGGTCACGGGCGTGAAGACCACCCGCGGCACGATCATGGCCGACCATGTCGTCGTCTGCGCCGGCCTCTGGGGCCGCCTCATCGCCGCGATGGCGGGCGAGGATCTGCCGGTCATGCCCGTCGATCATCCGCTGACCTTCTTCGGCCCGTATGACGAATTCGCCGGCACCGGCCTCGAGATCGGCCGCCCGCTGCTCCGCGACCAGGGCAACTCGGCCTACATGCGCGACACGGGCGATCCCTCCACCACCGAGGGCGGCCAGATGGAATGGGGCTACTACTACGAGAAGGACGTGCGCATGGTGCATCCGCGCGACATTCTCGAGAAGGAACAGTCGCGCCTGTCGCCCTCCATGCGCGACCTCGTGCTCGAGGACGTGATCGAGCCGCTCGAACGCGCGATGGAGCTGACCCCGATCCTCGCCGAGCTCGGCTTCAACGAAAGCCACTCGTTCAACGGCCTGCTGCAGACCACCACCGACGGCGGCCCCTCGATGGGCGAAAGCCGCAAGCTCCGCGGCCTGTGGTATGCCGTGGCGATCTGGGTCAAGGACGGCCCCGGCATGGGCAAGCTCATCGCCGACTGGATGACCGACGGCCGCACCCATATCGACCACCACTCGATCGACTATTCCCGCTTCAACGAGTTCCAGCTCACCGAAGATTTCATCTGGGGCCGCTGCTTGGAAACCGCCGCCAAGATCTACAACCCGCCGGTCCACCCGCGCGAACCCTTCGGCAACGCCCGCGGCATCCGCCGCTCGCCCTTCTACGAGCGTGAAGTCGAGCTCGGCGGCTATTTCATGGAACTCGGCGGCTGGGAGCGGGCCCATGGCTACGCGGCCAACGAGCATCTCCTCGAGAAATACGCCGATCAGGTGCCGGTGCGCGAAAACGAGTGGGACAACCGCCATTTCTGGCGCGTCTCGAATGCCGAGCAGCTCGAGATGAGCGCCGATTGCGGCATCATCAACCTCTCGCATTTCCACATGACCGACATCTCCGGCCCGGATCACGTCGCGCTGATGGAATACCTCTGCGCGGCCAAGATCGGCGGCGACGCCAACATCGGCAAGGGCATCTACACCCACATGCTCGATGACGAAGGCAATGTGCGCGCGGACTTCACCGTCTTCCGCATGGCCGACCGCTGCCGCCTGGTGAACGGCGCCGACGCCGGCCCGCGCGACCTGATGTACATGAAGCGCACCGCCCAGGACAAAGGCCTCGATGTCACCATCACCGACGTGACCGAGGATTTCACCACCATCGGCATCTGGGGCCCGAACGCCCGCGAGAACCTCAAGAAGGTCGTCGCGGACCCGGACATGCTCGACAAGGAGAACTTCCCCTTTGCCGCGATCAAGCCGATCGAGATCGCAGGCAAGAAGGTCTCGGCCTTCCGCATCTCCTATGTCGGCGAACAGGGCTGGGAGCTGCACATGGCCTACGACGACGGCCTCGCCGTCTGGGACGCGCTGCGCTCCACCGGTGTCATCGCCGTCGGGGTGGAAACCTACGCGAACTCGCGGCGGATGGAGAAATCCCTGCGCCTGCAGAACGCCGACCTGCACACCCAGTACAACCTCTACGAGGGTGACCTGGCGCGCCCGAAGGTCAAGGAAGCGGACTTCCACGGCAAGGAGAAGCACCTCGAATACCGGGCCCGCGAGCACCAGCCCGCGATGCTCTGCACCCTGGTGATGACGGAAAACACCGACAGCAAGGGTGTGGCCCGCTTCCCGGTCAACACCATGCCGGTGATGGACCCGGAGACCGGCGAAGTGCTCGTCGATGCGCTCGGCCGCCGCTCCTACACCACGTCGCAGGCGTTCGGTCCGACGGTGGGCAAGAACATCATGCTCGCCTACCTGCCCTGGGATTATTGCCAGGTCGGCCGCAAGCTCAACGTCACCTATTTCGACGAGACCTATCCCGTCGAAGT
Source organism: Amaricoccus sp. B4 (assembly GCF_043226085.1). Classification (NCBI taxonomy): domain Bacteria; kingdom Pseudomonadati; phylum Pseudomonadota; class Alphaproteobacteria; order Rhodobacterales; family Paracoccaceae; genus Amaricoccus; species Amaricoccus sp. B4. Next base: position 1,072,777 of record NZ_CP171225.1, read on the forward strand.
GGCGGGCGTCGGCTACGCGCCGCTCTACGATCCCGAGAACCTCAAGCCGCGCAGCTAAGCCGGCATCGGTATAGCTCTGCTCAAGCGACTCCGGCGGATTTCCGCCGGAGTTTCTGTTTTTGGGGTCCGCTTCGGCCCTCTCGAATGTCGGGCGACCGTCCTGACCTCAGACGGGCAATACGGCCCTCCCTGCCTCGCTCCGGGCAGCGATCACTCCGGCGTCTCCTGCGCGACCAGCCAGTCGGCAAACAGACGCGCATTGGCCGAGGCCCGGCCGTGGATGCGGAGATAGAAGGGATGGGGCGAGTCCATCGCCTCGGGCACCAGCTGCACCAGGCGGCGGCTGCCGAGAAAGCTTCCCAGGAGTCCCTCCCAGCCGAGCACCGCGCCGACATGATCCTCGGCAACCTTCAGGGAAATGAGATAGTTGTTGAGAAAGAAGCCCCGCCCCCGCGGCGCGGGCAACCCCTGTTTCGCGAACCATTCCGGCCAGTCCGTCCAGTCGTTGCTGCCCGATTGCGTGTGGATGAGCGGCACGGAGAGCAGATCGGCAACCTCGGAAATGCCATAGGCTTCAGCAAACTGCTCGGTGCTGAGCGCGAGAATGCGATCGCGGAAAAGCACGCGCGTCTCGTCATCCTCCCGATCCGGATCACCGTAATGAATGCTGAGATCGACGCCCTGCGCGCGGCCTTGATCCTCGATCATCTGCGAGATCGCGACACCGGGATGGGCCTTCCAGAACGCCGCCAGCCGCGGCGTCAGCCAGAGCCCGCTCATCGCCGAGGTGGCCGCAATCGACACGCCGTTGCGGTCATGGCGGCTGCGGATCCGCGCCACGCTCTCCGAAATCATCTCGAAGCCCCGCTGCAGCGACACGAACAGAAGCGCGCCGGCTTCGGTGAGCTCCACCCCGCGGTACTGCCGGTTGAAAAGCGGCTGACCGAGCTCGGTCTCCAGCGCCTTGATTCGATGACTGACCGCCGCAGGAGTGACGTTCAGCTCGAAGGAAGCCTGCTTGAAGCTCAAATTTCGGGCAGCTGCCTCGAAACAGGCAAGGTCGCCAAGCGATGGCAAATCATACGGATTCGGCATGTTGGTCGCTTTCAGACAGCAGATGTCGCGAATGGAACATTTGGCACAAGAGTTTAGGCATGATAATGTCACATGAGATTTTTGCCAATTGCCAACGGCCGCGCACGATGGCTCTGTGCGTGGCAGATCCCGTTCTCGCGCCAGGAGTTCAGTATATGGCAAGCCAGACCGCCGCGCTCTCCGACCTGCTCAACCAGCACCGCCCCGGCCATGCGCTCCAGCAGCAGTTCTACAACGTGCCCGAAATCTTCGAGGCCGATCTCGAAGCCATCTTCTACCGCGAGTGGCTCTATGCCTTCCCGGTCTGCATGCTCGACAAGACTGGCAGCTACCAGCGCCTCCGGATCGGCGTCTATGACGTGGTCGTCCTGCGCGACGGCAAGGGCGAGATCCGGGCCTTCCACAACACCTGCCGCCACCGCGGGTCGGTGATCTGCGCCGCCACCACCGGCCGCGTCGCGAAGCTCACCTGCCCCTACCACCAGTGGACCTACGACCTCGACGGCCGCCTGATCTGGGCGCGCGACATGGGCCCCGACTTCGATCCCTCGAAGCATGGCCTGAAGCCGGTGCATTGCCGCACCGTCGCCGGGCTCGTCTACATCTGCCTCGCGAACGATGCGCCCGATTTCGACGCCTTCGCCGCGACCGTGAGCCCCTATCTCGGCGTGCACGACCTCTCGAACGCCAAGGTGGCCTTCCAGTCCACCATCATCGAGAAGGGCAACTGGAAGCTGGTCTGGGAAAACAACCGCGAGTGCTATCACTGCGCCGGCAACCACCCCGACCTCTGCCGCACCTACCCCGAGGATCCGACGATCACCGGCGTGAGCGCGGACGGCACCTTCCCCGAGAAGGTCGAGAAGCACTTCAACCGCCTCGAGGCTGCCGGCGCCCCCTCGCGCTTCCAGCTCGGTGAGGGCGGCCAGTTCCGCGTGGCCCGCATGCCGCTGCTCGACGGCGCCGAAAGCTACACGCTGAACGGCAAGATCGCGGTGCAGAAGCGCCTCGGCCAGGTGCCGTTCCTCGACGCCGGCACCCTGCTGCTCTTCCACTACCCGACGACCTGGAACCACTTCCTGACCGACCACTCGATCACCTTCCGCGTGACCCCGATCGGCCCGCAGGAAACCGAGGTGCAGACCACCTGGCTGGTGAACAAGGACGCGGTCGAGGGCGTGGACTACGACCTCAAGAACCTCACCACCGTCTGGGAACACACCAACGACGAAGACCGGCGCGTGGTCGAGCACAACCAGCAGGGCATCAACTCGCCCGCTTACGAACCCGGCCCCTACTCCGCGATGCACGAAGATGGTGTGATCCAGTTCGTCGAATGGTATCTTGGGCGCATGCGCGCAGCACAGACCCCCACCTCCCTGGCAGCAGAGTAATTCCCGATGGCGAAGCCCCAAGAGACTGCAAACGAGACCTGGACCGACAACGAGCCGCTTGAGTGCGTCTCGATCCTGCCGGAGGCCCCGAATGTGGTCACGGTCTGCTTCCAGGCCCCCTCGGGACGTTCCTTCGCCTTCGAGGCCGGGCAGTTCCTTACCCTCGAACTGCCCGTGCCGGGGGGTCCGCTCTACCGGACCTTCACGATCTCCTCGTCGCCGTCGCGCCCGAAATCGCTGACGATCACGATGAAGGCGCAAGCCACCTCGATCGGGGTGCGCTGGATCATCGACAACCTCCGCCCGGGCATGACGCTGAAGGCGACCGGCCCCGGCGGGCGGTTCACCTCGACCGAATACCCGGCGCGGAAGTATCTCTTCATCTCCGCCGGTTCGGGCATCACCCCGATGATGTCGATGACGACCGAGATCTATGACCTCGGCCGGCATTGCGACATCGTCTTCGTGAACTGCGCCCGCCGCCCCTCGGAGATCATCTTCAAGCGCCGCCTCGAGCACATGGCGATGCGCATCGCCGGGCTTGATCTCAAGTGGGTCGTGCAGCAGCCCGATCCCTACCAGCCCTGGACCGGCTATCAGGGCCATTTCAACCAGCTCATGCTCGGCCTGATGGCGCCGGACTACCTCGAGCGCGAAGTGTTCTGCTGCGGCCCCGAGGGCTTCATGCAGGCGGTGCGCGAGGCGCTCGCGGGCCTTGGCTTCGACATGGACCACTACCATCAGGAGAGCTTCCACGCTCCCGGCACGCCGGGGCCGGAGCTCGTCGAGGTCGAGCTGCCCGACGACCACCTGCCGCAGGAAGACGTCGCGGCCGAAGTGGTCTTCGACATCTCCGGCATCACCCAGACCTGCACCGAAACCGACACCGTGCTGGCCGTTGCCCGCAACGCCGGCATCGCCATCCCGTCGGGCTGCACCTTCGGCGTCTGCGGCACCTGCAAGACCAAGAAGATCTCGGGCGAAGTGCACATGGTGCACAACGGTGGCATCACCGACGAAGAGATCGAGGAAGGTTACATCCTCGCCTGCTGCTCGAACCCGCGCGGACGGGTCGAACTCGAAATCTAGGCGCCGGGACGGTTCAGGTTCGAACCGTTTCGCCCCGGACGACAGTTTCGCTCCGCGCGTTTGCTCCCCGCAACGGGCAGCAGACCCCGCATGGACCGGCATTCTCCCCTGCCGGTCCATGCACCTTTTCCCCAAGCGCTGCGCCGCTGGCGCCATCCTGAACGCGCCACCCTCCTGCCCCCGGCATGTCGCGCGCGAAGACGATCACAAGCCTCTCCCTCCAAGCCGTCTACGCGCGCGGGTCCGTTCGGGATCAGGCGCCGTATTGCGCGTCCGACACCTGCTCCATCCAGTCGACGACCTTGCCGTCCTGAACCTCCTGAATGGCGATGTGGGTCATCGCCGCGTCGGGCCCGGCGCCGTGCCAGTGCTTCTCGCCCGGCGCGAACCACACCACGTCCCCGGCGCGGATCTCCTCGATCGGCCCGCCCCAGCGCTGCACGCGCCCGGTGCCGGAGGTCACGATCAGCGTCTGGCCGCGCGGATGCGTATGCCACGCGGTGCGCGCGCCGGGCCCGAAGCGGACGTTCGCCCCCTGCACGCGCTCCGCATCAAAGCTGTTGAAGAGCCCCTCGAGCTCGACCTCGCCGGTAAACCAGTCGGTCGGGCCCGGACGGGTCGAGCGGCTGTCGGCACGCACGATCTCCATGGCGTATCCTTTCCCTTTCTGCTGCCTCTGCCGGCACTCTAGGGCGATCCGAACCGTTCGATGAGAGGAATAAGTGTCATTCCCGAAAGAGCAGGTCTCGGGACTGGCACGCTCCGCATCCGCGCCGCCGCCCCGGCGCAGGAAACACCCCGCGCCCGAAGCGCGCAAAAACTCTTCACGACGCCCCCGGCATCCCGGCGCGGCCAACGTTGGCCAGTGCCGCCCCGCGCGCGGATCAACCGGCCCCACTAGCCATTCATGATATGTTAGTATCTTTTTTCAGCAAATTCAATTACTTGATTTCCGTTTCACGGTGAAAAGCCCCGTTTTCACGGCAAAGCCTCTCCCGGAAGCGCCGGTCAGACCGTCGCCCCCTTGTGCCGGATCGCACAGCCCACCACCCCGGCCGCCATGCCGACAAGGACCGCGACCGCAACCTCGATCACCGTGACATGGCCGGGATGTGTGCCGCCGAAGAGATAGGTCTCGAGAACCCCGACAAGCCCCCCCATGATCGCCGCGAACAGCCAGTTGCGCGTCGCCATCCCGAGCGCAAGCCCGACGATCCCCGGCAGGCTCAGGATGTTTCCCCCGATCGTTCCAAGCAGATCCAGCATTCCCAACATGGTCGCGTTCTCCTGAAATGTGAGCAGGGCGCCTGGCCTGACCGGCGCCCCGTCAGGCTACTCCACCGTCCTCTCGAGGTAGGTCCGTATCGCCGCAAGATCGGGGCCGGGCGCGAGGTTCCCCTGTGCCGTCTGCCCGCCCTCGAGCTCCTCCACGACGTGGCGGTATTCCTCGAGATAGCCCGGCGCCAGATCATGCGCGATGCCCTGGTGGCAGTCGATGCAGGTCATGCCCTCGTCGATCGCCCGCTGGTGGTTCGCCGCGGCGCGGGTCTCCTGGATGGTGAAATCCATGTATTCGAAGGCATGGCAGTTCCGGCACTCCCGGCTGTCCGTGGCCTTCATCTTGCGCCAGACCGACGCCGCCATGTGCAGCCGCCGCGCCTCGTAGTCCTCCGGCGTCGAGATCGTGCCGAGGATCTCGTGATAGACATCCTTCACCGCCATGATCTTCGCCTTGACCTTGTACTGCCACTCATGCGGCACATGGCAATCCGAACAGATCGCCCGCACCCCGGAATGGTTGTTGTAATGCACGGTCTGCCGGTATTCGCCGAGGTTGGTCTCCATCGTATGGCAGGAGACGCAGAACTCCTCGGTGTTGGTGAGCTCCAGAGACCAGTGGAAACCGCCCCAGAACAGGATCCCGGCGAGGAACCCCGCGAGCAGAAGGAAGCCGAGGCTGAAGGCCGAAACGGGGCTCCAGATCAGGTCCCAGAGGCCAAGGAGGCCGCGGCGGCGGGGTGGTTTCCCATCCTTCGGATCGCGCATGATGGTGTCTCCCTGTTCCGGCGGCTTCAGTGCAGCGAGCTGGAAGGCTCGAAGGTGTTCCCGACCAGTTCGGGCGCATTGGCCTGCGGAACATGGCACTGGGTGCAGAACCAGCGGGTCCCGGCGACGGTATCGAGCTGCGTGCCGTCGCGATCGAGATAGTGCGACATCGAAAGCGTCGGCGCGCCGCGTTCGCCCGCGTTGGTCCAGTCATGGCAGCTCAGGCACTGGTTGGTGCGCAGGTCGATCTGGTACTGGGTCATCGAATGCGGGATCACCGGCGGCTGCTGGCGATAGTTGCGGACCTGCCGGCCTTCGAGCTGCTGATAGACTTCGCCCACATCCACGGTGTCCTCCACATCGACACCCCTGAGGGAGGAAACCGGGCCGGAGGCCTGGGCAAGGACCAGTCCGGCGACCAGCATGGGTGCGGCGAGGGCGGAGATACCCGCGAGTACCGGCATTTTCATCTCTGATCTCCCTGGTGATGTTCAGGCGGCATGACTGGTGTTCGGATCATTCGCCGCGCCCTCCCCCGTCTTGAGGTGGTGGTCGAAGCGGTGGGTGAAATTGAAGACGTTGACCGAGCAGACGTCGATGCACCGCCCGCAGTTGGTGCAATCCGGCGACAGGATCAGCGGCGTCTCGCCGGGCTTTCCCTTGAGGGCGGGCGAGATCACGTGGGATTCCGGGCAGACGGCGTAGCAGTCCATGCAGTTGTCGCAGACCGTGCGATCCGCGGCGCTGACACGAAGCAGGCTCTTTGCCCCCAGAAGGCCGTAGAACGCGCCCACCGGGCAGACATGGCCGCACCAGCCCCGGCGCGCGACGACGAGATCGAAAAGGAAGATCATCGCGACCAGCGCCCAGGCGAAGCCGATGCCGAAGACCAGTCCGCGATGCAGCATGGTGATCGGATTGACGATCTCCCAGGCGATCGTGCCGCTCAGCGCCGAGACGACGAGCGCGGCGCCAAGGATCCAGAACCGTGTCGTCCGCTTCGGCTGCCAGCCCTTCTGCAGCCCGAGCCGTTCATGCAGCCAGTGGGCGGCATCCGTCACCGGATTGATCGGGCAGACCCAGGAGCAATAGACCCGCCCGCCGATCAGCGCATAGGCCACGAGAACGATCAGCGCGCCCAGGAGCGCGGTGGCTTCCGGCCAGTGCCCGGCGAACATCCCCTGCAGCAGGACGAAGGGATCGGTGAGCGGCAGAACGCCAAGGGTCCGCGACCCCGCCAGCGTCCCCGCAACCCACCAGACCCCGAACCAGGGCCCGAGGAGGAAGAGCATGAGAAAGAAGGCCTGCGACAGGCGGCGCAGGATGAGGTAGCGGTGTGCGCCCACCCAGCCCTTCTCGCGAATGGCCTCCTGACCGGTCGGGAGCCGTGTCTTGTCGCTCATTGGCTGGCTCCCGGCAGCTTGAAGGCCGGATCGAAGCCGCCCGGTGTCGCGAGATTGTCGGTGCCCGGCCCCGGCAGACGGTCCGGCAGATCGATCAGGTCCTCGACCAGCGGCGCGCCATGGGCTTCCCGCTCCTCCCAGCCCTTGCGGTAATGCTCGGCAGCCGCCCCGCGGGCCAGCCGCAGCGGCAGCACCTTGATCGCGGCCTCCGGCAGCACGCAGCTCTTCTCGCAGATGCCGCAGCCGGTGCATTGCCCGGCATGGACGGTGGGGGCGAAGATCGCATGATGGCCGGAACGCTCGTTATGAGACAGCTCGAGCGTGATCGCCTTGTCGATGACCGGGCAGACCCGGTAGCAGACATCGCAGCGCAGCCCGAGAAAGTTCAGGCAGTTCTCCTGATCCACCAGCACGGCGGTTCCCATGCGCGCGTCGTCGATCACCTGCAGCGCGGGATCAAGCGCCCCCGTCGGGCAGGCCGCGACGCAGGGAATGTCGTCACACATCTCGCAGGGCGTGTCGCGGGCGGTGAAATAAGGCGTGCCGGCCGCCGGGCCGCCCTCGCCGAGTTCTGCGAGCTTCAGCGTGTCGTAGGGGCAATCCCGCACGCAAAGGCCGCAGCGGATGCAGGCGGCGAGAAACGCATCCTCCGGCAAGGCCCCCGGCGGACGCAGCGCGTCTGCCGGCAGCGCCCTTGCCTGATGCGCGAGATAGGCCAGCAACGAGCCTGCCATCGCGCATCCCCCCGCCATCCGTGCGGTCTCCGCAAGGAACCGGCGGCGGTTTGGGTTGGCTGGCCTTCCGGGGGCGGGCATTCTCGGGGTTCTCGGTCAGGGGAGGGTCACGCGCGCTCGACCTTGCAGGCGCATTTCTTGAAGTCTGTCTCCTTCGACAGCGGGCAGGTCGCATCGAGCGTGAGCTTGTTGATGAGTTGGCCCTCGTCGAACCAGGGCACGAAGACGAGGCCGCGCGGCGGCTTGTTGCGGCCCCGCGTCTCGACACGGCTCAGCATCTCGCCGCGCCGGGTCGAGATCATGATCTCCTGGCCGCGCCGGAGGCCACGGTCCCGCGCATCGTCGGGATGCATGAACACCACGGCCGCCGGAAAGGCGCGGTGCAGCTCCGGCACGCGCCGGGTCATCGAGCCCGAATGCCAGTGTTCCAGCACGCGGCCGGTCGCAAGCCAGAGATCGTATTCCTCGTCCGGGCTCTCCGCCGGAGGCTCGTAGGGCGCGGAAATGACCTTCGCCCTGCCGTCGGCGTTGCCGTAGAACTGCACGTCCGCGCCGTCCGCGACATAGGGGTCGTAGCCCTCCCGGAAGCGATAGAGCGTCTCCTGCCCGTCCACCACCGGCCAGCGCAGGCCGCGCGCATGATGATAGGCGTCGAACTCGGCGAGGTCGTGGCCGTGGCCGCGCCCGAAGGCGGCGTATTCCTCGAAAAGCCCCTTCTGCACATAGAAGCCGAAATGCTCGGCCTCGGCATTGTCGAAGCCCTCCGCCGTCTCCGCGAGCGGGAACATGTTCACCGTGCCGTTCTCGTAGAGCACCTCGTAGAGCGTCTTGCCGGCAAGCTCGGGCTTCTTCGCGACCAGCTCCTCTCCCCAGACCTCGTCCACGGTGAAGCGCTTGGAGAATTCCATGAGCTGCCAGAGATCGGATTTCGCCTCGCCGGGCGCCGAGACCTGCTGGCGCCAGAACTGGGTGCGGCGCTCCGCATTGCCGTAGGCGCCCTCCTTCTCCACCCACATCGCCGTGGGCAGGATCAGGTCCGCGGCCATCGCCGTAACCGTCGGATAGGGATCGGAGACGGCGATGAAGTTCTCGGGGTTGCGATAGCCGGGGATGCCCTCCTCGTTCATGTTGGCCGCGGCCTGCATGTTGTTGTTGCACTGGACCCAGTAGGCGTTCAGCACCCCGTCCTTCAGCATGCGGTTCTGCAGCACGGCATGGAAGCCGGGCTTCTCGGGGATGGTGCCCTCGGGCAGGCCCCAGGCCGCCTCGCACCGGGCGCGGTGTTCGGGGTTCGTCACCACCATGTCGGCAGGCAGGCGATGGGCAAAGGTGCCGACCTCGCGCGCCGTGCCGCAGGCCGAGGGCTGGCCCGTGAGCGAGAACGGCGAGTTTCCGGGCTCGGAGATCTTCCCGGTGAGCAGATGCACGTTGTAGCAAAGCCCGTTCACCCAGGAACCGCGGGTGTGCTGGTTGAAGCCCATGGTCCAGAGCGACATGACCTTGCGGTCCGGGTCGGCGTACTGCTCCGCCAGCCGCTCGAGCTGGGCTGCCGGAACGCCGGACAGCTCAGAGACCATGTCCACGGTATAGCTGGACACCGAAGCCGCATATTCGTCGAAATCGATCGGCGTCAGCGTGCCGTCATCGGGATGCGCCGCCGCTTCCTGCAGCGGATTCTCGGGGCGCAGGCCGTAGCCGATATCGGTCTCGGTCCGGGTGAAGTTCACATGGGCATTCACGAATTCCCAGTTCACCCGGTCGTTCTGGATGATGTAGTTGGCGATGTAGTTGAGGATCGCGAGATCCGTCTGCGGCGTGAAGACCATCGCATTGTCCGCAAGCTCGAACGAGCGGTGCTCGAAGGTCGAGAGCACATGCACCTGGCAGCCGGGCCTGGTGAGCCGGGTGTCCGTCAGGCGGGACCACAGGATCGGATGCATCTCCGCCATGTTCGAGCCCCAGAGCACGAAGGTGTCCGCCTGCTCGAGATCGTCATAGCAGCCCATCGGCTCGTCGATCCCGAAGGCGCGCATGAATCCCACCACCGCCGAGGCCATGCAGTGGCGCGCGTTCGGGTCGATGTTGTTCGAGCGGAAGCCGGCCTTCATCAGCTTGGAGGCGGCATAGCCCTCCCAGACCGTCCACTGGCCCGAGCCGAACATGCCCACCGAGGTTGGCCCCTTGTTCGCCAGCGCCTCCTTCCACTTCTGCGCCATGACATCGAAGGCCTCGTCCCAGCTTACCGGTTCGAACGCGCCGTTCTTGTCGAAAACGCCGTTGGTCTTGCGCAGGAGCGGCGTTGTCAGCCGGTCCTGGCCATACATGATCTTCGAGAGGAAATAGCCCTTGATGCAGTTGAGGCCCCGGTTCACCGGCGCGTCCGGATCGCCCTGGGTCGCAACCACGCGCCCGTCCTTCGTCCCCACGAGCACCGAACAGCCGGTGCCGCAGAACCGGCAAGGCGCCTTGTCCCAGCGAATATCGGCCGAGGCGGCCTGGGCCGCGGCGGGCCCGGTGGCGAGCGGAATGCCTGCGGCCGCGGCCGTGCTCGCCGCTGCGGTGGCTTTCAGGAACGTCCGGCGGGATTCGGAGATGGTCATGCGTCAGGTCTCCTGAGTATTCAGTACAGGCGCGGGCCCCGGGGTCTGATCTTCGAAGTGGTGGTAGTTGAGCGTGAGCGAGATCACGCCCGGAAGCTGGTGCAGCGCCATGAGCAGATCCGAGGCGCGCGCCGTCCGGGTATCCTCGACCACGACGACGAAACGGCCGTCCGCGCTCTCGGCATGGACCTCGACGCCCTCCATCGCGGCCATGGCGGCGCGGGCCGCTTCCCGCGCGCGCGCCGCGACATGGACAAGGCAACCACAGATGTTCATTCGCGTGCTCCCACGGCCGCGGGAAGATCGCGGCGAAACGCTACGGCGCCTGCCGGGCAGGTGAAGGCACACGCGCCGCAGCCCGTGCATCGCTCCGGATCGAGCTCCGGCACGGCCCGGCCCGCCGTCATCAGCCGGAACCGGATGGCGCGCGTCTCGCAGGCATCCTCACAGGCCCGGCAGGCAATGCCCTGAAGCGAAAGGCAGGAGGGCCGTATCTCCGCCCGCCACGGCCACTCGGCGACAAGCTCGACCAGAAGCGCGCCCGACGGGCAGGCGCGCGCGCAATCCCCGCAGAACGTGCAGGCACCTTTCGAGAAATCCAGTGACGGGCGCTGCCCTCGGCCTTGCACGATGATGCCTTCGGGGCAGGCCTCGGTGCACTTGCGGCACCGGTCGCACAGGCTCGCGAAGTCGCCCCGGGCCCCGGGCGGCCTCATCTGATCTGTCTCGTCCGGAGCGAGATTTCCGCGCAGGAAATCTCTTCGAGAGTGACATACCATCGCGTCGCTTGGCCTTCTGCCTGGCACCACCCGGAGCGTGACGCGCTGCCCGCCCGCTCCGGTCACACGCCAGGCGCGCTTCTGAACCCATCAGAAAACCGTCTCGCGCCCGGTGTCTGGGGCTCAGTCTATGGGGCCGCCCTCGGATTGAATTGACTTTGGTCAAGTCGCTCCACGTTGGAATGCGGGCGCACCACCCGGCCCCTTCCCGAAACCGGCAACGGTAAAAGGCGGTTGGCGCAGGCTTCCTCTGCGGGTTCCAATCGGCCGGAAGCCGGTTTACAGCTCGCCGGGTCGTCAACAGATTCCGCGGGTGGTCCCGATGCTGCAATTTCTGGTCCTCTCGCTCGCCGGGCTTGCCGCGGGCGCACTCAATGCCGTCGCGGGCGGTGGCACATTCCTGTCGTTTCCGGCGCTGGTCTGGCTGGGCGTGCCGCCGGTGATGGCGAATGCGACCGCGACGCTGACCGCGCTGCCGGGCTATGTGAGCAGCGCCTGGGCCTTTCGCCGCGACGTGAGCGCCGAGGGCAGCCTCGGGCTCCGGGGGATGCTGGGCCTCTCGGTGCTGGGCGGGTTCATTGGCGCGCTCCTGCTGATGGTGACGCCCGACGAGGTGTTCTCGGGCGTGGTGCCATGGCTCCTGCTCATCGCCACAGTGCTCTTCGCCCTCGGGCCCTGGCTCGTGCAGCGTCTGGGGGGCGCGGACGGGCTCGGCTTCCTCGCCTCCGCGCTGGTGCTGCTGGTGGTGTCAGTCTACGGCGGGTATTTCAACGGCGGCCTCGGGATCATGCTGCTCGCGGCTTTCAGCCTCATGGGCTTCGCGAACCTCCACGGCATGAACGGCCTGAAGAATGCCCTCTCGGCGATCCTCTCCACGGTCTCGGCGCTGACCCTCGCGCTCGCCGGGCTGATCGAATGGGACAAGGCGCTGGTGCTGGGGATCGCCACGGCGCTCGGCGGCTATCTTGGCGGGCATTATTCGCGCCGGATCCGCAACATGCGTGCGCTGCGCATCGCCATTGTCACGGTCGGCCTCGCGATGACGGTGGCATTCTTCCTGCGCTGAACGCCCGGAAGCGCCGGGCGGGGGCATCTTTCCGGCCGCCTTGCCGACGAAGCGATTGTTTCTTTCGGCGAAGGAACTAAACCTGTGTTCCAGGGCTCCGGCCGCTTGCGGAGCCAAAAGTTCGCATCCAGGGAGGAACACAATGGATCGACGCAAGTTCATCAAGGGCACCGCACTGGGCTCGGCCGCAGCCGCCGGATCGATGCTCGCAGCCCCGGCCATCGCACAAACGATGCCCAAGGTGCAGTGGCGCTGCACCTCGTCCTTCCCCAAATCGCTCGACACGATCTATGGCGGCGCCGAGGATGTGGCGAAGTTCGTGAGCGAAGCCACGGATGGCAACTTCACCATCCAGGTCTATGCCGCGGGCGAGATCGTCCCCGGCCTTCAGGCAGCGGACGCAGTCACGAGCGGCACCGTCGAGATGTGCCACACCGCGGCGTATTACTATGTCGGCAAGAACCCGGCCTACGCGCTGGGTGCCACTGTGCCGTTCGGGCTCAACACCCGTGGCATGCAGGCCTGGCTGCTCTATGGCGGCGGCATGGACCTCTGCAACGAGTTCTACAATTCCGAGGGGCTGCACTACATCCCGGCCGGCAACACCGGCGCGCAGATGGGCGGCTGGTTCCGCAAGGAGATCAACTCGGTCGCCGACATGAACGGCCTCAAGATGCGCATCGGCGGCCTCGCGGGCCGGGTGATCGAGAAGCTCGGCGCCGTGCCGCAGCAGATCGCGGGCGGCGACATCTACCCCTCGCTCGAGCGCGGCACCATCGACGCGGCCGAATGGATCGGGCCCTATGACGACGAGAAGCTCGGCTTCTACAAGGTTGCGCCGTTCTACTACTATCCCGGCTGGTGGGAGGGGAACCTCATCCTCAACATGTTCGTCAACACCGACAAGTGGGCCGAACTGCCCCCGGCCTACCAGAGCCTGCTGCTGACCGCCGGCAAGGCCGCCACCACCGAGATGATGGCCGAATACGACTTCAAGAACCCGACCGCGATCCGCCAGCTCGTCGACAACGGCGCCCAGCTCCGCCCCTATCCGCAGGACGTGATGGAGGCCTGCTTCAAGGCGGCCAACGAGCTTTACGCCGAGATCAACGGCGAAAACGCGGCCTTCAAGAAGATCTACGACTCGATGATGGCCTTCCGCGCCGAGACCTATCTCTGGCAGCAGGTGGCGGAATACAGCTTCGACACCTTCATGATGGTCAAGCAGCGCGAAGGCGCGCTCAACATGGGCGGCTGACGGCAGCCAGCCCGCCGCGCATCAGAGGCCCGCGGCGCGTGCGGGCCTCTCCTGAGGATTGCTCTCGCCGATCGCCCGCCCCGGTCTGCCAGCGGAGCGGTGGTCCGGCACAGCACCGCCCACAACGCCGGGAAAGGCGAGGCGCCCAGATCCCCCCGACCAATGCCGACGCCAGAGACGGATAGTCCATGAGGGTCAGCGGCGAAGAGCTCGGCTGGATGTCGGCGCGGCCAGCCTCAGGCCGCGCCCCTGCCGTCAGCCCTCCAGCCCCAGCCTTTGGTGCCAGTCGGCGATGCTCTCCTCCGGGTAGCCCTCGAAGAGCCTGTCGCCCTCGTGGACGCAGGGCTCCACCCAGCCGGCCTTCGAGCCCAGCATGAGATGTGTCCGCTCCGGCGGCACCGGCAGTTCGGTGTCGATCGCCGAGGCATGCGGATGCAGAAGCTCCGGCCAGCGCGGGTCCCAGAGCCAGAGCGCCGAACCGCAGAGGCCGCAGAACTTGCGCTCCGCCGGGCTTGGCTCGCCATCCTCAAGCCGCGCGCTGTAGCTCCGCACATGCTCGTCCCCCTCGACGGTGAGCGTGGCCGCTTCCGCCGAGAGGTTGATCGCAAAACCGCCGCCGCCCGCCGTCTTGCGACAGATCGAGCAGTAGCAGAGGTTGAAGGGATAGGGATGCGGCGAGGTCACGGCAAACCGGACCGCGCCACAGTGGCAGGAGCCTTTGAGATCCATGCCCCCGCCCCTCAGTTGAAGCTCGGGGGTTGCGAGAGGTCCGGGGCGCCGGGCTGCGGGGCCGGAGCCGAGCCCTCTGGGGCGGGAGCCGAGCCCGCCCCGCCGCCTGCCGCCCCGCTTCCCGTCCCTCCGGGTGCCGCCGGTGCGCTGTTTCCGCCGCCGAGACCCGGGGGCGGGCCGCCCGCGCCGCCGAGCGGCGGAAGGCCAAGCCCGCCCCCGCTGTCCGACGGCGCACCCGTGCCCTGCTGCGGCCCGCCAAGCGGCGGCAGGCCGAGGCCGCCGTCGTTGCCGGACGCGCCACCCGAACCTCCGAGCGGCGGAAGGCCGAGCCCGCCCCCGCTGTCCGAGCTGCCGCCGCTTCCCATGGGCGGAAGACCGAGCCCGCCGCCACCGGACGGGGCCGGAACCTCGATGGTCGAGGACGGCGCCGCCACCGGCACCTTCTTGTAATGGGTCACCAGATAGGGGAAGGCGATCACCAGCAGGATCATCGCGATGTTGATGAAGATGAAGGGGACCGCGCCCTTGTAGATCTCGGTGGTGCGGATCGCCGGCATCACCCGGCCCGAACGCTCGTCCTTCCAGTCCCGGGCGGGGGCGACGGAGCGGAGATAGAACAGCGAGAAGCCGAAGGGCGGCGTGAGGAAGCTCGCCTGCAGGTTGACGCCGAGGATCACTCCGAACCAGACCAGATCGATGCCGAGCTTGGCGGCCACGGGTGCGAGCAGCGGGACAAGAATGAAGGCGATCTCGAAGAAGTCGAGGAAGCAGCCGAGGATGAAGACGACCACGGTCACGACAATCAGGAAGCCGTATTCGCCGCCGGGCAGATCCAGCAGCAGCTCCTCGATCCAGATGTTGCCGTTCACGCCGTAGAAGGTGAGCCCGAACACCCGCGCGCCGATCAGGATGAACATCACGAAGGCCGACAGCGTCGTGGTGGCCTCGACCGAGGAGCGGAGCGTGGCGAAGTCGAGACGCCGCTTGGCGAGCGCGAGGAGCAGCGCGCCCACCGCCCCCATCGCGCCGCCCTCGGTGGGCGTGGCGATGCCGAGGAATATCGTGCCGAGAACGAGGAAGATGAGCGCCAGCGGCGGGATCAGCACGATGATCACCTGCTCGGCGAGATGCGAGATGATCCCGAGGTTCATGGCGCGGTTGACGAGCGCGAAGACGAAGATGAGGATCACCGCCGTCGCCGCGGAGGCGACCAGACGGTTGGCCGGTGTGAGCCCGTCAAAGACGAAATGCGCGGCCAGGAAATGGATCGCGACGGCAACGGCCAAGGCGGCAACCAGCGACATGACCCCGCTCCCGAGCGTGCGTTCGGAGATGGGCAGGGCGGGAACGGCTGCCGGCCGGATGATCGAAAGGATGAAGATGTAGGCGCAGTAGAAGCCGACGAGCATGAGCGAGGGCCAGATCGCGCCCATGTACATGTCTCCCACCGAGACGCCGAGCTGGTCGGCCATGACGATGAGAACCAGCGAGGGCGGCACGATCTGCGCGAGCGTCCCGGAGGCAACGATGGTGCCGGTTGCCACCGGCTGCGAATAGGCGAAGCGCTGCATGATCGGCAGCGAGATGAGGCCCATGGCGATCACCGAGGCCGCGACCACGCCGGTGGTGGCCGCAAGCAGCGCGCCGACGACGATGACGGCATAGGCGAGCCCGCCGCGGATCGGGCCGAAGAGCTGGCCGATCGTCTCGAGCAGATCCTCGGCCATGCCGGATCGCTCGAGGATCAGCCCCATGAATGTGAAGAATGGAATCGCAAGCAGCGTGTCGTTCGACATGATCCCGAACACGCGTTCGGGTTGCGCGCCCAGCAGGGGCCAGAAGAGGTTGATCTGCGAGGGGGCGATTTCAGAGAGGGCGACACCGACAACGAAGAAGAAGAGGCCGCCGGCGGCGAGGGTGAGCGCCACCGGATAGCCGATCAGCAGCATGCCCATCACCGTGATGAACATGATCGGCGCAAGGTTGTGGGCGATGAGCTCAAGCATGGCTGCGATCCCCGGCCTTGTGATGCGCTTCCTCGATGTCATGGACCAGGTGAGCGTGTTCACGCAGCTCCGGCGGCAGGTGATCCTCCTCGGTCTCGACCGGCGGATCGAGATCGCCGCGCAGGTAGGCGACGGTCTTGATGATCTCGGAGAGACCCTGGAACACGAGCACGACGAACCCCAGCAGGATCAGGAGCTTGGCAGGCCAGAGCACGAGCCCGCCCGCGTTCATCGATTGCTCGCCCGTGATCCAGGAGCGCCAGAAGAACGGCCAGGAGAGCCATGTCATCAGGAGAACGAAGGGCATGAGGAAGATCAGATGGCAGACGAGATCGATCCAGAGCCGGGTCCGCTGGCTGAGCCGCGAGGATACCACGTCGATGCGCACATGCTCGTTCTTCTGCAGCGCCCATGCAGCCGCAAGCATGAAGACCGCGCCAAAGAGATACCATTGCAGCTCGAGCCAGGCGTTCGAGGAAATGTCGAACGCCTTGCGCACGACCGCATTTCCGGCGCTGACCAGAACCGCGACGAGGATCAGCCAGGCAATGCCCCGGCCGAGCCAGGCCGTGATCCGGTCGACGCCGCGGCTCCAGCGAATGAGAAGGTTCATGGCCTTGTTTCCTCCCAGATTGATGCGCCGCCGGCACCTTCGGCGCCTGTTTTCCCGCACGGAAGCTGGGCGCGGCTGGCGCCGCAGAAGCATCCGTCCAGGGGCGTTCTCCCTGCAAGTCGTAGTGGCCGCGCCGATTCACGGCAACCTCGGCGTGACACCCTCCGAAGCAGAAGCGCACTGTCCCCTCTCCTGGATCCGCACTCGCGCCCGCGGCCTCCCCGCGCCAGGGCGCCAGCCCCTCGCCAGGCCACCCGATGGGGGCAGGCCAATAGAGCGCGACGCACATGTCGGCGGAGTTCGGTTTCCCTGCATCGCGTAGCGGGCTTTCCCAGCCAGGACCGACTCCGTGACCTTCCTTGCCGTGATGTGAATGCTCGGTCGAAACGCAACCCGGACGCCTGTCCCGCTCCAACTCCACGGGCACTGGCGCTTCTCGGACATCATGCGAGCCGCCCCTCTCGGATCGGCCCGCACAGTCTCTGTGATGGGGCTAGACCTTGGGCGTGAACAACCCCCGCAAGGCGCTGCACGAACAGCGCGACGCCATCACCTCGGATCTGCCCGAGCTTCCGGAGGACCTCCCGGATCTCTACCGGGTCAAGATCGACGATCTTGTCGGCACGCTGTCGAACCCGGATGTGATCCACCGGGCGAGCGAACAACTGTCGGAGATCGTCAAGCAGATCGTGGTGCGATGGGACGCGCAGGCCGGCACACACACGGTGGAGATCGAGGGCGATCTGGTTGGACTGCTTGGATTTTCGGAGCTTGGAATCGCAAAAGCCTGTGCGCTGCACAGGCCTTCGCTAACACTGGTTGCGGGGGCCTGATCACACCGACGGTTGAGTCACGGATTAGAGCGTTTCCCGGCCAACGTGAATTGAAGGGCAAGCCAATACAAGTGATATACTATATGATCAGAAGAGCTATGGCTGAATTTAGGTGACACGGCTTGATCCGGCGGCGCGGCTTTTGTTCGCATCAGCCTGGGCGACGCCGTCGGTCAATGTGACACCTTCGATGACGCGGGGCAACTGGTTCCGCCCGTTGAGCTTGCGCCATTTCCTCGACGCTGCCCTGATCAGGGTGAAGACCATCAGCTTCGCGGTCTTCTGCGAGCGCGCGCCCCTGGTCCGGACATTACGATGCCTGACGATGGCGAACACGCTCTCGATCGGGTTCGACGTTCACAGGTGGTCCCAGTGTTCGGCCGGGAAATCGTAGAAGGCCCGCAGCGCATCGATGTCCTTGGTCAGGCAGGACACGCCCTCCGCATATTTGGCAGCGTATTTCTTTCGGAAGGTCTCGATGGCCGCCAGGGCCTCCGCCCGGGGTGGCGCATGCGAGATGTTGCGCAGATCCGCGGCCATGGCGAGCTGCCCGGATTTCGGGAAGTGGTTGAGCACGTTCGATATCTTGTGAAGCCAGCAGCGCTGGTGGCGGGTGCCGGGAAAGACGTCGTCCATCGCTTTCCAGAACACCAGGGCGCCGTCGCCCACGGCCAGTGCCGGCGGCACCGCCAGTCCCCGGGCCTTGAGATCGACCAGAAGCTCGCGCCAACTCTGCGCGCTTTCCCGGACCCCGACCTGGAAGCCCACCAGCTCCTTCTTCCCCTCCGGTGTCGCCTCGATCAGGACCAACATGCATTCGGCCACGGGCTCCATCCTGGCCTGCAGGTAGACGCCATCCGCCTCAGGTGAGCCCGCGAATGCGATCCGTCCGAGAGAGCGGGCGAACGACATAGCGCCGGGCGGACAGATCGCGGCGCTGCCAGCGGTCGTACTCCTCCTGCCACCCGGCCGTGAGACGGGTAACCGCACCCGGCGACAGGTTCGGCGCATCCGCCCCGAGCAACGCGCCGAGCGCTTCCTGGAAATCTCCGGTGGAAACGCCGCGCAGGTAGAGCACGGGTAGCAGCGCATCGTGGCTGCGTGATCGGCGCGCCCATCGCGGCAGGATGTTCGAAGTGAACCGGATCTTCTTCTCGTCGGGCACCCCGGCTGCCCTGTCGCGCACCTTCTGGCGCTGCACCGGGATCGCACCGATCCTGGTCTGGATGTCGCGCTCGGGGCCGCCGGTGCCATGCCGGACGACACGCTGGCGGCCGTCAGGCAGCCGTTCCTCGGCAAACTGGGCGACGAAGCTGGCCGCCTCCGCCTTGAGGGCAGCCGCGAGCATCTGGCGGGCATCCTCGCGAGCAATCTCGGTCAGCGGGTGGAGGATGGTTCCGGGCTGGCGGAGCGGGGTAATCGTGGTATCTTCGGCCATAGGCGTATCGTTCCTTTCGGAAGTTCTGGCAGGCTTCGACACCCGCCACAATACGCCGCCTTCTCAGGCCCCATCACCCATTTTCAGCCACAGCTCTGCCGTCCGATTGAATCGCTTGGGGCCGAGCGACCTGTCGCAGCAATGCCACCATCGCCACGACCAGGGCGAGCGGCAGAACGAGCGTGCGTAGCAGAAAGATCGCGATCAGCTTGAGCGAGGATTCCAGCAATTCGTCCGCATGCGAGACGAAGAAGCCAGCCGCTCCGAAATATGCTCTGAACTGCGCCAATGCATCCGAAGTGTCCGACCCGCCGGAGCGGAGCGAATCCTGAATCCAGCCGAAAGAGCTGTCGGGTTCCGGGGCGACTGCCTCACCGGTTTCCAGGGCCTCGTCGGGGACACCGAGAAGCGATTGGGCCTTGTCCGATACGACGGCGAGCTGCGCCATGGCCGCGGCCCGTGCGGAGCGGGTGACATGTTCTCCAAACAGGCCGCCGAGCGCGAGAGAGAGCGGTAACAGCACGGCGAGCAGAGCGCCGGTCAGGTTCGAGGCGGTACCCGCGCGGCAGATCGGCTGTGCAATGACGTCGCAGTGTCGCTCAATGGGCCCGCGGGCCGCGTGAATGGCCAGCCCGACGGCCAGTAGAAGGAAGCCGAGGCCGGAGAGCGGCCCCACCCCGATCGCCAGCACGCCGGCGAAGAGCGCGACCCAGAAGATCGCATCGGCCACCCGCTCGACCGTGTCGTCGATCGGCTCGAGAAACTTCAGTGGCTGGGCGCTGGCCGATATCCCGAAGCTGCCGCCGACCTCGATCTCCTGTGCGAACGACAGCGCCGAGTTGACCGACCTCAGGGCGACATAGACGCCGAGGCTCGCCACCGCGGCGTCGCGGGCCACCCGCTCGGCCGGGGCACTGATCGGCCTCATGGGAAAGACCGCGAGAGCGAGACAAATGATCGCCAGTGCGAGCCAGATCAATCGTCGCGGAATTGGGAACATCTCTCGGTCCTCTCATTTAGAGATGGTTCACCCCGATCGTTCCCAAATGAGCGCTCTTTGCAGTTATAATGGCGGTTTCCATCGTGAAGAGCAACGGCTCAAGCAAGCCTGATTTCAACTGGCCTGATCGAGAAGGTGGTGCTTACGGCCAACCCGGAGGCGCAGAACGGTCTCCTGGAGGAGGTCGAGGTATGCGGCGATCGCGCTGGAATTCTTCCGCTTTCCGTTGAAACGACAAAACCCCGCCGGAGGGGCGGGGTTCTTGCCAGTATATCTGGTTGCGGGGGCAGGATTTGAACCTGCGGCCTTCAGGTTATGAGTCGTGCCGAACGAACCATGAACAATCACTCGGAACCGCGAGTTCTTGCGCAATTTCCGCCACTTGGCGATCCCGCAGGCAAGGCCCCGCTTCGCACCAACTGTCGGGATTGCGCAGGGTTTTTCGGCCTCGTGCTTCCACAATGCTTCCAAGGGGCCGCGACCTGATTTTCCGGTAGCACGACCATCAGGCGGCGGTGAGCGACCAGAAGCCGAACTTCCTGCCGTGCTCCTCCTTCAGCCGGGCGACATAGGCATCGTGCGTCTCGAACGCGCCGAAGTCCGGGATGTCCCGCGCGAGCCGGGCGCAGGGGACAAGGTGCTCGGCGGCATAGCGATACCGCTTCGCCCGCGATCGAGTGAGCGTGAAGTCGATCATCGCGCGGAGCACCAGAGTCGCGGCCAGTGGATGACGCTCTGACAGGGCCTCCGCCGCGGGGGCGAGATACTCGTAATGGTCACCGTCGATCTCGTCGTGCCGGGCAATCATGACGTCGGCAGCGCGATCCAGCGCCGGCCAGTCGAGGAAGAACTGCAGGGCGTGAAGAAGGCTCGGATAGGCCGTGGCGTGCGCCATCGCCCGCTCTTCGGCC
This sequence comes from Amaricoccus sp. B4, assembly GCF_043226085.1. Taxonomy (NCBI): domain Bacteria; kingdom Pseudomonadati; phylum Pseudomonadota; class Alphaproteobacteria; order Rhodobacterales; family Paracoccaceae; genus Amaricoccus; species Amaricoccus sp. B4. Next base: position 1,093,771 of record NZ_CP171225.1, read on the forward strand.
TCGATGTCGTCGAAGTCGGGCAGCCGCTTGAGATAGGCCCGCAGGTAGCTGTCGGAGAGCGTGCGTTCGAAGCAGTCCCACCGGAACGCCTGCGCCTCCTCGCCGCGACCCAGCGCCTCCAGCGTCTGCAGGCGGATATCCTGCCAGGCCAGCGGAACCCGCAAGCCGTCGCCGAGCTCCGCGCGCTCGAGGAACCCCAGCGCCTCGCCCGCCCTGCCGGCCGCGAGTAGGCGCTGCGCAATCTCGGCTGCGATCTGTGGCACCTTGCGGGTCTTCGGATCGTACTGGCCGATGAAGCCGTCGACGTCGCCCTGTGCATCGGCGATGTCCTTGAGCGCCACGGCGACCGTGCTCGTGCGCTCGCGCGCCCGCATCTCGTGCTCGTAGGTCGTGCCACCCGGGCCCCAGCCCACCGCCTTCCATTGATCCTTCGGCGGCGCCGGCACGGGCGAGCGACCGAGGTCCTCGGCCATCGATTTCAGTGCCGCCAGCCCCTCGTCGCCGAGCGCCGGGGCCATGATGCCGATCAGGCCGTCATACTGGCCATAGCCGTTGTCCTGAAGCGCATCGAGAACAGTGCCGGCGAGCGCCTGCGGGTCGGGCCGGACCTTCGCGGCGAGCTGACCGAGATCGGCGCAGGCCAGGTGGAAGATGCCGATGACGGTGCCGCTGGAGTCGTCGCAGCGCTCGAACACCGGCGTGGCGAGCGCCATGAACCGCCACATCAGCGCCAGCGCCTCATCCGGATCGGCGGGCGCGATCTGCTCGACGATGGCGCGCCGCTGGGTTTCGAGATCCGTGACAAGTGCCTTGCGGTTCTTCCAGGTGATGAAGCTGCGGGCGCGGGCGATGCTTGTCAGCCGCTTGGTGATCTCCCGCGCGGCCTCCCTCGGGCTCTGGGCACCCGCCAGCGCGAGCCGCAGCTTGCGCTTGGCGGCCGCGTTGCCGGTGCTGACCTCGATCAGCAGTTGCGCCAGGCGCTCGGCGCCCAGCGCTTCGAGGTTCTTCGCATTGAGGGTGGTCTTTGAAGCCATCGGATCGCCAGTTTCTTTTCCCTGAGCCTATCAGCGGCCAGCGGGGTCCGGAACCTGCGTTCTGATTCGCGCGGCTCGTCGATTTCCCGCATCAGCGCGCCGAAGCGCCTTGCGCGGAACCGCGAGCCATTTCCTTTTTCTTCGCGATTTCAATGTGTTCGTTGACTGTCGCCCGCGCTTCAGCACTGTGGAACGGCGAAAGAACCACCGAAGAGCGCCATGCCCAAGATCACCAAACGCCTCGTCGACGCCGCAGAAGCCCGCTCCGCCGAATACTTCGTCTGGGACAGCGAGATCCCCGGCTTCGGGCTGCGCGTGCTGCCGAGCGGGCGCAAGGGCTACGTGGTCCAGTATCGCGCCGGACGCCGGTCCCGGCGGATCAGCCTCGGGCCCAGCACGGTCCTGACCTGCGAGCAGGCCCGCAACCGCGCCATCTCCATTGTCGCCGCCGCGCGCAATGGTGCGGACCCCGCCGCCGAGCGGGACGCGGGGCGCAGGGCGATCACGGTGAAGGAGCTGGCGGAGCGGTTCGACAAGGAGCACATCGCGATCCGCGTGAAAGCGAGCACGGCGAAGGAGTACCGCCGCAACCTCGAACGCTTCATCCTGCCCGCGCTCGGGCAACTGACCGTCACAGGGATCACGCGTGCCGATGTGGCGAAGTTCCACCACGACCTCCGCCACATCCCCTATCAGGCGAACCGCTGCCTCGAAGTGATCTCGAAGATGTTCAGCCTCACCGAGATGTGGGGCCTGCGTCCGGACGGCACCAACCCGCGAAAGCACATCCGGAAGTACCCCGAGGAGAAGCGCGAGCGGTTCCTCAGCGCGGCGGAACTGCGCCGGATAGGTGAGGTGCTGCGCGAGATGGAGGCGGAAGGGATCGAACTGCCCTCGGCCATTCTCGCGGCCCGCCTGCTGATCCTGACCGGCTGCCGCCTGAACGAGATCATGACGTTGCAGTGGACCCACATCGATCTGGCCGAGCGCGTCCTGCGCCTGCCGGACTCCAAATCTGGCGCCAAGGTCGTCCATCTCGGCCAGCCTGCTGTCGACCTGCTCCGCGACGCTCAGCGCATCGACGAGAACCCGTGGGTCATCGCCGGCACCCTGCCGGGCAAGCGCCTGAGCGATCTCCAGCCCTTCTGGCAGCGCGTTCGTGCCCGCGCCGGCGTCAAGGACGTCCGCATCCACGACCTGCGCCACACCTTCGCGTCGACTGCCGTCGCCTCGGGTCAGGGTCTGCCCATGATCGGCAAGCTGCTCGGGCATACGCAGGTCCAGACCACGGCGCGCTACGCCCACCTCGCCGCCGAGCCGGTGCGGATGGCGGCCGATGCGGTGGCGCAAAACCTCAGGCAATCCTTGGGATAATCGCGCCCCGCCACGTCCCTTTTCGATTGATCACGTAGTTCCGCGCGGCTACCCTCCGAGTAAGCCCAGAAATTGGGCGCGCACAGTTCGCGTGCGCGCAGGGCTGGGCGGGAGCGCAACGTGGACCGGGACAAGGCCGAACTTCGCTGGGGGATTGAGCAGCGCCTCGAGTTCATCGAGTTCCGTCTGTTCTGGGAGGGACACGTCAATCGTATCGACGTGATGCAGCAGTTCGGCGTCTCGGTGAACCAGGCATCCTCGGACCTGAACCGCTACATCGCGCTGGCACCGGACAACATGGTCTACGACAAGAGCGCGCGGACCTACGTCCGCGGCCCAGACTTCGACTGCAAGTTCCGCCCGCCGGACGCCGCGCACTACCTCGCCCAGATCCGCCTCGTTGCCGACGATGTGCTGGAGCGCGAAGATTGCTGGATCCCTGACCTGCCACCCTACGCATCCGCCCCGACGCCGGTTCGCGGCGTTGAGCCGGTGACACTTCGCTCGGTCGTCGGCGCCATCCGCCGCTCTGAGGCGATCGAGGTGAAGTACCAGTCCCTGTCTAGCCCCGAGCCGCGCTGGCGCTGGATCGCGCCTCACGCCATCGCGTTCGACGGGTTCCGCTGGCACACCCGGGCGTTCTGCCTGATCGATGACTGCTTCAAGGATTTCCTGCTCTCGCGGATCCTCGACATCCGCGGGTCATGCGAGAGCGAAACGTCGGCAGACGATGATCGCGACTGGCATTCCGAGGTCACTCTTGAATTGGGCCCTCACCCCGAACTTTCAGAGACGCAGGCGAAGGTCATCGCGCGTGACTACGGGATGCGGGGTGGCAAGGCCAAGATCAAGGTGCGGCGCGCGCTCCTCTACTACGCGCTGAGGCGGCTTGGGCTCGATACGGACCCGGAAGCTAGGAGGCCGCAGGATCAGCAGATCGTTCTTCTGAATGCGAGTGACATAATCGGAGAACGACGAAATAGCGCGAGGTCAACGATTCAATGAAAGACCTTCGCTCCAGCGCCAATCCTCAGCAATTGACTGCGATCAATGCGGCGGAAGGACCTGTTCTCATTATCGCCGGCCCTGGCTCCGGCAAGACTTACACTCTTGTCGAGCGAATTGTTCACCTGATCACCGAGAAGCAGGTTGCGCCAGAGAGCCTCCTGGTCGTCACATTCACTGACAAGGCGGCCCGGGAACTGACCACACGAGTTTCAAATCGCCTCGCTGAACTCGATATCCGCTTCAACCTGAATGAAATGTACCTCGGCACATTTCACTCGATCTGCCTACGGCTACTGGAAGAATTTCGTGATTTCACCCGCCTGAGGCGCAGTTTCACCCTTTTTGACCAGTTCGATCAGCAGTACTTCCTCTATCAGAAGATCAAGGATTTTCGCGAGCTTGCCGATGCACAGCTAGTAATAGGAGATGACCAGACCGGCCGGTGGGCGCAGTCGGAACAACTGATGAAGTGGTTGAACAAGGTCAGCGAAGAGGCCTTGGAACCGCATGTTCTTAAAACGGCGCCAGATCCGGAGGTGCGTGCCCTCGCTCGTTGTTTTCAAAAGTATCAAGAGCTTCTCGAAGAGAATAACTGCTTGGACTTCTCCGGGATCCAGTACGAGGCTCTGCAGCTACTGCGCCGGCACCCGGACGTGCTTGCTCAGCTACGCGACAAGATCACGTATCTGATGGTCGATGAGTATCAGGACACCAATACGATCCAGGAACAGATCCTGCTGCTTCTCGCCGGCGACAGGAGTAACCTCTGCGTCGTCGGGGATGATGACCAAGGCCTCTACCGCTTTCGAGGGGCCACGATTCGCAACATCCTCGAGTTCCCACAGCTCTTCCCGCCAGACAGCTGTAAGCAGGTGCGGCTGACGGTGAACTATCGTTCACATCCAGGGATCATCGACTTCTACAACGAGTGGATGAAACGGCTGGATTGGGAGGAGCAAGGAACGGCATTCCGCTTCCCGAAGCAAATTCTTCCGCGTGAGGACAGCTTCCCCGACGTGCCGACCGCGGTCCGTCTGAGCGCATCGGACGAGAAAGGCGAGAACGAGAACTGGCACGCCGAGGTTCTCACGTTCCTGACAGCGCTACGCGACTCCGGCCGCCTGACCGACTGGAACCAGGTCGCCTTCCTCTTCCGTTCGGTCAAGAACGACCGCGTGCTCGAGCTGGCACGGTTTCTCGAAGGCAACGGGGTTCCTGTCTATTCGCCGCGCTCCAACATGTTTTTCGAGCGGGAGGAAATCCGCTTGATCATCGGAGCGCTGATCTTCCTGTTTCCGCAGTTCCCCAAGGTGCGGCAGTGGGCCGAAGGCGCCCAATTGGCGATCTGGGATTATTACGACCAGCAGTGCTTCAAGGCGTTCACGGACGAGCTTCGGAAGCCGGAGAACAGCCGTATGCTTGAGTGGGCCCGCCCGCTCGCCAAGCGCCATGCCGTCCTGACCCAAACCGCCGACTACGCCTTCTCTGGGCTGTTCTATCAGCTCCTTCAGTTCCCCCTGTTCTCCCGCTTCCTCGACGAGGAGGCGATGCAAGGCGTGGACAAGGGCCGCGCCGCACGCAACCTGGCCACATTCTCGAAGCTGATCACCAAGTTCGAGTACCTTCACTACGTCACGGTCTTGAACCCCGAGTATCTCGAGCGCGACCTGCGGAACCTGTTCAACCAGTTCTTCCGCTTCCTCAAGGACGGCGGCATTGGGGAGTACGAGGACGAGGCGGAGTACGCGCCGAAGGGCTGCGTCTCGTTCCTGACCATCCACCAGTCCAAAGGGCTTGAGTTCCCGGTGGTCGTGTGCGGCTCGCTGGAGGCCGTGCCACGCAAGCAGCACACCGATCTGGACGAGATCCTCGAGGACGGCGGATACCTGTCGAAGGCGCGGTTCGAGCCTCTGGATCGCATCAAGCACTTCGACTTCTGGCGCCTCTACTACACCGCCTTCTCGCGAGCGCAGAACCTGCTGGTCCTGGCCGCGCAGGAACGGTACGGCAAAGGGCTCGGCAAATCGCCGTCGAAATATTTTGAGGACGTCTTCCATGGCCTTCCGGACTGGCGGACGGTCGACTTGACCCGGCTCACCTTCGAGAAGGTGAAGGAGATCAACCTAAAGCGGGAATACTCCTTCACCTCCCACATCACGCTCTTCGAGAACTGCGCCGAGCAATACCGCTTCTTCAAGGAGCTCGAGTTCGCGGCCATCCGCGTCAGCCCGATGCTGTTCGGCACCCTCGTCCACCAGACCATTGAGGACATCCACAAGGCCGTCCTGCGGGGCGAGGAACACACGGTCACGCCGGACGCCATCGACGCTTGGTTCTCCACCAACTACGCGATGCTGTCGAAGAAGGAGCGCGTGTACCTCGCGCCCATCACCCTCGAAGCCGCGCGCCGGCACGTGATGCGCTACTACGAGCGCGAGAACGGCAACTGGGACAGGGTCAAGGAAACCGAAGTCGAGATCTCGCTGGTCAAGGACGACTACATCCTCAAGGGCAATGTCGACTTGATCCGGGGCGAAGGCGGCACTGTCGAGGTGGTGGACTTCAAGTCCGAGAAGAAGCCCGACATGGAGAAGGACCGCGAGCGCCTGCGCCAGTACCAGAGCCAGCTCGAGGTCTACGCCCACCTCATCGAGGAGCGGACCGGACAGAAGGTCAGCCGGATGCACCTCTATTACACCGGCGAACAGGACGGGAATCCGTATGTCAGCTTCGCCAAGGACGACCGGGCGATCGGCAAGACGGTCGCCCGCTTCGATGAGATCGTCCACCGCATCGAAAGTGCGGACTACCGGATCGCCGCGCGGCCCGACCGGCTGTGCGAGAACTGTGACATGCGCGCCTATTGCGACGCGAAGAACTGGAATTTCAGGGAAGATGACCGATGAGTGATGTGAAAGCCGATCAGACCGCGATGGACCTTGGCGCCGAGGCCGCCAGCCTGGAGAGCGTGGAGAAGTTCCAGTTCGCGCCGATCAAAGGCTACCCGATGCTGAACTGGCGCGGGAAGCGGCCGTTCACGTCCACGCAGTTCTTTCCGGCGCAACTTAAGGAAGTTCACGGCCCCGAGGTCTCTGGATGGCGCAACAAGATCTTTTGGGGAGACAATCTCCAAGTCATGAGCCATATGCTCAAGAACTTTCGTGGGAAGATAAATTTGGTGTATATTGATCCGCCCTTTGACTCGGGAGCGGACTACCGACGCAAGATCTCTGTTAAGGGCTCATCTGCATCGTCCGACTACGTCGCTTTTGAAGAAAAGCAATATGGAGATATATGGACAAATGATGAGTATCTTCAATTCATGTTTGAAAGATTCATACTACTTAGAGAGCTTATGTCTCCTGAGGCCTCCATTTATGTTCATTGTGACTATCGCAAGTCTCACTACCTTAAGCTGGCTCTCGATGAGGTTTTCGGCGCAAGCAGTTTTCAGAACGAAATAGTCTGGAGAAGAACCACTGCTCGTTCCGGGAGTGGGGCATATAATCATATACATGATACGATCCTGTTCTACTCAAAGGGCCCTAAATACGTTTGGAATCAACAGTACACTGATTATAGCAAAGAGTACCTCGCGTCCAACTTCAAGCCAGACGAGGATGGTCGCCTATTTCGCGAAAGCCCAATTACTGCGCCTGGGCTTCGGAGTGGAGAGTCAGGGGCAACTTGGAAGGGGCTAAATCCAAGCAATATCGGAAAGGGTCGGCACTGGGCGGTACCGAGCTTCTTGGAGCACATGTTGTCCGACGAGGCAAAGAAAAGTCCCCTTAAAGCTCTCGACGAGCTGGAAGCCAAGGGTCGCATCAGGTGGGCCAAGGACGGAATGGGACGGCCGAATGCCATTCAATTCGCGGACGATATGCCCGGCGTTGAGCTTCAGTCAATTTGGACTGACTTTGTTGCGCTCGGGAGCAACTCTCTAGAGTCAGAGGACTATCCCACCCAAAAACCTGAAGAGCTTCTTTCCCGAATTATAAAATCATCATCAAATCCTGGCGATATTGTGTTTGACTGCTTTATGGGGGCCGGAACGACGCAAGCTGTATCCATGAAGCTTGGCCGAAAATTCATTGGTGCTGACATAAATCTTGGTGCAATTCAGATCACTACAAAAAGACTTACGCGAGTTGCTTCGGAAATATGCAGCGAAGCTGAGCCATCAGGCGCTACGAAATTTGTCGGCTTCGAGGTTTGCAACGTCAATCAATACGATGTTTTTCGCAATCCGGTTCAGGCAAAAGAACTTCTGATTGAAGCCTTAGAGGTCCAGCCTCTTGAACTCAGTACTGTCTTCGACGGAGAGAAGGACGGCCGCATGGTCAAGATCATGCCGGTCAACCGCATCGCCACCCGCGCGGACTTGAACGAGCTGATCGCCGGCTTCGACTACAAGGCGTGGGAGCGCCGCCAGGCCGAGCATCCGAACCGGCCAGTGGAGAAGCTCACGCTCGTCTGCATGGGTCATGAGCCCGACCTCGCCGCCCGGCTCAAGCTGGCCGCGGCACCCTACAAGATCGATGTAGAGGTGGTCGACATCCTGCGCGACAAGGCCAACCTCGAGTTCCGTCGCGACTCCGAGGCAAAAGTTGTCATCAAGGATGGCGAGCTGTTCGTCGAGCGCTTCTACCCCATGAACCTGCTGCAGAAGCTGTCGATGCAGAAGGAGACGGTCGAGGACTGGCGCGAGCTGGTCGAGAGCATCCTCATCGACTGGAACTACGACGGCGCTGTGCTGCAGCCCGCCGTGGTCGACATCCCCGGCAAGACCGACCTCGTCGCCGGGCGATACGAGGTTCCGGCCGACGCCGGGACGATCCGCGTGAAGATCACCGACCTCCTCTCCGAGTCCTGGGAAGGGAGCGTGACCAATGGCTAGGCGCACCAAGGCGATCAGCGCGTCGCTGGACTTCGCCTTCTTCCAGTTCCTGTGGGAATTCTACCGCGGCAACCGCGGCACGATCCGCACGCATTACAAGGAGCTAACCCGCAAGTTTCTGGACTTCAACAACCCGGACAAGAACCCCAAGGCCTTCCTGCGCCAGCCTCAGTACGAGGCACTGGAGATCTATGTCTTCCTGAAGGAATTCATGGACAACGCGAAGGTCGAGGAGATCTTCAAGGCGTGGTTCGAGAAGACCGGCCGCTTCGCCGGCCGCCAGGAAGGCGGAATCATCGGCGGCGACGCGCGCCAGGGGTCGATGTTCGATGCGGTGACGCAGGACCAGTACAAGGCTGTCTTCGCGGCAATGCGGAAGAACTCCCGCATCTACCCCAACTACATCTTCGCCCTGACCATGGGAACCGGCAAGACAATCCTCATGGCGACGTGCATCTTCTACGAGTTCCTGTTGGGAAACAAATTCGAGAAGGACAAGCGCTACTGCCACAACGCGCTGGTCTTCGCCCCGGACAAGACCGTGCTCCAGTCGCTGAAGGAGATCGAGTCCTTCGACCTCGCGCTGGTCGTCCCCCCCGAATACGTGAACTTCCTGACCACCCACCTGCGCTTCCACTACCTCGAGGAGGCTGGCACCTCGCTCAGTACGCTGGACCGATCGCGCTTCAACATCGTGGTCTCGAACACACAGAAGATCATCCTGAAGCGTCGCCACAAGGAGAAGACCCCGTTGGACGCGCTGTTCGGCGCGACCCCGGACACGGTGACAGCGCCCGGGGTCTATGGTGAGGCCGCCGACCTCTATGCCTGGGATCAGCCCGAAGAAGAGGCCGAGCTGACCACTAACCAGCGGTTCGAAAAACTGTGCCGTCTCGAGCAGCTGGGCATCTACGTTGATGAGGCGCACCACGCCTTTGGCAAGACGCTCGCCAAGGACATGGGGATCGGCGCCAAGGAGACTGACACGAGCCTCCGCACCACCATCGACCAGCTCGCCGCCAATCTGAACCGCGCCGGGACGCGCGTCGTCGCCTGCTACAACTACACCGGCACACCGTACGTCGGCAAAGAAGTGCTGCCCGAGGTGGTCTACGCGTACGGGCTGAAGGAGGCCATCGACAAGGGCTTCCTAAAGAAGGTCGTCCTTCACGGATACCGAAACACCCGGACGGACGAGTTCGTCGACATAGCCGTCGAGCAATTCCTCGATGAGACTGGCGATCTGAAGCCTGAGGGCATGCTGCCCAAATTGGCATTCTTCGCAGCCACGATCGAGGAACTAACGAAGGAGCTCCGCCCGGCGGTTGAACGGGCCCTTTCGAAAAGAGGTGTTCCGACATCCCGCATCCTAGTCAACGTCGGCGACGAGAAGTTGACCTCGAACGACGACATTCGAGAGTTCAACCGTCTGGACACCCCAGACTCGGAGAAGCAGTTCATTCTGCTCGTCAACAAGGGGCGCGAGGGCTGGAACTGCCGGTCCCTATTTGGCGTCGGCCTCTTCCGCGAGCCCAAATCCAAGGTTTTCGTGCTTCAGGCCACCATGCGCTGCCTTCGCGCCATCGGCCAAGCCCAGCACACCGGGCATGTGTTTCTCTCCGACGATAACATGGAGATCCTGAACGACGAACTGCAGCAGAACTTCAGGATCAGCGCTGCCGAGCTGCAGAACGTCGCCAGCGACAAGGAGCGCGTCCAGGTCAAGGTCATCGAGCCCCCCGTGAAGATCAAGCTGGTGCGGGTGCGCAAGGAATACAATGTGTGCGAAAAAACCGTCACGCCTGGACAGACGCTCTTCCCCGAGCTGTCCGCTCGGGACAAATGGAGCGAGCTTGTCGAGAAATATCGGCTCGTGGAGACGCAGCAGGAAGGGCTCACCCCAAGTGAGGCCGCCCGTGCGTCATCCAGCAGGACGTTCGACCTTACCGAGCGCCGCGAGAAGCAGGTGTTCTCACGCCTCAGCCTCGTGGGAGAAGTCGCTCGGTATCTCAACCAATCGCCATTGGAAATCGAGTCGCTGCTGGATGCCACAACGGAAGGCGTCAATAGGCTCGTTGAAATCACTAACGAATTCAACGAGCTGCTCTACGACGAGGTTATTCCACGCTTGTTCCGGATGATCTTTGAGCTGGATGAGTCGGAAAAAACCGAAGAGCACGAAGTCGAACTCATCAAGCTCCCGGCGAACGGATATTACGAGATCACGGCTGCCAAGGACAAGATTGTCCGCAGCACGGACGCAGTGGTGAAGGATCATGAGCGCGACAAGAGCTTCCACCTCGACACCTACTGCTTCGATTCCAATTCGGAGCGAACGCTGTTCTGGGATCTTCTAAGAGAGAAACGAGTGAAAAAGATCTATTTTACTGGCATGCTTACGCACGGTCAGTCGGACTTTTTCATTCAGTATATCGACCCTGACTCACACACGGTTCGCAGCTACTATCCCGACTTTGTTTTTCTCCGCGAGGAGCCGGACGGCAGTGAAAAGTACGTCGTGGTAGAGGTCAAAGGCGATCATCAGGTCGACAATGCGGTGGTTCAGGCCAAGAAGGAATTTGCAGAGCAAATAGCAGTGGCCAGCGGCATGGAATATCAGATCATTAAATCGACCGATGCTGATGCTCGAAATTATCGAGTGCTACTCTAGGAGCGTCAGTACTGAAACCGAGGTCGATCAATATCTTCCTGCTCGACGGCGACCCGAATGGTATCCGGGTGGCGCAAATCTCGATGTCGACGATCCAGGCGATTGCCTTCCGGCGCAACCAGCTTCGTCGGGTTCGGGAGGCTTTTCCCGAAATCGAACGGCCAGGCGTGTACATCCTGATCGGGGCCGACGAAGACGCGCAGGACCGGCAGCTTGCATATATTGGCGAGTCCGAAGGTGTCGGAGCGCGATTATCGTATCACAACTCGAATGAGGCGGGTCGCGATGCCAAAGGCTTCTGGACCGACACGGTCGTGCTGATCAGCAAGGACGAGAACCTGACGAAGAGCCACGCGCGCTATGTCGAAGCTTGTCTGATCCGGGGGGTCGTCAGCAATCCCCGTTGGACCCTGCCCAACACGCGCACGCCGTCCGACGACGCGGGCAAGCTACCGCTCCCTGACCGCGCAGCCATGGACGAGTTCGTGGATCAGACGAAAACACTGGTTGGAGCCCTTGGCTGGGATCTCTTCCGAGAAGTCCGCGGTCGTGCGCCGGAGCAGATCGCGGAGCAAGAACTGCCAAAGGCTGAACTCCATGAAAGCCCTCGGTTCTTCTTCCGGGGCGACGGCTTCGCGGCAGAGATGGAGATCGGGCCCTCCGGGGATTTCGTCGTCACGGCAGGTTCGAGGGCAAGGGTCCGGACGACGCGAACGATACCGAGAGGGACGGTCACGCTCCGGAACACCCTTGTGGAGAAGGGCGTCCTCCGCGAGGAAGGCGATTTTCTTGTCTTCACAAGCGCCTACAGCTTCACGTCTGCCTCTGCCGCGGCTGCGGCCGTCATTGGTGCGAGCGCCAATGGCCGGATCCTCTGGAAGCTCGCGGACGGACGCAATTACGGGGATTGGGAGGCAAACCAGGATGCGGCGGGCGACGCGTCAGGCCAATTCTGAAGGTGCGACTGCCCGGGGAACGGTACCGTCAGCGTGGCGAGAATTTAGCCGATCTTGCAGCCCCAGAAGGACGTGTGATCGGCGGCGAAGTAGCCGTCCGCGACCCGGAAATACCCCTGCAGCTCGACGGTATCGCCAGCGGTTAGCGGGACCATGGTCTGCAGCCAGATCGCGGTGGCGAGCGAGACGTGAGTGGCAGAGATTTCGCCGAGGGAGCCCCGGATTTCCGTGGTTCCGTTCAGCACCAGCCGCCCCCGCATGCGCGCGGTCGTGCTGGCGTTGACCTTGTACATGAGCGTCGCGCCGAAGAGGTAGGTGCCGTCGACCGGCGCCACGAACCGGTTGTTGGCGGCGTCGAAGGCGCCCTGATCGTTGTAGTCGGTGTTGTTCAGGCCGATCTTCGTCCAGGTTCCGACGCCCACGTAGTTGTCGTAGTTCGTGTACGCCTTGAAGCGCGGCAGCCGGGGCTGGTCGACGATGCCGTTGGCGTTGTCGACGCTGAGCCCGTCGAAGAAGGTGCTGCCATCGGCCGAGACCGCCAGCCGGAAGCGGTCGGAGCCGAAGAGGCCGACCAGCGCCTTGGTGACGAAGCCGGTCTGCAGGGTCAGCCCGAGATCGTCGCCCGCGGCCTCCTTGTTCATGATGTAGAACAGATCGCCAGTGCCGCCCTCGGCCACGGTCTTCGCCGTCCAGAGCGCTGCATTGAGCTTGGCCGAGAACGGGTTCGAGGCGTCCGCCGTCGTGCCGATCCCAAGAAGCGCGAGGTTCTGCAACACGTCCGGTGTGGTCCCGATCCAGCCCGCGCCATCGTATACCAGCAGCAGTCCTTCATCCTCGACCCAAGCCCGCCAGCCGGTCCTCGGTGGCAGACGCAGCCACGCGCCGTCCGCCCACAGCGCCACATTCAGGTCCCACCCCGCCCAGTCGCCCGTCGCGCCCGAGCCGACGATGTAGCGGTCGCCATCCGCAGGGCTGCCGGGCGGCGCTGTCAGATTCCGGTCGAGGACGGAAAGCTGGACGAGCCCGTCGAGGATCCGCAGCGCCTCGTTGTGGGTGACATGCTTCTGGGCCTGTGCCGCGAGGATGTAGGGCAACAGGAGATGGGTCGTGGCGTCGGACATGGGTTGGCTTTCAGAGCGTGAGCGTGACGGTCTTGGGCGCGCCCCGCCCGACGAGGGCGGAGAGCTGGTAGATGCGGACGTCGAGCGTGTTGCCGGGCCCGAGCGGCGCGCCCCAGTCGGCGGTCTGCTGGGCGGCGGTGTAGACGGCGCTGGCGGTGGCGGTGCTCAGCAGCCGCTTTACCGTTGCACCGTCGAGGATTTCGACCTCGTAGGCTTCCAGTTCCTCCGCCATCGGCACTTCGACAGCGCCCCAGCTGTCGGCGGCGAGCGCGCGGGACCGGCGTGTCCAGCGGATGGAGAGATCGCCGGGTGTGCGCGGCGTGCGCCACGGCTGCTCCACTTGGGCCACGGAGAACGGCCGAAGCCCGACGCCTGCGGGCGTGAAGGCTTGCGCCACATAGGTCTCGTCGCTGACCGGACGGCTCGCCGGGCCGACGCGCCAGTTCCACGGGATGCCGAGGTCGGCCTCGGCGATCGGCAGCGACGCGAGGCTGTCGTCGATTACCACGACCCTTGCGCCAGCGGGCGCCGGGTTGCCCATGGCGCCTTCTGTCCCCCGCTGGCCGCGCAGAAGCCGGGTGAGCCGATACCGGCCGGGCGCGAGCAGCTCGGCCGCGCCCGCCTGCACTATCTCCCAGACGCCGGGCGCGGTCTCGATCGCGAGCGCGTTCGCCCCGCCGAACAGGGTCAGGTCCGTGACGCTTTCCAGCGTGCCGGTGAGCAGATCGACCACCAGCACATTGCCGACGTCGAAGCGCGAGGTGGGTCCGGAATAGAAGTCTGCGACCAGCGCGCCGATCCGGGCCCGCGTGCCGAAGCTGGTCAGCAGCTCGAACCCGTCCATCGAGGGGCTGCGGAACACCGCGATCTCGCCCGGCCACGGCACGGCATGCGCCACGGCGAAGGGGCGGTGCGCGGGCTGGTCCTCGGTCAGCTGCGGCAATTCGAGCAGCACCGCCTCGGGCGGGCCGAAGACGACCGCTTGGGACAGTGCCGAGGGCCGCGAGGCTCCCGGCGCCAGGTCGTATGCTTCCCGGTCCTGGCGGACCGCCTCAATGCCGCGCGCATCCGCATCCGCGATGGAGACAAGCCGCAGCGGGACAGCCCGGCCGTCATGGGCGAAAGACACGACATCGGCTGGGTCGAGCGCGAGCCGCGATGGCGGCAGGCGGAAGACGGCGCTCTCGCGGCCGGTCCAGGCTTCCATCAGCGCGCGGCGGCAGCGGCGCTCGGCCTCCTCGGGCGGCACGGCCATCGGAAAGCTCTCCGAGGCGATTCGCGTCGTGTCGACGGTGATGCGCCGAGCCTCGACCTGCGCGGCCTCGTAATCCTCGTCGGCACGGGCGACCTGCCATTTCAGGGCCTGCGGGAGTTCGGTCTCCTGGCCGCGGGTCAGCTCCAGCACATCGCCCTCACGGGCCGCGACCAGATCGTCGGACGCGAGAGTGGCGACGGAGGCCCGGCCGCGCATGACGAAGCGGATGACGCCCTCGGTCTCGACGGCGTCGAAGCCGAAATGCCGCGACAGCGTGGCGATCGAGGCGCGCGGGCTTTCCAGCGCGCCGATGGCATAGCCCTCGACCGCCCCCCAGAGGCCGTTCACGTCGATGCGATCTTCGGGGAGCCCGGCGCGCAGGCAGAGATGGCGGACCAGCGCCGCAAGCGACACCGCCCCGAGCCGCCCGGTCAGCCAATGCCCCAGCCGCCAGTTCGCGCCGTCCGTCCAGACGTCGGTCAACGCCGGGAAGAAGGGATACGGACGCGCGTCCCAGGTCCAAGCGGCGCATTCGGGCACATGCACCATCCGGCCGCCATAGACCGACGAGATCGGGTTGTTCGTGGCCTCGCCCCAGAAGAGATACGTGGCCTCGAGATGGGCGCGCTGGATCGCGTCGTCTCGCCAGCCGCGGGAGAAGTAGGGCACGAAGCTCTCGGAGGATTTCGGATCGAAGAAGACGTTCGGTTGGTTCGTGCCCCGGTCGATGGCCGGACAGCCCAACTCGGTGAACCAGATCGGCTTGGACTGCGGCGCCCACCCCGTCGGCGTCGCGCTCTCGACCCCGCCCTGTCGGTCGTAATGCAGGTTCGACCACCAGCTGCGCAGGTCCTTGTAGCGGAAGACCCAAGGCTTGCCGACGGCACCATCGGTGATCGGCGTTCGGATTTGCGCCGACCGATCCGCCAGGCTGGCGTAGAACCAGTCGAAGCCCTCGCCGCCCGCGATGTTGGATTGCAGGTAGGCGCGGTAGTAGATCGCGGGCCAGCCCTCCTGCGCGTCGGCATGCTCGAACCCGTCGCGCCAGTCGGAGAGCGGCATGTAGTTGTCGATGGCGACGAAATCGATCTCCGGATCGGCCCAGAGCGGGTCGAGATGGAAGAACACGTCACCCGAGCCGTCGCCCGGCTGGTGGCCGAAATACTCGGACCAGTCCGCCGCATAGCTGATCGCCGTGCCCGCCCCGAGGATGGCGCGCACGTCGGCGGCCAGACCGCGGAAGGCCTGCACTGCCGGATAGGCGCTGCTCCCCGAGCGGATCGTGGTCAGCCCGCGCATCTCCGTCCCGATCAGGAAGGCGTCGACCCCGCCGGCCGCCGCGCAGAGATGTGCGTAGTGCAACACCATGCGGCGCAGACCCCAGTCGCCCGGCGCTCCGGTCCAGGAGACGGTCTCGCCCGAGACCGCATAGTCCGATGGGCTGGCGCTGCCGAAGAAGGCCGCGACCTGGCTCGCCGCCGCTCCGGTCTTGTCCACGGTCCCGGCGTAGCCGGCGGCCGGCGAGCAGGAGATCCGGCCCCGCCACGGAAAGGCCGGCTGCCCCGTCTCGGCGGCGTTGTCGGAATACGGGTTCGGCAGCGTGTTGCCGGGCGGTACGTCCATCAGGATGAACGGATAGAAGGTGACGCGCAGCCCGCGGGCCTTCATCTCCTTGATCGCCTGCACCACCGCGAAGTCTGCCGGCGTGCCGCCATAGACGGGTCGGTCCTGGTCGTCGCGACTGACGAGATGCGCCGCGGACCGGCTAACGCCGTTCACCGACCACGTCTGCGGGCTCGTCGTCTTCTCCGACACCTCGACGCCCGGTCGGATCGTGCAGTCGCCGACGCGCAGGTCGTTCCCGAACCAGGCGACGACGAGGCTGACGCTCTCCACCTTCGGCGCCATCGCCTGCAGCCGGTCGAGCGCCACCACCATGTCGGCGGTGTCCGACCGCGCGTTCAGGTTCTCGGGGATCTGCGCGCCGCCGCTGCCCTTGCGGATGCCCTGCGTCGCGTAGGTGAACTCGCCCGAGGCCGGGATCATCGTGACCGCCTGCGTCAGCCCTTCGGCGGTGTCGGGGTCGGCCAAAGGGCGGAAGACCTCGAAGGAGAGCTGCGGCAGGCGGTTGCCGTAGTTGCCGAGCGGCAGATCCTCGAAGACCACATAGGCCGTGCCGCGATGGGCCGGGGTGTTCGCCGCGCCCATCTTCGCCGCAATGAACGGATCGGCGGTCTGGCTCTCGTCGCCAGGATACCAGCGCCAGGTGATGCCGGCGGTATCGAGCAACTTGCCGTCGGCCCAGATGCGCCCGATGCCGGTGATCGGTCCCTCGCAGAGCGCCATGGCGAAGCTCGCGTAGTAGAGATACTCCGTCGTCTTGACCTTGCCGCCGCCCCCGCCGCCCTTGCCGCCGCCCTGCGTGGTGGTCTTGGTCTCTTCGCGGAAATCGGTCGCCCAGATCACATTCCCGCCCATGCGCATCCGCCCGTAGACGCGGGGGATGACGGCTCCTTCCGTCGAGGACGTGATCCGAAGGCTATCGAGCCGCGGCCCCTCGATGCGCTGGGTGGGCGCAAGCGAGGACACGATCCAGCTGTCGACGACCGAGCCTATAGTCGAGCCCACGAAGCCACCGATGGTGGCGGCACTCACGCCGAGGATCGCGCCGCCGATGCTGCCGCCAATGGCGGCGCCAGCGGCACCGAGGACGAGCGTTGCCATGTCTGGGTCTCAGCGTTGCGGAAACAGGAAAGCGGAGGCGATGCGCCGCCGCCAGGATGAGGTGAGCGGTTCCTCGATCACGCCGAGCCGCTCGTAGGCGTGCAGGAAGCTTTCCGGCCCGATCATTATGCCGACATGTTTCGCGATGGCGCGCGGCCTCATGCGGAAGAGGACCAGCGCGCCGGGACCGGCCTCGGCGGGCGACACCTCGATCATCATGCGTCGCGCGCCCTCTGCCAGCACCTCACGTGGGCCGGTCTCGCCCCAATCGCGACTGTAGGGCGGGATCGGGAATGGTTCGGGTCCGACGACCTCGCGCCAGACGCCGCGGGCCAGCCCGAGGCAGTCGCAGCCGACGCCCTTGAGGCTCGCCTGGTCGTGGTAGGGGGTGCCGAGCCAGGATCGCGCCGCAGCGATGACCCGATTCGGATCGGCGCCAGCTCTCGTGCATCGCGATGCGATGCTCTGCCGCCCGTCGTTTCCGCTGGAAACGACGCTGGTCACAGCACGCCTCCCTCGTGGCCGCCGTCCTTCGTCGCGTAGCGCAGGATGGTGTCCTGGCCTGGGATGTGGGGGAAGCCGCGGAAGTTGGCGGTGTTGGCGAACTTCGCCCCACAGGTCTCGATGCGCTTGTCGCAGCCGGCGCGGATGGTGAAGGCGTCGCCTTCGCCGATGGACCGCACCGGCGCCTCGAGCAGGGTCAGCACGGCGATGCCCTCCGTCACGTCATGGCCCAGCACTTCGGTGCGCCGCCCGGCGTTCACGCCGCTAATCCATTCAACGGTGCCGAAGGTGAACCAGCCGGAGGCGAACTCGCCGAGGCCCGAGGCGGTGAAGGCCCGATCCCGCAGCAGGTCGATCACGGCGCCCGCACCCTTGAAAGCGGGATCCTCGAGATCGACGCTGCAGCGCGCGTCACCGAGCGCGGCATCGCAGGTCGCCTGAAAGGTCCGCCCGACCGTCTGGCCCAGCACATGGGCGAGCGAACGCACCTCGGCGACGAAGGCCAAACGTCCGCGCCGGATCTGACCGATGGCGCCCCGGCGCATCAGCACGCGCTGGCTCGTATGGGCCCAGTTCACCCGCCAGACTTCGACCTCGGCATTGTCCCAGCGGCCGTCGAGAATGTCGGTCTCGGTGATGCGGTCAGAGGTCAGCACGCCCTCGGCGTCCTGCGCATCGACCGAAAGGTCCGAACCCGATCGCACCTCGGTCGCGGTCAGACCGCTCTCCGGCTCGAAGTCGGTGCCGTCGAAGGCGAGCGTCCGGTCGTGATCGGTGAAGCCGAAGGTGACGCCATCGGCGCGCGTTATCCGCCAGCACCAGGCGAGCGTGGTCGTGCCCTCGTCGAGATGGGCCTGCAGGGCGGGCGAGAGGGATTTCATCGGCAAGTTCCCGTCATGCGGTCGTCGAGATCGGCAATCCAGTCCGCCCATGCAGGCGGCACGGCGGTGACGGTTTCGGCAGGCGGCCGGGCGAGCCGCGCCTCGGCATAGGAGGCGCAACCGGCATCACCACCGCCCATCGTTGCGGCGCAGCCGGTCAGCAGGATCGCCAGTGACGCGGCCATCGCGAACGGCGTCGCGCCCGCGTTCGACGCGCTCGCTCTTGTCTTCCATTGCATCGCGTTCCGCCTCCCGTTTGCCAGCGCGCTTCCCGTCGACGCGGCCCCAGAGCCGGCCGAGGACCACACCCCCGACCGCGCCGAGCCCTGCGACCAGCCAGACCAGGAGATCAGCCATCGTCCTGCTCCCCGCGTGCAGCGGCGACGCAGAGGGCAGCGACTAAAACGCCGAGGCAGCCGCCCACGATCAGACCGGCGAGGAACTCAAGCATCGCCGCGGAACCCGCGCTCGATCCGGTCGCGCAGGCCGATCAGGCCGAGCCCGAGGAACATCAGCCCTGCGGGCGAGGCATCACCGGAGCCGGCGAGCTGCGCGACGAGGCGAGACAGCTCGCTCAGCGGCCCGGTGGCGGGCAGCGCGAAAGAGGCGATGCCAGTGAGCATGGCGAGAAGTCCCGCCCACCAGGTGAGCGAGTTGGGGCGGACGTAGCGCATGAGTCAGGCCCTCCGGATCAGGGTGGAGAAGAAGGCGGCCAGCCGGGCGAGCCAGCCGGTCGGCGCGGTGGGTGAAGGGGCGAGCACCGGCGGCGTCGGCGTCGGCCACGGCCCGCGAGCCAAGGCCAGCGCCCCATCCTCGGTCAGGCGGCGGATCGGACGCGAGAAGTCCACGCGGCCCGCGCGGTCCACAGACCAGACCGGGATCGTGCCGACGGGATAGCGGCCATGGCGAAACAGGTCGCGCTCAGCCTCCCGGCGGGGAATGATCGAGGCCGGTCTCCGCCAGTTCAGAAACGCGTCGGCCGCTGCAACGCGATTGCCGGCATTGAGATGTCGGGTCAGCGCGGCCTTTGCGATGCCGCCGGTGTTGTAGTGAAAGCTGACCAGCGCATCGAACTCATGCGGCGCCAATGGCACCTTCACGGCCCGGAGGACGGCGGCCTCGTAGCGCGCGAGGTCGGCGCGGAAGACCCGGAACGCCTCGCGGATCCCGGTGTCGAACTCGGCGGGCATACCGCGCGGCAAGGTGGCGGGATCGGGTGGCCCGGCCGCGGCCGTGTGGCCGATGCCGAAGGTCCAGACCTGTTTCACATCGAGATAGGGTCCGGGCACGAGTCCTTCGTGCCGGACGAGGGCCAGCAGACCCCGGTCGGTCATGTGCATGGGATTACCGGAAAAGCGAGAGGATCAGGATCAGTGCTGCGATGGCGAGGCCGATGCGCAGACGGTGGGTAAAGGCCGCTCGAGGGTCGGCCGGGTCGCAGCGGAGGGCGCGCGCGAAGCGAAGGATCTCATTCATCGCCGTCGCCCTGCTTGGCGCGGCGCAGGCGGGCGAGCAGCATCTCGATGAAGGCCGGCCCGAAGACGCCGACGAGATAGGCGGCGGACCCTGCCGCGCCGCCCGCCGGTATCGCCTCCGTCGGCAGGCCCATCCAGCTCGTTATGACTGCCATCGACAGGCTGCCCATGCCCGCGGCGATCAGACCACCGAGGAGGATGTGCCGCAGCGCGTCGCGCAGGTGCATCTTCGTGGTCAGCGCGTTGGTCGCGCCGCCGAGCGCGCCCCAAGCGGCGAGGATCACGGCGGTCGAGGCCGCGAGCTCGCGTAGCACGGCTGCGACGAAGCTGCCGGTGTCGTTCATCGCCGGATCTCCAGAAGCGGGATGGAGGTGATCGAGCCGAGCCGCTCGAGGTCGAGCGTCACGTCGAGCGCGTCGGTGTCGAAGCGAACCGGCACGTCGAACTCGAAGCCCGCGGTGATCGCGACGCCCTCGGCGGGCGCAGTGTCGAAGGTGAACACGCCGGTGGTCGTGTCGACGGACCACCCGCTGGGCTGTTCGGCTCCATCGAGCGCGACGCGCACCGTGTCGGCGACCGGCTTTGTGATCGTGCGAGTCCAGGTCTGGCTGCCCGAGGCGTAGCGCTTCACCAGTTGGAAGGCGGTTGTGGCGCCGTCGCCAGTGCCGATCGCTTGGTCTGTCGGCGATGGCGTTCCCGATGGCGGGCAGGACTTGTGGTCACCCCAGTCCTTGAACCGGAAACCATGCAAGCGGCCGTTGCGCGCCTCGAAGAAGGCGACGACCGCAGCCAGATCGTCCGCGCGGCGGATGCCATAGGCGACGTCGTAGCGGCGCCGCGAATTGGCCCAGCTGGCGTTGCGCTCCTCGTCGCCCGAGGCGAGTTCGACGATCTGCGTGCGCCTTTCCGGCCCGCCCCGCGCGCCCCGGCTGATGTTGTCGGGAAACCGGACCTCGTGGAACGCCATCACATGCCCCTCCGCCCGAGCGACACGGCGCGGGCGATGTCGGCCGCGACCTGGGTGCGGGACTGCCGAAAGCTCTCCGCGTCGCGCGCCATAATGGTGACGTTGACACCGCCGCCCGCGCCGTAACTCTGTGCCTCCCGCCGCGACAGCACTCGCTCGCCGCGTTGCAGGATCGCGGGCACCTCATCATGCCGAAGCCCGGCCATGCCGCCGGAATGCATCCGGGGCGCGGCGGCGAAGAAGGCCATGGCCGGGACCATGCGCGAGGGCCCGGCGGAGCCAACCATGCCGCCCGCGTGCAGGACGTTGGCGAAGATCCCGCCCGTGCCGCCGAACACGCCGGAGAGCGCGTTGGCGATCGGCCCGAGGATGAAACGCCGCGCCGCCAGCTGGGCGAGATCGGCCAACAGCGAGGTGACGAGGTCGCGGAAGTTCAGTTTGCCGGTCTTCACGAACTGGCCCACGGCGTTCTCGGCCGACTGGAAAGCGCCGACGAGGCTCTGGCCGATGTCTCCGCCGATCTCGCGGGCCTTGCTGGCATAGTCCGACAGCGCTGCCGTGACCGCCTGCCAGCCGGTGACGGCTGCCTCGGTCGCGGGCTTCGCTGCAGCAGCGGCAGCTCCGGCCGCCGCGCCTGCATCCGTCGCGGCGCGTCCGGCATCGCCGAGCGCCGTCTCCAGCCGCTCCGCCGCAGCGGTCGTCTCGGCCAAAGCGTCGGCGCCGTCCTCGTCTGTGCCTCGGACTGCATCGCGCAGCGCCTGCCAGCTTTCCAGCGGTGCGCGGGCCCCTTCGGCCAGATCGCGTGCGGCCCCACGATAGAGGTTCGCCGACTCGAGCGCGCGGTTCGCCGCGTCGGTCAGGCCGAGATCGGGCGCGGTGAGCGGGTTGTCCTCGAAGGCCCGCTCGAACGCCGCCTGCGCCGCCGTCGTGGCAGCGCTGGCCGCGCCCTCGAAGCGGTTCTCGATCTCGCCTAGGTCGAGGTCGGGCACCAGCGAGATCCGGCGCTCGGACCCGAGCGCTTCCAGCCCCTGGTTGATGCCGGCGATGAAGCCGTTGATGCGCGAGACAACGCCGTTCAGCATCGCCTCGACGCCGTCGACCAAGCTGTTGGCCGCCTGGAACGCCAGATCGCCGATGGCGGCGGGCAGCAGGCCCCAGATCGCCTTGATCGCCTCATAGGCGCCTTCGAACGTGTTCGCCGCCGTGTTGCCGAAACCGACGACGCTCTCGATGGCGCTCTGCATGCCCGATGCGGCGTCCGCCTTCAGGTCGAAAAACATCGCCGTCGCGGCCGCGCCCGCCGCAGCCGCGCCCATCCTGATCCGCTCCCAGACCTCGACGGCGAGGTCTTTCAGCAGCGACATCGCCTCGCCGAAGCCGCCCGCACCGGCGACGAGACGCATGAACTGGTAGAGGAGCTCGCCCGCACCGACGATCAGCGCGCCGATACCGGTGCGGATCAGCGCCCCACGCAGAACGACCAGCGCCGTAGCGAGGCCCCGGACCGAGAGCGCCGCAGCGGCCATGCCGGCGACCCAGCGTCCCGCGAGGAAGGCGGCGAAGGTCGCGGCATAGGTGGTCAGGCGGCCGATGTTGTCGAAGAGACCGCGGATCGCGATGCCGAGCGGCCCGGTGCGACTGGCGACCGCCGCCATGGCGTTCGCGACGGCTTCCAGCGCAGGTGCCGCGGCGACCGCCAGCTGGTTCGACAGCCCGCGCCAGATCAGCCCGAGCCGGGAGATCGCGTCGTTCGTCCGCTCGATCTGGTCGGCGTCCTGCTCGGAGACGACGACGCCGAAGGCGAGCACGTCCTCCGTCGCCTGGCGCAGCGTCGCGGTGTCGATCCGGCTCATGGCGATGGAGCCTTCCTCGCCGAAGAGCTGACCCGCGACCGCCGCGCGTTCGGCGGTGGGCACGAAGTTCTCGATGGCGGCGTTGATCGCGCCGACGCGCTGGTCCAGCGGCAGCGCGATCAGTTCGTTGGCCGAGAGCCCGAGCCGGTCCAGCGCGTCGATGGCGGGACCGGCCCCGGCGGCCGCCTGGCTGAGACGACGCGTCAGGTCCTTGGTGGCCTGTTCGATCCCGGACATCGAGACGCCCGCCAGCTCGCCCGCGCGCTCCAGCGTCTGGATCGAGGCGACGGTGGTGCCGAGCGACTGCGCCAGCTTCGCCTGTGCATCCACCGTCTGCAGGCCGGAGCGGACCATGGCAACGCCGGCAGCTGTGGCGGCAGCGACCGCAGCTGCAGCCGTCACGCGCAGACGGCGCGCGAAGCCGGCGAGCCGGGCATTAGCCGCCTCCATCTCCCGGCTCAGCCGTCCGAAGCCGCGCGCCCCAGCCTCGCCGACACCTTCGAGCTCGGCGCGCACCTGTCGCCCGCCGACCGCGGCGAGGCGGACGCTAACGCGTTTCTCGGCCATGCGAGACTTCCATCTGTTCGTTGAGCTTGGTGACCATCACCGCTTCGATGACGGGCAGCAGTTCGGCCGTGGCGAGCGGCGGCACGCCGAGGGCGTCACCGAGCGCGAGTGCTGCCGACATGTCCCAGCCGATCACCGCGCCGGGCAGGACGCGCAGCTGGCCGCCGAGCCGGCCGACGAGATCCCAGACCTGCCAGCCCTCATCCGTCCAGGGGCGGTTCAGCCGCGCCGGGCAGTCTTCGCACGCTTGCGTGCAGGCGTCGCAGTATCGGTCGCCCCCGCCGAAGGACCATTCGGCGAGAGCGCGGAGGCGTTTTTTTCCTGTTCCAGCAGCAGACCCTTCGAGACGTAGGTCAGCTGGAAGGCTTCGAAGATCGGCCAGACATCGAGCAGCGCGTCGATGGCCTCGGGGCTCGGGTCGATGGGCTTGCCGTGGGCGTCGCCGATGCCCTCCCAGGCGAGCACGGCCCGTCGCGCCAGCGCCTTGGCGAAGGCGACGGCGCGCTCCTCGTCGGAGGCGTCCTCGGGCACCGCCTCGACGGCCGGGTCGCTGCGGGTCGCCACCATCAGCGCGGTGGTCAGCGGGCGCAGCTGCACCCGGACGCCGGGCGAGAGGTCATGCCAGCGCGGCGCGTTGGTCAGGTCGAGCGTGAGCATCAGTAGGTCTCCACATCGTTCACGAGGGTGGCGGTGCACATCCGGCCGACGACGCTGTCGCGGGCGGCCTGCCAGTCGAAGGTGGCCTGCACGCCCTGCGGCCCGGAAATCTCGATGCGCGGGCGCGGCAGGTAGACGGCGTGCACGGTGAAGGTGAAGCTCTCGCCCGAAGGCAGGACGTAGGCGAATTCCATCTCGCAGGCCTCGCCATTGATCGCCTGCGTCACCAGAGTCTGGTCGGCGAAGCGCACCTCGATCCGGCCGGTCAGCGCGGCGATGGACGGGTCCGCCCCGTCGATCCGGCCGTCCGAGCGGATCGTCTCGATCCGGTCGAGGTTGTTGGCATAGGTGATCTCGGCCGAGACGACGTTGCCGAGCGCGGTCCCGTTCCGCGTGATCGCCCCGTTGAAATGGCCGAACCGCTTCAGCTCCAGCGCAGTCGGCGTTCCGGCGCTGGTGGTTGTGCCGACCGTCTCGCCCTGTGCCACCAGCCGCGCCGTTGCCGTCAGCAAGCCGGAGCGCTGCATCTGCCAGGTGATCTGGTCGAGCACGCAGCCCGAGTACATCGCGTATCGGGGCACCTCTGGCATGCCAGTCTCGATCGACATGCTGGGCAGCGTCCAGGACCCTGACTGGAACTCGTGGGTGTACGGCGCTTCCACACCCGTGGTCGTGGGTGCGCCGAACGCCGCCTTCAGCCAGAAGCCGAACGCCTCGGCGTCGAGGGGCACGACGACATCGCCATCGGCCGTCACGGCATCCTTGATCGGCGCCAGCGGATCGCGGCCGTAGCCGAGAAGCTCCGAGTTCAGCAGCGGCTGCTCCGCCCCCAGCGAGGTGCTGGCGAAGGGCATGCGGGTGAAGCCGCTCGCGGGCGGCGTGCCATAGGTCGTCTCGAACGCAAGCGCCATCAGCGCCCGCGCCCCTTGGGCTCGTGCCATGGTTTTCTCCTCGGATTGTCGGGATCAGCTGAGTGGGTCAGCCGTGGAATAGTGCAGCACCACCGGGATCACGGCCGCCTTAAAGCTGGCCGCGCCCTCGACCGGCAGATCGACAGACCGCGGCGCTTCGGCCTCGACCCAGTCGCAGAGCCCGCCCAGCGTGCGGTCGGCGGCGAGCGCCATGCCGATGCTGGTGGTCAGCGTGTCGAATGCGACGTCACGCGCCGCGCCCTGCACGACCGCCTCGATCTCGGCGCGATGCTGGTAGTGGTAGCGCAGGGGCGACAGCGTGACGTCTGGCTCCCCCGGCTCGCCATCGCGGAGGATCAGCAGGCCATCGGCCGGCACGCGCTCGGGCAGTACCTCGCCGCGCAGGGCGGTGGCGGGCAGCGCCGTAAGCCGCGCATGCAGCGCGGCGAGGATGGTTTCGCGATAGGTGGGCATTGGCGGCCAGCCATTATTGGATGAGCGTTGCTGTGGCGGCTAACAGTACTGTCTGGCAAAGAAAATTTGGTGCGTGTAGCTTCGAACGCATGTTCAGTCAGTCGACAGAAATGAGCGCTTCGGATCGGCAACCGACCTACCTTACTCTGCACGGCGTTCCCCTTTCGGACGTCCCGCGCAGCGGTGTGGTCTACTTTTCGTTTGATCCCCAGGGAGTCTGGCGTGCCAGCACTGGTGATTTTTCCCATGAGATCGAGAATATTTGTGTTCGAATTCACGATGCCCTTGCAGCACAAATATTTGATGGGATTGGACAATACCACGCGATACTTCCGAAAGTGCAAGAGTGGGTCGTGACTGCCGGACTAAACTCAGAAGCGCCAATCTCCCGTGAACTCTTCGAAAAACTCGTTGGCGCAAACAGCGACCCGACGACTCACAAACTCCTATACTTGCATGACTGCCGCAGGCTGGTTTCTGGCATTCAGGAGGCACTGATCGAGGTCGTCCAACTTCAGGGCGAATTCTACAAAACGCTCAACTTGGAAGAACTCTTCTATCCCCCCGGCGTCAGCCCGGATGGAATTCGGCACATCGGTTCACCAGTAACCGCAAAGTTGATCGCCCTCATTAACGTGATCTACATTCGTCTGCACAGCCTTCTGGACTACGCCACGAAACTTGTCTTTGAAGCCGAGCATATAAGAACAGATTTCAGTCGCTACCCTCGTTTGGCGTCGAAAAACAAGCTCTTCGGCGACCGGCGTCGCATTTCACTCAACAATAAAACCGGGACGCTATTTGAGCCCTGCGATCTGGTCACGGAAACGGAGGCCCTCCGAAACCTGATCATCCACGACGGATTTTTTGACGAACAACCCAAGGTCTATGAAGTTAGGGCGAATGGAGTCGTGCAAGAGCGGTTTATTCTCATGCCCGACCGTGAGAACGGACGCCTCACATCATATGGCAACAGAAACCTCTTTTACGGCAATGAAGATAAGATCAACATGCGCTTGCCCAGTTTCATCGCCGAATTCCAGAAGCGACTTTTGCTGACGGTCAAAGAAACACTGAGGATCCTCAGCTAGCGCGGTGGCGCGCCACTTCTTCAGTTGATATGCCCTTCCACCCAGTTCGCCACAATCAGCCCCGGCACACTGTCCAACGCCCGGTCTGCATCCCGCGCGAGTTCCAGCCGCTTTGGCAGCTTGACCTGTGGGACCAGCAGGAAGATCGGTGCGGTGACCTGGTTGCGGCCGGTCTTCGCGCGCGACGCCACCGCCTGACCGCGGGTGTTGATCCGGGCGCGGTCGGCGACCAGCAGGCTCGGCCCACGCCGGCGGTAGACGAAGCGCAGGCGCAGCCCGCGGCGGCGTTCCCATTCCCCGG
Organism: Amaricoccus sp. B4; assembly: GCF_043226085.1. Taxonomy (NCBI): domain Bacteria; kingdom Pseudomonadati; phylum Pseudomonadota; class Alphaproteobacteria; order Rhodobacterales; family Paracoccaceae; genus Amaricoccus; species Amaricoccus sp. B4. Next base: position 1,120,492 of record NZ_CP171225.1, read on the forward strand.
GGGTGAGCTTGCCGCCGCGGAGGCCTCGGCCAGCGGCCTCGGTCGGGATCGCCAGCCAGAACCCGTCTTTCGAGCGGATCAACGGGCCGGTGTCGTGGGCGCCGACGATGACCGGGGCCTTGGACCAGACCAGCGCCGCGGCATTCGGGCTCTCGCCGGCCTTGGGATAGGTCTGGCTCCGGATCGAGTTCGCCAGCCGCCGCCCGAGGCCCGCGCCGGTGATCTGCCCGCGCCATGCGGTCTTGAGCCCGGTCCCAGCCTCGCGCATGGCGGCGGTGACGGCCTTCTCCCCGGCCTTCACCTCGGCCGCCATGGCGGCGACGAGATCGGGCGTGATGTCGAGCTTCAGCTTCACGCGGGCCTCAGATCCACGGTCCAGACGAGCCGCTCGCGGTCGCGAACCGGCTCGCCCTGGATGAGGAAGGCCTCGCCGTCGATCTCGATCCGGTCGCCGGGATGCGGGTTGGCGACCTCGACGAGGCGCAGATCCAGCCGAGTGGTTTCCGACCAGATGCGTGCCTCGCCGAAGCCGGTGATGTCGTCCGGCCTCCTGAGGATCGCGCGGACCAGCGCGGGCGCGCCGCCCTCGGCGGTGTAGACGACGTCGCGCGCGAGGTGCGCGTCCGCGAAGAGCGCGTCGAGGGCGGCGGCGAAGGCGGTCATCAGAAGCTGCCGTTCAGGCGCACCCTGCCGATGGTGTCGCCGGCGCCGCCGGCCACCGCCTCGACGGCGACGCCGATGAGGGTGTTGTCGGTGGCGACCGTGGTGCAGCGTTTGTTGGTGTCGTCCCAGTACACCTTGGCGCCGACGGTCCAGGCCTGCGAGCCGACCTTGGTGAGGTCGAAGACGCCTGTGAGCGCGGCCTCGATGGTCGCGCCGCTCGCGGCATCGCCGGCCGCCACGCCGAAGATGGCGCCGACGAGAAGGCCGTCGCCGGAGGTCACGGCGTATGGCGCGGTCAGAGAAAGGGTGTTGCCGGGCTGGACGTAGTTCTTCATCGCGCATTCCTTTCGCGGAACGACGACGGGCGGCGCGAGGGCCGCCCGTGCGTCAGGGATCAGGGTTCAGGGGATGGCCCGGCTCACGCGCCGGGGTTCTTGTAGAGGCCGCGCCAGTCGATGGCCTTGGCACCGAAGTCGAGGCGGCACTTGATCTCGACGCCGTCGACGTCGAAGCCGTTGCGCGTCTCGATGTAGGCGCCCTGCTGGCTCTCGAGATAGGCGTACTCGATGGTGTCGATCTGGTTCGGGCTCGCCGCCAGGTACCAGGCGGTCTCGCTGGCCGCGTCGAGCCGGGGCTCGGCGATGGGCGAGAGCGTGCGGATCGACTGCGGCACCACGTTGCCGCTCTGGGCGGGCACGAGGTTCTGGGCGACCAGCTGCTCGGCCTTCAGCTCCAGCGCCGCCGGCACGATCAGGAAGGCGGGGCGGATGTTCAGCACCGTCTTCTTGTCGAGGCCGGTCTGCTTGCGCATCGCCGCCCGCGCGAGGCCCACGCTGTCCACCCCGAGCGCCGCGCCGCTGCCGGCGAGGTTCTTGTGGGTCGAATGGAACAGCGCCGTGCCGTCCGCCATCGCCGGGTTCGACGTCACGATGTCCCAGACCACGTCCGACTCCAGCTGCGCGATCGAGTTGCCGTACATCGCCGGGATGCGCGTGAAGGCGTCGAGATCGTCGTTGATCAGCACCTGCCGGGTGATGGCGACGACGCGGCCGTAGGTCTCGATGCGGTAACTCTCCTTGCTCTCGCCGAGGGTGCCGCGCTTGAACTCGCCGCTTTCGCCCACCTTCAGGAGCTGCGGCGCCTCGCCCAGCTGGACCCGATGCATCGCCTTGAAGTCGGTCGCCAGCACCTGCCGGCAGAAGAGCGGGAAGGTCCGCGGATAGGCCTCGTAGGCCTGGCGCAGCGTCTTGTTGGTGACGGCAGCCAGGATCTCGGGGAAGTCCGAGGTCGAGTGGAGTGCCCGCGTCGCCACCTCGTCGCGCGAGAGGCCGCGAGTGCTGGCGCCCGCCGTCTCGAGGCTTTCGCGGGCGAGTTCCATCAGCGTCATGCCGCGATATTCGCGGGCCGCGTCTTCCAGCGGGAAGAGCGTCGGGCTGTAGCGATGCAGGAGCGCGCTGGAAATGGCCTCGCGCCGCGTGACCGTGGCGTCGCGCCCGCCGAGCGGGATCGAGACATGGGGGAAGGTCCGGGTCTCGTCCGCCTTCGCCGCGACCTGGTCGAGGATCAGCCGGCGCGCCTCGTCGATGGAGACGCCGCGCTTGATCAGGTCGTCGGCGAAGCCGCGCTCGAGCTGCAGCTTGTCGGCCAGCCCGTGGATCGTAGAGACGCGCTCGCGCTCCTGCGCGCGGGCCTCGCTGACCAGCGCGTCGGTGTCGACGCTGCGGTTGCGGTCCTCCGGCGCCGGGTCGGGCGCGGGCTTCATCGCCTTGGACTTGGTCTCGGCGGCGCGGGTCTGCGTGTCGGCAGCGCCGGTCTTGTCGTCGGTCATCTGGGTCTCCTCGGGCGCTGCCGTGGTGTTGCTCTGCTCGGCCGTCGCGGCCGGGGTCTCGGTCCTGTCGGTCATCGGGGATGCTCCTTGCTCTGTGGGGGCGTCCCGGCGGTGGAGGACGCAGTCGTGATGTTCGCCCTTGGTGCGGAAGCCAGCGGCGGGATCGGCGCCGACCGGCACGGCGGAGATCTCGAACGGGGTCCAGTCCACCGCCCGCCAGAGCTCGCGCTGGCCGTCGGGTTTCGAGATCTCGAAGCGGTGGACCTGGTAGCCGATGGAGACCGCGCGGATGTGCCCGGCCTCGATGTCGCGCCAGATGTCGCCGACGGCGTCGCGCTCGGAGAGCCGGATGCGGGCGATGCCCTGTCCGTTCTCGATCCGCGCCGAGCCCGGGACGACCGAGCCGATCACCGCGTCGAGATCATGCGCCTCGTGCACCTTCAGGAAGGGCGCGCCCGCGTTCAGCCGCTCGAGCCGCACATGCTCGGGGGCCATGCTGAGCTCCTCGTCATGCGGCTCGCCGAAGAGCGTGGCGCGGCGCACTCGGGCGCCGGTCGACCAGATCACCTCGACGCTGCGGGTCTCGGGGTCGATGCTGTTCGGCGCAAGCTCCGCCGACCGGCGGAAGGCCGGCAGTTCGATCGTCTGCTCCATGTGTGGATCCTCGTCAGGCCGCGTCAGTTTCCGGATCGTCCGGATCGGTCGCGGGGTCGGCCGGCGCATTGGATTGCGCGCTGCCGGTCTTGGTGACCCGGCGCGGGTCGCTGTCGAGCACGAGGCCCAGTTCGTCGAGCTTGGCGTTCGTGGTCGCGATCTCGGCCAGCACCGCGTCGGGGTTGCGGCCCTGCCGGGCGATGGCCTCGGCCAGCGTCATCGTGCCCGAGCGGATCGCGAGCAGGTCCGCCATCGCGTCCTTCTGCGGATCGACCGCCTCGAACTTCGGCGGCGACCACTCCACCGGCACCTCGGGCGTGGGGATGCGCCCCGCCGCCCACGCGGCTTCCGTGAACCAGCGCCAGACAGGTGCGCAGAACATCGGAATGAAGAGCTGCCACTGGACCGCGTCGATCATCCGGCGGAACTCCACGAGCCCGGCGCGGATCGACGAATAGTTCACCTGGCTGAGATCCCCGGTCAGCAGCTCGTAGGGCACGCGGAAGCCGGCCGAGATCGTGTGCAGGCTCGCGCGCTTGTACTCGCCGTAGCCGCCCGTGGCCGCGGGCTGGTTGAAGCGGATGTCCTTGCCGCCACGGGCATAGGCGATCAGCCCCGGCTCGAACTGCTCGACGCGGTTGCCATCCGCGTCGACGACTGCGGGCGCGATGCCCTGCTGGGCTTCCTCGTCGCCGAAGACGATGGCGGTGACGCAGGCCTCCGTCTTCTTGCGGACGATCTCAGCCACCTCGTAGTCGTCGAGATCGCGCAGCGCCCGGATCACCGGCGCGCCCCAGGGCACCCCGCGCGCCTGCGTGCGCTGCTTCTCGTAGACATGGGCGATCTCGCTGGCCGGCACCGCACGGCTGGTGAGCCCGCCCGTCAGGCTGAGCGTCGCGTCGCCCGGATGCGCGCCGAAGAGCCAGTAGGCCCGGCGCCGCCCGAGCGCGTCGAACTCGATGCCCTGCACCGCCTGGCTCGCGCCGAGCGCGCCGTTGCGGGTCGCGTCGAGGAAGTCAGCCTCGAGCAGCTGCAACTGCACGGGCGGCATCACGCCGTCGCCAGGGCGCCGCGGCCGGCGACGCACCAGCACTTCGCCGGCCTCGACCATCTCTCGGCAGGCGAGCGTCTGCAAGCCGTAGAAGTCGAGCTGGCTGTCGGCATCGCAATCCCGCGCCCAGATCTCGAAGAGCCGGTCCACCTCGCGGTCGAGCGCGGCATCCCCGCTCGCCGCACGCGGCATGATCCCGGCGCCGACGATGTTGTTGACGAGCACCGAGACCGCCTTGGCTGCGTGCGGGTTGTTGCGCACCAGGTCTCGCATGCGGTCACGCAGCAACGCGCCGGCCCGGCCGATCTCGGCATCGGCCGAGGATCCGGGCGCGTGCCAGCCATCCGTGCGCCGGCCGCGGGCCGCACCCTCGTAGGAACGCGCGAGCCCTTCGAAAGCCTGTCGCGCCAGAACGCGGCGCGTGGCCGTGCGCGGGGCGACGCTCGCGATGGCCCTGTCGAGCCAGGAGACCATCAGCGGTCCCCGCGCGAGAAGCCGGCGAAGCCCGCGATGGGCCGCGCCGTCGCCCCGGCGATCTGGCGCTCGATGGTGCGGATGCGCCCGAGCAGATCCTCGGCCGAACCGTAATCCACGGTCTTGCCGTCGTAGCTCACCCGCGTGGTGCCGCTCGCATAAGCGCGCCGCAGCGCCGCGAGCTCCGCTTCCGTCCAGTCCGCCATCAGAACCATCCTTCCCGCCGCCCGAGCCAGTCGGAGCGGCGCTTTCCCTGCGGACCCGCGTCGGGTCGCCCGATCAGGCCGGCGGGGCTGTCCGTCCCGCTCGGCACGCCGAGTTGTGCTTCGAGATCGGCCCATGTCGCCTCGGGCCAGCGATCCGCACCGGCGATCCAGGCGGCGGCGCGGGCATAGACCCGGCAGTCCAGCGACTCGTTTCGCTCGCGGATCTTCTGCCATTCGAGCTTCGCGAAGCCGCGCCGGTTGCGCACCGTCACCAGCTGCTCGGCCGTTAATTGCCGGATCCACTCCGTGTCGGCCCAACCGGGCAGATGCACCGTGCCCGGCGGGAACGCCGCACCATCCGCCAGCTCCTCGGCCGTCGGCCGGGCAAGCCGCAGGAAGCGGTAGGTCTCGGCCTTGAAGGTCGAAGTCGCCACGGTCCAGAGCCGCGCACCCCGGCGCAGCCGCTTCCCGCCCGCGGTCGCATCCACGAAGGTCGGCCCCGACACCGGGCTCGCCCGGTTGAACCCTTCGAGCCCCTTGACCGGCGCGACCTGCGCAAAGCCGACCGAGCGCGCCCAGCCATAGACCGCGGCCGTCTCATAGCCCGTGTCGATGGCGAGCCGTGCAAGACCAAGCTCCGCACCGCCGGCATGCCGCCAGTTGCGGCCGAGCAGATCGGTCAGAGCCTCCCAGGCATCGGGCTGCGCCGGGCCGCCCTCGATCACGACATGATCGATGAGCCAGCTTTCGAGGCCACGGCCCCAAGCCCAGACATCGACCTCGATCCGGTCTTTCTGCACGTCCGCCCCGGCGGTCAGGAACAGCCCGCCCGCGGGAACGGTGCCCGCCGGCCAGTCCTCCCGCCGCTCGGCGATGCGCTGCCAGTCCGGCGCGTCGCCGGTCTCGATCCAGGTCTCGCCGAGCACCGTGTTGCGGAACACCCTCTCGGCCTCGTCCGAGCCCGCCGCCGTCTCCTTGTCCCGCGCGATATCGGCCCAGCTCTTCCATCCCGGCGGCGAATAGAGCGCCGAGAGATGAAACCCCACCGTCCGCGCATCGCGGGCCTCTGCGGTGGCCCGCCATTCGCCCGCGGCCAGCATCGCCGGCTTGTGGTGCTCATCGATCGGCTTGTCGCAGGCATCGCAGTGATACGCCGCCGTCTCCGGTTTGCCCTTCTCCCAGCGCAGCCGCTCGAACCGCAGCCACTGAGTCGCGCCGCAATGCGGGCACGGCACGAAGAACCGCCGCTGGTCGCTCGCCTCGTATTCCCGTTCGATCCGGCTGACGCCGCGGATCGTCGGCGTCGAGACCAGGAACACCTTCCGCCGGTGCGCGAAGGTCAGCGAGCGCGCCTCGGCGAGCCCGACCGGGTCGCCTTCCTCGTCGGCCGAGGCCGGATAGGCGTCGACCTCGTCGAGGAAGACGTAGCGCGCGGGCATCGAGCGCAGCCCCACCGCCGAGTTCGCGCCGGTCATCACCAGCACGCCGCCCGGGAAGTCCTTCGAAAGCTGCGTGTTGCCGCTGTCGCGCGCCCGCGCCGGGCGGACGCGTTCCTTCAGCGCCGGGCTTTCCTCGATCAGCGGGTCGATCCGCTGGCGCGAGTTCCGCTTGGCCAGTTCCACCGTCGGCTGGACTGCGAGCATCGGCCCCGGCGCGTGGTGGATCACGAAGCCGATCCAGTTGTTGCCGGCCTCCGTCGCGCCGACCTGCGCGGCCTTCATGAACACCACCCGCTGGGTCGGATCGCCGGGCGAGAGCGCGTCCATGATCGCGCGCATGTAGGGCGTGCGCTCGGTGCGGTATCGACCGGGCTCGGCGCTCGCGCGCGAACTCAGCCAGCGATGCCTGTCCGACCATTCCGAGACGGTCAGCCAGGGATCGGGCGTGAGCCCGCGGCCCCAGGCTTGGAGCAGCGCCTGCGCCCCGTCGAACGCAGTGACCTCGTCAGAGGGCGATCCGGGGCTGGGCGAGTTGCTCGAGATGGGCGCGGACATGGGCCTCCAGAACCTTCTGCATGGCCGCCGTCTCCGTTCCCAACTCCGCCGCCATCAGCGCAGCCACCCGCGCCGGCCAGTTCACCCAGGCATCGCGTTCCTCGCGCGCGAGCCGGAAGACCAGCGCCGTGGCGCGGTCGCGATCAACCAGTTCGCCCTTCAGCTTGGCGAGCCGGATGCGCCGCTCCTGCGCCTTCAGCACCTCATGCGCCGTCTTCGCCTGCAGGAAGGTCGTCCCGCCCCCTGTGACCGGCGCGGCCATGCCCTGTTCCCGCAGCGTGTCGCCGACCGCCGAGACCGCCGCCTCGGACACCGGCTTCAGCTTCGTCTCCTTCGGCGCCTTCCTGGTCTTCGACGGATCGGTCGCATCCGCCCGCAGCCGGTCCGAGGCTGCGGCGTCGATGCTGCCATCCTCGTGCAGGACGAGCCGACCGGCGGCCTTCGCCTTCTGGATCGCGCCGCGCGACAGCCCGACATGGGCGGCGTACTGGCGCTCGCTCATGCCCTGCATCGCCAGCCTCGATTATCATTCAAAGTCAGGCGCTTATCGAGTTGATAAGCCCCGCAGACAGAGGGAACGTGATCCCACGGAGACGATGCAACTCGACCCAAGGAGCCACCACGATGACCACCCGCCTGAACCCGATCACCACCCCGCGCCACGAACTCCGCGCCGAGAAGGCCCGGCGCAACAAGGAAGCCGCGCTCGCGGCCTTCATCGGCAAGAAGGCCGAGATCGACGAGATGCTCGCCCGCCTGCAGGCGCTCAGCGACGACCACTTCAACGCTCACCCCGACGACGTGAACTGGGGCCATGTCGGCATCCTCGAACACTACGCGAGCCTCCTGAAGCGCATCACCGACAGCGCCTTCGGCGAGGGCGAACACGCCCGCTGATCTCCGGCACTGCCGGAACTCCCGCCGCGCGCACTGCGCGGCTCGGGGTCGTAGAAGGCGCCGCATGTCGCGGGCCCGAATACGGAGACGACCCCATGACCCAGATCCAGCTTTCCGACGCCCAAGCCGTCATCCTGTCCACCGCCTGCGCGCGCGAGGATGGAACGGTCTTTCCCGTCACCGCCAGCCTCAAGGGCGGCGCCGTCGGCAACGTCTGCAAGAGCCTCCTGAAGCAGGGCCTGATCGAGGAAATCGCCGCCACGGACCTCAACACGGTCTGGCGGCACGACGAGGAGCGCGGCCCGATCACGCTGCGTGTCACCCCGCTCGCCTACAGCACCCTCGGGATCACGGACGAGCAGGACGAGGCGCCGCCGGCGGAAACGCCGACCGCCCCGATCCAGCGCCGGAAGGGCACCAAGCAGGAAACACTGATCGAGATGCTCCGCGCCGAGGGCGGCGCGACCATCGATGAGATCGTCGAAGCCACGGGGTGGCAAGCTCACACAGTGAGAGGCGCTATGTCCGGCGCGCTCAAGAAGAAGCTGGGCCTGACCATCACCTCCGAGAAGATCGAGGGGCGCGGCAGGGTTTACGGGATCGCCGACGACTGACGCTGCACTACACGACGGCCCCGATGCCGCCGTCCCGAATGGGATGGCGGCACCCGGTCAACTTGAAGTGGGTGTCTCGACCGGTATCACCGCGCCAGCGTCCTTCAGTATGCGCGTTGCGGCGAAGAGCCAACGCAACTCCTCTTCATCCAAGCCTTCGCCGTAGAGTTCTTGGAACAGATCGTGGTTGAGGCGGGCAATGTCGAAAATCATGAAGACATGAAGGCCGTACATCAGTTTCGCCAGCTCGTAATTGTAGACCGGCACTAGGCTGGGTGCCGCCAGATCGCCCAGTTCTACATGAACCAATTGCAGCGTAATGTCGCGTCGGGAAACATGAGCAATGGCATTCATATCGCCGTAGATCGGCCCCCACCCAGCGAGGCGCCCGCCAATCCTCGGCGTTCTCCCTTCGCGGCGCGTCCCCTGCACAAATTCGTGCATGGCCTCTATGGTTTCAATCTCTTGCTTCAGCAGCGCCGCGGCCTGTGAGTACAGGCCCTCGGATATCGCCACCTCACATGGCTCAACGCCTTGGAGAAACTGTGCCGTCAGACTCATTCTGCCTTCGACTGAGGGACCGCGTGGATCGAACTTCCTCCCTGAGAACCGATCGATGGCACGATAGATTGCGCTCAACGCGAATTCGTGCGCGACAAGCAGATCCTTCGCATCCTTCTTCCAGCGTGTTCTGACCTCATTACGCTTCGAGAGCTGATTGGCCATCAGAACGGCGGCAGGTGATGATCGGTCTTTCGTCACGAACCTGTGCTCCATGTTGCCAGAACTGATGGATCCTCCATCCTCTTCAGAGAGCTCGCAATCAAGCAACTTCGGCACACAGAGGAAAGCGTTTCCACCAGTGTGGCAGATGTTTCGTCGTCAAGGCCTACAGCACTGACGCACCCGGATCGCCTCGAAGATCCGCCGCAGGGCGAAGGACCGCGCGATGCTCACCACCGTGAACACCGCCCCCATCTTGAGGTTCTGCGCGAGCGTCGTGTGCAGCCCGAACACCGGGAAGATCAGGATCTGCGTCACGACGGCGACGCCGTAACCCACCGCCACGTTGGCGATGGCCTCAACCAGCGACATGGCACGGCTCTGCTTCATCGCGCGCCCTCATCCATCGGCCAGCAGTTGAGCTGCGAGAGTTCGGAGCGCATGCGCCGCAACCAGCGGGACCACTCCGTTGCCACAGAGCCGAAGCCGGTCCACCCGGCAGGCCAGCCCATCAGCGCCTCGACGAATGCTGGGTTCAAGGTCCGGGGCGTGGCGCAGGAACTGCCGCCAGCCGTCGGCGTCACCAGGACCTGGCGGCCAAGCAGCCCGTTCACCGGCGTGTTCGCCAGGCTCGTCGCCCCGTCCTTGTGATCCCGCGCCGTGGGCGTCATCCAGAGCCGCGTCGCATCGCAGAGCGTCGTCCCGTCGTTGCGCGGGCGCGCCGTCTCGCTGCGATTGCTCGTCAGGTTCCGCGTCCCCTTGCTGTCGCCGGCCAGCGGCGTCGGCCAGAGACGCATCATCTCCGTCCGGTTGCCGCCGCTCGACCGCGTCCCCGAGCAGGCGCGCGGGGTCGGCCAGGTGGTCGCGCTCGCGGTGGGCGAGGATGAAGAGCCGCTCGCGCCGATGGGGCGCGCCGATTTCCGCCGCCGTGAAGAGGCCCGCCGCAAGGCGGTAGCCCATGGCGACCAGTCCTCCGGCGACTTCGGGAAAGCCGAGGCGGAGATGATGGGCGACGTTCTCGAGGAACACGAAGGGCGGCTCGACCTCTCCAATGATCCGGGCGACATGGGGCCAGAGGTGCCGGGGGTCGTTCGCGCCCCTGCGCTTGCCCGCGACGGAGAACGGCTGGCACGGATAGCCCGCAGTGACGATGTCCACCGCGCCGCGCCACGGGCGGCCGTCGAAGGTTCCAACGTCGTCCCAGACAGGCGCCCGATCCAGGGCCGCGTCTTCCATCCGCGCCACGAGGATGGCCGCGGCGTAGGCGTCCCGCTCGACGTGACCCACAGTGCGATACACGGCGCATGCGAGGTGCAGCCCGAGGTCGAGCCCGCCGGCGCCGGAGCAGAGCGAGAGGCCGAAGAGGCACGCGTCGCCGGCTCCGGCCGGCAGGCCGGTGGAAGGTAGAGCCACGCCATCCACGTCGTTAGGCCGCGTGGGCCCCCTCGGCCGCGGCCGGAGTCTCGCCCAGCCGTTCGGCCTTCACCTCGGCGAAGGTCCGTCCATCGCCGTCGAGGACCGCGTCGCGGCCTGTTTTGGCCTGCCAGCGTTCCACGGCGACATCGACATAGGCCGGGCTGATTTCCATCGCGAAGACGCGGCGGCCGTTGGCTTCGCCCGCCATGATCTGCGAACCGGAGCCCGAGAACGGCTCGTAAGAGAGGCCGCCGCGGGCGACGTGCTGGCGCATCGGGATTCCGAAGGCGTCGAGCGGTTTCGGGGTCGGGTGGTCGGGCCGCTCGTCCTTGGCGAAGGACGGCATCTCCCAGGTCGAGGGCAGTGTCTGCTCGGCCACCTTCGGCGGGCGGTTCGGACGGCGCCAGCCCATGAAGCAGGGTTCGTGCTTCCAGAGGTAGTGCGAGCGAGTCAGAACGCCCCGGTCCTTCACCCAGATGATCTGCTGATGGACCAAGGCCCCCGCCTTCTCCCAGCAGGCCTCGAGCATCGCCTGGCGGCGGGAGGCGTGCCAGCAGTACCAGGCCGCATCGTCGGTGATCGCTTCGGCCACGGCCGCAGCGATGAAGCCGTCATAGAGCTCCGCACCCTGCGAACTGTCGTCCCAGGTCGTGCCGTAGGACGCGGACCAGTCCTTGTTGCGGGTCGGATGGTTCGAGCCGTCGTAATCGACGAGGTATGGCGGGTCCGTCGCGAACAGCACCGCGCGCTCGCCGTTCATCAGGCGGCGAACATCGTCGCGGCTGGTGCTGTCCCCGCAGAGCAGCCGGTGGTCGCCGAGGATCCACAGATCGCCCGTGCGCGAGGCCGGATTGCGCGGCGGCTCGGGGATGGTCACCGGAGGCACCGAGCCCCCGGCGCCTCGCTCTTCTTCACCGCCCCCGTCCGGATCGAAGGCCAGCAGCTTGTCGAGTTCGCCGTCGGAAAACCCGACCAGCGACAGATCGTAATCGTCCGCGAGCAGGTCCTGCAGTTCTGCCGACAGCAGCGCCTCGTCCCAGCTGCCGAGTTCCGTCAGCTTGTTGTCCGCGATCCGATACGCCCGGCGTTGCGCTTCGGTCAGATGCCCCAGCACGATCACCGGCGCCTCGGTCAGCCCGAGCTGCGTCGCCGCGAGCACGCGCCCGTGGCCCGCGATCAGTTCGCCGTCCTCACCAACGAGGCAGGGCACGGTCCAGCCGAACTCCGCCATGCTGGCGGCGATCTTCGCGACCTGGTCGGGCCCGTGCACCTTCGCGTTCTTCGCGTAGGGCTGGAGCTTGGCCAGCGGCCACGTCTCGATCCGCTCGGGGGCGAAGCTCAGTGTCATGGGCGGGTGGTTTCCGTCGATGAGGTGGATGCCGGCCGGACTCCGGACTCCGGATGCCGCGCCGGACTCCAGGCGGGGTCCGGCGGCGTCCGGGGTATCCGGCCCGAAGGCCAGCTTTGATTGGGGTTTGCGCGGGAGGCGGTTGGCTCCGGCTTCCGGGTGGCTTCCCGAAAATCCGGCCCTGACGCTGGCGAAATGCCGAGCCAAGCCCGCCAGCATACGCAGGTCGCGCGGAAGGAACCGCGAACTCGGCCGAGGGGCGTGGTGGGGCGGACAGCGGTCCGCAAGGAGAGGATCAGCGCCTTTCCTTTCTTAGCGGACCCGCCAACGAAAGGATGGTTTCGCTCGGGACCGCGCCGCGCGCGCCTCTCCCGAGCTTATCCCGAACCTAGCCCCCGAACCGGGTTTCTGTCCCGTCGAAAACTGTCCGCCGCACACCTTCCCCTCTGGCGCGCAGGGTTACGCGCCACCGGCCAGTTCGATCACGCGCCGCTTCGACAGGTTGCGGTTGAACCGACGCCGGTTGAGCTTCAGCGAGATGACACAGAGCCCGTAGAGCCAGTGCTGATGGGCGGCGGAGCGCTGCAGTCCGACCGTCCAGCAGATGGTCTTCCACCGCTCGCCATGGGCGCGCATCCAGGCGATCTTGCCGTCGACGGGGTCGAGGCAGGCGGTCCAGGTGAGCGTCTCCTCCATCCGGCTGATCGCCTGCGGCGAGGGAAGCACGCGCATGGGCTTCGGCTCCTGGCCCACCTTGTCGGCGAAGGAGTGGATGATCTCGGGCCACGTGCTGAAGTAGCCCTGCCGTCGCGGCTCGGGCAGGCGCTTGAGCACGAAGGCCGCTTCGGCGAGGCGGGCCTCGACGAGAGACGGAGTCCACTTATCCATGGCGCCCTCCCTCGTCGGAGGGGCGTGGCCCGTAGAGCTTTTCACCCAGCTGGCGGACGAGTTCGCGTTCCGGCCAGGTCAGGCGGGTGTCCTCGAGCGAGACGGCGAACAGACCCTGCTCGCGCCAGCCCTCACGCTTCACCTGTTCCGGATCCCGGCGATGGCCGCCGTAGCCCTTGGGATGCCACCTCATGCGACACCCCCGTTCGTCTCGATCGCCCAGAGCAGGAGCGCGATGGCGTCGGCCTCGTTGTCGTCAACGGGACTGAAGCCCCGGGCCCGCGCGGACGCGATCATCGCTTCCTTCGGCGCGTTGCCCTTTTCGGTGGCATGACGCTTGATCGTGCCGACAGGAACGCCGGCATAGGGCACGCCCCGCAGCTCGGCCCATGCGGTCAGCGTGGCCATGAGCCCGCCATAGACATGGGCCGCATCGGTTCCGGCGTGCCGACGCACCTCCTCGAACCAGATTGCGGCAATCGGTCCCGACAGGCGGTCGATCTCGGTGAGCCAGTTCGTGAAGCGCAGATAGCGCATGCCGCCACCGTCATAGCGGCCGGGCCTGAAGCTTGCGGTCCCGCTGGTGATCAGCCCTTCGGCCGAGCGCAACGCCCAGCCGGTGCTGGTGCCGAGATCCAGCGCGAGAATGCAGCGGCCGAGAGTGCCGGCAGCCGCGAGAGGCGCCGGGGCGATGTGTGGGGAGCGGTCCATGACGACCTCCTCTTCGATTGAGAGGCCGGGGCGGCACGGCTGCCGGGTGAGGGCAGCACGCGCGCCCGGACCGGGATCTCGAGGTCTGGTCACGGTCACGTCGTCGATGCCGGGGGCGCCCGGCGCTTCCTTCAATGGCTTCACCCCGTCCGCTTGAAGGAAGTGGGGCCGCAAGCCACTGACAGAATGAGGATAAATCTCTTCTTTCAAGATTTCAGTTACTTCATGGGGTATGTATGTGTCGTCCATCCCCACCCACGCGCGCGGGTCGTCTTGCGTGAAATATTGAAAGAAGCCCCCTGCGCCGGATTTCCGTTTCGGGACAGAGGCTTGGGCAGGACCTTCCTTCAAATGAAGGATGGGGGCCGTTGAAGGAAGCATCGTCACGGCCCTCACCGCATCGCCCGGAAGCGCATGGCCTTCCGCCCCCCGGTTTCCTGCTCGACCGTGGCGATGTCGCCGCTCTCGACCAGCGTGAGCAGGATGTCGTCGCGATCGCGCGCCCGGAGCCATTGCGAGGCGCGGGTCAGCTCGGACTTGGTGACGCCGGCCGCCCCTGCCTTGCGGATGATCTCGCGCAGGCGTTTCAGATGCGCCTCGGTCTCGGTGTCGGCGACGTGGCGCTCGACGGCGTCGATGGTGCGCCGTGCGAAATGGCGCACGAAGTCGATGGCCCAGACGGCATCCTCGACCCGGATGACGGGGTGGACCGCATCGCGTCCCACGGCGAGGATGAGCGCGACCTTGGCCGCGTTCTCCGCGATCCGGGCGAGGATCGGCGTCTGGAATGTGCCTGCCGCGGCCCTGAGCTCGGCTGTGATCTCCTCACCCAGCGCGTCGAAGCGCGCCTGCGCGTCGTCGTCCATCGGCACCGTCATCGGATCGACGGCGGTCTCGGGACCGGAGGTCTTGCCGGCCAGGTTTCCGCTGGTCCGGCCACCGCCCTCGGCGAGTCGCTGTAGCCCCTCGATCAACGGCCGCGGCGAATTGCGAAGCCCGGCTCGGCGGTTCTCGTCCGGATAGTCCTCCTCGCTCGGCAGGATGATGAACCGGGCGAGCGAGCCGTCCACCACGTTGGCGCCCTGCAGCGCCCCCCAGAAATGCAGCGGCGTCGTCGTGCCGTAAACGCAGAGGCAGGGCTGGACGATATCGCGGCGCTCGTTCGAGCCGTCCCGGTTGGCGTATTCCGCGCCGAGGAAGACTCCGCAGGCTGCGGTGTAGAGCTCGGTCATGTTGTCGAGGATCTCGGTGACATGGCGCGGGCTGCGCTTCCGGTCGGCCGCCGCCGCGAGGAACATCCCGAACTCGTCGATCTGGAACAGGATCGCCGGCTGACGGTGGAGCGCGGTCAGCAGCCCTGCGCCCGAGGCGATCTTGTTGCCGCCGAGGTGGTGCGCCAGCCCCGCCGCGAAGAACAGCTCGTTGACGACCTCGCGGGCGTGGTTCTTGCCCGACCCGCTGTCCGCGATGCCGACGACATAGAGGTTCGTGCGCAGGTCGGTCGCCGTGCGGTAGCGCCGCCCCATCAGCGCGCCGAGGGCGCAGAGGCTCGCGCCCACCGCGAGAAGCGGCTGCGGTCTGCGCGCGGTGTCGATCATGTACCGCGCGAGATCGCCCACGAGCCCGCCCGGGATCGTCAGCGTGAAGGACGGCGCAGGCGGGAGGATCGGCATCGGGGCTTCGGGCTGGGCGAGCCGCGCGAGAAGGCCCGCCGCGGGATGCGCGTCGGCCGCACAAGCCTTCTGACTGCCGTCGAGCAGCAGGTCGGGGTCGGGGCGCCAGCCCTTCTCCATGGCGAGGTGATAGATCGTGCCGGCGCCGATCCGCGCGGGCCTGAAGCTCGCCCATGCCTTGGCCGTCGCGGCGGGCTCGTTCTTGGCCGCCTGCGCCGACCAGTCGGCGAAGAGCGTCGCGCCCTCCTCGCCCAGCGCGCCCTTCAGCGCCATGCCGATGCGCATCCAGCTGTCGTAGTCGAGCTCGGCGTTCGGCAACCAGGCGAGCGCGCTCCGGATCGCCGCCACCGTGCCGGCTTGTGCGTGCGCCGGCAGACAAGGATGCCCGGCCCCGTTCGCGCCCTTCGCACCGAGGCTCTTCGGGCGCAGCTCGGGCGGGATCAGTGCCAGCGCCTCGTCGAGGAAGGCCGCCGCCTGTTCGGCGTCGATTTCGGGCAGGCTCTCGATGTCGAGATCCGCAAGCCCCTCGTCCGGCCAGGCATAGGGCAGGCCGGTGTCGGGATGCTCGGCATAGGCCACGAACTGCTGTCCGAGGCAGAGCATTTCCAGGGGCGCGCGCCGGATCCCGGCGAAGGGCTCGGTCGTGCGATAGACCAGCAGCCGCTTTGGCGGCTTGCCGATCCTGAGCGCCGGCGTGTCGCCCAGCTGTTCGCGGGCGAGCCGCTCGATGCGGAGCGCCAGGTCGCCATCCTCGGCGATATCGATGTCGAGCGCGGCGACCGCACCGCCGACGAGCCCGACGCCGCAGTCGGGCCAGGTCGACCAGGTTGCGACCTCGATCTCGGTCGTGGCGCGGCTCGCATGCCGGTTCCACTGCGGGTAGTCGTGCCAGGCCGCGCGGGCGAACTGGCCGGGCTTCTTGGTGCCGGGCGCGATCGGCAGGATCGCGTAGCCGTTGGTCACGAGACGCGCGCCGACGCGCGCCATCCACGAGGTGTCCGCCATCAGAAGGGCACCTCCGAGATCATGCCGTCGAGCCGCGCGCGATCCTTCGCCGCCAGCTCGCGCAGGTGGTCGCAGTAGCCGGTGACGATCACCTCGACGAAGGTGTCCCACTCCTCCTCGCTAAGCTGGGCGAGATCGGTCCGGCCGAGGCTGTCGAGATAGGCGCCGCCGGCCTTGCCGCCCTCGACCATGGCCGCCGTCTCATTGGGGGTAGGATCGATCATGCCCGACCTCCGGTGGCAGATGTCCTGGCAAGCCCGGCTGCAGAGGTCTCTGCGACTCGTGTCGCGCCGCGGGTCGGAGACGCGGAAGCGCGCGTCGAACCAGCCCCAGCCACGGGGTTCTCGGTGGCAAACGGCGCAGAGCCCGGCACGGACGTAAGGCATGGGGCGAACCTGTAGGCGGTGATTTCTGTGAAGCGGCCCGCGGGGCGAACGGCGATCTCGGTGGGGCGGCGCAGCCGGTCGGCCAGCATGAGCGCCTCGTCGACGGACTCGGGCACCTCCAGCTCGGGCGCCCGCTCGCGCCACCAGCTCGCGGCCTTCCGGCGCGGATAGCCCTCATGCTCGAAGCAGACCCATTCCGTGTGGAATGCGAGACCGCAGCGGTAGGTGACCTTCAGCGAGACCCGGCCGCCCCGCTTCTCGTGGCGGCTGTAGGTGACGTCGGTGACGCCGACCCATTGCGGCTTGCCGGTAGACAAAACCTCCAGCGTCGAGGCGGTCGGCTCCAGCTTCACCTCGCGGCCGGGGAACTCGAAGCCGCAGCCTGGACATTCGAGGGCCGCGATGGCCACGATGGTCCCGCACTCGGGGCAGATCTTGGTGGGCGGCGGGCCGTCGCCCTGACCACCCGGCCGCTTCGGCCGCACGAGATCGATGGGGCCATGCCGGCGGACATTGCCCGCGAAATCGAGAACGAGGCAGTTCTCCTTGCCCTCGGCGAGCCGCGTGCCCCGCCCAGCCATCTGGACGTAGAGCCCGGCCGATTTCGTGGGCCGCAGCATGTCGATCAGGTCCACGGCCGGCGCGTTGAAGCCCGTTGTCAGCACGCCCATCGACGCCAGCGCCCTGATCTCGCCGCGTTTGAAGGCGGCGATGATCGCGTCACGCTCGTCCTTGGGCCTCTTGCCGAAGATGGTGGCGCAGCTCACCCCGCGTCGGCGGAACTCCTCGGCGACGTGGGTGGCGTGGCGGACGCCCGAGCAGAAGGCGAGCCAGGACCGGCGCGTCTCTCCATGCGCGATCACCTCGGCCACGGCCGCGCGCGTGATGGCGTCCTGGTCGACCGCGTCCTCGAGGTCGCGCGCGATGAACTCGCCGCCGCGCGATCCCACGCCGGTCACGTCGAGCCGGGTCTTCGTCTGCTTCGAGATCAGCGGGGAGAGATAGCCCTGATCGATCAGGTCGCGGACCGACACCTCGTAGGCGATGTCGGTGAAGAGCGCATTCTCGCCCTCGTGCAGCATGCCGCTGTCGAGTCGGAAGGGCGTCGCCGTCAGACCGATCACCTTGAGCGCCGGGTTGATCGCCTGCAGGTCATTGAGGAAACGGCGCTACATGGTGTTCGACCGGCCGGGGATCAGATGGGCCTCGTCGATCAGCACCAGATCGGCATGGCCGATGCGCGTCGCCTTGTCGTGGATCGACTGGATGCCGGCGAAGAGGATCCGGGCCCGCGCGTCGCGGCGGCCGAGACCGGCCGAGTAGATGCCCGCCGGCGCCTCGGGCCAGAGCCCCAGCATCTCGGCATGGTTCTGCGCGATCAGTTCCCGAACATGAGTGACGACCAGCACGCGCTGGTCCGGCCAGGCCTTGAGAACGCCGTCGATGAAGGCGGCCATGACGAGGCTCTTGCCGCCGGCCGTGGGGATCACGACGAGCGGGTTGCCGCTCTCCTTCTCGAAATAGCCGTAGATCGAGGCGATCGCGGCCTGCTGGTAGGGGCGCAGGGTCAGCATGCGGCGGCCTCCTCTTCGCGGGCGTCGTTGGTCCAGGGGGAGCCGTCGCGCATGCGGTAGGAGACGAAGTCCTCGCCTGGGTCGGTCACCTCGCCGGGGACCAAATCGGGGATGAACAGGTGCCGGGCGCAGGCGCGGCGCTGGTCGGCCGGGTCGATCAGCCGGTCGTGGCGCGCGCAGTGCCAGCCACCTTCGATGGGCGTCGAATGCAGGCAGGACCGGCAGGTGACCGCCGCGGCATCCTCGCCGTGGCAGAGCCCATGGTGGTCGCAGAACCGGCACTCGAACCAGGCGGGATCCGCGCTGATCCGTTCGGGCGGATGCTGGGCGAAGATGATCCGCCCCGCCTTCTCGAGCAGGCGCTCGCCCATCTCGGGGTCGGCCGGGACGCGCTCGATGTGCAGCGCGTCGGTGTCCTTGCAGACCGCGACGTAGAGCGCCCGCGTGATGCCCGTCAGGTGCATGTACACCTGCATCTGCGCGGCGTGCTGGGGCTTGGCGAGCGCGACGCCCTTGGCGACCAGCTCGGCGAAGCTCTTCGCGGAATGCGTCTTGAACTCGACGACGTGCCAGGTCTTCGGCGCCTCCAGGAGCCCGAGGGCGACGGCGTCGAGCGAGCCGCCGAAATGCCCAGCCAACGCCTCGACGCGGAACTGCCGCCCGGTCTCGGGATCGACCTCCAGCACCGTCGCGCCGGTCGCGCGCAGGTCGCGGACGAGCCGGGCCTCTTCCAGCTGGCCGGTCTCGAACAGCCGCAGGATGCGGCCGGTGTGCCGCGCGGGCGTCGCCCAGCGGAAGTCGTACGAGAGCGCGCGGGCGCAGGACTTGCCAATCAGCGAGGCGCCGAGGTGGTCGCGGAAGCCGTCGCCCTGCCGCGCCTCGAAGGAGGCGTAGATCGCGGAGAGGGTCGGCGTCGGGGGTTCGGGAAGCTCGGCCATCAGCATGCCTCCTCCCGCTCGAGCCGCGCCCGCGCCTCCGCCAGCACCGCGGTCCAGGCGGCGCTGTCGTGGCGTTCCCGCAAGACGGCGATGATCATGTCCTTGAGCCGTTCGCGCCTACGGCGACCGCCCTGACGGGCCACGATCTCGGCCCGCTCGCGATTGAGATGGCGCAGCGCCGTGCGCGCGCGGTGAAACCAGTCGGGGTCGATCGGCTTTGCCGTCCGCTGCCGCGTCAGATCGGCGGTCGCGATCTGCGTGCGGATCTTCGCGATGGCGTCCTCGATCTCGATCAGGCGCCGGGTGTCATCAGGCAAGCCGGGGGCGTTCGCGGCCGCGCAGGCCGCGTCAGTAATGTTGGTCATGGTCGGTCTCTCGGGTCTGGCGATGTCCGGACCGCCGCGGATCTCAGCCCGCGGCGGCCGAGGGCGTCAGCTCTTGCGGTTCCAGGGCGCGGTGGCCGGGCGGGCGGGCGCCGACTGCGGGGGCGCGCTGGCCGACTGCGTCGCGGCGGGCCTGGGCGAGGTCGCCTGCGCCGGGGCCTCCGGCACCAGGTAGCGGATCGTGTTGCGCTCGCCGTAGCCGTCCTTCGGGGGCTTCACGCCGACCTGGATCGTCATCGGGATCAGGTGCAGCTCCTCGCTGTCGTTCACCTGCAGCTTGCCCGTGGCGTGGCAGATAGCCGACAGCGTGCGCTGCGCGATCTCGACCGTGGTCGGGTTGGCGTTCACCAGGTTCAGCTGGTCGAAGACCTTGCGGCCCTGCTGCGGCCCCTCGAGGATGTCGAGCATCAGCCAGAGATACTTCCCCATCCCGTTCTTCGTGACGCGCATCTCGCTCTCGACGATCTGGGCGCGATACTTGCCCGCGGGCAGGATCTCGTAGGCGGTGTTGGGCTCGATGCCGGCGGCGTCAAAGGCGGTGTCGAAACGTGCCATCGTTCTGTCCTTTCAGTCGTAATCAGGCGGATTGGGGCATGGCGGCCAGGAACTCCGACCACTCGAGCGGCAGGGTTTCCGGCAGGCCGTAGCGGTTCTTGGCGAGGAAGGCGGGGCGCTCCTCGGTGTGCATGACGCGCGCACCGGACCCGAGCGCCCGGGTCACCTTCTTGTTGAAGCCCACGTCGGACTTGCTGACCGAGATCCGGTAGTTGGCGAAGAGCACCACGTCCGAGTGCTCCTGCAGCAGCGCGGAGGCGCGAGCCTGCAGCTTGATCACGTAGCGGTCGTAGGGTTCGTGCTCGGGGCTGTCGAAGCGCTTGATGTCGGTGTGTGCGATCTGGATGACCGCCATGCCCTTCCGGTCGCGGAGCGCATTCAGCCTGTCGATGTACTCGCGCCAGATGTTCAGCGCCTCGGCGTAGCCCTTGCCGAATCCGGGGCTTTCGATCGACTGCCAGCCGTTGCGCCGGCAGGCCTCGGCCCAGATCAGCGGCTCCAGCCAGTCCACGCTGTCGATGACCACCGTCGAATAGGGGTGGTCCTCGTCGAGCAGGGCGTCGAGCGCCTCGGCGACCTCAGCGTAGCTCGTCGCCAACGGGAAATGCGGCACCTGCAGCTTGCCGAGCCCGTCCTCGGTGAGGACGAACACCGGCGCGTCGGCGGACGCGGCGAAGGTGGATTTTCCGATTCCGGCGACGCCGTGGATCAGCACGCGCGGCGGCCGCAGAGCCGTCGAGGTTTGCAGGGATGCGAGCGAGATGGCCATCAGCGCACCTCCTCGCCGAGCAGCAGCCGGAACTTCGGCTTGGCCGTCCGGACCGTGCGCGCGGGCCCGAACTCCTGGCGGATGTCCGTGGGCCAGGCGGTGTACTTGCGCTCGGGGACGCTGAACGCGATGTCGACGTACTCGGCGGGATCGGCGCCATCGGCCCGGATGCGCTCGACCAGACCGGCGAGCATTGCCTGGTCCCAATCGACCCGCTTGGCGAGCTCCGCGACTACCGTGACCGGGCCGTCCTGCATCCTGACAGTGCCGGTGTCCTTGCCCTCCGCGTGGCGCGCCTCCTGCGCCTGGTCGCCATATTTCAGCGCGATGGCGCCATCGAGCCAGTCGCTGAGGCTCTTGGCAGCGCGCAGCCGCTCGTCGGCGTCCTGCTTCAGGAGGGCCAGCTGGTCGCCCGGCAGAGCGGCGATCTCGCCGACCGGCATGGTGGGAATGTCGTCGAGGGAGATGCGGTTGGGGATCGTCATGGCCGCCCCCTCACGCCAGCTTCACGGCGGGCTTGTCGGCCGTGCTCGAGCAGTGCCGGTTGGCCTCGTAGGCCTCGACATCCTCGAGCCGGTACACGACCCGGCCGCCGATCTTGATGAAGGCGGGGCCCTCACCGGTCCAACGCCAGCGCTCCAGCGTGCGCGGGCTGATCTTCCATCGAGCCGCCAGCTCGACCTGGTTGAGATGCGTGACTGACATCGTCGTCTCCTTCGCGATTGGCCGAATGCCTGCGAACGAGACTGGGGTGTGCGAGGGGAGGAGAACGGGAGGGTGGAGGGAGGGGAGACGGGAGGAATGCTGACGCGCCCAATCTCACCCTTAACGAAGCATGCCTGGTATCGACCGTTGCGCTTGGCCCAGCCGATGCCCTAGAGTGCACCTAGCCGAGGGGCACAAGATCCCGAGGCTGTATGCCCGTATGGGTACGCGGGATGGAGCAGTCCGGTAGCTCGTCAGCTTCACAAGCTGAAGGTCGCAGGTTCAAATCCTGTTCTCGCATATCAGGCGAAAGCCCACTTGGGGAGAGGATGCTTTACGCACCTCTTCCCATTAACTAAGTATCGCAACTATGTTTCTCTCAGCCGTTCTTCCCTTTATCGATTTCCGCTCCCTTCAAGCGGATGGGCCAAAGCTGCTAGAGGTACCTACTTGGCCGGCTGCGACCGCGCTTGCATCTGCCAACGGCCAAGTCTTCCAACGAAACTTCGGGAAGGTCATTCCTCGACCACTAAAGGGCCTGCCCGGATGGATTGGTGAGTCAGACATTTGTCAGTTTAGAAAGTCTGCGAAGTTTGACGTCGATGGCCTCTATGCAAAATGCGTCAGAAAGAGACTGTATTTTGACGGAACCTATTGCGGTTACGTTTCTTTCCTTTTTTCGCTCCAAGGAAACAGATATGGCGAAATAAACCCGCTGAAGGCGGAGCAAATTTGCAAAAAAGTTCTCAATATTGAAATCTCGTCACGTCATTTTCCAAGCGGCGCTAAGGTGAGACTGGGCGCATCAGGACCCTACCTTGCACGCACATTCGCCTTGGGCGGATCCTCAATCACGTCTGCCGAATTTGAGAGCCTGCCGTGGGAACCGGCAACGTTCAGTGGTGACCCAATACTCTTTCAAGAGGGAAACCAGCATTCTCTTGATGCCTTTCATAGGCGCTGGCAAACTTTTATAAGTGATAAGCACTGGATATTCTATAAGCCTATTTCCGTTAGCCATAATTTAACGTGCCACAATTTCATCCTGCCGAGAGAAAGTGCATCAAAAGACTTCTATGTTCGCAAGTCTCGGATTGTGCTAGGAAGACTCTATTTGGAAGCGCTCTTTCTGCGAAGCGCGATGAGCTTCATAATTAACAACGATCTGTCTTCGCTCCCTCCAGATCAGAGAATGATATTCGCCGAGAGGCTGAATGAATGTCTTTTGCGACTATATGGCCGAAAGCGCCCACGTAGTGGCATGGAGGCTGATGATTATGAAGAAATCCGGAAGACCTTTGTCGGTTTGTTTGACGAATCTCGGCTTCAGGATCTCGAGCGGAGCTTGCGTCTGCTCGGCGCGCGCCGCAACCTACGATGGCTGCTGGCATCCAGTGACCTCTTTGAAGATGAGGCGGCGAAACGAATAATTCTAAATCTGGAGGGAGAAATGACCAAGAAGGAAACGCATTTCCACGGCCCTGTAGGGGTCGCAGGTGATGGCACCACTGCTTCGAATTTTTCTGTAAACCAAGACAATCGAAAAATTGTTCTTGGCCAAGACAAAGAAGAGCTTATGAGGGAGCTCGATCAGCTGAAGCTATCGCTTGCAAGCGAAATCGATCGACCGGAAAGCGTTGAGGCTATTCGCAACCTCAACGAGGCGTCGAAGGCTATCGAGGCAGAGCAGGAAGGTCAGGCCACGTCCTATCTCAAATCTGCAGGTAAGTGGGCCCTCGACAAAGCCGAAAAAATTGGCGTTTCGGTAGCTGCTGCGGCCATCCGTCACTCGCTGGGCATCTAGTCTTCGCACGTAGTGCAGATGTCACCAGTTCGATTGAGGTTCTGGAGAGATTTCCAAGAAGAACATTGCTTTGAAGGAGAGGGCATCCTGGCCCTCTCCTCGCTATATGCGCCCCAAGGGGCTTAGCGTGCCGGCATCAAGATAGGATAGCTGCTCTGGCGTCATTTGGCTCGCGTATGTTCTGAATAAGTGATCCCAAACCAGGCGGCGCTGCTCAAAATGCTCCGGATCGGATGGGTTGAAAGTACAGCGAGAACCCGCGCCGGGGAGATTGACGCTGACACTCGCGCGCATCGCCGTACGATCCGTAATGGTGAGGTACTGGGGCCTCTCTTCAAGATACTGATTTATTAGGGTTATGTGCCCCAATACTTCCCTCACATCGAGAATGTCCAGCGGGCGTTTGGGCATAGACTGGGCAATGCTGTCGTTGAAAATATTGAGTGCTCCACACGAGTCATTCAAGGCGGCAATCACTGCGACTTGCCTGGACTTGCCCCTGTTTCACCGGACAGTCAGGCGGTTTCGGTTCTGGCCCTGATGAACTCGCGAGGCGAGCGCCACTTCAGGCCTGAGTGCGGGTGGTTGTCGTTGTAATCCTCGATCCAGTTTCCAATCAACGAGAGAGCGGTTGCGGCGTCAGGTAGTGGCGTGACGCGGACATAGTCGCGCTTCAGCGTCTTCACGAAGGCCTCCGAGATGCCGTTCGACTGGGGGCTGCCCACCGGCGTGAAACATGGCTTGAGGCCGAGTTTGCGGGCGAAGATGCGGGTTTCCTTCGCGGTGTAGGCGCTGCCGTTGTCGGAGAGAACCTCGATGATCTCGGGAGCGCGATGTGTCCCGAACCGGCGCTCCACGGCCTCGAGCAGCATGTCGCGCACATCCGATCCGCTGATCCCGGCTCCAGTGAGCGCGCGCCAGGCAATCACCTCGCGGTCATGGGCGTCGATAAGGAAGGCGGCCCGGATGATGTCACCGTTCCAACAGATGAATTCCAGTCCATCGGAACACCATCTGAGGTTCGAGCGCAGCATGATCACCTTGCCGTCATGGGTGCGCTCGGGACGAGGGAGGCCGCTGCGCTCCAGGAGCAAGGCGTTGTTCTTCATGATCCTGTAGATGCGCTTGTGGTTGGTGGGGGAAAGTCCCTCCGCCCGCAGCTCCCGGTTCAGAACCGCGGTGATGCGGCGATAGCCATAGGTCGGGCGCTCCGCCAACAGGCGTTTGATCCGGGGCAGCAGCGTCGCGTCGCCTGCCTTTCGGTAGGCGCTCCGCGGCTTCGCGCTTCCCGTCATCCGTTCATGCAGGTTCGAGCGGGACACGCCCAGCGTCTCGACCACCGCCTTCATCGTGAACCGTCCTTCGGCAAGGACAGCGCATGCAAGGTCGGTTTTTTTGACCTCGATTTTTCGAGGGCTTCCTTGAGGATCTCGGCCTCAAGCGTCTTGCGCCCGAGTTGCCGCTCCAGCTCCCGGATGCGCGTCTCCATCTCGCGAACGGTCTTGTTGCTGGTCACGTCATCGTCGCCGGTCACCGCGACACTCCCTCCCTCCAGCATCAGCTTCCGCCAACGATACAGGAGATTGGGGGCCACGCCATGGCGGCGGGCGACCGCCGATATGCTGTCGCGTCCATCCAGTGTTTCTTCAACAATCCGGAGCTTCTCCTCTGCAGACCGGCGCTGCCGCCGGCCTCCATCAGTGATGATCTCAAATTCAGACATAAGTACGTGCCCAGGCATATGCCTAAGCCTCCATGGCTATGCCTGACTGTCCGGTCGAAACAGGGGCCAGTTCATTGCCCCACTCGCACCATCATAGTGCTCGCCTCATGGAAAGTGACAAAATCGAAGGGTTCCGAACCGTCTTCAGGCAAAACAAAGAACAACATTGAGCCGAGCGCCTTTGGATCGATACTCAGTTCAGGGAAGGCTAGTCGACACAGGCTGTTGACGTGATGATGGACGAACCAATCGCGCCCCTCTCCAAGTCGGTATTGTTTCCGATTTTCCTCATCATAGTGAGTTATAAAGACATCTTTATAGAGGCTCTTGAAGTGCAACAACGAAAGCCAGCAATAGAGCTTTTCATGGAATTCATAGTCTCGAAAATCATCCTTCAGCCGCCTTGGCCACTCAAGCAGCCTGTCACGAATAGGCTTTTCAATCTGCTGACCAAGGAACGCATTACAGGTGGGGCAGCAGGGCACGGTATGCCTTCGATAAGCCAATTGAGTTTGATCACCAATGGTAACAGACTGGTCGAATAAGTCGTATTGCTTAAGAATCCACCTTGGAATTACATTCTCACGGGTCGCTCCAACTGCGTCCATGTCGCGAAGGCAGAGAAAGCAACTTTCTCTCGTCTCCATCGCCTCAATGAAGTCGTCAATGGACAGAAAGAGTGGCCGCTCGTCTGGTAATCGAATAGTTTCCATCTCTTAGTCACCGACTTCCGCACCTGGCATTTTCGTCAAAAGGATGCTCACATCTAGTAACACGATCAAGCGCAAACCTGGCAGCGAGGTCAGCCAGACTGCGGTTCTGCCGCGGCAGCCAAGCTCCCAGCACTTAAGCAGTGTGAATGATTTGATCTTGCAGGAGCTCCCTGATGCGAAGCCTGCAAGACCCGCCGGTCGCCTCGATCAGGTCCCGCCAATCCTCATGATCCTTGAAGATATCTCTCATCCGGCTAGACGACTTGAACTCCAAGTCGGCAAACATCACCTCAGTGCTGACGCTTTCCATGCCATCTTCCCATGCATTGAAAAGGTACTCGACGATCTGGCGCCGCTTGTCGCCGCTGAACTTGAACTCCCTCTCGCCCAGCCAGACATGGCGGAACCCTGCCGCGTGACGCACGGGATCGGCCGCTCGGGAAGCCGCGCCGGTCTTCAACTGCGCCGCGAGGTAGGTGGGTTCAATGATGAGCCGCGCGCTGTGGTCCACCAAGTCATCCAGCGCGATGATCTGGTGCCTTGACAGCTCGGCTTCGGCGAGACCGTGGATCGCCGAAGTTGTCACCACGACCCTGAAATCCACAGGAGGACGGCCACGGAGATAAGCGACGACCTGCCGCCAGACATCCCGATTGGTCAGCCTCCGCGCGAACCAGACCGGGACCCGACCTCCGCGACTAGGCAATCGGACATCGCCCAATTCCCACAAGATGCGTGAAATGCGTTCAGCCGGCCGAGCCTTGACCGGTAGATCAAGCCGAGCCGCAACCCGCTGAAGAAAGGCCAGAGAGTCGATCCGATAGACTTGGAGGCGGTTCTCTTCGACGGTTACCCATCCCGCCGCAGGACTGAAGTAACCGTAGGCTTGATGCTCGGGCAACCATTCGAGGCGCACAGGTTCATCGTCGTGGTCGGTCAGCGATGTGGCGGCCGGAACGGGCCCATCCGGCACCAGGAGACCAGCGCCGATCAGAGGCACGGCGCTGGCGGCATGATAGTCGCTCAGGACGGCGCCGGCGATCCGCGCCTCCTCTGTCTCGACGATGCTGACGAAAAGCCTCGCGGCTCGCTCATCAATCTTCGACAACGACCGGGTCATCGACCAGAATTCCCCAGCGGCGCAGGTACTTCTCCCCGATCACCTGCTCTTCCTCGGTCTGATCCTTGAGGTTGCAGCCGTGCGGCATGGTGATCGTCAGCGGCAGCGTGCGGCCGCGACGAGCCCCCGGTTTCCGATGGAACTTGATCGCCAGCTTCGCCTGCGTTGCCACCCAGCCGCCAGTGAGCGGATTGCCGGGGCCAAGCCGAGCCTCCGCCATCGTCCAGATGTTGCGGTCAGCCTTGCTGAGGCATTCCAGAGTAACGCGTTCCCCGACGGCGTCGATTGGCATCAGTCTCAGCTGGCGAATCTCGACCCGCTCGATCCCGTCCTCGACATCGGTCGGGAAGGAATGCGGCGCCAAGAGCACCACGAGATCGTAGTGCCGCATCGGCACCTTCTCGTCCCTGAACTCCACGCCGAGAAGGTCCCGCGCCAGAAACTGCGCCATCTCGGACCGGCTTTCGCGATCGCTGGCGACGACCTCGATCACCCCGGTCGCGGGCTCATAGGTCATGGCAGCCTCAAAGACGGGCCGGTAAGGCTGGCGCACCAGCTCTCCATCGTCATCAAAGGCGAAGTGATCGTCCGGCAAGCCCTCCCGGTAGACCGTGATCTGCACGAGCTCGCAGTCGTCGCCGTCGAAGGTGGGCCGAATACGCTCAAAGATGTCGACATGGACGTTCTTCGACGCAAACCTCTTCCGAAGCGCCGCCTTGAATGCATCCAGAGCATGCGCGTCGCGACAGACGTTCAGGTTCGCATCGCAGATGAAGCCATCCCAGCTCCGCCCGCGACGGCGCTCATCGGTGAAGCGAACCTCCTCGGCATGCCGGAACCGGTCACGGTCGTGGAGGAAAAGCCACAGCGACCGGGCGTGGCCATTCTCGAGTTCGTCGAGAACTTCCCGATCGTCGATGACGCTATAGAGCGCCGTCTGGCCGGCATCGTCGGCCATTGCGCTGACACGCTCGCCATCGTTGATGATGCGGCCCCGAGCTTCGTCGTCCATTTCGTCGACGGCCTGAAGCAAGGGCTTCACGACCTCCGGTTCGGACGCGTCCCAATCCACCGGCGTCGGCAACACGATCCCGGTCTTTGTGAAATAGTCCCGCAACCAGGCAGGAGGGGTGTTGCGGATGAAGTTCGTCACCGACGCCATGCCCTACACCTCCTCAGCCCTTGATGTTGCGGGGATCGTTGCCGTGCGAGTCCGACTGCGCGATCCGCCCATCACGGTTGTGGATCTTCAGCTCGGTCTCGGCATTGCGGCTGATTTCGCGCGCGCGCTGAACCGCCTCCTGCTTGGTGTCGAAGTGCCCGCTGGAACGCGACGCTCCGCCACGACGGACATCCCATCCACCATCCGCGTTCGGCACGACGTGATGCGTGCCCGGTTTCTTGCCTTCAGCCATTCTGGCCTCCTTGTCTGGTTTCCGCGTGAATCAAAGTTCGGACTAACGAACCTGCGCGGAAGATAGGGATTGCGCGTATGGCGTGTCAAGGACTAGATGTATTGCAAAAACGAACCACCGATGGAGAGGAGTTCACCGTGCCAACACCGCTGGGGGAGCGCGTTCGCGAGCTGCGACGAAAGCGCGGCCTCACCCTGGAGGGACTCGCCGAGCGGGTCGGATCCAGCAAGAGCTACATGTGGGAGATAGAGAACAAGGAGGTCGCGCGACCCTCGGCCGAAAAACTGGCCCTGATCGCTACCGCGCTCGGCACCACCGTCGAGTTCCTGCTGGTTGGCGATGGAGAACAGGAGGAGGAGAATGCTGAAGACGTTGCCTTCTTCCGAAAATACAAAAAGCTCGACGCTCCAGTGAAAGAGCGCCTGCGCAAGATGCTGGATATACTGGACGACGACTGATGACGGACGGAATGCGCAAATCTCCGCAGGAGGAGGCTAATCGGCTCTCAAACCTCCTTCGCCTGGCTCTCGGAGAGGACCGTTTTCCTGTCGACGTCGAAGCTCTTGCCCGCGAGGTGTCGCGGAACAACGAGGACCCAATCGGCAAGATCGTCGGTGGGGAGCTACCGGGCTTCGAGGGGATGCTCCGGCCGCATCGAAGGCGCCCGGAATGGCACATCGTTTACAACGACGACCCGCGCTATCGCGGCCGTGTTCGGTTCACCATCGCCCATGAATTCGGCCACTATCAGCTGCATCGGCCGCCCCTGACCGGCGAGGACTATGTGAGCGGCACCCTCGAGCGCGATTGCGACTTCCAATGTAAGCCGCTGCGACCCAGCGCATGGCAGGATGCAGAAAGGCAGCGCGAGGAGGAGGCCGACACGTTCGCATCCTTCCTTCTGATGCCGCTCGATGACTACCGCGAACAGGTGGACGGCGAGGAGATGACCGTCGACCTCCTGAATCACGTCACAGACCGCTACGGCGTCTCGCTCACGGCCGCCTGTCGGAAGTGGATCGACTTCACGGACAAACGGGCAGCCATGGTCGTCGCGCGCGACGGCTACGCGAA
Source organism: Amaricoccus sp. B4 (assembly GCF_043226085.1). Lineage (NCBI taxonomy): Bacteria > Pseudomonadati > Pseudomonadota > Alphaproteobacteria > Rhodobacterales > Paracoccaceae > Amaricoccus > Amaricoccus sp. B4. The sequence goes on from NZ_CP171225.1 coordinate 1,149,796, forward strand.
CTGGGGTCGTGCGAGCAGAGCCGCCCTCAAGACTGGGATTTTCGTTCGATCGGGGATGCCGATTCCTGACAACGCGCTGGCTACCATCGGCGCCGACGAAAGGGGGTTCGTTTCGAGCAGTCCCGTTTCGCAGCCGGCAGGAGTATGGAGATTCAGCCGAGGATCCGAGCCCGTGCGAGAGTTGGCCATGGTATCCGAGTTCCTCGATCTGTCCTTAACTATCCTGCAGTTCGACGACGCCGTCGATGTCAGAGAGATCGATGATGAAGAACCTTGGGACTCGTGTGACCAATTTCAGTCTAGTCGCGGATCCTGAGATCAATGTTCATATCTCCCTAAAACCTCAGTTGCCTAATCCGGCATCGGTTCCGTGAAATCCAAGATATTGCGATCTGTGAATGACAAAAGAGCACGAATTTAAGACATGGCTTGAACAAGGCGGAGCTCAGACAGAAGCGGGCCGCAATTCGCGGGCTTACGCGATCCGAACCATTGAGCGGAACCTTTCGGCGCTTGGAATGCCGCACCGGGATCTCGACGAGGCATGGGAAGCCGACAGGTTCGAGGCGCTGCGCGAGCGTCTGCGCAAAATTCGGGAGGATGCCCGGACCGGCGGTCAGGACTATCGGATCTTGATGCCGGACTCCGACAATCCGCACAACAGGCTCTCAAATTGGGGTAGCTGGTTGGGGCAGTACGGGCGGTTCCTGGCGGGTGACCCTCCGGGAGCAGCCAAGGACGCTGATCGGATACGGCAATACGTACTCGAGCACTACATCGAGCCCTCGCGTGAGGAAGGTCACGACCAAGTCGACGTGCTCGTCCGCGACGTGAACGAAGCACTTGGGCTCAAAGAGGCCTGGCCGAATATCTGCCAAGCTCTGGCCGGACGTATGTTCCAGGACATGGCGCAGATCCCAGAGCCTGAACGGATCGGGGCCGACCAAAGCTCAGCCACGGTGTTCCGCTTCAAGCTTGATGAAACTGTTCAGTCCAATGACAGCCGCCCCTTCGTCCTTTTCGATGCGACGGGTGCCCCGTTTCAGCCGGTCAGGAACTACAACCGCAGCAGCGGCGTATCGGCATTTCGGATCAAGCCGCGAGGCGCCGGGAACAAAGCGGATGAGGCTATTGAGGCCGAAAACATCGTCGATGTCGCACGGGCGATGCTCGTCGACGGCCTCGCGTCACGGGTCAAGGCGATCGCCGGTGGACCCGTCAATTACCTGACCTACGGAGGCGACAAGCTTGTTCGCTACGAGCTCTCTCCGGAGATTGCTCAGGCAATCGGTGTTCCCCCACGTGGCGGCGTGAATGGAACGAGCAGCGCTGACGACGATCGCGCGACTGACGCCAAGATCCAGAAGGGATTCGCCCCCATGAACCTCATTCTCTACGGGCCGCCCGGCACCGGCAAAACCTTTAATACCGCGGCCGAGGCGGTGCGGCTGTGTGGCGAGCCCGTCCCGGCGGATCGGGCCGAGCTCATGGCAGTGTACCAAAGGCTGTTGGCGGACGGGCGCGTAGAATTCGTCACCTTCCACCAGTCGATGAGCTACGAGGAGTTCGTCGAGGGACTGCGTCCCGACACACAGGGAGTAGAGGGTCAGGAGCTTGACGCGGACGAACTGGATGCAGTGGGTTTTCGCCTCAAGATCGAGGATGGCATCTTCAAGCGGATCTGCGAACGGGCTCGATTGGATCCCGGCGAGGGTTCGGGCGATCGCCGGCTCGATCGAACGCGTCCAATCTTCAAAGTTGCCCTCGGAAGACGCTTCCAGGAAGAGGAGCAAATCAAGCGCGCTCTTGATGCAAACGAAATCCGCCACGGCTGGAGTGGGAAGATCGATTGGTCGGATGAGCGATTTGAAGACTGGGCTGAAATCAAGACCGAGCTGGAACGCCGGACCGGCAAGGAGATCAGCGGCCATGCTGGCGAGCTCGTCTGCACCTTCTCATTTCGGTCCGATATGCAGGTGGGTGACTATGTCGTAGTTTCTGATGGTCGTGACAGAATGCGTGCCTTCGGCACGATCGCGAGCGACTACTTCTTCGAGGCTGATGCTGAACACCATCCCCACCGCCGGAGAGTCGAATGGCTTTGGCGCGATGACCAAGGAACGGAGCGTGCGAGATTTTATCCGAATGGTTTCCGGCAACATACCGTCTACAAATTGAACGGCGCTCTGGTCGAATGGGACGGCTTGGAGCAAGTCGTTTTCGGCGTGGACAGGTCGATCCCTGCGGAAGGCGCTAGGCCCCATGTCCTCATCATCGACGAGATCAACCGGGCGAACATCTCCAAAGTCTTCGGTGAGCTCATTACGCTCCTCGAGCCCGACAAGAGGCTTCGTGCTGAAAACGAAATCCGGCTTACGCTGGCCTATTCGAAGCGGCTATTCGGCGTGCCGGCAAACCTTCATGTAATCGGGACCATGAACACCGCGGACCGATCCATTGCGCTTCTCGACACCGCGCTCAGGCGTCGCTTCATTTTCCGGGAGATGATGCCGGATGTATCCCGCCTCGCAGATGCCGCTCAGAAATGCGGGGTCGATCTGCCGCGACTTCTCGCCACGATCAATGAGCGGATTGAGTATCTCTACGACCGCGAACACCAGATCGGACACGCCTACTTCACTGCGTGCAGTTCGCGAGCAGATGTCGACGAGGTCATGCGCCACAAGGTCATCCCGCTCCTCGCGGAATACTTCTTCGAAGACTGGGCAAAGATCGCAGCGGTGCTCGGCGACCTGGAACCGGGTGAGGGTTCGATCACCGGTGGCTTTCTCAAGCGTGCGATCCTGAAACCGCCTCCGGGCCTCGAGGACGGCGATTCTGTCGCCCGGTTTCGCTGGCAGGTTCGATCCGTAGATGAGGGCTTCGACTACACCAAGTTGGTCGGGAAATGATCCGCCGCACGATCCGCGAGTGGGAGCGCATCGCCTACGGGCCCGGCGACACCGAGATCGCGGAGACGCAAGCAGACCGGCTTGCCGCGGTTGCGAGGGCATCGACCTTCTCCGGGCGCGGGGGTGAGGGTGTTCTGGAACACGGGCGAAAGGGGCTCCGCGCACGTGGCGTCGTCGGCGTCATAGCTACCCCCGGCTGCCAACTGGAGATTCTCCCAAAGATCGAGGGGGGCGGCGAGAGCGGGGTGACGGATGCCGTACTCAGGCAGCGCCTCATCCACATGCTTGCGGTAGCCTACGATCTGCCAATTGAAGCGGGCGCAATGACGCAGCTCGGCTGGCAGCGCGAGACCGTGCTCGAACTTCTGATCCGTCTGTTCTGTGCGAAGCTGACCGACGCGGTTCGGCAGGGGATGCCACGCCACTACCTCGAACACGAAGATGACCTGCCTGCGCTTCGAGGACGCCTGGACGTTACACGGCAGTTCTCGACGCTCGCGGTCTCACCACAAAAGCTGGCGTGCCGTTTCGATGCTCTGTCGCCGGACATAGCGCTGAACCAGGTGATGCGGGCGGCAGTCAGCAAGCTGTCGCGCTTTTCCGGTGCACCGGATAACCAGCGCGCGCTGCGCGAACTAAGCTTCGTGTACGCCGACGTAGCCGACGTCCGTCCGAACGCCCTCCGCTGGGACCGGATCGTCCTGGACCGCACCAATCGTCGTTGGCGGGATCTCCTGTCTCTCTCGCGCCTCTTTCTATCGGACCGGCACCAGCAGACGAGCGCGGGGACCATAGACGGTCACGCGCTACTCTTCGAGATGAACGTCTTGTTCGAAGCATACATCGAACGGACCCTGTCGCGTGCTCTGGCCGGCACGGGCTTCCGTGTGTCGTCGCAAGGCGGCCATCGGAATTGTCTCTACGAGGGCGAGACCGGCCGCTTCCGCACAAGGCCGGACCTCATCGTCCGGCAGGGCGAGAGGATCGTGCTGATCATCGACACGAAGTGGAAGCGCATGACGCCACGGATCGACGATCCAAAGCAGGGGGTCAGCCAGACGGACGTGTACCAGCTGATGGCATATGGCAGGCTCTACGACTGCCCGAACGTCGTACTGCTGTACCCCCATCATGGAGAGCTGCCGCCAGATCCGATCCGCCGGCAGTACTCGATCGCGGCAAGGGGGGCGGACGAGACACTTATCGTCGCCACTCAAGACCTCGCCGGCCAACAGCGAGACCATAGGGATGCACTTCGTCAGCTGGTCATGGACTGCTTGGCAAACGAAAGTGGGCAGGAAGCACCCGATCATCACAGCAGCATGCTTTACGAAGCGATATGAAGGACTTCGGTCCCTCTTGCTTCCACAGTGCTTCCACGGGTGGCGGAAACGCGAACGCCGCCCCGGAGGGCGGCGCGTAAGCGTTTGGAAACGCGGGTATTTTGGTTGCGGGGGCAGGATTTGAACCTGCGGCCTTCAGGTTATGAGCCTGACGAGCTACCGGGCTGCTCCACCCCGCGGCAGGGCATGGTGAAGAGAGAGAAAGGTGCGTTTTACAGGCCTGGCGGTGACCTACTCTCCCACGTCTTGGGACGCAGTACCATCGGCGCCGTGGCGCTTAACGGCCGAGTTCGGGATGGGATCGGGTGTTTCGCTCGCAGCTGTTGCCACCAAGCCAGTAAAACGCACCGTATGCGCAAGTCTTTCGGGCTTGCGTTTCGGTGAGACGAGACTGTCTTTCCTGTCGTATTCCGGGTCAAGGGCTTCCTGTCCGGGAAGGGGCACGTGCCTCTCTTCCACTGGATCGGATCAAGCCTGTCGGGCGATTAGTATCGGTCAGCTGAGTGCATTGCTGCACTTACACCTCCGACCTATCGACGTGGTGGTCTACCACGGCCCTCAAGGGAGACCTGGTTTTGAGGGGGGCTTCCCGCTTAGATGCCTTCAGCGGTTATCCTGTCCGCACATAGCTACCCTGCACTGCCGTTGGCACGACAACAGGTCCACCAGTGGTGCGTTCACCCCGGTCCTCTCGTACTAGGGGCAACTCCTCTCAAGTCTCCTACACCCACGGCAGATAGGGACCGAACTGTCTCACGACGTTCTAAACCCAGCTCACGTACCACTTTAAACGGCGAACAGCCGTACCCTTGGGACCTTCTCCAGCCCCAGGATGTGATGAGCCGACATCGAGGTGCCAAACACTGCCGTCGATATGGACTCTTGGGCAGTATCAGCCTGTTATCCCCGGCGTACCTTTTATCCGTTGAGCGATGGCCCTTCCACTCGGGACCACCGGATCACTATGGCCGACTTTCGTCTCTGCTCGACTTGTCAGTCTCGCAGTCAGGCGGGCTTATGCCATTGCACTCGACGAGCGATTTCCGACCGCTCTGAGCCCACCATCGCGCGCCTCCGTTACTATTTGGGAGGCGACCGCCCCAGTCAAACTACCCGCCACACAGGGTCCCGGAACCGGATAACGGTCCGCGGTTAGACATCAAGCGAACAAAGGGTGGTATCTCAAGGGTGGCTCCACGGGAACTGGCGTCCCCGCTTCGAAGCCTACCACCTATCCTGCACATTGCGCGCCTGATGCCAGTGTGAAGCTGTAGTAAAGGTGCACGGGGTCTTTCCGTCTGACCGCGGGAACCCCGCATCTTCACGGGGAATTCAATTTCGCTGAGTCTGCATTGGAGACAGCGGGGAAGTCGTTACGCCATTCGTGCAGGTCGGAACTTACCCGACAAGGAATTTCGCTACCTTAGGACCGTTATAGTTACGGCCGCCGTTTACCGGGGCTTCAATTCAATGCTTGCACATCTCCTTTTAACCTTCCGGCACCGGGCAGGCGTCAGACCCTATACGTCGCCTTGCGGCTTCGCAGAGTCCTGTGTTTTTAGTAAACAGTCGCCACCCCCTGGTCTGTGCCCCCCGCCAACGCTTGCGCGCCAACGGGGCCTCCTTCTTCCGAAGTTACGGAGGCATTTTGCCGAGTTCCTTCAATGCAGTTCTCTCAAGCGCCTTGGTATGCTCTACCAGTCCACCTGTGTCGGTTTCGGGTACGATCTTATGGAGGGCTATTTCCTGGAACCACTTCGAGGCCTGATCAATCCGATAAGATCAGACAACAGCCGCGATCCGTCACTTCCTCCTGGCTCTGGAATATTAACCAGATTCCCATCGACTACGCCTTTCGGCCTCGCCTTAGGGGTCGGCTCACCCTGCTCAGATTAGCTTTAAGCAGGAACCCTTGGACTTTCGGCGAGAGTGTCTCTCACACTCTTTGTCGCTACTCATGTCAACATTCTCGCTTCTGAATGCTCCACCGGATCGCTTACGCGCCGGCTTCATCGCAAACCCTCTGTCTTCGCATGATCCCTTGCAGGACCATGAAGAGACATAGGGTTTATAGACAGAACGCTCCGCTACCGCGTGCACAAAGTGCACACCCTGAGCTTCGGCTCGTGGCTTGAGCCCCGTTACATCTTCGCCGCAGGACCTCTTGTTTAGACCAGTGAGCTGTTACGCTATCTTTAAAGGATGGCTGCTTCTAAGCCAACCTCCTGGTTGTTTTGGAAGTCCCACATGCTTTCCCACTTAGCCACGAATTGGGGGCCTTAGCTGCAGGTCAGGGTTGTTTCCCTCTCCACGACGGACGTTAGCACCCGCCGTGTGTCTGCCAGATAGTACTCTTCGGTATTCGGAGTTTGGTTAGGATCAGTAAGACTGTGGGTCCCCATTACCCATCCAGTGCTCTACCCCCGAAGGTATTCATCTGACGCTCTACCTAAATAGATTTCGCGGAGAACCAGCTATCTCCGAGTTTGATTGGCCTTTCACCCCTAGGCACAACTCATCCCGACCTTTTTCAACAGGTGTGGGTTCGGACCTCCAGTGCGTGTTACCGCACCTTCATCCTGGTCATGCCTAGATCACTCGGTTTCGGGTCTGATCCCACGAACTCATGCGCCCTATTAAGACTCGCTTTCGCTGCGCCTACGCCTAGCGGCTTAAGCTTGCTCGTGAGACCAAGTCGTTGACCCATTATACAAAAGGTACGCCGTCACCCCTCAAGGAGGCTCCGACTGTTTGTAGGCGTCCGGTTTCAGGAACTGTTTCACTCCCCTTGTCGGGGTGCTTTTCACCTTTCCCTCACGGTACTGGTTCACTATCGGTCAGCAAGGAGTACTTAGCCTTGGAGGGTGGTCCCCCCATCTTCGAACAGGATTTCACGTGTCCCGCCCTACTTAATACGTCCGATCATGCTTCGCATACGGGGCTGTCACCCATATCGCCCAGCTTCCCAACTGGTTCTGCTCACATTCACGGCTCGGCTGGTCCCCGTTCGCTCGCCGCTACTAGGGGAGTATCTGTTGATTTCCTTTCCTACGGGTACTGAGATGTTTCAGTTCCCCGCGTTCGCTCTTTTAACCCTATATATTCAGGTCAAAAGTACCTGGTTCACCGCACTATCGACTGGAAGATCCAGACAATAATGAAGTGTCAGGTGGGTTGCCCCATTCGGAGATCCCGGGATCAAAGGGTGCTCTCGCCTCCCCCGGGCTTATCGCAGAGTGCCACGTCCTTCATCGCCTCTTGCTGCCAAGGCATCCACCAAACGCCCTTCTCGCGCTTGATCCGATCCAGAAGAAGACAGGCCCTTTTGTGCGAGGTGGTTCAAACCTCAACCTGCCCCTTGGTCTCCTGGACGGAAGTCTCTTGACCCGATGAACTCGCGTCCATCGGCATGCAGGCAACGGCCCTTCTCTCGAAGACAGCCAGAGCCCG
>NZ_CP171225.1:1162500-2327500 GCF_043226085.1 Amaricoccus sp. B4
CATCACCAGCGGCCGGCGGGACGGCCGGATCCGCATCGTCTGCCCGATGCTCTCGCGCATCGCGAATTTCGATGACCTCGATCCGCTGAAGCTCGAACCCGAGGTGTCGCTCGCCATGATCCCGTCGGGCCAGCCGCTCCCGGGGGATGCCGATCTCGTCATCCTTCCCGGCACGAAATCGACCCGGGGCGATCTCGCCTTCCTGCGGGCGCAGGGCTGGGACATCGACCTGCAGGCCCATGTCCGGCGCGGCGGCCGGGTTCTCGGGATCTGTGGCGGCTACCAGATGCTCGGCCACGACATCGCGGACCCGCACGGCATCGAGGGGCCTCCCGGCTCCGATGCGGGCCTTGGCCTCCTCGACATCCGGACCGAGATGACGGCGGAGAAACGCCTCGTCGAGGTGCGCGGCCGCCACCTCGCCTCCGGGCTTCCCGTCACGGGCTACGAGATCCATATCGGCCGCACCACCGGGCCCGATTGCGCCCGGCCGCTTCTCGAGATCGCGGGGCATGCCGATGGCGCGCAATCGTCATCCGGCCGGATTCGCGGCACCTATGTGCACGGGCTTTTCGGCTCGGATGCCTTCCGCGCGGCCTTCCTGCGGGAGATGGGCGGGGGCGGCTCGGCCATCAGCCATGGCGCCGTGGTCGAGGAAACGCTCGACGCCCTCGCCCGCCACATGGAAGACCACCTCGATGTCGCGGGCCTGCTCGCGCTCGCGGAGGGGCCGACAGCCCCCTGAAACCCGATCCGAAACGCAAGACGCCGGCCACTCGGCCGGCGCCACATCCGTTGCGGGAGCCCGCATGCTTCAGTCCACGAAGGCCTTCTCGATCACGAACTGGCCCGGCTCGGAATTCGACCCCTCGATGAAGCCCATCTCCTCGCAGATCGCCTTGTGATCCTGCAGCATCGCCATCGAGCCGCAGATCATCACCCGGTCCGTCGCCGGATCGAGCTGACCGCCCACGGCCGCGGCCAGACGGCCATCGCGGATCCAGTCCGTCATCCGGCCCATGAAGGGCGTCTCCTCGCGCGTCGTCGTGCCGATATGCGTGAGCTTGTCGCCGACGATCTCGCTCAGCAGCTCGTGCGTCACGATCGACTCGCAGAGATGCTTGCCGTAGTCGAGCTCATGCGCCTCGCGGCAGGTCTGCGTGAGGATGACGTGATCGAATTTCTCGTAGGTCTCCGGGTCGCGGATGACGCTGGCAAACGGCGCGATGCCGGTGCCGGTCGAGAAGAGGAAGAGCCGCTTGCCGGGCAGCAGCGCGTCATGGACAAGCGTGCCGACGGGCTTCGGCCGCATCACGATCTCGTCGCCTTCCTTGAGGTGCTGCAGCCGCGAGGTCAGCGGGCCGTCGTCGACCTTGATGGAATAGAATTCCAGATCTTCGTCCCAGGAGGGCGAGGCAATCGAATACGCGCGCAGAAGCGGTTTGCCGTCCACGATCAGGCCGATCATGGCGAATTCGCCGGAGCGGAAGCGGAAACTCTGCGGCCGCTCGCAGTTGAACGAGAAGGTCCGGTCAGTCCAGTGATGAATGTTGCGCACCTTCAACAGGGCAACACCACGCAGCGCCTTCGATACTTCCTGATTCATCTCGATACTCTCCTCGAATGGCACCGCCTATACACCGCTGCGGCGCACACGAAAACCCTGCCGCCGCGAACAGGCTGAACGCGGGTTCCAGCCGCGCCCGCGCCCCTTGGAAAATCCGCCTGCTTCGGAAGCCATTCTCCAGGCATCCGATCCAAGCTGCGTAAAAACTGGATGAAGTTTTCCCTATTTTTGCGCGCCGTCACAGATCTTCCAGCGCTCCCCCGCGCGTTCGAAGCACCGGCTGGCGACGGGCTCGAATCCCTCCGCGCCTTCCTCTGTTGCATAGCGCAACACGGTGAGGGTCTCGCCATCGATCGTCAGGAGATTGAAATCGTTCTCTTCCCCGCGCAACCGGGTCGAAAGCCCGGTGCCCGCCTGCACCTGAAGCGTGCGTGCGTCCTCGAGCCGGGCTGTCACCGGCTCGACCCGCCAGGCATGCAGATGCCCGGCAAGCACCACATCGAACCCGGTGCGCGCGAGCGCCTCGAGCCCCTCCGGCGCCCCCTTCATCAGGGCCTTCGGCTCGTCCGGCACATGCTTGAACGGATGGTGCGCCATGAGGATCTTCACCGGCGCCCGTCCCGCCCGCTCCGCGGCGCGGGCAATGTCGCCCGGCGTCACCCTGCCCCGCTGCCAGGCCAACGGATCGACCGTGTTGAGCCCGACGACGGCGATCTCCTCATCCACATAGACCGGTTCGAGATCGCGCGAGATCCGGCGGCGGTAGCCCGAGAACGGATCGGTCAGCCGCAGCGGCACATTATAGAGCGGCACGTCATGATTTCCCGGCACGGCCAGCCAGTGCAGATCGAGCCGGTCGAGGAACGCGCGCGCCGCACCGAACTGGCTGCGCCGCGCCCGCTGGGTCAGATCGCCCGACAGCGCGACGAGATCCGGCTCGAGATCGCGGATCACTGCGAGCAGCGGCTCGAGAAGCTCCGGCCGGGTCCGCCCGAAATGCAGGTCGGAAAGATGAATGATCCGCCTCATTCCGCCTCGCCCTCGCCCTCGCCCTCACCGGTGGCCCGCGGCACGATCACGCGCAACGCGTCGCGGTGATACCGGAAGGTGAAGGGCCCCGTCATCCGCGCCTTCTCGCCATCGCGCGCAACGAGCATCCGCTTGCGGGCGGTGTCGATCACGATCTCCTGCCCGCGGAGCAGGGTGAAATCCCGTCCCTCCTGCATGCCGCGGAAGGCCAGCCGGAAGGCATAGGCAAGCAGCGCCGGTCCGGTCCGGTCCGGAGCAACGAAGAGCGCGAACTTGCCCTCCTCGACGCAATCCCCACCGGGCAGGTTGAAGACCTCGAGCTGGAAGGCATTGGCCGCAATGAAGATGAGCGGCGAGCGCAGCGTCCGGGTCTCGCCGTCCACGCTCACCTGCATCCGCTGCGACGAGCGCAGCCGCAGCAGGGTCGTCACCACCGACCAGTAGGCGGCAATCCGGCTCCGGCCCCAGCGCTGATAGATCCGCTCGCGTCGCTGCAGGATCATCGCATAGGCGCCGATGCTGGCATTGTTGAGGAAGGCGGCGCCATTCACCTCGCCGAGCCCCATCCCGCGTTCGTCCCCCCGCCGCACGACATCGACGGCCGCCTCGAGCTCTTCGGGCAGATCGAGCGAGCGGGCGAAATAGTTGAACGTGCCGAGCGGCAGGACCCCGAACCGGCTGTCCGACCCGGCAACGCGCGCCGCGATGCCGCAGATCGTGCCATCGCCGCCGGCGGCAACGATGGTGCCGAAGCCTTCCTCCACCGCCGCGCGCGCCGCCCCATCCACCTCGCGGCCCGAGTTGAGCGACCGGATGTCGACCCGCCCGGAATGCGCGGCGAAAAGCCGTTCGAGCTCCCGCGCGACTTCCTGGCGCTTCTTGCCGGATCGCGTGTTGAGGATCACGCAGATATCGTCCTCCCGGCGTGGCGTCACGGCCGCCTGTGCCGCAGAAGCCGTCACCGAAACTGAACTGTCCACCATGGGTCTCCTTGTCACGCACGGAAATTTGCCTGGCGCGCCGATCCCGTCTCGGCAAAGCTCGTGCTGGTCACTCCGGATACAACGGAATCGGGGCCGCTTCGGATCCATTATTTCCTCCCGGAAATAGCGTCGCATGGGCGTTCTCCGGGCGAGGATTGACTTTTTTCCGCAAGTGCGATATTGGGCTCATATCAATGTAGGGCCTCAATACGGAGGCCGGGCCGCGTGGTGATCTGCGGCCGTATCGACCGCAATCTCAAACACGCGAGTCTTGATGACAAGTTTCGAAGACCTTTCGCTCGATCCTCGAGTTCTTCAGGCCGTAACCGAATCCGGTTACACCATCCCCACGCCGATTCAGGCCCAGGCCATTCCGCATGCCCTCGAAGGGCGCGACGTGCTCGGCATCGCCCAGACCGGCACCGGCAAGACGGCCTCGTTCGTTCTGCCCATGCTCTGCTCCCTCTCGCAGGGGCGCGCCCGGGCCCGGATGCCGCGGAGCCTCGTCCTCGCCCCGACGCGCGAGCTCGCGGCCCAGGTTGCCGAGAATTTCGAGAAATACTCGGCCCACCTCAAGCTCTCCATGGCCCTGCTGATCGGTGGCGTCTCCTTCAAGGATCAGGACCGGCTGATCGACCGCGGCGTCGATGTGCTGATCGCGACGCCCGGCCGCCTGCTCGACCATTTCGAGCGGGGCAAGCTCATGCTCACCGGCGTGCAGATCATGGTCGTCGATGAAGCCGACCGCATGCTCGACATGGGCTTCATCCCCGACATCGAGCGCATCTTCAAGTTGGTGCCCTTCACCCGCCAGACGCTCTTCTTCTCGGCCACCATGGCCCCGGAGATCACCCGGATCACCGAGGAGTTTCTCCACAATCCGGTCCGCGTCGAGGTGGCCCGCCAGGCAACCACCTCCGAGACGATCGAGCAGTCGGTCTGCGAACACAAGCCGTCCCGCAAGGATCGCGCCGACAGCGAGAAGCGCGACGTGCTTCGCCGCCTCATCTCCGCCGAGGGCGATGCGCTGACCAACGGCATCATCTTCTGCAACCGCAAGCGCGACGTTGATATCGTCGCGAAATCGCTCAAGCGGCACGGCTTCGACGCCTCCGCCCTGCACGGCGACCTAGACCAGAAGCTCCGGATGCAGATCCTCGGCAGCTTCCGCGATGGCGGCCTCAAGCTCCTCATCGCCTCCGACGTTGCCGCACGCGGCCTCGACATCCCGAATGTGAGCCACGTCTTCAACTACGACGTGCCGATCCATTCGGAAGACTATGTCCACCGCATCGGCCGGACGGGCCGCGCCGGCCGCGCCGGCAAGTCCATCACCCTCTGCCTGCCGCATGAGGAAAAATACCTCGCGAAGATCGAGGAGCTGGTGAAAAAGACCATCCCGCGCACCGAAAGCCCGCTTGCGGGCTCTGCCCGGGCCGAGGCCGCGGACGCGCAGGATACGGAGGCCCCTGTCCGGGAGCGCCGCTCCGCATCGCGCAGCCGCCGCCGCTCCGAAGGCGAAAGCAGCACCGCCGCGGCTCCGGCCGCCGCCGCCACACCGGCGCCGCAGCAGCAGCGCGCCCCCCGCGGCGAAGGCCGCTCGAGGGGCCGCGATGGTGGCCGCGACTCCGGGGGCCGGATCGTCGGCATGGGCGATCATGTCCCCGCCTTCCTGCTTCGCGATTTCCGCGGCGCCCCGGCCGAGGCCGACGAGGTCGCAACGGCCGAAGCGCCGGAAGAAGCCGTGGTGGAAACTGCCGCCGAAGAGAAGAAACCGGCGGCCCGCAAGCCCCGCCGCAGCACGCAATCGCGCCGCAAGAAGGTTGCCACGGAGCCGGCTCCGGCCACGGAAGCCGAATCCGCGGACGCATCTCCCTCCGCCGCGGCCTGATCCATTCAGGGAATCAGGAAAAACGGTCCGGACTGTTTCAGTCCGGACCGTTTTTTCTTTGAAACATCAAGGGTCGTCCCGCCCCTGAAGGGCCGCCGTCTCAGGCTTCGAGACGGCTGATCATCACCCGGCAGACCGGCTTCTTGCCGATCGTGGTATTGCAGAGACGCGAGCAGGTGCGCTGCACCAGCTCCTCGAGCGCATCGTCGTCCCCGATCACCGAACGGTTCGCGCGCGAAAGCACCGCCTCGATCTCGGCCTCCAGCGTTCCTTCGAGCCCGTCCCGCAGCTTGGGATCATCCGGCAGCCCCATGCCCTCGACCCAGACGCCGCCGAGCGGCCGCCCGCTTTCGTCGATGATGATGCTCACGACCACCGCGCCGCGCATCGCCATCCGCAGGCGCTCGCGCACCACGCCGTCGAGCGCCCCGATGAGCTGCGTGCCGTCAAGATAGACCCGCCCGGTCTCGACATGCTCGACAACCATCGGCGTTTCCGCCGCCAGATCCAGCATCGTCCCGTTCGGCGCCACGATGGCCTTCAGCCCCCGGCTCTCGCCAAGCTCGGCATGGGTCGAGAGATGACGGTGCTCGCCATGCATCGGCACCAGCACGTCGGGCCGGACGAGATCGTGCATCGTTTCGAGATCGGGTCGGTTGGGATGGCCGGAGACGTGATAGAGCCCGCCGCTCTCGTCCACCACCTTCACGCCCTTTTCGCTGAGCTGGTTGAGAATCCGCGCCACCGCGACCTCGTTGCCGGGAATCGTCTTCGACGAGAACAGGAACATGTCCCCGGCCTTGAGCTCCATTCCCATGTAGCGGCCGTTCGCGAGCTGCGCCGTCGCCGCGCGCCGCTCGCCCTGGCTGCCGGTTGCCAGCACCAGAAGCTCGCTCCGCGGCCGGTCGGCCGCGTCGATCGGATCGAGGAGCGGCGGGAAGCTCTCGAGAATCTCGGTGACCTGCGCATTGCGCAGCATCGTCGACATGGCGCGCCCGACCACGACGACCTGCCGGCCCGCCGCGCGCCCGGCCTCCGCCAGCGTCTTGAGCCGTGCGACGTTCGAGGCAAAGGTCGTCGCGACCACCATGCCCTCCGCCGAGGCGATCAGATCACGGATCGGCTGCGCCAGAAGCGATTCCGAACGCCCCGGATGCGTGTTGAAGACATTGGTCGAATCGCAGATCAGCGCGCGAACCCCCTGGTCCCCGATCGCGCGGAAGGTCTCCGGCGAGAAGGGCTCGCCCACCACCGGATCGGCATCGACCTTGAAATCGCCCGTGTGCAGGATGCGCCCCGCCGGCGTCTCGATCAGCAGGCTCGAGGATTCCGGGATCGAATGCGACACCGGCACGAAGCCGACGCGGAACGGCCCGGCCTGCACCATGTGTGGCCAGGGCGCCTCCTGCCGCACCTCCAGCACATCGAGCCCCGCGCGTTCCATCTTGTCCTGCGCCAGCGCGGCGGTGAAGCGGCGCGCGTGAACCGGCGCCTTCAGCCGCGGCCAGAGATGGCCGAGCGCACCCACATGATCCTCATGGCCATGGGTGATGAAGATCCCCTCGAGCCGGTCGGCGCGGGCCTGCACCCAGGAGGGGTCCGCCATGATGAGATCGATGCCCGGCGAGCTTTCCATGTCGCCGAAGGTCACGCCGACATCGACAAGGATCAGCCGCTCCTGCCCTTCGGGACCGTAGCCGTAGACATACATGTTCATGCCGATTTCACCTGCCCCGCCGAGCGGGAGGTAGATGAGCCGGTTCTTCTTTTCGGGCATACGGGGCGGTCTCACTCTCTGTTCAGTCGGTCGATCAACACGAGGCCGTGGATCGTCAGTTTTGTATCGATGATCTCCAGGACATCCGTACCCTGGGCGAAAAGGGTCGACAGGCCGCCGGTTCCGATGACGGTCATCGGGATGCCGCGTTCTTCCCGGATCCGGGCACAGATGCCCTCGATCAGACCCACATATCCCCAGAACACACCCGACTGCATGCAGGCAAGCGTATTCGTGCCGACAACCTGCGCGGGTTTCGTCACATCGATATGCGGAAGGGCGGCGGCGGCGTCATGCAGCGCCTTGAGCGAGAGGTTGACGCCCGGCGAGATCACCCCGCCCTCATAGGCGCCATCCGCACCGACAACATCGAATGTCGTGGCGGTGCCGAAATCCACCACGATGAGATTGCCACCATAGCGATCATGCGCCCCGACCGTGTTGACCAGCCGGTCCGCCCCCACCGTCGTCGTCGGATCCACCCGCACCGGCACCCCGAGCCGGACGTCGGGCTTGCCGACGACCAGCGGGCGGCAGCGGTAATACCGGTCCGAGAGCACCCGCAGATTGAACACCACCCGCGGCACCACGGAGGAGATCACGACCGAGAGGATCTCGCCGGTGATGCCGTGAAATTCCCGCAGCTGCTGGAGCCAGACGAAATACTCGTCCGCCGTCCGCTGATGCTCCGTGGCGCAGCGCCACTCGGCGATGATCTCGCGCCCGTCATGGATCGCAAAGACGGTGTTGGTGTTGCCGACGTCAATCGCGAGCAGCATGGTGGGTCTCCCCGGACAGGATCTGCGGCGTGAAGAAGATCTCCGCCGCCGGGAGCGCGACGCGCCCGGATGCCGTATCGAGCAGGATCGCGCCGCTCTCGTCGAGGCTGCGGAAGATGCCGCGGATCTCGCGCCCCGGCAGCCGCGCCGTCACCTCCTCGCCGATCCGCGCCGCCCGCGCGAGCCAGGCCGCACGGATCGGCCCGAAGCCCTCCCGGCGCAGCCGCGCTTCCCAGTGCTCGAACCGCGGCGCGAGAAGATCGAGAAACTCTGCCGGCGGGACGGAAATCCCCGTCGCTTCCGCCAGACTGATCGGCGGCACCGCCCCGGCCTCGAGCGCCGCGGCATCGGGGCTCGCCGCGAGATTGACGCCAATGCCGATCACCAGCGCCACCGGCGCATGGCGCGGGCCGGCTCCGGTCTCGAGCAGGATGCCGGCAAGCTTGTGCCCGGAAAGCAGCACGTCGTTCGGCCACTTGAGCGCGAAAAGCTGCGGCCGCCCGGTCGCATCGACCAGCGCGTCATGGAGCGCAAGTGCGGCGGTGAAGGAGCGCAGCGCCGCCTCGGCCGGTCCGCCCGGCGGCGTGAAGGCGTAGCTCGCGTAGAAATTGCCGGGAAGGGAGGACCAGCCCCGCCCGCGCCGGCCGCGCCCCATGGTCTGACGGCCGGCAAGGATCCAGAACGGGCCGGTCTCTCCCCCGGCGATCCGCCTCAGAGCCTCGGCATTCGTGCTGTCGAGCGCCTCGTGTACGCTGCGCCCGACGCTGGCAGGCCAATCCATCACGGCCGGTCCGTCATCCGCCGGTCACTGGACCAGCGTGGCGGCGGCCGAAGCGGCGAGGGATTCGACACCGAAGAGGTTGATGATGCCGAGCACCATCGCGAGCGCCGATGCCCCGAGCAGCCCCCAGTGGATCGACGGCATCCGGCCATCGAGGGGTTCCACCTCCTGGCCGAAATACATGAGGTAGACGATGCGCAGATAGTAATAGGCGCCGATCACGCTCGCGACGACACCGGCCACCGCCAGCCACACGAGGCCCGCATCCACCGCCGCCTTCAGCACGTAGAACTTCCCGAAGAACCCGACGAGCGGCGGAATTCCGGCGAGGCTGAACATGAGCACGGCCAGCGCCGCCGCCCGCGCCGGATCGACTCGCGAGTAGAGGCCGAGCGAGGCGATATCGGTCACCTGCTGCCCGTCGCGGCGCATGTTGAGGATGAAGGCAAAGACGCCGACGTTCATCGTCACGTAGATGGCGAGATAGATGAGCAGCGACTGCGCGCCCTCCTGCGTGCCGGCCGCGAGGCCGAGCAGCGCGTAGCCCATGTGCCCGATCGAGGAATAGGCCATCAGGCGCTTGATGTTGGTCTGCCCGATCGCCGCGAAGGAGCCGAGGAACATCGAGAAGAGCGAGAGCAGCGCCAGCACCTGCTGCCAGTCCGCCACCGCATTGCCGAAGGCATCGAAGAGCACGCGCGCCAGCATCGCCGCCGCCGCGACCTTGGGCGCGGTGGAGAAGAACGCCGTCACCGGGGTGGGCGAGCCTTCATAGACATCGGGCGTCCACATGTGGAACGGCACCGCCGAGATCTTGAAGGCCATGCCCGCGATGAGGAAGACGAGGCCGAAGACGAGGCCCACCGACATCGGCTCGCCGCCACCGGCGACCATGGCGATGCCCGCGAACATCGTCGTGCCGGAGAAGCCGTAGGTGAGGCTCGCGCCATAGAGCAGCAGCCCCGAGGAGAGCGCGCCCAGCACGAAATACTTGAGCCCCGCCTCGGTCGAGCGCAGCGAGTCGCGCCGGAATGCCGCCACCACGTAGAGTGCAAGCGACTGAAGCTCGAGCCCGAGATAGAGCACGATCAGGTCGGCGGCCGAGACCATGATGAGCATGCCGACGGTCGCCAGCACGATCAGCACCGGATACTCGAACTTCATCAGCTCGTTGCGCGACAGGAAATCGGCGCTGAGCGCGAGCGTGGCCGCCGCCCCGAAGAGCACCATCACCTTGGCAAAGCGCGCATAGCCGTCGGACACGAAGGAGCCGTCGAAGGCGGTCTGCGTGCCGCCGGCGTGAACGCCGACCCAGAGCCCGACCGCGACGAGCACCCCCGTCGAGACCCAGAGGATCATGCGGCTTGCGTCCCGTCCCGCATAGGCGCCCCACATCAGCGCCCCCATGGCATAGAGCGCGAGCACGAGTTCCGGTGCGATCACGGAAAGGTCTTGGCCGAGCATCTGTTGTCTCCCGGGAGCGTCAGTTCTGCGCGAGCGTCGTGGCCGCCGCCGCGAGCGCCGAGTCGGTGTGATGGACGAGAGCGGTGACCGAAGGTCCGATCACGTCGAGAATGAGCGAGGGGTAGATCCCGAGCAGCAGCGTCGCGGCAACCAGCGGCGCGAAGAGCAGCTTCTCCCGGCCCGAGAGATCGGCGATGGTCTTGAGGCTCTCCTTGATGAGATCCCCGAACATCACCTTGCGGTAGAGCCAGAGCGCGTAGCAGGCCGAGAGGATCACGCCGAAGGCCGCGAAGAAGGCGACCCAGGTGCTCACCTGGAAGACGCCTGAGAGCGTCAGGAATTCGCCGACGAAGCCCGACGTGCCCGGCAGCCCCACATTGCCCATGGTGAAGAGCAGGAAGATCAGCGCGTAGACGGGCATGCGGATCACGAGCCCGCCATAGGCGGCGATCTCGCGGGTGTGCATCCGGTCGTAGATCACGCCGACGATGAGGAAGAGCGCGCCGGAGACGAAGCCGTGGCTCAGCATCTGGAAGATCGCGCCGTCGAGCCCCTGCTGGTTGAAGGCAAAGATCCCCATCGTCACGAAGCCCATGTGGGCGACCGAGGAATAGGCGATCAGCTTCTTCATGTCTTCCTGCATGATCGCGACGAGGCTCGTGTAGACGATGGCGATCACCGAAATCGTGAAGATGAAATCCTGCATCACCTCCGAGCCCACCGGAAACATCGGCAGCGAGAAGCGCAGGAAGCCGTAGCCGCCCATCTTCAGGAGGATCGCCGCCAGCACCACCGACCCGGCCGTCGGCGCCTGCACATGCGCGTCAGGCAGCCAGGTGTGCACCGGCCACATCGGCATCTTCACCGCGAAGCTGGCGAAGAAGGCGAGGAACATCAGCGTCTGCGCGCCGCCCGCGATGGTGAACCCGAGCACATGCATCGTCTCGGAGTCGAACTGGTGCGTGAGCAGCGTCGGAATGTCCGTCGTCCCGGCCTGATAGTACATCGCGATCATCGCGACGAGCATGAGCACCGAGCCGAGCAGCGTGTAGAGGAAGAACTTGAACGAGGCGTAGATCCGGTCCTTGCCGCCCCAGATCCCGATGATGAGGAACATCGGAATGAGGCCCGCCTCGAAGAAGACGTAGAAGAGGATGAGATCGAGCGCACAGAACACGCCGATCATCAGCGTCTCGAGCACGAGGAAGGCGACCATGTATTCCTTCACCCGGCTCGTCACGTGCCAGCTCGCGCCGATGACGATGGGCATGAGGAAGGTGGTCAGCATCACGAAGAGCACGGAGATTCCGTCCACGCCCATCTTGTAGGTCAGCCCGCCGAGCCAGGCCCCCTCCTCGACGAACTGGAACCCGGTATCGGTCGGATCGAAGCCCAGCAGCACGAAGAGCGAGAGGATGAAGGTCGCGGCGGTGGTGAAGAGCGCGAGCAGCTTGGCGTTGCGCTGCGCCATCTCGTCCTCGCCCTTGAGGAAGACGAGCAGGACGACGGCGCCGATCAGCGGCAGGAACGTGATGAGCGAAAGCAGGCTGTTCATCTTACCCGGCACTCCCGATGCTGAGCCAGAGGGTGAGCAGGATCAGTCCGACCACCATGGCGAGCGCGTAATGGAACAGGTATCCCGACTGCGCCCGGCCCGCGAGCCGCGTGACGAAGGGCACGAACCCCATGGCGACGCCGTTGATGGTCCCGTCGATGGTCGCCCCGTCCCCCTTCTTCCAGAGGAAGGTGCTGAGCCAGCGGACAGGCCGGACGAAGATCACGTCGTAGATCTCGTCGAAATACCACTTGTTGAGCAGGAACCGGTAGAGGATCGGCTGGGTCTCGGCGAGCGCCTTCGGGCGGCTCGGGTCGAGAATGTAGAACCAGTAGGCGATCGCGAAACCGATCAGCATGGCGACAAAGGGCGAGACCTTCACCCAGACGGGCGATTCATGCGCCATCTCGATGGTGTGGTTGTCCGGCCCGAAGAAGACCGCGCCCTGGGGCGCCGTCTCGCCGGCATGAACCGCATCCGCGCCGGTCTCCGAAGCCACCACGTCGCCGTGATCCGCCGTCGCCGCCGCGTCGTGCCCGGCCTCAGCCGGCGCCGCGCCGTGGCCCTCGCCCTCGGCAACCGTCTCCTCGTGGTGGACCGGAAGGCCGAAGAAGGCGTTCATCCGCTCGTGATTGCCGAAGAACGGGCCATACCAGATCATGCCCGCGAAGATCGCGCCGGCCGCCAGGACGCCGAGCGGGATCAGCATCACCCGCGGGCTCTCGTGGGCATGGTCATGGGCGTGATGATCGCCCCGCGGCTTCCCGTGGAAGGTCATGAACACCAGCCGCCAGGAATAGAACGAGGTGAAGGCCGCCGCGATGACCAGGGACCAGAAGGCGAAGCCCGCCATGGCGTTGGAGCCCGCATGCGCGCTCTCGATGATCGCATCCTTCGAGAGGAAGCCCGCGAAGCCGATCGAGGTGAGCGGAATGCCGACGCCGGTGATCGCGAGCGTGCCCGCCATCATCGTCCAGTAGGTGAAGGGCACCTTGGATTTCAGCCCGCCGTAATTCCGCATGTCCTGCTCGTGGTGCATCGCGGTGATGACCGAGCCCGCGCCGAGGAACAGGAGCGCCTTGAAGAAGGCGTGCGTGAAGAGGTGGAACATCGCGACCGGATAGGCGCCGACGCCGGCGGCCACGAACATGTAGCCGAGCTGCGAACAGGTCGAATAGGCGATCACCCGCTTGATGTCGTTCTGCACGAGACCCACGGTCGCCGCGAAGAACGCCGTCATCGCACCGATGAAGGTGATGAAGGTGAGCGTGCCCGGCGCGAATTCCAGCACCGGCGACATGCGGCAGACGAGGAAGACGCCCGCCGTCACCATGGTCGCGGCATGGATCAGCGCCGAAACCGGGGTCGGGCCTTCCATCGCGTCCGGCAGCCAGGTGTGAAGGAACAGCTGCGCCGATTTGCCCATCGCCCCGATGAAGAGCAGGAACGCCGCGATCTCGGCCGCGTTCCATTCCCGCCAGAGGAAGGTGAACTGCGTCTGCGCGATCTCCGGCGCGGCGGCGAAGATGTCGTTGAAATGGATCGAGTCGACGAGGAAGTAGAGCGAGAAGATCCCCATCAGGAAGCCGAAGTCACCGACGCGGTTGACGATGAAGGCCTTCATCGCCGCGTTGTTGGCGCTCGCCTTGCGATAGTAGAACCCGATCAGCAGGTAGGAGGCGACGCCCACGCCTTCCCAGCCGAAGAACATCTGCAGCAGGTTGTCGGCGGTCACCAGCGCGAGCATCGCGAAGGTGAAGAAGGAGAGATAGGCGAAGAAGCGCGGCAGGTAGCTCTCGCCCTCCTTCCAGTTCTCGTCATGCCCCATGTAGCCGAGGCTGTAGAGATGCACGAGCGAGGAGACCGTCGTCACCACCACCAGCATGATGCAGGTGAGCCGGTCGACCCGGACGCCCCAGTCGGCCGAAAGCGTCCCCGAGGCGATCCAGCGGAAGAGCGGCACGCTCTCGGTCTGGCCGTTGAAGGAGAAGAAGACGATCCAGGACAGGAAGCAGACGAAGAAGAGAATGCCCGTCGCGACATAGGTCGCGGCCTTCTCGCCGATCATCCGGTGGCCGAAGCCGCAGATGAGGGCGCCGAAGAAGGGCAGAAGCAGAATGAGCGAGACCATCTTTTCCTAGCCCTTCATCATGTTGATGTCTTCGACCGCGATGGTGCCGCGGTTACGGAAGAAGCAGACGAGAATGGCGAGCCCGATGGCCGCCTCGGCCGCCGCGACCGTCAGGATGAAGAGTGTGAAGACCTGCCCGACGAGGTCGCCGAGGTAGGCCGAGAAGGCCACCATGTTGATGTTGACCGCGAGCAGCATGAGCTCGATCGACATCAGGATGATGATGACGTTCTTCCGGTTCACGAAGATCCCGAAGATGCCGGTCACGAAGAGGATCGCCGCGACGGCAAGATAATGGCTCAGTCCGATCATGCGCCCTGCCCCGGTTTGATGTCGAGAAGATCGACCGCGGTCGCCGGATCGCGGTACATCTGCGAGATGACGTCCTGGCGCTTCACGCCGGCCCGCCTGCGGTGGGTGAGCACGATCGCCCCGATCATCGCGACCAGGAGCACGAGGCCCGCCGCCTCGAAGAGGAAGACATATTTCGTGTAGAGCAGGTTGCCGAGCGCGACGGTGTTCGACACCTCCGCCGGGTCGGGCGTGACCGCGGCGCGGAGCGACATCGCCGTCTCGTCCACCTGCCAGCCGCCGAAGGCGAAGCCCAGCTGCACCAGCAGCACCACCGCGATCAGCAGCCCGACCGGCAGATAGCGCGCCATGCCCGACTTGAGCTCGGCGAAGTCGACGTCGAGCATCATCACCACGAAGAGGAAGAGCACCGCGACCGCGCCCACGTAGACGATGAGCATCAGCATCGCGACGAACTCGGCCCCGAGCAGCACGAAGAGCCCGCCCGCCGACAGGAAGGCCAGGATGAGCCAGAGCACCGAATGGACCGGGTTCCGGGCGAAGACAACGAAGGCGCCTGCCACGACCGCGATCACGGCGAAGAGGTAGAAGGCGAAGACGGCGAAGCTCATGAGAGACCCCCCTCCTGGCTGCGGCCCGTTCCGCGGGCCCTGGTCACGATCGGCGGCGTATCGGTCATCTGTAAGGCGCGTCCAGCTCGAGGTTGCGGGCGATTTCGGCCTCCCAGCGATCACCGTTCTCGAGGAGCTTTGCCTTGTCGTAGAACAGCTCCTCGCGGCTTTCGGTCGCGAACTCGAAATTCGGCCCCTCGACGATCGCATCCACCGGGCAGGCTTCCTGGCAGAAGCCGCAGTAGATGCATTTCGTCATGTCGATGTCGTAGCGCGTCGTCCGGCGGCTGCCGTCGTCGCGCGGCTCGGCATCGATGGTGATCGCCTGCGCCGGGCAGATCGCCTCGCAGAGCTTGCAGGCGATGCAGCGTTCCTCGCCGTTCGCATAGCGCCGGAGCGCGTGCTCGCCGCGGAAGCGCGGGGAAAGCGGCCCCTTCTCGTGCGGATAGTTGAGCGTCGGGCGCGGCTTGACGAAATACTTCATGCCCAGCTTGAAGCCTGCGAAGAAGTCCGCGAGCAGGAAGTAACGTGCCGCCTTTGCGTAGGTGAATGCCATGTCAGCCTCCGATTGCCCAGCGCTGGTAGGCACCCCAGAACCAGCCGTAATGCGCCATGAGCCCCACGATCACCACCCAGGCAAGCGAGAAGGGCAGGAAGAACTTCCAGCCGATCCGCATGAGCTGGTCGTAGCGGTAGCGCGGCACGATCGCCTTCACCATCGAGAAGATGAAGAAGAAGAAGCCCATCTTGAGGACCATCCAGAAGAGCCCGTCGGGCAGCCCCGGAATGGGCGAGAGCCAGCCGCCGAAGAAGAGGATCGACATCAGCGCGCACATGAACACGACCGCCATCAGCTCGCCGATCATGAAGAGCAGGAAGGGCGTCGAGGAATATTCCACCTGATAGCCCGCCACGAGCTCCGATTCCGCTTCCGGAAGGTCGAAGGGCGGCCGGTTCGTCTCCGCCAGCGCCGAGATGAAGAACAGGAACACCATCGGCAGATGCGGCAGCCAGTACCAGGAGAAGAAGCCGAAATCCCCGTCCTGCGCCCGCACGATCTGGCTGAGGTTGAGCGAGCCCGTCGAGATCAGCACGCCGACGATGATGAGGCCGATCGAGACCTCGTAGGAGATCATCTGCGCCGCCGAGCGGAGGCTGCCGAGGAAGGGATACTTCGAGTTCGACGCCCAGCCGCCCATGATGACGCCATAGACCTCGAGCGAGGAGATGGCGAAGATGAAGAGGATCCCGACATTGAGGTCGGAGATCACCCAGCCGTCACCGAAGGGCACCACCGCCCAGACGATCAGCGAGGTGATGAAGCTGATCATCGGCGCCATGAAGAAGACGAACTTGTCGGCGCCCGAGGGCACCACCACTTCCTTGACGATATACTTCAGGAAGTCGGCGAAGCTCTGCATGAGCCCCCAGGGACCCACCACGTTCGGCCCGCGCCGGATCTGCACCGCCGCCCAGATCTTGCGGTCGGCATACATCAGGAACGCGAGGCTCACGAGGATGAGCACCGTCACGAGCAGACACTGGGCGAGAATGATGACGAAGATGCCCAGACCGGTATCGAAAAAGCCGTCCATCATTCACTCCGCTGCCAGGGGCCGGGCCCGGTCGCTCGCCAGCTTCGCCAGCTCCGCCATCACCTGGCTGGCCCGCATGATCGGGTTCGCGAGGTAGTGTGCCGTGACCGGCGAAACGAAATCGCCTTCGGACATATCGCCCGAGGCCACCGGCGTCCATGCGTTTTCCGGGACAACATCGAGCGCGCCGAGATGCGGCACCGCCTCGGTCATCGCCGCCCGCAGCGCGCCCAGCGTATCGAAGGGCAGCGTCGCGCCGAGCTCGGCCGAAAGCGCCCGCAGGATCGCCCAGTTCTCGCGCGCGTCGCCCGGCGGGAAGCCCGCCCGGTTCGCCATCTGCGGCCGGCCCTCGGTGTTGACGAAGATCCCCGCCTCTTCCGTGTAGGCCGCGCCCGGCAGGATCACGTCCGCCCGGTGCGCGCCACGATCGCCGTGGCTGCCCTGATAGATCACGAAGGCGCCGTCCGGCAGGTCGATCTCGTCTACGCCGAGATTGTAGATCACCTCGGCCCCGTCGAGCGCCGCGTCGAGCCCGCCCTCGGTCGTGAAGCCCAGATCCATCGCGCCGACCCGCGCCGCCGCGGTGTGGAGCACGAGGAACTTGCTGCGCGAATTCTCCACGAGCCGCATCGCGGCCGCGAGACAGGCCTCGCCATCCGCGCCGGTGAGGGCGCCCTGCCCGATCACGACGACCGTTTCCAGCTCCTTCGCGCGGCCGATCTCCTTGTCGGCGAGATCGGCAAGCGCCGCCCGGCCGGGCCCGACGTTCACCACGTCATAGCTGAGATCCGTGGGCTGGCCGACATGGCCGACCGTCGCGCCGCGCAGCCAGGCCTTGCGGATGCGCGCATTGAGAACCGGCGCTTCCAGCCGCGGGTTGACCCCGACGAGCTGGATCATCTGCGCATGTTCCAGATCCTCGATCGTCGCGGTGCCGACATAGCCCGAGCGGTTGCCCGCGGGCAGCTTCGCGCCGTCGACCCGGCATTCCGTGCTCCAGCCCAGCGATTTCGCCAGCGCGCCGAGCGCGTAGACCGCCTCGGTCGAGGCCAGATCCCCGGCCAGTGCCGCGACCTTCCGGCCCTTCGTCGCCGCCGCGATCGCCTTGAAGGCCTCGCCCCAGGTTGCGGGCTTGAGCTTGCCGTCCACCCGCACATAGGGCTTGTCGAGGCGCTGGCGCCGCAGCCCATCCCAGATGAAGCGCGAGCGGTCCGCGAGCCATTCCTCGTTCACGCCGTCATGGTTGCGCGGCACGATCCGCATCACCTCGCGGCCCTTCACGTCGACCCGGATGTTGGAGCCGAGCGCGTCCATCACGTCGATGGACTCGGTCTTCTTCAGCTCCCAGGGCCGGGCGGTGAAGGCATAGGGCTTGGAGGTGAGCGCGCCCACCGGGCAGAGATCGATCACGTTGCCCTGCATCTCGGAGGTCAGCATCGCGCCGAGATAGGAGGTGATCTCGCTGTCCTCACCGCGGCCGGTCTGGCCCATTTCCGGCACGCCCGCGACCTCGGTGATGAAGCGCACGCAGCGGGTGCAGGAGATGCAGCGCGTCATGCAGGTGCCGACGAGCGGGCCGAGATCCATGTCCACCGCCGCGCGCTTCGGCTCGCGGTAGCGGGAGAAATCGACGCCATAGGCCATCGCCTGGTCCTGCAGGTCGCATTCGCCGCCCTGGTCGCAGATCGGGCAGTCGAGCGGGTGGTTGATGAGCAGGAACTCCATCACCCCTTCGCGCGCCTTCTTGACCATCGGGCTCTTGGTCTTGATTTCCGGCGGGGCGCCTTCCGGGCCGGGCCGCAGATCCTTCACCTGCATCGCGCAGGAGGCCGCCGGCTTCGGCGGGCCGCCCACCACCTCGACGAGGCACATCCGGCAGTTCCCGGCGATCGAGAGCCGCTCATGGTAACAGAAGCGCGGCACCTCGACGCCGGCTTCCTCGCAGGCCTGGAGCAGCGTCATGCGAGGATCGACCTCTATCTCCATCCCGTCGATGATGACTTTGCGTAGGTCGCTCATCTCAACGCTCCAACAAATCCTGCTTCGTGTTCCGGGGCGGCGATCCGCCCAGCTGCATCGCTCATGCGCTCACTCCCCGCGATCCATCGGCCAGCGCTTGAACGCGAGGATCCAGAGCGCGACCACGTTGACGAGCGGGATGAGCGCCAGCAGCCCCCAGAACCCGGAATGCCCGGTCCGCGACCAGAGCTTCCAGAAGGGAATGACCGCGAGCGCCGCGAAGAGCAGGAACATGACCATGCTCATGATCGGATTGCCCTCGGAGATGATGACCTCTTCGTTCATGTCCCGCTCCTATTCCGCCGCGACGGCGCTGCAGTTCCGCTCCCGCCACAGCCGCGCTTCCTTCAGATACGACCAGCCGAAGGCCTGATCGCTGTCGCCATGGGCCCGCTTGTGCTCGAGCCGCCCGAGCGCCTCCTCGAGCGTCGGCCTGTGCCCCGCGGGCACCCACCACATGACGAAATGCATCTCGCCCAAGACCTCGAACCACTCCGCCCGGCGCTCGTAGAACTGCCGGTGCACCGTGTTCCAGACGAAGCTCTCCAGCGTCTCGACGCTCTCCCAGACCGTGAGGTTCGAGACGAACCGCGCATCGCCGCCGATCTTCGTCTCGGTGTTCCCCGTGCCCGGCTCGCCCGAGCCCTCCATCATCCAGACGAACCCCGGCATCCGCTTGCCGAGCCCGTTCACCCGATCGAGCGCCGCCATGAACTCGGCCACGCGCGGATCGCCCGGCTCGGCCAGGAGCCGCCCGACGTTGAGCTCCGCGAGGTGATGTCCTTCCGGTGTCATGACCGCTCCAGTTCGTGGTCCGATGCCTGACGGCTCCCGCACGGGGGGCGCCGTTAACCTCTCAATTCCGACTGTTCTTCTCGCAATACGGATTCCATATGCATTCCATACGGGTTCCAGATCGCCGTTTGCGCCGTTAACCCTTGATGTTCCGGCATTTTTCTCATTCCGCCGCCACCGCGCTCACGCGGCCGGTCTTCTTCGCCTTGATCCGGTCCTCGATCTCGTTGCGGAAATGCCGGATCAGGCCCTGGATCGGCCAGGCCGCCGCATCGCCGAGCGCGCAGATCGTGTGGCCCTCGACCTGCTTGGTCACGTCGAGCAGCATGTCGATCTCGTGCGGCTCCGCATCCCCCGTCACCAGCCGGTCCATCACCCGCATCATCCAGCCCGTGCCCTCGCGGCAGGGCGTGCACTGGCCGCAGCTCTCGTGCTTGAAGAACTTCGAGAGCCGCCAGACGGCCTTGATGACATCGGTTTGCTGGTCGATCACGATGGCGCAGGCGGTGCCGAAGGAGGATTTCAGCTCCCGCATGCCGTCGTAATCCATGATCGCGTCGTCGCAATGGCTGGCCGGGATCACCGGGCAGGAAGCCCCGCCGGGGATCACCGCCTTGAGGTTCTTCCAGCCGCCGCGCACGCCGCCGCCGTGCTTCTCGATCAGCTCCTTGAGCGAGATCGACATCGATTCCTCGACGACGCAGGGCGTGTTCACATGCCCCGTCAGACCGTAGAGCTTCACCCCGGCGTTGTTGGGCCGCCCGAAGCTCGCATACCACCCCGCCCCCCGGCGCAGGATCGTCGGCACGACGGCGATCGATTCCACGTTGTTGACCGTGGTCGGCGCGCCATAAAGACCTGTGTTCGCAGGGAAAGGCGGCTTCAGCCGCGGCATGCCCTTGCGCCCCTCGAGGCTCTCGAGCAGCGCCGTCTCCTCGCCGCAGATATAGGCCCCGGCGCCATGATGCACATAGAGGTCGAAATCCCAGCCCGAGCCGCAGGCGTTCTTGCCGAGCAGCCCCGCGTCATAGCATTCGTCGATGGCAATCTGCAGCGCCTCGCGCTCGCGGATGTATTCGCCACGGATGTAGATGTAGCAGGCATGCGCGCCCATCGCGAAGCTCGCGATCAGGCAGCCCTCGATCAGCGTGTGCGGATCGTGGCGCATGATCTCGCGGTCCTTGCAGGTCGCGGGCTCGGATTCGTCGGCGTTGACCACGAGGTAATGCGGCCGCCCGTCATCGCCCTTCGGCATGAAGGACCACTTGAGCCCGGTCGGGAAGCCCGCGCCGCCGCGGCCCCGGAGCCCGCTGGCCTTCACCTCCTCGATGATCTTGTCACGGCCACGGCCCAGGATCTCGGCGGTGCCGTCCCAGTGGCCGCGCGCCTGCGCACCCTTCAGGCTACGGTCATACATGCCGTAGAGATTGGTGAAGATCCGGTCCTTGTCCGCCAGCATCCGTATCTGTCCCTATCTGCCGGCCCGCGGGGGTCGGGCTGCTTGGTCTGGTTCAGGCCCGCGCGCGCCACTGCGCGGACCGCTCTTGCGGGCGCCCCTCGGGACACCCCTCGCGTTCAGTAGACGTCGCCCTTGTCGACGCGCTCGGAAAACTCGGTGTCGCCACCGCCGGCAAGCACCTTGGCCTGCGCGACCCATTCGTCGCGCGTGACCCGGCCCCGGAAGCCCTCGAGATTGGCGTCCACCCATGCAACCTCGGCCCCTGTCCAGGCCGCGATCTGATCGAAATGATAGTAGCCGAGCGAATGCAGCAGCTGCTCGAGCTTCGGCCCGATGCCCTTGATCTTCTTGAGGTCATCCGGCTGTCCGTCCCGCGGCTCCACCAGCGTCGGCGGCTTGCTGCCCTCCTCGACCGGCTCGGGATCGGTCGGCTCGCCCTCGGCGGCCGCAACCGGCTCGTCCATCGCCGGGGCGGGAGCCGCCGGCGCCGCTTCCGGTTCCGGTGCCGCTTCCGGTTCCGCTTCGGCCACCGCGCCTTCCGCTTCGGGCATCCGGAGCGCGGGCTCGTCGCCGGTGATCCGCTTCACCGTATCCTGACCGAAGACCGCGAGGCTCACCGAGGAATTGCCCTCATAGGCCGGATCGCCGTCCTTGAGCGAGGTCCGCCCGCCGGCGGGCTCGGAGGAAAACCGCCCGGTCTGCGATCCGGGCACCGGCACCTCGCCGCGCGCCAGCGCATCGAGCAGCGCCCCGAAGCTCTCGGCGGTCAGATCCTCGTAATAGTCCTTGCCGATCTGCGCCATCGGCGCGTTCGCGCAGGACCCGAGGCATTCGACCTCTTCCCAGGAGAACTTGCCATCGGCGGAAAGCTCGTGCGGATGCGCCGCGATCTTTTCCTTGCAGACCGCCATGAGGTCTTCCGCCCCGCAGATCATGCAGGAGGTCGTGCCGCAGACCTGCACATGCGCCACCGTGCCCACCGGGCGGAGCTGGAACATGAAATAGAAGGTCGCGACCTCGAGCACGCGGATCGAGGCCATGCCGAGCATCTTCGCGATCTCCTCGATCGCCGGCCTCGACACCCAGCCTTCCTGCTCCTGCGCCCGCCAGAGCAGCGGGATCACCGCGCTCGCCTGACGGCCCTCGGGGTATTTCGCGATCTGCCCCTTCGCCCACTCCAGATTGGCGGGGGTAAAGGCGAAGCTCTCGGGTTGTTCGTCGTAAAGTCTGCGCAGCATTATTCGCAAGGCCCCCAGTTGGTCAGTCGGAACGTCTCGCCATGGTCATCCGAAACCAGATGGCCGGATGCGGCGAGCGCCTTGAACTGGGCCCCGAAACTCGACGCCTCCAGCCCATTGCTCCCGACATAGGGAAAGATATCCTTTTCCGTGCCGTGACAGCCGATCTTCACGAAAGCCTCGGCCAGCGGCGCCGGATCGACAGCCTCTTCGGCAAGCACAGGGGCCGCGGCAAGAGCCGCAGCCACCCCGCCCGAAAACAGGGCTGCGGAGCGGGAAATCCTCACCGGTCCACCTCCCCGAACACGATATCGAGCGAGCCGAGGGCGGCGGAGACATCCGCGAGCATGTGGCCGCGGCAGATGTGATCCATCGCCTGCAGATGCGGATAGCCCGGCGCGCGAAGCTTGACCTTCCAGGGCTTGTTGGTGCCATCGGACACGAGATAGACGCCGAACTCGCCCTTCGGCGCCTCGACCGCGGCATAGATCTCGCCCGCCGGCACGTGGAAGCCCTCGGTGTAGAGCTTGAAGTGATGGATCAGCGCTTCCATCGAGCTCTTCATCGTCGCCCGGCTCGGCGGCGAGAGCTTGCCGCGCACCAGCACATCCTCGCCCTTGCACTTCTCGAGCTTGGCGATCGCCTGGTTGATGATCTTCGTGCTCTCGCGCATCTCGTGCATGCGGCAGAGATAGCGGTCATAGCAGTCGCCGTTCCTGCCGACCGGGATCAGGAAGTCGAACTCGTCATAGCACTCGTAGGGCTGCGAACGGCGCAGGTCCCACTTGAGCCCCGAGCCGCGCACCATGACGCCCGACATGCCCCAGTCCTGGCAGTCCTGCTGGCTCACGATGCCGATGTCGACGTTGCGCTGCTTGAAGATCCGGTTCTCGGTGAGAAGCCCCTCGATATCGTCGATGATCTCCGGGAATTCGCCCGCCCAGGTGGCGATGTCGTCGAGCAGATCCTGCGGCAGGTCCTGATGCACGCCGCCGGGCCGGAAATAGGCCGAGTGGAGCCGCGCGCCGCAGGCCCGCTCGTAGAAGACCATGAGCTTCTCGCGCTCCTCGAAGCCCCAGAGTGGCGGGGTGAGCGCGCCCACGTCCATCGCCTGCGTGGTGACGTTGAGGAGGTGGTTCAGGATCCGCCCGATCTCGGAATAGAGCACGCGGATGAGAGAGGCGCGCCGGGAGATCTCGGTGCCCGTCATCCGCTCGATCGCAAGGCACCAGGCATGCTCCTGGTTCATCGGCGCCACGTAGTCGAGCCGGTCGAGATAGGGCAGGTTCTGGAGATAGGTGCGGCTCTCCATCAGCTTCTCGGTGCCGCGGTGCAGGAGCCCGATATGCGGGTCGACCCGCTCAACAACCTCACCGTCGAGCTCGAGCACCAGCCGCAGCACCCCGTGCGCAGCCGGATGCTGCGGGCCGAAGTTGATGTTGAAATTCCGGATGCTCTGCTCTCCGGTCATGACGTCGGTCACGTTTCCGTCCATCGTCTAGTTCCCCTCGTAGCCGGGATCTCCGGGCCATGGCCTGAGCGCGAGAATCCAAAGAAGGATGACGCCGAACACCGGCATCACACTGATCAGAGACAGGGCCGGCGGAAGACCGGCGCGGGCGCAGAGCTTCCAGAGCGGAAGGATCACCAGCGCCGTACCGATGGCCCAGATCAGCAGTCCCGTCACGCCCCGCCCTTCTTTTCGTCGCCGGGAAGGATGTATTCCGCGCCCTCCCACGGGCTCATGAAGTCGAACTGCCGGTATTCCTGCACGAGCTGGACCGGCTCGTAGACCACGCGCTTCTGTTCCTCGTCGTAGCGGACCTCGACATAGCCCGTGGTCGGGAAATCCTTGCGGAGCGGATAGCCGCGGAACCCGTAGTCGGTGAGGATCCGGCGCAGGTCGGGATGGCCCGAGAACAGGATCCCGTACATGTCGAAGACTTCGCGCTCATACCAGTTCGCACCGGGATGCACCTCGACGATCGAGGGCACGAGCTCGTCCTCGCGCACGTCGGCCTTGATCCGGATGCGCTGGTTCAGGTGCATCGACAGGAAGTGATAGACCAGCTCGAAACGCTTCTCGCGCTCCGGCCAGTCCACCGCCGTGATGTCGATGAGCGTGGTGAAGCGGCAGGCCCCGTCCATCTTGAGGTAGGAGATGAAATCGACGAGCGAGGCGGGCGTGACGGTGATGGTCAGCTCCCCGTGACGGATCTCCGAACCGACGACCGCAGCCTCCTGGCGGGCGGTGATCGTCTCCTGAAGATCCTGGAAGGCGGCAAGTTCCATGGCGTTCTCCCCCGTCCTCAGCGCACGATCGTGCCGGTGCGGCGGATCTTGCGCTGAAGCTGCAGGATCCCGTAGAGCAGCGCCTCCGCGGTCGGCGGGCAGCCCGGCACATAGACATCGACCGGCACCACCCGGTCACAGCCGCGCACCACCGAATAGCTGTAGTGATAGTAGCCGCCGCCGTTGGCGCAGGACCCCATCGAGATCACGTAGCGCGGCTCGGGCATCTGGTCGTAGACCTTGCGGAGCGCCGGCGCCATCTTGTTGGTGAGCGTGCCCGCGACGATCATCAGGTCCGACTGGCGCGGCGAGGCGCGCGGGGCGGTGCCGAAGCGCTCGAGGTCGTAGCGCGGCATCGATGTCTGCATCATCTCGACGGCGCAGCAGGCAAGCCCGAAGGTCATCCAGTGCAGCGAACCGGTGCGGGCCCAGTTGATCATGCCCGCGGTCGAGGTCACCAGGAAGCCCTTGTCGGCAAGCTCGTCGGAAAGCGCGCGCGCCGCGACTTCCTTGTCGGCACCCGCCGCGTTGAGCCCGGCGGCATAGGTGCCGGACCCCGCAGCCGGGACGAACGCGCCGGAGCCGGTGTCGGTCTTCGACTCGGTGGCCTGTCCGGTCGGTGTCACTCCCATTCCAGGGCTCCCTTCTTCCATTCGTAGGCAAAGCCGATCGTCAGCACGGCGAGGAAGACCATCATCGACCAGAACCCGAGATCGCCGAGGTTCTGGAAACTCACCGCCCAGGGGAACAGGAAGGCGACCTCGAGGTCGAAGATGATGAACAGGATCGAGACCAGATAGAACCGGACGTCGAACTTCATGCGCGCGTCGTCGAATGCGTTGAACCCGCATTCATACGCGGAAACCTTCTCGGGATCGGGATTGCTGATCGCGACGATCACGGCCGAGAGCAGAAGCACAAGGCCCAGGGCGACCGCCAGTCCGAGGAAGATCAGGATCGGAAGATACTCGCGCAAGAGATCATCCATTTCTCACCTCCGACCAATGTCAGTTAACTTCGGTGCACCGCGGCGCACCCTCGCTATACGCTGGCATAACGACGCCCGGAGCGGAGGTCAACTGAGCCCGCACGGGTCATTCCTGCGGATTGGTCAAGAAAGCTGCCGCGTGCGGCGCAGCACGCGACAGCACCTGAAAGATACTACACCCACAGTTGTGAAATCTCGCCGGAAGCCGATCACCCGCCCTTCTGCCGCCGCCTGCCAGCAAGCGGCATCGGGGTTTCGCCCCTACTCCGCCGCCGCGGCGTAGCTTTCGAGCGGCGGGCAGGCGCAGACGAGGTTGCGGTCGCCCCAGACATTGTCCACCCGGTTGACCGGCGGCCAGTACTTGTCCACCCGGAAGGCGCCGGGCGGATAGCAGGCGGCCTCGCGGTCATACGGCCGGTCCCAGACCCCCACGAGATCCTCGACCGTATGCGGTGCGCGCTTCAGCGGATTGTTTTCCGGGTCCATCAGGCCCTCGGCGATCGCCGTCGCCTCTGCCGCGATGGCGAGCATCGCGGTGCAGAAGCGGTCGAGCTCGGCCTTGGGCTCCGACTCGGTCGGCTCGATCATCAGCGTGCCCGCCACCGGCCAGCTCATGGTCGGCGCGTGAAAGCCGCAGTCGATGAGCCGCTTGGCGACGTCATCGACCGTCACCCCCGCGCTCTCCTTCAGCACCCGCGTATCCACGATGCACTCATGCGCCACCCGTCCGGTCTTCGAGGCATAGAGGATCGGATAGGCCTGCTTCAGCCGCGCCGCGATGTAGTTGGCGTTGAGAATCGCCACCTTCGTCGCCTGGGTCAGCCCCGCGCCGCCCATCAGCAGGCAGTAGGCCCAGGAGATCGGCAGGATCGAGGCCGAGCCCGCCGACGCGACCATTCCCGCACCGCCCTCGATGCCGGGCAGGAACGGCGCCAGATGGGTCTTCACCCCGATCGGCCCCACGCCGGGTCCGCCGCCGCCATGGGGGATGCAGAAGGTCTTGTGCAGGTTCAGATGGCTCACGTCCGAGCCGATGTCGCCGGGCCGCGCCAGCCCCACCAGCGCGTTCATGTTCGCCCCGTCGAGATAGACCTGCCCGCCATGGGCATGGGTGATGTCGCAGACCGCGCGCACGGTCTCCTCGAAGACGCCATGCGTCGAGGGATAGGTGATCATGCAGGCCGACAGCGTGTCCGAATGCTGCTCGGCCTTGGCGCGGAAATCCTCGAGGTCGATGTCGCCGTTCTCGGCCGACTTCACCACCACGACCTTCATGCCCGCCATCTGCGCGCTGGCCGGATTCGTCCCGTGCGCCGAAACCGGGATCAGGCAGACGTCGCGATGCGCCTCGCCCCGGCTCGCGTGATAGGCCCGGATCGTCATCAGCCCGGCAAACTCGCCCTGCGCGCCGGAGTTCGGCTGCATCGAGAACGCGTCATAGCCGGTGATGGCGCAGAGCTTCTCGGAGAAATCGCCGATGAGCTCCTGGTAGCCCGCCGTCTGCGTGTCCGGCGCAAAGGGATGGATGTCGGCGAATTCGGGCCAGGTGATCGCCATCATCTCGGCGGTGGCGTTGAGCTTCATGGTGCAGGAGCCGAGCGGGATCATCGCCCGATCGAGCGCCAGATCGCGGTCGGCCAGCCGCCGCATGTAGCGGGTCATCTCCGCCTCGGCCCGGTTCATGTGGAAGATCGGGTGCGTCAGATATGTGCTTGTGCGGACAAGATTTTCCGGCAGCCGGTATTCGTGGTCCAGATCGCGGTCGAGCATGTCGCCGCCAAAGGCGCGCCAGACCTTCTGGGTGTGCTCGCGCCGGGTGGTCTCGTCGAGACTGATGCCGATATGGGTGGCCCCCACCTTGCGGAGATTGATCCCCTCCGCCTCGGCCGCCTTCAGGATCACGCCCTGCACCGCGCCGACCTTCACCAGCACCGTGTCGAAGAAGTGCTTCGTCTCCACTTCGAAGCCGAGGCTCTCGAGCCCCTTCACCAGCCGCACCGTCTTGCGGTGAATGCGCTGCGCGATCGCCTTGAGCCCCATCGGCCCGTGGAAGACCGCATACATCGAGGCCATGACCGCGAGCAGCGCCTGCGCGGTGCAGATGTTCGAGGTCGCCTTCTCGCGCCGGATGTGCTGCTCGCGGGTCTGCAGGCTGAGGCGGTAGGCCCGGTTGCCGCGCGCGTCGATCGAGACCCCGACGATCCGCCCCGGCATCGAGCGCTTGAGCGGATCCTTCACCGCCATGTAGGCCGCATGCGGCCCGCCAAAGCCCAGGGGCACCCCGAAGCGCTGGGTCGTGCCGATGGCGATGTCGGCCCCCATCTCGCCCGGCGGCGTCAGCAACGTCAGCGCCAGCGGATCGGCCGCCATGCAGGCCAGCGCCTTCGCGCCGTGGAGTGCGGCGATCGGCCCGGAGAAATCGTGCAGTTCGCCATGGGTGCCGGGATACTGGAAGAGCGCCCCGAAGACCTCTTCCGGTTCGAGCTCGGTGAAGGGGTCGCCCACGATCACCGTCCAGCCGAGGGGGGCGGCCCGCGTCTCGATCACCGCGATGGTCTGCGGATGACAGCCCCGGTCGACAAAGAAGGCCTTGGCCTTCGATTTCGCCGCGCGCTGCGCCAGCGCCATCGCCTCCGCCGCCGCGCTGCCCTCGTCGAGCAGCGAGGCATTGGCGACGTCGAGCCCGGTGAGATCGCAGATCATGGTCTGGAAATTCAGCAGCGCCTCGAGCCGGCCCTGGCTGATCTCCGGCTGATAGGGCGTATAGGCCGTGTACCACGCCGGATTTTCCAGGATATTCCGCTGGATGACGGGCGGTGTCACAGTGCCGTGGTAGCCCTGCCCGATCAGGCTCGTCATCACGCGGTTCTTCGCCGCGACCTGACGCAGGCGGTGGAGCACCGCCTGCTCGGAGAGCGCGAGCCCCCAGCCGAGCGGCTCGGCCTGACGGATCGCCTTCGGCACCGTTTCGTCGATCAGGTCATCGAGGCTCTCGGCACCCACCACCGCGAGCATCTGCTCCATCTCCGCCGGCGACGGCCCGATATGGCGCCGGTTGGCGAAGTCATAGGGGTGATAATCGGTTTCCTCGAAGGCCATGTCGTTTCCTTGTTCGGGATCTTCTGCCGGGCCCGGTCGAACCGGGCCCGCAGGCTCAGGCGATGAACTCGGCGTAGGCCGTCTCGTCCATCAGCTCGTCGAGATCGGCGGGGTTCGCGAGCGTCATCTTGAAGAACCAGCCCGCCTCCATCGGATCCTCGTTCACGAGGCCCGGCGTCTCGACGATCGCGGTGTTCACTTCCGTGATCGTGCCGTCGAGCGGCGCGAGGATGTCGCTCGCGGCCTTCACCGATTCGATGGTGACGATCTCGTCACCCTTGGCGACCGTGACGCCCTCCTCGGGCAGTTCCACGAAGACGAGGTCCCCCAGCTGCTCGGCGGCATGCTCGGTGATGCCGACGATCACCTCGTCCCCATCCTGCCTCAGCCACTCGTGTTCCTCGGTAAATTTCAGCATTCGCTCTTTCTCCACGCCTCAGCCGCGCTTGTAGCCCGGTTCAATGAAGGGCAGTTTCGCCACCGTTACAGGCAGCATTTTTCCACGGAGCTTGGCAAGCAGTTGCGTGCCCGGCGCCGCGAGTTCGCTCGGCACATATCCCATCGCGACAGGCGCCCCGACGCTCGGCCCGAAGCCGCCCGAAGTGATCCGGCCCACCGGCTCGCCCGCCTCTGCGGCGAAGAGCTCGGTGCCCTCGCGCATCGGCGCCCGCCCCTCGGGCAGCAGCCCGACGCGCCGCCGCGGCGCCCCGCCCGAAAGCTGCGAGAGGATCACGCCCGCGCCCGGAAATCCGCCCGCGCGCCGCCCGCCATTGCGCCGGACATCCTGGATCGCCCAGCCGAGCGCGGCCTCCACCGGCGTCGTCGTCTCGTCGATATCGTGGCCATAGAGGCAGAGCCCCGCCTCCAGACGCAGCGAGTCGCGCGCCCCGAGCCCGATCGGCTCGACCTCCTCATGCCCGAGGATGCGCTCCACCACATCCACCGCCGACCCTGCGGGAAGAGAGATCTCGTAGCCGTCCTCGCCGGTGTAGCCGGATCGCGAGACCACGCCCGGAATGCCGTGAAAGTCGATCTCGCGCACCTCCATGAAGCGCATCAGCGCGACATCGGGGTGAAGATCGGCCAGCACGGCCTCGGACCGCGGCCCCTGGAGCGCGACGAGCGCGCGCTCGAGCGGCTCCACCGTGCAGCTCTCGCCCAGCGCCTCGCGCATCAGCGCGAGATCCGCCGCCTTGCAGGCCGCGTTCACCACCACGAAGAGATGATCGCCGCGGTTTGCCACCATGAGATCGTCGAGAATGCCGCCCGCATCGTTGGTGAAGAAGGCATAGCGCTGACGCCCCTCCGCCAGACCCACCACATCGACGGGCACCAGCGCCTCGAACGCCCGCGCGGCGTCCTCGAGATTGCCCGATTTCGGCCGGATCTCCACCTGCCCCATGTGGCTCACGTCGAAGAGCCCGGCGGCCTCGCGCGTATGCAGGTGCTCCTTGAGAATGCCGAGAGGAAAGTTGAGCGGCATGTCGTAGCCCGCGAAGGCGACCATTCGGGCGCCTTTCGATCGGTGCATCGCGCTCAGCGGCGTCTGCAGGATGTCCTCGGTCATGCCTCCACTCCCTTGTCCTAGCGGTGGAGCCATCAAGCGCACGGTCCGCGAAAGCCCCCTCGCTTCCGCAAACGGCCTCGACGGCCCGGCGCCCCCTCTGTCCTTCTGCCTGAGATCGCTATCCCTTCGGCGGGCGCAATGCGCCTCTCTCCAGAGTCCGTTGTCGAAGACCGGTCCACTCGCCTGAGAGTTTCCGGGGCGGTTGCTCCTTCGGCACGGGCGCTGCGCCCGTTCTCCCGGCCTTCGCGCGCGATCCTATGGGCAAGCTCCGCCACCCGCAAGCGCCGATCGCGCCCGCGCCGTCAGCGGCCCTGTGGCGCGGCGGCCCCGCTGGCCAGCACATCCCCGCTCGGCCGCGCCTCCGCCCCGCGCTCCGTCGGCTCGAAGGTGATCTCGTAGGGCTGGCCCCGTCCCGGCGCCGGCAGCTCCGGCCCCCGGATGTGCGCAGGCCGCACCCGTCCGATCTGCCCGATCGGAACCGGCGCGGCCCCGGGCCGGGGCTGCGTCCAGAGCACCATCTCCTGCCCCTCGGGCACAACGACCGGCGTGACGAAGCGCACCTCGGTCAGGTCCCCGCCATAGGCCTCCACCACCGCCTGCGGCACGCCTGCCGCGCTGACCAGCACCGCCACGGCCAGCGGATCCGGGTCGGGGCGCTGCCAGCCCAGCACGACGCCGAGGACGAGGCCGACGAGCCCCGCCACCAGCGGCCGCGTCCAGTTCCGCTTGATGCGCGGCCTGAGCACCGGGGACGGGAGCGTGCGGCCGATCGCCGCCGTGCCCCGTTCCGCGAACCCCTCGGGAAGCGCCACCTCCGGCGCGCCGAGATCGAGCGGCAGCATCCGGTCGGCCGCCTCCGCCACCGCATGGTCCGGCCCGGCATCCCAGCCGAGCCTCGCCTCGAGCGCCGCCGCCTCGGCGGGCTCGAGCAACCCGATCACATAGAAATCCGCCCGCTCGTCGAGATCCAGCCCCCTGGCGTCGGGAAGAGCCCCGTCCCGCAGGGCAGCCAGCCCGCGCCGGAGCGCGGCGGCCACCACGCCGGGCGGCAGGCTCTGCGCCGCCCCGATCTCGCCGAGGCCGCGGCCCGCCACCTGGGCAAGCAGGATCGCCTGGCGCGCGGGCCCGTCGAGCCCGGCGAGACGCTCCCGCACCCGCGACTCTCCGGGCAGGAGATCCTCCCAGCCCTCGCGCGGCACCGCCTGCCGGCGCGCCTCCTC
This sequence comes from Amaricoccus sp. B4, assembly GCF_043226085.1. NCBI lineage: Bacteria > Pseudomonadati > Pseudomonadota > Alphaproteobacteria > Rhodobacterales > Paracoccaceae > Amaricoccus > Amaricoccus sp. B4. The sequence continues at coordinate 1,193,653 of NZ_CP171225.1, forward strand.
CAATGCGGCAAGTTCCTCGGGCGAAAGCCCTTCCAGCCGCGCCCCGTCGCGCAGGATCTCGACGCAGCTCCGGTGAAGTGCCGCATGGATCCAGCCCTGCGCCGAACCGGCATCCGGGCGGAACCGGCCGCAGGTCCGCCAGATCCGCAGCACCGCGTCCTCGAGCACATCCTCCGCGATCGCCGTCCGCCCGAACATCCGGCACACCACGCCGAACAGGCGCGCGCCCTCGCTGTGGAGAATCGCCTCGATCCCGGCGTGCTCGCCGGCCCGGCAGGCCAGCAGGGCCGACCGCAACGGGTCCTGAACCTCCGGGGCCTTCTGCCGTCCCATATCCCCCCTCCGTTCGCGAAGCTGTGAGGAGAGATAGCGGCAATCGCCCCCCTGTCGAGCAACGCCTGGCCCGCCACGCGGCCGCCCGCCGGGTCACGCGCGCTCAGAGCACCGGAATACCCTCGAGCTTGGCCTTTTCTTCCGGCTCGACATGAATGTTGATGACAGCGTGCCCGCCGAGCTCCTGCCGGAGGCCCGCCTCGATCCGGTCGCAGATGACATGCGCCTCGGCCACCCGCATCTCGCCATCGACGATCAGGTGAAACTCGACGAAGCTCATCCGCCCGGCATGGCGCACCCGCAGGTCATGGGCCTCGATCGCGCCGGTGGCCTCGCCCGCGATCACCGATTTGAGCCGATCGACCACATCGCCGCCCGGCGCCTCGTCCATCAGCCCGCCGGTCGCCTCGCGCACCATCTGCCAGCCGCTCCAGAGGATGTTGAGCGCCACGAACCCCGCCAGCAGCGGGTCGAGCACGGACTGCCCGGTGACCGCCACGATCGCGACGCCCGCGATCACCCCGCCGGAGGTCCAGACATCGGTGAGCACATGCCGCCCGTCCGCCACCAGCGCCGGCGAGCGCCAGGTCCGCCCCCAGCGCAGCAGCGTCCAGCCCCAGACCGCGTTGATGACCGTCGCCACACCGTTGATCGCGAGGCCCGCGACCGGTGCATCGAGCGGCTGCGGGTCGACGAAGCCGTAATAGGCCTCGCGGAAGATCATCCCCGCCGCGAGCACCACCAGAACGCCCTCGAACACCGCGGAGAAATACTCCGCCTTGTGATGGCCGTAGGGATGGTTCGAATCCGGCGGCAGCGCCGAAACACGCAACGCGAAGAAGGCCGCCCCCGCCGCCACCACATTGATCGTGCTCTCCAGCGCATCCGAGAAGAGCGCCACCGAGCCGGTGAGGGAATAGGCCAAGAACTTGAGCCCGAGCACGACAAGCCCGACGCCGACACTCGCGAGCGCAGCCTTCTGGGACCGATCCATATAGTTTCCCCCGGTCACGTCCTTGTTCATGCTCTCCCGATGAAACGGCCGAGCCTGCCTCAGAGTTTCAATCTGGAAACCATGACCCCGGCCTCATCGGGATCATGGCGGTTCACGAAGCCGAGCCGTTCGACCAGGTGCAACATGCCGTGGTTCTCCGCAAGGATCACCCCGTCGAGCGACTCGACACCGGCACTGCGCGCATAGTCGATGAGATGGCGCATCAGGGTCGAGCCCAGTCCCCGCCCCTTGAGATCGCTCCGCACCAGCAGCGCGTATTCCGCATGCTTCAGGTCTGGCTCCGAAGCGAGCCGCGAGACGCCCGCAAGCGTCCCGTCGGGCGCGATGGCGACGAATGCCATGTCGCGGTCGTAGTCGAGCTGGGTGAACTTGAGCGCCATTTCCTCGGGAAAATGCGCCCGCGGCGCCATGAAGCGCATGCGGATGTCTTCGGGCGAGACATTGGCGAGAAAATCCGGATAGAGCAGCGCATCCGCCGGGCGCACGGCCCGGAACACGTAGGTCTCGCCCTTGAGCACGACCTCCCGGCGCAATTCGAAAGGATAGGGCCGGATCGCGAGCGCGGGGTTCGGCCCGGTCTGGGCCACACGCGCCGGGTCGATCTCGATCGCGGCGTCGAGCGCGATCACCCCGTCGGTGCCGGCGAGGATCGGGTTGATGTCGACCGCCCGCAGGCAGGGAAAGTCCTCGACCATGTGCGACAGCGCGACGATCGCGCCCTGCAGGGCCACGGCATCGGCGGGCGGGCGGCCGCGGTAGCCGTTCAGCACCTTGCCCATCCGTGTCCGGCTCACCAGATCGGCGGCGAGGCTCGCATCGAGCGGCGGCAGCGCCACGGCGGTGTCGCGCATCACCTCGACATCGATCCCGCCCGCGCCGAAAAGGATGGTCGGCCCGAACACCCGGTCGATGCTCACCCCGAGGATCACCTCCTGGGCGCCGGGGCGGAAGATCATCGGCTCGACCGAGAAGCCGATCACCTGATCGCGGATCCCGGCATGCTGGACCCGCTCGGCAATGGCGCGCGCCGCTTCCTCGGCCTGGCGGGCCGTCTCGATGTTGAGCACCACGCCGCCGACATCCGTCTTGTGCAGGATCTGGCGCGAGACGAGCTTGATGACGACGCGCTCCGTCGTCTCGAGCAGCTCGCCCGCGAGCACGCCGGCCTCCTCGACGCTGGTCGCAACGCGCACATCCGGCACCGGCACGCCATAGGCCGCAATCGCGGCCTTGGCCTCCGGCTCCGTCAGCACCGAGCGCCCCTCGGCGGCAACGGCGGCAAAGATCGCCCGCGCCTTCGCCGCCGCGTCATGCGGCGTCGCGCGCAGCGCCTCCTCGACGGCACGGTCCGGCACACGGAGCAGGGCGGCCTGCGCACGGCCCCAGTCCGTGAGATGCCCCACCGCCGCCGCGGCGCTCGCCGGTGTGTTGTAGGTCGCGATCTCGTTGCGCCGCAGGATGCGCGACCCCGACCGCGCCGTCGCGCCGCCAAGCCAGCAGGTGAGCACCGGCTTCCGGCCGATCATGCTCCGCCGCGTCTTGCCCGCAACCGCCTCGGCGATTTCATCCGAGCCGCCGAAGATGCTCGGACAGTTGAGCACCATCACCACATCGACATTGCGGTCGGCCGCCACCGCATCGATCGCCGCCTCGAACCGCGCGCTGTTGGCATCGCCGAGAATGTCGACCGGGTTCGCATGGCTCCAGGCATCGGGCAGGAAGCCGTCGAGCCGCTCCAGCGTCTCGGGCGCGAGATCGGCGAGCACGCCCGATCCCTCCATCAGCCGGTCGACCGCAAGCACGCCGGCGCCGCCGCCGTTGGTCACGATCGCGAGCCGCGCCCGGTCGAGCGGGCGGAAGCGCGCCACGGTCTCGGCCGCCGCGAACATCTCCGAGAGCCCCTTGACGCGCAGCACACCGGCCCGGCGCAGGGCGGCGTCCATCACCGCATCCTCCGCCGCCATCGCCCCGGTATGCGTCGCCGCCGCCTGCGCCGCCTGCGGCGTGCGGCCGGCCTTGATCGCGATCACCGGCTTCATGCGCGCCAGCGCCCGCGCCGCGGAGAGGAACTTCCGCGCGCTCTTCACATGCGCGAGATACATCAGCACCGCGCGCGTATCGCGGTCCGAGGACAGCAGGTCGAGATAGTCCGACATGTCGACATCGGCCATGTCGCCCATCGAGACGATATGCGAGAAACCGATCTCGCGATCCTCGGCCCAGTCGATCAGCGTCGTCGCGATCGCCGCCGATTGCGAGAGCAGCGCGAGCTTGCCCGGGCGCGGCGCGCGATGCGCGACACTGGCGTTGAGCTTCGCGGCGGGCGCGATCACCCCGAGCGTGTCCGGCCCGATGATGCGCAGCAGATAGGGCTTCGCGGCATCGAGCATCCGCTGGCGCAGCCCGCCCTCCGCCTTCACGCCCGGCGTCAGGACCACCGCGATCCGGCAGCCCTTCGCCCCGAGATCGGCAATCACGCCCGGCACATCCTCCGGCACCACCGCCACCACGGCGAGATCCGGCACGGCGGGCAGATCCGCGACGCGGGCGAAACAGTCCTTGCCAACGAATGTCGCGCGCCCCGGATCGACCGACCAGACCGGCCCCTCGAAGCCCCCCTCGAGGATGTTGCCCATCACCATGGCGCCATAGGTGTCTGCGATATCGCCGGACCCGACCACGACCACGGATTCGGGATGCAGGACCTTGTCGAGATTGCGGACCGTCATGGTGCCTCCGGGTACTCTTCGCAACTGCACACTAACACTAGTCGCATCCCATACGCGGGCAAGACGTTAAAGTCACGGGCTCGCGGGCGGGCTCTGGCAGAACGCTGCAACAGTGCAACCCGCGGGATGCAGTGGCGGGCCGGCGCCGCGGGCTTGCATCGCCCGCGCGAACGGATGCACGATGCGGCCCCGGAAACCGGAGGGAGAGCGGTGATGAAATGGTCGATGAAGCTCGGGCGTTTCGCCGGGATCGACGTCTATGTCCACGCGACGTTCTTCCTGCTGCTCGTCTGGTTCGGCTATGTCTACTGGGCCCAGACCGGCACGCTTGCCGGCGTCGTCACCGGGCTCACCCTCATCCTGCTGCTCTTCCTCTGCGTCGTGCTGCACGAATACGGCCATGCACTCACCGCGCGGCGCTACGGCATTGCAACCAAACACATCACGCTGCTGCCGATCGGCGGCGTCGCCATGCTCGAGAAGATGCCCGAGGATCCCCGCCAGGAGGTGGTCGTCGCGCTCGCCGGGCCGGCGGTGAACCTCGTGATCGCCGCCGGGCTCTGGCTCGTCATGGCGGTTTTCCACGAGACCGGCACGCTCCTTGATGTCGGGATCGGCCAGGGCGGCATCCTGCCGACGCTGCTCGCGACGAACCTCGTCCTCGCCGCCTTCAACCTGGTGCCGGCCTTTCCGATGGATGGCGGCCGGGTGCTGCGCGCCCTGCTCGCCATGCGCACCGACCGGGTGCAGGCCACGCGGATCGCCGCTTCGGTCGGGCGGCTGCTGGCACTGGTCTTCGGCTTCCTCGGCCTCATCGGCAACCCGTTCCTGATCCTCATCGCTGTCTTCGTCTGGATCGGTGCCGGCGCGGAGGCCGAATCAGCCGAGCTCGACGCCCGGCTCAGCCGCAAGCCCGCCGGGCTCGCGATGATCACAGAGTTCCACACCGTCGCGCCGGACGACCCGCTTTCCCATGCCGTCGAACTCACGCTCTCCGGCACCCAGAAGGATTTCCCCGTCCTCGACGGCCCGCGCATCGCCGGCGCGCTCACCCAGGCGGGGATCCTCCGGGGCCTGCGCGACCACGGGCTGGAGGGCCGTGTCTCGGAGGTGATGGTGCCGGTCCGCACCGCCGAGGTCGGCACCGCGCTCGATGTCCTGCTCCAGGAACTCCAGGCCGAGGGCGCGCGCATCGTCTGCATCACCCGCGCCGGCGCGCTCGCCGGCATCGTCGATCTCGAGAACATCGCCGAATACCTCCGCATCCAGGCCGCCCTGGGGCGCGGCTGAGATGCACGAGCTGCTGACCCCCGCCGAGATGGGCCGGGCCGATGCCGCCGCCATCGCGGGCGGCATTCCCGGCATCGACCTGATGGAGGCCGCAGGCCGCGCCGTCGCCGAGACCGCCATGGCGCTCGTGCCCGAAGGGCCGGTGCTCGTCGTCGCGGGCCCCGGCAACAACGGCGGCGACGGCTATGTCGCCGCCCGTCTCCTGCGCGCACGAGGCCGCGAGGTGCGCCTCGCCCTCTGGGGCGATCCGGCCCGGATCCGCGGCGACGCGGCCCTCGCGCGCGCCCGCTGGGAGGGGCCGGAGAGCGCCGCCGCCGCACCTCTGCCCGCCGCCGCCCTCATCATCGACGCGCTCTTCGGCGCAGGCCTCGACCGCGCCATCACCGGCACGCCGGCAGACCTCGTCCGCGCGATGAACGCGAGCCCCGCCCCGGTCCTTGCCGTCGACGTGCCGAGCGGCCTCGACGGCGCCTCGGGCCGCGTGCTCGGCACCGCGGTCGAGGCGGCCGCCACCACGACCTTCTTCCGCCTGAAGCCCGGCCACCTGCTCGAACCCGGCCGCGGCCTCTGCGGCCCCGTCACCCTGGCCCAGATCGGCATCCCCGCCAGCGTGATCGCCGACATCGCCCCGCGCCTCTTCGAGAATGGCCCGGCGCTCTGGGGCGCCGCCCTGCCGCGTCCCGGCCGCAGCGCACACAAATACGCCCGCGGCCATGCCGTCATCCTCTCCGGGCCGATGACCCGCACCGGGGCCGCCCGCCTCGCCGCGGGCGCGGCCCTCCGCGCCGGCGCGGGCCTCGTCACGCTTGCAAGCCCCGGCGATGCGCTCGCCGTCAACGCCGCCCATCTCACCGCCGTCATGCTCCGCCGCACCGACGATGCCGCCGCCCTCTCGGGCCTGCTCGCCGACCGCCGCTTCACGGCGATCGGTCTCGGCCCGGCGCTCGGCACCGACGCGCGCGAACGGGCGCTGGTCCAGGCCGCCCTCGCCGCCCCGCCCGCCGCCGTGCTGGATGCCGACGCGCTCACCGCCTTCGCCGACGACCCCGCCCGGCTCTTCGCCGCGATCGCCGCCCGCGAGGCCCCGGTGATCCTCACCCCCCATGGCGGCGAATTCGCCCGCCTCTTTCCCGACATCGCCGCCGAACGCGATACGCCGAAAACCGAACAGGCGCGGCGGGCCAGCGCCCGGAGCGGCGCCACACTGGTGCTGAAGGGCTCCGACACCGTCATTGCCGCCCCCGACGGCCGCGCCGCGATCAACGCCAACGCTCCGCCCTGGCTCGCAACCGCGGGCTCGGGCGACGTGCTCACCGGCATCGCCACCGGCCTTGCCGCCCAGGGCATGCCGGGGTTCGAGGCGGCCGCCGCCGCCGTCTGGCTCCATGGCGCGGCCGGCACGGAGGCCGGCCCCGGCCTCATCGCCGAAGACCTCGCCCCCGCACTCCGCCGGCCCCTCGCCCGCCTGCTCGCCTGAGGCCGCCGGAGCGGGCGCGCGCCGGCTCAGCCGCCGTGCACCCGCCGCATCCGCCGGAAGAACCCGGCGAGGAGGCCGGGCCGTGGCCGCTGCGGCCGGAGCGCGGGCAAGCCCGCCGCGGGGCGCACCCCGAAGAGCCGGTCGAGATCGAGCGTCGAGGCGGCCCCGATCTGGTCGCGATGGTCGCGAAGCCACATCTCCGTCCGCCCGCGCCCCAGCTCGCAGAGCCGGGCAAGCTGGCGCTCGTCGGCATCGAGCTTGCTCGACGCGCTCTGCGCCTCCGCCGCCGGGCCGCCATGGATACGGTGGAGCCGGACCCCCGCCCCCGCCGCGTCGCAATCCTTCCGGCGCGCGCCCTGGATCGCCGCAAGCTCCTTCACGAGGCTCGCGTTGAAGGTGATCTCGTTCACCCGGTTGATGATGTCGCGCGCGGAATGCGGCACGCCGTCGCGCCGGATCGGATTGATCTGCACGATGAAGAGATCGGTCTCCTCGGCCCCCTCCACCAGCGGAAAGAGCGAGGGGTTGCCGGTGTAGCCGCCATCCCAGTAGGCCTCGCCCTCGATTTCCACCGCCGGAAAGAGCTGCGGCAGACAGGCCGAGGCCATCACCGCATCGACGCTCAGCGCCCCGTTGGAGAAGATCCGCGGCAGGCCGGTGTGCACATGCGTCGCCGTCACATGCACCGCAATCGCCTCGCTTCCGTTCAGCGCCTCGAAATCGACCTGCTGCTCCACGAGATTGCGCAGCGGATTGAGCCCGAGCGGGTTGAGATCATAGGGCGAGACATAGCGCGACAGCCCGTCGAAGAAGAGAAACCCCGGCGAACGGTCGAGGCTCGCCCGCCCACTCAGCCGGTCGACGACCCCGCGGCGGAAGGGCGAGAGCGCCGCGGCCTTGCCCACCCCCTGCCAGAAGGCGGCGAGCGCATCCCGCGCCCCCTGCCGCCCGCCGCGCAGCAGCCCGTCGGCCAGAACGACCGCGTTCATCGCACCCGCACTCGTCCCGCTCACCGCCTCGATCGGCAGGCCGGGTTCCTCGAGCAGCCGGTCGAGCACCCCCCAGGTAAAGGCCCCGTGCGCCCCGCCGCCCTGCAGTGCAAGGCGCAGGGGTCGGGGGTTCGTGACTGTGTCCACATCCATTTCGGTGGCCATGATCACTCCTGAATCCAACGCCCCGCATGCGGCGGGGCTCGCGTATGCTGCACCGCAACATGGCCGGATGCACATCACAACTGCGGGATACGCGGAGATCGTCCCTCCCGCTTCGCCGCCGCAACCGAATCTCAAGACATCGGCGCGAAGCTCCCGGCTCAAGGGGCTGGGGGGCCCTTGATCATGTCCAACGATCCCGAGTTGCTTCTGACGCTCATCCTCGTGGCGGCGGCTCTCGCCGTCCTTCTTCACCGGCGTCTCCGGCCCGGCCGCCGCAGGGGCCCGCGGGCTGAGATCCACGAGACGCCCGCGCAGCCGAAGGCCCCCGCCCCGCCGCCGCCCTGTCCCGCGCCATTTTCCGGCAAGGCCTGGGTCGTCGATGGCGACACCCTCCGCGTCAACCGCGCCCGCGTGCGCCTTTTCGGCATGGATGCCCCGGAAATCGGCCAGCGCGGCGGCTATCCTGCCAGAAGCCACTTGATCCGCCTCGCCGGAGGCCGGCAGGTCAGGGTGGAGCCGGTGACCATCGACATTCACGGCCGAACGGTCGCGCGGGTGTGGCTGGGCGAGACCGATCTCTCCCGCCGGATGGTGCGCGACGGCTACGCGGTAGCAACCGTGCGCTGGGATCTCGACTATGTTCCCGACGAAGAGGCGGCCCGGCGCGAACGCCGCGGCCTCTGGCAGGCCGATCCGCGCAACGGCATCCGCGATCCCGCCGCCCACCGCCGCTGGCAGGCGCGGCAGCGCCAGCGGCAGAGCGGCGGCCCGGGCGGGGGGCCGGCCTGAGCCATCCCCCCGTCCCGGAACGAAAACGGGTCCGGACCGAAACGGTCCGAACCCGCGATGTCACTTCGGCGCCCTGAGCGGGTCAGCCGCCCGGTCCGGTCTAGCCGTCCGCAAGCTCGACGAGCAGATCCTTCGCCTCGACCTGTGCGCCGGGCGTGACATGCACCGCCTTCACCACGCCCTTGCGATCGGCATAGAGCCCGGTCTCCATCTTCATCGCCTCGATGGCGAGGATGAGATCGCCCGGCTTCACCGCCTGCCCCGGCTCGACCGCGATGCTCGCGACAACCCCCGGCATCGGCGCGGCCACATGGCCCGGATTGCCCACATCGGCCTTCGGCCGCTTCGGCGCCGCGGCCTGGGCCTTGCGGTTCGGCACGCGGATGGTGCGCGGCTGGCCGTTGAGCTCGAAGAAGACGCGCACATCGCCCTCCTCGTTGGTCTCGCCCACCGCCGAGAGCCGCACCTCGAGCGTCTTGCCCGGATCGATCTCGGCCGAGATCTGCTGCCCCGGCTCCATGCCGTAGAAGAAGACCGGCGTCGGCAGGGTGCGGACGGGGCCGTAGTCCTGGTGGCGGTGCAGGTAATCGGTGAAGACCTTGGGATACATCAGGTATCCGCAGAAATCCTCGTTGTCGATCTCCACATCGCCCGCTTCCTCGCGGAGCTTGGCCTTGAGCGCGTCGAGATCGGCGGGCTTCATCACAGCGCCCGGCCGCACGGTGAGCGGCGTCTCGCCCTTCAGGATCTTGGCCTGCAGCGCCTTCGGCCACCCGCCCGGCGGCTGGCCGAGATTGCCGCGCATCATGTCCACGACGCTGTCGGGGAAGGCCACGTCGACGGCCGGATCCTCGACCTGCGCGCGGGTGAGCCCCTGGGCCACCATCATCAGCGCCATGTCGCCCACGACCTTGGAGGAGGGCGTCACCTTCACGATGTCGCCGAACATCTGGTTCACCTCGGCATACATCTCGGCAACCTCGTGCCAGCGCTCCTCCAGCCCCATGGACCGGGCCTGCGCCTTGAGGTTGGTGAACTGCCCGCCCGGCATCTCGTGGAGATAGACCTCGGAGGCCGGCGCCTGCAGCCCCGCCTCGAAGGCGGCATACTGGCCGCGCACCGCCTCGAAATAGTCCGAGATCTCGCGGATCGCGGCGATGTCGAGCCCGGTGTCGCGCTCGGTGAAGCGCAGCGCCTCGACGATGGAGCCGAGCGTCGGCTGCGAGGTGTTGCCCGAGAAGCTGTCCATCGCGGCATCCACCGCATCGACACCCGCCTCGGCCGCCGCGAGGAGCGTGGCGCCCGCGATCCCGCTGGTGTCATGGGTGTGGAGATGGACCGGCAGCCCGATCTCCTCCTTGAGCGTCTTGACCAGCACCCGCGCCGCGGCGGGCTTGAGCAGCCCGGCCATGTCCTTCAGGCCCAGCACATGCGCCCCGGCGTCGCGCAGCTCCTTGCCCATCGCGACATAATACTTGAGGTCGTATTTCGCCCGGTCCGGATCGAAGAGATCGCCGGTGTAGCAGATCGTCCCCTCGCAGATCTTGCCGCTCGCGATCACCGCATCCATCGCGACCCGCATGTTCTCGACCCAGTTGAGGCTGTCGAAGACGCGGAAGACATCGACCCCCGAGGACGCCGCCTGACCGACGAAGGCCTCGACCACATTGTCGGGATAGTTGGTGTAACCCACCCCGTTCGAGGCGCGGAGCAGCATCTGGGTCATCAGGTTCGGCATCGCCTTGCGCAGGTCGCGCAGCCGCTGCCAGGGGCATTCCTGCAGGAAGCGGTAGGCCACGTCAAAGGTCGCACCGCCCCAGCACTCGACCGAGAAGAGCTGCGGCAGCTTGGTGGCATAGGCCGGCGCCGCCTTGATCATGTCGAAGGAGCGCATGCGCGTGGCAAGCAGGCTCTGGTGCCCGTCGCGCATCGTCGTGTCGGTGATGAGCACGCGCTTCTGCTCGAGCATCCAGTCGGCCACCGCCTTGGCGCCGTCCCGCTCCAGCAGCTGGCGCGTGCCGTCCGGCACCGCATCGAGGCCCACCACCGGCGGGCGCGGCAGACGCGGCGCGGCCGGCGGCTTCGCCCGGCCCGCGGTCTCGGGATGCCCGTTCACCGTGATGTCGGCGACATAGGTGAGGATCTTCGTCGCCCGGTCACGCCGCGCGGAGAAGTGGAAGAGCTCCGGCGTCGTGTCGATGAACTTCGTGGTGTAGGTGTTGTCGAGGAAGGTCGGGTGCTTCAGCAGGTTCTCGACGAAGGCGATGTTCGTCGAGACGCCGCGGATGCGGAACTCGCGGAGCGCGCGGTCCATGCGCGCGATCGCCGCCTCGGGCGTCGGCGCCCAGGCCGTCACCTTCTCGAGCAGGCTGTCGTAGTAGCGGGTGATGACCGCGCCGGAATAGGCCGTGCCGCCGTCGAGCCGGATCCCCATGCCGGTGGCACCCCGATAGGCGGTGATGCGGCCGTAGTCGGGGATGAAGTTGTTCTGCGGGTCCTCGGTGGTGATGCGGCACTGGAGCGCATGGCCCGAGAAGGTCACGTCGGCCTGGCTCGGCGCGCCCGTCGCCTCGGCGATCGTCGCGCCCTCGGCGAGCATGATCTGCGCCCGCACGATGTCGATCCCGGTGATCTCTTCGGTCACCGTGTGCTCGACCTGCACCCGCGGGTTCACCTCGATGAAGTAGAAATTGCCCGAGTCCCGGTCCATGAGGAACTCGACCGTGCCGGCGCATTCGTAGTTCGCCGCCTGGCAGATCTTGAGCGCCAGCGCACAGACGTATTCCCGCTGCTCCTGGCTGAGATAGGGCGCGGGCGCGCGCTCCACGACCTTCTGGTTGCGGCGCTGCACCGAGCAGTCACGCTCCCAGAGATGGTAGAGCTGGCCGAACTTGTCGCCGAGGATCTGCACCTCGACATGGCGCGCATTGAGAATCAGCTTCTCGAGATAGCCCTCGCCGTTGCCGAAGGCCGCCTGCGCCTCGCGCCGGCCTTCCTTCACCTTCTCCTCGAGCTCGTCGGGGCCCATGATCGGCCGCATGCCCCTGCCGCCGCCGCCCCAGGAGGCCTTGAGCATGAAGGGATAGCCGACCTCGTCCGCCATGCGGCGCACCTCGGCCATGTCGTTGGGCAGCACTTCCGTCGCCGGCACCACCGGCACACCCGCCTTGATCGCCACGCGCCGCGCGCTCGCCTTGTCGCCGAGCATCCGCATCGTGTCGGCCTTGGGCCCGATGAAGGTGATCCCCGCCTCGGTGCAGGCATCCACCAGGTCCGGGTTCTCGCTCAGGAGCCCGTAGCCCGGATGGATCGCGTCCGCGCCCGACATCTTCGCCACGCGGATGATCTCGGGGATCGAGAGATAGGCGGCAACCGGCCCCATCCCCTCGCCGATCCGGTAGGCTTCGTCAGCCTTGAACCGGTGGAGACACAGCTTGTCCTCTTCTGCAAAGACCGCGACAGTCTTCTTGCCCATCTCGTTTGCCGCCCGCATGACACGAATGGCAATCTCCCCGCGGTTTGCGATGAGGATCTTCTTGAATTCTTGCATGGGCCCCAGTTCCCTCTCACCTGCGCATCGCGTTTTCCTAGACCACCGCAGTGCAACACACAAAGAAAATTTGTCTCATTTCATATTCCGCTTTACGCGGAACTCCGCGTCGCGCCGCCGACCGGCCCGGCCATCAGGTCCTCGACAAACAGGCTGAGAAGCTGGGCGCGCCCGCTCACGCCGGCCTTGCGGTAGACCGCCGCCGACTGCGCCTTGACCGTGCCCTCGCGGGTGTTTCGCAGTGCCGCGATCTCGGCGATCGAGAGCCCCTTGATGGCGAGGAGCGCGACATCGCGCTCGGCCGGCGTCAGCGCCCAGCGCGTGAAATGCTCGTCGAGCAGATCGAGAAAGGCGCCCCGCGCCGCCATGAGGCTGTGCTCGAGCCGCTCGGCCTCGCTCAGGAAGCGCCGGATCTCGCGCAGCCCGAGCCAGGTGCCGCCCAGCAGGGCCAGCACCACGAGAAGTTCGATCAGCGGATGCATCGGCTCGGTCGAGAGCTCGGGCAGCTCGAACGCCACATCGATGGCGAAATAGAGCGTACAGAACGCCTGTATCGCCGTCACCGCCACAAGGCCGCGATGACGGAGCAGGAAGTCAGGGGCGATGCGCGGCATCTGGTCTCCCGCCGGGCGGGAGTCAGCTGCGCTTCACGCCCGTGATCATTGCCTTCACGAGATTTTCCCCGTGGCGCAGGCTTTCCAAGACTACGCCGGCAATGTGGAGGCAGACAAGCCCGAGGGTCAGGTTCGCCGCGGCCTCGTGAACCTCCTCGACCCAGTCGACGCCCCAGAAGGCATCCGTGGTCTGGAGCCAGCCGGTGAGGGTCACCGTCGCGAGCATCACCATGAGGGCCACGACCATCGCGCCGCCCGCCGGATTGTGCCCGAGATAGCGCCCTTCGCGGCCGCGAAGGGCTGCGCCGATATAGCCGAAGAAGGTCGAGGGCTTCGGCACGAAATCGCCGAACCGGGCATGGCGGGTGCCGATGAAGCCCCAGATCACCCGAATCGCGAGCGCGCCGGCGACGGTGTAGCCCAGCGCCTCGTGCAGATCGCGCGGCTTCTCGAAGAGGAAGGCGCCGGTGAAACAGAGCACCGTCACCCAGTGGAAGAGCCGGACGAGCGGGTCCCAGACCCGCACGCCCTGCGCCCCGTCCACGTCGACGGGGCCCGTTGCCTCAGTCATCCTCGCGCTCGAGAACTTCCCCGGTGTTGGGGTCGTAGTAGATCTCGACCTTCTTGTCGCCTTCGGTGCCGTAGATCTCGTAGCAGTTGTCGCTCACCTTCATCTGGCGGATGACCCCGCCGGCTTCCTCGAAGGGCTTGGCGATCTGCCACATCTGCATGTGGCCCTCGTCGAGCGTGCACTTCGGCCCCGCGAAGGCCGGCGCTGCGGCGAGGGCGAGGGGAAGGGCGAGAAAGGCAAAGGATTTCATGTCGTGCTGACTCCGTATGTTTTGCCCGGGGCAAACGGCCCGGAACGTGTCGCCGGCCTAGCCCGCCGCATGCCGGCCCATCCATTGCCCGGAGGCTTATGCAGGCCCGCATAAACCAGGGTTTACGGCAGGATTCCGCGCGATCAGGCGAACTTACCCAAAAGTCTTAACGAATCCCTTCCCGCCGCCCCGGCCGGCAAGCCGCCTGCCGGGGCGGCTTCCGCCCGTCCGCAAGTAATCCTAAACTGTTTTGCGCCAGAGCGGTCGGGACCGTCGCGGGCCATCCGGATCCGGCCCGGAACGAAACCGCAAGGGAAGACGCCATGTCCGGAACGACCGCCGCCGCGCTGCCGCAGGGCCGCGCGCCCTCCAGGCCCATCTCCGCCCGCCTCCGGGCCGCACCGGGGAGGGCCGCGCGATGACCCCCCGCGACAGCGCCCCGGGCCGCCTCGCGATCGTGCGGCGCGAGTGGTTCCTCGCCGTCGGCATCGCCACCTCCGTCATCTTCGAGATCTGGCCCGAGGCGCTCTTCCGCGGCATCGCGAATCCGCTCTGGCTCACCGTCCTGCTCGTCTGGCTCTTCGCCGTCGTGCTCGGCTGCGCGCTCGGCGTCGTCCGCCATGCCGAATGCCTCTCCGAACGGCTGGGCGAGCCCTTCGGCACCCTCGTCCTCACCCTCTCGATCACCGCGATCGAGGTCATGAGCATCTCCGCGGTGATGCTCCACAGCGACAACAACCCGACGCTGGTGCGCGACACGCTGTTCTCCGTGGTGATGATCGTGCTCGGCGGCATGGTCGGCACCTCCCTGCTCCTCGGCGCGATCCGCCACCGCGAGCAGACCTTCAACCTCCAGGGCGCCAACGCCTATCTCGGCGTGATCGTGCCGCTCGCGATCTTCAGCCTCGTGCTGCCGAACGTCACCACAAGCACCGCGGGCCCGACGCTCTCGCTCACCCAGCAGATCATGGTGGGCGGCATGGCCGCGGCCTGTTTCGCGACCTTCCTGCTGATCCAGACCAGCCGCCACCGCGCCTATTTCGCCCAGCCCGAGAGCGAGGACCTGCTCTCCGAGGTCGAGGGCCACAAGCCGCCGCTGCTCCCGCACCTGCTCCTCCTGCTCGCCTTCATGTCGCCGGTGGTCTTTCTCGTCGAGCAGCTCGCCCGCCCGATCGACTACATCATCGAGACCCTCAACGGCCCGCAGATCGTCGGCGGCATCGTCATGGCCGTGCTCGTCGCCACCCCGGAGGCGATCGGCGGCGTGAAGGCCGCGCTGCGCAACCGGCTCCAGCAATCGGTCAACATCTTCCTCGGCTCGGTGCTGGCGACCATCGGCCTCACCGTGCCGGTGATGCTGATCTTCTCCGCCGTCGCCGGGCTCGAGCTCACCCTCGGCCTCTCCGCCGAGGACATGGTGCTGCTCGGCACCATGCTCGCGGTCTGCGTCATCACCTTCTCGAGCGGGCGCACGCACCTGCTGCAGGGGGTCGTGCACATCCTGATCTTCCTCGCCTTCCTCGTGCTGGCCTTCGAGGGCTGAGCCGCCACGCGCCCCCCGCGACGCCCCCGTCGCCCCTCCCCCGGCCCGGGATCCGCACGAAACGCGCCGGCGCGCAGAATGCCCGCACAAAGTGGCGCGTAAAGGTAAGCCGTCGCTTTCTGGCTGGTCTATGCAGCGCTATAAGCCCCGACGCGCCTGACAGGGTTGGGGGCCCAAGCCAAAGGACTGATGTCACATGCTGAAAACCACCTGGCACCGCAAAAGCCTGACAGCCCTCGCCGGCACGCTTGCGCTGGGCGTGATGGCCGGGCCCGGCGCGGCGGACGAGACGGATGCGCGCAACATCCTCGCCGCGATGTCCGACTACATGACCGCCCAGCAGAGCTTCGCCTTCGACTTCGACTCGATCCTCGAGGTCGTGACCACCGAGGACCAGAAGATCGGCCTCGCGAGCTCCGGCACCGTCGCCGTCGCCCGCCCGGACAAGCTGCACGCCACCCGCAAGGGCGGGTTCGCCGACATCGAACTGGGCTATGACGGCCAGACCGTGACCCTCATCGGCCACAATGCCGGCGTCTACACCGAGATCCCGGCCGAGGGCGCGATCGAGGCGATGATCGAGACCCTGCGCAGCGACCAGGGCGTGGTGCTCCCCGCCGCCGACCTGCTGGAAACCGACCCCGCCGCGATCCTCCTCGAAGGCGTAACGGACGTGAAGGATCTGGGCTCCGGGGTGATCGGCGGGCAGGAATGCGATCACATCGCGCTCCGCAGCGACGAGCTCGACATCCAGCTCTGGATCGCCCAGGGCGACGCGCCCCATCCCTGCCGCTACAGCATCGCCGCCCGCACCGTCGCGCAGCAGCCGGAATACACCGTCGTCGTCCGCAACTGGACCGACAGCGCCACGGATGCAGCCCTCGCGGTGACCATTCCCGACGGGGCCGAAAAGGTCGATGCCGGCGCCCTGACCCGCCTCACCCAGGAACTGCCCGAAGCCTTCAACACAGGAGCGGCACAATGACCCTCGGAAAACAGATCGCGGCCTGCGCGCTCGCGCTCGCCCTTGGCCTCGGTGCCCTTGAAGTCGGCGACCAGCTCGGCGTGCCCGGCGTCCACAGCTTCTCGGGCGAGGCCTTCGCCATCGTCGGCCGGCCCCTGACCCCGATCAGCATCGCCGGCGTGGGCCGCCGCACCGTGCGGCGCTGCGCGGTCGGCGTCTACGTCTGCTGAATTCTTCCCCCGGTTTCGGACGGCGCGCGGTTCACCTCGCCTCACCCCGCCGCTCTCCGGAAAGCGTGCCTGCCCGCCCCGGCAGGCACGCATCTCCCCCCGCACCATAGGCCTGCACCCTCCGCCCCGCCCCGCGCGGCGGCGCGTCGTCGTGCTGGCAAATCATCGTTGAGAGACGTATATCATCTTCCGGCCCGGTCCGGCGGAGGCGCCATTCTGCCGGCTCGGGCGACTGTTGCGCGCAGCAAACCGGAAGGCCCCGCCATGAAGGAATTCCAGCCCGACCCGCAGTTCGTCATCGAAAGCGAGACCGCCCTGCGGGAGCTCTTCGGCGCCCCGCATGATCTCGCGGTGCTGAAAAGCCGGGAAAGCCTTGGCGAACACGCGCGGGAGTTCATCGGCCGGTCGCCGTTTCTCTGCATCGGCACCCGGAACGCCGAGGGAAAGGCCGATGTCAGCCCGCGCGGCGACCCTCCCGGCTTCGTCCGGGTGCTCGACGACCGCACGCTGGCCATACCGGACCGGCCGGGCAACAACCGGCTCGACACGCTGGTCAACATTCTCGCCGATCCGGCCGTCGGGCTCCTCTTCATCGTGCCGGGGTTCGACGACACCCTCCGGGTGAACGGGCGGGCCATGCTCGTGAACGACCCCGATCTGCTCGCCGGGATGCGCGTCAACGACCGCACGCCGAAACTCGCGATCGTGGTCCGGGTCACCGAGGTCTTCATACACTGCGCCAAGGCCTTCCGGCGCTCGCATCTCTGGGATCCGTCCCGCTTCCAGAACCGCGCCGACATGCCCTCGCTCGTGAAGATCATCCTCGATGAAACCACCGGCGCGCCCGAGGATCGTGACGAGCTCCGCAAACTGGACGACGCCCTCGAAACCGACTACCGCCGCACGCTCTATTAGCTGTCGTGGCCCGGCCGCGATACCAGCGGCCCGGAAACCAGCTTCATCGCGACTGTTCCCGTGTTTTCAGGAGCATGACGGCCTTGGAGACGAGAGACGCGGCAAAGGATGCGTCCAGCGGCATATGCCCCAGAAGCACCCGATAGAAGATCGGCGCATAGATCATGTCGAGGCACACCTCGATATGGTCCGGCGCCGGAATTTCCCGCATCTCGACAGCATCCTCGATCATGCGCCGACCGGCCTCTCGACCGGACAGGATGATCCGATTGCGGAAGGCCCTGGTCATCTCGCTCTCTTGATCCGCGGCGGCGAGCGCCAATGCGATCTGCCGCCCGCGCGTTGTCGCGAACGCCATGACGATCGCGCTGACCTGCTGCTCCAGACGCTCATGCAGGCTTCCGGTCAATTCGGAAGCGTTCTCGGGATGCCGCTCCATCAACGCAGCCATGGCCAGTTCGCTTGCGTTCGCCCAGTGCCGGTAGATCGTCGGCTTTCCGACGCCTGATCTCGCCGAGACCGCCTCGATCGTCAGCCGGCCAAAGCCATCGGTTTTCAGTATTTCCGCAGCAGCAGCCAGCGCCTTGCTTCTGGCGGCCTGGCTGGGCGGGCGACCCCGGGGTTTCTTTGCATCTTGACTCATTTATTTACGGTCCGTAACGTAATTATAATCTCAAGGCAAGCAAGGAATGTCCCGATGCCTCAGTCCATCGCTCCGTATCTGGTTGCCAGGGGTGCCGAACAGGCGATCGCCTTTTACGTCAAGGCCTTCGCGGCAATCGAGGATTTCAGGATGACCGATCCCGGCGACGGGCGCATCGGTCACGCCGAACTGCTGATCGGGGGCTCACGGATCATGCTGAGCGATGAGTATCCCGATTTCGGGGCCGTCAGCCCCGACACGCTCGGGGGCACGCCCGTGACCCAGCACCTATCGACCGGAACGGTCGATGCCGATGTCGAAAGGGCCGTCGCTGCGGGCGCCCTGCTTTTGCGCGGGCCTGCGGATCAGTCCTTCGGCGAACGCTCGGCCGTCCTGCTCGATCCCTTCGGTCATCGCTGGATGCTGTCCCAGACGATCGAAGTGGTGTCTCCCGAGGAGATGCAAAGACGCTGGAACGACGCGACGTCGGCATGACCCCGCCCGTCAGGGCCGGGCTGGAAGCGGCAATGGCGACATGGAGATCCGGATACCGCGCCGCTGATCCGCAATGGCGGCGCAGCACATGGCTTCACCGCCGGAAAACATCGGCACGCCCTCGGCCGGGGCCGCAGCGTGCAACGAGGCGATTCATGATATGTTAACTACGAAAATTCAATGAAATCAAAGGCGTTTTTTGATTTTCACGGTGAAAAGCCCTCGTTTCACAGCCCGGGCGCCATCTCCGCCGGGCGTGCCGAAGCGATTGACCCTGCCAGCGTCCGAAGGCTACTAGGGGGCGCGTGGCCTCGTAGCTCAGGGGATAGAGCGACCGCCTCCTAAGCGGTAGGTCGATGGTTCGAATCCATCCGGGGTCACCATGACAGCCGGTCCTTTCCGGCTCCAGCCGGACGACCGCCCCACCCCATGCCCGCCTCGCAGCCCGACTTCGCCCTCGAAGCCTCCGCCCTCGACCACGGCGCCCGTCGCGTCTGCGGCATCGACGAGGTCGGCCGCGGCCCCTGGGCCGGCCCCATCGTCGCCGCCGCCGTCATCCTCGACCCCGACGCCATCCCCGAGGGCCTGAACGACAGCAAGCTCCTGACCGCCCGCCGCCGCGAGGCCCTCCACGAAATCCTGATGGAGACCGCCCTGGTGGGCATCGGCGAGGCCAGCGTCGACGAGATCACCCGCCTCAACATCAGCCAGGCCGGCTTCCTCGCCATGCGCCGCGCCCTCGCCCTCCTCCCCGCCCCTCCCGACCTCGCCCTGGTCGACGGCCGCCACCTCCCCCCCGGCCTGTCCTGCCACGCCCGCGCCATCATCGGCGGCGACGCCCGCTCCCTCTCGATCGCGGCCGCCTCGATCGTCGCGAAAGTCACGCGGGACCGCACCATGGTGGCCCTGGCGCAACAGTTCCCGGGCTACGGCTGGGAAACGAACATGGGATACGGGACAAAGGCCCATATCGCGGGCCTCGCCGAGCGCGGGGTGACCCCACATCATCGCCCGACATTCCGACCCATCCACAACATCTTGCGTCGACACGCATGATGTTGTCGAGAGAATCACATATAAGCCGTTGATTCGAATAAGAATTGACGGCGAATCGCAAATGAATCATCTTCTCCGCAAAGCGAGACGCTAACCGGAGATCCCGTCGTGGCAAGACCAAAAACTGCACCAGAAGCGAGGTCTCTCGAGACCGGCGTCATCCATGCGGGAGACTGCATCGAGGTCATGCGGAGCCTGCCCGCGGGCAGCGTCGACCTGATTTTTGCGGACCCGCCCTACAACCTTCAGCTGCGCGGCGATCTGCACCGGCCCGACAACAGTCGCGTCGATGCGGTCGATGACGAATGGGATCGCTTCGCCTCCTTCGCCGCCTATGACGAGTTCTCGCGCAACTGGCTCGCAGCCGCCCGCCGGCTTCTCAAGCCCGACGGGGCGATCTGGGTGATCGGTTCGTACCATAACATCTTCCGCCTCGGCACCGCGATCCAGGACGCGGGCTACTGGATCCTCAACGACGTGGTCTGGCGCAAGACCAATCCGATGCCGAACTTCCGCGGCAAGCGGCTTACCAATGCACACGAGACGATGATCTGGGCCGCGAAATCGGACCGTTCGAAATACACCTTCAACTACGAGGCGATGAAGGCGCTGAATGACGGCGTGCAGATGCGCTCGGACTGGGTGATCCCGCTCTGCACCGGCGGCGAGCGGCTGAAGAACGAGGAGGGCGAGAAGGCGCATCCGACGCAGAAGCCCGAGGCGCTGCTTCACCGGGTTCTGGTCGCCTCGACCCGGCAGAACGGCGTGGTGCTCGATCCGTTCTTCGGCACCGGCACCACGGGCGCGGTCGCCAAGCGGCTCGGCCGGCGCTGGATCGGCATCGAGCGCGAGGCGGCCTATCGCCGGGTTGCGGAAAAGCGCATCGGCGCCGTCCGCCCGCTCGACAAGGATGTTGCCGCCATCACGCCCGCCAAACGCGCCGAACCGCGCGTGGCCTTCGGGCTGCTGGTCGAACGCGGGATGCTGGCACCGGGCGAGGTGCTCATCTCGCCGAACGGGCGGCACAGTGCCCGCATCCGCGCCGACGGCACGCTGATTTCGAGCGAGAACCGCGGCTCCATCCATCAGGTGGGCGCCGCCGTACAGGGCGCCCCCTCCTGCAACGGCTGGACCTTCTGGCACTTCAAGAAGGATGGCGCGGCCGTGCCGATCGATTACTGGCGCCAGCAGATCCGGGCGGAGATGGGCGAGTAGCAACACGCTCGCCGCCCAGCCGTCGGTGGCGGTCCGACATCGACGGCGGCGTGCAAGCGCGCCGTCCTTGACGGTAACACCGATCACAGTCCGAACCAGGATGGCGCAGGCATCCCGGAGAGAATGTCGTCAACGGCAACGCCGCCGCGACGCCGCCATGATCGACATTCTCCGCAACCGCACCTGCCGCCATCTCTTCGCGGCCCCGGTGATCGCGCTGGTGAGCACCGGCTCATGACCGTGGCGCTCGGGCTCTGGCCGCCCGGTCGACCGGATACCGTCGCGCTTCGGCACCCGGACCTCCCTCCGGGCCATCCGCATCTTGGCGGGCGCGGCGCCGCGCACCGGCATCCGCTTATCATTGACCACCTGCCCCCGCGCTGGATCGGCCCCTGAGGGAAGCCCTCTCCCGGATACCAGGACCGTCTTGCCGGAGGCGGATGCTCCCACGGGCCAGCACTTGCCGATGAAAAGATTTCGAGATATGTGTTGCCTAAAGCAACATATAGATGCTGAGATCACCCATGCAGCCCGCCGACGCCCTCCTGCCCCCGGCCTCCCCGGACGAGATCGACGCGGTCCGCCGCTTCAACCGCTTCCACACCCGGCTGGTCGGCGCGCTCAACGACCGAATGCATGCGACCGACTACGCCCTGCCGCAGGCCCGCGTCCTCTACGAGATCGCGAACTCCCCGCCGCAGAAGCCCCCCTCGGCCGCCGCGCTTGCCCGCGAGCTCGGCATGGATCCGGGCTATCTCAGCCGCCTGATTGCGGCCTTGGAGAAGGACGGCGTGATCGCCCGAACACCGGCACCGGAGAACGCCAAGAAGCTCACGCTCGCGCTGACGGACAAGGGTCGCGCAGCGGCCGATGCGCTCGCCGCCGCCGCCCGTGCCGAAGTCGCGTCCCTGCTCGGGCCTCTCGACCCGCGCGCCCGCGCCCGGCTCGTTGGCGGCATGGAGAGCATCCGGCAGCTTCTCGGGGATGGTGGCGGGGACACGGGCCTCGTCGTGCTGCGCGATCCCGAGCCGGGCGATCTCGGCTGGATCGTGCACCGACACGGCAAGCTCTACGCCGAGGAATACGGCTTCGAACGCGCCTTCGAGGCAGAGGTCGCCCGCATCGTCGCGCGCTTCGTCGAGGCCTTCAGGCCCGGCCGCGAACGCTGCTGGATTGCCGAGGTGGATGGCCGGATCGCGGGCTCGGTCTTCGTCGTGCAGGAGGACGAGGCGACGGCGAAGCTGCGCCTCCTCTATGTCGAGCCGGCCTGCCGCGGCATGGGCATCGGCCGGCGGCTGGTCGACGAGGCGCTGCGCTTCGCCCGCGCCCGTGGCTACAGCCGCATGGTGCTCTGGACCAACGACGTGCTCGTGGCCGCACGCCGGATCTATCAGGCGGCAGGCTTCACGCTCGTCTCGGAGGAACGGCACCGGACCTTCGGCCCCGAACTCGTGGGCCAGATCTGGTCGCGCGATCTCTGAACCGGCTCAGCCCTCCTCCAGTGCGGAGAGCCCGAGCCGGAAAGCCTTGCGCATGACCGTGGGAAGCGCGGCCCCGGCCTCCGATGCCGGCTCGAAGAGAAGACCTTCGGGTGCCGGGGCGCCGGGCGCGAGCCGCGCGGTCTCGACGCGGAGCAGCAGGTGGAAATGGGTGAAGGTGTGGCGCACCTCGGCGCCCGCATCGCGCCAGTCGGCGGCGAGCGGCGGGCGCGGCGGCGGCAGTTCCTCGGCCCAGTCCGTCCCCGGCAGCCCGAGCATGCCGCCCAGAAGCCCCTTGCCCGGCCGCCGTTCCAGCAGCACCGTGCCATCCGGCCGCATGGCGAGATAGGCGATGCCGCGGCGCACCGGCTTTGCCGCCTTCGGGCTCTTGCGCGGCAGCTCGGCGGCGATCCCCTCCCGGCGGCCGAGACAGGCCTCGCGCCAGGGACAGATGCCACAGGCCGGCGAGCGCGGCGTGCAGACCGTCGCGCCGAGATCCATCATCGCCTGCGCATAATCGCCGGGCCGATGCGCGGGTGTGAGCTCGGCCGCAAGCCCGCGCAGATGCTCCTTCACCCCGGGCAGCGGCGCCTCCACCGCAAAGATCCGCGCCACGACACGCTCGACATTGCCATCCATCACCACCGCGGGCCGGTCGAAGGCGATCGCGGCAATCGCCGCGGCGGTATAGGGGCCGATGCCCGGCAGCGCGCGCAGCCCCTCCTCCGTCTCCGGAAACCGCCCGCCGAGCTCGCCCGCGACAACCCGGGCACACTTGAGCAGGTTCCGGGCGCGGGCGTAGTAGCCGAGCCCTGCCCAGGCGGCCATGACCTCGGCATCCGGGGCAGCGGCCAGATCCTCCACCCGCGGCCACCGTGTGGTGAAGGTCTCGAAATAGGTCTTCACCGCCGCGACGGTGGTCTGCTGCAACATGACCTCGGAGAGCCAGATCCGGTAGGGATCGGCCACGCCCCCCGATCCCGGCGGCACGCGCCAGGGCAGCCGCCGGGCCATGCGGTCATACCAGGCGAGCAGCGTCTCAGGGCAGGCCGCAGCCGGCTCCCGCCGCTTTTCCGATGACATCCCCATGCCGACCCGCTAGCCTCCGCGCTCGCCCAATTCCGGAACGCAAGCCATGGCCCAGGACACGCGCACACGCAACAAGCAAGCCTTGCCGAAGCGGAAGGCGCGCGGCTTCCTGCAGGCCGGCGGCCTGATCGGCCAGCAGATGCGCACGGCCCAGGCCCGGCGCGGTTTCGCCCAGGCCCGGCTCCAGTCGCTCTGGCCCGACATCGTCGGCGCCGATCTCGCCGCCCTCTGCGCCCCCCTCAAGCTCACCCCGACACGCGGCCCCGCGGGCGGGCTGCTCAAGCTAGCGGTCTCGGGCCCCCATGCGCCGCAGATCCAGATGATGGTGCCGACGATCTCCGACCGCATCAACGCGGCCCTCGGTCCCGGCACCGTGGGGCGCATCCAGCTCGTCCAGGCTGCCCTTCCCGTCGTCCAGCGCGGCAGCGGCCGCGGCGGGGCGGCGACCCGGACCCGCCCGGTCGAGCCGATCCCCGAGCCGATGCAGGAAAACCTCTCAAGCATTGGTGACCTGGAATTGCGCGATGCCTTGCAGACTCTCGCCGAGAATGTGCTATCTCGCTCCCGACGTTCCAGAACTCCGGAAGATTGACGCATGACCCTTTCGCTCACCCGCCGCCGGACCCTCGGCCTCGGCCTCGCCCTTGCCGCGTCCCTCGCGCCGGCGATCTCCTTCGCTCAGGAGGTCCACGACGTGAACGAGATGAGCCTTGGCAGCCCCGACGCCCCGGTCACGCTGGTTGAATACGCCTCCTTCACCTGCCCGCATTGCGCCGCTTTCGCCGCGGACGTGATGCCGCAGATCAAGGAAAACTACATCGACACCGGCAAGGTCCGGCTGGTGTTCCGCGAAGTCTACTTCGACCGTGCCGGTCTCTGGGCCAGCATGATCGCCCGCTGCGCCCCGGAAGACCGCTACTTCGGCATCTCCGACCTGCTCTTCCAGCGCCAGCGCGACTGGGCCGTGGCCTCGACGCCCGAGGAGATGATGCAGAAGCTCTTCGGCATCGGACGGCAGGCCGGCCTGACCGACGCGGAGATGGAATCCTGCATGTCCGACGAGGCGTATGCCAAGGAGCTCGTCGAGACGTTCCAGAAGAACATCGCCGCCGATGAGGTCGAAGCAACGCCCACCTTCTTCATCAACGGCCAGAAGGAAAGCAACATGGGCTATGCCGAATTTGCCCAGAAGCTCGACGCCGCGCTCGGCGGCTGAGGCAGCGGCAGAAATTCCCGCCATCGCGCAATCTCGTGCTTTACGGCCGCGCCGGATGGGCCTCTAATCGGGCCCGCCCAGCTAGCAGCCAGGAGATCCCCGCACGATGGAATCGGTCTTTGTCGAGCACCCTCTGCTGAACTCGCCGCATCTGGTCGGCCTCATCCTGCGCGGCGCGCGCAGTGGTGAGGGCAGTGTGGACAGCGGCATGGCCCGGCTTGACGCGCTGCTCGAACGCTCGGACCAGTCGGCCAGCCTGCCGCGCGAGGAAATCCGCGAGCGCTTCGAGCGCCTCGTCCTGCATCTCTCGAAGGCGAAGCTCATCGAAGGCAGCAGCGAGAGATACACGCTGACCGACCGCGGACGCGCGGCGCTCGAGAAATCCCCCGAGGGCTTCGCCACCGCCGATCTCATGGTCTACCCGGAATACGCCGTATTCGTGCGGGAAGAAGGCCGCAGCCACGCGACGTCAGATCCCCATGCCTCGGCCTTCGATCTCGGGGCGGATGCTTTCCGGATGGCGATCGCGCAGAGCGAGAACCCCTTCCCGCCCGACAGCGCCGATCACGTCGCCTGGGCCAACGGCTGGTCGAGCGCGCTCGGCAACGCCCGGGAAGAAAGCCGCCGCTAGCCGCCGGCCGGATCGCCGCCGGCCGTCAGCCCGTCCGGCGGGCCGGAGCGACACTGGAGCGGATCCAGGCCTCGATCTGTCCGGCGCGCATGGCGCCGGCATGGCGTGCGACTTCCCGGCCGCGATGAAACAGGATGAGGGCCGGAATGCCGCGGATCTGGTAGCGGATCGAGGCATCCGGGTGGCTCTCAGTGTTGATCTTGGCAAAGCGCACGTCCGGGGCCATTGCCTGTGCGGCCTTGGCGAATTCGGGCGCCATCATCCGGCAGGGCCCGCACCACGAGGCCCAGAAATCCACCACGAGCGGCACCTCGTCGGTCCGCGCGCTCTTCTCGAGCGTTGCGAGATCCAGATCATGGACCCTGGGGCCGACAAGTGCTGCGCCACAGACACCGCATTTCGGCCCGTCGGCCAGCTTTTCCTCCGGCAGCCGGTTCGCGGCGCCGCAGGCGTGGCAGACCATCTTCACCTTGCCCATCGTTTCCCCCGGAGCATTACATTCCACGAGGCGAATATAAGGAGCCGCCGCGCGCGTTCAACGCCCTGCGGCGTCAAGGAGCGGCAGGAGCGCACTCATGTCGGGGCCGGCATCGCGGCCGGTGAGTGCGCGGCGGAGCGGCAGGAAGAGCGCCTTGCCCTTGCGGCCGGTCGCGTCCTTCACCGCGCCGGTCCAGGCTTTCCAGGTGCTCTCGTCCCAGGGGCGCGGCGGCAGCATCGAGATGGCCTCGGCCACGAAGGCGGCATCTTCGGGGGTGATGACCGGCGCGACCTCGCCGCGGCATATCGCCCACCAGGCCGCGATGTCCCTCCGCGTCTCGAGATTGCCGGCCACGGCGGCCCAGAAACGTGGTGCGATCTCGCCCGGCACGCCCAGCGCGGCGAGATCCTCGCGGATCTCCTCGTAGGGCATGCCGTGGAGGTATCTGGCGCCGAGAGGGACGAGATCGGCTGGATCGAGGCGGGTCGGGGCGGCGCCGAAGCTTGCAAGGTCGAAACCTTCGGTGATCTCCCCGAGCGTGCGGCAGAGCTCGACCGGCGCGCTCGAACCGAGCCTTGCGAGCAGCGACAGGAGCGCCATGGGTTCGGTGCCCTGGGCGCGCAGGTCGCGGAGCGAGAGGGTTCCGAGCCGCTTCGAGAGCGCCTCGCCGCCGGCGCCGGTCAGGAGCGAGTGATGGGCGAAGCGGGGGCTCCTGCCGCCGAGGGCCTCGAAGATCTGGATCTGCGTCGCGGTGTTGGTGACGTGATCGGCGCCGCGGACGATGTCGGTCACACCGGTTTCGAGATCGTCCACCACACTTGCGAGCGTGTAGAGCATCTGTCCGTCACCGCGAATCAGAACCGGGTCGGAGACGCTCGCCGCATCGATCGAGACCTCGCCCAGAATGCCGTCAGCCCAGGAGATGCGGGTGTGATCGAGCCGGAAACGCCAGTGGCCGGGCCGTTCGGCGCGGAGACGGGCCTTTTCCGCCTCGGTGAGCCTGAGCGCGGCGCGGTCGTAGACCGGCGGGCGGCCCGCGGCGAGCTGGGTGCGGCGCCTGACCTCGAGCTCGGAGGGGGTCTCGAAACACTCGTAGAGCCGCCCCGCCACCCGCAGCTGTTCCGCCGCGGCCTCGTAGCGCGCGATGCGGTCGGACTGGCGCAGGAAGCCGTCCCAGACGAGGCCGAGCCAGGCCAGATCCTCCTCGATCGCGATGGCGCATTCGGGCCGGGAGCGATCGGGGTCGGTGTCGTCGAGGCGGAGTAGGAAGCGGCCACCCGCCTTGTGCGCGACGAGCCAGTTCAGAAGCGCCGTTCGCAGGTTCCCGACATGCAGGAATCCGGTCGGCGAGGGGGCGAAACGGGTGATGGTCATGGACAGGGCTCCTCCGGGCGGGCGCGGCTGTGTCCTTAACGCCTCCGTCGCGCGCCCTGAAGCCCTCTCGCGCAAGAAGTCCTTTTCAACCGCATTAAACCCGCATAGGTGGATCCGCGGAGACCCGCAACATGATCCCGAACCGATTGACAGTTGACGCGCCCAGCATCGAGGACTTCGAGTCGCTCGCCGAATGGGCCTACCTGAACCTGCCCGTCCATGTCCGGAAAGCCTGCGAAGGGCTTGCGATCCGGGTCGAGGACTTTGCCGAAGAGGGGCTTCTGGTCGATCTCGGCATCGAGGACCCCTTTGAGCTTACCGGGCTGTACGAAGGCGAGCCGATCACCACGAAATCGGTGATGGACCAGCCGCTCCAACCGGATGTGATCTGGCTGTTCCGCCGTCCGATCCTCGAGGAATGGATCGCGCGCGGCGATGTCGGGCTCGCCCGGCTCGTCTCGCATGTGCTTGTCCACGAGATTGCCCATCACCTCGGCTGGTCGGACGACGAGATCCGCGCCGTCGACGACTGGACGAAGTGAGCCGGGCCGCCGCCGCCGCCGTCGCGGGCCTTGCCCTGCTGCTGGCGGCGGGTGCGCCCGGCATGGCGGCCTCGCCGGGGCTTTCGGCGGAGGAGTTCGAGGCCTTCACGGCCGGGAAGACGGTGCATTTCACCTTCGAGGGCCTGCCCTACGGCTCGGAGCAGTTCCTGCACGGCCACCGGACGCTCTGGCATTTCGAAGGCGAGAAAACCTGTGGCTGGGGGCAGTGGCGAGAGGTGGAGGGGCTGATCTGCTTTGCCTATGACAATGCCCCCGGCGAGCAGTGCTGGAAGGTGACGGAGGCGGGCGGGAAGCTCCGGGCCCAGCAGTCGAGCGGCGGAACCGCCCTGGGGATGACGCTCGAAATGAGCCACGCCGATGACATTCCGCTGCCCTGTCCGGCGCCGTCTCCGGGGATCTGAAGGGCGGACCCGACACCGTGAAATCGGGCGTTTCACCGTGAAAATCGAAAATCGCCTTTGATTTCATTGAATTTTCGTAGTTAACATATCATGAATGGCGCTCCCTTGCGGGCAGGAGCGGGCCACGCTCCTGCCGGGTGGCCGGGCGCGCGGCCCGGCCCTCACGGGAGGCCGCGCGAGGCTCAGGGCGCGAGATCGACCACCACTTCCTCGAGACTGCCCTCGAAGTCGAAGGGCGCCTGGTAGTCGTAGGTGACCGGGGTGCCGGTGTCGGTGCCGATGTCCTGGTTTTCCGACAGGGAATACTTGAAGGGGGTGGTCCGCTCGATCCGGCCGGTTCCGGCCTCCGCGCCGCCGACGGAGAGCGTCACGGTGCCGCTCTGGCCCATCTGCTCGCCGCCGTCATAGGCGAAGGCCATCATCACCTCATGCTCGCCCGCCGGCAGCGCCTCGGCGCTTTCCACCGTGTAGACCTCCACGTCGATGTAGTTGTGCGCGGCCTTGAGCCTGCCGTCCTTGAGATAGAAGGCCCAGCCGCCGGTGTTGCCGCCCTGGGTGAAGATCATGCCGCTGGCGTTTTCCGGGATGTCCACGCGCGCCGAGACCGTGAAGGACTTGTTCTTGAGATCCGGCGCCGAGGATTCCGGCAGGCCGGCGAGCGCGCCCGCGTAGACGAAGCGGGTGCGGCTGCCGGCGAGATTGGGCTTGCCGGTCGCCTCGGCGCTGAAGCGCTCGGCCCCGCGCCAGTCGAGCGGCAGGGCGTTGTTGGCCGCGGCCTGCGCCCACCAGAGCGCCTTCAGCGCCTCGAGCCGTTCCGGATGCTCGGCGGCGAGATCCTCGGCCTGGCTGAAATCCTCGTCGAGATTGTAGAGCTCCCATTCGGCGCTCAGCGGGTCGAAGGCGCCGCGGACCGGATCCCAGGGTTCGAAGGCGAGCGAGCCCGCCCACCAGCCGTCCTGATAGATCGCGCGGTTCACGAACATCTCGAAATACTGGCTGGTGCGGATCTCGGGCGCCTCGGCCTCGTCGAGGGCGGCGAGGAAGCTCCGGCCCTGGATCGGGGTCTGGGCGGTGCCGTTGACGCTGCGCGGCTCGGCGATGCCGGCGGCCGCGAGGATCGTCGGCGCGATGTCGATCACGTGCAGGAACTGGGTGCGGACCTCGCCCGCCGCATCGAAGCGGGCGGGCCATTTCACGATCATCGGGTTGCGCACGCCGCCGAGATGGCTTGCGACCTGTTTCGTCCACTGGAAGGGCGTGTCCATGGCCCAGGCCCAGCCGGCGGGGAAATGGTTGAAGTGCCGCTCGGTGCCGATCTCGTCGATGCGCGCGAGCATGTCCTCGGGCGTCATGAGATAGGCGTTGAAGAAGGCGTTCTCGTTGAGCGTGCCGTCGAAGCCGCCCTCGGCCGAGGCGCCGTTGTCGCCGACGATGTAGAGGATCAGCGTGTTCGCGGCATCGGGCAGGCCCGCGACATGGTCGAGCACGCGGCCGACTTCCTGATCGACCTGCGCGCCATAGGCGGCGAAGACCTCCATCATCCGGGCATGGAGCCGCTTCTGGTCCTCGTCGAGGCTCTCCCAGGCGGCGAGGCTCGCGGGCCGTTCGGTGAGCCTGGTTTCCGTCGGGATGATGCCCCGCTCCTTCTGGCGCGCGAAGGTCTGCTCGCGATAGGCGTCCCAGCCCATGTCGAACTGGCCCTTGAAGCTCTCGATGAGCTCCTTCGGCGCCTGATGCGGCGCATGGGTGGCGGCGGGCGCGAGATAGGCAAACCATGGCTTCTCGGGCTGGATCGCCTCGAGGCTTTCCAGCCACTCGATGGTGTGATCGGCGAGGTCGGTGCTGAGGTAGTAGCCCTCCGCCCCGGGCGTGCCGACGGGGGTCTGGTTCTCGAAGAGATAGGGGCGGATCTGGTTGGTGTCGCCCGCCATGAAGCCGTAGAAATAGTCGAAGCCGAGGCCGTTCGGCCAGTGATCGAAGGGCCCCACCGCGCTCGTCTCGTAGATCGGCGTGTTGTGGTTCTTGCCGATCCAGGCGGTGACGTAGCCGTTCTGGCGCAGGATCTCGGCGACCGTTGCCGTGTCCTTCGGGATGATGCCGGTGTAGCCGTCCTAGCCGGTGGCGAGCTCGGTGATGACGCCGGTGCCCACGACATTGTGGTTGCGCCCGGTCAGCAGCGCCGCCCGGGTCGGCGAGCAGAGCGCCGTGGTGTGAAAGCGGGTGAAGGTGAGGCCTTCGCGGGCGAGCGCGTCCATCGCGGGCGAGGGCACGCCGCCGCCGGTCACGTCGAACTGGCCGAAGCCCACGTCGTCGAGCAGCACGAGGAGCACGTTCGGCGCGCCTTCGGGGGCGGTGATCGGGGCCGGGAACTCTGGCGGGTCGGAATCGAGATAGGTCGTGCCGACAGAGCCGCGGAACTTCTGTTCGGCCTAGGGCAGCACGGGCTGGCCGTCCGCGGCGGCGCGCGGCGTGGGGGCCGGTTGCTGGGAGAGCGCGGGCAGCGCGAGGCCGGCCGTGAGGAGCGGGACGGCACAGAGGCCTGCCAGAGATCGGCGCGTGACCATCATCGAAGCTCCCTGTGGTTTCGCTCGACGTGAAATGACCCCGTCCCGAAGGAGAACACGCACGCGCGGTTCGACCGAACGATTCCCGCGCGCGTGGCCTTCACATCCGCCGGAGCGACAGGGGATCGGCCGGGTCGGGGGCTAGTCGAGGCGCTGGCGGGCGAGCCACTGGCGCGGCGTGAGGCCGAGCTCGGCGCGGAAGGCGCTGCGCAGCGCCTGGCTGTCGGGGAAGCCGCTGCGCGCGGCGACATCCTCGAGGCCCTGGGCGCCGGCGGCGAGGAGATCCTGCGCGCGGGCGAGCCGCAGGCGGCGCAGCCATTCGCCCAGGCTGCCGCCGGTCCGCGCCCGGATGTGCCGCGTGAGGCTGCGGCGGCTCATCCCGGCGCGGCGGGCGAGATCCTCGAGCGAGGGGGTCTGGCCCGGATCGGCGCGGAGGCCATCGAGGATGCCCTCGAGCCGGAGATCGGCCGAGCTGTGGAGCGCGGGGCGTTCGATGAGCTGGGGCTGCGCGCCCGAGCGCTGCGGGGCGACGACGAGCTGGCGGGCGATGCGGTTGGCCTCCCCCGCCCCGGAGAGCCGGGCGAGCACGTGGAGGCAGCAATCGAGCCCCGAGGCGATGCCGGCGGAGGTGAGCACCGGGCCCTCGTCGATGAAGATCGCGCCCGGATCCACCGCGACCTGCGGATAGAGCTCGGCGAACCGCGCGGCATGGGACCAGTGGGTGGTGGCGCGGCGGCCGTCGAGCAGCCCGGCCTCGGCGAGGCCGAAGGCGCCGAGGCAGAGGCCCGCGACGATGGCGCCCCGCTCCGCCGCGGCGCGCAGCTCGGCGGTGATCGCCGCCCCCACCGGCTCCTCGGGATCGCGCCAGCCGGGCAGGATCACCACATCGGCCTTGCGCGCCGCCTCGAGCGGATGGGGCACCTCGATGACGAGCCCGCCCGGCGCGGAGATCCGCGGCACCGCGGCGCAGACATCGACCTCGTGGCCGCAGTCGAGGAACGGCTCGCCGAAGACCGCGAGCGGCGTCGAGAGCATGAAGGGGCTGATCTGGTCGTAGGCGAGGACGGCGAGGCGCATTGGCCCGATATAGGGGAAACTTGTCCATCCGGCCAGTGCAACCTGCGGGTGCAGGCGGCTATCAGGGGATCTCGACAAGACAAGCTTCACTACGGCAAGGAGAAACACCCATGGCACGCTGCCTGCTCGTGATCGACATCCAGAACGACTATTTCCCCGGCGGGGCGCTGCCGCTCTGGCAGGCGGAGGAGACCGAGGCGCGTCTCGTGGCGGCGATCGGCGCGGCGCGGCGGAGCGGCGACCGGGTGATCCTGGTGCGCCATGTGACGCCGGCGGGCTCGGGCTTTCTCGCCGAGGGCAGCGAGGGCGCGGAGATCCGCCCGGCGATCCGCGAGGCGGCGGGCGATGCACCGGTCGTCACCAAGCGCAATGCGGATGCGTTTCAGGACACGGGGCTGCTCGACCATCTCGCGGGCACGCGGGAGCTGCTGGTTGCGGGCATGATGACGCAGAACTGCATCATCTTCAGCGCGATGTCGGAGGATGCGCGGCCGTTCCGGGTCCGGGTGATCGCCGATCTCTGCGCCGCACCGACCGAGATGGTGCATCGGATTGCGCTGACCTCGCTGGGCTCGAAGCTCACCCTCACCGAGGCGGGCGAGGTCTGGGCCGAGGAAGCCGCCGGGGCCTGAGGCCCGCGGGGGGTCTGCTTCGCGCAAGCGGGCCCCTGAGGGGGCCACGCGTCCCGTCTGGCGCTGCGCGGGGCGGGGCGGGACGATCCGGGCGCTTCCGAAGCCAAGCGGCGGGCCGGGCTTTTCGCGCGGCCCTGCGCGCGCCACCGGCAGAGGTCAGAAGAGCGAGCCCTGTTCGGGGGGCTTGGGTTTGCGGGGGCGTCGGGGTTTGGCTTTCGGGGCCGCGGGCGGCTCTGACGGCGGCGGGGCGTCGGCCGGGGTGGCGGTGAGGCGGCCGTCGGCGAATTCGATCTCGAGGCTGGTGGCGGCGCGGGCGCGTTCGGCGCGCTGGAGCACCGCCCCTGCCCCGTCGCGCACGATGGCAAAGCCGCGGGCGAGCACGGCCTCGGGGCCGAGGCTTCCGAGGGTGCGGGCGAGGATCTCGAAGCGGCCGCGGCCGGCCTGGAGGCGCTGGGCGCCGGCGCGGGCGAGGCGGTCGCCCAGCGCGGCGAGCCGTTCGCCCCGGTGGCGGATCGGCAGCGCCATCGTCTGCGGGCGGAGGCCGAGGCCCGCGCGCAGGAGCTGTTCGCGGCGGCGCTCGAGGCTCCGGGCGAGGAGCGCCGGCCCGAAGCGGCCCGCGGCGCCGCGGCTGAGCTCGAGGTGGCGGTCGCGGGTGAAGGCCACCAGCGCGCGCGGCAGGCGCAGGCCGAGCCCGTCGAGGCGCTGGGCGCGTTCGGCCACCAGCGCCTCGGGGCGCGGCAGGGCGCGGGCCAGATCGCGCAGCCGCTGGCGGCGCAGGTCGAGGCCGCGGGCGAGCGCCGCGCGCCGCCGCTCCTCGAGGCCCGCGACGGCGGCCAGAAGCTCGAGGCGGACCGGCACGGCGATCTCGGCGGCGGCGGTGGGCGTCGGCGCGCGGCGGTCGGCGGCGAGGTCGATCAGCGTGGTGTCGGTTTCGTGGCCGACGGCGGAGATGAGCGGGATGGCGCTCTCGGCCGCGGCGCGCACGACGATCTCCTCGTTGAAGCCCCAGAGATCCTCGACGCTGCCGCCGCCACGCGCGACGATCAGCACATCGGGCCGGGGCAGCGCGCCGCCCGCGGGAAGCGCGTTGAAGCCGCGGATCGCGGCGGCGACGGAGGCGGCGCATTTCTCGCCCTGCACCGGCACCGGCCAGAGCAGCACGCGGCGCGGGAAGCGGTCGGCGAGGCGGTGGAGGATGTCGCGGATCACGGCGCCCGAGGGCGAGGTGACGACGCCGATCACCTCGGGCAGGAATGGCAGCGGGCGCTTGCGCTCGGGCGCGAAGAGCCCTTCGGCGGCGAGCGCGGCCTTGCGCTTCTCGAGCATGGCCATCAGCGCGCCCATGCCGGCGGGTGCGATGGACTCGATGATGATCTGGTAGCGCGAGCTGCCCGGGAAGGTGGTGAGCCGGCCGGTGGCGATCACCTCCATGCCCTCCTCGGGGCGGATCTCGAGGCTGCGCGCAGCACCCTTCCAGATCACGCCCGCCAGCACGGCGCGGTCGTCCTTGAGATCGAGATAGATGTGGCCCGAGGCGGGGCGCGAGACCCGGCCGACCTCGCCGCGCACCCGGACATGGGCAAATTCGCCCTCGATCACCCGCTTGATCGCGCCCGAAAGCTCGGAGACGGTGAATTCGGGGGCGTTGCTGCCCGTCTCGCTGTCCTCGAAGAGTTCCATGATCCTCTCGCCTGCGCTCCGGCGCGCGCCACCATAGAGCCCCGGGCGGCGGGGGCCAAGATGCGGCGGGCGGCGCGATTTGCGATGCGGGCGGGAGTCTGCTAGCCTCGGGTGAGCGGTACGCCGCATCTCCCGGCCGTTGCGATCCGCGTCTCGGCCGATGCTTCGGGTACCCGCGGTGCGGCGGCCCCGGAAAACCAACCAACCTTACAGGATGACAGCATGACCCAAGGCGCCAAGGCCGGAGACACACTGCGTATTCATTATACGGGCCGACTGGATGACGGCACCGTCTTCGACAAGTCCGAAGGACGGGATCCGCTCGAGTTCACCATCGGGAGCGGCCAGATCATCCCGGGGCTCGACCGCGGCGTCGTCGGCATGGAAGTGGGCGAGACGCGCGAGGTCACCATCCCGCCGGAGGACGCCTACGGGCCGCGCGATCTGGCGCGGATCCAGAGTGTCGCGCGCGAGACGATCCCCGACGACATCCCGACCGAGCCCGGCACGCCGCTGAGCGTGCAGACCCAGGACGGCCAGACCATCGGCGTCGTGGTGAGCGACCGGACCGACACCCATGTCGAGCTCGATGCGAACCATCCGCTTGCCGGAAAGACGCTGACCTTCGACGTCACCCTCGTCGAGATCGCCTGAGGGCGGGCGGGGCGCGCGCGCGCAACTGGCGTTCGCCGCGCCCCGCCGCCGGCGTCACTTTGCATTTCAATCCCGGGCGCGATTGAACTAGAACCCGCCGCGGGCGAGTCCAAGGCGGAAAGACGACAGCAATGAACATCCTCATCCTCGGCGGCGGCGGACGCGAGCACGCCATAGCCTGGGCCTTTGCCCAGAACCCGAAGGCGGAGCGGGTGTTCTGCGCCCCCGGCAATGCCGGGATCGCGGAGGATGTCGAGACGCTCTCGCTCGACGTGCTGAGCGGCGAGAGGATCCTCGCCTTCTGCCGCGAGAACGATGTGGGCTTCGTGATGATCGGCCCCGAGGCGCCGCTGGCCGAGGGCGTGGCCGATGCGCTGCGCGCGGGCGGCATGCTGACGCTCGGGCCGGGGCGCGCGGCGGCGCAGCTCGAGGCCTCCAAGGCCTTCACCAAGGAGATCTGCGAGGCCTGCGGCGCGCCGACGGCGGCGAGCCAGACCTTCACCGACCCCGAGGCCGCGCGGGCCTATGTGCGGACCGAGGGCGCGCCGATCGTGGTGAAGGCCGACGGGCTTGCGGCGGGCAAGGGTGTGACGGTGGCCGAGACCCTCGAGGCGGCCGAGGCGGCGCTCGAGGCGATCTTCGACGAGGGCGCGGGCGCGCGCGTGGTGATCGAGGAGTTCATGACCGGCGAGGAGGCGAGCCTCTTCGTGCTTGCCAATGGCGAGGAATTCGTCACCCTCGGCACCGCTCAGGATCACAAGCGCGCCTTTGATGGCGACACCGGCCCGAATACCGGCGGGATGGGGGCCTATTCCCCTGCCCCGGTGATGACGCCGGAGGTGACGGAGCGGGCGCTGGCCGAGATCGTGCGCCCGACGCTTGCGGAGATGGCGCGGCGCGGCACGCCCTTCCAGGGGGTGCTCTATGTCGGGCTGATGATCGAGGCGGGCGCGCCGCGGCTGGTGGAATACAATGTGAGGCTCGGCGATCCGGAAGCGCAGGTGCTGGCGATGCGGCTCGGCGGGCAGCTTCTCGACATCTGTCTGGCCTGCGCCGAGGGCGATTTCAGCCAGGCGAAGGTGACCTTTGCCGAGGATCACGCGATCACCGTGGTGATGGCGGCGCAGGGCTATCCCGGCAGCTATGCCAAGGGCGAGCCGATCGGCCTGCCGGTCATCGACGATCCGCGGCTGAAGATCTTCCATGCCGGCACGAAGGCCGCGGAAGGTGGCATCGTCTCGAACGGCGGGCGGGTGCTCAACGTGACCGCGCGCGCCGCGACGCTGCGCGAGGCGCGCGATCTCGCCTATGAGGCGGCCGACCGGATCGACTGGCCGGGCGGCTTCCTGCGCCGGGACATCGGCTGGCGCGCGCTCTGAGCCGCGCCGCCCGCGCCCGGCCTCAGCTCTCGAACTCCCAGAGGCCCGGTTCGGCGAACTCGATGGAATTGCCCGCCGGATCGCGGACATAGACCGAGCGGGCGCCATTGGGCCACCGGAAGTCGGCCTCGATGGCGATGCCCGCGCCGGTGAAGAGCCCGGCCAGCGCCTCGAGGCGGGCGGCGTCGGCGGCGAAGCACATGTGGCCCTCGCCGACGGTGCCATGGGGCGGGACGGGGAGCTCGGGATTGCCGGCCGGCCCGCGGGTTTCCTCCGGGTTGAAGACGAGGAGCATGCCCGGCCCGCAGCGGTAGAAGATGTGGCGGTTGCCAACGCGGCCGACCTTCTCGAGGCCGAGCAGGCCGCCGTAGAAGCTTTCGGCGGCGTCGAGATCATCGACATAGACCGCGGTCTCGAGGATCCGCACGGGTGTCGTGCCGGTCATGGGTTTCCCCTTTCTTCAAGTCATCTGGCGCCGGGCAGTCTGGCATTCCGCCGCCCGCGGGATCAACCGGGGTGCGCCGCCTTGGAAGGCTGCCATGGAACGGCCGAACTGCATGGGCCAACGGGGCATGACGCGCAAGCCGTTTCGATCCTGCAGGATCTGCACCGTCCCGCGCAGCGGCAGCACGCTGCTCTGCGGGTTGCTGGCCGCGACAGATGGTGCGGGCAATCCGGATTCGCATTTTCACGAACCGTCGCTCAAGGGCTGGCTGAACGGCTACGCCCTGAAACGGACGGATCACGCTTCGGAGGGGGACGCCGTTCGCGCCGTCTTCGACGCCGCCACATGGCAGCGCAGGAGGCCCTCGATGCGGCCTGGGAGCGGTGGTTTCAGGCGGAGGGGCTGACGCCCCTGCGCCTCACCTGTGAGGCGCTGTCGGAAGACCCGAAACGGGTTCTGGCGCAGGTGCTCTCGGCGCTGGACCTCGACCCCGAGCGCGCCCGGTCGGTCGCGCTGCCGGTTCGAGCGCGAGGGGCCGGGGCGTGACGGACCGGACACGACCGGAAAGCCTGCGTTCGGCTGGCTCCGCCGTAGCGCGGCTCCGGTGGCGCGGCGTTCCCGCGCACCGAGGGCCTACGCGGTCGGCACCGTGCCGCCATCGATGACGTATTCGGTGCCGGTGATGGAGGCCGCGCGGTCCGAGGCTAGGAATGCGATCAGGTTCGCGATTTCGCCGGGTGTCGACGGGCGCCCGATCGGGATGCCACCGAGGCTCTGCATGATGAGGCGGCGCCCTCCGTCGAGGTCGGTGCCCGCGTCCGCGGCCACGCGTTCGACGAAGCGGATCGAGGCCTCGGTCTCGATCCAGCCGGGGGCGACGCGGACCACGCGGACGCCCTTCGGCGAGACCTCCCGGGAGAGGCTCTTGCTGTAGACCGAGAGCGCGGCCTTGGCGGCGGCATAGGCGGTGGTCGCCTCGGGCAGCGGCAGCAGGCGCTGGATCGAGGTGACGTGGATCACCACCCCGGCGCCCTGTGCGATCAGGCCCGGCACGAGGGCGCGATCAAGGCGCACGGCCGGCAGGAGGTTCAGCGCCAGTTCGGCTTGCCATTCCGCCTCGCCCAGGGCTGCGAAGCCGCCGCCGGGGGCCGAGGAGCCCCCCAGCATGTGAACGACGATGTCGGCGCCACCCATCCGGCTCTGCACCGCCGTGGCCACGGTTTCGCAGCCCTCCGGCGTGGTCAGGTCGGCGGCAACGAAGCGATCCTCCGGCAGGTCGGCAGGCCGCGTGCGCGCCGTCGTCATGACCTCTGCCCCCAGCGTGCGGAACAGCGCCACGGTCGCCGCGCCCGCGCCCTGCGTTCCGCCGGTGATCAGCGCGCGCTTGCCCTCCAGCGTCATGAAATCCGGCATCATCCGATCTCCAGGTCGGAGATGCGGTCGCCGTTCAATCCGAAGGTGAAGGTCAGGAGCGCCGGGCTTCCGGGGAAATCGCCGGTCACCTTCGCCCGGACCCGGGTCTTTCCGGCCACCTCGGTGGTGTCCATCGGCTCCGCGTGATGGTGATACTTCGCCTTTGCCGCGAGCCACCAGTCGCTGATCGCCTGCGGGCCACGGTGGGTGCGGGCCTCGTCGCGGACAATGGCATCGTCGGCGAAGGCTGCGGCAAACGCGGCGCGGTCCTGCGGCGCGCGGGCGGTGAAATAGGTGTGGATTGGAGACGGGAGATGCATGGCGCTGATCCTTTCGCTGCGGGTTCAGGGACAACGTAAGGCTGGACGGCCGTGCAGATAATCGGGATAAATCGGCATCTGGTGATGACAAGATCGGGATAATGGACGCCGAGCTGAAGAGGTTTGAGGCCGTGTTGGCCGTTGCGCGGCTCGGATCGTTCCGGGCGGCGGCGCTCGATCTCGGCATGTCGACCACGGCGCTCTCACATGCCGTCGCGCGTCTGGAGGCCGATCTCGGCGTGCGGCTCTTCAACCGCACGACGCGCAGCGTCTCGCTGAGCGATGCCGGCCGCACGTTCGTCGAACGCATCGGCCCGGCGGTGTCCGAGATCCGCATGGCGATGGAGACCGCGCACTCCCAGCGCAGCACGCCCTCGGGCCTGCTGCGGATCAACGCCTCGGTGCAGGCGGGGCGCGCGATTGCCCCGCTCGTGCTGGATTTCCTGCGCCGCTTCCCCGACATGCGGATCGATCTGGTCACCGAGGGACGGCTGGTCGACATCGTGGCCGAGGGGTTCGACCTCGGGATCCGGCCCGCCGATCTGGTGCCGCGCGACATGATCGCCCTCCCGCTGGGCAGGCCGCAGCGCCATGCCGTCGTGGCCGCGCCGGGCTGGATCGCGGCCCATCCCCGGCCGCGCACCCCGGCCGACCTTCCCCTGGAGGCGTGCCTTCGCGTCCGCCTGCCCAACGGCGCGCTGTTTCGCTGGCATTTCGAACGCGACGGCGAGACCGTCCAGATCGAGGCCAGGGGCCGCCTGACGCTGGACGAGGCCGCCATCGCGCGCGCCGCCGTCCTCGACGGCGCCGGCATCGGCTTCTTCATCGAACAGGACGTTGCCGAGGATATCGCCGCCGGCCGAATGGTCCGCCTGCTGGAGGACTGGACGCCGCCCCGCCCCGGTTTCAGCCTCTATTACCCCGGCCGGCGAAACCCCTCCGCGGGGTTCAGCGCCTTTCTTTCCATGGTCCGCGAGGCCGCGGCGCGGCAGGCGAAACAAGACGGAATGCGATAACGGACGACACCGGGACGACCCGCCGGGCGCGGAACGGAGGCGGCGGGGCTACTCGCCGTCGCGCGGGGCCTGGCGGGGGCGGCTGAAGGGCGGCATCGGGGGGCGGCGGGCATCGAGGCGGCGTTCGAGGAACCAGCCCGCGAGGGTGCCGACGATGAAGCCGCCGAGGTGGCTCTGCCAGGCGAGCATGCCGCCGAGGCCGAAGAAGAACACCACGTTGAGGCCCGCCAGCACGAGCACGCGCGAGGTGATCGGCCGGGTGGAGAGCCCGGCGCGCCGGTGGCGCCGCCAGTCCCAGACGATCCAGAGGCCGAGGAAGGCGAAGACCGCGCCCGAGGCGCCGACCATCGGATAGGGCCCGGTGGTGAGCAGCCCGTAGGCCGCGCCGCCGCCGATCGCGCCCGCGACGAAGAGCGGCAGGATGATCCGGGGCCCGTAGGCGCCCTCGACGAAGCGGCCCATGGCGAGCAGGATCGCGAGGTTCATCACCATGTGCAGGAAGCCGCCGTGGAGGAAGGCGTGGGTGACGAACATCGTCAGCGACTGGCCGCCGAAGGCCGGGGCGTAGGTGCCGTGGAGCAGCCCGGTCCAGAACGCGCCATAGGTGAAGGCCTGCATCCGCAGGCCCGGAGGCAGGAGGATCCCCCGGTCCGAGAGGGACAGGAGGATCTCGATGAGCGCGATCACCGCCGCGAGGACGACGAGGCTCCGGGGAAGTGGCGTATAGGGCCCCTGGCCCGGAACTCGCTGTGTCAAGAAACCTTCTCAGGCGCTGGCGGCAAGGAGGTTGGCATTGCCTCCCGCGGCGGTGGTGTCGATGCAGAGATGTCGCTCCAGCATGTAGCGTTCCGGGGCGACGGGCGCAATCTCGAGGGGAAGGATTGCGCCTTTTCTGGCGGCAAGCGCCACGCGCAGCTCGGAGAGCCAGTCGCCGGGACCGGAGGCCGAGACCATCGCGAGCGGGTTGAGGCGGGTGAGCGTCGCGGGCGCGACCTGACCGTCGAGGGCCGCCACCGGCAGGCCGGTGCGGGCGAAGGGCGCGAGCGTCGCGGTTGCGCCGGGGGCGACGGCGACCACGGTGTTGCCGGCCGCGAGCGCCTGCACCGCCTGCGCGAGCAGCAGCTCGGGCGTTGCGCCGAGGCAGAGCACGGCGCCGCGGGGGTGGTTGCTCAGCAGGTTGCTCTCGCCCGTGGGCCCCGGCAGTTCGCGCACCGTTGCGGGATGGGCGCGCACCGCGGCGAGCGCCTCGGCCACGAGGCCGGTGGCGCCGGGAAGGGCGGCCTCGAGCACGCGGGCGGGGGTCTCGACGGCCCGGAGCTTCGCGAAGGCCTCGGCGATCTCGGCCTCCGGCACCACGCGGCCCGAGGGCTCGGCGCCTTCCGGCGCGGCGGTGAGCGGCTTCACCAGCCGGGCGAGGTAGTGCGGGCCGCCCGCCTTGGGCCCGGTGCCCGACAGCCCCTCGCCGCCGAAGGGCTGCGAGCCCACGATGGCGCCGATCTGGTTGCGGTTCACATAGGCGTTGCCGACATGGAGCTGCGAGGTGATGCGCTCGACGCGGTCGTCGATGCGGCTGTGGAGGCCGAAGGTGAGGCCGAAGCCGCGGGCGTTGATCGCCGCGACGACCTTGTCGAGATCGCGGGCCTTGAAGCGGGCGAGATGCAGCACCGGGCCGAAGACCTCGCGCTCGATGGCGGCGATGCCGCTCACCTCGACGACGGCGGGCGAGACGAAGCGGCCGCCGCGCGGCAGCGGCAGGGTCTTGAGCACGCTGCCCGAGGGCAGGTCGGCGAGATAGGAGGCAATGCCCGACTGCGCCTCGGCGTCGATCACCGGGCCGACATCGGTGGCGCCGTCCCAGGGATCGCCGATCACCAGCGCTTCCATCGCCCCGAAGAGCATGTGCCGGATCCGCTCGTAGGCCTCGTCCTGCACGTAGAGCACGCGGAGCGCCGAGCAGCGCTGGCCCGCGGACTGGAAGGCGGAGGCGAGCACGTCGCGCACGACCTGCTCGGTGAGCGCGGTGGAATCCGCGATCATCGCATTGATGCCGCCGGTTTCGGCGATCAGCACGGCATCGGGCGATGCCCCCTTCGCCAGCGCGCGGTTGATGATCTGGGCGACCTCGGTCGAGCCGGTGAAGCAGACGCCCGCAAGGCCCGAAGCCTCGGTGAGCGGCGCGCCGACCGCGGCGCCGTCGCCCGGCAGGAACTGGAGCGCGGCCTCGGGCACGCCCGCCTCGCGGAAGATATCGACGGCGCGCGCGGCGATGAGCGGGGTCTGTTCGGCCGGTTTCGCGATCACGGCGTTGCCCGCGGCAAGGCAGGCCGCGACCTGGCCGGTGAAGATCGCGAGCGGGAAGTTCCAGGGCGAGATGCAGACCATCACGCCGCGCGGGGTTCCCACCAGGGTCTCCGCGCCATCGGCGTAGTAGCGCAGGAAGTCGACCGCCTCGCGCAGCTCTGCGATGGAATCGGCGAGCGTCTTGCCGGCCTCGCGGGTGGCGAGCGCCATGAGCTCGGCGCCGTTCTCCTCGTAGAGACGGGCGATGGTGCGCAGGATTTCGGCGCGCTCGGCGGCCGGGCGGGCGGACCAGTCGGCGAAGCCGCCGGGCGCGGCGGAGAGCGCCGCGGCGACATCCTCGCGGGTCGCCTCGCGCACGGTGCCGACGATGTCGGAGAGCCGGCCGGGGTTGGCCACCTCGATGCTGCCGCCGCCATTGACGTCATGCCCGGCGATCATCGGGCCGGCCGCCCAGCGCTTGGTCTTCCAGTGGGCGCGGCGCTCGATCACCGCCTCGATCGAGGCGGGCTCGTTGACGTTCCAGCCGCGCGCGTTCCGGCGCGGGGCGAAGACATCGGCGGGCAGCGTGATGGCGGGGTTGGCGACATCGCCGCCCAGCGCCTCGACCTCGGCCATCGGAT
Source organism: Amaricoccus sp. B4 (assembly GCF_043226085.1). Taxonomy (NCBI): domain Bacteria; kingdom Pseudomonadati; phylum Pseudomonadota; class Alphaproteobacteria; order Rhodobacterales; family Paracoccaceae; genus Amaricoccus; species Amaricoccus sp. B4. Next base: position 1,235,817 of record NZ_CP171225.1, read on the forward strand.
CGGCGGCGACGGTTTCGGCGGCGAGGGACTTGTCGACGATCTGGTTCACGAAGGAGGAGTTGGCGCCGTTCTCGAGCAGACGGCGGACGAGATAGGCCAGCAGATCCTTGTGCGCGCCGACCGGGGCATAGATGCGGCAGGCGGTGCCGGCGGAGGCGCGGAAGGTGTCATGCAGCGCCTCGCCCATGCCGTGCAGGCGCTGGAACTCGTAGGAGGCGACGTCGTCGCCCGCCATCTGACGGATCGCGGCGACGGAATGGGCGTTGTGCGTGGCGAACTGCGGATAGATCCGGTCGCGCATGTCGAGGAGCTTGCGGGCGTTGGCGAGATAGCTCACGTCGGTATTGGCCTTGCGGGTGAAGACCGGGAAGCCCGGCAGGCCCATTTCCTGCGCGCGCTTGATCTCGGTATCCCAGTAGGCGCCCTTCACGAGCCGGACCATGATGCGGCGGTCGAGCCGGGTTGCGAGCGCATGGAGCCAGTCGAGCACGGCGCCGGCGCGGCGGCCGAAGGCCTGCACCACGACGCCGAAGCCGTCCCAGCCGGCCAGCGCCGGATCGGAGAGCAGCGCCTCGATCACGTCGAGCGAGATGTCGAGCCGGTCGGCCTCCTCGGCGTCGATGTTGAAGCCGATGCCGGCGCGGGCGGCGGCGCGGGCGAGCTCGCGGGCGCGCGGCAGCAGCTCGGCCATCACCGTTTCGCGGTGGGTCCATTCGTAGCGCGGGTGGAGCGCGGAGAGCTTGACCGAGATGCCGGGGCTGGTGCGCACATCGCCGGTGGCGCGCCTAGCGATCGCGGCGATCGCCTGGGCATAGGCCTCGGTGTAGCGCAGCGCGTCCGCATCGGTGCGGGCCGCCTCGCCCAGCATGTCGTAGGAATAGGTGTAGCCCTTGGCCTCCATGCCCGCGGCACGCTCCATCGCATCGGCCATCGACTGGCCGAGCACGAACTGGCGGCCCATGAGCTTCATCGCCTGGCCGACGGCCGTGCGCACCACCGGCTCGCCGAGGCGGCGGATCATGCCGCGCAGGGCCGCCGCCGGACGGCTCGGGTCGTCATCGAGCACACGGCCGGTGAGCATGAGGCCCCAGGTCGCGGCATTGACCAGCGAGGAGGAGGACTTGCCGAGGTGCAGGCCCCAGTTCGAGGGCTCGATCTTGTCGGCGATGAGCTCGTCGATGGTCTCGGCATCGGGCACGCGCAGCAGCGCCTCGGCGAGGCACATGAGGCCGACGCCCTCGTCGGTCGAGAGGCCGTATTCGGCGAGGAAGGCCTCCATCATCGTCGGCGACGAGCTGGCGCGGACCTTCTCGACGAGACCCGCAGCTTCGCTGACGATCGCCTTGCGCGCCGAGGGATCGAGGCGCGTCTGTGCCATCAGGCGCTCCACGAGTGCGGCTTCATCGGTGAAGGTTGCGGCGCGGATGGCGGCGCGGACGTCGGGGGCAGTCACGGCGGGGGCGTCGTCTGTCAGGGTCATCTGGGGCTCTCGGGCTGGATGCGGCGGGTTCGTCAGGCGGGGCTCGTCACGCGGTGAAAGCTAGCGCAAACGTCACGGCGAATTTCGCTGTTCATGTCATTTTCGCGGCATTATCCTCCGATCTTGTGGGTCAGGATGGAGATTTGGCATGTCATCGGCGCCTCAAGAGGTGAATCTTGACAGAATCGACCATGCGATCATCGAGGCGCTGAGCGAGAACGCCCGCATGACTGTCACCGAGCTCAGCGAGCGCGTGGGGCTCTCCAAGACGCCTTGCGCCGCGCGGCTCCGCCGTCTCGAGGAAACCGGCATCATCAAGGGGTACCGGCCCGTGCTCGATCATGCAAGGCTTGGACGCGGCCATATCGCTTTCGTGCAGGTGAGCCTCACGGACACCAAGCTCGCCGCGCTCGCAGCCTTCGACCGTGCGGTGCGCCAGATCCCGGAGGTCGAGCAGTGCCACATGATCGCGAGCTCCTTCGACTATCTCGTGAAGGTCCGGACCCGCGACATCGCCGCCTTCCGCGAGGTGCTGGGCGAGAAGCTCTCGGCGCTGCCGCATGTCTCCCACACCTCCACCTTCGTCGCCATGGGCGTCGTGACGGAGGAGTGACGCGGATTTTCGCGACGCGGCAGAAGGTTAACTTGACCTGCATCAAGGAGGGCGCGGCGCACACCGCTAACCTCGGGGCTGACGAGAAGGAGCAAGGAGGAAACAATGTCCCACGCACCGCACGAGATCGCCGAGGAATTTCCGGACAAGACCGACCGGATCCAGCAGCTCAAGGCGCAGGACGCGCATTTCCGCAAGCTCATGGGAGACTACGACGAGGTGAACCTCGCGATCCATCGCGCGGAGACCAATCTCAGGCCGACGGACGACCTGCACGAGACCGAGCTGCGCAAGACGCGGCTCGCGCTCAAGGACCAGATCGCGCGCATGCTCGCCTGATCCGGCCGCAGCCTTGGGCGGCGCCCGGAGGCGCCCCCTCACCGGCGGCGGCCTTGGCCCGGCGGGAGCGGTGCGACGCGGGTCAGCCTCCAGCGGCCGTTTCGCGACAAACCACCTGATGCGACCGTGATTTTTCGCGCAGCGGTTTTGCTCTAGATGTGGAGCCGGACCAGGCAGGGCGGCGCATGCTGGAAGTCATCGATGTCTCGAAATCCTATCCGGCACCGGGGGGCTCCCTTCCGGTGCTGCGCGGCGTCTCGCTCAGGCTCGAGGCCGGGCGCTCGCTGGCGCTGACCGGGGAATCGGGCTCGGGCAAGAGCACGCTGCTCCATCTGGTTGCAGGTCTCGACAGCGCCGATGGCGGCGCGATCCGGGTGGGCGGCGCCGAGGTTACCGGCGCGGGCGACGCCGCGCGGGCCCGGTTGCGGCGCGAGACGATCGGGCTGGTCTTCCAGCAGTTCAACCTCATCCCGAGCCTCGATGTCGCGGCCAATCTTGCCTTTCAGGCCCGCCTTGCCGGGCGGCACGACCCGGCCTGGCAGGCGGAGCTCGTCGAGCGGCTGGGGCTCGGGGCGCTGCTTTCGCGCTATCCCGAACAGCTCTCGGGCGGGCAGCAGCAGCGGGTGGCGATCGGCCGCGCGCTCGGGGCCCGGCCGGGGCTGATCCTGGCCGACGAGCCCACCGGCAATCTGGACGAGGAGACGAGCGAGCGGGTGGTGGCGCTGCTGCTCGACTGCGTTGCGGCCAGCGGTGCCGCGCTCCTGATGGTGACGCACGAGACGCGGCTCGCCGCCCTGCTCGACCGGCATCTGGTGCTGCGCCACGGGCGGGCGGCGTGACGGGGCTTCTGGTTCTCGGCGCGCTGGCGGGGCACTGGCGGCGGCACCGGCTCGAGCTTGCGGCACTTTTCGTGGGGCTTGCGGTGGCGACCGCGCTCTGGAGCGGGGTGCAGGCGCTGAACGCGGAGGCGCGCGCGAGCTATGCCGAGGCCGGGGCGATGCTCGCCGCCGACCGGCTGGCGGCGGTCCGGGCGCAGGACGGCGGGCTTTTCCCGCGCGCGGATTACGTCGCGTTGCGCCGGGCGGGCTGGGATGTCTCGCCGGTGCTCGAGGGCAGCTGGCGGCGGGGCGACCTGCGGCTCCGCATCGTCGGGATCGACCCGCTCACCCTGCCCCGGCAGGCCAGCGCGGGCACGGACGGCGGGTTCGAGGGCGCGGAGAACTTCGTGGCCTTCGTGCGCCCGCCCTGGCGCGCTCTGGCCGCCGCGAGCACGGTCGCGCGGCTCGAGGGTGTCGAGGGGCTGCCGCCGCTCGAGGTTTCGGCGACACTCCCCCCCGGCACGCTGCTCGTCGATATCGGCGCGGCGGAGGCGCTCCTCGGCACGGAGGGCGCGCTCTCGCGCCTCACGCTCGCGCCGGAGGCGGCCGGGCGGCGCCTGCCGCCGGATCTGGCGGGGCATCTGCGCGTCGAGCCACCCGGCGAGGGCGCGGCGGAGACCGAGCGGCTGACCGAGAGCTTTCATCTCAACCTCACCGCCTTCGGGTTCCTGAGCTATATCGTCGGGCTCTTCATCGTCTATTCCGCCGCGGGGCTCGCCTTCGAGGAGCGCCGGCCGATGATCCGCACGCTCCGGGCCTGCGGGGTGCCGGCCCGTCTGCTCGGCGCGGCGCTCCTCGCCGAGATCGTCGTCATCGCCCTCGCCGCGGGGCTTGCGGGAACGGTCGTGGGCTATGTCATCGCCGCGGCGCTGCTGCCGGATGTGGCCGCGAGCCTTGGCGGGCTCTACGGCGCGCAGGTGGCGGGAAGCCTGAGCCTTTCGCCCTCCTGGTGGCTCGCGGGGCTCGGCATGAGCGTCCTCGGCGCGCTCGGCGCCTCGGCGGCAAGCCTCTGGCGGACCTGGCGCCTGCCGCTGCTGGCCGCAGCGCGGCCGGAGGCCTGGCTCGGCGCGGAGCGGCGGCGGCACCGGCTCCAGCTTGGCGCCGCCGCCCTCCTCGCGCTCGGCACGCTCGGGCTCCTCCTCCTCGGCACGGGGCTTCTGGCGGGTTTCGCCGCGATGGCCGGGCTGCTGCTCGCCGCGGCCCTGGCGCTGCCGCCGCTCCTCGGCGCGATCCTGCGGCATGGCGCGGCGCGGGCGCGGCATCCGGTGGTGCAATGGGCCTGGGCCGACAGCCGCCAGGAGCTTCCCGGCCTCTCGCTCGCGCTCATGGCGCTGCTGCTTGCGCTCGCGGTCAATCTCGGGGTCGGCACCATGGTCGGGAGCTTCCGCGAGACCTTCACCCGCTATCTCGATCAGCGGCTGGCGCAGGAGATCTATGTCCGCGCCGCGGATGGTGCGCAGGCCGAGGCGGTGGCGGACTGGCTCGCGGCGCGGCCCGGCGTCACCGCCGTGCTGCCCTTCTGGCAGGCCGAGACCCGGATGGCAGGGCGGCCCGCGGAGGTGAACGGCTATGACGCTCACGCGACCTACCGGGAGAACTGGCCGCTTCTCGAAGCGCGTCCGGGCGCCTGGGACGACGTGGCGGCGGGCCGCGCGGTCTTCGTCTCCGAACAGCTCGCCCGGCGCGGCGGCATCGGCCTCGGCGAGACCATCGACATCCCGACGCCCGCCGGCCCCTGGCGGGTGGCGGTCGCGGGCATCCATCCCGATTACGGCAATCCCGGAGGCCAGATCATCACCGCGCGCGAAGAGGTCGGGCGGCACTGGGCGGAGGCGGACCGCACACGGGTGGGCGCGCGCGCCGATCCCGCCGCGGTGCCGGAGATCCTCGCCGCGCTGCGCGGGACCTTCGGGCTCGGGCCGGAGCAGGCCTACGATCAGGCGGCGGTGAAGGCCGCCTCGCTCGCGATCTTCGACAAGACCTTCGCGGTCACCGTGGCGCTCAACGGGCTCACGCTGGCGGTGGCGGGGGTGGCGCTCCTGACGAACCTGCTGACGCTTGCCAATGCCCGCCTCGGGCGGCTCGCGCCGGTCTGGGCGGCGGGGCTGACGCCGGCCGCGCTCGCCCGGATCGAGGCGGTGCGGATCGTGGCGCTCGGCGGGCTGACGGCGCTTGCCGCGCTGCCGCTGGGCCAAGCGGTGGCCTGGATGCTGACGGCGGTCGTCAATGTGCGCGCCTTCGGCTGGCGGCTGCCGGTGGAGATCTTTCCGGGCCAGTGGGCGAGCGTCATGGGGCTCGCGCTCGCGACCGCCGCCCTCGCCGCGCTCTGGCCCGCCTGGCGGCTGGCGCGTTCCTCGCCGCTGGCGCTGATGCGGAGGTTCAGCAATGAGCGCTAGGATCTGGCTCGCGGCCCTTGCCCTGCTCGCCGCAACACCCGCCGCGCCGCAGGGCTATGCCGGGCTTGCGACCGATGCGGAGGGCTATGCCGCCGTCACCGCCCCGGCCCGGCTCGCCTTTCCGCGCGATCACGGGCCGCACCCCGCCTTCCGCATCGAGTGGTGGTATCTGACCGCGACGCTCGAGGATGCCGAGGGCCGGGAGTGGGGCGCGCAATGGACGCTCTTCCGCCAGTCGCTCGCGCCGGGGCCCGATCCCGGCGGCTGGGAGAGCACGCAGGTCTGGCTCGCCCATGCCGCCGTCACCGGCGCGGACACCCACCGCACCGCCGAGACCTATGCCCGCGGCGGCATCGGCCAGGCGGGCGTGACGCTCGGCCCCTTCCGCGCCTGGATCGACGACTGGGAGATGGCCGCCGCCCCCGCGCCGGGCGATGCGCTCGCCGACATCACGGTGACGGCGCAGGGCGCGGATTTCGGCTACAGCCTCCATGCCGTCACCGAGGCGCCGCCGGTGCCGCAGGGCGAGGACGGCTTTTCGGTGAAGTCGGACGTCGGCCAGGCCTCCTACTACTACAGCCAGCCCTTCTACCGCGTTGCGGGCACGCTCGAGATCGACGGGCGCAGGATCCCGGTCACCGGCCGCGGCTGGCTCGATCGCGAATGGTCGAGCCAGCCGCTCGCCGCCGGGCAGGAGGGCTGGGACTGGTTCTCGCTCGCCCTCGACAGCGGCGCCCGGGTGATGCTCTATGCCATGCGCAATGCCGACGGCAGCGCGCATGTCTCCGGCACCTGGATCGACGCGGAGAGCAGGCCGCACCCGCTCGCGCCCGGCGACATCTCGATGCGCCCCGTGGGATACAGCCAGGTTGCGGGCCGCGAGATCCCCACCGCCTGGCATCTCGAGGTGCCGCGCTTCGAGCTCGCGGTGGACACGGAGCCCCTCAATGCGCATAGCTGGATGGACACGAGCTTCGCCTACTGGGAGGGCCCGATCCGCCTTTCCGGCAGCCATGCGGGACGGGGCTATCTGGAGATGACCGGCTACGACTAAGAGGGGGATGGGCCGATGCGAGACGACCAGGAGGCAAGCCTCAACGTCTATGGCGAACGGCTGAAGCCCTGCGCCTTCGACCCGATGACGGGTTTCTACCGCGACGGATGCTGCAACACCGGGCCGGAGGATCGCGGGCGGCATGTGATCTGCGTGCGGATAACGGCGGAGTTCCTCGCCTTCTCGCGCGCCCGCGGCAACGATCTCAGCACGCCGCGGCCCGAGTTCGGCTTCGAGGGCCTGCGCGAGGGCGACCGCTGGTGCCTCTGCGCCGAGCGCTGGAAGGAGGCCTGGGAGGCGGGGGCCGCGCCGAAGGTGATCCTCGCGAGCACGCATCTTTCGGCGCTGCGCATCGTGCCACTCGATGTGCTCGAGCAGCACGCCATGCCGGCGCGGCGGCCGACGCGGCATTGACGCGCGGCCGATGAGCGGTCAGAGGAAGGCCCGGAATGGCGGGGCCGGCGGGCGCCCCGTCCGGTCATGCGGGGGAGGTTCCTGATGGAGGAGAGCCTGACGGGTTTCGGCCCTGCCGGTCTCGGGCGCGCCGCGGCCTTCATCGCGGCGGGCGGGCCGGTGATGTGGGCGATCGCGGCGCTTTCCGTCGTGACCCTCGCCCTCGTTCTCTGGAAGGTCTGGCGGCTCGCGCTGGTCGGCGCTTGGTCGAAGGGCGTGGCCCGGCGGGCGGTCTATGCCGCCCGCGCCGGGCGGCTCGACGAGGCCGAGCGGATGGTGGCGGGGCGCCGCGGGCTGCGCTCGCGCGTGGTCTGTGCGGCGCTCCGCGCCCGCAAGGGCTTCGGCGACGCCGCGGCACGCGAGGAGACCGAGCGCGTCGCCAAGGCCGAGCTCGCAGGCGCGGCGCAGGGCCTGCGCGCGCTCGAGCTCATCGCGACGGTCGCGCCGCTTCTGGGGCTTCTCGGCACCGTTCTCGGCATGATCGCCGCCTTCCGTGCGCTCGAGGCAAGCGGGGCGAGCGCCGATCCGGCGGTGCTGGCGGGGGGCATCTGGGAGGCGCTGCTGACCACCGCGGCGGGCATGACGGTGGCGATCCCCGCCCAGGCCGCGCTCGTCTGGTTCGAGAGCGTGATCGACCGGCTGCGGCAGGACATGGAGGACGCGGCCACCCAGGTCTTCCTCGCGCCGGCCCATCCGATCCACCGGCCCTACGCCGCGCAGTAGGGGCCGGGCGGGATGAAGATCGCCGCGCCCGCCCGCCGCCACCGGCGCCTCGCGCTCGCGCCGATGATCGACGTGGTGTTCCTGCTCATGGTCTTCTTCATGCTGGCCGCGCGTTTCGGGGCCGAGGCGGTGCTGCCGCTGATGCCGGGCGGAACGGCGGCGGGCGCGGGCTGGTCCGGGCCGCCGCGGCTTGTCGACATCCGGCCCGGCGGGCTCGCGCTCAACGGGGCCGAGACCGATCTCGCGGCGCTGCCCGGGCGGCTCGCGCCGCTCATGGCGGACCCCGGCGATCCGGTGGTGCTGCGGCCGCGCGATGGCGCGGACGTGCAGCGGCTGGTGGATGTGGCCGGGGCGCTGCGCGCCGCGGGGATCGGCACGCTGCTCGTCGTGGAGGCTGCGCCGCAATGAACTTCTCCCCGCCCCCCCGGCGCACGCCCCGCGAGGCGATCGTGCCGATGATCAACGTCGTCTTCCTGCTGCTGATCTTCTTCCTGATGACGGCGCGGATCGCGCCGCCCGATCCGTTCGGGGCCCACCCGCCCCGGGCCGCGGAGGGCGGCGAGCCGCAGGGCCAGCGCGTGCTCCACATCGCCGAGGACGGGCGGATGGCCCTTGGCGGGCTGACCGGCGCGGCGGCGCTCGACGCGCTTTCCGAGACGGGTGACGAACCGGTGCGGGTCCGCGCCGATGGCGGGCTCGCGGCGGCCGATCTCGCGCGGATCCTGCGCGAGATCGCGGCCCGCGGCGCCGGCCCGGCCGAGCTCACGGTGATCCGGCCATGAACCGTCTTGCGGAAGCGGCGGTCTTCGCCGCCCTTGCGCTCGGCCTGCACCTTGCGCTGGCGCTCGCCCTCACGCAGGACCGGCCCGGCAGCCCGGCGGCCGGCACCGGCGGCGCGGCAGCACCCGTGGCGCTCGCGGCGGCGCCACCGCAGATCGCCGCGCTCGTCGAGGCCTGGGACACGCCGCCCGCACCCGAGACGGGCCCGGCGGCCGAACCTGCCGCTCCATCGGCGGCGGCAGCAGCGGAGCCCATGCCGGATCTCCCCGCCGCACCGCCGCTGCCATCAAGCCGCCCCGACCGCCCCGAGGCTCCGGAGGCGGAGGCGCGACCCGAGCCCCCCTCGCCGGAAACCGCGCGCAAGCCCGCCCCGCCGCGCGCCGCCTCTGCGCCCGCCGCCGCCCCGGCGCAGGGCTCCGGCGGCCGCGCCGGCAACGGCGCCCCGGCTTCGGCCACGGAACAGGCGCGGGCCGCGGAGATCTGGTTCGGCGAGATCCGGGCGCGGGTTGCGGCGCGGCGCATGGTGCCGCGCCGGGTGAGCGCCCCCGCCACGGTCTGGGTGCGCCTGACGGTCTCCCGCTCCGGCGCGCTGCTCGCGCACGCGGTGCAGACCTCCTCGGGCAATGCCGCCTACGACCGGGTGGCGCTTGCCTCGGTCGAGCGCGCCGGACGCTTTCCGCCCGCGCCCGCGGCGCTCGCCGGCAGCCAGTTCACCTTCGCCCTCCCGATCCGCTTCGCGCCCTGACCGGCCGGAGCGCCAAGCTGGCACGGTCCTCGCGGGCGGAGGCGCCGCAGTTCCTGGGGCGAGGTGACGGGCGGACGCCGAGCGAGGTCGGTATGGACCATCTATCCGCGCTTCCCGCGACGGTGCGCCTTGCCGGTTCGGAGGCGCTGACCAAGAAGGCCAGGGAAGAGCCGCTCCGGCCGAACCGGCGTGAGCAGGCCGCGAAATGGCCAGACCGGCAGGGTGGAAATCCGGGGGCGGATGCCCTGCCCTCCTTGTCTCCTGCGACCTGTCGGGGGGAGAGTGTGCGGCATTCAGCCTGGCGCCCGCAGCATCGGAACGGCCGTGTGTTCAAGGGAAGGCCTTGCACGGGCGATCCGCAGGCGAACCAGTCGCGCTGCACCACAATGCTCTGATAAGATCTTGATATTGTGGTGCCCGGGGGCGGATTTGAACCACCGACACGCGGATTTTCAATCCGCTGCTCTACCCCTGAGCTACCCGGGCCCGTGGCGCCCGGCGTCTGTCCGGTGCGTCACGTTGGCGGCGTGAGTAAGACAGATGCGCAGTGCTGTCCAGAGGAAAAAAGCAGAAATCCGGCACTCAGAGCGGCTGGCCGCGCAGGAGGCGCGGGAGGTCTCCCGCGATGCCCGCCGCCTCGCGAATGAGGCCGCGGCGCAGCGCCGGAAGCCGGTTCACGAGGCCGAGCCCGAGGTCGCGGCCGAGGCGCAGGAGCGGGTTGTCGTTGGAGAAAAGCCGGTTGATGCCGTCGGTCGCGCCGACGAGCAGCGCGGTGTCGAAACGGCGCCAGCGCTGGTAGGTCTCGAGCGTGTCGGCGGCACCGATATCCTGGCCGCGGCGGAAGGCCTCGGCCAGAACCTCGGCGAGGGCGGCGACATCGCGGAGGCCCAGATTGAGCCCCTGCCCGGCGAGCGGGTGGATGCCGTGCGCCGCATCGCCCACCAGCACGATGCGCGGCGCGGTGAAGCTTTCGGCGAGCGAGAGGCCGAGCGGGTAGGAAAACCTCGCACCGGCCAGCGCGATCTCGCCGAGGAAATCGCCGAAGCGGGGGCGGAGCGCGGCGAGATAGCCCGGCGCATCGAGGGCGGAGATCGCCTCGGCGGCCGCGCGGTTCTCGCTCCAGACGATCGAGGAGCGGTTGCCGGGCAGCGGCAGGATGGCGAGCGGGCCCGGCGGCATGAAGAACTGGTGGGCGATGCCGTGGTGCGGGCGTTCGTGTTCGATGGCACAGACGAGCGCGGTCTGGCGGTAATCCCAGCCCATGCGCCCGATGCCCGCGCGGGTGGCGACCTGGCTCTGGCGGCCGTCGCAACCGGCGAGCACGCGGGCGGAGAGGCTCGATCCGTCCTCGAGCGTGACCGAGACGCCCGTGCCGGCGGGTGTCTGGCCGGTGACGCGGGTGGCGTCGCGGACCTCGATCAGCGGGCTTGCCTCCATCGCCGCCATCAGGGCCCGGCGGAGGTAGCGATCCTCGAGGATGTGGCCCATCGGGCCCTCGTCGATCTCGGCACTGTCGAAATGCAGGAAGAGGGGCGAGGCGCCCTCGCCCGCGCGGCCGTCGCTGATCTTGATCTCCTCGATCGGCTGGGCCTCGTCACGGACCGTGGCCCAGATCCCGAGGGCCTCCAGCATGCGGCGCGAGGAGAGCGACAGCGCGTAGGCGCGGCCGTCGAAATCGGAAGCCTCGCGCGGGGCCCGGGGCTGGGCGTCGAGCACGATGCTCGAGAGGCCTGCCGAGGCCAGCGCGATGGCCAGGGCGGGGCCGTTCAGCCCGCCGCCCACAATCAGAACGTCGCAATCGTCTCTCATGTCTTCGGACCTACTCCGCTGCCGCGGGCTTGTCCATCATCGAGCGCCGGCAGGAGAACCTTCACGGTGAAAATCCGCGCAACTTATTGAAATATCTGAGATGGGTCTTTGGAGGCCGGGCGGGAGCGCCGCGCGGGATGCGCGGCGGCGATTGCCCGGCCCGTTGGCCGGACAGCACTCTCCCCCGCCTGTTGGCGGGGCCCGGAGTCTGCCCGATAGGGTTTCTGCCAGTATGAAACCTGTGGCAGGGTGCGGGATGTCTATCCCGATCTCAACGACACCCGCCCCCGTGAGATCTTGAGCAGGGACACAACATGCTTCACTCAATTCGGCACGACTGAAATGGACGGCAACCCGAGTTTCGTGCGTAATATGTGAGAGAGAAAAGAATTGCGCCAAGGACCATTTGAAGAATGCATTTTCGAGGTTGGCCATGCCTCTTTGTGATCTTCCTTTTCTTGGCGACGGATCATGCCGCCGCGGAGCACCCCGGCTTGCCCGACCAAGACGAAACAACGAACCTAAATGGAACTTCCTCGATCACACCCCAATTCGAGACCGATGGGAGTTCATTGCCCGATACCCCGGTGTCTCACGACACCCCAAAGCTAGACGGACCCGCAAGTCCGGCTGAAGAATCCGGCACGCCCACTGATCCGGTGGAAGTGGGCGAATCCGTGAACTACGCCTTCCTCGGGGACACGTGGGCGAACTGGATCGGCGCGGTTACCGGGTTCGCAGCGCTCTTAGTCAGTATCCGTGCTCTTTATCTTCTCAGAGCCTGATTCAAAACTCAGTCAAACATAGCAATACCTTGCGAGGCGCCTGGTTGTGAGACGGATATGGGCGATGTTGATCCAGGCCTCGGCGGAGGCGACGGATTTCTCCCAATCTTTGGCGAGACGGCGGCATCGACCGAGCCAGGCGAAGGTCCGTTCAACGACCCAGCGGCGTGGCAAGACCTCGAAGCCGTCTGCGGTGTCAGAGCGCTTGATGATCTCGACCGTCCACTCGCCCATGTGTCTGAGCGCGCCGCGCAGCTTCGGTCCGGCATAGCCCCCGTCGGCGAAGATGTGACGGAGCCAGGGACAGGCATGGCGGATCGTCCTGAGCACCGCCGGCGCCCCGTCCCGATCCTGGATATCGGCGGAATGAACGACTACTCCGAAGAGCAGGCCCAAGGTGTCCACGACAATATGGCGCTTGCGCCCCTTGACCTTCTTGCCGGCATCGAAACCGGAAATCCCCCCGCTTTCAGTGGTTTTCACGGTTTGGGAGTCGATCACGCCCGCGCTCGGACTGGCTTCCCGCCCCTCCAGGTCCCGGGTCTCCATCGTCAGCGCGAAACGGATCGTCTGCAGCAGGCCGCTGTCACGCCAGTCGTAGAAATAGCCCTGCACCGTCGAGACCGGAGGAAACTCCTTCGGCAGCATACGCCACTGACACCCCGTGGAAGCGATGTAGAGCAACGCATTCATCACTTCGCGCAGATCCGTCGTGCGCGGGCGACCGAGGCGGCTCGGCGGTGGCAGGAAAGGTTCGATCAACGCCCATTCCCGATCCAACAGGTCGCTTGCATAACGCGGGCATTCCCGCCGATACTCCCGTCGAGCGGCTTCAGTCCAGGGCATTGTCGGCTCCATTCAGCGTGCAAACCGAACGGAACCACAACCAACTGAAGACGCTCAACTCTTTTCCGGGTGGGCTCTCAGGGGCACCCTTCGGGCAACTCAAGATACGGTGCAGGTGACACGCGAAATCGGCCAAAAACAGGTCAGAGCATACCTGAGCATTCAATCATTCGAGATAAAAGTCGCGTTTAAAATAAATCTATTGGGCAAGATAACCATCAAGAATACAGGTGCCAGCGTTGCACAGAATGTACGCATTTCCTTGCACGTTTGGCTGCCGAAAGTGCAGTCCCCCGACTTGGATGCGTGGGTTTGGATAGAGTTTCCCGATATTCAGAGCGGAGAAACAACCGAGGGGAGCGATTACCATCATCCAATAATAAACATGCTTCATATTAAGGACGAAAACCCAGCCACTGGCACATACGTGGCTTTTATTGATACATGTATATTCTATGAAGATGTATTTGGAACAAAATGTACACGTTTTTATGAGTTTCTTCTTCAAAAACCATACACCAACGACCTCACAAATTTTTCAAGTATTTTAAGAATTCATGAGAACAAAAATCGTAGGAATAGCGAGATTGAGAACCATAAAATTAAATACATAGATAAATACGGTGAGTAAAATTAGCAATAATCAAGGATTCTGCCAACAAAAATTAAGACAGACCATTGTTCCAACGTGAAACTTGGAGCAGGCAGCGAAACCCACAGGCAAAGCCTACGCCCCGGCCGCTTCCTTCCGTGTGCGGGCGAGGATTTCCCTGATGAAGGCGCCTTTGGCGCGGGCGTAGGCGGCGCGGTCCGTCGTGTGGGTCCGGGCGGCCTCGCGTTTCAGGGCGGCGTAGGCGGCGGCATCCTCCGGGTGGCTGCGGAGGTGATCGCGGAAGGTCACGCGGTCCCAGTAGGGCGAGCCGGGCGGGGTCATGTGGATGTGATGCGTGCGCTTGCCCGTGGCATCGCGGCGGATGAACCAGGCATAGGCGATGTCGGGATCGCCGGGCGAGGTGGGGCGCCAGAAGAATTCGTAGCCGTCGCGGGCGAGGCGCGGCGCGATGCGGCTGCGCACGGTTTCGAGGTCGGGCACCTCGACCATGAGATCGACAATGGGCTTGGCGGCGAGGCCGGGGACGGCTGTGCTGCCGATGTGTTCGATCCGGCCGATGAGACCGTCGAGGCTGGCGCGGAGCCGCGCGGCCTCTTCCTCGAAGCGGCGCGGCCAGGCCGGGTCGTAGTCGGCGATCTCGATCTTCTCGGCGCGCGCCCGCCGCACGAAGGCTGGCAGCCGGACCATGGAGGGATCCGCTCCCCAGCCGTCAGGAGAACATGTCGGGGGCGTCGGGCTCGGGCCCGGCGTCGTCCTCGTCGTCCTCCGATGCCCGCTCGCCCGCGACCGGCGAGAGGCCCGGGCGGTTGTCGAGCATGCCCGCGGCCTTGAGCTCGGCGATGCCGGGGAGGTCCTTTTCCGAGGCGAGGCCGAAATGGTCGAGGAACTCCTGCGTCACCACGAGGGTAACGGGGCGGCCCGGGCTCATGCGCCGGCGGCCGAACTTCACCCAGCCGAGGTCGATCAGCAGGTCCACCGTGCCCGAGGAGACCGAGACGCCGCGGATCTCCTCGATCTCGGCGCGGGTGACGGGCTGGTGATAGGCGATGATCGCCAGCGTCTCGATGGCGGCCCGGCTGAGCTTGCGGGTCTCGGTGACCTCGCGGCTCATCAGGAAGCCGAGATCGGCCGCGGTGCGGAAGGCCCAGCCCTCGCCGACGCGCACAAGCTGGACGCCGCGGGCGGCATAGGCATCGCGGAGCGCGAGCAGGGCCTCGGTGACGTCGCAGCCCTCCGGCAGGCGCTCGGCGATCTGGCGGCTCGTCATCGGCCCGGAGGAGGCGAAGAGCACGGCCTCGACCATGCGCTGCTGCTCGAGGGGTGCGGGCACGCTGAAGGCGGCCGCGGAGTAGAAATCATGGGTGGTTTCGTTCACTGCTCGTCTTCCTTCTTCACTCTTGGACGCAGCAGGATCGGCTGGAAGGTACCGTCCTGGCGGATATCGAGGCGTCCGGCCTTCACAAGTTCGAGGGCGGCGGCAAAGCTTGCCGCGGTGGCGGAGCGGCGCTTCTTCGGATCGCGGCGCCATTCCTCCGGAAGCCAGGCGGAGAGGTGGAGCCAGTCCATCGAGGTGCCGAGCAGGCCGCGCATGCGTTCGAGCGCCTGCTCCATGGTGTAGACCGGGCCGCGTTGCAGGTGCAGCGGCTGGAAATCGGCGCGGGTCTTGATGCGGGAATAGGCCCGCAGCAGCTCCATCAACCCGGCCTGGTGCTCGACGCGGGCGGCGCGGGTGACGGATTCGGGCGCGCCGCGCGGGAAGAAGTCGCGGCCGAGCTGGTCGCGGGCCATGAGGCGGGCAGCGGCATCGCGCATCGCCTCGAGCCGCTCGAGCTGGAAGGCGAGATGGGCGGCGAGATCCTCTCCCGACGGGCCCTCCTCCTCCGGGTCGGGCGGCAGCAGCAGGCGCGATTTGAGGAACGCGAGCCAGGCGGCCATGACGAGGTAATCGGCCGCGAGCTCGATCCGCAGGCGCTTTGCCTCCTCGACGAAGCCGAGATACTGCTCGGCGAGGTGCAGGATCGAGACGCGGCGGAGATCCACCTTCTGGCTGCGGGCGAGCGTCAGCAGCAGGTCGAGCGGGCCTTCGAAGCCGTCGACATCGACGACGAGGGCCTCGGCCGCCAGGCGGGCCTCGGTCTCGGCGCTGTCGAAGAAATCGTCAGGCACGGACCCTCCCCTGCCCCAGTTCGGCATATTCGGCGGCGATGCCCGCGACATCGGCGTCGCTGGCGGCCGCACGGAGGGCAAGCGCGGCCTCGGCGCGGGCGCGCGCCGCCGCTTCGAGGCGGGGGGCTGCGGCGGCAACCGCGGCCATCTCGGCCGGATCGCCGTTGCAGTGGAGGATCATGTCGCAGCCCGCGGCAATGGCGGCGGTGACGCGGGTCTCGAACGGGCCGCTCAGCGCGTGCATCGAGAGATCGTCGGTCATCAGCAGGCCGCCGAAGCCGATCTCCTCGCGCAGCACGCGGTTCACCCGCGCCGAGAGGGTGGCGGGCGCGTCCGGGTCGAGCGCGGGATAGACGACATGGGCGGTCATCGCCATCGGCAGGTCCGCGAGCGCATGGAACGGGGCGAAATCGGTCGCGGCCAGCGCCGTGTGGCAGGCCTCCACCACCGGAAGAGCCGCGTGGCTGTCGAGATCGGCGCGGCCCTGGCCCGGCATGTGCTTCATGATCGGGAGCACGCCACCGGCGAGCAGGCCTTCGGCGACGGCGCGGCCGATGGCGGCGACCTCGGCCGGGTCGGCGCCGTAGCAGCGGTTGCGGAGGATCGGGTGGGTGCCGGGGCTCACCACGTCGAGGACGGGGGCACAGTTCACGTCGATGCCGGCGGCGCGCAGCTCAGCGGCGATCAGCCGGTAGCGGAGATACATGGCGCGGGCGCGCAGGGCGCGGTCGGGGAGGCGTTCGCATTCCTCGAGCGCGGGCACCCACTCGCGCCACTGGGGGCCGCGCATCCGGGCGACGCGGCCGCCCTCCTGGTCGATGAGGACGGGCGCGTCGCGGCCGGTGGTCTCGCGAAGCTCGGATGTGAGCGCCCGGAGCTGGGCCGGGCTCTCGATGTTGCGCGCGAAGAGGATGAACCCCCAGGGGTCGGCCTCCCGGAAGAAGTCGCGCTCGGCGGCCGTCAGGCGTGTGCCCCGGCAGCCGAAGATGACCGCCCGCGCGCCCACTACTGCAACGTCACCGGAATGCAGGCGATGCCGCGCGCGCGGAGCGCCTCGCAGAGCTGGCGGGTCTGGTCGGTGTTCTGGAAGCCCGCGACGCGAAGCCGGTAGAACACGCGCGCGTTGTTGGTGGCGCGCTCGACATAGAGGCTCTTGGAACTCAGCAGGTCGCTGTTGGCGGCGACGAGCTGGCGCCATGCCTGCCGGGTGATCGCCTCGCTGTCATAGGCACCGAGCTGGACGAGACGGGTACCGGCGGACACCCGGGAGACCTCCCGCGCCTCGGCGGCGGCCGGAGCGGCGGCGGGCGCCGGCGTGCGCGCGGCGGCCTGCTGCACCATCTCGGTGCGGGTGGCGGGCTTCGGCGTGCTGGGGGCGGCGGCGGCCTTCTGCGGCGCGGCGCGGAGCTTCGGGAGGTTGTGCGGCCGGTTGAGCGGCCGCGAGGAGGTCGCGACGGCGGTTTCGGTCGCGTCCGCAGCCTCGGCCTCGGCGAGCTTCTCGGCCTCGGCGGCAAGCTCGGCGATGCGGTTGGGCGGAACGAGCGCCGCGCCCCCCATGTCGGGAGCGGGCGCGATCAGCGCCTCGGCGGTGGCCTCGTTCGGGAGCGGCGCATCGACGCCTTCGGTGCCCGGCGGGATGTCGGGCGGCGGCGTGAGGGCGAGCTCGTCCTGCGGCGCGTCCTCGTCGGCGAGGGCGGGGGCCTGGGCGAGCGCAACGGGCTTGCGCGGCGCGGGCGCGGCGCCGCCCTCGAGCACGCGGTTGATCTCGTTGCCCTGATGTGCGGCCTGATAGCCGCCGGGATCGGCAGGCTCGACGCCGGTCGGACCCTGCATCGCCCGGATGATCGGCACCTCGCTCGCATCCCGGGTGCCGAGCCGATAGGCCCAGATCCCCATGCCGCCGACAAGCGCCACGAACACCACCGCGCTCGCGACCCGTCGCACCGTCTGAGGGATCATTCGATTCGAGTCAGCATCCCCTAGGGACGCGTAGTCATCGCTGTACGCTTCGTGCATGGGGCTCTTGCCTGTTTTGACACACCATATCGTGTGTGTGCCTCTGCTCCAACCCCAAAATGGCTACGAATGTCTTAACGCATTTCCTCCATCGGGGTAACACCCAAGATACCAAGCCCCGCGGATATGACAACCGCCGTCGCGCGCACCAGTGCAAGACGGGCCCGCGTGACCTCCGGCGCGTCCTCGCGGATGAAGCGCAGGTTGCCGTCGAGCTTGCCCTGATGCTGGAGCGCGTGGAACTCCGAGGCGAGATCGTAGAGGTAGAAGGCGATGCGATGCGGCTCGTGGCTGGCGGCGGCCACCTCGACCTGGCGCGGCCATTCCGCGAGCTTCTGCATGAGCCGTTTCTCGCCCGGCGCACCCAGCGGTGCGAGATCGACGGCGGCCAGCTCGGCATCGGAGAGCGTGAAGCCCGCCTCCGCCGCACGGCCCGCGATCGAGAAGGCGCGGGCATGGGCATACTGGACGTAGAAGACCGGGTTGTCCTTCGACTGCTCCAGCACCTTGTCGAAATCGAAATCGAGCGGCGCGTCGTTCTTGCGGGTGAGCATCACGAAGCGGGTGACGTCCGGCCCGACCTGCTCGACCACGTCGCGCAGGGTGACGAACGTGCCGGCGCGCTTGCTCATCTTGAAGGGCTCGCCGCCCTTCCAGAGCTTCACGAGCTGGCAGAGCTTGATGTCGAGCGGCACGCGGTTTTCCGACAGTGCCGCCACCGCCGCCTTCATCCGCTTCACATAGCCACCGTGATCGGCGCCGAGCACGTCGATCAGCATGTCGAAGCCGCGGCTCACCTTGTCGTAGTGATAGGCGATGTCGGGCGCGAAATAGGTCCAGCTGCCGTCGGACTTCTTGAGCGGCCGGTCGACATCATCGCCATAGGCGGTGGAGCGGAAGAGCGTCTGGGGCCTGGGCTCCCAGTCCTCGGGCGTCTTGCCCTTCGGCGGCTCGAGCACGCCGGTGTAGACGAGATCGCGGGCCTCGAGCGCGCCCAGCGCCTCCTCGATCCGGCCGGAGCCGTAGAGCGCCTTTTCGGAGAAGAAATGATCCATCTTCACGCCGAGGAAGGCGAGATCGTCGCGGATCATCTCCATCATCATGCCGGTGGCGAAGCTGCGCACGTCGGCGAGCCAGACCTCTTCGGGCTGGTCGATCAGGCTGGTGCCGTATTTCGCCTTGAGCGCCTCGCCCACCGGGATCAGGTAATCGCCGGGATAGAGGCCCTCGGCGATCTTGGGCTCGAGCCCGTTCGCCTCGCGATACCGCTCGTAGGCCGAACGGGCGAGCACGTCGACCTGCGCGCCGCCGTCGTTGATGTAGTATTCCCGGGTGACGTCATGGCCTGCGAAGGCGAGCAGGCCCGCAAGCGCATCGCCGAAGACCGCGCCGCGGGTATGGCCGACATGCATCGGGCCGGTCGGGTTCGCGGAGACGAACTCGACATTCACCCGCGTGCCCGCCCCCATGGAGGAGCGGCCGAAGTCGCGGCCTGCGGCCAGCACGGCGGGGATCACCCCGAACCAGCGGGCGGGAGCGAGGCGGATGTTGAGAAAGCCGGGCCCCGCAACCTCGGTGGTGGCGATGTCCGGCGCCTCGACGAGGATCTCGGCCAGCCGTTCGGCAATGTCGCGCGGCTTCTGCCGCGCGGGCCGCGCCAGCACCATCGCGGCATTCGTCGCCATTTCGCCATGCGCCGCATCGCGCGGCGGCTCGACCGTCACGGCACCCAAATCCAGGCCCTCGGGCAATGCGCCCTCGGCCACCATCCGTCCGATCCCCTCGAGGACCAGAGCCTTTACATCCGCGAAAAGATCCATCGCGCCCAATCTCCGTCCGTTCGGGCCCGGACCTAACACAGCCTCCCGCGGCCCTCCATGCCCAATCCGCACCCTTTTGCCGGCGCTCCGGCCGGAACCGGCGGCAAGGGCGCGGCAGAGGACAGGACGGTCGCGCGCCGCGGCGCTCAGCCCTTCTCGCGCGCCGTGTTCGGAGGCGCCGCGCGGCGCCAGCGCGCCGAGGCCCGGCGCCGGGACCAGCGAGGCGATCACCACCCTGGCGAGCGGCATCATGGTGGTCCGGTTCACCCCGGCCATGATGTCGGGAAGCGCGCGCGGGATCCTGAAAGACCGTGCAGACGCACCGGCCCGCAATCGTTCACGATGGGCACACCCCTGCCGCGCGGCCCGTGACAGCAAGCTTCCGCGTGGGAATTCCGCAGTTTCAAGGACATGCGCGATCTTCCTGCGCCGACATCTCAACCCGAATTCGCGCCACGAGGGATCTGCCGCCGCGCAAGCCCCCTTCCGCATCGGGCGGACAATGCTTAAATCGGCGCAGGCCCCGGCGCTGCGGCCGGGGGCGGACTGCAGATAGAGACGCGGCAGAGACATGGCGCAAGGCAGGCACTCCCGGGCGATCCTGACGCTGCCGCTTCTGGCAGCGCTGTCCGGCTGCGCGGCGCTTTCCGCCTCCGCGCCCGAGCCGGACGCGGGCGCCCATGTGGCACTCGCCTTCGAGGACAAGCCGCGCCCCGACGTGCTCTCGCGGAGCGGCCCGGCGATCCGCGGCAAGGAGACCGAGGCCGCCGGGCTCTGGGGCGTGGTGTCGCGTCTGCCGCATCCCGAGCGCGCGCTGGTGGAGAATGCCGCAACGGGGGCGAGCGTCGTCGTCGCCCTCTATGCCGGCACGCCGGGGGCGCGCGGCGCGGCGATCCGGCTCTCGCCCGAGGCCGCCGACCGGCTGGGCCTCCTCGATGCGCCCGTCGAGGTGCGGATCACCGCGCTCCGGCGCGAGGCGGAGATCCTCGCGAAATAGCGAGCGTCCTCACATGGGTGGGCAACGCGCGCGTGTCAGAACCACGGCCGTAGGCGCAGGGCCACAGTGCGGCCCTTTCGGCACACCTGCGGGGACGATCGTTTTGACACCCGCGCGGGCTTGGACTAACGCTTGAGGCGATCGGGGGGCGGAAAATGGCGGAGATTGACGATGTCCTTTAGACCCATCCTCGCCGGTCTGGCGCTCTCGGCGCTGCTTGTGCCGCTCGACGCGGCCGCCTTCGAGACCAAGGCGGTTTCGGCGATCGTGGTGGATCAGGCGACGGGCATGGTCCTGTTCGAGAAGAATGCCGAAGTGCCGCGGCCGACGGCTTCCATGTCAAAGCTCATGACGCTCTACATGCTCTTCGAGGCGATCCGCGACGGGCGCGTGACGCCCGAGACCGAGTTCCGGGTGAGCGCCAAGGCCCAGGCGATGGGCGGCTCGCGCATGTTCGTCGAGGCGGGCACCGTGGTGCCGGTCGAGGCGCTGATCCAGGGCATCATCGTGCAGTCCGGCAACGATGCCTGCGTCGTCGTCGCCGAGAACCTCGCGGGCACCGAGGCCGAGTTTGCCCGCCAGATGACGGCCCGGGCCAAGGAAATCGGCCTCGAGCACACCACGCTCAAGAACGCCTCCGGCTGGCCCGAGCCCGGCCACGAGATGAGCGCCGAGGATCTCGAGCGCCTCGCCAACCGCATCATCACCGAGTTCCCGCAGTTCTACGCCTATTTCCACGAGACCGAGTTCACCTGGAACGGCATCACCCAGCAGAACCGCAACCCGCTCCTGACGCTCGGGATCGGCGCCGACGGGCTCAAGACCGGCCATACCGAGGAGGCGGGCTACGGGCTCGTGGGCTCGGCGGTGCAGAACGACCAGCGGATCATCTTCGTCCTCACCGGCCTCGCCAATGCCCGCGAGCGGGCGGCCGAGAGCGAGGCGGTGGTGAACTGGGCCTACAACGCCTTCGACACGGTGAAATTCCTCGACAAGGGCGCGCAGGCGGCCGAGGCGAAGGTCTGGCTGGGCGAGGCGCCCACCGTGCCGCTCGTCGCGCCCGAGACGATCCAGATCTTCGTGCCGCGCACCGAGCGCAGCAAGATGACCGCCCGCGTGGTCTACGACAGCCCGGTCGAGGCGCCGATCGCCGCAGGCCAGCCGATCGGCGCGCTCTTCGTCGACATTCCCGGCCATGACCAGATGCGCTTCGATCTCGTCGCGGGCCGGGACGTGCCGCGCGGCGGGCTCATGACGCGCATCGGCGCGGCGGCGATGATCGCCCGCGACCGCGTCGTCGGCCTCCTGCCCGGACACGACTGAGGCACATGGGGGGGCGCTTCATCACGTTCGAGGGGGTGGACGGATCGGGCAAGACGACGCAGCTTCGCCGCCTGGCCGCGACCCTGCGCGCGGCGGGCGAGGCTGTCGTCGAGACGCGCGAGCCCGGTGGCGCCACGGGCGCCGAGGCGATCCGGCGGCTGCTCGTCGAGGGCGAACCCGGACGCTGGTCTCCCGAGACCGAGATCCTGCTCTTCACCGCCGCGCGCCGCGATCACGTCGAGCGCACGATCGCGCCCGCCCGCGCCCGCGGGGAAACCGTGCTCTGCGACCGCTTCGCCGATTCGACCCGCGTCTATCAGGGGGTGGCGCGCGCCGGCCTCCGCGGCATGGTGGATCGCCTTCACGAGCTTTCGATCGGCATCGAGCCTGATCTCACCCTCATTCTCGACATCGACCCCGAGGCGGCGCTCTCCCGCGGGCTGGCGCGCGGCACCGCGGAGGACCGTTTCGAGCGCTTCGGCCTCGATTTCCAGCAGAAGCTGCGCGCGGGCTTCCTCGCGCTCGCCGCGGAGTTTCCCGGTCGCTGCCGGGTGATTCGCGCCGAGGGCAGCGCCGAGGAGGTCGCCGCCCGCATCGCCGCGGCGGTGATGGAGACGCCATGAGCGAGACCGAGACCCGCCCCGAACCCGACCGGCGCCCGGGCGCCCCGCACCCGCGCGAGACCGTTTCGCTCCACGGCCAGGCGCCGGCCGAAGCCGCCTTTCTCGAGGCGGCCCATGGCGGGCGGATGCACCATGCCTGGCTCGTCACCGGCCCGGCGGGGATCGGCAAGGCAACGCTCGCCTGGCGCATCGCGCGCTACATGCTCGCAGGCGGAACCGGCGCGAGCCTCGAGATGGACCCGGCGACGCGCGTCTTCCGGCAGGCGGCCCGGCTCTCCGCCCCCGGCCTCGTGCTCTGCCGCAGGCCCTGGGACGAGAAGGCGAAGCGGCTTCGCGCCGAGATTACCGTCGAGGAGGCGCGCGGGCTCAAGTCGGCCTTCCAGATGAGCGCCCCCGACGGCGCCTGGCGCGTCGCCATCATCGATGCGGTGGACGAGATGAACGTGGCCGCCGCCAATGCCCTGCTCAAGATCCTCGAGGAGCCCCCGGCCGAGGCGATGCTGCTGCTTGTCTGCCACCGGCCCTCCCGCGTGCTGCCGACGATCCGCTCGCGCTGCCGCGAGCTGCGCTGCCGCCCGCTTGGCGCGGAGGATCTCGGCCGGGCGCTCGCAGGCGCCGGCCATCCGGTGAGCGAGACCGAGGCGCGCGTGCTCACGGCCCTTTCGGGTGGATCGGCGGGCGAGGCGCTCGATCTCGCCGCGGGCGGGGGCATCGCGCTCTACAACGAGGCGGTGGCGCTGCTCGCCGGTGGCTGCCCGCTCGACCGGCGGCGGATGCTTGCGCTGGCGGACGCCTGCAGCGGGCCGGACGCCGCCGAGCGCTTCCGGCTCACGCTGCGGCTTCTCGAGCTCGTGCTCGCCCGGCTCGGCCGCGCGGGCGCGGGCGCGACCCCCGAACCTGTCTCGGAGGCCGAGGCCGGGCTGCTCGCACATCTCGGCCGGAGCCAGGATCAGGCGCGGATCTGGGCCGGGCGGGCGAGCGAGATTCGCGCCCGCGCCGAGACCGCACGCGCGGTGAACCTTGACCCCGCCCAGGTGATCCTTGATACCTTGCTGCAGATCGACGCGGCGGCGGCCGAAGCCAACCGGCTGGCGGCGTGACGGCATTCCGCATTCCCCTGTTTCCCTGACGCACTCCCCGTACCTATTGCCATGTCCCTTCCTTCCCTTGTCGACAGCCATTGCCACCTGGATTTCCCGGATTTCGCGGACGAGATCGACGATGTGATGGCGCGTGCCGCCGCCGCGGGGGTGACACGGATGGTGACGATCTGCACCAGGCTCCGCGAGGAGCCGAAGGTGCGGGCGATCGCCGAGGCCCATCCCGGGGTCTGCTATGCCGCGGGCACCCATCCGCTCAGCGCGGCAGAGGAGCCGCTCGCGACCCTCGAGGAGCTCGTCGCCCTCGCGCGGCATCCGAAGATGGTCGGGATCGGCGAGACCGGGCTCGATTACCACTATCAGGTCGAGACGGCGGCGCGGCAGGCCGAGAGCCTGGAGATCCATATCGAGGCGGCGCGGCAGACCGGCCTGCCCCTCATCATCCACGCCCGCGACGCCGATGCCGACATCGGCCGGACGCTCTCCGAGGCCCATGCCGCCGGGCCGTTTACCTGCGTGATGCACTGCTTCACCGCCGGGCGGGCGCTCGCCGAAACGGCGCTCGGGCTCGGCTTCTACCTCTCGATCCCCGGCATCGCGACCTTCCGCAACGCGGGCGAGATCCGCGACATCTTCGCCGCGGCCCCCCGCGACCGGCTGCTGGTCGAGACCGACAGCCCCTATCTCGCGCCCGTTCCGCATCGCGGACGCCGCAACGAGCCCGCCTATACCGCCGACACCGCCCGCGCGATGGCCGCGCATCTCGAGATGGACTACGCCGCGTTCGCGGCCCTCACCTCGGCGAATTTCGACCGCCTCTTCCCCAAGGCGGCAAAGGCCGCCGCGGCGGCGATGGCTGACGCAGGGAGTGCGGTCTGATGGCGCGGATCCGGTTCACCATCCTCGGCTGCGGCTCCTCGGGCGGCGTGCCGCGGCTCGGCGGCCTCTGGGGCGCCTGCGACCCGACGAACCCCAAGAACCGGCGGCGCCGCTGCTCGCTGCTGATCGAGCGCTTCGCCGGCGCGGAGCCGGAGGCGGGCGTCACCCGCGTGCTCATCGACACCTCGCCGGACATGCGCGCCCAGTTGCTCGATGCGGGCGTCGGACATCTCGACGCGGCGGTCTACACCCATGCCCATGCCGATCATGTGCACGGCATCGATGACCTGCGGATGATCGTCTACAACCGCGGCTCGCGCCTGCCGGTCTGGGCCGATGCCGATACCTCGGATTCGCTGCTCAACCGCTTCGGCTACGCCTTCATCCAGCCGCCGGGCAGTGCCTACCCGCCCATTCTCGACCTCAACGAGATCACCGGCCCCTTCAGTATCGAGGGAGCGGGCGGCGCGGTGGAGCTTCACCCGGTGCAGGTGAAGCACGGGCGGATCGATGCGCTCGGCTTCCGGGTCGGTGATGTGGTCTATCTGCCCGATGTCTCCGAGATCCCGCACGAGAGCTGGGCGATGCTCGCCGGGCTCGATGTCTGGATCCTCGATGCGCTGCGCTACACGCCGCACCCGACGCATGCCCATCTCGAGCAGAGCCTCGCCTGGATCGAGCGGGCCGCGCCCCGGCGTGCCGTTCTCACCAATCTCCACCTCGATCTCGACCACGAAATCCTGAGCGGCCAGATCCCGGAGAATGTCATCCCCGCGCATGACGGGCTCGCCCTGGACATCGAGCTTTGATCGGCAACATCCTCGTCGTCGTCCTGCCGGTCTTCCTGATCGCGGGCGCGGGGTACCTCGCGACGCGGCTCAAGGTGTTTCCGATCGCGAGCGTCGACGGGCTCATGGCCTATGCGCTGCGCTTCGCCGTGCCCTGCCTGCTCTTCCGGGCGATCGCGACGGTCGATCTCGGCGAGGTCTTCGATCCGGGCCTGCTGATCTCGTTCTACACCGGTGCGGTCGTGGCCTTCGCGCTCGGCATCCTCGGGGCGCGCACGATCTTCCACCGCAGGCCGGGCGAGGCCGTCGCCGTCGGCTTCGGGGCGCTCTTCTCGAACTCCGCCCTCCTCGGCCTGCCGATCATGGAGCGCGCCTACGGGACGGACTCGCTTGCGCCGAACTTCGCAATCATCTCGATCCACGCGCCCTTCTGCTACCTGCTCGGCATCACGGTGATGGAATTCGCCCGTGCCGATGGCCGCGGGTTTGCCCAGACCGGCGTCGCGGTCATGCAGGCGATGTTCCGCAACGCGCTGATGATCGGCCTCGCCATCGGCTTTGTCGTGAACCTCGGCCATATCCAGTTGCACGAGACGATCTGGACGGCGGTGGACATGCTGGCCAATTCCGCCCTGCCCGCCGCCCTCTTCGGCCTCGGCGGCATCCTCACCCGCTACCAGCTCAAGTCCTCGGTCGGGGAATCGGCGATGATCGCCGGGCTCTCGATCATCGTGCACCCCGCGATCTCCTGGGCGCTCGGCTCCATGGTCTTCGACCTCTCCGAGCCTTTCATGCGCTCGCTCGTCGTCACCGCGGCGATGGCGCCGGGGGTCAACAGCTATGTCTTCGCGATGCAATACGCCCGCGGTCAGGCCCAGGCTGCGGGTGCGGTGCTCCTCGGCACGGCGGTCTCGGTCGTCACCGCATCGGCCTGGATCTACGTGCTGGGCGGGATCTGAGCCGGCCGGGACGCGGCTTCACGCCCCTCCTCGACCCTGCCGCCGACGCATCTGCGACATCCGCCCTTTTCCTCATCGGTTTCTTTACAGTTTACCCTTACTGGTCGCTCCGGGATCAGTCGGGGGCAATCATGACGCTGGTGGATTTCGTGAGGCACGGGCATGAGCTGGACATCGTGCTCCTTGCCTCAATCATGGCGGTGACGGGTACCTTTGTCACCCTCAGGCTATACCGGCGGGCCGCACGTGCCTCGGAGACCGAGTCTCTCGGATGGCTGCTCCTTGCCGCCCTGATTTCGGGGGCGACGATCTGGACTTCGCATTTCGTCGCAATGCTTGGCTACCGGGCGCCCATCCCCGTCACGTTTGATGCCGGCCTAACCGCCGTTTCGCTGCTGGTGGCGATCGTCGGCAGCGGCATGAGCTTCTGGTTGACAATGGTGGTCCGCGGCGGTGCCGGTAGAATCCTGGGCGGCGGTGCCTTCGGCCTCTGGCTCGCGGCGATGCACTACATCGGCATGTTGGCTTATCACGTGGAAGGGCCCATCTCCTGGCACATCCGCGATTTCGCCACCTCCCTGCTGGCGGCGGTGCTCTTCTCCACACTGGCGCTTTGCCTGGCACAGGATCGGCATCGCCGCAAACCGTGGTGGCTCGCCGAGGTCATGATGATCCTCGCCATACTTCTGATGCATTTTCTCGGCATGTCCGCCCTCCATATCTCCCCGATGGAGGGGATGGAGAACGGAGCAAGCGACGCGGCGTTTCAGGCGACGGCGGTGACGATCTTCACGGCATCCCTGATCGTGATCGCAACCGGGGTTTCCACCGCGCTGATCGATGTCCGCGCGCGGGCGCACACTCGGGAGGAGATGCGGCGCATGGCGCTGCGCGATCCGCTGACAGGGCTGCCCAACCGCGCCGATTTCCACGACCATCTCGACACCCTCGTGATCGCCGAGGCCGGGAGCCGGCAGTTTGCAGTGATCGGGATAGACCTGACTTTCTTGAAGGAAATCAATGATATCTGGGGATACCCCGCCGGCGATGCAGCGCTCTGCGTCATCGGCAGGCGGCTGGCGGAGCATCTGCGGCCGGCGGGCTATGTCGCCCGGACCGGCGGTGACGAGTTCTACGCAGTTCTCGCCTTCGAGCATGAGGCCGAGCTGCACCGCTTCCTCGAGATCCTGCGCGACCGCGTCATGGCGCCGATCGTGCTCGCGGCGACCAGTGTCTCGGTCGGTGCCAGCATTGGCGTGGCGCTCTTTCCGCAGCATGCCGAGAGCCGCGAAACGCTCATCGCCAACGCGGATCTGGCGATGTATGCGGCAAAAACCGATCCCATCAAACACATCCGCATCTACGACGCTGCGCTCGGCGAGACGATGCGCAACCGGTCCGAGCTGATGACGGAACTGCGGCGGGCGGTGGAATTCGGCGGGCTGGACCTGCACTATCAGGTGCAGCAATCCATCGTCACCGGCGAGACCACGGGCTTCGAGGCGCTGCTGCGCTGGGACCATCCGCGGCTCGGCCGGATCTCGCCCGCCGAGTTCATCCCGCTTGCCGAATCGAACGGTCTCATCCTGCCGCTTGGGGAATGGGTGCTCTGGCGCGCCTGTACCGACGCGAAGCACTGGCGCATCCCCTACAAGGTCGCGGTCAATCTCTCGCCAGTCCAGCTCGCCAATCCGCGCCTGCCGCAGGTCGTGGCCGCGATCCTGGCCGACACCGGCCTGCCGCCGGAGCGGCTCGAGCTCGAGCTCACCGAGACGGCGATCATCCGCGACAAGGCTCGGTCCCTGGCAGCGATTGGCGAGATCAAGGCGCTCGGCGTCAGCATCGCACTGGACGATTTCGGCACCGGCTATTCCTCACTCGACACGCTCAAGACCTTCCCGTTCGACAAGATCAAGCTCGACCGCACGTTCGTCGAGGAGCTGGCGCTGGACCCCCGCTCGATGGCGATCGTCCGCGCGGTTCTGGCGCTCGGCAAGAGCCTCGGCATCCCTGTCCTCGCAGAGGGGATCGAGACACCGGAGCAGCTCGCGCTGCTCCGCGCCGAAGCCTGCGACGAGGTGCAGGGCTTCCTGATCGGCCGCCCGGGCGCGTTTTCCGACGACGCGCCCGAAGAGGAGGGCCTGAAGAAGGCGGCGAGCTAGACCGGGGACGCCTCAGTAGTCCTTGATGGCGTTGAAATCCATCGCCTCCAGATAGGCCTTCTTGCTCTCGATCGAGGCGCTGCCGCCCACCGTCACCAGGATCCGGTTGTCGATGATGCCCTGAAGCTCGCCGTCATTGTCGACGAACTGCACCCGCTGGATGCGGAGGGGCTTGGCGCCCGCCGCGGCGGAGAGGCCCGAGAACATCGCGCCGAGGCTCGCCACCATCGGCGAATCGGTCACCAGCGTGATGGTGATATCGCCATCGGCATTGGAATAGGTCGCCGCCGCCGAGGTGCCGCCGCCAAACATCGCCATGCCCATGCCCATTCCCTCGCCATCGGCATCCTCGCGCTCCCAGCCCGGCAGCGCCTCCGGCAGGAAGCCCGACAGCGCCGAGGAGCGCTTCTCGGCCAGGATCTTCGTGGCATAGTCGAGATCCTCGCTCGCCCCGGCGATATCGCCATCGGCATAGGCCGCAAGCGCGCTGTCGATCACATCGGTGAATTCATCCGCATGGGCGGGCCCCTGAATGGCCAAGGTGGCCAGCACAGCAAGCGTTAAGGTTTTCAAGACGTTAATCTCCCGCATCTGCAACTGCGGCGGGACTATAACGACCCGGATCGCGGCTGTCAGCGATTTCCCGCCGGTCCGGGTGCCGGCCCGGCATCCAGCGCCCGGGCCCGCGCAAAGGCATCGAGCAGGTCGCGGTAGAGCGCCTCGCGCTCCCAGGGCGCAAGGAAGGCGCCGACCTCGATCTCGCGGCCGTTGCCGCGCAGCGTGAGGTATTTTTCGATCGGCCCATCGTCCCGGAGGCGGATCTCGACCCAGAACGGGTTCGCATGCCAGCGCCGCACGCCGCCCCGCGGCTCGTGGCGCTCCACGGTGATGAGATCCGGCCAGAGGCAGAGCTCCTCGGAGAGCCGGGCATCGGCATGGCTGCGCCGGAAGGCCCAGTAGAGCGCCAGCAGCACCGCGACGAGAAAGGGCAGCATCCCCCAGGCCGCGCGGCTGCCCAGAAGCCCGAAGAGCGGCAGGGAGAGGCCCGTCGCGGCGAGCGCGATGACGATGCCGGCTCCCTTGGCCCCGAGCGAACGGTGCGGCCAGAGGCTGATGCGGAAGACCGGCGCGTCGGTCCGGGCATAGGGGCGGCCCGCGAAATTTCCGGGGCCGGAATCGAGAGAGGCAGGCGCTTGCGCGCCTGCCTCTCCGGTGTCGTTCCGCGGGATCCGCGTGCGGCTCAATGGGCAGTGTCCCGATGGTCCCACATGTCCGGCGTCGGTAGGGTCTCGAACGTGTGCTCGGGCGGCGGGTTGGAGAGCGTCCATTCCAGCGTCGCGTCGGGCTGCGGGCCCCAGTACTGCGGGTCGGTCACCTTCTTGCCGTAGCGGAGCGAGTAGAACATCACCCCGAAGAAGAAGAGGAACGAGAGCCCGGAGAGGAAGGCGCCGAGGG
Organism: Amaricoccus sp. B4; assembly: GCF_043226085.1. Classification (NCBI taxonomy): domain Bacteria; kingdom Pseudomonadati; phylum Pseudomonadota; class Alphaproteobacteria; order Rhodobacterales; family Paracoccaceae; genus Amaricoccus; species Amaricoccus sp. B4. The sequence goes on from NZ_CP171225.1 coordinate 1,265,619, forward strand.
ACGAGACGTAGTTCCAGAGCGCGAACTGCTCGGGATAGTCCATGTAGCGCCGCGGCATGCCCTGACGGCCGAGGAAGTGCTGCGGGAAGAAGGTGAGGTTCGCGCCGATGAACATCATCCAGAAATGCACCTTGCCGGCCCATTCCGGATAGCTTTTCCCGGTCATCTTCGAGAACCAGTAGTAGATGCCCGCGAAGATGCAGAAGACGGCGCCAAGGCTCATCACGTAGTGGAAATGCGCCACCACGTAGTAGGTGTCGTGATAGGCGCGGTCGACGGCGGCCTGGGAGAGCACGACGCCGGTCACGCCGCCCACGGTGAAGAGGAAGAGGAAGCCCATCGCCCAGAGCATCGGCGTCTTGAACTCCACCGAGCCGCCCCACATCGTCGCGATCCAGCTGAAGATCTTGATGCCGGTGGGCACGGCGATCACCATGGTCGCGAGCATGAAGTAGGCCTGCTGCGTGGTGGTGAGGCCGACCGTATACATGTGGTGGGCCCAGACCACGAAGCCGAGCGCGCCGATCGCGATCATCGCATAGACCATCGGCAGGTAGCCGAAGATCGGCTTGCGCGAGAAGGTCGAGATCACATGGGAGACGATCCCGAAGCCCGGCACGATGATGATGTAGACTTCCGGGTGGCCGAAGAACCACAGGATGTGCTGGTAGAGGATCGGGTCCCCACCCTCGGCCGGCGCGAAGAAGGCGGTGCCGAAGTTGCGGTCGGTGAGCAGCATGGTGATCGCGCCCGCCAGCACCGGAAGGGCGAGCAGGATCATGAACGCGGTGACCATGATCGACCACGGGAAGAGCGGCACCTTGTGCAGCGTCATGCCCGGGGCGCGCATGTTGAGGAAGGTGGTGATGATGTTGATCGCGCCGAGGATCGAGGAGGCGCCCGAGAGATGGACGGCGAAGATCGCGAAATCCATCGACATGCCGGACTCGGTGGTCGAAAGCGGCGGATAGAGCACCCAGCCGACGCCCGAGCCATGGAGGCCGTTGCCGCCGGGCACGAAGAGCGAGACCACCGCGAGCGAGCAGCCCGCGACGTAGAGCCAGTAGCTCAGGTTGTTCATGCGCGGGAAGGCCATGTCCGGCGCGCCGATCATCAACGGCATGAAGTAGTTGCCGAACCCGCCGAAGAGCGCGGGAATCACCACGAAGAACATCATCAGCACGCCATGGGCGGTGATGAGCACGTTCCAGATATGGCCGTTCGGCTCGCCATCGATGAGCATGTACTGCACGCCCGGATGCATGAGCTCCAGCCGCATGTACATCGTGAAGCCCACCGAGATCAGGCCGACGATCGCAGCCGTCACGAGATAGAGGATCCCGATGTCCTTGTGGTTCGTCGACATGAACCAGCGGGTGAAGAAGCCCGGCTTCGCATGATCGTGATGGGAGTGGATGGCGGCATCAGCCATATGTGTCTCCTCGCAGCCCTGTTGGTTCGCCCCTCGCCGCCCAGGGAGGCGGGGTTGTCCTAGTTTGGAATCTGTCTAGCCTCCCGCGGCGCAGGCTACAAGTCTCGTGCACCAGCACCTTCGTCGCGGCTTGCCGATGATACATTCAGATGCAGGCATTTCAATCTGCGGCTTGACCGGACAGGCGCGATGCGCACAAATAGGGAACATGGACAGCCCGGCCCTCTCCGACCTCGCCGAACTGCTGCCGGGCCAGCGAATCGCCCGCGGCGTGCAACGCCATCTCGTGCATCACGGATTCGCCTCGATCTGCGAATTCGTGCCCGCGCCGGGGCTCCGGGTCGATGTGATCGCGCTCGGCCCGAAGGGCGAGGTCTGGATCGTGGAATGCAAGTCGGGCCGCGAGGATTTCCGCACCGACCGCAAGTGGCAGGGCTACCTGCCCTGGTGCGACCGCTTCTTCTGGGCGGTGGAGGAGAGCTTTCCCGTCGAGCTGCTGCCGGAGGAGACCGGCCTCATCCTCGCCGATGCCTATGACGCCGAGATCGCCCGCTGGCCGGAAACGACACCGCTCGCGGGCGCCCGGCGCAAGGCGCTCACCCAGCGCTTCGCCCGCACCGCAGCCGCACGGCTTCAGGGCCTCACCGACCCCGGCCTTCCCGCCGCGGTGCAGCTCTAGCGCTTCTTGCCGCCCTTGCCGGTGCCGGGCTTCGGCGCCTGCCCCTTGCCTTCGGCCGCCATGGCGCGGGCGCGTCGGGCGGCGGCAAGGAATTCCTCGGCGATTTCCTCCGCCTCGTCGGGATCGAAGTCGAGCGGCAGTTCGACCTGATCGGTCTCGATATAGAGCCGAACCATGCCGAGCGATGTCGGCCCGATCTGGAGACTGGCGGCGATGTCGCTTTCGCGGTCGATGCCCATGGAAGGATTCCTCTGCTCGGTGCCGAGTTGTTCTAGAGAAACTGGCCCATGAGAGGCAAGTGGGACTTGCATTTGCGGTTCATGCCCGCTATCGGGTGCGCCGGAGCCGACGTAGCTCAGTAGGTTAGAGCACCAGATTGTGGATCTGGGGGTCCCCCGTTCGAGCCGGGGCGTCGGTACCACGCTTCCAGACATTTCAGCCAGGCGACAGACAGGCCCCTCCCGAGTCGCTTGCGACGCAGGCGGCCGCACCCTCGGGATGCAACCGCGTCGCGCCTCGGCTCAGCCCCGGAACGACCACATTTCCGACAGGCGCATCGTGCGCATGTAGTGATGGATAAGGCCGAGGCCCGCATGGCCGATAAGGTAGACCCAGACGAGGTTTGCCAGCGCGAAATGGATCTGCATCACCCACATCCCGTCCGGCTCGGCCGACTGCCCGGCCCAGACCTGGATGGCATAGATGAGCCCGCTGCCGGCCATCGCGCTCATCAGCATGAGGCCGAGCCCATGGACGGCCGAGGCAAGCGGCGAGCCCGGCTCGTACTCCGGCAGGCGGAAGCGCATCGCGGAGCGGACATGCACCACCACATCCTCGCGCAGCGCCCGGAGCCGCGGCCCCGAGAGCCAGGGAAAGAGCGCGCCGATCGCGGTGCCGCGCTGGCGGAGCAGGAGCACGAGCCAGAACATCAGCGCGAAGAACGCCGCGCCGAAACCGCTCAGCCGGTGGAGCTGGAAGAGCGCATCCCCCGGCCGCGTCTCGCCCGGCCCCGACATCACGAGGCTCGTCGCGAGCTGGATGATGATGGTGATGGCAAGGCCCATGTGGACAAGCCGCGTTACCCGCGTGTGGCGCGAAGCGGTCTCGGCAGTCGTGGCGTCGGCGTAGGCGGTCATGGTGCGTGATCCTTCCGGAAAGGGCGGGACAACAGGGGTGCCCGGCGCAAAAGCGGGCCTGCCGCAAGATATGGGGCCACGATCCCCCGAATACCTTCGGGCGCTCTTACAAATCCGTAAGATCCCTCGCGCGCCGCGCGTCTCCCGGTGGAAAGACCAGCCGCGCCCGCAGCCCGGGCCGGGCATCCTCCAGCCGCAGATCGGCGTCATGGAGCCCGGCGATCGCCGCGACGAGCGCGAGCCCCAGCCCCGAGCCCGGCGTATGCCGGCTCTGGTCGAGCCGCACGAAGCGCTCGAGCACCCTGTGGCGCTGGTCCTCGGGGATGCCCGGCCCGTCGTCGCGGACGGAAATCTCCGCCCCACCCGGCCCGCCGGACACCGCGATCTCGATCCGCGCCGGGGCCGGGCAATGCCGGAGCGCATTCTCGACGAGGTTCGTCACCGCCTGCTGGAGCAGCATGTGATCGCCCTGCACGACGACCGGCGCCGCCGGCGCTGCGAGGCAGAGCGTGTCGCCGAGATCCTCCGCCACCGGCAGGAGCATCTCGTGAAGCCCTGCGGCAAGCTCGCCGAGATCGACCGGCTCCCGGTGCGGCTCGACCATGCCCGCCTGCATCCGGGAAAGCCGGAGGATCGCATCGAAGCTCGCCGAGATGCCGTCGAGATCGTCGAGCGCATCGCCGATCTCCCGCCGCGCGGCGTCGGGCAGCTCCGGCCCGAGCGCGAGCGGCTCGAGGCGCAGGCGCAGGCGGGCGAGCGGCGCCCGCAGGTCATGGGCGACATCGGTCGTCACCTGGCGCAGCGCCGCAACCCCGGTTTCGAGCCGGTCGAGCGTTGCATCCACCCGGCGGGCCAGCCGGGCGAGATCGTCATCGCCCTGCTCGCGGATCCGGAGCGAGGGATCGCCATCCCCCACCGCCTGAAGCACCGTCTCCATCCGGGCGATGCGCGCGTCGTTGCGCCAGGCGATCCAGAGCGCGAGCCCCGCAGACAGCGCGATGGCGAGGCTGAGGCCGGTGGCGAGGTTGCGGAAGAGGATCGCGCGGTTCTCGTCGAGCACCCGGTCGTCACGCGCCGCCATCAGCCAGCCGCGCGGCACCCGGCGCCCATAGGCGAAGTAGCGCTCGTCTTCCTTCCCTGCCGCGACATGCGGACTGGAGAAATCCACCCCGGGGCGCAGCTCGCGCGGTCCGGTGAAGGGCTCCTTCGGCTCGAAATTGCCCTCCCGCCGGCCGGTGGCGGCGTCGATGAAGGCCACCAGAACCTCGCCGTCCTGCGACGCCGCGACCTCGGCGGCGAGCTGGTAGTGCAGATCCTCGAGGTCGTCCTGCCCCGCCATCACGCTCAGCCCCTCGACAGTGCGCTCGACATCGCGCTGGAGCCGCAGCTTCTCCTCGGAGGACTGCTGGATATAGATCACCGCGCCCATGAGAATTGCCGTCGCGATGAAGACGACGGAGACGGCGAGCGCGAAGCGCGTGGAGGACGAGAGCGCGCGGCCGCGGGCGCGCATCACGGCTGAAACACGTAGCCGACGCCATGGAGCGTCTGGAGATGGGCCTTGGCGAAGGGCTTGTCGATCTTGCTCCGGAGCCGGCTGATATGGGTCTCGACCACGCTGGTCCTGGGATCGAAATGGATGCCCCAGACCGCCTCGAGCAGGATCGTCCGGGTCTGCACCCGTCCGGGGCGCTCCATGAAGTGGCGCAGGAGCAGGAATTCCCGCGGCTGGAGCTCGATCCGACGCCCCTCGCGCCAGGCCTCGCGGGCGAGCAGATCGAGCGTGAGATCGCCAACCGTCAGCTGCGTCACCTCCTCCTTCAGCACCGGCCGGCGCGAGATCGTGTCCATCCGCGCCAGCAGCTCGACGAAGGCGAAGGGCTTGACCATGTAGTCGTCCGCCCCCGCCCGGAGCCCCGCGACACGGTCCTCGACGTTCCCCATCGCGGTGAGCAGGATCACCGGCGTGCGGATCTGCGCCGCCCGCAGCGCGCGGAGGATCGAGAGCCCGTCGAGCCCCGGCATCATCCGGTCGAGAATGATGAGCTCGTAGCCGTGCAGCGTCGCCTGCGCCAGCGCCTCGCGCCCCTCGGCAACGAGATCGACGGCATGGCCCTCGCCAAGCAACCCCTTGCGCAGATAGTCCCCGGTCTCCGGGTCATCCTCCACCACAAGTATCTTCACGTCTGCCCTCCTCGGCGCCTCGCACCAGCCTGCCCGCCGCAGCTTACGGCAAGATGAAGCAATGTCTGCCTGTCCGGAACCTTGCCGATTTGTAAAGTGCAGCGGCGCGGCACCTGCGCTATGGGCTGGCGCGGGGCCGCTCCCGGTTCCGCCGGGGAGTGTAGGCAAGTGAAGCGATTGCGTTGGAGACTGGCCCTTGCGGGCACCGGCCTTGCCGCCCTGCTTGTCGCTGCCCTCGGCTGGGCCGCCTGGCTCCAGGTCACCGGCAATGTGCACGAGGTCCGCCGGGGTGAGCTCTACCGCTCTGCGCAGCTTGCCCCCGACCAGCTTGCCAGGGTGATCGACCGCGAGCGCATCGCGAGCATCCTGAACCTGCGCGGACGCAGCGAGACCGAAGACTGGTGGATTGCCGAGACGGCGATGGCCCGGCAGAAGGGCCCGGTCCATGCCGATTTCGCCATGTCGGCAAGCGCGGTGCCCCCGCCCGAGCGGCTGGCCGAGCTGGTCGCGCTGATGCGGAGCCTGCCGAAGCCGATCCTGATCCACTGCCACGCGGGGTCCGACCGCACGGGGCTCGCGGCCGCGCTCTATCTCGCCGCGATCGACGGCGATGACGAGGAAACCGCGGAAGCGCAGCTCTCCTTCCGCTTCGGCCATGTCGCACTGCCGTTCTCGCAGGCCTGGCCGATGGACCAGACCTGGGAACGGCTCGAAGCCTCGCTCGGCTTCGAGGGGAGTTGAGAAAGGCCAGCCGGGGGCCGGGTTGCGAGAGAGCTGCGGCCCCGTGCCCGGCTTCTCAGCTCATCCACTGGCCGCCATCGACATTGTAGGTCTGCGCGAGGATGTAGTCGGCCTCGCTGCTCGCGAGGAAAACCGCCATGCCGGTAAGATCCTCGGGCTTCGCGAAGCGCCCGAAGGGCACGCCCGCGGCGACCTCGGCCTTCTTCTGGCCCGGTGCCTTGCCCTCGAGCCTCGCAAACATCGCGTCCACATGATCCCAGTGCTCCCCATCCACCACGCCCGGCGCGATGGCGTTCACGTTGATACCGTGCTGGATGAGGTTGAGCCCGGCCGACTGGGTAAGCGAGATCACCGCCGCCTTGGTCGAACAGTAGACCGCAACGAGGCTCTCGCCGCGCCGCCCGGCCTGGCTCGCCATGTTGATGATCTTGCCACCGTGGCCCTGCGCGATCATCTGCCGCGCCGCCGCCTGCATCGTGAAGAGCGTGCCGCCAACATTGACGGCATAGAGCCGGTCATAGCTCTCGCGCGTGATGTCGACGATGTTGTCGGCATCGAAAAGGGCTGCATTGTTGATGAGGATGTCGAGCTTGCCCGCCTTCTCGACCACCGCGGCGATGGCGGCATCTATGCTCTCCTGCCGCGCAACGTCGATTTTCACGGCATAGGCGCCGTCGCCGATCTCGGCAGCGGCGGCCTCTGCGGCCTCGAAATTGATATCGCCGATCGCGACCGTGGCACCTTCGGCGACATAACGCGCGGCGAAGGCCTTTCCGAGGCCGCGGGCGGCACCGGTGACGAGCGTGGATTTTCCGTCAAGGCGTTTCATTGGATACGCAGTCCTTCTTCTTTGAAACGGTGGAAGCTGTCGGCGGAGAGGGTGAGCCGGAGCGCATCGCCATGGTCGAGCGCGAGCGCGCCGGCCATAGGACAAGGATTTCCGCAAGGCGGATCTTCCGACGCTCCATTTCCTCCCCCTCCGGCGCTGAAGGACCGGATTGCGGCATTCCTTGCAGCGCAGCCCCTGCTGCGGCGGCACCGGCCGCCCGGCCCTCAGTCCGGTTCAGGATAACTCCATGCGCGAGATGATTGCACGGCCCTCTCGGCCTGCCGGACCACCTTCGCGCACCGCAGCCGCCATCAGAGCAGGAAATCCTCCGCGCCGAGCGCCTCGAGCCCGATCCCGTCGAGGAAAAGCCGATCCTCCCCGAGGGCGAGACGCACCCCGCCCGCCGTGTCCCGGGCCGCGGCCAGCACCGCCTCGACGCTCGTGGCCTCCGCATGGCGCCGGAGATCGATCCGGTCCCCCTCGCCGAAATCGGCGATTCGGTCCGTCCCCGATCCGGAGGAAAACACGAAGAGGTCGCTCCCGTGCCCGCCGGTCAGCAGGTCGCGGCCCAGCCCGCCGTCGAGCCTGTCGCGGCCGCGCCCGCCTTCCAGCACATCGTTGCCCCGCCCGCCGAACAGCGCATCCGCGCCGCCGCGCCCGAAAACCCCGTCCGGCCCCGCACCGCCGAACAGACGGTTCGCCATGCTGTTGCCCTCGATCCCGTCGGCGCCGCTCCCCCCGGCTGCATTCTCGATCAGAACGCCGCGAAAGCCTTCCTGATCCCGCCACAGTACCTTGGTGAAGTCGTCGGCAATCATGAAGCCGCCGTGAACGCCCCGGACCTGGCTGATCCCGCCGATCCGGACGGCGCCTTGATCGAAGACGAAGGGCGCGAGCGAGATCTGGCAGTCGAGCGGCCCGGAATACCGGATCCAGTCGATGCCGCCGGTATCCCAGAGCGTCGCCCAGCCCACGCCGGGCCCGTCCACGGCCGGAAGCCAGTAGATATCCTCGGCCCGCCCGTCGCCATCACCATCGGCCACGGCACCTGCGGTATTGGCGCCATAAAGATGCTGTATCGCCGCGATATCGAGCGGATCAGGCGTGAGGAACTGTCCGAAATCCTGCGGCGGCGGCCCGGCGCGATCCCATGTCGCCCGAAGGTCGAGATAGCCGGTTCGCGGATCGAAGTCCCAGTCTGCATAGGCCATCACCGTGGCAGCGGAGGAGATCTCCCAGGTTTCGCCAAGAACGCCGGACTCCCCGCTCGGGCCACTGTCAAATGGATGCGCAAGGCCCAGGCCGTGCCCAAGCTCGTGAAGAATCACTAGAAAGCCATAGCCGCCCGGCCGCGTTCCCGCTTCGCTCCAGCCAAAGCTGTCGCGAATGTAGCCGCCGAAAACCTGCCCCGGATAGGTGTAGCCGAGCAGGGAGGGCGTCTCCTGAAACGCGATGGTATCGTCGTCCAGATACTCGAAGTTCTCCCGCGGGCCGATCTCGATCCGGAATGCAGCCGTGCGACCGGGGGGATCGACGAACTCGAAGTCCACCTGCGCCACGCGCTCCCAGGCTTCGGTCCCGGCGGCAAGGGCGGCAAGCTCCCAGCCGTGCACGCGGTCGACACCCCGCGCCATGACATCTCCCGCCACATGCACCGTCAGCGGAACGACACCGCGCCCCGGCCACCGGATGCCGCCGTCGAGTATCGCGTCGATGAAGAAGTTTTCCGTAAGTATCGTTTGTACTGGTGAAGGCATCGCCCACTCCCCACAAAACCCTGATCCGGAAATCGGTAAATCGTCAAAACCGCCGGATGGTCTCAGAAACAGGAGAGTCGGGCCAGATCGTTATACGCACCTCGAAGTCGCGCGGAAGGCGATATCAGAGACCAGGGCCGGACCGGCGTTGCCATATGATTGCCATATGGATTCCATATCGATTCCATACGGAATCCATACCGCCGATCCGCGTGCCCCGCCTCAGCGCGCCATGCTGTAGAATTCGTCGTTCGGGCGCATGCTGGTCACGTTCGCCATACGGTTCGACAGTCCGAAAAATGCAGAGATTCCAGCAATATCCCAGATATCCTCCCGATCGAATCCATGCGCCTCAAGTGCCGCGAAATCCGCATCCCCCACCTCATGCGCCCGCTGCGAAACCTTCATCGCAAACTCGAGCATCGCCTTCTGCCGCTCCGTGATATCCGCCTTGCGAAAATTCACCGCCACCTGATCCGCGATCAGCGGATTCTTGGCTCGAATCCGTAGGATAGCGCCATGAGCGACCACGCAATACTGGCATTGATTGACGGTGCTGGTGGCCACGACGATCATCTCGCGCTCGGCCTTCGTGAGGTTCCCCGGCCGCTCCATCAGCGCGTCGTGATAGGCAAAGAACGCCCGGAACTCGTCCGGCCGATGCGCGAGAACCAGAAAGACGTTGGGCACGAAGCCGGACTTTTCCTGCACTGCCAGGATCCGCTCGCGAATATCTTCGGGCATGTCGGCAAGTGCGGGCACCGGAAACCGGCTGACGGGATGGTCGGTCATCTGAAAGGGTCCTGAAAAAATGGGGCGGTATCCCATCATGGAAAGGGGGATACCGCGGCTCTGCAGTCGCCATGCGACACATGAGGATGGTCCGGGCGGCGCTTCGGCCGCCCGGTTGCTCAGCCGAGCTCGGGATTGACCGGAACGACGATACGGCCACGGATCTGGCCCGCAATCAGTTCCCCGGCGGCCTCAATTGCGCCGTCGAGGCTTACCTCCTGGGTGAGTTCAGCCAGAAGCCCGGGATCGAGATCGCTCGCAAGCCGCCGCCAGGCCTCGAGCCGTTCCTCCCGCGGGCACATCACGCTGTCGACGCCCGCAAGTGTCACGCCGCGCAGGATGAAGGGGGCAACGGTCGTCGGAAGATCCATTCCGCCCGCAAGGCCGCAGGCCGCAACAGCGCCACTCCGCTTCACGCCCGCCAGAACATTGGCCAGAACATGGCCGCCGACCACATCCACGGCACCCGCCCAGCGCTCCTTTGCAAGCGGGCGGCCGGGGCTGGTGAACCCCTCGCGGCCGATGATCTCCTGCGCTCCCAGGCCCTTGAGATAGGTGGCCTCCTCCGGGCGGCCGGTCATCGCCACGACCTGGAAGCCAAGCTTCGCAAGCAATGCCACGGCAACACTGCCGACACCCCCCGCAGCGCCGGTAACCAGAATCTCGCCCTTGTCGGGCGTCACGCCATTCTTTTCCAGCGCGATCACGCAGAGCATCGCGGTATAGCCCGCCGTGCCGATGGCCATGGCTTCGCGCAGGCTGAAGGGCGCCTGAAGCGGGACCAGCCAGTCGCCGCGCACCCGTGCCTTGCCGGCGAGCCCGCCCCAATGGCCCTCGCCGACACCCCAGCCGTTCAGCACCACGCGGTCACCGACGGCATACTCCGGGTTATCAGACGCGCTCACGATGCCCGCGAAGTCGATGCCAGGCACCATGGGAAAGCGCCGGACGATCGGCCCCTTTCCGGTGATGGCGAGCGCATCCTTGTAGTTGAGCGTCGAGAAGGCAACATCGACGGTCACGTCGCCTTCCATCAGTGCGTCCTCGCCGATCTCCGTCAGCGTGGCCGACTGGCCCGCATCGCCCTTTTCGATCAGGATTCCCTTGAACATTGCATTTCCCCCGTTTGCGGTCTTTGAACGCGCAGGGCCGACAGGAAGCCTTGCGCAAATATGTCTAGGGGCTCCGCGCTGCGCTCAAGCTTGGCGCGGAGCACTGCCCCCTCCCATCCGATCCAGAACATCTTCGCCAGTCGATCGCAGTCTTCACCGGCGGGGATTTCCCCCTGTGCCTGTGCGGCGCGAAGGCAGGCGGCCGTACGCGCCTGCCAATCGTCGAAGACGGCGCCGAGCTGCGCGCGAAAGGACTCCGGCAATGCGCCCATTTCCTGGCCGAGATTGCCGATCAGGCAGCCGCGGCGGTAGTTGAAGCGCGCCATGCCGGCCTTTGCCTCCTCGACAAAGGTTGCGAGCCGCGCGAGCGGCGGCCGTGTCTCATCCCCGAAACAGCGATCGAGCTTCCGCGCGAAATAGGTGCCATAGGCGGCAATGAGCGCGCTGCCAAAGGCCTCCTTGCTGTCGAAATAGTAGTAGAAGGACCCCTTCGGCACGCCGGCGGCCCGGAGGATCTCATCGATCCCGACCGCAGCGAAGCCTTTCTCGGTCAGCGTCGCGACGCCGCAACTCAAGAGCTGATCGCGTATGGCCTGCCTCTGGCCCTCTGGTTTTGGCGGACGGCCGCGGCGGGGTCGCACGGGGGTGTTCTGGTTCATGGCGAATTAATAGACCGATCGTCTATAAAAGTAAAACGGAAACGCACGGCCCTTTCAGCCGCACGTCCGGGCAGCGGAACTGCCTCGCGCGCCCGCTCAGGTCAGTCCGGAAAGAAAGGCGTCGATGCCCGCCTGCGCGACCTCGCGGTCCTGATCCGGTGTTCCGGAGGACACGCCGATACCCCCGACGCATTCGCCGTCGACGATCACCGGCAAGCCGCCGCCCACGACCATGAGCCGGCCATTGATCGCGGAGGCGATACCATAGGCCGGAGCACCGGGCTGGCTCGCCGCCCCGTATTCATGGGTCGCCTTGCGCGCCCCGCCCGCGGTGAAGGCCTTGTCGATCGCGATGATGCTGGACGTGACCTTGCCGCCGTCCATCCGCTCGAAGGCGACGAGGCCGCCGCTCTCGTCGGTAATCGCGATGCACATTGGCACACCGATCGCATCCGCCCTTTCCCGCGCCCCCGCGATCAGCTTGCGCGCGTCGGCAATGTCGAGACGCCTGACCGTCAACATGCTCTTCCCTCCCGGCTGTTGGCTCCGGCCGCTTGATGCGGCCCGCCCTCACTTCAGTCGACAGCCGCGCGGATCGCAAGGGGCTGCGGCGCCCCGCCCCTCGAACCAGGATCGCCAAAGAACGCCCGAAACGCTTTGGAATATCTTGATATCCGAAAGGTTTTGGATCTCCGGGAAGATGGTATACCATCTCATACAAACTGCAGGAAAAGCCCCATGACGACCCTCAAGGACCTCAGCCGCCACCTCGGGCTGTCAATCACTCAGGTAAGCCGCGCACTCAATGGCTATCCTGATGTAAGCAAGAAAACCCGGGATCGGGTTATGGAGGCTGCAGATCTTCTGAATTACACGCCAAATATAGCAGCACGCAATCTAGTTTCCGGAAGATCAGGTGTTGTCGGGTTCATTTCGCGGAATTTGCCGGGGATTGCAAAAAATACCATATTCTTTGAAACCGTTACCGGATTATCCGAGGCATTTTCCGCCCGGGATGTTCAGTTTGTCCTGCATCTCACCCCGGAAACCGACACCGGAGACATCATTCCGGTCTATGACCGCCTGTTTCGGGGCGGGACACTCGACGGCTTCGTGCTCGTCGACCCGCTGCCGGAAGACCTGCGAATCCAGCACCTGCTCACCCACAAGGTGCCCTTCGTTGTGCACGGACGGGGGGAGATGGAGCCACCCTACCCCTATGTCGATGTCGACAACCGGGGCTTGGCATACCGGATGGCCAGCCACCTCACCGCACTCGGCCACCGACGGATTGCGCTCATTTCCGGCCCGGAACCGCTGGCATTCTGCCGCTTCCGGCTCGCCGGTTTCCGCAGAGCCCTTGCCGAGGCCGGCCTCGAAGAGAACCCCGCGCATATCCGCCACGGGTTCATGACGGAAGCGCTCGGCCTGACCGCAACCATCCAGATGTTCGGAGATCCAGCGCGCGCGCCAACAGCGATAGTTTGTGGTAACACGTTGGTTTCAAAGGGCGTATATCAAGCGCTTGGGTCGCTCTCGCTCCGCGTGCCCGAGGATGTCTCGGTGATCGCGCATGACGACGCAATTCTTGCAGCTTCGCCCGAGAGCTTCGCCCCCGCACTTACGGTCACACGCTCCCCTCTGGCCGACAGCTGGGCACCGCTTGCCGACACACTGATCGGTGCGATCAACCGCAAGCCGATCGGAACGCTCCAGAAGATCATTCCATTCGACTTCATCGAGCGAGCATCAACCGCTCCACCCCCGGCCTGAACCCTCCTCCGGTTTCGGTTTGACACAACGCCACTGATTCGGTTATCCAGTTACCGAAACGTTTCGGATTGCTTCCGGAAACAGTCGGACCCGTCAGGCCCGCTGCCCGGACGCAAAAGACAGAAGCAGAATCGGGAGGTTCAGACATGTTCAAATTCCACGCACGAACTCTGCCTGCAGGCGCGCTCGCCGCCGCGGCCCTGTCACTCGCCTTCACCGGCCCGGCGCGGGCGGTGGAGGTCTCGTTTGCCGCAGGTGTCGTCGGCAGCTTCTTCGAGGACTTCGCAGCTGTCGTGAAGCCCTGGGAGGAAAAGACCGGCAACACGGTGAAGCTCGTGCCGATGCCGGCTTCGACCTCGGACCAGTTCGCGCAGTATCGACTCTGGCTCGCAGCCGGCAACTCCGACATCGATCTCTACATGACGGATGTCATCTGGGCGCCGCAGCTTGCAGAGCAGTTTGTCGATCTTCGCGAGAGCGCTGGCGCCGCGCTCGACGCGCATTTCCCCTCGGTGATCGAATCCCAGACTGCCGACGGCCGGCTCGTGGCCCTGCCGCTCTATACGGATGCCCCGGCGCTCTATTACCGCAAGGATCTGCTCGAGAAATACGGCGCCAAGGTGCCCGAGACCTGGCAGGAGCTGACCGAGACCGCGCAGCTCATCCAGGACGGCGAGCGTGCCGAAGGCAAAAGCGATTTCTGGGGCTTCGTCTGGCAGGGCAACGCCTATGAGGGCCTGACCTGCGATGCGCTCGAATGGATCAAGTCGTTCGGCGGTGGACAGATCGTCGAGCCTGACGGCACCATCTCCGTCAACAATGAAAAGGCTGTCGAGGCGATCGACCTCGCAGCCTCTTGGGTTGGAACCATCTCGCCTCCCGGCGTGATCGCCTATCAGGAAGAGGAAGCGCGCGGCGTCTGGCAGACCGGCAACGCGGCCTTCATGCGCAACTGGCCCTATGCCTACGCGCTCGGTTCCGCCGAAGACAGCCCGATCAAGGGCCTGTTCGATACCGCCCCTCTTCCCCGTGGCGGCGAGGACGGCAGCTCCGCGGCGACGCTCGGCGGCTGGAATGTCGCGGTCTCGAAATACTCGGAGCATCAGGACGAAGCGATCTCGCTTGCGCTCTATCTCTCGAGTGCCGAGGCGCAGAAGACGCTGGCGCTCCGGGCCGGCAACCTGCCCACGGTGATCTCGCTCTATGACGACCCGGATATCGCGGCGAAATACCCGATCATCCCGGCCTGGAAGGATGTGTTCATGCACGCCGTTCCGCGCCCGTCCGCCCCGACGAAGAAGAAATACAACGAGGTCTCGGCGAAGTTCTGGTCCGCGGTGCACGACACGCTCGGTGGCAACGGAACCGCCGCCGAGAACCTCGAGCTGCTCGAGCTCGACCTGGACGATCTGAAGGGCAGTGCCTGGTAGGTTCGGCCGCCAACCGCTCCGTTCCTCCCCCGGAGCGACAAGGCCGGCAAGGGCGGGCGGCCGACCGCTGCCCGCCCTGTGTGCCCCAACCAGCATCCCGTCCCGCGTTCCAGAAGGCCCGTCATGCGGCCGGCACGCGCCATCCCAGGAGACGTGATTTGACACATCCCACAACCGCGGTCCCCGTCGCCGCCCCCAAGAACGGCCGCGAGACCAGCCTGGAACAGCAACGCCTGCGCGCAGCCTTCTGGTTCCTCGCCCCCATGCTGCTGATGCTCTTCTGCGTTGCGGCCTGGCCCCTCATGCGTTCGATCTGGTTTTCCTTCACGGACACCTCGCTCACCGATCTTCACGGTGGCAAATGGGTGGGCTTCGACAACTACCTCTCCTACCGGCAGCTTTCCTCCGGGCGCGTGATCTGGCGCGGTACCCTCGTCGATCCGGCCTGGTGGAATGCGGTCTGGAACACGGTGAAGTTTGCCGTCGTCTCGGTTTCGCTCGAGACGATGTTCGGGCTCGTCGTTGCGCTTGTCCTCAACGCGCGCTTTGCGGGCCGCGGCCTCGTCCGCGCCGCGATCCTGATCCCATGGGCGATCCCCACCATCGTCTCCGCCAAGATGTGGGGCTGGATGCTCAATGACCAGTTCGGGATCATCAACGACATCCTGCTCAATCTCGGCCTGATCTCGGAAAAGATCGCCTGGGCAGCGAATCTGGATACGGCCATGGCTGCCGTGATCCTCGTCGATGTCTGGAAGACCACGCCGTTCATGGCGCTGCTCTGCCTCGCCGGCCTTCAGATGGTGCCGGGCGACATTTACGAAGCGGCAAGGATCGATGGCATCCACCCCGTCAAGGTGTTCTTCCGCGTGACGCTGCCGCTCATCCGGCCCGCGCTCATGGTGGCGGTCATCTTCCGGATGCTCGACGCGCTGCGGATGTTCGACCTCGTCTATGTCCTGACGCCCAATTCCGCAGCGACGAAGACCATGTCGATCATCAGCCGGGAGAACCTGATCGAGTTCGACAAGTTTGCCTATGGCTCGGCCCAGTCGTCGCTGCTCTTCGCGATCATCGCGATCTTCGTGGCCCTCTACATCTGGCTCGGCAAGGTCGACCTCGGCGGGGAGAAAAGCAAATGAACCCAATGACTTACTTCAAGAAGACGGCATTCTATGCGCTTGTCCTCGTCATTCTCGTCTTTTCGGTCTTTCCGTTCTATTATGCGATCCTGACGAGCTTCAAGACCGGCACGGCGCTCTTCGAGGTCTCCTACTTTCCCTCGAGCTTCGATTTTTCCAACTATGTCGCGGTGCTCGGCAAGGGAACCTTCCCGCGCAACCTGCTGAACTCGGTCTTCATCGCCTCGACCACGGTGGCGCTCGCGCTTTTCCTGGCCGTCACCGCAGCCTACGCACTGGCTCGTGTCGATTTCCGTGGGCGGGGCCTGCTGCTCGTCTCGATCCTCGCGGTGTCGATGTTTCCGCAGATCGCGGTGCTTGCGGGCCTCTTCGAGCTCGTGCGCTTCATCGGGATCTACAACACGCCCTGGGCGATGATCCTGAGCTACACCATCTTCACCCTGCCCTTCACGGTCTGGGTGCTGACGACCTTCATGCGCGACCTGCCGACCGAAATCGAGGAGGCCGCGATCGTTGATGGCGCGACACCCTGGGTCATCATCACCCGCGTCTTCCTGCCGTTGTTGTGGCCGGCGCTGGTGACGACCGGGCTCCTCGCCTTCATCGGCGCGTGGAACGAGTTTCTCTTCGCGCTCACCTTCACCTCGTCGGAAACCACACGCACGGTTCCGGTCGCCATCGCGCTGCTTTCGGGCGCCTCCAGCCACGAGACCCCCTGGGGCGCACTCATGGCCGCCTCGGTCATCGTGACGGTACCGCTGATCGTTCTCGTGCTCATCTTCCAACGCAAGATCGTCGCAGGCCTGACGGCCGGTGGGGTCAAGGGCTGAAACAGGGACAATACTCATGGCACATATCCAGCTTCACGACGTCCGGAAGTCCTATGGCGCTGTCGACGTCATCAAGGGGATCGACCTCGAGATCCAGAAGGGCGAGTTCATGGTCTTCGTCGGCCCCTCGGGCTGCGGCAAGTCCACGCTCCTGCGCCTGATCTCGGGGCTGAGCAGCATCACCTCCGGCGACATGCTCTTCGACGGCGAGCGGGTCAACAACCGGGTTCCCTCCGACCGCGGCATCGCGATGGTCTTCCAGTCCTACGCGCTCTATCCGCACATGAACGTCTACGACAACATGGCCTTCGGCATGAAGCTCGCCAAGGCGGGCAAGGAGGAAACCCGCGCGCGGGTCGAGAAGGCAGCCGAAATGCTGCAGATCGGCCATCTGCTCGACCGTTTGCCGAAGCAGCTCTCGGGCGGCCAGCGTCAGCGCGTCGCGATCGGCCGCGCCATCGTGCGCGATCCGCGGGTCTTCCTCTTCGACGAGCCGCTCTCCAACCTCGATGCGGCGCTGCGTGTGGCGACCCGGCTTGAGATCGCGAAGCTTCACCACGACATGAACAACGTGACGATGGTCTACGTGACCCACGATCAGGTGGAGGCGATGACGCTCGCCGACCGGATCTGCGTGCTGCGCGATGGCAAGGTCGAGCAGGTGGGCACCCCCGCCGAGCTCTATGAACGCCCGAACTCGACCTTCGTGGCAGGCTTCATCGGCTCACCGACGATGAATTTCCTCGAAGGTCGCTTCGCCGACAGCTATCGCTGCAATACCCTCGGCGTTCGGCCCGAACATCTCGACCTCTCCGAAACCGATCCGGTCTGGACCGGCGAGGTGGTCCATGCCGAGGATCTCGGCTCCGACAGCTTCCTCTTCGTCGATGTGGGAGCAAAGCAGCCGCTGGTCGTGCGTCAGGGCGGCCATCAGGTCATCCCCTACGGACAGCGCGTCGGGGTTCGTCCGCGCGAAGGGCATCTCTACCGTTTCGACGCGCAGGGCCTGCCCTGCAACTGACCTCAACCGCGGCGCGTCTCCCCGCGCCGCATTCCCCTTCTCTCAGGAGCAGACGTTCATGCTGCAACAAGCGCCCATGATGCAGAACAAGGCCTCCTGGTGGCAGACCGCGACAGCCTACCAGATCTATCCCCGCAGCTTCTGCGACAGCAACGGCGACGGGATCGGCGACATTCCCGGCATCATCTCGAAGCTCGACCATCTGCGTGATCTGGGTATCGGGTTCGTCTGGCTTTCGCCGGTTTTTGCGTCGCCGATGGCCGACAACGGCTATGACATCTCGGATTACCGCGACATCGCCCCGGAATTCGGCACCCTTGCCGACATGGATCAGCTGATCGCCGAGGCCCGCGCCCGAGGCATCGGCATCGTGATGGACCTGGTGGTCAATCACACGTCCGATGAGCACGCCTGGTTTCAGGATGCGCGAGCCTCGCGCAGCTCGACCTTCCGCGACTTCTATGTCTGGCGCGATCCCGCGCCCGATGGCGGCTACCCCAACGATCTGCAGTCGCACTTCGGCGGCCCGGCCTGGACGCTCGACGAGGCAACCGGCCAATATTACCTCCACCTCTTCGACCGCAAGCAGCCGGATCTCAACTGGGAGAACCCGGAGGTCCGCAAGGCTGTCTACGAGATGATGAACTGGTGGTTCGATCGCGGCATCGCCGGGTTCCGGATGGACGTGATCGACCTCATCGCCAAGGAAGTGGACCGCGGTATCACCGCCGATGGGCCGCGCCTCCACGACTATCTCCAGGAAATGCACCGCGAGACCCTCGCCGGGCGCGACGTGGTGACGGTGGGTGAAGCCTGGAGCGCCAATCTCGGCAACGCCCTGCTCTATTCGGGCCGCAACCGGGGCGAGCTCTCGATGGTGTTCCAGTTCTCGCACATCACTGCGTTTCTCGATCCGGTGCACGGCAAGTGGAAGGCGCGGCCGGTCGATCTGCGCCAGCTCAAGGGCATCCTGAACGCCTGGCAAAAGGCGCTGGCCGAGGACGGCTGGAACTCGCTCTTCTGGAGCAACCATGACCTGCCGCGCGCGGTCTCGACCTATGGCGATGACGGCGAGGGGCGGATCGCGAGCGCAAAGATGCTCGCGACCGTGCTCCACCTCATGCGCGGGACGCCCTACATCTATCAGGGCGAGGAGATCGGCATGACAAACATGACGTTCGACGATATCTCGCAGTTCAACGATGTGGAGATCCGCAACAATTTCACCCTGCAGCAGGACCTCGGCCTGAGCGCCGCGGAATTCCTGGCCGGGGCGAATGCGAACGGTCGCGACAACGCCCGAACGCCGATGCAATGGACCGCCGGCGAGGCGGCGGGGTTCACCACCGGCACACCCTGGCTTGCCGTGAACCCGAACCACACCGAGATCAACGTGGCGGCAGACCGCGCCAATCCGAAGGGCATCTTCGAGCACTACCGAAAGCTCGCCCGCCTGCGCAGCGATCTGCCGATCATCTCCTTTGGCGACTACAACGCGTTTGCCGAGGATCACCCGGCGGTCTTTGCCTATGCCCGCACCCTCGGCCCGGACCGGCTCGCGGTGGTCGCGAACTTCACCGGAGAGCAGGTCGCCTTCGATGTGCCCGAGGGCCTTGCGATTGCAGGACGATCGCTCATCGCGAGCGACGCGCCGCGCTCGGGCCTTTCAGGACGCATCCTCCTCGCGCCTTACGAGGCCTTCGCGATCCTGAAGGACTGACGCCCCAAAACGACGCCCCGCGCCCCGGCCTTCGGTGGCGTGTGGCACCCGCAGTGACTGAAACTCTCTTTTTTCGAGGTGTATCCATGAGTTTCGATCAAGCCGACCTGAAGACCCAGACCGCCACGACGGAGTGGTGGAAGACCGGCATCGTCTATCAGATTTACCCCCGCTCCTACCAGGATTCCAACGGCGACGGGATTGGCGACCTGCGCGGCATCGCCTCGCGCCTCGACCATCTGGTGGATCTCGGCGTGGAAGCGATCTGGATCTCGCCCGTCTTCCCCTCGCCGATGGACGACTTCGGTTACGATATCTCGGACTACTGCAATATCGAGCCGATCTTCGGCACGCTCGAGGATTTCGATGCGCTGCGCGAAGCGGTCCATGCCCGCGGCCTGAAGCTGCTGCTCGATTTCGTGCCGAGCCACAGCTCGGACCAGCATCCCTGGTTCCAGGAAAGCCGCGCGTCCCGCGACAATCCGAAGCGCGACTGGTATATCTGGCGTGATGCGAAGCCCGACGGCAGCCCGCCCAACAACTGGATCAGCGAATTCGGCGGCCCGGCCTGGACCTGGGATGAAGCGACCGGTCAGTATTACCTGAGCATCTTCCTCTCCTCGCAGCCTGCGCTCAACTGGCGCCACCCGGAAGTCCGCGCGGAAATGCTGAACGTGCTGCGCTTCTGGTTCGAGCGCGGAGTAGACGGCTTCCGCGTCGATGCCGTCAGCCATGTCGCACCCTTTGTCGATGGCGGCGATCACCCGGCGAACCCGATCTGGGAAGAGCACATGGGCCCCGCGCGCAGCCAGATTCACATCCACGGCATGCACCAGGAGGAAGGCTTCCAGATCGTGAAGGAGATGCGGCAGGTTTCGGATGCCTATCCCGACCGCGTCCTGATCGGTGAGGCCTATGGCGGCTTCGAGGACGTCATGCGCTACTACGGCGAAAGCCTCGACGGCTTTCACCTGCCCTTCAACTTCGCGCTGTTGCACTCCCCGTGGAACGCGGAGCACATCAGGCACATGGTGGAGGAATACGAGGCCGCGCTCCCCGAGGGCGCCTGGCCGAACTGGGTACTCGGCAACCACGACCGGTCGCGCATCGCCTCCCGCGCCGGGCGGGCACAGGCGAAGGTTGCGGCGACCCTGCTTCTCACGCTGCGCGGCACGCCGACGATCTATCAGGGTGACGAGCTCGGTCTCGATGATGCCCATATCCCGCATGACGCCGTGCAGGACCCCTGGGAAAAGCAGGTTCCGGGCATCGGTCTCGGGCGGGATCCCGTGCGCACGCCCATGCCATGGGAGCCGGGCCCGACGGCGGGCTTCACCACCGGCACCCCCTGGCTTCCCCTGCATGCGCCGCAGGGCGCGGATGTGGCGACGCAATCCGGCGCGAAGAACTCGGTTCTCAATTTCCATCGGGCGCTCATCCGCCTCCGGCGGGCCGAACCTGCGCTCGTCACCGGGGCCTACCGGACCGTTTCCTGTCAGAACGATGTCTATGTCTACGAGCGCGTTCTCGGCGATGACGTCCTGACCATCTGCCTCAACTTCTCCGGCGAGGAAAAACCGATCAACGTCTCCGGCCGGCTGATCCTGTCGTCGCGGAGCGAGCGCGGCGATGCCGATGGCACCCCGGCCACCATCGCATCGCACGAGGCTCTGATCCTCAAGCGCTGACGGCTGGAAACAGCAGCCAATGCGGCCCGCCTTCCCGGCGGGCCGTTCCCGTGCCCGACGCGGAAGAGACCTGCGTCAGAAGCGGTAGGAATAGGCGAGAACTGGCCCGTCATAGGCAATGTCCTCGATATATCCGCCATCGCCAAGCTGCCAGGCCATGTGCCGCCAGCCCCCGGTGAAGGAATGCCGCCCGACGGAATAGCTGACGCCGCCAAAGGCCTGCCAGGTGAAGTCCGACGAACCCGTGCCGATATCGGCGACAAACGGCAGCGCCCAGCGCTCGTCGATCCGGTAGGTGCCGCGAACGCCCGCGATCACGTCCAGAAGATCGTCATTCGTGTTGATGCGAAAGGCCTGATCCCCGGCTTCCGCCGTGAAGCTCGTCTCGAAGTGCGTGTAGCGCAGGCCCAGCGTGCCGAAGAATTCGAACTCCGGGCGATTCACCATCCGGCGCCCGGCCATGGCGGAAAAGATCGTGGTGCTGGTGGAGAAATCGAGCGCCGCGTCGATCTCATCGGGATTATCCGGATCGCCGGGCGAAATCGGCAGCCCTACGTCCGCAGACTTGCCAAGATCGGAATAGAAGCCGTCGAAGGCGAAGAGCCACTCGCCGCGCCGCTGGACGACTTCGCCCATCAGCGCGAAATCGAGATTGTCGAGGATCGTGCTCCGGTCCGCATTCATCTCGACGCCATCCTGAAGCGTCTCCTCCACCGCCGGGAGCCAGGCATAGATCGTGGCTGTTGTCTCGACGGCCTGCCCACGGGCGGCAGGGGCCGCGGCCAGCAGGGCGAGACCTGCAGAAATCGCGATACGTGTCATGGCCAGCTCCTCCGCGGCTGGGATTGCCCCCATGTAGCCGCGATCGGACGATCATACTCTCAAACGGGGCATCACGACAGACGGCACGCGCCTTGCTGTCACCGACAGGCCGCCAACTTCTCGTAATAGGGAAGCGCCTCTTCGGCGAGGCGGGCATACGCCCCCTCGAGCCGCGGCAGCGCCTCCTCCGCTCCATCAAAGCCGGTCGAGCGATGCACTGCGCCATACCAGTGCGGTGCCCAGGCGCCGTCGAAGGGTTTCGGACCGCGCGGCCAGCGCAGCATCCTTTCAGTGAAGGGAATCCCGATCGCTGCGCAGAGTGCCATGAGCGCCCCGGCCGGATCGGCGCGAATATCGGCGGAATCGACCACGACCGGTGCCGCTCCCGTCCGGTCTGCAACCTCGTCGAAGAGCTCGGCCTGCTGGACGAAGCCGATATCGGCGAGCGTCGGGGCTTCGCGCTTTCGCGCGTAGGAAGCCACCACCCGCGCCGGATGCCGGATCAGGAAGACGTTGCGGCAGGCCGCCATCCAGTCGCGCGGCACGCCGGGCAGCATGTGGTGGGTCATGTGCTTGGCATAGAAAACCGGCTGCTCCACCCTGGCGAGCAGCGCCTCGGCGACACCGGCGGGGTCGTTCGGCTGTGCGGCGAGGATCTCCG
This sequence comes from Amaricoccus sp. B4, assembly GCF_043226085.1. Taxonomy (NCBI): domain Bacteria; kingdom Pseudomonadati; phylum Pseudomonadota; class Alphaproteobacteria; order Rhodobacterales; family Paracoccaceae; genus Amaricoccus; species Amaricoccus sp. B4. The sequence continues at coordinate 1,288,027 of NZ_CP171225.1, forward strand.
CGCGCATCGGGTGCGGTAGCCCGCTCAGCGCGAGATAGGCCGCATAGAACGGCTCGTCCACCACGGCGCAATCGCCGCGCGCGGCAAAGGAATACATCATTGCGGTCGAGAGATTGCGCGGCCCCGACCACATGGCGATGCGGATCGTGTCGCTCATGCCGCCACCAGCGCCTTGTAGAGCGCCCGGATCCGCTCCGTGACCGGGCGACCGTTCTGCCCGGAGCCGATCACCCTGCCGTCGATCTCCCCCACCGGCGTCTGCGCACCGAAGGTGCCGGTGAGAAAGGCCTCGTCGGCGCCGTATGTCTCGACCAGCGAGAAGTTGCGCTCGAAGACCGGTATGCCGTTCGCCCGGCAGATGTCGATGACCTTCGCACGCGTGATGCCGTTCATGCAGTAGTCTCCCGTGCTGGTCCAGACCTCGCCCTTGCGGACAATGAAGAAGTTGCAGGCGTTGGTCGTGTTCACGAAGCCATGGACATCGAGCATCAGCGCTTCGTCCGCCCCCGCCTTCTCTGCCGCGATGCAGGCGAGAATGCAGTTGAGCTTCGAATGCGAATTGAGCTTCGGATCCTGCGTCATCGGCAGCCCGCGCAGATGCGGCACGGTGGCGAGCCGGACCGGGCGCGGGATCTGCGGCCGCGAATGCTCCATGATGATGACCATCGTCGGACCGCGCTGCGAGAGCCCGGGATGCTGGAAGGGGCGCGTCTTGACCCCGCGGGTGACCATGAGCCGCGCATGGGCATCCGTCACCATCCCGTTTGCTGCCTGCGTCTCCCGTAGCGCCGCGACCACGCCCGCGCGGTCGCGGCCGATATCGAGGTCGATGGCCTTCGCCGCCTCGAACAGCCGGTCGAGATGATCCTCGAGAAACGCCCAGCGGCCATCGTAGAGGCGCAGCCCCTCCCAGACGCCGTCGCCGAGCATGAACCCGGCGTCGTAGACGGAAACCACCGCCTCCGCGCGCGGAAGGAGCCGGCCATCGACCCAGATCAGGATCGAATCGTTCCGCGCATCCTCCTCGGCCTGATGCGTGATGAGCTCTTCCGTCATGCCACTCCCTCCCTCCGGTTCGGAGCGAGCCTAGAGCCGCCCTGACGCGAGGAAAAGGGCGCGGGCGCCGCCCTGCCTCAGCGGCTGTCGCTCGGAGCGATGAAGAGATCGTAGGCGGCAAGGAGCAGGGTCACCGCGACCACGCCGCCGAGATCGAGCCGGGGCACATGCCAGACCAGGATCACGAGAAAGCCCGACAGCAGGGCAAAGGCCACGATCCGCATCAGATAGCCGGTCATCGGAGATCTCCCTGTCCGCTGTCATCGCCCCGGAGGTGCTCCATGAGCCAGCGCGCACTGCGCAGGAGCCGCCCGTCATCGCCCCGCCGCCCCACGAGCTGCAGCCCCATGGGGAGCCCGTTCGAGGCTTCCAGTACCGGGATCGTCACCGCCGGCGTGCCGCAGAGCGTCCAGAGCCCGTTGAAGACCGGATCGCCGGTCGTGCCGAGCCCCTCCGGCGCCGGGCCGGGCGCGGCGGGCACGAGGATCGCATCGCAGCGGGCAAAGACCTCCTCGAGCGCGGCGTTGAGAATCCTGCGCCAGTCGAGTGCGGCGATGTAGTCGCGCGCCGGGATCGCCTTGCCCCGGTCGAGCGCGCCTTGCATCTCGGTGGAAAGCTGCGCCCTGCCCCGGCGCTCGTAGCCGTAGAAGCACTTCGAGAGTTCCGCGAGCTGGATGCATTCCCGCGCCGCAGAACCTTCCGCGAAGGCACCGGGGAGCGCGACCTCGAAACACTGCTCGCCGAGCAGGCCCGCCACCTCCGCGAGGGCAAGGCGCGTTTCCTCCTCCGCCCGCTCCCAGCCCGGCGGCTGCACGAGCGCAAAGACCGGCGCGACGGGCGGCGGCGCCGAGGCAAGTTCGAAGAGCCGCGGCGGCGGCGTGGGCGTGGTCGAGGCATCGCGCGGATCATCGCCGAAGAGCACCTCCGCAAGCAGTGCGGCGTCCGGGACGCTGCGCGCGAAGACACCGATCGTGTCGAGGCTCGGGGCCTGGGCCAGCACGCCCGTGCGCGGGATCGCCCCGAAGCTCGGCTTGAAGCCGACCGTGCCGCAGAAGGCCGCAGGGCGGATCACCGACCCCGCCGTCTGGGTGCCGAGCGCCAGCGGCACCTGCCCGGACGCCACCGCGGCCGCGGAGCCCGAGGACGACCCGCCGGGGGTGTGTGCCGGATTGGCAGGGTTGCGCGTCGGGCCGGGCGCGAGGAAGGCAAGCTCGGTTGTCCGCGTCTTGCCGAAGACGATCGCGCCTGCGGCCTTCAGCCGCGAGACCACGAAGGCATCCTCCGCCGGGATCCGGCCCGCATCGATCACCGTGCCGTTTTCCGTCGGGATCCGGGCCGTATCGATCACATCCTTGACCCCGACGGGCAGCCCGTGAAGCGCGCCAAGCGGCCGCCCGGCGGCGCGATGCGCATCGAGCGCCCTTGCCTGGCTGCGCACGAAATCCGGATCGAACCAGGCCCAGGCCGACAGGCCGGGCTCGGTTTCGGCCACCCGTGCGATCAGCGCCTCGGCGACCTCCTCCACCCGGAGCGCCCCCTTGGCGATGCCTGCGCGCAGGTCCTGCGCCCGCAGGCCCGCGATCCGTGCCGCCTTACCCGCCATAGAAGGCATTCGGCAGCCAGAAGACGATGTCAGGCGCGATGTAGACGATTGCCATTGCAAGAAACACCATGAGCAGGAACGGCAGCACGCCCTTGAAGATATCGACAAGCGCGACATCCGGGGGCGCGATACCCTTGAGATAATAGGCCGACATCGCCATGGGCGGTGTCAGGAAGCTCGTCTGGAGGTTGAGCGCGACAAGGATGCCGAAGAACAGCGGATCAATGCCGAAATGCGGCAGCAGCGGCAGGAAGATCGGCACGAAGATGATGATGATTTCCGACCATTCGAGCGGCCAGCCGAGCAGGAAGATGATGAGCTGCGCCAGGATCAGGAAGGCGATGGGCGATAGGTTCAGCCCTGTCACGAAATCCGAGATCACCTGCTCGCCGCCGAGATAGGAGAAGACCGAGGAGAAGGTGTAGGAGCCGACGAAGAGCCAGCAGACCATCGCCGTCGTGCGGACCGTGAGATAGACGCTCTCGCGCAGCCGCTGCCAGGTGAGCGCGCGGTAGCCGAGCGCAAGCAGGAATCCGCCCAGCGCGCCGATCGCGGCGGCCTCGGTCGGGGTCGCAAGCCCGAAGAGGATCGAGCCGAGGACCGCGAGGATCAGCACCGCGAGCGGCACGAAGGACGTGAGCAGCATCACCACGAGCCGCCCGACCCGGACCTCGGGCACCTCCTCGCGGCTCGGCTTCGGCGCGCTCGAGGGCTGGAGAATGGCGCGCCCCACCACGTAGATGATGTAGAGGCCGACGAGCAGGAAACCGGGCAGCAGCGCCCCGGCATAGAGCCGCACGATCGAGACACCCGAGGCCGCGGCATAGACAATGAGCATGATCGAGGGCGGGATCAGAATCCCGAGCGTGCCGCCCGCGCAGATGATGCCGCTTGCAAAACTCTTGTCGTAGCGGGCCTTGAGCATGGCCGGGAGTGCCAAAAGCCCCATGAGCGTCACCACCGCCCCGACGATGCCGGTCGCGGTCGCGAACAGCGCGCAGGTGATGAGGGCCGCTACCCCCATCGAACCCGGCGCATTGCGCGCGGCGATGTTGAGCGTGGAGAACAGCCGGTCGACGATGTTCGCCCGCTCGACGATGTAGCCCATGAAGAGAAAGAGCGGGATCGCGGTCAGCACGTCGTTCGACATGACCGTATAGGTCTGGTTCACGAAGAGATCGAAGATGCGGTTGTTGAAGAACCCGTCCAGCCAGAGTGACCATCGGTCCCAGTCACCCGCCCCCTCCTCCAGCCGGTTGTAGGCCCGCCACATGCGGTCGGCATCGAAATAGGCGTAGTAGCCGAAGCCGATGCCCATCGCCATGAGCGTGAAGGCGATCGGAAAGCCGAGAAAGACGATGATGATGAAGAGCCCGAGCATCATCAGGGCGACCTGCGGATCGGTCATCGCGCGCCGCCCCGGGCCAGAGCGTGACCTCTTTCAGATATGGTCATCGCCACCCCGCTCCATCAGCATTTCCTCGGTTTCCACCACGTCGCTTTCCGCGCGCAACCAGCCACCCGTCTTGAGGCAATGGATGCAGCGCAGGATCTGCGCGATGCCCTGGATGAAGAGCAGCACCCCCGCCGCCACCATCACCATCTTGAACTGGAAGATCGGCACGCCCGCGGGGCTGTTGATGCTCACCTCGCCATAGCTCCACGAGCGCGAGGCGTATTTCCAGCCCGTGATGATGAGCGCGAGCACGCCGGGAAAGAAGAAGAGCAGGTAGAGCACCAGATCCACCGCCGCCTGCACCCGCGGAGGCCAGAGCCGGTAGATGAAATCCCCGCGTACATGCCCGCCCTGCGAGAGCGTGTAGGCCCCGCCCATCATGAAGAGCGTGCCATACATGATGAAGGACACGTCGAGCGACCAGGATGTCGGGGCATTGAGGACGTATCGGACAAAGACCTCGTAGCTTACCCCGAAGGTCATGAGCAGGATCAGCCAGCCGAAGGTCTTGCCGAACCAGGCCGAAAGCCGGTCGGCAAAGCGGATATAGGCGATCATCACGCGCTTCCCTCTCTTCGCACGGAACGGATCGGCCCGGGAGGCAGCCGCCACCCGGGCCGGCGAGCTCAGGTCTTGAGCGTGTCCGGGAAGTAGTGGTTGTAGGCGAGCGCGTAGTCCGGCGCGTTCATCAGCTCGTAGAAGGTCACCTGCTGGACCCAGTCACGCTGGCTGTCGAGCACCCGACGCATGAAGTCGTCTTCCTCGAGCTTGGGGATCAGCGTGTCCCAGGCATCGAGCTCGGCCTTCAGGATATCCTGCGACGTGCGGTGGACGGTGACGCCGCGCTCGTCCTGGAGCTTTCTGAGGTCGGACGAATAGGCCCGCATGGCAAGCGCCGTGTTCGAGGTCGAGGCTGCCTCGACGCCATATTGCACGATCGCCTGCAGATCCGGATCGAGATCCTCGAAGAAGTCCCGGTTGAAGGTGAACTCGAAGGATTCGGAAGCCTGGTGATAGGACGACAGGTAATAGTTCTTCGCGACGTCCGGCGCGCCGAAGCGCAGGTCCGAGGACGGGTTGTTGAACTCGAAGGCGTCGATCACCCCGCGCTCCATGGCCGGCACGATCTCGCCGCCCGGAAGCTGCGCGACGCTCATGCCAAGCGACTGCATCAGGTCGGCCGCGAGGCCCACCGTGCGATACTTGAAACCCTGCAGGTCGGCCGCGGTGTTCACCTCGCCCTTGAACCAGCCGAGCGGCTGAGCGGGCATCGGGAAGCCGTAGAAACCAACGACGTTGAGCCCGAGAATTTCCTGGGTGAGCTCCTGATAGAAATCGGAGCCGCCGCCCTGATAGAACCACGAGAGCATCGTCGTCGCGGAGCCGCCGAAGACCGGCCCGGTGCCGAAGAGCGAGGCGCCCTTGTGCTTGCCATACCAGTAGGCCGAGACGGTGTGCGTGGCATCGATCACCCCGTCGCTCACGCCGTCCATCACCTGGAAGGCGCCAACCACGGCACCCGCGGGCAGAAGATCGACCTTGAGGCGTCCGTTCGACATCGCCTCGACCCGGGTCACATATTCCCGCGCAAAATCCATCCAGATATCGGAGGCAGGCCAGGAGGTCTGCATCTTCATCACGACCGGGCTTTGCGCGAGGACCGCAGGCGCGGCGAGCCCGCTTGCCGCGGCCGCGCCTCCCGCGACAGCACCGCTCCGGAGAAAGGAACGGCGTGACACCGTTTTCTGTTCAGGCATGAATATTCCTCCCAATCTTCATTCTTTTCCGATCTTTGGCGATCGGTTTGAACTCAAACTATCAGGCAGGGCCACCCATTGGGCAAGACAAATTGTATTATATTGGTTTCCGACAGATGACCTGAAACAGCCTGAAGACAGCACGCCATCGTCGGCGTTTCCGGCGATACCGCAAACACCGACACAAGTCGCAGTTGTAGGAAAGTCAGGCCTTGACCATCGGGTCGGTCAGCCGGCGGTGCTCCTGAAGCGCGAAGCGGTCGGTCATCCCGGCGATGTAATCGGTCACGATCCGGGCCCGCTCCACCGGCCCCGCCCTCAGGCCGGGCTTGGAATTCCAGTCGTCGGGCATGAGGCCGGGCGCTTCGGTGAAGATGTCGAAGATTTCCTTCACCACGAGCTTCGCCTTGCGCCGCATCCGCTGCACGCCCCATTGCCGGTACATGCGGTGATAGAGAAAGACCCGGATCTCCTTGAGCTCCGCGAAGGTGCCCTGCGAGAAGCGCACCACCGGCGTGCCGAGATGGCGCACGGCTTCCGCATCCTTGGGCGCGAATTCCGCGATCCGCTGGCGGCTCGTCGCGAGCACATCCTCGACCAGAAGCCCGAAGAAGCGGCGTAACGCCTCATGCTCGCGGCGTCCCGGCGCCAGCCCCGGCCAGCGGGCATCGACCTCGGCGATGCAGCGGCCGATCATCGGCAGGCAGCGGAGATCCTCGAGCGTGAAGAGCCCGGCCCGGAGCCCGTCCGCCAGATCATGGTTGTTGTAAGCGATGTCGTCGGAGAGTGCCGCCACCTGCGCTTCGGCGCTTGCATGGGTGTCGAGCTCGAGATCGAATATCTCGTTGAAATCGCCCAGCGCGAAGGGGATCTCGCCAGTCACCGGGCCATTGTGCTTCGCGATCCCCTCGAGCGTCTCCCAGGTGAGGTTGAGCCCGTCGTACTCCGCGTAATGCGCCTCGAGTGCGGTCACGATCTTGATCGCCTGCGCGTTGTGATCGAAGCCGCCATAGGGCTCCATCAGCGCCTGCAGCTCGTCCTCGCCGGTATGCCCGAAGGGCGGATGCCCGAGGTCGTGCGCGAGAGCCACCGCCTCGGCAAGTTCCTCGTTGAGCCCCAGAGAGCGCGCGATGGTCCGCGCGACCTGGGCCACTTCGATCGAATGGGTGAGGCGCGTGCGATAGTAGTCGCCCTCGTGCTCGACGAAGACCTGGGTCTTGTGCTTGAGCCGCCGGAAGGCCGAGGAATGGATGATGCGGTCGCGATCGCGCTGGAAGCAGGACCGGTGGGCGGACGCTTCTTCGGGAAACAGACGCCCCCGGCTCATCTCGGGGTTGGTCGCGAAAAGTGCGGTCATCTCGGGCTGGCCTTGTGTCGGGCGTGCACGACGCTTACCTTCCCCTCGTAACGCATAGAACCAAGGGCCGAAAGATGGAGCTTTCCATTCCGCCCCGGGTCACCGACCGCGCCTATGATCGCATCCGCGAGATCAACGGTGGAAAAGCCGACCGCTCACTGAGGATCGCGATCGAGGGCGGTGGCTGCTCGGGCTTCCAATACGCCATCAAGCTCGACGACGAGGTCGCCGAGGACGATCTGGTGCTCGAGAAGGATGGCGCGCGCGTGCTCATCGATTCAACGAGCCTCCAGTTCCTCGGCAATGCCGAGATCGACTTCACCGAAGAGTTGATCGGCGCACGCTTCGTCATCAACAATCCCAATGCCAGCTCGAGTTGCGGCTGCGGCACCAGCTTCTCCGTCTGATCCGGGGAAAGCACTCTCGCCGGGCAAAACAAGGCCCGGCAAGACATCAGCCGCGCCTTCCGCTCAGGCCAGGGCGTCCCTGATCGAGGGGGCCCCTGGCCGGTGCGGCCGCGCCGGCGTCGTTCCCCCTGACGTTGCATCCGGCAGCCAGCGCGCCATGGCCGCGCCCAGCTTGTCGAGGGTCACCGGCTTCGAGATGAAATCGTCCATCCCCGCATCCAGACAGGCCTGACGGTCGGAAACCAGCACGTTCGCCGAAAGCCCGACCAGCGGCATCCGGATCCCGTCCGCGCGCGCGCGCCGCGCGGTCGCGACCCCGTCGAGAATCGGCATCTGCATGTCGATGAGTGCGAGATCGTAATCGCCGCTCGCGAGGAGCTTCAGCGCGACCTCGCCGTTCTCTGCCACCGTCGAGCGAAGTCCGAGCTGTTTCAGGAGGCCGCAGGTCACAAGCTGGTTGGTCGCGTTGTCCTCGACAACGAGCACATGGCCGGCAAGCGACCAGACCCGCTCGCGATCGGATACGGCGGCCGGGCCGGTGACGCTCTCGCGGTCGTGGATCTGGCCGGCGGCGATCTCGAACCAGAAACGGCTGCCCTCACCGGGCACGCTGTGCACACCGATGCGCCCGCCCATGGCTTCCACCAGCCGCTTGCTGATCGCAAGCCCGAGCCCCGTGCCCTCGAAACGCCGCGCGAGGCCGTTCTCGACCTGGCTGAATTCCCGAAAGAGCTTCGGCAGCGCCTCGGGCGCGATGCCGATGCCGGTATCCTCGATCTCGAAGCGCAGCCGGTTGTCGGGAATGCGGATCGCGGTGAGGCGGATCCGCCCCCGTTCGGTGAACTTGAGCGCGTTTCCGACCAGATTGATCAGAACCTGCCGCAGCCGGACGGGGTCGTTTTCGAGCACAACGTCCGGGACGTCGAATTCCATCACCACATCCTTGCCCTCCATGCGCGGCAGGATCACCGAGCGGACGGTATGGATGACTTCCTCGAGCGCGAATTGCTGCTTCTCGATATGGATATGGCCCGATTCCACCTTTGAGAAATCGAGGATGTCGTTGATCACATCCCGCAGCAGCAGCCCCGAATGCCGGATCACCGCGACCTGCTCGACCTGCTCGGGGTCGAGCTTGGTGCGATTGAGGATATCGGCCATGCCGATGATGCCGTTGAGCGGGGTCCTGATCTCGTGGCTCATGGTGGCGAGGAACGCGGATTTGGCCCGCGTTCCGGCCTCCGCAGCGCGTGCCGCACGGGCGATCTGCCGGACCTGGATGCCCTGGAGCAGCACGATGACGCCGATCACCACCACGAGGATCACGAAGGCGATGCCCATGCGGGCATAGAGCGCGCTCAGCTGCTCGCGGTCGCCGACGGCGGATTCGTTGCTGCTGGCCTTGGCAAGCTGGGTGAGCCGGTTCATGTCCGCGTCGATCAGGCGGGCCTGGCGCAGGAGATCCGGCAGGACGGCCTGGACCGCGGCCGGGTCATGCGAAAGCCCGTCGATGACCGGTGCGAGATCGAGAATGCCGGAATGGATCCGGTCGGTCAGGACGGCGATCTCGGGATAGGCCCGGGCATGATCGGCATAGGCCCCTTCCTCGAGCAGGCCTGCCCGGCTGTAGAGCACGTCATAGCGGACGAAGGCCTTGTCGATTGTCTTGGAACTCGGGTCGAGCTCGATCCCCTGCATCGCCTCGATGAAATCCTTGATCTCGAGGCGGGCCTGGAAGACGCCCCAGACGACGCTTTCGCGCGCCGCGGCGCGGATGCCGCGCTGCCGCTCCTTGAGGCTGCCAAAGAGGGTAAGTGCCGTGGCCGCGACGAAGATGCTCACCACGATAAGCATGACGATCGAGGCGCCGAGCCGCGAGAACTGAGGATTCCAGTGGCGGTTCGGGGAGGGTTCCCGTTTGCCTGCTCGCATTATCTGGTCGGGCTCCGTCGTTCGAAGGGCAACGCCGCAGCGAACCCGGGGGATCCGTCGCGACATCCTGCCGGAGCGAAAACCCCTGCCAGCGAAAACGGGATGTCACGGTCGAACCACCGTGAACGGGGCCGCATCCCGATTCTGCTGTCAGCGCCTCCACTCCGAACCAGCGGACACTGCACCCGAAGATATTTAAAATCTATCAAGGCCGCGGGACAAAAATGGCGAGATTGCCACGGATCACCCTGCCGGGCTTGCAGGGGCGCAGGGCCTTGCCTAGGGTCGCGCCGAACCGCGCCGGGATCAGACATCCGATGAAAATAGCCTCATTCAACATCAATGGCGTCAAGGCACGCCTGCCCGCCCTGCTGGACTGGCTGAAGGAGGCCGCACCGGATGTGGTGGTGCTTCAGGAGATCAAGTCGGTCGATGAGGCGTTTCCGCGGACGGAGATCGAGGACGCGGGGTATCAGGTCGAGACCCATGGCCAGAAGAGCTTCAACGGGGTGGCGATCCTTTCGCGGCTGCCGCTCGAGGATGTGAGCCGGGGGCTGCCCGGTGACGAGGGGGACGAGCAGGCGCGCTGGATCGAGGCGACGGTGGTCGGGCGGGAGGCGATCCGGGTCTGCGGGCTCTATCTGCCCAACGGAAACCCCGCACCGGGGCCAAAATACGACTACAAGCTCGGCTGGATGGAGCGGCTCCGGGCCCGGGCGGAGGCTCTGATCGCGGGCGAGGACTGTGCGCTGCTCGCAGGGGATTACAATGTCATCCCGCAGCCCGAGGATTGCCATGACCCGGCGGTCTGGAAGGATGATGCGCTCTTCCTGCCCGAGACCCGGGCGGCGTTCCGGCGGATCACCAATCTCGGCTACACCGATGCGCTGAGGAGCGTCGAGGCCAGGGGCGGGATCTACACGTTCTGGGACTATCAGGCCGGGGCCTGGCCGAAGGACAACGGCATCCGGATCGACCATGTTCTGCTCACCCCGCAGGCCGCCGACCGGCTGGTCGGCTGCGGGATCGACAAGGAGATCCGGGGGCGGGAAAAACCCTCGGACCATGTGCCGATCTGGGTCGAGCTCGACCTCTGAGGCACGGTGAAACCGGGGCTTTTCACCGTGAAACGGAAAAAATCGCTTTGATTTTACTCGATTTTCCTAGTTAACATATCATGAATCGCCTCCCAAGCGGGGCGACAGGACGGCGGCGCTACCGGCCGGATTCGGTCGCCCGGGACAGCTCCGGTTGCAGGGCCCTTCGCCCGCGCCATGCCGCGCCGATGACGGCCGGCGCGAGGCAGAGCGCCGAGAGCAGGGCCGTGGCGGCAAAGCCCGACGCCTCGAAGACCGGCTTGAAGAGCGCGGTGCCGAGGAACATGGCGCCGTAGCTCACGGCGCCGTAGAGGCCGAGGATCGTCGCCCGCCGGGCGGGCGAGAGCGCGGTGAGCTGGCCGACGAGGATGTTGAGGCCGAGATGGTTCGCGCCGCCCCAGAGGAGGCAGACCGCAAGGATCGCGAGACCTGAGGGCGCGGCGAGGGCAAGCCCCAGATAGACGCAGAGCAGCGCGGCAAACACCAGAGGCGCCGATCGCCCGGCCCCGTGCCGGTCGATCAGCCGGTCAAGCGGCGCGATGAGGCCGAACCCGAGGCCGTAGGAGAGGGCCGCAAGCCCGGCCACGGTGGTCGTGAGGCCGAGCCTGGCCGTCAGATGCGTCCCGAGGAAGGCATAGAGGCCGTAGAAGGCCATCATGTAGCCCGCGACGGCGAGGAGGATCGGCGCGAGGCCGCGGATGCGGAGCGCCGCGAGGGGCGAGATGCGCGCGCCATCGCCCGCGGCCCCCTCCGGCAGGGCCGACCGGTGCAGCGCGATCAGGACGAGAAGGCTCATGGCGGCGAGGAGCGCGAAGACGGCGCGCCAGTGCAGGACATCGGCCAGAACCGCCGAGAGGCTCACCCCCGCCACGAGGCTCAGCGTCCAGCCGGTCAGGACCTTGCCGAGGGTTTCGCTCTCGCGGCCGCGCGGCGCCACCTCCGCCGCGAGCCCGTAGACCGCCGGCAACGCGAGACCGGCGGCCACGCCCGCAAGCGCCTGCGCGAGCACCAGAACCGCCAGCACGGGCGCCAGGGCACTGAGCGCGAGGGCCGCGGCAAGAATCGCCAGCGCCCGGAAGAGGGCGCGGCGCAGGCCGATCCGGTCCGCCCTCGGGGCCAGCACCAGCGCGCTCAGCGCCGTGCCCGCCCCATAGACGGCAGAGGCCATCATGACATCGGGGGCGGAGCGCGCGGGGAAGGATGCCGCGACATCGGCCGCGATCGGGCTCAGGACCAGCGAGTTCGATCCGACAATGCCGATGGAACACATCAACAGCCATACAGGGTTCATTTCGCGGGGCTCCGGCTTTTTCCGGACCAATAGACGCGGCGGCCCGGGCTTGATACCCTGTTCCGCATTACCCCGGAAAAATCGAATGTGGTTCGGACATCCATGAAAGACACCTTCGGCCTCGATCAGATCGACCGAAACCTGTTAGGGCTGCTGACCGAGAATGCCGAGCAGAGCTATGCCGATCTCGGCAAGGCCGTCGGGCTGTCGGCGCCGGCGGTGCACGAGCGGGTGAAGCGATACAAGGCCAGCGGCCGCATCCGGGCGATCACCGCCCGGCTCGATCCGGCGATGACCGGAAAGCGGTTTCTGGCCTTCGTGCATGTGAACACGACCGGCTGGGGCAAGACCGATGCCCTGATGCAGATCGAGGAGCTGCCGGAGGTCGAGGAAATCCATTCCGTCACCGGCGACACCTGCATGATCCTGAAGGTGCGGATGGAAAGCACGCAGGCGCTGGAGGCGCTGCTGGCGCGGCTCTATGCCCTGCCCGAGGTCATCTCGACGAAAAGCTACGTCGCGCTCTCGACCTATCTCGAGCGGCCGGTTCAGGCGGGGATCACGCCGCTCTGAGACCGGGGGATCGGGCGCCGGGGCCCTGACGCGGATCCGCCCTAGAGCCCCGCGGACTGATCGAAGAGGTCTTCGAGCGCCGAGCTGCTGGCGGAGGCCTTGCCGCCATAGCGGAAGGTCGTCACCGCCACGGCCTCCTCGAGGCGGCGGGCGACCTCGGCCTCGTCGATGGTGCCGAGCCGCCAGGCGATCTCGGTCTGCCAGACGAGGCGCTTTCCGACATCGAAGCCGGTGGCGTATTCATGCGGCTTGAGAAAGGCGAAGGTCGCGGCGACGAGCGCGGCGGCGGCGGCGAGGCGGCGCTGGGTTTCGGGCGAGCCGATGCCGACCGCGGCGAGCCCCGGCAGCATCACCGCGGTGACGCCGAGCCCGACATAGACCGCGAACCAGCCGTAATAGCTGAAACTCATGTGCCGGAGCGTCGTCTCGATGAGATCCGTCGTGCCTGCGTCCATCCCGTCCTCCACCGTTTCGGGGGAAGGCTACGGCAAAATCGCATCAGGCCGAACCGTTTTTGCCTCCGGGTGCGGGATGCGGGCGCCCGGCCCCCGCGGTCACTTGGTGAAGCCTGCGCCGCCGAAGGCCTCCGGGTCGAGCACCGCGAGGCAGCCGAGGCCGCTCTCGACCACGCCGAGCCGCGCGCAGACATGCCGGGAGACCGCGTTGTCGCGCCGGACGCCGGTGTAGAACGTGTCGGCGCCGAAGGTCTCGTGCATGTGGAGCGCGACGCGGGCGCCGAGCGCAAGCGAGAGCGCCCTGCCCCGGTCGGCCTCGCGGACCGCGAGCATCCCCCACCAGGACGCGGTGCCGTAGGGGCTCTCGCGGTGGTTGCGCATCACCGCCCCGGCGCAGGCGGCGACCTGCCCGTCGGGGGCCTCGAGGAAGAGGCAGACGGCGCGCTGGGTCTCGGCGGTCAGGACGGTCGAGGCGGGCGGCAGGACGTGGCAGGCGAGCGCGGTCTCGGCGAGCCGGTCGAACCAGTGGGGGGCCGTTTCGGGCGTGATCCGGTGCAGCCGGTAGCTTTCCGGGATCGGCCTCTTGCGCACCTCGGCCCGGCAGGCGGCGAGGCAGGCCTCGTTGCCCATGAACTGATCCCAGTGGTCGGTGGCGAAGCCCTGCGCGGTGAAATCGCGGACGAGGGCCGCCTCGTCCTCGGGATGGGTGTAGTGGCTGATGCTCGCGCCCTGCACGCGCGCAAGGGCGGCGAGCAGCGGCACATCGCGGGGCGAGGCGCCATCGACGCCGACGCTGCGCCCCTCGTAGCCGAAGGCCGGATCATTGTGCAGCAGGGTCCAGAGGTGGTGCGCGCTCCGCTGCATCCGCTGCTGCGCGTGGTTGCCGAAATACCGGACCGTCGTGCCCCAGACCTCTTGCGTGTCCATGGCGAACCCTCCCCTGCGGGGGGAAGGATAGCACGTCTGGCGGCGGGCTCAAAATCCGCAGGCGGCCGATCGCCGGATCAGGCGCTCTTTCTGGCCTTGTCGGGCGGCGCGGCGTGGCGGGCGAGGTCGCGGGCGATGGCGAAGGCGCCCTGGAGCCTCGTGGCCGCATCGGCCCAGTCGCGGCGGAGGACGATGCGGTTGTCCTTGACCTTGGCCTGGCCCTTCTGCTCGTGCATGAACTCCACGAGCCCGGCGGGGTTGGCGTATTTGTCGCCCCAGAACTGGACGGTGGCGCCCTTGGGACCGCCGTCGAGCTTGGCGATGCCGGCGCGCTTGCACATCGCCTTGATGCGCACGACGAGCATCAGCGTCTCGACCTCGGCCGGGATCGGGCCGAAGCGGTCGATGAGCTCGGCGGCGAAGCCCTCCATCTCGACCTTGTTCTCGAGCGCGGAGAGGCGGCGGTAGAGGCCGAGGCGGACATCGAGATCCGGCACGTAGGTCTCGGGGATGAGGACGGGGACGCCGAGATTGATCTGGGGCGACCATTCGCCCTCGTCGGCGAGCCCGGCGTCGCCCGACTGGAGCTTGGCGATCGCCTCCTGGAGCATCTCCTGGTAGAGTTCGAAGCCCACCTCGCGGACCTGGCCGGACTGCTCCTCGCCGAGGAGGTTGCCGGCGCCGCGGATGTCGAGATCCTGGCTTGCCAGCGTGAAGCCGGCGCCGAGGCTGTCGAGCGAGCCGAGGACGCGCAGGCGCTTCTCGGCCTGGGGCGTGAGCGGCTTTCGCGGCTCGGTCATGAAGAAGGCATAGGCGCGGAGCTTCGAGCGGCCGACGCGGCCGCGGATCTGGTAGAGCTGGGCGAGGCCGAACATGTCGGCGCGCTCGACGATGAGGGTGTTGGCGGCCGGGATGTCGAGGCCGCTCTCGACGATGGTGGTGGCGAGCAGCACGTCGTATTTGCCGTCGTAGAAGGCGTTCATCCGGTCGTCGAGCTCGGTCGCGGCCATCTGGCCGTGGGCGGTGACATGCTTCACCTCCGGCACGTGCTCGCGGAGGTAGCTCTCGACCTCGGCGAGATCGGAGATGCGGGGGACGACGTAGAAGGACTGGCCGCCGCGGTAGTGCTCGCGCAGAAGCGCCTCGCGGACCGTCACCGGGTCGAACTCGCTCACATAGGTGCGGATGGCGAGGCGGTCGACCGGGGGCGTGGCGATGAGGCTGAGCTCGCGCACCCCGGAGAGCGCCATCTGGAGCGTGCGGGGGATGGGCGTGGCGGTCAGGGTGAGGACGTGGATGTCGGAGCGGAGCTGCTTCAGGCGCTCCTTGTGGCCGACGCCGAAATGCTGCTCCTCGTCGATGATGAGAAGGCCGAGGTTGGCGAATTTCATGTTCTTCGCCAGAAGGGCATGGGTGCCGACGACGATGCCGATCTCGCCGTTCTCGAGCCCCCTGCGGGTCTCGGCGGCCTCTTTCGCGGGCACGAAGCGGGAGAGCTGGCGGACGCGGACGGGAAGGCCGCGGAAGCGTTCGGCAAAGCCCTTGTAATGCTGGCGGGCGAGCAGCGTCGTCGGTGCGATCACCGCGACCTGCACCCCGGACATGGCGGCGACATAGGCCGCGCGGAGCGCCACCTCGGTCTTGCCGAAGCCCACGTCGCCGCAGACGAGGCGATCCATCGGCCGGCCGCTGTCGAGGTCTTCGAGCACGTCGGCGATGGCGTTGAGCTGATCCTCCGTCTCGGCATAGGGGAAGCGGGCGCAGAACTCCTCCCAGCCGTGATTGTCGGGCGGCGCGAGGACGGGGCCCTTGCGGAGCGCGCGTTCGGCCGCGATGCGGATGAGCTTCTCCGCCATGTCGCGGATCCGCTCCTTGAGCCTGGCCTTCTTGGCCTGCCAGGCCCCGCCGCCGAGCCGGTCGAGGAGGCCCTCCTCGTGGCCGTAGCGCGAGAGCAGCTCGATGTTCTCGACCGGCAGGAAGAGCTTGTCGCCGCCGGCGTATTCGAGCGCGATGCATTCGTGCGGCGCGCCGGCCGCCGTGACGGTCTCGAGCCCCTTGTAGCGGCCGATGCCGTGATCGACGTGGACGACGAGATCGCCGGGGGTGAGGCCCGCGGCCTCGGTGAGGAAGTTCTCGGCGCGCTTGCGGCGCTTGGGCGCGCGGATCAGCCGGTCGCCCAGCACGTCCTGTTCGGCGATCACCGTGAGGCCGGGGGCCTCGAAGCCGTGTTCGAGGCCCCAGACGGCGAGGAAGAGGCCGCCCTTGCCCTCGATCTCGGAGGCGCGGGTAATCTCGCGGGCATCGGCGATGCCGCTGTCGGACAGCAGCCCCTCGAGGCGTTCGCGCGCGCCCTTGGAATAGCTCGCGACGACGACATTGCCGGACTTGCGCCGGGCCCTGATGTGATCGGCGAGCGCGCCGAAGAGGCTCACCTGCTCCTGCTGGCGTTCGGGGGCGAAATCGCGGCCGATGCGGCCGCCCGCGTCGATCACGCCGGGGCCGGAATGGCGGGGCAGCGCGGAGAGCTCGTGGCGCGGGCGCGCCGGGCCGAGGGCGGCGTCGAAGGCGGCCTCGTCGAGATAGAGGAGCTCCGGCGGCGCGGGCTTGTAGACGGTGCCGAGCTTCGATTTCGCGCCGAGCGCGGCGGTGCGGGCCTCGTACTGCTCGGCAAGCGCGGCCCAGCGGGCGGTGTGGGCGGCGCCGAACTGGTCATCGAGCAGGACCGGCGCCTCGGGGAGGTAGTCGAAGAGCGTCTCGAGGCGCTCGTGGAAGAAGGGCAGCCAGTGCTCGTAGCCCTGATGTTTGCGGCCGGCGCTGATCGCCTCGTAGAGCGGATCGTCGTGGCCCGCGGCGCCGAAGCGGGTGCGGTATTCGGTGCGGAAGCGCTGGATCGCCTCGTCGTCGAGCATGACCTCGGAGACGGGCGCGAGCTCGACGCGCTTCACGCTCTCGGTGGTGCGCTGGCTCTCGGGCTCGAAGCGGCGGGCGCTTTCGAGCACGTCGCCGAAGAGGTCGAGCCGGATGGGCGTGCGCGAGCTCGGCGGGAAGAGGTCGATCAGGCCGCCGCGCACGGCGAACTCGCCCTTGTCGGTGACGGTGGGCGTCTGGGTGTAGCCCATGCGCACGAGGAAGGCGCGGAGCTTGCCCACATCGATCCGCCGGTCGACCTGGGCGACGAAGCTCGCATCGCGAAGCGCCGCGCGGGCCGGAACCTTCTGGGTTGCGGCATTGACGGTGGTGAGGATCGCCGCCGGGCGGTCGAAGCCACGGGCGAGGGCCGCGAGCGTCGCCATGCGGGCCGCCGAGATGTCGCCATTGGGCGAGATGCGATCGTAGGGCAGGCAATCCCAGGCCGGGAAGGTGAGAATCGGCAGTTGCGGCGCGAAGAAGCGGATCGAGGCGCGGAGCGCGGCGAGCCGGGCGTCGTCGCGGGCGACGTGAATCACCGGGCCTTCGGCGCGCGTCACCGTCTCGACGAGGTGATGGGCGTCGAATCCTTCGGGGCAGCCGCCGACGACGAGGCGGCCGGGGGAGAGGGGCCTGCGCGCTTTCATGCAGGCGAGGTAGCGCACGGCGCGAGGCGTGACAAGCGCGCCGCGCCTTCCCATGCGGGGCCCGGTGCTCTACCTTTCGGAGATTGTCGCAGTGGTGCATTACGCGCCGCCCGCTCAAGCGCGCAGAGACGCGTCCGGCGGGCATGCAACGGGAACAGGGGGACAGTCATGCGCAGGATTGTGGAAACGGCAGTGCTCTGCCTCATGGCCGGGGCGCCGGCGCTCTGGGCCGAGGATCAGACGCCGCAGCCGGAAGCGACCACCGCCCTGACCGAGCGCGTCTCGGCCGAGGCTCAGGATTTCATGGTCGCCGCCGCCCATCCGCTGGCGGCGGAGGCGGGCTACGACATTCTCGAGGCGGGCGGCTCGGCCGCGGATGCGGCGGTGGCCGTGCAGATGGTGCTCAACCTCGTCGAGCCGCAGAGCTCGGGGATCGGCGGCGGCGCCTTCCTGCTCTACGGCGATGCCGCGCTCGGGCGGCTCACGTCCTTCGACGGGCGGGAGACCGCGCCCGCGGCGGCCGGCCCCGACTACTGGCTGACGCCGGAGGGCGAGCCGATGGATTTCTTCGCCGCCGTGCCGGGCGGCAAGTCGGTCGGCGTGCCGGGGACGCTCGCGCTCATGAAGATGGTGCACGAGCGCTATGGCAAGCTGCCCTGGGCCACGCTCTTCGAGCCGGCGATCGCCATGGCCGAGGAGGGCTTTCCGGTCTCGCAGCGGCTTGCGGCCTCGATCGCCGAGGCCGAGGGGCTCGCAAGCTTTCCCGGGGCGCGCGCCCTCTTCTTCCACGAGGACGGCACGCCGCTCCAGGAAGGCGAGACGCTGCGCAATCCGGACTTCGCCCGCACGCTGCGGCTGATCGCCGCGGACGGGATCGGGCCGTTCTACCACGGCGCGATCGCGCGGGACATCGTGGCGGCGGTGAAGACCGAGACCAACCCCGGCGTGATGACGCTGGAGGATCTGGCGGGCTACAGGGTGATCGAGCGCGACCCGGTCTGCATGGAGTACCGCAGCTGGGAGGTTTGCGGCATGGGGCCGCCCTCCTCCGGCGCGCTGACCGTGGGGCAGATGCTCGGGATCCTCTCGCACTGGGATCTCCCGGCGATGGGGGAAGGGGTTCCGGCGACGCATCTCTTCCTCGAGGCGGCCAATCTCGCCTTCGCGGATCGCGGGCTCTACATGGCCGACAGCGATTTCGTCGACATGCCGGAGGGGCTGCTCGATCCGGACTACCTCGCGGGCCGGGCGGAGCTGATCGATCCCGAGCATGCGATGGGCGAGGCCACGGCGGGTGAGCCGCCCTGGGACGAGGCGGCGCTGCGTGCGCCGGGGCTCGCGGCGCCCGAGCACGGCACCTCGCATTTCGTGATCGTCGATGCCGGGGGCGATGTCGTCTCGGCCACCACGACCATCGAGCAGGGCTTCGGCTCGCAGGTGGTGACGAACGGCTTCCTGCTCAACAACGAGCTGACCGACTTCTCCTTCGTGGCGGAAGAGGACGGCAAGCCGGTGGCGAACCGCGTCGAGCCCGGCAAGCGGCCGCGCTCCTCGATGGCGCCGACGGTGGTGCTCGAGGAGGGCGTGCCGGTGCTGCTGGTGGGCTCGCCGGGGGGCTCGCGGATCATTCCCTACGTGGCGCAGGCGCTTGTGGGCATTCTCGACTTCGGGCTCGACCCGCAGGAGGCGGTGGACCGGCCGCATGTGCTGAGCCGCAACGGCCCGGCCGATATCGAGGAAGGCCCGGAAGCGCAGGCGATGGCCGATGCGCTGGCGGGCCTCGGGCACGAGACGAAGATCCGCGATCTCAACTCCGGGCTTCATGCCATCGCCATCACGCCGGAGGGGCTCATCGGCGCGGCCGACAAGCGGCGCGAGGGCGAGGCGCTCGGGCAGTAGCTCCGCCGCGGCAAGCGGCCCCCTGCCCCCGCGCCGCCTCGACCCGGCGGCGCGGGCGCGAGCGCGGGCGCGCTGGCCGTCGCCGGCGAAGACGCCGGGAGCGCGCGCGGATGTTCTGCGCCGGGAGCGCGGCCGTCCGCCGGAAAGCAAAGCGGCGCGGAGGTTTCCCTCCACGCCGCCGGATAGTCCTGATCTGTCGCGCGCGTCCGGTCTCGGGAGCCGGACGCAGGGCCGCTTATGCCTCTGCGAGCGCCTCTTCGGCGGCGACGCGGGCCTTGTCGGCGGCGCCCTTGGCGTCGGCGTCACGGTCGACGAGCTCGATGATCGCCATCGGCGCCATGTCGCCATAGCGGAAGCCCGCCTTCAGCACGCGGCAGTAGCCGCCGTTGCGCGACGCGTAGCGGGGGCCGAGCACCTCGAAGAGCTTCGCGACATGCTGGTCCTGCTTGAGCTGCGAGGCCGCGAGGCGGCGGGCATGCAGGTCGCCACGCTTGCCGAGCGTGATGAGCTTGTCGATGATGCGGCGCAGTTCCTTCGCCTTCGGCAGGGTGGTCTTGATCTGCTCGTGCTCGATCAGGCTGCCGGCCATGTTGGCGAACAGCGCCTTGCGGTGTTCGTGGGTGCGGTTGAGCTTGCGGTAACCGTTACCGTGACGCATTTTCTATCTCCGTTTCAGTCGTTTTGCTTTGTCCGGCGGCCCTTGACGTGGGACCGCGCTCCTTGGGGCGGGAATGCCCGTCTGCCGACGGGGCCCCTGACGGGGCCCCGCGGGCGGAAGATCAGAACTGATCTTCGTAGTTCTTGGCCAGATCCTCGATGTTCTCGGGCGGCCAGTCGATGATCTCCATGCCGAGGTGGAGACCCATGGAGGTGAGAACCTCCTTGATCTCGTTGAGAGACTTGCGGCCGAAGTTCGGCGTGCGCAGCATCTCGGCCTCGGTCTTCTGGATGAGATCCCCGATGTAGACGATATTGTCGTTCTTGAGGCAGTTGGCCGAACGCACCGAAAGCTCGAGCTCGTCCACCTTCTTGAGCAGAAGCGGGTTGAACTCGAGATCGTCCTGCTCGTCCTGACGGACGCCCGCCTGCGGCTCCTCGAAGTTGACGAAGACGGAGAGCTGGTCCTGGACGATGCGCGCGGCGAAGGCCACGGCATCCTCGGGCTTGATGGAGCCATCCGTCTCGATCGAGAGCATCAGCTTGTCGTAGTCGAGCACCTGGCCCTCACGGGTGGGTTCGACCTTGTAGGAGACCTTCTTGATCGGCGAGAAGAGCGCATCCACCGAAATGAGCCCGATCGGCGCATCCTCGGGGCGGTTCTTGTCGGCTGCGACATAGCCCTTGCCGGTCTCGACGACGAGCTCCATGAAGAGCGAGGCGCCGTCATCGAGGTGGCAGATCACGTGGTCGCGGTTCAGCACCTGGATGCCGTTGGTCTCGACGATGTCGGCGGCGGTCACGACGCCCGGGCCGGTCGCCCGCACCTCGAGCCGCTTCGGCCCCTCGACCTCCATCTTGATCGACACGCCCTTGAGGTTGAGCACGATGTCGGTCACATCTTCCCGGACGCCCGCCACCGAGGAGAACTCGTGGAGCACGCCGTCGATCTGCACGGAGGTGATCGCGGCACCCTGGAGCGAGGACATGAGCACGCGGCGCAGCGCGTTGCCCAGCGTCAGGCCGAAGCCGCGCTCGAGGGGTTCGGCAATCACGGTTGCCTGACGTTCCGGATCGGCACCGGGCTTGAAGTCGAGGGCGGTCGGCCGGATCAGTTCCTGCCAGTTCTTATGGATCATCATTGGCCTTGGTCCTCCATTCCTGTCCGCCGGTCAGATCCCATTGACCCGCGAACGCCCGAGGGAAAAGCACTCGTCACCGTCCGGCCGAAACCGGCCGGACGGTGACGATGTTCATGTCGTCAGACGCGACGGCGCTTCGGCGGACGGCAGCCGTTGTGCGCGATCGGGGTCACATCGCGAATCGCGGTGATCTGGAACCCGACGGCGCTGAGGGCGCGCAGCGCGCTCTCACGGCCCGAACCCGGCCCCTGCACCTCGACCTCGAGGGTGCGCACGCCGTGCTCCTGGGCCTTCTTGCCCGCATCCTCGGCGGCCATCTGCGCCGCATAGGGGGTCGACTTGCGCGAGCCCTTGAAGCCCATCGTGCCGGCCGAAGACCATGCGATCGCGTTGCCCTGGGCATCCGCGATCAGGATCTTGGTGTTGTTGAAGCTGGCGTTCACATGTGCGACGCCGGTCGAAATATTCTTGCGTTCCTTGCGCTTAACGCGCGCCTTTTCACGTGCCATTGCTCGCGCCCCTTATTTCTTCTTGCCTGCGATCGCCTTCGCCGGGCCCTTGCGGGTACGAGCGTTGGTGTGGGTCCGCTGTCCGCGCACCGGCAGGCCGCGGCGGTGACGCAGGCCGCGGTAGCAGCCGAGGTCCATCAGCCGCTTGATGTTCATCTGCTTCTCGCGCCGAAGGTCGCCTTCGACCATCAGGTTCGCGTCGATATACTCGCGAATCCGCAGCACGTCCGCATCGCTCAGTTCGTTCACGCGGCGGTCGGCGGGGATCTCGAGTGAATCACACAGCGCCTGCGCGCTCGTGCGGCCGATGCCATGGATGTAGGTGAGCGCGATCAGCACCCTCTTGTTCGTCGGAATGTTAACGCCAGCTATGCGCGCCAAGGTTCAAGCTCCGTTCCATCTCGGCCCCCCTCAAGAGGCCCTTTCTCATATGCCAATGCCCGCCGCCCTGCGGCAGGCTCCCGATACCCAACTCCCTGGGCCAGACATCCCGCGTCCCCGAGGTGAAATGTAGAGGGAACGACTCTCCTTCCGGAGAGAGCGCGGAGTATAGAAACCGTGAACCTGCCGTCAAGGGCGGATTTGCGCAAAGATGCAAGGCCGGAAACCGGGGTTCTTTCCCCCGAAAACGAGGCGACCCGGCCGGGGGCCGGGTCGCAGGAATGGTGTTGCACGGGCGGGAGCCAAAACGCGGGCTCCCGCGCGGCGGTCAGGCCAGGACGCCCGAGATCGCCGAGGTCACGTCGTCGATGCTCTTCGCCCCGTCGACCGTCCTGAGCTTCCCGGTGCCGCGGTAGTAGTCGATGAGCGGCGCCGTCTCGGCATGGTAGACCTTGAGGCGCTTCTTCAGCGTCTCGGCATTGTCGTCGGCGCGGGTGCCACCGGTTTCGGCGGCACGCTTCTCGATGCGGCCGACGAGAAGCTCGTCATCCACCTGCATCTCGACCACGGCATCGAGGGTCATGCCCTTCTCGGCGAGAAGCTTGTCGAGCGCCTCGGCCTGGGCCGTGGTGCGCGGAAAGCCGTCAAAGATCACCCCGTTCTTCGTGTCCGGCTGGTCAAGACGTTCCGAGACGACGCCGATGACGATGTCGTCGGACACGAGCTGGCCCGCCTCCATCACCGCCTTCGCCTTCAGTCCGACTTCCGATCCCGCGGCAACCGCCGCCCGGAGCATGTCTCCGGTGGAAAGCTGAATCAGTCCGTGATTTGCCACGAGGCGCAGTGCCTGCGTGCCCTTGCCGGCGCCCGGCGGGCCAAGCAGTATAATGTTCATCGCCGAGTTTTCCTCCGTCCCTTGTTTCCCCTGCCGCGTAGCTGCGACCTCTCGATCAGCCCCTCATACTGATGAGCAAGCAGATGTGACTGAATCTGCGTGATGGTGTCCATAGTTACCGACACGACGATCAGCAGGGAAGTGCCTCCAAAGTAGAATGGCACAGAAAGCTGGGAGATGAGCACCTCGGGGAGAAGACAGACGGCGGCGAGATAGGCCGAACCGATCACCAGGATGCGCGAGACGACGTAATCGAGATATTCGATCGTCTTCTGGCCCGGCCGGATGCCGGGAATGAACCCGCCCTGCTTCTTGAGGTTGTCGGCGACGTCGTCGGATTTGAACGCCACGTTCGCGGTATAGAAGTAGGCGAAGAACACGATCAGCGCGCCGAAGAAGAGGATGTGCAGCGGCTGGCCACGGCCCATGTATGCCGCGACATAGCTCAGGAAGCCGTTGCCGCCGCTGGCGGCCGCCCCCGAGAAGGTGGTGATCGTCGCAGGCAGGAGCAGCAGCGAGGAGGCGAAGATCGCCGGGATCACGCCGGCCGGGTTCACCTTGACCGGCAGATGCGAGCTCTCGCCGCCATAGACCTTCATGCCGACCTGGCGCTTGGGATACTGGATGTGGATCTTGCGGAGCGCGCGCTCCATGAAGACCACGAAGGCCACCACCAGCACCGCCATGATGATGACGCCGATGATGACGACCGGGCTCAGCGCCCCGGTGCGGCCCTGGGTGAAGAAGCGGGCCAGCGCGCCGGGGAAGTTCGCGACGATGCCGGTGAAGATGATGAGGGAGATGCCGTTGCCGATGCCGCGCGAGGTGATCTGCTCGCCGAGCCACATCAGGAACATGGTGCCGCCGACGAGCGTGATGACGACGCTGATGCGGAAGAACCAGCCCGGATCATGCGCCATGTTCTCCGCCTCGAGCCCGACCGCGAGCCCGTAGGCCTGGAAGGTGGCGAGGAAGACGGTGCCGTAGCGGGTATACTGGTTGATCTTCTTGCGGCCCGCCTCGCCCTCTTTCTTGAGCGCCATCAGGCTCGGCACCATCGAGGCCATGAGCTGGATGATGATCGAGGCCGAGATGTAGGGCATGATGCCGAGCGCGAAGATCGCCATCCGGCCGACCGCACCCCCGGTGAACATGTTGAGCATGCCCCCGATTCCGGCGCTCGCCTGATCGAAGAACGCAGCCAGTCGGGCGGCGTCGATCCCCGGAACGGGGATGTAGGTCCCCACCCGGTAGACAATGAGCAGGCCGATGGCGAAAAGGATGCGGTGCTGGAGATCCTTGGCCTTGCCGAAGGTGCCCCAGCTGAGGTTGGCGGCCATCTGTTCTGCTGCCGATGCCATGAAGGCCCTCCCAAAAGCTCGCCGCCGGGCTAGGGTCTCGGAATGGGTCCCCGCGGCACCGGCGGCGCAAAAAGTCGGCTATGACTTAGGCCGCCCGGCGGGCGACCACAAGTCTCATTCGGCGGGAGCTTCGGCTTTCGCGGGCGCAAGCGCCGTGAAGCTGCCACCGGCCTTCTCGATCGCCTCGACGGCCGCCTTGGAGGCGCCGGTGAGCGTGAGGTTGACCGAAGCGGTCAGTTCGCCCTTGGCGAGCAGGCGGATGCCGTCGCGCTTGCGGCGCACGAGGCCGCTCTGGATCAGCACATCCTCGTCGACCGGCGCGGTCGCGTCGATCTTGCCGGCGTCGATGAACTTCTGGAGCAGGCCCAGGTTGATCACCGCGTGGCGCTTGGCGTTGATGTTGTTGAAGCCGCGCTTCGGCAGGCGCTGGTAGAGCGGCATCTGGCCGCCCTCGTAGGCGTTGATCGCCACGCCCGAACGGGACTTCTGACCCTTGATGCCGCGGCCGCCGGTCTTGCCGAGGCCGGAGCCCGGGCCGCGGCCGACGCGCTTGCGGGATTTCGTTGCGCCGGGATTGTCGCGCAGTTCGTTCAGTTTCATGTCGCTTCTCCTCGAGCCGGACGCGCCCCGCCAGCGACGGAAATGGGACGGCCACGGCATGTCATGCGAATAGAGTACCGGCTCCCGGACCGGGAGCACCCGCGGCCTTTACACGGGCCGGGCGCGCGTTTCAAGGGGGGAGCGCATCCGGCGGGCTAACCGGCCGAGGTGCCGAAGAGAAAGACCGCGCCGGAGGTGAACGCGAGCGCGAGGAAGGCCCAGGACTTGCGCCTGTCTGCGGGGCGCTTGCGCGCGGCCTCCCAGGCCACGAGGCACTGCAGCATGTAGAAGAGCGCGAAGGCGCGGCTTGCGAGCGCGATCACGCCCGCGACCCGCGTTGCCGCAAGGAGGCCGACGCCGACCACGGCGATGAGGACATAGGCGTGGCGGGCATCGACCTTGCCATGGGTGAGCTCGCGGATAAGGCCGACATCGCCGATGCTGTCGGCGACGGAGGCGCTGAGCTGGCTGCCGGTGGCGGCCACCGTGAGCGCGAGGGGCAGGATCGCGGCCACGGCGGCCGAGACGGAGATGACGGCCGCCACGCCGTCGCCCTTCTGGAGCTCGGGAAAGAGCGGCGAGAGAAGCAGAAAGAAGACGATATAGACCACCGCCGAGATCGCCTGCGCATTGCGCATCGCCTGGATGCGGATCTCGGCGGGGAAGCTTGCGCCCATGAAGCGCGTGGTCTCGAAGCCCTGCACCACGATGAGGAGGCCGAGGAGCACCGGCAGCGTGCCGAGGCTCAGATGGCCCGGCGGCGGCAGGACGGAGGCCCCTTCCCGGAGGCGCGTGAGGCCGAAGACGGCGAGCGCCACGAGAAAGCCCGCGATGACCGAGAGGTTGAGGGCGGTGGCATAGCGCTCGACGGAGGCGACGCGCGCCGCCCCTCCGCTCCAGCCGAGCAGGCCGAGGCCCGCGACGAGCGCGATTGCGATGCCGTTGGCGAGCGCGCCGTTCTGCACCCCGGCGGCCTCGAGGAGGAAATGGCCGAGCAGGGAGAGATAATAGGCAACGGAGATGAAATAGGCGAAGACGAGCGCGAGATGGCTCAACTCCTCGAAGGAGGCGAGCAGGCGGTCATGGCCGCGGGCGAGCTCGGGCTCGACGACGCGGATGTTGTAGCGGATGGTCCAGCCGATGAGGGCTGCCACGCCGATCAGCAGCGCCATGGCGGGTGCGGCGAAACCGCCGAACTCGCGGGCGAGAAGCGGTGCGGAGACGAGAAAGCCGCTGCCGATGATCGAGGCGAGCGGCGTGACGGTGGCGCGCCAGAGCGGCGTGCGCGAAAAGGGCGAGAGCAGCAGGAAGGCAAGCCCCCCGGCTGCGGTCAGCAGAAATGCGAGTGTCATGCGCCCCCGTTAACCTGTTGCCGTGCCTTGCGCGCCTCTCAGGATCGCGGATGCGGCGCCCGGGGGCAAGAGCGGGCCGCGCCCCTGCCCCACCCGGCCCTGAGGCATGGGCGGGGACCGGAACACCAAACCGAGGACTTGGGGCGCGACCCCCTCAAGGGGGCCTTGGTGCCGCTTCAGGGGGCCGCGCAATCCGAAAGGGTCGTGGCGGGCCTAGCTGTCGCCGTTCCACATGTCCTGGGCCATGCGCCAGACGCCGTCGGCCTCCTTCTTCCAGATCACGAGGGCCTTGCCGCTCACCTCCATGGTGCTGCCGTCCTCGGTGGGCACGGTCACCGTCCAGGTGCCGGTCTCGATCATGGTGTCGTCGCTCGGCCGGTCCACCGCGATGAGCCCGAGCTTCAGATCCTTGACGCCGGCGTCCCAGCCGCCCTGCCAGTAGGCCGCGATCGCCTCGCGCCCCTCGACGACCGGAGCCCCGGGCGGCAGGAGGCGGGCATCCTCGGTGAAGACATCGGCCGCGGCCGCAGCGCCGTCGCCGGCGGCAAAGGCCGCCTCCCAGCGCGCCTGCGCCGCTTCCATCTCGCCCGTGTCGGCAAGGACCGGCGTGGCCGCCTGCAAGACGACGGCCGCGGCAAGGGCCGTCCGGCAGATCCTGTTCATGGTCTCTCCTCCCTGGCTGTGCCCGTGCGGCCGGACCGGCCACCGGGCCTCTGGCTCCCGGGGGGCCCTCTCCGGCTCACGAGCGGGCCCCACTGGGCCCGAGGAGCTTAGCGCAGAACCGGCCCTGCCGATACGCCTCCGGCCGGAAATTCCGGCCCTGAAAACGGCGAAACGCCCCGCGGTTTCCCGCGAGGCGCTCCGGATCTCTTCAGGCTGGACGCCTGCGGCTCAGCCGCGCTCTTCCACGATCTCGACGAGATGCGGGATCTTCGCAACCATGCCGCGCACCGAGGGCGTATCCTCGAGCTCGCGGGTGCGGTGCATCTTGTTGAGGCCGAGGCCGACCAGGACCTGGCGCTGGACGGCCGGACGGCGGATCGGCGAACCGATCTGCTTCACGACGATGGTCTTTGCCATGGGCTCGCTCCTCAAGCTTCCGCAGCGGCGTCAGCCGGCGCGTCGGAGGCCGTTTTCGGCAGGATGTCGGAGACCTTGCGGCCACGGCGCTGTGCCACCATGCGGGGGCTGGTTTCGCGCTTCAGGCCTTCGATGGTCGCCCGGATCATGTTGTAGGGGTTCTGCGACCCCAGAGACTTCGCGACCACGTCCTGCACGCCGAGCATCTCGAAGACGGCACGCATCGGGCCGCCCGCGATGATGCCGGTGCCGGCGGGAGCCGTGCGGAGCACGACCTTGCCTGCACCGTGGCGGCCATACATGTCGTGATGCAGCGTCCGGCCCTCGCGGAGCGGCACGCGGATCATCTGCCGCTTGGCCTGTTCGGTCGCCTTGCGGATCGCCTCGGGCACTTCGCGGGCCTTGCCCTTGCCGTAGCCGACGCGGCCCTTCTGGTCGCCCACGACCACGAGCGCGGCAAAGCCGAAGCGCTTGCCGCCCTTCACGGTCTTCGAAACGCGGTTGATCGCAACGAGGCGATCGGCGAATTCCGGGGTTTCGTCGCGGTCGCGGCGATCCCGGCGGTTGTCTTCTCTAGCCATTCCGGTACCCCCTTAGAATTTCAGTCCGCCCTCGCGGGCGGCATCCGCCAAGGCCTTGACCTTGCCGTGGAACAGGAAACCGCCGCGGTCGAAATAGACTTCCTCGACCCCGGCCGCCTTGGCGCGCGCCGCGATCTCGGCACCGACCTTGGCCGCCGCTTCCTTGTTGTTCTTGCCCACGAAGCCAAGATCCTTCTCGAGGGTCGAGGCGGCAACGATCGTCCGGCCCTGCGCATCGTCGATGAGCTGCACCGAGATGTTCTTCGAAGACCGATGGACGCTCAGCCGCGGGCGGCCGCCCGCAAGCTTGCGCAGTTTGTTCCGGGTGCGCAGACGGCGCTTCTGGAACAGGTCTCTCTTGCTGTTCGCCATGTCTAGCGCTCCTACTTCTTCTTGCCTTCCTTACGGAAGATGAACTCGCCCTTGTACTTGATCCCCTTGCCCTTGTAGGGCTCGGGCCGGCGCCATTCGCGGATATTCGCCGCCACCTGGCCGACGACCTGCTGGTCGTTGCCCTCGACGATGATCTCCGTGGGCTTCGGCGCGGTGATGGTGACACCATCGGGGATCGCGAAATCGACATCGTGGCTGTAGCCGAGCGCGAGCTTCAGGGTCTTGCCCTGAACCTGAGCACGATAGCCGACGCCGTTGATCTCGAGTTCCTTCTTGAAGCCCTGGGTCACACCGGCAACGAGGTTCGCGACCTGGGTCCGCGACATGCCCCACTGCTGGCGCGCCCGCTTGGACTTGCCGCGCGGATCGACCTTCACCGTGTCGCCGTCGATCGTGATGGTCACGTCGTCGGTTGCGGTGAAGGTGCGGGTGCCCTTCGGGCCCTTCACTTCGATGGTCTGGCCGGAGAGGGACGCGGTCACGCCCTTCGGCAGCTCGACCGGTTTCTTACCAATACGAGACATGCACCCCTCCTCAGAACACCATGCACAGGACTTCGCCGCCGACATTCGCGGAGCGGGCCTGTGCATCGGACATGACGCCCTTGGGCGTCGAGACGATCGCGACGCCGAGGCCCTGGCGGACCTGCGGCATTTCCTTGACGCTGGTGTAGACGCGGCGGCCGGGCGTGGAGACGCGGCGCAGTTCGCGGATCACCGATTCGCCGTCGAAATACTTGAGCGAGATCTCGATTTCACCGAGACCGCGCTCGTTCTTCACTTCCTCGTAGCCGCGGATGTAGCCTTCGGACTGCAGCACGTCGAGGACCCACTTGCGGATCTTCGAGGCGGGCGTGCGGACCGTGGACTTGCCGCGCATGGAGGCGTTGCGGATGCGGGCGAGCATATCGCCGATGGGATCATTCACTGACATGTGTCTCTCCCCTTACCAGCTCGACTTGACCATGCCGGGAACCTGGCCCTTGGAGGCGAGGTCGCGCAGCGCGATACGCGACATGCGCAGCTTGCGATAGTAGGCCTTCGGACGGCCGGTCACTTCGCACCGGTTGTGGAGCCGGGTGGGCGACGAATTGCGGGGAAGCTTCGCGAGCTTGAGGCGCGCCTTGAAACGCTCCTCCATCGGACGGCTTTCGTCCTTCGCGATTTCCTTCAGTTCCGCACGCTTCGCGGCGTATTTCTCGACGAGTGCCTCACGCTTCTTCTGGCGCTCGATCATGCTGACTTTTGCCATGTTTCTCTCCGCGCCTCAGGCCGTGAACGGCATGTTGAAATGCTTGAGCAGCGAGCGCGCCTCGGCGTCGGTCTTCGCCGTGGTGCAGATCACGATGTCCATGCCCCAGACCTGTTCGATCTTGTCGAAGTTGATCTCGGGGAACACGATGTGCTCCTTGAGGCCCATGGCGTAGTTGCCACGGCCGTCGAAGCTCTTCGGGTTCACGCCGCGGAAGTCGCGGACGCGGGGCATCGCAACCGTGATCAGACGATCGAGGAACTCGTACATCTGGTCGCGGCGCAGGGTGACCTTTACGCCGAGCGGCATCTCTTCACGCACCTTGAAGCCGGCGATCGACTTCTTGGCCTTGGTCACGATCGGCTTCTGGCCGGCGATCAGCGCGAGATCGGCTTCCGCCGCACGGATCTTCTTCGAGTCGGAAACGGCTTCGCCGACACCCATGTTCAGCACGATCTTGTCGAGCCGCGGGATCTGCATGTCGTTCTTGTAGCCGAACTCTTCCTTCAGCGCAGCGCGGATGTCGGAGACATACTGCTGCTGCAGGCGGGGCGTATACTCAGCCATTGATAACCTCCCCCGATTTCTTGGCGAAGCGAACCTTCTTGCCGTCCTCGATGCGGAAGCCCACGCGGGTGGCTTCACCGCTCTTCGGATCGACGAGCGCGAGGTTCGAGAGGTCGATCGGCATTTCCTTGGCGATACGGCCGCCCTGATGCGTCTGGCTCTGGCGCTGATGGCGCACGGCCACGTTGACGCCGGAGACGATCGCCTTGCCGTCCTTGGGCAGAACCTGGCTGATCTCGCCCTTCTTGCCCTTGTCCTTGCCGGCGAGAACGATCACGTTATCGCCCTTGCGGAGTTTTGCAGCCATTACAGCACCTCCGGCGCGAGCGAGATGATCTTCATGAAGTTCTTCGCGCGCAGTTCGCGAACCACCGGCCCGAAGATACGGGTGCCAAGCGGCTCGTTCTGGTTGTTGAGGATGACGGCGGCATTGCGGTCGAAGCGGATGGCGGTGCCATCTTCGCGGCGCACTTCCTTGGCGGTGCGCACGACGACGGCCTTGCGCACGTCGCCCTTCTTCACGCGGCCGCGCGGAATGGCTTCCTTGACCGACACCACGATGATGTCGCCGACGGAAGCGTATTTCCGCTTCGAGCCACCCAGGACCTTGATGCACTGAACCCGGCGGGCGCCGGAGTTGTCAGCGACATCCAGATTGGTCTGCATCTGGATCATAAGCTATCTCCCGACCTGCGAGGACACCCATCCCAATCCGGGCGCCCCGCGGTTTCGACTATGCTGGAAGGGCTTGATGGATCACGCCTCGGGGGCGGCGTCCACCAGGACCTCCCAACGCTTGTTCTTCGAGACCGGCGCGCATTCGATGATGCGAACGGAGTCGCCCACCTTGAAGCGGTTCTCGGCGTCATGCGCACGGTATTTCTTCGACTTACGGACGGTCTTCTTCAGCACCGGGTGCGTGAAGCGACGTTCGACCGAGACGGTCACCGTCTGCTCGTTCGTGTCGCTCGTCACGGTGCCTTGCAGGATGCGCTTGGGCATGTTTACGCCTCTCCCGCCGCGGCAGCGGCCTTTTCGTTCAGGATGGTCTTCACCCGCGCGGCTTCGCGGCGGACGGACTGCATGCGCGAGGTGTTCTCGAGCTGGCCGGTCGCCTGCTGGAAGCGCAGGTTGAAGGATTCTTTCTTCAGCTTCGCGAGTTCATCACGCAGCTGGTCGGGCGTCTTGTCCCGAAGCTCGGCCGGTTTCATGGCCCTATTCCCTTCATCAGAAGCTACCGAGGCACGCCCCGGCGCTGTTCCAAATCAAAAAGAGCAATAGCCCCGAACCGAGCCGGGGCCATTCCTCACCAGTCTTCGCGTGTGACAAAGCGACACTTGACCGGCAGCTTCATCGCTGCCAAGCGGAGCGCTTCCTTTGCCACATCTTCGGCAACGCCGTCAATCTCAAACATGATACGGCCCGGCTTGACCTTGGCCGCCCAGTATTCGACGGAACCCTTGCCCTTACCCATACGGACTTCGGTGGGCTTCTTCGACACCGGAACGTCGGGGAAGATCCGGATCCAGACCCGGCCCTGACGCTTCATGTGACGGGTGAGCGCCCGGCGGGCTGCCTCGATCTGACGCGCAGTGATACGCTCGGGCTCGACCGCCTTCAGACCGTAATGGCCGAAGTTGAGGTCCGAACCGCCCTTCGCGAGGCCATGGATCCGGCCCTTGTGCTGCTTGCGGAATTTCGTGCGCTTAGGTGAAAGCATTCTCTCTCTCCCGAGGGGTCAGTGCGTCAGCGGCCACGCTGCGGACGCATGCCCCCTTCCTGAAGTTCCGCCTGGCGCCGATCGCGGGCCTGAGGATCATGTTCCATGATCTCGCCCTTGAAGATCCAGACCTTGATCCCGATGATGCCGTAGGCCGTCTTGGCCTCCGCGAGCGCGTAATCGATGTCGGCGCGCAGCGTGTGCAGCGGCACGCGGCCTTCACGATACCACTCGGTCCGGGCGATTTCCGCGCCGCCGAGACGGCCGGCCACGTTGATCCGGATGCCGAGCGCACCCATGCGCATGGCGTTCTGCACCGCGCGCTTCATGGCGCGGCGGAAGGACACGCGGCGCTCGAGCTGCTGGGCCACGTTCTCGGCAACGAGCGCGGCGTCGATCTCGGGCTTGCGGACCTCGACGATGTTGAGGTGCAGCTCGGAATCGGTCAGCTTCGAGAGCTTCTTGCGCAGCACCTCGATATCCGCGCCCTTCTTGCCGATGATGACACCGGGACGGGCAGCGTGGATCGTGACGCGGCACTTCTTGTGCGGACGCTCGATGACGACGCGGCTGACGCCGGCCTGAGCGCAGTTCTTCTTCACGAAGTCGCGGACGGCGAGGTCTTCATGGAGAAGCTTGCCGTATTCCGCACCGTCGGCGAACCAGCGGCTGTCCCAGGTGCGGTTGACCTGCAGGCGCAGGCCGATGGGGTTGATCTTCTGACCCATTAGATCTGCTCCTCTTCGACCTGACGCACCTTGATCGTGACCTGGCTGAACGGCTTCATGATCTTGCCGAACCGGCCGCGGGCGCGCGGACGGCCGCGCTTCATCACGAGGTTCTTGCCGACCCAGGCTTCGGCGACGACGAGCTCGTCGACATCGAGGCCGTGGTTGTTCTCGGCGTTCGCGATCGCGGACTGCAGGGTCTTCTTCACGTCCTCGGCGATGCGGCGCTTGGAGAAGGTGAGATCGGCAAGCGCCTTCTCGACCGGCTTGTTGCGGATCATCGCGGCGACGAGGTTCAGCTTCTGCGGGCTCGTGCGCAGCATGCGGCTCACGGCGATCGCTTCATTGTCCGCGACGCGGCGGGGGTTCTTTTCCTTGCCCATGTCTTACTTCCGCTTCGCTTTCTTGTCGGCCGCATGCCCGTAGTAGGTACGGGTCGGGCTGTATTCGCCGAACTTCTGACCGATCATATCCTCGGAGACGTTCACCGGGATGTGCTTCTTGCCGTTGTAGACGCCGAAGGTCAGCCCCACGAACTGGGGCAGAATGGTCGAACGGCGCGACCAGATCTTGATGACTTCGTTGCGGCCCGATTCCCGAACCTTCTCGGCCTTTTTCAGGACGTAGGAATCGACGAAGGGGCCTTTCCAGACAGAACGTGCCATGTGTGAGGCTCCTTACCGCTTCTTCTTCTGGTGACGCGACCGCAGGATGAACTTGTCGGTCGTCTTGTTCGAACGCGTACGGGCGCCCTTGGTCGGCTTGCCCCACGGGGTGACCGGGTGGCGGCCGCCGGAGGTCCGACCCTCACCACCACCATGGGGGTGGTCGATCGGGTTCATGACGACGCCGCGGACGCTCGGGCGGATGCCCTTGAGGCGGTTGCGGCCGGCCTTGCCGAAGTTCTGGTTCGAGTTGTCGGGGTTCGAGACCGCGCCAACGGTGGCCATGCATTCCTGGCGCACGATGCGGAGCTCGCCCGAGGAGAGACGGACCTGCGCGTAACCGCCGTCACGGCCGACGAACTGCGCATAGGTGCCGGCGGCGCGCGCGATCTGGCCGCCCTTGCCCGGCTTCATCTCGATGTTGTGGACGATCGTGCCGATGGGCATGGCCGAGAACGGCATCGCGTTGCCCGGCTTGATGTCGGCCTTGGCACCCGAGATCACGTTGTCGCCCACCGCGAGCCGCTGGGGCGCGAGGATGTAGGCCTGCTCGCCGTCCGCATACCCGATGAGCGCGATGAACGCGGTCCGGTTCGGGTCGTATTCGATGCGGATCACCTTCGCCGGCACGTCGAACTTGCGCCGCTTGAAATCCACGATGCGATAGAGCCGCTTCACGCCGCCGCCACGGCGGCGCATGGTGATCCGTCCGGTGTTGTTCCGGCCGCCCTTCGACGAAAGCCCCTCGGTGAGGGACTTCACGGGGCGGCCTTTCCAAAGCTCGGAACGGTCGATCAGAACCAGCCCGCGCTGGCCCGGCGTCGTCGGCTTGTACGATTTTAACGCCATGTCTTGCTGTCTTCCGTTGCTAGTTTCCCCTTGCGGGGGTCGATTTAAACTCGCTCGCCGCCCGGGGGGCGGCGAAGAACGCGACTCGGTTTTCCGAGGGGTGGGGCCCTATAGCAGAGCCCCGCTCCGAAGACCAGTGAGAAGGCCCGGAAATCAAAGACCGGTGGTCACGTCGATGGTGTTGCCCTCGACGAGCGTCACATAGGCCTTCTTCACGTCGCGCCGACGGCCGGGACGGCCGCGGAACTTCTTCACCTTGCCTTTGGTGAGGACGGTGTTGATCGCCTTCACCTTGACATTGAACAGCGTCTCGACCGCCTGCTTGATCTGCGGCTTCGTCGCGTCGATGCTCACCTCGAAGACGACGGCACCAGCCTCGGAGGCCATGGTGGCCTTCTCGGTGATGATCGGCTTGCGGATGACGTCGTAGAGATCCGGATTCACGCTCATTTCAGTCGCGCCTCCAGCGCTTCCACAGCGGCCCGGGTCAGCACGAGTTTGTCGCGGCGCAGGATGTCATAGACATTCGCACCGATGCTCGGCAGCACGTCGAGCCCGTCGATGTTGCGAGCGGCGCGGGCGAACTCCTCGTTCACCTGGGCGCCGTCGATGATCAGGACCTTCTTCCAGCCGAGATCGCCGATGGTCTTCGCAAGAACGCGGGTCTTGGCTTCCGCGATCTCCGCCGTCTCGATCACGACCAGATCCCCTGCCCCGGCCTTGGCCGAGAGCGCGTGACGCAGACCGAGCGCCCGGAACTTCTTGGTCAGGTCATGGGCGTGGCTGCGCGGGGTCGGCCCCTTGTAGGTGCCGCCCTTGCGGAAGATCGGCGCCTTGCGCGAGCCGTGGCGAGCGCCGCCCGTGCCCTTCTGGCGATAGATCTTCTTCGTCGAGTAGCTGACGTCGGAACGGCCCAGCACCGAATGCGTGCCCTGCTGGCGCTTTGCGAGCTGCCAGCGGACGACGCGGTGCAGGATGTCCGCGCGGGGCTCAAGCCCGAAGACGGACTCGTCGAGCTCGATCGACCCCGCCGGGCTCGCGTCCAGCTTGATCACATCCATCTTCATTCTTCAGCGCCTCCTTCGGGGGCTTCCACAGGCGCCTCGGCCGGAGCTTCCTGCGCAGCGGCACGGATCGCGGCCGGCATCGGAAGATCCTTGGGCGCAGCCTTCTTCACCGCGTCCTTGATGGTGACCCAGCCGCCCTTGGAGCCGGGCACGGCGCCCTTCACCATGATGAGGCCGCGCTCGGCATCGGTGCGGACGACCTCAAGGTTCTGGGTCGTGACGCGCACGGCCCCCATGTGGCCGGCCATCTTCTTGCCCTTGAACACCTTGCCGGGGTCCTGGCACTGGCCGGTCGAACCGTGGGAGCGGTGGCTGATCGACACGCCGTGCGAGGCGCGCAGACCGCCGAAGTTGTGCCGCTTCATGCTGCCCGCAAAGCCCTTACCGATCGAGGTGCCGGCAATGTCGACGAACTGGCCGGACACGTAGTGGTCCGCCGTGATCTCGGCACCGACCTCGATGAGGTTTTCGGGGCTCACGCGGAACTCGGCGAGCTTCCGCTTCGGTTCGACCTGGGCCTTCGCGAAATGACCGCGCATGGCCTGGCTCGTCCGCTTCGCCTTCGCGGAGCCCGCACCGAGCTGAACGGCCGAATAGCCATCCTTCTCGGCCGTGCGCTGCGCGACGACCTGAACATTTTCCATCTGCAGGACGGTGACGGGAACCTGCCGACCATCCTCCAGGAACAGCCGGGTCATACCCAGCTTCTTGGCTAGAACTCCGGAACGCATATCTCGCAACCTCAGAGCTTGATTTCCACGTCGACGCCCGCCGCCAGGTCGAGCTTCATGAGCGCGTCCACGGTCTGGGGGGTCGGATCGACGATGTCGAGGAGCCGCTTGTGCGTGCGGATCTCGAACTGTTCACGGCTTTTCTTGTCCACGTGGGGACCACGCAGAACGGTGAATTTCTCGATCTTGTTCGGCAGCGGGATCGGACCGCGCACCCGCGCGCCGGTACGCTTGGCCGTATTCACAATCTCGGCCGTGCTCGCGTCGAGCACCCGGTAATCGAAGGCCTTCAGCCGGATGCGGATATTCTGACCTTGCATGTCTGGCGCCTCTTGGGCTCATGGGTTGAAACAGCGCAGCCGGGACATGTGCCCCGGCTGCGGGGGAAGGCTTTCGCCCTCTTACTTGATGATCTTGGAGACGACGCCTGCGCCGACGGTGCGGCCGCCTTCACGGATGGCGAAGCGGAGCTTTTCTTCCATGGCGATGGGGGCGATGAGTTCGACGTTGAACTTCAGGTTGTCGCCCGGCATCACCATTTCGGTGCCTTCCGGCAGTTCCACGGTTCCGGTCACGTCGGTGGTGCGGAAGTAGAACTGCGGGCGGTAGTTGGCGAAGAACGGGGTGTGCCGTCCGCCTTCTTCCTTGGTGAGGATGTAGGCTTCCGCCTCGAAGTTGGTGTGCGGGGTGACCGAGCCGGGCTTGGAGAGCACCTGGCCGCGCTCGATGCCTTCACGCTCGACGCCGCGCAGCAGGAGGCCGACGTTGTCGCCCGCCTGGCCCTGGTCGAGCAGCTTGCGGAACATCTCGACACCGGTGCAGGTGGTCTTCTTCGACGGACGGATGCCGACGATCTCGATTTCGTCGCCCACCTTCACGATGCCGCGCTCGATGCGGCCCGTCGCCACGGTGCCGCGGCCGGAGATCGAGAACACGTCCTCGACCGGCATCAGGAAGGGCTGGTCCACCGGACGCTCGGGCGTCGGGATGTATTCGTCGACCGCCGCCATCAGTTCGCGGATCTTGTTCTCGCCGATTTCCGGATCACGGCCTTCCATCGCCGCCAGCGCGGAGCCCGCGATGATCGGGATGTCGTCGCCCGGGAACTCGTAGGAGGTCAGAAGCTCGCGCACTTCCATCTCGACGAGCTCGAGAAGCTCCTCGTCATCGACCTGGTCGACCTTGTTGAGGAACACCACCATCGCCGGAACACCGACCTGCTTGGCCAGCAGGATGTGCTCGCGGGTCTGCGGCATCGGGCCATCGGCCGCGTTCACCACCAGGATCGCGCCGTCCATCTGCGCCGCGCCCGTGATCATGTTCTTCACGTAGTCCGCGTGGCCGGGGCAGTCGACGTGGGCGTAGTGACGCGCGTCCGTCTCATACTCCACATGCGCCGTCGAGATCGTGATCCCGCGCGCCTTTTCCTCGGGGGCCGCGTCGATCTGGTCATACGCCTTGAAGTCACCGAAATACTTCGTGATCGCCGCCGTCAGCGTCGTCTTGCCGTGGTCAACGTGGCCGATCGTGCCGATGTTAACATGCGGCTTCGTGCGCTCAAACTTTGCCTTCGCCATAATGGCTCTCCTTCATTCTCCGGGACCCGGGGCCCGCTTGTTCCTGCTCAGGCGTATTTGGCCTGGATCTCATCCGAAATGTTCTGCGGCACCGCTTCGTAGTGGTCGAACTGCATCGTGAACTGCGCACGGCCCGAGGACATCGAGCGCAGCGTGTTGATGTAGCCGAACATGTTCGCAAGCGGGACCATCGCGGCGATCGCGATCGCGTTGCCGCGGGTGTCCTGGCCCTGGACCTGGCCACGGCGGCTGGTGAGGTCACCGATGATGCCGCCGGTGTAATCCTCGGGCGTCACGACCTCGACCTTCATCACCGGCTCGAGCAGCTTCGCGCCGGCCTTCTTGAGGCCTTCACGCATTGCCGCACGCGCCGCGATCTCGAAGGCGAGAACGCTCGAGTCGACGTCGTGGAACGCACCGTCGATCAGCGCGACCTTGAAGTCGATGACCGGGAAGCCCGCGAGCGGACCCGAATCCATGACGGACTGGATGCCCTTCTCGACGCCGGGGATGTATTCCTTCGGAACCGAGCCGCCGACGATCTTGCTCTCGAAGCTGTAGCCTTCGCCGGGCTCGGTCGGGGTGATGACGAGCTTGACGCGGGCGAACTGGCCCGAACCGCCGGACTGCTTCTTGTGCGTGTAGTCGATTTCGGCCTGCTTGCTGATCGTTTCACGATAGGCAACCTGCGGCGCGCCGATGTTGGCCTCGACCTTGAACTCGCGCTTCAGGCGATCGACGAGAATGTCGAGGTGAAGCTCGCCCATCCCCTTCATGATCGTCTGACCGCTTTCGATGTCGGTCTCGACGCGGAACGACGGGTCTTCTGCCGCGAGGCGCTGCAGGCCCTGCGACATCTTTTCCTGGTCGTTCTTGGTCTTCGGCTCGATGGCGATCTCGATCACCGGATCGGGGAAGGTCATCGTTTCGAGCACGACCGGCTTTGCCTTGTCGCAAATCGTGTCGCCCGTCGTGGTGTCCTTCAGACCGGCAAGCGCGATGATGTCGCCGGCAAAGGCTTCATCGATCTCTTCGCGGTTGTTCGAGTGCATCATCATCATGCGCCCGACGCGCTCGGCCTTGCCCTTGGTCGAGTTCAGGAGCTGATCGCCCTTCTTGATCATGCCCGAGTAGATGCGGGTGAAGGTGAGCGAACCGACGAACGGGTCGTTCATGATCTTGAAGGCCAGCGCCGAGAAGGGCTGGTTATCGTCCGCCGAGCGGGCGATGTTACGCACTTCTTCCTCGTCGCCCGGCAGGAAGCCCATGTAGGCGGGCACGTCGAGCGGGCTCGGCAGGAAGTCGATCACGGCGTTCAGCATCGGCTGCACGCCCTTGTTCTTGAACGCCGAGCCGCAAAGGACGGGCACGAACTTCATCTCGAGCGTGCCCTTGCGGATCAGACGGCGCAGCGTGGGGACATCGGGCTCCTCGCCTTCGAGGTAGGCCTCCATCACGTCGTCGTCCATCTCGACGGCGATCTCGATCATCTCGGCCCGCATCTCGGCGGCCTTGTCGGCCAGCTCGGGACGGATCGGGTGATGCGCCCAGGTCGCGCCCAGATCCTCACCTTCCCACACCCATTCTTCCATGGTGATGAGGTCGATGTGGCCCGCAAGCTCGTTTTCGGCACCGATCGGGAGCTGGATCGGGCACGGGATCGCGCCGGTCCGGTCCTTGATCATGTGGACGCAGTTGAAGAAGTCCGCACCGATCTTGTCCATCTTGTTGACGAACACGATGCGCGGCACCTTGTAGCGGTCGGCCTGGCGCCACACGGTTTCGGTCTGGGGCTCAACACCGGCATTGGCGTCGAGCACGCAGACGGCACCGTCGAGCACGGCAAGCGAACGCTCGACTTCGATGGTGAAGTCAACGTGGCCGGGGGTGTCGATGATGTTGAAGCGGTGCTTCTGGCTGTCCGGAGTCTTGCCGTCTTCGGTGCGCTCCCAGAAGGTGGTCGTCGCAGCCGAGGTGATGGTGATGCCCCGCTCCTGCTCCTGCTCCATCCAGTCCATGGTCGCAGCACCGTCGTGCACTTCGCCAAGCTTGTGCGACTTGCCGGTGTAGAACAGGATCCGCTCGGTCGTGGTGGTCTTGCCGGCGTCAATATGCGCCATGATCCCGAAATTGCGGTATCTTTCGAGGGGATAGTCGCGGGCCATCGTGGGGCTCCTGAATCTCTCTGGTTACCAGCGGTAGTGGCTGAATGCCTTGTTGGCATCGGCCATCTTGTGGGTGTCTTCGCGCTTCTTCACGGCCGCGCCACGGGAGTTCGCGGCGTCGAGGAGCTCGCCGGCGAGGCGCTCTTCCATCGTGTGCTCGTTGCGGGCGCGGCTCGCCTTGATGAGCCAGCGGATCGCCAGGGCCTCGCGGCGCTCGGGGCGCACTTCGACCGGCACCTGGTAGGTCGCACCGCCGACGCGGCGGGAGCGGACCTCGACCGAGGGCTTCACGTTGTCGAGCGCTTCGTGGAACACTTCCACCGGCGCGCGGCGCAGCTTCTGCTCGACGCGGTCAAGCGCGCCATAGACGATGCCTTCGGCGGCAGACTTCTTGCCGTCGTACATCAGGTTGTTCATGAACTTCGAGAGCACGCGGTCGCCATATTTGGCGTCCGGCAGGATCTCGCGCTTCTCTGCGCTGTGACGTCGCGACATCTCTCGCTCTCCTTATTTCGGACGCTTCGCGCCGTACTTCGAGCGGCGCTGTTTGCGGTTCTTCACGCCCTGGGTATCGAGCACGCCGCGCAGGATGTGATAGCGCACACCCGGAAGGTCCTTCACGCGGCCGCCGCGAATCAGGACAACCGAATGTTCCTGAAGGTTGTGGCTCTCACCCGGGATATAGCTGATGACCTCGAAACCATTCGTCAGCCGCACCTTGGCGACCTTACGCATGGCCGAGTTCGGCTTTTTCGGCGTGGTCGTATAGACGCGCGTGCAGACGCCGCGCTTCTGAGGGCAGGCCTGCAGATGCATCGACTTCTGGCGCTTCACTTTCGGCTGCCGCGGATGGCGGATCAGCTGCTGGATCGTTGGCATTCGAGTATCAACCCCGTCTACACCGTTCATATGTCAACGGCATCGCACGCAGTTGCGCACAATGCCAAAAGTACCGCGGCCGGCTCCGCCTTCGGACCCGTCGCGGCGAAATTCCAGAGGACTGGGGTTGTGAACCCGAGTCATGACCGCCCAATTGTGGCTTCAAGTTGAAAGGGCATACCCCCTTCCAGAGCGGGCGGAAACTAGGCGCAGACGGAATCATTGTCAACCGATTACCGCCCGGAAAGAGGACAAAAGCCCGGTTCCGGCCAAGCCTCTGAAACGGAAGCGGGAATCCGGGCGCGCCTCCCGGCGCCCGACCAGCCGCCGCCACATCCGCTCCCGTGCCCGGGACGCCATGGCCGGAATCGGGGCGGCTCTCCGCGCCGGGGCAGCGTTCCCGAATTCGGGGCGCGCCCTACTACACCATACGCATGTGCAGCGCAGCAGGGAGCGGGAGAGATATATAGTGAGGCATCTGGTGTCAGGCAGAGCATACCCCCGCGCATGAGAGGCTTGAAATCGCTGCGCAGGCGATCATATCTTCCCGCGCGCCCGGCAGCGCCGTCGAGCAGTCTTGCCTTTTCAGGCGATTGCAACTATGCGAGCGCGCACTCAACCGGGGCGCCGAGACGCATCCCCCGCAGACCTTAGGAAAAGGGACCATGGCGAAGGCAAAGTTTGAGCGCACGAAGCCGCATGTTAACATCGGCACGATCGGCCACGTTGACCACGGCAAGACGACGCTGACGGCGGCGATCACGAAGTATTTCGGTGACTTCAAGGCGTATGACCAGATCGACGCGGCCCCCGAGGAAAAGGCGCGCGGGATCACGATCTCGACGGCGCATGTGGAGTATGAGACGGACGCGCGTCACTACGCCCACGTCGACTGCCCCGGCCACGCGGACTACGTGAAGAACATGATCACGGGCGCGGCGCAGATGGACGGCGCGATCCTGGTGGTGAACGCGGCCGATGGCCCGATGCCGCAGACCCGCGAGCACATCCTGCTGGCCAAGCAGGTCGGTGTTCCGGCGATGGTGGTGTTCCTCAACAAGGTCGACCAGGTCGATGACGAGGAGCTTCTCGAGCTCGTCGAGATGGAAGTGCGCGAGCTTCTGACCTCCTACGAGTTCCCGGGCGACGACATCCCGATCATCGCGGGCTCCGCGCTGGCGGCGATGGAAGGCCGTGATCCGGAAATCGGCGAGAACAAGATCCGCGAACTGATGGCGGCGGTCGACGAATACATCCCGACGCCCGAGCGTCCGGTGGACCAGCCCTTCCTGATGCCGGTCGAGGACGTGTTCTCGATCTCCGGCCGCGGCACCGTGGCGACGGGCCGCATCGAGCGCGGCATCGTGAAGGTGGGCGACGAAATCGAGATCGTCGGCATCCGTCCGTCGAAGAAGACCACCTGCACCGGTGTCGAGATGTTCCGCAAGCTGCTCGACCAGGGCCAGGCGGGCGACAACGTCGGCCTCCTGCTGCGCGGCGTCGAGCGTGAAGGCATCGAGCGCGGCCAGGTGCTCTCCAAGCCCGGCTCGGTCACCCCGCACACCAACTTCGAGGCGGAAGCCTACATCCTCACCAAGGAAGAAGGCGGACGGCACACCCCGTTCTTCGCCAACTACCGCCCGCAGTTCTACTTCCGCACCACCGACGTGACCGGAACCGTGGAACTGCCGGAAGGCACCGAAATGGTGATGCCGGGCGACAACCTGAAGTTCAACGTCGAACTCATCGCCCCCATCGCCATGGAAGAAAAGCTCCGCTTCGCCATCCGTGAAGGCGGCCGCACCGTCGGCGCAGGCGTCGTCTCCAAAATCATCAAGTAAGAGGGCGGGGCGCCCCGACAGGGGCGCCCGGTCCTTTGCGATGCATCTCTGCGGGCCGGTCTCCTTCGGGGGCCGGCCCGTTCCCGTCGCCGAGAGCGCCACTGGACAAGCCCGCATCGCTCGGAAATAGAAAGAGGCATGACCGACAGCAGCACACCCGAAACCGGCGGACCCCACGACATGACCGCGACGACCGATGGCCAGCGGCTCTATGCAATCGGCGACATCCATGGACGGAGCGATCTTTTGTCCGCGATGCTCGCCCGGATCCGCGGAGATCTGGCCGCGCGGCCGCATCCGGCCCCGCGCCTCATCTTCCTCGGCGATTATGTCGACCGCGGCCCCGACAGCCGCGGCGTGATCGAGACGCTGATCGCGGTGCAGGCCTCGGAGATGCCTGCGACCTTCATCCTCGGCAACCACGACAGCTACATCGAGGAATATTTCCGCGACCCGGAGTGGTATGACCGCAGCATCCACTGGCTCAATCCGCGGATGGGCGGGAACACCACCCTCGCCTCCTACGGCGTGCCGGACGCGAGCGAGCACGACCCGACGGCGACGATGGAGGCCTTCCGCGCGGCGTTTCCGGCGGAGCACATGGCCTTTCTCGACGGCTGCGACCTGCAGCAGCAGATCGGCAGCTATCTCTTCGTCCATGCCGGCATCCGACCGGGCGTGCGGCTTGACCGCCAGCTCCGCGAGGACCTGATCTGGATCCGCGAGCCGTTCCTCTCCTCGACCCGCGACTTCGGCGTCAAGGTCGTTCATGGTCACACGATCGTCGAGACGCCCGAGCATCACCCGAACCGGATCGCGATCGACACCGGAGCCTATGCGAGCAACCTGCTCACCTGCCTCTTGCTGGAAGACAGCACGGTCGCGATTCTCTCCGAAGACGGCCCTGCCCCGCTTCCTCCCGGCGCGGGACTACCCGAACCGGCGCAGCCGGCTGCAAGAAATGGACTTCGCGATCTTTTTCGCCGCTCCTGAATGCGTTCTAGCTCTTGCATCGGCCGCCAAGGCAACGTATCTGAGCCCCTGCATGCCGGCACCTTAGGGGTGTAGCTCAGTTGGTAGAGCATCGGTCTCCAAAACCGAGGGTCGTAGGTTCGAGTCCTATCGCCCCTGCCAGCATGCCAATCCACGGAGAGCTCGATGGCCAAGACCAATCCATTCCAGTTCGCCCAGCAGGTCCGGGCGGAGGCTGCCAAGGTCGTTTGGCCGAACCGCCGCGAGGTGGGTCTGACGACGATGATGGTCCTCATCATGGCCTCGCTCTTTGCGGTCTTCTTCTTCCTGGTCGATCTGGGCGTACGCTTCGGGTTGGAGACAATTCTCAGCCTCGCCTCTTGATCCCGGCGTCAACCGGCGGTATGGCACCGCCTCTTGGACGTGCTCGGGCGTGCATCGATTCGGTTGCGCGCCTCTTGCAATTTCGCGCGGGCTGCGCGGACCAAAACAAAGGGGACGGGCCGCACCGTTCCGAACTGGGGTAACGAACAGATGGCGATGCGCTGGTATTCGGTGAGCGTTCTCTCGAACTTCGAAAAGAAGGTCGCCGAAGCGATTCGCGAAGCGGTTGAGCAGCAGGAGCTTCAGGACGAGATCTCCGAAGTACTCGTGCCGACGGAAGAAGTGATCGAGATCCGCCGCGGCAAGAAGGTCCAGACCGAGAAGCGTTTCATGCCGGGCTATGTGCTCGTGCGCATGGAAATGACCGACCGTGCCTACCATCTGGTGAACTCGATCAACCGCGTCTCCGGCTTCCTGGGCCCCCAGGGCAAGCCGACGCCGATGCGCGACGCCGAGGTTGCCCGCATCGTGAACCGCGTCGAGGAAGGCATGGAACGCCCGCGTTCCATCATCACCTATCAGACCGGCGAACAGGTGAACGTGACCGACGGTCCGTTCGAAGGATTTTCCGGGCTCGTCGAGGAAGTCGACCAGCCCAACAGCCGGCTCAAGGTGTCGGTATCGATCTTCGGCCGGGCGACCCCGGTCGAGCTGGAATTCACGCAGGTCGCCAAGGCCTCGTGAGGCAGGTTGCGCGGTCGGGAAAGGTGGCGCAAGCCAAACCGTCCTGATCGTGCTCTGCCGCCAGAGCGGCCCGTGACCGCAAGGAAACGGGCGCTTCGTGGGAGGCGAGGACGGCGCGCCGTCC
Source organism: Amaricoccus sp. B4 (assembly GCF_043226085.1). Lineage (NCBI taxonomy): Bacteria > Pseudomonadati > Pseudomonadota > Alphaproteobacteria > Rhodobacterales > Paracoccaceae > Amaricoccus > Amaricoccus sp. B4. The sequence goes on from NZ_CP171225.1 coordinate 1,332,546, forward strand.
GGACCGGACCACATCCAGGTGAACGCCCGGGCGGACGCGTCCCCCGGTGCAGGAGAGAAAGGAAGGCCCGATGGCCAAGAAAGTAGCCGGGCAGCTCAAGCTGCAGGTGCCCGCCGGAAAGGCAAACCCGTCGCCGCCCGTCGGCCCCGCACTGGGTCAGCGCGGGATCAACATCATGGAATTCTGCAAGGCGTTCAACGCCCGCACGCAGGAGATGGAGCCGGGCAGCCCGACGCCGGTGATCATCACCTATTATACCGACAAATCCTTCTCCATGGAAGTGAAGACACCGCCGGCGTCCTTCCTTCTGAAGAAGGCGGCCAAGCTCAAGTCCGGGTCGAAGACCCCCGGCAAGGCGTCGGCCGGTTCGGTGACGATCAAGCAGGTCCGGGAAATCGCGGAAGCGAAGATGAAGGATCTGAACGCGAACGACATCGAGGCCGCGATGCAGATCATCGCCGGCTCCGCTCGCTCGATGGGCATCGAGGTGAAGGGCTAGGCTGATGGCAAAGATTGCAAAGAGACTGAAGGCCGCTCGGGCCGCGTTCGAAGGCAAGACCGACCTTTCCGTCGAGGAGGCCGTTGCGCTCGTCAAGGCGAATGCCTCGGCGAAGTTCGACGAGACGCTCGAGATCGCGATGAACCTCGGCGTCGATCCGCGTCATGCCGACCAGATGGTGCGCGGCGTCGTCGCCCTGCCGAACGGCACGGGCAAGACCGTTCGCGTCGCCGTGTTTGCGCGCGGTGCCAAGGCTGAGGAAGCCCAGGCCGCGGGTGCGGACATCGTCGGCGCCGAAGACCTGATGGAAACCATCCAGGGCGGCAAGATTGAGTTCGACCGCTGCATCGCGACGCCGGACATGATGCCGATCGTCGGCCGGCTGGGCAAGATCCTCGGCCCGCGCAACCTGATGCCGAACCCGAAGGTCGGCACGGTGACGATGGATGTCGCGACTGCGGTGCAGGCGGCCAAGGGCGGCGAAGTGCAGTTCAAGGTCGAGAAGGCCGGCGTGATCCACGGCGGCATCGGCAAGACCTCGTTCGACGAGGGCAAGCTGGTCGAGAACGTCAAGGCCTTCGTGAACGCGGTGAACAAGGCCAAGCCGGCGGGCGCCAAGGGCACCTATGTGAAGAAGATCGCGCTGTCTTCGACCATGGGTCCGGGCGTGACGGTCAGCGTCGCGAACGCGGTCGCGGAATAACGAGATTCCCCGGCGGGCGCCGGGGATGTTCCGGGCGGGGGGCCTCCTCTCGCCCGACTGTCCGAGACGGTGGGTTGGGCCGAAGGAGAGATCCGGACGCCCGGTAATTCCTGCCTGAGACGGGGAACGATCAGGATCGGTGCGGGGTTCGTCCCCGGGCGTCTTGGCGGGACCCGGAGTTAAGGACCCGAGACGCGGGACAGGGGCTGCAAGGCTCCGCGCCCGCGAAAACGAGCCGGCCGAAGGGGGTGACCCCGGAAGCCAAACTTGGAGCAACACTGTGGATAGAGCCCAGAAAGAAGCTGTGGTCGCGGAACTCGGCCAGATCTTCACGGACTCTGGTGTCGTCGTGGTCGCGCACTACGAAGGCCTTTCCGTTGCGGAAATGACCGAATTCCGGCTTCAGCTGAAGAATGCCGGCGGTTCGGTTCGCGTTGCCAAGAACAAGCTCGCCAAGATCGCCCTGCAGGGCACCCCGTCTGAAAAGATGGGCGACCTGCTTACGGGCATGACGGTGCTCGCCTATTCAGAGGACCCGGTCGCAGCGGCGAAAGCCGTGCAGGCCTTCACCAAGGACAACAAGAAGCTTGTTGTCCTCGGGGGTGCAATGGGTGGCACACCGCTCGACGAAGCCGGTGTCAAGGCCGTGTCCGAAATGCCGTCGCGCGAGGAGCTCATCGCTTCCGTCGTGGCTTGCATCGGGGCACCCGCCGCGAACATCGCTTCGGCGATTGGCGCGCCTGCCGCGAATATCGCGGGTATCCTCAAGACGCTTGAAGAGCGTGAGGCGGCTTGAACGCGAAGCAATGGATGGCCGGAGACGTGCAAGACACCCGCATGACGCCGGACAACACAAACCTGATACCTGATTGGAACGAAACAAATGGCTGACCTCAAGAAACTCGCCGAAGAAATCGTGGGGCTGACCCTCCTCGAAGCGGCTGAACTGAAGAACATCCTCAAGGACGAGTATGGCATCGAGCCCGCTGCTGGCGGCGCTGTCATGATGGCTGCTGGCCCGGCTGCCGGCGAAGCCGCCGCTGCCGAAGAGGAAAAGACCGAGTTCGACGTGATCCTGAAGGCCGCTGGCGCCCAGAAGATCAACGTCATCAAGGAAGTCCGCGCCATCACCGGCCTGGGCCTCAAGGAAGCCAAGGAACTCGTCGAGGCGGGCGGCAAGGCCGTCAAGGAAGCCGTCTCCAAGGACGAAGCCGAGGAAATCAAGAAGAAGCTCGAAGCCGCTGGTGCGGAAGTCGAGGTTAAGTGATTGAACGCAACTTAAGGTTGCGTTAACAGTTTGGGCTGGGGCCGCACGGCGTGCGGCTCCAGTTCAATGCGTCTCTGGAAGGGCCCGCGGGCCGGATCTTTCCAAAGACGCATAACTTGGTGATCCGGGCGTGTGATGTGGGAAGTCACACAGGCATTGGATCCCAGCGTCCGGCAAAGCCGAACCCCCGTTCCCCGCCGGGTGGTTCGCGTGCAAACGAGAGGTTGAGCATGGCTCTGAGGCATTCCGGTCACAAGCGCATTCGTAAATTCTATGGCAAGATCCGCGAAGTCGCGGAAATGCCGAATCTCATCGAAGTTCAGAAATCCAGTTACGATCTGTTCCTCAAGTCCGGTGACGAGCCCCTGCCGCTTGACGGCGAGGGTCTGAAGGGCGTTTTCCAGTCCGTGTTTCCGATCAAGGACTTCAACGAGACTGCTGTACTCGAATTCGTGAAGTACGAGCTCGAGGCGCCGAAATACGACGTCGACGAATGCATGCAGCGCGACATGACCTATGCCGCGCCGTTGAAGGTCACCCTGCGCCTGATCGTCTTCGAGGTCGACGAGGAAACCGGCGCGCGTTCGGTCAAGGACATCAAGGAACAGGACGTCTACATGGGCGACATGCCCCTCATGACGCCGAACGGGACGTTCATCGTGAACGGCACCGAGCGGGTGATCGTGAGCCAGATGCACCGCTCCCCCGGCGTGTTCTTCGACCATGACCGCGGCAAGACCCATTCCTCGGGCAAGCTGCTCTTCACCTCGCGCATCATCCCCTACCGCGGCTCCTGGCTCGATTTCGAATTCGATGCCAAGGACATCGTCTACGCCCGCATCGACCGGCGCCGGAAGCTTCCGGTGACGACCCTGCTCTATTCGCTCGGACTCGATCAGGAAGGCATCTGCGACGCCTATTACGACACTGTGACCTACCGGAAGGAAGGCAACAGCTGGGCGACGAAGTTCTTCCCCGACCGCATTCGCGGCACCAAGCCGGCCTATGACATCGTCAATGCAGCCGATGGCGAGGTGATCGCGCCGGCGGGCAAGAAGATCACCCCGCGCATGGTCAAGCAGTGGGTGGACGAATCGAACGTCACCGAGATCCTCGTTCCCTTCGATGCCGTCATCGGCCGTTTCTCGGCCAAGGACATCATCAACGAGGACACCGGCGAGATCTGGGTCGAGGCGGGTGACGAGCTCACCTGGGAGATCGATTCCAAGACCGGCGACATCAACGGCGGCACGCTCAAGACCCTGATCGACAACGGCATCACCGAGATCCCGACGCTCGACATCGACAACATCACCGTCGGGGCCTACATCCGCAACACCCTCGCGGTCGACAAGAACATGAACCGCGAACAGGCGCTCATGGACATCTACCGCGTGATGCGCCCCGGCGAGCCGCCGACCCTCGACGCCGCCGACACGATGTTCCAGTCGCTGTTCTTCGACAGCGAGCGCTATGACCTCTCCGCGGTCGGCCGTGTGAAGATGAACATGCGCCTCGACCTCGACGCGCCCGACACCATGCGCACGCTCCGCAACGCGGACATCATCGCCTGCATCAAGGCGCTGGTCGACCTGCGCGACGGCCGCGGCGAGATCGACGACATCGACCATCTCGGCAACCGGCGCGTGCGCTCGGTGGGCGAGCTCATGGAGAACCAGTATCGCGTCGGCCTCCTGCGGATGGAGCGGGCGATCCGCGAGCGCATGAGCTCGGTCGAGATCGACACGGTCATGCCGCAGGATCTCATCAACGCGAAGCCGGCGGCGGCGGCGGTGCGCGAATTCTTCGGCTCCTCGCAGCTCTCGCAGTTCATGGACCAGACCAACCCGCTCTCCGAGGTCACGCACAAGCGGCGTCTCTCGGCGCTCGGGCCGGGCGGTCTCACCCGCGAGCGTGCGGGCTTCGAGGTCCGTGACGTCCATCCGACCCATTACGGCCGCATGTGCCCGATCGAGACGCCGGAAGGCCCGAACATCGGTCTCATCAACTCGCTGGCCTCGTTTGCCCGGGTGAACAAGTACGGCTTCATCGAGACGCCCTACCGTCGCGTCATCGACAGCAAGGTGACCGACGAGGTCATCTACATGTCGGCGACCGAGGAAATGCGCCACACGGTTGCCCAGGCGAACGCCAACCTCGATGAGGAAGGCCGGTTCAAGAACGATCTCGTCTCGACCCGCAAGGCCGGCGACTTCATGCTGAACCCGCCGGCGAACGTGGATCTGATCGACGTCTCGCCGAAGCAGCTCGTTTCGGTTGCGGCCTCGCTCATCCCGTTCCTCGAGAACGACGACGCGAACCGCGCCCTCATGGGCTCGAACATGCAGCGTCAGGCCGTGCCGCTTCTCCGTGCCGATGCGCCTTACGTGGGCACCGGCATCGAGCAGATCGTGGCGCGCGATTCCGGGGCTGCGATCACCGCGCGGCGTGCGGGCATCATCGACCAGGTCGACGCGATGCGTATCGTGATCCGCGCAACGGAAGACGTGGCGCCGGGCGATCCGGGCGTCGACATCTACCGGCTGCGGAAGTTCCAGCGCTCGAACCAGAACACCTGCATCAACCAGCGTCCGCTGGTGAAGGTGGGTGACATCGTGCGCAAGGGCGAGTTCATCGCCGACGGCCCGTCCACGGATCTCGGCGAGCTCGCGCTCGGCAAGAACGTGCTCGTCGCCTTCATGCCGTGGAACGGCTACAACTACGAGGACTCGATCCTCATCTCCGAGCGCATCGTGAAGGACGACGTCTTCACCTCGATCCATATCGAGGAATTCGAAGTTGCCGCCCGCGACACGAAGCTCGGGCCTGAGGAAATCACCCGCGACATCCCGAACGTCGGCGAGGAAGCGCTCCGCAATCTCGACGAGGCAGGCATCGTCTATATCGGTGCCGAAGTGGGCCCGGGCGACATCCTCGTGGGCAAGATCACGCCCAAGGGCGAAAGCCCGATGACGCCGGAAGAAAAGCTCCTCCGCGCGATCTTCGGCGAGAAGGCTTCGGATGTGCGTGACACCTCCCTGCGCCTGCCGCCGGGGGATTACGGCACCGTGGTCGAGGTCCGCGTCTTCAACCGTCATGGTGTGGACAAGGACGAACGTGCGCTGCAGATCGAGCGCGAGGAGGTCGAGCGCCTCTCCCGTGACCGGGACGACGAGCTCGTCATCCTCGAGCGCAACATCTACGCCCGCCTCAAGGATCTGCTGCTCGGCAAGACTGCCGTGAAGGGCCCGAAGGGCGTCAAGGCCGGTTCGGAAATCACCGAGGAGCTGCTCGGCACGCTCTCGCGCGGCCAGTGGTGGCAGCTCGCCCTCGGCGACGATGCCGATGCCCAGGCGCAGGAAGCGCTGCACCAGCAGTTCGACGTCCAGAAGAAGGCGCTCGACCGCCGCTTCGAGGACAAGGTCGAGAAGGTGCGCCGCGGCGACGACCTGCCCCCGGGCGTGATGAAGATGGTCAAGGTCTTCATCGCGGTGAAGCGCAAGCTTCAGCCGGGCGACAAGATGGCCGGCCGTCACGGCAACAAGGGTGTCGTATCCCGCGTGGTGCCCGAGGAGGACATGCCGTTCCTCGCGGATGGCACGCCCGTCGACATCGTGCTGAACCCGCTCGGCGTGCCGAGCCGCATGAACGTCGGACAGATCCTCGAGACCCACATGGGCTGGGCCGCGCGCGGCCTCGGCAACGCGATCAATGCGAGCCTCGGCGAGTATCGCCGCACCGGGGACATGACGCCGCTCAAGGAGGCGATGAAGATCGCCTATGGGGAGGAGATCTACAACGATGTCCTCGCCGAGATGAGCAGCGACGAGTTCCTCGAGGCGGCGGGCAACGTCACGGCGGGCGTTCCGATCGCGACGCCGGTCTTCGACGGCGCGAAGGAAGCGGATGTGAACGACGCGCTCCAGCGCGCGGGCTTCGACACCTCCGGTCAGTCCATCGTCTTCGACGGCCGCACCGGCGAGCAGTTCGCACGGCCCGTCACGGTCGGCGTGAAGTATCTCCTCAAGCTGCACCACCTCGTGGACGACAAGATCCACGCGCGGAGCACCGGCCCCTACAGCCTCGTTACCCAGCAGCCGCTGGGCGGCAAGGCCCAGTTCGGCGGCCAGCGCTTCGGGGAAATGGAGGTCTGGGCCCTTGAAGCCTACGGTGCAGCCTATACGTTGCAGGAAATGCTCACCGTAAAATCCGACGACGTTGCCGGCCGGACCAAGGTCTATGAGTCGATCGTCAAGGGCGAGGACAACTTCGAGGCCGGCGTGCCGGAATCGTTCAACGTTCTCGTCAAGGAGATCCGTTCGCTCGGTCTGAACATCGAGCTCCTGGACTCGGAAGTGGAGTGAGGGCGCCCCGCGCCCTCCCTTCCCTGAAACGCGATTGAGGTCATTTACATGAACCAGGAAATCACCAACCCGTTCAATCCGGTCCAGCCGATGCGCACCTTCGACGAGATCAAGATCGGTCTCGCGAGCCCGGAACGGATTCTCTCGTGGTCCTATGGCGAGATCAAGAAGCCAGAGACCATCAACTACCGCACGTTCAAGCCCGAGCGTGACGGTCTCTTCTGCGCGCGTATCTTCGGTCCGATCAAGGACTACGAGTGCCTGTGCGGCAAGTACAAGCGCATGAAGTACCGCGGCGTCGTCTGCGAGAAGTGCGGCGTGGAAGTGACGCTCCAGAAGGTGCGCCGCGAGCGGATGGGTCACATCGAACTGGCCTCGCCCGTCGCGCACATCTGGTTCCTGAAGTCGCTGCCCTCCCGCATCGGCCTGATGCTCGACATGACGCTGCGCGATCTCGAGCGCATCCTCTACTTCGAGCAGTATGTCGTCATCGAACCGGGCCTCACGGACCTCACCCACGGTCAGCTCATGACCGAGGAGGAGTTCCTTGATGCGCAGGACCAGTATGGCGAGGACGCCTTCCGGGCCGGGATCGGCGCCGAGGCGATCCGCGAGATGCTGGCCGCCATCGACCTCGATGCCGAGGCCGAGCAGCTGCGTGCCGATCTCGCCGAGGCCACCGGCGAGCTGAAGCCCAAGAAGATCATCAAGCGGCTGAAGCTCGTCGAGAGCTTCCGCGAAAGCGGTAACCGGCCCGAGTGGATGATCATGACCGTGATACCGGTCATCCCGCCCGAACTGCGCCCGCTGGTGCCGCTCGACGGCGGCCGCTTCGCGACCTCGGACCTCAACGACCTCTACCGTCGTGTCATCAACCGGAACAACCGTCTGAAGCGGCTTCTGGAACTGCGCGCGCCTGACATCATCATCCGCAACGAAAAGCGGATGCTGCAGGAATCGGTCGATGCGCTCTTCGACAACGGCCGCCGGGGCCGCGTCATCACGGGCACCAACAAGCGCCCGCTGAAGTCGCTCTCCGACATGCTCAAGGGCAAGCAGGGCCGCTTCCGGCAGAACCTGCTCGGCAAGCGCGTCGACTTCTCCGGCCGTTCGGTGATCGTGACCGGTCCGGAGCTGAAGCTCCACCAGTGCGGGTTGCCGAAGAAGATGGCGCTCGAGCTCTTCAAGCCGTTCATCTACTCGCGGCTCGACGCGAAGGGCCTCTCCTCGACCGTCAAGCAGGCGAAGAAGCTCGTGGAGAAGGAGCGTCCAGAGGTCTGGGACATCCTCGACGAGGTGATCCGCGAGCATCCGGTGCTCCTGAACCGCGCGCCGACGCTCCACCGCCTCGGCATCCAGGCGTTCGAGCCGGTGCTGATCGAGGGCAAGGCGATCCAGCTGCACCCGCTCGTCTGCTCGGCCTTCAACGCCGACTTCGACGGCGACCAGATGGCCGTGCACGTGCCGCTCTCGCTCGAGGCGCAGCTCGAAGCCCGCGTCCTGATGATGTCCACGAACAACGTGCTTTCGCCCGCCAACGGCAAGCCGATCATCGTGCCGTCGCAGGACATGATTCTCGGGCTCTACTATCTCTCGATCATGCGCGAAGGGCAGCCCGGCGAGGGCATGGTCTTCAGCTCGATCGAGGAAGTGGATCACGCGCTGCACGCCGGCGTCGTGAACCTGCACTCGAAGATCACCGCCCGCATCGAGCAGATCGACGATGAGGGCAACTTCGTCCTGAAGCGCTTCGAGACGACGCCCGGCCGTCTCCGGATCGGCGCGCTGCTGCCGAAGAACTTCAAGACGCCCTTCGACATCGCGAACCGGCTCCTGCGCAAGAAGGAAGTCGGCGAGGTCATCGATACCGTCTACCGCCACTGCGGTCAGAAGGAGAGCGTGATCTTCTGCGACCGGATCATGTCGCTCGGCTTCACCGAGGCCTTCAAGGCCGGCATCTCCTTCGGCAAGGATGACATGGTCATTCCGGAATCGAAGTGGACGATCGTGAACAACACCCGCGATCAGGTGAAGGAATTCGAGCAGCAGTACATGGACGGGCTCATCACCCAGGGCGAGAAGTACAACAAGGTTGTCGACGCCTGGTCGCGCTGCTCGGACGAGGTCGCAACCGCGATGATGGCCGAGATCTCGGCCGTGCGCGTGGATGATGCGGGCCGCGAGCTCGAGCCCAACTCGGTCTACATGATGTCCCACTCCGGGGCACGTGGTTCGCCTGCCCAGATGAAGCAGCTCGGCGGCATGCGCGGCCTGATGGCCAAGCCTTCGGGCGAGATCATCGAGACGCCGATCGTCGCGAACTTCAAGGAAGGCCTGACCGTGCTCGAGTACTTCAACTCGACCCACGGCGCCCGGAAGGGTCTGGCCGATACCGCGCTCAAGACGGCGAACTCGGGGTATCTCACCCGCCGTCTGGTGGACGTGGCGCAGGACTGCATCGTCAAGATCGACGATTGCGGCACCGACAAGTCTATCACCGCCCGCGCGGCGATCGCGGACGGCGAGGTCGTCTCTTCGCTCGCGGAACGGATCCTCGGCCGCGTGGCCGCGGAGGACGTGCTCGATCCGAAGACGCAGCAGGTGATCTTCCATGAAGGCGACCTGATCGACGAGCGTGCGGCCGACATGATCGAAACCTCGGGCGTGCTCGAGATGCAGATCCGTTCGCCGCTGACCTGCGAGGCCGATGACGGCATCTGCGCCCAGTGCTACGGGCGCGATCTGGCCCGCGGCACCAAGGTGAACCCGGGCGAGGCCGTGGGCATCATCGCGGCGCAGTCGATCGGCGAGCCGGGCACGCAGCTCACGATGCGTACGTTCCACATCGGCGGCATCGCGCAGGGCGGCTCGCAGTCGTTCCTCGAAGCTGCCCATGGCGGCCGGCTCACTGTGCGCAATCCGAACCTCCTGACCAACGCCGACGGCGAGCAGATCGTCATGGCGCGCAACATGGAGATCGCCATCCTCGACGAGAATGGCGTGGAGCGCGCGCTGCACAAGCTCGGCTACGGCACGAAACTGCTGCAGAAGGACGGCGCAATGATCGCGCGCGGCGACAAGCTCGCCGAATGGGATCCCTACACGCTGCCGATCATCGCCGAAAAGGCCGGCGTCGCGAAGTTCGTCGATCTCACCGCGGGCATCTCCGTCCGCGAAGACACCGACGATGCGACGGGCATCAGCCAGAAGATCGTGTCGGACTGGCGCGCGGCCCCGAAGGGCAACGAGCTCAAGCCCGAGATCATCGTGATGGATCCGCTCACCGGCGAACCCGTGCGGCTCGACAACGGCAACCCCGAGACCCATGCGATGTCGGTGGACGCGATCCTCTCGGTCGAGGATGGTCAGGATGTCCGCGCCGGCGACGTGCTTGCACGTATTCCGCGCGAGGGTGCGAAGACGAAGGACATCACCGGTGGTCTGCCGCGTGTGGCCGAACTCTTCGAGGCGCGCCGTCCGAAGGATCACGCGATCATCGCGGAAATCTCGGGCTATGTGCGCTTCGGCAAGGACTTCAAGAACAAGCGCCGGATCACCATCGATCCGAACGAAGATGGCTTGGAGCCCGTCGAATACATGGTGCCGAAGGGCAAGCACATCCCGGTCCAGGAGGGCGACTACATCTCCAAGGGCGAGTACATCATGGACGGCAACCCCGCGCCGCATGACATTCTCGCCATCATGGGCGTGGAGGCGCTGGCCGATTACCTGATCGAGGAAGTGCAGGAGGTCTACCGGCTCCAGGGCGTGAAGATCAACGACAAGCACATCGAGGTGATCGTCCGGCAGATGCTGCAGAAGTGGGAGATCGCCGATTCCGGCGGGACCACGCTTCTGAAGGGCGAGCAGGTCGACAAGATCGAGTTCGACGAAGAGAACGAGAAAGCGCTGGCCCAGGGCCGCGAGCCCGCGAAGGGTGCTCCTGTCCTGCTCGGGATCACCAAGGCGAGCCTGCAGACCCGCAGCTTCATCTCGGCGGCCTCCTTCCAGGAGACCACGCGCGTGCTCACCGAAGCGGCAACGCAGGGCAAGCGCGACAAGCTCGTGGGCCTCAAGGAGAACATCATCGTCGGCCGTCTGATCCCGGCGGGCACCGGTGCCGCGACCCAGAAGGTCAAGCGCATCGCAACCGACCGCGACAACGCGATCCTCGCCCAGCGCCGCGACGAGGCGGCGGGCGTGATCGACGTGGCAGGAGAGGACAATGCCTTCGACGTGATGGGCGAAACCTCCGAGCCGATGGGTTTCGACGTCGATTAAGGCGTCGTCCGGATCGAAAGACAGGAAGAGGGGCGCGGGAAACCGCGCCCCTCTTGGCTTTCACAGGGCCCGCTGGGCCTACGGGAAGTTCTTCTGCTGGAATTCCGTGCGCGCGACCTTGTTTGAAACGGGCGGGATGGTGCGCAGATAGGCGATGACGGCGTCGAGATCCTCCTGCGTCATGTTGGCGAACCACGGATAGGGCATCGGCGGCGAGATGAGCCCGCCGTCCGCCTTCACCCCACCGGTGATCGCCTCCGCGATCTGTTCGTCGGTCCAGTTGCCGATGCCGGTCTCCGGGTCGGGGGTGATGTTGGAGGTGACAATCTCCATGCCGGGCGCAAGCGTGATCTGCATCCCGCCCGCCCCCAGCTTCGACATGTCAGGCCCGGCCGGGCCCATTGGCGTATGACATTCGAAGCAATGCGCAACGGCATTCACGATATAGCCGCCATAGGCGATCTGGTCGGAAGCAGGCGGCGCCGGGGTGCCCGCGGCGGGCGGCATCGCCTGCTGCGGAATGTTCCAGTGCGACTCCTCCACCGCATGCTTCACCGCCGGAATCGTGCGCAGATAGGCGACGATGGCCGTCACATCCGCATCCGACATGTTGTTGTAGGTTGGCACCGGCATGGGGGGAAAGATGATCTCCCCATCGGGCGAGACGCCTTCCCGGATGGCCTTGACGACCTCTTCATCGCTCCAGCCGCCAATGCCGGTTTCCGTGTCGGGCGTGATATTGCTGGCGTAGACGTCGAAGGCGGGATCGACGATATGGAAGCCGCCGGCAAATTCCATTCCTTCGACGATCTCGAACTTCTCGTTCCGCGTGCCATGGCAGTTCGAACAGGCCGCAGGCCCGTTCACGAGATAGGCGCCGCGGGAGACGGGATCACTGTCCTCAGCAGTTGCAGGCAAGAACAAGCCGGCAGAAATCGCCACCGCGATTGCAGACACCGAGTATACGGACATTTCATGTCCTCCCTGATTTTCTTCTTGTTTGGAAACAGGACCGGAAGGGTTCAGGGAGACCGATCATTTGCAGGACCAGCTGGCTCGATGACGATTCAGGTCGCATCACCAACTTGAGTAGGAGCCACTATTCAGTATTTTGCAACTGATCTCTTCGCGCAATTTCACGAAATCCGTCATCAGCCCCGGAAAGCGCGCGCGGGACGATCCATGGCGACGTCCGTGCTGGTCCTCCGGCTGCGAATGCCCTAAGGGGGCGGGAAGACTGAAGGAGATGTCATGGCCCGGATTCTCGTCACTTCCGCCCTGCCCTACATCAACGGGATCAAGCACCTCGGCAATCTGGTCGGAAGCCAGCTTCCGGCCGATGTCTACGCCCGCTACGAGCGCGCGCGTGGCAACGAGGTGCTCTTCGTCTGTGCGACGGACGAACATGGCACACCCGCCGAGCTTGCCGCGGCGAAGACCGGCGAGCCGGTCGCCGATTATTGTGCGCGCATGTGGGGCGTGCAGAAGGAGATCGCGGACGGCTTCCGCCTTTCCTTCGACCAATTCGGCCGCTCCTCGAGCCCCTACAACCACCGGCTCACGCAGCATTTCGCGGGCAGGCTGGCCGAGGCCGGATTGATCGAGGAAGTCTCCGAAAAGCAGGTCTATTCCAACGCCGACGGCCGCTTCCTGCCCGACCGCTACATCGAGGGCACCTGCCCCAACTGCGGCTACGACCGGGCCCGCGGCGATCAGTGCGAGAACTGCACCAAGCAACTCGATCCGACCGACCTCATCAACCCGCGCTCGGCGATCTCCGGCTCGACCGATCTCGAGGTTCGCGAGACCAAGCATCTCTACCTGCGCCAGTCCGCCATGCGCGACAAGCTGCGCGACTGGATAGAGTCGAAGACCGACTGGCCGGTGCTGACCACATCCATCGCGAAGAAATGGCTCGACGACGGCGACGGGCTGCAGGACCGAGGCATCACCCGCGATCTCGACTGGGGCATTCCGGTCCGCAAGGGGACCGAGGACTGGCCGGGCATGGAAGGCAAGGTGTTCTACGTCTGGTTCGACGCGCCCATCGAATATATCGGCGCCTCGGGGGAATGGGCGGAGGCCACCGGGCAGACCGATGCCGCCTGGGAACGCTGGTGGCGGACCGACAAGGGCGCGGACGATGTGCGCTACGTCCAGTTCATGGGCAAGGACAACGTGCCCTTCCACACGCTCTCCTTCCCCTCGACGATCCTCGGCAGTGGCGAGCCATGGAAGCTCGTCGACTACATCAAGTCCTTCAATTACCTGAATTACGACGGCGGCAAGTTCTCAACGAGCCAGGGCCGCGGCGTCTTCATGGACCAGGCCCTTGCCATCCTGCCCTCCGACTACTGGCGCTGGTGGCTGATGTCGAATGTGCCGGAGACCTCGGACTCGAACTTCACCTGGGAAGGCTTCCAGGCGGGCGTGAACAAGGATCTCGCCGATGTGCTCGGCAATTTCGTCAGCCGCGTCACCAAATTCGCCCGCTCGCGCTTCGAGGAGAAGGTGCCGGAGGGCGGCGCCTACGGCGCGGCGGAAGAGGCGCTGATCGCCGAGCTCGAGACCCGCGTCCGGGCTTATGAGGGCTACATGGAGGCGATCGAGCTTCGCAAGGGGGCGCAGGAGCTCCGCGCGATCTGGGCAGCGGGCAACGAATATCTCCAGGCGGCCGCGCCCTGGGCCGCGTTCAAGACCGAGCCGGAGCGGGCAGCGGCGATCGTGCGGCTCTCGCTCAATCTCGTGCGGCTCTACGCCGTGCTGTCGCGGCCCTTCATTCCGGACGCCTCGAAAGCGATGCTGGCGACCTTCGGGCTCGAGACGGCCGGCTGGCCGGGCTCCGTCGCCGAGGCGCTCGGCGCCCTGAAGCCGGGTCAGGCCTTCACCACGCCGGAGGTGCTCTTTGCCAAGATCACCGACGAGGCGCGGGAAGGGTTTGCCGCGCAATTCGCCGGCACGGCCTGATCGCGGGCATGAGAGAGCGGGCCCCGCTCTCTCGTCTGTCGCCGGGCTCAGACGGAACGGCCTACCATTCCTCGATGACGGTTTCGGCGTCCCAGGCGTCGAGCGGCGCCTCGGACCAGGTGCCGTAACCCGCGTTGGGGAATACGATCCATTCCTTGCCCCATTTCGCCGCCTCGGCGTCCACGGTTTCCTTCTGCGCATCGAGCGGGGTCTTGCGGAAGCGCCCGTCGAAATCGTGAAGCGTATCGCCGAGCAGCAGGACGATCTCGTGATCGGCGCTGACGATCTCCCGGCGCTCGACCTTGGGCGGCCCGAGGAGCAGGACGGACTCCTCGCTCACCTGTGGCAGTCCGAGCTCCTCGAGCGTTTCAAGCGTGTGGGATTTCTGCTCGTCCGAGCGGTCTGAAATGTAGCGGATCGTCACGCCGAGGCTGTCCGCGTGATCGAGGAAGGCCTTGGCGCCGGGAATGAGACCGGGATGCCCGTCGCGCTCCCAGGGCAGCCAGGTGTCCCAGGCATCATACATGTGACAATTGGCGAGATCACGGGCGAGAAGGGCGCTGTTGTCGATGACCGTCTCGTCGAGATCGGTGACGACGGCGAGCCTTGCCGGGTCCTCGGCGCCCTCCACGGCGGCATCGAGCCGTTCCGTGGCGATGTTGTAGGCCTGAAGCTGGAGAGCGCGGACCTCGGCGGACTGCTGCTGGTAGCGCAGGGCCATGGTGAATTCGGCAACCGGGCAGTCGCCTTCGGCCTCCTGCGCGAAGGCCGGCGCTGCGGCCAGCAGGGCTCCGGCGATCGTTGCGGACTTGAGACAGATGTTCATGGTGCTCCCTACCCCTTTGAAGTCTTTCACGGACGCCCGACGATAGAGAGACAGGGCGGCGGCGGAAAGCCCCATACCGCCCGAGAGACAGCGCCCCCTGATCAGCGGTCCGGGGCGCGAGACTGGAGGACGCGCATGTTTCCGATCCGCGACCACGATCCGTTCCTCACGGCGTCCTGGGGGATGATCGGGGCGAATGCCGGGGCCTTCCGGCTCACCCTCCCGGTCGGGATCCGGTGGCGGAAGACGCCGATCCCGGAGGTCCGGCGGGACCGGAAATGGTGATTTCGGACTGTCTGGAATCGATATGGAATCCGTATGGAATTTATATGGCAATTTGCCATGCAACCGCAGCCGGCCTAAAGCGCTGCTTGCCGCGCGCAGCACGGGACATGACACATGAGATTTCTCGCCATCTCGGGCAGCGCCCGGCGTGCCTCGACCAACACGGCGCTGCTCGCGGCGGTGGCGGAGCTTGCACGGCCCGCACACGAGGTGACGGTCTTCTCCAGGCTCGCGGATCTGCCGGTCTTTTCGCCCGACCGCGAGGCGGAGCCCCTGCCCGCTCGTGTACAGGCCTTTGCCGACCTGATCCGGGCGAACGACGGGGTGATCCTGTCGAGCCCGGAATATGTCCGGGCCATTCCGGGCGGGCTCAAGAATGCGATCGACTGGCTCGTGTCGCGCGACGAGATCGTCGCCAAGCCCATCGCGCTCCTCCATGCCTCGCATCGCGGCGACGACATGCTGGCGCAACTGCGGCTGGTGCTCTCGACCGTCAGCCAGCGCTTCGCCACGGATCTGTTCCTGAGGTTCGCGTTCATGAAGCTCGCGCCGGACGATATCGCCGAGCGCATGGCACGGCCGGAAAACCGCGCCGCAGTGGCAGCGTATCTCGAGGGCTTCGCGAGTTACTGCCGCCGGTGAGCGCGCCCCGCCCGCCGGGATCGGCGGGCAGAGCCTCGTGCGTCGTGGCCGGCCTCAGAGGCGGAGGCACCAGCGCATGATCGCCTTCTGGGCGTGCAGACGGTTCTCGGCCTCGTCGAAGATCACCGAGTGCGGGCCGTCCATCACCGTGTCGGTTGCCTCCTCGCCGCGATGGGCGGGCAGACAATGCATGAAGAGCGTCTCGCGCCCGGTTGCCGCCATCAGCGCGTTGTTGACCTGATAGGGCCGCAGCAGCGCATGGCGGCGCTGACGCGCGCTTTCCGGGTCATGCATCGAGAGCCAGGTGTCGGTGACGATGAGATCGGCGCCTTCCGCGGCCTTCAGCGGGTCGCGTTCGATCGTGACGGTGACGCCACGGCCGCGGGCGAAGGCCACCGCGTCCGGGTTCGGGTCAAGCACCTCGGGCCCGGTGAAGGTGAGGTCGAAGCCGAACTGGCCCGCGGCATGCAGGAAGGAGGTGCAGACGTTGTTGCCGTCGCCCGCCCAGACCACCTTGGCGCCGGTGATCGGGCCGCGATGTTCCTCGAAGGTGAGGATGTCGGCCATGATCTGGCAGGGGTGGCTTGCATCCGTCAGGCCGTTGATGACCGGCACGGCAGAATGCGCGGCGAGCTCGACCAGCGTCTGTTCCTCGAAGGTACGGATCATGATGAGATCGACGTAGCGCGAGAGCACGCGGGCGGTGTCGGCGATGGTCTCGCCATGGCCGAGCTGCATGTCCTTGCCGGAGAGCACCAGCGTCTGGCCGCCAAGCTGGCGGGCGCCGACATCGAAGCTCACGCGGGTGCGCGTCGAGGGTTTCTCGAAGATGAGCGCGACCATGCGGCCCTCGAAGGGCGCGCCGTCGTCGACCGTCCCTCTCGGCAGGCCGGTGCGCGCCGTCTTCATCGCCGCGGCCTGGGTCAGGATGCCGCGCAGCTCCTCGGGCGGGAGGGTGTGAAGGTCGAGAAAATGTCTCATGCGGTCGCTCCCTTCTCCACGGCCGCCGCAGCGCTTTCGAGGCGGCGGAGACCTTCGTCCACCTCGACGTCGGTCAGGTTGAGCGGCGGCAGGATGCGGATGACGTTGTCGGCCGCGGGAACCACGAGCACATGCGCGCCGTAGCCCGCCGCGACGACATCGGTATTCGTCGCACGGCATTTGACCCCGAGCATCAGCCCCTCGCCGCGCACGCTCTCGAAGACATCCGGATGCGCGGCGACGAGACCCTCGAGCCCCTGGCGGAACCGGCCCGCGGTGCGCGAGACATGGTCGAGGAACTCGGGCGTTGCGACGATATCCATCACCGCGCAACCGACCGCGCAGGCGAGCGGGTTGCCGCCATAGGTCGAGCCGTGGGTGCCGGCGGTCATGCCGCGCGCCGCCTCTTCGGTGGCGAGGCAGGCGCCGAGCGGGAAGCCGCCGCCGATACCTTTGGCCACGCACATGATGTCGGGCGTGACCCCGGCCCATTCATGGGCGAAGAGCTTGCCCGTCCGCCCCATGCCGCACTGGATCTCGTCGAAGATCAGCAGCAGGCCGTTCGCGTCGCAGAGCTCGCGCAGCGCCTTGAGGAAACCTTCGGGCGGCGTGACGATGCCGCCCTCGCCCTGGATCGGCTCGATGATGATCGCCGCAGTTTCGGGGCCGACGAGGGCGCGCACGGCGTCGAGATCGCCGTAGGGCGCCTGATCGAAGCCCGGCAGCAGCGGGCCGAAGCCCTCGGCGAGCTTGGGCGAGTTCACCGCCGAGATCGGCGCGATCGAGCGGCCGTGGAACGAGCCGTGGAAGGCGATGATCCGGTGCCGTTCGGGTTGCCCGGTGACGTGGAAATACCGCCGCGCCATCTTGAAGGCGCATTCGACCGATTCCGTGCCCGAATTGGTGAAGAACACGGTGTCGGCAAAGCTGTGCTCCACGAGCCGCTCGGCGAGCGCCTCCTGGTTCGGCACGCGGTAGAGGTTGGAGGTGTGCCAGAGGCGTCGGGCCTGCTCTTCCACGGCCTTGACGAGTGCGGGATGCGCATGACCCAGGGCGTTGACGGCGATGCCGGCGCCGAGGTCCAGGTAACGCTCCCCGCTTTCCTCAACGAGCCAGGCGCCCTCGCCTTCGACGAAGGAGAGCGGCGCCCGCGCATAGGCTGGAAGGACGGGCGAAATCACGGGATCTGACTCCTCAGTGGGCCGCCGCTTGCAAACGGAAAAAGCCCCACGGGCGGCCGGGACGCGGGGCGAGGCGACCTCTTGCCCGAACGGGGGCGCCAAGTCAACAAATCGCCGCCGGGATCAGAGGTCGTCGGGACGCCAAGGGGTGAGCGCGAGGCCCTCGCCCCCGAGGCGTTCGAAGGCGCGCTGGCGGCAGGTGAGCACGATCACCTGCATGTCGCGGGCCTGGCGGTGGAGCGCGTCGAACATCCGCTCGATGCGGGCATCGTCGGTGAAGACGAGGGCATCGTCGAGCACCACAGGCACCGGGCGGCCGCCCCGCGCCAGCAGGCGGGCGAAGGCGAGCCGGGTGAGGATCGCGAGCTGTTCGCGCATGCCGCCCGAGAGGATCTCGACGCTCTCGTCCTGGCCCTCCCGGGTCAGCGTCTCGGGCAGGAGGCTGCTTTCCCCGAAGCGCACCGCGGCTTCGTCGAAGAGAAGCCCGAGGAGCGGGCGGAGCTCTTCGAGAACCGGGCCGAAATACTGTTCGCGTGCCGCCGAGCGGGCGGCTTCGAGCGCGCTGCGGAGCCGGGTGAGCGCGGCGACCTCGGCCTCGATCGCGGCCAGGCGGGCGCGGGCGGCATCGAGCTCGCCGCGAAGCTCGGTGCAGGTTTCCTCCAGACCCTCGTCGGCCTGGGACTGGATGCGGCCGGTGAGCCCGGAGATCGCGACCTCGAGATCGCGCGCTTCGCTCTCGGCACGGCGCTGGACGGATTCGGCGCGCTGGAAGGCGGCCTCGGCCACCTCGAGATCGGGGGTGGCGGTCTCGAGGGCGGCCCGCGCCTCGGCCCGCGCGGCGGCCTCGGCTGTGGCCTCGGCGGATGCGGCGGCGAGGGCGGCGCGACGGGCGGCGCGATCCGGCTCCGGGCCGAGCTCGGCGGCACTGCGGGCATGGGCCTCGCGGGCGGTCTCCGCCGCGGCCTCGGCGGCGATCCGGGTCTCGCGCGCGCGGCCGTGCCCGGCCCGGGCGGCGTCGCGCGCAGCCTCCGCCCGGGCAAGCGCGGTCTCGGCGGCCTGCACCGCCACTTCGGCGGCGGCCGGATCGGGTGGCGGCTCATCCTCTGCCGTGGCGGTGGGCGTGTCGTCCCCAAGCCGGGCGAGCGCCGTACGCAGGGCGGCGAGGCCATCCGGGGCAAGGATCTTCACCTCGCTCGCCGCGAGCGCCGCGGCTCCAGCGGCATCGCGGGCGCGTTCCTCCCGGCTGCGCGCGGCCGCGAGGCTCTCGACGGCGGCGGCCCGGAGCAGCGTGGCGCGGCGGGCCTCGGCCTTCGCGAGCGCCTCGGCATTGGCGCCCGAGGCGCCGGCGCCCGGCGTGACGGTGAGCCGGCCGATCCCCGGCAGGTCGAGGTGCAGCGGCGCGACGACGAGATGCGGCGTCCCGCCCTCGAGCGGCGCACCGTCGCGCAGGATGCGCGGCGCGCCGCGGCCATATTCGAGGGTGAGCGTCGCGGCCTCGGCACGCGCCCGCGCGGCATGTTCGCGGATCTCGGCTTCGGCGCGTTCGAGCCCGGCGACTGTCCCGGCCGGAAGCGCGGCGGCGGCCCGCTCGGCCTCGGCCTCCTCCTGCCGCTTCTGGGCGGCCTCGGCGCGGGCAAGCGTTGCGGCGAGGGTTTCGCGGCGCGCGGCGCGCTCGGCGGCGCGGAGGGCTTCGGTGGCGCGCGTCTGCCTGTCACGGGCCGCCTGGAGCGCCAGCGCCGCCGCCTCCCGGGCCGCGGTGGCGCGGGTTTCGGCAGCGGCGGCCTCGCTGACGGCAGCGGCCGCATCCTCGGCGCGGGCGCGGGCCTCGCGGTCGCGGGTGGCAAGATCGGCAGCGGTCTCGAGCGCTACGCGGAAGCGTTCCAGCGCCTCGGCCGCGGCGCGCGCACGCGTGGCGGAAAGCTCGGCCTCGGCCCTTGCGGCATCGAGACGGCTCGCGCTCGCGCGGGCCGCGGCCAGCGCACGGGCCGCGGCCTCGCGCGCTTCGGCGCGGTCCGCGCGCGCATCGGGCGCATCGAGCTCGGTGAGGCGGGCGGCCTTGGCGCGGCGGGTCTCGAGCGCCTGGCGAAGCTCCGCAAGCTGGGCCTCGTGGCGCTTGAGATCATCCTCGAGACTGTCGACCTCGGCAAGCGCACGGGCGTAGGGACCGTGGGTCCGGGGGCGCCCGGTGGCCGTGACATTGACGCCGAGATCGGTCTCGACGCGGGCGAGGATCGCGGCCATGCGGCGGCCGCCGGTCAGATCCTCGACCTCGCCCGCAACCGAGCCGAGCACATCCTCGCGCGCGGCATGCTCCGCGTCCGTCTCGGCCTTCCCCCCCATGCCGAACTCGATCGCGCCCTGACGGACCCAGAGCAGGCCGGCCGGGCCGCCGGCGGGCGCGGCCTCCATCAGATGCGCGATCCAGGCCTCGGCTTCATCCGCCTGAGCGATGAGGCGGCCGGTGGCGAGATCGATGACCTCGGCCCGCGCGCCGCCGAAATACTGCTTCCGGAGCCGGAAGCGGCCCTCCGGCGTCTCGAGATCGGCCTCGATCCGCGGACTTCCGCCACTATAGGGGCGGAGCGCCTTGGCGGCCTTGGCCGCGCTGCCGTGAGGCAGGAAGAACAGCGCGTGGAGCGCATCGAAACAGGTCGACTTGCCCTCCTCATTGGGAGCGGCGAGCACGTTCACCCCGTCGGCAATGCCTTCGAGCGCCACACCCGAGCCGGCGAAGCGGCGGAGATTCCAGAGGCGGAGGGCGCGCAGTCTCATGCGTCAGCCGCATAGGCATGGAGCCGGGTGAGCGCGGCGCGGGCGACGTCGCGGTCTGCGGCCGAAAGCTCGGGACTGTCCGATTCCGCCAGCAGCGCCTCGGCGGCGGCGCGGAGCGCACCCGCCCGGTCGATCGCGTCGAGATCACCCGCGCCGCATTCGACCAGCAGCCCCTCGCCGGACCATTCGAGCCAGGCGAACTCGGGCTCGGCCTCGGCAATCGCCTCGGCCAGCGCCGTGCGGCCCGCGAGACGGACATGGCCCTCGGGGCGAAGACGGAGCAGCGTCTCGCGGCGGCCGGCGGGCGGAAGCGCCGCCATGAGCCGGGCGCGCGGATCCTCGCCCGTCACCATCGGCAGGGCGCGGGTTTCCCAGCGAAAGGCACCGGTCTCGACCGGCGTGACCTCGGGCGGTGCGCCAGCCGCGGCCAGCGCGACGGCAAGGGCGCGCCCCGGGGCGCCATGCTTGAAACGGTCGGGCTCGGGTGTGCCCGAATACCAGAGGCGCGGACCGATGCATTTCTGGCCATGCCAGTCGCCCAGCGCCAGATAGGCGAGCCCCGCGAGGTCGGCGCGGCGGGGGTCGATCACATCGTGGCCCCCCTCCTCGCCGAAGTCCTGCACCGTACCATGGGCAAGCCCGAGGCGCAGATCACCCTCCGGGCTCGCGCAGGCATCCATCCAGGCCGTGAGGTCACGGCCCGGCCGCCGCCGGGTGCAGGGCGCAGGCAGGAGCGTGACACCGGGCGCGAGCGCGAGCGGCTCGGCCCGAGTCGCGAGGATCACATTGGGCGGGCAGTGGCGGGCGAGCTGGCTCCAGAGCTCGTCGGCGGCAAGCGAGTCGTGATTGCCGGGAAGCAGAACCCAGGCGATGCCCTCCTCCGCCCGCATCGCCGCCAGCGCCTGGCGCAGGGTGGCCGTGGCCGGGGTCTCGCTGTCGAAGAGATCGCCCGCGACAAGCACATGGGCCGCCCCCGCCGCGCGCGCCGCGGCGGCAAGCCGGGGGATGGCGCCGTGCCGCGCCTCGGTCAGCCGGTTGCGCAACGCCTCGGGAAAGCGGCCGAAGCGGCGCCCGAGATGCAGGTCCGAGGCGTGGAGAAAGCGGAACACGGAACGAATTCGCCAATATCTTCAACTCAAGGATGCGGAGCCTAGCCCGGTGGCGGGCCCGAGATCAAGCGCTCCACCATCTGCCCGCGCCCCTCCCGGCCCTGGCGCGAAGCCGATCCGCCACAAAAGATTGCAGCCCGTCATTTCTGCTCGTGATTTGAGCCGGGGTTCCAACAAATCCATGGATAGTCCCGACAAACTATGAAACGTTAACGCTCTGGATCAGTTCTGGAGCGGGTTCTGCATGTCGATTAAAGCCAGTATCTATCACCTCACCCACTACCGTTACGACCGGCCGGTCACGCTCGGGCCACAGGTCATTCGCCTTCGTCCTGCCCCGCATTCGCGCACACGCGTGCTGTCGCATTCGCTGAAAGTGAGCCCCTCGGGGCATTTCGTGAATCACCAGCAGGACCCCTACGGCAACTGGCAGGCGCGATTCGTGTTTCCCGAACCGGTACGGGAGCTGAAGATCGAGGTGGATCTGGTCGCGGACATGACGGTCTACAATCCGTTCGACTTCTTCGTGGAGGAAGAGGCGGAGGAGTGGCCCTTCGACTATCCCGCCGATCTGCGCGAGGATCTGTCGATCTACATGACGCCCGAGCCGATGGGGCCGCGCCTCAAGGCCTTCATGGACACGATCCCGCGCGACAAGGCCCGCTCGGTCGATTTCTTCGTCGGGCTCAACACCCGGCTGAGCCAAGAAATCGGCTATGTCATCCGCATGGAGCCGGGCGTGCAGACGCCCGAGGAGACGTTCGAGCGCGGCACCGCCTCCTGCCGGGATTCGAGCTGGCTGCTCGTGCAGATCCTGCGCAATCTCGGCTTCGCGGCGCGCTTCGTCTCGGGCTACCTCATCCAGCTCAAACCCGATCTGGTCTCGCTCGACGGGCCTCCGGGCACGGATCACGATTTCACCGACCTGCATGCCTGGGCCGAGGTGTTCATGCCCGGCGCGGGCTGGATCGGGCTTGATCCGACGAGCGGCCTCTTGACCGGCGAGAGCCACATCCCGCTGGCCGCGACGCCGCATTACCGCAATGCCGCGCCGATCAGCGGCCTTGCGAGCTACGCGGAGGTGGATTTCGGCTTCGACATGAAGGTGACGCGCGTTGCCGAACATCCGCGCATCACCAAGCCCTTCTCCGACGAGAGCTGGGCGGCGCTGAACGCGCTCGGCAAGAAGGTCGACCAGTCGCTCGCGGCGGGCGATGTGCGGCTCACCATGGGGGGCGAGCCGACCTTCGTCTCGATCGACGATTTCGAGAGCGCGGAGTGGAACACCGCAGCGGTCGGGCCAACGAAGCGCGGGCTCGCCGACAAGCTCATCCGGCGGTTGCGCGACCGCTTCGCGCCGGGCGGTTTCCTGCATTACGGCCAGGGCAAATGGTATCCGGGCGAAAGCCTGCCGCGCTGGACCTTCTCGCTCTACTGGCGGCGCGACGAGAAGCCGATCTGGCAGGATGCGGACCTGATTGCCGAGGAGGCGACCGATACCGGAGCCGGGCCCGCGGAGGCCGAACGGCTGCTGCAGGGGATTGCGACGGAGCTCGGGGTGAAGCCCGAGTATGTCGTGCCGGCCTTCGAGGATCCGGCGGAGTGGATCATCAAGGAGGGCAACCTCCCCGAGAACGTCACGCCGAAGAACTCGAAGCTCAAGGATGCCGAGGAGCGGCACCGCATCGCCAAGGTCTTCGCGCGCGGGCTGACCACGCCCTCGGGCTATGTGCTGCCGGTCCAGCGGTGGCAGTCGAAGGCGAGCGGGCATCGCTGGCGGTCGGAGAAATGGAAGCTGCGGCGCGATTATCTCTTCCTCATCCCCGGCGACAGCCCGGTGGGCTTCCGCCTGCCGCTCAGCACGCTGCCCTATGTCACGCCCTCGGCCTATCCCTACACCAACGTGGCGGATCCGACGACGATCTCGGGCGATCTGCCCGATTTCCGGCGCCGGGCGCGCGGAGGGGACGGGCCGATCCCGATCCATGCCGGCCGCGCCCAGCCGATGGCGCATTTCACCGCCGACGCGGCGCCGCAGCAGGAGCGCGTGGAGCAGGAGCTCGACGACACGCCGGGAGGCGCTGTGCGCACCGCTCTTTCGGTCGAGCCGCGCGACGGACGGCTCTGTGTCTTCATGCCGCCGGTGGAGCGGATCGAGGACTACCTCGAACTGATCGCGGCGGCGGAAAGTGCGGCGGCGGGAATGAACCTGCCGATCCACATCGAGGGTTACGCGCCGCCCCATGACCCGCGGCTCAACGTGATCCGCGTCGCCCCCGATCCGGGGGTGATCGAGGTGAACATCCATCCGGCGCATTCCTGGGAGGAGTGCCGCTCGATCACCGAGGGGATCTACGAGGAGGCGCGCCTGAGCCGCCTCGGCACCGACAAGTTCATGATCGACGGCAAGCATACCGGCACCGGCGGCGGCAACCATGTGGTGGTCGGCGGGGCCACGACCCTCGACAGCCCGTTCCTGCGCCGGCCGGATCTGCTGCGGAGCCTCGTGCTCCACTGGCAGCGCCACCCCTCGATCTCCTACCTGTTCTCCGGCCTCTTCATCGGGCCGACGAGCCAGGCCCCGCGCATCGACGAAGCGCGCAACGATGTGCTCTACGAGCTCGAGATCGCGTTGTCGCAGATCCCGGCACCGGGAGAGGGCGAGGCGCCGCTGCCCTGGCTGGTAGACCGGCTCCTGCGCAACATCCTCACGGATTCGACCGGCAACACGCACCGGGCGGAGATCTGCATCGACAAGCTCTACAGCCCGGACGGGCCGACGGGGCGGCTGGGCCTCGTCGAGTTCCGCGGCTTCGAGATGCCGCCCTCGCCGCGGATGAGCCTCGCCCAGCAGCTCCTCATCCGGGCCCTCATCGCGCGGATGTGGCACAGCCCGGTCTCGGGCCAGCTCACCCGCTGGGGCACGACGCTGCACGACCGCTTCATGCTGCCGCATTTCGTCTGGGAAGACTTCATGGACGTGCTCGGCGATCTCGGGCGGCATGGCTTCGACATGCGGCCCGAGTGGTTCCAGGCGCTCGCCGAGTTCCGTTTCCCGTTCTGCGGCGAGGTGGAGACGGACGGCGTCCATCTCGAGCTCCGGCAGGCGCTCGAACCCTGGCATGTTCTGGGCGAGACCGGCGCCATCGGCGGCACGGTGCGCTATACCGACAGCTCGACCGAGCGGCTGCAGGTGAAGCTCACCACGACCGACCCGGACCGCTACATCGTCACCTGCAACCGCCGCAAGATGCCGCTCCGCAAGACCGGCACCGGCGGCGAGGCGGTGGCGGGCGTGCGTTACAAGGCCTGGCAGCCGGCGGAGGCGCTGCATCCCGTGGTGCCTGTCCACACGCCCCTCGTGTTCGATATCTTCGACACATGGACGAACCGGGCGCTCGCGGGGTGCGTCTACCACGTCGCCCATCCGGGCGGGCGGAACTACGACACCTTCCCGGTCAACGGCAACGAGGCCGAGGCGCGCCGCCTCGCGCGGTTCGAGCCGCACGGGCATACGCCAGGGCTCTATATTCCGGTCAGCGAAACGCCGCATCCCGAGTTTCCGATGACCCTCGATCTCAGGAGGCCATCCGGACTCTGAGGCATGGAAGCACGCAACGTGTGGAAAGAAGGACCGGCGGCGCGGCTGATCGCCGATTACCATGCCCTGCCCGGCGTGCCCGACGAGCTGCTCGACGGCAACGGGCAGATCCGGCCGGTCTGGACCCGGTTCATCGAGCATTTCGCCCGGATCTCGCCCGATGATCTCGCCCTGCGTTTCGGGCGCGGCGAGCAGTATCTGCGCGACGCCGGGGTGTTCTACCGGCAATACGACCCGCATGGCTCGACCGAGCGCGGCTGGCCGATGGCGCGCATTCCCGTGCTCATCGAGGAGGCCGAGTGGAACCACATCGCCGCGGGCCTGCGCCACCGTGCCGAGCTGCTCGAGGCGCTTGCGGCCGATCTCTACGGGCCGAACCGGCTCGTCGCAGGCGGCCATCTGCCCGCAAGTCTGATTGCAGGCAGCCGCGAGTGGCTCCGTCCCCTCGTCCATGTGCCGCCGCGGGGCGGGAATTACCTGCACTTCATCGCCTTCGAGATCGGGCGCGGACCGGACGGCACCTGGTGGGTCCTGGGCGACCGGACGCAGGCCCCCTCGGGCGCGGGCTTCGCGCTGGAAAACCGGGTTGCGACGAGCCGGGTCTATTCGGATTTCTTCACCGAGTCCCATGTCCACCGGCTCGCCGGCTTCTTCCGCACCTTCCGCGACACGCTGCACGGACTGTCGAGCGGGCCGGAGAGCCGGCTCGCAATTCTGACGCCGGGCCCGCTCAACGAGACCTATTTCGAGCACGCCTATATCGCGCGCTATCTCGGCTTCGTGCTTCTCGAGGGCGAGGATCTCGTGGTCGAGGACGGCCGCGTCATGGTGCGCACGGTCGCGGGGCTCGAGCCCGTGAGCGTGCTCTGGCGGCGGCTCGACAGCGCCTACGCCGACCCGCTGGAGCTCGACGCCAATTCCCGCCTCGGCACGCCCGGCCTCGTGAGCGCGGTGCGCCAGGGAAGCGTCACGCTGGTGAACGCGCTCGGCACCGGCGTGCTCGAGACCCGCGCGCTGCTCGCCTTCATGCCGCGGATCTCGCGGGAGCTGCTCGGCCAGCCGCTGGAGATGCCCAACATCGCCACCTGGTGGTGCGGCCAGCCCGCCGAGCGCGCGCATGTGCAGGCCAATCTCGAGACGATGATGATCGGCCCTGCCCTCTCCACGCGGCTGCCCTTCGAATCCGACGAGACCACGGTGCTCGGCCGGAAGTTCCACGGCCAGGCGGGCGCCTCGGTCGCGGCCTGGCTCGAGAAGGACGGCGCGGATCTGGTGGGCCAGGAAGCCGTCACCCTCTCGACGACGCCCGCCTATGAAGACGGCCGGCTCGTGCCGCGACCGATGAGCCTCAGGGTCTATCTCGCCCGCACCCAGCAGGGCTGGCAGGTGATGCCGGGCGGCTTTGCCCGCATCGGGCGCAGCGACGATGCCTCGGCGATCGCGATGCAGCGCGGCGGCTCGGCGGCGGACGTCTGGATCGTGAGCGATCGGCCGGTCGATACCGAGACGGTCCAGGGCGGCAGCGGACGCCCCTATACCCGGCCGATGCCGGCGGTGCTGCCGAGCCGGGCGGCCGACAATCTCTTCTGGCTCGGGCGCTATACCGAGCGGGCGGAGGGCGCGTTGCGGCTCATGCGCGCCTATCACATACGCCTGGCCGAAACTGCGGACCCCGACTCGCCGCTGCTCGTCCATCTCGAGGAGCATCTGAAGACCGTGGGGCTCGATGCGGCGCATTGCGTGCCTGCGGGTCTGCTCTCCTCGCTCGACGGGGCGATCAACAGCGCGGGCAAGGTGCGCGATCAGTTCTCGACCGACGGCTGGGCCGCGCTGGCCGATCTCGCCAAGACCTCGCGGCGGTTCAGCCGCACGCTCTCGCCGGGCGACGACACGGCACGGGCGATGAGCGTGCTCCTGCGCAAGATCACCGGATTTGCCGGCCTCGTGCACGAGAACATGTATCGCTTCACCGGCTGGCGGTTCCTCTCGATCGGCCGCTCGCTGGAGCGCAGCATCTCGATGGCAAGCCTGCTCTCCTGCCTCGCGGACGCCGAGGCACCCGAGGGCGCGCTCGACCTGGCGGTGGAGGTCGGTGACAGCGTGATGTCGCACCGGCGGCGCTACTCCGTCTTCACCAGCCGCGAAACGGTGCTGGATCTGCTGGGGCTCGACAGCCTCAACCCGCGCTCGGTGCTCTACCAGCTGACCGAGCTCCGGAACCACATCTCGTTCCTGCCCAACGCCGAATCCCATGGCCAGCTTTCGGAGCTTTCGCGCGCCGTCCTTCAGGTGCATACCTCGCTGGCGGTACAGACACCCGGAACGCTCGATGCGCTCATGCTGAACGTGCTAAGAGCCGAGATCGAGGCGCTTTCGGACCTGATCGGCGCGACTTACATACATTGAGGCCATGCTCTACGACATCCGCCTGAAGATCACCTACAGCTACGACCGGCCCGCCATCGCCGGGCGGCATATCCTGCGGCTAATGCCGGCGGATCTGCCGGGCGTGCAGCGGCGGATCAGCGGGGCGCTCACCATCGAGCCGAACCCTGCCGAGCGGCGGGACATGCTCGACTTCTTCCAGAATGCCGGCGTCGAGATCGCCTTTCGCGAGGCGCATGACGAGATCGTCTTCGAGGTGAAGAGCCGGGTCGAGCGGGTGGCAGAGGCGCCGAGCCTCGACATCTCGCCGCCTCTGCCGCAACTCGCGCGCGAGATCGCCGATTATCGCGGGCTCGACGCGCAGGCGCCGCACCACTTTCTCGGCGCGAGCCCGCGCACCGCACCGAGCTCGGCGATGACCGCCTATGCCGAGGAGGCGATCCGGCCGGGGATCACCGCCTTCAGCGCCGTCTGCGCGGTCGGCGAGGCGCTGAACCGCGACATGACCTATGACCCGGAGGCGACCGATGTGGACACGCCGACCGAGGAGGCCTTCGCCCGCCGCCACGGAGTCTGTCAGGATTTTGCCCAGATCATGATCGCCTGCCTGCGCGGGATCGGCATTCCGGCGGGCTATGTGAGCGGCTTTCTCCGCACCAACCCGCCGCCGGGCAAGCCGCGGCTCGAGGGGGCGGACGCGATGCATGCCTGGGTGCGCGCCTGGTGCGGCTGGCAAACCGGCTGGATCGAATATGATCCGACCAACGCGCTCATCGTCGGCGCCGATCACATCCTGATCGCGCGCGGGCGCGATTATGGCGATGTCTCGCCGGTGAAGGGCGTGCTGAAGATCGCGGGCGATCAGAAAAGCGAGCAGGCGGTGGATGTCCTGCCGGTGCCGGAGGTGGTTGCCTGAGGCTGCCGCCTCAGAGCAGCACGATCCGGGCATGGCGCGAGGCCGCGACCGCAAGGGCGGCGAAGAGCGCCGTGACCGCCACCACCTGGTGCCAGAAATGCCGCCGCGAAAGGATGCGCACCAGCACATCGCCGCGGAAGCGCCGCTCGGTGATCATGAGGGCTGTCGCGAGCGTCGAATAGGCGATGACGGCGAGCGGAAAGAGCAGGAGGAAGGCCGCCTGCGCGAGTTCCACGCCATTGAGGAAGCCGACGACGGCAAGACCTGCGAGCAGGAAGCCGCCAAGGAGTGCGATCGGAATGCCGAGCTTCCGGTAGACGGCCACGATCCGCCCGCACTGGACAACGGCCAGGGTTTCGGTCTGGGCGGTGACCTCCGGCAGGCGCCGGGCGCGGAGCAACATGTCGTAGGGCACGCCGAGCGTGCGGTGGGTGACCAGCGTCCAGACGAGAATGTGCAGGACCCAGTACCAGATGCTCTGGAAACTCGATACTCCGAATGCGGCCAAGGAATCCTACCTGTCATGGCGAGTGCAGGACGCAACAAAGGCCACGGGCGGCCGCGGAGGTCAAGTCGCGGGCGGACGCCAGTGCGTCTCGCCCGCCTTGAGGGTTGGCCCTACCCGCAGGCGGCAGGGACCGCCGCTCCGGAGGAATGGTGCGGCAGATAGCAGTGGATGGGCTGTCCGCGCCCTGAGGCATAGTCGGCCGCAACGGCAAGCCAGTCGATCTGCGCGGCCTGGCTCCAGTCGATGGTGTCGGGCGCGGGCCAGGGGTGCGCCTGCGATCCGGCCAGCGTGGCCCCGGACGGATAGCGGACGACGCGCTGCCCCTCCACGAACGCGTCGAGCGACTGCTGCCATTTCTCATCACGCCAATGCAGGCAGATGGAGCGCTCGTTCGGATCGTATTCGGCGGTGAAGAGCGTTCCGAACCCCTCCGAATAGCGGTCCTGCAACAGCGGCTCGGCCAGAAACGACCGGGTGAGCGCATCAGGCGCGACTTCCAGCCCGTTCAGGTGGGTGAGGCGCTCGTGGCTCCGGGTGAAGGCCGCCCGGTCGGCCCGCGTGGGCCCGCTCTGATGGTTCGTCGCATTGGCTTGCGGAAGGATCCGGATGCCGCCGCCGGGGGATAGTTCGACACCCGCCGTCCGGCCGGTGCGATCCGCCAGGACCAGATTGTAGGCCATGTGCGACGGCACCCGGCGCAGCACCGCGAGCGCCTCCTCCACGGTCTCGCAGGTCTCCAGCACATAGCGGAGGATCGTCGTCACGCCGAAACCAGCGGCCGTCTCTCCCCGCCCGCCATAGGCCAGCGCAACCGAAAGGCCCGCGTCGTTGATGCCGTCCGACAGGCCCCAGAGGAACTCGATCATCCCCATCACCCGCCGGCCGGTCCATCGGCTGTGGAGCAGCAGGCCCTCGTTCAGGTCCGGAGAAAGATCGTAATTGCGCACCAACCGGACCTCGCCCCCCTCGGCACGGGCCGCCAGAGAACAGCCCCCGAGATAGCGCGGCGGTGACCACGTGGCGAGGAACCGCGCGGCACGATCCGATCCGCCGGCGATCAGGACCAGCCGGTCGTAGACCGGGACCAGCTCCGGCATCCAGTGGAGGAGGGCCGCCCGGCTTTCCTGCCGGGTCGGGCCTGAATCGCCGCCACGCGCCACGAACCAGGCCTCGTAGGCCGGCCAGGACCGCCGCCAGCGCGCCGCCCATTTCGGGCCCGGCTTTTCTTCGCGGACGGCATCGAAGGTGAGGGACATGCCAGTCATATCAGTGCGCTCCCGCTGTTGTTTCGAAAAAGAACCGGATCATCTCGGCGCTCGCGTCGGGTCCGGCCGGATCGGTATGAGAGCCTGCGGCATTGCCGCCGGACCAGGCGTGGCCAAGCCCGTCGATCTGCCATTGCTCCAGGAGGATGGTCCTGTCGTCGCGCATGGTCACCGTGCGGGCGAACGCGCGGCCACCGGCCGTGCCGCTTTCCTCGGTGATGATCGTCTCGCGCGCGGCGCGATCGGTCACCTGCCGCGCGATGCGGTCGCCGTTCGAAGGATGGACAAGGCTGTCGGCGGTACCATGAAAGACGATGGTGGGAGGCGGCGTTGTGTCGGATCGCGGCGTGGTGAAGTTGCCTTCCTGGCCCGCCATCGCGGCAAAGGCGGAGGGTACGTCGCGCGCGGCGCCGTATGGCAGGCCGGAATGCGCGCCGACACCGGCAAAGACATCCGGATAGGTCTCGCCGAGGATGAGTGCCATCGCGGCCCCGGCCGAGAGACCGGCGACGAAGGTTTCCTCCCGCGAGACGCCATATCGTTCCATCGCCTGACGGGTCAGCCCCGCAAGAATGGCCGGCTCACCGCGGTCGCGCCGCTGGTCACCGCGGCTGAACCAGTTCCAGCAGGACTGCGCATTGTCGCCGCGCGACTGATGTGGGTAGATCACGACGAAGCGATGTTCCTCGGCAAGGGCATTCATGCCGGTGCCGACCGAGAAATCCTCGGGCGTCTGGGTGCAGCCATGCAGCATCAGGACGATGCCGCTCACCCCTTCCGCGGCGGTCGAGGGAATGTAGGTCATGAAGCGGCGACTGCCAGCTTCGCATTCGAAATGGTCCGAAACGAACTCCGCGCCTTCGGGCAACTCGGGCATCAGGGCACGGGACAGCGGGCCCGGAGAGTGCAGCCGCGCCATCATCTCCTCGAGGAGCGGCATGGTATGCGGGGCGGGGCCATTCGGCAGCGCCTCGACATCGCCGGCCAGTCCGTGGCGGGCAAGTGTCTGGCGCACCAGATCGTTTGCAAACGACATGTAGTCGGGACGTGCGGCGCCGTTCGCCGGGCGCAGGGCGCCAACGTTGAAAGAGATCATGTTTTCAGTCCTTCTGGGAGCGCGTGCTACCGGATGCGGTCAGCGAGCGCCTTTCTGATTTCCGGGCTCGCCTGAAGCGCGCCCAGTACCGTGATGGAGCCTATGGTTGCCCGGGCGAGGTCGGGCGTCACGTCGGAGTCGATCCGCGCGAGCCCGACAACCTTGACATGCAGGACCTCGCCAGCCGCCCGGAGCGTCTCCAGATCGGCGCGGCTGTAGTCACGCAGGCCCAGTTCCATCGTATGGCGTTCGATGGATTGGTTGACGGCCTCGACATGGGTGTCGAGCTGACGCCGGATCGCGGTGCGGATGAAGTCGCTTCGGTTGGAGTAGAAGCCCTCCTGCACCAGAAGATCGATCCGTCCGAGATCGACATATCCGAGGTTGATGGTGATCTTTTCGCTGTCGGGCGCCTTGTCCCGCAGCGGTCTCACGTTGCTCATCACGTTTCTCCATCCGTGTGGATGGTATATGGATGACATATGAGCCGTCACAAGTCCATTGAAGAAATAATTCGATCGCGCCGGCGTGCGCGGAGGCAGGCGGCGGAGGCGCCTTCAGGTCTTGAGAGGACCGCGCCTGCGTGCCAAACCGGGTCATTGCCAGCCTGAGGATCCGACGATGATGACGCCGCTCGCAGCCCCCTTCCCGCATTGCCGCCCACGCCGCCTGCGCCGCACGGCCTGGATCCGCGACATGGTGGCCGAAACGCGGCTTTCGGTGTCGGACCTGATCTGGCCGCTCTTCGTGCGCGAGGGTGAGGGCATGGAGGAACCGGTGGCCTCGTTGCCCGGTGTCTCGCGGCTTTCGGTCGACCGGGCGGTGGAAGCGGCGCAGCGCGCGGCCGATCTCGGCATTCCCTGCCTTGCGCTCTTTCCCTACACCGACGCAGCCGACAAGAACCCGGAGGCCACCGAGGCCTGGAACCCGGAGAATCTCGTCAACCGCGCGACACGGGCGATCAAGGCAGCCGTTCCCGGCATCGGCGTCCTGCTCGACGTGGCGCTCGATCCCTACAATTCCGACGGACATGACGGGATCGTGCGCGACGGCACGATCCTCAACGACGAGACGCTGATCGCGCTCGAGAAGATGGCACTCTGCCAGGCGGAGGCGGGCTGTGACATCCTCGGGCCTTCGGACATGATGGACGGACGCATCGGGGTGATCCGGTCGGCCCTCGAGGCCCATGACTTTCCCGACACGCTGATCATGAGCTATGCCGCGAAATACGCTTCCGTCTTCTACGGGCCGTTCCGCGACGCGGTGGGCGCGACCGGCGCGCTCAAGGGCGACAAGAAGACCTACCAGATGGACCCGGCCAACAGCGCCGAGGCGATGCGCGAAGTGGCGATCGATCTCGCGGAGGGCGCGGACATGGTGATGGTGAAGCCCGGCCTGCCCTATCTCGATATCTGCGGGCGGGTGAAGCGCGAGTTCGACGTGCCGGTCTTCGCCTATCAGGTCTCGGGGGAATACGCGATGCTGGAGGCGGCATTCGGCCATGGCTGGCTGGAACGGGAGCGGACGGTTCTGGAGACCCTCGGCGCCTTCAAGCGTGCCGGCTGCGACGGGATTCTCACCTATCATGCCCCGCTCGCGGCGGAACTCTTCGGCTGACCGGCGCGCCGCCATTGCGCGCGGGAAAAATCCGCCCCAGAGTGGCCTTATGGACCCGATTGCCGCATCTTTCCTGCCACCTGCCCCGCTGCTTGGCGCCTTTCTGGCGGCGAGCGTCGTGCTGGCCGTGACGCCCGGGCCGGGGGTCTTCTACATCGTGACGCGAAGCCTCCTGCAGGGGCGCGCGCACGGGCTGGTCTCGGTTGCCGGTGTGGCGGTGGGAAATCTCGCCAATGCCATTGCGGCGGGGCTGGGGCTCGCGGCACTTTTCGCGGTTTCCGCCATTGCCTTCACCGTCGTGAAATGGGCGGGCGCGGCCTATCTCGTCTGGCTCGGGCTCCGGGCTCTCTTCGGCAGCGGGACGGCGCATGCCGGCGGGGTCGCGGCGCGGAGCCTCGGCCTGATCTTTCGGGACGGGTTCCTCGTAGCGCTGCTGAACCCGAAGAC
This sequence comes from Amaricoccus sp. B4, assembly GCF_043226085.1. Taxonomy (NCBI): domain Bacteria; kingdom Pseudomonadati; phylum Pseudomonadota; class Alphaproteobacteria; order Rhodobacterales; family Paracoccaceae; genus Amaricoccus; species Amaricoccus sp. B4. The sequence goes on from NZ_CP171225.1 coordinate 1,366,261, forward strand.
GACGCTTTTCTTCGCGGCCTTCCTGCCTCAGTTCATGAGCCCAGGCGGGCCGCACGCCGCTCAGGCGATGACACTCGGGACACTCTTCGTCGCGATCGCCGCCCTCACCGACACGGCCTATGCGCTCGCGGCCGGGCGCGCCGCACGGCTTCTGGCCCGGTCGGGCGCATTGCAGCGCGGGTCTCGGATCCTGAGTGGTGGCGCCTTCATCGGGCTCGGCCTCTTCACGGCCCTCGCCGGACCGCGCACGGTTCGGTGAATTTCGCGCCAGAAGGGGCCGGTACGGCCGGATTTTCCCCTTCCTTGCCCCGGCACGGCCGCCTCCAAGCTGGAAGGGCTGGACGGAGCGTGCTAACGCAGGAGCAAGCCGGCGCTCTGACCGGCCAAGAGGCATGTATCCGATCGCATCCAAGGAGCCGTCGATGACTGACTGGACCCGTCGCAGTTTTCTGGCCGCCGCAGGTGTCGGGCTCGCGGCCTGCACCTCGCAGCCGAGCATTCCCGAAAGCCCGCGCGAGCGGATCGACCGCCAGGTCGACGAGGCGCTCGCCGAGCTCTACCAGACCGTACCCGGCGCGTCCGAACTCGGTGCGCGCTCGCAGGGTATTCTCGTCATTCCCAAGATCCGCAAGGCAGGCTTCTTCGCCAGCGGCGCCTACGGCGAGGGCGCGCTCGTGATCGGCCCGGCCAAGGTCGAGTACTATTCGCTGAGTTCGGCGGGCCTTGGCTTCACCTTCGGGGCCGCGGAATACAACCAGACGCTCTTCTTCCTCACATCCCAGGCGCTGCAGGATTTCCGGCTCGCCGACGGCTGGGAGCTTGGCGCCGATGCCGCGGTGACGGTACCGAAGGCCGGCGGCGCGGCGGCAGGCATCAGCTCGATGCGCATCAATCGCCCGATCGTCGAGGTGGTTTACGGCCAGCGCGGCCTCATTGCCGACGCAAGCTTCGCGGGCGCGAAATACAGCCGGATCATCCGCTGATCCGGGGACGGGGCGCGGCGGCTGCCAGGCGCAGCCCCCCGCTCCGTCAGGGCGCCGGAGTGAGGCGCGTGACGCCTTCGGCGCCGGCACGGACAAATTCGATATCGAGCGACATCGGTATGTATTCCGCCCGGCGCCAGAGCACCGCCTGATCATCGTAGTGGCGCGAGAGCAGGTGACCGCTCTCGCCGGTCGAGATGATGAAGACGCTCGAGTCGGGATCCGAGAAATCATAGACGCCGCGAAAGACCGAGGCATGGCCGCTGAGATAGGGGTCGGGCTCGGTGCCGGTGGTAAGGCCGCGCATCAGTGTCTGGTCGCCCCCCGCCGTGCTCTGCCAGATGTTGGCCAGCAGGCCTAGGCCGGGGATGGTCGAGAGCGTCTCGTGCCGGTGCACCGCCTGATGGGCGTCCCCCCAGCGCCAGCTCTCGATCTTCGGCCCGTAGCGGGCGATGAGCTCGGTCAGCGCATCGTCGAGTGCCCGCCGTGACATCTCGGCGCAGGTCTCGACCTCCGAGGTCTGGATCACGTCGCACCATACGCCCGCGCCGTCGATGTTGCGGTAGACGCGCTCGATGAAGGCCGGCTCGGGGCGCGGCAGCAGGTCGTCGAGCGCACCGATCTCGTCGATGACAAGGCGGCGCTGGAGCGCCCGGAGCCAGGCCGCGTAGATAAGCGGCTCGGGGTCATGCTCCGTCATGGCGCCATTCCAGTCGGCCAGGCGCTCGAGCGCAATCTGGCGGCGCGCCTCAGGGCTGCCCTCCTCCGCTGCCTCGCCGGAATACCACAGATTGCGAGCGATGAGCGGCAGGAGGGTGCGGGCGCCTTCGGAGACGACATCGGTCTGGATCTCGATGAAGCTGTCGAGCGTGTGATATTGCCGGGCGTTCAGCAGATGTGCGGCCCGCACGATGCGAAGCGTGTCGCCCCAGTCGAAACTGAGGTTGTCGGGGAAGAGCGCGTCGGTGATGCGGTTGTTGGTGTTCACCACGATCCCGCTCGGCGGGTTGATGACCCAGGGGTTCTCGGCAAAGGGGCGTGTGCCCTGCCAGTCGTTGACCGCGAGCCAGCCGGGCGCGGGGATGCGGCCCTTGCTGGTGTTGGCGGCATCGCGGCGCGGCGCGGCCCCGGCCATCTGGAGCGCGACGGTCTCGCGGTCGGCGAGGGTTATCATGTTCGAGGGCACGACGAGATCGCGCGCCGCCGCGCGGGCCTCGCGGATCGACTGGGCGCGCATGAGGCCGATGGCAGCCCCCATGGAGCGATCCTGCGCGGTGAGGCCGGTCCAGGCCAGCGTCGCGACATGGCCCTCGGGCGTCACGGCGGCAGCCCCGAAATGATCGCCCGGGATCACCGGCCCGTGGCGGCTCCAGCGCAGCAGCAGGCGTTCGGGCTCGGCGTCCTTCACCGCGATCACCGCGTCGCGGGTGCGGAAGGGCTCGAAGCCCGAGGGGGTGAGGTAGCGGCCGGGGTTTTCCGGATCGAGCCGCTCGATGAAGACGTCCTGATCGTCGAGATAGCTCGAGGTGAGGCCCCAGCCGAGATTTCTGTTCCGGCCGATGATAATGGAAGGAATGCCGGGCACCGTGGCGCCGATGACCGGGCCGCTCTCGAGATCGAGGCGGGCAAGATAGAAGATCGAGGGCGCGGTGAGGGCGAGATGCGGGTCGGTCGCGAGCAGCGGCGCGCCCGCGGCCGTGCGGCTCGCGGCGGCGGCAAAGGCGTTGGAGGCGCCTGCCTGACCGATGGGGGCGAGCGGATAGAGCGCGTGGCGGACCGGGTTTCGGCCATCATCGGGCGCAAGATCGGGAAAGAGGTCGGAATACTCCGGCAGGCCCATCACGGGTTCGTTCGGCGCCTCGGGCAGGATGTCGCGCAGCCGCGCCTCGGGGATGCGCAACGAGAGCCGGGCGCGCAGCGTCTCACGCGCCGCCTTGTCGGTGAGCTGAAGCGCCATGAGCTTCTGGACCGCGATCGAATCAGCGGGAATCCAGGGCGCGATGGCGCTGTCGAAGAGGAAGAGCTCCGGCGCGCCCCGGCCGAGCGCATCCTTCTGGACGATGCGGAGCCATGCATTCACCCCGTCGGCATAGGCCTCGAGGTCGGCCTTGGTCTGCTCGGTCTGCGCCGCGGCGGCCTGGCGGGAGAGGCCGTAGATGTCGAGCGCCCGCATCAGCTCGTCGATCTCGAGCGTGTCGCGGCCGAAGATCTCGGAAAGTCGGCCCTGCGCGGTGCGGCGCATCAGAACCATCTGCCAGAGCCGGTCCTGGGCATGGGCGAACCCGAGGCCGAAGAAGGCGTCATGATCGTTATGGGCGAGGATATGCGGCACGGCATAGCGATCGCGCACGATCTCGAAGCCGGCCTCCACCCCCTCAGCCGCATACTCATGATCGTAATCGGGAAGCGATTGATCGGCGAGATAGTAGGCCAGTCCGGCGGCGGCAGAAGCAAGGAGGGCAAGCGTCACGAACAGTCGCATGAACCAGCGAAACAGGAACGCCATTCGCAGATTGTCCCCTTTCCGGCCGGGTTGACCCTGATCCGATAGCAGGCCACTAAAACCGAAACAACGGCACACTTGAAGCAGGGGGGAAAAGCGCTTGGCACGTGTGGCATTCATCGGACTCGGGGTCATGGGTTATCCGATGGCGGGACATCTTGCGGCAAAGGGCCATGAGGTGACCGTCTTCAACCGGACAGCCGCAAAAGCGGAGGCCTGGACGGCCCAGCATGGCGGTGCGCGGGCAGAAACCCCCGCCGCGGCGGCCGACGGGGCGGAGATCGTTTTCGCCTGCGTCGGCAATGACGAGGACCTCCGGGCGGTCACGCTCGGCGCAGACGGCGCATTTTCCGGCCTCGCGAAAGGCGCAATCCTGGTCGATCACACCACGGCCTCGGCGGAAGTCGCGCGGGAGTTGAACGAGGCGGCCCAAGCCCAGGGTGCGGGCTTTGTCGATGCGCCGGTCTCGGGCGGCCAGGCGGGGGCGGAGAACGGGGTGCTTACCGTCATGTGCGGCGGATCGGAGGCCGACTTCGCACGCGTCGAGCCGGTGATCGCAGCCTATGCCAAATCCTGCCGCCTGATGGGCCCGGCGGGAGCGGGTCAGCTCACCAAGATGGTGAACCAGATCTGCATCGCGGGGCTCCTGCAGGCGCTCTCGGAGGGGCTTGCCTTCGCCGAACGCGCCGGGCTTGACGGCGAGCTGGTGCTCGACGTGATTTCAAAGGGGGCGGCAGGGTCCTGGCAGATGGAGAACCGCGGCTCGACCATGCTGGCCGACAAGTTCGACTTCGGATTTGCGGTGGACTGGATGCGCAAGGATCTCGGGATCTGCCTCGCGGAAGCGAATGCCAATGGGGCGCCGCTGCCGGTGACGGCCCTTGTCGACCAGTTCTACAAGGAGGTGCAGGGCAAGGGCGGCAACCGCTGGGACACCTCGAGCCTCATCCGCCGGTTGAGATAGCGGCCGAGTTCGCTTTTCGCGGCAGCAAAGGGGGACGACCTTGCTCCGGCTCAAGAAGTCGGAGCGAGATCCCGCATCGGAGTGGTTCGGCCCGCACCGTTTGCTGTGCTTCAACATGTCAGAGCGAAATCCTGGGCTCAGACCGAATTGGCCTGAACCGTTTTCGCTCTAGTAGAGCTCGAGCATCCCCGCGCGCCGCGCCTCTTCGTCCAGGTCCTCCTGAGTGCCCTTCAGCCGGGCATGCGCCTTCATCACCGGGCCGATTGTCGGAAGCCCCTCGATCGACGGCCAGCGTTTTGGATCCCAAAGGCCGGAGCGAATGACGCATTTCGGACAGTGAACCATCGCCCGCTCGACCCTGACCACCATCACGAGCGCCGGGAGCCGACCGTTGACGGCAAAGCGCTGTCGCAAGGACAGGGACGTCACGAGGCGCGCGCTCCCGTAGACACGCAGGGTCTCGCCCATTCCCGGCACGAGAAACAGCAATGCCACCTCCGGGTTGCGAAGCACCCTGCAGAAGGTGTCCGCGCGGCGGTTTCCCGGCCGGTCCGGCAGCGCGATCGTGTGATCGTCGAGCACAGCGACGAAACCGGCGGCATCTCCGCGCGGCGACAGTTCGGGCGCCGCCGTTCTGTCCGCGGAAGCGATCAGCAGGAATGGAGATCGCGCGATGTATGCCCTGCAGATCGGGTCCAGATGATCCACGACCTTCTCGACCGCAGGCTGGAAGGGATGGCCGATCACCGCCTCGAGTTCGGCCTCGGTCTCGATCGTATCGGCAAAATGGTCCTGGCGGTCTTCCATGGTGCCCTCCTGTCCCAGGCATTGTTGCCGCGACCGGAAGTGTAGCCGGTGACCCCGCCCCGTGTCTCGTCAACACGTCGACAACAGCTACAAGGCAGCTTGCGCCACGCCGCCGCCAGCACGAAGCCCTGCATCATTTCGTATCCAAACCGGCCACAATCGGCCTCAAATGCTCCTGCGGCGGTTGACAGGCGCGACCCGGCCGCTTTGAAAGGAGGCTTGTGGCACCGCAGCATGTGCGGACCCTCTGCCGCGCTCCTGCCGCACCCCGGACACGAGGCACTTTTCATGAACCTTTCCGAGCTCCGCCAAGACTGGCTCGGCAATCCGCGCGGCGACATGCTCGCCGGAATCGTCGTGGCACTCGCACTGATCCCCGAGGCCATAGCCTTTGCCACAATTGCGGGCGTCGACCCGAAGGTTGCGCTCTACGCCTCCTTTTCGATCGCGACGCTCATTGCCTTCACGGGCGGCCGTCCGGGCATGATCTCGGCGGCGACCGCGGCGACAGCGGTGCTGATGACGACGCTGGTGCGCGACCACGGGCTGCAATATCTGCTCGCGACCACGGTTCTGGCGGGCCTGTTCCAGATCGTTGCCGGCTTCCTGGGGCTCGCGCGGGTGATGCGCTTCGTGTCGCGCTCGGTGATGACGGGCTTCGTCAATGCGCTGGCGATCCTCATCTTCCTTGCGCAGCTTCCCGAGCTCACCGGCGTGCCTCCGCTCACCTATGTCCTGGTCGCGGGCGGACTCGCGATCATCTATCTCGCGCCACGGGTGACGAAGGCGATCCCCTCGCCGCTGCTTTGCATCATCATCCTCACCATCCTCAGCCTGGCCCTCGATCTCGATGTCCGCCGGGTGCAGGATCTGGGCGAACTGCCCGATACACTGCCGATCTTCCTCATCCCCGACATTCCGCTCAGCTTCGAGACGCTGCAGATCATCTTTCCCTATGCCATTGCGGTTGCGGCCGTGGGGTTGCTTGAAAGCCTGATGACGGCGCAGATCATCGACGAGCTCACCGACACCGAGTCCGACAAGAATCGCGAATGCGTCGGCCAGGGCATTTCCAATACCGCCACCGGTTTTCTCGGTGGGATGGCGGGCTGCGCCATGATCGGGCAGTCGATCATCAACGTGAAATCCGGCGGCCGCGGGCGGCTTTCGACGCTGACGGCGGGCATGGGGCTCCTGCTCATGATGCTGGTGCTCAATGATTGGGTGAAGCAAATCCCCATGGCGGCGCTGGTTGCAATCATGATCATGGTGTCGATCGGGACCTTCTCCTGGTCCTCGATCAAGACGCTGAAGACCCATCCGCGCTCATCCTCGATCGTCATGCTCTCGGTGGTCGCGCTGGTGGTCTATACCCACAACCTCGCCATCGGGGTGCTGGTGGGCGTGCTGCTTTCGGGGATATTCTTCGCAGGCAAGATCGCGCAGATCTTCCGCGTCTCGAGCACCGCAAGCCCGGATGGGCGCGAGCGCGTCTACCGGGTCGAGGGACAGCTTTTCTTCGCGAGCGCCGAGCAATTCTCGAAGTCCTTTGATTTCCGCGAGGCCCTCGACAAGGTCACGATCGACGTGAGCGAGGCCCATATCTGGGACATCTCCTCGGTTGCGGCGGTGGACATGGTCGTGCTGAAATTCCGCCGCGAGGGCACGGAGGTAAGCCTCATCGGCATGAACACAGCCTCGGAGACCATCGTCGACGAGCTGGGCGAGCATGACAAGCCCGGTGCAATGGAACGGCTTCTGGGCCATTGAGGAGGCGCGGGATGACACCGCGACAGACGCGGCCCGGCCCGGATGCCGGGCGGACAGGCACCACCGAAGACGGACCCGGGTGCCGCCGGATTGCAAGATTTCTGACACCTGCGCGGAGGAAGATACCATGAAGATCATCGCCCTGGTGGATGGATCAACCTATTCCGCGAGCGTCTGCGATCATGCGGCCTGGGCTGCGAAGCGGATCGGGCTCGGGGTCGAGCTGGTGCATGTGCTCGGCCGGCGGGATCATTCGAGCGTGCCGGCGGATCTCAGCGGCAACCTCTCGCTCGGTGCGCGATCGAGCCTGCTCCAGGAGCTTTCACGGGCCGATGAGGAGCGCGCCAAGCTCTCGCACGCCCGCGGGCGGCTCATCCTCGAGACCGCCGCCGAGCGGGTGCGGGCCGACGGAGTGGAGGCGGTCGAGGAGCGGCTGAGGCATGACGACATTCTCCGCACCATCGCCGATTTCGAGCCGGACGCGCGGCTGACGGTCGTCGGCAAGCGGGGCGAAGCCTCGGCCTTCGCCCATGATCATCTCGGCTCCAATCTCGAGCGCATCCTGCGTGCCGCAACCCGGCCGGTGCTGGTGGCAAGCCGCGCCTTCAAGCCGATCGAGCGCTATCTCATCGCCTTCGACGGCAGCGCCGGTGTGATGCGTTCGATCGAGCGGATTGCACAGGGCAGCATGCTCGACGGGCTTGCCTGCACCCTGCTCCATGTGGGTGCGGATGCCGCGACGATCCGGGCCAAGATGGAGGCCGCCGCCGCGCTGATCGCACCGAAGGCCGGCCCGGTCGCAATCGAATTCGCTTCCGGCGAGCCCGACCGGGCGATCTCGGAGCGGATCGAGGCGGGCGGCGCGGATCTTCTGGTGATGGGGGCGTCCGGACACGGGCCGATCCGCCGGCTCTTTCTCGGGTCGACCTCGGCGAGCATGGCGCAGCTCTGCAAGGTTCCGGTGGTGATCTTCCGTTAGCGCCCGGGCCCGAGCGGACCTATACTTGCACTGACCGAAACGGAGGCAACAATGTCGGAACTGGAGAGGCTCCCGCAGGGCGACCCCGGGATCATGGATCCGGGCAAGTCGAACCTTCAGGCGATCTACGTGCTCTATCTCCTCGGCTTCATCTTCGCGATCACCACGGTGATCGGGGTGGTGATGGCCTATGTGAACCGCGGCAAGGCCGCGCCCTGGCTCGACAGCCATTACACCTGGGCAATCCGCACCTTCTGGATCGCACTCCTCTATGCGCTGATCTCGGCGCTGTTGAGCCTCGTGGTGATCGGCGTGCTGGGCTTCATCGCCACCGCGGTCTGGATGATCGTGCGTTGCGTGATCGGCTTGCAGAAGATCGGGCGGGGCGAGCCGATCGCGAACCCGCAGAGTTGGCTCATCTGAGCGTGTCTACCGCGTCTGCGCCGTGCGTGCCGTCAGGTTGCGGGCGGCACGGCGCTCGCGGTTGAAGGTGTAGATCCCTGAGGCAACGACGATCAGAGCGCCGACAACCATCCACACATCCGGGATGTCGCCGTAGACCGCCCAGCCGAGCAGCATGGCCCAGATCAGCAGGGTGTAGCGGAAGGGCGAGATCACCGCGACATCGCCCGTGCGCATCGCGATGATCGAGAAGCTGTAGCCGATCATCAGGCAGGCCGAGCCGATGACGAGTATGAGCAGATGTTCTGGCGCCACCGGGTGCCAGCCGGTGAAGATCGAGACGATGCCCGCGGCAAGCGTCGTGAAGGCCGAAGTGATGCCGGCGGCGAGGAAGGTCGGCACATCGGGCGAAATCAGCCGCGTCGAGAGGTCGCGCAGCGAGAAGAGACCGACGGCAATAAGCGCGAGAAGCGCGTAGGCATTGAAGCCCTCCGAGCCCGGCCGGACGATCACGAGCACACCGAAAAAACCTACAGCAATGGCGGCATAACGGCGCCAGCCAACGGGTTCATTCAGCATCCAGGCCGCCGCAAGCGTAATGGCCAGCGGCATGCTCTGCAGGATTGCGGTGGCATTGGCCATCGGAAGCTGTGTGAGCGCGGTCAGGAAGCAGAAGGCGCCGAGGATCTCGCCGATCGTGCGGCCGGTGAGCGCGCGGCGATCGCGGGCACCAATCCGCCGCCGGAGTCCGCCGGTTGCGGCAGCCAAGGCGGCAAAGGCGGTGGTGACGACCATCCCGCGCAGGAATATCGCCTGATAGAGGTCGAGATCGAGGGCAAGGAGCTTGATCATCGCATCGTTGCAGGAAAACCCGGCCATGGCGATCACCATGAAGAGGGCGCCCCGCATGTTGGGCGCCAGACCCGCGAGATGGCGGATCATGACGTCCTCGTGACGCTTCCGAGCGGGTTGTCGCCACGCCGGCGCGCGGTGCGGATAACATCGAGGCTCGAGAGCACCGAGCCGCAGACCGAGAGCCCCATGATGATGAGGAGCGGCCACGGGCCGGTCCCCGGGCCGAGCAGCGCGCCCGCGATGGCCGAGAGCGCCGCTCCGCCACCGATCATCATCGCCCCACCAAGGCCCGAGGCGCTGCCCGCCAAGTGGGGGCGAACGGAGACCATGCCCGCATTCGCGCTCGGCAGCGCGAGACCGTTGCCAAAGCCAAGGAAGAACATCGCGCCGAAAAACCCGAGCGGGTGACCAAGCCCGGCGGCGAAGGCAAGTGCTGCAAGCGCGATCGAGAGCACGGCGATGAGCGAGCCGAGCAGCATCATGCGGTTCATGCCGACCTGCACCGTGATGCGCGCGGCTCCGTAATTGCCGATCATGTAGCCGAGCGCGATCAAGCCGAAATAGAGGCCGAGCTCGGCGGAGGTCATGCCAAGCACATGCATCGCGACCCACGGACCGCCGCCGAGAAAGGCGAAGAAGGCGCCGGACGCGAAGGCTGCGGTCGCGGAATAGCCCCAGAAGCGGCGAGAGCGCGCAAGCTCGGGCAGCGCGCGGAACTGGGCGGCGAAATCCGTGCTCGGCGCAAGATTGGTCTCACCCAGGTCGGCCCAGGCGAGCGCGAAGACCGCGACGCCGCAGCCGAGCGTCATCCAGAAGACCGACTGCCAGCCGAACCACTCGTCGAGAAGACCGCCAATCATCGGCCCGATCATCGGCGCGACCGCCATGCCCATCGTGACATAACCGATCATGCTGGCTGCCTGTTCGGACGGAACCATGTCGCGCACCACCGCGCGGCTGAGCGCAATGGCCGAGGCCACGCTCGCCTGCAGCAGCCGGAAGAAGAGGAAAGCGCCGAAGCTTGGCGCGAACAGGCAGCCAAGCGTTGCGGCGAGAAAGATCGCGAGCGAGATGAGGATGATCGGCCGCCGCCCGAAACGGTCCGACAGCGGGCCGATGAGAAGCTGCAGCACCGCCGTCGCCGCCAGATAGCCCGAGACCGTGAGCTGCACGAGCGCATAATCCGCGCCGAAATGGGTCGCGAGCTTCGGCAGCGAAGGCAGGATGACGTTCATGTTGAGCGCAGCCAGCCCGGTGACGAGCACGAGCGTCAGGAGCGCGGGCGGCGAACGGCGGTCGAGCCAGACGGGCTCGGCCTTCTCGGGGGATGGGGCTTGCATGGGACACGAGTCGGAAGGGTCGGCGGAATTGCCGGGCCCCAAGACCTATCCGAAGCGCGGCGCGAAATCCACCCCCGCGCGCCGGCGCCGTTCAGCGGTCGGGAAGCTCCGCTCCGGGATCGCGCAGCCCGAGCACGTCGAGCATGTTGAACTGACCCGGCGGCTGTCCCTGCCCCCAAAGCGCAGCGCGCACCGCGCCGCGGGCAAAGAGCATCCGGTCGGTGGCGATGTGCTTGAGCACGATGCGCTCGCCCGCCCCGGCGAAGATCACCTCGTGCTCGCCGACCACATCGCCGCCGCGGAGCGCGGCAAAGCCGATGGCGCCCTCGGCACGCGGGCCGGTGATACCATCGCGCCCGCTTTCGGTGTGATCGGCAAGGTTGATCCGGCGCCCCGCGGCAGCCGCCTCGCCCAGCATGAGGGCGGTGCCCGAAGGCGCATCGACCTTGTGGCGGTGGTGCATCTCGACGATCTCGATGTCGAACTCCGACCCGAGCGCTTCGGCGACGCGGCGGGTGATGACCGAGAGAAGGTTCACCCCGAGGCTCATATTGCCCGCGCGCACGATGACGGCATGGCGGGCGGCGGCGGCGATCTTCTCCAGGTCCTCCCGCTCGAGACCGGTCGTACCGATCACATGGACAAGACGCGCCTGGGCCGCAAGCTCGGCATAGGCGACGGTGGCCGCGGGCGCAGTGAAGTCGAGCACGGCCTGCGAGCGGGCAAAGACCTCCAGCGGATCATCGGATACGGTCACCCCCGTCGGCGCACCGCCGAGCGCCTCGCCGAGGTCGCGGCCGATCCAGTCATGCCCGGGCCGCTCCGTCACGCCGCTGATCTTCGCGCCCGGTGTCTCCTCGACGGCACGGATCAGCATGCGGCCCATCCGGCCCGAGGCTCCCGTCACGGCAATTCCGACCGGTTCACTCATCCCGATTCTCCCCATCTCTGGCCCTTGACTTCATCTGCGCGCGATAGGATGTGAGGCGAATGGCAAAGACAAGACCCCATTCCTCCGGTCATCAGGGCAGCGGCGCTCCGTCGCAGCGGCAGCTTCGCGTGGCCGAAGTGATCCGTCGGGCGCTTTCCGACGTTCTCTCGCGCGGCGATGTGCATGACGCGGATCTGGCGCATACCTCGGTCACGGTCTCTGAAGTGCGCTGCTCGCCGGACTTGCGGCATGCGACCGCCTTCGTGCTGCCGCTCGGGGGCGTGAACACCGAGGCGGTGCTTGCGGCGCTCACCCGGAACCGCGCCGAGATCCGGCGGCTCGTTACCCGCCAGATCGACCTACGCTTCTCGCCGGAGTTGAGCTTCCTTGCCGACGAGAGCTTCGACAGGATGGACCGCACCCGGGAGATCCTGTCCTCGCCCGAGGTGAAGCGCGACCTCGACGAGGACTAGGCGCGCATCGGCGGCAACGCGAAACCACACGGATTTTTCGGATCTTATCGAAAGGTCGAGCTTGTCTTCCGGGAGAGTTGCGCCATCCTTGTTGCGCGGCAACGGAGACGGTATGACCCAGGACAGAGAGCAGACCCCGCTCGATCACCGCCTTCTGGCCACCTTCGCAAAGGAGGCCGAGACTGCTGACCCGATCGACTGGTCGGGCGTCGATATCGACCGGAGTGCGGCCTACGAGATCATGGCCTCGCAGATCGCCGAGATGTTCCGCGACTACGAGATGCAGGGCATCGGGCGCGATCCGCAGATGGCGATCGCGCTCAGCACCATCGTGAAACTCAGCGTCGAGAACTTCGTTCTGAACCAGCGGCTTCTCTCGGCCGGGCTGATCCAGCCCGAGCCGTAACATGCATGCGCTGCGCCTCAGGCAGCGGGGACGCCGAGCCCGAGGATGAGCATCACTGCGCTCATGGTGAAGAATGAGAGCACCGTCATCACGAGCATGGCGAGCGCGGCGCGCGCCTCCTCGCCATAGCGCTGCGCGAGAATCGGATAGATCCCCGCCGCAGGCATCGCCGCATTGAGGATGGCCGCTCTGGCCAGATCCGGATTGCCGGGACCAAGACCAACCGCGCCAAAGACCAGGAAGGCGAACGCGACGGCAAGCGGAAACCCGATGAGCTTGCCCGCGACAACCGAGATCACACCGCGATCGACCGCGCCGAGCGGCAGGCCCACCAGCGTGCCTCCGATCACGATGAGCGAGACGGCCGCGCTCGAGTCAGCGATGAGGCCGATCGGCCGGCTGACGAGCGCGGGCAGTTCCAGACCGCTGAGCGCCACCACGAGCCCGACGATGAGGGCGAGCACGATCGGATTGCCCAGGAGCAGACGGCCGAAGATCCGCGCGGCGAGTGCCCAGCCCCGCACGCCTTCGCCGCGCGCACGCTCGGCCAGGATAAGCACGATCGGGATCATCACCAGATTTTCGACGGTCATGCTGAGCGCCACCACCGCCGGTGCGACAGGGGGCAGCACCATGAGCATGATCGGATAGCCGATGAAGCCGCTGTTGGAGCAGGAGGATCCCATGGCCTGGAAGGTCGCGGTGAGCGAGGGAAGCTGCAGGACCACGCGGCCGAGCGCGTATGCGGCGCCAAAGGCCAGGAGCGATCCGACAGCATAGGGAAAGAGGTAGCCGAATTCGAGGATCTCGCCGAGATCGGGGCCAGTGACGGCGCGGAAGACCAGCGCTGGCAAGGCGAGATTGACGATATAGCGGCCGAGGATACGGAGGTCGGCGGGCGTGAACATGCCCTTGAACACGGCGGCATAGCCGAGGCCGATCAGCATGAAGACAACGCCAGTGGTGGAGAAAACGCCGAGCACGAGGGGGATACAAGGTCCGGAACGGAAGATGGTGTGGTTCTGCTGGTCGTTTCACCCTTTTGCGGTGATGGCAAGGGGAGGTCTCGACGCCGCGCGCCGGATGACGCACTCTCGGGCCCGGCCCCGGAGACCGGGATCGCGTTGCCAGGGGGAGGAACTCCATGAGCTTTGCCATGATCGGCGGTCTCACGCTGCATTACCGGCTGACCGAAGGGCCCGGCCAGGCTCCCGCGATCGTCTTCGTCAATTCGCTCGGAACCGACTTCCGGATCTGGGAGGACGTGGTCACGCGGCTTGCGGGTGATTTCACGCTACTCCTGCACGACAAGCGCGGCCACGGGCTTTCCGATACCGGAGCGATGCCGCAGAGCATGGACGATCACGCACGCGATCTCGCGGGGCTGCTCGATCACCTCGGGATAACGCGCGCAGTGATCTGCGGCGTATCGGTCGGCGGCATGGTCGCGCAGGCGCTCTGGGGGATGCGGCCCGATCTCGTGCGCGGGCTGATCCTTTGCGATACCGCGCACCAGATCGGCACGACAGAGATGTGGAACACCCGGATCGAGGCAGCGCGTTCGGGCCGGATTGCGGAGCTGGCCGACCCGATCCTCGAGCGCTGGTTCACCCCGGAGTTCAAGGCCGCCCAAGCCGCCGCCCATGCAGGCTACCGCAACATGCTGCTCAGGACAGACGGTGAGGGCTATGCGGGGACATGCATGGCGCTTCGCGATGCCGACCTGACCGAAACAGCCAGCCGCATCGACGTGCCGACGCTCTGCGTGGTCGGGGAGCAAGACGGTTCAACCCCGCCCGATGTGGTGGCGGGGCTTGCAGCTCTCGTACCGGGCGCGCGGCTCGAGACGATTGCCGGGTCGGGGCACCTGCCCTGCATCGACAATCCCGAGATCCTGGCTGGGCTGGTGCGCAGCTTTGTGGCCGGACTCGGCTGAGCCCGGCCGGCCGGCTTCGCCCGGCGGGATCAGCCGACGATCATCTGCTTCATCTTGAGCGCTTCATATTCGAGCTCGCGCAGGCGGTGTTTCACCACGTCACCGATGGTCACGACGCCAACGAGCCTGTCGTTGTCCATCACCGGCAGGTGGCGGAAGCGGCCCTCGGTCATGCGGCGCAGCATTTCGATCAACCGCTCGCCCGGATGGCAGGTGATGGGATTTGCGGTCATGAGATCGGTGACGGGCGAGGTCATCACCCGCTCTCCGGTATCGGCCAGTTCACGCACCACGTCGCGCTCGGAGAGGATCCCGAGCAGGCCGCCGTCGGCGCCCAGCACTAGCACCGCGCCGATCCGGTTGGTACGCAGGACCTGCACCGCATCGCGGACCGTATCCGACGGCCCGACCGAAAACACGACATGGCCCTTGTCCTCAAGGATCGCCGCGACCGTGATCGCGCTTTCGGAGGACGCCAGATTTGATTCGAGCGACTGGGAATGGGATTTCTGCCCCTCGTCGTCGGCTTTCAGATGACCACGATAGGATTCCACAAAGGACATCTCTTTCCTTTCCTCACCGGTTGGGTGCCCGCCTGCGCGGGTCGTTCGATGGTTTCGGGAATCAGTCTAGCGCGGGCTTGCGGGATTGCCACAAGTTTCCAGCCCCCCGGCGCGGAGGCCGGGTGACATCATCGTGTGCGGGGCCGGCCCGGCCGGACTGCCAGCCGGGTCGCTCCTGCATCAGACCTTTGCGTAGATCTGCGCCACGCGGTCGATGGCTGCCTCGGGCGACATCTCCTCGCTCTCGCCGGTGCGCCGGGAGGTGAGCTCGACCACACCGTTTGCCAGACCGCGCGGCCCGACGGTGATCCGCCAGGGCAGGCCGATCAGGTCGAGCGTCGCGAATTTCGCCCCTGCCCTTTCGGACCGATCGTCGTAGAGCGGATCCAGACCGCGCGCCTTCAGGCCGGCATAGAGCGCATCACAGGCCGCATCGGCTGCGCCATCGCCCTGCTTGAGATTGGCAATGCCGACATGGAAGGGCGTGACGCCTTCGGGCCAGATAATGCCGCGATCGTCGTGATTGGCTTCGATCAGAGCGCCGACCAGACGGCTCACGCCGATGCCGTGCGAGCCCATGTGCACCGGAACCCGCTCGCCCTGCTCGTTCACCACCAGCGCCTTCATCGGCTCGGAATACTTGGTGCCGAAATAGAAGATCTGGCCGACCTCGATCGCGCGTGCCGTCCGCCTGCGTTCCTCCGGAACCCGCTCGGCATAGACCGCCTCGTCATGGGTCTCGTCGGTGCGGGCATAGATCGCCGTCCAGTCGTCATAGACCTGCTGAAGCGCGGCACGGTCGGTGAAGTCGATGTCGCGGTCGCCAAAGCGAAGACCAGTCGCATCCGAATCATAGAAGACCTCGCTCTCGCCGGTCGGCGCGAGCACCAGGAACTCATGGCTGTAGTCGCCACCGATCGGGCCGGTGTCGGCACGCATCGGAAAGGCCTGCAGCCCCATGCGCTCATAAGTGCGAAGGTAGCTCACGAGGTGGCGGTTGTAGGCGTGGAGCGCATCTTCCATCGTGAGGTCGAAGTTGTAGCCGTCCTTCATCAGGAACTCACGGCCACGCATCACGCCGAATCGCGGGCGCACCTCGTCGCGGAACTTCCACTGGATGTGGTAGAGCGTGAGCGGCAGCTCCTTGTAGCTCGACACCGCCGAACGAAAGATGTCGGTGATCATTTCCTCGTTCGTCGGCCCGTAGAGCATATCACGTTCGTGACGGTCGCGGATCCGGAGCATTTCCGGCCCGTAGGCATTGTAGCGGCCGCTTTCCTGCCAGAGATCGGCAGGCTGGAGCGTGGGCATCAGCAGCGGGATATGCCCGGCGCGCTGCTGTTCCTCATGCACGATCTGCTCGAGGCGGCTCAACACCTTGAAGCCGAGCGGAAGCCAGGAGTAGATCCCGGCGCTGGCCTGGCGGATCATGCCCGCGCGCAGCATCAGCCGGTGGCTAGCGATCTGCGCCTCGGCGGGATTCTCCTTCAGGACGGGCAGGAAATAGCGGGTCAGGCGCATGGATTCGGAACACTCCGGCTGTCTCGGCGGTCACGCCCGTCTAGAGCATGAGCGGCGGCACTGAAAAGGCCTTTATGCACAAGTCGGCACAAGTCCTTGATGTTGCTTTGCCGGAATTCGGAGCGTTCCCGGGCGACGGAGCCATGCGCCAAGAGATATTCAGGATTGCATTCTACGCATAAAGCTGATCTATACTGCCCGGGCCGACACTAAGGCGACTGGGGAGAAACTGGCGCCATATAACTAGATCGGCTGCATGGACCGGCGATGCCAACGAAAGTTGGGAATGGCCCAAGTCTGGGGGGGAATACAAAGCGGCCTGCGCAGCAGGCCGCTTCGTCGTCTTCAAAGGATGCTCGTCCAGCCGCGCTTATCACCACATGCCACGGACGGCCTGCCGGCTGACATGCGGCAAGCAGGACCCAATGCGGCCTGAATATCAGGGGTCGAGGACGATGTTGCCCTTGAGGCCCATCCGGCTCACGAGCGCCTGGAAGCGCCGTTCCACCGCATCGCCAGCGCATTCGCAGGCCACCCCACGGAGGGTGAGCGTCAGGATCCCGTCCTCGAGCTCGAGCGCGGAATGCTCAAGCACTTCCGTTGCGGCACCCGAGAGCATCGAGCCCAGCCGCATCGAGCGGCCCAGCACGGCCGCGGCGGCAAGACGGTCGGGATGGATGAGCGGCGCGTAGCGCTCGAGGATCACCACCGGCACGCTTGCCTTGTAACGATTGACCAGCGCAAAGCCGAGAAAGATGCGGTCCTCATGATTGATCCCGCCGATATTGGCGCGGGTGATCGAGGCAAAGCAATGTTCGGCGCGGTAGTCGGGATGGGCGCGCCAGTGCACGTCATGAAGCAGGCAGGCAGCGCGGATCAGGCGCAGATCGCTTTCGCTGCGGTCGCTGTTGAGCGGCATCAGCCACTTGAAGAGCGCAGCACCAAAGCCCGGCACGCGGGCCTTGTGACGCTCCATGTGCCGGGCAGCCTCGAGCAGCGGGTCGCGTTCGCGCATGGCTTCGGGCATCTGGCGATAGAGCAGCCCTTCGCGCAGACCGTAGGCCGAAATCGCGATGCGGCCGGGCGAGAGGCGGCGGATGAGTTCGGCGAGTACCGGAGCAACCACAGGCACGAGCGAGAGCCGCGCGGTGGAGGTGCCGGTGCGTGCGGAAAGTTCGGAGATGTCCTGGGTCGGGATCCAGGCCAGTGTCTCGAGAAGCTGCTCCATCGGCGGCTCGTAACCATGGAGCACCGTGAGCGGATAGCCGGAGCGCAGCATGTCGAGCCGCGCCACCGCGCGCCATGATCCCCCGACGAGGAAAAGGCTCGGCGCATCGGCATCCACCGCTTTCACAAGTGTCTTCACCTGCTTGCGGATGAACTTCTCGCGCTTTTCCGGATCGGGAATGTCGTTGAGCTTGAGGGGGCCGAGCGGCGCGGTATCGCAGCCATGGACCCGCCCTCCACGCAGATCGGCAAGCTCCATCGAGGAGCCGCCCATGTCGCAGACGAGGCCCTCGGCGTCAGGCCAGCCGAGCAGCACGCCCATGGCCGCGAGCCGCGCCTCTTCGGCGCCGCTCGCGATGTGGAGCTGAAGGCCGGTCTCGGCCTCCACCTGATCGCAGAAGGCGGGGCCGTCCTCGGCATCGCGCACTGCGGCCGTCGCCACCGCGATCATGCCAGAGAGGTTCATCTGGGCGGCGAGTGCCGAGAAGCGGTGGAGGGCGCCCAGCGCCTTGGTCCGGCCCTCCGGATTCAGGCGCCCCGTGTCGCTCAACCCCGCGCCGAGACCGCAGAGCACCTTCTCGTTGTAGAAGTAGGCGGGGCTTCTGGCCATGCCGTCGAAGACGACCAGACGCACGGAGTTCGAGCCGACGTCGATGACACCGATACGGCAGAGCCGCGCCTTCACGGCCTCGTCGATATCCACAAGCGGAAGATGCTCTTCGATCTGGCGCGTGATCACAGGTTTCTCCTCGGGGTCGATCTGTCCGTCATCGCCTGTCTCCGTTGCCGCCTTGCCCCCGCGCCAACTGGCGCCGGAGCATCGGGTCATTCCAGTTCGCTGACGAGCGGAAGCACGTCCCGCGCTCCGGCCCGCCCCCGGCCCGAAAGCGAGGGGTTTTCCATGAAGAACCGGTGACAGCTGAAGAGCTGCTCTCCGGGTTCGGCCGTGTGGCGCAGGAAGGTGCCGTCCGGCTGGGCAACCCAGCTCTGGGCCATGTCGTGCATGTTCGCAGCCATGACCTGATCGAGGATCTGCGCGTGGACCGTGGGGTTGGTAATCTCGACGAGCGCTTCAATGCGGCGGTTGAGATTGCGCTCCATCCAGTCCGCCGAACTGATGTAGACCCGCGCCTCCGACGAGGGCAAGCCATAGCCGTTTCCGAAGCAGACGATACGGCTGTGTTCGAGAAATCGACCGATAATCGACTTCACCCGGATGTTGTCGGAGAGCCCCGCAACCCCGGGCCGCAGCGCGCAGATGCCCCGCACCACCATGTCGATCTTCACCCCCGCCTGGCTCGCGGCATAGAGCGCGTCGATCACCTCGGGCTCGGTGATCGAGTTCACCTTGACCCAGACCTGCGCCGGGCGTCCGGCCTTTGCATGTTCGATCTCGGCAGCGAGGCTCTCGAGGATCCGCGGCTTGATCATGTGCGGCGAGATGCAGAGGTTCTCGAGCGTCTCGGGCTTCACGTAGCCGGTAACGTAGTTGAAGACCTTGCCCGCATCGCGGCCCATCGGCTTGTTGCAGGTGAAGAGCGAGAGATCGGTGTAGATGTTTGCGGTGCCCGGGTGGTAGTTGCCGGTGCCGAAATGGCTGTAGGTGACGAGCTCGCCTCCCTCCCGGCGCACCACGGTCGAAAGCTTGGCGTGGGTCTTCCAGTCGACAAAGCCGTAGACCACCTGTGCGCCGGCCCGTTCGAGCTGACGTGAGAGACGGATATTGGCGGCCTCGTCGAAGCGGGCCTTGAGCTCGACGAGCGCCGTGACGGACTTGCCGTCCTCTGCCGCTTCGCAGAGCGCCGCGACGATCGGGCTGTTGCGGCTCGTGCGGTAAAGGGTCTGCTTTATCGCGAGCACATCCGGGTCGCGCGCCGCCTGCTGGACAAAGCGCACGACGGTATCGAACGTCTCGTAGGGATGGTGGAGCAGCATGTCCTTCTGCCGGATCGCAGAGAAGATGTCGCCGTCGAAATCCTGCACCCGCTCGGGGACGCGCGGCGTGAACGGCGTCCAGAGCAGGTCGCGGCGGCCGATGCTGCAAAGCTCGGAGAGGTTGGAAATGCCGATGATGCCCCGGATCTCGACCACCTCGTCCTGAGCGACGCCGAGGGCTTCGACGAGGGTTTCACGCAGATCCTCCGGTGCATTCGCAGTCATCTTGAGGCGCATCACCTCGCCCCGGCGGCGGCGTTTCAGCGCGGTCTCGAATTCGCGCACCAGATCCTCGGCCTCTTCCTCGACCTCGAGATCGCTGTCGCGCAGCACGCGGAAGGCGCAGCTTCCGAGCATGGTGTAGCCGGGGAAGAGCCGGTCGACGAAGACCTCGAGCAGCCCTTCGAGTGGCAGAAGGCGGATCTCGCCATTCGGACCTTCGGGCAGTGTCACGAAGCGCTTGACCTGCGCCGGCACCGGCAGGAGCGCCTCGAGGTTGCGGCCCGTCGCATCGCGCCGCAGCTTGAGCCCGATGGCAAAGCCGCCCGAGGCGATGAAGGGGAAGGGATGCGCGGGGTCGATGGCGAGCGGGGTCAGGATCGGAAAGACTTGCTCGAAGAAATAGGTTTCGAGCAGCCGGATATCGGCGGCACGCAGGTCTCCGGGCGCGAGAACGACGACGCCCTCGTCCTTCATCAGAGCCTTGAGATGCTTCCACGCCGTCTGCTGGCGCGCCATCAGCTTGCGGGCGTCGGCCTCGATGCGCTCGAGCTGCTCGGAAGGGCTCAGCCCGTCCGTCGAGGGAGTGCCCACTCCCTGACGCACCATGGCCCGCAGCCCTGCAACGCGTACCGTGTAGAATTCGTCGAGATTGGCGCCGGAAATCGCGAGGAACCGCACACGTTCGAGAAGCGGCACATCCGGATTTTCGGCCTCGGCCATCACGCGCCAGTTGAAGCCGAGCCAAGTCAGCTCACGGTTGATGAAACGGGACTTGCTGGTGATGTCGAGACCGGGCACCTCGCGACCGGGGCCGGGCTCCGAGTTGAGGAAATCCGCATCCACGCGCCCCTCTCCCGTTTCGACCACTGCTTCGGCCCGCACGACCGTCCCGCCCATTTCGTCGTCTCCTCGCATTCGCCTGTTGGCCGCGTTTGGCACGGCACCAGGCAAATCTAAAGCACATTCTTCCGATCCGAAAGTATCAGCGCCCGCCCTGCCGCAGAACCTCCGCGGCGAGCCGCAGCGTGATCGCACGCTTCTGCGACAGCGCGGCGCGATCGAGCGCGGCAACGAGACGCTCGGCACCGGCGAAGGAGCGCTCCATCCGCGGCAGGAGATAAGCGATGATCTCGGGGGAAACATCGACCTGACGGTCGGCGAAGAGCTTTACGAGCACCGCCGAGAGCAGATCATCGTCTGGCGCCTCAAGCCGCGCGACACCTGCGGTGCCAAGGCGGCTCGCGAGATCGGGCAGCTTGAGCCCCCAGCGCGCGGGCGGCTCGCGGCCCGTGACCATGAGGCTGCCGCCGCCCGCGCGAAGACGGTTGCAGAGGTGGAAAAGGGCCTCCTCGCCCCGCCGCCCGTCCGGCAGGTCGGGCAAGGCGTCAGCATCCTCAACGGCGAGGGCCGCAATGGCCGGCACGTCCGCCACGTCGAGCCCGGCGAGATCGGCGGACGCAATAATCCGTGCGCCGGTACGAGCGGCCCAGACATGGACGAGATGGGTCTTGCCCGCGCCTTCCGGACCGATCACAGCAATGCGCCCGTCGGGCCAGCCCGGCCAGGCATCGACCTGGGCAAGTGCCAGCGCATTCGCGGGCGACACGTAGAAATCCGCCCGTCCGAGGGCCGGACGGGCGGGCAGGTCGAGAACAAGCTGGCGCGCGCGCACGAGCCTCACGTCGCCTCCGGCGGTTCGATCCCACCGTCTATTTCCTCCGGCGGCAGAAGGCCGACCGAGTTGGGGTCGGGAATCTGCGGCACGCCGCTGTAAAGCGGGCTTTCGAGATACTGCTCGACGAGAAAACGACCGACGACGCCGAGGGCCGCCGCCGCCGGAACCGCAACAAGCATGCCTGCAAAGCCGAAGAGCTTGCCGAAGACCGAAAGGGCGAGGATGAGGATGACCGGGTGCAGCCCGACCGACTTGCCGATCAGCTTCGGCGACAGGATATTGCCCTCGACAAACTGGCCGAAGCCGAAGATCGCGGCCGTCGCGAAGATCCAGACTGGCTCCCCCCAGAAGGAGAAGAGCGCGATACCGATCGAGAGCACCCCACCGGTCAGAGAGCCGACATAGGGGATGAACGAAAGGAAGCCGGCGAGCATGCCGATAAGGAAGCCGAAGGGCAGCCCGACGAGCGAGAGGCCGATCGCGTAGAAGGTGCCGAGGATCATACAGACGGTGAACTGACCGCGCACGAACCCCGCGAGCACCCTGTCGATTTCGGTGGCGATCCCACGGATGGTGCCGGCATGCTGGCGCGGCAGCCAGCTGTCGATGCGCGCGATCATTCGGTCCCAGTCGAGGAGCAGGTAGAAGGCTACCACCGGCGCGACCACAAGCAGG
Source organism: Amaricoccus sp. B4 (assembly GCF_043226085.1). Lineage (NCBI taxonomy): Bacteria > Pseudomonadati > Pseudomonadota > Alphaproteobacteria > Rhodobacterales > Paracoccaceae > Amaricoccus > Amaricoccus sp. B4. The sequence continues at coordinate 1,388,428 of NZ_CP171225.1, forward strand.
ATGATGAAGTCGACCACCGCCAGCGAGCTGGTCAGCAGCGAATTCACCACTTCCGGCCCGATATTGGCAAGGCTGCCCTCAAGGCTCTGCAGGGCCCGCCGCAGGAGCTGATCCTCGGAACTGAAGCGCGGGAACCGCTCGGCGATCAGCGCCTGAAGGGAGTCGATAAACCCCGGTATCGCGTCTGCCGCCTGACGGAACTGATCGACGAGGGCCGGAACGACAAGAAGGGTCGTCAGCACGAAACCGAGCACGGCAACGATGCTGATGATCGCGGTAGCAATGACGCGGCTCAGGCCCAGGCGTTCGAGCCGGTCTGCGACCGGATCCAGAAAGTAGGCAATGGCAGCGCCGAGCACGAAGGGCAGCAGCGTGTTGCCGAGCGTCCAGAGCACCGCCACGAACATGACGAGGCCGATACCCCAGAACCACAACTGCTTCCGCCGCGATACCATCGAAAGATCCCTGCGAGGAGAACCGCCGGGAAATGCGCCCGGGGGTTCGCGTGAGAACGACTCTCCTGCCGGGACGAATCCCGCAAGCCGCTCCGTTTCAGCCGGAGAGTTGCCGCAGCGCAGCCGATCTGGCAACCCGGAAAGCGCGGGGCGTGGCCCCGGCGACGACCGCCGCCGTCAACCTTGCCCTGCCGCAGCCGACCCCTGCGGCGCGATGTGACGGAGTTTTTCCGGATTGCGGACAATCCAGACGGCGATAATCCGGCCATCGCGAAGTCCGAGCGCTGTGGTCTGGAGTACGCCGCCAACCTCGAGGCTCACGAAACCGGGCGTGCCGTTGATGCGCGAAAGCGGTGGGCACGGCGGTGCGCTGCCGCCCCGCTTGCGAGCAAGGCCCGCGAAAAGCGCCGCGGCGCGGCGCGCTCCGCGGATTACGTTGAGCGCAGCAGGCACCCGCCCGCCGCCATCGGTCCGGACCTCGACATCGGCGGCGAAGAGATCGAGCAGGGCGGCCATGTCTCCATCGCGGCTCGCGCGCCAGAAGGCCCGCACCAGCTCTTCCGCGGCTTCAGGCTCGGTTTCCGGAATGGGATCCGCGCCCGCGATCCGGCGCCGGGCCCGCGAAACCAGCTGGCGGCACGCCGCCGGCGCGCGGTCGATGACAGCGCCAATCTCATCGAAGCCGAAGTCGAAGGCGTCGCGCAGAATGAAGGCGGCCCGCATCTCGGGCGAAAGCCGGTCCAGCACGAGAAGCAGCGCGACCGAGACCTCCTCTTCGAGAATCCAGGTCGCTTCACCATCCTCGGAACAGCCCGTGACCAGCGGCTCGGGCAGCCAGGCGCCGACATATTGCTCGCGCCGGACCCGCGCCGAGCGCAGATGATCGAGGCAAAGCCGCGTGACCGTGGCGCTCAGCCAGGATCTCGGCGAGACGATCTGGCCGACATCTTGACGCGCCCAGCGGAGCCAAGCCTGCTGCACCAGATCCTCGCTTTCGGCAATCGAGCCGGTCATGCGGTAGGCAAGCCCCATCAGCCGCCGCCGCTCGGTCTCAAAGAGCGCGAGATGCGTCTTATGCGGCATCCACCGGCTCGCGCAACGGGTGGACGCTCCGGAAGCCGACGGCGATACGGTTCCAGGCATTGATCGTGGTTATGACGAGCGTGAGCTCGACGCATTCGCGCGCGTTAAAGGCGTCTTCGAGTGCAGCATATTCCGCATCCGGCGCACCGCTTGCCTCGATCCGGGTCAGGGCCTCGCACCAGCCAAGCGCGGCGCGTTCACGGGCATCGAATGCCGGGCTTTCCCGCCAGGCGGGCAGCACGTCGAGCTTCTGCGTCGAGATGCCTGCCCGCCGGGCGGCGGGAGCGTGCATGTCGAGGCAATAGGCACAGCCATTGATCTGCGAGGCCCGCAGCTTCACGAGCTCGCGGAGCGCCAGAGGGATCATGCTATGGGCGAAGCTCTCCTCGAGCGCCAGCATGGGTCTCATCGCCTCGGGGGCTGCTTCGCGGTAGTTCAGCCGGGAAGAAGAAGACATGTCATGGTCCTGTTTTCTGTGTCGTCTACCTCATGACGATGCAGACCGGCGATCCGTGACAGGCTGCGAGAAAAATTCGGTGCCTTGGCCCGGTATGCTGCCGCGTCAGGCAAACTGCTCGCGGATCAGGCGCTCCTCGAGACCGTGGCCGTGGTCGAAGAGGATGCGGTGTTCGATGTCGGCGACGCTCTCGATCTCGATCCGCTCGCAGTCTCGCACCTCGAAACTGTCCGCCGCCGCCGAAACCGGGCGTTTCTCCGGCTCGTGCACTTCGAAGGTCACACGCGCCTCCTTGGGCAGGATCGCACCGCGCCAGCGCCGGGGGCGGAAGGCGGCCATGGGCGTCAGGGCAAGCACCTCGGCCTTGATCGGCAGGATCGGGCCATGGGCGGAGTAGTTATAGGCCGTGGAGCCCGCCGGGGTCGAAACCAGCGCGCCGTCGCAGACGAGCTCCGCCATGCGTTCCCGGCCGTCGATGAGGATGCGGAGCTTCGCGGCCTGCGGCCCCGCGCGCAGGATCGAAACCTCGTTGATCGCGAGCGCTTCCACCACCTCGCCGTCCGCGCGTTCGGCCCGCATCCGGAGCGGATGGATCACCGTCTCCTCGGCCGAGGCGAGCCGCTCGTCGAGTTGCTCCTCGGAGTAGTTGTTCATGAGGAAGCCGACCGTACCGCGGTTCATGCCATAAACCGGCAAACCACGCGCCTCCGCCGACTGAAGGGTTGCAAGCATGAGCCCGTCGCCACCCAGCGCGACGATCACGTCCGCCCCCGCCGCGGGCCGCTGGCCGTAGCGGGCGATGAGCCGTGTGAGCGCCTCGCGCGCGAGTACGCCGTCACTCGCAAGAAAGTGGATCTTTCTGGAATCCAAGGCCCGTCCCGCCCTTCTGACAAAGCGCGGCCACTCTTGCGCGCCGGCCGGGCAAACTCAAGCCCGGCCTTGCCCGGCGCCGTCACCGGCCTTCGTTGCTCAGGAAGACCACCGTCGCCGCGGTGGCATCATCACCTCGGCCCCCGCAGCCTGGCGAAGCTCGGGCTCCTCCCGCGGCTGCTCGCCCCAGACGAGCGCCCGGTGATCGAAACCTCCCACAAGCGTCGGCTTGATGATTTCGAAATAGGGTGAGAGGTCGAAATCGCGCGGCGCGTAGAGCGAGTGGTGCCGGATATGCAGGATCTCACGACGCTGGGAGCGCAGCCGGCGGTCGGCGCGAAATTCCCGTGTGATCCGCGGCAGAATCGGGTAGCGGACCTTGGCAAAGGCCTCGGCGATCAGCGAGGAACAGATCGCGCGCGTCGGATCGCCGGAACCGAACGAGAGCATCCGGCGGCGCCAGCGCACCGGCACGGGCGGCGTCGGCAGGAAGAAGCGCAGCATGTCCCAGATGTTCTTCATGTCATAGCGCAGCCCGAGACTCGAGATCATGAAATCGACGATCCGGGCCCGGTCCTCGGTCGTGAGGCTCTTCGCCCGGCAGATCCGGGTATTGAAGCATTCATATTTCGAAAGCGGCACGGCAATGCAGCCATCGCCGACATTGACCTCGATGAGGCTGAGGGGCTCGCCGGAGGCCGTGACCTGGCCGAGCGCGTTGCCGACGTAGAGGGCGGCGTGGGACCAGGTCGACTGGGTGAGATACTTGATCGCGATCGAGACCCTTGCGTGCCCCTCGACAAGCAGCACGTCGCCGGGCTCGAGCACCCGCCGCAAGGCCGCGGTATTGGCCTGGGTATAGGGCCGAAAGCCGGGGGACGATTCCTGCAAACGAGCGGCAAGGTGCCTGCCGATGCGGTCCATGAGCGTATCGCGAAATTCAGCCATCTTGTCAGGCGGACGCACTGCGCCGCGCCTCCCCACCTTGCATTACCCGGAGAGCATCCTGCCGCGAAAACCGCGGCCAGTCATCCCCGCCTTCCGGATCGTGATTAAGGCGGGCGCTCAAGGTGACTGGACCTCAACGGGTTTCCTGCTAGCGTGAGCCCGTCGCGCTGCGGCGGATTTCCGCACACGCCGCCCCGGCCCTTGTAACAGATCGTCCCCGACGCACGTATGGGAGGGTAGATGGATCCGGCGAACGCGCCGACGCTCGAGGACCTGCTCCGGGCGGCAAACCGGGGGGACCGGCGGGCCTACGCTGCCTTTCTCAAGTCGATCACGCCGCTGATGCGGGGGATCGCGCGTGCGCGGGGATCGGGTCTGGGAACGGATATCTGCGAGGACATTGTGCAGGAGACCCTGCTCGCCATTCACCAGAAGCGCCACACCTGGCGTGAGGATCTTCCCGTGCGGCCCTGGCTTTATGCAATCGTGCGCTACAAGGTGATCGACGCCTTCCGGGCGCGCGGCCACCGGGTGCATGTGCCGATCGAAGATTTCGCCGATGTGATCCCGGCCGAGGACGGCACCGATCCGACTCTGATGGCCGATGTCGACAGGGTGATCTCTCAGCTCGACCCGCGCTCGGCCAGGATCGTGCGGGCGATCGGGATCGAGGGTGCGAGTGTGGCGCAGGTCGCCGAGGACCACTCCATGACCGAAACCGCGGTGCGTGTGGCACTCCACCGCGGGCTGAAGCGCCTCGCGGCGCTGCGCGAGAGTATGATTGAATGAAGACCGAAGATCTCATCCAGGCCATATCGGCGGACCTGCACCGGAGCCCCGGGCCCGAGCGGCGTCTTCCCCTGGCGCTTGTGCTCACGACACTGGTCTTCGGTGGAACCTATCTCGCCGTGGCGGGCATCCGGCCTGATTTCGCCACCGCGGCAGGCCAGGCCATGATGATGCTGAAACAGATCTTCCCGGTCGTGCTCGCCGTTGGCGGGCTCGGGCTCGCGCTGCGCCTGAGCCGGCCGGGTGAAGGGCCAGGGGCTTGGCCCTGGCTTCTTCTCGCGGTGCCCGTCGTCCTGACCGCGGCGGTGGTGGCGGAGCTCGTGAGGCTTCCTTCCAACCTCTGGATGACGACGCTGATCGGGCACAGCCTGCCCGTCTGCCTCACGATGATCCCGCTCATCGCCGCACCGATCACGGTTGCGGCGTTCTGGGCGCTCCGGAGCGGCGCGCCGACCCGGCCCGGGCTTTGCGGCGCCGTGCTGGGGCTGATGAGCGGGGGGGCGGCCGCGGCGGCCTATGCGTTCTTCTGCGACGAGGATGCGCCGCTCTTCTTCGCGGTCTGGTACTGCGTCGGCATCCTGCTCGTCACCGGCCTCGGTGCGCTCGCCGGGCGGCGCTACCTGCGCTGGTAGGCATTCGACTCGGACGCCCCGGCGCGGGCAGCCCGAGGTCAGATCTGGCGCTCGGGCATCCGCACCACGAGACCGTCAAGCTCGTCCGTAACCTTGATCTGACAGGTAAGCCGACTTGTCGCGGGATCGGGTTCCCAGGCGAAATCCAGCATGTCCTCTTCCATCACGTCGCGCGGCGGCAGCTTCTCGATCCAGGCCGGATCGACATAGACATGGCAGGTCGAGCAGGCGCAGGCGCCACCGCAATCGGCCTCGATGCCGGGAATGTTGTTGTCGCGCGCGCCTTCCATGACCGTCATGCCGTTCGCGACATCTACCACATGTGACGTGCCGTTGTGCTCGATATAGGTGATCTTTGCCATGCGATGCTTCCCTCGGGCGCTCCGTTTCGCGGCCTATCTAATGCTCCGGCCCGGCCGCTGCCAGCCCCGAGTTGCCCGGACGGGACCGCGCCGGCAGCGGAGGCCATTGGCGGCGGCGCCGGGCGATGTATATAGCCCCGCGACGGAATGCGGCGGCTGCGCCGTGTCACCTGCAGAACGGGCACGGGGAAAAGGATGAAACGATGAAAACCGCAGTCTTCACGCTGGCCGCCTGCCTTGCGGCCTCGATCGCCGGAGCCCAGCCGCAGGGACGGGTGCCGGGCGAGCAGTTCATGGTGATGTGGGATCTCGATGGCGACGGCACGGTGACGCTCGACGAGATCCGCGAGCGCCGGGCCGACATCTTCGCGGGCTTCGATACCGACGAGGACGGCTACCTCGATGACGAGGAGTTTGCTGCCATTGACGAGACCCGTGCTGAGATGCGCCCCGAAGATGCCGGGCAGGGCGGAACGGGCGTCCAGCAGCGTAAGGCGATGCGCATCGTCGATACCGATCGCGACCGCCTGATCTCGCTGAGCGAGTTCGTCAATGCCGGGAGCTTCTGGATGAAGCGCTTCGACACCAATGGCGACGGCGTTATCACCGAGGTCGATTTCGGCAGCTGAGCCTCCCGCGCGCCGGAGGCTCTGGCCTTCCGGCGCGCGAAGCCCTAAGCGCCTTGCATGCTTTCCTATCAGCACGCCTATCACGCAGGCGGTCCTGCGGACCTGCACAAGCATATCGCGCTCGCCGAGCTGCTCGCCCGGCTGACGGCAAAACGCCGTGGCCTGAGCTATGCCGAAACCCACGCGGGCCGCGGCCTCTATGATCTTTCAGGCGCCGAGAGCCGTAAGACCGGCGAGGCCACGACCGGGATTGCCCGGGTCCGGCCCGATCCGGAGAGCCCCTTCGGAAAGGCCCTCGCCGCGATCCGCGCGGAGCATGGCGCCGAGGCCTATCCCGGCTCCCCCCTCGTCGCGCGCGCCCTTCTTCGCCCCGAGGACCGGATGACGCTCATGGAGCTTCACCCGGCCGAGGCGCCAGCCCTGCGCCAGGCGATGCGCGGCAGCGAGGCCGCCATCCATCAGCGCGACGGCTACGAAGGCCTGCTGGCGCTTGCCCCCCTGAGGCCGCGCAAGGGGCTAGTGCTCGTCGACCCGTCCTACGAGGTGAAGGACGAATACGCCGGGGCGGCCGATTTCGTGCGCCGGCTGGTGGCGAAATGGCCCGAGGCCTGTGTGATGATCTGGTATCCGATCCTGTCCGCCGGGCGCCATCGCGAGCTTCTCGCAGGCCTGCGCCCGCTGGCGGCCCTGCGCGACGAGGTCGATTTCCTGCCGGCCCCCGCGCGCGGCATGAGCGGCTCGGGGCTGGTGATCGTCAACGCACCCTACGGCACGGAGCACGTCTTCGCCGCGGTTCATCGCGCAACGGAGGGCATCCTCGCCCCTGTCCGGAGCTGACCCCGAAACCCACGCCGAACGCTTGCATCGGGGCACCAGCGCCACTACATGACCACCTTTCCCGAACGGCGGCATCGCGGCCGTGATGGCAGGCCGCTTGTGTCCGCCGCAGGGCTGGCTAGAATGCGGGCGAGATTTCCGGTCCCGGAGCACCGGGCGACACCCGCGGGGCGGCAAGAATGCACGGAGCAGAGTGAGATCATGTCCTGGACCGATGAACGCGTCGAAACCCTGAAGTCGATGTGGGCCGAAGGCAAGAGTGCAAGCCAGATCGCGAAGGAACTCGGTGGCGTTACCCGCAACGCGGTGATCGGCAAGGTCCACCGCCTCGGCCTCTCGAACCGGGCGGGCAGCGAACCCGCGGGCGAGTCGGCCGAGAGCGCGGGCGCTGCGGCCGAAGCGGCTCCGGCCGCGGAGCCCGTGCGCGCCGCCGCCGCACCCCAGCCGGAGCGTGCCGAGATCCGGCCGCAGCCCGCAGAGCCCGCGCCCGCCGCGGCACTCGACGAGGACGAGGCGGATGACGCACCCCGCTCCGTCACTGCCCCGACGCTGCAACCGCCGGTCGCCCGCCCGCCGCGTCCCGGCAACGGCCAACCGCTTCCGCCGCAGCCTTCCGGCGCCGAAATGAGCGAGGAAACCCTCGCCAATCTTGCCGAAGCCGCGAAAAAGGCAAAGCGCCTCACGCTCATGCAGCTCACCGAGCGCACCTGCAAATGGCCGGTGGGCGATCCCGCGACCGATGATTTCTGGTTCTGCGGCCTGCCCTCGGCGCCGGGCAAGCCCTATTGCGAGACCCATGTGAGCGTCGCCTTCCAGCCGATGTCCTCCCGCCGCGACCGACGGTCCTCCGGCGGGCGCTGATGCCCGCGAACGGGCCGCGCGGCGCACCGCCGCCGGATCTCGACATCGTCACCGTGGTCTATCGGCGCGAGCTGCCGCTCCTGCGGCTGCAAGCGTGCTCGGTGGCGCAATTTCTCGACCCGGCCGGCATCAGCCGCATCATCGTCATCGTCAATGATGTCGCGGAGGCGGAGTGCATCGCAGCAGTCGAGGCGCTCCGACCTGCCTATGGTGCGCTAGCCGCGAGACTCGACGTGATCGGGGCTGACGCGCTTTTCGCGTTGCGCCCTCCCGAAGCCGGGCCTCACGGGATCAGGCAGGCGCTGCGGCTCTGGTTCGCGCAGCACCGGCGGATCTATCCCTTCGGCGTGAAGCGCGGCTGGCGGGGCAATCGCGGCTGGTCGGTGCAGCAGGCGCTGAAGCTTGCCGTCGCACGCCGTGGCGAGGGCCGGATGCTGCTCATTCTCGACGCGAAGAACCACTTCGTGGCACCAGTGCGCGCCGGCACCTTCCTCGCGGCGGATGGCCGCGCCCGAAGCACGATGAAGGTGCCCGGCGAAAAACACTGGACGTGGATCCGCGGCGCCTTCGCCCTTCTCGGTGCCAGCCCGCCACAGCGCGAGGCGCCAGCGCCCGTCACCGTGACACCCGTCGTCGTGCCGCGCGACATGCTTCTCGGCACGCTCGAGGCGGTCGAGCAGCGGGTCGGCCCGGTCGAGGGGTTCTTTGCCCGCGCCAAGGGCGATCTCTCGGAATTCATGCTGATCTACGCCCATGTCACGCAGGCGCGCGGCGCCTGGCCGGCACTCTTCCAGCCGGATCTTCCCCCTGCCGCGACCATCTTCCGCCGCAGCCCGCCGGAACAGATCGAGGCGGCCCTGCACCGGGTCGAGACGGGCGAGGCAGAGATCCTTTCCGTCCACAGCAGCCAGATGGACCGGCTCGATGAGGGCGTGCAGGCAAGGCTCTGCGCGATCTGGCGCGCGCGCGGTCTGCCCGATGACCTTTTCCGTCAGGGTGATTGACTGCGGCTGCTCGCATCCCACATCCTGAATATGAGGATCGGAGGCAGGCGCGCATGACATTCCGCTCATCTGGATGGCGGGCCACGCTGGTCGCGGCCCTGCTCTGCACGGCAAGCGAAGCTGCTCACGCGCAAACCACCTGCCGTCCGAACGCGCTCGGCCGCGAAACCTGTCTTCGCGCCAACGAACCGCCGCCACTGCCCCGACCGGCTGGGCTCGTGGAAAAGCGCGGCTATGCCGAAAAGCTTCCCCGGAGCGACCCGGCCGACACCGGCCCGCAGCTCATCCCGGCCCGAAAGCGCAACCGCCTCGGCAGCACGCTTCCCGGCGAGCCGGTGCGCGGCATCGGCGGCACCTGCCGCAGCGACCGGCTCGGCAATCTCGTCTGCCCCTGACGTCAGTTCACCCGCGTGATGCGGTCGTCGGCCACCGGGGCATAGCCGGGATGCTTCTGGAGATAATCCGCGAGCACGTCCTCGAGTCCGGGGCCGTAGTCATATGCGTTCCGGCCCTCGTCGCGGAAAACGGCATAGCCATCACCACCGCTCCGCATGAAGTTGTTGGTCGCGACGGAATAGACCTTGTCGGGGTTGATCGGCACCCAGGCCCCGCCCTCCTGCACCAGAACTTCGGTCACACGGCCCTCCATAGGCGCGATGTCCGCGTCCCAGGTGAAGCGCAGGCCCGCGACCTGCGGAAAGCGACCCGCCTCCTCCTCGACCTGGCTCACACCGTTCTCGAGCGCCGCAATTATGCCGGCGCCGGAAAGGTTGAAGGTGGAGAGCGTGTTCTGGAACGGCAGCACCGTGAGCACATCACCCATCGTCACCTTGCCCGCACCGATCGAGGCGCGCAGGCCGCCGCCGTTCTGGATCGCGATGGTCACGCCCTGCCCCTTCACCCGGTCGAGCATCGCATCCGCCACCAGATCGCCCATCGCGCATTCCCCGGCCCGGCAGGTTTCCCGGCTGCCATCGATATCGCCCGCAACCTCCGCCACGACCCGCGCCTTCAGCTCCTTGATCGGCGCGCCCATCGACTTGATGCGCTTCAGCATGTCTGGATCGGGCAGGACGGACGCATCGAGCAGCACCGGCGCACCGGTGGCCGAGATCACGTTGCCCTCGGCGTCGAACTCGAGCACGAGATGGCCGAGGTATTTCGAATATGCCCCGGCCTGCACGATCGGTACACCCGCGCCATCCGGCCCGGCTACCATGTCGGGATAGGGATAGGCCGCCCCGTCGAGATCGTTGGCATAGAGCGTGTGGCTGTGGCCGCCGACGATGGCGTCAATCCCGGCCACGGTTTCGGCAAGGCGGTGATCGGCGACCGCGCCGACATGGGAGAGCACGATGATCTTGTCGACGCCCTGCTCCTCGAGGTTCCGCGCCGCCGCCCCGAGATAGGCCGCCGTATCGGCAAAGCTCACCGTCGGCCCCGGCGATGAGATCTGCGGCGTATCGGTGGTGAGGGCCCCGAGGATCGCGATCGTCTCGTCGCCGACCGCGAGCAGCAGCGGATCATGATCGAGCGGCCCGAGCTGCTTGTCCGCCGAGGCATCGACATTGCCGAAGATCACCGGGAACTCTGCGCCTTCGATGAAGTCGCCAAGCGGCCCCGGCCCGAGATCGAATTCATGGTTGCCGAGAACCATGGCATCGAGACCGATCGCGTTCATGAACTCCAGCTCGGCCTTGCCGGAATAGGTCGTGAAGAACAGCGACCCCTGGAAATTGTCACCCGCATTCAGCACGATCACGTTTTCGCCAGCAGCCTTCAGATCGTCGCGCAGCGAGTGGATCGCGGTATAGAGCCGGGCCGCGCCACCGAAGCAGGCCCCCTCGGCCTCATCCTCGCCCGAGCAGGTCGAATCGTATTTGTTGATCGATTCGATGCGGCTGTGGAAATCGTTGAAGTGCAGCACATGAAGCGTGAAGGCCTCGGCCTGACCGCCCAGTCCCGTCGCGACGACAGCGGCGAGCGGCAGGGAACGGCGAAGGAACATGGACGGATCTCCCGGAACGGGTGCGGGCGCACCTTGCGTGATGGCCGCATGATGACAATGCCCACGCCCCCCGCGCAACCCCTTCGGATGAATGAGACACCCCGTTGCCCCCCGCATTGACCCTCGCGCGGCGCTCGCCCTAGAGTGCGCCGGTAACGGCCGTCAGGATGCCAGCCCCATGAACACTCCCCTCTCGAACTCCCAGCGGCGCGCCGCAGAGGCGCTGCTTCACCCCTACGCCAATGCCGCGGTCATCCGCGAGGCCGGGGTCCAGATCATCGATCGCGGGAAGGGCATCCACGTCTACGACGAGGCGGGGCGGCCCTATATCGAGGCGATGTCGGGCCTCTGGTGCGCGGGGCTCGGTTTTGGCAACGACGAACTCGCGGATGCGGCGCGTGAGCAGCTCGGCAAGCTTCCCTATTATCACCTCTTCGGCGGCAAGAGCCACGAGCCCGCCATCGCCCTTGCCGAAAAGATCAAGGCGCTTGCGCCCGGCAACATGGCACGCGTCTTCTACCAGTCGAGCGGTTCGGAGGCGAACGAAACGCAGGTGAAGCTCGCCTGGTATTACAACAACGCACTGGGCCGGCCGGACAAGAAGAAGATCATCAGCCGGGCCCGGGCCTATCACGGGGTCACCATCGTTTCGGCCTCGATGACCGGGCTTGCCAACAACCACCGCGATTTCGATCTGCCTGTCGACCGGATCCTGCACACAGGCACGCCGCATCACTGGAAGAACGCGCGCGACGGCGAGAGCGAGGAGGAGTTTTCCGCCCGCCTCGCCCATGAGCTCGAGGCGCTGATCCTCGACGAAGGGCCCGACACGGTCGCGGCCTTCATTGCCGAGCCGGTGATGGGCGCGGGCGGATGCGTCGTGCCGCCGCGCGGCTACTTCGAGGCCATCACCGCGGTCTGCCGCAAATACGACGTGCTCCGCATCAGCGACGAGGTCATCTGCGGCTTCGGCCGCACCGGCGAATGGTTCGGCGCGCAGACACTCAATTACGAGCCGACCTCGATGTCGATGGCCAAGCAGCTCACCGGCGGCTACATGCCGCTCTCCGCGGTCGCGATCAATCGCGAGATGGCCGAGGCCATCGAGGGCAATTCCGAGAAGATCGGCACCTTCGGCCATGGCTTCACCTATGGCGGCCACCCCGTCTCCTGCGCGGTCGGGGTGAAGGCGCTGGAGATCTACGAGCGGCTCGACATCACCGCGCGGGTGAAGGCGCTCGCCCCACAGTTCGGCGCACATCTCGACCGTCTCGCCGAGCACCCGCTCGTCGGCGAAGCGCGCCATCTCGGGCTCGTGGGCACCATCGAGCTCGCACCGGAGAAATCGCCCGCAGGCTTCACCCAACCCGGCAAGGTCGGCGCGCGCATGGCCCAGGCGCTGCTCGCGCGCGGCGTCATCAGCCGTCCGATCATCGACTCGATCATCTTCTGCCCGCCGATGATCATCACCGCCGAGGAGATCGACGCGCTGTTTGCGCCGGTGAAATCCGCCCTCGACGAAGTGCTCGATTGGGCGCGTGCCGAGGGGCACGTGCCAGGATGAGGCGCGCCCGGTGACAAGCAAGCTCGTCTGGATCCTTCGGCGGATCATCCGGCAGATCTGGTTTCGTGTCTCGGTCTACGGGCTCGCGGCCATCCTCACCGCGCTTGTCGCGAGCGTGCTTGCCGACTTCGTCCCGAAGGAGATCGCGAACCGCGTGGGCGACGGCACCGCCAGCAGCATTCTCTCGATCCTTGCCTCCAGCATGCTCGTCGTCGCGACCTTCTCGCTTGGCTCCATGGTGCAGGCCTATGCGGCGGCATCCCAATCGGTGACGCCGCGCGCAACGCAGATCCTCATCGACGATTCCTTCTCTCAGAACGTCATCTCGACCTTTCTCGGCGCTTTCGTCTTCGCCATGGGCGGGCTCATCGCGCTCAGCCTCGACCTTTACAGTCGGGCCGGCGAGTTCGTGCTCGTGGTCGTCTCCGGCCTCGTCATCACCCTCGTTCTGACGAGCCTCTTCGGCTGGCTCGACCACCTTGCCAACCTCGTCCGGCTCGGGGAGACCATGGCCAAGGTTTCCTCCCGCGCCGAGGCCGTACTGCGGACACGTGCCGCCGCGCCGCGCCTCGGCGGCGTCTCCCCAACCGCAGGCTCGCGTGACGGCACCGCGGTCTGGCCGGAAACCACCGGCTATGTACGCCATGTAGATCCCTTCCGGCTCCAGAAGATCGCCGCCAAGGCCGAGGGCCATATCCGCATCAACTCCATGCCGGGCAATCTCGCCGATCCCACCACCCCGTTGCTCTGGGCGAGCTGGGCTCCGGACGAGGGCGAAATAACGGCCATGCGCTCGGCCTTCACCCTGGGGCTCGAGCGCAGCTTCGACCAGGATCCACGCTTCTGTCTGCAGGTGCTCACCGAGATCGCCTCCCGCGCGCTCTCGCCCGGCATCAACGACCCCGGCACCGCGATCGGCGTCATCGCCGCGCAGCAGCGGCTGCTGGCGATCTGGTGCGAAGTGCGCATCGCGGGTGAAAAGCTCCCCGCCGACTGTCCGCGCGTGATGGCGCCACGGCTATCGACCGACGATCTCTTCGACGACGCCTTCGGACCGCTCCTGCGCGACGCGGCCGGCATGGTCGAGGTGGGCGGGCGGCTCCAGAAAACGCTCGCCAGTCTCGCGGCCCTCGGCCCCGCGGATTACGCCAGGGCGGCCCAGAGCTTCTCCGCCCGTGCCATCCTCCATTCGGACGAAGCCTTGCCGGTGGCGGACGACCGCGAGAGGCTGCAGGCGCTCTCGGCAAGGGTCGCGTCCACTGCCGGGTTGTGATACCGCGCGGCCACAGCCACCCCCCTCCCCCCGGACAGACTGCCATGACACCGCTCCGCGGCATCACGCTCAAGATCCTCTCCGTCCTCGCCTTCTCCCTGATGGCGATCTGCGTGAAGGCCGTTGCGCCCCATGTGCCGCCCGGCGAGACCGTCTTCTTCCGGGCCTTCATCGCGCTGCCGCTGATCCTGGGCTGGCTGGCCACGACCGGCACGCTGCGTGAAGGGCTCACCACCCGCTATCCCATGGGCCATGTCTGGCGCGGCCTCGTCGGCACCGCGGCGATGGCCTTCAACTTCATGGCGCTCGGCCTGCTGCCTCTGCCCGAGGCAACGACCCTCGGCTATGCCGCGCCGCTGCTCACCGTCATCTTCGCCGCGATGTTTCTGGGCGAGGAGGTGCGGATCTTCCGGCTCACGGCGGTGTTTGTCGGGCTCATCGGCGTGGTGATCGTGCTTGCACCGCGCCTTACCATGCTGAGTTTTGCCTCCGCTTCGAAGCTCGAGACCGTCGGCGCCTTCGCGGCACTCTCGGGGGCCATGCTCACGGCGCTCGCCCAGGTCTTCGTCCGCAAACTTGTGGGCACCGAGAAGACCGGCGCGATCGTCTTCTATTTCCAGCTGACCGCAAGCCTGCTTGCGCTCCTCACCCTCCCATTCGGCTGGGTGGTACCGACCCCGCTCGAGGCGGCCCTCCTCCTCGGCGCGGGCATCTTCGGCGGGCTCGGGCAGATCCTGCTCACCCAGAGCTACCGTCACGCGCCGACCAGCGTGGTCGCGCCCTTCGACTATGTTTCGATGATCTTCGCGCTCACCTTCGGCTATCTCATCTTCGGAGAAGTGCCGACCGGCGCCATGCTCACCGGCGCCGCGCTCATCGTCGCCGCAGGCCTCTTCATCATCTGGCGCGAACGCCAACTCGGCCTCCAACGCGGCGCCCGCCGCGTCCTGACGCCGCAGGGGTAGAGGCTGACCCGCTGGAGCGGTTCTGCGGGATTGTGTCGGAAAAAGCTCACGCGCCCGAAATCTCGCGTCAGATATGCGAAAGCTGCAGGTCTTCCATCGCGGCGAAATGGCCGTCGAGGTTGCGAAGCGTCTGCAGATTGCCCTGCTCGACCACCCGTCCTCCGGCGAGCACGACGATATTATCCGCCGAATGGATCGTCGACAGGCGATGCGCAATCGTGACCATCGTGACGTGCGCCGCCACATCTCGCAGCGCTTTCTGGATCGCGGCCTCCGACTCGCTGTCGAGCGCGTTTGTCGCCTCATCGAGGATGAGCAGAGCCGGCCTGCGGATCAGCGCCCGTGCAAGCGCGATGCGCTGACGCTGGCCACCGGAAAGCCGGATGCCCTTGTCGCCCACCTCGGTCTCGTAGCCCTGTGGCAAAAGCGAAATGAAGTCATGACAATGCGCAAGCTTCGCCGCCGCTCGGACCTCGGCATCAACGACCTGCGGCATCCCGTAGGCAATGTTCTCCGCGATGCTGGTACTGAAAAGATGTACCTCCTGCGGCACGATGCCGATCAGGGCGCGCCAGTCTCCCGACACCAGCTCGCGCAGATCGACGCCATCGACGAGGACCTGCCCTTCGATCGGGTCCATGTTGCGGCAGAGAAGCCCGATCAGCGTTGATTTCCCGGCCCCCGAGGGGCCAACCAGCGCAGTGGAACTGTTCTTGCGAAACAGGAGATCGATGCCGGCGAGCGCCTCACCGGTTCGACCGGGGTATGAGAAGCTCACATTCTCGAAACGGATCCCTTCACTCAGGCCCTCAATGTGCCGCGCACCGCTCGGAATAGACGAAGCGAGACAGGCCGCACCGACATTCTCGATTTCCCGCACCGACGATCCGAGCTGCATCAGGGACGCCCGGGATTCAGCAAGGAAGCGCAGCCGCGGCTGCAACCGGTAGACGACGAGCATGAAGACCGCGAGGTTTGCGATGTTCGCTCCGACCGATGTCAGCACGGCAACCCAGAGTGCCAATGCCGCCGCCGCGAGAATTTCGAAAACAGGACCAGAGAGGTTTCCCGCAAGCTGAAGTTTCGCGAAAACGTCTCGAGTACGTTCGGAAATCGCGGAAAACCGGCGCTGCTCCTGATCTGCCGCGCCGAAATTGCGGATGGTTCGCAAACCCTCCATTGTTTCCCAGAATTGCCGAACAAAGGCAGAGTTCGCCTTGACCGCCTCTGCCCCGAGACGCCGGTTCATCCGGGTGACGAGATGAAGCGCCGCAAAGATACCCAGGCTGATAGGAATGACGAGCAGCGTTCCCTGCCAGGAAATCAGAAAGAGAACGCAGAAAAGAACGAGGGCCGCGCAGGCCTGCACAACGATCCGAAAGAGCACGCCGAGGGCCTCGACGGCCCGCCAGCTCTCCGAAAGCATGGCATTTGCAATCCTGCCGGATGTCTCGTTCTCGACATGGCCGATACTTGCGGAAAGAATCTTGCGGTAGAACGTTGTCCGGACTTCGTGGCCCGCAGAACAGTTCACCCAGGCGAATAGCGCGGCATTGGCATAGGCGACGACATTCTTCAGCACGATGCTGAGCAGGACCAGCAGGATGATGACTGGTACCGCCTGCGCCGCGCCGTCTCCCGGCAGAAATGCACGCACGAAACCGGGCAGTGCCAAGCTGCCAGCCTCGTTGCCGCCCGTCACGATCTCGAGCAACGGGAGGAAGAGGTAGAGACCGAACCCTTCGAAGAAGGAAGACAGAAGGCCAAGCACGACGATGGCCACAACCGACCCCCTGCCCACCGAGATCAGCGCCAAAAGCGATCTGATGGTCTTCAGGTCGGACTGTGGTTCGTCGTTGAATGTGTTGACCTTATTCCCCGGCAAACGGAACACGGATTCCCTGTCTTGCTGGTTCTGCGTCCATCCGATCCCGGAACCATTCGAACGTCATGCGGACACCCTCCTCATAGGGAACCTTGCAGTCCCAGCCCGGAAGGATCTGCCGCGCGATCGTAAGGTCCGGGCACCGATTGGTCGGATCATGGGGCGTTGGCGCGACATGCACAATCGGGCAGCCGCCGGCGAGTTCTGCGACATATTTCGCAACATCAAGCACCGAAATTTCACGATCGTTGCCGATGTTGAGCGGACCGAGATAGTCAAAACTGTCACGCCAGAAGAAGCGGGTAATCCCTTCGACGATGTCATCGACATATCCCCAGCTCCGAGACTGCATCCCGTCACCGTAGATCGTCAGCGGTTTGCCGGAAAGAGCCTGAGAAACGAAATTCGAAACAGCCCGACCGTCGTCGACGCGGGTCCGCGGCCCGTAGACATTGAAAAGCCTTGCAATTCGAACATTGATGCCATGCAGCCGCCGCGTTTCGAAGAGCAGCGACTCGGTCACACGCTTGCCCTCGTCATAGGAGGAGCGGGGGCCCGTGCAGTCGACCGATCCACGGTAGCTTTCGGGTTGCGGCGAAACCAGCGGATCGCCATAGACCTCCGACGTCGACATGAACCCGAACCGTCCGTTCGGTTCCAGCAGATCAAGCAGACGCAGCGCTCCTAGGAGGTTCGCCGAAATGGTACGCCGGGGTTCCTTCATGTACCACGGTGGCGAGGCGGGCGAAGCCAGGTGGTAGATCTCGTGAAAGGTGATATCGGACTGGAATTCTTCGACATTTCCCTGAAAGTATCTGAAACGCTCATCCCGGATATGCGCGATATTGTCCGTTGTTCCGGTCCAGAGCGAATCTACACAAACGAGGCGTTCGACATCAGATCGTTGGAGCAAGCGATCACACAGATGCGATCCAATAAACCCGCAACCTCCGGCAATGAGTACCCTCTTCAACCCGTCACTCCTGTCCAACGATAATGGCCCCCAAAGAAACATTCGAATCGATACTTGATCATCGAACATATTTTCTGACAGTCGTCCATTTGTTTTGGAGAATACACCGAACACCGAATCAAAATCCGGGGAAAGTTCCTAAAGTAGGCAAAAATCTGCCGCGACAATACACGCAATACGCCAATAAAACCCAATACGAAATGCGATGAGACATATATGGCATCTGGAGTAAGGAACAGTAGGGTGCAAAGTGAGCTTGACGAAATGCCGTCCGTGGCGATCGTGATTCCAGTCTACAATGCCGAACACTATATCGAGGAAACCCTTCTTAGCGCCGCCCGCCAGACCTACCCGGTGCGCGAGATCATAGCCGTGAACGACGGCTCGAGAGATGGCACCCGTGGCATCCTCGAGCGCCTCTCGCAAGAAATTGACACACTGAAAATCGTGACGGTGCCGAACGGCGGCGTGGCCAGGGCGCGCAACATCGGCACGGAACGCGCTACAGCGCATTATGTGGCCTATCTTGATGCGGATGATCTCTGGCACCCCACGAAGATCGAAAAGCAGGTCGCTGCGCTCGCCCGCCATGGGCATCAAAGCGACTGGGCGGCCGTCTACACATTTTTCCGCGGCATCAATGACGAGAGCTTCGTCTTCGGCTCCGGCCCTTGCGACCCCGCTCGAGGCGCGATTTTTGGAAGCCACCTCGTGGTCAATCACGTCGGCAATGGCAGCAGTGTCATGGTGCGGCGCGATGTTGCCCTGGCAGTCGGCGGATTCGACCCGTCATACGCCGATCACGGCGTCGGCGGCTGTGAGGATCGAGATTTCCAGCTCCGCATCCTGAGCCAGGGCTATCTCATGGAAGCTGTCCCGGAGTTCCTTGTCGGCTACCGCTTCTATGAAGGCAACATGTCCTCCAACCGCAGCCGCATGGGGCTTGGCCAGATCAGCGTCACGGAGCGGTTCCTGAAGGACGAACGCGTGAGCGACGAGCTGAAGCGCCTCGCGCTCGAAAGTGCCCATCGCTACGCACTGACCAACTTCCTCGCGGCCGGCGACTGGAAGAATGCCTGGACCTCGTTCAAGGTCAGCCTCGCGTCTTCGCCATCGAGAACGGCACTGATGCTGCTCAGACGAAGCAAGGGCAAGCTGGGCAAGTCGGTGCGAAAGCTGCCCGTCCTCCGCCGCAGAGCGCCGATCCGCCGTCCGTTCACGGCAATGGATCCGCTGGAAGGCGTCCTGCCGGTGGACGCGCTGCCAAACCGCCAGTTCATCGACCGGCTGCAGGAGATTGACCGGGAAATGCCGAGACAGACCCTGATTTCGTGAATCATCGCGATACGATGCATGCCAGGCCTGCCGGCCCGACGACCGAGCCGCCAGCTCTCGACGCATGAGCGATCCTTTCGGGCAGCAAGCGACACACATCCGCGGCGCGTCGAACTGCGGCGCCTCCGCCCCGCAATCGCTCAATGCGCGAGGATCTGGCCCAGGAAGAGCTTTGTGCGTTCGGAGCGGGGGGCGTTGAAGAAGGTCTCGGGCGGGGCCTGCTCGATGATCTGGCCGCCATCCATGAAGATCACCCTGTGCGCCACCTTGCGCGCAAATCCCATCTCGTGGGTGACGCAGAGCATGGTCATCCCGTCGAGCGCGAGCTCGATCATGGTCTCGAGCACCTCCTTGATCATCTCCGGATCGAGCGCCGAGGTCGGCTCGTCAAAGAGCATGATCTTCGGCCGCATGCAAAGCGCGCGCGCGATCGCCACACGCTGCTGCTGACCGCCCGAAAGCTGACCGGGATACTTCCCCGCCTGTTCCGGAATCCGCACCTTGCGCAGGAAATGCATCGCCAGCTCTTCGGCCTCCCGCCGCGGCATCTTGCGGACCCAGATGGGCGCGAGCGTGCAGTTCTGAAGGATCGTGAGATGCGGGAAGAGATTGAAGTGCTGGAAGCACATGCCGACATCCGAGCGGATCCGGTCGATGTTCTTGAGATCCCCGGTAAGCTCCGTGCCATCGACGATGATCCGGCCGGTCTGATGCTCCTCGAGCCGGTTTATGCAACGGATCAGCGTCGACTTGCCCGAACCCGAAGGGCCGCAGAGCACAATGCGCTCGCCGCGATAGACCGTGAGGTCGATGTCGCGCAGGACGTGGAACTGGCCGTACCACTTGTTCATGCCGATGATCTCGACCGCGACCTCGTCGGAGACCGCCGCCTCCTCCCGGCCTGCATCCCGCACTGGCTCGCGCATCGCCTTGTCCCCCCGGGGCCGGAACGGCCCGCAGACCGCAAGCTTCGGCCGAATTCGCGAAAGGTCAAGCGCGCGCGTCCAGCGGCCCGGTGCGGAAGGCCGCGATCCGGCACCTCTGCCGCCCGAAGCGGCAGAAGCTGCGCGTCAGACGCGCAGCAAGCGGAGCTGATCCTCGGCGCGCAGGAACACCGCGCATTTGATCGCCGCGGCCTGCTCGGCCTCGTGATCGTGCCCCCACTGCTCGGCCTGCCAGATCTCGTCGAGCCGCGACAGCGCCCAGGCGCTCTCGCCGTCGAGCGCACCGCGCGACACCGCCAGCGCGAGCACGAGCGAGCCCGAGAGCGTCACGAGCTCATGGAGGGCCGCGAGGGCGAAGGGATCATGCGCCGCCACCGCCGCGCGCAGCGCCGCAAGGCTCGGCTCGGGCTGAGCGTGGTGGATGATCCCGGTCACCGCAAGCAGAGGCGCGCCGATCTCGCGCGCGGACCACTCGAGCCAGGGGTCCCAGAGCTCCGCCTGCCGGAGCCGGAGCGCATCCGGCCCCTCCGCCCGGTAGCAGAGCAGATCGGTCTCGCCATAGGCCGCGAGCGCCTCGACCACGGGGCCGGGCGTGCCGGCGATGCGGTCGATCACCGTGTTGGCCGTGCGGGTGAAGGGCAGATCGTCGGGCCGGATCTCGCTCTCGATCCCCTCCCATTCCGCCACGATTTCGCGCGCGAACGCCGCCGTCGGCACCACGAGCGGCGCATGGGCCGGCGTCTTGAGGACGCGGCCATCGAGCGCGACACCGAACCCGCCGTCGCACGCCTCGACGGAAACGCGCTCCCAGAACCGTTTGCGCCCGATCATGCGCTCTTGTCCCAGAGCATCTGGAGCGCCGCGGGAAGGGCGGCATAATCGTCGATCACCAGATCCGCCCCGGCCGCGACCAGCCGCGCGCGCGGGTGGTAGCCCCAGGACACCCCGATGGTCGCAACCCCCGCCGAGCGGCCCATGACGATGTCAAACTCGGTATCGCCCACCATGACGGCCCGGCCGGGCGCGCAGCCTGTCTCGCTCAGCGCCGCTTCCACCATGGAGGGATGCGGCTTCGAGGGATGGTTGTCGGCGGTCTGGATCGTCGCGAAATGCGCCTCGATCGGATGCATGGTAAAGAACCGGTCGACCCCGCGGCGCGCCTTGCCGGTCGCGATGCCGAGCAGCGTCCAGGGATCGGCGGCCAGCGCCTCGATCACGTCGAGCGCGCCGGGATAGAGCGGGGCGTGCGAGCCCGCATCGTTGCGGGCAGCAAGGAAGCACTGGCGGTAGCCATCGGCCAGCGCGAGGGTTTCGGCCTCGGACAGATGCGGCGCGAGCGCCGTCATCGCCTGCGGCAGCGACAGGCCGACGATCCCGAGCACGGCCTCCCGGCTCGGGGCCGGATGCCCGCCCGCGGTGAAGGCCGTCGTCATGGCATCGAGGATCTCGTGCTGGCTGTCGACGATGGTGCCGTCCATGTCGAAGATGACGAGACGAGGCGTGGTCATGTGTCCTCCCGGAAGGGGTCATCGGGCGCCTCCGCCGGATCCCAGCCGAAGAGATCCCAGGTGCGCGCCATGTGGTCAGGCAGGGGGGCGGCGATCCGGAGCGGCTTGCCGGTCGCCGGATGGCGCAGCGTGAGGCTGCGCGAATGGAGATGGAGCTTGCGGCTCACCGATCCGCCGAGCTGCGCCCCCCAGCCGGTGCCGGTGTTTTCCTGCGCGTTGGTGCCGTATTTGCCGTCGCCCACGATCGGATGGCCGATCTCGGCCATATGGGCGCGAAGCTGATGCGTCCGCCCGGTGATGGGGGCCAGCGCGACCCAGGCCGCACGGGTCGCCGCCGCCTCGATCACCGCGTAGTCGGTGGTCGCGCGCTTGGCGCCCTCGGTCGCGGCGACGCGGTCGGGATGGATGCAGATCATCTTCTCCCCCGCCCCGTCCGGCCCGTGGCCCGGCGCCTTCACCAGGCCGTAACGGATCGTACCGGCGCGCGGCGCGGGGCAGCCCGCCACCGCGGCCCAGTAGATCTTGCGCGTCTCGCGCGCCTGGAACGCCTTGGCGAGCCCCGCTGCCGCGCGTGCCGAACGGGCGAGCAGGATGACGCCCGAGGTGTCGCGATCGAGCCGGTGCACGAGACGCGGCTTGTCCTCGGCCCCGAAGCGCAGCGCCTCGGTCAGCATGTCGAGATGCCGGGTCTGCCCCGAGCCGCCCTGCACCGCGAGGCCGGGCGGCTTGTTGAGCGCGAGGATCTGGTCGTCGCGGTAGATCACACAGGCCCGGATCATCTCGGCATCGGCCTCGGCGATCTTCGGCCGCGGGGCCTCGGCCTTCGGCGCCTCGGTCTCGGGCAGCGGCGGCACGCGCACCACCTGCCCCTCGGCGAGCCGCGTCGCGGGCTTCACCCGGCCGCCATCGACCCGGATCTCGCCCTTGCGGCACATCCGTTCGATCCTCGCCTGGGTGACATGCGGCGCCAGCCGCCGGAGCCAGCGGTCGAGCCTCTGGTCGGCGTCTTCTGCGCCGATGCTGATCTGACGAACCCCGCTCATGCCGTGGCCCAGCCGCGGAGCAGCGTGATCGCGCCGGCAAAGGCCGCGAGCCCGAGAACCACCGAGGCGGCGACATAGGCAAACGCCAGATCGGCCCGGCCGCGCTCCACGAGCAGCACGGTCTCGAGCGAGAAGGCCGAGAAGGTGGTGAAACCGCCCAGAATGCCGGTCATGAAGAAGGGCGCCATGTGCTGCAGCCCGAGGTCGGACCGGCGCACGAGCAGCATCGCGGCAATCCCCATGATGAAGGAGCCGACGACGTTGACGCAGAGCGTGCCCCAGGGAAAGGCATTGCCGACCTGACGGGTGATCTGCCAGGCACAGAGATGGCGCAATGTCGCACCGAGCGCGCCTCCGAGGGCGACTTGCAGAACAACGGGCATGTGGAAGCCTCGATACACGGGAAAACACCTTCCAAAGGCCCGGAAGGCCGAATGTCAAGACCGGGCGGCACCGCAGGGCTCACGTCCGCGCGTTCACTCCGGCGCCGCATCGCGGCGGATCTGCGCGATTCTGGCCGCGCGCTCCCGGATCTCCGCCTCCTCGCCGCGCGCTGTCGGGCGATAGTAGGTCTCGCGCTCCATGCCTTCGGGAAAGTAGTTCTGCCCCGAGACGCCCGCCTCGGTGTTGTGGTCGTAGACATAGCCCGAGCCGTAGCCCTCGTCCTTCATCAGGCCGGTGGGGGCGTTGAGGATGTGCTTGGGCGGCACCAGCGAACCGGTGGCCGCGGCCGAGGCCATCGCCTCCTTGTAGCCGGCATAGGCCGCGTTCGATTTCGGCGCGAGCGCGAGATAGATCACCGCCTGGCCGAGCGCGAGTTCGCCCTCGGGCGAGCCGAGCCGCTCGAAGGTCTCCCAGGCATCGAGGCAGACCCGCTGCGCACGGGGATCGGCCAGCCCGATGTCCTCCACCGCCATGCGGGTGATCCGTCGCGCCAGATAGCGCGGGTCCTCTCCCGCCCGCAGCATCCGCGCGAGCCAGTAGAGCGAAGCGTCGGGGTCGGAGCCGCGCACCGACTTGTGGAGCGCGGAGATGAGATTGTAATGCCCGTCGCCGGCCTTGTCGTAGACGGGCGCGCGGCGGGTCACGCGGCGGGAGAGCGCCTCCGGGTCGAGCGCCTCGCTTTCGCCCGCGATCTGCTCGACGAGATTGAAGAGCGTCCGCCCGTCGCCGTCGGCCATCCTGACCAGCGCGTCGCGCGCCTCCGGCGTGACCGGCAGCCCGTGGCCGAGCACGGCCTCGGCCCGCAGGAGAAGCTTCGAGAGCGCCGCCTCGTCGAGCCGCTTGAGGGTGAGCACGCGGGCCCGCGACAGGAGGGCCGCATTGAGCTCGAAGGAGGGATTCTCGGTGGTCGCCCCCACGAGCACGATGGTGCCGTCTTCCATCAGCGGCAGGAAGGCATCCTGCTGCGCCTTGTTGAAGCGGTGGATCTCGTCGACGAAGAGCAGCGTGCCCTGGCCGTTGCCGTGGCGGATGCGGGCGGCCTCGAAGATCTTCTTGAGGTCCGCGACCCCGGTGAAGATCGCGCTGATCTGCACGAAGCGCAGGTCGGTCGCATCCGCGAGCAGCCGTGCGATCGTGGTCTTGCCCACGCCCGGCGGGCCCCAGAAGACGATGGAGCCGAGCTCGCGCGCCGCCAGCATGTTCCCGAGCGGGCCGTCGGGGCCGAGGACGTGCTCCTGCCCGACGACATCGGCCAGCACCTGCGGGCGCAGCCGTTCGGCGAGCGGGCGCGGCCCGGCGGGCTCGGTGGCGCGCGCTTCGGACTGCCCGCCCGGCGCCGGGCGGGGCCGGGTCTGGCGGCGGGGCTTCGGCCCCGAGGGATCGGGAAGGTTGTCGAAGAGATCGGGCATGATGGAAGGTCCCCCTCCCGCGCAAGTAGCGCGCGGCGCGGGCGGGTGCAATGATTGCGCGCGGATCAGCCCGCGGTGAGACCTTCGGGATCGGGCAGGCCGTGGATCCGGCAGCAGGCGGTGATCGTGTTGGCGAGCAGGCAGGCGATGGTCATCGGGCCGACACCGCCCGGCACGGGCGTGATCGCGCCCGCGACTTCCCGCGCGCTTTCGAAATCCACGTCCCCCACCAGCTTGGTCTTGCCCTCGGGCGTCTCGACGCGGTTTATGCCCACGTCGATCACGGTCGCGCCCGGCTTGATCCACTCCCCGGTGATGGTCCCGGGCCGGCCGATGGCGGCGACGAGGATATCGGCGCTGCGGCAGAGCGCCGCGATGTCGCGGGTCCGGGAATGGGCGGTGGTGACGGTGCAGCTCTCGCGGAGCAGGAGCTGGGCCATCGGCTTGCCGACGATGTTGGAGCGGCCGATCACGACGGCATTGAGCCCGGAGAGCGCGCCCAGCCGGTCGCGGAGCAGCATCAGGCAGCCGAGCGGCGTGCAGGGCACCATCGCGTCCTGGCCGGTGGCGAGGCGGCCGGCGTTGATGACATGGAAGCCGTCGACGTCCTTTTCGGGCGCGATGGCGTTGATGACGAGGTTCTCGTTCATGTGCCCGGGCAGCGGGAGCTGAACCAGGATGCCATGGACCGCCGGATCGGCATTGAGGCGGGCGACGAGGTCGAGCAGTTCGGCCTCGGGCGCATCAGCGGGCAGCCGGTGCTCGAAGGAGGTCATGCCGGCCTCGAGCGTCTGGCGGCCCTTGTTGCGGACATAGACCTGGCTTGCCGGGTCCTCGCCCACGAGGACCACGGCGAGGCCGGGCGTGATGCCGTGGCCGGCCTTCAGCTCGGCCACCTTTTCGGCCACGCGACCGCGCAGACCGGCCGCGAAGGCCTTGCCGTCGATGATCTCAGCGCTCATGAGCCTCTCCTCCGGTCTCTGCCCGGTCCGGGCCGAGCACCCGCTCCTCGCGGGCGATCGACCATTCGATGATCTGGCGCCAGAGACCCTCGACGAACGCGCCGTCGAGCCCCGCCGCCTCGGCCCGCATGCGGGCGTTCAGCGCGACCTCCTCCACCCGGGTCTCGATCCGGGCGGGCCAGCCCGCGGCCTGCTTGAGCTCGACCGCCCGATCGATGCAGGCGGCCCGGCGGACGAGCAGCGCGACGAGCTCGGCGTCGAGCGCATCGATCAGCGCCCTCAGGTCGGCCATGTCGGCGCAGGATTTGGGATCTGTTGCCATGAGCGCGGCCATAGCGCGAGCCGGGGGGAGTTGCAATGCGGGCCGGAGGGCGGCCGGGCTCAACCCGGCCCCTCGCCCGCCCCGGCGGCGAGCGGGGGGTAGAGGCGGACGGGCGGGACATGGAGACGGACGGTCTCGCCGAGGCGGACCACGCCCTCGCGTTCGACCCAGGCGGTGACGCCGCGCCGGTTGCGGGCGGCCGCCTTGTAGCCCCGGCCGACGCCGGGATGCCGCGCCTCGATCTCGCGGGCGGGAATCTGGCACGGGGCGTTTTCCATGTCGACGGTGAGCGAGGCGCCGCCCTCGAAGACGAGCCGCGAGGACGGCGGCACCAGGGTGAAATCGGGGATGCCCTCGAGCACCATGCTCGCCCCGACCCATTCGGGCGGCAGCGCGGGGATGCCGAGCAGGCGGGCGGTTTCGGCGAGCTCCTCGGTGGAGAGGATCGAGACCTGGCGGGTGTTCCGGATCTCGGTGCCCTTCGGATACTGGCCGGTGACGCGCGAGCAGGAGGCCCGGGTGAGGCCCGCGTGGCTTTCGCCCGCGACGCCTTCGAAGCCGAAGGCGAGCTCGTCGGCCGGAACCGAGGCGGGCCCGGCCGCGCGATCGGGCACGCGCCCGAGGAAGACAACCCGGCCGGTCAGCTCGGTGGGTGTGAGGATCGCCATGGAAATTCGCCCCTTGCGCCGCTTCGTCCGGCCCCAGCCTAGAGCGGCGGCGGGGCGGTGAAAAGGCGGGGCGGCGCGGGCGTGAACCCCGGCGTGAAACGGGGGCTTTTCACCGTGAAAACGGGGATTCGGCCTTTGAATTCATTGAATTTTCGTAGTTAACATATCATGAATCCCGCCCGAAATCGCGGGCGGGAGGCCCGTGTTTCGGGATGCGGGAAAATCCCGCCCGGAGAGGCTCCGGGCGGGCGGATCAGAGCGCCTTCATCGCGGCGTCGAGCTGGGCGTCGGGCGGCAGGGCCACGTCGATCACCACGCCATCCTCGTCCGGGGCCAGCGGCTCCAGCGTCGAGAGCTGCGACTCGAGAAGCCTGGCCGGGAAGAAATGGCCGGGGCGGTGCGAGAGCCGGTCGGCCAGCACCTCGCGGTCGCCGTGGACGTGGAAGAAGCGCACCGTCGGCGCCCCGCCGCGCAGGATGTCGCGATAGGCGCGCTTGAGCGCCGAGCAGCCGATGACGGAGGAGCGGCCCGCGGCCTCGTTGCGGGCGATCTCGGCGGCCAGCGCCTCGAGCCAGGGCTTGCGGTCGGCATCGTCGAGGGGGGTGCCCGCCGACATCTTGGCGACATTGGCCTCCGGGTGGAAGCTGTCGCCCTCGATGAAGCGCCAGCCGAGGCGGCCCGCGAGCGCGGCGCCGAGGGTGGATTTGCCCGAGCCCGAGACGCCCATGACGACGATGTGCTGAAGGTCCGGTTCCGCGCTCACAGCAGCCACCATCCGATCAGGCAGATCCCGAATCCGATCGTTCCAAGCAGGGTTTCCATCACCGTCCAGGTCTTGAGCGTGGTCTTGGCATCCATGTCGAGGAAGCGGCCGACCAGCCAGAAGCCCGAATCGTTCACATGGCTCAGCACCGTCGCGCCGCAGGCGATGGCGATGACGAGGAAGCAGAGATCGAAGGACGAGAGGCCGGTGGTTGCGGCCACGGTGGGCGCGAGCAGGCCCGCCGTGGTGGTGAGCGCGACGGTCGCCGAGCCCTGGGCGACGCGGAGCGCGGTCGAGATCAGGAAGGCCGCGACGATGAGCGGCATGCCGAGCTGGTCGAGGCTGCCCGCGAGCGCCTGGCCGATGCCGCTGGCGCGCAGGACGCCGCCGAACATGCCGCCCGCGCCGGTGACGAGGATGATGGCGCAGACCGGCGCGAGGGCGCGGTCCATGATCTTCTCGAGCTCGCCCGCCGGGCGGTCGGCGCCGAGCTTCCACATCGCGACCAGCACGGTGATGAGGAGCGCGACCGGCGTCTGGCCGATCATGCGCAGGATGTTCACCCAGACCGCATCGCCGTTCACCACACCCACGGTCGCGAGCGTGTTGAGGCCGGTGTTGAGGAAGATGAGCCCGAGCGGCAGCAGCAGCACCGACATCACGGTGCCGAAGCTCGGGAGCGGACCCTCCGCCTGCGCCGTCTCGCCGCCGCCGAGCAGGTCCGGCACCGGCAGCACGAAGCGCTTGCCGGCCCAGAGCGCGTAGAGATAGGCGCCGAAGAACCAGGTGGGCAGCGCGACGACGAGGCCCACGAAGACGAGAAGGCCGATGTCGGCCCCGAGCAGGTCGCCCGCCGCGACCGGTCCGGGATGGGGCGGCAGGAAGGCATGCATCACCGCGAAGGCCCCGGCGCAGGGGAAGGCGTAGGTGATGACCGAGCCGCCGAAGCGGCGCGCGACGCTGAAGATGATCGGGAGCATCACGACGAGGCCCGCATCGAAGAAGATCGGGAAGCCGAAGAGCAGCGAGGCGACGCCGAGGGCGAAGGGTGCGCGGTGATCGCCGAAGACATCGACGAGGCGGTCGGCGAGCACCTGCGCGCCGCCGGTCACCTCGAGGATGCGCCCGATCATCGCGCCGAAGCCGACGAGCAGGGCGACGGTGGCGAGCGTGGAGCCGAAGCCCTGGAGCAGGGTCGGCACGACATCGGCAAAGGGTATGCGGGTGACGAGCGCGGTGAGCAGGCTCACCAGCACCAGCGCCACGAAGGCGTGGACGCGGAAGCGCAGGATGAGCGTGAGAAGCAGGAGCACGGCTCCCACGGCGATAATCAGCAGCGTAGCCGTCCCGTAGGCTGGCTCGATGGTTTCCATGATGTCCCCCCAATGTTTTGCGGGGAAAGGTGGCCTGTTCCCCCAAGCAATCAAGGGCGACCCTGACGCAGGCCCGGGCGGAGGTAAAGTGAAGGGCGCGAAAAACCATGCGGTTGGCGATTATTTTCCGCACGGAAAAAGACGCATGAAAGCGCATGATCCGGGTCGGCGATGCGCATGATCCGGGTCGGACGGGATGCCGCAAGACCGTATCCGCAAGGAGCAGAAAACGTTGAACAAGGATCAACCATGCTTCTTGAGAAGAAATCGATCATCATCACCGGCGCGTCCAGCGGCATCGGGGCGGCAGCGGCGCTTCTCTTCGCGAAGAACGGCGCGCAGGTGGTTCTTGGAGCGCGCCGGGAGAAGGAGCTGGGTGCGGTTGTCGGCCGGATCAACCGGTCCGGCGGGACGGCCGTGGCCTTGCCGGGGGATGTGACCGACCCCGGCTATGCCGACGAGCTCGTCGCGCTCGCCAGATCGGAATTCGGCGGTCTCGACGGCGCCTTCAACAATGCGGGCAGGGTCGGCTCCGGCCTGATGGTGGCCGAGACGCCACCCGAGGAATGGTCGGACATCCTCGCCACCAATCTCACCTCGGCGTTTCATGCCGCCCGGGCGCAGATTCCTGCCCTGCTGGAGCGCGGGGGCGGAACCCTGGCGTTCACGGGGTCCTTTATCGGCCACACCGCGACATTGCCGGGCATGGGGGCCTACGCGGCCGCGAAGACCGGCCTGATCGGCCTGGTTCAGGCGCTGGCAGTGGAATATGGCAGCCAGGGCATTCGCGCGAATGCGCTCTTGCCCGGCGGCACGCTGACGGCCATGGCGATGGATGCGGCGACAAATCCCGAGACCGAAGCCTTCATCGCGGGTCTTCATGCGCTGAAGCGCCTCGCGAAACCGGAGGAAATCGCGAATGCGGCGATGTTCCTGATGTCCGACCTCTCCAGCTTCGTGACCGGATCGGCCATGTTGGCCGACGGGGGCAATTCGATCAGCAAGGTCTGACCGGCGACGGGCTCCGGTTCGCGCGTTGCGCGAACCGGAGGCCCCTCAAGGGGTCGCAAGGCCGACGCGGTCTTCGCGCGCCTCCGTCCGGCATGGCCCCGCCGCCACAGGCGCTTTCGTCCGCGAGTGCGGCAGGACATGCAAAAAGGGCGCCCGCGGGGGCGCCCTTCGGAGGTCTGGCCGGTTTTCCGCGGGCTCAGCCCGCCGGGTTCGGCTCCATGTCGCTGCCGCGGCCCGGACGCGGCGACTTGCCGGTCTTGGGGATGGCGGCGATGCCGGAGGCGCCCGGGGTGGTGTCCTCGTGGTCGTCGCCGCCGCCGTCGCCGCGGTTGAGCGGCAGGCCGTCGATGACGCGGGTGATCTCCTTGCCGGTCAGGGTCTCGTATTCGAGCAGGCCCCTGGCGAGGCGGTCGAGATCGCCGTTCTTCTCGGTGAGGATGCGCTTGGCGGTCTCGTAGCCCTCGTCCACCAGCTTGCGGACTTCCTCGTCGATCTGCTCCTGGGTGTCGGGGCCGGCGTTGACGCCGCCGCCCTGCGGCCCGAGGTAGGAGAACTGCTCGTTGGCGTAATCGATGTTGCCGAGCTTTTCCGACATGCCGAAGCGGGTGACCATGGCACGCGCGATGCGGCTGACCTGCTGGATGTCGGAGGCCGCGCCGGAGGTGACGTTCTCGGGGCCGAAGATCAGTTCCTCGGCGACCTTGCCGCCCATCGCCATGGCGATCTGCGACTTGTACTTGGTCATGGTGACCGAGAGCTGGTCGCGTTCGGGCAGGCTCAGGACGAGACCGAGGGCGCGGCCGCGCGGGATGATGGTCGCCTTGTGGATCGGGTCGTGCTGCGGGACGTTGAGGCCGACGATGGCGTGGCCCGCCTCGTGATAGGCGGTGAGCTTGCGCTCCTCGTCGGTCATGACCATGGAGCGGCGCTCCGAGCCCATCATCACCTTGTCCTTGGCGTTCTCGAAATCGTCCATGGTGACGAAGCGCTTGCCGGTGCGCGCGGCCATCAGCGCCGCCTCGTTGACGAGGTTGGCGAGATCGGCGCCCGAGAAGCCGGGGCAGCCGCGGGCGATGATGCGGAGATCGACATCCGCGGCGAGCGGCACCTTGCGGGCATGGACGCCGAGGATCTTCTCGCGGCCCTTGATGTCGGGGTTCGTGACCTGGACCTGGCGGTCGAAGCGGCCAGGGCGCAGCAGCGCCGGGTCGAGCACGTCGGGGCGGTTGGTGGCGGCGATGATGATGACGCCCTCGTTGGCCTCGAAGCCGTCCATCTCGACGAGGAGCTGGTTCAGCGTCTGCTCGCGCTCGTCGTTGCCGCCGCCGTAGCCCGCGCCGCGGTGGCGGCCGACGGCGTCGATTTCGTCGATGAAGACGATGCAGGGCGCGTTCTTCTTCGCCTGCTCGAACATGTCGCGCACGCGGCTCGCGCCGACACCCACGAACATCTCGACGAAGTCGGAGCCCGAGATGGTGAAGAAGGGCACGCCCGCCTCGCCCGCGATGGCGCGTGCGAGCAGCGTCTTACCGGTTCCGGGAGGGCCGACGAGCAGCGCGCCCTTGGGGATCTTGCCGCCGAGGCGGGAGAATTTCTGCGGATCGCGCAGGAATTCGACGATCTCCTCGAGCTCTTCCTTCGCCTCGTCGATGCCGGCGACGTCGCTGAAG
Source organism: Amaricoccus sp. B4 (assembly GCF_043226085.1). Lineage (NCBI taxonomy): Bacteria > Pseudomonadati > Pseudomonadota > Alphaproteobacteria > Rhodobacterales > Paracoccaceae > Amaricoccus > Amaricoccus sp. B4. The sequence continues at coordinate 1,419,475 of NZ_CP171225.1, forward strand.
GTGACCTTGCCGGATTTCTCGGTCAGGAGCTTGGCCTTGGACTTGCCGAAGCCCATGGCGCCGCCGCGGCCGCCGCCCTGCATCCGGTTCATGAAGAAGATCCAGACGCCGATCAGCAGCAGGAAGGGAAGCCAGAGGCCGAGGGCGGACATGAAGCCCGACTGTTCCTGGGCGACGGCCTGGATCTCGACGTTGTTCTCGCGCAGTTCGGGCAGGACGTCGGTGTTGCGCGGCTGGATCGTCTGGAGCGAGACCCCGTCGGTGCCGGTGATGTAGATGCGCTCGCCGTCGAGCTTCACCGTCGCCACCTGGCCGTCATCAACCCGGCCGAGGAAATCCGAATAGCTGATCTCGCGGCCCATGCTGGTGTGGCTGCCGTTCGAAAAGACGTTGAACAGCGCGACCATCAACAGGAACAGAATGATCCAGAATGCTATGTTCTTCGTGTTGCCCAATGCGAGCTCTCCCATACGTCCCGGCGTCGTTATTCCCGCCTCGGGCCCCTTTGCGCTAACATAAGCAGTGGCCGCCGGGATTCAATGCAATAGAGACACAGCTGCAAGCCCCGCGGGCATGCCACAGAGCCGGAAGGAAAACCCGTTTCCAAGTCCGGCCAGCGGCGCGGCAACCAGATCATCCTCACGCCAGATCGCGGGGGTCGTCAGCAGTGTCTCGCGGGCAGCGCCTGTCTGCCGCCAGTCCGGGACCCGTGACAACCCTTCACGGCCCAGCGCGGCAATCTTCAGACCTTCGGCTCGCGGCGGCAGTATATCCAATTTCCACCGTTTCTCCCATACCCCATTTTCAACTGATACGGGTGCGGCAACCCGGCCAGGTTCGCGACGGATGACCACCTGGCCGCGGCGGGCGCGCAGGATGCAGCCATGCAGCGTCAGACCCGCGCCGATGTGGCCGCCGGCGACCGCCGCGGCGACGGGCGCAAGCTGGGTGAGGCGCGGGCGGTAACTCTCGGCGCCGACCCAGCAAAGCAGATCGGCGAGGAGGCGGAGGCGGATCTCCTCCGGGGCGGCGGCGAAGGCGGCGGGCGCGAGCGAGACCTCGCCGCCCGCGCTCACCGAAACGCAGGCGCCGGCGAGGGCTCCGGTGGCGCTTTCGAGCGCAAGGCGGGCGCGGGCCATGCGCGCCGCCGTGGCCGCGAGGTTTTCCGCGCCGATGCCGAGCCCCTCGAGCGTGGCGAGGGCCGCGCGGGTGCGCACCCGGTCGAAGCGGAGATCGGCATTGCTCGGATCCTCGGCCCAGCACATGCCGAGGCCGGAGAGCCAGAGGCGCAGCGCATCGCGGCGCAGGCCGAGCATCGGGCGGAGCCAGAGGAGCCCGCCGAGGCGGGAGACCGGGGCCATGGCGCTGAGGCCATCGACGCCCGAGCCGCGGGCGAGCCGGAGGAGGAAGGTTTCGGCCTGATCGTCGAGCGTGTGGCCGAGCGCCACCGCCTCGACCCCCTCGCCCGCCGCCCAGCGCCCGATCAGCCGACGCCGGGCGCTGCGCGCATTGGCCTGGAGATTGCCGCGGCCGTCCCAGTCCTGCCAGCGCAGCGTCGCATGGGGCAGGCCGCGCAGGGCGCAGAGCCCGGCGACGGTCTCGGCCTCGGCGGCGCTGCCGTGACGCAGGCCATGGTCGATGGTGACGACGCGGAGCGGCCGGCCGGCGGCGGCGGCCCAGCGCTCGAGCAGCAGGAGAAGGGCGAGGCTGTCGCTGCCGCCCGAGACGGCGACGCCGAGCGGGCCGCCCGGCGGCAGGGCGGCGAGCGCGGGCGCCATCGCGGCGAGGAAGGGCCCGGCGGTGTCCTGGAGGGGGGTGGTGTTCACTGGCAGCCCAGGGAGGCCTTCTCCGACGGCACCTGCGCGGTGACAGGCGCGCCGGGGTAGCGGGTCACGACCTCGTCGAGCGTGAGGCAGGCCTCGGAGGTCTTGCCGATGCGCGCGAGGCTGCGGCCGAGGCCGAAGAGCGCCTCGGGGCCGGTGGGGCCCTGCGGATCGCCGCTGAACGTGTCGAGATAGCCGCGCGCGGCGGCCTGCCACTTGCCCTGTTCGGCCAGCACCTCGCTGCGGCGGAGCTGCGCGCGGCTCGAGAGCGGGCTGCCGGGATAGGTGGCGAGAAAGCTGTCGAACTTGCTGACCGCCTCGTCGAGACGATCGGCATCGGCCGCGGCAATGGCGGCGTCGAAATCCGACTGTTCGGTGACGGCGAGCTGGGTATCGCCGGTGGTGCCGCCAAAACCGCCGCCCGCCGCGCCGGCCGCCACTGCGCCAGCCGCGCCGCCGCCGCCGGCTCCGCCCTCGGTGCGGGGGCGCGGGCGGGGCATGGTGACGCCGCCGCCGAGCTCGGGCGCCGGGGTCGCGGCCACGGCGCTCGCGTCGCCGCCCTCGAGCTCGGTCAGGCGGAACTCGATGTCGCCCACGCGGTTGGTCGCGTCCTTGACGATGCGGTCGATGTCGTTGGTGAGCACGTCCACGCGGTTGGTGAGCTGCCGGAGCTCGGCCTCGAGCTGGTCGAGGCGCTCGAGGGCCGTGGCGGGCGCGACCGGCAGGCCGCCCGCCGCCCCCTGACGGACGAGCTCGTCGCGGAGCTGCTGCACCTGACCGTTGAGCACGTCGACCTCGGCGCGGATGTCCGCGACCGTCTGGGCCTGCGCGAGCCCCGGCAGCGCGAGGACGGCTGCGAGGCAGAGCGCGGGCAAAGGGCGGAAACGGGGCATGGGGCTCACTTTCATGCGGCCTTGATAGCGGATCAGGACCCGGCGCCGCCAGTCACAACCGTGACAGCCCGGCGGTTCTGCGCCCAGCAGCTTTCGCTCGGGCAGGTGGCGACGGGGCGTTCGCGGCCATAGGTGATGATCGAGATCCGCTGGTCGGGAATGCCCTGCGACACCATGTAGTTGCGCACGGCGCTCGCGCGGCTGGCGCCCAGCGCCATGTTGTATTCGCCGGTGCCGCGCTCGTCGGCATGGCCCTCGATCAGGATCGGCGCGCCGGGATTCTGCGACAGCCAGGAGATCTGCTGGTTGAGGGTGCCGATCGCCTCGGCGCTGAGCGAGCTCTGGTCAACGGTGAAGAGCACCCGGTCGCTGATCTGGGTGCCGGGGAGCGTCGAGCTGCCGACGCCGCCCGCGCCGTAGCCCCCGCCCATGCCCTCGACACCGATCGTGCCGTCGGTGCCGCTGAAGCCGGTGCCCGTGGGGACGGTCACGTCGCCCCGGCCGGAACAGGCCGCGACGAGGATCGAGAGGGCGAGGAGGCCGCCGGTGTGGAATTTCATCTTTGTCACGTCCCTTCGTTCTGGCGCCGGCCCGGAGCGGGCCCGGCGCGCGATCATGCGAGAAGACCGGACCAGGAGGGGTCCGAGGCGAAGCCCGCCGTCGGCACCTGGCGGAGATTGCGGCCGGTGATGTCCACCGAATAGATCTGCGGGCCGCCCTGCTCCCCCGGGGTTTCGCGGAAGAACATGAGCACGCGGCCGTTCGGCGCCCAGGTCGGGCCCTCGTCGATGTAGCTTGCCGTCAGGAGCTTCTCGTTCGAGCCGTCTGGACTCATCACGCCGATATGGAAACGGCCGCCGACGATCTTGGTAAACGCGATGCGGTCGCCGCGGGGCGACCACACGGGCGTGGCGTAGCGGCCCTCGCCGAAGCTGATGCGTTTGGCCGAGCCGCCGGTGGAGCCCATGACGTAGAGCTGCTGGGTGCCGGCGCGATCGCTCTCGAAGACGATCTGGCCGCCATCGGGCGAGAAGCAGGGCGAGGTGTCGATGGAGGAGGTGTCGGTGAGCTGGCTGCGCCGGCGGCCCGAGAGATCGGCGACGAAGATGTTGGCGCCCGCGCCGGTGGCGAGCGAGAAGACCACGCGGCTCTCGTCCTGGGAGAAGCGGGGGGCGAAGGTCATGCCCTGGACATCCGTCAGCACCTGGCGGCGGCGGCCGTTCGCCTCGATGAGGAAGATCATCGGGGCGCCCTTCTCGTAGCTCGTGTAGAGGATCTGGCGCGCGGAGGGCGAGAGGCGCGGGGTGAGCACGAGGGCGTTGCCGTCGGTCAGCGTCACCGCATTGGCCCCGTCGTAATCCATGATGGCGAGCTGCTTGCGGCGCTGCGCCTTCGGGCCGCTCGCGGCGATATAGGCGACGCGGCTGTCGAAATAGCCGCTCTCGCCGGTCAGGCGCGCATAGACCGCATCGGCGACCTTGTGGCCGAGGCGGCGCCAGGCGGTGGTGGTGCCCTCGAACTGCAGGCCCTCGCCGAGCGGGGCCTGGGCGAAGACATCCCAGAGGCGGAAGCGCACCGCGATGCGGTCGCCGGACTGGCGCACCGCGCCGGTCACCAGCGCCTGCGCGTTGATCGCGCTCCAGTCGGAGAAGCGGATGGGCGCGTCGAAATTCGAGATCCGGCCGATATGGGCCGCCGCCGGGATCTCGCGGAAGAGACCGGAGCCGGTGAGATCGGCCGTGACCACCTGGGTGATCTGCGCGGCCATCTGCGCGGCCTCCGGCGTATCGGCAACGAAGGTCGGCGCCGCGAAGGGCATCGGCTCGATCACGCCCTCGGTGATCTCGATGCGGAGCGGCGACTGGGCCGCGGCCGCGAAGGGCAGGAGCGCGAGGCTGGCGGGCAGGCCGAGAACGAGGCTGCGCCGGAAGCTGTTCACCATGAGACCATTCCCTCGGGATTGAAGACGACTTCAATGTCGCGCCACTGACCATACTTGTCGGCGGGCAGGTTCGAATAGGGGGCGCAGCGCAACAGCGCGCGGCGGCCGGCGTCGAAGGCGCTCTGGTAGCGCGCGTCCGGCACCGGGTTCGGCTCGACGAGGCGGATCGAGCCGCTGATCACGTCGCCGGTCACGGTGAGCTCGGCGGCGAGCGTCACCTTGAGCTCCTGGGCGTCGCGCAGGCCCGCGGGCAGGTTCCAGCAGCGCTGGACCGCGAGGCGCAGCCCCTCCTTCTCGCCCGCCGACATCGGCGGGCCGGAGACACCGCCCTGCCCCGGCGTCGGCTCGGTCGGCGGCGTGACGCTCGGCTGGGTCGGCGCGGTGGCCTGCGCCACGAGATCGGCGAGCTGGGATTCGCGGCTCGGCGCGGGTGCGGCCGGGGTCTCGCGCGGGGTTTCCCGCTGCGGTTCGGGCGCCGGCGGCGTCGGCGTGGCCTGCTGGGTGCGGGAGACCGCTTCGGGGCGCGAGCGCGGCCGGGCCGAAGAGGCGAGCGCGAGCGGCGCCTTGGGCGCGGGCTCGGCCACCGGCTCGGGCGCGGTCTCGGGCGGCGCGGCCTCTTCCTCCTGCGGCACGGCAACCTCGATGTCGGGCTCGGGCGCGGTATCGCGCTGCACGGTCTCGGCCTCGGGCAGCGCGTCGGGCGGCGGCGGGGTCGGTTCGGGCGCGATGCGCGCGACCGGCCGCGGCCGCGGCGCCTCGACGGCGCTCGGCGGAGCGGGGCTTACCTGGTCGGGCGAGACGGCGGCGAAATCCGTGCTCGGGGCCGAGAGCGGCGCCTCGGGGTTGAAGCGCGGCGAGAGCGGCGCGCGTTCGGCCTCGGCCGGCGCGTCCGACGGCGCCGGTGCGGGCGTCTCGGCGGGCCGCTCGGGCGGGGTGATGACGGGAAGCGGGGGCTCCTCGGCGACCTCGGGCGGCAGGACCACCTCGCCGCCGCCGGGCGGCGCGGAGGCGGCCGACTGCGCGGCCTCGAACTCCGCATCGGTCACGAAGCTCACCGAGGTCACGGAGACCGGCTCCCGGTCGCGGGGAGATAGCCAGGGCAGGCCGAAGATCGCAGCCGCGATCAGCGCGCCATGGGCCGCCCCCGAGATCAGCGTGCCTGGTTTCATCAATTCCCGGACGAGCCGTCCTTTCCGTCGAAGCGGGGCCCGCCCTGCTCGGTCACGAGCCCGATGTCGTGGAAGCCGCTGGCGTTGAGCGCACCCATCACCTGCATGACCTCCTCATAGGGGATGGCGCCATCGGCGCGGAGGTAGACCTTCTCGCTGTCGCGCTCCTTCGAGACGGCCTGGAGCAGCGGGATGAGCTCCGCGCGCGCGACCTCGGAATTCTGCACGAGGATGCCGCCGTCGGCGGTGAGCGAGAGGGTGAGCGGCTCCTCGCGCTCGGAGGGCAGCGGCGCGGCGGCGGTCTTCGGCAGCTCGATCGGCACGCCGACGGTGAGCAGCGGCGCGGCGACCATGAAGATGATGAGCAGCACCAGCATCACGTCGACCATCGGGGTCACGTTGATCTCGGCCATCGGCCGGCGCCCGCCACGGCGGGATCCCCCCCTCCGCGCCCGGGCCGTCTGCACGCTCATGCCCATGTCAGCCTCCGGCCTGCTGGTCGAGCTGGCGCGAGAGGATCATCGCGAACTCGTCGGCAAAGCCCTCGTAGCTGCCGATGACCGCGTCGGTCTCCTGGCTGAGCTTGTTGTAGAAGATGACCGCCGGAATGGCCGCGAGCAGGCCGAGGCCGGTCGCGAGCAGCGCCTCGGCGATGCCCGGTGCCACGACCGCGAGGTTCGTGCTCTGCTGGAGCGCGATCTCCTCGAAGGCGTTCTTGATGCCCCAGACCGTGCCGAAGAGGCCGACGAAGGGGGCGACGGAGCCGACGGTCGCGAGGAAGTTGAGCCCGCGGCCGAGCGCGCTTGCCTCGCGGCCGATCGCGACGTTCATCGCCCGCTCGATGCGGGCCTGGGTGCCGGCGATGAGGCCGCCGTCCTTGCGGTGCGAGCGCTGCCACTCGGTCATGCCGGCGGCGAAGACGCGCGCCGCCGCCTCGGGCGGCTCGGGGCCGATGCGCTCATAGACGGTGTCGAGCGGCTCGCCCGACCAGAATGTTTCCTCGAAGGCCTCGGCATCCGCGCGGGCGCGGCGAAGGTCGAGGATCTTCTGGATGATGATCGACCACGACCAGAAGGACGCGATGATCAGAAGGAGCATCACGATCTTGACCGAGAACGTGGCTCGCAGGAACAGCGCCCACAGCGAGAAGTCGATCTGCTGCGCGGCGGCGAGAGTATCTTCCATGAGGGGAGCCTGCTGATGCTTGCCTGTAACACATCCGCCGGTTGATCCGGCGCTTTGGTGGCATACTAAACCGAATTTTGCGCCTTGTGGAGAAAAACCCGCGGCTTGTCCAGCCTGACGCAGCGACGCGGCGCCTCCGGGCCCGGAGGGCGTGCGCGGGGCGCCCCGCATCCGGCAGGGGCCTGTTTTGCAACGCCGCGGGCGGGCGCGCGGGATCTCGGGGCCGCGCGCCGCCCCGGAGGCGCCGGCGACACATCTTCGTGAGAGGCGCCCTGCCCTGCGCCGGGGCGCCGGATCAGCCCGGCAGCGCGGCCCAGACGGTCTCGAAGCGGGCGGCATAGTCCTGGGCGAGCGCCGGGCTTTCGAGCCCGACGCTGAGATCGTGGATGCCGAAGATCCCCGCCCGCGTCCAGTTGTGCGCGCCGACGAAGACCGTCGCGCCATCGATGACGCAGAGCTTGGAATGGAGCAGCACGTCCTTCTCGTCGAACTTCACCGCGATGCCCGCGGCCTTGAGCTGGTTGAAGAGCCCGGCGTTGATATGTGCGCTGTTGTAGGGATAGCCGTCGTCGTCCTGATCGAGGATCACGCGCACCGCGACGCCGCGCGCGTTGGCCGCCAGCAGCGCCTCGACGAGATCCTTCGGCCCCGGCGCGCCATCCACCCCGGCCGAACCGGTCGCGACGAACATCATCAGATCGACGCGTGTCTGCGCGGCCTCGAGCGCGGCCCGGACCGCGACCGCATACGCGGCATTGACGAGCAGCGTGCCGGGCGCCGGGTGCATCTGCTGACGGAGGGCGGCATGGAGCGCGCCGCGGTCGAGCTCGGCGGCGGCATCGCTCGCCAGAATGCCCTCGGCGGGGACGGCCGCCCGCCAGGCGCGCTCGGCGACATCGTCGAGAAAGGCGAGAAAGCGCGCGGCCGGGGTGCCGCCGGGGGCGCCGCGGCGCAGGCGCGTGGTGTGATCGCCGGTGAAGACATGGGCATCACCCGTCTCGAGCAGGCGCAGAAGCGCCGGGATGCCCGGGGCTTCCGCGAAATCGGCCAGACCGTCGATGACGATCATCGGCACGGCGGGTTCGAGATAGGCCGCGTCCGCGAGCCCCTCCACCGTCTCCGGGCCGATGCCCGGGATCGCGGCCAGTTCCGCCATGCCGTCGGGCCGCGGATGCCGGGCGAGATAGCGCGCAATGTCCTCGGCCCGCGCCGCCCCGATGCCGGGCAGGGTGTCGAGCTCGGCGCGCGTCGCCGATTGCAGGCCGATCGCCGGACCCGCCCCGTCGGCGCGGCGTTTCGGCGGCGTGATGCGGTAATAGCGCCGGAGACCCGCCGCCGCGGTGACGAGCGGCGCCTCGACCGCGGCCAGTGTCCGGCGCAGGAGGAAGGCCTGCCAGCGCAGCTCCGTGAGCGCGACATCATCGACGCGGTGCGGCACGAGATGGCCCGCGATCGCGCCGAGGCTGGCGGCGACGGCATCCTTCTCCGCCGCGGTCCAGGGGGTGGCGAGCGCCGCGGACCAGAGGGCGATGAGCGGGGCGACGGTGGCGGGCTCAAGCGGCATGGCGCGGCATCCCCCGTCCATTGCGCCAGAGGCGGAGGAACTCGGCGCAGAGCAGGTCTACCCCGCCGCCGGTGAGCGCGACCGTTTCCTCGAAATTCTCGCGGAAGGCGTCATCGGTCCAGTTCGCGCTGCCGACGAGGGCGAGATCGTCGAAAATGGCGAATTTCGCGTGCGAACCGAGCCGTTCGGGCGGCAGCGCGGCCTCCGGGTCGATCTCGTCGGCGAAGATGCGGCGGAGCGGCACGCCGCGCTCGGAGAGGAAGATGCCCGAGGCGAGGTTCGCGGTCTCGATATCGGCGGTGCGCGTGGTCGAGGCGAGCAGCACCCGCACATCGACCCCGAGCCTGCGGCGCGCCTCGAGGGCGAGCAGGAGGTCGAGCACGAGGCCCGCGACATCGCGGCCGGGCCGGATGTCGCAGATGAACATGCAGACCCAGACGCGGGTCGTGGCACGCTCGATGCTCTCGCGGGCGAAGGGCTGGTAGAGCCGGGCATCGACCATCGCGGCCATGCCGTCGAACCGGGGCGGGGCGGGCATCATCCGCCCCCGAGTTCGTCGAGGCGGGAGAGCGCCTGCAGGCGGCGGGTGACGAAGGTGGCATGGGTCTGGCGCGCGTTGAGCCGGCGCTCGGCCACCACGCCCATGCGCTCGGTCAGGAGCTCGGGCGGCATCGAGGCGGCGCGGCGCCGGAGCCCGGCCTCGATGCGGCCGAGCACGATGTCATGCGCCGCACTCGTGGCACGGTAGGCGTCGCAGAGATCGACGTAGCGCCGGGCGGCACGGAGGGCGCGCGTGGTTTCATCTCGTGTCATCGCCATTCAGAACTCTCCAGTCCATTCGAGGCCCCAGGGATCCCAGGTCGGGCGGACGGGCGGCAGGTCGAAGTCGAAATCCAGCCCGTCATCGGGATCGGGTGGCGGACCCCAGTCCGGGTCGAGCCAGTCGGGCGTGCCGTCATCGAAGAAGTCGTCGGGGATGTCGAAGAGGTCGATGTCGTCCTTGTCGTCCTTGGCGTCCTCGCAGAGATCGCATTCGAGGCATTCCGCGAAACAGCCGAGATCGGGATAGGACATGGCTAGCCCCCCGCCTTCACGATCCCGAACTGCCGCAGGCTGGCGCGCGCGAGATCGCGGAGCTCGTCGCGGGTGTGAAAATCCCGGTAGATCATCCGCAGGCGGTGGAGCTCCGTCGGCGGATCGCCGGGGCCGGCGGCGTATATCGCATCGACCGCCGCCTCGATCGCGGCATCGAAGCCGCCCGCGGCCGCGACCTTGCCCGAGAGCCTGAGGGCCGTCCGGGCGGCGCGGCGGGAGTCCGACGGAAGGGGCGGGATCGCGAGATGGGTGTCAAATTCGACGGCCACGGTACCCCCCGGTTCGGTCATGGATTTACACTCTTTATGCGACAACCATAACACGGAATGCGCCAAAATGCGCGCTCCAATCCGGCAGATGCCGCGGCAGTGGCCAGTGTCAGTCGCGGGGTTCGGCGGCCTTGAGGCTCGCGATCGTCTCGCGCAGGCTCGCCGGCATGCGCGCCGGGCGGCCTTCGGGTCCGATGCAGGCGAGCGCCACGTCGCAGCGCGCGAGCAGTTCGGCCTCGCGCAGGATCTGCTGCTCCATGAGAATGCGCGCGGCCCCGAGCCCGGTCAGCCGGGTGCGGACGACCAGCCTGTCCTCGAGCCGGGCGGGCGCGCGGTAATCGACGGCGATTCCCTTCACCACGAAGAGCAGGCCGAGCCGCTCGTGCAGCTCGGATTGCGAGATGCCGAGGCCGAGCAGCGCCTCGGTCCGGGCCCGCTCGGCGAATTTCAGGTAGTTGGCATAATAGACGACACCGCCTGCATCGGTGTCCTCGTAATAGACCCTGAGACGGAACTCGTGTGCCATGGCTTCCTCCGCCGCGCCGGCAGGGCAGCCCAACTCACTGGTTGAGCTGCTCCGCATCGATGTTGAGCACGTTGCCGAAGAGCTGCTCCAGCACGCCCATCGAACGGCCCCCGGTCTCGGTGGTGCGCGCGGTGAGGTTGACGATTCGGCCATCCTCGAGGCCGTATTTCGTGAGCCCCGAGACGACACCGTTCTCGTTGAAGTTCACCGCAAGCACCGTCCGGTCGACGACCCTTGGCGCGTGGTAGGTGTAGTTCTCGACGATACTCTCGACATAATACCACGAGCGGTCCTGCAGCAAACCGCTGGAAGACGGGCGGCCGAGGGCTTTCTCGACACTCTCGTAATTGTCGACACCCGGCCGGACGGTGGCGATGTCCGCCTCGGAGGGGACATAGCCATGCACCCGGACGGTCGGCGCACAGGCAGAAGCCAGCGCGCCCACGATCGTCAGGCCGAGAAGTGCGCGGCGCAGCGAAGTCGGGCGCATCCGATCCCCTTGATGACAGCAAAACTCCTTGCTCCCCTACTCTGCACATGGTCTAAATTCAAGGAACTTGGGATGATCGGCTCACGCAGCCGTCCTGACGGGGGGATCATGCGGGAACTGGCCAGAACATCACCTGACAATCCGGAATTTGCGCGGGTCGTGGAGCTCGCGCGGCTCCAGGACGGCGGCGACTTCGCGTTCGACATAAGCCCCGAGCCGGCCGAGGCTCAGGCGATCGCGCGGCTCATGGGCGCCCAGGCGCTGCGCAAGCTCCGCTTCCAGGGGCGGCTCTCGCCGCTCGAGCGCAAGGGCTGGCAGCTCGAGGGCGCGTTCGGCGCAACGGTGATCCAGACCTGCGTCGTCACGCTCGAGCCGGTCACCACCCGGATCGACCAGCCTGTGCGCCGGCGCTACGAGCCGATGACCGAGCCGGTCGCGACCGACATCATGCTCTCGGCCGAGGACGACGAGGATGTCGAGCCGCTGCGCCCGACGATCGACCTCGGGCTCGTGGCACTCGAGACCCTCGCCCTCGCGCTTCCGGCCTATCCGCGCAAGGACGGCGCGGCCCTCGGCCCGCAGGTCTTCGCCGAGGACGGCGTGACGCCGCTCGAGGACGAGGACGTGAAGCCTTTCGCCGCCCTCGCGGCCCTGAAGGACAGGCTCGACAACAATTCATGACCTTGCCTGCATTTGCCCTTGCGCACGCGCGCGCAATCGCTATGTTCCGCGCTTCGTTTTCCTGGCCATCCCGAAAGCTGGGGCGTGACATGTCGCGCAACATTCGTTATCGGGTGCCCAGCAAATGCAAGGGTGATCCGGGCCGGGGCCCGCGTGACATCGAGGTTGAAAAATGGCTGTACCCAAGAGCAAGATCACGCGCTCCAAGCGTGGTATGCGCCGCTCGCATGATTCGCTTGTGGCCGGCAATCCGAACGAATGCCCGAACTGCGGCGAACTGCGTCGTCCGCATCACGTCTGCGGCGCCTGCGGGCATTATGACGGCCGTGAAGTCGTTGCCGCAGTTGAGGAAATCGACCTCGACGACGAAGCCGCCTGAACGACGCCTGTGTGAGGTAGGTCCGGTATGACTACGGACGCTCCCCGGACTCACCCCACCGGCATGTCGGCTCCAGACGCAGGCGACATCGTTATCTCGATCGACGCCATGGGCGGCGACCGGGGTGTCGCCGACATCGTTCGCGGCATGGGCAAGTCGCTGGAGAAAAATCCGCGGCTTCGCTACATCCTCCACGGCGACGCCGCCGTGCTGAAGAGCGCGATTCGCGCCCGCACCCCCCTCGCCGAGCGCACCGAGATCCGCCATGCGGAGAGCGTGATCGGCATGGAGGACAAGCCTTCCCGCGCGCTGCGCAGTGCGAAGGGATCGAGCATGTGGAACGCGCTCGAAACCGTTCGCGACGGCGAATCGCCCGCCGTCATCTCCTGCGGCAATACCGGTGCGCTGATGGCGCTTTCGATGCTCGCGCTGCGCAAGGCGCCCGGCATCGACCGCCCGGCGATCGCCGTGCTCTGGCCCTCCCGAAATCCTGCCGGATACAACGTGGTGCTCGACGCGGGCGCCGATATCCGCGCCGATGCCGCCGATCTGCTGAAATATGCCCTGATGGGCACGTCCTATGCCCGCAACGCGCTTGGCGTGGTGCGGCCGCGGGTCGGGCTGCTCAATGTCGGCACCGAAGAGCACAAGGGCCGCTCCGAGCTGCATCAGGCCGCCGAGATGATCGGGGCCGCCGGACCGGCCGGGGATTTCGACTATATCGGCTATGTCGAGGGCACGGACATGCCCTCCGACCGGGTGGACGTGATCGTCACCGACGGATTTACCGGCAATGTGGCGCTCAAGGCCGCCGAGGGCACGGCCCGGATGATCGGGAGCCTCCTGCGCGAGGCCTTCACCCACAGCCCGCTCTCGCGCCTGGGCGGCCTCTTCGCCCTCACCTCGCTCCGCCGGTTCCAGAAGCGGATCGATCCGCGCCGCGTGAATGGCGGCGTCTTTCTCGGCCTCAACGGCACCGTCATCAAGTCGCACGGCAGCGCCGATGCGACCGGGGTGTCGGCCGCGATCAAACTCGCCTTCTCCCTCTCCGAAAGCGGGTTCACCGACCGCCTCGTCAAGCGCGTGGCGGTGGGCGCGAAGGAGAGTCACGTCGAGGGAGCGCAGGATGCGCTCCGGGGGAGTTCGGGGTCGTGAGCCTTGTTCGTGCCGTTCCGGTCAGCTGCGGGCATTACCTGCCCGCCCGCGTCGTAGAAAACGCTGAATTCGAGAAGACGCTCGATACGAGCGACGAGTGGATCGCGAGCCGCACCGGCATCCGGCGGCGGCATTTCGCGGCCGAGGGCGAGACGACCTCGGATCTCGCCATCGCCGCGGCAAAGGCCGCGCTCGCCAATGGCGGGCTGAGCGGGACCGACATCGACGCGATCGTGCTCGCCACCGCGACGCCCGACCAGACCTTTCCCGCCACCGCCGTGCGGGTCCAGACCGCGATCGGCATGGAGGGCGGCTTCGCCTTCGACATCCAGGCCGTCTGCGCGGGCTTCGTCTTCGCCCTCGCCCAGGCCGATGCGCTGATGCGGGCGGGCCTGGCGAAGCGGGTGATGGTGATCGGGGCCGAGACCTTCTCGCGCATTCTCGACTTCACCGACCGCGGCACCTGCGTGCTCTTCGGCGATGGCGCGGGCGCGCTCATCCTCGAGACACAGGAGAGCGCCGGCGGGCCGCAGGATCGCGGCATCCTCGCCACCAATCTCAATTCCGACGGGCGTTTCGCCGACATCCTCTATGTCGATGGCGGCCCCTCCTCCACCGGCACCGCGGGCGTCGTGCACATGTCGGGCCGCGAGGTCTTCAAGCACGCCGTCATCAAGCTCGCCCAGGCCGGCGAGGCCGCCCTTGCCAGCGCCGGGCTCGAGACCTCGGACGTGGACTGGCTGGTGCCGCATCAGGCCAACCTGCGCATCATGACCCAGACCGCCGCCAAGCTCGGCATGCCGATCGAGAAGGTGGTGGTCACCGTGCAGGATCACGGCAACACTTCGGCCGCCTCGATCCCGCTCGCGCTCTCGGTGGCCGCGGGCGAGGGCCGGTTCAAGCGCGGCGACGTGCTGCTGATGGAGGCGATCGGCGGTGGCCTCTCCTGGGGCGCGGCCGTGATGCGGTGGTAACAGCGCCGCGAGGGCTCCGCCAAGTCCTTGTTCCAAGATGATGTTATTGACTTGCTTTCCCTCTTTCCCATAGGCTTGTACGACCACGTACAACAGGGGAACGTCCATGAGCGACAAGACACTGACCCGCATGGAGCTCAGTGAAGCTGTGTTCGGCGCGGTTGGTCTCTCCCGCAACGAATCGGCGGAACTCGTTGAATCCGTTCTGCGCCACATGTCCGATGCGCTGGTCGAGGGCGAGACTGTCAAGATTTCCTCCTTCGGCACCTTCAGTGTGCGCGCCAAGTCCGCGCGGGTCGGGCGGAATCCCAAGACCGGGGAAGAGGTGCCGATCGAGCCGCGGCGGGTTCTGACCTTCCGTCCGTCGCACATCATGAAAGAGCGCGTGAACGCGGGGAACAAACGCTGAGATCGGAGAACGGCCTGTGGTAAGAAAGTCTCCGGAAGCCTTCCGCACCATCAGCGAAGTGGCCGACGTGCTCGACGTGCCGCCGCATGTGCTGCGCTTCTGGGAGACGCGTTTCACCCAGGTCAAGCCGGTGAAGCGCGGGGGCGGGCGGCGCTACTACCGCCCCGAGGATGTCAGCCTGCTGCGCGGCATCCGCGGGCTGCTTTATGATGACGGGATGACGATCAAGGGCGTGCAGAAGATCCTGCGCGAGAAGGGCGTGCGCCATGTGGCGGGGCTCGGATCCAGAGTGCAGGACGCGGAGGAGATCGCCGAGACCCAGACGGAGGACGTGTCCGTGCCGCAGGGTGTGGTCTATGCCTCCGGCGCCGTCGAGCGCCCCCAGATGGTGGCGGGGTTTGCGGAAGAGACCACGGCGACGCTCGAAGCGCCCGCAGGGGCTTCGCAATCCGCCAAGGGGGAGATGCGGATGGAAGAATCGGACGGGACCGAAGACGCTCCACGGCCGGACGAAATGCCGCAGGCCAGCGCGCGCGCGGACCGCAAGGCCGCTCTGAAGGCGCTCGTCGCCGAGCTTCAGGCGCTGCGCACCCGCATGGCCGAAGGCCTCCCGCAATGAACCTGCGCCCGCGTGGCGCTTTCCGCTTGCCCTCGCGCTGCGGCTGGCTATAAAGCGCTCCGTGTCGGGCTATAGCGCAGTCTGGTAGCGCGTTCGACTGGGGGTCGAAAGGTCGTGAGTTCGAATCTCGCTAGCCCGACCATTCTCCATTCCCTGCCCCAGGTGGGAATGGGCGTTGTCCCGTCGCAGGGAATTGCGGCGATGCTGGCCGATGGCCGGATCGCCGCCGATACGCCTCCTGTCCCCGGTCAGATCCAGCCCGCAAGCCTTGATCTCCGTCTTGGCACGCGCGCCTATCGGCTGCGTGCCTCGTTCCTGCCGGGAAGCCGCACGGTGGCGGAGCGGGTCGGCAGCTTTTCCATGCACGAGATCGACCTCACGGCCGGCGCGGTGCTCGAGAAGGGCTGCGTCTATCTGGTGCCGCTCATCGAGAGCCTCGCGCTTCCCCAGGACATGGCGGCAACGGCGAATGCCAAGAGCTCGACCGGGCGTCTCGATCTCTTCACCCGGCTCATCACCGACCGCGGAACGGAATTCGACCGGATCGAGCCGGGCTACACCGGGCCGCTCTACGCCGAGATCTCGCCACGCTCCTTCTCGGTGCTGGTGCGGCCGGGAATGCGGCTCAACCAGATCCGCTTCTCCACCGGTTCCTGCCGCCTCGACGACGATGCGCTGCGCCAGCTCGACGCGGAAGAGAAGCTGGTGGACGGCCCGGCGCATATCAACGGCGGGCTCGCCTTCTCGGTCGATCTCCTGCCGCGGGCGAAGGGCGTCGTGGGCTACCGGGCAAAGCCGCATACCGGCCTCATCGATCTCGACCGGATCGGATATTACGACCCGGCGGAATTCTGGGAGCCGGTCACTTCATCCGACACGCGCATCATTCTCGATCCCGGCGCCTTCTATATCCTGGTGAGCCGCGAGGCGGTGCATGTGCCGCCCGATTACGCCGCCGAGATGGCGCCTTATCTTGCCATGGTGGGCGAGTTCCGGGTGCATTACGCGGGCTTCTTCGATCCGGGCTTCGGCCACGGGCTGGCGGGCGGCACCGGGTCGCGCGGGGTGCTCGAAGTGCGCTGCCACGAGGCTCCTTTCGCGCTCGAGCACGGGCAGGTCGTGGGCCGGCTGGTCTACGAGCGCATGGCCGAGCGGCCGGAGCTGATCTATGGCGCGGGCATGGGCTCGAACTATCAGGGCCAGGGGCTGAAGCTCTCGAAGCATTTCCGCGAGGCGTGAGCCACCTCAACGCGCCGGCGTGACCTGCGCGAGCGGCCCGAGATTGAGCCACGATTCGAAAGCAGCCCGCGCGGCATGGCTGCCGATCACCTCCAGCCTCTCCTCGGTGATGGCGTGCCGCACCGACACGTCGCCGCGGATCACATGGATGATGTCGGGCAGCGCGCAGCAAAGATAGAGCATGATCTCATGGCCCGGATCCTCGAGGCAGAGCGTGCAGCGCCCCCCTTCGTTGAGGAACCACCAGAGGTTCCTGCCCTCCGCCTGATCGCTCAGTTCGAGCCGGACGACCGCCCGCTCCTGCCCGAAGGCATCGGGCCGGGCGAAGCGCTCGATGGTCCAGAGCAGCAGCCCGAGGTCGATCTCGCCCTCCTCCAGTTCGCGCCGCGTCCAGCGCCGCCCCCAGATGCCGAGCGCCTCGACGAGCGGCACAAATTCCCGCCCGGCGGCGGTCAGGTGGTATGTCGCGGTCCGGCGTCCTTCCGGCACATGGCGTTCGAGGATTCCCTCCGCCTCCAGCGATTTCAGCCGCCGCGAGAGCAGCGTCGGCGACATCAGCGGCACGCCGCGCTGGAGTTCGGAGAACCGTGTCGCGCCCGCGGCGAGGTCGCGCACGATAAGCGGCGTCCAGCGCTCGCAGAACAGCTCGGACGCCTTCGCCACCGGACAGAACTGGCCATAGCTCCGCATCCCGACCTCCTGCGACAGGATAGCACGACGCCGCGCCGATGGCAGGATCGGACTACACTTCCTGCAGTAGTCACACACCCGCCGCCGGGCGCAGGCTCCCGCCATTGCCGTGACACGGAGGATGCCATGCTTTCCGAACCCGAGACAGGGATCGAGACGACGCGCCGGGGCCAGCTCACCGGCAGCGCCGCCGAGGTCTACGAGACGTTCTTTCTGCCCGCGCTCTTCGCCCAGTTCGCGGACCCGGTGGCGGCGGCGGCCGGTGCCGCGCCCGGGAAATCCTTCCTCGACGTCGCCTGCGGCACCGGCGTGCTGGCGCGTGCGGCACGGAGCCGGGCGGGGATCGGTGCGCACGTCGCCGGGCTCGACTGCAATCCGGGCATGCTCGCCGTTGCCCGCGCCCGGGCGCCGGAGATCGACTGGTACGAGGGCCGGGCAGAGGCGCTGCCGTTCCCCGACGCCGCCTTCGACGCCGTGGCGAGCCAGTTCGGCATCATGTTCTTCGAAGACCGCGTTGCCGCGCTCCGCGAGATGTGGCGGGTCCTCGCGCCCGGCTGCAGGCTTGCAGTGGCGGTCTGGGACGCGGTCGAGACCTCGCCGGGCTATGCCGCCATGCTCGCCCTGCTGACCCGGATCTTCGGCCCCAGGACGGCTTCGGCGCTGCGGGCGCCCTTCGTGCTGGGGGATCGCGCGGCATTCGCCGCCCTGTTCCCGGCCGCAGGAATTGCCGAGGTGACGGTGGAAACGCGGCCCGGAACCGCCCGTTTTCCGTCGATCGAGGACTGGGTGCGGACCGACGTGAAGGGCTGGACGCTGGCGGACCTCATCGACGCGGAGGGCTACGCGCGGCTCCGGCAGGCGGCCGCGCGGGATCTGGCCGAGTTCGCCGCGCCGGACGGTACCGTGGCCTTCGCGGCACCGATCCACCTGGCCTGGGCGGTCAAGCCGGCGTGAGGCTTGCGCGCTGCGGGACACCGGGGCGTTGGACTCTTTTCCGCCAAGCGCGTATGAGGTGCAATCTTTGAGCCGAACCGGCCAGACGCACTGGCAAGACGCAACGGGAAGAACCATGCCGCACTATCGCTCTCGCACCTCGACTCATGGCCGCAACATGGCAGGCGCGCGCGGACTCTGGCGCGCGACCGGCATGAAGGACAGTGATTTCGGCAAGCCGATCATTGCGGTGGTGAATTCCTTCACGCAGTTCGTGCCGGGCCATGTGCATCTCAAGGATCTCGGCCAGCTCGTCGCGCGCGAGATCGAGAGCGCGGGCGGTGTGGCGAAGGAATTCAACACCATCGCGGTCGATGACGGCATCGCCATGGGCCATGCGGGGATGCTCTATTCCCTGCCCTCGCGCGAGCTGATCGCCGACAGCGTGGAATACATGGTCAACGCCCATTGCGCCGATGCGATGGTCTGCATCTCGAACTGCGACAAGATCACGCCGGGCATGCTGATGGCCGCGATGCGGCTCAACATCCCGGCCGTCTTCGTCTCGGGCGGCCCGATGGAAGCGGGCAAGGTCGTGCTCAAGGGCAAGGAGGTCGCGCTCGACCTCGTCGATGCGATGGTCGCCGCTGCCGATGACAAGGTGACGGACGAGGACGTCGCGACCATCGAGCGCTCGGCCTGCCCGACCTGCGGCTCCTGCTCGGGGATGTTCACCGCGAACTCGATGAACTGCCTCACCGAAGCACTGGGGCTTTCGCTGCCCGGCAACGGCTCGACGCTGGCAACGCATGCCGACCGCAAGCGGCTCTTCGTCGAGGCCGGCCATCTCGTGGTCGATCTCGCGCGGCGTTATTACGAGCAGGACGACACCAGCGTGCTCCCGCGCTCGATCGCGAGCTTCGAGGCCTTCGAGAACGCGATGAGCCTCGATATCGCCATGGGCGGCTCGACCAACACGGTGCTGCACCTGCTGGCCGCGGCGCAGGAGGGCGAGGTGCCCTTCACCATGGATGACATCGACCGGCTTTCGCGCCATGTGCCCTGCCTCTGCAAGGTCGCGCCCGCGAAGCAGGACGTGCACATGGAGGACGTTCACCGCGCGGGCGGGATCATGGCGATCCTCGGCGAGCTCGACCGGGCGGGGCTGCTCCACACCAAGTCGCCGACGATCCATGCGCCGAGCCTTGGTGATGCGATCGCCCGCTGGGACGTGCGCCAGACCTCCGCCGAAAGTGTGCACACCTTCTATCGCGCGGCACCGGGTGGCGTGCCGACGCAGACCGCCTTCAGCCAGGACCGGCGCTGGGACGATGTGGATCTCGACCGGGAGACCGGCGTGATCCGCGAGAAGGCGCATGCCTTCAGCCAGGACGGCGGGCTCGCGGTGCTCTCGGGCAACATCGCGCTCGACGGCTGCATCGTGAAGACGGCGGGTGTGGACGAGAGCATCCTGACCTTCTCGGGCCCCGCGAAGGTCTACGAAAGCCAGGATGAGGCGGTGAGCGCGATCCTGACCGGCAAGGTCGTCGAGGGCGACGTGGTGGTGATCCGCTACGAGGGACCGCGCGGCGGGCCGGGGATGCAGGAGATGCTCTATCCGACCAGCTACCTGAAATCGAAGGGGCTCGGGAAGGCCTGCGCGCTCGTCACCGACGGCCGCTTCTCGGGCGGTTCCTCGGGGCTCTCGATCGGGCATGTCTCGCCGGAGGCTGCCGAAGGCGGCGCGATCGCGCTGGTGCGCGACGGCGATGTCATCGACATCGACATCCCCGGCCGGACAATCAATCTCAGCATCAGCGAGAGCGAGCTCGCGGAGCGCCGTGCCGAGATGGAAGCCCGCGGCCCCAAGGCCTGGAAGCCCGCGTCGCGCGAGCGCAAGGTCTCGACCGCGCTGAAGGCCTATGCCGCCTTCACGACGAGTGCGTCCCGTGGCGCGGTGCGCGACCTGAGCCGGTTCGAGGACTGATCCGGGCGGGCGAGCGCGCCCCCGCCGGATCGCGCGAGAAACAGGGGAAAGGTGCCACGCTCCGGCGCGGCGCCTTTTTTCGTGGTGTGGCGACCGCGCGGCCTACCAGGAATTGTAGCTCAGGTATTTGCCCGACATCTCGACCTTCACGCGATCGCCCTTCGGGTGTTCGACGCGCTTCACCTCGAGATCGAAATCGATCGCGGACATGATGCCGTCGCCGAACTTCTCGTGGATGAGCGCCTTGAGGCTCGGCCCGTAGACGCCGACGATTTCGTAGAAGCGGTAGATGCAGGGGTCGGTCGGCACGGTTTGGGACCAGATCTTGGTCGGGCTCTCGGTGAGGATCGCGGCGGCCTCCTGCGGCAGGCCGAGCGCGGTGACGAGCAGATCCGCCTTTTCGGGCGGCATCGCGTTCATCCCCATGGCGGCGGAATGGGTCCAGACCGGCGACATGCCGATCCGCTCCGCGATTCCTTCCCATGTGAGCCCCGCCTGTTTCTTCGCCGACAGGATCATTGCCGTCACGTCTTCCCGAGTCATGTCTTCGGCCATGCGCAGTCCATCCTTTCTGGGGTATCTCCAAGCGGCGCTCCGGACGGCCGCTGCGCCGCGCCGGGATGCTCGCAGGTGCAATGTTAACCCGGGCCGGGGCCTTGCGCGCAAGGCCCGAGGCGACCCGCGCCGCGCCGGAAGCCGCAAATCTCTGGACCGGACAGGCGCGCGCCGGTAGGATAAGGAGAACGGGGCAGCAACAGACCCCGATCCAGAGGCGACAGATGCAGTATCCAGAGCGGTTCTCCGAGCTGCCGGAATACGCCTTTCCGCGGCTGCGGAGGCTTCTTTCCGGTGTGGCCCCGGGCGGCCCAGAAATTCTCATGACCATCGGCGAGCCGCGGCATCCGCTGCCGGCCATGGTCGGCCCCGCCATTGCCGCGCATGTCGCGGACTTCTCGCGCTATCCGCCGAACGAGGGCCTGCCCGCGCTGCGCGACGCGATCACCGGCTGGTTCGGGCGGCGCTATGGCGTGACGCTCGACCCGGCGCGGCAGGTTGTGCCGCTCAACGGCACCCGTGAAGGATTATTTAACGCCGCCATCGCACTCTGCCCGGAAACAAAATCGAGCAGTCAGCCGGCGATCATGATGCCGAACCCGTTCTACCAGTGCTACGGCGTGGCGGCCCTTGCCGTCGGCGCGGAACCGGTGATGGTTCCGGCGACGGCGGAAACGGGCTTCCTGCCCGACTTCGGGTCGCTCCCGGCGGCGGTGCTCGACCGGGTCACGCTGGCCTATGTCTGCTCCCCCGCGAATCCGCAGGGCGCCGTGGCGGATCGGGACTACTGGCGGGGGCTGATCGCGCTTGCCGAGCGGCACGATTTCCGCATCCTCGCCGACGAGTGCTATTGCGAGATCTATCGCGACACGGCGCCCGTGGGCGCGCTCGAGGTGGCGCAGGAGGTGGGCGCGGACCCCGAGCGGGTGCTGGTCTTCCATTCGCTCTCGAAGCGATCGAGCGCGCCGGGACTGCGCTCGGGCTTTGCCGCCGGCGGGCCGGAGACGATCGCCGCCCTGCTGCGGCTGCGCGCCTATTCCGGCGCACCGCTGCCGCTGCCGCTCCAGCATGCGGCGGTGGCGCTCTGGTCGGACGAGGCGCATGTGATCGAGAACCGGCGGCTCTATCGCGAGAAGTTCGAGCTGGCCGACGAGATCCTCGGCGGGATGCCGGGCTATCTCTCGCCGCAGGCCGGGTTCTTCCTCTGGCTCGATGTGGGCGACGGCGAGCGGGCGGCGGTCGAGATCTACCGCCGAACCGGGGTCCGGGTGCTGCCCGGGGCCTATCTCTCGCGCGATGCGGCTGATGGCTCCAACCCGGGGCGGGCCTATGTGCGCGTGGCGCTGGTGGCGGAGGCCGCGGAGGTCGGAGCCGGGCTCCGGGCGATCCGGACGGTCATGGAGACGGACAACATTCAGGAAAGGACGGTCTGAGATGGCGGCACGCAGCAAGGCCAAGCGCCGGGCACCGCTCGTGGAAAGCGATACCGAAGAGGCGCTGCGCCGGCGCGGCACGGAGCTTCTCGGCCTGATCCTTCTCGGTCTCGGGGCCCTCGCCTTCATCCTGATCTGGACCTATTCGCCGGATGATCCGAGCCTCTTCAACTCGACCGACGCGCCGCCACAGAACGCACTGGGGCTGGTGGGCGCCTGGATCGCCGATCCGCTCTTCCGCGCGCTCGGCTGGGCCTCCTACGGCATTCCGGCGGCGCTCATGGTCTGGGGCAGCCGGCTCGTGCTGCATGCGGGCGAGACCCGTGCGGTAAGCCGGGCGCTCGCCACCCCGGTCGCGATCCTCGCCGCCGCGGCCTTTGCCTCAACCCACGTGCCGCTCGCGGGCTGGCCGAACGATTTCGGACTCGGCGGCATGCTGGGCGATGCGGTGCTGGGGAACTTCCTCACGCTGCTGCCGCTGGGCGTCCGGCCGGCGCTGCTCACGGCGAGCTTTGCGCTCGGGGCGGTGTTCATCGTCACCACGGCATTCGCGCTCGGCGTGACGCTGCAGGAGGCGCGCCGCTTCCTGCGCTATCTCCGCGACGGCTCGATCACGCTCTATGCCGGGCTGCATCGGCTGACCGGCCGCGCCGCGAAGGGTGTCGCCAGTGGCGCGCGTTCGGCACAGAGCTATGCCTCCGAGCGCCGCGCCCGCCGCGCCGAGGATACCGTCGCGCCGCCGCTGCCGAAGCCCTCGCGCCGGTCGGGCGGCATCCCCCCCTTCCCGGCGCGCGCCGAGGCCGAGCCGATGCCCGCGGCGCGGCCCGATGAGGATGGCGTGATGGCAAAGATCACCGCCGCCGTCAGGGCCCGCGCCGAGGCCGATGCCGAGCGCACGCCGGTGCTGCGCAACACCCCGCCGCTCTCGGCCGGCACGGAGACGACGGCCGCCGCCGCGGCACCGCGCGCCTCCCTGCGCGCCCGGGAGCCCATCCCGGATTTCGAGGTCGAGGACGATGACGACGAGATCCTGATCGAACCGGGCGAGAGCCGGGTGAAGAAGGCCGGGCCGAAGCCGTCGCTGCGCAAGAGCCTCCGGGCGCGGGCCGAGGAACAGCCCGAGCTTGCGCTCAACGGCGAGGTCGAGATGGAGGAATATGCCCCTCCTGCCCTCTCGCTGCTCCAGCATCCCGACAGCATCGTGCGGCACGTCCTCTCCGACGAGGCGCTCGAGGAGAACGCGCGGATGCTCGAAAACGTGCTCGACGATTACGGCGTGCGCGGCGAGATCGTCTCGATCCGGCCCGGCCCGGTGGTGACGATGTACGAGCTCGAACCGGCGGCGGGGCTGAAGGCCAGCCGCGTGATCGGGCTTTCGGACGATATCGCGCGCTCGATGTCGGCGCTCGCCTGCCGCGTCTCGACGATTCCGGGCCGCTCGGTGATCGGGATCGAGCTGCCGAACGATCACCGCGAGAAGGTGCTCCTGCGGGAGATCCTCGCCGCCAAGGCCTATGGCGACAGCACCCATGCGCTGCCGCTCGCGCTCGGCAAGGACATCGGCGGCGAGCCGGTGGTGGCAAACCTCGCCCGCATGCCGCATCTGCTGATCGCGGGCACCACCGGTTCGGGCAAGTCGGTCGCGGTCAACACCATGATCCTGAGCCTCCTCTACAAGCTCTCGCCCGACGAGTGCCGGCTCATCATGATCGACCCGAAGATGCTCGAGCTTTCGGTCTATGACGGCATCCCGCATCTGCTGTCCCCCGTCGTCACCGACCCCAAGAAGGCGGTCGTCGCCCTCAAGTGGGTGGTGGCGGAAATGGAGGAGCGCTACCGCAAGATGTCGAAGATGGGCGTGCGCAACATCGACGGCTACAATGCGCGGGTGCGTGATGCGCTCGCCAAGGGCGAGGCCTTCACCCGCACGGTGCAGACCGGCTTCGACGACGATACCGGCGAGCCGATCTTCGAGAGCGAGGATTTTCACCCCGAGACCATGCCCTACATCGTCGTCATCGTCGACGAGATGGCGGACCTGATGATGGTCGCGGGCAAGGAGATCGAGGCCTGCATCCAGCGGCTGGCGCAGATGGCGCGAGCCTCCGGCATCCACCTGATCATGGCCACCCAGCGGCCTTCGGTCGATGTCATCACCGGCACGATCAAGGCCAACTTCCCGACCCGGATCTCCTTCCAGGTGACCTCGAAGATCGACAGCCGGACCATCCTCGGCGAGATGGGGGCCGAACAGCTCCTCGGCATGGGCGACATGCTCTACATGGCGGGCGGTGGGCGGATTACCCGCGTGCACGGGCCCTTCGTCTCGGACGAGGAGGTCGAGGAGGTGGTCCGCCATCTGAAGGCGCTCGGGCCGCCCGACTACGAGTCCGGCGTGATGGACGGGCCGGAGGCGGAGACCGAAAGCGAGATCGACCTCGTGCTCGGGCTCGGCGGCAACACCAATGGCGACGATGCGCTCTACGATCAGGCCGTTGCCATTGTCGCCAAGGACCGCAAGTGCTCGACCTCCTACATCCAGCGCAAGCTCGCCATCGGCTACAACAAGGCCGCGCGGCTCGTCGAGCAGATGGAGGACGAGGGCGTGGTCAGTCAGGCCAACCATGTCGGCAAGCGCGAGGTGCTCGTTCCCGAGCGCTGAAACCCCGGCGGGCGGCGCGGGCAGCCGCGCCCCCTCCCCTGCCCCGGCCGCCGGAACGCAACCGGGCCGCAGCACAATCCGGCGGCGGCTCGCCCTTGCTTAGGGCAGGACGGGCGGAAGTCATGCCTTCGTGTCGATCGGTGAAATGGCGAGGATGGGACTCGTCCGGGCGGTGTCGGCGCCGGTCTGGCTGCTCGGCTTCATCGGGACGTCAGAGATCGCGGGTGCGCTCACACGGATCGGGCCATGGCTTGCGCCGCTCGCGGCACTCGGGCTGCCTCTGATCCGGTTTCCGGCGATCCCGCGTCACATCATCTGGGGCGAGATCCGGATGTGGGCACCGGCCAACTTCGCGGCGCTGGCGCTCTCGCTCTTCGCCCTGCGGCGGAAGGCGCCGATCGCGCCGCGGGCCTGACGCAGGGCAGGCCCGCGGCGACGGATGCGGGCACGACAGGGATGTCCCCTCCCGTGCCCGGTTCGTTCCGGATTATTCCATGTAGCCCTTCACGACGTCGATCACGAGGACATCGACCTGGTCCTTGCAGTCGGCGGTGAGCTTTTCATGGATGGCGGCCGCAGTGAGGTTTTCCTGCTTGTCCATTTCCGAGGTCTGGGCCTCGATCCGGGCAATGGTTTCCATCTGGGCGGCGTTGTCCATGAGGGTGTAATCCCCGCACGTGACTTCTTCCTGAGCGAATGCGGGCAGGGCGAAAAGGCCAGCCACGGCAGCAGAAACGAGAATGACTTTCATGGTATTTCCCTCAGTCTGGAGTGAGACACCGGGGTCTGACGCCAGTGTCCCGGGTTGAAGCGGTTCTCTCGCACGCCCCGCCCAGGGCAGGAGGCGCGAAAGGGGGTTGCGGCACGCCGGAAGCGCGCCGCCGCATGCCCGCCGCCATCCACGCGCCGGGCGGGTATCCCCGGCCGGGCAGGATCGGATGGTGCGGTGCATCTGGTCATGAGGGGCCCTCCCGGCGCCTCAGAAACGGTAGGAGACGCCGATCGCAGGGCCGTTGAGCTGCACCTGCAGGTCGCGTCCGTCGATTTCCTTCTGGATGTCCAGGTAACGCCAGCCGCCCAGCACCGACCAGTTGTCGTTGAAGCGGTAGGCCACGGTCGCGAGCGCCTGCCAGGTCGAGTCGTTGCTGCCGTCGAAGCCGCCGAAGTCGAAGGCAGCGGTACCGACCCACTTGTCGGTGAAGGCGAAGCTGCCGCGCGCGCCGAAGACGGGGTCGGTCCAGCTCTCGCTCAGCTCCCGGCTTTCGCCCGGCAGGCGGCCGGGGGCGAACGAGACGTCGACCTTGGCATCATAGTAGCGGAAGCCGCCCAGCAAATCGAGCTTGAAGCGATCGGTCTCGTAGGCGCGGAAGGCGGCATAGCCGCTCAGGGCCATCACCTTGGTATCGACCTTGGCCGAGGAAAACAGCCGGCCGAAGGGCGTGTCCTCGGTCTGGGAGAGGTCGGAGTAGATCACATCGACGATCGCGCCCCAGCGCCCCTTGCGCGCTTCTGCCGAGCCCATGAAGGCGAAATCGAGGTCGGAGAGCGCGTCACTGCCGCTCGTATCGCTATCGACGGTGCCGAAGCGGGTATCGACGGAGGTCGAGAGCCCCGGCAGCCAGGCGTAGGGCGTGATGGTGAACTCCCAGCCGGTGTCCTGCGCCGCCAACGGTCCGGCCGCGAGCAGCAGACCCGTGGAGAGCAGCGAGGTCAGGGAGAGGTTCTTCATGAGGGTCGTACCTTTGCGATTGCGGTTGCAAGACCGGGGTCCGTTGTGGCGGGATACCGGGGAAATCATGGGGAACATGCCGGACCTCCTTTCCGGTTTGCCGCGCCTCAGCGGAACACGGCGCGGCGGTAGGCGCGCCGGTCGACACCCGCAAAGGAGACGGGCGTCAGCGGCATGCCGATGATGTCGATGAAGAGCGAGGCGTTGTCGGCGAGCTCGGGCATGTCACCGCTCAGGATCTCGACGGTGTAGTGCAGCTGATCCCCCTCGAGGACCGGATCGTGGAGCTCGACCACCACCTGGTGCAGCGTGCCGTCCTCGAGGATCGAGAGGTCGGCGTTGGGCGGATCGGAGAGGAAGCTGTCGCTGCCCTCGCTCCAGAACGGCACGAAGGCCGAGGTGCTCATGTTGCCCGCGATCCGCTCCGGCCGGTCGGTGAAGAAGAGGGTGACGGGGCTCACGTGATCGAGGGTCAGGCGGTTCTGGTCCGCCGAATAGGCCATGCCGCCGGAGGTCTGGACGAAGAGGAAATCGGCGGTCGGGGTTGCGGAGTCCTCGGCCCCGGCGCCTGCGGGCTCGGCGGCTGTCTGCGCGAGGGCGGGGCTGGCAAGGCAGAAGGCCGCGGCGAGGGCGGCGGCAAGGCGGAAGGCCGGGGTCATCCTGTCTCTCTTCCTCAGGGGGGCGGGCGCGCAGGCTCTTGCGGCACTGTCTGGCACCGGCGGCGGGGTGAAACAGCCCCTGCCCGGCGCGCCGGGCGCCAAGGCCCGCAGCGTTCTTGCGGTGCGGTCGGGGGCGGGTTCGGCGGGGCGTGCCGGTCGGGTGGGAAGTCGAAGGCTGTTCATCATCTTACCGCGAAAGGTGCCGAATGCCGACGGCATGGAGCGAGCGGGATCATAGCGGCAGGGCACTCGACGATTCTGCCCATTTCGTGCCAATTCGCATCACGATATGAGCACGGGAAATCATCGGGCCCGCAGCCCGGCGCGAAAGGCGCCCGGACAGGCTTTCGCGGCCTCCCGCGCCTGTGCTAACGTCTGCCCAGGCAGATTCAGGTACCCATGCAGACCGATCATTCATCCGGAATGCACTTCCTGTGCACCAGGACCGCTAAGTAATGAGGCGTGTGCCCATCGCCCGGGCCGCCCATCTGATTCTCTATACGGACCTTTTGCGCGCCATGGGTGCGCCGGTCGATCGCGATCTGGCCCGGTCGCATCTGCCCTCGCGGCTCGAGGACATGCCGGATGCCTATATCAGCGTGCCGCTCGGCCTCGATTTCCTCGCCCGCTGCGGCAAGGACGCGATGCCGACGGAGCTTGGCTTCCTGGCCGGCAACCTCATGACGCTCGGGACCTTCGACCGCGCGGTGCAGGCGGCGATCCTCGCACAGCCGACGGGGTTTGCGCGAATCGAGGCGCTGTCGCGCGTCGTCCATCGCGAGAACAGCGCGGTGAGGGTGCGAATGCGGCGGGAGGGCGCGCAGGTCCGGCTCATCTGTGATCTGCACGTGCCCGCGGAGATGGGCTCCACCGCCTATTCCGAATGGCTGAAGCTCCATGCGATGATCTCGATCGTCCGCAGCGTTGCGGGGGCGGGCTGGTGCCCGGCGGAGATGACATTCGTCTGCGCCGGCAAGCCCGTGACGGAACTGCTCGAGGCCTTCGGGAACACGCGCATTCTCGTGGGCCAGCCGCACAACTCGATCCTGCTCTCCTCCGAGGTGCTGGCGCGGGTCTGCCCGCAGCATCCGGCGACACGGGCCGCCTCCCCCCCGCAGGAGGAGGCGGTCTTCGAAGCCTGGGATTTCGTCGCGGCCATCCGTGCCGCGATCCTGCCCTATCTCGGTGACGGACATCTCGACATTGCGCTGGCGGCAAAGATTGCCGGCATGAGCAAGCGGACGTTCCAGCGCCGGCTGGAGAAAAATGGGCTGACCTATCAACAGATCGAGCAGCAGGTCCGGTTCGGAGCCGCCTGCAAGCTGCTGGCCGATCCGGATAACAAGATCATCGATATCGCGTTTGCCACCGGCTACGGCAATCCGCAGCACTTCACCCGCGCCTTCCGCCGGATCGCCGGGATCACCCCCTCGAGCTTCCGCGACATCGCCGCCCCCTGAGCCCTGCGGCCGCGCGGGTCAGGAGGCCGCGATCAGCCCCTCGAGCGGCAGGGCGGTCGTGGTGCGGACCGTCTCCAGCGCGAAGAACGAATTCACCCTGCGCAGGCGGATGGCATCGGTCAGCTCGGCATAGAAGCGGTCGAAGGCCGCCATGTCCGGCACGACGATGCGCAGCAGGAAATCGTGGTTCCCGGCGAGGCGATAGACATCCCGCACGGGCTCGAGCTTCCCGACCGCCTCCAGAAAGGCCTTGCGCCACTCGGCGGTGTGCTCGTCGGCCTCCACCATGACGAACGCGGTCAGCGAGAGGCCGAAGGCATCAGGCGAGAGCAACGCGGTGCGGGCCCGGATCACGCCCGCCTCCTCGTGCTTCTGGATGCGCTTCCAGCACGGGGTCTGGGAGAGGCCAACCTGGTCGGCGATTCGTGCGACGGGGATCGTCGCGTCCCGTTGCAGGAGATCGAGGATCTTGAGGTCGATGCGGTCGAGTTTCATGCCGTTTCCCTTTTGCCGACATGGGCGGGCAGAACGAGTCGTGGGCCAGCATGACAGAACGCCTCATAATGTCGATAGTCTTTATCGTGTTTTTGCAGGTTCGCTTTTCCGAGGGCGGCTGATAAAGACGATATTGATAATTGATACTCGTCATTTCCAGGACCACCTTGCGCGGATGATTACCCACAAGACCAAATACGCTCTGAAATCCCTCATGGTTCTTGCCAACGAGAAGGCCAGCGATGGCGAATCCCTGCGCATCGAGGAGATTGCAGAGCGCTCCGGCGCGCCGAAGCGGTTTCTTGAGCACATCCTTCTCGACCTGAAACGCGCGGGCCTCATCGGCAGCCGCCGTGGACGCAATGGGGGCTACGAGCTCATCAAGGATCCGCGGCGCGTCTCGCTTGCCGAGATTCTGCGGCTGATCGACGGGCCTCTCGCGCCGCTGCAGTGCCTGTCGCGGCGGGCCTATCAGCGCTGCGAGGACTGCAAGGATGAAGAGGCCTGCAAGGTGCGGGCGGTTTTCGGCGGGTTCTATGCCGCCTACATCCTGATGATCGAATCGCTGACGCTCGCCGATCTTCAGGAAGATTCGGAGCCGCTGGAGCGCCTGGCCGCTCCGGAGCGCATCAGCGGAGAATGATCCCCTAAAATCACGACCAAAAAGAACGTGATTTTTCCTTTGATAATCACGACCAATCCTGTCGTTATTGTGGCATCACACGGCGCAAGCGGCGTCCGGAGTGCGGGAGGCGGGCAGAAACCCGGCCCCGCCGGACGCAACTGCGCGCCGACCTGGCACCTGACTGCCGCCAGGGATCAGCGAAGGATTGACCGATGTACCGCACCATTCAGCTTGGCTCTCATGCCTTTGCCCGCGGGCGCTTCGTCCGCAGCCTTGGAGATGGCCGGATCGAGATCGAGACGGGCCAAGGGCGCCTGACCGGCCTGCCCGCCTTCGTACCCGCCCGGCGCGCCGATCTCCGGCAGCATCGGACGCGCGCCGCGGTCTTGCGGCGGCAACGAAGCGGCGCGCTGGCCGTGTTCGCGACGCTCGGGATCGCTCTTGGCGCCCCCGCCCCGCTCCGCGCCCAGGAGACGGTTCAGATCCTCAACGTCTCCTATGACCCTACGCGCGAATTCTACCGCGATTACAACACGCTCTTCAACGAATGGTGGACCGCGCAGGGCCATCCCGCAGTGAAGATCGAGCAATCCCATGGCGGCGCGGGTGCGCAGGCGCGCGCAGTGATCGACGGGCTCGACGCGACGGTGGTGACGCTGGCGCTCTCGGCCGATATCGACGCCATCGCCGAGCGGACCGACCGCATTCCGGGCGACTGGCAAGAGCGTCTGCCCCACAATTCCGCGCCCTATACCTCGACGATCGTCTTCCTCGTGCGCGAGGGCAATCCGCGCGGCATCGCGGACTGGGATGATCTCGTGCGCGACGATGTGCAAGTCATCACCCCCAACCCGAAGACCTCGGGCGGCGCGCGCTGGAACTTTCTCGCCGCCTGGGCCTATGCCGAGAAGAACAACATCGCGCCGCGGGAGTTCGTCGGCGCGCTCTATCGTCACGTGCCGGTCCTCGACACGGGCGCACGCGGCGCGACCACGACCTTTACCCAGCGGGGTATCGGCGATGTTCTGCTGGCCTGGGAGAACGAGGCCTTTCTCGCGCTCGACGAACTCGGCGATGATGCGTTCGACATCGTCGTGCCCTCGGTCTCGATCCTCGCCGAGCCGCCGGTGACGCTGGTCGATGGAAACATCACCTCGGACGCGCAGCGCGCTGCGGCGGAAGCCTATCTCCAGCACCTCTACAGCCCCGAAGCGCAGGCGCTGGCGCTGCACCACTACTACCGGGCCTGGGACACTTCGGCCGCGGCGCCGGAGGATGTCGCACGTTTTCCCGAGGTGACGCTCGCCACCATCGCCGATTTCGGCGGCTGGCCGAAGGTGCAGCCAGAGTATTTCGGCGACGGCGGCATCTTCGACCAGATCTACGAGGAGTGATCCGATGCGGGTTGGCATTCTCCGCGCGCCCTCGCCGCTGCCCGGCTTCGGGCTGAGCTTCGGGATCACGATGACCGTGCTCTCGATCGTGGTCCTGCTGCCGATCGGCGCGCTGCTGGGCCGGGGGCTGATGATCGGCCCGGGCGAGCTCTGGGACATGGTGAACTCCCGCCGCATCTGGGCGGCGCTGAGCCTCTCCTTCCGCGTGGCGCTCGCCGCCTCGCTCTTCAACCTCGTCTTCGGGCTCGCGCTCGCCTGGGTTCTGGTGCGCTACCGCTTCTGGGGCCGGCGGTTCATCGATGCGGCCGTGGATCTGCCCTTCGCGCTGCCAACGGCGGTGGCGGGCATCTCGCTCACCGCCCTCTATGCACCGAACGGCGCCTTCGGCCAGGCGCTCGCGCCCCTCGGGATCCAGGTTGCCTATTCCGAGCTCGGGATCTGGATGGCGCTGGTCTTCATCGGCCTGCCCTTCGTGGTCCGGACCGTCCAGCCCGTGATCGAGGAGCTCGACCGCGAGCTGGAGGAAGCCAGCGCCACGCTCGGCGCGCAGCGTCTCGCCACGCTCCGCCGGGTGATCCTGCCGACGCTCACGCCGGCGCTTCTTACCGGCTTCGCGCTCGCCCTGGCGCGCTCGGTGGGGGAATACGGCTCGGTGATCTTCATCGCGGGCAACCTGCCTTTCAAGACCGAGATCGCGCCGCTTCTGATCGTGATCCGGCTCGAGGAATACAACTACGACGCCGCAACAGCGATCGGCATCGCCATGCTGGTGATCTCCTTCGCGATGCTTTTCGCCATCAACGCCATCCAGATCTGGAGCAGACGGAGGATCGGACTTGTCTAGACCAGCTTTCCCGACCACCCGCGCCGATGATGCCGGCCCGCACCCGCGCGGCCTCACCCCGGAAGCGGGCCTCGCCATCGCCTTCCTCGGCGGCTTCGCCGGCCTCACGGGTGCAATCTTCGCCCTGGTGGGCAACGGCACCCCCTGGCTCGCGCTCGCGATCTATCTCGTCGTCGGACCGGCGGTCACCGTCCTCTGGGCGGCCCTGCTCGCCTGGGTCAGCGGCAGGCTGCGCCTGCGGGCCTTGCCCGAGCCCGCCTGGAGAGAACGTCATGTCTGAACTTGCCCTCGCCTCCGGCGGCGCGGGAGTTCCGCGCCCCACGCGCCCCTCCCGCCGACACAAGGAGATCACGACCGAGCCGCGCGGTGTGCGCATCGCGTTGATCGGCACGGTACTTGCGCTGATCTCGGTCCTGCTCTTCGCTCCGCTTCTCGCCGTCTTCGGCGAGGCGCTTCGGCAGGGCTGGGCTGCGTCGGTCGAGGCGCTTGCCTCGCCGGATGCGTGCTCCGCGATCCGCCTCACGCTCATCGTCGCGGCGATCGCGGTGCCGCTCAACGCAGTCTTCGGCATCGCCGCCGCCTGGTCGATCACGAAGTTCGACTTCCCCGGCAAGACCTTCCTCGTCACGCTGATCGACCTGCCCTTCTCGGTCTCGCCGGTTGTCGCCGGTCTCGCGCTGGTGCTGCTCTTCGGTGCCAATTCGACGTTCGGGGCCTGGCTCGTCGCCCATGACATGAAGATCGTCTTCGCGTTTCCCGGCATCGTGCTCGCCTCGATGTTCGTGACCTTCCCGTTCGTGGCCCGCGAGCTCATTCCGGTGATGATCGAGCAGGGCAGCTCGGAGGAGGAGGCCGCGCTTTCGCTCGGCGCGAGCGGGTGGCGGAGCTTCCTCACCGTGACGCTCCCCAACATCCGCTGGGCGCTGCTCTATGGCGTGCTGCTCTCGACAGCGCGCGCCATGGGGGAGTTTGGCGCTGTTGCGGTGGTCTCGGGCAAGATCCGCGGCGTCACCACGACCATGCCGATCATGATCGAGATTCTCTACAACGAGTATCTCTCGGTCGCGGCCTTTTCGCTCGCCGGCGTGCTCGCCCTGCTCGCGCTCGTCACCCTTGCCCTCAAATCGCTCCTCGAATGGCGTCATGCGGATCTGCTGGCGGCCACTCGGCGGCACTGAAAGGACATGCGATGCATATCGATATCGAGGAACTCGCCAAGGAATTCGGCACCGAACGGGCGCTGCATCCGGTCTCGCTCTCCATTCCATCGGGCGCACTCATCGCGCTGCTCGGTCCGTCGGGATCGGGCAAGACCACGCTCCTGCGCATCCTCGGCGGGCTCGAGTTTCCCACCTCCGGGCGGGTGCTGTTCGACGGCCAGGATGCCACCGGACTCACCGTGCAGGAGCGGCGGGCGGGGTTCGTCTTTCAGCACTATGCGCTCTTCCGGCACATGACCGTCTTCGAAAACGTGGCCTACGGGCTGCGGGCGCGGAAGCGCAGGGAGCGTCCGACCGAGGCCGAGATCGGCCGGCGGGTGAACCGGCTGCTCGACCTCATCCAGCTTCCGGACATCGGCGGCCGTTATCCGAACCAGCTCTCGGGCGGCCAGCGCCAGCGGGTCGCACTGGCCCGCGCGCTGGCGATCGAGCCGCGGATGCTTCTGCTCGACGAGCCGTTCGGGGCGCTCGATGCGAAGGTGCGCAAGGAGCTGCGCCAGGGTCTGCGCGAGATCCACGACCGCACCGGGATCACATCGGTCTTCGTGACCCACGACCAGGAGGAGGCAATGGAGCTTGCCGATCTCGTCGTCGTGATGTCGATGGGCCGGATAGAGCAGGCGGGCAAACCGGCCGAGATCCGCGCGAAACCGGCAACCGCCTTCGTGCGGGACTTCATCGCGGCCTGACCCGAGGCGGGGCGACGCTCATGCGCGCGGCGCCCCCTTCCCCATCGCCCGGTCGATCCAGCGGGTCGCGAGGGTGACCTCCGCCTTGCGGTGCAGCTCGGAAAACGTCTCGATCACGAGATTGCGGAACCAGCGGCTTCCAGGGTCGTTGCTCAGCCGGAAACTCCAGAGAAAGCGCAGCGGCATCGGTGCAATCTCTACCGGGGGCTGCAGCGCCAGGATGTCGTATTCCTCCAGCACATCGACCATGGTGATGGGCGGCAGGGTCGCGATGAAGTCGGTCCGCGCAAGCAGCGGCCCGAGGGAGGCGAAATTCGGGATCCGCGCCCCGATCCGGCGCGTGAGCCCGCTCCCGCGGGTCACCTCATCGACCGGGCTCGGGCTTCTCGTATCGACGGAGACCTTCACATGCGGCCAGGTCTTCCAAGCCGCCGGCCCCCAGTCCTGCGCGGCCGGGTGATCCCGCCGCATGTAGGTCATCCAGGTGTAGGGTTGCCCCTGATGCGCCTCGACGCCTTCGGGCAGCGGCGCCGAGCCCGCAAGCTCGCAGATGTCGATCTGGCCGCCCGCGACCATTGGCAGCATGTCGGCACTCGGGGTCAGCCATTCCACGGCCACTCCGGGGGCCTCCCGCTGCACCCGCGCATAGATGTTCGTGAGGAAGGCGCGCGAATTGTCGGGAAAGGCGATGCGGAACTGACGGCGGCTCGTCGCCGGATCGAAGGGTTCGGGCGGCGAGACGACATGCTGGATGCTGCGCAGGATCGGCACGATGTCCTCGTGGAGCCGCAGTGCATAGGGGGTCGGCGTCATCCGCCCGCCGGCCTTGATGAGGAGCGGGTCGCCGAGTTGCGCGCGCAGGCGGGCGAGCGAATGGCTGACGGCGGACTGCGTGCGGCCCAGATCCTCGGCGGCGCGGGTCACGTTCCGTTCGCGCATCAGCACGGTGAAGACCACAAGCAGATTGAGATCAAGCCGGCTCAGATCGATTTCGCTCATGATGCATGCAATCTATTCGTTAGACAGATTACAAGTTTCATTCATGATCCGGAGCACGGCAAGCCGGAAATGGCTGAAGCCGCAACGGGAGGAGAGGATCATGACGGTGAAGGTGATTGGTGCAGGTGTCGGCCGGACGGGCACATATTCGCTGAAGGCTGCGCTCGAGCGGCTCGGGTTCGACCCCTGCTACCACATGACCGAGGTCATGGCGCACATGCCGCAGGCGCTGCCGCTCTGGCAGGCCGCGGTGAAGGGCAAGGCCGACTGGGCGAAGATCCTGGCGGGCTATCAGAGCGCCGTGGACTGGCCGGTCGCGGGCTTCATTCCGGAGCTTTATCAGGCCTATCCGGATGCGAAGTTCATTCTCACGCTTCGAAGCCCGGAAAGCTGGGCGGCGAGCTTCAGCGAGACGATCTATGCGCTCTGCGCGCGGCAGAACGAGGCGCCGCCGCACATGCAGGCCTGGCTCGACATGGCGGTCGCGGTCATCAGCGCGACGGGGTTCCCGCCCGGGCTCGATGGGGCGCAGCTGGCCGCCGCCTTCACGGCGCATAACGAGAGGGTCAAGGCGACGATCCCGCCGGAGCAGCTTCTGGTCTTCGAGGTACGGGAGGGCTGGGAGCCGCTCTGCGCCTTCCTCGATGTGGACGTGCCCACAGAAGCCTTTCCGCGCACCAACGACCGCTCGGAATTCTGGGAACTGGTCCGGCAGGGCAGCGAACCGGCCTGACCGGAAACCTTACCCCCTTGATATTTCTATGACTTCAACATGGGAGGCTACAGGCGTCGCGTCTCGCCCAGCGCCGCCCCAGGCTGAAACGGGTTGCCGGAAAGCGGCGACCCGTCGAGTTCGTCGGCCTCGCGACAGGGGCGCAGCATCAGGAACCCCTCGTCTCGCGCAGGTCGTGCAGCTGGGTACGAGACGGGGCGTTCCGGCGGGCACTGCATTCGGCGTTCCGCAGGCGCAGACGCGGGTGAGCGAGGCGATGGACCGCTTCATGAGCGGTTCCCATCCGCAGATCCTGCCACACCACCGGCCGTCCGATGCGGCCGGTCGGGCCGGGACGCCGGACGGGAGCAAGGGGCGGAACGTCTTCGTCGTGACCCGTTGACTCCGGCCGGGCGGTGGGCAGATTCTTCCCGTTCGCCGCCTGCACATCCTATGCACATCGTATGCACGCCCCATATGCATGAAACGGCGCAAGGCCGCGGACGAAAGGAGCAGAGGGACATGGAAGGATTTCTTCAGGCAATCGGCGGGATCGGGCTCGTATTGCTGGTCGTGATCGGCCTGCTGGCGGGATGGCTCGCCTCGGTCGTCGCGGGCGGGCGCAACCGGGCGGGGTATCTCGTGCTCGGCGTGCTGGCCGCGGTCGCGACGCCTTTCGTGCTCGCCGCAATCGGCGTCGGCGTACTGGCGGCCGGCGGGCTCGCGGCGATCCTCGTCGCCGCGATCTTCGGCGCGGTCGTCGTGCTGGTGCTGGCGAAGTTCATCTTCGACTAGGCGATGACCGGAAGGCCTCCGCTGCCGGCGCGTCTCCGGATCGCGCTCAGCGCGCTTGGCGCCCGGCGGGCGCGGGCGCGCGGCGATCTCGAGAGTTATCGCCGCCACATCCTCGCGATCATTGATCTGGCCTTCGGACAGGCCCCGGAAGATCCCGCCGACGCGGAGGCATCGTGCCTGCGCGGGGCGCTGACCGAGTTCCGGCCGCTCGGCGGCACCAAGGGCGGCTTCTTCGCCTGCCTCGCGACCGATGCAGCGGGCACGACGCGCTTCGTCAAATGCGTGCCGACGCTCGGGCGTGAGATGCGGTTCTGGGACGCCTGGGAGCGCGGGGAGATCGCCGTGGAGGGCGCGCATTACCGCCTGCTGCCGCCGGTGGCGCGACAGCGCGGGCGGCTTCTGAGCCTGCTGGTCTTTCCCGACCTCGGGCCAAGCCCCGGCCTCACGAAACGGCGGACCTCGCGCTACACCGGCAATCTGGAGATCGTGGTGCGCGCGATCGCGGATTTCAACGCCAGCCACGCGGGCGCGGCGGCGCCGGCGCTCAAGGTTTCGGCCGGGGCCAAGGCGCACCGGGTGCCGACGCGGCGGCGTATCGTCCGCACGCTTTCGGTCGACCGGCGCTCGGCGCGCCGGATCGCCCGGTCGCTCCGGGCGGTGGAAGCGCGCTGGGGCGCGCTCAGGCAACGGCTTTACGGCGGGCCGCTCTGCCTCAGCCACATGGATTTCGGGCCGGGCAACATCCTCATCCAGCCAGACCAGCGGCCGGTGATCCTCGATTTCGGCCACGCGGCGCTGGCCCCGGCCGGATCGGACCTGCACACAGTGCTTCGCTATGCCCGGAAGGGGGACGGACCGGTCGATCCGGAGCGGCTGGCGGCGATTTATGCCGAGGTCTTCGCCGCCCGGGGGATCGCCGTCGAGCGCACGGCGGTCCTCTTCGCGGCGGAGACCCATTTCGCCTCGCGCTACCGCAACCTCCGGCTCGGCAGCACGCGGGACGTGTTCGACGAAGCACTGCACCTTTCCGAAGCGCTTGTGGGGGCGCGGGCGCCCAGGCGGGAACCCTGAGCCCGCACCC
This sequence comes from Amaricoccus sp. B4, assembly GCF_043226085.1. Taxonomy (NCBI): domain Bacteria; kingdom Pseudomonadati; phylum Pseudomonadota; class Alphaproteobacteria; order Rhodobacterales; family Paracoccaceae; genus Amaricoccus; species Amaricoccus sp. B4. The sequence continues at coordinate 1,456,849 of NZ_CP171225.1, forward strand.
CGCGTTCTCTGCCCGAACAACAAGACAAAGGGGAGATAGGGCCATGGCCTTGCGATTGACCGGACTGTTCGGGGCGATGCTGCTGCTTGCCGCCTGCGGCGATACTGTCGGAGAGCGCGCCGCGACCGGCGGGGTTGGTGGCGCAGTCGTCGGCACAGCCGTTGGCGGCCCGATCGTGGGCACGGCAGCGGGCGCGACCATAGGTGCGGTGACCGCCGACTGATCTTGGCGCGCAGCAGATCCGATCAATTCGCGCAGCCGAGGCATTGATCCGGCTAGGGTTTTCGGGCAGGCTCAGGCCGATTGAAAGCCTCGGGAAAACCCATGTCCCTGCGTCTGCGCCTTCTTCTCTGCCTCCTGATGCCGGCCCTCGCGGCCTGCGGCAATACGGTCGAACAGCGCGCGGCCACCGGCGCGCTTGGCGGCGCGGCGGTGGGCACGGTGCTTGGCGGCCCGATCGTGGGCACCGCTGCCGGGGCGACAGTCGGGGCACTTTCCCACTGAAGTGTGACAGACGGGCGGGCGCTGCGCCGGAAGGATGGGTTCGCAGGCGCCACCCGCCGAGTATCATCTCCGTGACATGACAGGAACGGGAGGGCGGCACGATGCGGCGGGCGATCTGGGGTATGGCGATACTGGCGGCGATGGCACTGGCCCCGGAGGCACGGGCCGAGCGGCTCGCGATCCTGCCGGTGAAACTCCTCGACACCTCGGGCGAGGCGCAGGACCAGACCGCGGCGCATGACGCGCGGCTTGCCGCGCTGACCGAGGGACTTGCGCGCGACATGGCCTCGCAGGGGTCCGAAACGGTGGTGATCACCGCCGATAAGGTCGCGGCGGCCTGCCCGCGCGAGGTGCCGCAGTGCCTTCTCGATCTCAGCCGGGAGAGCGGTGCGGAGCGCGCGCTCTTCTGCTCGGTGCTGAAGACCTCCTCCCTCATCATGCAGATGTTCGTCCAGGTGGTGGATGTGGAGAGCGGCCAGGTGGTGCAGCGCCGCGACCTCAACTTCCGCGGCGACAATGACGAGAGCTGGGCCCGGGCCGAGGCGTTTCTGGTGAAGAACCTCGCGACGGGGGAGTGAGGCTCATCGGGTCACGCTCACGATGGCCTGGGGAGCAGCGGCCGCGCAGGAGTGGTGCGGATCCGGGAGGGTCATGGTGAAAACGGGGCGTTTCACCGTGAAAATTTTGCCATCTCTCTGATATATCTTGATAAAATCACTCATGATTCATTAATGGTGCCTTGGAGGCCGGCTTTTGTCCGGGCGGGAGGGGCGTTTTTGCGGGCGATCCTGGCCTCTGGTGCCCGGGAAGGGGCGGTCAGGTCGGGATGACGATCGGGCCGAGGAGGCTCGACAGCGCGCCGCGAGGTTTCGGGGCGCCGGCGAAATCCACCGCCGCCTCGATATGGCGGAGATGCGCCTCGATTTCCCGGCAGACCGCGGCCTCGTCGCGGCGCTCGATCGCATCGAGAATGCCCGCGTGCTCATCGACGGCGCAGAGGCTGCGCTGGTCGCTGCCATAGAGCCCGAGAACGAGGGAGGTGCGCATCGTGAGTTCCTCCAGATATTGCGACAGTACCGGATTGCGCCCGACCTCCGCCAGGATCAGGTGGAACTGGCGCGAGAGACGAATCGCGAGCGCGCGGTTTCCGGCGGCATTCGCCTCGTGTTCCTGGGCCAGATTGGCCCGCAGGCGGGCATGATCGGCAGGGTTTGCAAACTGCACGACATTTTTGCAGATCGTCATCTCGATGGCGCGCCTTGCCTCGAAGACGTGCCGGGCATCGGCCTCCGAGGGGGTGGCGACATAGGCGCCCCTGTTCGGCAGATGTTCCACGACGTGATAGCCGGTCAGCGTGGCAAGCGCGCGCCTTACCTGCGTGCGATTGCAGGAAAATATCTCGCTCAGCGACTGCTCGCCAAGCTTCGTTCCAGCCCGGAGCTTCTGGTCTGCGATGGCGTCGAGAACATGCTCGACGATCTGCTGTTCGGGTGACTGGCTCATTGCATCCCAAATAGCCAATCGTTGCGATCTGTTCAATATTTTCGGTGGAATCGTTTGTTGTCGATAATTGAATCCAAAAATTGTGAACAATTATGATAGACAGGGAGTGCGCATGACACAGGAGGCTCCCCTGAAACTCTGCATCATCAACCCCAATTCAACCGTCCGCATGACCGAGACGATCGTGAAGGCCGCACGGTCGGTTGCGGGCCCCGGCGTCGAGATCATCGGGCGCACGGCCCATGGCGCGCCGGCGAGCATCGAAGGCCACCGCGACGAGGTGATGTGCGCGCCGTATCTCCTTGCGGAGGTCCAGAAAGCCGAGGCCGAGGGCGCGGATGCGATCGTCGTGGCCTGCTTCGACGATCCGGCCATCGGCGCCTGCCGGGAGCTGGCAACCGGGCCGGTGATCGGGATCTGCGAGGCAGGCATCAAGGCCGCCAGCATGATCGCCACCTCCTTCACGGTGATCACGACGCTGTCGCGGACGGTGCCGCTCCTCGAGGAGCTGGTGCATCGCTACGGCCTCTCGACCCAGTGCCGCAACGTGCGCGCGGCCGATGTTGCGGTGCTCGCGCTCGAAGCGCCGGGCAGCAACGCGCGCGCCCTGATCCAGGCGGAAATCACCCGCGCCATCGAGATCGACAAGGCCGAGGCCATCGTCCTCGGCTGCGCCGGCATGGCCGATCTCGCCGCGGAACTGAGCCGCGAGAACGGCCTGCCGGTGATCGACGGCGTTGCCGCTGCCACGAAGTTTGCCGAGGCTCTTGTTGGCGCCGGTCTGCGCACCAGCAAGATCGGCGCCTATGCCGCGCCGCTCGCAAAACAGCCTGCCCCTTCCAACCCGAATACCAGACAAGGAGACGTGAATGAACGAGATCAAGCATTCATCGGATAACGGCCTGTCGGGCGGTGGCGCCGTCGTGGAGGACAAGCCCTTCGGCGAGGAGAACCTCGCCCCCCAGAAGACACGGATCATGGACCCCTGGTCCTATCTCTTCGCCTGGCTGGGCGGCTGTGTCTCCATCGGCACGTTCACGGTCGGCTCCGGCCTCGTCGGCACGCTCAATCTCGTCCAGACCATCGTCGCGATCACCATCGGCTGCCTCGTCATCGGGCTCGCGCTCGCGATCAATGGCCAGGCCGGGCACAAATACGGCATCCCGATGATGGTGCAGGCGCGGACCTCCTTCGGCTTCACCGGCAACAAGCTGCCGGCGCTCGTCCGCTCCGTTCCGGCGATCGTCTGGTTCGGCTTCCAGAGCTGGGTTGGCGCCGGCGCGCTCAATCTCGTCTCCGCGACGATGTTCGGCTTCGACAGCGTGATCTTCTGGTTCGTCGCCTTCCAGTTCCTGCAGATCGGCCTCTCGATCTTCGGCTTCCACGGCATCAAGTGGGTCGAGAACATCGGCTCGGTCTTCATCATCGGCGCGCTGATCTACATGTTCGTCTCGGTGCTGAACCGCTATGGCGATGCGATCGGCACCAACCTGGTGGATGCCGAGGGCACCTGGGGTGCGCCGTTCTGGGGGGCGACGATGCTCTTCATGGGGATCTACGCCACCATGATGCTCAACGTCTCTGACTACAGCCGCGAGCTTCACAAGACCGTCGGGCCGTTCCGGCAGGTGATGATCTATGCCAACTCGATCCTGCCCGCGACGCTCTTCATGGGCATGATCGGCATCATGGTCTCCTCGGCCACCGGCGTGGTCGATCCGATCGATGTCTTCGCCTCCGCCGTGGACAACCCGGTGCTGCTGGTGGTGACGCTGCTCTTCATCGCCTTCGCGCAGCTCACGACGAACATCCTCAACAACGTGGTGCCGCCGGCCTATGCGCTGATGGAGACCTTCGGGCTCAGCTTCCGCAAGTCCGCCGTCATCGTCGGCCTTCTCGCCTTCTGCGCCTTCCCCTGGGAGCTGGTGAAGGACGAGAGCGCCGCCGGGCTCAACCTCTTCATCCAGACCTATTCGGCCTTCCTCGGCCCGATCTTCGCGGTGATGGTGGTGGACTACTACGCGATCCGCAAGCGCACGCTCGATATCGCCGCCCATTACGACGCGACGGGCCCCTACGCCGGGATCAACTGGGCGGGTGTCATCGCCTCGGCCATCGGCGTGGTCTTCGCGCTGATCTTCTCGGGAATCTCCTGGTATGCGAGCCTGATCCCGGCCGGCCTCAGCTACTACCTGCTGATGCAGTACATGCCGTCGGCGCAGCGTTTCCGCCCCGAGGGGAACGCCGAGCTTCTCGCCACACCGGCCGAGTGAGCCCGGCGGGGATCTCCCCCGCCCCGAGAGACAACCGGCCGGGCCGCCTCGCAGCGGCCCGGCCTTTTTCGTCGGTGGCGCGCCCCTTCCGGGCCCGGTGCGGGGCTCAGAGCTGCGAGAGTTCGTCGAGGAGGTCGAGCAGGCGGCGGTGCTTCTCCGGGCCGAGCCTTTCCTCGAAGGCCTTCGCGATCCGCCGCGACTCGCCGATGTTCGAGTAGATGACGGCGGCGCCCGCCTCGGCGAGCGAGATGGTCTGGCGCCGCCGGTCGGAGGTGTCGCGGACGCGCCTGACCATCTCCTTCTCCACGAGGATCTGGATGGTCCGGCTGAGGCTCGGGGCCTGCAGGCAGGCCAGCTCGCCGATCGCGGTGATCGGCATCGGCCCGTGCTCGTCCAGCACCCGCAGGATGCGCCACTGCTGTTCGGTGACGCCCGCCTTCGCCAGCATCTCGCGAAATGGCCCCATCACCCGTTCCCGCGCCCGGATGAGCGCGATCGGCAGCGATCTCGATGTCGGCGGGTAGCGCGCGTCATCGGGCTCACGCGCTGGGCGGGCGGGGGTGCTCACGGGGGATGGCCTCTCGCTGGGTTTCATTGCAGCAATACCAGCGAGATCCACGGCACCGCAATCAGCAGGCCGAGGCGGACGATGTCGGCGACCCAGAACGGCAGGACGCCGCGGAAGATGGTCGCGAGCCCGACATCGGGCAGGTTCGCCCGGAGCACGAAGACGTTCATCCCGACCGGCGGGGTTATCAGGCTGATCTCCGTCACCACGACGACGATGATGGCAAACCAGATCAGCGCCATTTCGGGATCGGCGAGCAGGCCGGTTCCGAAATCGAGCTGCTCGATGATCGGATAGAAGACCGGCACGGTCAGCAGGATCATCGAGAGGCTCTCGAAGACGCAGCCCATCACCAGGTAGATCGCGACCATGATCGCGATCACGACCCAGGCCGAGACGTCGAGGTCGTAGACGATGTCGACGAGCGCGTCGGGAAGGCCCGCGAAATTCACGAAGGCCGAGAAGATCTCCGCGCCGATGATTATGGCGAAGATCATCGCCGAGGAGACGACGCTTTCGAGGCAGGCGCCCCAGAAATCGCTGAAGCTCAGGCCGCGGATGGCGAGGGCGAGGAGGAGGGCAAAGAGCGCGCCCATGCCGGCGGCCTCGATCGGGGTGAAGAAGCCGCCGTAGATCCCCACCATGATGAAGGTAAAGAGCGCCAGCGTGCCGAGCACGCCGACCTTGTCGCGCTGCGACATGGGCTCGGGCTGCGAGACGGGCGGGGCGAGCGCGGGGTTCAGCCGCACCGCGACGATGACGGCGAGCATGTAGAGCAGGATCCCGAGGAGCCCGGGCACGAGACCGGCGATGAAGAGCTTGCCGATGTCGGATTCCGTCAGCAGGCCGAAGATGATGAGGATCACCGAGGGCGGGATGAGGATCCCCAGCGTGCCGCCCGCGGCAATCGCGCCCGTCGCCAGGCTGTCGGCATAGCCGAAGCGGCGCATCGGCGGCATGGCGACGCGCGACATGGTGGCCGCGGTGGCCAGCGACGAGCCCGAGACGGCGGAGAAGCCGCCGCAGCTCAGGACGGTTGCGAGCGCGAGGCCGCCGCGCATCCGGCCGAAGAGGCGGTCGGCCCCGGCGAAGAGCCCGTGGGCGATGCCGGAGCGCGCCAGCACGTTGCCCATGAAGATGAAGAGCGGCACCACGGAGAGCGAGTAGCTCAGACCGGTCTCGAAGACGGTCGTGCCGACCATGGCGCCGGTCGCCTCGATGCCGCGCATGGCGGCGAAGCCGCCGGCCCCCACCAGCGCCATGGCGAACGCGATGGGAACGCGCGCGAAGACCAGGACGAGCAGGACGGCAAGCCCGATGAGCGAGATGGTCATGTCCGCACCGCCCGCCTGATCCCGAACCATGCCGCAAGCAGGCAGCACACGGCGCCGAGCGCCGCGAACGGCCAGTAGGGCACGCCGAGCGAGACGGAACGGGACCCCTCGTGCAGCTGGTTGAGGCCGAGACGTCCGAGCTGCCAGGCGAAGTAGACGAGCACGGCGGCCGATATCGCGGCGGCGGCGAGGCCCAGCCGGTGGTTCACGCGCGTCGGGAGCACGCTGACGAGCAGGTCGACCTCGACATGCGACCCGCTCTTGCTGACCAGCGGCAGGGCAGCGAAGACGAGAGCTCCGAGGATGAGCTCGGTCATCTCGAAGGCCCCCGAAAGGGGGGCGTTCATGAGATAGCGGCCGACCACATCGACCGCCGTCACGGCGATGAGGGCGAGCAGCAGCAGCGCCACCAGCCCTTCGAGACCACGGATCAGCACGCGCTGGGTCATTCCGAGATGCCTGTCATCTGGCGGAAGCGCGCGAGGGCCGCCTGGCCGTCATAATCGGCCCCGAGGCCGTCGGCCCAGGCCGCCTCACGCTGCGCCGCGTGCTCGCTTATGGCCGCAAGCACGGGCTCGGGCGCCGCGTAGACCTCGATCCCGGCCGCGGCGATTTCCGCCGTGGCGGCGGTGTCGGCATCATTCCAGGCCTTGCCGACGCGCTCGGCGAAGGCGAGGCCGGAGATCTTCTCGATGGCGGCCTGGTCCTCCGGGCTGATCTCGTCCCATTTGTCCTGGTCCATCACCATGAACCATGTGGTGTTGTAGATGCCGCCCGGCACCGTCATCGAATACTTGATGTAGTCCGTCAGATTGAACGCGGTGAGGGCCTCGTAGGTGAAGGCGACGCCGTCGATCACCCCGCGCGACAGCTTCTCGTAGACCTCGGGCGAGGACATGAAGACCGGCGTCGCCCCCAGATCGCCGGTCAGATCGGCGATGTAGCCGCCGGGAACGCGGATCTTCAGCCCCTGGAAATCCTCCGGCGTCTCGATCTTGCGGACGTTGTTGTGCAGGAGGCCCGGGCCATGGACGAAGAGGCCGAGCAGCTTGGTGCCCGCGTGCTCCTGCACCGCGCCGAGGTCTTCGGTGTAGACGGTCCAGAAGGCTTTCGAGGCCTCGACGGCATCGTCGCCCAGAAACGAGAACTGGCCGATCTTCGCGTTCTCGAAGCGATCGTCCTCGGTGAAGCTGTGGAGGCCGTAGGTAATGTCGGCCACCCCGTCGCGCGCCATGTCGAAATGAGCGGGCGGCGTGCCGAGCGGCTTGCGGAGCACGCGCACGCTCACGCGGCCGTCGGTCACCTGCTCGACCTCTTCCGCCCAGGGCTCGATCGCGTTGACGACGATCGGGTGGCGCGGCGGCAGCCAGCTCGACAGCACGAGCGTGGTCTCCGCCAGCACGGGCGACGCCATCAGGTTGAGCGCAAGCGTGGCGCAGATCGCAGGATAGAGTTTCATGTTCAGTCCTCCCTGTTGTTTTCCGGCGGGTGGCCCGGCCTTTCGCGTCCTGGCCGGACCATCGCCACCGGGTTGATCGGGTTACGGGTCAGGCGGGGCCGCCGGCGGCGGCCCTCGCCCGGTCGGGATGCGCGGCGATGAACGCCGGGTGCGCCCCGCAGGCTGCGTCGATCTCGCGGAGCCGGGGCATGCCCGACAGGTCCACCTCCCAGCGCCGCGCATTGTAGAGCTGGGGCACGATGCAGAGATCGGCGCGGGTGATCTCGCGCCCGAAGGCATAAGGGCCGGGACCGGCGAGCATCGTCTCGAGCGCCTGGAGTTCGGGCGTCAGTATCGCCCGGACCCATTCGCCCCGCGCCTCCGGCCGGCCGGTGAGGGCTTCGATGCGCGCCAGGATGCGCACGTTGCAGACCGGATGCATTTCGGCCGCGATGGCAAGCACGGCGGCCTCGATCCGCGCCTGCAGGAGCGGATCGGCGGGGCGGAGCGCCAGCCGCCCGGTCGCCTCGAGATAGTCGAGGATGGCCAGCGACTGGGTGAGCCGGGCGCCGTCGATCTCGAGCACCGGCACCAGCCCCTGGGGATTGCGGGCAAGATGCTCGGGGCTGCGCTGGTCCTGCGCCAGAAGATCGACCGCGCGGGTGCGGTATGCGATCCCGGCGAGGTTCAGCGCGATCCGCACCCGGTAGCTCGCCGAGCTGCGCCAGTAGTCCCAGAGGACGACCGTGCCGGCGGACGGGGGGCTCGTCCGCCGGTCAGGCACCCTGCGGCTCCGTTGCCCGGTCGGGCCGCACCGCGGCAGCCGCCTCCCCCGCCGGGATGGCCGCTTCGGGGCGGGTTGCGGCGCGCAGGGCTTCGCAGAGCAGGGCGTTGTCGCCCAGCTGGTTGGCAAGGATGAGGATCAGCCGCGCGTTGAAGGCGTCGCTTTCCGGTTTGCTGAGGTGTTCGTGCGCGGCGACGAGATCGGCGTAGAAATCGTCGGGGCGGGCGATGTTGGGGCTCAGGGTCAGGCTTGCCATTGGTCTCACTCCCTGCCGAGCGCGCGCCGCAGGGCCGCACGCACCGCGTTGTCGTCGAAGGCCGGCCAGCGCGCGGCGACGTGCTGGTCGGGGCGGATCAGGTAGACGGCCGCGGACGCGTCGCCGAGATAGCGCGCGCGGAGCACACCATCCGGATCGGAGGCCGTGTCGAGCGCGAGGCGGGTGGCCACGATGCCGTTCTCCTCGATCGAGGCCGGGGCCTCGGCGTCGATCGTCATCAGCGTGAAGCCCCCGCCGAGCCGCTCGAGCAGGTAGCCCCCGCCTGCGGGCGCATCCGGGCAGGCCGCGCCGGGGCGGGTGCGGGCCGGGCCGTCCGCGAGACCATCCGGCGTGTTGAGCGCGGAGCCGTCATAGACGCAGGGCACCGACAGGCGGCCCGAGTTCACCAGCGGCCGGGCGAAGGCATGCTGCTCGGCGAGATCGAGGACGGCATCGCGGAAGATGCGGCTGATCTCGGACTTCGGCGTGATGAAGTCGGTCGAGCGGGTCGAGTTGAGGATGTTCTCGTCCGCGCCATGAACCCGCTCGGCATCGTAGCTGTCGAGCAGGCTTTCGGGCGCGTGGCCGCCGATCACCAGGGCGAGCTTCCAGCCGAGGTTGTCGACATCCTGAATGCCCGAGTTGGCGCCGCGGGCGCCGAAGGGCGAGACCTGATGCGCGGCATCGCCGGCAAAGATCACGCGCCCGTGCCGGAAGCGTTCCATCCGCTTGCACTGGAAGGTGTAGATCGAGGACCAGACAATGTCGTAGTCGACGCCTTCGCCCAGCATCGAGTCGAGCCGGCGCCGGATGTTCTCCTCCTTCATCTCTTCCTTGCGATCGACCTCCCAGCCGATCTGGAAATCGACGCGCCAGGTGTCGTCCGGCTGCCGGTGGAGAAGGGTCGAGGCGCCGCCGACATGGGGCGGGTCGAACCAGAACCAGCGCTCGGTCGGGAAATCCGCCTTCATGCGGATATCGGCAATGAGGAAGCTGTCCCTGAAGACCTTGCCGCCGAAATCGTAGCCGAGCATGTTGCGGAGCGGCGAGTTCGCGCCGTCGCAGCCGATCAGCCAGTCGGCCTCGAGCCTGTAGGGGCCGTCGGGGGTCATCACCTCGAGGGTGACGTGGTCGTCATGGGCCTCGACGCCGTCCACCCGGTTCTTGCCGCGGATCTCGATCGGCGCGCCCCGGGCCTGCGCCTCGCGCACCCGCTCGATCAGGAACTGCTCGAAATAGGGCTGCTGGAGGTTGATGAAGGCCGGGAACTTGTGGCCGTCCTCCGGCAGGAGATCGAATTCGAAGATCTTGCGATCCTGGTGGAAGACCTTGCCGACATTCCACACGATGCCCTTGTCGAGCATCGGCAGGGCGCAGCCGTAGCGGTCGGCGATCTCGAGGGTGCGCTTGGCAAAGCAGATGGCCCGGCTTCCCATGCCGACCCCCTCGTGATCGTCGAGCACCACCACCGGAATTCCCTGCAGGCCGAGGTCGAGGGCGGCGGCGATCCCGATGGGGCCGCCTCCCATGACAACGACCGGGTGGCGCACCGGCGCATCGGCGTCCTGATCCACGCTGCGTGCGTATGGATAGAGCCTGAACGCCAGCATGTAGCGATCCTGGAACATTTTCTTTTTTCCTCCCTGGGTTCCGGCTCAGCCCTGCAGCTGGTTCCACATTTCCCGGTCGCGCTCGGCGGTCCACACGCGCGGCGTGTCGATGCCGCGGGCCTCGTCGTAGGCACGGGCGACGTTGAACGGCAGGCAGTGCTCGTAGATGGCGTAGTCGGCGAATTTCGGATCGCATTCCGCGCGTACGGCGTCCCAGGCTTCCTTCAGGGATCCGCCGCGGGCGACGACGCGCTCGACGGGCTTGAAGGTGGAGCGGACGAATTCGCCGGTGTTTTCCAGCGCCCGGGCGACCATCTCGGGACCGACCAGCGCATCGCCGCGGCCCGGAGCGATCGATTTCGGCTCGAACTCGGCGATGGCCGCGAGCGTGTCGGGCCAGTCGCGGAAATGGCCGTCGCCGCAGTAGCAGGCCGAGTGGAACTCGACGATGTCGCCGGTGAACATCACTTCCTGGTCCGGCACCCAGACCACCGCGTCCCCGGCGGTGTGGGCGCGGCCGAGATGGAGGATGTCCACCCGGCGGTTGCCGAGATAGACCGTCATCGCATCCGAGAAGGTCGTGGTGGGCCAGGTGAGGCCGGGGATCTCGTCATGGCCCTGGAAGAGCCGGGGGAAGCGGCCGAATTCGCTGTCCCAGTCTTCCCGGCCGCGTTCGGCCACCATGGCGCGGGCGGTATCGCTCATGATGATCTCGCGCGCGCCGTAGGCCGAGGCGCCGAGCACGCGGACCGCGTGATAGTGGGTCAGCACCACATGGCTGATCGGCTTGTCCGTCACGCTGCGCACGCAGTCGATGACCTTTCGTGCCAGCCGCGGCGTCGCCTGCGCCTCGACGATCATCACGCTCTCGTCGCCGATGATGACGCCGGTGTTGGGGTCGCCCTCGGCGGTGAAGGCGTAGAGCCCCTCGCCGACTTCGGTGAAGCTGACGGTCTTTTCCGCGAGATCGCCTGCGGAAGCGAATGCCTTTGACATTGTCTTGTCCTTTCTAGCGTGCGTAGGGATCGGCGAGCGCGGGCAGGACCTTGCCGGCGCACTCTCCGAATCCGATTCTGTAGCCGTCGCCGCGGGCCGCGCCGCGCAGGTTCAGGGTGTCGTTGTCGTCGATGAAGCTGCGGGTCGCGCCGCCTTCGAGCGTGAACGGCTCCTTGCCGCCCCAGGACAGCTCGAGGAGCGAGCCGCGCGCGTCCTTCTCCGGGCCCGAGATCGTGCCCGAGCCGAGCAGGTCGCCCACCCGCATCGCGCAACCCGACGTGGTGTGATGCGCGAGCTGCTGCGCCGCGGAATAGTACATCTCGCGGTAGTTCGTGCGCGAGATGACGGTTTCGGTGCCACCCTCCGGCGTCAGGCCGACCTCCAGCGCGATGTCGTAGAGGCCCGGCCGGGCTTCGGCGAGATAGGGCAGAAGCTCCTTCTCGCGCGCGGGCGTCGGCGTGCGGAACGGCTCCAGCGCGGCGGCGGTGACGATCCAGGGGCTGATCGTCGTGGCGGTGGCCTTGGCCTGGAACGGCCCCAGCGGCTGGTATTCCCAGGCCTGGATGTCACGCGCCGACCAGTCGTTGAGCAGCACGTAGCCGAAGATCATCGCCTCGGCCTCGGCCACGGTGACGGGCCGGCCCGCGGTGGAGGGCTGGCCGACGATCGCGCCGAACTCGAGCTCGATGTCGAAGCGCTGCGAGGGCGCGAAGCGGGGGGCCGGGTCGTTCGGTCCCTTGAGCTGCCCCCAGGGCCGGCGGACATCGGTGCCCGAGACCACCACCGAGGAGGCGCGGCCGTTGTAGCCGATCGGGATGTGCAGCCAGTTCGGAGGCAGCGCATTCTCGGGGCCGCGGAACATCGTGCCCACGTTGAAGGCGTGGTTCTTCGAGGCGTAGAAGTCGGTGTATTCGGCGACGGTGAACGGCATGTGCATGCGCACGGCCGAAAGCGGCACCAGATACGGCCGGACCTGTTCGGCCTGCGCCGCCCCGTCCGAGAGCAGGCGGATGAGGTCCGCGCGCAGGGCGGCCCAGGTTTCGGGGCCGGCGGCCATCAGCGCGTTCCAGGCCGGCGCGGGGAAGTAGGGGCCGCCGGCGAGCGGCAGAAGGCCGGCGGCCTCGGCGGCCCTCAGGTCGAGGACGCTGTCGCCGATCGCGACGCCGCACCGGGGCTGCGCGCCGTCGGTGGAGAAGACGCCATAGGGCAGGTTGTTGAGCGGGAAGTCGCAATCGGGCGCGTTTGCGCCTGCGACCCAGCTGCGCATCAGGGGCACGGGGGGTGTCCTCCTTTGAAGTGTTTTTCTGGCTCCGTCCGCGCCGCCACTGGTGCGGTGGCGCGGGGTGGATCGCGGTCGGATCAGTCCCAGTTGCCCTGTGGCGTGCCGTCGAAGCGCTTCTTCAGGCTGTCCCAGCAGTCGATATACGTGTCCTGCAGCGGCGCTTCCTTCGCGGCGAACTCGGTGAGCTGCTGCGGGAAGCGGGTCTCGAACATGAAGGACATCGTGTTGTCGAGCTTCTCGGGGCGAAGATCCGCGAAGGTCGCCTTCTCGAAGGCTTCGTTGTCGGGCCCGTGCGGAAGCATCATGTTGTGCAGGCTGATCCCGCCCGGCACGAAGCCCTGCGGCTTGGCGTCGTATTCGCCGTAGATGTTGCCCATGAGCTCGGACATGACGTTCTTGTGGTACCACGGCGGCCGGAAGGTGTTTTCCATCGTCATCCAGCGTTCGCGGAACAGCACGAAGTCGATGTTTGCGGTGCCGGGGACGCCCGAGGGGGCGGTCAGCACGGTGAAGATCGACGGGTCGGGATGATCGAACAGGATGGCGCCGATCGGGCAGTAAGTGCGGAGATCGTATTTCACCGGCGCGTAGTTGCCGTGCCAGGCGACGACATCGAGCGGCGAGTGGTCGATCTCGGTGGCGTGGAACTGTCCGCACCACTTGACGATCACGCGGGAGGGCACGTCGCGGTCCTCGAAGGCCGCCACGGGGGTCTTGAAGTCGCGGCGGTTGGCCATGCAGTTCGCGCCGATCGGGCCGCGGCCCGGCAGCTCGAGCTTCTGGCCGTAGTTCTCGCAGACGAAGCCGCGGGCGGGGCCCTCGATCACCTCGACCCGGTAGACGAGACCGCGGGGCAGGATGGCGATCTCCTTCGGCTCGAGGTCGATGATCCCGAGCTCGGTGCAGAAGCGCAGGCGGCCCTCCTGCGGCACGACCAGCAGCTCGCTGTCGGCGGAGAAGAAGTATTCGTCTTCCATCGAGGCGGTGGCGAGATAGACGTGTGCCGCCATGCCGACCTGGGTGTTGACGTCGCCCGCGGTCGTCATGGTGCGCATGCCGGTCACGAAGGTCTGCGGCACGTCGGAGTGCGGCACCGGATCCCAGCGGTACTGGCCGAGCGAGGTGACCTCGGGCAGCACGTGCGGTGCGGACTTCCAGTAGGGCATGTCGATGCGGCTGAAGCGGCCGACATGCTTCACCGACGGCCGGATACGGTAGCACCAGGTGCGTTCGTTCTGATGCGAGGGGGCGGTGAAGGCGGTGCCGGTCAGCTGTTCGCCATAGAGCCCGTAGGCGCATTTCTGCGGGCTGTTCATCCCCTGCGGCAGCGCGCCCGGCAGGGCCTCGGTTTCGAAGTCGTTGCCGAAGCCCGGCATGTAGCCCGCGGTCGTGCCGCAGGGCGCTTCGGCGCGGGTCAGGCCCTGCGCGGTGAACTGGTCGTCCATGTTAACCTCCTCCATTTGGTTGCTGTGTTAAAAGTTGCATTTGTAACCATCAAGACGTAATCTTGCCCCCATGACACATTCAGATGACCCCGACTTCGATCTGGCAGATTTCCTGCCGTATCTGCTGAACCAGGCTGCCGAAGCCGCCAGCCTGGGCTTCCAGAACATTTACCGTAATGATTACGGCATGTTGCGGACGGAGTGGCGGATCCTCTTCCATCTCGGCCGCTACGGCGACATGACCGCGACCGAGATCGGCAAGCGCTCCCTGATCCACAAGACCAAGATCTCCCGCGCCGTTACCGCGCTCGAGGAGAAGCGATTCCTCATGCGCAAGGACTTCGACTCGGACCGGCGCTCCGCGAGCCTTTCGCTCACCGCGGCAGGCCGGACGGCCTACCGCAAGCTCACGAAACAGGCCGCCGACTACGACCGCTCGCTCGCCCGGGCCTTCAGCGCGGAAGAGCAGGCGGTCCTCCGGAAGTGCCTCCGGCAGCTCGCTGCGCGGTAGCGGCCGCGGCTCCGCCGCACCGGATCAGGAGAACACGACCTGGATGTCGGTGTATTCGGCGAGGCCCTCTTCCGCGAACTCGACGCCCAGCCCGGATTTCTTCACCCCGCCAAAGGGAGCGTTGGGCTGGATCGCGCCGTGCCGGTTGATCCAGACCGAGCCGCATTCGAGGCGCTGGGCGAGTTGCCGGCCCGCCGCGATGTCCGAGGTCCAGATCGAGCCGCCGAGGCCGTTCTCCGAAGCGTTTGCCGCCGCGATCGCCTCCTCGACATCGGAGAAGGCGATGATCGGCAGGGCCGGGCCGAACTGCTCCTCGTCGACGAGCGGATCGCCGTTCTTCAGGCCCGCGACAAGGGTCGGCGGGAAGAACAGCCCCGTGCCCGCCTCGCCCCCGAGAAGGACGCGGCCCTTGGTCTTCGCATCCTCGACGAGGCGCCGGACCTTCTCGAACTGCATGGCGTTCTGGATCGGCCCGAGGATGCTCTGCTCGTCCATGCCGTCGCCGACGCGGATGGTCCGGGCATAGGCGACGAGCGCCTCGCAGACTGCGTCGTGGATGCTTTCGTGCACGTAGAGCCGCTTCATGGCCGCGCAGGTCTGGCCGTTGTTGAGGAAGGCGCCCCAGAAGAGCCCTTCGGCGATGGCCTGCGGATCGGCATCCGCCAGCACGATCCCCGCATCGTTGCCGCCGAGCTCGAGGGTCAGCCGCTTCATGGTCTCGGCCGCCGATCGCATCACCCGCGCGCCGGTGGCGCAGGAGCCGGTGAAGACGATCTTGCGGATGTCGGGATGGGCCGACATCGCCGCCCCGAGGTTGGAGACCTTGTCATCGCAGGTGACCACGTTGACGACGCCGGCCGGAAGCACCTCGCTCATGATCTCGACGAGACGGATGGTCGAGAGCGGGGTCAGCGGCGAGGGCTTGATGACCACGGTATTGCCGGTGCGGATGGCGGGCAGGATGTGCCAGACCGCGATCATGACCGGGAAGTTCCAGGGCGTGATCGAGCCGACCACACCGAGCGGCTTGCGGTGCAGTTCCACGCGGGCGGCGTTGTCGTCCTGCAGGACCTTCACCGGCAGCGACAGCCCTGCGGTGTAGGCCGCCCAGGCCTGCGCCCCGCCGATTTCCCAGCGCGAACCCATGCCGCCGAGCGGTTTGCCCTGCTCCCTGGTGACGAGCTGCGCGAGCTCCTCGGCATGCGCCCCGATCCGCGCGGCCACGGCCTCGCAGGCGGCGCGGCGCGCCTCGTCGGGCGTTTGCGACCAGCTTTCGAAGGCGGCTTTCGCCGCGGCGACCGCACGGTCGAGGTGCGCCTCGGTCGCATTGGGGGCGTGGCCCGCGATGTCACCGCTCGACGGGTTGTAGACCGGAAACGTGGCTTCGACCGAGACGGGCGCGCCGTTGATGGACAAGCTGAAAATGCTCATGCCCTGTTTTCTCCCTGATATCTTTGCCGGGCGGCCGCGCTGCTGCGGCCGCCCTTTTTCTGCATGGATGGACCTGGTCGGCGCCGGAGGCGGACGGGCCGCGTCCGCGACGGACGCAGGCACTGCCTCCAAGCGGGCCCGGGGCGCCCTCAGGCGACGGCGAGGTAGTTCTTGACGAAGCGGTCGGTCTTCACCGTCCACAGCACCGGCGTGCCCTTCTCGACGAACCAGCCCTCGCCGGGGCCGTAGGTGCGGCTCTCGCCGGTCGCCTCGTTCTTCAGCGTGACCTCGCCCTCGACCACGACGGCGTGCTCGTTGAACGGGTAGGTCATGCGGAAGACGCCCCTGGTGGCGCCGAAGTAGGCGCAGGAGACCGGATCGGCAGGCGCGCCGAACACCATCTTGCCCAGCGCGGCGCATTCGCCCTCGAGGATCTCGGAGCCGAGATCGGCGACGGTGCCCCAGCTGTCGAGCGCGGGAATGGTGTTGGTGTCGAACGGGGTCATCATCTTGGTCTTCTCCTGTGGTTTGGGAATTAGCGGCGGCCGTTGAAGTAGCCGGAGAGCTGGTGCCAGGCCTTGGCGGCGCTGGTGATCGGCGCCCGCGCGGCGTCTCGGCCGAGGATGGAGACATGCGGGATCGAGCTCATGAGATCGTAGCGGGCCGATCCCTCGCTCATGCCTTCCGCCAGCACCTTGCAGACGATGTGGCTCGGCGTGACGCCAAAGCCGGAGTAGCCCTGGACGTAGAAGGCGTTCGGGCGGCCATCGAGCGTGCCGATCTGCGGGAAGAGATTGGCCGAGCAGGCCATCGGTCCGCCCCAGGCGAGCTCGACCTTCACGTCCGCGAGATAGGGGAAGGTCTTCAGCATCAGGGCGCGGTTCCAGCCCGCAAGATCCTCGGGAATGTAGTCGAAGAGCCGGGTCGCGGACCCGTAGAGCAGCCGGTTCTCCCGCGTCACCCGGAAGTAGTCGATGACCGGGCGGATGTCGGAATAGGCGCCCCGGATCGGGCTGATCCGCTCGATCAGCGCATCGGACAGCGGCTCGGTCGCGATCTGGAAGGCGTAGGTGTTGATCGTCTTGCCGTAGATGGAGGGTTCGAGCTTGTTGAGGAAGCTGTCGCAGGCCCAGAGCAGCTTGGAGGCCGTCACCTTGCCCGCGTTGGTCCGCACGGTGATGCGATCCCCATAGTCGACCGAAATGACGGGGCTGTTCTCAAAGATCCGCGCGCCATGCGAGGCGAGCGCCTGCGCTTCTCCCAGCAGCAGGTTGAGCGAATGGACATGGCCGCCGCCCATGTGTTTCAGCACCCCGGCATAGACGTCGGAGCCGATCACCGAGCTGACCGCCGCGCCGGTCAGCAGCTCGATGTCCTCGTCCGGATCGACCGCGCTGAACTCCTTTTCCCAGGTGCGCAGCGTCTTCACCTGCCGTTCGTTGTAGGCGAGGTAGCCATAGCCCTGGCAGAAATCGGCGTTGATGCCGTATTTCTCGATGCGCTCCCGGATGATGCCCGCGCCGAGGTTGGCGATCTTGAAGAGCGTCTCGAGCCCTTCCGGCCCGACGTGCTTCTTGACGGCGTTGAGATCGTGGCCGATGCCGGCCATCACCTGCCCGCCGTTGCGGCCGGTGCCGCCGTAGCCGAGGTGTTTCGCCTCGAGCACGACGACGTCGGTGATGCCCTTTTCGGCGAGTTCGAGCGCGGTGTTGATGCCCGAGAACCCGCCGCCGATCACCACGACATCGGCTTCGATGTCCTGCGTCAGGCGGGGAAAGGCGAGATCGTATTTCTTCGTGGCGGTGTAGTAGTTGAGCGCGTCAAGGCGGTTCATGATGCGTCTGTCCAGGGCAGCCATGGGCAATCCTCCCGGTTGGCGCCGGATGCGGTCCGGCGCGGCGTTTCGGTGGGTTGGGGGTGGGGCGCCGGTCAGGCTGGCGCCGGTTCGAGGTGGGGTCCGGTCTGGAGCGGTCGCGGTGCCGGAGCGCGACCGGCTCAGTAGCGGCTCACCCAGTCCGGCATGATGACGCCGAGGGCGAGAGCGCAGAGTGCGGAGGACTGGCGGTCAGATTTCGGCAACCGCCTGGCCGAGCGCCTCGTAGAGGGCCGGGCGCCGGGCACGCAGGACGAGGGCGTAGAGCAGACCGAAGAGCCCGGCGGCGACGACGATCAGCGGGAGGAACCAGACGATCGGATTGTCGGTCCCTGCCAGAAGCGGCAGGTTGAGGATTACCACGGTGAGCGCAAGCGCGAGCCCGGCGACCGCGAGGGACGGCGCGATGACGCGAGGCCAGGCTCCGAGCCCCTGCGGCAGGCTCCGGAAGTAGGCGATGATCGAGACCGAGACCAGGATCTGCACCAGAAGGATGCCGATGACCGCGATCGCCGAAGTCCAGGAGAAGACGACCGCGTAGGGGTCGAGGCCGGAGATCACGAAGGCAAGGAGCAGCAGGAGGGCAATGATGCTCTGGGCGCGGCCGGCGATATGCGGCGAGCCGTGAACTTCATGCACCTGGCCGAGCCCGCGATGCAGCACGCCTTCGCGCCCCAGGGCGAAGAAGTAGCGGTTGATGGTGTTGTGGAACGAGAGGGCGGAGGCGAAGAGGCTGACGATCAGGAGAAGCTCCATCGTCGCGACCGACCAGGGCCCGAGCACGTCGGCCGCGGCGGTGAAGAAGAAGCTGTCGAGCCCGGCGAGCGCTGCGTCCTGAGCCGCGGCGGGACCGTAGTAGAGCGTGATGCACCAGGTCGAGAAGGCATAGAACCCGGCGATCAGAGCCACGGCCGAGAAGGTCGCGACGGGGATTGTCCGTTCGGGGTGCCTAGCTTCCTCGGAGAAGATCGCGGTGGCCTCGAAGCCCATGAAGGAGCCGACGACGAAGACGAGCGCAACGCCGATCCCGGGCACGAAGACGCTCGAGGGCGCGAAGGAGGTGAGGTTGATGCCGGCCGGGCCGCCGCCGCGCAGAAGAATGCCGAGATCGAGCAGCAGCAGGATCGCCACTTCGGCCAGCATGCAGGCGCCGAGCAGCTTGCCGGAGAACGCGATGTTCCGCGCGCCGCAGAGCCAGATCACCCCCTTCACAACGATGATCGGCACCCACCAGACGACCTCGACGCCGAGACGTGAGAGGGCGCCAGAGACGAAGATCCCGAAGAGCACGTAGACCGCGATCTGGATCGACTTGTAGGTCAGGATCGCCATGCTCGCCGCGGCGACGCCGACCGGCCGGCCGAGCCCCTTGGCGACATAGGTGTAGAAGCCGCCGGCCGATCCGGCGAAGCGGCTCATGGCGGTGAAGCCGACCGAGAAGACAAGGTAGAGTAGCCCCGCGAGCAGATAGATCCCCGGGACTCCCGCGCCGTTGCCGAAGGCGAACGCGGCGGGCGATGCGCCCACCACGGAGGCCAGCGGCGCCGCGGCGGCAACGACGAAGAAGACGATATGGGCAGGTCCGATGGATCCCCGGGCAAGCTGGGGCGCGGTCGGCTGCGCGTCGGGCAATGGAGAATTGGTCACAGGTGGCAGTCTCCCGTTGGTGGTGCGAACGAATTTGGTCTTGATTGATTGGGTGAGATAGAACCTAGGGGAATGGCTGCCCTGCGCAGATTGCAATTCACGCCAATTATTCGATAACATGCGCCAAGGGCGATGTGCGGCGGGCCGGGTCTTGGGGATCTGGCCCTGCGAAAGGAGAAAACTGGGGGTGGAGGCATCTTCGGCGGGCAGCCGATCCGGGGCCGGGCGCATCGCGCTGATCCGTGTCTCGTCCCTCGCGCCGATCGTCGCCGAACTCGACCGCCGGGCACACCGCGCGGAGAAGCTGATGGCGCGCCACATGCTGACGCGGGCGCAGCTGAAGGACCCCTACTGCGAGATCCCGCTCGCGCGCTACGTCGCCTTTCTCGAGGATGCTGCCGCGATCGATGGCGATCCGCATTTCGCGGCGCGGGTGGGGACCGGGTTCCGGCCGTCCCATCTCGGCCCGGTGGGGCTGCTGTTCAACTCCTCCTCCTCGCTGCATCGCGGCCTGAACCGGCTTGCCCGGTTCCTGATGGCCTGGCAGGGCGGGACCGCCGTCCGGGTGCATTCCGAGGAGGATCTGCTGATCTGGGACTATCGGCTCGAGGATCCCGAGCTGTGGCCGCGCCAGCAGGACAACGAGTTTACCGTGGCGGCGACCCTTGCGATTGCGCGCGATGCCTTCGGGCGCTCCGCCCGTCCGCTCGAGATCCATCTCGAGCACAAGCGCCCCGAGGACGCCTCCGAGGCCGCACGCATCTTCGGGCTGCAGCCCCTCTACGGCGCGCCGGCAAATCGCCTCGTCTTCGACCTGCGGGAAGCCGATCGCCCGCACCGGCAAGAGGACCGGGATCTGATCGCGATCCTCGAGCGCCATGTCGATGATCTCTATCAGCCCGCCGGAGACGGGGACGGGCTGCTGGGCAAGGTCCGCACGCTGATCGGCCTGCACCTGAGCGAGGGGCGCATCGGCCTGCCGCTCATCGCGGCCGAGCTCAACATCTCGACCCGGACCCTGCAGAGGCGGCTTGCCGCGCACGACACTTCCCTGCGCACCCTGATCCAGGAAAGGCGGATGGACCTCGCCCAGGTTCATCTGCGGCAGGGCCGCTCCTCGAATGCCGAGATCGCACGGGCGCTCGGCTATTCCGACAGCACGGCGTTCTGGCGCGCCTTCAAGTCCCACACCGGTGTGTCCCCGTCAGAATTCCGGCCGGGACGCTGAGCGAAGAGCCTGCGGGGTGCGGTGAAAACGGGGCGTTTCACCGTGAAAATTACACCAAATAATTGATATTTATAGATAAAATTCCTAAAGATTCATTAACGGGGCTGTGGGCGGTGGCTTTGCTTCGCCGGACGGCACGCAAGGACGAGTGGCAGAGGCACCGGAGCGGCGCCCAGCAGCATCGCCGTCTTCTCCGAGAGCTGGGCCCGGGCCGAGGGGTTTCTGGTGAAGAACCTCGCGACGGGGGAGTGAGGGGGCAGCAGGGCGCGCGGTGCCGGCGCAGCCCGGGCGCTTTCATGTCGCCTTCCATCCCGGCAGATCCGGGAGCGTGGCTTCAAGATACGGAACGCCCGGCCTTGCTGCTGCGGCGCATTCGACCGCCGCCGCGAGAACAGATTTCACCGGTGCGATCCCGGCAGGAAGGTCGGGTTTCTCGCTGGCATCTGTTTCGATACAGGTTTCCGTGTCGGACCAGTATTCGTCGTCTGACCAGATTGCATTATCGTCCCAGACACGGTCGAGCGGCTTGACGTTCGGTTTCCGCACCAGACGCGGTTTGCTGCCGACAAGCTCGCCGTGCTTGATCGCGAAGGCGAAATCCCTCAGCAGACGATAGGGCTGGTTTCTCGCCGCAACCTTGGCTCTGAACGTGCCGTCATCGGGAGGGGGCGCAGGGTGGCCTGCGGGGCCGTTGGTGTTCTTCCATTCCGCATGCAGGAGGCCCCAGAAGGCGTCGGCGGCAAGGATGGCATTCACCGCGAGGCGCATATCGCCGACATTCCGGCGTTGCGCCGCGACATTCGGCCTTACCACCTCTTCGAGAAACACCTCCGCCGTCAGCATCCTTCAGCCTTTCCGAGTGCCGCGCTGCGGCGCTCAAATCGTCGACAGGTGTCCCGCAGAGGGGCTTTCGCCGGGCATTGCGCGGCCCCCCGGCATCAGCCCATCCGCTTCTGGCTCTTGCCCCTGTAGGTCCGTGTGCCGCCCCTGCCGGCGGTCGAGCGGCCCCTGCCCTTCACGGCTTCCTCGGCGGCCTGATCTATCGCGGCCTGACGGGCAAGGGGGTCGTCGGCGACGGCGAGTTCGACCGCCTCGAGGCGCTTGATCTCGTCGCGGAGGCGGGCGGCCTCCTCGAATTCGAGGTTCTCGGCGGCCTTCAGCATCTCCTTGTGGAGCGCATCGAGATGGGTGCGGAGATTGGCGCCGACGAGCGGCTTCGCCGCGACCTTCGCAGTGACGCGCGACATGTCGGTGTCGCCCTTGAAGACGCCCTCGAGCACGTCGGCGACGTTCTTGCGCACCGTCGCCGGGGTGATGCCGTGCTCCTCGTTGTAGGCGACCTGCTTCTCCCGGCGGCGGTTGGTCTCGGCGATGGCGCGCTCCATCGAGCCGGTGATGTGATCGGCATACATGATGACCCGACCATCGGCGTTGCGCGCGGCTCGGCCCACGGTCTGGATGAGCGAGGTCTCGGAGCGCAGGAAGCCCTCCTTGTCGGCGTCGAGGATCGCCACCAGCGCGCATTCGGGGATGTCGAGCCCCTCGCGCAGCAGGTTGATGCCCACGAGCACGTCGAAGGCGCCGAGGCGCAGGTCGCGCAGGATCTCGATGCGTTCGAGCGTGTCGATGTCGGAATGCATGTAGCGCACCCGGATGCCCTGCTCGTGCAGGTATTCCGTGAGATCCTCGGCCATGCGCTTGGTGAGCACGGTGACGAGCACGCGGTTGCCCGCGCCCGCGACCTTGCGGACCTCGTCGAGCAGGTCGTCGACCTGCATCTCGACGGGGCGGATCTCGACCGGCGGATCGAGAAGGCCGGTGGGGCGGATCACCTGTTCGGTGAAGACACCGCCCGCCTGCTCCAGCTCCCAGGCGGCGGGGGTTGCGGAGACGAAGACCGACTGGGGCCGCATCGCGTCCCATTCCTCGAACTTCAGCGGGCGGTTGTCGGTGCAGGAGGGCAGCCGGAAGCCGTGCTCGGCCAGCGTGAACTTGCGCCGGAAGTCGCCGCGATACATGCCGCCGATCTGCGGGACCGACACATGGCTCTCGTCGGCGAAGACGATGGCGTTGTCGGGGATATACTCGAAGAGCGTGGGCGGCGGCTCGCCGGGCTTGCGGCCCGTGAGATAGCGCGAGTAGTTCTCGATGCCGTTGCAGACGCCGGTGGCCTCCAGCATCTCGAGGTCGAAGTTCGTGCGCTGCTCCAGCCGCTGGGCCTCGAGGAGCTTGCCCTCGGCGACGAGCTGGTCGACGCGGATGCGGAGCTCTTCCTTGATGCCCTTGATCGCCTGGCGCATCGTCGGGCGCGGCGTCACGTAATGGCTGTTGGCGTAGACGCGGACCTTGTCGAGCGACTCGGTCTTTGCCCCGGTCAGCGTGTCGAACTCGTGGATCGCCTCGAGATCGTCGCCGAAGAAGGAGAGCCGCCAGGCGCGATCGTCCATGTGGGCCGGCCAGATCTCGAGCGAATCGCCGCGGACCCGGAAGCAGCCGCGCTGGAAACCCTGATCGTTGCGGTGGTATTGCTGTTCCACCAGACCGGCGATCACGTCGCGCTGGGCATAGGCCTGGCCGACGATGAGATCCTGGGTCATCGCACCGTAGGTCTCGACCGAGCCGATGCCGTAGATGCAGGAGACGGAGGCGACGATGATGACGTCGTCGCGTTCGAGAAGAGCCCGGGTGGCGGCGTGCCGCATCCGGTTGATCTGCTCGTTGATCTGGGATTCCTTCTCGATATAGGTGTCCGAGCGGGCGACGTAGGCCTCCGGCTGGTAGTAGTCGTAGTAGGAGACGAAATACTCCACGGAATTTTCCGGGAAGAAGCCCTTGAACTCGCCGTAAAGTTGGGCGGCCAGGGTCTTGTTCGGGGCGAGAATGATCGCGGGGCGCTGGGTGGCCTCGATGACCTTGGCAATGGTAAAGGTCTTGCCGGTGCCGGTGGCGCCGAGCAGGACCTGGTTATGCTCGCCGGCGCGAATGCCTTCGGAAAGCTCGGCAATTGCCGTGGGCTGGTCGCCCGCGGGCTCGAATTCGGATCTGAGCACGAAGCGCCGGCCGCCCTCGAGCTTGTCGCGGGCGGGCTTTGCGGGCTGCGGCAGGATCAGCGGTCCGTCGGTTGCGCTGGGCATCGAAATCTCCCGGAAGGTCCTTTCCACATTGGCCTTTGGAGCGCCATTGGCAAGGTTAAGAAGTCGTTAACGAAGGTTAAAATTTTCCACCTTCAATACAGTCGATTTTAAGTAACTAAACCATTGCGTGTATGCCCGGTATGCGTGTATTACTAATCCTGCAAGCAGCACAGTGGTCGTCAGCCGGGTGCGCACACCCACCCCACCCCTCGCTCCCTCGTATCCGGTTGACGACCCGATCCCCTGCTCCCCTCCCCTCCCCCCGCAGATCTCCCCCCAAGCCAACGGCTTGATCCCGCGCCGGCAATTGGCCATAAGCGGAGACGTGTCTTGTGCGGAGTTGGTCCGATGATCGCCAGAATTTTCAAGCCCGCCCGGAATGCCATGCAGTCGGGTCAGGCCAGGACGAAGCGCTGGGTTCTCGAGTTCGTGCCGGCAGAGGCACGCACCCTCGATCCGCTCATGGGCTGGACCGGCTCGGGCGACATGAACTCCCAGGTGCGGCTGAGCTTCGACACCAAGGAAGAGGCCGTTGCCTATGCCGAGAAGAACGGCATCGTGCATCAGGTCTTCGAGCCGAAGCCGCGGGCGCATGTGCTCCGGCAGAACGGCTATGGCGACAACTTCGCCGCCCAGCGCCGCGGCGCCTGGACGCACTGAGAGACGGCCCCTTAGCTCAACAGGATAGAGCAGCTGACTTCTAATCAGCAGGTTCCGGGTTCGAGTCCTGGAGGGGTCGCCAATCCTTTCTTGATATAGCGCGAGTCTGCTTCAGAGTGAATGGCACTCTGAATGCGGGACGTCGCTCTGGTCGGCGCGCTGATTGCCATTCCGTGGCTGGCAACTGACCAGTCCTCGCCGAAGTGCAGGCCGAGGCGACAAGCCGGATGCATCACCCCGGCTTACGCGCCCATGACCGCTCGTCCATGTGAGATGTGAGACGCCCGGCGTCAATCGGCCGCGTCACAAGAGAAAATCGCCACGCCCCAGCGATGAAAGGTCAGAGATCTCGATCTCGAAATCGGCGCGCCCGTCTCCATTGGTGTCAGCCCTCAGGATTTCGTTGTGAAACCGGAGTTCGCCGGCGTGGCCACCAAAGGCATCATGCCCGATGAAATGAAACGCCTGATCGCCTCTGGCCTTCGTGTTCGCATCGATCGCCGCCAAGACGATAACGTCGTGCCCTCGTTCGAAATCCAGGATCGCGTCGCGCTCGCTCCCCCGCCCGGCCTCGGCCGCCGACCTGAAGACGAAGCGGTCATCACCGCTGTCACCGGTGAGCTTGTCCCGGCCGAGGCCACCGCGGAGCATGTCGCCGCCCGCGCCGCCGGAAAGCTCGTCGCGGCCGCCATCCCCGAACAGGCGATCGTTCCCGCCCCCGCCATAAAGCTTATCGCTGCCCGCTCCGCCGCTGATCGCATCGCGGCCGCTGCCGCCGTCAAGAGCATCATTGCCCCCGTTGCCCTTGATGCGATCGGCGCTGCCAAAGCCGAACAGCACGTCGTTTTGCGAGGAGCCGACAAGCTGGTCTGAGCCTGAGAGCAGGTAGCCTACTGCCCGTTCTGCATTGCCCGACTCCATGTAGGTGTAAAATGTGTGGGCGTCGCGACGGATTCCAGAAACTTCATACCAGGTTACACCCCGGTATGATTCGGAATACCCCATAAGCGTCCCGTAAACATTGTAGAACAGGTCATAGCTGAACTTACCGGTGTAGACTTGGGTCCACCCGCCGTCCTGTAATTGGATCGTCTTGTCGTTTGCAACGGTGATGGTTCCATACCAGCCGGAAAGTGCGCCCATATCTACGGCGAAATATGCCTTTGCATAGGCCATCTTAAATTCCTCACTAAAATATCTTGCGCGGAGCAGAGCAGCGCCTCGCGCATTGCCAATCCTACCTCAAGAATGGAGGTCGCTCCACGCGTTCTGACAGGGTTGGTTATCCTCCGGGGAGGGCTTCGCGCTGGCGGCAGCCGCGCGTCGTTTCGTGCGTCTTCGGAAACTTGCTTGTGGTCATTATTGCTTCACATCTACACACTCAATGTTGGCGCGGGGAGGAAGACAGGAGACGCATATGAGCACAGGAGCCGAGGCGATCGCCGAGGAACGGCGGCGCCAGATCGAGGTTGAGGGCTTCACCGCCGAACATGACGATCAGTATCTGAAGGGCGAACTGGCCCGGAGCGCCAACGCCCTCCTCCGCTGGGGCCGCTTCCCGCAGTGGCGTGCAGAGCCGCCGGGCGACTGGTGGCTGCCCGCGGCCTTCTGGAAGCCGCGCGACCGCCGCGCGAACCTCGTGCGGGCCGGGGCGATGATCGCCGCCGAGATTGACCGGCTGGACCGGCTTGCCGCACGCGAAGAGCGGGGAGACAGTGCCGCCTGACGCGGACGAGGCCATGGCTCACTGCTGCGGCCGCCGTCATCAGGGCGACCCTGACGAAACGCTCCTGGCCAAGCTTCCTCGCGGAACTCGCCACATAAGCGCTCCCACCACCGCTGGCGGCTGCTGACCGCCCTTGTTGCTCGGCGTGAGACGCGGACAACTATTGTTCTCGGTGCACAGCAATGCGCCGCAAGATCGCCTGTGCAGCATACAGTCCCGGAAAATCAGCTGATGCGCGATCGGCTCCCTGTATGAAGGCTGGGGAAGTGCTTTCGGCGCAGCTTACCCTTGATCTCAATGGCACGCTTCGGGCAGCGGGCGTGCGGATCTTTCCTGACGCCCCCCCGACCGATTTCATGCGGGAACAGACCGCTGAGGGCGGCAACCGGCGCCACCATATCAGGCTGCAGGACGCTCATGCGGTGGCCGTGTTCGACCGTGAAGCCAGCGCCTGCGCCGACAGCATCGGCGCCATAAGAAGGGCGACCCCATCTGCCGGGAAACCGGCGCCGCCGGGATCACAGCAGCACAGATCTGGCCGCAGTCCGGGTCCAGGCGTCTCGCACTTGGATGCGATGGGGAGGTGCCTCCGCGTTGCCGGCAAGGATCCGGGGACAGTACCCGACATCGAAGACGCGGCCGCCTGAGCGGCGGCCGCGCACCCGGTTCAGGCGGCCTTCGCCGCCCTAAGGGACGCGTAGAACGCCGTTTCGAACTCCATGTAGCCGGTGAAGGACACGGGATCGCCGAAAGGCAGGATTTGCGTCGCCCAGAAGCCACCGTAGCCGTTGTGCCGGTCGATCCAGTAGAAGAGGTTTGCGAGGCCCGCCCAGCCGAGCGCGCCGGCCGGCCGGCCCGTGGGCGCTTCCTCGTCGTTGACCATGAAACTGTAGGACCAGGACTTGGATTGCCCCGGAAAGAACTCGGCGTCGTTCGAAAGCGACGGGATCACACCGGGCAGCATGCAGATCTTCTTGTCGCCGAGGTGGTTCTTCTCTGCCATCGCGACGGTCTCGGGCTTCAGGACGCGGCCGTTCTCGCCCATCCCGTCGTTGAGCCACATGCGGATGAACCGCATGTAATCGCCCACCGTGCCGTAGAGGCCGTGGCCACCCATGTGGATCTCGGGCGTGTCGGGCAGCTCGAAATCCATCGGCGTCAGCGAACCGTCCGCACCGCGGGCGTGCATCCCCGCCAGACGCGCGCGCAAGCCGTCGTTCAACTCGAAGGTCATGTCCTCGATGCCGAGCGGCTCGAAGATGCGGGTCTGGAACACCTCGCCCAGCCGCTTGCCGGTGATGCCCTCGACCACCTGGCCGCACCAGTCGATGTTGGTGCCGTATTCCCAGCGGTCGCCCGGATCGAATTGCAGCGGTGTCATCAGCGAGGCTTTCGAGGCGGTGATGACGCTCGGCTGCCCCTTTTCCTGCGCGAGCCTGTTGTAGGTCTCGCTGAAGAAGTCGTAGCCGAAGCCGCCGGTATGGAGCAGCAGGTGCTTGGTGGTCACAGGGCGCTTCGGATCCCGCAGGATCGGCTCCCCGGCCGCATCGAACCCCTCGATCACCTTCAGCTTGCCGATGTCTGGGGCATAGGTGCTGGCGGGCGCATCAAGATCGAGCTTGCCTTCCTCGACAAGCTGGAGCGCGGCCGTTGCCGTGATCGCCTTTGTCGTCGAGAAGATCGCGAAGGCAGAATCGGTCGTCATCGCGGCATCCTGATCGAGCCGCCGGACACCGGCGGCGCCCTCGAAGATGTTCCGCTCCCGATCCGTCACCATCGCGACAACACCCGGCACCCGCGGGTCCGAGCTGACGACGCCGTCGAGCACGGACTGCGCGTTGAACTGATGGCTCATGTCTTTCTCCCTGTGTGGTCTGATTTTTGTTGAGCGCGCGCCCGCGTCTGGACCGGGCGCGCGCGATCTCTCCGGGCTCTAGGCCTCCTGCGGCGCGCCGGCCTTGCTCATCGCGAACGCCGGATAGCCCTCTTTCGCCATCTCGTCGCACTTGCCGCGATAGGTGCCGACACCACCGGTATAGGACAGCACGCGGCGCGGCTTCCCGGGAACGTTCGAGCCCGTATACCAGGAATTCGTCTTGGAGATCAGTGTGGCATTGGCGACCTCGTCGTGGTGACGGACCCAGTCATCCTCGCCCTCGGCTGTCGGTTCCATCACATCCTTGCCCGTCTCCTGCATATGGCGGATGCAGCCCGAGATCCACTCGGTCTGCTGCTGCAGGCACGTGGTCATGTTGCAGAGTGCCGCGGAAGGGGCCAGCGGCGCGCCGGTCATGAAGAGGTTGGGGAAGCCGAACTTCATCATGCCCAGGGTGGTGCGAATGTCCTTCCTCCATTCCTCCGCGAGCTTCATGCCGTCGCGGCCCGTGATGTCGATCCGCGCGAGCGCGCCGGAGCCTGCGTCGAAGCCCACGGCCATGATGATCGTGTCGACCTCATGCACGGTCCCGTCCTCGAGCCGGACCCCTTCGGGCACGATTTCCGCGATGGGATTGTCGCGCACGCTGACCGCCTCGACATTGTCGCGGAGATAGGTCTCGAGATACTGCGTCTCGAGGGGAACACGGTGGGTGCCGAAGCCGTAGTCGCCTTTCTTGGGCACCAGGATATCGATCAGGCGCGGATCCTTGAGGCGCGCGCGCATCTTCTCGCGGACGAATTCCGAAATCTCCTCGCTCACCTCCTCGTCAAAGAACATCTCGGCGAAAGACGCGAGCCAGAGCTTCAGCGAGCCGTCGGTATGGACCTCTTCCAGCACCGCGCGCCGCTCCTCGGGGGTCAGATCCGCCCAGGTGTTACTGAAGTCGTATTCGAACCCGGTGAAGGTATGCGGGATGGTCGCCTTCAGCTCATCGAACCGCCCCTTGTACCAAGCAGCCTCATCGGGACCGTATTTGGGGTTCTTCATCGGGAGGACATACTGGGGGGTGCGCACGAACACCGTGAGCTTTTCAACCTCCGGTGCGATCGTCTGGATCACCTGGATGCCCGTGGCTCCGGTGCCGATCACCGCGACGCGCTTGCCTTCGAGTGCAAGGCCCTCCTTCGGATAGCGCCCGGTGTGGACGATCTGACCCTTGAAGCTCGCCTGTCCGGGAAAGCGGTCCTCGAGCGGTGCGGAGAGCATCCCCGTGCAGCCGATCAGATAACGCGCGGTGATGGTCTCGCCCTGATCCGTCTCCACGGTCCAAAGCCCGCGCGCCTCATCGAACGTCGCTCGCGTGATCGTCGTGGAGAACGAGATGTCCCGGCGCAGGTCGAGCCGGTCGGCGATGTAGTGCATCCAGCGCTCGATCTCGCGCTGGCCCGGGAACCGTTCGCTCCAGGTCCAGTCCTTGTAGAGCTTTTCGTCGAACAGATACTGGTAGATATAGGCTTCGCTGTCGAACTTCGCGCCGGGGTAGCGGTTCCAGTACCAGGTGCCGCCCACATTGCTCGCCGTGTCACAGGCATGGACCTTCAGGCCCATTTCTCGCAGCTGGTGCAACTGGTAGAGTCCGGCGACGCCGGTGCCGATCACCAGGGCATCGAGCTCGGCGGGGACGGGATTACGCCGGGTCTGCGCGGAATTCTGTGTTGCGTCTAGCATCGAGTCCTCCTCTGTGGATGCAGCCGTTGGCCCGACTGCGTCTTTGTTGTCCGGGCACAGTGCCCGAAGCACGCGGCAAGGGTGACAGGCCGCCCCGTTGAAGGTCTTGAAGGATCGTGCGGGAAGTTTTGAATGATCCGGGCCGGCTCGCCCTGCATCGGCGCGATCTTCCGGATCAGCGCGCGCTGCGCCGGAAGACCGCGGGGGTCTTGCCGAATTCGGCGGAGAACATCCGCGTGAGATGAGCCTGATCGCAAAAGCCGCAGTCGACGGCGATTGCCTTGATTGGCAGGTCGGTTGTGGCCAGAAGCCGGCGGGCCTTTTCGAGCCGGCGCGCCTTCACGAAGGCGTAGGGCGGACAGCCGAAGCTCTGGCAGAACTGCCGCGCGAAGGCACAAGGCGTCATATCCAGCGCAGACGCCATGAGCTTGAGATCGAGCGTCGAGGCGAGTTCGGCATCGATGAATTCGAGTATCCGCCGTTCCTGCTGCGGCGAAAGCCCACCGTTGCAGCGCCTTTGCGGCAGTCTGACCGAGGCGTGGCGGCGGAGAAGATGCACCACGAGACCGCGCGCAACCGTATCCACGTAGAGCGCCCCGCCGAGCAGGCGGTTCCGGGCCTCGCAGGCGATCGCATTGGCCGCCGCCGTCATAACCGGGTCATCCGTCCTGAGGACGTCGTCCAGCATCACTTCGCTGACGCTGCAATCCATGACCTCGCTGGCCACATCCGCGACCAGCCTGCCGGACAGGTAGACATGGGTCACGTCGATCGGGTCTTCCCAGTTCCAGTAGGCCTTCTGGGCGCGAGTCAGCAGGGAGGCGGCACCCGGTCCGAGGGTTTCGCGCTTCCAGCGGCCATCGAAACGCCGCTGCATCGGCGTGCTGCCGGCACTGTAGCTCACGAGGAGGAAGTCCCGCATCGGCGGAACGATCACGTCCTGGCCGCAGTAGTGATAGGAGCGCAGCGCGACATCCTTCCAGTTCTGGCCATCACTGGCCAGAATAACGTTGCCCGGCACCCAGCTGGGCAGCTCCTCGAAGGCTATTAGCCCGTCCGTCAAGCCTACACCTCCCCTGGTGGCTCCTGGAGGCGAGATCGTGCTGCAAGTCTCGGTCCCGTCGCCCTGTCGGGTCTTTGCCGGGCCGCGCGCCCGACCTCTGGAGCTCGCTGGAGCGGAATTCTAGCAGCTGCGCACCGGAGGTGCCATTCGACCTTTTGCTACCCGTGGCTGTAGCCGGGGCCTGGTTGCAGACCGCTGCGCGTTCCGGCAGAGGTCCGTTCTCCGGCCAGGACAGGGGCCGTGCCAGCGTAGGCTCGGCGCCTTCGTCCCTGACAAGGAGGAGCTTCGGGGGTCAGGCAGCGATCCAGCCTTCGAGCCGGCTGGCTTCGGGGAGGCCACCGGCATGGACGAGCCGGCCATCGACGGCGATGCCGGGCGTCGACATCACGCCCGCCATCGCGATGGCCTTCGGATCGGAGATCTTCTCGACATCGACCTCGATGCCAAGATGCCGCGCAGCCTCGCGCACCATGCGCTCGGCCGTTTCGCAGCGCTTGCAGCCAGGGCCGTAGATTGTCACCCGTTTCATGCGGTCGCCTACCTAGAAGAGCGCGTTGAAGAGAAAGCCAACGGCAAGGATGCCGCTCGCAACGACGCCGATGAAGACGGCGATCAGGCGGAGCGTCAGCACCTGGCGGAGGATGATCATCTCGGGCAGGCTGAGCGCGATCACCGACATCATGAAAGCGAGGACCGTTCCGAGCGCCGCGCCCTTGCCAAGCAATGCCTCGACGATGGGGATGACGCCTGCCGCATTGGTGTACATCGGGATGCCGATCACCACCGCCGCCGGGACACTCCACCAGGCGTCCGCCCCCATGATGCGGGCCATCAGCGCCTCGGGTACATAGCCGTGGATGAGCGCGCCCATGCCGATCCCGAGGATGATCCAGACCCAGACGCGGGTGAAGATCTCACGCACGGCGGCGATGCCCTGACGATAGCGTTCCACCACCGTGAGCCCACCGCCCAGAGGCGCTTGCACGGCGCCTCCGGCGTGGATCTCGCGAACCCAGTCCTGCAGCCAGCCCTCCAGCCGCAACCGGCCGATGACGTAGCCCGCGGCAATGGCGACCGCGAGGCCAAAGCCCAGATAGGAGAGTGCGACCTGCCAGCCGACGAGGCCGAAGAGCAGCACCAGCGCCACCTCGTTGACCATCGGCGCCGCGATCAGGAACGAGAAGGTGACACCCAGCGGGATGCCCGCGGAGACGAAGCCGATGAAAAGCGGCACCGCCGAGCAGGAACAGAACGGCGTCAGGACGCCGAGCCCCGCAGCCATCACGTTGCCCACGCCAGCACGGCGGCCCGACAGCGCGGCCCGGGTCTTTTCCGGGCTGAAGAAGCTCCGGACCACGGCCATGGCGAAGACAATGAGCGCCAGCAGCATCATGACCTTCGGCACATCATAGAGAAAGAAGGCGAGTGCATCGCTCGCGTGACTTCCGGGCGCGAGCGGAACCTCGGTGGCGAGCTAGGCCGAGAGCGGCTGAAGCTCGCGGTAGATCAACCACCAGCTGAGCGCGGCGGTCGCAACCGCGATGTGCCACACCCATGGCGGTGTTACGCGGTGCGGCGGAAGGGTATGGATCTCGGTGATCACGCAGCACTCCTTTCCCCGCCCGGCGCTGCGGCGGGACCCGCGTCGCGCATGGTGTCGAGCACGGCATCAAGCACCGCGGCGATCTGCGGCGGCAGACCGGGATTGCGGCGGTAGCGCACCCATTGGGCATCCCGCCGGTCGAGCACGAGGCCCGCTTGCCGCAGCACCTGCATGTGCCGCGACATCCGGCTCTGGGTCGCGCCCAGCGCCTGCATCAGCTCGCAGACGCAATGCTCGTTCCCGTCGCGGAGCATGTGCATGGCCGCGAGGCGGGTGGGTTCGGCGAGGGCGGACAGGACGGGCAGAATCATCGGGGGCTCCTTTCATGCGCATCTGCGCATGAGCGGACGCAGCCGGCCTTGACCTCAATCATGCCCGCGAGCATTTCCGGGAAGGCTCATGCCCTCTCGCCGCCGCCGCGGAGCGAGAGGGCGAGCACGAGGGTCGCAATGCAGGGGAGCGCGGCAGCGCTCGCGAGCAGGGTCAGCGTGCCGCCCGGACCGACGAGCGCAATGGCTGCGGCACCGATCGAGGGCGCGGCGGCACTCGCGAGCAGCATCGGCAGGGCGAGCCGGCCCATGGTCTGCGCATAACGCTCGGGCCCGAAGAGCGTGAGCGGAAGCGCCCCGCGCGCAATCGAGAAAAGGCCGTTGCCCGCTCCATAGGCGACGAGGGCCGCCGAGGCCGGGATACCCAGTTTCAGCCCGAGAAAGCCCAGGAACACCAGACCCGAGGCCGCCCCCATGGTCCAGATCGGGTGATGCCGGCCGCGCCCCAGCATCTCGAGCACGCGGGCCGCGACCTGTGAAGGGCCGATGAGCGTGCCGAGCGCGATGGCCGCTGCGATCGAATGGCCGGCCGCGGTCAGCAGCGTCACGAAATGGGTCGACCAGATCGTCACCAGCATCGAGAGGGTCACACCCGCAACCACGATGCAAAGGAACCGCAGATCCCGAAGACCGGCCAGGTCAGGCGCCGGGCCGCTGCCAGCCTCAGGCCCCTGCGCGGCGGGCTCTGCCACAGGCGGTCGGCGCGGCAGCAGCAGGAGGCTCGCAGGCAGGGTCACACAGAGATGGAGCGCGGCATAGGCAAGGCACGCCCCGCGCCACCCCGCAGCCTCGACAAGCCAGGCCGAGATCGGCCAGCAGATCGTGCTGGCGAACCCGCCCCAGAGCGTGAGCTGGGTGATTGCGGCGCGGGCATCGCGGCCGAAGAGGCAGCCGAGGGTCGAGAAGGCCGCATCGTAGAGCCCGGCCGCCATGCCGAGGCCGAGAACGGCCCAGGCGGCGAGATAGACCGCAAGATTCGGCGCAGCGGCCAGAAGCATGAGCCCCGCGGCGATCAGGACCATGCCGCCCGCAAGCACCGGCCGGCCGCCGGTCGCCTGTATGAGCCGGCCCGCGGCCGGCGCAGCGAGGCCCGCAACCAGCAGCCCGGCCGAAAGCCCCGCCGAGAGTGCGGCAGTGCCCCAGCCGGTGTCGGCGGCCATCGGCCCTGCCATCACCGCCATGAGGTAATAGGTGCTGCCCCAGGCAAAGATCTGGATGACACCGAGTGCCGCGACGATGACCGCGCGGGGACGACCGGCCGCCGTCATCTCCTGCCCCTTCGGCAGCCGGGCAAGAGGGTAATTTCCGCGCGTTGCCGGACACCATATGCCATCGGAGACGCCATCTGCCCCTCCCTGCCCGCCGCTAGCGCGCCTCGAGCAGTTCCGTGACGAAGGCGGGCACCGCCTCGGTGGCGGGGCCATAGAGAGCGCGGTCGAAGGCATGGGCATTCTCGGACGGCGCGAGATTGACCTCGAAGGTCTCGATGCCGAGGGAGCGGGCGAGCTCGACATAGCCCGCCGCTGGATAGACCGCCCCCGAGGTGCCGATCGAGACGAAGAGCTCGCTCGCCTCGAGCGCTGCCTCGATCTCCTCCATGCCATAGGGCATTTCGCCGAACCAGACGACATCGGGCCTGAGGCAGTTGAGGCTGCCACAGGAGGCGCAGGTGTCGAGGATCGAGAGATCGTGCGTGCAGGGGGCGCGCGCGCCGCAACGGGTGCAGAGCGATTTCAGCAGCTCGCCGTGCATGTGATGCACATGGCGGCTGCCCGCGCGCTCGTGCAGATCATCGATGTTCTGGGTGCAGAGAAAGACGCCGCCCGCTTCGGCGACAAGCTGGCGCTCGAGCCGGGCAAGCGCTTGATGGGCGGGATTGGGGACCGCGGCGAGCAGTCCGCAGCGGCGGTGGTTGTAGAATTCATGCACATGCTGCGGGTCGCGGGCGAACGCCTCGGGCGTCGCAAGCTTCATCGGATCGAACTTCGCCCAGACGCCGTCGGTGTCGCGGAACGTGCCGAGCCCGCTTTCGGCCGAGATCCCTGCTCCCGTCAGAACGAATACATGCATGCCTGCCCCCTCCTGTCATGCCGCCGCCTTCATGCAGCTCTCCTTCTTCTTCTCCGCCCGGATTGAGCGCGCGCGGACACGCCGCGTCAAGGCCGCACCCCCCGGGGGGTGCCGTGCGGCCACCGGGAGAATTGGGCCCCGGGGAGATGCGGAAGGCCATTGAAACCGGGGGCCGGAATGTGACTTTCTGTAGCGGGCCGCCGCCGGCGGCCTGCGACACCCGGGCAGCCTTGCACGACCCGGATGCGACAGGACCAAGGGGGGGAAGACGCCATGGCAGCAGCCTCGGATTGCGGCACGGTTTCGGACGACACTCTTTTCGAGTTGCGCTATGCGCGGAGCCATGACGATCTCTGGAGCATGCTGGAGCGTCTCTACGGCGCGCATCCCGACTTCGAGACATTTCGCGTGGCCCTCGACGATAGCCTGAGGGAGGCCTGGCGCGAGAGGCCTGCGGATCTGAAGCTCCTCGATCTCCGACGCGATCTCGAGCCCGACTGGTTCCAGCGCCCCGGCATGACCGGATATGCGCTCTACATCGACCGTTTCGCGGACAATCTCAAGGGCGTGGCCGAGCGGCTCGACTACCTCAAGAGCCTCGGCGTCACCTATGTGCATTTCATGCCCTGTCTGAAGCCTCGCCCTGGCGACAGCGACGGCGGCTATTCGGTGATGGACTATCGCGCCATCAACCCCGCCTACGGCACCATGGCCGATTTCGAGGCGGTGACCGCGGCCTGTCGGGCGCGCGGCATCAGCGTCTGCGTCGATTTCGTCATCAACCATACCGCCAAGGAACACGCCTGGGCGGAGAAGGCGCGGGCGGGCGATCCGGCTTATCGCGACTACTACCTGATGTTCGAGGACCATGACCTGCCCGGCCGCTACGAGAAGACCCTGCTCGAGGTCTTCCCGGACAACGCGCCGGGCAATTTCACCTGGTATGCGGACTTCGAGCGCTGGGTCTGGACCACCTTCAACGAACACCAGTGGGATCTCAACTGGGCCAACCCGCAGATCTTCCTCGAGATGACGCGCGTCATGCTGTTTCTCGCCAACCGCGGTGTCGAGATCCTGCGGCTCGATGCAGTGGCCTTCATCTGGAAGCGGATGGGCACCCGCTGCCAGTCCGAGCCCGAATGCCACATGCTGCTGCAGGCGCTGCGCGCGGCCTGCCGGATCGTGGCCCCCGCGGTGATCCATCTCGAGGAAGCGATCGTGAGCCCCGCCGAGATGCTGCCCTATCTCGGCCGGGGCGAGCATGACGGCAAGGAAGGCAACCTCGCCTATCACAATTCGCTGATGGTGCAGTTCTGGTCGGCGCTCGCGGCGCGCGACACCCAACTCATGACCCATGTGCTCGGCACGCATTTTCCGCCGACGCTGACCAATGCAACCTACGCGACCTATCTGCGCTGCCATGACGATATCGGCTGGGCGGTGACGGACGAGGACGCAGCGGCGGTCGGGCTGAACGGGCCGATGCACCGGACCTTCCTCTCGGACTTCTACGAGGGCGATTTTCCCGGATCCTTCGCCAAAGGCGAGCCGTTCCAGTTCAATCCCGAGACCGGCGACAAGCGGATCAGCGGCACCTGCGCCTCGCTCGCGGGGCTCGAGAAGGCCGAGGCCGGAGCGGACCCAACCGCCATCGCGCGCGCAATCGACCGCATCCTGATGGGGCACGCGCTCATCGCAAGCTATGGCGGTATTCCCCTCGTCTACATGGGCGACGAGATCGCGCTCCTCAACGATTATGGCTACCATTCCGTGCCCGATCACGCTCATGACAGCCGCTGGCTTCACCGCCCGCGCATGGACTGGGACCGGGTTGCGCGGGCCGAAGCCGGCACGGACGCCGCCGCCGGGCAGGTGCTCGCCGGGCTGCGTCGGATCTTTGCCCGCCGCGCCGCGGTGCCGGAGCTCCATGCCGGCAACGCAACCGAAGTGCTCCAGACCGGCAATGCCGCGCTCTTCGTCTTTGCCCGCCGTGCCCCGACCGGCAGTGTCGTCTGCGTCTTCAACTTTACCGAAACCTGGACGGCAATCCCGGCGAGCTGGGCCGTGCAGCAGGGCGCGCGCAACCTCCGGGACATGCTCTCCGATGCGCCCGTCGGCGACGCGGGCGGCGTGATCCCGCTTCCGCCCTACGCCCGGCTCTGGATGCGTTGATCCCCGATTGTCCGCACCGCGGCGGGTTCCCGCCCGCGGCCCGGACAGCCCGGAACGCTTTTCTCCGACCCGCGTTGTCCGGCGGGAATGGCCCGACGGGTCAAGGGAGAAGGTAACATGTATCGAACCGCACTCATCATTGCAGCGCTGGGTCTCGGCGCCTGCAGCACGGCCTCGCCCTATGGCGGCACCTCGTACAATCAGGGTCAGAGCCAGGGTCCGAGCGCACGTAACATCAACTGCGGCGCAGGCGTGCTCGGCGGCGCGGTGATTGGCGGCCTCGCGGGGAACCAGTTCGGCAAGGGCTCCGGCAAGGATGTCGCCACGGCCGCGGGAGCGGGTCTCGGCGCAGCAATCGGCGCCACCCGGCAGGAGTGCCAGCCCAACGCCTACCGCCAGCCACAGGGCTACGGCCAGACGCATACCCCTGTTCTCGTCGGCTACGATCAGTACGGACGGCCGGTCTACCGCTGAGGCGGACTGCCCCGGGATCTGAGAGCGCGGCGGCAAGGTCTGGGGCCTTTGCCGCCGTCATGGCTATTTGCGCCTGCCTCCAAACAAGATATAGGTTTGCGGGAGCAGAGCGCAGCTATCAATGGCTGCCCGAAAATCACAGGAAAGAGGGTCCGCATGGTCCATGCCTCCGATCTCTTCGGCGAGGATTCCGCGTCGCAGGCCTATGACGCATCCGCCATCGAGGTGCTCGAGGGGCTTGAGCCCGTCCGCAAGCGGCCAGGGATGTATATCGGCGGCACCGACGAACGGGCGCTGCATCATCTCGTGGCCGAAGTTCTCGACAACTCGATGGACGAGGCTGTCGCCGGGCATGCGAACCGGATCGAGGTGGA
The DNA here is from genome assembly GCF_043226085.1 of Amaricoccus sp. B4. Taxonomy (NCBI): domain Bacteria; kingdom Pseudomonadati; phylum Pseudomonadota; class Alphaproteobacteria; order Rhodobacterales; family Paracoccaceae; genus Amaricoccus; species Amaricoccus sp. B4. The sequence goes on from NZ_CP171225.1 coordinate 1,494,744, forward strand.
GCTGCATGCGGACTACAGCGTCACGATCCGCGACAACGGCCGCGGCATACCGGTCGATCCGCATCCGCGCTTCCCGGACCGCTCCGCGCTCGAGGTGATCCTCTGCACGCTGCATGCGGGCGGCAAGTTCTCCGGCAAGGCCTACCAGACCAGCGGCGGCCTTCACGGAGTCGGCATCTCGGTGGTGAACGCGCTCTCGGACCTTGTGGTCGTCGAGGTCGCGCGGGGTCGGCAGCTCTATCGGCAGGAATTCAGCCGCGGCATCCCGCAGGGGCCGATCGCAAATCTCGGGGCGACGCCGAACCGGCGCGGTACAAGCGTGACCTTCCATCCCGATGCCGAGATCTTCGGGACGGAGGCCCGCTTCAAGCCGGGGCGTCTCCTGAAGATGGTGAGGTCCAAGGCCTATCTCTTCTCGGGCGTCGAGATCCGCTGGAAATGCGATCCCGCCTGCATCGGACCGAAGGACGACACGCCGGAGCAGGCGACCTTCCATTTCCCTGGCGGTCTCGCCGACTATCTTGCCGAACGGCTCGAGGGGGCGCAGTGCTATGCCGACACCGCTTTCGCCGGCAAGGTCGAATTTGCCGAGCGCTACGGAGCGGGTGCGGTCGGATCGGTCGAATGGGCAATCAACTGGACACCACAGCGCGACGCCTTCGTCTCCTCCTACTGCAACACCGTTCCCACGCCCGAGGGGGGCACGCATGAGCAGGGCTTCTGGTCGGCGCTGCTGAAGGGCATCAAGGCCTACGGGGAGCTCACCAACAACCGCAAGGCGGCGCAGATCACCCGCGACGACATCATGGCCGGGGGCTCGGCAATGATATCGGTCTTCATCGCCGAGCCCGAATTCGTCGGCCAGACCAAGGACCGGCTCGCGACGCAGGAGGCCGCGCGGCTCGTCGAGGGCGCGGTGCGGGACCGGTTCGACAACTGGCTGGCGGCGGACACAAAGACCGCCGGCGCCATCCTCGACTATCTGGTGCTCAAGGCCGAGGAGCGGGCGAAACGCCGCGCGGAGAAGGAGACGCAGCGAAAGACTGCAGTCAAGAAACTGCGCCTGCCTGGCAAGCTCGCGGATTGCTCGGGCGCCACAAAGGACGGCTCGGAGCTCTTTCTCGTCGAGGGCGACAGCGCGGGCGGCTCGGCGAAGCAGGCACGGGATCGCAAGACCCAGGCGGTGCTGCCCCTGCGGGGCAAGATCCTCAACGTGCTGGGCGCGGCCTCTTCGAAGATGATGGCGAACCAGGAGCTGCAGGATCTCTGCCAGGCGATGGGGGTGCAAACCGGGTCGCGCTTCAACGTCGCCGACCTGCGCTACGAGAAGATCATCATCATGACGGACGCCGATGTGGACGGCGCCCATATCGCCTCGCTGCTGATGACCTTCTTCTTCACCCAGATGCGGGCGCTGATCGACCACGGCCACCTCTTCCTCGCCGCGCCGCCGCTCTACCGGCTGACCCAGGGCGCGCGCTCGGTCTATGCCCAGACCGATGCGGAGAAGGACGCGCTCATCGAAAAGGGCCTCGGCGGGCGGGGCAAGATCGAGGTGTCGCGCTTCAAGGGTCTCGGCGAGATGATGCCGGCCCAGCTCAAGGAAACCACGATGAGCCCGAAGAGCCGGACGCTCATCCGGGTGACCGTGAACCTGCCCGACGACGAGGACGGCAGCGACGATACGGCCGGGCTGGTGGAGCGGCTTATGGGCAAGAAGCCGGAGCTGCGCTTTCAGTACATCCAGGAAAACGCCCGGTTCGCCGAGGATCTCGACCTCTGACCGGCAGAGTGTTTTATCGGTAAAGACAGAGCTTTTACTGTGACTCAGCGGGTTATTCCGTTGATATTTTCGGGGTTCCTTCGGTTAGCGGGCGGGAACACCCCGTTTCGCCGGCGCACTGTCAACCCTGTCGCGTGTCCGGCGCGTCTCTTGCGCCCGGGCGCCCAGCCTAGACAACACTCTCCCCCGCCCCCGGGAAGGCGCAAGCGCGCGCCCAGTGTCGGGCGCTTCCCTCGCCGCAGAACGGATGCGCAGGACCGGGCGGCGGCGATGCCTAGGCCGGCGGGCGCGAGAGGCTTTCGACGATGGTCTGGGGGGAAGGAATATTACTCTCAATGTCCAGCGCCCATTGCAGGTGGCCACCAGCTCGGAGAGCACGTGCGGCCTCCTGCATCTGGAATAGCGCTTCACGCGCCAGTTCAACATCATCGTTGCGTTCGGCGATTTTGAGTTTTGCCAAACCCTGGTCTCCAAGCGCATTGGCCCGATGCAATGGGGCCTCGTTCCAAGTCCACACTTTCAATGCATCTTCGTATGCCGACACCGCCTCGTCTAAGTGCGCAGTTCCGGGCTCTCGGGTACCAATGGTTGCGAGTGCGCTGCCGAGGTTCTTTCGAGCCAATGCCCACTCATGAGGAGTGCTATCCTGCGTCCATTCCTCAAGCGCTGAGCGATAGGCCAATACGGCCTTCTCCAGATGTTCATTACCCGGCTCGCGCTTACCCAAGCTGGCAAGAGCATTGCCTAGATTGTTCTGTGTCATAGCCCAATCAAGCGGCATCTGATTGCGTTCCCGTGCTCGCAAGACCAACGCCATGCGATGGGATTGCACCGCCTTCTTAAGGCGTTGCGTTCCAACCTCCCGCTCGCCCCAAGTACGGAGCACATTTCCGAAGGTGCCGAGCGTCCTCGCCCATTCACGTGGCGCACGCATCCGACTTATCATCTTCAACGCAAGACAAAAGGCCGACAGAGCGTCCTTAAGCCTTGCCGTGGAGGTCTCACGCGTACCGAGAAGGGCGAGCACAATGCCGAGGTTGTGCTGCGTCCTCGCCTGTTCGGCTGGCGGTAGTGTCTTCGTCTGTGCCTCCAACGCCCGAAACACACCCAGGGCCTCTTCCAGATGCACCGCTCCGCTTTCGCGTTCACCCAAGGTTGCCAAGCTGCCACCAAGATCGTTGAGCGCAATTAGCTGCTCGCCGGGGCTGAGGGCATGCTCCACGCAAGCTCGCGCCAGCGCAGCGGCGACTTCGATGTCAAGACGCGCCCCCTTGTCGCGGCCGAGTCCATACCAAACCTCCCTTTCACGCCGCAGCGCAGAAAAGACCTGCCTCGGGATAGGGGTTTCCAGGGTCACGCGCCGGACGATCTGGCGGGCGGCGCCCGCCGCATCGCGTAGGAGCAGGTGCTCGTCGATCGAGCGCGAGAGCAGCCGGAGCTTGCGCGCCATCGACTCCGCTTCCTCGCGTTCGAGTGCATCGTCCAGTTCCGAGATGGCGGCCTCATGCCGGCCCCTGGCCGACAGGGCTGCGGATCTGCGAAGAACCTCGTCGACGAAATCACCCAGATTGGAGCCATGCCGCCCCTCTTCCTGAACCTTCCGTGCGATGTCCACCGCGCGGGTGAGTTCGATCATTGCTTGCGGGATATCGTCGATGTCTGCCGCGATCGGACGAACCAGGCGAAGCAGAGCCTCCCTTGAGACGCCGCTCTCCAGTGCGGCATTCGCCGCCCCAGAGGCCTCGAGCCGTGAGGTCAATTCGGCATAACGCGCCTCCACTGCCTCGATCCTGGTCTCGGTTCGGCGCGTCGCTTCATCGATCCGGGTGAGAAGATTCAGCGCCACGCCCTGCCGTCGCAGGCTCTCGCGCCAGAGGACGGGGGTGATGCTGGCAATGTAGTCGGCGTCGGCGAGCATCCGGCCGAGGGTGAGGCGGGTAACCTCTCGGAAATAGGGTTCCGCGAGGGGGTGGGCCTCGAAGTCCTTCTTCTGCTCCGAGGCCTTGATGGCGCGAACCATGGCCTCGGTGACAGCGGCGGCGTCGAGCGCCACCGCCGCGAAGATGGACGCGTCGGCGAAGGCCTCGGGCGCCACCTGCCAGAAGATCGCCTTGGCATCCTCGAGCGCCGGGCCGGGATGGGTCATCCGCTCGGCCTGAGCCGCGGCCAAGGCCATGTCACGCGCGAGGGGGGGCAAGACCCGCGTCGCGCAGCGCAGCAGCGAGCGTTTTGCCATTTTCCGCGAGATCGGCAAGCGCCTTGGCTCCGTCGAGCGAGACCGGATCGGTCCCGAGCTTGCGCGCGGCGATGAGGACGCTCGCGAAGGCCTTGAACGTGGCAATCTCGAACAGGGCCAACCGAGCGCTCCCCCCCCAAAGGCGTTGCCCAAAGGATGGAGAGCGCGAGCCGCGACTGTCAAGCGCAGGGAAGGTGGAGCGACGCGCGGCGGGTCCGGAGATTTCTGGCAGGGGCTCCAGCGCGGTCGTGCGCCAGATCTTGGCGACGCCTCGCGCCTGTCACGCGAGCCGCTTTACGAAATGGCAATTCGGATCGCGCAGTAATGACCCCGCCTTCGCAGTGTTTGGAGAGCCGTGTGTCGGATGAGTTTCAAGCGGAGGTCGCAGCCGGTTCCCGTCAGGTCGGGAACATCTTCTCCGATCAGGGCGCGCGGGCGAATGTCGGCCTCCAGATGGCACCGCTTGCCGAGTGCGGCAGCGCGGCAGCGACTGTCGGCGGAGTTCTCGCGCTCCGCGGCCAGTCGGGATGATCTCCGAGGTGTCACTCAGTGGCAATGCGGCCGGGTGCGAGGATGGCTCAACAGCTCTGGCCCGGGTCGAACTCATGGAAGAGATCGAGCGTGGCGCGGAGGGCTTCCGGTTCCGGCGTGGGGTGCGGACTTATGCCGCGATCGGCCCCGAGGAGCTCAGCCTTATATTCGGTTCCGGCGGTCGGCACTCGATCCGCATCGACCGTATCGCGGAGAATGCCGCGATCGCGGTATATGTGAACACCGATCATCTGCTCACCAGGCACGTCTCGATCGCGGGCGTTACCGGGGTCGGCAAGTCCACCGCCGCGGCCTCGATCCTCAACGCGATATCGGAGGCCCGCGACGATCTCCGCATCGTGCTTCTTGACGTGCAGAACGAAATACGGCCGGGTTTTCGGGAGCAAGGCGGCGACGATCGGGGCGGAAAACCTGAAGCTTCCGTTCTGGCTGTTCAATTCCGAAGAGATGACCGACGTCATCTATGGCGGCAAGAATGCCGCGCCCGAAGAGGTCGAAATCCTCGCAGAACTCATCCAGGTGGCAAAGGCACTCTATCTCAATCACACGAGCGAGCCCGAACGGCCCCCGCACGAAAAGCGGCGGCCCTGGACGGCCTCGAGAACATCAAAGACTACCATGGCCACGGCGCCGGCGACCGGCTTCTCGCCGCCCAGGCCCGCAGGCTTTCGGGCATGCGGCCATCCTCGGACATGATGGGCCGCGCACCAGAGCATCCTGCGCGCGATCAAGGCGCTTGGCACTTCGCTCGGCATGATCATCGTCGTCGAAGACGTGGAGGCGATCGAGGAGCTGGCCTATCTCAAGAGCTTGACCGGGATCAGCTGTGCACTGGGTTTCCGCTTCTCGCGACGGCTCTTTCTCAACAGCTTCGAGGCCCCGTCCACGCATCGACACGAGGCGCGGCTCCTCAATCCGACGCGCGAGATCAGCGCCGGGCGGCTGCCGCAGGGCATCGCCCGGTGAGTGGCGCCCTGCCCACACCGAACCGCATCTCAGCGCCCGGCGGCACGGCGCCAGCCTGCAGCTTCAGCTTCGGCCTCGTCGCAGAACCACCTCTCGCCAGCCGCCTCGTCGATACGGGTGCGGGAATAGTATTTCGACCAGGGCGTGTGGTAGATCCGCTCGCCCTTCGCGTTGATGTTGCCCTTGATCGGGCAGTTCAACCGCGGCGCGACGGCAGCCGCGCGCTGCCAGCGGTCGGCGCGGTAGTCCCAGGCGGCCTGGGTTTCGGCCTGCCAGATCCCGCGTCGGGCGGCACGGGCCTCGGCCTCGAGCTCGGCGTAATCGTCGCTGTATTCCGTATAGGCCCAGGCGAGCCCCTCGCGGACGAGCGCAGCGCCGATATCTGCGCCATTGGCTGTGCAGGAGGCGACGACCCGGCCATAGGGGTCGCGCTCGCGACCGGTGCAGATGAAATCACCCTTCGCGGCGAGGGCGGCGAGGCGGTTTGCCGCTGCAGTGCCGCAATCCCAGGTGCCGCCGCCAGCCTCGGCGCAGCGCTGGCCGATCTCCGGCGCATCGACGCCGTGGAGGCGGATGCGGACGAGGCCGATGTCGAAGGTATCGCCATCCATCAGCCGCGGCGCGCCGGAAATCTCGGCACGGACGCCGCCGGCAAGGGCGAGCGAAAGGCCTGCGGCGAGACCGAAACGACGCGCGGAACGGGAGAGCGCGGGAAAGGAAAGGATTGCCATGTCGCATGTTGTGCTGAGGGGACTGCGAACATATGGTTAACCACGCGCCTGCGCCAGAGCCGAACCGGCGCGCCGACAAGGTTCCTGCCCCGCTCCGGGGCGCGCGACGGATGATGCGAATGAAACCGCTTTCTTCCCTGCTTCTGTTAACCTGCCTCACCGTGGCACCCGCGGGCTTGGCGGATTCGCTCGCGGTTTCCTCCGAGGATGGTGTGACGGCCGACATTCCCGCTGCGGAATGGCGCGCGATGGCCGAGGGCCGGACGCTGGTCTACCGCATCGAGGGCGAACTCTGGGCCTACGAGCACTATTATCCGGGCACGCACAACGTCACGCTGCAGCTTTATGACGGCACCTGCATGCAGGGAACCTGGGACTACAGCGCGCCACTCTACTGCTTCCACTGGGATATCGAGGGAACCGCCTGCTTCCGGCACATCCGGCGGAATGGCGAGATCCTCATCGTCGAGGCTGGCACCGACAATGGAACGCCCCTGATCCAGAAGATGAGCGAGGTGACGGATCACGCGCTGACCTGCAAACCGCCGACGAGCTGAGCTCCCCCGCGCCCGATCGCGCTGGTCGAGCAATGAAAAGGCCCGACACAAGGGCCGGGCCGATCATCGAAAACGCGACAAAGGCAGGCCTTGCCTGAACCCTAGTCGTCGCGGTGGACGCGCTCCTTGCGCTCGTGGCGTTCCTGCGCCTCGAGGCTCAGGGTCGCGATCGGACGGGCATCGAGGCGCTTGAGCGAGATCGGCTCGCCGGTCTCCTCGCAGTAGCCGTAGGAACCTTCCTCGATGCGCCGGAGGGCGGCATCGATCTTCGCAACCACCTTGCGCTGACGGTCGCGCGTGCGCAGCTCGAGCGCCCGGTCGGTCTCCTCGCTCGCCCGGTCGGCAATATCGGGGATGTTCCGGGTACCTTCCTGCATATGCTCGATGGTGCCACGGCTTTCCGCGAGGATGGAATTTTTCCAGTCAAGGAGCTTCTTTCTGAAGTATTCCTGCTGTCGCGGGTTCATGAAGGGCTCGTCTTCGCTGGGCTTGTAATCAACTTCAAACGACGTCTCGGCTTTCATCGCTGCAACCTCAATTGAACACTAGGCGCCCCGGGCTTCGCCCCGCATGGCACCCACACCCATGCCTCGTCCCGGTTGTCTTCCGCTGCACCCGATATAGGGAATCTCGGGGATTGTCACCAGTAACTTAAGGGAACTTGCTTAAGCGGTCGGCCTTGATAGTGTGCCTGCGCAATGCTTGGGCAAGGAACGGAATAACGATGAAATTCGTGGGCAGTGATGAGTATGTCGCCACAGCGGACCTCATGGTGGCCGTCAACGCGGCGATCACTCTGGAGCGCCCGCTGCTGGTCAAGGGTGAGCCCGGCACGGGGAAGACCGAGCTCGCGCGCCAGATTGCCTCCGGTCTCGGGCTGCCGTTGCTCGAATGGAACGTCAAGTCCACCACGAAGGCCGCGCAGGGGCTTTACGAATACGACGCGGTGAGCCGGCTGCGCGACAGCCAGCTCGGCGATGAGCGCGTTCACGACGTCAGGAACTACATCCGCCCCGGCCCGCTCTGGCGCGCGTTTTCCGCTTCCGGCAAGGTGGTTCTGCTCATCGACGAGATCGACAAGGCCGATATCGAGTTCCCGAACGACCTCCTGCAGGAACTCGACCGGATGGAATTCTTCGTCTACGAGACTGGCGAGACGATCCGTGCCGAGACCCGGCCCATCGTCATCATCACCTCGAACAACGAGAAGGAGCTGCCGGACGCCTTCCTGCGGCGCTGCTTTTTCCACTACATACGCTTCCCCGACGCTGAAACTCTGGCGCGAATCGTCGAGGTGCATTTTCCCGGCATAAAGCCGCAGCTCGTGCACAGCGCACTGACGCAGTTCTTCGAGATCCGCGAGACGCCGGGGCTGAAGAAGAAGCCATCGACCTCCGAGGTGCTCGACTGGCTGAAGCTGCTGCTGGCCGAAGACTTGACCGCCGGCGATCTGAGAAAGGCAACCAAACACGCCCTGCCGGCGTTACATGGTGCACTGCTCAAAAACGAACAGGATGTGCACCTGTTCGAACGGCTCGCCTTCATGGCGCGCGGGGAAAGGCGGTGACACCTATGCGCGAGACCATACACGTGAATTCGGATGACAACGCGCCCGCGCTACGTTATTGTGCGGTGCAGCATAACCTGGAAGAAGAAGAGAACAAGCATGCTGGGTCAATTCATGTCACTGAAGGCGGCGAATGCGTGGTTCACGCTCGCTGTGCACTACACACAGATGAATCTCGCGGCCGCGGAAGTCATCGCCCGCCGCACGGTCAAGATGAGTCAGGGCGGCATGACCGCGCCCGAAGCCGTCGGCATGGTGCTCGAGAAGGCGACAGCCTTTGCAGCGGCCGGCGAGAGTGCCGCCGTTGCAGTTGCGCGGGGCAGCGATCCCGTCACCGTGGCCTCGGCCGCGCTGCGCCCGATCCGCGCCAAGACCCGCTCCAACGTCCGCAAGCTGCGGGGCTGACCTCATCCACCCTTCTCCGTTCTGCCGCCGGAGGAAGGGTGTCATGATCGACCTCAGGCCGATCGAGGCGACCGACAAAGCGCAATGGCGGGCGCTTTGGCATTCCTATCTCGACTTCTACCAGACATCGTTGCCCGAAGAGATCTACGCCACGACATTCGCGCGGCTGATCGATCCGGCTGTGACCGACTACCACGGCATCCTCGCCCTTCAGGGTGACCATGCCCTCGGGCTCGTGCATTACATATACCACCGTCACGGCTGGCAGATCGAGGATGCCTGCTATCTGCAGGATCTCTATGTCGGTCCCGAGGCGCGCGGCACCGGCGCGGGCCGGGCGCTGATCGAGGCGGTCTACCGGGCGGCGGATGCCAACGGGACACCGCACGTCTACTGGCTGACCCAGGAGTTCAACACCACCGCCCGCACGCTTTACGATCGCGTGGGCGAACTTACGCCCTTCATCAAGTATCGGCGGCGGCCGGGATGATCCCACTCCGTACCCTGGCGCTCCTCGCAGCGCTTGCTGCGCTTGCGGGCTGCGCGCTGCCAGAGGGCGAGCGTCGGACGATCTCGAGCGTGCGGTTCGGCGACACATCGCGGCCCACCGGCGTGGCTCGCTCGAATGCGGATCTGGCGGAGGATTTCCTCGATCTCACCTTTGCGCTGGAGAGCGGCGAGACGCTAAAGGGGATGCTGCGCTACGAACGGCCGGTCCGGGTCTACATGCAGAGCCCAGCCCTTCAGGGGTACCGGCACGACCTCGACGCCCTTCTCGCCCGGCTGCGGACCGAGGCTGGAATCGATATCGCCGAGACCGGCAGCGCGGCGCAGGCGCAGATCGTGATCGAGGCGGTGCCCGAATCGCAGATCGCGCGGTTCTTTCCTGATGCGGCCTGTTTCATCGTGCCCGGGGTGACCAACTGGCGTGACTTTCTGCGGCAGCGGCCGGAGGCGCGCACGCGCTGGTCGACCCAGAAGACCCTCACGCATGCTGTGATCTTCCTGCCGCCCGACACGACGCCACAGGATGTGCGCGACTGCCTCAATGAGGAAATCACCCAGGCGCTCGGGCCGGCAAACGATCTCTACCGGCTTCCCGACTCGATCTGGAACGACGACAATTTCCACAGTTCGGCAACCTCCTTCGACATGCTGATCTTGCGCACGCTCTATCAGCCGGAATTTCGCAGCGGCATGACGCGCGCCGAAGCCGCGGCGGAGGTGCAGCAGGTGCTCGACCGGGTCAATCCGCAGGGGCGCGGGCTGCCGAGCCAGAAGCGCGCGCCGGAGTCGCGTGCCTGGGCGGGCGAGATCGAGACCGCGCTCTCGCAGCAGGCAAGCCGCGAGGAGCGGCTGCGCTCGGCGGTCTCTGCCACACGGATCGCGCTTGAGATGGACCCGCCGGACCAGCGGCTCGGCGTCTCGCTGCTCACGCTCGGCCGCCTCAGCCTGCGGCGCGACCCGGTAGCGGCGGCGCAGTATTTCACCGATGCCTACCGGCTCTTCCAGCAGGAGTTTGGCGACATGGACATCCGCACCGCACAAGCGGCGGTCCATGTCTCTGCCCTTGCCCTCGGCATGGAGCAATACGACCTCTCGATCGAGCTGGCTGACCGGCACGTGCCGGCCGCGATTGCGGGTCAGAACGCGATCCTCGTGGCAGGGCTGCTCTCGATCAAGGCGGAGGCGCTCGCCGATCTCGGCAAGACCGATTCAGCCGAGGAGGCCCGGCTCGACAGTCTGCGCTGGGCGCGCTACGGCTTCGGGGACAACTCGGGAGAGCTCGCGCGCGAACAGGCGCAGATCACGGCCATGCTCACCCCGCAACCCAAGTGAGGCCCTGGTGCTGATCGTCATTGCATTTATTCTCGGCGCGTTGTTCGGTTGGCGCAAGGCCCGGCTCCGGGGCGGCGACCGCCTCGACCGCCTCCAGTACAGCGCCGTGCACGGCATCCTCTTCGCGCTGGTGACACTGGCGCTCGTGGTGATGCTCCAGCGCCTCGGGGTTCTCTAGAGCGATGTTCACCGGCTTCTTCGAGGGGCTACGCGCCGCCAAGGTTCCGGTCTCGCTCCGGGAATACCTGAGCTTTCTCGAGGCGCTCTCGGCCGATGTCGTGCTCTATGACGCCGAGGGGTTCTATTATCTCGCCCGCAGTGCGCTGGTGAAGGACGAGCGGCATCTCGACCGGTTCGACCGTGTGTTTTCCACGATCTTCGGCGGCCTCGGCGAGCTGTCTCCCGAAGCGGTTCTCGAGAGCATCGACCTGCCAAAGGAGTGGCTGCAGAAGCTCGCGGAGAAACATCTGAGCGCCGAGGAACGCGCGCAGATCGAGGCCCTCGGCGGATTCGACAAGCTCATGAAGACGCTGGCCGAGCGTCTGCGCGAGCAGCAGGGCCGGCATCAGGGCGGCAACAAGTGGATCGGCACCGCCGGCACCTCGCCCTTCGGCGCCTATGGCTACAACCCGGAAGGCGTGCGCATCGGCCAGGACGAGAGCCGCCACCAGCGGGCGGTGAAGGTCTGGGACAAGCGCGAGTTCCGCAATCTCGACGACACGGTCGAGCTCGGCACGCGCAACATCAAGGTCGCGCTTCGCCGCCTCAGGAAATGGGCTCGCGACGGCGCGGCGGACGAGCTCGACCTCAATGCGACGATCCGCGCCACCGCCGAGCAGGGCTGGCTGGACGTGGTAACGCGGCCCGAGCGGCGCAATGCGGTAAAGGTGTTGCTCTTTCTCGATGTGGGCGGCTCGATGGACCCGCATATCCGCGTGGTGGAGGAGCTCTTCTCCGCGGCACACGCCGAGTTCAAGCATCTTGAATATTTCTACTTCCACAACTGTCTCTACGAGGGCGTCTGGCGCGACAACCGGCGGCGCTGGAACGCACAGATCCCGACCCATGACATCCTGCACACCTATGGCAGCGACTACCGCGTGATCTTCGTGGGTGATGCCTCGATGTCGCCCTATGAGATCGTCTATCCGGGCGGGGCGAACGAGCACTGGAACGCCGAGAGCGGCGAGGTCTGGCTGCGCCGGGTGTTGGAGACCTGGCCGCACGCGATCTGGATCAACCCGCTCGCCGAGCAGGTCTGGGACTATACCCCCTCGATCGGGCTCATCTCGCAGATCTTCGAAGGCCGGATGTATCCGATGACCCTCTCGGGGCTCGAGGAAGGCATCCGGGCGCTGGCGCGGTAGGTCGATGGCGAGTGGACCGCTTGCACGGATCGCCCGGCTTCAGGGCATGGATGCCGAAACATGGGAGCGGCATGCCAACCCCTGGAGCGGCTGGTCGCGAGTGCCGGTCGTGCCGCTCGTCTGCGCCGTGCTCTACTGGCGCGACGGGCTCGGGGGCTGGCTCTATGCCCTGCTGGCCGCGCTTGCGCTCTGGACCTGGGTCAATCCGCGCGCCTTCGCCCGCCCCGCGAGCACGAAGGCCTGGATGTCGAAGGCCGTGATGGGCGAGCGGGTCTGGCTCAACCGCGCCGTCATCCCGGTGCCGCAGCACTACACCCGCGCCATGCCGTTCATCCTCGGATTCACGCTGGCCGGGCTGCCCTTCATCGCCATCGGCCTCTGGACCGAGCAGGCCTGGCCGCTCGTGATGGGGGTCACCCTCAGCATGGTGGCGAAATTCTGGTTTCTCGACAGAATGGTGTGGCTCTACGATGAAATGAGCGCCGATCACCCCATATATGCGGCATGGCTGCGCTGAACGATCCTCCGATTGCGGGAACTGGCACCGGGCGGGCGCGCTCCGGCGAAAGGCTTGGCGCATGGTCTATCTGACGCCGATCCTCCTCGCGGTGCTCTACGGGCTCGTGATGTATCAGGTCTCGGTCTGGCGCACGGCACGAGCCCTCGACGGCCAGTCGCGCCCGCTCGTCGATCCTCGGCTCGAGGCGGTCTTCGGCCGGCTTGCCGGCGCGCTCGATCTGCCCGGGCTCAAGGTGAGGATCCTCGAGGCAGAGCCGATCAACGGGCTCGCTGCCCCGGACGGGCGGATCTTCATCACCCGCGGCTTCTACGAGGCGTTCCGCCGCGGTTCGGTGAGCGCAGAAGAGATCGCGGGTGTGATCGCCCATGAGCTCGGCCATGTCGCGCTCGGCCATTCCCGGCGGCGGATGGTGGATTTCAGCGGCCAGAACGCGATCCGGGCCGGGCTCGCGATCCTCCTCGGGCGCCTGCTGCCCGGCATCGGGATGCTGATCGCCAACCTCGCCGCGAGCCTCCTCGGCGCGCATCTCTCCCGCTCGGACGAATACGAGGCCGATGCCTATGCCGCGGCGCTGATGACCAAGGCAGGGCTGGGTACGGGTCCGCAGGTGAGCCTTCTGGCCAAGCTCGAGCGGCTGGCCGGGGCCGGCGGCCGTGCGCCGGTCTGGCTCGCAAGCCACCCGCCCACCGCAGAGCGCATCGCCGCGATCCGCCGTCTCGAGATGGGCTGGCAACGCTGAGCGAGCGCGGCGAGAGGCGGCATCATCAGAAAGCCCGGTTCGGATCAGGCCCGACCGCCGCTGACGGAAAGGAGACGGGGGTCGATCGAGAGGGTGCGCAGCGCGGCCTCCCACTTGCAGTCATCGCGGCCCGCAAAGACGAGATCCGGTTCCGCCGAGGTGATGAGCCAGCCGTTTTCCTGGATCTCGCTCTCGAGCTGTCCCGGCCCCCAGCCGGAATAGCCCAGCGCCAGCAGCGCGCGGTGAGGGCCGGCGCCGCGGGCCATGTCCTGAAGGATATCAAGGGTCGCGGTCATGGCGAAGCTCGGATTGACCCGCAGGCTGCCGCCTTCGACGGCATAGTCGGAGGAATGCAGCACGAAGCCGCGGCCATGCTCGACCGGACCTCCGAAATGCACCGGCGTCTCGTCGAGATCGACCATCGACGGGATCTTGAGCTGTTCGAGCAGGGTGTGGAAGCGCAGCTCCGGGGCGGGCTTGTTGATGATGAGCCCCATCGCGCCCTCGGGCGAGTGCGCGCACATGAAGACGACCGCGCGCTCGAACCGCGGATCGCCCATGCCGGGCATCGCGATCAGGAGCTGGCCATCCAGAAACTGTTCATCACCACCTGTCATTCGCAATACATGAGGCCAATGCCGGGCGAGATCAAGGAAATCGCGCGCCGGCACTCGCTTACTTGTGACCCCTGCAAACGTCTGCACATCTTATGTTCCCGGGAAACCGAAATTGCCCAGTTCCGAGTCGATGTCCCGTCATACCACCGCCCTTCTCGCCACATGTCTCCTTGCTGCCGCGCCAGCCCATGCCCAGATGGCGCGCGTCACCGCGGACGGCATCGCCGAGGCCGGGTTCATCGAAGGCTGGCGCACGGCAGACGGCGCGCGGATCGCCGCGGTGCAGATCCGACTTGCGCCGGGCTGGCACACCTACTGGCGCATTCCCGGCGAAACGGGCATCCCACCGCAGTTCGACTGGTCGCAATCCCGCAATATCGCCTCCGTCCGCTATGAATGGCCGCAGCCCGGGATCTTCGATGCGAACGGCATGCAGTTCTTCGGCTACGAGGGTGAGCTCGTGCTGCCGGTGCGGATCACACCCACCGATCCCTCCAAGCCGATCGACATCGATCTCGGGCTCTTCTACGGGATCTGCAAGGATATCTGCCTGCCCGCCGAGCAGACCCTGCGGACAACCGTCGCGCCTGACGATGCGCCGAGCGGCAGGACCATGATCGAGGCGGCGCTGGCGACGCGGGCGCTCACGCCGGACGAGGCAGGAGTGGAGACGGTTGATTGCCATCTCCGCCCTGATGGATCGGGCATCGATCTGACCGCGGCGGTAACCTTCGATGCTCCGCCCGCAGCGGGCCAGCTTACGCTGGTCGAGAGCAGCGATCCGAGCCTCTGGATCGCCCCACCCGAGAGCCATCTCGAGGGCAGTACGCTCGTCGCCGAGGCCCGCATCAATGCGGCCCACAGCGGCGCGATGCTGATCGACCGCAAGGCCATCCGGCTGACGGTGATCGACGCGCGGCGCGTCATCGACATTCCGAGCTGCGTCGCGCCGGGCTGAGGCCTGCGCCTTTTTCACGCCAGACGACGGCGAAGAACTCTCCCGAGCCTCAGGTCCGGCCGCCCGGGCGTCCACGTGCGGCGAAGAGCGCGAAGAGGCCGATTGCCAGCACAAATCCCGCGACGAGCAGTGCCAGCGCCCCGGCGCCGGAGCCGAGCCAGGGCAGTTCGCCCGCGAGCAGGTCACCGAGCCCTCTGCCCCCGAAAAGATGCGGCCCGAGGGTGAGCGCAAGCCAGCCGAGCCCGGCGAGAGCCGCGAGGCGAAGCGCGCGGGCGAACCGCTTTCCCCGCTGCCCGACCCGCAACGCGCGCCGCAGGGCATGGAGCGAGAGCGCGATGTCGCGTTCGATGACCACAAGGGCAGGCACGAGGATGAGCACCAGCGCGCCGCCGATCCCGAGCCCGTAGACGAGCGTGATCACGGTGGGCTTGAGGAAGAGTGCCTGCGAGCTCCGCTCGAAAAGCAGCGGTGCGAGGCCCAGAACCGTCGTCAGCGTCGTGAGCAGGATCGGCCGCAGGCGATCCCCCGCGGCCGCCACCACCGCCGGGACCGTCGCCCGGCGCGCACCATGGGCATCGAGCGTCGCGACCAGCACGATGGCATTGTTGATGATGATGCCCGTCATCCCGATCAACCCCACCACCGTGAAGACCGACAGCGCGAGCCCCCATTGCCAGTGCCCCCAGATGGTGCCGATGACGCCGAAGGGAATGATCGCGACTACGACCAGCGGGCGCACCCAGCTCTCGAAGATCCAGGCAAGCGTGAGGTAGATCCCGACGAGGCAGAGTGCGAAGCCGACCATGGCCTCACTCAGGAAGCTGCGTTCCTGCTCGGCAAGCCCGCCGAAATGGTATTCGACCCCGAAGCGCTCGGCGATGCGCGGCAGGATCTCGCCGTCAATCCGCCGCACGAGCTCCGCCGCGGCGGCGGGGTCGCTGTCGTCAATGTCACCCGTCACCTCGACCACCCGCTGGCCATTCTCGCGCCGGAGGCTCGAGAATCCGAGCTGGCTCCGCACGCTGACGATGTCCTCAAGCGGCACCTGGGCGCCATCGGGAGCCCGCAGCCGGGTCCGGCTCAGGAAGTCGGCGGTCTGCTCCGCCTCGGGCAGCGTCACGCGCACCGTCGCCGTGCGGGGCCCGGCGGCGAACTCCGCCGCCTCGATGCCGCTCAACCGGCCATAGAGCTCGGCCCCGATGGCCTCGAGCGAGAAGCCGAGTCGTTCGCCGAGCGGTGTAAGCTCGAGGATCAGCTCGGTCTTGTCGTAGGAGAGCGTATCCTCGAGCCCCGTCACGATCGCCGCAGGTGCGAGCGCCGCCTTGAGCGTCTCGGCGGCCTGCTTCAGAACCCGGGCATCAGGACCGTAGAAGCTCACGTCGAGCGCATCGCCCTCGGGGCCGCTCCCCCAGCTGCGGAAGCTCAGCGTCTCGATCATCGGCAGCCGGCGCACCTCCTGCTCCAGCGCCTGAAGGAAGAGCGAGCCGGAATAAGGCCGGAAATCCGGATCGATGAGCTCAATGTCGATGCCGCCGAGCTCGTCCGGGTCCTTCGCATCATCGCCCGGAAGGCCGCGCCCGGTCGTCCCGCCGATCTGGGTGATGACGGCGGTGACGGGCGCGCGGCCATATTCCTCGGCAAAGCGCGCGTTCACCGCGAAGGTCGCGCGCTCGAGCTCGCGCACCATGCCCATCGTCTCCTCCCGCGTGGTGCCGGGCAACATGGCGATGTTGCCTGTGACGGAACCCTGCTCCGGCGGAGCGAAGAAGCGCCAGACCACGTCACCCCGGATGAACATCGCCGCCGACTGCGCGAGCAGCAGCACACAGGCAGCCACGACCGGATAGCGCAACCGCACCACCCAGGCGACGAAGGGCATGAAGATGCGGAGGCGGAAGACGTCGAGACGGCGGTTGAAGGCCCTGCTCGGTCCGTTCAGCCACTCGAGGCGCGCACCCTGCCCGAGCGTGCCGGCCAGGTGATGCGGCAGGATCAGGAAACACTCGGCGAGGCTTGCGAGCAGCACCACGATCACGGTCACCGGGATGTCGGCAATGAGCTCGCCGAACCGCCCGCCGATCGTCGTCAGGCCGAAGAAGGCAATGACGGTGGTGAGCATGGCCGAGAAGACCGGCAGCGCCATGCTCCGCGCCGCGTTCTCGGCGGCGGCAGCGGGGGCCTCACGCAGGTGCCGGTGCCGCCAGTCGGCGTGTTCGGCCACGACGATCGCGTCATCGACGACGAGCCCGAGGCAAAGGATCAGCCCGAAGAGCGACATCATGTTGAGCGTGATGCCGAGCCCGTACATCATGGCGACCGCCGCCGCCATCGCCACCGGGATCCCTGCCGCGACCCAGATCGCGGTGCGGACATCGAGAAAGAGGAAGAGCAGCCCCACGACCAGAGCAAGCCCGAGGACGCCGTTCCGAAGCAGGAGGTCGAGCCGGTTGGTAATCTCTTCGGCGCGGGTGCGGACGAGCTCGATCTTGACCCCCGCGGGCAGGGTCTCGGCCAGATCCGCCGCGATTGCCGCCACCTTCTGCTGCATGGCGATGGCATCGCCCTTCGCATTGCGGTTCACCCGGATCATCACCGTGGGCAGCCCATCGCGGAAATAGGCCCTGCCCGCATCGGCGCCATCCTCGGTCACCGCCGCGACATCGCGGACCAGAAGATCCTCGCCGCCATCGGCCGAGCGCCGGAGCACGATCGCGCCGATCTCCTCGGCCTCGCGCCGCTCGCTGCCGGCCCGGAGCCGCGCGGCATCGGCATCGAGCTCGCCCGCCGGGCTGCCCGCGACGGCGCTCTCGATCGTGCCGGCGATCTCCCGAAGCGACACGCCCTGCCGCACGAGTTCTGACTCCGGCACCGCGACGCGGATCACCGGCGCGGTGAGGCCGCGGAGCACCGTCCGGGTCATGCCCTCCCCGTAGAGCCGGGCAATGAACTCGTCAGCGTAGCGGCCGAGCTGCTCCACCGGCACAGGCCCCCAGATCAGCACGTCCGTCACCCGGTCGTTCCATTGCCGTCGGTTGATGCGCGGATCCTCGGCGCTCTCGGGCAGGTTGGTGACCCCGGCGACGGCGCTTTCCACATCCGCCTGAGCCTGGCTCATGTCCCAGCCGGGCTCGAACTCGAGCTCGATCGTCGCCCAGCCCGCGGTCGCCGACGCCTCGCTGCTCTCCACCCCGTCCACAGCCATGAGCGCAGGCTCGAGCAGCGCGATGATGGCTTGATCGACGTCCTCGGGGCCCGCGCCCTGCCATTTCACCTTCACGGTGACGGTGTTGATGACCACATCGGGAAAGAACTGGCTGCGGATCAGGCTGCCGGCGATGAGACCGGAGACCAGCATGAGCACCATGAGCAGGTTCGCCGCGGTCGGATGGCGGGCGAAATAGGCAAAGAGCCCTGCCCCGGCCGTCCGGACCCGTGTTCCGAGCGCCATCGCCTCAGCCCCCCCGCGCCCCGGCCTCGATGCGCTCCAGGATCACCTGCGGCACCTGTTCAGCCGCAAGAACCGAGAGAAACTGGGCCTTGAGTTCGGGGGCAAGCCCGGCATCCCGCTCGACCGCGGCGAGCAGGCGAGTACGCATCTCCGGCGAGAGCGGCACGAGCGCGCCAGCGTCGCGCCCGGCACGGGCCGCCGCCGCTTCGCCCATCACCGGCTTCACCCTGACACCAGAGCTGAGCTGGGGCTGGCGCGCGGTGACGTAGAGCCGCCCGAAGGGCGCTCCGCCGATCACCACGTCATTGCCCTGGCGGCGCAGGATACGGACAGCCGCCACCTCGAGCCGGTCGTCCTCGCCCACGAGAAGGATGCGCCCCGCCGGATCGAGCGCCGCGGCGGGCACCAGCGCCACATCGGCGAGCGGCGGCTCGGACACCCGCACGGTCAGGAAATCACCTGGACGCAGGGGCCCCGGCACTTCCGGGGAGAGCCGCGCGTAGACGAGCCGCCCGCTTTGCCCGGAACCCGACGCCGCGCCGGTCCGGTCGAGGTGCCCCGGCACCGACACTTCCTCGCCACCGAGCCGGAGGCTTGCCTCGACATCGAGCGGCAGCAGATCGCCGGAAGGCTTCGAGATCCGTGCGAACTCGGCGTTCGAGACCCGGAAGGCCACCTCGAGCGCCGCCGGGTCGAGCAGGAGGCCGAGCTTTTCATTTACCGAGACCCGGCGCCCGAGCACGGCATCGACATCGGCAAGCAGCCCGTCGAAGGGCGCTACCGCCCGGGTGTTGGCGAGCATCCGCGCCGCCTCGTCGCGGGCGATGGCCGCACGGCGGCGCGCAATCTCGGCCCGGTTGATCCGGGCCTCGCCTTCGGCCACCTCCCGCCGGAGGCCGGTGAGGATCTGATCGGAGGCCGCAAGGGCGAGCTGGGCGGTCTCGATATCGGCTGCGGTGCCAACTCCCCGGCCCTGCAGGCTTTGCGCGCGGTCGAGCGCCTGCTGCCGCAGGGCCTGCTGCCGCTCGGAGGCCGCGAGTTCTTCGCGTGCAAGCCGCAGGCCGATGCGGGCCTCCTCCTCCTCGGCACGGGCATCCTCGAGATCGCTTTCGGCCAGCGCGAGCTCCGCCTCGAACTCGGCGGGATCGATACGGAAGATCGTCTCGCCCGCCTGCACCCGCCCGCCATCGCGAAAGCCCGGAGCGAGTTCGAGCAGCGTTCCCTCGGCGGCGGCACGCAACTCGAGCTGAACGGCGCTCCGGAGATCGCCATAGGCCACGAGCGTGGGGCGCACTGTCTCCGGCCCGAGCCGGGCGACATTGACCGAGAACACCCGCTCGGTCGCCGGTCGGCGCTGCCCCGCCGCAGCCTCGCGCTCGGCCAGCGCGCCGCGGACAGACTGTACCGCCATGCCCAGGAGCCCCAGGGTCACCACGAAAAGGGCGAGCCCGACGAGGCTCCGGGTCACGAAACGCATGCACTAGTTTCCTTGCGCCAAGGGCGGCGGACTGGTCAAATCGCGCAGAGCATACGAGAAAACACCAAAAACCGCAGGATCCTCCTGTGGTTTCCCGCGAAAATGTGATCTTTCCCTTACTGGCGCCGCTGTCGGCTCAGTCCTCGGGCGCGGTTGTGAAGGTGAGCGGATAGCCCTCCCGGCGCCCCATCTCGGTGCCTTGCACCGCTTTCGTCTCGGCGACGTCGCGCGTGAAGACACCCACGACGCAGACCCCGCGCTTGTGCGCCGTAAGCATCACATCCTGCGCCTGGGCACGCGTCATGCGGAAGATCGAGGCAAGCACACTCACCACGAATTCCCGCGGCGTATAGTCGTCATTGAGCAGAATGACCCTGTGCAACTTGGGCCGCGCCGTCCTTGCGCGCATCCCGGGCCGCATCTCCGTATTGATCTCGCTCATTGCCCTCCCCGTTTCATTCAATCGTGGCGAAAATGCCACGGTCAGCAAGGAAAATTTCTTGAGTCTGGAGGTGTGTTATATTTGCATATCTGTCAACCATCCGAAAGTCCTGCGCGAGGGGGCAGACAGGATCGGCGAAAGCGCGCCCAGAACCAGGCCAAATGGCCGAGCGACACGGCGGGCAATCTGCGCTACCATTGGCGGGATACGGCTGCTTCCGAGGGGAGACCCCGCCATGATCACCACACGCTGGTCCACTGCCGAGGATGCGAGCGCACTCGCCGCACTGCACCGCGAGGCCTGGCGGTATGCCTATGCCGGGATCATTCCGGGCCGGGCGCTGGAGCGGATGATCGGGAGTCGGGGGCCGCGGTGGTGGCGGCATATCCATCGGCGGGGGGCTTCGGTGCTCCTTCTGGAGCTTGACGGGCGCATTGCGGGCTATGCGCGGCTCGGGCCGTTGCGACCGCGGAGCTGGAAGGCGACGGGAGAAATCTACGAGCTCTACCTTTCGCCGGAATTCCATGGCGCGGGTCTCGGCGAGCACCTTTTTGTCGAGGCGAGACGGAAGCTTGTGGCTCGCGGGCTCACACGGCTGATGGTCTGGTCGCTGGCGACGAACGAGCTCGGCTGCCGGTTCTACCGGGCCCTCGGCGGGCGGGAGGTCGCGCGTTCGACGACGCGGATCGGCGGCGCGGCCCTCACCAAGATCGGCTTCGCTTGGGGCTGAGGCCCGATGCACAACGCATGCACATCGTATGCACAAGCCATATGCAGGATCTGCGGCGGGCCGGTCCGGGCGGAGACATCCGCGCCGCCGGAGGTGCCACATGCTGTCGCCCTCCCGCGCAACGCGCCTGATCCACCGGCCTGGCCGGTAAACGCCTCGGGCAAGGCCGGCCCGGACTTCAGCCAGGCCTTTCCTGACGCCGCCGCACCGCGCAGAGCTTCATGCGGCGTCGGGCCAGCGCCATCGGGCATGGCGACGTTGCCGATCAGCACGAGGTGACGAAGGCGGCATGGTTCATTCCGGCCGCCCCCTGCCCCATCCTTTGCGGGAACGCAGCCGCTTGCCGACAAGCGCGACGCCACGACTGCGCCGCCGAGTCCAGCCCCCATGGCGATCAGGAAGGGAAATGGCGGGCGCACCATGGTGCGGGTCGTTCGTTTCGCGACCGATCAGAAGGGAGCCCTGAAACATGGCCAAGCGGCCGATGACTGCTTCCAGCCCTGTATCAAATTCGGCGCCGGGCCGGTCGACATGTCGCGGCTTCTCGAGCATTTGCGGGGTGTCACCCTCGCAGGGTCCTGTGCCCCCGTGACAGGGCCCAGAGACATCAGCGCTCGGGGGATCCCGGCAAGCAGATCCGACCGTCGGCGGGCCGCTCTGCGCGCCGCTCGTGGCCCTGCCACGGCTGGCATGCCAACCGGGTGAGACACCTGACGGAGCGCGAGAGACCGCCGGCAGATGGCGGGCCGGCCTCTCGCCTCAGATGTCGGCTTCGGCCTCCTGCCTGTTGGCCTCGGCTTCTTCGGCGGACCATGTGCCGGCGGCTTCGACCGCGACCGGCGAGGCCGTCGGCAGGACGCCGAGATAGCTTTCGGTCGATTCCACCGGCGCGCCGGAGCGCTGTGTCATCCGGTAGAGGGCGTAGAGCGCGATGGCGATGAAGGTGACGCAGAGCACCAGCCAGAAGGCAAAGGGCCCGAAGTGCTCCATGACCCAGCCGGTCACCAGCGGACCGGTGATCGCTCCGAGGCCGAAGGTGAAGACGAGCCCGCCGGATGCGGCGGGCATTTCCTCGAAGGTGAGGAAGTCATTGGTGTAGGCGAGGAACAGGGCGTAGAGCGGCGTTGCGACCCCGCCTGCGACGAAGGCGGAGACCAGCATGAACTCCAGGCGGCCGCCGCCCGCAAAGCCGAGCGCGCAGGCCCCCGCCCCGACGACGGCGGCCCCGAAGATCAGCTTGCGCCGGTCCATCCGGTCCGAGAGCCAGCCGATCGGGTATTGCAGCACGAGCGCGCCGGCAAAGAGCGTCGCGACAAAGAGCGCGACGCGGTCCGCCGACATGCCGATCTGCGTGCCGAAGACCGCGCCCATGCCCGACTGTGTCGCGAAGATGCTGCCGAGCAGGAAGATCCCCACCGTGGCGAGCGGCGAGCTCGCGAACAGGCGGCGCAGCGTCATCGGGCGGGCGATCTCGGTCACGGGCGTCGGGCTCGCGGAGAGAAGGATCGGCGCGAAGGAGATCGAGACGAGGATCGAGGCGCCGATGAAGAGGACGGAGGTGCCGGCATCGCCGAGGGTGAGCAGCCCCTGGGCGCCGATGATCCCGACGGTCTGGGCAATCATGTAGGCCGACAGGACCTTGCCGCGGGTCTCGTTGGTCGATGCCGCATTCAGCCAGCTCTCGGCGGTGACGTAGATCCCCGACATGCAGAAGCCGATGAGCAGCCGCAGGAGGGTCCAGGCGATCGGATCGGTCAGCAGCGGAAAGGAGATCAGCGCGGCCGACATGAAGCTGCCCAGCGCGGCGAAGACGCGGACATGGCCGACGCGCCGGATCAGGACCGGCGCGTAGCGCGCCCCCGACAGGAAGCCCATGAAATAGCCGGAGGTGACGATGGCGAGCTCGGCGGAGGAAAACCCCTCCAGCCCGCCGCGCAGGCCGATCAGGGTGAAATGCATGCCGTTGCCCAGCATGATCAGGACGATGCCGAGCAGCAGCGCCCAGACTCCCAACAGTATACCGCCCACAATCCGCCCCTTCCGACGCTGGTCTGATCCTACCATGTGAGCCTTTGCCGGGATCGGCACAATGCTTCTGCGGCCACAGCGCCACAAGCAGGGCCGTTTCCGACAGCGCGGGCGTTTGTCGCGCACCGGGAGGGCGCCGCCCCGCCCCAAACCCGCCGGACAGATGGAGGGTCGGAGAGGGATCGCTGTCAGGGCTGTTCCGAAGCCGCCCGGTCCGGCACCAGCGGGATGTCGAGCGTGAAGCAGGTCCGGCCCGGCTCGGAGGTGACCTTGATGACGCCCCCGTGCGCCTCGGCGATCTGGTGCGCAATGTAGAGGCCGAGACCGAGCCCCTGGGGGCTCTGATGCGCCTCGCCGCGGTAGAACGGCTGGAACAACCGCTCCATATTTGCCTCGGGGATGGCCGCGCCGCCATTGGTGACGGAGATCATGAGCCGCTCTTCACTGGTGCACGCCGAGATCCGCACCGGTTCGCCCCGCGCACCGTGGATCAGGGCGTTGCCCATCAGGTTCGACAGGACCTGCTTGATTCGCGCGGTATCGCAGTGCACCTCGCAGTCCAGCGCGGCCTCGAGGACGAACTCGGTCTCGGGTGCGATGACCTGCATTTCCTCGACGACCTGCGCAAGCTCGCTGGCAAGGCCGCCGGTGGATGTCGCTTCCAGTTTCAGGCCGTCGCCCAGACGCACACGGGCCAGATCCATCAGGTTCTCGATGAGCTCGGACATGCGCGCGACGCTGCCCTGCATCTGGCGCAAGATTTCACTGGTCGCGTGAGAGCTGTCCTGACGGCGCAGCAACCTCAGGCCGGCGCCGAATGCAGTGACCGGATTGCGCAGGTCGTGCCCCAGCACCGCCAAGAACTCATCCCGCAACGCGGCTTCGCTGTCCTGGGCGGCGATGATGTCCACGTTGCCCTTGGCATCGGTCACATCTCTCACCGTGCAGAAGAAGAGGTCACGGTCAGGCACGGCGTTCCAGGACAGCCAGCGATAGCTGCCGTCTGCCGTCCTGTAGCGGTTTTCGAAGCTGAGGACCGGCTGGCCCGCGACGAGGATCTCGAAGGCCTCGGCCGAACGCGCGACGTCATCGGGGTGGACGAACGTCCAGTAGGACTGCCCCACCATCTCTGCCTCGGACCAGCCCAGCGTCGTCTGCCAGGCCGGATTGACCGAACTGAAGCGCCCCTCGTGGTCGAGGATGCACATCATGTCGGGGCTGACCCGCCACATCAGGCCGATCTCGTCTCGTATACCGGTCATGGGGTCAAACGTATGAATCCGAGTTGTTGCATCGCTTATCGGGGTTTTTCCGGTCTGTCCAACGTATCGCAGGCCTGAAAGAGGCGCCATCGGCCATCCGCGGACGCTTGCGCGTCAGGTCTCGTCAGGTCTTGCGAAGTGGCGCGTTGCCTGGAGGATCCGGGGGGGGCAATCCGTGCCCCAAAGGCGGCGTGACAGGACCCGGCCCCATGTTCCGAAGCTCAGGCTTGAGAGACGGTGACCCGGACATCGAGCGCCAGCAGGTCCGACGGCATTCCGTGAAAGCTGCCGCTCACCGGCGAGACCTGAGCCATACGCCGGGCCACAGCAACCGGGATCAGGTTGGCCGAGCCCATGGCGCGGTTGGTCGGGTCGAAGGCGATCCAGCCTGCGCCGGGGATGAAGATCTCGACCCAGGCATGGGTGGAGCCGGTCGCCGCCGAACCTGTCCTCTCGCCTTCCGGATCGAAGAGGTAGCCCGAGACCAGTCGCGCGCCGAAGCCAAGCGTCCGGGCGGCCTCGGCGAACAACACGGCGAAGTCGCGGCAGGACCCCCAACCCCGGTCTAGGGTCTCGAGCGGCCCCTGTGTGCCCTCGGTCTCCCGGCTCTGATAGGAGATCCTGGCGGTTATCCCGTTGCTGATGTCCTTCAGCAAGGAGAGCGTGTCCGTCGGCCGTACCATGACAAACCGTTCGACCCACTGCGACAGCCGCCCCGCATCATCCGCATATTGTGGTATGGCCAGGGCGCCGAGATCGGTCCAGTCGTCGGGGGTGTACACGAACGGGTAGGATGCGGCGGCGGCGGCGATCGGGAAGACGGGCCAAGCCGGTGCGCGCAGATCCACACATGTGCGCGACCGGATCGAAAGCAGCTCCGTCCTCGTGTCGAACTGTGCCGTCGCGATCGCGTTGCCGGCAACGTCATGCGACCAGTCGATGCGGGGCTCGGGACTGATCTCGAGGTTGAAGGACGTCAGGCTGAGGTCCCGCGTTTCCCGCGGACGCAGCATCAGCCGGTGCGGCCCAAGTGCAACCGCGGTTCGATAATGATAGTCGGTCTCGTGGATGATCGTGACGGATGGCATCGGGAAAACCTCTTATGACCGTCCGCCGGCGCGACGCGAGCCGTGTCCGCTGCTCTCGGAGACAGCCGAGCGCCAGGCCGCTGTCCCCTTGCAGCGGGAACATATCCGCTCGCCGAACCCTTCGCTCCAGAAGGTCGATCGGCATCTCAGGCAGAAGCGCTCGGCGGCAATGTCGGCCGTCGCCCTGATTGGCCCGAATTCGATGTCCACAGACTTGATCGTCATTTCCGCTCCCCGCGTTCTCTCAGTCGGTCCATGCCGCCGAGGGCACGCCTGATGAATTTCTGAAGGCGTTCATCCCCGGCCTCGGGCGCCGCCGCGCAACGATCGAGAAGAAACCTCCTCTTCTCCACGACCGCGATCCGGGTCCGCGCAGCATCGACAGCCCCCTTTTCGTCCGGCCGCTCGAGGGGCAGATCCTCGACTGCCTGCCGCGGCATTGGGCGCCTCCCCCCTATCCGGTCGAGCGTAATGGAGGGGGATCCCATGGGAGGACAAGGTGAAGTCTTCTGTCGGCGCCACCAGCCGCGTGCACCCTCCGGATTGCTGACGTGCGAGTGGAGCCCGTTCAGCATGGCGAGGAGTGGCGTCGGCTGTGGCAGGCGGAATGCGATCCGCATTCGGCTGCAAGCGCGTCGCCGTGGTCTGATCGTGGTGCCCTATCGTTCAGGACTGCACTCCCCGTTCGCGAGTTGAAAGCTGGGATCGCAGCGCCAACGGTTTCCGGATTGATCGAGATGCGCGTTTGCCGGAAGCTCGATCCGGATGCAGGCATTGTCGATGGGTTCAAATCCGCGCTCGCAGCGCCAACCCGGCCCGTAGGATGCCGGGTCGAGATACGCGTTCTCGGGAAGCGCCACAGGGTCGCAGCGTCCATCGATTTCGAAGAAGCCCCGCTCGCAAGCCCATTTGTCGCCGTAGTCCGCATTGGTGAGATAGCCGTTCTCGGGAACCGCAATCGGCTCGCAGGTGCCGGCCATGGCGGTGAAACCGCGCGCGCAGGCCCAGCCGGAGCCTGCGGTGTCGTCCGTGAGATAGGCATTGTCCGGCAGAACGATGGGAACGCATGTCTCGCGATCCTGCCAGTATCCGCGTTCGCACTGCCAGTCGTAGCCGGAGGATTGCAGGAAGGCATGCTCGGGCACCGGGATTGCCTTGCAGGACGTGTCTCCTGCTTCTTCGTATCCGCGCTGGCATTCCCAACCCGAACCGTAGGACCGCCCCGTTGCATAGGCATTCTCCGGGATTTCGACGGCGACGCACTCCCCACCCTTCACACGGAACCCGAGCGCGCAGTCCCAACCCCCGCCATAGTTCCGTGCTTCGGCGTGGTCCGGCACCGGGCCAGTGCCGTTCTGCGCGAGGACCGGAAACGCCAGGACGGCGAGCAGGCCGCCAGCCGCGATCACCAGTCTGCCTAGGCTCGGCCTCGAGCGCAGCTCTCTGACTGTCGCGATGAACCTGCTCATCCCTTGTCCGCCGCGGCTTCGGGGAGCCGGCGTGGCATGACGCCGTCCAGCGACGCCAGGCACGCCTGCGCGATGTCTCGGTCCGGCGCCTCGGCGCCCGGCCCAGTCGCCGGGCCGCCCCCGGTGAAGCCCACGCGGCCGCGAAAATCGGCGCCCGTCAGGGCACCATGGATGCCGGGCTTGCGCCATTCGGGACTGTTCATTCGCCTATCCTCCTGCGGAGACAGCGCCGCCACGCTGCGAAAGCTTGTCCGGGTCGCCGGTGCAGCGCGCGCTCTGTCCTCCGGCCCCGGATTGCCGCAGGCTGCGGTCACGCCGCCATCCGGTCCGAACGTCCCGCCGGGCGCCGGCGCGGCCGTCGCTTCTTCTGCGGTGTCGACGCGCCGTTCATCGCATCCCAGGGACGGCCGCCGGCGATCTCGACGCGGGCGCCGAGCACCTTTTCGATGGCCTTGAACTCTGCCACTTCATCGGCGGCGCAGAACGCAATCGCGCGACCGCTCTGGCCGGCGCGGGCCGTCCGCCCGATCCGGTGCACGTAGTTTTCTGGCACGTTCGGCAGGTCGTAGTTGTAGACATGGCCGACACCGGGGATGTCGATGCCGCGGGCCGCGACATCCGTCGCGACCAGCACGCGCACCGATCCGGCCCTGAAGGCCGCAATGGCCCGATCCCGTTGCCCCTGGCTCTTGTTGCCGTGGATCGACGTGGTCGCGAATCCGGCGCGATCGAGCTGCTTCATCAGCCGCTCGGCACCGGTCTTGGTGCGCGAAAAGACGAGCGCGCGGTCGTCGCGGTGCCCGTTCAGCAATGCGATCAGAAGATCCTGCTTCTGCTCATTCGCGACGAAATGGACGCTGTGAGCCACCTTGTCGGCGACCTTGCCCGGCGGCGAAACCTCGACGCGGATGGGCTTGTCGAGATAGTGGCGGGACAATTCCGTCATCGCCTTCGGCATCGTGGCCGAGAACATCATGGTCTGTCTGTCCTTGGCCAGCATCAGTGCGATACGGCGCAGTGCAGGGGCAAAGCCGATGTCGAGCATCTGGTCGGCCTCGTCGAGGACCAGGAACCGTGTCATGCCGAGGTCGATGGCCCGGCGCTCCATCAGGTCGATCAGCCGGCCCGGCGTCGCCACGAGGATGTCGGTGCCGCGCGCAAGCCTATCGGCCTGCGCCTTGATCGACTTGCCGCCGACCACGAGCGTGATGCGGAGATCTGCCGTCAATCCCTGCAGGCTCCGGACGATCTGGCCCGCCAGTTCCCGCGTGGGTGCGAGCACCAAACCGCGGGCCGAGTGCGGCACGGGGCGGTCCTGCCGTTTCGACAGGGAGACGATCAGTGGAATGCCGAAGGCGGCGGTCTTGCCGGTTCCGGTCTGGGCGATCCCCAGGATGTCGCGGCCTTGCAGCGCGTGCGGGATGGCCTGCTCCTGGATAGGGGTCGGCTCTGTGAGCCCCAGGGCATCGAGCCGCGAGACCATCCGGGCGTTCAGCCCGAGTTCAGTGAACGTCATGTCAATCCTTGGCCGGGCCTGGCGTCCGCTCCCGTCGAAGCAACGCGCCCGTTAAGTCGGGGTGCACCCGGGACGAGCACTCCGGCACCGTATTGTGCCCGGAGCCGCCTTGGGCGGCCTCCCCCCTTCGTGATGTGGGAAAACGATGCGTCACGGCCGGGGGCGGATGTAATCCCGCCTGCTCACGCGGCAGAGCGATAACGCGTTCTGTACATGGGGAGGCGTCGGGGGCTTGTCAATGACGCAGGATCGCCAACCATCGCCGAGAGAGGAATTTCACGATATGGCGCAACAGCCCTTGTATGTCGGCCCCAGAAGGCGCATGTCTGTCGTGCCATCGTTGTTCGCTTCGAACCGCTGCTTCCGTTCATCCGGCTTTCAGTTGATCGATTCAGTCTGACTTTGCCGGGCTGCCGCATCACGTGGGCAGCATTTGAACAGGAGACCACGGATATGGCCAATGGCACCGTGAAATTTTTCAATGCCCAAAAGGGCTTCGGCTTCATCGAAACTGAGACGGGCGGCAAGGACGTGTTCGTCCACATCTCCGCCGTCGAACGTGCCGGTCTGGCTGGCCTTTCCGACGCGCAGAAGGTGACCTTCGACGTCGAGCGGGGCCGTGACGGTCGCGAAAGCGCGACCAATCTCGTGCTCGCCTGACCTGCCCTGTGCCGGGTGCCTCACTGGCACCCGGACCCGGTTGCTCAGACCAACCGCATGCGCAATCCGTCCGAACCCATTCCGGCTGCGTCGCGGGACATCAAGGCTCGGCGGGAGCACTGCTGTGCGGCCTGCCGAACTCCACCCCTGACGCGAAGTCGCTTCGACTTGGCGGCAACCTCCAGTCCCTTTGCCGCGCTGATCACAGGGTCATGGATGGCATTGGCCATCAGCCTTCAGATCTCGGTCCTGCCCTGCCGGCGAACGCGGTATTCCTCGTGCGCCCCTGCATGATCGCGCACGATGGCGGGCACGCATCGTTCTGCCGCGACACGCGCCGGAATGACCCGGCGCGCCGCATCATCGGCATTATGACGCTGACGCCCCATGACGCAGGGCGGTGTACTCCCGCGGTCCGGCTGGCGATCGTGGCCACGCGCGTTGCGAACCGATGTGGCGGTCCTGTTGTTCGTTCATCTTTCCATGATGCTGCTGACAGCCTCGACCGGCTTGTCGCCGTTCCATGTCCAGCACCAGATCGAAGAGACATCCTGGCACCGCGACGCCGACTGGTCAGTGCGGGACGCCGCCCTCCACGGCGCATTGCGTCGCGACCGGGCGTCGGGTCTCGGCTGGATCACGGCAAACATCGGCGGGCACCACGCCATTACCTTGCCAGCCGAATTCCATTCTACCGTCCGCCGGAGGTTCTACGCGATGAAGAAATCCTCGCCGAGGCCCGGCGGCTGACGCTTGGGGAATATCTGCGGTGCGCGCGGCTCGCCCTGCGGGATGAACGCAGCCGAAGCCTCATTTCATTCGCCGAAGCCCGACGGCTCGCAACGGGTTCCGAACTCCGCCGAGCATGATACAGAACATTCAGGAGAGGATCCCCAATGGCACAATCGAATTCGGCAAGCCTCGTCGACACAGACCATAAGCTGTTCAAAGATATGACAAAGAAGCAGAAGAAGACTGCCAAGCCGAGTGCGTCGCCCGCCATTCTCGTGGGAGCGCACGGCCGATACCAGATCAAGTCGGGCTGGCTTGCGGGAACCTTCGTCGCACGGGCGTTTCCGAAGCCTCCAGCGAAGGCCCGCGGCATGATCGCCGAGGCAACGGGCGCGACGGAAGAGGAAGCTATCGCCGCGTTGCACAACGTCATCGACGCGCGCGAACATCGCAGGACGGGAGAACGGCGCGGGGATCAGCAGACAGGCATCGGCGTTCCGAGCGTCGAGGAATATGTTGAAGCGATCCGTCAGGTCACCCTGTCCGGCCCGCAATATGCGATGCTCACAGCCCTGTCGCTGGCGGGCGAGGACGGGCTGACGGACGCCCGCATGGCAAGCGCCGCCGGGTACAAGTCCGAGGCTTCGGCCAACAGATCCTTCATGGCGACGGGCTTGCTGATCGCCGAGTATCTTTCAGGTGATGTTCAGGCTGGCGACACTCCAGGCGCTTCGGAAGGCACCGCCCTCCTTGGTTTCCGGGGAGCGAAAGCAAAGGAGGAAGATGCGGGCTACTGGATACTGCATCCCGAACTCCGCCAGGCGGTGCGTCTGGCTCTCTTCTGATCCGGACGCATCCAAGCCCCACGAGACGAGCCTCAGCGGGATGACAAGGTGTTTCGCCGCGGTGCCCGCGTCACCGCATGGTCGGCGAGCATTTCCACAATCGCGGCGTTCTGCGGCAACAAACCGGCGCTGCCGCCGCCCACGCCCTGTAACGCCGGCTGTGCCCGCCGACCGGCGGACCTGCCCCGGCCCGCTGCCATCAGGGCCCCCGTCGCGCCGCCGCTCAGCAAGCTCGTTGCGAGCGTGAGGGCGGCGAGTGGCCGGTCCCAACATCTGGCGTCGGAGATCATTGGCCTTCTCCGTGATCTCAAGGTCCTCGGCGAGGCCCCGTGCCGCTCCCGATCTCCGGGACCGGTGCAGGTGGTAAGGCTCCGCCACCTTCGAAGCCAACCACGCAGATCGACGTGGTGCCAGACCGGGCGCATCTGGACCTGCGCTGGCTGAACGTCCTGCGCGTCGAGGCGGTCATGAAGCCCGAGCTCGCCAGTGACAGGTGCAAGGTGCCGCCGCTTGTGCTCGATCCAGCGAGAAAAGCCACTACGACTCCACGCTGTCGAGAGGTCCGGAGAATATCCGCCCTGGAGCTCGCTTCAGCCCCCTTTGGCGCGGCGACCAGTGCTCACCCCATCCCGGCACCCTTAGACAGCAAAGGAAAATTCGGGATACCTCCACAGCGGGGGAGCGCCTTCGCGAGGGCACTTAGCGGAGGGAATGGGTCTGATATCCGAACGTCTTCAGGCCGGGAGAGGTGCGGCGTGGGGTGGCGGCAGCCGGAACGTCATGATGCCTTTTCTGCGGGCGCGAGTGATCTGACGCCCGTTTGCCGCCGTATGGAGGGCAGAGAGAGATTTCTGACGAGACTGGAGCGGCGTGCGATGATGCAAGCGGGAACCCTTTATCTTCTCACGGCAGGGGTGTTCCTCGGCCTCGACTTTCTGGGCATCAAGTTTCTCATTCGGCCGATATTCGAGCGCCATGTCGGCGATCTGCTGGCCGAGCCCTTGCGGCTGGGTCCTGCGGCGCTGTTCTATCTCGTCTATGTCGCGGGCCTGTTGTGGATGGTGTCCTGGCCCGCGCTCAAGGCCGCTGATCCCATGCAGGCCCTTATAGGGGGCATGGTGCTGGGCCTTCTCTGCTATGGCACCTACGAGATGACCAACTATGCCACCCTTGCAGCCTGGTCCTGGGAACAGGTGATCGTGGATTCGATCTGGGGCACGGTGCTGACCGGCTTTTCAGCCTGGGCCGGGGTCGCCGTGATGTCGGGGCGTCTGGCCTGAGTCTCAGCCCAGACGCCGCGTCAGGCGCAGCGACAGGCCATAGGGCAGGATACGCAAGAGTTTCATCGCCAGCGTGAAGCGTCGTGGGAAGTGGATCTCGAAACCGTGCCGCCCCATGCCGCGCAGAACGGCCTCTGCCGCCTCGTCGGGGGTGATGATTGCCGGCATGGCAAAGCGGTTCTTCTCTGTCAGGCGCGTGCGAACGAAGCCCGGGCAGACAAGCCGCACATGGACGCGGGGTGCCAGTTCGACCACCAGGGTTTCGGCCAGATTGTTCACGGCCGCCTTGGTCGCCGAGTAGGGCTGTCCGCCCGGAAGGCCAAGATAGCCCGCCACCGATCCGAACAACACCAGTTGCCCGCCATCGCGCAGAATGGCCGGACAGAGGCGCGCGACGTCAAACGCGCCCAGGACATTGACCCGCACGATCTCTTCCACCTGCACCGGGTCGATATCCTCGACCCTGCCGGGCTCATAGAGTGCGGCGGTGCAGATCACCGCATCGAGCGGCGTCTCTTCCGCCAGACGGGCGGTCAGGGCCGCCAGTGCGCCCGGTTGCGCGAGATCCAGCGGTTCGACCCGCGCACCGGCGCAGTCTGCCGCCAGGGATGCCAGGGCATCACCGTCGCGCGCCGACAGGATGAGCTGCGCGCCGCGCCCGGCCAGGGCGCGGGCGAGCGCCGCGCCGATCCCGGCGCTGGCACCGATGATCCAGATACGGCTGCCCGCGAACTCCATCTCTCAGATCCGGAAGATCGGCTGCAGAAGGCGCGGCACCAGGGCATGGAAGCGCAGAGGCGCGTCGGTGGCGGCCAGGCAGATGCAGGGCGCACCGGCGCCGGCGATGGGCTGATGGTCGATCGCGTCATGCGCGGCCTCGACATCGCCCCGATGAAAGGCGCCTTCGCTGTCGGAAAAGCTGCCTTGGAGCACCAGCGTCAGTTCCATCCCACGGTGCCCGTGTTCGGGAACCGCCCGCCCCGGCGGGATATAGAGCAGGCGAAGAGACCCTTCGCGGTCGGCCGACAGGATCTGCTGACGGATGCCCCCGCCCAGCATCCGCCATTTCGGCGGCTGCCCGCCAAGCTCCGCCATCACGGGCGCGGGAAAAACGCCGGATCCGCGCGGAAGCGGCGGCGGGGGCGGTGCATCAAGGGCGGCCATCATCCGATCCCGGGCGCCTGCGCGGAGCGCCACGCCCTCAGCGCCGTTCAAAAGCACGCCGCCGATCATGTCCGCCGCCTCGATCCGCGCCCGGCACTCATCGCAGAGCGACAGATGCGCGGCCACAACCACCGCGAAGGCATGGGGCAGCGTGCCCGCACGATAGGTGTCGAGCACGTCGTCGGGGATATGGTGATTGATCTCGGTCACGGGGCAATCTTCCTCAGCTCGTGCCTCAGCCGGTCAAGGCCGAGGCGGATGCGGGACTTGATCGTGCCCAGGGGCAGACCCGTCATCTCGCTGATGCGGCTGTGGGGGAGGTCGTCAAAATAGGCGGCGCGGAGCGCTTCGGCCTGATCGGGTGCAAGACGAGACAGCGCCTCGGCAAGATGTCCGGCCTCCTGCCGGAGCGCGAGGATCTGCGCCGCGTCGGGTTCGAGGCTTTCGAGCTCGGGCATTTCCTCGGGTTGCGCGAGAGGACGGCGGCGGGCCATATCGATGCGGCGGTTGCGGGCGATGGCATAGACCCAGCCTGCGGCATCGGCGCGGTGCGGATCGAACTGCCAGGCCTTGTGCCAGACCGCCAGCATCACGTCCTGCACGACATCCTCAGCGGTCCCATCCCGCAGTCCGCCGCGCAGCATCATCGCCTTCAGCCGGGGCGCGAAATGGTCGAAAAGCCGGCCGAACGCTTCGCGGTTCCGGCGGTCGCGGACCTCAAGCAGGTCGCGGGTCAACTCGGACAGCGCCTCTGGCACCGGCTCAGTCATCAGTCGCGGCCCTCCCATCCAGCCAGGGCCCACTGGCGCGGCCGGCGGCATCGGCTTTTTATGGGGCTGTTGCCCGACGAGCGCAATCGAGGTGTCCATAACCGAGCTACGTCGTGACCTGCCCGGCGGATCACTGTGGGTGGAAAATATTTCGCCGTGAATGATCCAGAGGCGGCAGACCTGCGTAGGAACTGACAACAAGCGTGGAGAATTCATGCCCTTCGATCAGCTCAAAGGTGCCCCTCAGAGAGTTGCCATTGTCGGCGGCGGAATCTCCGGTCTGGCCGCCGCGAGGCTGTTGTCCCGCCAGCACCAGGTGACCTTGTACGAGGCCTCGCCCCGGCTTGGCGGGCACGCCCGCACCGTCATTGCCGGAAAGAACGGCGACCAGCCGGTTGATACCGGCTTCATCGTCTTCAATTATGTGAATTACCCGCATCTGACGGCGATGTTCCGCGATCTCGACGTGCCGGTGACCAGGAGCGACATGAGCTTCGGCGTCTCGCTCGAGGGCGGGCGGGTGGAATATGCGCTGCGGTCCGCAGATGCGCTGTTCGGGCAGCGGCGCAACCTCATCGACCCGCGGTTCCACCGCATGATCCTCGATATCCTGCGCTTCAACGACGGGGCCGAAGCCCAGGTCGCGGCTGCACCCGGCCTGACGATTGCGGACCTGATCGAGGCGATGCGGCTCGGGGCAAGGTTTCGGGACCATTACCTCTATCCCTT
This sequence comes from Amaricoccus sp. B4, assembly GCF_043226085.1. Lineage (NCBI taxonomy): Bacteria > Pseudomonadati > Pseudomonadota > Alphaproteobacteria > Rhodobacterales > Paracoccaceae > Amaricoccus > Amaricoccus sp. B4. The sequence continues at coordinate 1,529,221 of NZ_CP171225.1, forward strand.
TTGCGGCGCGATCTGGTCGACACCAGACCAGGACATCGGCGCGTTTCCGGCGCTCGCGCTGGTACGCTTCATGCGCAACCACGGGCTTATGTCACGGGCTCAGCATCACCAGTGGTGGACGGTCGACGGCGGGTCGATGGCCTATGTCGAGCGTTTGGTGGCAGCCCTTGTCCGGTCCGGGGTCGATCTGCGGCCGGCTACAGGGGTGCGGGCGATCACGCGCCGGGACGGCGGCGTCACCCTGCGTGCCGAGGGGGCCGAAGGCGAAGTGTTCGACCAGGTCATCCTTGCCACGCATGCCGATCAGGCGCTGGCACTGCTCGCCGATGCCGATGGCGAAGAGCATGCCGCCCTCTCGGCGATCCGGTTTCAGCCGAACCGCACGGTCCTGCATGCCGATGCATCCGTGATGCCCCGCCGCCGCCGCTGCTGGAGTTCCTGGGTCAGCCGCGGCGATGCGGGGGGAGCGGGCGTCGGCGTGAGCTACTGGATGAACCGGCTCCAGAACATCCCCGAGGCCGATCCGCTTTTCGTCAGCCTGAACCCCGGCGAGCGGATAGATCCAAGGCTCGTCTATGACGAGGTGACGTTCCGCCATCCGGTCTTCGATCAGGCGGCGCTGGACGCGCAAGCGCGGATCGGGGCGATGCAGGGCAATCGCAACACCTGGTTTGCCGGAGCCTGGCTGCGCAACGGTTTCCATGAGGACGGATTTGCCAGTGCCGTGCGCATCGCGCGGCGCCTCCTGCCCATGCAGGTGCTGCCATGACACTGGCGTCGCGGCTGGCGCGTGGCGAGGTGCTGGCGATGCGGGCACGGATCACCCATGCCCGGCGCGGTGACCTGCGGCACGCCTTTGCCACCCATGCCGATCATGTGCTGCTGGCCCCCGAGACCTTTCGCCCGCCCCGGCTGATGGGGCATAATCGCTTCAGCCTGATCGCCTTTCACGATGCCGACCACGGCGGCCCGCGTGGCGCGGGCCTGGGGGCCGCATGGGCTTGGGCGCAATTTGCCACGGCGGGCATCGAGCCTCGGCCAGGGCGCGTGCTGGCGCTGCTGACGCAGCCCCGTTTCATGGGATTCTGGTTCAATCCGGTCAGTTTCTGGCTCATCCTCGAGGGCGATGCGCTGATCGCCGTGATTGCCGAGGTCAACAACACCTTCGGGGAGCGTCACAGCTATCTGCTGGCCCGCCAGGATCTGAAGCCCATCACGGCCGAAAGCCGGCTGACCGCGCAGAAGGTCTTTCACGTCTCGCCCTACCAGGACGTGGCGGGCGAATACCGTTTCAGCTTTGCCCTCAGCGCCGAGCGTATCGCCATCCGCATCGGCCATAGCCATGGTGCGGACGGCATAGACACTGCGATGAGCGGCGCCCTGTTGCCGCTGACCCGCCAGGAGATCTTCTCCAGTGCATTTCGCCGTCCCGGTGGCGCGCTGCGGGTGATCGCGCAGATCTACTGGCATGCGCTGCGGCTCAAGCTCAAGGGCGCGTCCTATCGTCGTCCTCCCGCCCCACCCGATCAGGAAATCAGCCTATGAGCCTCGCGACAGCCACGCTTCGACCCCGCTTCTTCTCCGCCCTGGAAGGCATCGCTGGGGGTCGGCTCCTCCTGACAACGCCGGAAGGAACGCGGCACAGCTTTGGCCAGCATGGCCCGCAGGTCGACCTCCAGATCCGTGACTGGCGTCTGTTGCAACGCCTTGCGCTGCGGGGCGACGTCGGTCTTGGCGAGGCCTGGATTGCCGGGGACTGGCACAGCGAGACGCTGGAAGGCGTGCTGTCCATTGCCTTGCGCAACCTTGGCAGGTTTGCCGGCTGGGGCGAGCCGGGGCGGTTGCAGGCCTGGCGGATGCGGCTCGTGGACCGGCTGGTGCGGATGAACAGCCGGCGTGGAGCGGCGCGCAACATCCGGAGCCATTACGATGTCGGCAACGAATTCTACCACCTCTGGCTCGATCCGGGCATGACCTATTCCTCGGCCCTGTTCGCCCCCGGCGACGATCTGGAACGCGCCCAGGCGCGCAAGAACCAGCGCATCCTGTCGAGGCTGTCTCAGGGCGAAAGCCTGCTGGAAATCGGCTGCGGCTGGGGCGGCTTTGCCGAGGCCGCAGCCGAGCGTGGTCATCGCGTGACCGCCATCACCCTGTCGCCCTCGCAGAAGGGCTATGCCGATGCCCGCCTTGACGGTCGCGCCGAGGTGCGGCTGCAGGACTACCGGGATGTCACCGGGCGTTTCGACAATATTGTCTCCATCGAGATGGTCGAGGCCGTGGGCGAACGCTACTGGCCCGCCTATTTCGCCACCCTCAAGTCCCGGCTGGCGCCGGGTGGACGGGCGGTGTTGCAGGCGATCACGGTGCCTGATGCCGAATTCTCGGTCTATCGCCGCCGCTCGGATTTCATCCGCCAGCATGTGTTTCCGGGCGGAATGCTGCCCTGTGACGCGGCGATCGCGCATCAGGCGCAGAAGGCCGGGCTGCGGGTGGTGGGCAGCCATGCCTTCGGGCAGGATTACGCCCGCACCTGCCGTATCTGGTCCGAACGGATGCATGCAGAGCGCGAGCGCATCGCCCGGCTGGGCCATGGAGAGGCTTTCCTGCGCGGCTGGCAGTTCTACCTCGACGGCTGCGCCGCGGCCTTTGCCACCGGGCGCTGCGATGTGGTGCAGGTGGAACTGGCGCATCTCGGTGAGGCCGCCTGAATGGCGGCGCCCAGCACCCTGTGGCTGACGCGCGATTTCCCGCAGTGCGGCAATCCCGCGCCGGCCATGCGGGACGTGAAGTTTCGCGGCGGTCGCGCGTTGCGGGGCGCGGGCGATCTGTTTCGACCTCTTCATCCCGGAGCTTCTCGCGGAAGGTTGCGACCCGGATGGAGATTGTTGCCGGCGATGGCTGGACGGGTTCGCCTGCAGCCCCAGCACAGAGGCGCAGGCAGGGGTTGAGAACATCCGGTCCTTCTGAGAGGTCAGACGCGCGCCTTTGCTGCACCTGAACACGCCCACATCACGACAATGGATATCTTGAGATGAATGACCGATCCGCCCGTCTGGCTATTCTGGCGCTGACGATCGCCTTTGCCGTATCACCGTTCCTGTCAAACGGCTTTGGTGGCTTCTATCCCGAGAGCTTCCCGGTACAGGTCGACCGCTGGCCCGCCCAGCCTGCGGGCTGGGCGTTTTCGATCTGGGGGGTGATCTATATCGGCCTGATCGCCTCCGCGGCCTGGGCGCTGTGGCGGCCCGCGACGATGCCGGCATGGAAGCACACGCTATGGCCCCTTGGCCTCAGCCTGTTCATCGGCGTCTTCTGGATCGATGCCGCGATGAATTCTCCGGTGCTGGCGACGGCCATGATCCTGCCCATGGCGGCGGGAGCTGTGCTGGCCATGTACCGCGTGGGGAGCGGCTGGCGGGAATGGGGGTCTCTTGGCCTCTATGCCGGCTGGCTCACGGCGGCCTCTGGTGTAGCCGTTTCGGTGGTTCTCACGGGGTACGGGATCCTGCCGCCGCGCGTTGCGGCAATCCTGCTGATATTGCTGGTGATGGTTGTCTCGGTCGCGGTTGCGGCGGCCCGGCCGCGCGTCTGGACCTATCGCGCCGGGGTGGTCTGGGCGCTGATCGGGGTGATCGCCGCCAATGTCGTTGCGGGGGATCGGTTGATCGTCGGCCTGTGCGTGCTGGGAATCGCGGTGCTTGTTGGCATGAACTTCGTACTGTCCGCGCGGAAGAAAGCGGTCTGAACCCGGCCGCATCCCGCCCGGAAGGCCCCGGGCTTGATGCCCGGGGCTTTGGCCGTGGTCGCCCGGCCGCGATCAGTTTGCCGGAGGCATGATCACCTTGTCGATGACGTGGATGACACCGTTCGACGCCGCGATGTCGGGGCCGGTGATATTGGCGTCATTGACCTTGGGCCCGCCGTCCAGCGAAAACGTGACATCGGCGCCCTGAACGGTGGCTGCACTCATGCCCTCGGTCAGGTCCGAGGACATGACCGCCCCCGGGACAACGTGATAGGTCAGGATAGACACCAGCTGATCCTTGTTCTCGGGCATCAACAGCGTGTCGACCGTGCCTTCGGGAAGCGCGGCGAAGGCCTCATCCGTCGGCGCAAAGACAGTAAACGGGCCGTCGCCCTTCAGGGTCTCCACCAGCCCGGCCGCCTCAACGGCGGCAACCAGCGTCGAGAAATCGCCGGCCGCCACAGCCGTATCGACGATATCGGTGGATGCGTCCTGAGCGAGGGCCGAGCCCGCCATCAGGACCGACGCTGCCGTCGCCATCATGACCTTGCGCAACATTTCAATTCTCCCTTGTTTCAATCCGAGGTCTTATGAAAAGGGCGGTCGTCCGCTGCCCTTCCATCAGGTTACGGAGGCTGGTGACCATCGGATCACCAATTGCCGTTCAGGAAAACTTGATCCGCGGAACCGGGCCCGTCATGGCGCGTGCAGGGTGTCGCGTGTGGAAACCGGGATGGACACCGTCCTGATCCATGGCGCCCCCCCAAGCCCCTGCACGCATTCCACAGGAGCGGCCCAGCCGGAGCGAGCGCGGCGAGCGGCTGGCCGGCAACGGGCGGGAAGCGGCGCCGACCGGAGCCTCCCGCGGCGCGGTCAAGCCGGGCAAACATCCCGGTTTGGGACACATGGGCGCCCGGAGACCGATCGTCCGGGTCGATCGCCCTGCCCTCCGACGCGCGCGTCAAGGGCGCAGCAGCGGTGGCAACCGGGCGAGAACGGTGGCCCGAGGCTGGAGAGGTGCGGCACGTGCGCGCATTGCAAAGGATGTCCCCCAGAAACAAGTGCCGCAAAGCCTACGGCTGTATGTTCTGCGCGAGCCTTCGGATTCGGGCCGGAGACTGCCAAAGAGACTCGGGAGATTGCCCATGAAGATTTCCACCCTGTCGCTGTCGCGACGCTCCCGTCCGGCCTCGAAATCCGCAGCCGGCGTGCTCGCTGCCAACGGATGCGCATCGCCGGTTCGAATGCTTGATCTGACACATGTTCCGCCAGCGCGATCCCGCCTAGCGTCGGACGTGGCTCCCAAGAAATGGAGACTGGGACTATGCTCATGAAGGTTAGATTTCTCGGTGCCGTCTCGGCTGTCGCGCTGCTCGTGACATCCGCAGCGGCCGAAAACTACAAGATGACGACGGATGTAGCCCCAGGCGTCGCGAGCCCTGAGCTCCTCGAGACGTCGATCGGCCTGCTGCGGCTGGAGGACGGCGTTCCGACGGATTGGTCGACCGACAAGATCTACGACAATCTCGACCGGTCGCGGGCGCTTCAGGCCTATCTGCTGGCCATCCCCATCGTGAACCAGGTCTCGATGCGGAATACGCTGAAGGAATACGGCCCCCTGAACACGACCGACGTGATCTGGGAAGACCTGGTGGATTCAAAGACCATCGAACTGACCGCCAACGACAACGTCGTCTACAGCTTCATCTGGCTCGACACGACCGACGGGCCGCTGGTGGTCGAGACCCCGCCGGACGTGCTCGGGCTGATCGATGACATGTGGTATCGCTGGGTGGCCGACGTGGGCATCACCGGCGCGGACAAGGGCAAGGGCGGGAAGTACCTGCTCCTGCCACCCGGCCATACCGGCGACGTGCCCGACGGTTATTTCGTCGTCCGCCCCACCACTTATGGTAACTGGATGCCGTTCCGGTCCTTCCTGAACGCGGAGGGCGATCCCAAGCCGGGGGTGGAGAAGGTCAAGGAGACGCTGAAGATCTATCGCCTCGGCGAGGCGGACAGCCCTCCGGAGATGAAATACGTGAACCTCTCGGGCGAGCCGTCGAATTTCGTCGCGCCGCAGGACTACTCGTTCTGGGAACTTCTGAACGAGGCGATCCAGGAGGAACCGTCGACCGGGTCCGATCCGACGACGCTGGGCCTCTTCGCCTCGCTCGGCATCGAGAAGGGCAAGCCCTTCGCGCCGGACGCGCGGATGAAGAAGATCCTTGCCGACGCCGCGAACGTGGGGGCGACGACGGCCCGCGCCCTCGGCTACCGGATGCGTGAGCGGGACGGTTACATCTATCCGGACGGCAACTGGCGCAAGCCGTTCTTCGGCGGCTACAAGTTCGAAGTGTCGCCGGGCGTCGCCAATCTGGACGGCGCTGCGTTCTTCTACTTCCTCGCCACCGGCGTCACGCCCGCGATGGCCGAGAAGATGGTGGGCGAAGGTTCGCAATATCCCTGGACCGCGCTCGATGCCGACGGCAACCCCTTCGACGGGGGCAAGACCTACAGGCTGCATCTGCCGAAGGACATCCCGGCCAAGCGGTTCTGGTCGGCCATCGTCTACGACACCCAGACCCGGTCGATGCTGCAGACCGATCAGCGGTTCCCGAGCGTCAGCAGCCAGAACAAGGACGTCAAGGTCAACGACGACGGGTCCGTCGACGTCTACTTCGGGCCAGCGGCGCCAGACGGCATGGAGAACAACTGGGTCCAGACCATCCCCGGCAAGGGCTGGTTCATGATCCTGCGCCTCTACGGCCCCTTGGAGACCTGGTTCGACCAGACATGGCGGCCGGGCGAGATCAGTCTGGTAACGAATTGAACAGGGATCTTCCGCTGGCAGGCCATGGTAGCGACCTCATGCACGCCTGAAGCGGAGATATGAAAGGAGAAAGGCACGCCCTAGTTGCGACGTGGTGCTCGGTCCCGCTTCTGATCGGCCCGGCCGGCGCGAAGGCCTCAGCGCAAAGCGCTGGCAAGCCGGCGTCTCCGAGCACCGCCACCGCCATCCCGGGCAATCGGCTGCCACCGCGCCACGGCATCCGATGCCGCACGCTCAAGGGCTTCATCACATACGCCCCTCGCAGCGGCGTTGTCATGTTGCCCAGTCGGGGCCATGAGGATATGGCGGCAGGAATGGGCCTTGGTAGCTCCGGAGATGTCGTCGGCCAGCATCGCGAAGGAACGCGCGACAATCAGATCGTTCCCCGATCCGTCCAGTGCCCGTTCGACATTGCACCGGGCTACGGGCACGAAGTCTGTTTGTCATCCGAGATTTCCGGAAGGGTATGCGCTGGGGTCGCTGATCTTGCGCGCGCCCGCAACGGCTTGGGGACCGGCCGCCACTGCACCATTCTCCCGACCGCCCTGAGCCGTCGTGTCGTTCTGCGCTGCCGGATCTTCTCGCGAAAAAGACGATGCCACGAACGCAGCAACCTCTTGTATTTTCGCGGTTGTTTCTCGCCGTTCTGTGACTATCGAGGCGCGCTCGAAGAGAGAAGCGGGCCGTATGGAGGCCCAATCCTCGTCGGTCCCCAGCCTCCGAAGGATAGATAGGTTCGCCGATGCCTTTTAAGCAAAAAAGGCCCAACTCGGGGCCTTCCGACAGATTCGATGTCTGAATATGGCGGAGGGAACGGGCCTGACCTCCAGCCCTTTCTGAGATATAAGTAAGCGTAATATATTATTTATTTTTGGTCAGACATGTCATCAGCCCAAGCCTCCTGCCGGCTGGAATGCGGTTGTGGAACCGGGCGGTTGCGACTGAAAGGTGTGGCCATCGGATCGACCGGGCCGCGCTGAAGCTGATGTGCTCATTTGCCGTCGCGCCGCTGCAGAACCCCTTCGAGGTTGCGGCGAAAATCTTTCGGAGCCAGACCGGTCGCCTTGCGGAACGCCCGCGCGAAATTCGCCGGGGCCGAGTAGCCGAGTTCGGTCGAGATTTCCGTTATCGACACTCTCGTTCCAGACAGGAGCTCCTTGGCGCGCTCGACACGGATGGAGTTCACCATTTCGCGGAACTCCAATCCATCGCGATCAAGACTGCGTTGCAGCGATCGGACGCTGGTGCCGAGCGCCCGGGCCGTACTGTCGATCGAGACTTCGCCCGACAGGACCTGTGCCCAGATCTGCGCTCGGACGACCCCCCGGAAATCCTCGAGGCTCGCAGGTTGAAATCGGGCGCGGGCCAGGTCCTCGAACGTAATCAGTTGCGCCTTCGGTCGCCGCACCGCTGGCCGATCCATCATACGGGCGTCGAAGCTGATGGAGATGGCCGCCGCGTCGAATGCGACCGGGCAGGCAAAGACGTCTTCAAAGACCGCCGCCGCACGGCGAGGCCGCGGAATGTCCAATTCCAGCAGGAGGGGCTTCCAGTCGACAGGCAGAAAGGTTCGAAGCAGGTTCAGCAGGACGCCGGCGGTGCCGTTGGCAACGTGAGCGTAGCCGGGGTTTTCCCGGCCAGCGTTGATGTAGCTTGCTCGCGCCAAGCCTCCTTCGACCGAGACCTCCATCCGATCGCCCCGGCTGTGATAACCCAAGGTGGAAATCGCCCGTGCGAGGGCGTCACGCAGTGTCTCGGCGGCCAGCACATAGTCGCCCCAGAGGCCATAACGGTCAATCGAGAGATGCGGCGCCATCAGCAGCCCAAGGTTGGCCTCGCCCGTCCGCCTTTCGACCTCATCCAGAAAGCCGGTCATCGTCGCGTGTGGGATGAAGCAGTCCTGGCCTTCGATCGACTCGATATCGAGCATCGCCGCGCGGTTCGCCTGCCTCAGGACCTTGTCGCCAAACGTGTGTCGAACGAGTGCCGGAATGCCCGCCATCACCGCGACGGAGACGACCGGCGCAGGTCTTGCTCTGAAGCCCCGCGAGAACGTTTTTTCGGCGACTGGCGTAAAATGAGTGGCGGGACCATTCACGGACTGCACCTTCACAAACTTGCAGCGGACGTCAGAGCTTCCGTTCGGGGGGGGGCGCTGGCTCTTTAGAATTGTTTGTGCGTCGGCGAGTTGCAAGCCGCCATGCACGGTCCGTTATCGCGCGGACAGCAGATACCGGAGAACGAACCCTATGCTAAAACAATGGCCGATCATTGTCGTGGCGGTCTGTGCCCTAGCGGCACCGCTACACGCGCAGAGCGAGGCTGAAATCCCGCCGTCGGTGTTCACTCCTGATCTGGTCGAGACCTCACGCGGTGCATTCGAGTTCAGGGACGGCGTTCCGACCGACGAGACGGCTCGGGCGCTTTATGACCAGCACGACTTCACCTTTGCCTATCGCGCCTTCATGGACACCCTGCGCGGGGTCAGCATCCGCGCCCTCCGCCGCGGCATGGAGGAGGCCGGCGTCAAGGAGAACGAGGTGATGGTGTTCTCCGAGTTGATGGATGCGAACTCCCTGTTCCTCACCCCGAACGCCGACACGATCTACGTCATGGGCTGGCTCGACCTCAGTGACGGCCCGGTGGTGATCGAATCGCCGCCCGAGTTCCTCGGCATCGTGCAGGACGCCTGGTTCCACTGGGTGACCGACATGGGCAACCCCGGCCCCGACCGCGGTCTCGGCGGCAAGTACCTGATCGTGCCGCCGGGCTACGAAGGCAAGCTTCCGGAGGGTGGCTACTTCGTCGCCCATGCCGGGACCACCGGGATTCTCTGGTTCGGCCGCTCCTTCCTGAAGGACGGCAGTGACCCGCGGCCTTCCGTCGACATGATCAAGGCGCACACGAAGGTCTATCCCTACAAGCCGGGCGGTTTCGGCACTTCGATCGCCGAGTTCCTCGCCGGTGACGCCACGCTCGGAAGGATCGCCGAGCCACCGGCGACCGTCTTCCACGAGGGCAGCGGCAAGGTGATGAACACGTTGCCGCCGAACGACTGGAGCTACTTCGAGATGCTGAACGAGGTGGTGCAGGACGAGCCCGCGACCTCGCTCGACGTCGAGCTGATGGGCCCGCTCGCCGCCCTCGGCATCGTCAAGGGGCAGCCCTTCGCGCCGGACGCGCGCATGAAGGGAATCATGACGGACGCCGTGGCGGTGGCGAATGCCGCGTCGCGCAACCTCTTTCTGAACCCGCGGGACCCCGACTGGTTCTATTATCCGGACTCGTCGTGGTTCAACATGCTCTTCGAGAGCGGCTACGAGTTCGAGACACCAATCCCGGAGATCACGTCGGAAGGCGCGAAGCCGTTCCCGCCGACCGGCTACCGGCAGATGGACGCCCGCACGGCCTTCTTCTACGGCATTACCGGGATCACGCCGGCGATGGCGATGCGGCTGACCGGGGTGGGCTCGCAATACCTCCTGACCGCGCGAGATGCTGACAGGAACTACTTCGACGGGGCCAGGACCTACAAGGTTACGCTGCCGAAGGGGATCCCGGAGGCGAACTTCTGGTCGCTGACGGTCTACGACAACCAGACCCGCTCGATGCTGGCGACGCCGCAGCGCTATCCGCGGGCGGGCAGCCAGAGCTACCCCTCGCCCGCGGCGGAAGCCGATGCCGACGGCTCGACCACGATCTGGTTCTCCCCCGCCCAGCCGGAGGGCGTCGGCCGGGGCAACTGGATCCAGACCGATCCGGAGAAAGGCTGGTTCGTGGGCCTGCGCCTCTACAGCCCGCTCGAGCCCTTCTTCGACAAGAGCTGGCGGATCAGCGAAATCGAACTGGTGGAGTAAGGCAGGAAAACGGGTGGCACCGCGAGCGTGCCACCCGGCGCTGTATCTGAAGCCGGTGGATACCAAACGAAATCAGTCGCTCTGGGAGATGGTATCGTGGGGCTATCAAGGCAAAACCCTGGAGGACGCCCCTACTGGCAGCGCATGAACGACATGCCGCTGTCGTGCCAGCCTGCCCCAGACAGCGCGGTGACCGAGGCGGGTGTGAATGGCCGATATTTCCCGGCTATCGACAATCACGAAGTCTGGGACGATCCGTCCATCGAAGGCTTGCTTAGCGCCACCCCCTATCTCAAGGACCTGAGTGTGTCCGCCGCGACGACATGATCTGCACCTATGACTTCGGGGGCGTGCGTTTCAGCACGCTCTGGACCAGGAAGGCCGATCGTGACTCGGCCTTGGCTTGGGACGCGACGGCACCCGTCTATCACAAGCAGCTCGAGCAGTTGAAATCCTGGCTGGACGACGCAGGCGGCGGCGCATCAAGACTTCGCCCGCCTCGACCATCTCGCGGAAGATCAGTGTCTGCAGACCGTAGAAGTGGAGCTGGCCGCCCGCATTGCGCTCCGCCGTCCAACATTAGAAGAGTGCGTGGACCTTGCGGCCCAGCCTGTCGTCGCCGCTCTCGGTGCCGGCACGATGCCAATGCTGATGGTGTTATTGACCAGCATCGCAAGGCCTTGGACGGGTGCGGATCTTCGCGCACGAGGTTGCGCACGGGAGCTCCGCCACGCTGATCTCGGTATCCCGGCATACGCCGGCCCTCCGTCAGCCGCCCCGTCATGCTTCTTCATACAGGGACGCCACCTACCCCACTGCGTCGACACAGCCCAAGTTGCTCTGACATCGCCCGGCGGAGCGTTCCACGCGCGAGGTCCAGGCAAGGAGAGCCTCCTCGGTCGCGCCCAGACGGCAGCCCGCGCCTCCGGTGAAGGTCAGGAAGGCAGGCCGGTTGAGGGCGTTCAGCCCGGTCAGGACCGGGATCCCGCGCGCGACGGCCTCGGCGATGACCGGGCGAAACCCGCGACCGGCGGCCTCGTGCTTGCCGAACTTGTTCAGGATCAGCAGGTCGGCGCCAGCCGCAAGCGCGGACGCGACCAGCCCGACCGCCTGTTCGAGCGCCGCCATGTCCAGCCTGCAACCGCGGGCGCCCGCACCGAGGTTCTGGGAAATGCGGATCACCGCGCCTTCCGGTAGGATGCGGATGTCCATGTCGCACTTGCTTGCCCCGGGACGGGTCGTATTGGTCTGAACGGCGCCGGCAAGGCGGGCGCCCCGCGCTGCCAGGGTCCGGGCCGTGCGGGCCAGCAGGGCATCGGTCTCGCCGCCCGATCCCGCCATGACATAGCCGATCTCCATCCCTGCCCTCCGGGTCAGGGATTCTGCTGAAGATAGGCGATCACGTCGGCGATCTCGTCGTCCTTCTTCAGGCCGGCGAAGGTCATCTTGGTGCCCTTGGCAAACTCCTTGGGGTTGTGCAGCCAGGCGGTGAGGTTCTCGTCGGTCCAGACCGCCCCGTCCGCTCCCTTGGCCTTGAGTGCGTCCGAATAGGCGAACCCGTCATCGCGGCCGGCAATCGGGGCGCCGACGACGCCATTCAGCTCGGGGCCGACCTTGTTCTTGGCGCCTTCGCCGATGTCGTGACAGGCCTTGCACTTGCGGAAGACCTTCTCGCCCTGGGCAGGATCGCCATCGGCGCTGGCGGCGAGCGAAGAGAGGCCGACGGTGACGGCCGCGAGGATCAGGACGGTGCGCATGAAGGTGCCTTTTCAGGTTGAGGGTCTAGGATTGCCGCCGGCACAGCACTGTGCCCCGGTCGCCCGCCGCCAGGACACGCGGCCCGGCGGCGCTGACGGCGCGCAGGCCGCCCTCGAAGCCCGTGCGGTCTGCCTGCCAGTGGCGGCCGTCGAAGACCATCGCGGACCCGGCGGTGCCGACCGCGACGGTCGTCGCGCCGTTGCCGTCGATGGCGAGAAGGTCGTGGCGCGCGCGCGCAGGTGTCGGCTGCCAGCTTCGCCCGTCGAAATGGCAGATCGTGCCCGAGAGACCGACGACGAAGATATCGTCCAGCGCCGTGCCGCAGACGTCGAAGAGGAAATTCTCGGTGCCTGAGCTGAATTCCTGCCAGGCGGTGCCGTTCCAGCGCAGCACCAGACCATAGTCGCCCACTGCCAGCAGGTGGTCGCGGTCGAGCCCCCAGAGGCCGTAGAGGGCCGAGCGGGTGCCCGAGACCATCCGCGTCCAGTCCTGCCCGTCCCAGCGCAGGATCAGCCCCTCGTCCCCCGCGGCGATGACAGTGCCGGCGCCGTCGCTCCACAGCGCCATGATGGTGACGTCGAGCTTGAGGTCGAAATGCATGCGCCAGTGCGTGCCGTCGAAGTGGTGGATCTCGCCCAGTTGCCCGGCGGCCAGAATCCCGCCGTCATCCGCCGCGGCCAGCGCATGCAGGCCAAGGGTGCCGGCGGGCGGCAGCCTCTCCCAGCCCGCACCGTTCTGGATGAGGACGGTGCCTTCTTCGCCGCAGGCATAGGCGGCGCCTGTTTCGGGGTGCTGCCAGACGCCCCAGAGCTGGCGGTCGGTGCCGGTCTGCATTCTGTCCCAGATCGGTGCCGGTGCGGCTTGTACGACAGGGGCGGCTGTGGCCTTGGTACCACCGGCGAGGAGCGTGGCGAAGTCGCCGACGGCAAGGACCTCGCCCGTGGCGCTGACATCGAGCCCGAGGAGGTCGTGCAGGGTGGCAGCGGCGAGCGGGGTGACGGTATCGCCGCGAATTGCGGCGCTGAAGCCGCGGTCGCCCACCGCCAGAGCGCCGCTGCCCAGCGCGCGCAGGGTACGGAGGCGGGGCGCGCCGGGGCCGGGGTCGAGCTTGTGGAACGCCTCGCCATCCCAGCGCAAAAGGTCGCCGCGGAAGCCGCCGGCCCCGATGAAATACCGCCCGCCGGCGAGGAGCACATGATCCGGCGCCAGCGCCAGCGCCGACTGGACCGTGGTGGCGACCGGGCAGGATTGCGGCGACCAGCGGCCGTCGCGGTCGCGGATCAGCACGGTCCCGTTGGCACCCGCCGCCAGCACGCGGCCATCGCCCAGCGCGGTGACGGCGCGCAGGTGGAACGAGGTGCCCGAGTCCTCGGGCAGCCAGCCCTCGCCGACGTCGCTGAGGATGACGCCGTTGTCGCCAACCGCCCAGAACCGGCCCTCGGCATCGCTGGCGACGCCGAAGAGTGGCGTGTTTTCGGCATCGGCGGCATATCTGCCGTCCGCGCCCTCAAGGCAGCCGCGTTCCAGCGTCCAGTCCGTGCCGTCGAAACGCCAGATCGCCCCCATCCAGCCGACCGCGACCAGCTGGCCGGCGGCATCGCTGGCGAAGGCGTGGACCGGCGTGCGGGTGCTCAGTTGCGTCCGGCTCCAGGCCGCGCCATTGAGGCGCAGGACGATCCCGTCGTCGCCGCCGACGAACTGGCCGTGCGGGCATGAATGGACCGCCCAGAAAACGTCGCCGGGCTGGGTCGGGGCACCTTCCAGCGCTTGCCAGCCGGTGATTGGCGGGCTGGCGGCGGCCTTGCCGCGCAGGAGGCCGCGGCGGGAAATCGTCGTCGCTTCGCTCACCGCTTGCCCTCCGCCGCTTCGGCCGCACTGTGCAGACGGCGGCTCTCGCCCTCCAGCATCCGGGCCAACTCCCGGCTCACCACCTCGCGGTCCTGCCCGCCGATCGCGGCAAGGGCGCGCTCCATCTCCTCGTCTGCAAGGTTCTTCTCGAAGACCTCGTCGAGGCCCCGGGCAACCGTGCCGCCGAAGTCGCGCCGGCCGAGCGCCGCGCAGGCATCGATGACAGGGCCAAAAGCGTCGGCGACAGGGACGCTGCCGTCCAGCACCACCGGCCGGCCATGATCGGAGCCGGCGGCAAGCGCCGGGTCGAGCGGCAGTTGGGCGAGGCTGGCGATCCCGAGCTCGGCGAGACGGCCAGCAAGGCCCGCATCGGGGAAGATATGAAAGGCGCCCTGGCAATGCGGGCAGGTTACGCCGGCCATGTTCTCGACGCAGCCGATCACCGGCAGGCCGCGTTCGGCGCAGAAACGGGCGGCTTTGAGGCTGTCCATCTGGGCGACCGCCTGCGGGGTGGTGACCAGAAGAGCCGAGGTGTTGCAGCCTTCGAGGAGGTCCGTCAGCGTGATGAGCTCGTTGCCGGTGCCGGGCGGCATGTCGATGATCAGGAAGTCGAGCTGGCCCCAGTCGAAGGATCCCACCAGGTGGTGGATGAAATCGTGCTTGAAGGCGTCACGCCAGACCACCGGCGACTCGTCGCTTTGCAGGAGGAAGGCGAGCGAGCCGACCTTGACCGGATAGGTCAGCGCCGGGTCGGAGAAGTCCTTGGTTTCAAGGCCGTGCCTGTCGACCCTGACATGGGCGCCTGCAAAGCCGAAGAACCGGCTCTGGTTCGGGCCGTGGATGTCGGCGTCCGCCATGCCGGTGCGGAAGCCCTGGGCGGCAAGGCCGGCGGCGAGGTTGGCGGCGACGGTGCTCTTGCCCACCCCGCCCTTGTTCGCCAGCACCAGGATGATCTGGTCGATATGGCTCAGCCGCGCTTCGACCAGCTTTTGGTTGTGGCTGCGCTTGTTCAGCTTGCAGGTCTGCTCCTGCGGGCAGAACCCGCAGGCATGGCCGAGGCCGCAGTCCTCGCCCTCTTCGTCCGGCAGCTTCAGGTTCGGATGCGCCATGTCAGTTCCCCACCGCCGGCGGCGCCGGGGGCTTCATGTCGGCGATGATCCAGTCCGCCGAGACCAGCTTCAGCCCGTCGCGCTGCTTGTCGGCGCCCTGCCAGATGGCGAAGGCCACCGGGATCGTGTCGCGGTCGAAGCTGACCTGATACTGACCCTCGTCCTTCAGGGGCCGCGACATCACCACGATCCATTCGCTGTCGTCGGGGTTGGAGCCGGTGGTATAGGCGCTGCCCCCGGTGACGGGCTGCTCATCGAGCCGGGTGATGCTGCCCGGGCCGCCGGCGGCGAGCGATTCCACATGGTTGTCGTCGGGGTGCCAATACCAGATGTTGACCGCGCTTTCCGGAGAGTCCCCCATCATGTAGGACGTGTACTCGTCATTGTCCGAGAACTCGATGGCCGCGCCGTCACGGAACTTGTCGCGCTCGGTCGAGATGTTCTTGGTCGGATCGGCCCAGCGGAGGCGGACGTAGAAGCGGTCCGAGGTCCGGGCGAGCTGGAAGACCAGGTTCTGTTGCGGATAGTCTTCGCTGTAGCGGATCTCGACCGAGGGATGGACCGGCGGCGCCAGCGCCATGTCGACGCGGTATTCCGGCACCCGCATCCAGATGATGTCGTCGGGATCGTTGATGGTGCGCAGGAAGATCTTGTCGGGGATCTTGGTGACGGGCACCGTGTCGCCGGGCTCGATCAGCTTGATATTACCTTCGTTCAAGCTCTGGGCGGCGAGAGGCTGGGCCGCCAGAAGCGCTGCGGCGATCACGGAAATCCTAAGTCCGGGCATGGTCTCCTCCTAACCCCAGAGATTTGTGTTGGCCGCTTGCGGGACGGAGCTCTGCTCGCGGTCCGTGGCCGAGCGGTAGGGGCCAACGCGGGCTTCAAGCTCGGCGATCTGGACGCGCGCCAGCTCGTGCAGGTCGCGGATCAGGCGGGCGAGCGTGGCATCGAGCACCCGGCCGGCGGGCCTGTGGATCGCGGCGCCGACCAGCGCCAGCAGCGGCTCGATGTAGCGGGCGAGGAAATCCCGCTGCGCCCGGCGCAGCGGGGCGGGGTCCCGGGCCTCGGCAATTGCCCGGGCTTCGAGATGGGCGAGGACGGCCATGAACTCGAGAAGGCAGGCGAGGTGGTCGGGCTCGTCCACCTTGCCTTCGTCACCGGTGGCCTGTTGCAGACCGAAATGGCGGTAGAAGGCGGCGGTGTTCAGCATGAAGGTGGGGCGGGCCAGACCGCCCAGGATCTCCTCGTGCTCGCCAGCCAGAAGAGAGGTCAGGCGCTTGCCGCCGGGGCCATGCTCGAAGGCCGCGATGTAGCCAGCCTCCAGCGCGGCGAAGCTTTCGGATGGCGCCTCGCGCGGCCAGGGTCGGCCGGTGAGCTGGGTCCAGGCGGTATCGAAGGCGGCGTGGAAGCTGCCATCCACGAGCGCGTCCTGGAACGGCTCGATCGGGTGGCCGAAGGCCAGGGCGGCGAGGCGCCAGAGCGACTCCTTGGCCTGCGCCCTTTCGGCGCTTTCGCCATGCGGCAGCGGGGGGCGGGTGAGAACTGACATCGCCTAGCTCAGCTTGAACATTTCGGCGTGGCGATAGCCGATCAGGGTATCCATCAGCTCGCTGTCGGTGCCGGCCTGCTTCTTGGCGCGTTCCGTCTTGAGCGTCGCCAGTGACCCGACGACCGCCTCGCCGAAGAGGCTTTTCAGGTAGTCCAGCGGCACCCGGGTTTCCTCGGTTGGCTCGCCCTCGCTGTCGATCCGCGGTGGTGCCATCGGCGGCACGTAGAAGACGTTCGGCTGGGTGCCGAATTCTGGATGCAGCGGGATCGCCACCTTGTATTTCTCGACCAGAAGGTGGATCGGCCCGGCCTCGTCGTCGCGGTAGCCGATCCAGCGGATCCGGCCGACGCATTGCTTGGCACAGGCCGTCGGCAGGCCCTTCTCGATCCGCGGATAGCAGAAGATGCATTTCTCGGATTTCGAGATCTGCTCGTTGAAATAGACCTTCTTGTAGGGGCAGGCGGTGACGCAGTAGCGATAACCGCGGCAGCGTTCCTGGTCGATCAGGACGATGCCATCCTCCTGCCGCTTGTAGATGGCGTTGCGCGAGCAGGCGGCAAGGCAGGCCGGGTTGGCGCAGTGGTTGCAGAGGCGCGGCAGGTAGAAATAGTAGCTGTTGGGATATTCGCCCCGGCCCTCGTCCTCGTCCCAGTTGGCACCCCAGGTGGGCTTGACGTTGGGCCGCAGCCAGGGGTCCGTCCCGGTCATCAGCGCCTGATCGTAGTTGTATTCCCAGGGGATGCCGTAGTCCTCGGCCGAGGGCGTGATGCCGATCTTCAGCGCCCCGTCCTCGTCGAAGCCGCCCCCCGAATTCTGGTAGTTTCGCGGATAGCCCTGTCCCGGATGCGTCTCGACGTTGTTCCAGTACATGTATTCGCGGCCGTTGCGGTTGGTCCACATGAGCTTGCAGGCCGAGGTGCAGGTCTGGCAGCCGATGCACTTGTTCAGGTCGAGGACCATGCTGAGTTGACGTTTGACCATTGGAGGTCTCCCAATTCCTGTCGCCGGCTCACACGGCTTCGATGTCGACGCTGTTCTCGTGTGCAAGCTGGTTGGCGTTCCAGTGCCAGAGCGCGAAATTCAGGTGCCCCCAGCCCCCGACCAGCTCGAGCGGCTGCAGCAGGGTCGCCATGCAGGCATTCATCGGGCGCCAGTTCGGGAACTGGTGCGGTTCCCAGCCATGCTCCATCATGATCGTGTCGCCGGGCAGGCTGGGATAGAACTTGGCCTGCGCGTAGAAGTCGCTGATCTCGTTGAAGACCCGAACCTGCGCGCCGTCCTTGATGCCCTTGGCCGCCGCCAGATTGGGGTTGATGTAGATATTTGGCTCGCCCCGTTGCAGGCGCATCATGAACTTGTTGCTGCGCCAGTTCGAATGGATACCCCAGCGGGTATGCGGCGAGAAGAACTGCAGCGGATAGTTCGATGCATCCCTGCCGGCATGGTGGCGCGCGGTCGGCACCGTGGCGCCCAGTTTCACGAAGCGGGGGTGATCGACGAAGAACGTGATCCGCCCTGTCATCGTCTTGTAAGGCTCCTTGCCCTCGGTCTGGCCGACGAAGGCATGGTAAGGCTCGTCCGGCTTCAGCGGATGGGTTGGCCCCGCGGCCTCGCCCATCACGAAGAAGCCGCGCTCGACCCCTTCCTCCAGCGTGGCTCCGTTGAACTCGGGGCCATTCTCGACGAGCCATTTGGTGGCATCGTAGTCGGTCATCAGCGTGCCGCCCATGGTGTAGTCGTCATGGATGGTGTCGAAGTCGCGTGTGACGTCGCCGTCCTGGTACTTGCTGATGCCGCGCGCCTTGGCGCGTTCCTGGATCTTCAGGGTCAGAAGCTCCATGATCTCCCAGTCCGATTTCGCCTCGCCGATCGGCTCCACGGGTCTGGAGAACACGTTGACGAAACGGTGGAAGGCGACGGAGCGCAGGTCCCAGGCCTCGTAATGGGACGCCGCCGGCAGAAGGTAGTCCGCCCATTGCGCGGTCGAGTCCATGCGGATGTTGATGTCGACGAACAGTTCCTCGACCTCGGCGAGGATCCTCTCGCGGTAGGCTTCTGCGCCCTTGTTGCGGCGGAACTTGTTGTCGGCGATCGAGATCAGTCCCTTCATGTCACCGAAGTAGGGCATCCAGCCCTCGTTGATCGACTCGTCGATCATCTCCTGCAATTCGTCGAGGTCGAAGCCGGTGCGGGCCTTGAGCTTCGCATTGTCGTAATGCGCCCGGGATTGCTCCATCATCCCGCCGCGAACGAACTCGCCCAAACCGCCCGCCTCCAGCCGCGGGAACTTCTTGAAGTCGGCCAGCGCCAGCTCCAGCCATTTCGGCTGATTCCACTCGATCCACGAGGTGTCGAGGCCGCCGGTCTTGCCACCGTGCCCGGTCAGCGCCAGCATCAGGGTCAGCGCCCAGCTGGTGTAGATGCCATTCGAATAGCGCCCGACGTTGAAGCCGGTCATCAACAGCGCCTTCTTGGCCTTCGCGAAGGTCTCGGCTTCGGCGCGGACCACCTTGGCGCCGACGCCGGTGACCGAGGCGGTCTCCTCGGGCGGGAACTTTGCCGCTTCGGCCTTCACCATCTCGAAGACGGTGGTGACGGGGATCTCGCCGACCATGAAGGTGCCTTCGAGGGCAGGATCGACCTCGCCAAGCTTGAGGGTCTTGTCCTCCGACCCCATCGAGCCCTTCACCTTGACCGGCTTCCCGGTCTTTGCATCCCAGTGGTAGAACACCTCGGCCGAGCCGTCCTCCTCGACATCGGCCTCGCGTAGCAGCATGCCGGTATCGGTGCGGACCAGGATCGGCAGGTCGGTCTGCTCCTTCATGAAGGCTTCGTTGTAGAGCTTGCCCTCGATGATGACGTTCACCATCGACATGGCCAGGAACGGATCGGCGCCCTGCTTGACCGGCAGCCACAGATCGGCGTGAATCGACGAGGGATTGTAATCTGGCGCCACCGAGACCACCCGCGCGCCGTTCCACTTGGCTTCCCAGATGAAATGGGCGTCCGGGATACGCGTGACGTTCGGATTGAACAGTAGCATCATGATGTAGTCGGCGCCGAACCAGGCGTCCGAGGTGAAGCTTTCCAGCGCGTTGCCATAGGCCAGATGCGCGCCGGTATTGAGGTCACCCACATCGGTGAAGATATCGAGCTGCACGCCGCCGACCAGCGAGGCGAAGCGGTAGGGCGCTGCCAGCCGAACCATCGACTGGTTGCCCGAGCCGGTATGCGTCATCAGCTTGCCGGGACCGTATTTCTCGTAGATGTCGATGACCTTGTCGGCGATCTCCTCGGTTGCCTGATCCCAGCTGATCCGCTGCCACTTGCCCTCGCCACGCTCGCCGGCGCGCTTCATCGGGTAGCGCAGGCGGTCAGCCTCGTACATCGAGGTGGAATGGACCGAGCCCTTCTGGCAGCCGCGCGGGTTGGCATCCGGTATCGCCGAGTTGATCTGCGGATACTTCGCCAGCTGCTCTTCGCGGATGACGATGCCGTCCTTGACATAGATGTCGAAGGCGCAGTTACCGAGGCAGTTGATGCAATGGGCCGCCTTGCCGATCTTGTCCCAGGTGAATTCGTTGCGGTAGAGATCCTCCCAGTCGCGGTAGGGATACTCTTCCGTCAGCGTTTCGCCGATCGGCTCCAGCCTGTTCAGCGCCCAGCCGCGGTTCGCGGCGAAAAGGCCGGCTCCTGCCAGCGACGCACGCTTCATGAGTTCACGGCGTGTCCAACGAAGCATGTTCCCTCCCTCGCCGCGTGCATCGCCGGTTTCATCCTCGGGCGGGATGGTCCTGCCGGCGCTGCCGCGGCCTGTTGTTTAGTCTTCAGGCAGCCTAGAACGGCGGAAGGGCCCCGGTGTTTGAGGTGATGTATTAGTTTGTAGGCGGTTTGTAACAGTTTTGCCCTGCGCGCTTGCCGCGCCGCCTGCTCAACGCCTATCGTCAGGACAAAAGGAGCCTTGGAGCTTGGCTGTCGTTGCCGGCCGGGAAAAAAATGATGCACGGACGGGAGGACGTCTCGCAATTTTTCGAGCGGCGCAGCAGCGCCCTCGTTGATGCTGCGATCGCCTGCGCCAAGGCCACCGGCTACGCGCGCTACACCACGACGATCCGCGCGGCCTGGGTCGAGGCCGTCGCCTCGGTCAACGAGGGGCTGGCCGAATACCTGCCTCGCGCCGAGACTGCTTCGGCGGAACCGAAGGCGCAGGTCAACTACGCGGCCGATCCCCGCTTCGTCCGGATGCGCGAGGTGGCCGAGCGGCACCGCGGCTACGGCGCGACACTGCAGCTCTACCTGGGTTTCTTGAAGCACTTTCGCGAGCTCTATCTCGAAGTGCTTGGCCCGGCCGGCGGCGATGCCGACAAGGCGCTGGCCCGAGACCAGGTGCGCGGCTTCTTCGATCTGGCCGAGCTCAGCATCGCTGCCGCCTGGGCGGACGTCAGCGCCGACGTGCGCCTGCGCGACCTGCAGGCCCGCAACCGCGCCGTGACGCTGGAAAAGGACCGCTATTTCTCGGTGTTCGAAAGCCTGCGCGATCCGGCTTTCCTCCTGGACCGGGAGCGTCGGCTGATCACCGGCAACCAGGCGGCGGCCGAGCTTTTCGTGGGCGAGGCGGCAGCCGGCGAGATCGTCTATCTCAGCGCCATGCGGACGCGCCGCCTCCCGCTGGAAGAGGCGCTGAGCGGTCTCGACCTCTGGAACCCCGACCGACCCGAGGGGGTGGACGCACTCTGGCTCGACACCCGCCTTGGCCGCCTTTGTTTCGATCTGCGTGTCCGGCAGCTGCACGATTCGGTCGAGAACATGCGCCTGGGCTATGTCGCGATCCTGCACGACGTGACCGAACACCGGCGCGCCACCGACGAGGCGCAGCGGGCGCAGCGGGCGATGTCGCAGTTTCTGGCCACCATGAGCCACGAGATCCGGACCCCCCTGCACGGGGTCCTCGGCGCCACCGAATTGCTGCACGACGCCGGGCCGGACGAATTTGACGGCTATCTCGATGCCATCGAAGTCGCCGGCCGGCACCTCCTACAGACCCTGAACAAGGTTCTGGACTATTCGCGCCTCGAAGCCCGCCCGCCCACGCCGACGACCCGGCCGATCAATCTGCATGCGGCGCTCAGCGACTACCGGGGCTTTGCCGCCACCCTGGCACAGAATGCCGGGGGCGACTTTCACCTGAAACGCTCGGCACGGCTGCCAAAGGGGGTCGAGATTGATTGGGAGATGACCCAGCAGGTCCTCACCAATCTGGTCTCCAACGCGGTGCGCTACAGCCGCGGCGCCGTGACGCTGACAGTCGGCAGGCGGGCCGGCCCCCCCGCCCTGCTGCGCTTCGAGGTGGCCGACGATGGTCCGGGCGTCGCCCCGGAAGTCGCCAAAACACTGTTCGAACCCTTCGGCGCCGTCACGCCTGGCCGCGGCGCCACGTCGGGATCTGGCCTCGGCCTTGCCATCTCGCGCCGGTTGGTCACGGCGATGGGCGGCAGCATCGGCATGGCCGGCCACAGGGGCGGAGCCACCTTCTGGGTCGAGCTGCCGTTGGCCGTGGCAAAGGCGCCCAGCCCAACCGCTCGCCTTCCTGCCTCCAGCCTCGCGCAGGCCGAAACACCGGGCGCGCTGCGCTGCCTCGCCGTCGACGACGACACGGTCAGCCTCTTCGTCACGCTCGAACATCTGCGCCGGCTGGGCATCGAGGCAAGCCAGGCCGGCACCATGCGGGCGGCGCTGGCGCTGGCTGACCGGCAGGACTTCGACCTCTTCGTCCTCGACTACCACCTCTCCGATGGCGACGGGGTGGACCTGCTGGCCGAATTGCGTCGCCGCGGCAAGATCCACAGCGGCACGCGCGCCGTCGCGCTCACCGCCAATGCCGAGCTGATCGCCGCGCAAGGCGGCGGCGTTGCACAGTTTGACGCTATCATCGCCAAGCCGGCCAATGCCGATGCACTGCGCAAGGCGTTGCGCGAAGAGAATGCCAAGGCAGGCGCGCCGCCGGGTCCCTGGCTCGAGGGGGTATCTCCCGGCATCGTCAGGGCCATGGTCGACGCCTTTGAAAATCAGTGGGATAGCGACCATTCCGCCTTCGTTGCCGCGCTCGACGCGCGCAATCCAGCCGAAGCCGCCCAGATCGCGCACCGACTGGCCGGCAGCTGCGCCGCTCTGGGCTTTGCCGATATCGCCGAGGCGCTGAAGGGGTTCGAAGCCAGCTGCCGCTGCGGCCTGCAGCCGCCCGAATTCACGCTGTGGCAGCACCGGCTGATGCCGATACTGGCCGCAGCACCCGCGCGGGCGCTGCGGCTCGCCGAGACGCAGGCGCTGCCATGACCCGCGAGCGCAACCGCATCCTGATCGTCGACGATGACGCCGTGACCCGTGCGATGCTGCGGGGCCTGCTAACCGAGGCCGGCCACCAGGTCGGCGAGGCCCGGTCCTCGGACGAGGCCAAGGCGGCGCTGCGCAATGCCTGGTGGGATCTGGTGCTGCTGGACCGGCGGTTGCCGGACGGCGACGGCCTCGTGCTGATCCGGCGCATCCAGGAAAGCTGCGACTGCCCTATCATCGTGCTGTCGGTGATGGGCGACGAGCACGACCGCATGCTGGGTCTGGGCCTCGGCGCGGTGGACTACATCTCGAAACCATTCAACGCCAACGAGATCCGTGTGCGGATCCGCAACCTTCTGGTCACCGACCGGCGGGTGCTGCAGGCGGCGATGGGCAGCCCGATCCAGCACGGCCCCTTCTGCTTGCGGCCGGCGACACGGCAGTTGCAGACCGCCAGCGGGACACAGCGCCTCAGCCCATCGGAGACCAGACTCCTGGCGATCTTCCTGACCCACGCCGGCCAGGTGCTGGAGCGCAAGCGCCTGACGCCGGGGGTTTTCGGGCGCGACTGGTCCTACGAGGATCGGGCGATCGACGTCCTCGTCGCCCGATTGCGAAAGCGGATCGAGCCGGACCCCAAGAATCCGCGCTGGATCGTGACGGTTCATGGCGACGGCTATTGCTTCGCCGAGGACGCTGCCGAAAGCGAGGCCCTGGTGTATTCGAACCAGCCCGCCTGAGCGTGGGGACGGCGGCACTGTCACGGTAATTCTCTGTGGCCGGCAGCACCTCCTGGAGGCAGCCTCAGGCCGCCACGATTTCACGCCACTCGGCCGACGCCCTGGCGCGGAGTGTTCTCAGTGTGCTGCGGGAAATCAGATGACGCTGGACGTCGATGTGGTTGGAGATGGCGGCGTGGGAGGAGAGGAAGCGCTGGGCCGATCCGGGCGACCTAAATCGAATTTGCGGCCGCTCTCGGCGTCGGGTCGGCTGATGCGAAACCTCTGCTCGGTTGTTGGACCGGCCGCCAGTCAGATGCCGGTCGGCCAGGTCCAACTCTCGTAGGGTTGCGCCGTACGATCGAAGCCGATCCGTCACGATCGCACTGGGAATTTGGCCTTGGCGCTTAAACAGTTTTCGAAGCAATTTCAGCGCCGCCTTCCGGTCGCGCTTCGGTTGGACCAAGACATCAAGCACTTCGCCCTCGTCATCCACCGCGCGCCACAGATATACAGCCTTGCCGCCGATCTTGAGGAAAACCTCGTCTAGGTGCCATCGATCCGAAGGCCGTGGTCCGCGCCGTCGAATACGCTCAGCGAAAACTTGGCCGAATTTCAGCACCCATCGCCGGACGGTCTCATAGGAGACATCAATGCCACGCCCGGCGAGTATATCCTCGACATTGCGGTAGCTGAGCGCAAACCGAAAGTAGAGCCAAACTGCATGCTGGATGATGGCAGGCGCGAACCGGTGACGGGCGTAGGAAAGTGGGCGCAGGCCGATTTCTACCGCCGGCTTCCCGCGAACGCTACATGGTTTACGTGACAGCGCCACCGAGAGTCTTAGCTAACAGCGAGCTGCAACTTGTGATATACTACAAGCTATCGGTGCGCGCTTGACGGTGAGGCGGTCATTGATCCAGATTGGCAGGGGGGGCTCGATCTTGTCGTATGCACGTCGCCTTTTTGTCGCATTCGCTCTTGTCCTCGTCCAGGCGGGAAGTGGTCAGAGCCAGCCCTTTTTTTCAGAAAAGGACATCTTGGTCGTCTCGCCGCGCGCCGACCGCGATCTCGTCCGAACCTTGGTCGACAACCAGACGCTTTTGTCGGAATCTGACATTTCGTCGCGCCTGCGCGTAGCGCATTTCTTGGCGCAGGTGTTCACCGAGACCGGCGGCCTGTCGCGCTTGGACGAGAACCTGAACTACTCCGCCGACCGGCTTCTGCGGGTCTTCAGTCGCAAAGTCATCACGCCGGCCAAGGCCCGCGAGATCGAGCACCAGCCGCGGCAGATCGCCAACTGGATCTACGGCAACCGTCTTGGCAACCGCGGTCGCGACACGGACGACGGCTGGCGTTATCGCGGTTCGGGATACATTCAACTTACCGGACGCGACAATTTTGTCCGCCGCGGCGCCGAAATCGGGCTGCCGATTGTCGACAATCCGGACATAGCCCGCGACCCAATCGCCGGGCTAAAGGCGGCTACCGCCTACTGGTTGGCGCGCGAGATCAACGAGGCCGCAGATTTGAACGACCGGTTGCGGGTGCGGGTGCTGGTAAATGGTCCGGCGGCGCATGGCGCTGCGGTCGCACGAACTTGGTTCAACTTACTTTGGGTGAAGGTATTCGCGTCGCGCGCGCCGTTTGGCGAGGAACTCGCATGGGTGGAGAGCTCCGAGATCGTCGACCCCACCGACATCCAACGCGCGATCGCCGAAATCCTTAGTGAAGAGGGGTTCCTCGACGACGCGGGCGCGGTGGAAAGCGCCGGCGGCGGGGAAGCCTATTCGGAGGCACTAAGAGCATATCAGACCTCGCGAGGTCTTTCAGAGACCGGTGTGCTGGACGAGGATACCCTTTATGCCATCACCGACCCATCGGAATGGCGCGATCTGGAGGCTGCCGAATATACGGCCGCTCCGATGGTCGACCCCGACGGCACAGCATCGTTCGCGCTCGATGGCAACTCGGAGGAGGCCGCACCGGTCCTCGAAGGAAAGACTAAATCCATTGAACCCATCGAGGCCGAGCTGGCCAGCGCCGGATTGGACATCGACGAGCTAACTTCCTTCGCCGGCGCTGCGGAGACATATTCTGAGTATGAATTGGCCGAAGGTAGGTATGAGGGCGACAACTTCATCCCGTTTACGGTGATCGGGGATGACAACCGCGAACCTGTCTTGAATACAACCCAATTCCCGGAGAGCGCCATAGTGCAGATTGTTTTTAAGAAGGTTGCTGGGATTGCGCAGAACCTGTGCACGGGAGCGATGATCTCGCCCGATACTGTGCTGACAGCCGGGCATTGCGTCCATAGCGGCACAGCAATCGGGCATTGGTACCAAGATTTTATCGTATATCCCGGCCGAAACACCGATACAAAACCCTTCGGCGAGTGCCACGCCGTACGTCTGTTGGCACTGCGGGGCTGGATAGAAGCTGCGACCAACGCCGACGCAAGACTCTACGACATGGCTGCGCTGAAGCTCGACTGCGATGTTGGCAGTCGCACCGGGTGGTTCGGCGTGCGGGCAATGGGGGATGAGGAACTGGGCGCTCAGACGAAGTTGCAAGGCTATGCCGGCGACCGGAGTCCGACCGGGCGGCAATGGGTGAGCCTTGACCAAGTGCGCGTTCTCCAGCAGCTCAAGGCCTTCTACCAGAACGACTCTTTTGGTGGGACCAGCGGCGCGCCAGTAACGCGTGGCAGTGATCCACAGATCTTCTGCGTCCACACCAACGGGTTGCATGGATCGCCACCGTGGAGCGAGAACAACGCGTGCACGCGCATAACGCCCGACCGTATGGCCACGATCGCCGGGTGGATCGAGCCATGAGCGCGCGGTCCGGTCTGGTTGCTCTCGCAATGGTCTCGATCGCATGCTCCGGTGTGAGGCCCGCACAAGCGGCATCGATCGACGAAACCATCGTCTACATCGAATGCACTTCACCAGGAAAGCCACCGCGCAAGGGCAGCGGCGTAGTGGTTTCAGCCGACGGCGTGGTGCTTACCGCCAAACACGTAGTGTTCGGCGCTGAACCGCAGATGCCGTCGGGCACCACTTGCAGCGGTGCAATAGGCAACGCAAATCGCGCCAAGTCTGGTTTGTTCTTGCAAGCGACTAGCGCGCAGTACGACGCAGTTTTATTGAAACTGCCCGTGAACGGAGTCCCGTTCCAGCGGTTCTGCCGGCTGGAACCGCGGCTCCAGCGCTCACAGATTATCGCTACGGGGTTTCCGTTGTTGACTGGCACAGGAGTGCCGTCGTCGCGGGTCGGCGTCCTGTCGACGGTGCAGCCGGATGGGGCGGGATACATCGAGACCGATAGCACGACCACATCGGGCATGAGCGGCGGAATGGTGACGCTGGCAGCGAACGGCCACCTCATCGGCATCGTCTCAGGTGCCAAGACCGACCCAGGGAACGGACTGCTGAACTATTCGGCGGTTCTTGCTGTGCAGGTGCTGGCAAACGAATTCGTAAGCTGGGGCCTGTCAGAGGATCCTGAGGGCTGTGCCGACAAGGCGCGGACCTCGGGCCCCCAAGGTACGGTTCACGGGCGGCCTTGGGAAGCAACCGACCCGCCCTTGCATCTAGGCATGAAGGTATCGGAAGGTGTTTGCTTCCTTGTTCGGGTCTGGGGGTATTTCGACGATCCGGACGACCTCGTCGCGGTAACGGAAACGGACGGAGAATACGTCCTAATGGGCGTCAACGACGGGAGCGGCCCGCATGGTGCCTACGCAGATTGCCTCCGGTTTTAGAAGCGGGTCTCACCGAATCCCAAACTGGGCGGGGGCCGCGTTCGCCACCATAGCGGTCTGGGCGCAGACCGTTCCGGCAACTGCGCAGAATTGCGGTGAAGAGGATCCGCCTCTGTCGCGGCAAGTGGTGATGCTTGCCTCCGACGAGGCTGGAGCAATTCTCCACGACCCGCGAACAGGGGTCTTGGTCTCAGAAAGTGGTCTGGTGCTGAGCATCCTCAACCTCAGTGCGACAGCCACGGAAATCAACGCGACGGACCTGCTCGAAGCGCCGCTGGAGAAGCTGAAGGTTCAGACCTGGTCCGACATCGTCGATAGGCCCGCTGCCGCCGCCGGGATCATCATTGGGCACGACTGGCGGCGCAATTTGGTACTGGTTAAGATTCCAGACGATGAGGTGACGCGGCTGGAACTCGTTCCTGCGACTCTGGCGGGTTTCAACGACAGCTCCCAAGATGCGGTCTGCCTTATCGGCTTCCGCCAAAACAATCAAAATCGCTATCGCGCTGAAGTTCCTGCGAGCGTCAACCCGCGACCCGGATTGGACATCCGCTGGACCGTCGAGCACAAAATAGAGCGTGAAGAGATTGGGGGCGGAATCTTCGATTCCATCGGCGGCGCGCTTCTTGGGATCGTCGAAAGCCAAGATGGTGACGAAACTCGATATCTGCCGGTCGAATATGCCGACACCTTGATGTCGCAGGTGTATATTGCGCTGATCATGCGACAGATGGATGATCTGATCCGTACCTCCGAACAGGTTCAGACTGGTATCAATTGGACCTACCAGATAATCGGAGGTAGCAGTGACAACGAGGGCGGACAACGCCTACACATTCGCTTCTTCTTCGATCAATACACGGACGAACTCGCCTTTGATACTGTAGAGGTTTCGACCACTCTCTGGGGTATCGATTCGCGTGGCGAACGTGACATATCTGTGGCGCTATCGGCGGAGGATGCGCGGGAGCCCGTTAACTTGAAGGAAGGATCTAACTATTTTGACTATTACGCCGATAAATTGTTCAAGAAGGCGCAGGCTCTTGGGTTTACTCGACTCGACCGCATTCGTATCAAGTTAAAGCCAG
This sequence comes from Amaricoccus sp. B4, assembly GCF_043226085.1. Lineage (NCBI taxonomy): Bacteria > Pseudomonadati > Pseudomonadota > Alphaproteobacteria > Rhodobacterales > Paracoccaceae > Amaricoccus > Amaricoccus sp. B4. Next base: position 1,557,826 of record NZ_CP171225.1, read on the forward strand.
CATTTCATTATCCGTCAGGTTGGCGGAACAGCGGACCCGAGCGCCGGACATCTTTCGAGCTCCCGATCTCGATTGACTTGAAAGTTGAGAACTAGCGGCAGAATGTTAGGGGCAGGAATGTACCGCACACAACGAACTTTCGAAAGATATTTTGGATCAGTGATTTTCGTAATATTGTCCGCTGCGGGCGCGGCGCTGGCGGACACGGTGCCAGAAACTTGGTCTCAGGTTAAGGTAGCCGACGACGGCGCGCTAGCCATAGTCTACGATGCTGCCGGTGGGCGGCTAGGGGCAGTATCGCGCGGCGAAGATGTGCTCAAACCCATGCGCTTGGGGGAGCTGAGTTCAACCTATCCGATCGTCAATCTGACGCAGATTGGTGGTACATGGGTCGGCGTCGCGTCTGACAGGCTTGAAGGCAGGACGATTGTATTCGGTTTCGTCGAAGATCGGCTCGACCTGATAGATGTCGTTGATTTACCCTCAGGTGACGCAAAGGCCGCGGACCTTGCAAGCGACGGCACGCTCTGGATCGCTGATGGGGACAGACCGCAGCTGTGGTCGATACAGCCCTGTGCCCTTCTGCACATCTGCAGTCTCCCCAACCGCAGTCCTCCGATCTCGAAAATCGAGATCTATGGGCCATCTTTCACTGAACTGGTTGTAGATCCTTCTTCCTTTCTAGCGGTTTCCACAAATAGGTTTACTAATCTAGTGAACTTGATTGACATCCGCTACGGTAAGTCCTTACAGCTTGAACCAATTAACGACTTGCAAGGCCCCTTGGGGTTAGTACTAGTTGGCGGGGGCCTTGGCGCCCAAGCAACGGTTTATATTAGCGCTCCCGAGTCCGGCGGGGTTACTATTCTTCAGATCGATCCCGACTTCCAAGAGTTGCGACCCACGGGTTCAGTTTACCTCGTTGATCTCTCCGAAACGTCAGCGCCCCTTACTATCGGCTTCGAACCCGACGTCCCGCTTGCCGCCGCTGGTGGTCCGGTCGCAGCGCGCGTGGCGGCGAACAACGATCAGTCGCTAGTCTTGATTGGTGGCCTCGACCCAAATCTCGTGCACGCGGTGGCGCGCAGCGAACGTACGATCGCCCGAATCGCCGACCTGCGCAGCACCGAGGCGATCGTCGATTTTGACGTGTCGGCGGACGGACAAACCATCGCGATTCTCACCCAATCCGGCCTTTCGTTTCTAGATCGCGCCGACCTCGAAAAGCCAGTGAATGCCCTAGAGGTTCGCGACTCCAGTGAACAGGAAAGGCTCGAGGCCGATCTGATAAGCGCGGTCCAGCGGAAGCTAACAGAGGAGGGCTTTTACCTTGGCTTGGTGGACGGCCTGATGGCACCCAGCACTGACCTTGCCCTGAAGCGCTATGCGAGCAGCAACGCCCTGCCGCCGGTTACGTTCGAAGGCAATGTTCAGGCTCAGAACCTTCCTGTCACGCTGTTGGGGCATTTGTTCCAAAGTGACCTGAGCGCAGTTCCTGAGCCGATTCTACGGAGCGACCGTGGCGACGAGATCCGACGGGCAGCGTTCGATGCGTTTTACCATAAGAATTTTTCTGCGATCCAAAATTTCTCCAGCCGTGAAATCTTTCAACTCGGGCAGGCTGTACGTGGCGAACAACCATGTGCGGCTCTAAACGATTATCCCGACCAAACGCTATGGCCGAACATCGGCCCGGCACTCGCGGCGCTCGACGAGCTTCGGCAGAAACTTGGAACCGCGATCCTGGTTGAGGCGACTTACGAAAGCGGCGCCTATTCGGATTGCGCCGGAACGCCCAAGGCGATCGCGGAACAGGCGCAAGCATATCGTGCTATCGCATTCAGTGCGCCGAAAGCAACTGCGGCACAGGTGATGGAGCAAGTGCAGCGTCGTGCGATAGTGCCGGCGTTTCTGTTCGATCAGAAAGGAGACGTTTACTACCTTAGCGGGCAGCCGGACGCCGGGCAGCATACCGTCCGACGCTTGGGAAAATGGCAGGCGCTGATCGCCTCACACCAGCTCAATCCCTACGGCTGTCGGCAGGCAAAGTTGGACGTAGATGAGTTCAGGGGATTGCTCGAGGGAACGGCGGCTCAAGGCTTGCCGATCTATGTCGCCCGGCGCGAACGCGAGAAGATCTACGTAGTGACGGTCGACGCAGGTGACGATGCAGGGCTCGCGCTTCGGGTTATGGCGGCAATACGCGCCGCTGCGCCGAAAAGCGCAGACGGCAAGACCGGTGCCGACTCCTACGTGCGCGATAGCGATGGATTCAGCCTCGTAGCGGACTGCCGCAGAGAGATGTCTATCCCGTGACGCAGTTTACGCGAGCACGTACGGTGACCCTCCCTTTCAAACTTGACCCGCGCTTCGACAGACCGATGACCCCCGCGTCCATTCAGGCCCCCGACACCCCACCACAGGCTTCCTTCTGCAGACTGACTCTGCTCCTAATAGCGCTCGCCGCGCCATCATGTGGCCCGGGGGTCACTCAAGTCGAATCCGAAGTAATCGCCCGACACGAGAGCGGCGGTCTTCGTATCACAACCGTTGGCGCGGCCATCCTGTTCGGTCAGGATCTCGGCACCGCCTACCTTGCGTTGGCCGATAGAAATACGCGTACCCAAGACATTGTTTCTGCCGGACTGATCGGGATTACTGCGGGTGGTGCTCTGGCCGCGGTTGACGGTGCAAGCAGTGAGACGCTGACAGCGTTTGCAGTTGCCGGACTAGCGCTTAACTCTGGCGCGCAATACTTCAACCTTCGGAGCGCCAGCGCTAGTTTCATCAATGCGGCCGATCACAGCCTCTGCATCGCCGCTGCCGGACGGGCCATTCCGCGTGAGGCAAATGGGGATCCTCTTTCGGTATCTATGCTTATGGACGGCTACAGGACGGCCAGACTCATCCTGCGAAGGTCGCTGCTACGCGAAATGCCCGACTATCGCAGCCTGGTTTCTCAGTTCGACTTGGTGCGGAGCACATCCGGCTTTGAGACGACCTCTGTTGCGGTAGACTATGACGCGTTGCGGAGCAATGTCCAAGCTTGCTTTGGGGGAGGCTAAGCAGTCGATCTCTTCGACCGCCGCTGCCACAACGCGATCGAGGGAGCATCTCGGTTCCGCGACGACACCCGACGCCGCAGCACCTTCCACCCTCACGAGGAGCACGGCGACTTCTTCCCCGACTTTGTTGCCGCCTACAACCTACAACCACACCACCACACCCGCCTCCGAAGTCTCGGCTACAGCTCCCCCGTCGCCGCGTCAGGATCGCCTAGAACTCGGCGTCGGGCATGCGCACGAAGCCCTCGGATCGGGGTGGTGTCATCGGGATCCTCCTTCCGCCGCTCAGCCGACCTTGCAGCCCCAGAAGGACGTGTGGTCGGCGGCGAAGTAGCCGTCGGCGACCCGGAAATACCCCTGCAGCTCGACGGTATCGCCCGCGGTGAGCGGCACCATGGTCTGCCGCCAGATGGCGGTGGCGAGCGAGACGTGGGTGGCGGAGATTTCGCCGAGGGAGCCACGGATTTCGGTGGTGCCGTTCAGGACGAGCCGCCCGCGCATGCGGGCCGTGGCACTGGCGTTGATCTTGTAGAGCAGCGTCGCGCCGAACAGGTAGTTGCCGTCGACCGGGGCGACGAAGTGGTTGTTCGCGGCGTCGAAGATCCCTTGGTCGTTGTAGTCGGTGTTGTTGATGGCGATCTTCGTCCAGGTCCCGACGCCGACATAGTTGTCGTAGTTGGTGTACGCCTTGAACCGGGGCAATTGCGGCTGGTCGACAATGCCGGTGGCGTTGTCGACGCTGAAGCCATCGAAGAAGGTGCTGCCGTCGGCGGAGACCGCGAGGCGGAGTCGGTCCGAGCCGAAGAGCCCCACGAGCGGCACTGTCACTTGAAGCCAGAGGCAGCCACCAGGGGGTGACGGTAGAAGTCGGCATGAATGAACTCTCTTATGCCCGTCACCGGTTCTCGTCTGCCATCATCCAGCATGCGGTCTGGCTCTACTTTCGGTTTGCGCTCAGCTACCGCAATGTCGAGGATATACTCGCCGAGCGGGGCATTGATGTCTCCTATGAGACCGTCCGGCGATGGGTGCTTAAATTCGGCCAAGTTTTCGCTGAGCGTATTCGACGGCGCCGACCACAGCCTACGGATCGATGGAACCTAGACGAGGTTTTCCTCAAGATCGGCGGCAAGGCTGTATATCTGTGGCGCGCGGTGGATGACGAGGGCGAAGTGCTTGATGTCTTGGTCCAACCGAAGCGCGACCGGAAGGCGGCGCTGAAATTGCTTCGAAAACTGTTTAAGCGCCAAGGCCAAATTCCCAGTGCGATCGTGACGGATCGGCTTCGATCGTACGGCGCAACCCTACGAGAGTTGGACCTGGCCGACCGGCATCTGACTGGCGGCCGGTCCAACAACCGAGCAGAGGTTTCGCATCGGCCGACCCGACGCCGAGAGCGGCAGCAAATTCGATTCAAGTCACCCGGATCGGCGCAGCGCTTCCTCTCCTCCCACGCCGCCATCTCCTCCCACGCCGCCATCTCCAACCACATCGACGTCCAGCGTCATCTGATTTCCCGCAGCACACTGAGAACACTCCGCGCCAGGGCGTCGGCCGAGTGGCGTGAAATCGTGGCGGCCTGAGGCTGCCTCCAGGAGGTGCTGCCGGCCACAGAGAATTACCGTGACAGTGCCCTCCCGAGCACAGGCCGCCTTCACGGTCACACCGTTTTCAACACCATCCGCGCTCTCGTTGATGGCCGCGCGCTAAGTGGAATGAATTGCATTCTGCCAGCCACGTGAGTAGTTACGATAGATAAGCTGATGGAAAAGATTACCGGGAATATGCAGAATGATAAAAGAGAACAAAATTGAAATATTAGTCGGTGTAATTGGTTTATTTTTTTTCTTAATCGGATTACTTTCCATTCATGAATCAGAACTGAAGTGGATGTTACTTTCATATTTAGGGGTTAACACCTCGATTATTATCTATCTGTATGTTAAATTCTCGAGTATTGATAGCCATAGAGAATCAACAAACAATAAAATTGATATCTCACTCAATTCCATAAGAACAGAAATAATAACCGATCACTATAATATAATAAATAATCTAATCTAAAAAATAGAATTTATAGAGAATTGTGCTTTTAATATTAATTTTATTGGAATCTCTACCACTTCCATGGATCATTATATTCGAGACATCAATAATGCTGTAAGCGTAAAGAAAACTTTTATATCTACGCCCCAAGCACGAAGTGATAGCTCCGACATTGAAGACAAGATGAGGGAAGCACATGAGAACTGGTTGAAGAAAAACCCCAACGGTCAATGGATAGACATTGTATCGTATTCTGACTTCTATTTTGATAGATTCAGAAAAATAAAAACAGGAAATATATCATTACGTAATCACCTTGTATATATCTTGAGAGAAGGAACTAAAGTTATCAATTTTACAATTCTGGATATTTCCGATACTACTTCTAATACAAACAAATCAAATAGTAAAATTGTATATTTTGGATGGCTACCTGATCAAGCTTCAGATAAAAGTGCGATATTTAGATCCAGCAATATAAATTTTGTTTGACTCTTTGAGAATTACTTTGAATATTTGAAGGATTTTACGTTTAATAGGTATCAGAGACGATTGCGCGATCGAGATAAGCAGAGTCAAGACTACTACATCGTAGACCATAGTAGTAGCGAGGAAAGTAAGCTTCTTGTTGATAGTAGGGTAGTTGACAGAAAGGGAACGTGGATATCTTTTTCATTCGCGAGCGACGACCCAACAAGAGAAATCAGAAGCGTCGTCTTTATGAGTATTAGTTTCGTTTTCGATTATATTAAAGTAAACGCGAAAATTTTTAGAATAGATGGGACCTGGAAGTACAATTTTGAGGGCAATACAAACTCTGCCTTTTATTTGAATAATATTTATATCTCGTACGTATTGGATGGGTCGAGTAAAGGTCGTGCAGACGGATTTACGCATTTGCAATTTGATCGAGACCCATATTTTGGAGAAATTTTCCGCAGTGCGTTCTCCGACGTAGATAGTAACAAGTACATGTTATCTATTGGCTTCAAAAAGGAATTTGAATTTTCAAGCCTCGAAACCAACGTTATTCCTAAATCTCTTCTTAGCGATATCGATAAGCTTAAAGGAAAACTGAAGGGAGGAGGGCAATCAATGGTTCTTGAATACTTGAATGGTCCTTATATGCCCGACACTAAAGCTTAATGAGTGGAGATCAGTATTGTAGCTGGCTGGACAAGAGTTGAGCTGGACGCCTGCAATAGGTCTCCCATTGAGGCGCCGACGTGATTCACTGCTCTTGACCTGCTCCCGTTGGAGTCCGCGTTTATGAGTTAGCTCTGTTCAGGGTTTGGTCCTCTTCTGACCGTTGGTGATATTCCCGCGGGGTGAGCCCGTCGAGGCTCGTGTGCGGGCGGTGGTGGTTGTGGTCGTCTTGCCATGCAGCGATCAAATGGCGGGCATGGCGCAGGTTCAGGAACAGGTGCTCGTTCAAACACTCGTCCCGCAGCCGCCCGTTGAAGCTTTCGACCAGGCCGTTCTACATGGGCTTGCCTGGCGCGATGTAATGCCAGTCGACGTGACGGTCCTCCTGCCATTTCAGCATGGCGTTCGAGGTCAGTTCGGTCCCGTTGGCACTGACGACCATGCAGGGATAGCCCCTCATCTCCGCGATCCGGTCCAATTCCCGCGCGACGCGGTCGCCTGACAGCGAGGTGTCGACGACAGCGGCGAGGCACTCCCGGCTGAAGTCGTCGATCACGCAGAGCACGCGGAACCGGCGGCCGTCCGACAGCGCGTCCGACACGAAGTCGAGCGACCATCGCTGGTTCGGTCCCTGCGGGATCGCCATTGGCGCCTTGGTCCCGATCGCGCGCTTCCACCCGCCACGCTTGCGCACGGTGAGGCCCTCTTCCCGATAGATGCGATACAGCTTCTTCCAGTTCACCTCCCAGCCTTCGCGCTTCAGGAGAATGTGCAGACGCCGATAGCCGAACCGCCGTCGCTCGGACGACAGATCCTTCAGCCGCTTGCGCAACTCCGCATCGGCGGGCCGAGCCGACCGGCGCCGATAAACGCGCGGATCGATCCCGGCCAGCGCGCAGGCCCGCCGCTGAGAGTAGCTCTTCTCTTTCATGGCTCAATCCACAGCCTTCCCCCTCGAACCGGGCCTTAGACGTCTTTTCCGAGCATCTCTTTCAGCGTGGCGACATCCATCATCTGTTCGGCCAGCATCTTCTTCAGCTTCGCGTTCTCGGCCTCGAGCTCCTTCAGACGCCTGGCGTCAGCAACCTCCATGCCGCCGTATTTGCGCCGCCAGTTGTAGAAGGTCGCATCGCTGATCCCGTGCTTGCGGCACAGCTCAGGCGCGCGCAGGCCCGCCCGATGCTCCTTCAGGATCCCAATGATCTACGCTTCGCTGAAACCGCTTCTCTTCATCGTCTGTCTCCTCGTTCGGAGAACAGGCTAGCCGGAAAGCGCGGCCCTTTCAGGGGAGCAGGTCACACGCCACAGCCAATGTGACCGGCCCGCGACCTTCACGACGACTTTGCCCAGATCAATAACCCATCAACCTCAAGCCCGTTAGTATGGCAAGAACGTATGCACGCCTTCCAGATTCGAAAGCGCAAGGCCGGACAGCGAAGCCTGCAGCGCAGGGGAACAGTTCCGACCCAACGACTTTTTCACCGGCCTGTCAGGGGATAAGCGGTTGAGCGTCTATTTTGAGTTCCTCAAGGGCTTGCGCGATTGAGATTTCGTTGTTCAGGGCATGTTTTGCCACCAAGGCAGATTTCTCATAACCGATTTGCGGAACAAGCGATGTTGCCATTGCCAAGCTGTTTTCAAGAAGCCCTCGGCAACGCATCTCATCGGCCTCAATCCCCAGAATACAACGATCCGTCAGGCAGGCCATGGCACGTTTCAAAATGCGAATGGATTGCAGGATATTAAGGATCGCAATGGGTTCCATCGCGTTGAGCTGCAATTGCCCGGCTTCGGCGGCCATTGTGACAGTCAGATCGTTGCCGATGACCTGAAACGCGACCTGATTCACGACCTCGGGGATCACGGGATTGACCTTGCCCGGCATGATGGATGATCCGGCTTGAACAGCCGGCAGACGGATTTCGCCGAGACCCGCGCGGGGGCCGGAGCTCAGAAGCCGCAAATCGTTGCAGATCTTGGAGAGTTTCACCGCGACACGTTTCAGGATACCTGAAAAGGCGACAAAGGCACCAAGGTCGGAAGAGGCTTCGACGAGGTTGCGTGCGGAGCGAAGCGGAAAACCAGAGACCTTTTGCAATTCTGATACGGCGACATCGGTGTAATTGGCTGGTGTATTCACGCCGGTTCCGATGGCCGTGCCGCCGAGGTTCACCTCCAGCAGAAGCTTTGACACTTCTTTGAGCCGTTCGATGTCTTCCTCGATCGTGTTCGCAAAAGACCTGAATTCCTGCCCCAGTGTCATCGGCACGGCATCCTGCAACTGCGTGCGTCCGACTTTCGCAATGCCGTCAAACTCACGCGCCTTTGCTTCGAAAGCATCACACAAGCGCTGATGCTCTTCGGTGAGCCCATCCATTTTCTGAAGAATAGCGAGGCGAAGAGCCGTCGGATACACGTCATTGGTCGATTGCGATCTGTTCACATCGTCATTGGGATGGATATTCTGATAGTCCCCGTATTCAAAGCCCAGTGATTTCAGCGCAAGATTGGCAATCACTTCATTCGCATTCATGTTTGTCGAGGTGCCTGCGCCGCCTTGGACCATGTCCACGATGAAATGCTCGTGATGGTGGCCTGCCAGCAATTCGTCACAAGCGTTGCGGATCGCCGTCGCTTTCTCGGGGGAGAGAACGTTCAGCTTGCGGTTTGCGCCGGCGGCGGCTTTCTTGACCATGGCCAGGGCATGGACCAATTCCGGATACTCGGACAGTGGCACGTCCGAGATCCGGAAATTGTGGTAGGCCCTGATGGAATGTATCCCGTAGAGGGCGTCGTCGGGAACGTCATATTGACCCAGTGAATCGTATTCGGTGCGCATATCCGGTTCTCCCAGCAAAAACTGAGCGGCCTCTTACGCCTCGCCAAATATTTGCCAATACAGCATTTCTTCGACTTGGACGGTTTAGTCCCTAGTTGACGCTGGTTTGAGGTATGCTCACGCCAGAAGCAACGGCAGTTGCATCTGGATCGCCGGTCGCGCTTTACGCAGTTAGGGCAAAGCCAAAGGTCGGGTGATCGGTAGTATCGACCTTAAAGAGACGTTGAGGATCCTTCATGCGCATATTGCTGATCCATACTGGTGGAACGATTGGAATGGTTCGGACCGACAGCGGGTTTGCGCCACGCCAAGGCATTGTCGAAGGGGCAATCCAGGCGCTGATGAAAACTGGCGACATCACAGCTGACGTCACCATACAGACCCTTGACCCCTTGATCGACAGTGCTCTGGCCACGCCGACCGACTGGATCAGGGTAGCGAATTGCATCTTCGAGGCGCGCGACGACCATGATGCGTTCGTCGTCACCCATGGGACCGACACGCTGGCCTATACTGCCGGGGCGCTCTGCCTTGCCCTGCCCGGGCTTCGCAAGCCGGTGATCGTGACGGGTGCGATGCTCCCGTTGACGGTCGACAGGACCGACGGTCATCGCAATCTGTGCGACGCGTTCAGAGCCGCCGAAGCCGGGGCGCCGGGTATTTGGGTGCAATTTGCGGGCCGACTTTTGCATGGGGCGCGGGTACGGAAGTCACATTCCAGTTCCATGGACGCTTTCGAGGCCGCACCATGCTCAGACGAGCCGCTTCGGGCCGCGCCGGAACCTGGCATCGCAGCGCTTGCGAGCCACAAGGTGGGTGTTTTCTCGATCACGCCAGATCCATGCACCGAGCTCCTGGAATTCGCGGCAGAGACCTGCGACGGGATCATATTGCGCTGCTACGGATCGGGAACGGCGCCGGACACTTCCGGGCTGCGCGCCGCGCTCGGCAAGGCGCGTGCGCGCGAGGTTCCCGTGATCGCGGTCAGCCAATGCTCCGAAGGCGGCATTAAGCTCGGCACCTATGCCGCAGGTCAGGTGTTGCGCGACAACGACGTGATCGACGGGCGCGACATGACACCGGAAATGGCCTGCGTGAAAATGCATTTTGGCCTCTCTCAAAGCCGGGAATACATGCCGCGGCGCGCTTTCATTGGCGACAGCCAATGCGGTGAGCTGACCATTAAGACCGTAGGCTAAATCAGTGGCGCTTCCATAATTCCCGTTCCTTGCCGCATGCCAGCGGATAGCATTTTCCGAACGTCCTCGGGGACCTCGGGGTGGTCGGGATCGTACAGGCCGCAGAGCCGCATCGCTTTTCTCAAGTCGACGTTGTCACCCAGATACTGGAAGACCATTTGCGATGCAGCCGGTGGACGGGGGGCTCTCGCGGCAACGCCGGACACTACGCCGCTCAGATAGCGGATGCGGTTGTTGTAGCTGGGGTAGAGGATGATCTGCATGACCTCGTTGCGGGTCAGCATCTCCATCACTGTCATGAAAATGCGATCCCCCAAAACAAAGCATGCGCCTTCATATTTGCAGGTGAACTTTCTTTGCCCCGTAGTGCCGACGCTTTCCACGCTTTTGACATTTACGCCGAAGGGGGTGCGGTAGATCCGCGTCAGCGATCGAAGCGTTTTGCCGGGATGGGACATGGAATTGTAGTAGGTAAAATAGTGCCCGACGTAACTGTCCAATGCACTGCGCGACTCCATACGGACGTCATTTGCTATGGCGGACACCACGTTGGTTTCGGCCCGCACGCCGAATTCACTGGGCTTGAGGCGCACAAGTTCGGAAAATTGTCCATGAGGCAAGAGGAGTTCGGCTTCCTCCACTCCGAAAAAGTCGCACATGCGGCGCATCGACCGCAGCGAAGGGGCGGTTTCGCCATTCAAGTACCGGTTGAACTGAGATCGGTTCACGCCGAGCTTGCGGCAGACTTCTGCGATCGATTTGTGATAGCTGCACAGCAATCGCAGGTTTTTCGGAAGATCTCGGGACATTATCCATGCCTTCTTTCCCTAGTTGACGCTGTTTTTGTATCGACCCGCTCTACATAGACGCAAGCTAGTGAAATGGCTTTCCCTCCTTCATTTCCTAAGGTGCCGCATCGCGCACAGGGTCTGGACCGTGCCGAAAAGGGAGGAAAACCATGGAAATTCTGGAACTAATATTTGGAAAGATCGGCGATCTGACGTGGGGGTGGTCATTGATCCCGATCCTTGTCGTGTTCGGGGTGTTCATCACCCTAGCAACCGGCTTCGTGCAGTTCGAATTCTTCGGGCGCATGTTCCGCGTCCTGCGCAAGGACGCAAATTCCAATGATCGCAACAAGATCTCCGCCCGCGAGGCGCTTTTGGTGTCCGTCGGCGGACGCGTCGGCGGCGGTAATATTGCCGGCGTCGCAGTGGCCATCACGCTAGGCGGACCGGGGGCCGTATTCTGGATGTGGGCCATCGCGCTTGTTGGTATGGCAACGAGCCTCGTCGAATGCTCTCTTGCGCAATTGTACAAACGCAAGGTTGGAGAAAACGAATATCGCGGAGGGCCAGCGCGGGCGATCATCCATGGCCTCGGTGTCGAATACAAATGGCTGGCGGTTGTTTATGCCATCTGCCTGATCGCGGCCTTTGGCCTGGGCTTCAACGCCTTTCAGGGCAATACAGTCGCCGGTGCGGTTAAGGACAGCTTCGAAATCGATCGACTCTACACGGGTACCGCGCTCTCCGCTGTCGCTGGTATCATCATCTTCGGAGGCATCAACCGCATCGCAAAGGCGGCCGATGTCATTGTTCCGATCATGGCGGTCGGCTACCTCTTGATGGCGCTTCTCGTGATCGTCCTCAACATTGGCGACGTCCCCGCTGTCATCGTGTCGATCGTGAAAAACGCCTTCGGATTCGAACAGGCTGTTGGTGGCGGCATGGGAGCGGCGATTGCACAGGGGTTGCGTCGGGGCTTGTTCTCCAACGAGGCGGGCTTGGGGTCCGCACCCAATGTGGCCGCAACCGCAGACGTACGCCACCCCATCAGCCAGGGCATCACTCAGTCGTTTTCCGTGTTTATCGACACCATCCTGATCTGTTCATGCACGGCCTTCGTCATTCTGCTCGGCGACGTCTACGTGCCCGGGGCTGCGGATGTTGACGGTGCCGCGCTGACGCAGCAATCGATGGTATCGCATCTCGGCGCATGGGCCAGCTACTTCCTGACCGGAATGATCCTGCTGTTTGCGTTTTCATCGATCATCTACAATTACTACCTCGGCGAGAACGCCCTGACTGTGCTGAGCAAGCACCCGTTGTCGGTGACGGTCTTTCGTTTCGCGATCATGATTATCGTGTTTCTCGGCTCCGTCGCTCCGGGCGCAACTGCGGTCTTTTTCTTTTCGGACCCGATGATGGGAGTTCTGGCTTTGGTCAACTTGCTGGCCATCATGATGCTGTTTCCGATTGCCATGCGTTTGTTGCGTGACTTCCGTGCGCAGCTCAAGGCCGGCGTCGAGCGCCCTGTGCTGAATCCAGACGACTACGCCGATCTGGACATCGACCGGACAGCGTGGGTCGGGCAAGGCGTGATGGCTTCGGACATGACGCCGGAACCCGTGCGATAACGATGATGGGCCGGGAATTTCCCGGCCCATCATCCACCCCTGAAAAAGGGGACTGTAGGCGCGGTCACGTAAAGCCAGTGGCAGCCGCCAGGGGGTGACGGTAGAAGTCGGCATGAATGAACTCTCTCATGCCCGTCACCGGTTCCCGCCCGCCATCATCCAACATGCGGTCTGGCTCTACTTTCGGTTCGCCCTGAGCTATCGCGATGTCGAGGACCTGCTCGCTGAGCGAGGCGTCGATGTATCCTACGATACGGTGCGTCGATGGGCGCTCAAGTTCGGCGGCGCGTTTGCTGCTCGGATCCGACGGCGCCAACCACAGTCTTCGGTACGATGGCATCTGGACGAGGTTTTCATCCGGATCGGCGGCAAGCTCCAGTACCTATGGCGTGCTGTCGATGACGAAGGCGAAGTTCTCGACGTCCTGGTCCAATCTGTCCGTTGTCAGATGATTTGGGACACGAAGGCCTGACTGGGAATGGAGGGTCTGGCTCGATCGGGTTTCAGTTTATGCCGCGGTTTGGCGATGCAGCAAGCGGCGCTTCTCGATGGTCTTGGCTTTGATCTCCTTTCGCCGATTCAGGATTGCTTCTGCCCTGCCGAGATAGACATCGGCAGGCGTGAGGTTCCCGAGGCTCTCGTGGTAGCGGTCATGATTGTAGTGGTCGATGAAGGCCGCGACCGCCTCTTCGAGCGCCCCGGGCAAGTAGTAGTTCTCAAGGAGAATTCGGTTCTTCAGGGTCTGATGCCAGCGCTCGATCTTGCCTTGGGTCTGTGGGTGCCGGGGCGCGCCGCGGACGTGATCCATGCCCTCGTCGGCAAGCCAGTTGGCCAATTCGCTGGAGATGTAGCTGCTGCCATTGTCGCTGAGCAGCCTGGGCCGGTGGACGACGGTGGCTCGGTCGCAGCCCGAGGCGACCAGGGCATCTTCCAGCGTAGCTGTCACGTCTGATGCTTTCATCGTCGTGCAGAGCCGCCACGCGACGACGTAACGGCTGTAGTCGTCGAGGATCGTTGAGAGGTAGAACCAGCCCCAGCCGATGACCTTCAAATAGGTGAAGTCGGTCTGCCAGAGCTGGTTCGGGCGGGTCGTCTTCTCATGGAACTCGTTCGCCGCCTTGATCACGACGAAGGCCGGGCTGGTGATCAGGTCTTGTGCCTTCAGAACCCTGTAAACGCTGGCCTCCGACACGAAGTAGCACCGGGTATCGGTGAACCTGACCGCGAGTTCCCGGGGCGACAGCTCAGGCTGTTCGAGCGCGAGATCGACGATCTGCCGGCGCACCTTGTCCGGGATGCGGTTCCAGACCCGGGTCGGACGCGAAGGCCGGTCCTCGAGCCCGGCGGCTCCGAGAGACAGATAGCGATCATACCACCGGTAGAAGGTCGTGCGGGGCACGCCGATCATGTCGAGTGTCCGCTTCGCCGGCAGGTGAGACTGCTCTACCTGCCGGATGATCTCGAGCTTTTCGGACGCGGGATATCTCATTCCTGGTCTCCCCCATCCCCAAGCATGCTTTTTTTGAGAAGGCGGTTCTCCAGCGTGAGATCGGCCACGGCCTCCTTCAGCGCTGACGCCTCCTGACGCAGCTCTTTGACCTCGGGGCTGGTCGCCTGGCGGGACGTATCACCGGCGAGCCGCTTCTTGCCGGCCTCGAGGAACTCCTTGCACCAGCTGTAATAGAGGCTCGTCGCGATCCCTTCGCGCCGACAGAGCTCGGCGATGCTGTCTTCGCCACGCAGCCCTTCAAGCACGATGCGGATCTTCTCCTCGGACGAATGGTGCTTCCGTGTGCGCCGGCGAATGTCCTTAACCATCGCCTCAGCTGTAGGCTTCGATGTTCCGGGTTTCTGTCTCATCTCCACTCCTTGGTGGCTTCGATGAGCCTGAAACCCTCCGTTACAAAGCCAACTCAGATGTCCCAAGAGCGCTGATGGCGGACACCCGCGCGCATCACCGCCTTGAAAACCATGCCGATGCCGGAGCTGCGGAAACAGTGGAGAGACTTGTTTCAGACCGATCCGCCGCCCTACAACCGCCGGCATCTCGAGAACCGCATTGCCTACCGGCTCCAGGAATTGCACTTCGGCGGCCTCAGGCCCGAGACGCGCCGGCGGCTGGAGATCCTCGGCGAGCAATATGACAGCAAGAATGTTGCGACCCGCCGGATCCGGCACGATGCCACGCTCATCGCAGGGACGCGGCTCCTGCGCGAATGGCAGGGCGTCGAGCAGATCGTCACCGTCACCGCCGACGGCTTCGAATGGCAGGGGTGGCCGTACAAGTCGCTGTCCGCGATCGCCCGCGCGATCACCGGCACGCGCTGGAACGGCTGGGGCTTCTTCGGGCTCAAGAACCACAGGGGGCGGAGATGACGAAGCCGCCGGAAAAATCGGAGGTCGTCCGCAAGCTCCGCTGCGCGGTCTACACCCGGAAGTCTTCGGAGGAAGGGCTGGAGCAGGAGTTCAACAGCCTCCACGCCCAGAGGGAGGCCTGCGATGCCTACATCGCCAGCCAGCGGTCCGAGGGATGGATACTTGTCCGCGATCAGTATGACGACGGCGGCATCTCCGGCGGCACGCTGGAGCGCCCCGGATTGAAGCGTCTGCTGGATGACATCGAGGATGGGCTGATCGATGTGGTCGTAGTCTACAAGATCGACCGCCTAAGCCGCTCACTCGCCGACTTCGCGAAGCTGGTCGAGGTGTTCGACAGGAACGGCGTGACCTTCGTCTCGGTGACGCAGTCCTTCAACACGACGACTTCCATGGGTCGGCTGACGCTGAACATCCTGCTCTCCTTCGCGCAGTTCGAGCGCGAGGTGACGGCCGAGCGCATCCGCGACAAGGTCGCGGCCTCCCGGCGCAAGGGCATGTGGATGGGCGGGGTGCTGCCCTACGGCTACCGCGTCGAGAAACGGAAGCTGGTCATCGACGATGAGCGAGCCGAGCACGTCTGCTGGATCTTCGCCCGCTTCCTCGAGATCGGATCTGGGACGGAACTGGCGCGGGAGGTCGCGAAACGCGGCATCCGCACGCCGCGCGGCAACCGGATCGACAAGAAGTACCTCTACCGGATGCTCAGCAACCGCGCCTACATCGGCGAGGCGGTCCACAAGGGCGAAAGCTATCCCGGCGAGCACGACGCGATCATCGACCGCGAGATATGGGACCGCGTCCATGCGATCCTGCAGGAGAGCCCGCGCAAGCGCGCTGCCCGGACCCGCGCCGACACGCCCGCGCTGCTGAAGGGGCTGCTGTTCGGGCCCGATGGCGCGGCCTTCTCCCCAACGCACACTCGCAAGGGCGGGCGGCTCTACCGCTACTATGTCAGCCAGACGGTGCTGAAGCACGGTGCCGGATCCTGCCCGGTCGGCCGTATCTCCGCCGCCGAGATCGAAGCGGCCGTCATCGACCAGCTGCGCGCCGTCTTCCGCCAGCCGGAGATCGTGGCGGGGACGTGGAGGGCGGCGCGCGCCCATGCCGCCGACATCACCGAGGCCGACGCCCGCGCAGCAATGCAGCAGCTCGATCCTCTGTGGGACGAACTCTTCCCCGCCGAGCAGGCGCGGATCGTGGCGCTGCTGGTCGAACGGGTCGACATCGGCACGAACGGCCTGTACGTCCGGCTCCGGATGGACGGTCTCGGAGGGCTTGCGCGCGAGATGCTGTCTGGCTGCATCGGAGCAGCGGCATGACCCGCGCGACGGAGGTACCCGAGACCGTCACAGTCCACGTGCCATTACGCATCGTGAAGCGCGGCGGGCGGAAGGAGATGCAGCTGCCGGAAGGCGGCACGCACCCGGCGAGGACCGACAGCACGCTGGTCAAGGCGCTGGCCCGCGCCTTCCGGTGGAAGCGCATGCTGGATTCTGGGGAGTTCGCCACCATTGCCGAACTTGCCGAACGCGAGGGGATCGCGCCCTCATACATGACCCGTGTCCTGCGTTTGACATTGCTTGCGCCTGATATCGTCGAGGCGATCCTCGACGGCAGGCAGGGACCAGAGGTCACGCTTGCTCAGCTACTGCGGCCATTCCCGCAACACTGGCAGACCCAAGAAGCCGTAATCGGGTGAGTTATCACGACACTCCGATAATACACCGACTAGAAAAGCATTAAACGGAAACCAACCCTTGTTCCCTCAGGCGTTCAAGGACACTCAAGGCATGTTTGCACTGTAGTTCACTCGGCAGTTGTCGCGGCATCGAGGCGCAAACCTGCAAGATCTGCTGGTCTTTCGGAGTGAGTTTCCGGTCGGCTATGCCCAGCTCAAGAATTTCCCTCCAGAAATCGGCCCCACGATTCACGACTTCAGACTGAGCGGATATACCGTCAATCTCCCGCTTTTTCTTCCTCTGGTCGCGCTCATTGGTTCGGGCATTCTCTGCCAGCACGAGGCAGCCATCGAAATCTGGACCATAATCCAGTGATCGCCCCTTCAATCCGTTCCAGCACGCCTGCTGTTTCGCCCACTCCGACATGTTGCGCACGCCTGCAGGAGGATTGGTGATCACGTCGTTTGCTTCGCCTGCGGCCAGCAACAAGGCTTGTTTCAATGCGTCGGAAACGGATTGGCGACGCCAGATTGCATCGAGGTCCAGAACCTGTTTCTCGCCGTTGGCATCGTGAAACACCTTGGCCATTGCATACGTGACGATATTTGCACGGTAGCCGCCTTCGTACCATGGCTGCTTGGGAATCTCGGTCTCGAGCCAGCGAAACACGATCGCCTTTGATATCAGTCGCCTGTACCAAAGTTCGTCGAACTTGGCATCGTTCTTTGACCAGGTTTCGCCGATGTCCTTCGCAAATTCGGCGAAGTTCTTCTGGGCCCCGCGCGACACGATGTGGGGGTGGCCCGCGGCCGATAATTCGAACTTGGCCAGATCTGTCTTGCTGAAGAGCTGCGGCTTTGGGAACTGAATATCGAAATCGGTCTGGGCTCGCCCCCGCGTCTTTGGCCTAGCGTTGATGTATTGACCACGCGCCCGCTCGTAGAACCACTTGGTGTCGTGACGTTCGCCTTCGCGGCGCGCAAAAATGACGTCCCGCGAGAAATCTTGCATCCGGACGTGGAACGGATGGTTGGCAAAGAAGTCGGCAGCGTTCACCTTGTTTTGGGTGTTCGCATATTCCGAGATCCGCGGCACGATTTCTTCCGCCCGATCGAATGGGACCACCGTCAGCTTCATCTGCACGAAGACCCGCTGCAGTTGCTCCGCCGCAGTTTTCATGACCGCATGAAGCGAACCGGTCGTCTGGGCACCGTTCACGATCTGGAGGTTGCTGATCGAGGTGACGACAAGGCCATTCGAACCTTCATCGCACATGACCGCATTTGCGGTCGCGGACAAGCCATTGTTGTAGGGGAAGAACAGCTCGGGCTCGTTTCGAATTGTGTTCTGGATTCCCTTGTTCGTCTTGGCCCGCGCCTGAAGGAAGGAGCGCACATTGCCCTGAAGGAGCTTTTCGCCCCAGCGATCGTAGATGCTCGCCAGTTGCGAACCAGGAATGATCATCAGGTAGCTTTCCAAGGCGTCACCAGATCGCGAGGCCTTGAGGGCGGGTATCGCACCGCCGAAATCTCCGTTCAGGTCGATCTCGATTTCGTCGCTTCCCTTCAGATCGAAGCGCTCGAACCGAGCGAGATCCCAGACGGACCAGGTGATCGGAACGTCACCGATTTCGACCAGCTTCACCGCATCATCACGACCGATGTACTGGCGATTCGAGACAAGGATCAGCTTGACCTTCGTGACCTGTGCCCATGTCGTGATGATCAGGTCCGAGACCTGAAACGCCGGATTGGCCTCATTTAGGGAATCCCGGAAATTCTCGATCTTTGCCTTCTTCAGAAATCGGATCAAGGGGTTCAGGATCGGGGGGACATCGCCCTTGCCAAAGGTCTGTACACTGTCGCTGTCGGCGAAATCGCAGACAATCAAGCCAAGGACACCTTCGCTGTCTCTCGGATCACCAGCATAGCCGTCGATCCTCAGTCTCTGACCGCCTTCGCCGCTCTGAAAGTAGGCGCGATCGGCTACCTCCAGTTCACCGGCTTCAGTCAGACGGTCCGTCATCCGGTCAAAGAATGCCTCGACGGGGAAGATGCCGCTGGCATCCGCTTCGCGGCGGATATCGGCCATCAGGTTCTGGTGGTACTCGTCGAGTTCGCTCATGGCTGGGCTGCTTCGTTCAGGTTTTCCTGCACCGTGCCCCAATCCGTCCGGAATGGCGTGCAGGCAGAAAGGGCAAGGGCGTAGGAAACCGCAGACAGCCCCAAGGGCACGGGCGCGGCAATCCGCGGGAAGTCCTCGGTTACAGCATGGAATTCAGGCGCCGACACGATCCAGCGCCACGCTGAGTAGTCGTGCAGGATGTCAAATCCGACGTCAGCAAGGTGCAAGTCCCAATCCATGATGACCGAAGGTTCGGTCCGTTCAAGAAGCTCGGTGACCTCCGAGACATGCTCTGTCAGCGTTCGGCCGTGCGGCGGCTGCACCTTGTCGACGGCCAGCACCGCCAGCCACAGGCGTCGATCCGGCACATCAGCCAGCTGGAACTCGTTCGTGATCTTCACGAAGGGCTGAGAGGCCCCGCGCCTCGCCTTGACTTCGATGCAGTCGGCTTTCATTTCAAAGTCCTTCGGTGCGCCAGAAGGGCCCGTCCACGCGGTCAACGCCGGTTTGGCGCCAAGGGTGGAAATCAGCAACTTCAGCACTTCGATCTCGCCGATCAGACCCTTCTGGGCTTCCTCCGACAAGATCTCGAGCTTTCCGCCGCGCAGCAGGTAATGCCACCTGAAGGTGCGGCCAATGGCGCGTTCGAGAGCCTCGGCCTCCGTCTCGGCAAGTTCGCCTGCCGTCATCACATCGCGGCAGAGGGTCTCGAACAGTTCAAGCTGCGCGCTGTCCTTGAGTCGGATGTACAGGATCGGTCCACCGGGTAATGTCTGGAACCGTATTTCGAGGTTCCGGAGCTTTGGCAGGTCTGGCGCGGGCTTCGGCAGGTCTGTCAGTTGCAGGACAAGGGCAACATCGGCGCGCGGCATCACCGCCCAGAACCAGTTCCACCGTGCCGATGCCGATACCCGGCGGGTGTCCACTTTCCCGGCCTCGAGGCCGGACCATGGCGTGTCATTCGGTATCACCGAGCGCCTCCTCCTCAATCTCTTCCTCGCCGAACATCTCGCGCATCCGGATGGTATTGACGACGTATTCTACGGTGCCGCCTGCGATCTTGCTGGAGGGGAAGGAAAGGCCCCAGGCGAGGACATCTTTTCCGTAGAAGGTGTTGCCGTCCTCTCTATCCACCATCGGGCGCACGAGACGCAGGATCAGGAGCGGACGCCTCCCCGGAACCTTGCGATAGACCGCAGGCGATATCGTCTTGGGCAGTTTCTTGTCCGCGCGCGTCAGCCGATAACCCTCAAGAGCCCTTTCGATCTGTTCCGTGGTCAGCCCTTCGCGTTCATCCTCGGCCGAACCAACGCGCCGACTTGTGCCGCTGATCGTCAGTACGCCCCTCGAGAAGTCGCCCGGGTCGACCGAACGCCCGTATGGCACTAGAGTCAGATGCCCGAAGTCGACCAATTTGAAGTCTCTTCCGGTTGAACTGGCAATGAAAACGTCCCACAGCCGCAACTCGCTGTCGGCGCGCGCGACGATGTAATCGCGGATCAGTTTCGGGTCAGTCAGAAGATCTGCAGGCACATTCGATGGATCCGTGCGGTAGGTCCGCAGGAAGGAGTCGATCCTGCCAACCGCAACCCCCTTTACCAAGTGTCCGCGGCTTCGACGCTTGAACGCAAGGCCATCTGAAAGCATGTCCTGTAGCAATGCCTCGCCTGCGGCACGGTTGCGTTGCATCAGGGACTCGTCGGCAACTATGCGCGTGGTTTCGATCAGCTTCTCTTCGAGGCTGACTTTCATGGGGAATTCCTTCCCCGTTCCCATCTTGTTTCGCGCCGTCACGATCAGCGATTCCGGATGGCTGCGCACGGCCAGGCCGAACTGCTCTGGCGTGGCCTTGGCCAGCTCCATCCGCTTCAGCTGCGTCTGCAGATCGTCCATCGCCTCGTGGATATGTGCATACCAGCCCACACCATCGGCGGGGATCCAGATGCGGCACAGATCCTCGTAGCCCGACCGGTAGCCGAACCACCGACCCATCTGCATGAGCGTGTCATACATAATGGAGTTCCGCAGGAAGTAGCTGATCGTCAGTCCTTCCAGCGTCAGTCCGCGTGAGAGAGAGAAGCCGCCCACGGCGATCACCGTCACGCCATGTTCCCCAGCCTGGTCATAGTCGAGCGGCTGCGACCGCTTTGACGCGTTGACCTCGACAACACGCCCGGCGACCAGAACCTCATGCAGATGAGACTGGACGGTGGGCCAGTCCGCGCCCTCGGCTTCGGCGAACTCGGACTCCCAGACCGCGTGCAGGGCAGCAATCTCGGGGTTGCACAGCGCTGCCACGCCCTTGGCCCCATCGACCGCGACCGCGTCCCGCATCCTGTCGACCAGGTCGGCCACTCGAAACCGCAACCGCCCCTGGACGTCGGTGAAGCGCGAGGCGTTGATCAGCATCGAGGCATGCGCGCCCTGCTGGCCCCGGGCATTCCGTATCGCTCGCGCGACGACAAAGGCGCGGACGGCACGGATCAGGCTTGCTGGCAGCACGTCGACCGGATGGTCGATCTTGTGCTTCATTGGCAGGATGTCCTCGTTGTCGTCGATCAGGCGGACATGCCGTTCGCGGGAATCGAGGAACACCTTCTGCGCGCCGAAATAGTTCGACGGTGCGTCGAGGCCGATGATGAAGTGCCGCGGGAACAGGTCCTGCTTCAGGGCCTCGTCGTCGGTATCCGGGTCGATGAAGATGTTGGCAAAGGGCGTCGCGGTATATCCAACGTAGCAGCTGCGGTGGAACATCGACAACAGCTGCCGGAGCTGCCCGTTGATACGGGTGACCTCGTCGCGCGCATAGGCGGTGTTGATCGAGGCGTTGTCGGCCTCGTCGTCGATCAGCAGCATGGGCTGGCTGACCATCCGGGAGGCCCCGGTTGCGGAGTGTTCCTCCAGCCATTCCAGCAGGTTCTTCAGCGTGCTGGAATTCTTCTTGATCACTAGCACGACGGGGACGTTGTATTGCCCGATCTGGCTGGTGTTGGTGGTCGCCGTCGCCTTGTTGAAGTCTCTGATCGTGTTGGTCAGCGAGACCGGGAACTCGCGCTGATCGAACTGGCCGACCCCGATGATCTTCTGTTTCATGGCCTTGTTGGCGTGCGCCAGCCGCCCTGTATCCCGGCCGATGAAGCCCTCGTCGATCCGCGCCTGGGTCTGGTTGCGCAGGTTGTTGTGGATGCCTGCGATCACGACGATCAGGCGATAGCCGGCATCCGCCGCCTTGCAGATCAGCCCGGTGTAGTTGGCAGTTTTGCCGCTTTGCACATGGCCCACGACCATACCGCGGCGGCTCCAGGGGCTGAGGTTGCGCGGATCGCCCAGACGGTCCAGCACCCGGTCGGTCACCTCGTCCGTCGCGTCGATCACCGACTTCGGCAGTCCCTTCAAGTTCAGGAGCTTTCGGTACCGGCCCCAGTAGAAGTCACCGACCTCGCCGTTGATCCGGGCGTCATGCAGCCAGGGGCGAAAATCCTCGGCATCGACAATTGCGCCGAAGCCCATGCTGATGCCGTACTTCTCCTCGATCAAGCGCGCTAGTTCTTCGGCGTCATCATCTTCGACCTGCCCTGCAAACATCGGCATGTCGCGCAGCTGGGCAATGATCTCCCTGATCGACTGTGCCGTGTGGGGGCCGGGTTGAGACGCCATGTACATGGACGTCATGCCCTCGAGGCTGCTCAGGATCTGCTTCACTTGTCTTCCTTCGTCTCGATCGTCGCTGCGATGATGCGTTCCGTATCTTCCCAAGCCGATCTGAACGGATCGACGTCCTTCATCAGTGCCTTGATTTCCTTGATGTCCTTGTGCGCGGCTAGAAGGGCGGAGAGGGTTGCCTGCACGGCTTGGGCAAGCGTGTCTTCGTCCACACGATCCGGGACGATTTGCTCGGCCGTGCCTGCCATGTCAGCGTGCAATGTTTCGATAGGCAGAGACGCTCCGACCAAGGCGATGCAGTTGATGAAGCCGCGCCGAAAGTCAGGAGGCAGGCTTTCGGCGAAATCGGCGAAGGCCGGGTGGTCCGTGTTCGGACGGTAGCGGATCTGCCCATCTGCCTGAGTCCGGTGCCACATCGGCAGCCGTTCGTGATCGACGAGCTTCTGGCCCCGCTTGCTGTAGGTTCGCTTCGAACCAGCAAGGATGCGCTCGATGACCTTTTTCAAGCGATCGCGCACAATTGGCGGAAGTTGTGCCGAGGATTTCTTGACGTCGATCTTCCAGTCGGCGTCCATGGTGTTGGGAATGTCGATCCGGACCCGCGACAGCTTTGTCAGTTCCGATTGGCGACAGAGGCCAAACCAGGTGCCGTGCACAATTAGGCGTTTGCCACGATACAGATAGAAGCCTTGCGATTTTAGGTGGCCTTCCGGGCCGCCGAGATCCTCCCAATCCGTGGTCTGCTTGTGATGAGGAATCGTAAAGCTCTGGATTTTTACATCGCCCCTGATCAGGGTCAGCTTCTCTTCGGGGTCTGAAATGGTTGCGGGGTTCTTTCGCGCGAAAGGATCGAGGGGACGAAGCAGTCGCCCGTTCAGGAAAATGTGCAGCGGTTTTGAGTCTTCCATGAATCGATGGAACACAAGGCGCAGGTGGCGCTCGGTTTCTGCAATTCTCTGGTTGATGACTTCGGCGCGCTTGGCGGCATTGTGGGAATAACCCCCGGTCAGCCGATCGAGTTTCTGCCAGAGAACAAGCGTGCCCTTTGGGCTCAACTTGCCGATGCCGGGGATCAAATCATATTGGCCCGGTAACTCCACCTCCCATTTGTTCCGCTCGGCCACGACATCCAGATCCCAGATGGCTGCGCTTGTTTGTCCCGACCGTCTGGAAACGACCGTCAGGCGGCGGCACTGTGAAAAACTTGCGCTCTTGAGTCCGAGGCCGAACCTTCCTAGATCAGGTTTATCGCGTGTGGCCAATGGGTTCTTGCTGCCTGGTCGCATTGCAGCAACCAGTTCTTCCTCTGACATCCCCTCGCCATCGTCGATGATCGCGATGTAGGGCTCATCGGAATACGTTTCGGTGACGATATGGATCCGATGTGCACCCGCAGTAATCGAATTGTCGATGATGTCAGAAATTGCCGTCTCGAGGGAATAACCGATGTCCCTCAGCCCCTCGATCAATGCGGCGGCGTGAGGAGTGGCATCTGCATGCCGAGCTAGGCCCATTTTATGCATTCCATGAATCTGCAGTAACAAGACAATCAACCGTTGCTCACATCGAGCAATCGAACAACTGAGAGTAATGCTAGATGCCGGAGGTTGACAGGCACTTAAGCAAGAGTCTGGCTATCTGCCTTGCCAGAAATGGCGGCACGGCATTCCCCACTTGCACATACTGCTGCGTACGGTTCCCGAGAAAAAGGTAGTCGTCGGGAAAGGTCTGCAGTCGGGCGGCCTCTCTTACTGTCAGGCTTCGGCACTGGATCGGGTCCGGGTGGATGAAATAGTGGCCGTCCTTCGAGATGTGGCTGGTGACCGTGGTAGATGCCTTGTGCGCCAGCTGAACCCGGAAGCGGTCGTTGAAGACACCGGTGTGCCAGTTGCGGTGATCGGGGCTGAGTGCGAGCGGGAAGTCGGCGGCCTTCGGGCTATAACCATGGACGTTACCGAAGACCGCGGCGAAGAGATAGCGGCCGAGATCAGACGCCATGTGCCCGCGCGTCTCGTGCTGGGCGATCGCGCGGAGGCCCGGCCGTTCCAGCCATTGCAGCAACTCGTCATTCGACATTGCATAGCCGTCTGGAAGCCACGAGGCAGCACGAACTTCTGGGGAAGCTTCCTGCACGCGCCGTGAGACAGAGCGGAAGGCTTCGCGAAGGGCGCGGTCATCCTTCCCCTTGTAGATGTCGGCCAGCAGCTTTGCCGCATCGATGACCTCACTACGCCACGACTTGGCCTCGTCGAGCCCTCTGCTGATGCCGCTCCGCAAGGAGGGCATGTTCCCTATGACATTGTTGACTGTCCTGGTCGCCGGTGAGACAGCGATCTCTGCATCTGCTGCCCTTGCTGCAAGATCGGAGCGGATGCCGATAATGATCACCCTGTGGCGTCGTTGCGGAACTCCGAATGCCTCGGAGCGTACGATGAAGTCCGAAGGTTGTGTCGCTTCCTGCAGATCTGCCTTGTCGTCTTCGACCCGGATGGCACGCAGTTCGTAATGATGGTCGCGCCCCGTACCGAGCGACGACAGGTCTTCCATCAGCATCTCGAAGACCAGCCGACTCTCGACCGTCGAGGACAGCATGCCCTTGACGTTTTCCATGACGAAGGCGGCTGGGCGAAGTTTGTCCAGCACCCGGATGTACTCGCGGAAGAGGTAGTGCCGTGCGTCTTTCTCGGGAACATAGCCGAGTTTGCCCTTCGACCGTGCGCGCCCAACCAAGGAATAGGCTTGGCAGGGGGGGCCGCCGATCAGGATCGTATCGTCGTATCCGGCCTTCAGATTCTTGATGGCGCAATCTATTGCGGACGCGGCGACATCGGTTCCAAGTTCAAGCGCACGGGCTTCGTCTATGGCATGCTTCCACGCCTGAGCGTCGACGGCTGACCAGTCTGGTTCGGTCTCAAGCCCTGCATGAAAATTGATGAACTGATCGGGCAAGGTGCCGTGAAGAGCCATGTATTCACGCAAGAATGCACGAAGCGTCAGGGTCCGATGGGCCGATGCCTCCTTCTCGACCGAGATGCCGATCCGGAACGGCGCATGGCCGTCCCTGGCAAGGGACGCAAATCCCTCGCCAAGCCCGCCTGGACCGGCAAACAGATCGACAATACCGAAAGTGGAAGGCAAATCAGGCTCCTGACGATTTTCATCCCGTTGGTCTATACTAGGTTCAGAAACAAAAACCAGGACGCATGTGTCAGATATCGTGGACCAGCAGACCCGTTCCCGGATGATGTCGGGGATCAGGGGAAAAGACACAAGGCCCGAGCTTGCGCTAAGACGGGCGTTGCACGCGCGCGGTTTTCGATTCCGGCTCCATTCTAAGAAGGTCCGCGGGCGACCGGACCTCGTTCTGCCGAAGTATCGCGCCGTCGTCCTTGTGCACGGCTGCTTCTGGCATCGGCATGAGGGATGCCGCTACTCCACCACTCCCGCTACGCGCTCGGACTTCTGGCAGGCCAAATTCGCGGCGAACGTTGCTCGTGACAGCGCCGTTCGCGGAGCGCTGCTTGAGGAGGGTTGGCGCGTGGCGACGATTTGGGAGTGTGCCTTGCGTAAGCCCGAACAGGTCTCCGTGGCCACTGACCGCCTTACAGAATGGCTGGCGGCCGTAGGTGACGCGCTCGAACTCGGTGAAATCGAGGCTTCGGCACACGCAAGAGAAGGTGAGGACGCCGGCTCTGCCTGCTGATTGATCCAGCGCAGCAAGGCTATGATCCGCCTGTTCAATGTTCGATCCGGGTTCCTTTTCACGAACGCCACTGACATCGAAGTGTTCAGGTGGGGCGTCGGAAAGAACTGAAATTTCCGATAGTTGCAGGCTATTCACCAAACCCACGCAGTCATGAGGTTCGGAGAATATCGGCCCAGAGAGACCGCTTCCAAGCCTAGCGGCGGCAGGGCCAGTGCTGAGCCCCACCCGCATAACCCTCGAAAACAACGGAAAATTCGGCCGCAGCCGGATCGGGAGAACGCTTTCGCGGGGGCAAGTGGCGGAGGGGATGGGCCTGTTATCCAACCTTCTCCACCCCTAGCCCAGGGTTCATGCTTCCGAAAATCAATGCTCCGAGTTGGTTACCTCACGCTGGAGAAGCAGGATGGTCCGTGCCCCGGTCGGGTGTTCCGGTGGCAGCGGATGGGCATGAGTTTCGGTGAAACCGCACCGCTCGTAGAGCGCTGCCGCCGCGGGATTGTTGTCGTAGACGAGGAGTGACAGCCCAGTGCAGCCGGCACGACGGGCCGCATCGTCGGCTGCTTGGAGGAAGGACCGACCCACGCCGCTGCGGCGGCGGCCCTCCAGAACCGCGAGGGAGTCGATGTACCATGTGCCGAGCACATGGGTCTTGAGGCGCGCGTAGGGTTGGTCGGTGCCGATCAAGGCCGGTGTCATTCTGTAGGCGAGGATCGCACCCACGATTCTTCCTTCGTCTTCGCCGACCCAGGCATCGCGCAGCGCTTGCCGTGTCCGGTTCGAGACGATATTCTCGGCGCCGACCGCGAAAGGGTTCTGGCCGGGCGATGCCGCTGCTGCCCAGCGGGGATGAGAAAGCCCGCCATCGGCCTCGTCGAACAGACGCGCCAGCAATTCCGCGTCCGCCACGGCAGCGGGCCGTATGCAGAGCGATCGCCGGGATCCGATATCGCTCCGGAAGTTCATCGCGAAGCCCCCCCTCCGAATGCCAGGTCCTGCGCAGGAACGTCGCCGGTCTTCGCTTTGGCACTGGAAAGCGGCTTCATCAGAAGAAGCCACTGGTCGGTCTCAGTGTCCCATCCGTCCTTGACGCAGGCCTTCCGCTCGACCTCCTTGAATTCGTGTCGTTCGTAAAGCCGACAGGCGCCGGCATTGTCGCTGGCCACGATCACGCTGAGGCGGCTGAGCCCTTCAGACACGGCGATCTCCTCCGCCAGGCGCAGGAGCCGTGATCCGATCCCTTTTCCGCGCGCCGCCGGATAGCAGGCCAAGACATTAATATACCAGCTTTCGAGGGCGCTGTTTTCGAGCTCCTGCAGGGGACGGAACAGGACAGGTAGGTCCATGCCAACAGGTTGAGGCTCGGTGCCGATCGAGTAGCCGGTCAGACCGGCCACTGCGCCCGTGCCATGGTCAACAACGATGATGTCACCGTCGCGCGCCTTCCGCGCCTGCCGAGCGCGGCCGATCTCCCAGGGGTCTTCGCCCTGCCCGGAAAGACCCGCCCAGACATGCAGCGGCAGGCCCTCTCCGGCGAAATTGACGAGCTCCGCGAGTTGCGGGGCGTCCTCGTCCGTGGCCAGCCGGAACGGTCTTTTAAGTGTCACCATCGGATCGTCCCCTTGCTTGCGAAAGCGCCCGCTCCCGTTCCGACACCGCGAAACACACGTGGTAGTTGTGGATGCAAATGCCATTGATCTCGCGCTCCTGCCGCGCGATGCATTTGAATCCGACCCTCCAAAAAACTGGGCGGGCCAGTTCGCTGGCATCTGAAAACACCGTCTCGAGCGACTGGCGGCGCGCCTCGCGCAGGAATTCCGCAACCAGCGCGCGGCCGATGCCCTGACCAGCGAAGTCAGGGTCGACAAAAAGGAAACGGATGTGGCCGGTCTATGCGAGATCGCCGAAGCCGATGGGCACACCGTTCCGGTCCGACGCCACGCGGGTGAAACGGCCATCGCGGTAGATGCGATCCAGATCCTGCGCGGAGGGCGCGATGGAGAGCCACGCCGCGACCTGCTCGGCCCTGTAG
Source organism: Amaricoccus sp. B4 (assembly GCF_043226085.1). Classification (NCBI taxonomy): domain Bacteria; kingdom Pseudomonadati; phylum Pseudomonadota; class Alphaproteobacteria; order Rhodobacterales; family Paracoccaceae; genus Amaricoccus; species Amaricoccus sp. B4. Next base: position 1,586,120 of record NZ_CP171225.1, read on the forward strand.
GCGTTAGGTCCGAGACTTTCGACGCCCTTTCGGTAGATGGCCGCGAGGGGGGCTGCATTGCTCTCTTCATAGGGCCGCAAGGCAAACGACAAAGTCATTATGAGTGTCTCACTATTGGGTAATCTCGGTGTGCAGAACGCGAGGCGGGAAGATCCACGTCGCCGCCGCGCTTTCGCATCGGCTCTTCAGAGCCGCATTTTCCTTTTGCAGCGCGAGTGAAATAAATGGTCGGGCGAGCCTGCCTAAAAGCCCCGACACCTGGAGGGACAGCCGGTTGCATCTCACACTTTCCGTCACAATTATCTCATGCAGCGCGGTCATATCGCCCTCTGCCGTGCGCAAGCTTAGCAAATGCGGAGCTGCGCAGTGCGACAGGACCCACGATCGCCTGCGCTGGAAAGGTTGTTTGAGATCGAATTGCGCATCTTGAAACAAGTCACCGCCGCCCCAGCCTGATATAGAGGTTATAGTCGGCGACCATTCCGGCCATTGGGCGACATCGGCCGTTACCCGCCAGACGATCCCAGTCGGGGCGGAGAAGAGCGTCGAATGGGATATTTGCATGGGTTTCCTCGTGTCTATCCGGCAATTACGCTGCCGCTCAAGTGAAGTTTTTGGGTAGCAAGACCGGCGACCGCGTGATCCCCGGGGGACGCAGGAAAGACATAAACGCGCGAAATCGAGACATGCCGGCTTGGATGCGTCGAAACGCACCCGTCACCCTCGTCTCGGCTGCCTCACCATCGGATAGATCGGCGGGCAATCCGCGACGAGGATCGTGTCCGTCTGCTCGAAACCGAGCCGCGCGTAGAGGGCGCGGCTACGCTCGGTCGTGGCCTCGAGATAGGCTAAGGTGCCCGTCGCGTCGCAGCGCTCGAGAACGGGACGCATCAGCGCCGTGCCGAGACCCTGGCCCTGACGCTCCGGCACGACGCCCATGACAGGAAGATACCAGTGCGGGTCTTCCGGGTGGGTGTGTCCCATGGCCTTGAAGACGGCGAAGACGGCTTCATGACGGCTTGCCGGCACGCTCGCCTCGACGACAGCCATGATGGCCGCTTCGTCGGGCGCCAATCCGGGCGCGATCCAGAGCGCAGCTCCTCCTTCGGCCCAATCGAGCGTTCCCTCGTGCATCGCGACACCGCCGAAGGGATGCAGAAATGTCGGGAAATGTCGCAGATACCCGGTCTGTTCGGGATACATCCACCGGACCGCCGGATCGGTCTCGAATGCAGCGGTCAGGTCGGCGACCACCTGAGCCTCGCTCATTTGGAGATCACTTTTGATGGAGTGGTCTGGCCTGGATTTCAGTGCCTGGTTCATGGGAAGCCCCTTTCGTTGCTGTTCCGTGTGGTTCGGGGCGCCGGGTGACGGCGCCCCGCAATCTTCAGAGCCTGCCGAGAGACGGCTCGACTTCGCCCAGCCAGGCCCGCTCGAACGCACGGCGCGCGGCGGCAGCGCTTCCTGCGTCGCCTTGGTCGACGGCCAGCGCCTCCTCGGCTTGCCAGACGCCCCAGAGCGCCCAGGCGTTGTTCGGGTGGGTTTCAAGCGCGGCCTCGAAAGCCTGGAGCGCGCCAAGCTCGTTGCCCGCCTGGAGCCGCACGGCGCCAAGCGTCTGTCGCACCGGATACGACCAGTAGGGCGGCTCCATATAGCCGATCGTGTCCTCGAGCCGGATTGCCTCCTCAAGGTGATGTTCGGCGGCGTGCCAGTTGCCCTGCGCCTGTTCGATACGGGCCTCCACCAGGTGTCTGGCGATCTCGAGGACGTCGCGGGCGGGCAGATACTGCTCCTCCAGACCCGACAGATCGGCCTCGGCTATGATCGCTTCGATGGCGCGCTGCTCGGCCAGCGCGGCGTCCAGATCGCCCTGCAGCGCGAAGGCAGTGCCGCGTGCCCAGTGCCAATGACCCCGGACGAATGGGAACCTTTCGCCCGGATCGGACAGCGCGAGGATCGCGTCCGGCGTGGCCAGCTGTGCGTGGGCGGCGTAGGGTGCGGTGTCGATGGCCTGCACCCACGCGAGATCGCTAGACACGTCCTCCGAGGTCACGCTGGCCAGGAGGTCCGCCGCCTCGAGAGCGTCCTGCCACAGTCCGGCCATCTGCGCACCCACCAGCAGGAAATGGATGTTGTGCGGGTAGTAGCCATAGCGGTAGAGCGGGCTCGCCGCGTCGCCAGCGGCTGCGAGGTAGGCCTGGTCGGCGGCGATGGCCTCCTTGTTGACTGCTATGGAGTCGGCGTAGCGCCCCACCCGGTTGTAGATGTGGGCAGGCATGTGCAGCAGGTGCCCAGCCAGCGGGACTGCGCCGCGCAGCGCGTCTGCCGCCGCTTCGGCCATGGACGGATCGGCGGAAGCCTCGACCGCGTGGATCAGAAGGTGCAGCGCACCGGGATGCTGAGGGTCAAGCTTCAGGGCCCAGTCGAGCGCCGCGAGAATGGCTTCCGTCTGTCCTTTCGGCGTCACGCCGTCGGTCTCCCAATAGTCCCAAGGCTGCATGTTCATCAGCGCATCTGCATGGACGACATGGATGTTCGGATCGTCGGGATACCGGACCGCCAATTCCCCCATGGCCTGCGCAAAGGCGCGGTTCAGAAGCGCCCGATCACCGCCCTCCGAGGCGTAGCGAAGCGTCAGGGCCCGCGCGAGTTCCAGCTCTTTTTCGGTCGATGCCGTATCGACCGCAGTCCAGACCGTATCGAATGCGCGCGCGACATTCTCGTTGTGGATCCCGTCATTCAGGTTTGGCCCAAGCGCGTACGCCTCGCCCCAGAAACAGGCAGAGCAACTGGGATCCGCCTCCTGCGCCGCCTGGAAGGCCGACACGGCGGCGGCGTGATTAAAGCCCCACAGAAGCGCGACACCCCGCGCGAAAGCCTCGCGCGCCTCGGGCACTTGGGTACCGGCGTCGAAGCCGAAATCGCCGTAGCCGGCAAGCTCCATGGCGACTGCAGCGTCGGAGTCGAGCATGGTCGTCTCTGCATGGGCGACGCCGGGACGGAACAGCTCGGTGCGCCGCTCGGTCTCATGCGCCGAGGCGGGCAGCGTCAGGGCGGTAGTCGCGGCAAGGAGTGCTGCACGGGAAAACTTCGGTGTCATCATTCTTTTCCTTCTGAAATATGTCCAACAGATTGGGGACGCTTCGCTTAGTAGGCGGCGCCCCTATAGCGGCGTTGGCCGGGAACGACGGTGGGTATGCGTCGAGGCAGACGGGCGCGATAGCGGACGCCACGATAGATCATGTCGCCGAATGCGAGGGGGATCGGTCTCGGCAAATCGCCATGGAGATAGGTGACGCCACGATATCGCATGGCGCATCCTGATCGTTTGGCATCGGTTCCGGCGTCATTCGCAGTGCGCTCGTTAGGGTCCCATTGGGAGGTCATGGCCTTCATGGGAAAGCTCCTTGAAATTGAGAGTGGATCATGCCGTTCCGGCCGAATGCAGGACGGTGTTTTTCTCAGGCCGTGTGTGCTTGACAGCAGCAATCCGCCATCGCCTCGATGTGGCGATGGTCGGTGCCGCAGCAGCCGCCGTAGACGCGCAGGTTCGGCAGGATCCGCTTGAGCTGGGCGTAGTCCTGTCCGAGTTCCGCCGGGTTTCCCGGGTCGAGCTCTTCGGCCTCGTCGAGCTCCGCATGGCTAAGACGCGAGGCATTCGCCCGCACGCCCCAGATGCGCCGCAACCAGGCGGCGTCGGACTCGAGCGCAGCCCGGAAGTGGTCGGGATGGGCACAATTGACCATGAAGTAGGCCGCGGCACCTCCGGTCAGCATGTCCGTCCGCTGGAAGGCCTCGCCCAGCGGCGTGCCGTCTGGCAGGTGGCCATCGGTTTCGGTCGTGTAGGACAGGACCACCGGCATCCCCACCTCGGCAGCCGCGCGCACGATTCCCACGCCTTCGTTCACGGTCGAGATCGTGAAGGCACTGACCATGTCGGCCTCCGTGTCCAGAAACCAGCCGATCTGCTCGGCGTGAAAGGCTTGCGCCTCGTCCGCGCTCATCGCCGTATCGGGCCGGTAGCCATCGCCACGCGGGCCGATATTGCCTGAGATCACGATCGGTGAGACCGAGACAGCCTCGCGCCGCACCTCGGCCAGCAGCTCGATCGCGCGCTTGTTGAACCGCGCGAGATCATCCGGCGAATGCCCGAGCTGCGCCCCCCAGTGCCGGCTGGCGCGCCAGGTCGGCGCCTCGAGCAGGAAGCCGGTGCCGTGATCGGCCGCGATGGCGAGATGCCGCTCGAAGTAGCTCTTGAGCGTCTGGCGCCCGTCGTTGTGTCCAAGGAGCGGATAGGATGCGAAGCACGGCAGATCGAGCCCTTCGAGGAAGATGAGCGTCGTCTCGAGGCCGGCGTCGGTCAGGAGTTGCGTGCCGTCGATCTGCGGCAACCGGTTTCGATGGAGCGCACGCATCACACCCACCCCCCGAGATTGGGGTTGTGCCGGGCCAGGAACGTGTCACGGCAATCGGCCTGCTCAATGCCAAGATCGCGGCGCAGATGCGCGCTGCTTGGCAGGTCGGGAAGCAGCCTGCGTCGGAATGGTTTGAAGATACGTCTGAACATGATGGGTGCCTTTCGTTTTGACACCCGTCGTTTGGACCCTGGCCGTTCCACGCGGCGGCGGCCAGCCGTTACAGCGTCGTTAAAAGGTCAAACCCGACCCCCAAGGCCGTTTACGCACAGGCCATTCAAGGCCCAAATGGATCATGCCCTTAGAATCGCTGCATGTGTAAGTATCTGGAGCCATGGAACATCAGATCGGGATCAATCTGTTCGGACAGTTCGAGGTGCGTCTCGACGGCATTCCCGTCCGTATGCCGACGCGGAAGGTCGAACTGATCCTTGCACTTCTCGCGATCGAGCCGGACGTGGCGCTCAGCCGTTCCACGCTCGCGGGAATGCTCTGGCCGGGGCAGCCCGACGCGCAGGCGCGGGCCTCACTCCGGCAGGCGATCTTCCGTCTGAAGACAGCACTTGATCCTTCGGATGCCGTGGAAGTGACCTCCGGTTGGATCAAGCTTCGGAGCGACCGGATCGAGCGGGACATCGATGCGCTCGGACGCGGCGCGGCGGCCTCGGCGCTTCCGATCGGCACGCCGCTCGAGGGGATGAGCGGATTGGAGCCCGAGGTCGAGGATCGGCTCGACGCGGCGCGCGCAGAACTGCGGGCGCGTCTCATGAACTGGTTGGAAGACGCAGAGTCCGAGGCCCTTGCCGCACGCCGATTTGCCGATCTCGAGAGCCTCGCGCGGCGGCATCTCGTGCTCGACGGCTACGACGAAAGCGCACTGCGGATGCTGATGACAGCCCTCTGGCGTCAGGGCCGAAGGAATGCGGCACTGGATGCATTTCGCGAGACGAGCCAGCGCATACGTGCCGACCTGTCGGTGTCCGTCGATCCTTCCACGACAGCGCTCTATCATGAGATCAGGGCGCGACCCGCCGTCCCTCAGGACCAGAAGCGAACGGCCGTCACCGCCGAGAGGATCGAGCCGCCCGCCTCACCGACGGGGCCGCCGGCGAAGGCGACCCTGCCCCACCTTCGGCATGTTGCGGTCATGCATGTTGTCTCGAACCGCCTTCTGGCGGCGCTGCGCAACCGCGATCCCGAGGACGCGGAGGCGGCCAGCCGCGCAGCCTCCGACGCCATCGAGCGGGCTGTGCGGCGTGAGGGTGGCTTGATCGCGGGCCGGGCCGGACACCGGTTGTCCTGCGTCTTCGGTGTCGACCGTCCGGACGAGAGCCCGGCGCTTTCAGCGACTTTCGCCGCGTACGAGATCGCGGGCCTCGACTGCGCCGTGGGCATCGACGCCGCGCGCGCGCTGATCGGCGGCGAGAGCGACAGCTTTCCCGCCGCCCACCTCGCACAGGTCCTGGCCGAGGCGGCAGCTCCAGGGGACGCACTTTGCACTGACAGAGTGGCAGCATCGTGCAGCGGGGCTTTCTCCTTCGCGGCGGCGGACCCCGTGCAGACGAGCGAGGCAAAACCGGTTGTCGCATGGCGGCTGACCGGAGAGATCCTTTCGCGGGGCAGCTTCGACATCCGGAAAGCGCGCGGCCTGACACCCTTCGTGGCGCGAGAGTCCGAAATCGACGAGGTATCTGCGCTGGCCGCGCAAGTAGGACCGCGGGCCGTAGCCATTACCGGCGAGGCCGGGATCGGAAAGTCCCGGTTTGTCCACGAGACGCTCATGCGGCTCGGCCCGGTTCAACTGCTACGCGTTCAGTTCCATCCCAATGAGCTCGGTGGGGGTATCACCCGGTTCACATCGGTGCTGGCTTCGCTCCTCGGGGGAAGGTCGGCAGACAATCTGGTTGCGGCCCTCGACGCCGCGATCCCGGATGCGACCCTGCGCCGCCGGATCGCGCCGGTGGAGGCTCTTTTCGCCGCGCGCGGCGCGCTTCCGGAAAGCGGGGAATTGCCGAGGAGCGTGCGCCTGCAGGCGATTGCCGATGCACTGCTTCTTGCGATCCAGTTTCTGGCAGGTCGTGATTCGATACTGCTGGTCGAGGATGCGCACTGGGCGGACGACGATGGCGCCATGCTTGTCGAACGGATGTTGCGGTCGCTCGACGGCGACGGCCCGCTGGTGATCGTCACGATGCGGCCTGGCAGCGGCCTGAATTTGTCAGGCATCGCCGGTCTGGGCTCGATCACCCTGGCACCGTTGTCGGAAGCCGAGTCCGTCCGCCTTCTGGCCCTGCTGGGACATGATGTGACCAGCGATATCACCGCCAGATCAGGTGGCGTGCCGTTGTTTCTGGAGGAGATCGCCCGGCTGGGGACGATGCCTGGTGACGGATCTCAACCCGTACCTGAAACACTTGCCGGCCTTCTGACCCGGCGGATCGACGCGCTGCCACCGCATCTGCGCCGGACGATCGAGGCGGCCGCCGTTCTGGGGGCCGAGCCGGCGGACGACCTGCTGCAGCCCTTGTCCGGGCTGCGCCCTGACGCCTACGAGGTGGCCATAACCCAGCTTGCGGATGGCGACCTCCTGTTCCGAATCCGATCGGTGCCGCAGCGTGTCTACGGGTTCAAACACGCGCTGGTGCAAGAGGCGGCCTACCAGGCGATCCCGACCAATCGGCGCAAAGAGCTTCATACGAAGGTCGTCGCGCTGCGCGAAGATGATTGGCGCGCAGGCGACAAGGGCCTGAGCATCATGCTGGCGCATCATGCGCTCGCCAGCGGGCAGCCTGCCAAAGCCGTCGAACTGGCGCTCTGTGCAACCGAGCAGGCCGTCGCGCAATCGTCCTATCCGCTTGCGGACAAGATGCTGGGGCTTGCGCTCAAAGGCGCCCGAACGCTTGAGCCCACTGCAGAAAACCGCCGGCTCATGGCAAAGATCCTCGCTTGGCAGCGCCCGCTTGCCTGGCCGTTGTCCAAGCTCGAGGAAGTCGACGAAAGCCTCGCCCAATCCGAAGCGATTTCCCGCCAACTGGGCGACCAGCACTTGATTGCCGATATCTGCGTCCAGCGCGCCTATCGCCATACCGATGATGGTCAGGTAGCGAAGGCGCTGGCATTCTGCGATGCAGCGCGCGCAGCCGCGCTCGCCGCAGGCTCGGACGAGCTTGTGGCTGAAAGTGCTTTGGCACGTTGTCAGACTTTCACGTTCCAAGGTCACATGGGCCGCGCGCTCAGCGCCATTGCTTCGCACCGGAATTACTGGGACGACCGGAAGATGCATCGCGGCGACCTTGTCGTTACGCGTTACGTCATGCTGCAACATCTATTGACCCGGGCGCACGCCGCCTTGGGAGAATCCCGTACCGCGCTCGACTGCGCGCGTGACATGATCGAGGCCAGCCAAGCGACAAAACGGCCGATCGACAAATACAAGACGTTCCTCGCGATAGGGGAAATGCTGTCCGGCGCGAGCCGCCACGATGCCGCGGCAGAGGCCTTCAAATCCGCTCTTACAATTAGCCGGGAGATGGAATTCAGAAATTACGTCTATACTGCCGAAGCGCAGCTGGCCGAGCTCGACCTCAAGATAGGCGCGTCTACGGACGGCGAGCACACTCTGGATCGTCTTCTGGCAATCAAGGCTGGCGGGTTGAACCCTATTCCACGTCTATCTGCCGAGGCAGCACTCCTTTGCCACCGGCTTGACCACGGGGGCTGCAATGATCTTTCCCAAATCAAGAACCTACTCGAACGGGTTCGAGAAGTCGATCTTCCCTCTGTGGAATTGCGCATCTTGGATACGCTGGCGCGATGCGATCCGAACGGACCGCAGGGCTGGGCAGCGGCCGCGAAGGCTATCCTCGCCGAAGAGCGTTACGCTCCGTGTGACCTCCCCGATGCCGAAGTTAACGCCCTGATGGAGTTGTTGGGATGAGCGAAGCGGGAGAGGTGTCGCAAGGCGCCTGTGTCGTCGCCGACGCACGGTTGCGATGGCGTGCGGTCGGGGTCGGCAGCTCCCTGGTGCTGCTGCATGGCGTGCCCGGAGACATGGAGACGCTTGCACCGGTCGCGGATGCGCTTGCCGACATCTGCCGTGCGATCACGATCAGCCAGCGTCATGCGGGCTCTGGGCCCCACGGCGAAAGACCGTTCGGCACCACGCAGCAGCGGGACGACCTTGGCGACATCGCGCGCGGGATCGGAGGCCCGATCGACCTAACGGCATGGTCATACTCGGCGCATGCGGCGCTGGCGCTCGCGATCGAGCGGCCCGACCTGGTGCGCAGTCTCTACCTGTTCGAGCCGGGCTTTCCGACCTTCGTCACCGACCCCGACGCAGCGGCCAGGATCGAGACCGATACGATGGCGGCTTTCGGTCCAGCCTTCGGGGCACTGTCACTTAAAGCCAGTGGCAGCCACCAGGGGGTGACGGTAGAAGTCGGCATGCGCCCACTTTCCTACGCACGTCACCGGTTTTCGCCCGCCATCATCCGACATGCGGTCTGGCTCTACTTGCGGTTTGCGCTCAGCTACCGCAATGTCGAGGAAATACTCGCCGCGCGTGGCATTGATGCTTCCTATGATACCGTCCGGCGATGGGTGCATAAATTCGGCCAAGTTTTCGCTGAGCGTATTCGATGGCACCTAGACGAGGTTTTCCTCAAGATCGGCGGCAAGGCGGTATATCTGTGGCGCGCGGTGGACGACGAGGGCGAAGTGCTTGACGTCTTGGTCCAACCGAAGCGGGACCGGAAGGCCGCGCTGAAATTGCTTCGAAAACTGCTTAAGCGCCAAGGCTATATTCCCAGTGCGATCGTGACGGATCGGCTTCGATCCTATGGCGCAGCCCTCCGGGAGTTGGACCTGGCGGACCGGCATCTGACTGGCGGCCGGTCCAACAACCGAGCAGAGGTTTCGCATCGGCCGACCCGACGCCGAGAGCGGCAGCAAATTCGATTCAAGTCACCCGGATCGGCGCAGCGCTTCCTCTCCTCCCACGCCGCCATCTCCTCCCACGCCGCCATCTCCAACCACATCGACGTCCAGCGTCATCTGATTTCCCGCAGCACACTGAGAACACTCCGCGCCAGGGCGTCGGCCGAGTGGCGTGAAATCGTGGCGGCCTGAGGCTGCCTCCAGGAGGTGCTGCCGGCCACTGAGAATTACCGTGACAGTGCCAGCGTGGCAGTCGAACGGCAGCTATGGGCCGGTCGAGCCACAACGCGCATAGCTACACCGGCGAAATTGGGGCACCGCATCCATGCGGCGGTGCGGCGGTCGTGACCGCGGAGCGACGCAGTTGCGCGTCTCGTCCGGCCCGGTGCGGACCTCCACCCGGCCTCTATTATGCTGCGTCTCGACTCTGTTGCGCAAATCGGCTGACGGTCGAGGTTCCCCCATCCCCGGACAGACTTATCCTACGGCCTCTGTGACGGGCATGCCGAGCGCGGTGTAGCCGTTCAGGACGGCTATGCGGATCTGGATCTCGGCGAGCTGGCGATCAAAGGCTCGCGCCATGAGGCGCTGGCCCAGCAGCTTTACCCAATGCATCTTGCTCTCGACGCGGCTTCGGCGGTGATAGCCACTCCAGTTTCGCCAGAGCGCCCGCCCAAGATTTTTCGACGCCCGGAAGGCTTCGTTTCGTGCGCGCGCCCCGGGCGTGTTCGGCTTCCATGGCTTTGCGTTCTTGCGGGGTGGGAGTGAGGAGGATCAGGAAATGGTCCGGGGGACCATTTCCCCGACGAACGGCGGCAGCACCTCGATCCGCAGTGGCGTCATGACACTTGCGCGTATCATACGCACCCTCTGCGGTGACACTGCCGATCTCCTGTTCGGGCGGGATCTGATCGAGCAATTCCGGTAGCATGGGGGCGTCGCCGATACCACTTCTGGTGAACTCGACAGCGCGGATTTCCAGCGTTTGCTCATCGATGCCGAGATGAATCTTGCGCCAGACCCGCCGTTTGGGACCGCCATGCTTGCGCGCATTCCATTCGCCTTCCCCCTCGACCTTGATGCCGGTACTGTCGATCAGCAGGTGCAAGGGCCCCTTGGAGCCGCGATGCGGGATGTTCACGGCCAAGGTCTTCTGGCGGCGGGACAGCGTGCTGAAGTCGGGCACCGCCCAGTCCAAGCCGATCAACTTCAGCAGGCTCTCGACAAAACCACTCGTTTGCCGAAACGCCATGCCGAACAAAACCTTCATCGAAGGGCACGTCTGGATGGCGGTGTCGCCGTAGGTTTGCTGGCGGCCACGCCGGCCTGTCGGCGCGGCATCCCAGCTCATCTCTGGGTCGAACCAGATCGTCAGCGAGCCCCGGCACTTGAGCGCTTCATTGTAGGTCGGCCAGTTCCTGGTCTTGTAGGTCGGAGGTGTGGGTCTGCTCATGACGACCAGCTACCCTTCTGGATTCACGAGATGAATCCCCGCAAGGGTTTGCGCAACAGAGCCCCTACCAAGGCAAAGTGGATCAAGCCACACTGTCGTGTTCCACAAGTAATGCGGGAGAAGCCGTAACCATCTAGGTTACAAACTGACCCACTACCGACCTTCGATATATTCCTGCCGAAGGAAATCGATGAGCTCCGGGCTCAGCCGGCATGTCCGGTCGCGTGACCAGACAAGCTGGATCTGCCACTCCACATCGAGCTCTTCCACACGCCGCAGGGTAACGTGGCGTTCGTTGACGGCAGAAGCCGCTTCCGGCACCAGCGCAATGCCAAGGCCACTGGCCACGTAGCCAAGCTGCGAATGGATACGGGCCACCTCCCGGCTGATCGTCGGGCTGACCCCCCGTCCGGCGAAGGCCGCGATCAGCTTGTCGTAGTAGAATGGAGACTGCCGTCGAGACGGCAGGATCAGCGGCTCGCCCGCCAGAAGCTCCAGCGTGACACATTCTGTGTCGATCAGCGGATGTCCCTGTGGCAAGGCCAGCACAAAGCGGCCACGGCGCAGGATCACCTCGTCCAGCCCACTGTTCCCGTATTCGACTTGGCTCAGACTTCGCCAAGCGATACCGAAGTCATACCGCCCGGCTTTCACCCCAGCAATCACGCTGGAGGTATGTCCCTCGTCCAAGACGAATTGCGTGTCGGGATAGGTCTCCTTGTGGTTGCGGATGAACTCCGGGAAGACAGTGTGGAGAGCGAAGGGAACGACCCCGAAGAACAGCGTATTGCGCTCTTGCCCTCCTTTCTGCATTAGCTGGTCGACCCGCGCGGCTTGAGACAGAAGTCGCCGCGCCTCCTCCATCAGAACACGCCCCGCCGCCGTCAGCTCAACCACACGATTGTTGCGGCGCAGCAGCGTACACCCATATTCCGCTTCCAGCATCTGAATATGGCGGGTCAACGGAGGCTGTGAAATGTTGAGCCGCTGCGCAGCCCGCCCGAAGTTCAGTTCCTCCGCAACCACCAGAAAGCAGCGAAGCCGCGTCAGGTTCATCGCCCCCCCTTCGGTTCTGACCTGAATATGTGCTGGCGGGGATCCTAGTCCGGCCGGACGCGCTGCGCCAGATAGGGCCGGATCGCGAGCCAGATCATCACCAGAGATAGCAGCAGGAACAGCGCACTGACCGGCCGCGACAAGAAGATCGCGAAGTCCCCCCGCGACACCATCAACGACCGCCGGAAATTCTCCTCCATCATCGGGCCGAGCACCAGACCAAGGATCAGCGGCGCCGGCGGATAGCCAAACGTGTTCAGCACGTAACCCACCAGGCCGAAAATTGCGGTGAGATAGATGGCGAAGGGAGACCCGGTCATTGAATAGGCCCCGATGCAGATGAAGAAGAGGATCGCGATCGATAGATAGTGGTACGGAATCGACAGGATCTTCACCCAAACCCCGATAAGTGGCACGTTCAGCACGATCAGCATGATGTTCCCCACCCAGAAGCTCATCACCAGTCCCCAGAACAGATCCGGGTGACTGTTGACCAACTCCGGTCCCGGCGAAATGCCATGGATGATCATCGCTCCCAGCATCACCGCCATGACCACATCGCCGGGAATGCCCAAGCTGAGCGTCGGGATGAAGGCTGCTTGCACCGAAGCGTTGTTTGCCGCTTCCGGGCCAGCAATCCCTTCGATCGCCCCCTTGCCGAACCGGCTTCGGTCACGGGCCACCCTTTGCTCGGTGGAATAGGCCATGAACGAGGCGACAGAAGGCCCGGTCCCCGGCAGGATACCTACGAGAGACCCCACGATCGAACCGCGCAGGATCGGCTTTGCGAGGCTACGCATCTCCGCCCGCGTGGGATACATCGACCGCATGGAAACCTTACCGAGCCCGCTTGGACGCGTTGCGCCCGAAAGAGATCCGATCACTTCCGACACGCCGAACAACCCCATGGCGACCGCGGCCATGCTGACCCCATCCGCAAGCTCCAGAAGTCCGAAAGTATAGCGGAACGTGCCGCTGCTGACATCCGTCCCGACAACGCCAAGGATCAGCCCCACGATGACCATCAGCAATCCCTTGAGCGGAGCGCCCGTGCTGACCGTTGAGGCGATGATCAGCGCCAGCAGCATGACCGAGAAATACTCAACTGAGGTGAAGCTGAGCGCGAAAGTGGCGAGCAACGGCGTGAAAACCATCATGAGAAGGATCGCGAAAGACGAGCCGAAGAAGGATGCGATAGCCGCGATGAACAGAGCCACGCCCGCTCTGCCCTGCTTGGACATGGGGTAACCGTCCAGGCAAATGACTGCGGAAGAGGCCGTCCCCGGCAGGTTCAGCAAGATGGACGCCGTCGAGCCGCCATATTGCGCCCCGTAGAAGATGCCCGCCAGCATGATCAGCGAAATGGTCGGGTCTAGGTGGAAGGTGATCGGCAAGGCCATGGAGATCGCCGCCAGCGGGCCGATGCCGGGAAGGACGCCAATCGCCGTCCCGACGGCGACCCCAACGAAACAGAAGATCAGCGCCTGCCAGGAGAACGCGACCTGGAGGCCCAGATAGATGTCTTGAAAGTCCACCGGTTCAGAACTCCGCGATGTGGACAGGGACGCCCAGCCCGTAAATGAAAACAAGAACGCCGGTCAGAGACAGGAAGGCGGCGGTGATGAGCACGGTCATCGACCGGGCCTCTCTGTCCGCCAGCCCTGCGACGAATGTAAAAATGACCGTGGCGGGAATCAGGCCAAACCGCTCCAGGCACAACCCGAAGACGACAAGCGCCGCCGGCACCAGCAGTGCAGGCCGAAGGCTCATTCCCCGTACGTCTGGTTGCTCCCGCCGAGAGGCGATCAGACAGGCCAGAGCCAGCAGTGCCAGCATGATCCCGAGGGCCAGCGGATAGACTCCCGGGCCCGGTCGCGCCAGCTTCCCTAAGCCGAAGTCAAGCGCGACAAGCGCCACATAGAGTCCCATACCGATGAAGATCAGCGGAACAGCAACGCTCCAAGCGTACCATTCCGATGTGTTTTTTTTGGCTTCGTCCAAATTCCTCTCCTCCCAGATGCGAGGGCCCGACGGTGTCACGTCAGTTCGCCGCATCAAGGTCCAGCGTTTCGGGGAAGCTCTGCCAGAGCGCCAGGTTCTCATCGAACCAGCCCCTTAGCTCCTCCGGAGAGCTTCCGATAACCGTCACGCTCATCTCCTCGATCCGCGCAAGGGTCTCGGGGTCGTTCATCGCGGCCGTCCAGTTTTCGTTCCAGTAGTGAACCACCTCATCGGGAAGCCCGGCCGGACCGACCAGCGAGAACGACAGGGAATCCACGACATCCACCCCAACCTCGCGGAGCGTCGGCAGATCGGGGAAAAGCGCGACCCTCTCACCTGTCGTCACCGCAAGCGGCCGCATCTGGCCGTTGCGGATAAAATCGCGCGTCGGAATCGAGGTCGCGAAAAGAGCCTGGATCTCACCGGACAGAAGCGCGTTGAAAGAGGGAGTGCCGCCACTGTAGGGGATGATATCGAATCCGATCCCGGTTTCTGCACGGAAACGTCGCGCGATCAGGTCCGACTGCGACAGCGGCCCGTAGGAGCCGAAGAGGATTTCCTGGGGATGCTCGGAGAGGTAAGCCGCAAACTCCTCATAATTAGTGACCGGCAACTCAGGATTGACCATCAGCATGTAGGGCGCTTCGGCCGTATGCGAGATGAAGGTGAAGTCCTTCATCGGGTCAAAGGGAAGGTTGCCCTGAAACACCATGCCAGACAGGAACTCCGACGGTGTGGCAATGTACATCGTATAACCGTCCGGCTTCGCCCCCGCCACACGCCTGCTGGCGATCTGGGTCGAAGCGCCGGGCACGTTCACCACCACGATGTCTTCGTCGGTCATCTCGGACATGCTGTTGGCAATCAGCCTACCCAGCGTATCCGACCCCCCCGGCGGATAAGGGATGATCAACTCCACCGGTCTGTTGGGATAATCCTCGCCTTCGGCAAGAACCGGCTGGGTCATGAGGCTGGCGGCTAGGCCAAGCCCGGCCACCACGATCGTTTTTGCAGTCATGATACTCCTCCCTGATTGGTTTGTGTTTCTACTTGAACAGCTGGGCCACAAGCTCCGGAACGGTCATCCCGTTCTTCAACCCCTCGACCCAACCCTGTTCGGTCTGGGCAATTGCCTCGCAGGCCTCCAGCACCTGTTCGATCAGATCGCGGGGGACGAAACACACCCCGGTTTCATCGGCGATGACCAAGTCGCCCGCCTCGACGGGCACGCCATCAATCTTCACCGGGCCGTTAATTTCCTTGGTTTCGGCCCGCCACTTCCCCGAGATCGGGGAAATATCGCGCGACCATACGGGGAAGCCGAGCCCCCGGCTCTCTCCGACATCTCGGATGCCGCCGTCCACCACGGCGCCCGCTAGTCCCTTGTAGAAACAGGTCGTGGCCATGACCCCGCCCATGTTCGAGAGGTTCCGCAGCCCCTGGATCACCAGAACGTCGCCGGTCTCCGCCTGATGGATCCCCTCGATTTCGGTCATCATGTTGGCTCCATCCGCAATGGTCTGCTGGACGGAGCGGGTCTGGGGGATGTTGCGGACGGTAATCGCGCGGCCGATCACCCTCTTTTGCGGCAGCGTCGGCTTCAGGATCGACGAGCCGATCACCCCGACACGTCCAAGTTTGTCCAGAACGTCCGAAACGGTGCTGGTCAGATCCTCGAGCTTTTCGAAGCGGTCCAGCAGCGCCGGATCGATCGCCGCCGGCATCCGGCAGATCCGGTCTTCCGGTAGCCGGCCGGCAGAGCCCTTGTGTTGAGGTTTGGTCTGCATATGCCCTTCGCCTTTGTTGGTGTTCCATTCGGGCACAACATGGGGAAAGCACGGCATTACCGTCCAATACCAAAAGCGGTATCTTTGATGCTTAAAAGGTATGAACGGCCTGCCAGCGGGCCCAAAGGCCCTTGCCCGAGGTGCTAGGGTCAGGACCCATTGATTTCCGCGTAGGGGGGTGATTCACGGTTCGAAAACCGAGCGGTGAACATGTCTGATCTCTTTTGGCTGACGGATTCGCAGATGGCGCGTCTTGAGCCTTTCTTCCCAAAGTCACACGGCAAACCAAGGGGCGATGACCGGCGGGTGTTGAGTGGGATTATCTTCATCAATCGCAATGACTTACGATGGCGCGATGCGCCTACAACCTATGGCCCGCACAAGACGCTCTACAATCGCTGGAAGCGGTGGAGCGGGCACTGTCACGGTAACTCTCTTTGGCCGGCCGCACCTCCTGGAGGCAGCCTCAGGCCGCCACGATTTCACGCCACTCGGCCGACGCCCTGGCGCGGAGTGTTCTCAGTGTGCTGCGGGAAATCAGATGACGCTGGACGTCGAAGTGGTTGGAGATGGCGGCGTGGGAGGAGAGGAAGCGCTACGCCGATCCGGGCGACTTGAATCGAATTTGCTGCCGCTCTCGGCGTCGGGTCGGCTGATGCGAAACCTCTGCTCGGTTGTTGGACCGGCCGCCGGTCACGTGCCGGTCGGCCAGGTCCAACTCTCGCAGGGCTACGCCGTACGATCGAAGCCGATCCGTCACGATCGCACTGGGAATATAGCTTTGGCGCTTAAGCAATTTCAGCGCGGCCTTCCGGTCCCGCTTCGGTTGGACCAAGACGTCAAGCACTTCGCCCTCGTCATCCACCGCGCGCCACAGATATACCGCCTTGCCGCCGATCTTGAGGAAAACCTCGTCTAGGTGCCATCGAATACGCTCAGCGAAAACTTGGCCGAATTTATGCACCCATCGCCGGACGGTATCATAGGAAACATCAATGCCACGCGCGGCGAGTATTTCCTCGACATTGCGGTAACTGAGCGCAAACCGAAAGTAGAGCCAGACCGCATGTTGGATGATGGCGGGCGGAAACCGGTGACGTGCGTAGGAAATTGGGCGCATGCCGACTTCTACCGTCACCCCCTGGTGGCTGCCACTGGCTTTACGTGACAGCGCCCCTCTGTGATCTGCGCATTCAGCGTCACGATACGCCGTTCGATGTCGACGACGCGGGCGAGATCGACGGGGCGGGCCGCCGGGCGCGTCACATCATCCGCATCATCAGGTTGCCGAGGATCCAGATCGTGCCCGCTGCCATGATCGCGATGATCAGGCCGGTGAACAGGATCAGGTGAAGATCTTCGCGCTTTTGCCGCGACAGGTCGATGTGCAGGAAGTAGCGGAAATGAACAAGCACCTGCGCGAAGGCCAGGATCGACAGTGCGGCAAAGACCCCCGCGGGTCCGAAGGGCTGCAGGATCGCGGTCAGGAAGGACAGTGCGGTCAGGGCGACTGCCGCCGCGAAGCCGATGAAATACATGCGCAGATCGCGCGCGCGTTTGTCCCTGTCGCTCATGTCAGGATCCCCGGAAGAAACACGATCGAAAAGATCCCGATCCAGATGATGTCAAGGAAATGCCAGTAGAGCCCCAACCGCAGCACGCGGGTCTTCACGTCCGCCGCAAAGCCGAAGATGGCGATCTGCGCGCAGACGACAAGGATCATGATGCTGCCCACGGTCACGTGCAGCCCGTGCAGGCCGACCAGCGCCCAATAGGCGCTGAGGTAGCCCGATCGCATCGGCACGGCCCCCTTTTCGGCGGCGTCGATGAAGTCACGGACCTCCAGCCCCAGAAAGCACAGCCCGAAGACAAGCGAAGCCAGCAGCCAACCGATCACGCGGCGCGGGGTCGAGCCGTGCTTCATGGTCACCGTCGCGATCCCGAACAGAAGCGAGCTGATCAGCAGCGCGCCGGTCTGCATGCCGATGCTGGCGATGTCGACGATGTCGGCATTGCCCGGTCCTCCAGCTGTCGCCTGGATCGAGATAGCATAGGTCGCGAAGAACATCACGAAGGTGACGAGGTCGCTCATCAGGAAGACCCAGAACCCGAAGACGACCGTTTCGGCCTGTTCGTGGGCTTCGCCATGGCTGGGGCCGAGGTTCAGGCCGGGATGGCTGTTGGCGGTCGCGGTCGATGTGCTCATGTCACGCCTCGGGGATGCGTGCGGCGTAGCCGCGGTTCTGGCTGGTCACTTCGTCGCGCCGATCGGTCAGTGGGCCCTGCCTGGCGCCGTCGAGCCAGGCGCGCTCGGTCGCCTCGACCACCTGGGCGGGGACGATCTCTTCCTTGTCGCGCAGAAAGCCCAGGCCGATGGCATGGATCAGGATGGCCAGCGCCGACAGAATCGCCAGCCACCAGATCCAAAACACCATCGCAAAACCCAGGGCCGTGCCAAAGACGATGATGGTCAGGCCGATCCAGCTTGTCGGGGAAAGCTCGATGTCCTCGTAGGACGGGCAGTCGATGGCATAGGCGGTGCCGTGGGCCTTTTCCGCGGCAAAGGCGTCCGGGCCGTGGACCTGCGGGATGAAGGCATAGTTCCATGCGGGCACTGGGGCGGGTGTGGCCCATTCCAGCGTGCGGCCATCCCAGGGGTCGCCGCCGGGCACGGCCAGGGCCTCGCGCCGGCGGGCCGAGACGACGAAGGTGCCGATCAGGCAGCCAAGCGCTGTCAGAACGCAGAGCGCGCCCCCCATCGTCACAATCATGTACGGTACATAGGCCGGATCGTCGAAGGCCGGGCTGCGTCGCGGCATCCCCATCAGGCCCACTATGTAAAGCGGCATGAAGGCGAAGGTGAAGCCGATGATGAACAGCCAGGCGGTGGCGGCCGACCAGCGCTCGTCCAAGCGGAAGCCGAAGAATTTCGGGAACCAGACATAAATGCTGGCCAGAACCGCGAACAGCGTCCCGGGCAGCAGCACGTTGTGGAAATGCGCCACCACGAACTGGCTGTTGTGGACGGTGAAGTTGATCGTCGGGTTCGCCAGCAGTATGCCGGTATAGCCGCCCACCGAGAAGTAGAAGATGAATCCCGCCAGATAGATGATCGGCGTGCGCATCCGGATCCGCCCGCCCCAGAGCGTGGCGATCCAGACATAGACCTTCACCCCCGTCGGGATCGCGATCAGCATGGTGGCGATCCCGAAGGCCACATTGATCGTCGGGCTTTGCCCCATCGTGAAGAAATGGTGCAGCCAGACGGTAAAGGACAGCACCGCGATCGCCATCGTCGCGATCACCAGCGACATGTAGCCATAGATCCGCTTGCCCGAGAAGATCGCCGTGAACTCGGAGTAGAGGCCGAAGGCGGGAAGGATCAGGATATAGACCTCCGGGTGGCCGAACATCCAGAACAGGTTGGCGAAATTCATCATGTTCCCGCCAAGGTCGTTCGTGAAGAAGTGGAAATCCAGATAGCGGTCGAGTGCCTGCATGATGATGACCGCCGTCAGCGGCGGCAGCGCAAAGACCAGCAGGATCGAGGTGCAGAGCGCCGTCCACACAAAGATCGGCATCCGCAGGAAGGTCATGCCGGGGCATCTCATCTTGTAGATGGTCACGGCAAAGTTCAGCCCCGTCAGCAGCGACCCGATCCCCGATAGGCCCAGGGACCAGATCCAGTAGTCCGGCCCCGTGCCGGGCTGAAAGGCGACGCCGGTATAGGGCGGATAGCCGGTCCAGCCGCCGGTCGCGAACTGCCCGACCACAAGGCTGATCATCAACAGCATTGCACCCACGATGGTAAAGCCCAGGCTGATCTGGTTCAGCCGGGGGAACGCCACGTCCCGCGCGCCGATCTGCAAGGGCACCAGCAGGTTCATGAAGCCGATCAGGAAGGGCATCAAAACGAAGAAGATCATGATGGTGCCGTGGGTCGAGAACAGCTCGGAGAAGTGGTCCGGCGTCAGATACCCCCCCTGATATGCGGTCGCGTATTGCGACCGCATAACGACGCCTTCGGCCACGCCGCGGGCGAACATGACCAGACCCACCACGATATACATGATGCCGATCTTCTTGTGGTCGGTCGTGTTCAGCCAATCAAACAGCAACGGCTTCCACCAGCCCCTGATCAGTAGCAGGGCCAATGTGATGACCCCACCGATGACGGCCAGCCAGCCCGCCGAACTGCCAACGATGTTGCTGGCCGTGGGATCGCGAAAGACGTCGAAGATCGCGATGTCGTCCCAACCGAGACGTCCGAAGATGAACTGTTCCATAGTCTGTCGCTTCTATTGGCCGGAGGCGGCGGGCGCGGTGGAATGGTCGTGATGCGTCATATCCGTCCCATCCATTCCTAAATGGCTGTCGGCCAGAACGCTGTCGCAGGCTCCCCCGGGCAAGGTGCCCTTGGCGGGGTCATAGACGGTGCTGCCCGGCTGCGCCTCGGGCGGAACGGCTGTGCCCTGGTGATAGCGGGCCACCACCCGGTCGAAGAGGCAGGCATCCCCCAAGGGCCGAAGCACGGGCGAGGTTTCGTGAAATTCGTCGGCCTCGGCGCCGGTGACGACCAACGTAGGATAGGTCGCGGCGTCCAGCGCGGCGCCGGTCGCGCCGGTGATCCAGGCGTCGAACTCGGCCTGCAGCACGGCGCGCATCGGCACGCGCATATTGGCAAAGCCAAAGCCGTTGAACTGGGTCTGGGTCGCCAGCCCCTGCCCCTCCTGATCGGCCGAGAGGTTCAGTTTCGTCACCATCCCCGGCATCGCGTAGATCTGCCCGGCAAAACCGTTGGGCAGAAAGCTTTGCATCACCGTGTCCGTCGTCAGGCGAATGGTGACGGGCCGCCCGACGGGGATCACGATCTGATCCACGGCGGCCACCTGCTGGTCGGGATAGAGCGCGAGATAGCGGAAATCGAGCCCCACTAGGTCGATCTCCAGCGGGTCATCGCCCAAGGGGGCATAGGGATCCAGCTCCAGCGTTGCCTGCGCCAGCCAATAGGCCAGAACGCAGATCACGAGCACCGGGATGCCCCAGATCGCGGCCTCGAACCACTTGTTGAATTCCCACTCGGGCGTATAGCGCGCCCCGCTACCGAGACGGTAGCGGTAAAGCATGATCGGCAGGAGGATGATTGCAGGCAGGACCGCGACAAGGGCGATCAGCGCCGCGCGCAGGAAATGGGTCGACTGGTCCGCCAAGACCGGCCCGATCGGGCTGAGCAGATCGGCAGCGGCCGCAGCATCCGCCCCGACGATCCCTGCGACCGCGACAGCCAGGACCAACCCGGCGACCCGGCCCTCACGGCGCGCGACACGGCCGCGCATCAAGCCAGCAAGACCAACCGGCAGGGCTTTGGTCGGGTCAGTCGCGATGTGCGGCATCTGGGGTCTCCGGCAAAGGTCGGTTTCGCGTCGATGCCATCACGGGCAGCGCGCTGTTTCGGAAATTACGTGAACCATCGAAGTTGAACCATCCGCATTCCTGAAACCTAAAGATTTGTAAGGCTCAGGAAAGCCCGAACGGGCACTGTCACGGTAATTCTCTTTGGCCGGCCGCACCTCCTGGAGGCAGCCTCAGGCCGCCACGATTTCACGCCACTCGGCCGACGCCCTGGCGCGGAGTGTTCTCAGTTGTCGGCGCGATCCGCCGGACCGAGGCGATCGAGGTCAAGTACCAATCCCTGTCCAGCCCTGAGCCGCGTTGGCGCTGGGTCGCTCCGCACGCCATCGCGTTCGACGGGTTCCGATGGCACACGCGGGCTTTCTGCCAGACCGATGAATGCTTTAAGGACTTCTTATTGTCCCGGATGCTTAGGATCCGAGGTGCACGGCAGACCGAAACCTCGGCCGCCGACGACAGCGACTGGCACTCCGATGTCACGCTGGAGATCGCTCCCCACCCCGACCTCTCGGATACGCAAGCAAAAGTCATCGCGCTCGACTACGGCATGCGGGGTGGCAAGGCGAAGATCACGGTCCGGCGTGCGCTCCTCTACTACGCGCTGAAAAGGCTTGGCCTCGATACGGATCCGGCCGCCAGAAATCCGCAGAATCAGCAGATCGTTCTTCTCAATCGAGGTGAGCTATTCAACGGCGCGAACTCAAGCTTTGTTGGGAGTGCAAAGGTATGACCGAGACGTTTTTCGAGCAGCCAATACTCAATTCTCCTTACGAATACCCTGGTCGCCATTGGGAGTTGGATGACGATGGGCAACCGACGAACCGGATCATCAAGTCAAGACGACGTTCTGATCTGATCACACCTGTCCCAAAGGCAAAAAAGCAGCGTCAGAACCAGAAGCAGGGCTCCCTCATTCTAGGTGCGGACGACGATCTTTCGACGACTGACCAGGAATACAATTCAACCCCGATCATCAACGAAGTACGAGGATACGTCGAAACTTGGCGTAACCTTCCGAATCCCGATCAGTGGATGGTTACACCCGAAACGGCCAGACTGTTGCAGCATTGGCGGCACCATCAGTTCGAGGGCATTCGTCCCTTTTTCTGCCAAATCGAAGCGGTCGAGACCGCGATCTGGCTGACCGAGGTCGCGCCAAAAATGGGACCGCGGGTGGCCAAGTTCGGGGCCCATATCAAGGGGACCAACAAACAGGCAAATCCGGAACTGCTTCGCCTGGCGCTGAAGCTTGCAACCGGCGCAGGCAAGACAACTGTCATGGCGATGCTGATCGCGTGGCAGACGGTAAATGCCGTGCGCCACCCGAACAGCAAGCAGTTCTCAAGCCGGTTCCTGATCGTCTCGCCCGGCATCACCATTCGTGACCGGTTGCGCGTCCTGCTGCCCAATGACCCCGAAAGCTACTATCGCAGCCGCGAGATCACGCCACCGGACATGCTTCGGGATATCCAGAGCGCCAAGATCGTCATCACCAACTACCATGCCTGTCCGTTGTCAGATGATTTGGGACACGAAGGCCTGACTGGGAATGGAGGGTCTGGCTCGATCGGGTTTCAGTTTATGCCGCGGTTTGGCGATGCAGCAAGCGGCGCTTCTCGATGGTCTTGGCTTTGATCTCCTTTCGCCGATTCAGGATTGCTTCTGCCCTGCCGAGATAGACATCGGCAGGCGTGAGGTTCCCGAGGCTCTCGTGGTAGCGGTCATGATTGTAGTGGTCGATGAAGGCCGCGACCGCCTCTTCGAGCGCCCCGGGCAAGTAGTAGTTCTCAAGGAGAATTCGGTTCTTCAGGGTCTGATGCCAGCGCTCGATCTTGCCTTGGGTCTGTGGGTGCCGGGGCGCGCCGCGGACGTGATCCATGCCCTCGTCGGCAAGCCAGTTGGCCAATTCGCTGGAGATGTAGCTGCTGCCATTGTCGCTGAGCAGCCTGGGCCGGTGGACGACGGTGGCTCGGTCGCAGCCCGAGGCGACCAGGGCATCTTCCAGCGTAGCTGTCACGTCTGATGCTTTCATCGTCGTGCAGAGCCGCCACGCGACGACGTAACGGCTGTAGTCGTCGAGGATCGTTGAGAGGTAGAACCAGCCCCAGCCGATGACCTTCAAATAGGTGAAGTCGGTCTGCCAGAGCTGGTTCGGGCGGGTCGTCTTCTCATGGAACTCGTTCGCCGCCTTGATCACGACGAAGGCCGGGCTGGTGATCAGGTCTTGTGCCTTCAGAACCCTGTAAACGCTGGCCTCCGACACGAAGTAGCACCGGGTATCGGTGAACCTGACCGCGAGTTCCCGGGGCGACAGCTCAGGCTGTTCGAGCGCGAGATCGACGATCTGCCGGCGCACCTTGTCCGGGATGCGGTTCCAGACCCGGGTCGGACGCGAAGGCCGGTCCTCGAGCCCGGCGGCTCCGAGAGACAGATAGCGATCATACCACCGGTAGAAGGTCGTGCGGGGCACGCCGATCATGTCGAGTGTCCGCTTCGCCGGCAGGTGAGACTGCTCTACCTGCCGGATGATCTCGAGCTTTTCGGACGCGGGATATCTCATTCCTGGTCTCCCCCATCCCCAAGCATGCTTTTTTTGAGAAGGCGGTTCTCCAGCGTGAGATCGGCCACGGCCTCCTTCAGCGCTGACGCCTCCTGACGCAGCTCTTTGACCTCGGGGCTGGTCGCCTGGCGGGACGTATCACCGGCGAGCCGCTTCTTGCCGGCCTCGAGGAACTCCTTGCACCAGCTGTAATAGAGGCTCGTCGCGATCCCTTCGCGCCGACAGAGCTCGGCGATGCTGTCTTCGCCACGCAGCCCTTCAAGCACGATGCGGATCTTCTCCTCGGACGAATGGTGCTTCCGTGTGCGCCGGCGAATGTCCTTAACCATCGCCTCAGCTGTAGGCTTCGATGTTCCGGGTTCTGTCTCATCTCCACTCCTTGGTGGCTTCGATGAGCCTGAAACCCTCCGTTACAAAGCCAACTCAGATGTCCCAGGAGCGCTGATGGCGGACAGTTCGCTCGAAGATGAGTTGTCGCTCTCCGACTACTTATCCGGGGGAGCAAGAAGGCATATAGAGGATCTGCTTTCCTGGGATCAGCCCCTCGGGCTCAAATTCGCTCTCCTGATGGCTTCTCATCCTCATGTTCAACAGCAGATAGACCTGTCCGACTATCCGCCTCAAACTCTTGAGGACGTCTTTGCCCGACTCGCCGAGAGCGGTGATCGGGTCTCACAGGTGGGAGGATTTGAACTAGGGATCAGATTGTTGTCGACCTGCCCCGGCCTTGCCGGCAGCCTCACGGGCATCGCCCGGCAGCTTCGGGATGACGACCCGAATGCAGAGCAAGGGCGCATGCAGCTCTTGTCCAGTCTTGTGGCCTTTGTCGACGGCACGATCGCGCGTGCGGGCATCCTGAGGTCTCGGCCACCGTTCTGGCGTCGGATGGCAGCCATTGCCCAAGCGTCCCTGATTGAGCAGAATATTGTCGAGGGCGGCGTCGACTTGTCGATCGCCGAGGAGTTCTCGAACCTCGGCCGAGGGCCGTATTTTTACGAACAGACGCTGATTGACTTACGGCGGGAGCCGCGTTGGCTACCAGACTTCATTGGGCCGGGGCGACTGCACAACGAACTCGTCGGACGCGTGGTAGGGGCGGTGGAAGCTGACCTCGAGAGCATCAAGCCCGGCGAACTTCTCGAGCTGGTCGTAGGAGATTCGCCGGATAGCCTAAAGAGGCGGATGGCGGTTCCTTTCGCGTTCTTGCCGGGCCCGCTTGAAGGCGCGTGTGCGGTGTACAGGGCACCACCGTCTGAGATCGAAGAGCTAATCCGGAAGGATCTGGAGAACGCCGACGGCGACTTTAGGTCCTTTATTGCTCTCGTAAATTTCACGCCCCTCTTTAGTATTAGCCTGGAGTCGGTCGCGCTTGCCGCCAAGACCATCCGGGAAGCTCAGTACCTTATCAGGGCAGGAGAAGGAGACGCGGACGCATTCGCCATGCTCTCCGGGCTGGCCACCGCAGCGTCGGCCGCGAGAAGTGGCGAACTCGCCCGAGAGGTACGAATACTAGCGCGGGTTATTCGGCGACGATCCAGAGCCGTCCTTTCACCTGTGAACGAGCTTCGCATCTTGATGATCGCCGCTGCCGCGTTTGAAGAGCTGAACGCCTGGTCCACATTTGTTGGCGAGTGGGTTACTGAGTTGGCGTTCGATGACATAACCCCTGGAGACGCCGAAACACTTGCGTTTCATCTGGGCGTATTGCTCGATATCGAGCCACATTTGTGGCAGACGTGCGGCAGAGCGCAAGCTGCCTTGGAATCTTTTTCCTGAGTTAGATGCGGGGTTAGCTCGGAACCCAACAGGTTGCGCCAACTGGCCGGAAAACGGTGCGAAAAAGATGAAGACAATTCAGCGACTTGAACCTCTTCACCTTGGACCCCGAGGTGAAGAGGTTCGGAGAGTATTGGCGCGGAGAGACCGGCTTCATAGCTGCTCAGGGGCCGCGAAGGTGAAGAGCCTCCCGGCTACAACCCTTGAAATTAACGAGAAATTTCGGCCATGTGAACAGGCGGAGAACGGGTTGTGTCGGGATGTTGGCGGAGGGAGAGGACTCTTCCACAAACTCGCTCGGCGGAGCGCTTCGCATTCGGTTGGTGTCTGAGCGAACTGGCGCGCAGATCGGCTTTGCTCTGCTCTTCGCTCATGCTGCCGCGCTAATGCCCCAGCCGAGGTCCGGCCGCTATGGGCCACTACTTGTAGTCCCCGAACATAGCCGTCAGGGATGCCTTCACCTGCCCTTGCCCAGTATGGACTAGTTTGCCCTGGTTTCCCCTGCTATGGTCTAGAAAACAGCGAGGGCTCGACGATGGCGGATTCGCCGGACCAGGCCATGACCGTCCGGGATGTGGCTGGCTACCTGAACGTCGACGAGAAGACGGTCTACCGGCTCGCCAAGCGTGGCGACCTGCCGGGGTTCAAGGTGGCCGGCGCATGGCGCTTCAAGAGATCGGACCTCGATAGCTGGATCGATCTGCAGAAGAAAGCTGTACAGACCAAACCGTGAGGGGGCCCGAGTGAGCGATCTGAACATCAGCAATTTTATCTGGAACATCGCCGACGATGTTCTGCGCGATGTCTATGTTCGCGGCAAATACCGGGACGTCATCCTGCCAATGACGGTCATTCGTCGGCTAGATGCCGTGCTTGAACCGACCAAGGATGCGGTCTTGGCCATGAAGGTGCAGCTGGACAAGGCAGGAGTCGCTAATCAGCACGCAGCTCTGTGTCAGGCGTCCGGCGAGGCATTCTACAACACATCCCAATTTCGGCTTCGCGACCTTACCTCGCGCGCGCGCCGCCAGCAGCTGAAGTCAGACTTCGAGGCCTACCTCGACGGGTTCTCCCCGAACGTCCAGGAGGTACTCGACAAGTTCAAGTTCCGCAATCAGATCCCGACGCTCGTCGAAGCGGACGCGCTCGGTTTCCTGATCGAGAAGTTCCTCGACCCGTCGGTCAATCTCAGCCCCAAGCCTGTGCTGCACCAGGACGGCAGTGTGCGTCTGCCGGGTCTCGACAATCACTCCATGGGAACAATTTTCGAGGAACTGATCAGGCGGTTTAACGAGGAGAACAACGAGGAGGCCGGAGAACACTTCACGCCTCGCGACGTGGTCGAGCTCATGGCGTACCTGATCTTCATGCCGATCGCGGATGAAATTCAGTCCGGCACCTATCTCGTCTACGATGGTGCCTGCGGCACGGGAGGCATGCTGACGGTCGCGGAAGAGACGCTGATCAAGTTGGCGACCGACCACGGGAAAGAGGTGTCGGTCCACCTCTACGGGCAGGAGGTCAATCCCGAGACATTCGCCATCAGCAAGGCGGACCTCATCCTAAAGGGTGAAGGGGCCGAAGCCGAGAACATGAAGTATGGCTCGACGCTCTCCAGCGATGCATTCCCATCGAGTGAGTTCGATTTCATGCTTTCGAACCCTCCCTACGGCAAGAGCTGGAAATCCGATCTGGACCGGCTCGGCGGCAAGAAGGACATCACCGACCCCCGCTTCGTGATCGAGCACGATGGCGATCCCGAGTACAGCCTGATCACGCGCTCGAGCGATGGCCAGATGGTGTTTCTAGCCAACATGCTGAGCAAGATGAAGAAGGCCACCAAGGTCGGCAGCCGGATCGCCGAGGTCCACAATGGCTCATCTCTGTTCACGGGCGATGCGGGATCGGGTGAGAGCAATGTGCGGCGCTGGGTCATCGAGAATGATTGGCTTGAGGCCATCATCGCGCTGCCGCTGAACATCTTCTACAACACCGGTATCGCGACTTACATTTGGGTGCTCAGCAATCGCAAGGCAGAGGCCCGCAAGGGCAAGGTCCAGCTGATTGACGCGACGGCGTGGTTGAAACCTCTGCGGAAAAACCTCGGCAAGAAGAACTGCATTCTCGGGCCGGATGACATCAAGCGCATCTGCGACAGCTTCCTCAACAGCGAGGAAAGCGAGCAGTCGAAGATCTTCTCCAACGCGGCGTTCGGTTACTGGAAGGTGACGGTCGAGCGGCCCTTGCGCTTGAAGGTCGAACTAACCGCGAGCGCGCAACGTCGCTTCGCGAAGACGTGCGCGGAGGCTGCTGAAGAGCCCCTCATTGGCGTTGTGGAAGCGGTGGCCGAGCGGCTTGGCGAAGGCCCCCATCTCGATTTCAACCGCTTCCTTGAAGAAGCCGAAGCTGTGGCGGGCAAGCGCGGCGTCCGTATGACGGCCAAGCGCCAGAAGCTCCTGATGGCAGGGTTGGGCATCAAGGATCCCGGGGCGGAACCGGTCATCAAGAAGGCGTCCAAGATCAAGCCGGGCGCCGATGCTGAATCTGATGCGCTGTACGGCAACTACCATCGGACCGTCGGTGGCAAACCAGCGATCGTCGAATTCGAGCCGGACACGGAGTTGAGGGATACCGAACAGGTGCCGTTTTTAGAAGACGGCGGTATCGAGGCGTTCTTCCGTCGCGAGGTTCTGCCTCATGCGGCCGACGCCTGGATCGATCCGTCCAAGACGGTTATCGGCTATGAAATCTCTTTCACGCGGCACTTCTACAAGCCACAGCCGCTGCGGACACTTCAGGAGATCGAAGCCGACATCCGGGCGCTTGAGCAGGAAACCGAAGGCCTTCTTGAAGACGTGCTAACGGGAGGCCGCTGAGCATGGCCACCCAACGCTACTCCGTCACCCCCCATCCGATCGAAACCCTTCTCACCTGGGTGAAGTCCGGCGAGATCGCGATACCCGAAATCCAGCGCCCTTTCGTCTGGGATGCGACCAAGGTCCGCAACCTTCTGGACTCGCTCTATCAGGGCTACCCAGTTGGCTATCTGATCGCCTGGCGGAACCCGTCGGTCAGGCTTAAAGACGGTTCCACATCCTCGGGTAAGCGCATCTTGATCGACGGGCAACAGCGCGTCACCGCGCTTATGGCCGCGTTGCTCGGCCAGGAGGTGCTGACCAAGGATTACGAGACCGTACGCATTCGGATCGCGTTCCACCCGGTCGAGGAGCGCTTCGAGGTTTCGAACCCGGCCATCCAGAAGGACGCCTCGTGGATCCCCGACCTGGCAACGGTCTTCGCGCCTGACGCCAGCCTGACCAAGCTTACGCGCGAATATACAGCGCGCAATCCGGACGTTGATCAGGACCAGATTTCATTAGTGCTGGAGAAGGTCCGCAAGATCATCAACAATCAGGTCGGCATCATCGAGCTGGCCGAAGATCTCGACATCGAGACGGTCACCGAGATCTTCATCCGGGTGAATTCGGCCGGGGCATCGCTCAGCCAGGCGGATTTCGCCATGTCGAAAATCGCGGCGAACGACACCTATGGCGGCAACATGCTGCGCAAGGCGATCGACTATTTCTGCCACCTCGCCATCGCGCCCGAATTCCTGCCTCGCATCGAGAAGGGCGACAAGGCATTCGCCGCTTCCGAGTTCCTGCCGAAGATGCGTTGGCTAAAGGACGTGAACGACGACCTCTACGACCCGTCCTACACCGACATGCTGCGCGTGGCGTTCACGTCGGAGTTCCGCAGGGGCAAGCTGCAGGATTTGGTCGCCCTGCTGTCGGGACGTAACTTCGAGACGAAGCAGTACGAGGAAGCGGTCGCCGAGGAGGCCTTCGACAAGCTGAAGGCCGGTGTCCTAAACTTCATCAACAAGACCCACTTTGACAGGCTCACGATGATCCTGCGCTCGGCCGGGTTCGTCACCTCCGGCCTGATCCGCAGCCAGAACGCCATCAACTTTGCGTACATCCTCTACCTTCGTGGCCGCGCCGAAGGCATGCCGGCCGCCGACATCGAGCGTCTCGTCCGGCGCTGGTACGTCATGTCGCTACTGCGCGGGCGTTATTCGGGCAGCCCCGAAACGGCCTTCGATTTCGATATCCGTCAGATCGAGTCCCGCGGCCTGGCCACATACACCGATGCGGTGATCGACGCGGAGCTGCCCGAAAGCTTCTGGAACACTCTGCTGCCGCAGGAGATGGACACATCGTCCGCCTCGAGCCCCTATTTCCTCGTCTATCGGGCAGCGCAGGTGAAGCTCGGCGACCTCGGGTTCTTGTCTCGAGACATCACCGTGCGTGACCTGCTGTTGAACCGGAGCGACGTGCATCACGTCTATCCGCGCAATCACCTCAAGGGCCAAGGTCTCACACGCGGCCGCTACAACCAGATCGCCAACTTCGTCCTGGCCCAGAGCGAGATCAACATTGGCATCGGTGACCGCGACCCGAAGACTTACTTCGCTGAGCTAGCGGACCAGTGCAACGGCGGCGCCAAGAAGTATGGTGGCATCACGACGATTGAGGAGATGCGGGCCAATCTTCGGATGAGCTGCTTGCCGGAGTGCATGCTGGACGGAGAGATCCCATCCTTTGATGACTTCCTGGAACAGCGCCGCAAGCTGATGGCCCAGAAGATCAAGACCTACTTCGAGGGGCTGTAAAATGCCGTCGGAGAAACGCTGCGCAAGTGGAAGGGCGAGAAATGGCTGAACTGGACGAACTTCTCGCGTCGATCGCAGCGACAACAGTCGACTATCGTGAGGCCGATGGGGAGGCACCGACCCCCGAGCGTATTGAGCGTTGGATTGGCCAGTTCGACGGCGCAGTGCGGCTGCCGATTCTGCGCGAGATGGACCACGTTCTGAAGCAGACATACTTTTCCCGCACGAATACAAGAAAGTTCCTAGCAGGGCTGTTCAAGACCGAAGAACTGGTGGGCGAAGATCCGTGCGCGTTCTGGAGGAGCGTCAAGTTCCTCGATATTCAAGGCGGCGGTGCAAGTCAGAAAGAAATGTTGGCGCTTTTCAGCGTTCTCCTGGAAAATAAGTGTGGCTTCAAGATCGAGGACTGCGGCGCTAATCCGGACACGTTCATTTATCTCGACGATGCGATATTCTCTGGAGGACGCGTAAGCAGCGATCTCGCCGGCTGGATCGAGACGCATGCCCCGAAAAAAGCGACGATCCACGTTATCGTCATCGCCACGCACCAAAGCTCCTACTTCAATCGCAACCGAGTGGGACAGGCCATAAAGGCTTCCGGCAAATCAATTGATGTCCATTGGTGGCGGTCGGTCGAGCTTGAGGACCGCAAGGCGCACACCACAACATCTGATGTTCTGCGACCGGTCGCCATCCCGGACGATGAGGACGTGAAGGCGTATGTCGCGGCTATGCGCTTCCCACCCCATTTGCGCACTGCTGGTCATGTCGGCGGTAGCGGCATCTTCTCCAGCGATGCCGGTCGCCAGCTTCTGGAAACGGAGTTCCTGAAGGCGGGCGTGCGGATCCGGCAGATGTGCCCGCACCTGAACCAATATCAGCGACCGCTGGGGAACATGATCCTCGACACGCTGGGCTTCGGCTCGTTGATCGTCACCTTCCGGAACTGTCCGAACAACGCGCCCCTCGCGCTTTGGGCAGGCGATCCTTGGGTCCCCTTGTTCCCCCGCACTACGAACAGCGACACCTCAATGCGCAGGTTCATGGCCATGCTGGCGCAGGAAGACTTCTAATGTCCCAGCCCAGCCAAGTTCGCACATATGTCCCCACCGAAAGCGCTGTCTTCCTGAAGACGAACGAGCGCTTTGGCGGGCTGTCGAACATGGCGCCTGGCTTCCCGCTTGTCGTGAACGGTGTCCGGATCCGGACGTCGGAAGCGCTCTACCAGTCCTGCCGGTTCCCCCACATGCCGGAGGTGCAGCGCATGATCATCGGGGAGCGGAGCCCGATGACAGCCAAGATGCGCAGCAAACCCTACCATCGGGCGTCCCGACCGGATTGGGATGGCGTACGGGTCAAGATCATGCGCTGGTGCCTGCGCGTGAAGCTGGCCCAGAACTGGGCCAGCTTCGGACGGCTCCTCCTGTCCACCGGGGATCGACCCATCGTCGAGAAGAAGGTGCGCCGCAAGGATTTCTGGGGCGCCACCGAACAGCCGGACGGCACACTCGTCGGCATGAATGTGCTCGGGAGGCTGCTGATGGAGTTGCGCGAGCAGCTGAAGGGTGACGAGGCGGAGAGCCTCCGGTTCATCGAGCCGCTGGCGATCTCCGAGTTCCTGCTGTTCGGTCAGCCCATCGAAGCGGTCCAGGCCGCGCCGAATGCCGAGATCCCCGGCTGGACCCCTCGGCGGCCGTCGCAGGCCGATACCGCTGCGACACCGCGAATTGACCCCCAGCCATCCCTATTTGAGCAGCCAATGATTTCCAGTGAACGAGCCACAGAGTCCCGTCAATCCACCGCGTCCGACCAAGCGGCCGCCGAGCCCGGCCGCTACCCCGCCTACAAAGCGGCAAAAGTGCATTGGCTGGGCGAAATCCCAGCGCACTGGTCGGAGAAGCGCGCGAAGTACTTCTTCCGTGAGATCGACGAGCGTTCGCAAACTAGCGAGGAGGAGCTGCTCTCGGTCTCCCACACCACCGGCGTGACACCGCGAAGCCAGAAAAACGTGACGATGTTCAAGGCCGAGTCCTACGTCGGGCACAAGGTCGCACGGCCCAATGATGTCGTCATCAACACGATGTGGGCGTGGATGTCGGCGCTTGGTGTCTCGAAGAACGTGGGGATCGTCAGTCCGGCCTACGGCGTCTATCGACCGCTGAACTCGGACGATTTTCTGCCCGAGTACGTCGACTACCTCCTGCGCACACCGATGCTGCGGTGGGAGTACATCTGCCGCTCAACCGGCATTCGAGCATCGCGGCTGCGGCTCTATCCCGACGAGTTCCTCGACATCGCGCTTCCTTGCCCGCCGCGCGATGAACAGACGCGCATAATAGCATTCCTGCGAGCCAAGGACGCTCAAGTACGCCGCTTAATCCGCAGCAAACGGCGAATTGCTGAACTTGCATCGGAGCGCCTTAAACTGGCTACTCACGACGCCATGACGTCGTCGGACGCGTATGAGGCGAGGCTTGAGGTGGCAACCACACTCGTCAGCAGACCCGTTCGACGCACTGAGGCCGAGAGCTTCACTCCAGTGGGCCTCTACAATCGAGGGCGGGGCCTATTCAAGAAGCCAGAAACGCCGGGAGACGAACTCGGAGATTCGGATTTCTTTTGGATCGAAGCAGGCGACCTAATTGTTAGCGGGCAGTTTGCCTGGGAGGGTGCTGTTGCACTGGCAGACGATGACGCACACGGCTGTATCGCCTCGCATCGTTATCCCATCCTCAGAGGAACAACGGGGATGGTCGATACTGCGTATCTACTGGCGTTCTTCCGATCCGACTACGGTGGCTTGTTGCTGGATTTGCATTCTCGTGGGGCCGCCGGCCGGAACCGGCCTCTCAATGTAAGGTCTTTGCGCAAAGAGAAAATCACGATCCCTCCGCTTGAAGAGCAAGAACGGGTCAAGCGTCTGGTGGAACTAGAGGCCTCGGTTCGACGGAGACTTCGGTCAGAGACCGACCGTATTCTGGAGTACCGCGAACGCCTGATCGCCGATGTTGTCACCGGCAGGCTGGACGTGCGCCATGTCGAGATCGCGGCGCCTGCGGACGATCAAATTTCCGACGAGGATGATGCACTGGAGGAGGAACTGGAGGCCGACGACGCCGAGGTGATGGAGGGGGCCGATGCCGACGACTGACACCAGCGAAAAAGGCCTCGAAGCCCTCATCGTCCGCTCGCTAATCGACGAGGCGGGTTACGTCGCTGGCAACTCGAAGGATTTTGACCGGGACCACGCCATCGACCTGGCGAAACTGTTCGCCTTCCTGAACGCCACGCAGCCCGAGGCTGTCGAAGCCCTCGGCATCGGCGAAGACGGGCCAAAGCGGCTTCAATTTCTGCACCGGCTGCAAGGCGAGATCGCCAAGCGCGGTGTCATCGACGTGCTGCGCAACGGCGTGAAACACGGCCCCGGATCGGTCGAGCTGTTCTTCGGGACGCCGACCCCCGGCAACGCCAAGGCCGAAGAGCTGTTCGCCGCCAACGTCTTCAGCGTCACCCGGCAGCTGCACTATTCCAAGGATGCGACCAAGCTGTCGCTCGACGCGGCGCTGTTCATCAACGGCCTGCCCGTCGCCACCTTCGAATTGAAGAACAGCCTGACCAAGCAGACGGTCGAGGACGCGATCGAGCAGTACAAGCGCGACCGCGACCCGAAGGAGCTGCTGTTCCAATTCGGCCGCTGCGTCGTCCATTTCGCCGTGGACGACCACGAGGTGCGGATGTGCAGCCACCTGAAAGGCAAGGCATCGTGGTTCCTGCCCTTCAACAAGGGCTGGAATGACGGCGCGGGCAACCCACCGAACCCGCATGGCTTGAAGACGGATTACCTTTGGAAGCAGGTCCTGACCAAGCGCAACCTCACCGACATCCTGGAAAACTATGCGCAGGTGGTCGAGGAAACGGACGAGCGCGGAAAGAAGAAGCCGCCGAAGCAGATTTTCCCGCGCTTTCACCAGCTCGACGTGGTGCGCAAGCTGCTGGCTGACGCCGAGGCCTCCGGCGCCGGGCGGCGGTACCTGATCCAGCACTCGGCAGGTTCGGGCAAGAGCAACTCGATTGCCTGGCTCGGCCACCAGCTGATCGGGCTGGCGACTGGTGGCAAGCCGACCTTCGACACCGTCATCGTTGTCACCGACAGGCGCAATCTCGACAAACAGATTCGCGACACGATCAAGCAGTTCGCACAGGTATCTTCCATCGTCGGAGCGGTCACGGAAGGTTCGCAGCAGCTTCGGACGTTCCTGCAGCAGGGCAAGAAGATCATCATCACCACGGTGCAGAAGTTCCCGTTCATCCTGGACGAAATCGGGGACAGCCATCGCGGGCGAACCTTCGCCATCATCATCGACGAGGCGCATTCCAGCCAAGGCGGCCGGACCTCGGCAAAGATGAACATCGCGCTTGCCGCGAATGGTGCCGAGGAGGAAGACGAAACCGTCGAGGACACCATCAACCGCTTGATGGAGGCGCGGAAGGTTCTGCCGAACGCGAGCTATTTCGCCTTCACCGCCACGCCCAAGAACAAGACGCTGGAGATTTTCGGCACGGCGGTCCCCGAGGGCGGGAAAGTCAGGCACGTCCCTTTCCACAATTATTCGATGAAGCAGGCCATCGAAGAGGGCTTCATCCTCGACGTGCTGAAGCACTACACGCCGGTCGAGAGCTATTACCGGCTCATGAAGACGGTGGAGGACGACCCGCAGTTCGACGCCAAGCGGGCGCAAAAGAAGCTCCGCCGCTATGTCGAATCCCATGACCATGCCATCCGCAAGAAAGCTGAGATCATGGTCGACCACTTCCACGACCAGGTTATGGCCCATCGCAAAATCGGCGGAGCAGCGCGCGCCATGGTGGTGACGAGCGGAATTCACCGCGCAATCCAGTATTTTCACGCCTTCGGGGAGTATCTGAAGGAGCGCAAGAGCCCGTACGAGGCCATCGTCGCCTTCTCGGGCGAGCACGAATATGGCGGCCAAAAGGTCACCGAGGCGTCGCTCAATGGCTTTCCCAGTAACAAGATCGAGGAGTTGATCCAGAAGGACCCGTACCGGTTTCTCATCGTCGCCGACAAGTTCCAGACTGGTTACGATGAGCCGCTGCTGCACACGATGTACGTGGATAAAACGCTGTCGGGCATCAAGGCCGTCCAGACGTTGTCACGCCTGAACCGGGCACATCCGCAGAAGCACGACACCTTCGTGCTGGATTTCATGAACGATGTGGATGGCATCAAGGCGTCGTTCGAGGACTATTACCGCACGACGATCCTGAGCGAAGAGACCGATCCGAACAAGCTGCACGACCTGAAAGCGCGGCTCGATGGCTATCAGGTCTATTCCTGGGAGCAGGTGGAGGACCTCGTGGCGCTGTATCTCGGTGGCGCCGACCGCGACAAGCTCGACCCGATCCTCGATGCGTGCGTCGCGGTCTACAAAGCCGATCTCGATGAAGATGGCCAGGTCGACTTTAAAGGCAAGGCGAAGGCATTCACGCGCACCTACGGATTTCTCGCGGCCATCCTGCCCTATACGAACGCGGAGTGGGAGAAGCTCTCGATTTTCCTGAACTTCCTGACGCCGAAACTGCCTGCTCCGGAGGAGCAGGACCTGTCGAAGGGCATTCTGGAGGCCATCGACATGGACAGCTACAGGGTCGAGGCGCAGGCGACGATGGCGATTGCGCTTCCCGATGCCGACGCGGAAATCGGCCCTGTGCCGTTGGGCGGAGGCGGTCGCAAGCCTGAGCCGGAACTGGACCTGCTCAGCAACATCCTCAAGACGTTCAACGAGATGTTCGGCAACATCGACTGGAAGGACGCCGACAAGATCGGGAAGGTGATAGCTGAGGAGTTGCCCACGAAGGTCGCGGCCGACAAAGCCTATCAGAATGCCATGCAGAATTCGGACAAGCAGAACGCCCGCATCGAGCATGACAAGGCACTGGAGCGCGCAGTCATCGAGCTGCTATCTGACCATACCGAGCTGTTCAAACAGTTCAGCGACAATCCATCGTTCAAGAAATGGCTTTCGGAGACGATTTTCGCGGCGACCTATGCTGACAAGGCGGCGCAGGCCGGTTCGGCTGCTACTCGCAGCTGAACCAGCGCATGGCGGTTTGGATCAGATGGTCATGATCCCCGCTTGTAGCCTCTTGGTAGAACGCATCGATCTCTTGCTGCGAGAGGCCCCCTTCTTTTGCGGCCCGTCGGCACAAGCCGAGGATCATAAAGGCATTGCTGTCGTGTCCTGTCAGCTGGACTGTTATGTTTGGATACTTGGGGGGCATTGACCGGCTCCTCCAGCGCAGTAGGTACGAAGCCTAGAACGCTCGTTTATTCATTATTATCAACAGGATAAGGCGATTTTTTTCGCGCTTTTCCATTGCCGTGTTTAAGTGCTTCGGCTGCGACAACTACGCGCCTGATCCCGCATAACGCTGTAATCGGCGATCATCTCGGCGATAGCCGACGCCTCCGGCAGTAGATTGAGCTCGTCGGCCGCGCGCGCCTGGAACTCACGGCTGTACTCGATGACGGGAGGGCAGACGGTTGCGAGGCGCGGTTCAGAAGCGACCGTTGCGCAGCCGGTCAGCAAGCTCGTCGCGGTCGCGAGGACGGCGAGCCGCCGCATCCAGCATCCGGCGTTGAACATCATTGGTTTCCTCCAATGTTTCGAGACGTTCGGCGAGGCGGCCCGTGCGTTCACCGGAGCGCCGGAGTGCGAACAGGAACAGGAGCACTGTGAGCGCGATGGCGCCGTAGCGGAGAGCCGTCCGGGCCCACGGGTTGGTGGCGAACCCAGCGAGGAGCGCACCAATCATCGGCGGCCCCGCTTCCAATCGTCCAGCCGCGCGTAGATCGTGATCGCGATCCCGCCGAGCGCCACGGCGATGAACACCCAGCGCAACGTGTCGAGATACGGCACCAGCGGCAGGATGGCGGTCTGGGTCTCGGCCAGGACGCTCTGCGCGACCTCGACCCCTGCCGCGCCAAGTGTCGCCACGCCCGCCGCGCCACCACCCTTCATGGTGCGGCTGTCGGCCAGCACTTCCCGCGCGGGCGGCGTTTCGGCCGCAAATGCAGTCGCCCGGACCGGGAACCGCTCGCCCCACTGCCGCGCGGGCCCGAGATCGACATGGATGAACTCCGAGCGCGGGTAGAACCCGAAACCGAGGAACCCGACCTCCCGCGCCGCCGCCTCGAAGACCACCGGGTCGTGGTTCGCCATCGCGATGTCGAAGGCCGCGCCGTCGAGGTGCTTCGACCGCGTGGCACCGCCGACGGCGCGGTTGTGCTCGGGGCTTCGATAGGCCGAGCGGACGATCAGCGGCTTGCCCAGCCGGTCGCGGAGCGCCTGCAGCTTGTCGAGCGCGGGTTCGTTGATGAGCAGCTTGCCAGTGCCCCGGCAGGCAATCTCTGCCGGGCTGAAATTCCGCCAGCGCCATGCGCTTTCCGGCACGTCACGCCAATGGCGATGGAATGTCGTGGTCATGGGGTCCTCCAAAACGAAAAACCCGCCTCGAGGGCGGGTCATTGCGGGCCGATGAATGGAATGGTGGGCGGCTACGGGCTGCCGCCGAAGATCTTGAGCTTGATGGCGATGCCGGCGAGCAGCGCCAGCATGACGCCGGTTGTGATCATGCGGACGGCGGTCTGCATCGCGGTGCGGCGCACCAGCCGGATGCAGTCCACCAGGGAGCGCAGATCGCGGATGTCGAGCGCGGCCTCGTCGCCGTCGAGACCGACATCGGCCAGCGCGCGCTTCGCGCCTTCCTCCGCCGCCCGGGTCAGGATCGCCTCGAACTCGGCGTCGGGCATGCGGACGAAGCCCTCGGATCGGGGTGGGTTCATCGGGATCCTCCTTCCGCCGCTCAGCCGACCTTGCAGCCCCAGAAGGACGTGTGGTCGGCCGCGAAGTAGCCGTCCGCGACCCGGAAATACCCCTGCAGTTCGACGGTATCGCCAGCAGTCAGCGGCACCATGGTCTGCAGCCAGATCGCGGTGGCGAGCGAGACGTGGGTGGCGGAGATCTCGCCGAGCGAGCCGCGGATTTCGGTCGTGCCGTTCAGCACGAGCCGCCCGCGCATGCGGGCCGTGGCGCTGGCGTTGATTTTGTAGAGCAGCGTCGCGCCGAAGAGGTAGGTGCCGTCGACGGGGGCGACGAAGTAGTTATTGGCAGCGTCGAAGGCGCCCTGTTCGTTATAGTCGGTGTTGTTGAGGCCGATCTTCGTCCAGGTCCCGACGCCGACATAGTTGTCGTAGTTCGTGTACGCCTTGAAGCGCGGCAGCCGGGGCTGATCGACGATGCCGGTCGCGTTGTCGACGCTGAGCCCGTCGAAGAAGGTGCTGCCATCGGCCGATACCGCGAGCCGGAAGCGGTCGGAGCCGAAGAGCCCGACCAGCGCCTTGGTCACGAAGCCGGTCTGGAGTGTCAGGCCGAGATCGTCGCCCGCAGCCTCCTTGTTCATGGTGTAGAACAGATCGCCGGTGCCGCCTTCGGCGACGGTCCTCGCCGTCCAGAGCGCGGCGTTCAGCTTGGCTGAAAACGGGTTTGACGCATCTGCCGTCGTCCCCAGCCCCAGCAGAGTGAGGTTCTGCAGCGCGGCCGGTGTCGTCCCGATCCAGCCCGCGCCGTCGTAGACCAGCAGCAGGCTCTCGTCCTCGACCCAAGCCCGCCAGCCGGTCCGGGGCGGCAGACGCAGCCATGCGCCGTCCGTCCAGAGCGCCACGTTCAGGTCCCAGCCCGTCCAGTCACCGGTCGCGCCCGACGCGACGATGTAGCGGTCGCCATCGGCCGGAGAGCCGGGCGGCGCGGTCAGGTCCCGGTCGAAAACCGAGAGATGGACGAGCCCGTCGAGGATCCGCAGCGCCTCGTTGTGGGTGACATGCTTCTGGGCCTGCGCCGCAAGAATGTAGGGCAACAGGAGATGGGTCGTGGCGTCGGACATGGGATGGCCTCAGAACGTGAGGGTGACGGTTTTCGGCGCGCCCCGCCCGACGAGGGCGGAGAGCTGGAAGATGCGGATGTCGAGCGTGTCGCCAGGGGCGAGCGGCGCGCCCCAATCGGCGGTCTGCTGGGCGACGGTGTAGACGGCGCTGGTCGTGGATGCGCTCAGCACACGTTTCACGCTCGCGCCGTCGAGGATCTCGACCTCGTAGGCTTCGAGCTCTTCTCCGAGCGGCACCTCGAGCCCGCTCCAGCTGTCGGCCGCGAGTGCACGCGACCGGCGCGTCCAGCGGATCGTCAGATCCCCGGGCGTGCCTGGCCTGCGCCACGGCTGCTCGACATGGGCGACCGAGAACGGCCGCAGCCCCATGCCTGCGGGCGTGAAGGCCTGCGCAACATAGGTCTCGTCGCTGACCGGACGGCTCGCCGGGCCGATGCGCCAGTTCCACGGCAATCCGAGATCAGCCTCGGCAATCGGCAGGGACGCCAGCGCAGAGTCCAGCACGACGACCCGCGTGCCTGCAGGCGCCGGGTTGCCCATCGCGCCCTCGGTACCCCGCTGGCCACGCAGGAGCCGGGTCAGGCGGTATCGGCCGGGCGCGAGCAACTCGGCCGCGCCTGCCTGCACGATCTCCCAAGCTCCGGGCGCGCTCTCGATGGCCAGCGCACTGGCCCCACCGAACAGCGTCAGATCCGTGACGCTTTCGAGGGTGCCGGTCAGCAAATCGACCACCAGCTCGTTTCCGAGATCGAAGCGCGACGTGGGCCCTGCGTAGAAATCCGAGACCAGCATCCCGATCCGAGCGCGGCTGCCAAACGTGGTCAGTAACTCGAACCCGTCCGTCGAAGGACTGCGGAACACCGCCATCTCGCCCGGCCAGGGAACCGCGTGCGCGGCGATCAGCGGTCGATGCGCAGGCTGGTCCTCGGTCAGTTGCGGCAGGTCCATCAGCACCGCATCCGGCGCGCCGAACACGACGGCCCGCGTCAGTGACGCCGCTCGGGGGTCGCCGGGCGGCAGGTCGTAGGTCGCGCGGTCCTGGCGGACCGCCTCGATGCCGCGCGCCTCGGCGTCGGCGATGGAAACGAGCCGCAGATCGACCAGCCGCCCGTCATGGGCGAGCCGGATCGCGTCGGCCGGATCGAGCGCGAGCCGCGAGGGCGGCAGACGGAACGCCGCCGTCTCGCGGCCCACCCACGCCTCCATCAACGCACGGCGGCAGCGTCGCTCGGCCTCCTCAGGCGGCACCGCCATCGGGAAGGACTCGGAGGCGATGCGCGTCGTGTCCACCGTGATGCGCCGCGCCTCGACGAGGGCCGCGTCGTAATCCTCGTCGGCACGCGCGACTTGCCATTTCAGCGCCTGCGGCAGCTCGGTCTCTTGGCCGCGCGTCAGTTCCAGCACGTCGCCCTCGCGGGGGGCCACAAGATCGTCGGGCCCGAGGGTGGTGACCGAGGCCCGGCCGCGCATGATGAAGCGGATCACGCCCTCGGTCTCCAAGGCGTCGAACCCGAAGTGCCGCGACAGCGTGGTGATGGACGCGCGCGGACTTTCCAGCGCGGTGATGGCGTAGCCCTCGACCGCGCCCCAGAGGCCGGTCACGTCAATGCGGTCCTCGGGGAGCCCCGCCCGCTGGCAGAGATGGCGGACCAGTGCGGCCAGCGACACCGCCCCGAGCCGCCCCGTCAGCCAATGCCCGAGCCGCCAGTTCGCGCCGTCCGTCCAGACGTCGGTCAGTGCCGGGAAGAACGGATAGGGCCGCGCGTCCCAGGTCCAGGCGGCGCATTCCGGCACATGAACCATCCGGCCGCCGTAGACCGAGGACACCGGGTTGTTCGCGGCCTCACCCCACCAGAGATACGTCGCCTCGAGATAGGCGCGCTGGATCGCGTCATCGCGCCAGCCCCGCGAGAGATGCGGCGTGAAGCTCTCCGAGGACTTCGGGTCGAAGAAGACGTTGGGTTGGTTGGTGCCGCGGTCGATGGCAGGGCAGCCCAGCTCGGTGAACCAGATCGGCTTCGATTGCGGCGCCCACGCCGTGGGCGTGCCGCTCTCCACCCCGCCCGGGCGGTCGTAATGCGCATTCGACCACCAGGCGCGCAGATCCTTGTAGCGGAAGACCCACGGCTTGCTGGCCGCGCCATCGGTGATCGGGGTCCGCACCTGCGCCGACCGATCGGCCGCGCTGGCATAGAACCAGTCGAAGCCTTCTCCGCCCGCGATGTTGCCCTGCAGATAGGCCCGGTCGTAGATCGCGGGCCAGCCCTCGGCCGCGTCGGCATGCTCGAACCCGTCCCGCCAGTCTGACAGCGGCATGTAGTTGTCGATCCCGACGAAATCGATCTCCGGATCGGCCCAGAGCGGGTCGAGGTGGAAGAACACGTCGCCGCTGCCGTCGCCCGGCTGGTGCCCGAAATACTCCGACCAGTCGGCGGCATAGCCGATCTTCGTCCCGGACCCGACGATCGTGCGGACATCGGCGAGGAGGTCCCGATAGGCCTGCACCGCCGGATAAATGCTGGCGCCCGAGCGGATCGTCGTCAGCCCCGGCATCTCGGTGCCGATGAGGAAGGCGTCGACCCCGCCCGCTGCCGCGCAGAGGTGGGCGTAGTGCAGCACCATGCGGCGCAGGCCCCAGTCGCCGGATGGCCCCGTCCAGGTGACGCTCTCGCCCGAGACGCTGAAGCTGGCGGGCGTGGCCGCGCCGAACAGCGCCGCCACCTGCGTGGCGGCCGTCGCCGTCTTGTCGACCGATCCCGCATATCCCGCCGCGGGAGAACAGGTGATCCGCCCCCGCCACGGGAAGGCAGGCTGGCCCGTCTCCGCGGCGTTGTCGCTGTAGGGGTTCGGCAGCGTGTTGCCGGGCGGCACGTCCATCAGAATGAACGGATAGAAGGTGACGCGCAGTCCGCGGGCCTTCATCTCCAGGATCGCCTGGGCCACCGCGAAGTCGGACGGCGTGCCGCCGTAGACCGGGCGATCCTGATCGTCACGGCTTACGAGGAAGGCGTTGGCGCGGCTCACGCCATTGACCGACCAGCTGACTGGCGTGGTCGACTTGGCCGACACCTCGACGCCCGGCCGGACCTTGCAGGAGCCTGCCCGCAGATCGTCGCCGAACCACGCGACCACGAGGCTGACGCTCTCGACCGCGGGCGCCATCGCCTGCAGCCGGTCCAGTGCCTCCACCATGTCGGTGGAGTCGGCCAGCGCGTTCAGGTTCTCGGGCACCGTCGCGCCGCCATCGGTCTTGCGGATGGCCTGCGTCGCGTAGGTAAACTCGCCCGAGGCCGGGATCATGGTGACGGCGCGGGTCAGTCCCTCGGCGGTGTCGGGATCGGCGAGCGGGCGGAACACCTCGAAGGACAGCTGCGGCAGGCGGTTGCCGTAGGTCGAGAGCGCCAGTTCCTCGAAGACGACATAGGCGGTGCCGCGATAGGCAGGCGTTTTGGCCGCGCCCATTTTCGCCGCGATGAACGGGTCCGCCGTCTGCGCCTGGTCGCCCGGATACCAGCGCCAGGTGACGCCGGAGAGGTCCATCGGCTTGCCGTCCGCCCAGATGCGCCCGATGCCTGTGATCGGTCCCTCGCAGAGCGCCACGGCGAAGCTGGCATAGTAGAGGTACTCGGTCGTCTTGACCTTGCCGCCCCCGCCGCCCTTGCCGCCGCCCTGCGTGGTGGTCTTGATCTCCTCGCGGAAATCGGTCGCCCAGATGATGTTGCCGCCCATGCGCATCCGGCCGTAGAGCCGCGGGATGACCGCGCCCTCGGTGGCCGAGGTGATGCGCAGCGTGTCGAGCCGCGCGCCCTCGATGCGCTGCGTCGGCGCCAGCGACGAGATGATCCAGCTGTCGACGACCGAGCCGATGCTGGAGCCGATGAAGCCGCCGATGGTCGCGGCGCTGACGCCGAGGATCGCGCCGCCGATGCTGCCGCCAATGGCAGCGCCGGCCGCGCCGAGAACGAGGGTGGCCATGTCCGGGTCTCAGGTTTGCGGAAACAGGAAGGCGAAGGCGATGCGCCGCCGCCAGCTTTGGGTGAGCGGTTCCTCGATCACGCCGAGCCGCTCATAGGCGTGGAGGAAGCTGTCGGGCGCGGTCAGGATCCCGACATGCTTTGCGATGGCACAGGGCTTCATGCGGAAAAGGACCAGCGCGCCGGGACCAGCCTCGGCGGGCGACACCTCGATCATCATCCGCCGCGCGCCCTCGGCCAGCACCTCGCGCGGGCCGGTCTCGCCCCAGTCCCGGCTGTAGGGGGGGATCGGGAACGGCTCGGGGCCGACGACCTCGCGCCAGACGCCCCGGGCGAGCCCAAGGCAGTCGCAGCCGACACCGCGCAGGCTCGCCTGGTCGTGGTACGGCGTGCCGAGCCAGGACCGTGCGATGGCGATGACGCCCAGGGGATCGGCGGAGGTCACAGCACGCCTCCCTCGTGCCCACCGTCCTTCGTGGCATAGCGCAGCACCGCGTCCTGGCCGGGGATGTGCGGGAAACCGCGGAAGTTGGCGGTGTTCGCGAACTTCGCCCCGCAGGTCTCCATCCGCTTGTCGCAGCCCGCACGGATGGTGAAGCCGTCGCCCTCGGCGATTGCGCGCACCGGCGCTTCGAGCAGGGTCAGGATCGCCACGCCGTCCGTGACGTCATGGCCGAGCACCTCCGTCCGCCGTCCCGCATTAGCGCCGCTGGTCCATTCGATGGTGCCAAAGGTGAACCAGCCAGAGATGAATGCACCCAGCCCCGAGGCGGTGAAGGCGCGGTCCCGCAGAAGATCGATCACGGCGCCCGTGCCCTTGAACGCCGTGTTCTCCAGATCGACACCGCAGCGCGCATCGCCGAGTACGGCATCACAGGTTGCCTGAAACGTCCGCCCCACCGTCTGGCCGAGGACATGCGCGAGCGAGCGCACCT
Organism: Amaricoccus sp. B4; assembly: GCF_043226085.1. Taxonomy (NCBI): domain Bacteria; kingdom Pseudomonadati; phylum Pseudomonadota; class Alphaproteobacteria; order Rhodobacterales; family Paracoccaceae; genus Amaricoccus; species Amaricoccus sp. B4. The sequence goes on from NZ_CP171225.1 coordinate 1,630,063, forward strand.
CGGCGACGAAGGCGAGCCGCCCGCGCCGGATCTGGCCGATGGCCCCGCGCCGCATCAGCACGCGCTGGCCGGTGTCGGCCCAGTTCACGCGCCAGACCTCGACCTCGGCATTGTCCCAGCGGCCGTCGAGGATGTCGGTCTCGGTGATCCGGTCGGAGGTCAGCACGCCCTCGGCGTCCTGCGCATCGACCGAGAGGTCCGAGCCGGAACGGACCTCGGACGCCGTCAGCCCGCTTTCCGGCTCAAAGTCGGCCCCGTCGAAGCTCAGCGTCCGGTCGTGATCCGTGAAACCGAAGGTGACGCCGTCTGCCCGAGTGATCCGCCAGCACCAGGCGAGCGTCGTCGTGCCCTCGTCGAGATGGGCCTGCAGGGCGGGATTGAGGGGCTTCATCGGCGCAGTTCCAGAAGCGGAATGGAGGTGATCGAGCCGAGCCGCTCGAGGTCGAGCGTCACGTCGAGCGCGTCGGTGTCGAAGCGGACGGGCACGTCGAAGGCATAGCCCGCGGTGACCGAGACGCCCTCGGCGGGCGCACTGTCGAAGGTCACGACGCCGGTCGTCGTGTCAGCGGTCCAGCCGCCGAGCTGCTCCGCGCCGTCGAGGGCGACGCGCACCGTGCCCGCGACGGGCTTGGTGATCGTCCGCACCCATGTCTGGCTACCCGAGGCGTAGCGCTTCACCAGCTGGAACGCGGACGTCGTGCCGTCGCCGGTGCCGATCGACTGATCGGTGGGCGATGGCGTGCCCGAGGGCAGGCAGGACTTGTGGTCGCCCCAATCCTTGAACCGGAAGCCGTGCAGTCGCCCGTTGCGCGCCTCGAAGAAGGCGACCACGGCCGCCAGATCGTCGGCGCGGCGGATGCCGTAGGCCACATCGTAGCGGCGGCGCGAGTTGGCCCAGCTGGCGTTGCGCTCCTCGTCGCCCGAGGCGAGTTCGACGATCTGGGTGCGCCGCTCCGGCCCGCCCCGCGCGCCCCGGCTGATGTTGTCGGGGAACCGGACATCGTGAAACGCCATCACATGCCCCTCCGCCCGAGTGACACGGCGCGGGCAATGTCGGCCGCGACCTGCGTGCGCGACTGGCGGAAGCTCTCGGCGTCGCGCGCCATGATGGTGACGTTGACCCCGCCGCCCGCGCCGTAGCTCTGTGCCTCGCGCCGCGACAGCACGCGCTCGCCGCGTTGCAGGATCGCGGGCACCTCGTCGTGGCGAAGCCCGGCCATGCCGCCTGAATGCATCCGGGGCGCGGCGGCAAAGGCCATGGCCGGGACCATGCGCGAGGGCCCCGCGGACCCCACCATGCCGCCCGCATGCAGGACATTGGCGAAGATGCCGCCCGCCCCTGAGAACACGCCGGAGAGCGCGTTTGCGATCGGCCCGAGGATGAACCGCCGCGCCGCCAGCTCGGCGAGATCAGCCAGCAGCGAGGTGACGAGGTCGCGGAAGTTCAGCTTGCCGGTCTTCACGAACTGGCCCACCGCGTTCTCTGCCGACTGGAAGGCACCGACGAGGCTCTGGCCGATATCGCCACCGATCTCGCGCGCCTTGCTGGCATAGTCGGAGAGCGCCGCCGTGACCGCCTGCCAGCCGGTGACGGCAGCCTCGGTCGCGGGCTCCGCTGCAGCGGCGGCAGCTCCGGCTGCCGCACTCGCACCCGTCGCGGCGCGTCCGGCATCGCCGAGCGCCGTCTCCAGCCGCTCGGCCGCACCGGTAGCCTCAGTCAGCGCATCCGCACTGCCTTCATCGGTGCCGCGCACCGCGTCGCGCAGGGCCTGCCAGCTTTCGAGCGGCGCGCGGACGCCTTCCGCCAAATCGCGGGCCGCGCCGCGATAGAGGTTCGCGGACTCGAGCGCCCGGTTCGCCGCCTCGGTCAGACCGAGGTCGGGTGCGGTGAGCGGGTTGTCCTCGAAAGCCCGGTCGAACGCCGTCTGCGCGGCCGTCGTCGCGGCCGTTGCCGCGCCCTCGAAGCGGTTCTCGATCTCGCCGAGGTCGAGGTCGGGCACCAGCGAGATGCGGCGCTCGGACCCGAGCGCTTCCAGCCCCTGATTGATGCCGCCGATGAAGCCGTTGATGCGCGAGACCACGCCGTTCAGCATCGCCTCGACGCCATCGACCAGGCTGTTGGCCGCCTGGAACGCCAGATCGCCGATGGCGGCGGGCAGCAGACCCCAGATCGCCTTGATTGCCTCGTAGGCGCCCTCGAAGGTGTTCGCCGCCGAGTTGCCGAACGCCACGACGCTCTCGATGGCGCTCTGCATGCCCGACGCGGCATCGGCCTTCAGGTCGAAGAACATCGCCGTGGCGGCCGCGCCCGCCGCCGCCGCGCCCATCCTGATCCGCTCCCAGACTTCGACAGCAAGGTCCTTCAGGAGCGACATCGCCTCGCCGAAGCCGCCAGCGCCGGAGACGAGGCGCGTGAACTGGTAGACGAGCTCACCCGCGCCGACGATCAGCGCCCCGATGCCGGTGCGGATCAGCGCGCCACGCAGGACGACCAGCGCCGTGGCGAGGCCGCGGACGGAGAGAGCGGCGGCGGCCATGCCGGCGACCCAGCGACCGGCGAGGAAGGCCGCGAAGGTGGCGGCATAGGTGGTCAGGCGGCCGATGTTCTCGAAGAGACCGCGGATCGCGATGCCGAGCGGTCCGGTGCGGCTGGCGACCGCCGCCATGGCATCCGCGACCGCTTCCAGCGCGGGCGCTGCGGCAACGGCGAGCTGGTTCGACAGCCCGCGCCAGATCAGCCCAAGCCGGGAGATGGCATCGTTCGTGCGCTCGATCTGGTCAGCGTCCTGCTCCGAGACAACGACGCCGAAGGCGAGGACGTCCTCCGTCGCCTGGCGCAGCGTCGCGGTGTCGATCCGCGACATGGCGATGGAGCCTTCCTCGCCGAAGAGCTGCCCCGCGACCGCCGCGCGCTCGGCGGCGGGCACGAAGCTCTCGATGGCGGCGTTGATCGCGCCCACGCGCTGATCCAGCGGCAGCGCAATCAGGTCGGTGGCGGAAAGCCCGAGCCGGTCGAGCGCGTCGGCGGCGGGACCGCTCCCGGCGGCGGCCTGGCTGAGCCGACGCGTCAGATCCTTCGTCGCCTGTTCGATGCCGGACATGGAAACGCCCGCCAACTCCCCCGCCCGCTCGAGCGTCTGGATCGAGGCGACGGTGGTGCCCAGCGACTGCGCCAGCTTGGCCTGCGCATCGACCGTCTGCAGGCCGGAGCGGACCATGGCGACACCGGCCGCCGTGGCCGCAGCCACCGCAGCAGCCGCGGCCACGCGCACCCGCCGCGAAAACGCCGCGAGCCGGGCGTTGGCCGCCTCCATCTCCCGGCTCAGTCTTCCGAAGCCACGCGATCCGGCTTCGCCCACGCCTTCCAGTTCGGCGCGCACTTGTCTGCCGCCGACCGCGGCGAGGCGGACGGACACACGCTTTTCAGCCATTGGGAAGTTCCATCTGTTCGTTGAGCTTGGTGACCATCACCGCCTCGATGACGGGCAGCAGTTCGGCCATGGCGAGCGGCGGCACGCCGAGCGCGTCACCGAGCGCCAGCGCCGCCGACATGTCCCAGCCGATCACCGCGCCGGGCAGGACACGCAGCTGACCGCCGAGGCGACCGACCAGGTCCCAGACCTGCCAGCCCTCCAGCGTTTCCGGCCGGTTCAGCCGCGCCGGGCAGTCCGGGCAGGTTTGCGCGCAGGCTTCGCAGTATCGCTCGCCCCCGCCGAAGGACCATTCGGCGAGAGCGCGGAGGCGTTTTTTTCCTGCTCCAGCAGCAGGCCCTTCGAGACATAGGTCAGCTGGAAGGCCTCGAAGATCGGCCAGACATCGAGCAGCGCGTCGATGGCCTCCGGGCTCGGGTCGATGAGATTGCCGTCGGCATCGCCGATGCCCTCCCAGGCGAGCACCGCGCGGCGCGCCAGCGCCTTGGCGAAGGCGACCGCGCGCTCCTCGTCGGATGCCTCCTCAGGCACAGCCTCGACGGCCGGATCGCTGCGCGTCGCCACCATTAGCGCCGTGGTCAGTGGGCGCAGCTGAACCCGAACCCGGGGCGCCAGGTCGTGCCAGCGTGGGGCGTTGGTCAGGTCGAGCGTGAGCATTCTCAGTATACCTCGATGTCGTTGATCAGGGTTGCCGTGCACATCCGGCCGACCACGCTGTCGCGCGCCGCCTGCCAGTCGAACGTCGCCTGCACCCCCTGCGGCCCGGAAATCTCGATCCGCGGGCGCGGCAGGTAGACGGCGTGCACGGTGAAGGTGAAGCTCTCGCCGGACGGCAGGACGTAGGCGAATTCCATCTCGCAGGCCTCGCCGTTGATCGCCTGTGTCACCAGCGTCTGGTCGGCGAAGCGCACCTCGATCCGGCCCGTAAGCGCAGCGATGGACGGGTCCGCCCCGTCGATGCGGCCGTCCGAGCGGATCGTCTCGATCCGGTCGAGGTTGTTGGCATAGGTGATCTCGGCCGAGACCACGTTGCCGAGCGCCGTTCCGTTGCGCGTGATCGACCCGTTGAAATGGCCGAAGCGCTTCAGCTCCAGCGCGGCGGGCGTCCCTGCGCTGGTGGTCGTGCCCACCGTCTCGCCCTGCGCCACCAGCCGCGCCGTGGCGGTCAGCAGCCCCGAGCGCTGCATCTGCCAGGTGATCTGGTCGAGGACGCAGCCGGAATACATCGCGTAGCGCGGCACCTCCGGCATGCCGGTCTCGATCGACATGCTGGGCAGAGTCCAGGACCCCGACTGGAACTCGTGGCTGTACGGGGCCTCTACACCCGTGGTCGTGGGTGTCCCGAGGGCCGCCTTCAGCCAGAAGCCGAAGGCCTCGGCGTCGAGCGGCACCACGACATCGCCGTCCGCTGTCACCGCGTCCTTGATCGGCGCCAGCGGATCGCGGCCGTAGCCCAGAAGCTCCGAGTTCAGCAGCGGCTGCTCCGCGCCGAGCGAGGTGCTGGCGAAGGGCATGCGGGTGAAGCCGCTCGCGGGCGGCGTTCCATAGGTCGTCTCGAACGCAAGCGCCATCTGCGCCCGCGCCCCCTGGGCTCGTGCCATGGTGTTCTCCTCGGGTTGTCGGGGTCAGGCCAGCGGATCGGCCGTGGAATAGTGCAGCACGACCGGGACCACGGCGGCCTTCAAACTCGCCGCGCCTTCGACCGGGAGGTCCACGGGCCGCGGCGCTTCCGCCTCGACCCAGTCGCAGAGCCCGCCCAGCGTGCGGTCGGCGGCGAGTGCCGTGCCAATGCTGGCGGTCAGCGTGTCGAAGGCGGCGTCACGATCGGAACCCTGCACGACCGCCTCGATCTCGGCGCGGTGCTGGTAATGATAGGCCAGCGGCGACAGCGTGACCTCCGGCTCCCCCGGCTCACCATCGCGCAGGATCAGCAGTCCCTCGGCCGGCACGCGCTCTGGCAGCACGTCGCCCCGCAGAGCCGTGGCGGGCAGCGCCGAGAGCCGCGCGTGCAGAGCGGTTAGGATGGTTTCGCGAGGGGTGGGCATGGCGACCACAAAACTGAGGTTGGATCGGAATACCGATCTTTGTTCCGGTCTGAACCGAAGCCTTCCGGTTCCACTGTCAGGCGGGAATTGCGCCTACCTTCTTCGCTCTTTCAATGAGTGCAGCATATTTCACGCCGTTCCCGGATGGAAAATGCATGCACCACGCCGCCAAAAACTGCTTCTCTCGGTCGAGGTCCTTGGCCTTGCTGAGAAGCACGGCCACACGCATCGGATAGTGAGGTGCCGGCGTCTCGCCGATTTCGAGATAGCGCTTGAACGCGTCCGAAACCGTACTGCATTGCCATGCGAGATCCTGATCAGCCTCCTTCATGAAAGCTCGAAAGGTTTCCTCGTCCTGGCTCAGGAACTCCGGCGCTCCGGATGCCCGACCGTAGGTGGTTCCGCCGTCGAGCATCTTCGTGGTGGCGTCACGCATCGCGCGACTGTATCGCCTTTCCACCTCACTCGGATCCACTACGGGGTTGTCGGCGAACAGTCGGATCAGATCATCGACTTTCCGAGAGAGCTCGGTCGATAGCTGACTGTTCGACACAGGCGTTCTTTTTGGCGGTCGCTTCGCCTGTTTGATTTCGATCCTCGCTGCGACTTCTTCGGCGAGCCTTGCGAGCGCGGGTTTCTGTCGCTCAGCCAGAGAAATGAGGTTCGCTGAAACACCGGCGTTCCGGTATTCTGCGATCTGCCAATCCAGCTGCTTCAGATGACTCGCGATCTTGGCCTCGGGCTTTCGGAGGGCCGTGATGCCGAGATCGTTGTGCTCCGCGAGAAATCGCTGCAGCTCCTCGATCGTAAGCGAGCGTTCCTGGATGTGCGCTTCCCAGCGCTGCCGACGATCCTCAGTGGAGGATGCGGAAAGGGACTGGTGGCGAGATGGTTCGCCTCGGAAGTGGGCCAGCGCTTCTTCCTGCGCCTCTCTTTCGGTAGCGTACGCGTCAGAGAAGTGTGGGTCTTCCCGATCGCCGACGTCCGCAATGCAGTATTTCCAACCGCGATCCTGCTGAAAGACCGTTATGCGCGTCGCACCCTCGACCAACGTCCGGTTTCCGTTCTCCGAGACCGTCCACCGATTGGCAGGGCTCGGCGACTGAGCCGAACTCGATCTCTCTCGTCCGAACAACCACTTGAAAAACGCCATCTTCAGCCTCCTGAGCGTCATCCTCGTGCATGACTTTGCGTGAGGCAAGTGCGCAACCGCCACCTCTCTATTTGCCAATCCGTCCCTCTACCCAGTTCGCCACGATCAATCCCGGCACGCTGTCCAATGCCCGGTCCGCGTCCCGCGCCAGATCCAGCCGCTTCGGCAACTTGACCTGCGGCACGAGCAGGAAGATCGGCGCGGTGACCTTGCCGCGGCCGGTCTTCGACCGCGACACCACCGCCTGGCCTTTCGTGTTGAGCCGCCCCTCGGCGACCAGCAGGCTCGGGCCCGTCCGGCGATAGACGAAGCGCAGGCGCAGGCCACGGCGGCGCTCCCATTCGCCGGGCGTGATCCTGCCCCCCCGCAGGGACTTGCCTGCGGCGGGCAGCGGGATGGCGAGCCAGAACCCGTCTTTCGAGCGGATCAGCGGCCCCGTGTCGTGCGCGCCCACGATGACCGGCGCCTTCGACCAGACCAGCGCCGCGGCTTCCAGGCTTTCGCCCGACCTCGGGAAGTTCTGGCTCCGGATCGAGTTGGCCAGCCGTGTGCCGAGCCCCGCGCCAGTGATCTGCAACCGCCATGCGCTCTTCAGCCCGGACCCGGCCTCGCGCATGGCGGCGGTGACGGCGCGCTCCCCGGCCGCCACCTCCGCCGCCATCATCGCGACGATGTCGGGATCGATGTCGAGTTTCAGTTTCATGGCCATCACGCCGGCCTCAGATCGACGGTCCAGACCAGCCGCTCGCGGTCACGGACCGGCTCGCCCTGAATGAGGAAGGCCTCGCCGTCGATCTCGATCCTGTCGCTGGGGCGCGGGTTCGCCACCTCGGCGACGCGCAGATCGATGCGGGTGGTCTCGGACCAGAGGCGCGCATCGCCGAGGTCCGATATGGCGTCAGCGCGCCGGGCGACGACGCGCACCAGCACGGGCGCGCCGCCGTCGGCGATGTAGACCGCGTTCCGGCCGACATTGGGATCGGCAAAGAGCGCGCCCACGGCGGCGGCGAAGGCGCTCATCAGAAGGTCGCGTTCAGGCGCACCCGGCCGATGGTGTCGCCCGCGCCGCTGGCCACGGCCTCGACGGCCACGCCGATGAGGGTGTTGTCGGTCGCGACCGTGGTGCAGCGCTTGTTGGTGTCGTCCCAATAAACCTTGGCGCCCACGGTCCAGGCCTGCGAGCCGACCTTGGTGATGTCGAACACGCCGACGAGCGCGGTCTCGACGGGCTCGCCGAGGGCGGCGGTGCCTGACGCGACGCCGAAGATGGAGCCGACGAGCAGGCCATCGCCGGAGGCGACGGCATAGGGCGCGGTCAGGGTGATGGTGTTGCCGGGCTGGATGTAGTTTTTCATGGGGGTGATCCTCGTGGAACGACGAAGGGCGGCCCGTCAGAACCGCCCGGGTGTCAGGGTTCAGCATGTTGGGGTGCAGGTTACGCGCCCGGGTTCTTGTAGAGGCCGCGCCAGTCGATGGCCTTGGCGCCGAAGTCGAGGCGGCACTTGATCTCGACCCCGTCGACGTCGAAGCCGTTGCGCGTCTCGATGTAGGCGCCCTGCTGGCCCTCGAGATAGGCGTACTCGATGGTGTCGATCTGGTTCGGGCTGGCCGCCAGATACCAGGCGGTCTCGCTGGCGGCGTCGAGCCGGGGCTCGCTGATCGGCGCCAGCGTGCGGATCGACTGCGGCACCACGCTGGACGTCGCGGCGGGCACGAGGTTCTGGGCGACCAGCTGCTCGGCCTTCAGTTCCAGCGAGGCGGGTACGATCAGGAAGGCGGGCCGGACGTTCAGCACCGTCTTCTTGTCGAGGCCGGTCTGCTTGGCCATCGCCGCGCGCGCCGCACCGACGCTGCCGACATCGAGCGCCGCGCCGGTGCCCGCGAGGTTCTTGTGGGTGGTGTGGAACAGCGCGTTGCCGTCGGCCATGGCCGGGTTGGCGGTGATGATGCCCCAGACCACGTCCGACTCCAGCTGCGCGATGGAGTTGCCGTACATCGCGGGGATCCGGGTGAAGGCGTCGAGGTCGTCGTTGATCAGCGTCTGGCGGGTGATGGCGACCACCCGGCCATAGGTCTTGACCTTGTAGCTCTCCTTGCTCTCGCCCAGCGTGCCGCGCTTGAACTCGCCACTTTCGCCGACCTCGAGCAGCTGCGGCGCTTCGCCGAGTTGGACCCGGTGCATCGCCTTGAAGTCGGTCGCGAGCACCTGACGGCAGAACAGCATGAACGTGCGGGGATAGGCCTCGTAGGCCTGCCGCAGGGTCTTGTTGGTGACCGCCGAGAGGATTTCGGGGAAGTCCGAGGTCGAGTGCAGCGCCCGCGTCGCCACCTCGTCGCGCGAGAGCCCCCGCGTGTTGACCCCGGCATTGCCGAGGCTTTCGCGGGCCAGTTCCAGCAGCGTCATGCCGCGGTACTGGCGGGCGGCGTCTTCCAGCTGGAACAGCGTCGGGCTGTAGCGGTGCAGCAGCGCGTTGGCCACCGCGTCGCGGCGGGTGATGCGCTCGTCCCGGCCGCCGAGCGGGACGGAGACATGGGGGAAGGTCCGGGTCTCGTCCGACTTTGCGGCGACCTGATCGAGGATCAGGCGGCGGGACTCGTCGACGCTGATACCGCGCTTGACCAGATCCTCGGCGAAGCCGCGCTCGAGGTTCAGGCGGCCTGCCAGGTCGTAGATGGTGGAGACGCGGTCGCGCTCGGCCTCGCGGGCGCGGGTGGCGACCGCCTCCGTATCGGGCGCAGGGATTGCCTGCGTCTTCGGCTGGGTGCGGGTTTCCACTGCGGCGACCTTCGGGTCGGGCGCAGCCGGTTTCGGCTCGGTCATGGGGGTGTCCTCGGTTGCGACCGGCTCGGTCGGCTGGGTGGTGGCGGGGGTTGCGGCGTCGCTCGCCGGGGTTTCGGTCTTGTCCGTCATTGGGGATGCTCCTTGCGGTGTGGGGGCGTCCCGGCGGTGGAGGACGCAGTCGTGAAGGGGATGCTGGGCGCGGAAGCCCGCGGCGGGGTCGGCGCCCACCGCGACGGCGGAGACCTCGAAGGGCGTCCAGTCGACGGCGCGCCAGAGTTCGCGTGCGGCCTCGGGTTTCGAGACCTCGAAGCGGTGGACCTGGTAGCCGATGGAAACCGCCCGGATGTGGCCTGCCTGAATGTCGCGCCAGATCGGCTCGACATCGGCACGCTCGCTGATCCGCACCAGCGCGATGCCGCGGCCGTTCTCGATCCGGGCCGAGCCCGGCACGACCGAGCCGATCACCGCGTCGAGCGTGTCGAGCTCGTGCACCTTCAGGAAGGGCGCGCCCGCGTTCAGCCGGTCGAGCCGAACATGGGACGGGTCGAGGCTGAGCTCCTCGTCATAGGGTTCCCCGAAGAAGGTCGCGCGGCGGACGCGTGCGCCTGCCGACCAGACCACCTCGACGGTGCGGCTGTCGGCGTCGGCCGTGTTCGGCGCAAGCTCCGCCGACCGACGCATGGCCGGCAGTTCGATCATCGTGTCCATGGGGTCAGTCCTGTTGGTCGGCCTGCGCCGGGTTGGTTTCCGCATCGGCGGCCGGGTCGTCGGGGTCCGGTTCGTCGGCGGCCGGATCGGTCGCCGGATCGCCGGTCTGTGCGCTGCCGGTCTTGGTGACACGCCGCGGGTCGCTGTCGAGGACCAGCCCCAGCGAGTCGAGCTTGGCGTTGGTGGCGGCGATCTCGGCCAGCACCGCATCCGGGTTGCGGCCCTGCTTCGCAATCACCTCGGCCAGCGTCATGGTGCCGGAGCGGATCGACAGCAGGTTCGCCATCGCGTCCTTCTGTGGATCGACCGCCTCGAACTTCGGCGGAGACCACTCGACCGGCACGATGGGCGACGGGATCTGGCCCGCCGCCCACGCCGCTTCCGTGAACCAGCGCCAGACCGGCGCGCAGAACATCGGGATGAAGAGCTGCCACTGCACGGCGTCGATCTGGCGGCGGAATTCGACGAGCCCCGCCCGGATCGAGGAATAGTTCACCTGGCTGAGATCGCCGGTCAGCAGCTCGTAGGGTACCCGGAACCCGGCCGAGATCGTGTGCAGGCTGGCGCGCTTGTATTCGCCGTAGCCGCCGGTGGCCGAGGGCTGGTTGAAGCGGATGTCCTTGCCGCCGCGCGCATAGGCGATCAGCCCCGGCTCGAACTGCTCCACCCGGTTGCCATCGGCGTCGACCACGGAGGGCGCGATGCCCTGTTGCGCCTCGTCGTCGCCGAAGACGATGGCGGTGACGCAGGCCTCGGTCTTCTTGCGGACCAGTTCGGCCACCTCGTAGTCGTCGAGATCGCGCAAGGACCGGATCACCGGCGCGCCCCAGGGAACCCCGCGCGCCTGCGTGCGCTGCTTCTCGTAGACATGGGCGATCTCGGTCGCCGGGACCGGGCGGCTCTGCAGACCGTTCTGCAAAGCCCCGTAAGCGTCGCCCGGGTGCTCCGCGTGCAGCCAGTAGGCCCGGCGCTTGCCGACCGGGTCGAACTCGATCCCCTGGACGAGGCGACCCGCGCCGAGGGCGCCGGACTTCGTCGCGTCCAGGAAGTCGGCCTCCAGCACCTGCAGCTGCAGCGGGACCGGCAGACCGTCGCTGGCGCGCCGCAGCCTTCGACGGACCAGGACCTCACCCGCCTCGACCATCTCGCGGCAGATCAGCGTCTGCAGGCCGTAGAAGTCGAGCTGACCATCGGCATCGCAGTCCGCCGTCCAGCGCTCGAACAGCGCGTCGACCTGGCGGTCCAGCGTGTCGTCGCCACTCGCGGCACGGGGCATGATGCCCGCGCCGATGATGTTGTTGACCAGCACCGCCACAGCCTTGGCCGCATGCGGGTTGTTCCGCACAAGATCGCGCATCCGGTCGCGCAAGAGCGCCCCGGCCACGCCGATCTCGGTGTCTGCCGAGGATCCCGGCGCGCGCCAGCCCTCCGTCCTCCGCCCGCGCGCGGCACCGTCATAACCGCGCGTCAAGGTCTCGAAGGCCTGACGGGCCATCACGCGGCGGGCCGCCATGCGCGGCGCCACCGTGGCGATGGCGTGATCGAACCAGGTCACGGACATCACCGGTCCCCGCGCGAGAAGCCAGCGAGCCCGGCCACCGGCAGCGGCCGTGTGGTCCCCGCGATGGCGCGCTCGATGGTGCGGATGCGGGCGAGCAGGTCCTCGGCCGAGCCGTAGTCGACGGATTTGCCGTCATAGCTGACCCGGGTCGTGCCGCTGGCATAGGCCCGGCGCAGCGCCGAAAGCTCGGTTTCCGTCCAGTCCGTCATCAGAACCATCCTCCGCGCCGCCCGAGCCAGTCGGAGCGGCGCTTGCCCTGCGGGGCCTGTCCCGGCCGGTTGATCTGCCCGGCAGGATCGGTGTCGGTGGGGGCCGCCCCGAGCTGATCCTCAAGGTCGCGCCATTTCTCGTCAGGCCAGCGGTCCGCGCCCGCGATCCAGGCGGCGGCGCGGGCATAGACCCGGCAGTCCAGCGCCTCGTTGCGCTCGCGCAGCTTCTGCCATTCCAGCCGGGCGAAGCCGCGCTTGGTGCGCACCGTCACCAGCTGCTCGGCGACGAACTGCTTCAGCCATTCGTTCTCGACCCAGTGCGGCAGGTGCACCGACCCGGGCGGGAACGCCGCCCCGTCGGCCATCTCCTCCTCGGTCGGCCGCGCCAGTCGCAGGAAGCGGTAGGTCTCGGCCTTGAAGGTCGAGACTGCCACGGTCCAGAGCCGGGCGCCGCGCCGCAGGCGTTTCCCGCCCTCGGTCGCGTCGACGAAGGTCGGCCCCGAGACCGGGCTCGAGCGGTTGAACCCTTCGACGCCCTTGACCGGCGATACCTGGCCGAACCCCTGCGCCCGTGACCAGGAATAGACCGCCGGGGCCTCGTAGCCGGTGTCGATGGCGAGCCGCGCGATCCTGAGATGCGCGCCGCGTTCGTGCGGCCAGCTATTGTCCAGCAGCGCGGTCAGCTCCGACCAGGCGTCGTGCCGATCCGGCCCGCCCTCGATCACGACATGATCGACGAGCCAGCTTTCGAGACCGCGACCCCAGGCCCAGACATCGACCTCGATCCGGTCCTTCTGCACGTCGGCCCCCGCGGTCAGGAACAGCCCGCCCGCAGGCACCGTGCCGGATGTCCAGCGCTCGCGCCGGTCGTAGAGCCGCTGCCAGTCGGGCGCTTCGCCGGTCTCGACCCATGTCTCGCCGAGGATGGTGTTACGGAACGCCTTGATTGCCTCGTCGGACCCCTGCGCCGCGTCCCATGCCCGCACGATCCGCTCCCAGCTCAGCCAGCCGATCGGCGAGTAGAGCGCCGAGAGGTGATACCCGACCGTGGTCGGATCGGCGGCCGTGGCGGTCGCCCGCCATTCGCCGCCCTCCAGCATCGCCGTCTTGTGGTGTTCCGCGATGGGCGTCTCGCAGCCCTCGCAGTGATATTCCGCCGTCTCCGGGCGGCCTTTCTGCCAGCGCAGCCGGTCGAACTTCAGCCACTGCATCGCCCCGCAATGCGGGCACGGCACGAAGAACCGGCGCTGGTCGGACGCCTCGAACTCCCGCTCGATGCGCGACAGCCCCCGGATGGTGGGCGTCGACACGAGCAGTACCTTGCGCCGGTGTGCGAAGGTCAGCGACCGGGCCTCGGCCAGCGTGACCGGATCGCCTTCCTCGTCGGCCGAGGCCGGATAGGCGTCGACCTCGTCGAGGAAGATGTACCGCGCCGGGGTGGACCGTAGGCCCACGGCCGAGTTCGCCCCGGTCATGATCAGGATGCCGCCCGCGAACTCCTTCGACAGCATGGTGTTGCCCGCGTCGCGGGAGCGCGCGGGCTTCACCCGCTCGCGCAGCTCGGGGCTCTCGTCGATCAGCGGGTCGATCCGCTGGCGCGAGTTGCGCTTGGCGAGTTCGACCGTCGGCTGGACCGCCAGCATCGGGCCCGGCGCCTGGTGGATGGCGAACCCGATCCAGTTGTTGCCTGCCTCGGTCGCCCCGACCTGCGCGGCCTTCATGAACACGATCCGCTGGGTCGGATCGCCCGGGGACAGCCGGTCCATGATCTCGCGCATGTAGGGCGTGCGCACCGTGCGATACCGCCCGGGTTCGGCCGAGGCGCGGCCCGACAGCATCCGGTGCCGGTCCGCCCATTCCGAGACGGTCAGGTCCGGGTCGGGCCGCAGCCCGTTGCCCCAGGCGCGCAGGATTTCGCCCGCGCCGTCGAAGTCCGTCAGGCCATCGCCGCTCTCACCGGAAGTCGGGCCGGACCTCGGCGAGTTCGTCGAGGTGGGCGCGTACATGTTTCTCCAGGACCTTCTGCATCGCGGCTGGCTCCACGGTGATCTGCGAGCCTGTCGCGTCGCTGCACGAGGCCGACAGCTCAGCCGCCATCAGCGCCGCCGCACGCGCGGGCCAGTTCACCCATGCGTCCCGTTCCTCCCGCGCCAGCCGGAACACCAGCACCAGCGCGCGGGCCCGCTCGATCAACTCCCCCTTCAGCTTCTGGAGCCGGATGCGCCGCTCCTGTGCCTTCAGCACCTCGTTCGCCGTTTTCGCCTGCAGGAAGGTCGTGCCACCGCCGACGGCGGGGACCGACAGACCCTGTTCGCGCAGCGTGTCGCCGACGGCGGCCACCGCCGCCTCGGGGACGGGCTTCAGCTTCGGCGCGGGCGGTTTTCTCGTCTTGGACGGGTCCGTCGTCTCGGCACGCTTGGCGTCGCTGGCCGCCGCGTTGATGCTGCCGTCCGGATAGAGAACCAGCCGCTCGGCCGTCTTCGCCTTCTGGATCGCGCCCCGCGACAGACCGACATGGGCGGCGTACTGGCGCTCGCTCATGCCCTGCATCGACGGCTCCGTTTATCATTCAGATTCATGTGCTTATCGAGTTGATAAGCCTCGCGGACAGAGGGAATGTCACTCCAACGAAGCGATGCAACTCACCAAGGAGCCACCACGATGACCACCCACCTGAACCCAATCACCACCCCGCGCCACGAACTCCGCGCCGAGAAGGCGCGCCGGAACAAGGAAGCCGCGCTCGCGGCCTTCATCGGCAAGAAAGTCGAGATCGACGAGATGCTCGCGCGCCTGCAGGCGCTCAGCGACGACCATTTCAACTGCGCCCCCGACGAGGCGGGCTGGGCAATGGTCGGCACCCTCGAACACTACGCCAGCCTCCTGAAGCGCATTACCGACAGCGCCTTCGGCGAGGGCGAGCACGCCCGCTGATCTCCGGCACTGCCGGAACTCCCGCCGCGCGCCCTGCGCGGCTCGGGGTCGTAGGAGGCGCCGCATGACGCGGGCCCGAATACGGAGACGACCCCATGACCAAGCTTTCTGACACCCAAGCCATCATCCTCAGCGCCGCCGCACAGCGCGAGGACCGCATCGCCCTGCCGCTGCCCGAGAGCCTGCGCGGCGGCGCCGCTGCCAAGGTGGTCGGCGCGATGCTCGCGAAGAACTTCCTGCAGGAGGTCGACGCCGACACGCGCAACGGCGAGCTTATGTGGCGCGAGACCGGAGACGGCCACGGCGTCACGCTGGTCGCCACCGACGCGGGCCTTGCCGCCATCGGGATCGAGACCGAGGACGCGAACCCCGCGCCTGCGGGCGCGACGGACGCACCTACCGAGGAGGCCGCGCCGGACACCGCCACCGAACCGAAGGCCGCACCCAAGACGCGCACACCGCGCGAGGGCACCAAGCAGGCCACCATGATCGCCATGCTGCGTGCGCCGGACGGCGCGACAATCGAGGAGATCATGGCCGCGACGGGCTGGCAGTCGCACACGGTGCGCGGCGCGATGGCCGGGGCGCTGAAGAAGAAGCTCGGGCTCGAGGTCACCTCGGAGAAGGTCGAGAACCGGGGGCGCGTGTACAAACTCCCCGCAGCCTGACGCACCAGACCCCAACAAGTTGATGGCCGCCGTCCCGCCGGGGCGGCGGTCGATCATTTGGCGCTCCGCATCCGGATCGCCTCGAACACCCGCCGCAATGCAAACGAGCGCGCGATGCTCACAACGGTGAATACCGCACCCATCTTCAGGTTCTGGGCCAGCGTCGTGTGCAGTCCGAAGATCGGGAAGATCAGGATCTGCGTGACCACCGCGACGCCGTAGCCGACGATCACGTTGGTGACGGATTCAACCAGCGACATGGTGCGCGATTGCTTCATGCTGGTGCCCCGTCATTGATTGGCCAGCAGTTCAGCCGCGAGAGTTCGCAGCGCATGCGCCGCAACCAGCGGGACCACGCCGTTGCCACAGAGGCGAAGCCGGTCCACCCGGTGGGCCAGCCCATCAGCGCCTCGACGAACAGCGGGTTCAAGGTCCGGCGCGGCTCGGAGGTATCGCTCCCAGCCATCGGCGTCACCAGGACCTGGCGGCCAAGCAGGCCGTTCACCGGCGTGTTCGCCAACGTCGTAGCCCCATCCTTGTGATCCCGCGCCGTCGGCGTCATCCACATCCCCGCCGAATGGGTAAGGTCGGCCAACCGCCGGTTGCCCGCGCTCGGCTTGCAGCCATCGTTCGCCATCGGCGTGGGCCACATCGCGGCCGTCGTCGCGAGGTTCATCCCGTGCTGGCCTGCTTCCTGCGATGGCGTCGGTTTGGTCTGCCGGTTCTCGTTGGCGCTGGCGCGGGGCGTCGGCCACAGCTGCAGCAGCTCGGTCCGGTTCCCGCCACTCGACCGGGTGCCAGAGCAGGCGCGCGGGGTCGGCCAGCTCGTCCCCCCCGCGGATCGCGAGGATGAAGAGCCGCTCTCGCTTGTGGGGCGCGCCGACTTCCGCCGCCGTGAAGAGGCCTGCCGCAAGGCGGTAGCCCATGCGGACCAGTCCTGCAGCGACTTCGGGGAAGCCGAGGCGGAGATGATGGGCGACATTCTCGAGGAACACGAAGGGCGGCTCGACCTCGCCGATGATGCGGGCGACGTGCGGCCAGAGATGGCGCGGGTCGTCCGCGCCCCGGCGCTTGCCAGCGACCGAGAACGGCTGGCACGGATAGCCCGCAGTGACGATGTCCACCGCGCCGCGCCACGGGCGGCCGTCGAAGGTTCCAACGTCGTCCCAGACAACAGCCTGATCCAGGGACGCGTCTTCCATCCGCGCCACGAGAGTGGCTGCGGCGTAGGTTTCCCGTTCGACATGGCCCACAGCACGATATCCGGGGATGGCGATGGCGAGCCCGAGGTCGAGCCCGCCCGCGCCGGAGCAGAGGGAGAGGCCGAACAGGCATGCGTCTCCGGCTCCGGAAGCGCTTCCGGAGGAAGGTAAAGCCAGGTCATGCATGTCACGCAGCGGTCTTGCGCTTTCGCGCGGGTTCGGGGGCGGCGTCCGTTTCTGGCGTATCGGCCGGGGGTACGGCATCGTCGCCCAGCCGCTCGGTCCTCAGCTGCGCGAAGGTCCGTCCGTCGCCGTTGAGTATTGCTTCGCGGCCGGTCTCTGCCTGCCAGCGCTCCACGGCGACATCGACATAGGCCGGGCTGATCTCCATCGCGAAGACGCGCCGGCCGTTCGCCTCGCCCGCCATTATCTGCGAGCCGGAGCCGCAGAACGGCTCGTAGCAGAGCCCGCCGCGCGCCACATGCTGGCGCATCGGGATGCCGAAGGCGTCGAGCGGTTTCGGCGTCGGATGGTCGGGACGCTCGTCCTTGGCGAAGCTGGGCAGCGCCCATGTCGATGGCAGCGTTTCCTCGGCCACCTTCGGCGGACGGTTGGGGCGGCGCCAGCCCATGAAGCAGGGCTCGTGTTTCCAGAGGTAATGGGAGCGGGTCAGGACGCCCCGGTCCTTCACCCAGATGATCTGTTGGTGGACGAAGGCGCCGGCCTTTTCCCAGCAAGCCTCCAGCATCGCCTGGCGGCGCGACGCGTGCCAGCAGTACCAGGCCGCATCCTCGGTGATCGCCTCGGCCACGGCCGCCAAGATGAAGCCGTCGTAAAGCTCTGCGCCCTGCGAACTGTCGTCCCAGGTCGTGCCGTAGGACGCCGACCAATCCTTGTTGCGAGTCGGGTGGTTCGAGCCGTCGTAATCGACGAGGTATGGCGGGTCGGTCGCGAACAGGATCGCCCGCTCGCCGTTCATCAGGCGGCGCACGTCGGCAGCGCTGGTGCTGTCGCCGCAGAGCAACCGGTGGTCGCCAAGGATCCAGAGATCGCCGGTCCGCGAGGCTGGATTGCGCGGCGGCTCGGGGATGGTCACCGGCGGCACGGAGCCCCCGGCGCCACCTTCTTCACCGTCGTCTTCCGCGACGTAGGCCAGCAGCTTGTCGAGTTCGCCGTCGGAGAAACCCACGAGCGACAGATCGAAATCCTCGGCCAGCAGGTCGTTCAGTTCCGCCGAGAGCAGCGTCTCGTCCCAGGTGCCGAGTTCGGTCAACTTGTTGTCCGCGATGCGGTACGCCCGGCGCTGCGCCTCCGTCAGATGCCCCAGCACGATCACCGGTGCCTCGGTCAGCCCGAGCTGCGTCGCGGCCAGCACGCGGCCATGGCCAGCGATCAGTTCACCGTCCTCGGCGACGAGGCAGGGCACGGTCCAGCCGAACTCGGCCATGCTGGCGGCGATCTTCGCAACCTGGTCCGGCCCGTGCGCCTTCGCGTTCTTCGCGTAGGGCTGCAGGCGCGCAAGCGGCCAGGTCTCGATCGCGTCCGGGGCGAAGCTCAGCGTCATGGTGGGCAAGGTTCCTCGGTCGTGTGGATGCCGGTGGCTTCCGGACTCCGGATGCCACGCTGGACTCCACACGGGGTCCAGCGGCCACCTGCGGTGTCCGGTCGGAACGCAAGCGTTCATTGGTGTTTGCGCGGTGCGCGCGAGGCTCCGGCTTCGGGGTGGCTTCCCAAAAATCCGGCCCTGTCGCTGGCGATGTCCCGCGCTTCGCCCGCCAGCATACGAATATCGCGCAGAAGGAACCGCGAACTCGGCCGAGGGGGCTTGGCAGGGGCGGACAGCGGCCCGAAAGGAAAGGATCAGCGCCTTTCCTTTTCCAACGGACCTGCCAACGAAAGGATGGTTTCGTTCGGGATCGCGCCGCGCGCGCCTCTCCCGAGCTTATCCCGAACCTAGCTCGCGAGCGGCTTTTCTGTCCCGTCGAAAACTGTCCGCCGCACACCTTCCCCTGTGGTGCGCACGGTCACGCGCCACCGGCAAGCTCGATCACCTTCCGCTTCGACAGGTTGCGATTGAACCGACGCCGGTTGAGTCTCAGCGAGATGACGCAGAGCCCGTAGAGCCAGTGCTGGTTGGCGGCCGAGCGTTGCAGACCGACCGTCCAGCAGATGGTCTTCCACCGCTCGCCATGGGCGCGCATCCAGACGATCTTGCCATCGACAGGGTCGAGGCACGCGGTCCAGGTCAGCGTCTCCTCCATCCGGCTGATCGCCTGCGGCGAGGGCAGCACGTGCATGGGCTTCGGCTCCTGGCCTACCTTGTCGGCGAAGGAGTGGACGATCTCGGGCCATGTGCTGAAGTAGCCCTGCCGTCGCGGCTCGGGCAGGCGCTTCAGCACGAGGGCCGCTTCGGCAAGACGGGCCTCGACGAGGGACGGGGTCCACTTATCCATGGCGCCCTCCCACGCTGGAGGGCGGCGGTCCATAGAGCTTTTCACCCAGCTGGCGGACGAGTTCGCGTTCCGGCCATGTCAGGCGTGCGTCCTCGAGCGAGACGGCAAGCAGTCCTTGCTCGCGCCAGCCCTCGCGCTTGACCTGTTCGGGATCCCGGCGCTGGCCGCCGTAACCGTGGGGATGCCATCTCATGCGACACCCCCGTTCGTCTCGATCGCCCATAGCAGGATGGCGATGGCGTCGGCCTCGTTGTCGTCGGCGGGGCTGAAGCCGCGGGCGCGGACGGCGGCGATCATCGCGGCCTTATCGGCGTTGCCCTTGCTGGTGGCGTGGCGCTTGATCGTTCCGACCGGGACGCCCTCGTAGGGCACGCCCCGCAGTTCGGCCCATGCGGTCAGCGTGGCCATGAGCCCGCCGTAGATGTGGCTCGCGTCGGTGCCAGCGTGGCGGCGGACTTCCTCGAACCAGATGGCGGCGACAGGACCGGACAGCCGGTCGATCTCGGTCAGCCAGTTGGTGAAGCGCAGGTAGCGCATGCCGCCCCCGTCGAAGCGGCCGGGACGCAGCGAGACGGTGCCGCTGGTGATCAGGCCGTCATGGCCACGGATCGCCCAGCCGGTTGAGGTGCCGAGGTCGAGCGCGAGGATGCAGCGGTTGCGGGGGGCGTCGAGCGGCAGCGATTCAAACCTTGCGCCGTCGCAATTCGGGATCAGAGTCGGCTGAGCCATGATGGGTCTCCTTTGCCGGTGGCCTGTGGTGGTGGAAG
This sequence comes from Amaricoccus sp. B4, assembly GCF_043226085.1. Classification (NCBI taxonomy): domain Bacteria; kingdom Pseudomonadati; phylum Pseudomonadota; class Alphaproteobacteria; order Rhodobacterales; family Paracoccaceae; genus Amaricoccus; species Amaricoccus sp. B4. The sequence goes on from NZ_CP171225.1 coordinate 1,649,976, forward strand.
ACGACGGCGGTCTGGTGCTTGGCGGTACGGGGCCGCCGTCGTCGGATCGGAAAGCACAAGGGAGGGTGACGGCGGCGCGCGCGGCTGGCCCGGACGTATGGGAGGAGTGGCCAACCCTGTGGGGTGGCCCTCCCATACGTAGTATGGGGGTTTGACACCTAACTGTTCCGAGGAGGACAAGTGGCTGAAATCATTGCGGAATAAGACTTCATGAAGTCTTCGGGCATGAGTCAGGGACCTAACTCTTATTTCCCCGTAACCCGTTGATTTCGTTGAGTGCACAGTTGGCGCTGTCATATGAGTCAGGCCTCACTCATATGAGTTGGGTCGTCTTCCAGCCCCTCCGGGTAGACCCAGACGGCGGGGTTTTCGACCTGCAGGCAGAGCCCGGACTGGGGGCATTTGAAGTGGCTGGGCAGGACCGGACTGGCGCTTGTGGTGACCTCGCCGGTGTCCGAATCGACCTCCTCGACGGGCGCGCCGAACTGCATGCCTTCCACGCAGAGGTAGCCGAACCGAGACCGGGTGACGGGGAAGCCGAACCCCGAGGGGTCGCGCAGGAACTTCACGAAGCCCTTGGTCGCCAGCACGCTGAGGCGCTCGCGGATGGTGTGCTTGCTGCCCAGACCGCCCCGGTTCTCGAAGGTCTCGGCGAACTGCATGGCGGTGTAGAGGCGCTCGCTCGCAGCCTCATCCAGCAGCATACCGAGGATGACATCGTGCTTTCGCAGCCGTTCGGCATCGAGCCTGGCGCCGACCTCCTTGCGCACCAGGCGCTCGTTCATCGGGTTCAGTTCGACCCATTCGCCCTTCACCTTGTCGATCAGCTTGCCGGGCAGCGCGGGGCCATTGCGCAACTCGATCTCCAGCCTGCGGACGCTGCTGTCCTCGTCGGGTCGGTGCATGAGCAACCCCGAGGTGTAGAAGCCGCGCAGCGCGCTGGCGCCGGAGAGCGCGAGGAAGGGATCGTCCTTGACCTGGTGCTTGGTGGCCTTGCGGGTGTGGTGGGCGAGGATCACGCCCGCGTCCGGATTGACCGCCTCACGGAGAAGCTCCACACGGTCTTTCAGGAAGAACATCATGGCGGTGTTGTCGTTTTCGCCGCCGCCGTCTGGTCCACCGTCGAAGAGGTTGCGGATCGGGTCGATGACGAGGACGTCGGGCGGCGCGTCGGCGAATGCGGCCCGGATCGCCTCGGCCACGCGGGCGACGCCCTCCGCGTCGAGCAACAGCTTCAACTTCGGGGTGGCGATGAAGGTGTCGCGCGCGGCGGCGATCACGGCGGCGGGCAGCGCGATCTGCCGCATGCGCTCGCGCAGATAGTGATACTGGATCTCGGCCTGCAGATAGAACACGCGCAGCGGCCGCGGCGGCGTGAAGCCGAGGAAGGGCACGCCAGCGGCCATGTGCACGAGCCAGGAGATCAGGAAGTCGCTCTTGCCGACCTTGGGCGCGCCGCCCAGCACCAGGAGACCGCCCGGCGTCAGCACGCGCGGCCCGATGACGTCCTCGGGCATGGGGCTCGTGTCGTCGAGCAGCGCGCCGAGGCTGAAGGTCGGCAGCGGGCTGGCCGGGGCATCGACGTGCGCTGCGCGCAGGAGCGCCGGACCGTTGCGCTTCACATGCAGCTCCCAGAGCCGTTCGGACTCGGCCATCAGCCGATCGAGCGGCCAGGACGGGCGCAGCATGGCGGCGTTGTAGCCGCAGATCGCCTCCCAGCCTGCGAAGGGGTCGAGGCGGCCCTCGTGCACCAAACGAACGTAATGGCCGATGGCGGCGCTTGCCCCCTGGAACCGGGACCAGTCGTCAACAGCGCCCTCGCGCACCGGCGTGGTGAGCACCGCGTCGATGCCGGGCTTCGCGGTCGGCGCGGCAACGTCGCTGGCGAAGCCCACACCGGGCAGCGGCGGCATCTCGGCGACCTTCTCGGCGAAGTCCGCAAGGTCGACTTCGACGTCGCGCTGTTCGCGGATCTGCACGAGGCGCTGGTGGCCGTGCTTGTGATAGACCGTGCCTGGCACCCGGATCGGCTGGTGCGCCGAGCGGAAATGTGTGTCGCCGCCGACCTTCACGGCGATCTCGCCGCGCAGGCGGCAGAGAGTGGCCAGGTCGCCGCCCTCCGCGGGCTCGGTCAGTTTCCACCAGACATGGAGCTTGGCCGCACCCTCGGGCGTGCGCCCGCCGCTTTCGATGATCAGCGTCGGCGGACCAAGATGGTGGGTGACATGGTCCAGCTTGGCCGGGATGTCGCCCGCGTCGAGATCGACGACGATGGCCTGCATCTGCAGCACATCGGCGGCGCGGGCCTGACCCTGCTCGGCGACAGTGCCGGGGATGACATAGACAGCGGCGCCCTCGCGGTTCGCCCACGCGGCGAAGGTCGCGAGTTTTCCGGGCGCGGTGTCGTCGGCGGGGATCCAGATGTTGTGCGGCTTGCCGTCCCGGCCCTGACCCTTGTCGACGAAGCCGCGGAGCGGGATCAGCCCCTCGCACCAGCTGAACACGGTGTCGAGGAAGACGGCGATCTGCTCGGGGTCGGGGTCGCAGCCGAAGGGGTTCTCGGACGGTGGCCCGTCGTTGAAGTCCATCCACGGGTTGAAGTGCAGGATGCCGTCGTCGCTCATGCCGGCAGCCCCCAGCAGCGCTCGGACCACGGGCAGAAGCGGCATTCGAAGAAGTCGGGCGTGGTGGCGACGCGCGGCAGAAGCTCGCCCGCGTCGGTCGCCTGCAGGATCCGCACGCCCCGGTCGGACATGCGCTGCGCGAGATCGGCGTCGAAGGGCACCAGTTCGTGGTACATCTCGGCCGTGTCTTTGTTGATCGCGGTAAACACGGCGGGCGCGGCCGAGATGCCGGGGACCGTCGCCTCCATGTAGGCCTGGTAGAGCGCGATCTGGGCGGCGTAGACCGGCTTCGACTTGGTCACGCCGTCCTTGACGCAAGCGCGCCAGTTCTTCGCGTTCATCGTCTTGCATTCCCAGAGCGCGGGAACGGCGAGACCGAAGCCCTCGGGCCCGGCGGCAATGATGCCGTCGACATGACCGCGGATGCGCCCGCCAGCGACCGAGAAGCCAAACTGGCCGCCATCGGGCCGGTTGCCCTTGCGGGTGTAGAGGTCGAACCCCGCGCCGCGCAGCCAGGCGACGGCCAGATCCTCGAGCGCGTGGCCGATGGCGAAGATGCGCAGCGACTGGCCGCTGAAGTCCTGGCCCTCGTCCTTCGGCGTGGCCGTGAACTCGAACTGCAGCGCGCGCTCGCAGGCATGGCCGAGGCGCGAGCCGCCGAGATAGTCGCGGGGCGGCCGCGTGGCCTGATCAGCGGTGAGCGCCCGATCGACAGCGGCGTTGACCTGCTCGGCGAAGCTGGGCCGATGATTGTAATCGAGGGTCAAAACGGCACCTCCGGCGTCTGCGCCCGGACGATGTCGGACATGGCCTCGCGGAAACCCTCGACGGCTTCCTCGATCAGGGCGCGGACCTGCGCCTCGGTCAGACCGGCCAGCGGGGTGGCCCAGCCGATCTCGTCCATCAGCAGCGCCACGCGCTTCATGGTGGCGGTGATCGCGGCGCGCTCTTCCTCGGTCAGGTCAACCATGGCGAAACGCTCCCTGGCCAAGCGCGTCCAGAAGGACTGGCAGGGCATCGAGCAGAACCAGACCGAAGGCCGGGGCCGCCTCATTCGGTGCGGATCGAACCAGCCAAAACCACGGGTGGGTTGCCGGCAGACAGCACAGAGCGTCCCACGCGGATGCCAGAGCCGCCGCCGGTCCTCGGCGTTGATGGATGTGACGGGCATCATGGGTCATGCCGCCCTCCGCTCGGGTGCAGCCGCAGCGTCGATCAGCTGCCGGATCGCGCGCTTGTTGAAGCCGAAGGTCATAAGCGCCGAGGCGCGGTAGCGCGTCAGCCCGAAGTCATGTCGACACTCGGGCGGCAGATACTGCAGCTGCTTCTCGGTCGGCGGCTGGCGCAGCCAGGAGCGGGTCTTGAAGGCGCTTTCGTCGGTCTCGTGGGTGTTCAGCCAGTCGTCCGCCTGCGCGAGGCAGACCGTGCGCTCGCCGACGCCGAGCAGATGCGGGCGTTCGCCTTTGGCCCCGCCGATTGCGTACCAGAACCCGTCCAGCCAGAAGATGCCGCCCCAGGCCGCGAAGCCCGTGGCCATCAGCGCATCGTCCGTGCCGTAGAGGTCGACCCACGCGAAGCTGGACCGCTTCAGCAGGTCGATTTCCGTCATCATGAAGCCCGACAGCGGCGCGGCACCGCCGCCTTCACCTGTCTCTTCGTCCTCCCGCGGGAACGCCTCGCCGCAGAGCGGGCATTCGGTGGCGGCAAGCGGGATCTCCGCCTCGCAGGCAGGACAGGTCTTCGTCGGCGCTTCGCCGGTTTCGGTCTTGCCGTCGAGATCGACATCCTGTTCCAGCGTGCCGTGGATCAGGCTCGAGGTGCCGAAATCCAGCACGACGCAGTCGGTCTTCACGATGCCAGGATGTTCCTCGGGATCAACGGTGCGCAGGCCGCGCCCGACCATCTGGATCATGGTGGACTTGTAGGAGCTGGGCCGCAGCAGCACGACGCAGGAGGTGGGCGGATGGTCCCAGCCCTCGGTCAGCACGGCCACGTTAACCACGACGCGGATGCTGCCCGCCGCATAGTCGGCGAGGATCGCCTTCCGCGTCTCGGCCGCCAGATCGCCGTGGATCAGCGCGGCGGAAACGCCCGCCGCCCTGAAGGCGTCGGTGACGTGTTCGGCGTGCGCGACGGTGGAGCAGAACACCACGGTCTGCCGGTCGCCTGCCTTCTCCTTCCAGTGCCGGATCACCTCGTCGGTGACGGGAGCGCGGTCCATGATGCCCGCCACCTCCGCCATGTCGAAATCCGACATGGTCTTGCGGACCGAGCGCAGCTCGTCCTGGACACCGACATCGATGACGAAGGTGCGGGGCGGCACGAGGTGGCCAGAGGCGATGAGCTCGCCCAGCCGGACCTGGTCGGCGACATTATCGAAGACCTCGCGCAGACCCTTTTTGTCGCCCCGGTTCGGCGTCGCCGTGACCCCGAAGATGCGGGCGTCGGGATTGGCCTCGCGCACCCGGTCGATGATGCGGCGGTAGCTGTCGGCGACGGCATGGTGCGCCTCATCCACGACCAGCAGGTCGAGGCGCGGCATGTCGGCGAGGTTCGAGGTCCGCGCCAGCGTCGGCACCATGGCGAAGGCGACCTGGCCGCCCCAGGATTTCTCCGTGGCGTCGATCACCGAGGTGGCGACGCCCGGCACCACGCGCTGGAACTTGGCGCGGTTCTGCGCCGTCAACTCGTCGCGATGGGCCAGCACGCAGGCCTTCGCGCCTTCGCCGATCATCTCGCCGGTGACCGCCGAGAGCATGATGGTCTTGCCCGCACCGGTGGGCGCCACGCCCAGCGTGTTGCCGCGGGAAGCGAGCGCAGCAACGCTGCGCTCGACGAAGGTCTTCTGGCGGGGGCGCAGGCGCATGGCCGGTCTCCCCCTTACTGCGCCCAGCTCGGCCGACCGGCGGCGCCGGGGGCGGACGCGGGCTGGCTGGGCTGGGTGGCCGTGGTGGGCTGCTGCGGGGCGTGCCCCTGCGCCGGGGCGGCGGTGAACTGCGGCGCGACCGTGCCCATCAGCGCGGCGTAATCGCGATGATCGGGGGTGACGGCAGCGCGGATCTCGTTCTTGTCCTCGCCGTTGGTGTCGGTGCCGATGTCGATGCGTGCGATGAACTCGACGCCGTCGAGATCACCGAACCCGTTGATGCGGCGGCGGGCCTGCGCCTCGGGCGAGTTGTCCTTGTCGGATACGCCGCGCGCCGAGTTGAGGATTCCGCGGATCAGGCCGCGCCCCATGTTCGCCCAGTCCGGGCCTTTGGGACTGTAAAGGCCGATCAGCGACCAGACCTTCCGCCGGGCATAGGGCCCCTCGAGCACCGTGTATTCGGCGTCGAGATAGACGGCGCCGGTGGCGGCGCGGCGCGCCCAGCCGCCGGTCCAGCCCTGCGAGGGGTCATCGAAGCCGCCCGGGCGGAGCGTCAGGCGCACCTTGGCGAGGGTGCCCTTCGGGATGACGTTGGTGTTGGATTGCGCAGAGTTGAAGTCGTTCCAGGATCCAGACATGACTGGGGTCTCCTCTTTCAGGTGTTTTCGGAATGGGTGGGAGCACCGGTGGTCGGCGCGGTCGCGGTCGCAGGCGGGCTGCGATATGCCAGCCGCTCGGATGCGGGCTTCACGGGTCCGCGGATCTTCGCCATCAGTCGGCCGAGATGCGGCTCCTCGATCAGGTCAAGGCGGCCGGAGCGGTCCTTCGCGGGGAAGTTCCACGAATTGATCGTCTGGCAGACGAAGGCCCTGTACGGCGTGCCGGACTCGTCCTTGATCTCCGCCATCGTCAGGACTTCATCGACGATGCCCGGCAGTTCGAGGCCGGTCTTCGAGCCGTCGATCTGCGGCTGGAAAACGCGCCGATTGAAGTCGTCGAGCTTCTCGTCGAGGATCCCGACGAACCAGACGTTCTTCGCCCGCGTGTGCTGGAGATGGGTGAGCCACGCGACCATCTCGCGGCCGTGCAGGCCGTAGGCGCCGCGGACGTCGGGCTTGCCGGTCTTGTCCGAGAACGCCTCGGGCTGGCCGCGGCACCATTGGAAGCAGAGCCGCCCGGCCACGGTGATCGAGTCGATGAAAACGGTCTCGTATTTCCCGATCACCTCCGGATCGCCGTAGCGCCCGCAGACCTCGTCGAAATGCGCCTGGCTGTAAGGCTGGTCCTCGCGCAGCGCCGGGTTCGGCCCGCCGATGAACACCGCGAAGTCGCGGCATTCCTTCCAGGTGCGGGGCCGGACGCTGTCGCCGGACCATCCCTCGATGGCAAGGTCGCCCGCTTCCAGATCGATGAACAACGTAGTGGCGGGGTCGAGTGTCCAGAGAAGACTGGTCTTGCCGATCCCGGACTTGCCGAAGATCGTACCCTTGATGCCGCGCGGCTCGGCGAGACGCTGATCGGCCGAAATGATCGGGAGAGCCATCATTTGCCTCCCTTCGCCGCGATCAGGGCATCGATCGCGATGTCCGCACCCAGCGCGCCGGCCTTGCGCCCCTCGTCGTGAAGGGTGCGCACGGCGTCGATCTCGCGGTAGAGCGCCGACGCCCGCTCGTTCAGCCCGATGAGGGCGAACGCCAGGTCGTCGATCGACGCCGTCCCGACCGGCTTGAGGGTATCGTCGCGACGTTCGCCAAGGGCCGGCACCCGGATCGTCTCGGGTAGCTTGTCCAGCCCGTAATGCCGCTCGCGGAGCACCGCGAGTTTCTTCGTGATGCTCATGACGTCACCTCGTTGGTCAGGGAAAGGCGGAAGCTGGGCCTGCCGGTGCGGACGGTGCGCGCGTCCTCGAAGGCAGAGCGGATGCGGCTCGGCCAGGCCGCGAACTTGCGTTCGGGCACCTTGATCGCGACGTCGACGTATTCGGCGGGGTCGTCGCCCTCGGCCCGGATGCGATCGACAAGGGCGGCGAGTTTGTCCTGGTCCCAGTCCACCCGCTTCGGCAGGTCGGCGATCACGGTGACCGTGCCATCGTCGAGGCGGATCGTGCCGGTGTCCTTGCCGGCGGCCTGGCGTGCCGCGTGGGCACGATCGACGTACTTGAGCGCGACGGCACCATCGACCCAGTCGCAGATCGTCTTGGCGCGACGCAGGGCATCGGCGGCCTCGTCCTGCAGGAGGGCGAGTTGCTCAGCGGGCATAGCGGCGATATCGCCGACGGCCATGTGCCGGAGCTCATCGAGCGAGATGCGGTTGGAAATCGTCATCACCGCCCCCTCACGCCGCAGGCTTGGCAGGGGTGTCGGCGGTGCTCGCGCGGATCTGCTCGCGCTCGTACTCCTCGACGTCTTCGAGGCGGTACACGACCCGACCGCCGAGTTTGACGAAGCGCGGGCCTTCGCCCGTCCAGCGCCACCGCTCAAGCGTGCGGTGGCTGATGTTCCAGCGCGCAGCCAGGTCGATCTGGTTGAGATGTTTCGTAGCCATCTGTGTCTCCTTGGGTTCTTGTCGAAAACCTGCGGAGAGGATGGCTACCGGGCGGGTAGGAGCCGGGGAGGAGCCAGGTAGGGCTCAAGGTAGGATTCGGAAAAACCGGCTCAGAAATGAAAAAAGCCGCCCCATCGGGCGGCCTTGCAGTTGAGAGATTCAGCGCATCAGAGGAACAACCAACAGCGGCCATTCTCCTCTCTGATGAAATCACGCCATTCAGCTCTCCCGGAGAAAGCCTTCGCCAGCGTGTTGACGCTGGTGCTGTATCCGGCGCTCTCCAGAACCTCGGCGGTCAGAAGTTCCGGATGGCCGGATTTCCAAGCATCATACAATTGCCGGATGATTGCGCGCTGTTTCGATCCAGAGAATGCATGCCGTGTTCCGCGAACTGTGAGGGACGCGCCGTCGGCCGCCATGGTGATCAGGTCGTCGTTCAGCTGTGAGCCTGCCGCAACACGGGCAGCCAATAGGTCGGGAACGACAGCATGACCGTTGTGATCGGCGACATCTCGAACGGCGATCAGCGTATGACCGAGGTGCACGTCAGTCGGCAGGCGATTCCCAGGCGTGAAGCTCAGGACGATTCGCAAGCCGGGCGCCGGACGCTTGCGGGCAGTATCGATGAAACTTTTCCAAATCCCTGGTTCGCAGAGCCGACGGCCAATCCAGACGGATGTACGTTTGCTGCGTCCTGGAAGTCGCGCGTCGCCGACCTCCCACAGATGGTCGGGCACGAGTTCGACTGGGCCGGTTCGCGGCGACAGATCCAGCCGCTCCAGCAGCTGTTCGAGCAACGTGTTGAAGTTGACACGGTACGTCGCCAACTGATCACCGGGGACATTCACCCAACCCGCTGACGGGCTGAAATACCCATATGCCCGATGTTCAGATGACCAAGTCAGATTTACGGGCTCGTCTTCATGGTCGACGAGTGAAACAGCCGCCCGCGAGTGATCTTTCGGCTGAAGGATCCCTGCCGCCTTCAGCGCTGGCGCGACGCGCCCATAGTAGCCGTCGAGGACCGAGCCGCTGATGACCGCATCCGGCGTCTCGATCACAGACAGCAGCAGGTCTGCCGCCTTTCGATCAATCGACGACGGCACTATCTGCCCCGGAAAGAATGCCCCAACGGCGCAGGTACTTTTCGCCGATCAGCTGCTCCTCCTCGGTCTGGTCCTTGAGATTGCAGCCATGCGGCATGGTGATCGTCAGCGGCAGCGTCCGGCCCCGCTTCGCGTCACCCTTGGGGTGGAATTTGATGGTCAGCTTCGCCTGCGTCGCGATCCATCCGCCGGCTAGTGGATCGTTGGCGCCGAACCGCTCTGCCGACATGCTCCAGATGGTGCGGTCGGCTTTCCGAAGGCATTCGAGGGTGGCGCGTTCGGCGTTATTGTCGATGGGCATCAAACGCAGCTGCTTGACCTCGACGGATTCGATCCCGTCCTCCGGCTCTGTCGGGAAGGCAAAGGGGTGCAGGAGAACATCCAGATCGTAATTCCGGAACGGCACCTTTTCACTCTGGAATTCAATCCCGAGCAGGTCCCGCGCCATGAAGCGCACCATCTCCTCGCGGCTTTCACGGTCATTGGCCACGACCTCGATGACGCCGGTTGCCGGCTCGTAGGTCATCGCTGCCTCGAACACTGGGCGGCGGGCGCGACGGACGAGCGCGCCGCCATCGTCGAACGCTAGGAAGTCGTCCAGCAGCCCCTCGCGGTAGATTGCGATCTGCACCAGCTCGCAATCCTCGCCGTCAAAGGTCGGCCGGTAGCGCCCGAAAATGTCGATGTGGATATTGTTGGAAGCGAACCGCTCGCGCAGCGCCGCCTTGAAGGAATCGAGGGATGCCTCGTCGCGGCGCAGGTCAAGGTGCGGCTCACCGATGAACCCGTCCCAACTCCGGCCGCGCCGCCGCTCGTCGGTGTAGCGGACCTCTTCGGCGTGACGGAACCGAATCGGCTCGTTCAGGAACATCCAGAGCGAGCGGGCGTGACCATTCGCGAGTTCGTCGAGACCCGTGCGGTCATAGACGACACTATAGAGTGCAGTCTGCCCGGCATCGTCGGCGAGAGCTCCAACACGGTCGGCATCATTGACGATGCGCGCGCGGGCTTCGTCGTCCATCTCGTCGACGGCGCAGAGCGTGACGCGAACCACCTCCGGCTCAGGCGCCTCCCAATCGACCTCGGTCGGAAGCTCAATGCCGGTATGGTGGAAATAGGCCTGCAGCGACGAAGCAGGCATGTTGCGGATGAAACTCGTCACTGAGGCCATGATCGGTGCTCCTTAGCCCTTGATGGTGCGCGGGTCGTTCCCGTGCGAATCGGACTGGCCGATACGGCCATCCTGGTTGTGGATCTTGAACTCCGTCCCGGCGTTGCGGCTCATCTCCCTCCCGCGGTCGATCGCCTCCCGTTTCGTGTCGAAATGCCCGCTAGCGCGGTCGGCCCCGCCGCGGCGAACGTCCCAACCGCCGCCGGAATTGGGAACTACGTGATGGGTTCCTGACCCTTTGCCTTTTGCCATGACGGCCTCCTGTCTTGTAAAAGCGCTAACTACAGTTCGTTCTTGCGAACTTCTGCGGAAGATAGGGATTGCGCGTATGGCGTGTCAAGCACTAGATGTATCGCGACAACGAACTCGTTGAAAAACAGGAGGACACCGGTGCCAACACCATTGGGAGAGCGCGTTCGAGAGCTCAGACTGAAGCGAGGTCTGACCTTGGAAGCGCTGGCCGAGCGGGTCGGATCGAGCAAGAGCTACATGTGGGAGATCGAGAACAAGGAGGTTACGCGGCCATCTGCGGAGAAACTGCAGCAGATCGCCTTGGCTCTGGAAACGACCACTGACTATCTGCTCACCACTGAAGCCGTCACTGAGGCCGATGCCGACGACACGGCCTTCTTTCGCAAGTATCAGAGGATGAACCCCAAGGGGAAAGAGCGACTTCGAGAGATGCTGAGGATCCTGGACGACGAGGATGAATGACCGATAGAGCCCGAAAAACGCCCCGGCGGGCTGCCAACGATCTGACGGTTCTACTCCGAACCGTGTTGGGGGAGGACCGATTCCCGGTGGACGTCGAAGCGCTGGCGTTCGAGGTCTCGCGCAATCATGAAGATCCGATCACGGCCGTAAAGGGTGTCGAGATAGACGGCTTCGAGGGCATGCTGCGCGCGCGGCGCAAGAAGCCCGGTTGGCAGATTCTCTACAATACGCAGCCGCGTTACCGCGGGCGCGAGCGTTTTACGTTGGCTCACGAGTTCGGGCACTACCTGCTGCATCGGCGCCCGCTCACCGCCGACCACTACCGTGATGGCGAGCTGTCCGACGACTACGATTTCGAGTGCCTTCCGCTCCAATCCAACGACTGGAAGGACGCCGAGAGGGAGCGCGAGGAAGAGGCCGACACGTTCGCCTCCTTCCTGTTGATGCCCATCGACGACTACCGCAACCAGATTGGCGGCCAGGAAATGACGCGCGATCTCCTCGGCCACGTCACGGATCGATATGGGGTTTCGCTTCTCGCCGCAACGCGCAAGTGGATCGAGTTCACCGACACCCGGGCGGCCATGGTGGTAGCGCGTGACGGTTTCGCCCTCTGGGGCCGGGCCAGCACGAGCGCTTACAAAAGTGGCGTGTTCATCCGTTCCGGCATGCCGATCCCGGATGGTTCGGTGATGGCGATGGGTCCCACCTCGCAGCACTCCGGCTCACAGCGACCTACCACGCTGCCTGATGGCATCTGGTCATTCAGCCGGGGCTCGGAGCCCGTCCGCGAACTCGCTTTCTTTTCTGACCGCCTTGGCATTTCGGTTTCTCTTTTGCAGTTCGACGGTCGCGGTGGAGGAGCGGACACCGAAGAGGAGGAGCCGTGGGACAGCTATGACCAGTTCATTGCTGGCGTCAGAGAATAACGGTGGACGCAAATATGGTTGATCTCAAGCATTCTGATATCCGAATTATCGATAACGCCTTCCAGGCCGACCCCGGCTATGTCCTCAATTTCTCTGACCGGACATTTCGAGAATATTTCGAGGACGAGTTCAAAATCGATATCGATGATCGAAAGTACCAGTCCAACGGAACATCGAAGATGAACCGTCTGCGGGCATTCTGTCGTGTTGAACCCCCGGCTACCGTTTCGCGAGTGCTGCGTAGCCTGTGGCAGTACCGTGAAGCAACCCGGTCTCCGGGTCCGCGCGACGGTGAGATTGGAGTAAATTTTTTCGACCTTCTCTCACGTATAGAAGGCGGCGGTACAATCGCTCGAACGGATGCGATCGAACGATTCGCCGTCGACCAGACTCTCGACGAGCTGGTTGCCGCTATAGAACGCGACATCATTGCCGATCGCCCCGCAGCGGCTTTGGATCGCCTACATACCTACTGCGCAAAGAAGTTTGGGCACCTGCTCGACCGGAGAGGCATCACCTGGGATCGGACCGAGCCCCTCCACAGCCGCGTCGGCAAGTATGTCAAGGCTTTGAAACAGGAGCGGGAGCTCCGGGAAATGACGGAGCAGATCATCAAGAATTCGATCGGTGTCTTCGACAAGTTCAATCACGTTCGGAATAATCAGAGCCTCGCTCATGACAATGAGCTGCTCGACAAGGCGGAGGCGCGGTTCATCTTTGACTCGGTGTGCGCGGTGCTACGTTTCGTCAAGAGCATCGATACCGTTCGATTCGATGACTGACCGTCCCTTTCAGAAGGAAGCAGTCACCGACAAGGACCATACGATCTGCGTCACGCTTCGAATGATTGCGCGCAACCACGTTAAGTCATTGAAATAGATTGCATATAGCCGTTTCGCGACTACCGTTTGCTGATCATCTTTTGTTGCGAACGGTCTCATGCAAGAATCTCGATCCGGCCCGAACCCTCTGTTGCCCGCCCGTCTGTCGGCGGATGAACGCCTCAATGAACTCGCGTGCATTATTGCGGCGGGGCTGAGGCGTATTCTGCCAGAGCAGTCCAGTTCTTTATCTGCAGTCGGCGAAGTCAGTTCATTCGACATTCTCGCCCTCAAACGCCGTGTTGGTCGTCGCAAACCGAGCAACCGAGATGGAGGGCAATGATGCCAGGAACAAAGAGAAAGATTGATCGCCCGCCGGGGCGGCCGGGCGAATGCGCCTCGGCGGAAGCGAGCGTGATCATGCAGCTTTCAGCGCTCAAGCAAATGACGGTCGTGGAGCTGAAGACGAGGTGGGAGAGCCTCTTCGGCTCGTCCGCTCCGAATAACAGCCGCAGCTACCTTGAGCTGAGGCTCGGCTACCGGATTCAGGAACTGACCCTCGGCGGGCTTTCGCGCGAGACGCGACGGACGTTGGACCTGCTGGCCGACGAGATCGAAGGCCGGATCGGGAGAAAGGCGATCATCGCAGATTCCCGCAATCCGGTCGTCGGCACGCGGTTGGTGCGCGAATGGGACGGGGTGGAGCACACCGTCGCGGTGATGAAGGACGGCTTCGACTTGCAGGGGCGCAAATTCAAATCGCTGTCGGCGGCGGCGCGAGCAATCACCGGCACTCAGTGGAATGGCTACCGCTTCTTCGGCCTGCGCGAAGCCCGGAAGGACGACCGATGAGCCGCCTGCAGGAAACCGTCGCGATCATGCCGCGCCGCCAGCGCTGCGCCATCTATACCCGCAAGTCGAGCGAGGAAGGGCTCGACATGGAGTTCAACAGCCTCGACGCCCAGCGCGAGGCCTGCGAAGCCTATGTGACGAGCCAGAAGGCGGAAGGCTGGTCCGCCATCCGCGAACGCTATGATGACGGCGGGTTCTCCGGTGGCACGCTGGAGCGTCCCGGCCTGAAGCGCCTCCTCCAGGACGTCGAGGCCGGTCTGATCGACGTGATCGTGGTCTACAAGATCGACCGGCTGTCGCGCTCCCTGATGGACTTCGCCAAGCTGGTCGAGATCTTCGACCGCAATCAGGTGACCTTCGTGTCGGTCACGCAGTCGTTCAACACCACAACGTCGATGGGGCGGCTGACCCTGAACATCCTCCTCAGCTTCGCTCAGTTCGAGCGAGAGGTGATCGGCGAGCGCATCCGCGACAAGGTCGCCGCCTCGCGCAAGCGCGGCATGTGGATGGGCGGTTACGTCCCACTGGGATACGACGTGCGCGATCGCAAGCTGGTGATCAATGAAGCCGAAGCCGCGACAGTCAGGATGATCTTCGAGCGGTTCGTGCAAATGGGCTCCGCGACTACGCTGGCGAAAGCGCTGGCGGCCGAAGGCGTGCTGAACAAGCGCGGCAAGCTGATCGACAAAGGCTTCCTCTACAAGTTGATCAACAACCAGGTCTACCTCGGCGAAGCCGTCCATAAGGGCACCGCCTATCCCGGCGAACACGAAGCCATCATCAACCGTGACCTGTGGGACAAGGTGCACAGCATCCTGCAGGAAAGCCCGCGGCTGCGGGCAAAGAATACGCGGCGCCAGACACCAGCCCTGCTGAAAGGGATCATTTTCACCGCGACAGGCGCGGCGATGACGCCGACAGCGACAAAGAAGGGCACGCGCCTCTATCGCTACTACGCATCGATGGACCTGATCCGAAACCGCCCCACCGGAGAGACTTGTGGCCCGCTGCGCTTGCCCGCAGGTATGGTCGAGGATGCCGTCATCGGAGAAATCCGCCGCATGATCCGCGCGCCCGAGATCGTGGCCCGAACGATCAATGCCCTTCGCGAGGAGAGCCCAACCGTCGATGAGAAGGCGGTCGTGAAAGCGCTCGGCGAGTTCGATCAGCTTTGGGCGGCGCTCTATCCGTCGGAGCAGACCCGCATCGTCCAGCTTCTGGTCGAGCGTGTGACCGTCGGGGAAGACGGCATCGCCGTCGATCTGCGCCATGAGGGGCTGGGCTCGGTCCTTCGGGACATGATGGCGCCCCGCCAAACGGAGGCCTGCGCATGACCAGCACGGGTAACACTATCCGCGTCGTCATTCCGCTGACGATCCGCAAACGCAACGGGCGGCCGAAGATCCTTCCGCCCGATTATGTGGACGTGCGAAACGGCCGGGCGCAGGATCCGCATGTGCTGCGCGCCATCGCCCGCGCCTGGAACTGGCGGCGGCAGCTGGAAACCGGCGCCGCTTCCACCATCCAGGACATCGCCGCGGCCGAGAAGGTCTCCGACAGGTTCGTGAGCCGGATGATGCGGCTCGCCTACCTGTCGCCCGAGGTGCTCGATCACCTCGTCATCAGGCGCGTGCCACCGGCGCTTTCGTTAAACGACCTCATCGCTGTCGCCGACCGGCCATGGGCGGAGCAGATGGGGATTGTGTTTGAGGCATCGCGATAGTAGCGCCGCTCGGAAGGTCGGCTGCGGCCCCGATAACCGATATCGCCGCCACGGATCCCTACGTTGTCGCGTTCGGGTCTGGCGCCAGGATCGGCCAGGGCTTACCGGACAGCAGATCGGGGTGACGTGGCTCGGCCTCCGGCATCCCGTGGTCATCCCTGATCAAGTCGATCTGGCGAAGACAGCGGGTAGCGGCGTCCGCGGATCCCCCGTCCGTCGTCAGCGCAAACAGCTTTTGTCTCAAGCTGCCGGCAGGAACAGGCACGACGTTGTACGCGGCCTTCCAATCTTCCGAAGGAACCTGTTCGGTGATCACGCTTTCAATTGTGCGCCAACCGACAAGCGAGCGCTTCAGATCATTCTCAAACTTGACCAGCAGCAGTAGTCCCTCTTCATCCGGGTTTTCGGCAACGGCGTCGGCGAGCGTCGCAAGTCCGGGTGAGGTTGGCCCGTCCTTCAACAAGCCGTACACATGAACGCGCAAATCGGGGTGAGCATCAACCAGGCTCCCAAGCTCCCTTGCAAGATGCCAGCTATCCATGGAACTGCTTTCAAAGACGCC
The DNA here is from genome assembly GCF_043226085.1 of Amaricoccus sp. B4. Taxonomy (NCBI): domain Bacteria; kingdom Pseudomonadati; phylum Pseudomonadota; class Alphaproteobacteria; order Rhodobacterales; family Paracoccaceae; genus Amaricoccus; species Amaricoccus sp. B4. The sequence continues at coordinate 1,665,888 of NZ_CP171225.1, forward strand.
TTCGGCAGTCAGGTCGAGGATACGACGCGCTGAAGATCGTGTTCCGAGCCGCAAGGCAGTCGCTCGCCAGTGATGGTTTGCATAGAAGCCTGCGTCTTCCTCGGCGAGCTTGAACAAGACATCTTCCGCTTGATCGGAAGGAGAATCGGCGAAGGCTCCCACCATTTCCTCTAGGAAGCGCGGTTCACGTTGCGCGGGAGGCATGCCGTGAATGACAGCCAACGCCTCTGCGGGGCGGTTTCCGAACGGCAGAAGGCGCAGCCATGCCTTTAGCTCATAGCCCTCGCTTTGGGTCAGGATCCACGTCTCAGTCTTCGCCGCCTCGAAGGTCTCGGCAATGCCATCGACCACAACCTTTGTGTCGATTTCCTCGCCAGAGAGTACGAGGCTAAGGAGCAGATCGGCGCGTGCTCGCCTCGGCGCCAGGGCGATGAGACTCTGGATGGTGCTATCGCGCCTTCCGTGCGGCAGCTGCGAGGCGGCGATGCCTAGTTCGACGCCGAGCTTCTTCGACTCGTTCGTGGCGCCTTCCGCGATCAGCGACTCGATTGCGGCGAATACTAATTCCGCCTCCGCGGAAGTCTCGTCAGGATCAGTAGCGAGACGGGCCCGCTTCTCCTTCACACCCGAGAGGTCAACGCCTCCGAGAAAGCGCTTCGCTTTCGGCGGCTCGTTCACGGTCCGCCATTGGTCGGCAAGCACCCGCGCGGCGAGCGCACCGAAATGCTCGTCAGCCAGATACTCTTGCATCGTGGCGGCCGTCTCCGGCGTTTTGATCGCCAAGAATGCACGTTGATACTCATGTGTCATCGGCATGCGAGCCTCGTTCACGGCCTCGCACGGCCGCCATCTGGCGGCTTCAGCTTCCCTCCGGAAAGCTCGGTAGCGCTCTAGATTGTCGTCCAGCAGCTGCTTCAAGATGGGCAATAGGCTCACGGATGGCACGTGGCTGGCAAGCGTCGCGACGTTGGCCTTCTGCCAGCGCTTCGCGTCGCCTGAGGCAAGCAGGCGGTTGCCCCAGTCTTCGACCAGGTTTTGAATAGCCATAACCGAGTCCGCGTCGAAAGGCCTACCGCGATCGGTCTCGCCGTCGGGATGGCGTGAGAGCAGATCCGCCAACCGCGCTACCCCTTCATTGTCCGCCTGCGCCGAGCGCGCAAGGACGGCGGCAACGAGGCTTGGACCCGGCACATGTGCGATGCGGGTTTCCAGCCCCCTGTAAGTTTCACCAGCCGCTTGGTCGTACGTGCCGTCAATTCGCAGGCGCGATCCAACGTCGAGCAATGCGTCAACCAGGCGACCGACGGTCTCCGGCCCAAGCACTGACGCGGCAGCTTCGGCGCGATCGTCATGGCGGGCGGGATCGGCCAGCGCCAGTTGAAGCAGCGCCTCGTCTTCCAGAGTGAACCCGGCGGACGCTAGAATATCGTCCGCGCCATAGAACAGTGTACGGCCCGCGCGGACGCGCGCCAGCAGCCCGTCCGCGACCGCGTGGGGATAGCGGCTGCGCGCCTCGTAGGTGAGTTGCAGCTTGGTGTCTTGCCGCTGATCGATTTCCATCGCGCTGATGATGTGGGACAGCTCGGCACTGTGGTCGTCGGTGCCCTGCGCGTACACGATCACACGCAACCGATCAGCGAGCGATGCTTTTTCCACCTTCTGCCGCTGTTGTGCCGCCGCGAGTCCTTTTCGGACCTGTTCGTCCTTCACTTCATCTACGAGGCCCTTGCGCGCGACTAGGTCGAAAGTTTTGTCGCTCGCCTCCCTCAAGACCTCCGCGACGTGGCGATCGGCGCGCCGGAACGTCAGCGCATCGACGACAGAGGCCTGCACTTCCGTATCAGGGTCGTCCTTCGCAATCGCGGTCGCGAGATCGAGGCCGTCCATGCCGCTATTCGAGGCCATCTCGTACAACAGCACCGTTCGCGCCTTCTGAGGCAAGGCTTTGATCTTCGTCCCGGCATCAGCTCCGAGGATTGAAGGCCTGAATCGTCTGCAATTGCGCAAAGCCTTGAGGCTGATCTGCTCGTTTTCGTTGGTGATAAGCGGCCAGACAGCATCGAGGAATTCGGGACGGCCCGACGTGAGCATGAAGCGGAAAGCGCGATCCACTTTTCCGGGCGCGTGCCAGCGCGCCACGAGTCCTTGAATGGTCACAGTGATCTGCGCCCAGACTTCTTCCGTGGAGCGGAAGATCATTTCGGCGGCGAGGATGGGATCAACCTCGAACGCGGCGATAATCGCCTTGCCACACACAGCACGCTGGTGCACGTCGCCTCGTGCCAAACGCTCGATCGCGAAGAGGATGGCTTCCTCCCAGGCGGGGAGGTTGAACACTTCTGCCTTCAATGCCTCGCGCGCTTTGGGATCGGCGATCTCGGCGATGATCCGCCGTTCGACCGAATGAGAGGCGTACCATTCCTGAAACTGCTGGTGCTGGAACGAATAGCCAGGCGTGTCGCCCATACGCGTCAGCACGTGGTTGCTGACAAGCACATCGAGCACCGTGTCGGGCTGCGGCTTGATCGTGATCTGCCAGTTGTCGGCCAGAAGGGTTTCCGTCTCGAAGATCGATCGCCGCGCGTTACTATCGGCAATGGCCGTGTTCGCGGTCTGCGTGGCGAAGACGGCGAGACCACCGAGATAGTCCTGCTGGAACCCTTGCACGGTGGCGCGCAGCGCTTCGGCGCGGCTCGCGTCCCTTTCGTGCGCAGACACGAAGTGCCGCAACACCTCCTCCTTGGTCGTCGGGAACGGGGCGTTTTCGGGGAGCGATAGAAGCGCCGTGAGATAGAGAGGGATTGTCACAAGCTCGCGCACACCCGCCGTGCGCCACGCCTGATCTACGATCTTGGCGCCGGCGTCGCCGCGCATCGCGACCGCGATCTGCATTTGCTGCTCTTCGTTGAGCGGCAGGAGATCGACGCGCGTTCCTCCGAAAGGAACGTCGAGGGCTTGCCTGCGTGTCGAGATGACGAGGCCGAGTTCGGGCAACTCCGCCTTGAGCCTGGCGACCTGCACGCGCGCGCGGGTCCGCGCTTGGGCATCTAGCTCGTTCCAGCCGTCGAGCAGCAGCACGACGCCGGGCTGGGCGGCAGCCTCGCGGAAGTCATTTTCCGAGATTCCACGGAACGCCGGACGTTTGAGGATTGACTCCAGAACCGTCGCGCCTTCCGTCGCCCAATCGCCGAGCGGCACGACGAAGGGCATGCCGTTGCCGGTAGCCAGCACGCCTTGGGCGATCTGGAAGAGTGTTGTGGTCTTGCCCATACCGGGGCCCGCGACGAGGATCAGATCGTCCAGCGAAGTAACCGCCCCCGCCAGCACGCTTGTCGTCACTGGGTCGTCGAACCCGTTTACTTTCAACGTGAGAGCGACTGACGTGGACGGCCATTTCACGGTCTGTCGGAAGACCTTGAGATCTGCTTTTGCGGCGGTCCGAATTCGCGCCGCCAACTCCATGTCCGTGGCAACCGTTGGCTTGCGCAACGTTTCGTCGCGCAGCACACGACGCCACGACTCGATTTCCACCTGTCTCTTCCATTCGCGCAGCCGCTCGACAGTGAATTCCGGATCGGTGGAGTCGATGGCCTTGCCATGATCGCGGCACATCCAGATTCCGTTTTTCGTGGAGGAGCGCTCCCCCGGCGACATCGTCTCGTCGTAGCGCGGGCCGCCGGGTGCAGCCGCGCAGATGTGGGCCGCCGTGCCGATGTTGATTTCGCCTTCTCCGTCCGACGTTGCACCGACCGTCGGCGTACGACAGGTCGGAAACGAGCACAGCCAGCCAGCGCGCTTTGCAATCTGGAGCTTCGTCTTCTCTGAGAAGTCGTCTCTATTGTTCTTCGCCACAGGGGGGGTACTCGAAGGAATCGTCGAAAGGGGTCAGTCTAAAGACGTACCGCAAAAATTCCGTTTCAGACATGCTGGTCTATGTCCGCCAAGGCACCAAGCAACAGATCTTGACACATCCTTTGCTGACGAGGCGAGCGACGGTGTCCCGCCTTCGCAGGCGACCGTCTTGACGCGTGACGTTTCTCCCGCTCAGACTGCGTCGCATTTCGCCTCATAACGCCTACTTCGCGTTCTCTTGGTGACGACGCCAGCCGGGAGCATGGCCGCAGAAAATGCACCGGAGCGGTGAACGGAAGTGACTGAAAACGTTAGTTCTCGCGAAGCCGAACCGATTTCGTCGAGGTTCGCTCGGTTAGAGACGAAAGCCGTTCAGAGACCGAAATTAGGCGCAGCGCCAGTCTCCGAGGTTCGGGCGGCTCCAGCAAACCCCTTTGAAACTTGGGAGAAATCCGGCGCTTGAGACGCGCCGTTCGGAGTTCGCAACGTGATGATGGCGGAGAGAGAGGGATTCGAACCCTCGGTGGGGTTGCCCCCACAACGGTTTTCGAGACCGCCCCGTTCGACCACTCCGGCATCTCTCCACTTTCGGCGGACAGCCATATTCGCAGTGCGCGGGAACCGCAAGAGGCACGCTGGCAGGTTTTGTGCAAATTTGTGTCCGATGCATCATTCTGGCCGAAACGCCGGAGGCCGGTGTCCCTGGCATGCCTGTGGGGCCATTCGGTGGAACGGGTTTTCACCGCTGGCGCCAAGACGGCGCTAGCGGCCACGGGAAATCCATGGTGGGAGATCGAATGATGGTGCGGGCTTGAAAGGCTCCGGGAGGAAGGCGGAACCGCGCTCCAGCGACCCCACATGTGGAGGGCGTCAAATTGCCGGTTTCGCAATGCGCAATGCCGAACCGGGAATGCCGGTCCGGCACGCGTACCAGTGGCCGGCAACCTGCGACAGGAGAGGCGCATCTTGCGTGCGCGTCCGTGGCTCCACCGGAATGTCGAGGCCATCCACGCATGCGGTCAGCGCTTCATGGGGGCTGGAGGCATTCACGATCCTGCCTCTCTTGACCTCGACGCCGGATTTCAGAACCGCAGCGGTCACCTGATTGCCCTCGCGCCAGATGCCGATCACGTCGTACTTGATGTATTGCGCACCCTGGCCGGGCTCCTTGCTGCGGAAGCCCTACATCAAGCTAGTGTTGTTGAACTAACCCTCGCCGGGTCCGCCACAGGAAGCAACCGCAACGTCCTCGACATTCAGATGCGGGACGGCTTGCTCAACCTCTTCTGGCAACCGGAGCACTACGTCGACGCCACAGAACCTCTGAACCTCGTAATTCTCGCACAGAGTTTGAACCTGCTTGACCACCGGCACAAAGGCCCAAAATCGAGGTCCGCGGTCAGGCAAGATGCAGCGGCGGAACCGATGATTGCCCCGCGGACGGTCACGACGCCGCAACTTTCATTCATTTATTTTCCTCGTCATCGGGGTGGCCCAGTTCGGTGAACCAGCCGCCGAGATAGCGGACGGCCGGGGAATTCGGGCCGAGCGGAACGGTGGAGCCCTCGACCTTCTCACGATAGGGTTCGGAGCTGTCCTGCGGAACATAGCCCAGATGCCCGGCGAGCGAGTTGTCGACCGGCTTCACCTTGTTGTCGGACATGCCGACGGTGATCGTGAAGCCCATGTAGGGCGCGGTCAGGGCCGAGCTCACGAGACGCACGCAGTCGTCGAAACTGAGCCAGGACCATAGCATTCGGCGGTCGGCCGGTTCCGGAAAAGACGAGAAGATGCGCACGCAGGTGCTTTCGATGCCGAACTTGTCCCAGTAAAGTGAGGCAAGCCCCTCGACAAAAACCTTCGAAACGCCATAGAGGCTGTCGGGACGGCCGAGCGCGTTGCCGCTGATGTGATCTTCCAGCTTGTAGTAGCCGATCGCATGGACCGAGCTGGCGTAGATCACCCGCTTCACACCAAATTTCCGGGCACCTTCATAGATGTGGTAGCTGCCGCGGATGTTGCTTTCGAGGACCTCGTTCCAGGGACGCTCGAGCGGCGCACCGCCGAAATGGACGATTGCGTCGCAGCCCTCGACAGCGGCCATGACGGCCGCTTCGTCGGCGAGGTCGAAAACCGCCACTTCTTCGTTCGCCTTGACTTCCGTCACTTCGACCCGGTCGGCAAGGCGGAGCGTGTCGGCAAGGGGCGCAAGCCCCCGCCGGAGTTGCGTGCCGAGACGCCCCGCGGCGCCGGTGATGAGAATGCGCTTGAATGGTCTGCTCATTATCAGTCTTTCCCCTCAGATATCGAGGCTGCTGATCGCTGCCGCAATGCGGTTCACGGTGTCGCTCAGCACATCGTCTGGTCTGTCTGTCGAGATGCGGACGAAGGGCGAAAGGCCATGGGCCAACCCGGCTACCGACCCGACATACGCTTCGTCCAGCATGTATTTCGTCACTGCCACGTCGCCGGCAAATGTGCTACCCGCAGGCCTCTTGGCACCGATCACCGCCGCCCAGCCGTTATAGGTATAGAATGCACCTTCCGGCGAATCGAGGGCGAGCGCGTTGGCTAGCGCCTTCGGCCCGGGCAAGCCGCCCCGAGGAGACGAACTCCCGATTGTCGAAGATGATGTGCACCTGGATCTCGTCCGAGGGAAAGAGGATCTGCGGGTATTTCGCCAAGACCGCGCCGAGCGCCTCCAGCTCTTCGCGCGAGAAGATGCGCCCGACAGGTAGTCGGATATGTTGAGGAAAGGCCAGCGCGTCTTCGGCCCGATCGCAGCCTCGAACACGACCGGCATCCGCCAGAAACCGGCTTCCGCAGGACAGGCGCACCTGACCAGAACATCGCCGCAGCGCTTTGCCACCTCCGGATAGGACACGAAATCGGACGCGGGCGGGATCGCCTCGTCGCCCTCCTGCACGGTCGCCATCAGGGCGCTGAAGATGATCAGCTTCCGCACAGTTCGCAACCGCGATCACGTCGAGAAGCTCGATCAGGCGCTTGTGCCAGGCATGGCTACAGGCCGCGAGCGAGAAGAGGTCGCCGATGACCTGCTTCGACTTGCGCAAATTGAGCCTCAGGACGTTGATCAGGCCATGGTTCACTTCGCCGCGCTCGGCTGCGTCTTTTTCGGGATCTGGATACCTTCGTTACAGACCGACCTGACGTCGGCGCCGAAGCCGCGGCTGCTGACGGCAACGACATACGCGGTGCAGGCGAAGAAGCCGATCAGCTCGCCACCCTTGAAGACCGGCGAGACCATCGCATCATCATGCAGGTGACCCGCACCCTTCCGGCGGTCATTCGTGCGATAGTCTCGCTTGGAAACATGTTCTGCCGCAGGATCTCGTTGATGAGGTGCATGACCGCTTCGGTCATGATGCTCACATGGCCGGGCGTGCGGATAAGGGCTTGGGCAAGTGTCACGCCCTTGGCGTTGACGACACCGGCCGAGAGGTTGCCCGCTTCACATATAGAGTTCTGGAACGCGGTGCGCATAAGAGCGAGGCCTGTTCCTTGACGACCGAGACCAGGCTGTTTCACATGACCAACATGCTAATTTCGTCAAGCTGGCTCATGCCGCAAGCCCTTTCCGAACCACGACGATGGTTCGATCAGCCTGGATGACAGCATTGAAGAGAGAGGTGACGATTGTCGAGGTTTCCCGCTCGACGATGACAACCGGGCCCTGAACGCGACTGCCCGGCAAGAGCGTCTCACGCGGAACAATGGCAGGCTCGAGCTCTTGCTCATCCGCGAGGCAACCGCCTCGTAGACGAAGGGCGTCTTGAGGAAGCAGATGCCGAGACCACGCCCGCACCGCGGGGGAATAAGGCAGCCGTCAACACCGGTTTTCTCGTAGTGTCGCACGTCATGGAGCAGCGCGGCGGCGCCGATTGCAATCGCGGCATTTCCCGAGATGTTCTTGCCGTTCTCGACCGAGTGGACGCGGGCCGCATCGGCGATGCTATCGTCAACCACCTCGACGACATCGAAGGCGGCCGCCATCGGCTTGAGACGCAGCTTTCCGCACAAGCGGAGCGCGATGTCCGTGAAGTCAGCACCGTTATCGGCGCCAAGGCAGACGTCCTAGCGGCTCTTCATGCATTTTTCTTTCAGGGCGTCTGCACGCATTTCGCTGAGCGTTTTGAGAGGGGTGAGCGCTTCCGGCGCGATTATGAGTTCGAGGAGTGCGCCAGTCTTGGAGGCAAGCGCGCGCTCGAAGGCGGCGGTGAAATCGGCCGTGGTCTCGACACGCTCGGCGTGGAACCCGTAGGCCTTGCCGAAGGCCACGAAATCGGGGTTCCGGGTCATCGTGGTGCATGACACGCGCTCGGGGTAGTTCCGCTCCTGATGGGCGCGGATCGTGCCGTAGATGCCGTTGTTGAGCAGCAGGATGATCGGCTGCGCGTCGTGCTGGAGCGCGGTGGCGAGCTCAGTGCTGTTCATCTGGAAATCGCCGTCGCCCGCAAAGCAGATGACGGTTCGCTCGGGGCAGGCAAGCTTCGCCGCGATCGCCGCCGGAACGCCGTAGCCCATCGCGCCAGACTGCGGGCCGAGGAGCCGCGCCTTGGGACCATACTTGAAGAACTTGCCCGGCCACACGGCGAAGTTGCCGGCCCCGTTCGTCAGCACGAAATCCTCGGGCAGCTTGTCGCGCAGGAAGGCGCAGACCTTGGCCATGTCGACCGGCGACGGCAGATCAGGCGGATCAAAGCCCTGCTCGTACGCGGCACGCGCCTCGGCGCGCCAGGCTGCCCAGTCGCCCTTCACCGGCTCGAGCGCCCCGAGCTCCTCGGCGAAGACGTTCGGACCAGCATGCACGCCTAGAACCGGGCGGTAGACCTTGCCGATCTCGAGATCCGAGCCGTGGACATGGATCACGTTCTGCGTCGGCTGCGGCACGTCGAAGAGCGTGTAGCCATCTGTCGACATCTCGCCGAAGCGGTTGTTGATCGCCAGGATCACGTCGGCGTTGGTGGCCATCTCGCGCATCTTCGCGGTCATGCCCACGCCCATGTCGCCGACGAAGACCGGCGAATTGTTGTCGAACTGGTCCTGGTAGCGGAAGATCGCCGCCACCGGGATGTCGGAGGCTTCGGCAAACGTCTGGATCGCGGCCGTGCTGCCGGCTCTCCAGTTGCAGCCGCCGATGACGATCAGCGGACGCTCCGCCCCCGCCAGCATCCCGCGGATGCGGCTCATGGTCTTCGTGGTCGGCGCGGGCTCGGTTACTTCGATGGGGCCGGCCAGCGGCTCCTTTTCGCTCAGCGACGTCAGCATGTCCTCCGGCAGGGCGACAACCACCGGGCCAGGCCGGCCGGTTGTAGCCTGGGTCCAGGCGCGCGACAGGATTTCCGGGATGCGGTCGACATCGTCGATCTCGACGGCCCATTTCGCGATCGTGCCGAAAACCGCCTTGCAATCGATCTCCTGGAACGCCTCGCGGCCCTTCATGTCGGTCCCGACCTGCCCTACGAAGAGCAGCATCGGCGCGCTGTCCTGCATGGCGGTGTGAACCCCGATCGAGGCGTTGGTCGCACCCGGACCGCGCGTCACGAAGCAGATCCCCGGCGTGCCCGTCAGCTTGCCATAGGCAGCTGCCATGAAGCTGGCACCGCCTTCGTTGCGGCACAGAACATAGTCGAGCTCGCCGACAGTGTCGTGCAGTGCATCGAGCACCGCGAGATAGCTCTCTCCGGGAATGCCGAAGCTCTTCGTCGCCCCAAGGCCAACAAGGCTATCGACAAGGAGCCGTCCTCCGTTACGCTTCATGAAGCTTCCTCACTTTCTGCCGATGCGCCACAGCTTCGGGTGTGTCATCAGTCGACGTATTTTCCAATCCGGCTGCGAGCGTCTCGGCAACTTCGTGTGCTATGTCCTCGAAAGGCACCTGTCCAAGCCTCGCACAGGCAACCGCGATACCTGCCTCGTCGACCCCGAGCGCCTCGATGGAGGTGCGGGTTGCGTCTTCGGCCCTTCTCTTCAGCAATCCGTCCCCGGGGTCCGGCTTCAATATCAGGATGCTGCGGCGCCCTTCCGCCATCATCAAGCGGACCACCGCGTTGGTAAGCCGCATTATTGCCGAGAGTTTGACCTCCAGGCTCATGTCGATGTCCGCGTCCTTCTGGGCACGGAACCTGGTCGACTCGGAACAACGCAGCGCTGCGTGAGCTAGCGCGTCGATCTTCAGATCCTCGATGACCGTGCGGAACTCGTCGCGCTCGGTCAGATCGATGGCCAAAGGAATAATGCCGCGGTCTGCCCGCATCTGCCGAGGATGTGCCGGTCGCACCCGGGAGCGCCTGTCCCGCATCAGATGATTTGGGAGACGAGGGATTGAACCATTTGGGAGGGGCTGGCTCGTTGAGGTTTCACTTCATGCCGCAGCCTGGTTTTGCAGCAAGCGGCGCTTCTCGATGGTCTTGGCCTTGATTTCCTCTCGTCGTTTGAGAATGGATTCTGCCCTGCCCCATTAGCCCCGGACGCCCGTCTGGGGTAATACAGTTGCGCAAGCTTGAGTCCCGTCGCACAAAGCACCCCATCCCGTTGGATTTCCGAACCGGCTGCACTCCGCGACCCACTTGCCATCAGCCAGCATCTGCCGTGTCTTTGCCCCGGAAAACAAACCGTGTACCCCACGGATCCCGCGCTTCTGCCCCGGCCCGCTGCCCGAGCCCGGCGATCTCCTCGGGCGCCCCGAGGACCTCGACCGCGGCCAGCCCGGCCACGCCCTCGTCGCGCACCTGCGCGCCACGGCTGTTCCAGACATTCGCCGCCAGATGATGGTGATAGCCGCCCGAACCGAAGAAAACCGCGCCGGGATAACGGCAGGTCACCGGAAATCCGAGCGTATCGGCATAGAAGCCTTCTGCTGCGACAAGATCGCCGGCCTGAAGATGGACATGCCCGACAACTGTGCCGTCCGGCGCGCCACCCCAGGGCGCTTTCGCCGAAGCTGCAAGATCTCGCAGATTGAGCCGTTCGGTCGCCATCATCACCTCGGTGCCCTGATGCTGCCAGGAGCTGCGTGGACGATCGGCATAGATCTCGATACCATTGCCTTCCGGGTCAGCAAGATATAGCGCCTCACTGACCAAGTGGTCGGATGCCCCATGGAGCTGAACATCCGACGCCGCGGCACGTCCGAGCCACGCGCCGAGATCGGCCCTGGAGGGCAACAGGAAAGCGGTGTGAAAAAGCCCTGCGTCCTGACGCGATGCCGGCCGTGCCGCTGGATCACCCCGAAGCTCCACCAGCGGTCGCCCGCCCGCACCGTAGATGGCCTGGGTCGTGTCCGCCTCGAGCTGCTCGAGGCCGATGACATTTTCGTAGAACGCGCCGGTTGCCGCGAGATCGCGGACCGTCAGGGTCACCCGGCCGATCTCGAGCGGCGCTGCATTGCTGGACATCTCGTTTTATCTCCGAATACGGCCCGCCGCCCGCAGAGCGTGGCCGGGCCTGGGTCTTGCCTTGCCCGTGGAGCGGAATGCTCCAAGGGCCAGCTTCATCTGCGGCCAAACGGCCGGAGTGCGTAGCTGCCCTCACCGAGGAGGGCGAGCGCGGCCTGCACCGCTGCCCACATCATGGGGTATTCCCAGCCACCTCCGGTATTTGCCCAGCCGAACCCGTTCGGCACATGCGCGGTCAGCGCGGCCCCGAGCAGCACCGGCACGGCGAGCGCCGAGACGAGCCGGGCCCAGACCCCGAGCACAAGAGCCACGCCGCCGAAGATCTCGAAGAGCATGGTCGCAATCCCGAGCCAGCCCGGAAGCCCCAGCGACTCGAAGAAGCCCATTGTCCCCCCGGGCGTGAAGACAAGTAGCTTGGTCAGCCCGTGCGTCACGAAAAGCGCGCCGGTGGTGAGCCGCAGAAGGAAGATGCCGTAGGAGGCGGTACGCGTATCGATCATGTCACTATCTCCTCAATTCGAGCGCCAGACGGGCGCGATACCGGTGCCGCGCCCGCTCATGTAGCCGAAGGTGATGTTCATGAAGCCGAGAGGCTCCAGATAACGTGCGTTGCTAAGAGGCCCGGCATCGACGCCCTCGAGTCTGATCTCGCCCGCAAGGCAGATGACAGCGGCACGCGCCGCATCATCGTCAGAGGCGACGAAGGTCTGGATCGGCTGACCACCGGCACCAAGACCGGAGGCGTAATGCTCCGCAAAAACAGTATTCAAGGCCTTCACAACCACCGCGCCGGGAAGCGCTGCAGCAATCTCCTCCGCGGCGGAAGTCGTATGGCCGACCGAAAGCGCGGAAAAATCCTCGGTCACGGGGTTCGAGACATCGATCACCGTCTTGCCGGCGAAATCGGCCTTCTGAGCGATGCTCTTGAGCGCGCCAAACGGGGTTGCGAGGATCACGACATCGGCGTCGACGACCGCTCCACCGATCTTCGCGGCAGAAACTCGCGTACCCTCGCCCGTGAGCTTCTCCGCTGCTGTACGTCCGTCCGACCGGTCGCCGGCGGTCACGTCATGCGCGGTCCGCCCCAGGACCGAAGCAAGTCCCGATCCGATATTGCCTGTGCCGATGATTGCGATCTGCATTCTCTCATCTCCTGGCGTCGCTTGCCCAGATATGCGGCGGGGCGCTGCCCGCCTGCTGTTCCATGCCCGCAATATCCGAGATTGCGTTTGCCAATAAAATGGAGATTATATGGAATTACCTTCCACATAGTATTCGCAATAAAATGGATCTCATCGATGGCCTCCGCGCCTTTGTCGCTACGGCGCAGACAGGCTCCTTCACCGCCGCGGCCGAACGGCTCGGCATCTCGAACCGGCTGACCTCGAAATATGTGGCCGAGCTCGAGGCGCAGCTCGGCGCACGCCTGCTCCAGCGCACGACCCGCCGGGTGGGTCTTACCCCTGCCGGCGAACGCCTGCTTGGCCGTGCGCCCGCCTGGCTCGACGAGCTTGAGGATCTCCTTGGTTCGGTCTCCGAGGACGCGCGCGGCTTCAAGGGCACGCTCCGCGTCTCCGCACCGCTCACCTACGGCGAAAGTCATGTAACAGGGCTTCTCACCCGCTTCGCCGCCCCGCACCCCGACCTCACCATCGACCTGCGCCTCTCGGATGCCTACGCCGATCTCGCCGCCGAAGGCATCGATCTCGCCATCCGCATCGGCACGCTCACCGACAGCTCCCTCCGGGCCCGCCGCCTGGGTCAGATCTGCATGATCGTCGCGGCAGCCCCCGGCTATATCGCCACCCATGGCGCACCGGATCATCCCGAGGATCTGCTGCACCACGCCTGCATCCACGACACCAACGCTCGCCGCAGCAACAGTCTGCGCTGGCGCTTTGGCCCCGCGGGCGCGCCACGCGAGGTGCCGATCACCACCCGCTTCATGGTCAACAGCGCCCGCGTTGCCTGCAATCTCGCCGCCGAGGGTGAGGGTATCGTCTATTGCCCTGATTTTGTCCTTGGTCCGGATCTCGCAGCCGGGAGGCTCGTCCGTCTGCTCGACGCCGAGGAAACACCTTCCTTCGACGTCAACGCCGTCTATCTCGCCGGTGCAGTGCTGCCACGCAAGGTTCGCGCTCTGATCGACTTCGCTGCCGCCGCGATGCGCACTGGCTGAGGCGCGCCTTCAGCCTCGCGGCCCACGGCCGATCATCGCCTTGCCGATGGTCGCGTGGACGCCGAAATTGCCGTCCGCAACCTGGGTCACGCCAAAGTCCACCGCCACCGACATCAGCGACACTGCCTCGTCCTCGCTGAAACCGAAGGCATCCATCAGGAAGCGCCGGGTCTGGCGGAAGGCATTGCGCAGCGCGAGATCGACCGTCGAGCGGGCATAGACCTCCGCCTGCGCATTGGCGCCGAGATCGCGCAGATGGTTCTGGAAGCTGAAGGCCTGCACAACCCAGTGCGTCGGTGTCTCGATCAACGGTGCAGGCAATCCGCGCAGGTGATCGGGGAGCGCGTCTGCCTTATGGAGCCCGATCCGAACCCGCCCGGTCAGCGAGCATTCGAGCCCGGTGCCGTCGATCTCACCGTCGCCCTGTGCGAAATGCCCGTCGCCGATCGAAAGCAGCGCTCCCTCGACCGAGACCGGCAGGAAGAGCCGAGCGCCCTTCCCGGCCCGCCAGTTGTCGATGTTGCCGCCGAAGTAACCCGGCGGGATCGTGTCCACCAGCTCCGCCTCACGCGGCGCGACCCCCACAAAACCGAAATGCGGTCGCGCAGGTATTTCCACCCCCGCAAGCACCCTATGCCGCGGCGCGATCGTCGCGGGATCGACCGGAATGCCAGGATAGTCGATTGTCGCGTGCTCCACACCGAAAGGATCAGTCTGTGGTGTCCAGCGATAGCTGTAAAGTGCGCGCGCAACCTCCGGATCGGCGAGGTCGATTTCGTAGATCGTCACCGTTTCGTGCCGCGCGGGCGCCGCAAGCAGATCGTCATACTGATATCCCCACCAGGCCGAGACATTCGAGGCAAAGGCCTTGCCCGCGAATTCCGGGTTGGCGCAGGGCCGCGGCTGGATATCGAGGATCTCGACCTCCAGAACGTCGCCCGGTGCCGCACCGCGCACATAGATCGGCCCGGTGCAGATATGCACTCCGAAGCCCTCGCCCGCACCGCGCCCGAAGATCGCGGCGTTCATTGGCCCCGCCCCGCGGCGGTCCACTGCCTTGTGCGCTCGCGTCCAGGCAAAGACACTTTCGGCGCCCGGATCGCCGGTGACGAAGCGTGCCAGATCATCGCCGCCATGCTGCGTCAGCGTCTCAACCGTCACCACCGCGCCGGGTTCGACCCGGAGCGCGGGCGGCTGGGCATGGCTGAGATAGCCCCAGTGCACCGTATCGGCGTGGGCCGGCAGATGATGCGTGTCCGCCACCGGCTCGCGCAACGGCAGCGTGGCCAGGCCGTCCGGCCCGTATCCCGCGACCGGCGCCGCCGCGGGCGAGGCCCGCCGCCGCCGGGTTGCGCCTCGCGGCAACCCGCGGAAGGCTGGCAAATCCAGGCTCTCCGATGCGGGCTTGCGCGCCTCTGTTGGTGTGATTCCGAAGGCCGCGCCGAAGGCTCGGGTGAAATGCGCCTGATCGCGAAACCCCCAGCGATAGGCAATTGCCGCGACGCCCTCCCGCGCATGTGCCGGATCCGCGAGATCGGCTCGGCAACGCTCGAGCCTCTCCCGCCGGAGATGTTCCGAAAAGCTCCCGCCCTGGCCCTTGAAGAGCTGCTGCACATACCGCACCGAGAAGCCCTCCAGCGCGGCAATCTCGCGCAGCCCCAGATCGGGATCCGTGAGCCGCGCCTCGATCGTCGCCGCGATCCGCCGGAAATGCTCCGCCTGCGCCTGGCTGAGGCCACCTTCGCCCGCCGTCGTCTCCGCCAGCAGCGCGCTTGCCACCAGTTCGGTGAGCGCCACCTCGATTGCGGCAAGATCCGCGGGCTCGATCTCGGCAAAGTTCTGGGCCAGCGTCCGCAGCAGCGGCTTGGCCGCGAGCCCTGCCACCGTGGCCCCCAGCACGCCCGCGCCGAGCCCGCCTGCATTGCGCCCAAGCCGCGCAGCCAGCGGCGCGCGGGCAATCTCGAGCAGCACCAGCTCGACATCCGTCCGCGCTTCGAGCCGCCAGTCGACGCCCGCATCCATCACCGCCAGATCATTGCCCACGCACTCGATCCGCCGCCCGCCCGCACGAAGCTGCGCCCGGCCTCGCAGCATCAGCGCGATGATGACCGGTGCAGCCTCGGTCACATCTGGCCCGAAAATCTGCGGCCCGCCGGCCAGCATCACCAGCCGCGCCCCCGAAGGCGCAGACTGCACTGCAAGCCACCCACCCGGCCCCGGCGCCTCGACCCGGAGCGAGATCCCGGCGAGCGCCTCAAGCCAGACACGATGCTGCGCGGCAGCGGGAAAGGCATCTGCAGTGATGCGGGAGATATGCATGACCCCTCCGGACGGCACGCCTGCCCAATCATGGGCACTCAAGAGACAATGCCCACTATAACAGCATCAGGACAACGGCGTTTGACTGGAAGTGAACAAAATCTTGTCTTCTGAACGCATGAGTATTGCGCGCATTGTGCGGCCAGCCCCGCCCGCCAAGGCTCGCATCACCAGCAACTCTTGTCAGGAGAACAAGCCCCATGTGCCGCGGTGACGATGTGAACTGCCCCGAATTCGAGAAGCACTACCGCAGTTTCCGCGAGGACCTGAGCGCCGAGCGGCGCGGCTTCCTCAAGGGCGGCCTCTTCGCCGCAGGCGGGCTCGCCGCGGTCGGCGGCTCGGGCGGGCTCAGCCTCGTCACCCCCGCACTCGCCCAGGCGACCGCCGCCCGCACCCCCGGCCAGCCCGCCTATCACTACCTGCCCGCCAATGCCGAGACCGTGCACTGGGGCTATTTCAGCAAGTCGCTGCCGCCGCGCGTCGAGATCGAGAGCGGCGACATCGTGACGATCGAAACCCTCACCCACCACGCGGGCGATGACCTCGAGCGCATGGTCCAGGGCGACGAGGGAGCCGAAAGCGTCTATCTCTGGACCAAGGACACCAAGGGCGTCGACCGCCGCGGCGCCGGACCGACCGATCCAGCCGTCTACAAGAAGGGCTCCGGCGAGGGCCAGGGCGTCCACATCATGACCGGCCCGGTCTATGTGAAGGGCGCCGAGCCCGGAGACATCCTCGAGGTGCGCATCCTCGACGTGAAACCACGCCCCTCCGCCAATCCCGATTTTGCCGGCAAGGCCTTCGGCTCCAACGCTGCCGCGAACTGGGGTTTCCAGTATAACGACCTCCTCGGCGGCCAGAAGCGCGAGGTGGTGACGATCTACGAAGTCGATGTGACCGGTGCGAAAAGCTGGGCCGAGGCGGTCTACAACTTCAAATGGGTGCCGCAGACCGATCCCTTCGGCGTCACCCACACCACCATCGACTACCCCGGCGTACCCGTCGATCACTCAAAGACCAGCCGCAACTTCGATGTGCTGAAGGGTGTCCGCCTGCCGATCCGCCCGCATTTCGGCACACTCGGCCTCGCGCCGGCCGAAGCCGACTTCGTCGACACAATCCCGCCGAGCTATACCGGCGGCAACATCGACAACTGGCGTATCGGCAAGGGCGCGGTGATGTATTACCCCGTCTCGGTCGAGGGCGCGCTGCTTTCCGTTGGCGACCCGCACGCGAGTCAGGGCGACAGCGAGCTCTGCGGCACCGCAATCGAATGCTCGCTCACCGGCACGTTCCAGCTTGTCCTCCACAAGAAGGCCGACCTCGCCGGCACGCCTCTGGAGGAGCTCGATTATCCGATGCTCGAAACCCAGACAGAATGGCTGGTCCACGGCTTTTCCTACCCGAACTACCTCGCAGATCTCGGCCCCGACGCACAGTCGGTGATCTACTCGAAAAGCTCGGTCGATCTCGCCCTGCGCGACGCCTTCCGCAAGATGCGTCACTTCCTGATGACAACGAAGGATCTCACGGAAGACGAAGCGATCTCGCTCATGTCGATCGGTGTGGATTTCGGCATCACGCAGGTCGTCGACGGCAACTGGGGGGTCCATGCCATCGTGAAGAAGGAGGTCTTCGCCGCGCGCGTCAGCTGACGCGGGTGATGGGGGTGGCCCTCGGGATGCCGTTGTGGCCCTCCCCTCTCACGCGTCCCGTTTCATGATCCACTCGACTTCGGGGGCGGGGACGAAACGCCACTTGCGGCGGGGGCCCGCCATGACGTTGAGGTAATACATCTCGAAGCCGTAGGGGGCGCCACAGGGGTGGTGGCCGCGGGGGACGAGGACCACATCGCCGTCGTGGACCGCCATGGTCTCGTCGAGGCTGCCGTCATCTGTATAGACGCGCTGGATGCCGAAGCCCGAGGCCGGGTTGAGGCGGTGGTAGTAGGTCTCCTCGAGATAGGTGATGCGCGGGAAATCGTCCTCGTCGTGGCGGTGCGAGGGATAGGACGACCAATGGCCCGCAGGAGTGAAGACCTCCGTCACCAGCAGGCTGTCGGCGTAGTCCTCGGCCTCCATGGCGATGTTGTTGATGTGCCGCGTGTTGGTGCCCTGGCCGCGCGCGGTCAACGTGATGCCATCGGGTCCGATCCGGCGCGGCCCGTGCCCGCCCCGCCCCGGCGCGGCGCAGACCGCGATGGTGCAGTCGGTCTCGGCCGTCGCCTCCCAGCCACAGCCATCGGGGAGGTAGAGACAGTGCGGCGGCGTCTTCTCGAAGACATCCATCCTTTCGCCAAGCACGCCCCAGTCCTGCCTGGCCCCCGAGAGCGCCGCCCTGCCCTCGACCATCACGAGGATCACCTCGTTGCCACCGGTGGTTTCCGCCGCGCGCTCGCCGGCCCGGAGCCGGTAAAGCGAGAAGCCGACATGACGCCAGCCAGCCGAGGCGGGTGTGATCTCGTGCACCTTGCCGTGGGTGCCGAAGGGTCTGCGCAACAGATCCGCCATCGCCTCAGGCCTCCACGCTCTGGTCGAGCCCCGAGGCCCGCGCCATCGCCTTCAGGGCCTCGAAACCCATGCGCTGGTAATGGAGCGGCGTGCGCACGAGACTGTCCTGCTCGGCCTCGATCACCAGCCAGCCGGAATAGCCCGCCGCCGCCGCGATCTCCAGCACCGGCGCGAAGGCGACGCAGCCCTCCGGATCGCCCGGCACGGTAAAGGCCCCGCGCCGCACACCCTCGATGAAGGAGAGCCCCTGGGCGCGCACCTCCGCCATGATCTCCGGCCGGACGTTCTTGGCATGGATATGGCTCACCCGGTCCATGTATCTGCGCGCCACCTCCGCCGGATCGGCGCCGCCGAAGGTGCAGTGCCCGGTGTCGAGCAGAAGCCGCGTGCAGGGCCCGGCCATCGCCATGAACCGGTCGATGTCCTCGGCACTCTCGATGATCGTGCCCATGTGATGGTGATAGCCCATCGCCATGCCCTGCGCCGCGGCAAAGGCCGAGAGCGCCTCGTAGCCGGCCGAGAACCGCGCCCATTCAGCGTCGCTCATCACCGGCCGGTCGTTCACCGCCACATCGTCTCTGCCGTGCACGGTGTTGGAGCATTCGCAGGCGTTGACATGATCGCCCCCCGCCGCGCGCACCATGTCGATCGTAACCCGGAGCGCCGCCTTCTCCGTCTCGAGATCGTTCACCAGCAGGTTCGTCGAATGCCAGGTTCCAATGAAGCGTAGTCCGTAGGCGTCGAGCCTGGCCTTCAGCGCCGCGCCGTCATCCGGCATCCGGTGGCCCTTCTCGATGCCGTCGAAGCCGATCGTCCGGCAGTCGCCCAGGCAGTCGTCGAGCGAGAGATGCGCGCCGATGCTCCGGTCGTCGTCATTCGACCAGGCGATGGGGTTGGTTCCGTAGAGGATCATCTGTCTGTCTCCCTGGGCCACGGTCAGTCGCAGATGCGCTGCATCTGCCGCCGGGCATTGTAGCTCTCGCGTGCCGCCTCGAGGCGTTCCGGCCCGCCCGCCTGCGGAACGGCCACATCCCACCAGCTCCCGCCCGCCCCTGCGCCGGTGAGCGCCTCGGTTTCGATGACGATGACGCTCGGCACGTCGCGGCTACGCGCGTCCACGATCATCGCCTCGAGCTCGGCGATGTCGGCGGCCTTCTCCGCATGTGCCCCCATGGCGGCCGCATGCGCCACGAAGTCGATCTCGGGCTGAACCGCGACGTTGCTGTCCTTGTACAGGTTGTTGAACTCGGCCCCGCCGCATTGCTGCTGCAGCCGGTTGATGCAGCCGTAGCCGCGGTTGTCGGTCAGCACGACGGTGAAAGGGATGCGCCGCATCACCGCGGTGGCGAGCTCGGAGTTGGCCATCATGTAGCTTCCGTCGCCCACGAAGCAGATCACCTCCTTCTTCGGGGCCGCGAGCTTGATCCCCATCGCGCCTGCCACCTCGTAACCCATGCAGCTATAGCCGTATTCCATGTGGTAGCCGCCCGCCGCGGATTGCCAGAGCACCTGCAGCGCCCCAGGCATCGTGCCCGCCGCACACATCACGACAGTGGCCTCTGTCGCCACCCGCTGCACCGCGCCGATCACCTGCGCATCCGACGGCAGCGCGTTCGGGGCCTCTCGGGCAGCCGTCACCGCTTCCACCGCCGCCAGCCAGTCAAGCCGGGAGCCCGCGTCGAAGGCTGGCGCCCGGTGATCTCCGAGCGCGGCGGTGAGCTTCGCAAGGCAGGCCTTGGCATCCCCCACGAGGCCCGTCGCGCCGTGCTTGTTGGCGTCATAGCCATGGAGATTGATCGAGACGAGCTGCCGCTCCGGATTGGTGAAGGCCGTCCAGCTCCCGGTGGTGAAGTCCTGGAACCGCGTGCCCACCCCAATCACCAGATCGGCGCGCGCGGAGAGAGCGTTGGCGCAGTCCGAGCCCGTCACCCCCGGCGAGCCGAAGTTGCGCGTGTCCGCCGCCGCGTTTGCCCCCTTGCCCGCCTGGGTCTCGGCATAGGGAATGTTGTGGCGCGCCGCGAAGGCCGCGAGATCGGCCTCGGCCCCGGAATAGATCACCCCCCCGCCCGAGACGATCACCGGCGCCCGGGCCGCCCGGATCAGCGCCGCCACCTCCGCGACCTCCACCGGGTCGGGCTCGGGCCGGCGGATCCGCCAGACCTTCGGCGCAAAGAAGCTCTCCGGCCAGTCGAAGGCCTCCGCCTGCACGTCCTGGCAGAAGGCGAGGCAGACCGGGCCGCAGTTCGCCGGGTCCGTCATCACCCGCAGTGCACGCGGCAGGGCGGTGAGCAGATGCTCGGGGCGCTGGATCCGGTCAAAGTAGCGCACCACCGGCCGGAAGCAGTCGTTCGCCGAAACCGTGCCGTCGTCGAAATCCTCGATCTGTTGCAGCACCGGATCCGGCCGGCGGTTGGCGAAGACATCGCCACAGAGAAACAGCACCGGCAGGCGGTTCACATGCGCAAGGGCCGCCGCCGTCACCATGTTGGTCGAGCCCGGCCCGATCGAGGAGGTCACGGCATGGGCCCGCCGCCGCTTCTTCGTCTTGGCGTAGGCGATGGCGGCATGGGCCATCGTCTGCTCGTTCTGCCCTCGCCAGGTCGGGAGCGCGTCGCCGATCCCGTGCAGCGCCTCGCCGATGCCCGCCACGTTGCCATGCCCGAAGATCGCCCAGACGCCCTCGATGAACCTCTCGGGATCTCCTTGCCCTTCCGCTTCGCTGCTCGAGGGCTCTATCATCTGCACCGAAAGCCAGCGCATCATCGCCTGCGCCGCGGTCAGCCGTGTCGTCGTCATGCCAGTTCCTCCTGCGCCGCGGCTGCCGCCCGCGCCCCGTCCCAGATCCCGCAGAGCCGCCGGAACCGCTCCGCCATCTCCGCCACCGCCAGCGTGTCGTCCAGATCGCCCCTCATCCACGCACGCGCCACGCTGCCGAAGATCGTCCGGCCCACCGCAAAGCCCTTCACCAGCGGAAAGCCCGCCGCCACGGAGAAGCTCGCCCCGAGCTCCGCCTCCGGCGCATCGAGCCCCAGCACCACGATGCCGCGGGTATGCGGATCGTGCGCCTCAATCGCCGCGATCGTATTCTCCCAGGCCACCCGCGTGGTCATCGGCTCAAGCTTCCACCAGTCGGGATAGATGCCTGCGGCATAGAACTGACCGATCAGCGTCGCCACCGTCGTCTCGTCGCAGGGCCCCACCTTCGAGGGGATGATCTCGAGCAGGAACTCCAGCCGGTTGCGCCGTGCCGCCTCCCAGAGCCGCCGCACCTCGCGCTCCTGGCAAGCCCTCAGTTCCGGCGCATCTTCCGGGTGGCAGAAGCAGAGCACCTTGACGACATTCTCCTTCGCCCATTCCGAGAGCCCGCCGCAGTCGAGCCCAAGCTCCTGCTCGAGGGCCAGCGGCCGCGAGCCCGGATCCTCGCAGGGTCGCCCGATCCAGAGCCCGCTGCCGCTCGCGGCATGGAGCGCCCGCCGCCCCAGCCGGTTGTCGCAGAGGATGCCATAGCCCGGTCGCCCCTCCTGTACCTCGAGCGCCGCCTTGAGGCAGAGCGCCTTGAAGGCGCCGATCTTTGCCGGGCTCGCCCCCTCCATCTCCTCGAATTGCGCCCGATGGTCGAAGGCAAAAACCCGCAGCGCCGGCCAGTGCCCCCGCCGCGTCGTCGACCAGTGGAGCTGCGCGAGCTCCGGATCATTGCGCAGATCCGGTCGCCGCACCCCGCGCGCCAGGAAGAACTCAAGCTCCGCCGCACTCGGATAGGCCGGAGTGCAGCCGTGGCGCGAGACCGCGAACGCCCCGCAGGCATTGGCGTATTCGAGCGCCCGCGGCCAGGGCGCGTCCTCCATCCAGCCCTTCAGCAGGCCCGAGAAGAAGCCGTCGCCGGCGCCGAGCACGTTGAAGACCTCGATCGGAAAGCCCGGCCCCCGCTCGCCCGCGTCGAGCGACGGCGGGATCGCGCCCTCGAAGGCCACCGCCCCTGCGGCCCCCCGCTTGCAGACCAGAACCGCATCGGACACCTCCCGCACCGCGCGGAGCGCTGCCACCGTATCCGTCGTGCCCCCCGCGATGTGGAACTCTTCCTCCGTCCCCACGATCAGGTCGAAGAGAGGCAGATGCGCCTGCAGCTTCTCCGTCACCGCCGCACTCGCGACGAACCGGCTCTCGCCCGCCCCATGGCCCGCAAGCCCCCAGAGGTTCGGACGGTAGTCGATGTCGAGCGCGGTGCGGGCCCCATGCTTCCGCGCCAGCGCCAGCGCCTTCAGAACCGCAGCTTCCGTCCGCGGATGGCTCAGATGCGTCCCCGTCGCCACCACCGCCCGTGCCCCGACGATGAAATCCTCGTCAATATCGGCCTCCGAGAGCCCCATGTCAGCACAGTTCTCGCGGTAGAAGATCAGCGGAAACTGCGTCTCGTCCCTGATCCCCAGCAGTACCAGCGCCGTCAGACGCTCCGGGTCCACCTTCACGCCCCGCGTGTCCACACCCTCGCGTGCCAGCTCCTCGAGGATGAAGCGGCCCATGTGCTCGTCGCCAACCCCGGTGATCACCCCGGTCTGCAGACCCAGCCGAGATGTCCCGCACGCAATGTTCGTCGGCGATCCGCCGATATACTTCTCGAAGGACCCCATGTCCTCGAGACGGCCGCCAACCTGCCTCCCGTAGAGGTCAACCGAACAACGACCAATCGTAATCACATCCAGTGTCTTCATCCTGTTCCCCTTCCCGCCTCAGAGACGGACCGGACGGCCCCCGGAGGCCGCCATGGCGTGAATGATGCGCTCGATCGCGAGCCCGGCTGCGAAGTCCGGCCCGGCCGCCGGCCCGCCGGCGATCGTCGACAGCAGGTCGCGCGCCTCGATGACCTTCTGCTCGTTGAAGCCGAAATTATGCCCTGGCGCCGGACAGAATGCAGCGAAGTCCGGCTGGTCTGGCCCGGTCAGATGCCGGGTGAACCCGGCGTCGCCCGCCCGATGCAGCCAGAGCTCGTTCATGTTCTCCTGATCGAAGACGAGCGTGCCCTCCGTGCCGTGAACCTCCCACTGCAGACGGCACTTGCGCCCGCGCGCCACCCGCGAGGTAGCGAAGGAGCCCTGCGCGCCCGAGGCGAAGCGGAGGAGCGCAAGCGCCGCGTCCTCGTTCTCGACCGCCTTCATCCCCTCGGGAGAGGGGCGCTCCGCGACCGCGATCTGGGTGAGCGCCGTGACCTCAGCAACCGGCCCCATCAGCGCCAGCATCTGACTCACGAGGTGGCAGCCGAGGTCGCCCAGCGCCCCGAGCCCACCGCCCTCGTGAGTCATCCGCCACGACCAGGGGAGGGAGGGGTCGGCGGAATAGTCCTCATCGTAGATGCCGCGGAAGGCCAGCGGCCGTCCGATCGCGCCGCCCGCGACGAGGTTCCGGGCCGCTTGGAAGGCCGGCGACCGCAGGTAGTTGTAGCCCAGAAGGGTCACCTGACCGGGCCGGGCAGCGGCGGCCTCTGCCATCGCCGCGGCGTCCTCAAGCGTGAGCGCCATCGGCTTTTCCAGCCAGACATGCTTGCCCGCCGCGAGGGCCGCCTCGGCGACAGGCCGGTGCAAGCCGTTCGGCAGCGTGATCGAGATGACGTCGACTGCCGGATCGGAGACCGCCGCGGTCCAGTCCGCGGTGGCCCGGGCAAAGCCGAACTGCCGCGACTGCGCTTGGGCGTGCGCCTCCGGCATATCGCAGAGGATCTCGAGCCGGGGATGTGCCCCGCCGAAGACGGCCGCGACGTTGCGCCAGGCCATCGCGTGGCACTTGCCCATGAAGCCGCTGCCGATCAGCGCGACGCCAAGAGGTTCTTTTGGCATGGGACGGATCATGTCGGATCTTCCGTTTCTCTGCTGAAAAGGCGCCCAGGAGACCCACCCCCCGGAGGAACGCCGGACTCAGATCGTGCCGCCCAGCGAGCCCTCGAGCTGCGCGAGCTCCTGGCCGCCGGCCATCATGTCCTGCAGTTCCTCGGCCCGGATCTCGCCGCGTTTCGCCGTGCCGAGCGTCCGGCCGCGGTTGAGAACGGTGAACCGGTCGCCCACCGCAAGGGCATGGCGCACGTTGTGGCTGATGAAGACCACGCCGACGCCCTGCTTGCGCACCCGGTCGATGGTCGCGAGCACGTTCGAGGTCTGCCGCACCCCGAGCGCCGAGGTCGGCTCGTCAAGAATGAGCACCTTGGCCCCGAAATAGACCGCCCGCGCGATCGCCACCGTCTGCCGCTCACCGCCCGAGAGCGTGCCCACCGCCTGGTCCGGTCCACGGAGATTGATCCCCATCTGCCGCATCGCCTCCACCGTATCGGCATTGGCCTTGGCGATATCGAGCCGCTTGAACGGCCCCACGCCCTTCGTGGGCTCCCGCCCCATGAAGAAGTTGCGGGAAACACTCATCAGCGGGATCATCGCGAGATCCTGGAAGACGGTGGCGATACCCGCCTCCATCGCATCCCGCGGGCTGTCGAAATTCATGTGGCGCCCCTCGAAGTAGATCTCGCCACGGGTAGGCTTGTGGACCCCCGACATGGTCTTGATGAAGGTCGACTTGCCCGCGCCGTTATCGCCCAGCAGACAGTGGCACTCGCCCGCGCGCACATCGAAGCTCACGCCCGCCAGAGCGATGATGTTGCCGAAGTGCTTCTCGATGTCGCGCATCTCGACAATGGGCTTCGCATCCGTCGCGTCGCCGTGGTGAAAGGCCGAATCCTGGGTCATCTCAGCGCTCCCCCGTCACACGCTTGCGGATCACGTTGTTGAAGATCACGGCGAGCAGCAGCATTCCGCCCAGGAACACCTGGAACCAGTCCTGGTCGATATCCGTGTAGGTGAGCCCGATCACGACCATGCCAAAGATGATCGCCCCGAAGAAGGCGCCGATCGCCGAGCCGTAGCCGCCGGTGAGCAAGCAGCCACCGATCACCGCCGCGATGATCGCCTCGAACTCCTTCTGAAAGCCCCGGCGCGCGTCTGTCGAACCCGCGTCCATCACCTGCATGATCGCGAGAAGCGCGGCGCAGCAGGCGGCGAACATGAAGAGCGCGACTTTCACCTTGCGTACCGGCACGCCCGAATTGGCCGCAGCATTTGCATCGCCACCGGAGGCGAAGACCCAGTTGCCGATCGGCGTGCGCAGCAGCACCCACGTGGCGGCGAGCGCAAGCCCCACGAACCAGAGGATCTCCACCGGCACGCCCGGCACCTTCGGCAGGCCCGACTTGAAGGTATCGACAAGCCCCATCTTCCCGAGCATCACGAACAGGCCTTTGAAGGCCTCCCCCGAGAAGAGCGGGGCGAGAAAATCACCCTCGACTGCATCGCGCACGCCGCGAAGCTGGGTCGAGCCGCCGGTCAGGAACTTGAGCCCGACGAGCGTCAGCCCGCGCAGGATGAAGAGGAGGGCGAGCGTCACGATGAACGAGGGCAGTCCGGTGCGGATCGTGAGCTGGCCGTTGATGACGCCGATCAGCGCCGCCGCACAGAGCGTGAGCGGAATTGCAACGATGAGCGGCAGGCCCGCGTTCACCACCAGCGCGCCGAAGATCATGCCGGCAAACGCCACCATGGAACCGATGGAGAGGTCGAACTCGCCGCCGATCATCAGCATCGCGGCACCGATCGCCAGAATGCCGAGCTGCGCGGCGGGCGTGAGGAAGTTCATCACACCCGAAAGCGTGAACATGGTCCGGTCCGCCGTTACCAGAAAGAAGCCGGTGACGAGGATAAGGCCCGCGATCGCCCCGAGTTCGGGCCGCTTCATCAGCCGGGCAATGGTCGTTTCCTCCCGTAGCCGCTCATCGGTTACGGGTGCGCTATCCGCAGACATGGGTATCCTCCCTGGGGTTCTCGTGGGGCGGGGCGGCGTCAGGGCCGCCCGCGCCCGGCGCGGATCTTCTCGATCAGCGGATGCCCTGGGCCGAGAGCTCGATCACCTGGGCGGCCTTGTCGGCGGTGATGAGGTTCGGGCCGGAGGGAACGTTGCCACCCGGAATAAGGCCGTATTCCGCATTGAGCGCGAGGAAGGCCACGGGCAGGTAGCCCTGGAGGAACTGCTGCTGGTCGATCGCAAAGGCCGCATCGCCCGCGTCAACCGCCTCAAGGAAGCCCGCCGAGAGGTCGAAGCTCGCGACCTTCACGTCTCCGCCGCCCCGTCCGACCGCCTTCACCGCCGCGACCGAGGGCTCGCCGGCCGTCGATGCGCCGAGCGCCAACACCGTGTCGATGTCCTGGTCAGCCTCCAGGGCTGCGCGCACCTTGGCCTCGACTTCGGAAGGATCATTGCCGGTGGGCAGGACGACCGCATTGCCGCCGAACCCCTCGATAAAGCCCTCGCAGCGCAGGTCGAGCGAGACGTTGCCAACCTCCTGGTTGACGCAGATCCCCTTGGTGCCGCCCATTTCCGCCAGCGCCTGACCGGCGATCTCGCCCGCGTCGCGCTCGTCCTGGCCGACATGGAGCAGCGCACCGAGCTCCTTGGAGACATCCGAACCCGAGTTCATCGAGATGACCGGAATGCCCGCCTCGACAGCGCGCTGGATCGAAGGCCCGAGCGCATCGGCATCGGGAATGGAGACCACGAGCCCGTCCGGCTCCTGGTTGACCGCCGCATCAATGAGTTGGCTCATCGCCACCATGTCGAAGGTCTCGGGCGAGCGGTAATCGACCGTGGCACCGGTGTCCTGCGCCGCCTTCTCGACGCCGTTCTTCACCACCGACCAGAACGGGTCGTTCGCCTGGCCATGGGCCACGACGATGATGTCGGCGGCAAGCGTCGGGGCCGCGGCGCCGATTGCCGTCGCCGCCAGCAAGGCTGCAATGGTTTTCTTCATGATTCCCTCCCTAGGAACTCTTCAGTTTTTAGTCTGCCGCAGGCCCGGCCGTTCCCGGCCCCGCGGATCCGGCCGGAGCCGAATTCAGGTACCGAGCGCGCGCAGGGCCGTAGCCGACCGCGCGAGCTGGGCCTCGAGCACGTCCCGGAAGCCCGCGCCCTTGTCGGTATTGAAGGGGTCTGGACCGGGGGCGGCAGGCTCGAGGATGATCGGTCCATCATAGCCGATCGCATCGAGCGCCGAGATCTGGGCGGCAAAATCCGTATGACCGTCGCCCACCGCACCGCGGTTCGAATCCGCCGCGTGATAGAGCCCGATCCGCGCTCCGCCCGCGCGCAGCGCCGCCGCCGGATCCGCCTCCTCGATGTTCATGTGATAGGCATCTGGCAGCAGCGCGAGGTTCTCCGCCCCCACCGCCTCGAGAAGCGCAAGCCCCTCGGCCACGGTGCGCACCTGATGGCTCTCGTAGCGATTGAGGATTTCGAAGACGACCTCAAGGCCGCGCCCGGCGGCCTTCGCGGCAATCTGCCGCACGCTCCCGACGAGCAGCGCATCCTCCTCCGCCTGGCTCGAGACCGGCCGGATCCGCGTCACCTGCCCGTGACAGGAGACACGCGGCAGCTCTGCCCCCCGCCCCAGTTCCGCAGCCCAGTCGACCAGTCGCGTGTAATAGCCGAGCGCCTCTGCGCGGAGCGCCGGATCGGGATGCGAGATGTCGGCATCCCCAGGAGTGATCGAGAAGATCCGGAGGCCGCAGTCTCGGAAGATCGTGCGCGCCGCGGCCGGGTCGATCCCCGCCATGTCCCCATGCAGCTCCACCCCATCGAGCCCCGCGCGCCGAACGCGCTCGGCTACGGCTTCGAGCGGCTCCCCGCCGAAGATCCAGGTGCAGCAGCCGACCGCGCGCATCATGCGGCTCCCAGCATGTCCGGCGTGATCGAGACCCGCGCGCCCGTCGCCGCCGAGCGCGTCGCCGCCTCGGCGCAGGCCAGCGCCGCGACCCCCTCGGCCAGCGAAACCGGCATCGCCGCGCCTGCCTTCAGCGCCTCGACGAAAGCCGTCCACTCGATCTCATAGGCCCGCATGTAGCGCTCGAGGAAGAAGAACTCGGGCTTGGCCGAAACCTTCCCCGCCGCGGTGGTTTTCTCCACCGTGTTCTCCAGCACGTTCTGCGCCGCGAGCAACCCCTCGGAGCCCAGCAGTTCGACGCGCTGGTCATAGCCGTAAGCCGCCCGGCGCGAATTGCGGATCACGGCAATCCGCCCGTCGGCCCAGGTGAGCGTCACCACCGCGGTATCCACATCACCCGCCGCACCGATTTCCGGGTCGACGATCGCGGAGCCGACGGCGCTCACGGTCGCGGGCGCCCCGCCCATGATCCAGCAGGCCATATCGAAGTCATGGATCATCATGTCGCGGAAAAGCCCGCCCGAGACCTTGATGTAGGAAACCGGGGGCGGCGCGGGATCGAAGGAGGTGATCGAGAGAAGCTCCCCCTTGCCAATCTCGCCCGCATCGAATGCGGCCTTGAGCGCGGCGAAATTCGGATCGAACCGGCGGTTGAAGCCAACCATCACCGGCCGCGCCGACGCCTCGACCCGGCCGAGACAGGCAAGCGCACGCTCGAGCGAGAGATCCACCGGCTTCTCGCAGAGCACAGCCTTGCCGGCGGCGGTCGCGGCCTCGATCAGATCGGAATGGGTGTCCGTCGAGGTGGCGATGAGCACCGCCTCCACCGCCGGATCGGCGAGGATCGCCTCGACGCTCCGCGCCTCGGCACCATAGGCCGCCGCAAGCGTCCGCGCGGCCTCCTCGAACACGTCCGCCACGGCGATGAGCCGGCAGCCTTCGTTCGCGGTGATGGATTTTGCATGGACCTGGCCGATACGACCAGCCCCGAGCAGGGCGACCCCGAGCATTCTAGCGATACCTCCCGATTCAGATGCTTCTGCATCTCGTTTTTCCAACCATCGCCGAATCTGCACGCGCGTGCAAGAATAATTTGCACTCGCGTGCAAACTCCTTTCCGCGCCCCGCCCCGCAGGCTATCCTGCCCCCAACGGGAGAGCGCATGGACGACAGCAGGTTCTTTGAGAGCGACACGGTGACCGCCGACGATGTGGCCGCCGAAGCGGGCGTTTCGCGCTGGACGGTCGCGCGCGCCTTCAAGAAGGACGCCTCGATCTCCAAGAAGACCCGACAGAAGGTACTCGCCGCAGCCGAGCGTCTGGGCTATGCGCCGGACCTGCTCGCCGCCTCGCTTGCCTCCGACCGCTCGAACCTCGTTGCGATCGTTACCGACGATTTCTCCAATCCCCACAAGCTCGTCATGCTCGAGCGGCTCACGCGCATCCTGCGCCGCGAGGGCTGGGGCACGCTGCTTGTCAACATGACGGGCGATGCCGACGCTTCCTCTGCGCTCCTCGCCGCGAGCCAGCGCCGCGTCGATGCCGCCGTCGTCATCGGCACCCGCTTCGACGACCGCGCGCTTCACACCGCACTCGGTGCGCGCCGGGTGAAGAAGCTCATCATCTTCGCCCGCCTGAGCCAGAACCCCAACACGCTCAACATCGCCTGCGACGACCAGGCCGCCATGCGCGCGATTGCCGATCACCTGCTCGCCCGAGGCCGCCGCCGGCCGCTTTTTGTCGCCGGCCCGGATACCCAGAGCGCCAAGCTCGACCGCAAGCCGGGCTTCCTCGCCTACTGGCGTGAAAGGACCGGCACGACTCCGCCCGCGATCCATGTCTCCCAGTATGATTTCCTCTGCGCGATCGACGGCATCCTGCCCGCGCTCGAGGGCCGCGCCCCGGCCGAGATGCCCGATGTGCTGGTCTGCGAGAACGACATCATCGCCATCGGCGCGATGGACGGCCTGCGCCATCGGCTCGGCCTCCGCGTGCCCGAGGACATCGCGGTCACCGGTTTCGACGACATCCCGCTCGCGGCCTCGCCCGCCTATGGGCTCACCACCTACCGCCAGCCGATCACCAACATGGCCGAGGCGCTGGTCGAAATCCTCGAGGGCAAACGGAGCGGCGATGCGATCCTGCCCGGCCTCTTCGTCGCGCGCTCGAGCACCTGACCCCCCAGACACGGAGCGTTCCTCCTTGGACCATTTCGCGCTCTACGCACTCGCGGCGTTCATCGTCGGCACCTCGAAGGGCGGGCTCTCTTCCGCCGCTGCGCTGGCGATCCCGCTCCTCTCGATCTGGATGGACCCGCTCACCGCAGCGGGCGTGCTGCTGCCGGTCTATATCGCGAGCGACGTCTTCGGCGTATGGCTCTACCGCCACGAATATTCCACGCCGAACCTCAAGGTGCTGATCCCTGCCGGCGCCGCGGGCGTCGCCATCGCGGCTCTGCTCGCAGGCTGGCTCTCGGGGCCGCTCGCAACGCTCCTGACCGGCGCGATCGGCCTCTCCTACTGCATCCAGGCCACGGTGCGAAAACTGCGCGCCCAGACGGCGCCGCATCCGTTTGATGCGCGCAAGGGCGTGTTCTGGGGCATCCTCACCGGCATAACCAGCTTCATCTCGCATTCGGGGGCCCCGCCCTTCCAGGCCTTCGTGCTGCCCCAGGGCCTGCCCAAGATGAACTACGCCGGCACCGTCACCATCGTCTTTGCCGCGGTCAATCTCTGCAAGCTGCCGGCCTATGCCGCCGTCGGCCTGATGCATGACTTCGCCTGGAAGGGGTTCTTCGCCATGGCGGCCATCGCCGCGGCGGGTGTTCTGACGGGTCGCAAGATCACCCAGTGGCTGCCCGACCGGATCTACATCGCCTTCATCCAGGTGACGCTCTTCGTGCTCTCGGTCTATCTCGTCTGGGAAGGTCTCGCCGCGCTCGCCTGAGCGCCCGGCCCCCCGCTCCCGTCGATCACCCAGCCCGGCTCGCGCGCAACCGCAGCCTTGATGAAGCTTACCACCGCCTGCACCCGGTGAATGGCCCGCTGGCTCTCGTGATAGGCGAGCCAGTAGGAGCGCCGCACCGAGATCTCCGGCATGAGCCGCACGAGGCCGGCTTCTTTCCGCGCGATATAGTCGTGGAGTACACCGACGCCCGCCCCCGCCCGCACCGCCTCGAACTGCCCGAGCGCGCTCGAGATCGCGATCCGCGGCGGCAAGGCACCGAAGAACTCCGCGGCATAGTCGAGCGTACGGGCATAGAGCAGATCCTCGACGTAGCCCACGAGCCGGTGGGCCGCGAGATCCTCCGGCGCCTTGGGCGCGCCCATCTCCGCGAGATAGTCCTGCGCCGCATAGAGCCCGAGCGAATAATCCGTGAGCCGGCTCACCACCGCCCGCCCGCGCTCCGGCCGCCCGACGATGATCGCGACATCCGCCTCCCGCTGCGAGAGCGAGAAGCTGCGCGGCACCGGCACCAGCTCCAGGGCGAGGTCCGGGTGCCGGGTGGCGAGCCAATTGAGCCGCGGGGCGAGAAAATGCACCCCGAAGCCATCCGGAGTACCGATCCGCACCGTGCCCGAAACCCGCGTCGATCGGTCGCGAAAGAGCGCCTCGCCCTCGAGCAGGGCATCCTCCGCCCGCTCGAGCCGCTGGGCAAGGGCCTGCCCCTCCGCGGTCAGCGCACAGCCCTGCGGCCCCCGCACCACCAGCGTGGTCTGAAGATCGCGCTCGAGATGCGTGAGGCGCCGGCTCAGCGTCGACTGGTTGATCCCGAGCCGCTTCGCCGCGCCCAGAAGGCGGCCCTCGCGCGCCACGGTCAGAAACAGCCGCGCATCCTCCCAGTCCATCGCCGCCCGGCCTCCGCTGCCATGCTCTGCAAGCGCCATGTTATGCAAATACGCATAACTAACTTCCAAAGACTACCATTTACCCCGCACCGCTGCAAACATACCTTCCGCCCCAGACGACACAGGATCGCAAAGGGAGCGCACCAATGATCGAGATCGCCCACTATATCGACAACGCCCGCGTGGCCGGAACCTCGGGCCGCAGCCAGCCGGTCTTCGACCCGGCGACCGGTGAGAGCAGCAAAACCGTGGCGCTCGCCTCTGTCGAGGAAGTGAATACCGCCGTTGCGTCCGCCCGCGCTGCCTGGCCAGCCTGGTCGAAGACCCCCGCGCTCCGCCGCGCGCGTATCCTCGACCGCTTCAAGTCGATCCTCTGGGAGCGCGCCGACGAGCTCGCCCGCGCCATCTCCTCCGAACATGGCAAGACGCATGACGATGCACTCGGCGAAGTGACCCGCGGCCTCGAGGTCGTCGAGTTCGCTGTGGGCGTGCCCACGCATCTCAAGGGCGACTTTTCCGAAAACGTCGGCACCGGCGTCGACACCTACAACATCCGCCAGAGCCTCGGCGTGGTCGCGGGCATCACGCCCTTCAACTTCCCGACCATGGTGCCGATGTGGATGTTCCCGGTGGCGCTGGCCTGCGGCAACACCTTTGTGCTGAAGCCCTCCGAACGCGATCCTTCCGCTTCGCTGCTGATGGCGGAATGGCTGACCGAAGCGGGCCTGCCCGCAGGCGTCTTCAACGTCATTCAGGGGGACAAGCTCGCCGTCGACACCCTGCTCCACCACCCCGATGTCGCCGCGATCTCCTTCGTGGGCTCGACCCCGATTGCAAAGTACATCCACGAGACCGGCAGCGCCAACGGCAAGCGCGTCCAGGCGCTCGGAGGGGCGAAGAACCACGCCGTCATCATGCCCGACGCCGATCTCGACATGGCGGCCAACGCACTGATGGGCGCAGCCTTCGGCTCGGCGGGCGAGCGCTGCATGGCGATCTCCGTCGCGGTCCCGGTGACGGACGCGGTGGCGGACGCGCTGATCGAGCGCCTCGTGCCGAAGATCGAGGCGCTGAAGGTCGGCCCGGCGTCCGACACCGCCTCCGAGATGGGTCCGATCGTCACCCAGCAGGCGCTTGAGCGCATCCGCGGCCTGATCGACAAGGGCGAAGCCCAAGGCGCCAAGGTCGTCACCGACGGTCGTAGCTTCCGTCAGGACAAGCAGGGCTACGAGAACGGCTACTACATCGGCGGCACGCTCCTCGACAACGTGACCCCCGAGATGTCGGTCTGGCAGGAAGAGATCTTCGGCCCCGTGCTCTCGGTCGTGCGCAGCAACAGCTATCAGGAGGCGGTCGATCTCATTTCCTCCTGCCAGTATGCCAACGGCACCGCGATCTTCACCCGCGACGGCGACACCGCGCGCGCCTTCGCCCAGGACATCGAGGTCGGCATGGTGGGCGTGAACGTGCCGATCCCGGTGCCGATGGCCTTCCACAGCTTCGGCGGCTGGAAAGCCTCCATCTTCGGCGATCACGCGATCCACGGGATGGAAGGCATCCGCTTCTACACCCGCATCAAGACGACGACGCTCCGCTGGCCCACCGGCCAGCGCACCGATGCCGAGTTCGTCATGCCGACCCTCGGCTGACCTTTCCCACGAAAACCGGGCCGCGGCGCAAGCCGCGGCTCGAACCTTGGCCTCATCCCCGAAAGACCAGGACCTCCCTGCGCCCGCCGAGCGACAGCACGAGCCCCAGGAGCAGGAGGAACCCGCCAAGGAAGAAGCCAACGACCCCGGCGAGCCCCGTCATCATGCCGCCCGCAAGCGCGCCCCCGGCCGCCGCGACGGCCGTGTCGGCGCTATCCGCCACATCCACAGTCTCGACGAAGACAACGCTCGAAAGGATCATCGTCGAGATCGGCAGCAGGAAGATCGCGCCGCCGACGCAAAGACACCCCCGTCCGAAGGCCTGGCGGAGCGTGGGGGCAAGGCCCACGAGGAGTGTCACGGCCGCCAGCGGCAACAGCATCAGCCAGACCGCCCCCTGCCCATCGGCGAACCCCGCCATGAGCGGTGAAAGCGCCATGATCGCGAGCCCGGCGAAGAGCAGGCCGACGATCGACTGAAAGACGATGCGAAAGACGCTCACGGCCTCGGCCCCCGGCGCGCGGTGCGCGGCCACGAGCCCGCCCCGCTCCCCTTCTGCACGATCCCGGATGGCCTGCCTCCACGGCAGCGGACTCTGCTCATCGAAAATCTCCTTCGTCCGGCAAAAATGGTCTTCTGAAATAACCGGCGTTCGGGGCATGACCGCGCCGGAGTGCCATCCACTCAGGTCCTCAAAGATTGAGCAAAGGTAAAGATGCGAGCGGTTAACCCTGACCTGCCGCCACCTGCCAGGGCGGGGTGCCGCCGAAGGCTCCGGCAAGGTGATCGACGAAGAGCCTCACCTTGCCCGGCATCGGCCGGGCGGGCGGCCAGACCGCGCTGATCGGCAGCGGTTCGGGCGCGAGCTCCGGCAGCACCTGCACGAGCCGGCCCGACCCCAGTGCATCATGCACGATGAAGAGCGGCAGCAGCGCGAGGCCGAGCCCGGCGAGCGCCATGTCGCGGATCGCCTCGCCGTTGTTGGTGCTGATACGGCCGGGCTGCGGCAGCGGCACCTCCGCCGGAAAGCTCCAGACATCGCCGAGCCTGAGGTTGAGATAGTTGATCGCCCGATGGCGCGCGAGATCCGCCGGAGACTCGAGCGCCCCATGCTGCGCAAGGTATCCGGGGCTCGCCACCACCGCCCGCCGGTCCTCGCAAAGCTTGCGCGCGACAAGCGTGCTGTCGGCCAGCACCCCGATCCGCACTGCGACATCGAAGCCTGCCGGGGCCAGCCGCGTGATCTGATCGTCATAATCGAGCACGATCTCGAGATCGGGATGCGCGACGGCGAAATCCGCGACGACGGGCCCGAGATGGCGGATCCCGAAGCTCATCGGCGCCGAGATCGCCAGGCGCCCGCGCAGGCCGCGCGGCCCCGAGGCAGCCCCTTCCGCCGCGGCGACCAGTTCGGCCAGCGCCGGGCGCAGCCGTTCCGCCAGCGCGAGCGCCCCGTCAGTCGGCGCAATGCGCCCGGCATGGCGGGTGAAAAGCGGCGTGCCCAGCGCCTGCTCGAAGGCGCTCACCCGCTTGCTCACCACCGATTTCGCCAGATTGGCCCGCGCCGCCGCGCCGGAAATGCTCCCGGCCTCGATCACCGCCAAAAAGGTCTCGATATCATTGAGCGTCCATTTCATGGCGCAAGCCTGCCGCAAAACCGCCACCGGGGGAATTGCCTCCGCGCAGGAAATCGCCCCGGTGCGGCCACGCCGGGCAAGACCCCGCCGTTTCTCCCGCGCGAACACCCGGTTGGCCCGCCGCCCCCTGCACAAGGCGCCGCATCGCGCTTTATTCAAGTCGGGAAAGGAGGACCACCCATGGAACTCACAGGACTTCACCACCTCACGGCGATCACCGCCGACGCCGCCGCCAACAACCGCTTCTACACCGGCACCCTCGGGCTCCGGCGCGTAAAGAAGACGGTGAACCAGGATGACACCTCCGCCTATCACCTCTTCTTCGCCGATGGTGCCGGCAGCCCGGGCAGCGACATCACCTTCTTCGACTGGCCCGTCGGCCCCGAACGCCGCGGCACCCGCGCGATCGGCCGCACCGGCCTGCGCGTGCCCGAGGCGAGCCTCGACTACTGGGCGGCACGCCTGCGCGACGCCGGCCTCTCGCCCGGCGCCATTACCGAGACCGCCGGGCGCGCCACGCTCGACGCCGAGGATCCGGAAGGCCAGCGCCTGCGCTTCACCGCCGATCCGGGCCGCCCGGGCCACCCCTGGGAACGAAGCCCGGTTCCGATGGAGCACCAGATCCTCGGCCTCGGTCCCGTTACCCTGTCGGTGCCGCGGCTTGCCCCCACCGAAGCCGTCCTCACCGGCGTGATGAACTTCCGCCGCAAGGGCGAGTGCGCCGCCCCCGGCGGCAGCGGGCCGGTGATCCACATCTTCGAGACGGGCGCGGGCGGCGCCGCGGCCGAGATCCACGTGACCGAAGATCCCGGCCTGCCGGTGGCGCAGCAGGGCGCAGGCGCGGTGCACCATGTCGCCTTCCGCACCCCGGACCCGGAAACGCTCACCGCCTGGGCAACCCGGCTCCGCGAGCTCGGCGTGCCGAATTCCGGTGAAGTCGAACGCTACTATTTCCGCTCGCTCTACTTCCGTGAACCGGGCGGCGTCCTCTTCGAGATCGCGACCGACGGACCGGGCTTCGACGTGGACGAGCCCCGCGAGACGATGGGCGAGGGCCTCTCCCTGCCCCCCTTCCTCGAAGACCAGCGCGCCCGGATCGAGGCGCGGCTGAAACCGCTCGATTGAACCCCGCCCGGGGGCGGCGGCCCTTGCGCCCCGCCCCCGGGTGCTGTTCACCTGCCCCGGCGCCCGCGCCGGACGGCGCATGACAAGGAGACGACCATGACCCGCATTCTCGGCCTCAGTGGCAGCCTGAGGAAAGGCTCCTACAACACGGCGCTCCTGCACGCCGCCGCCGGAGCCACCCCCGAGGGCGTCGAGATCGAGATCGGTTCGATCGCCGGCGTGCCGCTCTACAATGCCGATGACGAGGCCCGCGACGGCCTGCCCGAGGCGGTCGTGACCCTCCAGAAACAGCTCGCCGCCGCTGATGGCCTGCTGCTCGTGACCCCGGAATACAACAACGGCGTGCCGGGCGTCTTCAAGAACGCGCTCGACTGGATGTCGCGCGGCGACGGCGGCGCGGCCTTCCGCGACAAGCCCGTCGCAGTGATGGGCGCATCGCCCGGCGGCTTCGGCACCGTGCTCGCCCAGGCCCACTGGCTCCCGGTCCTGCGCACCCTCGGCACCCGGCCCTGGTTCGGCCAGAAGCTCATGGTCTCTCGCGCGGGCAAGGTCTTCGACGATAGCGGCGCGCTCGCCGACGAGGCGATCCGCGACCAGCTCAGGAGTTTCCTCGCGGGCTTCGCCACAAGCCTCTGAGGCACCTCGAGCCACCCCGAAAAAGCAAACGCGAGACGCGAAAGACCGGCCCTTTGCAGGCCGGTCTTCGCAGAAATTCCAGCCCCTTCAACCGGGGCGTCGGAACCTCACCGTGAAAAGCGTCATTTTCACGGTGAAGGCATCTCTTGGGTCACGCCGCAGCGGCCCCTGTCCGCGCGAGCCAGACCCCGGCCCGCGCAAGATCTGCATCCGTGAGCTCATGCCCCGCGGCCAGCACCTCCGCGGTGAGATCCGCCCCCCGTGCGGCGAGCCACTGTTCGAGCCGCGGCGCGAACCGCCCGTAAGGGTCACGCTCTCCCGAGAGGCTCAGCACTTCCACGCCGGCGAGATCGGCCTCCGGCAGATCGTCGAGCGCCGCCATCGGCCGGAGCAGGATCGCCCGTTGCAGCAGGCCGGGATGGAGCCCCATCAGCGCAGCGGCGAAGTTCGCGCCATTGGAATAGCCCAGCGCGGTGATCCGCGCCGGATCGAGCCCGTAGCCCGCAACTGCCCCTTCCAGGAACGCCGCGAAGGCCTCCGCTTCGGCACGGATGTCGGCCTGATCGAAGCAGGTCGGAGTGATCCGCCGGAACCAGCGCGCGATGCCCTCCTCGGTGGCCCGGCCCCGCACGCCCAGAAGCGTTGCACGCGGCGCGAGCCGCCGGGCGAGCGGCATCAGGCTCGCCTCATGGCCGCCCGTACCGTGGAGCAGCAGCAGAACCGAGCCATCGGCATCGTCGGGGGTGTGAAAGCGGTGAACGAACGGCAGGTCTCGCATGGGTCTCCTTTCCTCGCCCGGCAGGGCGAATTGCGGCAGCATCGCGGCGAGATCCGCCGCGCGGTCCGTCATGTGGGGCGGAATGCGGAGCGTCTGCCCCAGTGCCGTCGGGGCCTCGTCCACGGCAAATCCCGGCCCGTCGGTTGCAAGCTCGATCAGCGCGCCCCCAGGTTCCCGCACATAGAGCGAGCGGAAATAGAGCCGGTCGTGCGCTGTCACCGGCCCGTCGGCGGTGAGGGCCGCCTGCGCCGCCGCGAGAGCCGTATCATCGGCCATCCGCAACGCCACGTGATCGGCCGTTCCGGTGCCCGGAAGCCCTTCGACAAAGCCCCCCGCATCGCGGATGTCGATCGCATCCCGCTGCGACACCAGCCGCTGCACGCCCCCCTCCACCGGCCCCGCACGATAGCCGAAGCGCGCAAGAAACGCCGCCGTCTCCGCCGGACGCTCCGACCAGAGCGTCACCCCGCGCAGCCGCGCAGGCGCCCGGCCCCAGGGCACATCGGGCGGCAGATCCGCCGCCACCAGCTTCACGATCACCCCGTCGGGGTCACGAAGCCGCAGCACCGTCTCGCCGAACTCGCGCGAGATACCGTCGGAACGCACCCTGTGATCGAGCGCCCGGGTGAGCCAGTCGCCCACCGACGCAGGCGGGATCGCGAAGGCGATCTCCGCCACCTGGCCATGGCCGACGCGCCCCGGCGCCCCGTCCTCCCAGACGAGAAAGCTCACCAGCGAGCCGGGCGAGGCCCCGCCGTCACCGTAGAAGAGATGAAGCTGCTCGCCATCCTCGAACCCGGCCGTGCGCTTGACGAGCCGCAGGCCAAGAAAGCCCGCGTAGAAGTCGACATTCGCCTGCACCCGTCGGGTGATGAGCGTCACGTGGTGAAGTCCCGAGGTCATGCCCTCTCTCCCGTCCCGCCGTCAGATCGGCGCTCTGCGGAAGATAGGCGCGCGGGCCGGGCGCGGCAGGGGGCGTTCGCGAAACCGCGCGTTGCCGAAACCGGAACGCGCAGGGCTCGCCGCAGCCAAGCGGCCTCAGCCCGGGCGGCATTGCACCCTTCCCTCCGGCCCGGGGCAAGCGGGGCGATCTCCGCCCCTCATGCATGTTGCCAACCGGGGCCGACCCCGGGCCCCGCCTCCTACTCGGCCGGCTTCCAGGGGCTGCTCCAGTTGGCCCAGGGCTGCGGCGCGGGTTTCTCGAGCGGCGCGCCAGTGTCGCCCATCAGACCGCTGGGCATCTCGAGCCCATAGGTGCTGACATTGTTGTGGAACGCCCAGCGCGTCGCCTCGACGCTGCCCAGCCAGCGCGGGTCCTGCGGACGCTCCTGGCTGTCGATATAAAGCGCCACATCCCAGGCCTCCTGATCGGTGAGATTCGCGTTGCCCAGCGGCATGTTCGCCTTGATGAAGCCTGTCGCCTTCTCGATCTGGTGCATGCCCGCGCCCCAGTTGTAGGAGTTTGGCCCCCAGACCGGCGGGAATACCACCCGGTCGCCCTGCTTCAGACCGGAGCCGTCCTCGGCATGGCACACCGCACAGCGCTCCGCATAGACCGCCTCGCCGCGCGCGTAATCCGGAGTCTCGCCCGGCATGGGCAGATAGACATAGCCCCGCGCCTTCTGGACCGCCCCCAGGGGCGCGCCGGTGGCCAGCCACGTCATGTAGCTCTCGATCGCCACCATCACCTTGTGCTGCGCCGGCGGCGGGGTCCCGTCCATCGAATACCGGAAGCAGCCCGCGATCCGCTCCGCCAGGGTATTCACATGCTTGTTCTTGCTGCGATAGGCCGGAAAATCGACCGCCGTCGCCCAGATCGGCGCCGCGTTCGGGTTTGCACCCGCATTCATGTGACAGTTGCTGCAGGTGAGGTCGTTGCCGACGAAGGTGCCCTTCAGGGCCTGTGTATTGGTGAAGATCTCCCGGCCCAGCCGGATCATGTCACCCAGATCGCCCTCGGGGATCTCCGAGAACGCGGGCGGCACGTGCTCGTAGAGGTTCGGATCCGCCAGCCGCTTCTCCTGCGCCGCATAGGCCGCCTCGGCCTTCGACCAGATGATCTCGTCCGGCAGCGGCTTGGTGTTGTAGCTCTGGACCGGCCATTCGGTGTCGAGCACGGGATAGCCCAGGTCCGGACCCGCCGCCGGATCGAGCCCGGCGAAATAGGCGATCGCCTCGGCCATGGCATCGGCGGGCGCGGACGTGGCGATCCGCGCCATGATCGCCTCCTCCGGCGTGTCCGGCTCATCCTCGCCGGTGCTCCAGAGCTCGATCCGCGCCGTCATGTAGTCCGGCAACTGCCCGGCGATCCGCGGAAAGACCCCGCCCGTGCCCTCCCCGTTCTGCCCATGGCAGGACACGCAGCCGGGCACCCCGGCCGCAACGATTCCGTTATGGGCGATCGCACCGCCCGCTTCCGCCGCGGCCGCGTCAATCTCCCAGTCCTTCGAGCTGGCAGGCATCGCCGCATAATGCGCCGCAAGCCCGGCCATCTCCTCGGCGCTCAATTCGGGCGCGATCCCGTTCATCGTGTAGCCGACCCGCGTCCCATCCGCGAAGGCCGCAAGCATCGCGGCCAGATACTCCGCGTTCATCCCCGCGATCATCGGGGCACCGACATCGGCATCGCCCAGTCCGTCCACCCCGTGACAGCTTGAACAGGCCGGCACCATGTCCGTGCCCTCGGTGACGAGCGCCGTCACATCCACCTCCGCATGCGCGGCGGCGCCAAGCCCGAAGAAGGCGATGGCCAGCGTCAGGAGACCCGTCCACCCCGCGCCGGCCGCCGGTCTCCTGGACTCTGGTGGCGTCGTTTTGAGGGCTGCGTGATCCGGCATGGTCCTTCTCCTGTCCTGACGGCGCGCGAGATATCTGCGCTGCTGGGTCTGGATGGCGATCGCATGCCGAAATGCACGGATGGACTCCCCAATCCATCCGCACATTGCAATTCTGGAATTTAAATGTCCAGTACCACGTCCGGCGGGCAGGCCGCCTGCGTGGTCCGAGGCCGGGCGCTCAGGCCGCGGCGGTCGGGTAGAGCGCCTCGTAGATCGGCTCGAGCGTGTCGGCGCCGAAGAGCGAGGAAACGCTGGTGCCGTTCGAGATGTTGAGGATCGCCTGCCCGAAGAGCGGCGCCACCGGCACGATGCGGATATTCGGCGTCATCCGCACTTCCTGGGTCGGCGCGATCGAGTCGGTGATGACGAGGCTCTTCATCGAGGAATTGCGCACCCGCTCCACCGCCGGCCCCGAGAGCACCCCGTGGGTGATGTAGGCGTGGACTTCCGAGGCGCCCTGCGAGCTCAGCAGATCCGCAGCCTTCACCAGCGTGCCGGCCGTGTCGCAGATGTCATCGACGATGATGCAGATCCGGTCCTGCACGTCGCCGATCACCGTCATCGAGGCAATCTCGCCCGGCGCCGAGCGGCGCTTGTCGACGATGGCGAGGTCAGCACCGATTCGCTCTGCCAGCTCACGGGCACGGGCCACCCCGCCAACGTCGGGCGACACCACCGTCAGCCGGTCTAGATCCTTGAAATTGGACTTGATGTCGAGCGCGAAGACCGGCGCGGCATAGAGGTTGTCGACGGGGATGTCGAAGAAGCCCTGGATCTGGGCGGCGTGCAGATCCAT
Source organism: Amaricoccus sp. B4 (assembly GCF_043226085.1). Taxonomy (NCBI): domain Bacteria; kingdom Pseudomonadati; phylum Pseudomonadota; class Alphaproteobacteria; order Rhodobacterales; family Paracoccaceae; genus Amaricoccus; species Amaricoccus sp. B4. The sequence continues at coordinate 1,707,216 of NZ_CP171225.1, forward strand.
CGTGAGCACCCGCGCGATGCCGGCCTGGGTCAGGAGGTTCGCGATGAGCTTCGCGCTGATCGGCGTGCGGGCCTTGGAGCGGCGGTCCTGACGCGCATAGCCGAAATAGGGCATCACGGCGGTGATCCGGTGCGCCGAGGAACGGCGCAGTGCATCGCACATGATGAGCAGTTCCATCAGGTTGTCGTTCGCCGGGTTCGACGTCGACTGGATGATGAACATGTCCTCGCCGCGCACATTGTCGAAGACCTCGACGAAGATCTCCTGGTCGTTGAACCGCTCCACGCGGGCGTGCACCAGATCCACCGGCTCACCGCGGTGAATGGAAATCCGGCGGGCAATCGAGCGCGCCAGCGTCTGGTTCGAATTGCCGGCGATGAGCTTGGGCTTGAAGATGGGGTTCATCACGGGCATTGCCTCACGCGAAGGGATCCTGACTTGGCGCGTGGGTTATCACCGTGGGCCCCCCTTGCAAACCCCCAGATTTGTCCTTCACCTTGCACCCGAAGCCGTTCCGGAGCGCAGGTTCATGACCACGATCGACTATTACTATTTTCCCCTTTCGCCCTTCGCCTATCTTGCGGGGCTGAAGCTCGAGACAATTGCGGCCCGGCATGGCGCGGAGATCGCCTACCGCCCGGTCGAGCTCATGCGCATCTTCGCCGAGACCGGCACCGCGCCCCTTGCCGAGCGCCATGAGAGCCGCAAGGCCTACCGGCTCAGGGATCTCGCCCGCGTCGCGCGCTTCGAGGGCCTGCCGATCAACCTCCAGCCGCTCTATTTCCCGACCAACCCGGTGCCCGCCTCCGTCGCCCTCATCGCGGCATCGAAAGCCGGCGGCGGCGACCTCGGCCAGCTCGCGCATGGCTTCCTGAAGGCCGTCTGGGCCGAAGACCGTGACATCGCCGACGACGTGGTGGTCCGCGACTGCCTGACCGCGGCGGGCTTCGAGGCGGGCATTGCCGACAAGGGCATGCTCTCGGGTGTCGAGACGCTCCAGCGCAACACCGACGAAGCGCTTCGCCTCGGCGTCTTCGGCGCACCGACCTATGCGGTGGGCGACGAGCTTTTCTGGGGCCAGGACCGGCTCCCGCATCTCGAGGCCCATCTCGCGTCGCTCGGCGCCTGAGCCCGCCGATGCCCAGTCTTGAATTCGGAGGCCGCACCCTCTCCTGGCGCGAGGCGGGCGAAGGGCCGCCCGCGCTCCTGCTCCATTGCAGCCTCGCCCATTCCGGTGCCTGGGCGGGTGTCATGGCCCGGCTCTCCACCCATCTCGCCATGCGCGCCCCCGACCTGCCCGGCCACGGCGCCACCACCCACGATCCGGCCGTTCCCACGCAGGACGAGGCGCTGGCCGACGCGCTCCGCCTCCTCGAGGGCCAGGCGCCCGCCCATGTGATCGGCCATTCCTTCGGCGGCACCGTGGCGCTCCGGCTCGCAGCGGAGCATCCCGGGCGCGTCGCCTCGCTCACACTGTTCGAGCCGGTGCAGTTCTCGCTCCTCGCCGAGACCGACCCGGAGGCCCATGCCCAGGAACGGCGCGATGCGGCCGAGGCGCTCGAGGCCGCGCTCGACGAGGATTGGGAAACCGCGGCGCGGGCCTTCCTCGACCGCTGGGGCACGCCCTGGGAAAGCCTGCCCACCGAACGCGCCGCCTCGATCATGAAGGCCCTGCCGCTCACGCTCGAAAGCAATCTCTGCCTGCTCGACCCGGCGGTGGCGCGAATTCACCCCGACGATCTCGGCCGCATCCGCTGCCCGGTGCTGCTGCTTGCCGGCGGCGCGTCCCCTCCGGTCGTCCGCCGGATCAATGCAGTCATCGCAGGCCGCATTCCCGGCGCGCGCAGCCTCAGCCTTCCGGGCGTCGATCACATGGGACCGATCACCCATCCCGACCGTGTGGCGGACGCGATCCTCGACATGATCGCCCCCGGCTCCGTCCGGCACGCCCGCCCCTGCGGCGGCTGACCGGGCGCGAGCCCGGGACGTTTCAGACAGGATCGCAACCCGAAACGGGCGCGCGCGCTATCCGAAGCTCGACCAGCCGGTAAAGCGGGCGAGCTGCTCGGCGGCGAAAGTGCCCATCTGGGAATTGCCGTAGCCGTTGAGCCCCGGCGACCAGATTGCGATCGAAGCCCGCCGGGGAGCGATCAGCAGGATGCCACCCCCCACCCCGCTCTTGCCCGGCAGGCCGACGCGATAGGCGAAATCCCCCGACCCGTCGTAATGGCCGCAGGTCATCATCAGCGCATTGAGCCTCCGGGCATTCATCACCGAGAGGATCTTGGGCGCGCCGGGCAGACCGGCGATCACCCGTCCCGCCTGCGCGAGCTGCCGTGTCGTCATCTCGATCGCGCACTGATGGAAATAGGTCCCGAGCGTCAGCTCGGGCGGGTTCCTGAGATTGCCATAGGACTTGAGATAGTTCGCAAGCGCGATGTTGCGAAACCCGGTCTCGAGCTCCGAGCGCGCCACGGCCGGATCGATGCGCACCGTCACATCCTCGCAGGCGCTCTGGAGGAAGGTCAGGATCTCGCTCAGCGCCGCCTTCGGCTCGCGCCCCTCCAGGAGGGCATCCGTCGTGACGATGGCGCCGGCATTGATGAAGGGATTGCGCGGCTTGCCGCGCTCGAGCTCGAGCAGCAGGATCGAATCGAAGCGCGAGCCGGAGGGCTCCCGACCCACCCGCTGCCAGATCTGCCCGCCCTGCCGCCCGAGCACGCAGGCCAGGGTGAAGACCTTGGAGACCGACTGGATCGAGAACGGCACCCGATCGGCCCCGGCCGACACCAGGGTGCCGTCGGCCAGAGCCACCGAAATCGCGAACTGCGCCGGATCAATGGCGGCAAGCTCCGGGATGTAGTCGGCCACCTTGCCCCAGTCGCCGCGCTCCAGGATCTCCGCGCTCAGCCGCTCGAGAAAGGCGGCAAGCGCCGCTGGATCGATCCGCTCGTCCTGCATCTGGTTCCCCGTTTCGACGGCCCGCGCGCCGCAACATGCCGCGCGCCCCACGTCTGCGCAACATGGCCCGCCGGATCAGGCGCGGGCAAGCACCGCGAGCAGCGCCTCGACCTCTGTGGCCTCGGTGCTCCAGTCGCAGACCAGCCGCGCCGAAAGCGGCACCTCGCCCGGCCCCTCGAGGCTCTGATGCCCCGGCCAGAGGTAGTAGCGCGCGCCCGCCGCCTGCAGCGCCCGATGGCCGGCGCGCGGAAAGGCCGCGAAGACGGCATTGGCCTCAGCCGGATGATCGAGCCGGGCGCCGGGCAGCGCCGCGATCCCGGCGGCAAGGGCCGCGGCCCGCGCATTGGCCCGGCTGGCCAGCTCGAGCCAGAGCCCGTCCGAAAGCCAGGCCTCCATCTGCACGGCGAGATAGCGATGCTTGGAGAAGAGATGCCCACCCCGCTTGCGCCGGAGCTCGAATTCCCAGGCGCGCGCCGGGTCGAAGAAGATCACCGCCTCGACCCCCATCAGCCCGTTCTTCGTGCCCCCGAGGCAGAGCACATCGACACCCGCCTTCCAGGTGAGCTCCGCCGGGGTGCAGCCGAGCGAGACGAGCGCATTGGCAAACCGTGCCCCGTCCATGTGAACCGGCAGCCCGCGCGCCCTTGCAAGCCCTGCGAGCCGGGCCACGGCATCGGGGCTGTAGACCGCGCCGAGCTCCGTCGAATTGGTAAGCGAGAGCGCCCCGCGCTGGACATTGTGGACACCGGCCCGCGCGGTGAAGGCGATGGCCTGTTCAAGCGCGGCGGCGTCGATCCGGCCATGCGCACCGTCCAGAAGCGTGAGCTTGGCCCCGCCGGTGTAGAACTCGGGCGCGCCGCACTCGTCCTCCTCGATATGGGCGTTGCGGTGGCAGTAGACCGTCGCCCAGGGCGGGCAGAGACAGGCAAGCGCCAGCGCATTCGCCGACGTGCCGGTGCCGACGAGAAAGACCGCCGCCGCGGGCGCCTCGAAGATCTCGCGGAGCCGGGCCACCACCCGCGCCGTCGCCTCATCCCCGCCATAGGAACCGGCATGACCGGCGTTCGCACGCACGAGGGCGGCCATCACTTCGGGCGCCACCGGGGCGGCATTGTCCGAAACGAACCACATCAGATCTCTTCCTCGATGATGAAATCGGACCAGTCTTCCTCGTCGACATCGTATTCCGAGCGCATCCGCCCGCGCAGCGAGATCCCCGCGGCATGGACGCTCTCGCGGTCGCCGGAGATCAGGTGATGCCAGGCCTCAAGCCCCCGCCCCTCGTGGACGCGGCGATAGGCGCAGCTCGAGGGCAGCCACTCGGCGATCCGCTCGAAGTTCTCGAGGTTGAGGATGTTGCAATCCCGCACGAGCTGGCGGCGCAGCGCATAGTTGCCGCAGCGGCAGGTGCCGAGATCGAGCAGCCTGCAGGCGACGTCGGTATAGCTCACCTCACCCGTCTCGTCGTCCTCGAGCTTGATGAGGCAGCATTTCGCGCAACCGTCGCAGAGTGCCTCCCACTCGGCGCGGTTGAGATCCTCGAGCGCATGGCGCTCCCAGAAACGCGGCCGGAGCGCACCGGCATCCTTGCTGTCAGCTGTCATGGGCAGAGGCCTTACACGGGCCGGCGCTTGCGCGCAATTCACTGCGCATCCGGCCCGCCCCCCTCCGGCGCCGCGGCTCCGAGCAGCCCCTCGAGCCCGCCAAGCCGGGCGGCGATCACATCGCGGCAGGGGCGGTAGAACACCCAGTTCTTGATCCGCCGCGAGGTGACAAGCCCCGCCTCGGCAAGGATCTGCATGTGCCCGGTGACCGTCGGCTGGCTCATGCCGATCTTCTCGGTGATGAAGCCGACGCAGACACCATCCTCCACCAGATCGCCGTCACGCTGCGGCGGAAAGTGCTGCCGCGGCGCAAGCAGCCAGGTGAGGATCAGCAGCCGGTGCCGGCTCGACACCGCCTTGAGGAAGGCGAGGATTGACTCGTCATCCGCATCCATATAGCCAGATACCTATATAGTCTATTTCCTAAACAGCCTAGCCGGGCCACCGCCGCAGGGAAAGTCGGTTTTGGCGCATGAGACGAAGGAGACCGGGATGGTCCGCGACATCGCCTGCGAAATCTGGGACGTTTTCACCGATGTGGCCTTCGGCGGCAATCAGCTTGCCGTCGTGCCCGATGCCCGCGGCCTCGATACGGCAGGAATGCAGAGAATCGCCCGCGAGTTCGGTTACTCGGAATCGGTCTTCATGCTGCCCCCGGAGGCCGGCGGCACGATCCGGCTCCGCATCTTCACTCCCGGCCGCGAAATTCCTTTCGCCGGGCATCCGACGATCGGGGCGGCGATCAGCCTCGCGCGCGCAGGCACGGCCTTCGGCCACACGGTCTCCGCCGACCCCGTGATCGAGGAAGGCATCGGCCCGATCACCTGCACCACGCTGCAACGCGATGGCCTCTGGCACGCGGCCTTCACCACCAATGCGCCCTTCGAGCGGCTCGGGGAATATGACCCCGCCGCGGTCGCCGCCTGCACGAACCTGCCCGCAACCGCCCTCTCGACCGCACGGCACGCGCCGGTGATGGCCTCCAAGGGGCTGCCCTTCGTCATTGCCGAAACGGCAAGCCGGGCCGATCTTGCCGCCGCCGCACCGGACCATGCGGCCTTCGCGGCGCTTCGCGACCGCCAGGGCGAGAGCTTTCTCTCCATTGCCCTTTATCATCGCGCAGCGGCGGGCGACGCCGCGCTCCGGGTCTTCGCTCCGCTCGATGACACTCACGAGGATCCGGCCACCGGCAGCGCGGCTGCGGCCCTTGCCGCCCTGCTCTGCGCCTGTGACGGCGCGCCGGTCGAGCTCACGATTTCGCAAGGGACCGAGATGGGCCGCCCGAGCCGCATCACCGCAGCGGCCGACTGCCCGGCGCCCGGCGCATCGCGAGTCCGAATCGGCGGCAGCGCCGTGCCCGTGCTCTCGGGGCATCTGCATTTTCCGGATTAAGGAAGGGCGCTGCCCGATGGCGGCGCGGGTGGATAAGACGGCAGGCGCCCCATCTCCCCGGGGCGCCTGAACCCTGTCCGCTCATGCCGATCGAAGCAGGGCGCGGTCCATGTCCGGTCACTTTCCAGACACAGGCCACGCCGGACGCGAATGCGCCTTCTATCCTTCGATCAGCGTCGCGCGCGAGGCGATTTCCTGGCGGTAATGCGCAACGTCGCGCGCGATGCTCCGCGTATCCGACAGGTGTCTGCGGTCGAGATACGTCCTTACCGCCGTTCGCACCATTTCGGACACGCAGGCGAACTCGCCGGATCTGAGCTCCGCCTCGATGGCGGCGGCCTCCTCGTCCGAAACGTCAATCTTGAGGTTGAGATTCCTCACGACATCCTCCCTTTGTCGCGCGTGCGGCACTATACACCCGCGCCGAAGGCCCCGCAACGATCCCTGGTGGCGCGCACCCTCCACCGCCGTTTCGGGTTTCCAGCCCACCTCCGCGCCGCTATCGTCGCCCCGGCGGGCAAGGGAGCGGACGACCATGAGTTACGAAACAATTCTCCTCGGGATCGCCGACGGAGTCGCGACCATCACCCTCAACCGCCCCGAGGAGATGAACGGCCTCAATGCCCAGATGCGCCTCGAGATCACCCACGCGCTCCGCCATGCCCCCGAACGCGCCCGCGCCGTCGTGCTCACCGGAACGGGCGGCGCCTTCTGCGCCGGTCAGGATCTGGGCGATGCGCGCGGCGTGCCGGGCTCGGAGATCGAGCGCATCCTGCGCGAGGAATACGAACCCATGCTCCAAGCCCTCGCCGACTGCGCGGTGCCGACGATCGCTGCCGTGAACGGCACCGCGGCGGGCGCGGGAGCCAGCCTCGCACTTTCCGCCGACATCGTGATCGCCAGCGAAAGCGCGCGCTTCATCGAGGCTTTCGCCCGGATCGGCCTCATCCCGGACGCGGGCGCCACCTACTGGCTGCCGCGTCAGATCGGCCTGCCGCGCGCGATGGGCGCGGCCCTCCTCGCGGAGCCGGTGAGCGCGCGTCAGGCCGAGGCCTGGGGCATGATCTGGCAGGCGGTGCCGGATGCGGAGTTCGATGCGGTGGTCCGCGCACGCGCCGCGACCCTCGCCGCCGGGCCCACCACCGCCTACCGCCTCATCCGCCAGGCGATGCATGCGAGCGCCTCCAACGATCTCGCCGCCCAGCTCGACCTCGAAGCCCGCCTTCAGGGCGAGGCCGCCGCCACCCGCGACTTCCGCGAAGGCGTGCTCGCCTTCCACGAAAAACGCCCGCCCCGCTACGAGGGCCGCTGAGCGCCACCGCCATGACCCAGAGCCTTGCCGACCGCATCACCCGAAGCCCCCGCCCGCACGACCCCGCCCATGCCGCCGCCCTCGCCGCCCGGTTCTCCGACCTCCCCGCGCCGGCCTGCGACCTGATCGCGGCCACCGGCTCCTGCTCGGGCTATCTCGGCCTCCTTGCCGAACGCGAGACCGAATGGCTCCGCGAGGCGGTCGCCACCGCCCCGGAGGACGCGTTCGAGGCGCTCCTCGCCGAGATCCGCGCCGAGGAAAACCCGTCGGCGCTCTCCGATACGCTCCGCCGGGCCAAGCGCCGCGGCGCGCTCCTCATCGCGCTGGCCGATCTCGGCGGCGTCTGGCAGCTCGGCGAGGTCACCGACGCCCTCACCCGCCTTGCCGACACCGCGGTCCACACGGCCCTCATCCGCCTCGTCGCCACCGAGATCGAGCGCGGCAAGCTGCCCGGCTGCACCGCCGAGGATGCCGCCGACGGCGCCGGGCTCTTCGCGCTCGCCATGGGCAAGATGGGCGCGGGCGAGCTCAACTATTCCTCCGACATCGACCTCGTCATGCTCTTCGACGAGACCCGCCACGACCCCGAGCTCTATGGCGAGGTCCGGCGCAGCTTCATCCGCGTGACCCAGCGCCTCGTGAAGCTCCTCTCCGAGCGCACCGGCGAAGGCTACGTCTTCCGCACCGACCTCCGCCTCCGCCCCGACCCGTCCTCGACCCCGGTGGTGATCGCGGCCGAAGCGGCGGAGCAGTATTACGAGAGCCTCGGCCGGACCTGGGAACGGGCGGCCTACATCAAGGCCCGCCCCTGTGGCGGAGACCGCGCCGCCGGCGGCGAGTTCCTCTCCCGCCTCCGCCCCTTCATCTGGCGCCGCCACCTCGACTATGCCGCCATCGAGGACGCATACGACATGCTCGTGCGCATCCGCAGCCACAAGGGGCTCGCGGGTCCGATCGAGGTGCCCGGCCACAACCTCAAGCTCGGCCGCGGCGGCATCCGCGAGATCGAATTCTTCACCCAGACGCGCCAGCTCATTCTCGGCGGCCGCAACCCCCAGCTCCGCGACCGCCGCACGCTGCATGCGCTCGCGGCCCTCGCCGCCGAAGGCTGGGTCGAGAAAAGCACCGCCGAGACGCTGACGCGCGCCTATGTCGATTTCCGCACCATCGAGCACCGGCTGCAGATGCTCGACGACGCCCAGACCCACCGCATGCCCACGACCCGCGAAGGGCTCGAGCGCCTCGCCTGCTTTGCCGGGGCGCCGGACTGCGAGAGCTTCCAGTCAGAGCTTCTCGGGACGCTGGAGACGGTCCATGCCCTGACGGAGCCGTTCTTCGCTCCCGAAGCGCCGCCCGAAGCGCCCGCCCCCTCGGTCTGGGAGGTCTTCTCCGACCCGGAGCGGGCGCGTGGCATCATGTCCGACTGGCAGCGCCTGCCCGCGCTCCGCACCAGCCGCGCCCGCGGCATCTTCCGCCGCCTCGAGCCCGAACTGCTCCGCCGCATGGCCAAGGCGCACGACGCCGACGAGGCCCTGCGCTCGCTCGACGCCTTCCTCGCGCGGATCCCTGCGGGCGTGCAGCTCTTCTCGCTCATGGAGGCCAACCCGCCCCTGCTCGACCTGCTCGTCGACATCTGCGGCACCACGCCCGAGCTCGCGCGCTACCTCGGCAGCAACCCGGGCGTGCTCGACGCGGTCATCAACCCCGACTTCTTCGGCCCGCTCGAAACCTCGCGCACCCTGTTCCTCGACATCACCGGCGCCCTCGAGGGCGCCGAGGACTACGAGACGGTGCTGAACCGCGCGCGGATCTGGATGAAGGAGCACCACTTCCGCATCGGCGTACACCTCTTGCGCGGGCTCTCCGAACCCGACGAGGCCGCCGCGGCCTACTCCGCCGTCGCCGAGGCGGTGCTCGACGCCATCCTGCCCCATGTCGTCGATCACTTCGCCGAGCGCCACGGCAGGCCGCCGGGCCGGGGGGCCGCCGTGCTCGCCATGGGCAAGTTCGGCAGCCGCGAGATGACCGTTTCCTCCGATCTCGACCTCATCGTGATCTACGACGCCGACGACGGCGACAGCTCCGAGGGCCGCCGCCCGCTCTCGGCCTCGGCCTATTACGCCCGCCTCACCCAGGCGGTGATCTCCGCCCTCACCGCGCCGATGACCGACGGCATCCTCTACAAGGTCGACATGCGCCTCCGGCCCTCCGGCCGCCAGGGGCCGGTTGCGACCAGCCTGACGGCCTTCCGCAAATATCAGGAATCCGAGGCCTGGACCTGGGAACATCTCGCCCTCACCCGCGCCCGGCTGGTTGCGGGCCGGCAGGAGCTCCGCCGCCGCGTCGAAGCCGCGGTCCGCGAGATCCTCGCCCGGCCCCACGACCCCGAAAAGACCCTCGCCGACGCCCGCGACATGCGCCGCCGCCTTGCCGAGGCCAACGAGAAGGAAGCCGCCTTCCCCTGGGCGACCAAGCACGGGCCGGGCCGGATGATGGACATCGAGCTCCTCGCCCAGACCGGCGTTCTCGTCCACGGGCTCACCGGCCTGCGCCGTCCGCAACGGATGCTCGACCGGTTGGTGAAGCTCGGCTGGATCGGCAAGGAAGACGGCGCCCGCCTCGGCCGCTCGCTCGACCGGCTCGCCGCCCTCCAGCAGGTCGCCCGCCTCGCGAGCGACCGCCCGATCGACCCGGAAGAGGGCGGCGAGGGCTATACGCAGCTTCTGCTCCGGGTGACGGGCGGCCAGGACATCGAGAGCCTGCGGGAGGATCTTGCCGCCGAGGCTGCCGCATGCGACGCGATCATCACCGCGCGCCTCGCAAAGGCATGAGCGGCGCGCGAAACCACCCCGCCCGGCGCGTGGCGCCGGCTTCCGGCAGCGGCCCATGACCCCGCTGCCGATCGTCTATCATCCGGATTACGTCGCCCCGCTCCGGCCCGGCCACCGCTTTCCGATGTCGAAATACGGCTACCTGCGCCAGGCGCTCACCGCACGCGGCCTCCTGCCCGAGACAGGCGGCTTTCTGGCGCCCGCACCGGCCTCGATCCGTCAGGCCGCCGGGGTGCACGCCTTCGCCTACGTCGAACGCGTTGCCAATATCGGCCTCACGGCCGAGGAAACCCGCCGCATCGGCCTGCCCAATACCGCGCCCGTCTCGCGCCGCGCCTTCCTCTCCTCGGCGGGCACCCTGCTCGCCGCCCGCCTCGCGCTCGAGCACGGGCTTGCCTGCAACATGGCGGGCGGTTCCCACCACGCCGGCCCCGAGGGCGGCGCGGGCTTCTGCGTCTTCAACGATGTCGCCATCGCCGCGCGGGCACTGCTCGACGAGGGGCTGGTGCGCCGCGTGCTGGTGATCGATCTCGACGTGCATCAGGGCGACGGCACCGCGCATATCTTCGCGGGCGATCCGCGCGTCTTCACCCTCTCGCTCCATGCCGAGAAGAACTACCCCGTCCACAAGGCGCAGTCCGATCTCGACTTCCCCCTGCCCGACGGGCTGCGCGACACGCCCTATCTCGAAATGCTTGACCATGCCCTCGCGCGGACTGCGGCTTTCCATCCCGACATCGTCTTCTACAACGCTGGCGTCGATCCGCACGAGCTTGACCGGCTCGGCCGCCTGTCGCTGAGCTCCGAGGGGCTGCGCGCCCGCGAGGCGCGGGTGATCGCCTTCGCCCGCGGCCGGGGCCTGCCGCTCGCGGGCGTGCTTGGTGGCGGCTATGACGACGATCCCGAACGCCTCGCCGCGCGCCATGCGCTCCTTTTCGAGGAAGCGGCAAGGGCCATGGCCGCCTGATCCTGCCATACGATTTGCCATATGGATTCCATACGGTTTCCATATCGATTCCAGACGCCCCGTTCGGGTCGGTTGACGCCTGCCCCCGGCGGATCTACCGAGCGCGCAGGAGAGCCCGAAGGAGACGCCCTTGGCCCGGACGCCCCACCCCGAAGACCCCCGCGGCGTCATCGCCGAAGCCTATCGGATGGAGCTGTCGGCCGCCGATTGCCGCACGATCTTCCTCGACTGGCTGCTGGGCGCACCCGAGGGGGCTGGCGCACCCGAGATCCGCGCGCTCCTCGCCCGCCATGCCGGCGAGACTCCCGGCCATCCGATGACCGCCGTGCTCCATGAAGGCCTTGCGGGCCTTTCCGAAACACCGCGCCGCCGGGGCGGCGCCCGCGGCCGGCGCGGCGAATCTCCCTGAAACTTCAGGCTTTTGAGGTCAGCGCATCGAGCACGCGCGCCCAGCTCCGCATGCCTTTGTGGAAGCTCGCGAGGTCGTATTTCTCGTTTGGCGAATGGATCGCGTCGTCCTCCTGGCCGAAGCCGATGAGGAGCGAATCCATGCCGAGGATCTCCTTGAAATGCCCCACGATCGGGATCGACCCGCCGCATCCGGCAAAGACCGCCGGCTTCGGCCACTCCTCCGAGAGTGCCGCTCGGGCACGGGCGAATTCGGGCGCCTCGACCGGCAGCACCGTCGCCCGCGACGGCTCCTTCATGGCAAAGCGCGCGGAGCAATCCGCAGGCAGGTTTTCCGCGACAAATGCCCGGAAACTCTCGAGAATCTTCTCCGGATCCTGATCCCCCACCAGCCGGAAGCTCACCTTGGCATGTGCCTCCGCCGGCAATACCGTCTTGAAGCCCTCGCCGGTATATCCACCCCAGATCCCGTTGATGTCGCAGGTCGGCCGCGCCCAGATCTGCTCGAGCGCGCTGTAGCCTTCCTCACCTGCGGGGACGCTCAGTCCGACCGCGCCGAGAAAGCCCTCCGCATCGAAGGCAAGGCTCTCCCACTGCGCCTTCATCTCTGGCGAAAGCTCCGCCACGCCCTCGTAGAACCCGGGCAGCGTCACCCGGCCGGTCTCGTCGTGAAGCTGGCCGAGGATCCGCGTCAGCACCCGGATCGGGTTCATGGCGGGCCCGCCATACATCCCCGAATGCAGATCGCGGGACGCGGCCTGAATCGTCACCTGCTCGGCGGCAAGGCCGCGCAGCATCGTTGAAATCGCGGGGGTTTTCCGATCCCACATGCCCGTGTCGCAGACGAGCGCAAGATCGGCGCGGAGCTCCTCTGCATTGGCTTCGAGGAAAGGCACGAGCGACGGCGAGCCGCTTTCCTCCTCACCTTCAAAAAGGAACGTTATACGCGTCGGCACGCTGCCCTCCACCGCGATCCAGGCCCGGAGCGCCTCGACGAAGGTCATGAGCTGACCCTTGTCATCGCAGGCGCCGCGGGCCGAGATCACCTTGCCCTCCGGCGTGTCGCGCAGGACCGGCTCGAAGGGTGGCGTCTCCCAGAGTTCGAGAGGATCGGCGGGCTGAACGTCGTAATGGCCGTAGAACAGCAGATGCGGCCCCTCGCCGCCGCCATGGGCCACGACCATCGGATGGCCCGGCGTATCGCGCCGGCTCGCCTCGAACCCCATGCCCGAGAGCTCCGCCACAAGCCAGTCCGCCGCCGTGCGGCACGACGCCGCATGGGCCGGGTCGGTCGAGACGCTGTCGATCCTGAGGAGGTCAAAGAGCCTGTCGAGCGCCTGCGGCAGATCGGCGTCGATGCGGTCCAGAACGGCGGAGAGGGTCATGGCCGGGGTCCTTTTCGGTGCGTCGAAGGCGACCCTAGCCCTTTGACGACCAGACGCAAGAGCACTGCGACGGCCTCGGATGCACCCCCTTGCAGCCCGGCCCGGCACCGGGCCGAAGCGCCGGCGCCGGGCGGTAGCCTCAGCCCCTCACTGGGTCGCCGGGGGAAGCGATTCCAGGTAGGAGAGGATGAAGTCCTGCACCGTCGGATCGGTGATGCCCACATGGCGCATGCGGGTGCCGGGCATGAAGCCGGTATTGTCCTCCATCCAGGCCCGAAGCGCGGCAGGCGTCCAGACGATGCCGGAGTTGGCCAGCGCTTCGGAATATTCGAAGTCCGGATAGGTGCCGGCCTTCCGCCCGACGACACCGGCAAGCGGCGGACCGTAGCTGGCGTGATCGGCATCCGGCGCATGGCAGCGGCGGCATTCCTGGTTGAAGAGCGACTGTCCTGCGGTAATCTTGGCCTGTTCGAACGTGTCGGTCGCCTGCGCCGCTCCGGCGAGCAGGCACGGCCCGAACAGTGCTGCGGCTAGGACGCCTGCTGGCGTGTGGTGGCGTTTCATCGATGCCCCTTTCGTTGGCTGCGAGCAGCGATAACAATACTGCGAGCCCCCCCTTAGTCGATTGATTTCGCTCAATTTGCGCCTACTGCTTTGGTCGGAGGCAGCAAGGGCCGGCGGGCGCGTCCACCACGTCAAACGCCTGACCGCAAACGATTTCCGCATCACATGTCTCAGGGAAACTTTCTGCCCGGATCGGGGGCTGAAGGCCCCCGGCACGCCTGAAGGCAGACGTCAGCTCCGCTGAATCCAGCCGCCGCCCAGCACGCGGCTGCCCTCCGGGGCATAGAAGACACAGGCCTGACCGGGGGCAACGCCCTCCTCGGCATCGAGCAGCTCGACCGTCGCACGGCCGCCCGGTTCAGGGCGCACACGAGCAGGTTTCGGCGGGCGGGTTGACCGGACACGCACAGCGACCTCCCAGCCCTCGGGAGGAGCTGCCTCGAAAGGCGTGTCGCCAAGCCAGTTCACTTCAGCGAGCGGCACATGGCGGCTCGCGAGCGCCTCGCGAGGTCCGACGATCACCTGACGCGTGTCGGGATCGAGGCGGATGACAAAAAGCGGATCGACGGTGCCCCCGATGCCGAGCCCCCGGCGCTGACCGACGGTATAGCGGATCACACCCTCGTGGCGGCCGAGCACGCGGCCGTCGATATGAACGATGTCGCCGGGATCGGCCGCGCCGGGGCGCAGCTTCTCGATCACCGCGGCATAGGAGCCGTTCGGCACGAAGCAGATGTCCTGGCTGTCGGGCTTGTCGGCAACCGGCAGGCCATAGCGGGCAGCAAGAGCACGGGTCTCGGCCTTGGATTTCAGGTGCCCGAGGGGAAAGCGCAGGTAGGACAGCTGCTCGGGCGTCGTGGAAAACAGGAAATAGCTCTGGTCCCGTGCCGGATCGGCCGCGCGGTGCAGCTCAGGCCCCGCCCCCCCGTCGAAACGGCGGATGTAATGTCCGGTCGCCATGCAATCGGCTTCGAGATCACGGGCGGTTTCGAGCAGGTCGCGGAACTTCACCCGCTCGTTGCAGCGGATGCAGGGCACCGGCGTCGCCCCGGCAAGGTAGGAATCCGCGAACTCGTCAATCACGCTTTCCCGGAAACGGTTCTCGTAGTCGAGCACGTAGTGCGGAAAGCCCATGGTTTCCGCCACCCGGCGCGCATCGTGGATATCCCGCCCGGCACAACAGGCACCCTTTTTCGCCAGCGCCGCTCCGTGATCGTAGAGCTGAAGCGTCACGCCGACGACGTCATATCCCTCCTCGGCAAGCATGGCCGCCACGACGGAGCTGTCGACGCCACCGGACATGGCGACAACCACCCGCGTTTCCTGCGGGGGCTTCGGAAGGCCCAGCGAATTGGGCCGTGATTCGACGGCTGCGCTCTGCATGACGGTCCTGTTGGAGGCTATGGGCGCGAATATAGTAAAATCCGCAACATCTTCAAGAGTTTGGTTCACCGGCCCTTAAGACGCGGTCGCTAGATGTTCTCACGGGTGAGTAGCGAGCTTGGGAGTTAGAGATGTATATTCGCCGTGAGAAGGGACCAGTCTACGTCGTTCTTCCGGATGGAAGCAAGCTGACGCGGTCCGATCTTCCGCCGTCAAACACGAAGCGTTGGGTGGCGCGTCGCAAGGCAACTGTTGTTGCCGCAGTGGATTTTGGCCTGATCGATGCGGCCGAAGCCTGCTCCATGTATCATCTTTCCGACGAGGAATTGTCGATGTGGCGCGATGCCGTGCACAAACACGGTGCCGGAGCACTGCGCGTCACCGCCATACAAAAGTATAGACAACTTTAAGGCGAGGTCGTAACGTGAAGCTGTCGTAATCAGTCATTAACCAATCCCTGTCTAGAATTAACTTAGATTAGCGAGGGCCTGGTTGGCAGAGACGGAGAGCTGCACATGCGTATCCTGTTGGTCGAAGATGACCCAACGACCTCCAAGAGCATCGAGATGATGCTCCAGAACGCGAACCTCAACGTCTATGCGACGGATCTGGGGGAAGAAGGGATCGATCTGGCCAAACTGTACGACTACGATCTGATCCTGCTCGACCTGAACCTGCCGGACATGAACGGGCACGACGTGCTCCGGCAGCTTCGACTTGCAAAGGTCGAGACACCTATCCTGATTCTCTCCGGCGCAGACGACACCGAAAACAAGCTCAAGGGCTTCGGCTTCGGCGCCGACGACTACATGACCAAGCCGTTCCACCGGCAGGAGCTCATCGCGCGCATCCATGCGATCGTGCGCCGCTCCAAGGGTCACGCCCAGTCGATCATCACGACGGGAAAGTTTACCGTCAATCTCGATGCGAAGACGGTCGAGGTCGACGGAACGCCGGTGCATCTCACCGGCAAGGAGTACCAGATGCTGGAACTGCTTTCTCTGCGGAAGGGCACGACCCTCACCAAGGAGATGTTCCTCAATCACCTCTATGGCGGCATGGACGAGCCGGAGCTGAAGATCATCGACGTCTTCATCTGCAAGCTCCGGAAGAAACTCTCCGAGGCCACCGGGGGCGAGAACTATATCGAGACAGTTTGGGGGCGTGGCTATGTCCTCCGCGACCCCTCGAGTGGTGAAGCGAAACGTAAACTGGCGGTCGGAGCCTGAGGCGGCCCCGACCGACCCCTGCGGCTCGGACCGCAGGATCTTTCTCTGCCTGAAACCAGAGCGTGCTTTCCCCGGAAGACGCCCGGCTCCGGCCGGTGCGACTCCGGGTCATTCGCGTTTGCGCCAAGGAGGCGCCGCGCGCCACGCCTGGCTCTACCTGGAGCAGACGCCGAGCCCGAGCGGCCGCAGGACAGACGTCTCCTCCCTCGCCGCCCTCCATCTGCCGATCTCCAGACGTAGAGTTTGGAGATCGTCTCTCTTGCCGGGCAGCACCACTGGCTGGGGCGCGTTCCTGCCGGGCTTCATCCGGGCTCTATCCTGATCCCGCAGAGCGGCACCGCGGCCTGTTTCCGGATCATCGACACACCGCTTGGCACGCGCTGCCCATGATACTTCCCGGGATCACCGGCCGGATAAATCCGCTTGCCAAGCGCAGCGCTCCCGTACGCCTTGATCTGGCCTGCTGCCTAGCCCCCCAATGAGGAATGCCGAGGCCGCGCAGCTTGAGCAGCTCACAGAGCAACCGTCCGACCTGGGACAGCCGCGAATTCGTCATCCACAATCCCGAGGGCAGCGTCCGGCACACTTACCGGCCCTCTGCCTCGGACTGAGGCGCCGTCAGCAGCCGGCGGACTGCCTCGAGCGCGGCCCGGATCGGCGGATCATGGCGCGCATCGTGATGGCAGACGAGCCACTCGTCATGGGTGAGAGCCGCGATCGGCGGGCCAACGCGCGTGAGCCCCGGCTCACGATCACCGGCAAAGCACGGCATGACGATCCGCCCGAGCCCCGCCCGCGCCATGTCGACCGCGATCAGACCGGTGCTCGCGGTCGTCACGATCTCGTCGGCATGCTGCGCGCGCAGCCATCGTTCCGAAGGCGTAGTCGCCATCCCTTCGCCGAGAGAGACATAGCCCGCCACCTCCGGCCCGGCAGCATAGATCCCGTATGTGAGGTTCCGCGTCCGCCGGCCAGCCATCCAGGCCTGCTCAGGGCGGCGGTTGCGCACGCCGATATCTGCCTCGCGGCGGGCGATGTCGAGCACGGCATTGGAGGCCAGAAACTCCGGCATCCAGTCATCCTCCGGCGACCAGACCCGGCCGATCCCGCGCGCGAGATGCCGTGCGGTCCAGGAGCCTGCCGTGATGCGCACGCGGAGCTTCGCCCGCGCCCCGGTCTGCCAGCGCTCGATCCGCCCGGCCGCTGCCCGCAGCGCCTCGGCCTCCTCGGCCAATCCCCGCCCCTCGGCGGTGAG
Organism: Amaricoccus sp. B4; assembly: GCF_043226085.1. NCBI lineage: Bacteria > Pseudomonadati > Pseudomonadota > Alphaproteobacteria > Rhodobacterales > Paracoccaceae > Amaricoccus > Amaricoccus sp. B4. The sequence goes on from NZ_CP171225.1 coordinate 1,724,507, forward strand.
CCGATAACCCTGCGGCCCGCGAAGAAAGAGCCGCCGCCCGGTCAGCCGCTCGAGCCCGTTCATCCGGCGGCTGAGCGTCGGCAGAGGTGTACCCGTCGCCCGCGCGGCGCCGCTCAACCCGTCGCAATCCGCCACTGCCAGAAACAGCCGGATATCGTCGAGACTGGGCATAACTTTCAATTTCGAAACTCCTGTTGCGGATATCGCCGCTATTTGGGCTGCATCCCTTCATGCACGGTAGGATCTCTCGTCAGGTATTTCAAAACTGAAATGGAAACTGCCCCATGCTGCCCATCGTACTGCCTCCACGCCCCGTTCCCGCCGACGGCCGCCCGCCGTCGGAAGCCGAGATCATCCGCGCGCGCATCGACCGTGCCCGCCGCTGGCACCGCAAACGTACGCTTTACCGCTGGGCGCTCCGGCTTGGCTTGCGCCGCCCGAGGCGTTCCGCGCCGCTGGACGGCGGCCCGGCGACGTATTACCCAAGTGCGGTTTCCGGTACGAGGATAAGGCGATGGGACCAGTGCGGCGGGCCGTTGAGGAGCTGACATCGGCACAGGCGAAGGCGGAGCTTGCCATGCTTGCCCGCGAGATCGCAGCCGCCGATCTTGCCTATCATCAGGCCGACGCTCCGGTGATGCCGGATGCAGATTACGATACGCTGAAACGGCGCAATGCCGCCATAGAGGCGCGGTTTCCGGAGCTCAAGCGTCCGGACAGCCCGAGCGACCGGGTGGGCGCGGCTCCGTCGGAAGCCTTCGCCAAGATACGGCATTCCGTGCCGATGCTGAGCCTCGCGAACGGTTTCGAGGATGCCGACATCACCGATTTCGCCGAGCGCATCCGCCGGTTTCTCAATCTCGCTGCGGACGCCCCGCTCGCCTTCACCGCCGAGCCGAAGATCGACGGACTCTCGCTCTCGATCCGCTACGAGAACGGCGAGATGGTGCAGGCCGCGACCCGGGGGGACGGCGAGACCGGCGAGAACGTCACCGCCAACGCCCGCACCATCGCCGACATTCCGCACCGCCTCGAAGGCGCGCCCGAGGTGCTCGAGGTCCGCGGCGAGGTCTACATGAGCCACGCCGACTTCGCCGCGCTCAACGAGCGCCAGGAGGCGGCGGGAGGCAAGACCTTCGCGAACCCGCGCAATGCCGCCGCCGGCTCGCTCCGCCAGCTCGATGCCGCGATCACTGCCGCCCGCCCGCTGCGCTTCTTCGCCTATGCCTGGGCCGAGATCTCCGAACCGCTTGCCGACACCCAGTCGGGCGCGATCGCGCGCCTCGCCGCACTCGGCTTCTCGACCAATCCGCTGATGATCCGCTGCGAGGGTATCGCGGATCTGCTTGCCCATTACCGCGCCATCGAGGCTAGGCGCGCGACGCTCGGCTACGATATCGACGGCGTCGTCTACAAGGTCGACCGGCTCGACCTGCAGGCCCGCCTCGGCTTCCGCTCCGCCACGCCCCGCTGGGCCATCGCCCACAAGTTCTCCGCCGAGCGCGCCACCACACTGCTCGAGGCCATCGAGATCCAGGTGGGCCGCACCGGCGCGCTCTCCCCCGTCGCCCGCCTCACGCCGGTGACCGTGGGCGGCGTCGTCGTCTCGAACGCGACACTCCACAATGCCGACTACATCGCCGGGCGGGATTCGCGGGGCAATCCGATCCGCGAGGGCCGCGACATCCGGGTGGGCGACTGGGTGACGGTCTACCGCGCCGGTGACGTGATCCCGAAGATCGAGGATGTGGACCTCACCCGCCGCCCGGCGGAAAGCCAGCCCTACAGCTTCCCCGAGACCTGCCCCGTCTGTGGTTCCGACGCGATCCGCGAGCCCGGCGAGGCGGTCCACCGCTGCACCGGCAACCTCATCTGCCCGGCGCAGGCCGTCGAGAAGCTCAAGCATTTCGTCTCCCGCGACGCCTTCGACATCGAGGGTATTGGCGCCAAGCAGGTCGAGGCCTTCTTCCAGGAAGGCTGGATCCGCGAGCCTGCCGACATCTTCACGCTGGAGGTCCGCCACGGCGAAAGCCTGCGCAAGCGCGAGGGCTGGGGCGAGAAATCGGCCGCGAACCTCTTCCGCGGCATCTCCGAGCGCCGGTCCATCCCGCTCAACCGCCTGATCTTCGGCCTCGGCATCCGCCATGTCGGCGAGACCGCGGCCCGGCTCATCGCCCGCAGCTACGGCTCCTGGGCGCGCTTCCAGATGGCGATGGAGGCGGCGCGCGAACACGAGGGCGAGGATTGGGAGACGCTCAACAACATCGACGGGATCGGGCCTGTCATGGCCGCGAGCCTCGTCGACTTCTTCCACGACCCCGCGAACCGCGCCGCCATCGAGCGCCTCGTCGCCGAGCTTTCCATCGAGGATGTCGAGGCCCCCTCGACGGAGGGCAGCGCCATCGCGGGCAAGACCGTCGTCTTCACCGGAACGCTCGAGAAGATGACCCGCGCCGAGGCCAAGGCCCGCGCCGAAGCGCTTGGAGCCAAGGTCGCAGGCTCGGTCTCGGCCAGGACGGACTATGTCGTCGCGGGTCCCGGTGCCGGCTCCAAGGAAAAGAAGGCGCGCGAGCTCGGCCTCACGCTTCTTAGCGAAGATGAATGGCTGGACTTGATTGGATAGGCTTTTTGCCGCATCGAAAGATCTTGCACCCGAATCCGACGCCGCCGGACGATGCACCTCACAAGGAGCCATGCGCTGAAGAGTCCCTATCGATTTCTCGACGGCGGCGGAGCCATGGCCGAGGCCATCGAAGCGCATGACTGGTCAAGAACGCCGCTCGGCCCGATCGAGACATGGCCGCCCGTGCTGCGCATCGCGATCAGCACGATGGTTAACTCGGCCTTTCCCAAATGCCTCTGCTGGGGCGACACGCTCATCTCGATCTACAACGATGCCTTCATCCAGATCCTCGGCCGCAAGCACCCCTGCCTCGGACAACCCTTCGAGGAGATCTGGCGCGAGGCCTGGGACACGATCGGCCCCATGACCGCGCGCGCCCTGGCGGGCGAGGCCACCTTCATCGAGAATTTCGAGCTCGAGATCGCCCGCTTCGGTCATGCCGAAACCGCCTATTTCACCTTCTGCTACAGCCCGATACGCGACGAGACCGGCAAGGTCTGCGGCATGCTCGACACGGTGATCGAAACCTCGGACTCCGTGCGGGCCGAGCATCGGGCGCAACTGCGCAACCGCGAGCTCATCCATCGCTCGCGCAACTCCTTTGCCGTCGTCTCGGTGCTCATCAAGCAGACCCACCGCAGTTCGGAGACGCTCGAGGAGGCCGAGGCCAAGATCCTCCAGCGCCTGTCCTCGCTCAACCGGGCACAGAACGTGCTTGCCGACACCCGTGGCATCGGCGCCGGAATCCGGCAGGTGATCGAGGGCGCGCTCACGCTCTTCGAACATGAGGAGGGGGCGATCTCTGCCGATGGCCCGGATATTCGTCTGGGCAGCGAACAGGTGATCGCGCTTGCCATGGCGCTGCACGAGCTCGGCACGAACGCCGCAAAATACGGCGCCCTGAGCGTTCCCGACGGCCACATTGCCGTGCGCTGGGAGATCGACAACTCCGTTACGCCCGGACGTTTCCGCCTGACGTGGCAAGAGAATGGCGGTCCGCCTGTTTCGACACCGACCCGGCGCGGCTTCGGAAGCTTTCTCATCGACAAGGCGCTCGCTGCGCAGTTCGAGGGCGATGTGGAAATCGACTATGCGCCCTCTGGGCTGCATCTTACCCTCAGCACCGATGCCCGAAATCTTGTGCGCAGCCTGGCCGAAAAGGGCTGACGCCCGCTTTGCGAAACCGCGATCGGAGCGCTATGAGGGATCGAGCCGCGGCTTGCCCGCCCGCCCCGCCGCCTGCCCCGCCGGGGCCCTGCCGATCGGTCCTGCCCCATGAGCCCGCGCCCCGAGATCCTCTTTCCGCTCTTCTCCGATCTCACCAGCCTTGATGGCGTCGGGCCGAAGACGGCGAAGCTCTTCGAACGGCTCGACATCACCAAGCCCGCCGATCTCCTCCTCACACTCCCGGCCTCCGGCATCGACCGCCGCCTGCGCCCGACGATCCGGGACCTGCCCGTGCCGGGCATTGCCACCGTCGAGGTCGAGGTCGGCCTGCACCAGCCGCCCGCGGCGAAGGGCCGCCCCTACCGGGTCTTCGTGCGCGATGCCGCCACCGAGTTTCAGCTCGTCTTCTTCCACCCCCGCGAGGACTGGCTGCGCCGGACCCTGCCTGCGGGCCAGCGCCGTATTGTTTCGGGCCGGGTGGAGATCTTCGACGGCCTTGCGCAGATGGTGCATCCCGATCACATCCTCCGGCCGGATGAGGCCGGCGAGATGCCCGAGTTCGAGCCGGTCTATCCGCTGACCCAGGGCCTCACGCTCCGCACCATGACCCGCGCCGCCCGATCCGCCGTGGCCCGCACCCCCGATCTCCCCGAATGGATCGAGCCGGGCCTCCTGCGCCGCGAGGGCTGGCCCTCCTGGCACGACGCGGTCCGCGCAGCCCATGCGCCCACTTCCGCCGCCGATATCGAGCCCGACGCACCCGCCCGCATCCGGCTCGCCTATGACGAGCTGCTCTCGCATCAGGTGACGCTCGCACTCGCCCGCGCGAAGGTCCGCCGCGCCAAGGGTTTCGAGACGGTAGGCGATGGCCACCTGCGCGCCCAGGTGCTCGCCGCCCTGCCCTACGCCCCCACCGCGGCCCAGACCCGCGCGGTGGCCGAAATCACGTCCGATATGGCGGCGCCGCTGCGGATGAACCGTCTGCTCCAGGGCGATGTCGGGGCCGGCAAGACCCTCGTCGCGCTCCTCGCCATGCTGGCTTGTGCCGAAGCCGGTGGGCAGTCGGCGATGATGGCCCCGACCGAGATCCTCGCCCGGCAGCATCTCGCCTCCCTCGCGCCGCTCGTGGAGCCCGCAGGGCTTCGGATCGAGCTGCTCACCGGCCGGGACAAGGGGTCCGAGCGCGCCGCCAAGCTTGCGGCCCTTGCCGCAGGCGAGATCCGGATTCTTGTCGGAACCCATGCGCTCTTTCAGGCCGATGTCGTGTTCTCCGATCTCCGCCTCGTCATCGTCGACGAACAGCACCGCTTCGGCGTGCGGCAGCGGATGGAGCTCGGTGCCAAGGGCCGCGCGCCCGATATCCTCGTGATGACGGCCACGCCCATTCCGCGCAGCCTCACCCTCGCGCAATATGGCGACATGGATCTCTCGATCCTCGACGAGAAGCCCCCCGGCCGCCAGCCGGTCGAGACCGCGCTTGTCTCCGCCGGCCGCACCGGTGAGGTGATCGAACATCTGCGCAAGGCGCTGGCCGAGGGTCATCAGGCCTACTGGGTCTGCCCGCTCGTCGGCGAATCCGAAACGGCCGAAGGCCCTGCGGCCGAGGAGCGCTTCGAGTCCCTGAAGCTCGCGCTTGGCGCGGAACATGTGGGGCTCGTGCACGGCCAGCTGCCCCCGTCCGAGAAGGACGCGGCGATGGCCGCTTTCGCCGATGGCGGCATTCGCCTCCTCGTCGCCACCACCGCGATCGAAGTCGGGGTGAACGTACCCAATGCCACGATCATGGTGATCGAAGGCGCACAGGCCTTCGGCCTGTCGCAGCTCCATCAGCTCCGCGGCCGCGTCGGGCGCGGCAGCGGCAAGTCGACCTGCCTGCTGCTCTACGATCCGCCGCTGGGCGAGACCGCCCGCGCGCGGCTGGAGACCATGCGCCGGACCGAGGACGGCTTCGAGATCGCGGAGGAAGACCTGCGCCTCCGCGGGGCGGGAGACCTGCTCGGTGTCCAGCAATCCGGCCTGCCGAAGTTTCGCGTCGCCGATCTGGAGCGCCAGGCTGGCCTTCTTGCCCTCGCGCGGGACGACGCGCGCCTCCTGCTCGACCAGGACCCCGATCTCATCTCTTCCCGCGGCCAGGCGATGCGCATCCTGCTCCATCTGCTGGAGCGCGAAAAAGCGATCCGGATGCTCGGGGTCGGCTGAACGCCGCATGTTCCGCTAATGTTCCAAACCTGTTGACCGATTGCGAATAAAGTAGGAACATTACAGGAACAACTCGATTCGATCTGGGGATAAGTCCATGCGAGACGCCATTCGCCTGCTTCTGACTACCGATCTCGACGTTCTGATCCGAGAGGTTCTGGGCCTCGCGGTGATCTGTTCCGCCATTATCGCAATGTTCTGCCTGCCGGCCCAGTACTGAGGGTCGGGACCGTCTGCGGCGCCTGTTCCAGATCCGCTGCCTGTTCCTCTGGAACCTGCCGAAAGGGCGCCGATACCTGGGCGCCGCATCTCCCGAACGAGTGCGGCGTCCCTTTTCCCTGATTTTCCGGAAGCCCTCAGACCGAGGCGCAGGCCTCGTCGAAGGCCGCCAGGGTGGCCTCGAGGGCAAGCAGGATCGAGGCGTGGCGGTTCTTGTAGTCCCGCGCGGGCAGGAGAACCTCGTAGCCCTCGAACGGGGCATCGGGGATCGGGCCCTCGGATTTGAGCATGGCCTTGAGCTGGTCCCGGGCGCGCTCGATCTCCTCGCGGGTCCGGCCGATGGCCTGCTGGCCGAGGATGGCGGCCGAGGCTTGGCCGAGGGCGCAGGCCTTCACGTCCTGGCCGAAATCCTTGATCCGGCCGTTCTCGAGCACGAGATCGACGGTCACGGTCGAGCCGCAGAGGGGGGAGCGTTTTTTTGACGTCACCTGTGGCTCGGCCAGACGCTCGGCATGCGGAATGTCGGCCGCCAGCGCAAGAATGCGCCCAGAGTAGAGCTTTACCAGATCTTCGTTGCCACTCATGGGCGCGTCCCTTTGCATTCCCGGACCTCCTCCCCTAGATAGGCCGAAACCTCACGCCCGAAAAGGGCTCCGAAAGGAGGACCTTTCCATGCCCGCCTTCGACCCCGCAAGCCTCCGTTTCAACGCGCAGGGCCTGATCCCCGCCATCGCCCAGGATCGGAGCGGGGAAATCCTCATGATGGCCTGGATGAATGCCGAAAGCCTCGGGGTCACGCTCGAGACCGGAGAGGTGACCTACTGGTCGCGCTCGCGAGGCGAGCTCTGGCGGAAGGGGGCGACCTCGGGGCACCTCCAGCGGCTGATCGAGCTCCGGATCGACTGCGACCGGGACTGCCTGCTGCTGATCGTCGAGCAGACCGGGCCCGCCTGCCACACCAACCGCCGGAGCTGCTTCTACACGGCCCTGCGGGACGGGGAGGAAGTGATCCTCTCCGAGCCGATGGCCTGAGTTTTCCGGGGTCGGCCTCACGGTGAAAACAGGGCGTTTCACCGTGAAAAGCAAATCAACGCACTGATTTGTTTGAATAAAGTGGTAAACATATCATTAAAACTATGTTTGACGGGCATTTCAGCGCCGCGAGAGCGCAGGCATTGAACAAGCGGTCCAGTCGGCCCCTCTATTCACTTTTTATAGCATAGATTACGTCCATGCTCCGCTTTACCGCATCTCGCCAAGCCGCCATGATGCCATCTCGGCTGGCCTGAGGAGATAAAGGGATGAAGTGCGTCAAAGTCGAGCTTGAGCACTGCTATGGCATAAGGACGCTAAAGTACGACTTCGATTTCGAGAAGCGCAGCGCATACGCAATCTATGCACCCAATGGCATGATGAAATCGTCACTGGCAAAGACTTTCAAAGACTTGCAAGGAGGCAATCAGCCAGGCGACCGCATATATCCTGAACGGGAAGCCAAGTGCATTGTAGTTGATGAGGATGGTCAGGCGATAGCGATGGATCGCGTCTTGGTCGTCCTCCCCTACGACGAAGAATTTGGCCTATCGGAGAGAACTTGTACCCTGCTTGTCGACGCAGGCCGGCGGGAGGAGTACGCGAAGCTTGTTTCCGACACGGAGAAGGCGAAAGGCACGCTACTAGATCTCGTGAAGAAGCAGGCCGGATCGAGGGCCAACCTCGAGCGGGAAATCTCCAGCGCGTTCATGAAGACGAGCGATGACCTTGAGGGAGCATTGACCCGCATTAAAGCCGAACTCACAAAGCAGACAGACGCTCCGTTTGCTGAGGTCAATTACGATGTGATCTTCGGCGAAAAGGTGTTGAACGCACTCAAAACCAAAGATCTTGGCAAGCTCGTTGAGGATTACATTACAAGATACAATGAACTTCTAGATAAATCCACCTACTTTCAAAAAGGAACATTCGACTATTATAACGCAGAGGAGATCGCGAGAAATCTTAACGCAAACGGCTTCTTCAGGGCTGGACACACAGCAACGCTCAGGTCTGTAGATAAGAGTATTGAGATCAAAAATCAGGAACAGCTTGTTGACCTAATTACAAAAGAAAAAAATGATATACTCAAAGATAACAAACTTCGAAAGGCGTTCGATGCTGTTGATAAGCAGCTAGGAAAGAACGTTGATGTTCGCTCATTGCGGACATATCTTCAGAGAAACGAGCACATACTTCCACATCTCGACAATCTCGACCTCTTCAAGGAAAACGTCCTGAAATCATACTTAAAGAAGCACGAGGAGGCTTATCTCGCGCTCATGGAGACATACGAAAAAGCAGAGGTCCGCAAGAAAGAAATCGAGGATGAAGCCAGCAAGCAGGCAACCAAGTGGCAAGAGGCTATCGACATATTTAATAGCCGCTTCAGTGTGCCATTCAAGCTGGAGGCGAAAAACAAAACCAAAGTCATACTTGGCAGAGAGGATTTCATTGATCTCGGCTTTACCTACGACGATGGAGACGGCCCCGTCGAGATTGATCGTAAAAACCTCCTTCAGGCTCTGAGCACAGGGGAGCGCAAGGCCCTCTACATTTTAAACGTGATCTTCGAAATTCAGACAAGGGTGGAAAACAAACAGGACACTCTGATCGTAGTAGATGACATCGCAGATTCATTTGATTATCAGAACAAATATGCGATTGTTCAGTATCTTCGCGACATTAGCGAAAATGATATTTTTAAACAGATTATCTTGACGCACAATTTTGATTTTTTGCGGACAATCGAAGGGCGTTTTGTCACTTACAGCAATTGCCTGATGGCTCAAAAGTCGGACACCGGCATCGTTCTTGAGAAGGCGTCGGGTATCAAGAACATCTTCGTGAAAGACTGGAAGGGCTGGTTCTTCCTAGATGACGCGAAAAAGGTTGCCTGCATTCCATTTCTCCGCAACTTGGTGGAATTCAGCCGAGGCGAGACCGCCGCGCATTACATCACCCTTACATCAATGGTTCACTGGAAGCGTGACACGGACACTCTGAAAGTAGCCGATCTCGATGACATATTTAGAAAAGAGTGCGATGAGTGCGGCGCGTCCCATGAACCTGAAAAGAAGGTGATTGATCTGATTGACGAGGTGGGTGACGCTGCTGAGGCACGACCTCCAGGGTTGCTCCTCTTGAGCAAGGTGGTGCTATCGCTGGCGATCAGGATGCGCGCGGAGCGCTATATGGCGGAAAAAATTGCGGATGAAGCTTTCCTTGCGGGAATTGCATCAAATCAGACGCAGAAATTGCTCTCTAAGAGCCTGATTCAAAACTCAGTCAAACATAGCAATACCTTGCGAGGCGCCTGGTTGTGAGACGGATATGGGCGATGTTGATCCAGGCCTCGGCGGAGGCGACGGATTTCTCCCAATCTTTGGCGAGACGGCGGCATCGACCGAGCCAGGCGAAGGTCCGTTCAACGACCCAGCGGCGTGGCAAGACCTCGAAGCCGTCTGCGGTGTCAGAGCGCTTGATGATCTCGACCGTCCACTCGCCCATGTGTCTGAGCGCGCCGCGCAGCTTCGGTCCGGCATAGCCCCCGTCGGCGAAGATGTGACGGAGCCAGGGACAGGCATGGCGGATCGTCCTGAGCACCGCCGGCGCCCCGTCCCGATCCTGGATATCGGCGGAATGAACGACTACTCCGAAGAGCAGGCCCAAGGTGTCCACGACAATATGGCGCTTGCGCCCCTTGACCTTCTTGCCGGCATCGAAACCGGAAATCCCCCCGCTTTCAGTGGTTTTCACGGTTTGGGAGTCGATCACGCCCGCGCTCGGACTGGCTTCCCGCCCCTCCAGGTCCCGGGTCTCCATCGTCAGCGCGAAACGGATCGTCTGCAGCAGGCCGCTGTCACGCCAGTCGTAGAAATAGCCCTGCACCGTCGAGACCGGAGGAAACTCCTTCGGCAGCATACGCCACTGACACCCCGTGGAAGCGATGTAGAGCAACGCATTCATCACTTCGCGCAGATCCGTCGTGCGCGGGCGACCGAGGCGGCTCGGCGGTGGCAGGAAAGGTTCGATCAACGCCCATTCCCGATCCAACAGGTCGCTTGCATAACGCGGGCATTCCCGCCGATACTCCCGTCGAGCGGCTTCAGTCCAGGGCATTGTCGGCTCCATTCAGCGTGCAAACCGAACGGAACCACAACCAACTGAAGACGCTCAACTCTTTTCCGGGTGGGCTCTAAGTTCAAGAAGCAGTTTGCAAGCGAGGTGGCAGCTATCGGCATCTTAGATCGCGTCGCGCTCATGACGCCTGAGAACATCCATCTCAATTCGTTCATGTACGAGCCGATCATTGACATGGGTGAGACCCATTTGCGCCAACTATATGCGGATGTGAAGGCGCTGGCGTAATAGGGGCGCAGCGATCTAGACGTCGAAAGACACGTTGGGTAGAGAGCAGTTCCCGCAAGTAGCCATAGCCTTAATTTATACTATGCCCGAAGTATAAGATCTGGACGCCGCCCGATCCGAGACTCCAGTTCCCTCAAAACGGCACCGCCGCCTCGAACGTGGTCCAGGCACCGCCGTCGGGGTGCATGAAGGTGAGGGTCTGGGCGTGGAGCTGGAGGCGGGGGGCGGCGGCGAGGACGTCGGGCGGGGCGTAGAACTTGTCGCCGAGGATCGGGTGGCCGATCGCCTTCATGTGCACGCGGAGCTGGTGGCTGCGGCCGGTGCGGGGGCGGAGCTCGACGCGGGTGGCGTTCGCCTCGCGCGCGAGCACACGCCAGTCGGTCAGCGCCGCGCGGCCGCGCTCGAAGCAGACCATCTGCAGCGGGCGGTTGGGCCAGTCGCAGATGAGCGGGAGCTCGACGCGGCCCTCGTCGGCCTCGATCACCCCGGCGACGCGGGCGATGTAGGTCTTGCGGACCTGGCGCCGCTCGAACTGCCAGTTGAGGTGGCGCTGCGCGAGCTTTGTGCGGGCAAAGACCATGATGCCGGAGGTGTCCATGTCGAGGCGGTGGACGAGGAGCGCGCCGGGATCGCTCGCCTTCGCCCGCGCCTCCAGGCAATCCTGCGGCCCCGGCGGCTTGGCCGGAACGCTGAGGAGGCCCGAGGGCTTGTTCAGGATCAGGAGATGTGTATCGCTGTGGATCATCATCTCTGGCGCGAGCAGCGGTATCCCGTGATCTGCATCAATCCCAACCGCCGGTTTCCGTTGCATGTATTGGCCCATAAATCCTGAAGGGAGCATCCCCCCATGTACAAGAACATCCTCGTGCCCGTCGACCCGGCCCATGGCGAAGTCGCCGACCGCATGGTCGAGGTTGCCAAGACGCTTCTGGACGAGGGCGGGCAGATCACGGTCATGTCGGTGATCGAGCCACTGCCGAGCTATATCGCGGGCTATGTGCGCGAGCAGGCGTTCCAGGACCGGCTGAAGGAGAATCGCGATGCGGCGCTCGGCGCGCTCCAGGATCTGCTGGAGCGGACCGGTGTGGCGCACGGCAAGGCGATCCTCGACGAGGGCAGCCCCTCGCCCGAGATCCTGCGCGTGGCCGAGATGATGAAGGCCGATGCGATCGTGCTGGGCTCGCACCGGCCGGACTTCCGCGACTACCTCATCGGCTCGACGGCAGCGCGCGTGGTGCGCCATGCGCAGTGCACGGTGATCGTGGAGCGCACGAAGCTGCTGGCGTTCTGAGGCGCAAGGTGTGCGGCTTCAGGCCGGGGTGTCCGGCCTGAAGCGCGCGAGGCTGTGGCGGCTGGCCGGCCTCAGGAGGACGAGAGCGCCTTCAGCGCGCCGAGGAGGCCCGCGGTCGAGCCGTCCTTCCCGGCGACGCCTTCGCCGGTCTGGATGAGCGGCAGGAGGGCGGTGGCGAGTTCCTTGCCGAGCTCGACGCCCCACTGGTCGAAGGAGTTGATGCCCCAGATCGTGCCCTCGACGAAGACGCGGTGCTCGTAGAGCGCCACGATGCGGCCGAAGGTGGCCGGGTCGAGTTTGGCATAGATGAGCGTGGTCGAGGGGCGGTTGCCCGGGAAGACCTTGTGGGGGGCGAGAGCCGGGTCCTTCACCGTTTCCATGGCCGCAGCGAGGTTGCGGCCCTTCATCAGGGCTTCGGACTGCGCAAGGCAGTTGGCGAGCAGCAGCTCGTGGTGGTGGCGGAGCTCGGGTTCGTGGCCGTTGGCGGCGACGAGGAACTCGCAGGGGATCACGTTGGTGCCCTGGTGGATGAGCTGGTAGAAGGCGTGCTGGCCGTTGGTGCCCGCCTCGCCCCAGACGATCGGGCCGCTGGCGCGGGGGAGCGTCGCGCCCTTGAGGTTCACGCCCTTGCCGTTCGATTCCATGTCGAGCTGCTGGAGATAGGCCGGCAGGCGCGAGAGGCGCTGGTCGTAGGGCAGCACGGCGCGGGACTGGTAGCCGCAGACGTTGCGGTGCCAGATGCCGACGAGGGCGAGCAGGACGGGGAGGTTCTGCGAGAGCGGCGCTTCGGCGAAGTGGCGGTCCATCTCGTGGGCGCCGCGCAGGAATTCGACGAAGTTCTCCGGGCCGATGGCGATCATCAGCGGCAGGCCGACCGCGCCCCAGACCGAGTAGCGGCCGCCGACCCAGTCCCAGAAGCCGAAGACATGGGCCGGGTCGATGCCGAAGTCGGCGGTCTTGTCCATCGCGGTCGAGACGGCGGCGAAGTGGCTGTCGGCGGCATCGCTGCCGAGGGCGGCCTTCATCCAGGCCTGCGCGGTGCGGGCGTTGGTCATCGTCTCGATGGTGGTGAAGGTCTTCGAGGCGATGATGACAAGGGTTCGCGCCGGGTCGAGGCCCTTCAGCACGTCATGGACATGGGCGCCGTCGACGTTGGAGACGTAGTGGAGGCGCGGGCCGTCGTGATAGGGCGCGAGCGCCAGCGTCGCCATGACCGGGCCGAGGTCGGAGCCGCCGATGCCGATGTTCACGACATCGGTGAAGGGCTTGCCGTCGGAGGCGGCGATGGAGCCGTCGCGGATGCCGCGGGCGAAGGCCGAGAGCCGGTCGAGCACATCGTTGACGTCGGGCATCACGTTGTGGCCGTCGACGAAGATCGGGGTGTTGGCGCGATTGCGGAGCGCGACATGGAGCACCGCGCGCTTTTCCGTGGTGTTGATCTTCTCGCCCGCGAACATCGCGTCGCGCCGGGCCGCGACGCCGCAGGCCTCGGCCAGCTCGACGAGGCGCGTGAGCACGCGGGAATCGATATTGGTCTTCGAGAAGTCGAAGAGCATGTCGCCCAGGCGGGCGGAGAACTCCTCGAACCGGTCGGGATTGGCGTCGAACAGGTCCTCGATGCGGCGGGCACCGATCTTGCCCAGCGATGCCTCGAGATCCTGCCAGATCTCCGTCCTTTCGCGCATGGTTTACCCTTTCAGACCGCTCGCCACCCGAGCACGTTCTTCTATTTCCGACCATTTCCCGGCGTTTACAAGGTCGCTGCTGGCGATCCAGGAGCCGCCGACACAGAGGACGTTGGGAAGCGAGAGGTAGTCCTTCGCATTCTCCGGCGTGACGCCGCCGGTGGGGCAGAAATTCATCTGCGGCAGGGGACCGGCGAAGGCCTTCAGCGCCTTCGCACCGCCATTGGCCTCGGCGGGGAAGAACTTGCAGACGTTGTAGCCGCGCTCGAGCATGCCCATGGCCTCGCCGACGGTGGCGACACCGCCGAGGAGCGGCAGGTCGGCCTCCTCGCAGGCAGCGACCAGCCGGTCGGTAATGCCGGGAGAGACGCCGAAGCGCGCGCCCGCTTCCTTGGCGGCGCGCACATCCTCAGGCGTGAGCAAGGTGCCTGCCCCGACCATGCCGCCCTCGACCGAGGCCATGGCGCGGATCACGTCGAGCGCCGCGGGCGTGCGGAGCGTCACCTCGAGCGCGGGCAGGCCGCCGGCGACGAGCGCTTCCGCGAGCGGCACCGCATGGGCGACATCCTCGATCACGAGAACGGGGATCACGGGGGCGAGGCCGCAGACCTCGCGCGCGGTGGCCGAAGCTTCCTCAGGGGTCATCAGTGCATCTCCGAAATCAGGCTCGAGGCGCCGGCCTCGGCCGGGCCGACCGCGCGGCGGAAGGTGGAAAAGAGATCGCGTCCGGTGCCGGTTTCATTGCCCGACAGATCGGCGCGGACCGGGTGGCGGTCGAAGACGCCGGGCGTCAGCACATCGAGCGCACCGCTTGCGGCATCGACCCGCACGAGATCGCCGTCGCGCAGCAGCGCGAGCGGGCCGCCATCGAGCGCCTCGGGGCTCACATGGATCGCCGAGGGCACCTTGCCGGACGCGCCGGACATGCGGCCATCGGTCACCAGCGCGACCTTGAGGCCGCGATCCTGCAGCACCGCCAGGACCGGTGTCAGGCTGTGAAGCTCCGGCATGCCATTGGCCTTCGGGCCCTGGAAGCGGACGACGACGACGGTGTCGGAGGTGAACTCGCCGGCCTTGAAGGCGGCCTTCACCTCTTCCTGGTCGTGGAAGACGCGGGCGGGCGCCTCGATCACATGGCGTTCGGGCGCGACGGCGGAAACCTTCATCACGCCGGTGCCGAGATTGCCGGTGAGGCGGCGGAGGCCGCCGGTGGGCTGGAAGGGATCGGAGGCGGGGCGCAGGATCTTGTCGTTGAGGCTTTCCCCCGCGCCCTTGTCCCAGACCAGCGCGCCGTCGATGAGCTTCGGCTCCTCGGTGTAGCGCCCGAGCCCCTCGCCCGCGACGGTGCGGGTGTCGGGGTGCAGCAGGCCGTCTTCGAGCAGCTCGCCGATCATGTAGCCGAGCCCGCCCGCGGCGTGGAAATGGTTCACGTCGGCGAGGCCGTTGGGATAGACCCGCGCCATCAGCGGGGTCACGTCGGAGAGCTCCGCGAAATCCTGCCAGTCGAGCACGATGCCCGCCGCGCGCGCCATGGCGATGAGGTGGATGAGCAGGTTGGTCGAGCCGCCGGTGGCATTGAGGCCGACGATGCCGTTCACGAAGGCCCGCTCGTCGAGCACGTCGCAGGCGGGGGTATACTGGTTGCCGAGCGCGGAGATCGCGAGGGCGCGCTTCGCCCCCTCGACGGTGAGCGCCTCGCGGAGCGGCGTGCCCGGATTGACGAAGGAGGACCCGGGGAGGTGGAGCCCCATGAACTCCATCAGCATCTGGTTGGTGTTGGCGGTGCCGTAGAAGGTGCAGGTGCCGGGACCGTGGTAGGAGGCCATCTCGGCCTCCATCAGCTTGTCGCGGCCGACCTCGCCGGTGGCGAACTGCTGGCGCACCCGCGATTTCTCGTCATTGGGGATGCCCGATGTCATCGGGCCGGCGGGCAGGAAGACGGCCGGAAGGTGGCCGAAGGTCGCCGCGGCGATCACGAGCCCCGGCACGATCTTGTCGCAGACGCCGAGATAGACGGTCGCATCGAACACGTCGTGGCTGAGCGCGACGCCCGCGGCCATGGCGATCACGTCGCGGGAGAAGAGCGAAAGCTCCATGCCCGCCTGGCCCTGCGTCACCCCGTCGCACATCGCCGGGACGCCGCCCGCGACCTGTGCCGTGCCGCCCGCCGCGCGGGCCGCGCGCCGGATGAGATCGGGATAGGTCTCGTAGGGCTGATGCGCCGAGAGCATGTCGTTGTAGGCGGTGATGATGCCGAGATTGCCGGCGCTGGTGGTGGCAAGCGACTTCTTGTCGCGCGACCCCATCGCGGCATAGGCATGCGCCTGGTTGCCGCAGGTGAGATGGGCGCGTTTCGGACCCTCGTCGCGTGCCCGCGCCATGCGGTCGAGATAGGGCCGCCGGAGGGGTTTCGACCGCTCGACGATGCGGTCGGTGACTTGGGCGACGGTTGCGTTCAGGCTCATGTCGAACTCCTGGCAGGGCCGTCAGTCGGCATAGTGCACCGTGACGGGGCACGGCGCCGACAGGACGACGCGGATGGGGGCCTCGGCGGCAGGGCCATCCGCGAGCGCATGCTCGAGGGCCGCCTTCTTCTCGGGGCCGGTGATGAGGACATGCGCGGCGGCGGCCGCGCTGAGGACGGGGGCGGTAAGGGTGAGGCGCGCCTCGGGCTGACCCGCGGGGCTGATCCCGAGGAGGATCGGCGCGTCGGGATCGAGGGCCGCGGCAAGTTCCGGCGCATCGGGGAAGAGCGAGGCGGTGTGCATGTCCCCGCCCATGCCGGTCACGAGCACGTCGATCGGCAGGACCGGCGCGAGGCGGTCACGGATCGCGGCGAGCGCCTCGTCCGTGCCGTCGGCACCGAGAAAATCGACGAGCGTCGCCGCGATGGCCGCGTTCTGCATCAGCGTCTCGCGCACCAGTCTGGTGTTGGAGCGCTCGCTGGTTTCCGGCACCTGGCGCTCGTCGGTGAGGATGACCGCGACATTCTCCCAGCCGAGATCGGCCTCGGAGAGCCATGTGAGGAACGGGCCCGGAGTGGTGCCGCCGGGCACGGCGAGCGTTGCCCGGCCCTTGGTCGCCACCGCGGCGCGGAGCTGGTCGGCGACGAGCTCGGCCAGCCCGCGCATCAGCGAGTCGCGGTCGGGATAGGGGGTGAAGGCCGCTTCGCTCATGTGGTGATCTCGCGCCAGAGGTGCCCGTCGAGCGAGGTGAGCTTGTAGGCGTCCACCGGCCCGCCGCTGCCGGGATCGTAGGGCAGCGGTTTCGAGCCGCTCTCGGCCCAGGCATCGATGACCGGATCTGTCCAGGCCCAGGCGGCCTCGACCTCGTCGCCGCGCATGAAGAGGGTCTGGTCACCGCGGATCACGTCCATGATGAGGCGTTCGTAGGCCTCGGGCATCGTGCCACCGTCCTCGCCCAGCGCATCGGCGAAGGTCATGTCGAGCGGCACCTCGACGAGGCGCATGCCGCCCGGGCCGGGCTCCTTGATCGTCACCCGCATGGTGATGCCCTCGTCGGGCTGGAGGCGGATGATGAGGGCGTTGCCCTTGAGATCGTCCACCTGCGGGAAGATCGTGTGCGGCGGGTGCTTGAACACCACGGCGATCTCGGACATCCGCGCGCCGAGCTTCTTGCCGGTGCGGAGGTAGAAGGGGGTGCCGGACCAGCGCCAGTTCGAGATATGCGCGCGGATCGCGACATAGCTCTCGGTGCGGCTCTGAGGGTTGCCGACGTGGTCGTGATAGCTTCCCTCGTTGCCCCGGGCGCGATACTGGCCGCGCACGGTGTCGCCGATCTTCAGCGGGTCGAGCGCACGGATCACCTTGAGCTTCTCGTCGCGCACCGCGTCGGGGTCGAAGCGGGAGGGCGGCTCCATGGCCGTGAGGCAGAGGAGCTGCATCATGTGGTTCTGCACCATGTCGCGCATGGCGCCGGAGTGGTCGTAGTAGCTGCCCCGCCCCTCGACGCCGACGCTCTCGGCCACGGTGATCTGCACATGCTCGACGAAGCCCGAGTTCCAGAGCGGCTCGAAGAGCGCGTTGGCGAAGCGGATCGCCATCAGGTTCTGGACCGTCTCCTTCCCGAGATAATGGTCGATCCGGTAGATCTGGCCCTCGTCGAAGCTGCGGGCGAGCGAGGCGTTGAGCTTCATGGCCGAGGCGAGGTCGTGGCCGAGCGGCTTCTCGATCACGATCCGGCTTTCGGGCGTGGCGATGCCGCTTTCGGAGAGCTTGGCGGCGATCTGCTCGAAGAGCGAGGGCGCGACGGAGAGGTAGAAGGCGCGGGTGACCTCGGGGCGTTCCTCGAGCTTCTTGGCGAGCGAGGACCAGCCGTTGGTGCCGGTCGCATCCACCATCACGTAGTCGATGCAGCCGAGGAAGGTCTCGACGGTGGCGGGGTTGAGCAGCTTCGGCTCGACGAATTCGGTCAGCGCGTCGGAAATCATCTTGCGGAATTCGCTGCGGCTCATCTTGGAGCGCGCGGCACCGATGACCCGGGCGTCCGACGGCATCTGCTGCACGGCGAGCCGGCGGTAGAGGCTCGGCAGGATCTTGCGCCGGGCAAGATCGCCGGTGGCGCCGAAGATCACCAGATCGAAGGACGGAACGGGAATGACGGTGGAGACCATCCTGGCTTCCTTCTCCTCACACAAGTTCTGAAGCGCGCGGCAGATCGGCGCCGCGACGGGTACATGTTACAGCGGCGGCGCGGGCGGCGAAGGCGAGCATCGCGGCCAGACCCTCCCGGTCCATCGCGCCGAGTGTTTCGGCCGGACCCTGCGGCCCGCGCAGAAGCGTGGCGAGAAGGGCTGCCTGGAAGGTGTCGCCGGCTCCGACGGTGTCGACCACCTCGGACTTTGGCGGCGTCGCGCTTGCGCTCACCCCACCGGCCATCCAGCCTCTCGCCTGTTCGCCCCCGTCGGTGACAATAACGAGCTGAACTCCGTTGGCCAGACCCTCCGCGGCAAAATCCTCAGCCGTTCGGCCCGGATGCAGGAGCTCGAGATCCTCGGCGCTGATCTTCACGAGATTGGCGAGCGGATAGAGCCCGGCGAGGCGGCGGCGCCAGACGGCCATGTCCGGCTCGACGGTCGGGCGGATGTTCGGGTCAAGCGAGATGAAGAGATCCTTATGGCGCCGGGCGAGAGACGCGAAGGCATCCGCCGCCGGCTCGGCCACCAGCGAGAACGAGCCGAAGTGGAAGCCCGTGACCTCCGGCCCGATCTCGGGCACCTCGACATCGGTCATGCCGGAGCCCGCGGAATTGGCGTCGTAGAACTGGTAGGCGGGCACACCGGCGGTATCGAGACCGACGAGGCTGAGTGTCGTCGGCCGCGCGGTGGAGACCGAATAGCGGGTCGAGACCGATTCCGCCTCGAGCACCTGGCGCAGCCGCTGACCGAGGAGATCGGTCGAGAGCCCGGTCAGGAGCCCCACGGAGCGCTCAAGACGCGCAAGCCCGATCGCCACGTTGAAGGGCGAGCCGCCGGCGCGAGCATCATAGCTCGCCTGACCCGGCCCCTGCTCCCGCTCCAGAAAGAAGTCGAAAAGCGCTTCTCCGCACACAAGGAACATCAGCCGAATCCTCCCCAGTCTTGTTGTTGCGAGGCTTATAAATCAGTCTACGTGATTTATTCAACCCCCCACAGACATCGGATCAGCGATAATGGAAGGACCGCCCTTTCACATCGAAGAGGTGCAGCTTTGCCGGATCGGCGCCAAGGCGCACCGTCTCGTGCCGCGAGATGCTGTGGATGCCCGGCAGCTTCGCGATCGTCGGCTCGGCCTCGCCCACCCTTTCGAGATGCAGCAGCGTCGTTTCGCCAAGCCCCTCGACGATTTCCACACGGCCCTCGATGAGCGCCTCGCCGGTGGTCGGCACGAGATCTTCCGAGCGGACACCGAGCTTTACGCTCGAGCCCATGTCGCGCTCACCGCTCGCCACCGGCACCACGGCGCCGCCGCCCTGGTCGAGCTCGACGCGGGTCTGGGCGCCGGTGCCGGTGATCCGGCCCTCGAAGATGTTCATCGAGGGCGAGCCGATGAAGCGGGCGACAAACACATTCGCGGGACGCTCGTAGAGCTCGAGGGGCGGCCCGACCTGTTCGATATTGCCGCCATTGAGCACCACGATCCGTGTGGCGAGCGTCATGGCCTCGACCTGGTCGTGGGTCACGTAGATCATCGTCGATTCCGGCATCCGCTCCTTGAGCTGGGCGATCTCGATGCGGGTGGCGACGCGCAGCGCGGCGTCGAGGTTCGAGAGCGGCTCGTCGAAGAGGAAGACCTTGGGATCACGCACGATCGCCCGCCCGATGGCGACGCGCTGGCGCTGCCCCCCAGAGAGCGCCTTGGGCAGGCGGTCGAGATACGGGGTGAGCTGGAGCATCTTCGCGGCCTTGTCGACGGCGGCGTCGATCTCGGCCTTGGGCTTCTTGGCGATCTTCATGCCGAAGGCCATGTTGTCGCGCACCGTCATGTGCGGATAGAGCGCGTAGGACTGGAAGACCATCGCGATGCCCCGCTGCGCGGGCGGCACGTCGTTCATCGCCTTGCCGTCGATCTCGAGCGTGCCGGAGGTGATGCGCTCGAGGCCTGCGATCATCCTCAGCAGCGTCGACTTGCCGCAGCCCGAGGGGCCGACGAAGACAATGAGCTCGCCCGTGTCGATATCGAGGTCGATGTCGCGGAGCACCTCGACGGGACCGTAGGCCTTGCCGACCTTGGTCAGTTTGAGTTCGGCCATCTATTTCCCCCAATCACTATTCTTGTTCTCGCCTGTCTGCTGCATCCGTTCGGGACCGGCGCCCCCACCCCCTGTCCGCGGCCCCGATGGCCGCGGCACGGAGGATATGGGCGCGCGCGGTCTCAGCCCCCCTTCACCGAGCCGGCCAGAAGCCCGCGGACCAGGTAGCGCTGGAGCGTGATGAACACGAGCAGCGGGATGATGATGGTCACGAAGGCCGAGGCCGTGAGGATCTCCCAATTGCCGCCGCGGCTGCCCAGCAGTTCGCGCAGGCGGCCGGTGAGCACGAGCTGCTCCTCGTTGTTGCCGAGGAAGACCATCGCGATCAGCAGATCGTTCCACACCCAGAGGAACTGGAAGATCGCGAAGGAGGCGAGCGCCGGGAAGGAGAGCGGCAGGATGATCTTCACGAAGATCTCGAAATCCGAGGCACCGTCGACGCGCGCGCTCTCTATGATCTCGCGCGGCAGCCCCGCCATGTAGTTCCGCAGCAGATAGATCGCGAGCGGCAAGCCGAAGCCGGTATGGGCGAGCCAGATCCCGGCATAGGTCTTGGCGGGCACCCCGAGAAAACCACCGACGCTGTTGTACATCTGCAGGAGCGGGATGAGCGACATCTGGAGCGGCACGACGAGAAGGCCCACAACGGTCGCGAGCAGAAGCGCGCGCCCCGGGAACGGCATCCAGGCGAGCGCATAGGCCGCGAAGGCCGCGATCAGGATCGGGATGACGGTCGAGGGGATGGTGACGGTCAGCGAGTTGATGAAGGACCGCCCGATGCCTTGCGAGAAGAGCACGTTGCGATAGTTGTCGAGGGTGAATTTCGGCGGCTGGAGCGAGGTGAAGAAGATGCGCTGGCCGCGCTTGCCCTCGGGCTGCTCGACGCTCGAGAGGATGTAGGTGCCGTCCTTCTCAACGGTGAGTGTCTCGCCGCCGCGGAGCTCGGCCGTCTCGCCGGGCTGGAAGGCCGCGGGCTCCTGGGCGCGCCAGCCGAAGGCCGAGACCGTTCCCTCGTTCTCGCCGAAGAGATTGCCCTCGAGCACCCATGTCCCATCGCGCTCGACCGCCTCGTCAGGGGCCGCGGTGCGCTCGACGAGGTTCTGCTCGGAGCCCGAGAGCGCTGTCCACCAGCCCGAGACGGCGATCTGGTCCTTGTCGCGGAGCGAGGAGATGAAGAGCCCCATGGTGGGCACGGTCCAGATGATGACGAGCAGCGCCGCCGATATGTGGACGAGCCAGGTGACGAGCGGATTGCGTCCGGCGATGCCTTCCATCTCACTGCTCCTTCGAGGCGTTGCGGATGTTCCAGATCATGATCGGAATGACGAGGACCATGATGATGACGGCGATCGCCGCCCCGCGGCCGAAATCGCCGCCGCCGCGAAACATCCAGTTGAACATGAGGTTGGCGAGCACCTGGGTGTTCCACTGCCCGTTGGTCATCGCGAGCACGATGTCGAAGACCTTGAGCACGAGGATGGTGATCGTGGTCCAGACCACGGCGATGGTGCCCCAGATCTGCGGCACCTTGATCTTGAAGAAGATCTGCAGCGGCGAGGCGCCGTCGAGCACGGCCGCCTCGATGGTCTCCTCCGGGATGCCGCGCAGCGCGGCGGAGAGGATCACCATGGCGAACCCGGTCTGGATCCAGATCAGGATCACCATGAGGAAAACGTTGTTCCAGAACGGCATGGTGATCCAGGCGTGCGGCTCGCCGCCCAGCCCCACCACGATGGCGTTGAGGAGGCCGATCTCCGGCTGGCCCTCGCCGCGATAGTCGTAGATGAATTTCCAGATCACCGAGGCGCCGATGAAGCTGATCGCCATCGGCAGGAAGATGAGGGATTTCGCGATGTTGCCCCACCAGATCCGGTCGGTGACCGCCGCCGCGAGCAGGCCGAAGAAGGTCGCGCCCGCGGGCACGATCAGGAGCCAGAGCATGTTGTTGCGGAAGCTCTGGCGGAATTCGGGGTCGTTGAGCATCCAGGTGTAGTTCGACGTGCCCACGAAGGTTTCGCCGCTGCGGTCATGGAGCGAGAGCCAGACCGAGGCGAAGACCGGGTAGATGAGGTAGATGGTGAGCGCGAAGAGCGCGGGGCCGACGAAGAGCCAGGGCCGGATGGTATTGGCCCTCATGATGTTCGCCCCCGCGTTCGGCCCGCGCGGCGGGTAGATCCGGTCGAGGATCACGTTGCTGCCCCAGAAATAGCCGGCACATGCGGCGACCCCGAGAATGACCACGCCAAGCGCGGACAGAATCTGGCCCATCGTCCCTTCCCCTCCTTTTCCGCCCGAGCCCTTCCGGGCACCCTCGACAGGCGCCCGGCGGGCTTGCAGCCGTCCCGTTTGCCGGGATCAGTTCAGTGCGTTCCAGACACCCTGGATGTTCTTCGCGACCGCCTCGGCATCCTCGCCGCCGACATAATCGACCATGCCGGTCCAGAACGCCCCGGCGCCGACTCGGCCCGGCATGAGGTCGGAAGCGTCGAACCGGAAGGTGGTGGCACCGAGCAGGATCTCGCCCATCTGCCTCTGGCTGTCCGTGGCATAGGCATCGAGATTGACGCCCTTGAACGGTGTGAGGAAGCCCGACTGCGCCATCCAGACCTCATGCGCGATCGGCGTCTTGAGGAAATCGATGAAGGCATGCGCGGCGGGGCTGTCGTTGGTGATCCCGAAGACCGTGCCGGCGCCGAGCACCGGCTTGCCGAGATCCTTTTCCTCCCAGGCCGGGAAGTAGAAGAAATCAGCATCGAGCCCGACTTCGGTTCCGGCAGGGAAGAAGCTCGGGATGAAACTTGCCTGCTTGTGCAGGTAGCAGGCCGGCGGCGACTGGAAGAGGCCCTGCGGGCTGTCGCGGAAATCGGTTGTGGCAACGGCAGCGGCGCCGCCTGCGACCCAGTCGTCGTTGCGCGCGAAGGTGCCGAAGGCGTCGATCGCCTCGACCACACGCGGATCATCGAAGGGGATCTCGTTGGTTACCCAGCCGTCGTAGACTTCCGGCGACTGGAGCCGCAACAGCAGATCCTCGACCCAGTCGGTGGCGGGCCAGCCGGTTGCATCGCCCGACCCGAGCCCGATGCACCAAGGCGTGCCGCCATCGTCGACGATCTGCTGCGAGAGTGCGAGCAGATCCTCCATGGTCTCCGGCACCTCGTAGCCCGCATCCTCGAAATTCTCGGGCACATACCAGACGAGCGACTTGAGGTCGGCCTTGTAGAAGAAGCCGTAGAGTTCGCCGTTGGTGCTGCCGAGATCGACCCAGGAGTCGCCAGCAGCGTAATTCTCGCGCACCCAGTCGGCAGTGGCGGAATCGAGCGGCGTGACAAGTCCCTTGGCGGCGAGATCCTTGAGCAGGCCGGGCTGCGGGAAGACCGCGATATTCGAGGCCGAACCCGCCTGGGCATCGATCACGATCTGCTGCTCGAAACTGTCGGAGCCCGCATAGCGCACATCGGCGCCGGTAGCCGCCTCGAAATAAGCAAGCACGCTCTCGATGAGTTCCTTGTCGGGGCCAAGCCAGGGCCCGAAGATCGACAGGGTTTGCCCCGAGAGGTCGTGGCTTGCGGCAAATTCGTCGTAGCTCGCCCAGTTGAACCGCGCATCTTCACCCGGCGCGAATTTCAGATCCTGTGCTCCGGCGACGCCGGCAAACAGCGACAATCCAGCCGCTGCGCTCGCGCAGTACCACGCTCTCATGCGTTTTCTCCCCAATCCTCCAGCCTCGAACGGGCCGCGTTGAACTGCCAGTTTGACCCATATGCCAAACCGCTTTGAATGCTCGAACCATGCGACAGCCCTCGGAAACTGTCAAGCAATGCCGAAAATATTCCCCCTACCCCATTGTCAGGCCGGACAAGGCTTGTCAAAATCCAAAGCGCTTTGAATGCTGGATCACCATGAATCTGAGAGAGCTCGCAAACCTCCTCGACCTTTCCACCACGACCGTGAGCCGTGCGCTCAACGGCTATCCGGAGGTGAGCGCCGCGACGCGGGAACGGGTGGCAGAGGCGGCGCGGTTGCATGGCTATGCCCCGAACCAGGTGGCGCGGCGGCTTGCCACAGGCCGGACGCTCGCCATCGGGCACGTGATTCCGATCGCCGAGCACCAGATGATCAACCCGGTCTTTGCCGATTTTCTCGCCGGCGCCGGCGAGACCTATTCGGCAGCGGGCTACGACACCGTGCTCTCGATCGTGCCCGCCGAGCAGGAGGCCGAGGCCTACCGGGAAATGGCGCGGCAGCGGAAGGTGGACGGGATTCTGGTGTCCGGACCGAAGGTCGTCGATTTCCGCATCGAGCTGCTCGCCGAGCTCGGCCTGCCCTTTCTCGTGCATGGCCGCACCGGGCCCGACGAGGCAGGCTATTCCTGGATCGACATCAACAACCGCCGGGCCTTCCGCCGCGCGACGGAGCTCCTTGCCCATCTCGGCCACCGGCGAATCGCGCTGCTGAACGGGCAGGAGCAGCTTTCCTTCGCCGCGCGGCGGCGCC
Source organism: Amaricoccus sp. B4 (assembly GCF_043226085.1). Classification (NCBI taxonomy): domain Bacteria; kingdom Pseudomonadati; phylum Pseudomonadota; class Alphaproteobacteria; order Rhodobacterales; family Paracoccaceae; genus Amaricoccus; species Amaricoccus sp. B4. The sequence continues at coordinate 1,749,339 of NZ_CP171225.1, forward strand.
TCGGCTACGAAGAGGCGCTGATCGAGGCAGGGATCGCCTTCGACACCGACCTCGCCCATCAGAGCGAGATGACGGAGCCGCTGGGCTACGCGGCGGCGACCCGCATGATGCAGCTCGCCGATCCGCCGACAGCGTTCCTCACCTCCTCGATCATCACGGCCCATGGTGTGCTGCGGGCGATGCGCGAGCTCGGCCGCCAGGCGGGGCGGGATTTCTCCATCACCACCCACGATGACGACCTCTCGTTCCTGCCCAACGCAGGGGAGGTGCCGCTCTTCACCGCAACGCGCTCCTCGGTACGGGCCGCCGGGCGGCAAGCCGCACGGATGCTCATCGACCTGATCTCGACCCCCGAAAGCGGCCCCCGCCAGGAGCTCTGGGAGGTCGAGCTTACCCTCGGCCTTTCGACCGGGCCGGCGCCCAGAGGACAGACCCATGCCTGACACCACGACCGGCTTCGGCTTTCGCCGCGCCGATTTTCCGCAAGGCTTCACCTTCGGCGCCGCGACCTCGGCCTATCAGATCGAGGGCGCGCGATTCGGGGGCGCCGGCCCCTCGCACTGGGACACGTTCGCCGCGACCCCGGGCAACACCGTCCGGGCTGAGGACGGACGGCTCGCCTGCGACCACTACCACCGCTGGCCCGCGGATCTCGATCTCGTGCGGGATGCGGGGCTCGATGCCTATCGCTTCTCGATCTCCTGGGCCCGCGTGATGCCTGAGGGGCGCGGCACACCGAATGCAGAGGGGCTGGATTTCTACGATCGGCTGGTTGACGGCATGCTCGCACGCGGGCTCGCGCCCTGGGCGACGCTCTATCACTGGGAGCTTCCTGCGGCGCTGGCCGATCTCGGCGGCTGGCGGAACCGCGACGTGGCGGGATGGTTCGCCGATTACACCGCGCTGGTGATGGCGCGGCTCGGGGACCGTATCCACGCCACGGCCCCGGTCAACGAGCCCTGGTGCGTCGCCTGGCTCAGTCACTTCCTCGGCCATCACGCGCCGGGACTGCGCGACATCCGGGCTGCGGCACGGGCGATGCATCACGTGCTGCTGGCCCATGGCCGGGCGATCGAGGTGATGCGGGGGCTGGGGCTCGGCAATCTCGGCGCGGTGATGAACTTCGAATATGCGCTGCCCGCCGACGAGAGCGCCGAATCGGAACACGCCGCGCGGCTCTATGACGGGATCTACAACCGCTGGTTTGTCGGCGGCGTGCTCGAGCGGGCCTATCCGGAGGATGTTCTGGAGGGGCTCGGGCCGCACATGCCGGACGGCTGGCAGGACGACATGGCCCTGATCGGGCAGGACCTCGACTGGATCGGCATCAACTACTACACCTGCAAGCGGCTCGCGGCGAACCCGGAGAGCCCCTGGCCAGGACTTCGCGAGGCGCCCGGGCCGCTGCCGACAACCGATATGGGCTGGGAGATCTGCCCAGATGGCCTGCTCCATTTTCTCACCCGGCTGAAAGACCTCACGAGCGGCCGGCTGCCGATCGTGGTGACGGAGAACGGGCTCGCGGCGGCGACACCCCTCGAGGATCGCGAACGGATCGCCTATCTCGAGGCGCATCTCGGAGCAGCGCGGCAGGCGATAGCGGAAGGGGTGCCGCTCGCGGGGTATTTCATCTGGTCCCTTCTCGACAACTACGAATGGGCCTTCGGCTACGAGAAGCGCTTCGGGTTGGTGCATGTCGATTTCGAGACGCTGGAGCGGACCCCCAAGGCAAGCTGGCATGCGCTCCGCAGGGCGATGGAGCGGGAGCCAGTCACGGCGCAGGAGGCCAGGTAGCGGCGTTCATTCTTCACGGTGGGAGCAGGACCTTCACCGTGAAGATCACGACGAGCCCTTGAAGTGGGCCAGGAGATCGGAGGAAATCGCGGGTAATGGCCTGTCGGTATTCACGCTTTCCCGTGCGCCATCGGCCCGGAGCTGGCCGTTATCCCGAGGCGCCGCCGAGCTGCGGGCCGGGTTCAGGCTCATCGACGAGGCCGAAGCGGCGGTGGCGGTGGCCGAAGGCCTCGATCTCGCGGCGCAGATGTGCCGCGGTGAATTCCGGCCAGGGTTCGGGCGGGAAAGTGTATTCGGCATAGATCCCCTGCCAGAGCAGGAAGTTCGACACGCGCTGCTCTCCCGACGTGCGGATGATCAGATCCGGGTCGGGCAGCTCGGCGGTGTCTAGGGCGCCACCGAAACGGGCCTCGTCGATCGCCTCGGGCCGGAGCCCTCCTCCTGCAGCCTGACCCGCGAGGTTGCGCACGGCGCGGGTGATCTCGTCGCGGCTGCCGTAGTCGATGGCGATCGTTAGATTGAGGCGGCTGCAACCGCTGGTATGGGATTCGAGCCTTGCCATGAGCTTCTGCAGGCCTTCGGGCACCCGGTGGCGCATGCCGACAAAGCGTACGCGGACATCGTGGCTGCGGAGCGCCGCCATCTTGCCGCAGATATACTGTTCGAAGAGCCGCATGAGCCCGTCGATCTCGGTCAGCGGACGCTGCCAGTTCTCGGTCGAGAAGGCATAAAGGGTCAGATGGGTGATGCCGAGGTCCGGGCAGACGCGGACGATCTCGCTGACGCGGCGCGCCCCGCGGGCGTGGCCTGCGACCCGCGCAAGGCCGTGCGACTTGGCCCAGCGCCCATTGCCATCCATGATGATCCCGACATGGAGCGCCGGGCGATCCGTGTAATGCATTTATGACTCATGTACCCAAGCCCATTGCATAGGCGTCTTTGCTGCAATGCGCAACAGGCGCAGGGAATTTGTAATCCTCGTGACGGCAACCGACACAAAAAGTGAAAGGCCCGCCTGAGCGGGCCTTTCGGGAAGCGTCTGGCCGGAAACCGGCCGCCTTGAGGGTCAGACCTGGGCGCGCGGAACGCGGACGTTCTCGACGAGCTTCTGGATCTCGACCGGCGTGGGCTTGGTCATGCCGGAGACCACATAGGCGGTGAGGAAGTTCAGCAGCGCACCGATAACCCCGAAGCCCGACGGGTTGATCCCGAGCAGCCAGCCGCTCGGGTCGTCCGGCAGAGTTTCGGTGCCGGGGATGAAGAACCAGCCCTTGTAGAGGAAGATGTAGACCATCGTGGAGATGAGACCCACGAGCATCCCAGAGATCGCGCCTTCCTTGTTGATGCGCTTGGAGAAGATCCCCATCATCAGCACCGGGAAGAGCGAGGATGCGGCGAGACCGAAGGCGAGCGCCACCACCTGAGCGGCAAAGCCCGGCGGATTGAGGCCGAGATACCCCGCGATCGCAATGGCCACGAGCATCGAGATGCGCGCCGCCGTGAGCTCAGCCTTCGGACTGATCTTGGGCATGAAGATGCCCTTGAGCAGGTCGTGGCTGACCGAGGAGGAGATCGCGAGCAGGAGGCCCGCCGCGGTGGAGAGCGCAGCGGCGATACCGCCGGCGGCCACCAGAGCAGCAACCCAGTTCGGGAGCGCCGCGATTTCCGGGTTGGCGAGCACCATGATGTCGTTGTCGAACTTCACGAGCTCGTTGCCCTTCCAGCCCCATTCGTCGGCCTTGGCGACCATGTCCGGGTTCTTGTCGTTGTAGTACTGGATGCGGCCGTCGCCGTTCTTGTCTTCGAAGATGAGCAGACCGGTGTTCTCCCAGCGATCCATCCATGCCGGCTTCTGATCATAGGGCAGGTTGGCTTCCGGATCGCCGACCGGGCCGGTCTGGATCGTGTTGGAGAAGTTGTAGATCGCCATCGCCGCGATCGCCGGAGCAACCGTGTAGAGCAGCGCGATGAAGATGAGCGCATAGCCCGCCGATTTGCGCGCATCCGAGATCTTCGGCACGGTGAAGAAGCGCACGATCACGTGCGGCAGACCCGCGGTGCCGATCATCAGCGAGAGCGTGAGCAGGAACATGTTGTACATGCCCATGCCCGGCCGGTCGGTATAGGCGCCGAAGCCGAGATCCTGCAGCGTCTGATCGAGGGCGCTCAGCAGGTGGGTGTCCGGCCGGTCGGCGAGCGTTCCGCCAAGGCCGAACTGCGGCAGGGCCGTATCCGTCAGGTGCAGCGAGATGAAGATCGCGGGCACCGAATAGGCGAAGATCATGATCACGTACTGGGCGATCTGGGTGTAGGTGATGCCCTTCATGCCGCCGAGAACGGCATATACGGCAACGATCACCATACCCACGACGAGACCAAGCTCGATCGGCAGGTTGAGAATGTTGGAGAAGGCGATGCCGACGCCGCGCATCTGACCGATCACGTAGGTGAGCGAGATCATCAGGAGGCAGATCACAGCCACCGCGCGGGCGGTGGTGGAATAGAAGCGGTCGCCGATGAATTCCGGCACGGTGAACTTGCCGAACTTGCGCAGGTAGGGCGCGAGCAGCAGTGCCATCAGCACGTAGCCGCCGGTCCAACCCATCAGGTAGGCGCCGCCGGTGTAGCCGAGGAAGGCGATGATGCCGGCCATGGAGATGAAGGAGGCCGCCGACATCCAGTCCGCCGCCGTGGCCATGCCGTTGGCGACGGGGTGGATGCCGCCGCCGGCGACGTAGAATTCCTCGGTGCTGCCAGCGCGCGACCAGATCGCGATCGCGATATAGACCACGAACGTGAGGCCCACCGCGATAAGGCTAAGGGTCTGCAGATCCATTATGGGCGTTCCTCACTCTTCGTTGACGTCGAATTCCCGATCCAGCCCGTTCATGCGCCAGGCGTAATAGAAGATCAGGAGGATGAAGACGTAGATGGCTCCCTGCTGGGCAAACCAGAAGCCCAGCGGATAGCCCCCGAGATGGATCCCGTTGAGCATCGGCGCGAAGAGGATCCCTGCCCCCAGCGACACTAATGCCCAGATGACCAGGCACGGAACAATGATGCCGATATTCCGGCTCCAGTATTCCCCGACATCTTTTTTTTGAGCGCTCATTTTTCTCCCCAGTTTGTATCAGAGTGACGGCCAGTGCGCCGCGGAGGCGAACATGCCCGACATTTTGTTACGTTCTCTGACGTGGTTTTTTCGTAAATGTTTCTACACCTCACGTCTAGAAAAATCATCCTTTACGCTGCGATTCAGCGAGACATATGAGGCATTTCATGGGGTTCAGGGCAGATCTGCCAATGTTTTGCCCGCCCCGGCGGCCGGACTGGCCACACCCGGTTGCTGCGGTGCACAAGATGTGGCGGGCGGAGGGATCGGTGCGGCCGGAGAGGGGCACAAAAAAAGATGCCCCGCACGGGGCGGGGCATCCAGAAGACCGATCGACCAGAGGTCAGTGCGCGGAAGCGCCTTCCGCCCCGAGACCGGTGTTGGACCGGACGAACTGCGCCGGGAAGGCGGCCCGCTCCTTCGCCGCGTTGCGGCTGTGGTCGATCATCGAGAAGGCGTAGATCCCGATGAAGGCCAGCGACATCGAGAACAGCGCCGGGTTGTCATAGGGGAACGGCGCGGTGCCTTCCGGGTTGCCCATGACCTTCACCCAGACCGCCGGCGACAGGATCACCATGATCACCGCCGAGAGGAGGCCGATGAGCCCGCCCATGAAGGCACCCCGGGTCGTCAGCTTCGACCAGAACATCGACATGAGCAGAACCGGGAAGTTGCAGCTCGCGGCGATGGAGAAGGCGAGGCCGACCATGAAGGCGACGTTCTGCTTCTCGAAGAGATAGCCGAGGATGATGGCGATGATGCCAAGGCTGACCGTCGAGATCTTGGAGACCCGGATCACGTCGGCGTCGGTGGCGCGGCCACGGGCGAAAACCGAGGCATAGAGGTCGTGGCTGACCGCCGAAGCGCCGGCAAGCGTGAGACCCGCGACCACCGCGAGGATGGTTGCGAAGGCAACCGCCGAGATGAAGCCAAGGAAGAGCGAGCCGCCCACGGCGTCGGCGAGATGGATTGCCGCCATGTTGCTGCCGCCGATGAGGCCGGTCAGCTTGTCCCACGTCGTGACGCCGTCCACCACCTCGGTATTGAAGTAGTTCGGGTTGTTCATCAGGAAGGTGATGGCGCCGAACCCGATGATGAAGGTGAGGATGTAGAAGTAGCCGATGAAGCCGGTGGCATAGAACACGGACTTCCGGGCCGCCTTGGCGTCGGCGACGGTGAAGAAGCGCATCAGGATGTGCGGCAGGCCCGCGGTGCCGAACATGAGCGCCAGCCCGAGGGAGATCGCAGAGATCGGGTCATGCACGAGGCCGCCGGGCTTCATGATGTCGATACCCTTGGGATGCACCTCTGTCGCGGCCTTGAACATCGCCTCGGGGCTGAAGTTGAAGGCGACGAGCACCATCAGCGCCATGAAGGTTGCGCCACCAAGCAGGAGGCAGGCCTTGATGATCTGCACCCAAGTGGTCGCCAGCATGCCACCGAAGGTCACGTAGAGGATCATCAGCACGCCCACGAGGATCACCGCGATGCCGTAGGGCAGACCGAAGAGCAGCTCAATGAGCTTGCCGGCGCCAACCATCTGCGCGATCAGGTAGAAGGCCACCACGGTGAGGGTCCCGACCGCGGAGAGCAGGCGGATCGGCGTCTGCTGCAGGCGGTAGGAGGCGACGTCTGCGAAGGTGAACTTGCCGAGGTTGCGCAGGCGTTCCGCGATCAGGAAGAGCACGATCGGCCAGCCGACAAGGAAGCCCACCGAGTAGATCAGGCCGTCATAGCCCGAGACGAAGACGAGGCCGGAGATCCCGAGGAAGGAAGCCGCCGACATGTAGTCGCCCGCGATCGCCATGCCGTTCTGAAAGCCGGTGATGCCGCCACCGGCGGTGTAGAAATCCGCCGCAGATTTCGTCCGGGAGGCCGCCCACTTGGTGATGAAGAGGGTGAAGCTCACGAAGATCAGGAACATGATGATGGCGGTCACGTTCACCGAGGAGCGCTTCTCGCCGCCCTGGATCGTGTCGGCCAGCGCCAGTACAGGCGCCGAGGTCGCGAGCACCGTGAGTGTCGCGACGAGGTTGCGTGCTGCGCGCGTCATCTCTGGGCGTCCTCCAGGATTTCCTTGTTCATCTGGTCGAACGTCGTATTGGCCTTGGCCACGTAGACGCCTGTAAGCACGAAGGCAGCCACGATCACGAAGACCCCGACGGGAACGCCGATGGTCGTCACACCGCTGCCGAGCGGAGTGCCAAGAAAGCCGGGCGCGTAGGCCACAAGCAGAATGAAGCCAAAATAGATCCCAAGAATAAGGATCGACAGGATGCGCGCAAGTTTGGCACGCTGTGCGATCAGTTCCTGGAATTTCGGGTTACTGCTGATCTTCTCATATGCGGAATCTGTAACTGGTGCGGTCACGGTGTTTCCGGTCCCATGTGGTGTCTCCCCCAATTGTCGCGCCCGTCCACTCCGATGGCGGACACGACGGGCAATCCATCCAAACACCGGGAAGGCCGTCGGGTGCCATGATTTGCGTCAATTTACACGGATTAGTCGGGCATTCACATCTGCGTGAGTTCAGAGCTGGTAGTCAAGCGCCAGTTTAGCCTGCAGGCGCTTTGCCTCCCGGAAGGCCTCCTTCAGGATGCGCCGGTCAAGCTCGCTCAACCTGGAGGGGTCTATCCGGTTCGAAAGCCGCTGTCCGGCCTGGGCCTGGAGCTCGTTCACCCGCATCCGGAGCAGACGAATGTAGTCGTAGGCGTCGATCCAGGCGGTGGCGTCGTTGCGGTCCATGCCGCCTGCGCGCACCACGCCCGCGATTCGCTCCACCGTGTTGGTCGCATCGACGCCATGCGCGAGCGAGAGGATGCGGGCGGCATCGATGAAGAGGGTGACGCCATTCACCTTGAGGTCGAGCGTGTTGGCCTCCTCGCCCTTGCCGCTCAGGCGGAAGTCGCGGATCATGCCGAGGGGTGGCGTGTTGCGCATCGCGTTGGCGGCCATCTGGCGGCGGAAGAGCCCGTTCGGGCCGATGAGCCCGAACATCGCCCGGCGCAGCTCGCGCACTGGCTCGCGCGGGCCCCAGAGCGGGCGAAAATCGAAGAAGATCGTCGCGTTGAGCAGGTTTTCCGGCGTGCTCTGGTTGACCCAGCGGGCAAAGCGCAGGCGCCATTCCTCGTAGGTGAGGCAGCACTCGGGATTGCGCGCCATGATGTTGCCCGGGCAGAGCGTGAAGCCACAGGCATCGAGATCGTGGTTCACCCGGTCGGCGAAGGGGATGAGCGCGGCGCGTGCCGTTTCGGCGTCCATGCCATCGGGCGGGGTGAAGAGAATGCCGTTGTCCTGATCGGTCTTGAGCGTCTGTTCAGCGCGGCCCTCGCTCCCGAAGGCGAGCCAGGTGAAGGTGAGGCCCTCGGGGAGCTCCGCATCCTCCAGCGCGAGCTCGATGACGCGCTCGGTGATCTGGTCGTTCAGAAGGGTGATGATCTGGGCGATCTGGCCGATCTTTGCGCCTTGGGCGATCATCTGTGCGACGAGCTGATGGGTGTCGTCGGCGAGGTGGACAAGCTCCTCGACATTCTCCGCCGTCGAGATGGACTTGGTGAGATTGACAAGCCCGACGCGTTGCATCGAGAAGAGATCGCGCTCGGAGACGACGCCCACGAGCTGCCCGCCTTCGACCACGACGAGATGGTGGATCCCGGCATGGGCCATCTTCATCGCCGCCTCGAAGGCGAAGGCGGAGCGGGAGATGGTGAGCGGATCGGGCGTCATCACCTTCCGGATCGGCTCGGAATAGGGCACGCCCTTGAGCGCCACGCGGTTCATGAGGTCGCGGAGCGTGAAGATGCCGATGGGCGCGCCGCTCGCGTCGATGATGAGCATCGAGCCGATGCGCGCGCCACTCATGCGCGCGAGCACCTCGGAGATCGGCGCATCCGGCCCGCTCGTCATCGGCTTGCGCAGGCGCTTTTCCATCAGCGAGACGCTGAGCGAGCTGTCGTCACCGAGATCGCGGGCGGCCTCGGCGCGAACGGTGCGGTTGACCTTCTCGAGAAGGCCCGAGAGGCGGTGGGTGCAGTACTGGTTGAAGGCTGTCGAGATGTCGCGGAGCCGATTGAATTCGGCGCGTGGCATGGTGAGGCAGACCACATCGCCGACCGCGCGCTGGACATTCCGGATCGGCCGATTCGCCACCAGCGCGCCGATCGGAAAGCACTCGCCCGGCACGAGCTCAAAGGCATTGCCGGAGATGCGCTCGTCTTCGGCACTTTCCTCGCCGACAACAAGGCCCGAGCGGAGGATGTAGAACCATTCGGCGGGCCCGGCAGCGGGATCGGTGATCGCGGCGCCGTCTGCGAAGGTGATGGGCTTCAGCCGCGCCAGCAGAAAATCGAGATGGGCCGGGTCCATCCGGTCGTAGGGCGGGTGCTGCAGCAGGAAACCCCGCGTGTCCAGCCCATCCTTGCCCGAATTGCCTGTACCGCCGCCCTCAAATGCCATGTCCACCATGCCTCAGCCACCTGCTCCCGTTCCGTGGGCGAAGACCGCGCCGCGATGGCGCAGCTCCGCTGCCATGTTGGTTTCCCGCATCACGTCGCCAAAGGTGCCGAAGCCCTTCGCCTCCAGACGCTCGATCATCTTCACCAGCAGATCCGCCGTCGCGATCGTGTCGCCGAGCGCGGTGTGCCGGCCGGTGATCGAGATGCCGTAGCGTCCGGAGAGCCCGTCGAGCGAATGATCCTCCTTCGGCCCGTCGAGCAGCAGCGAGATGAGCATGGTGTCCAGGACCGGATTGTCGAAGCGCACGCCCGCGGCCTTCTCCTTGATGGTGAGAAAGCGCATGTCGAAGGCGGCGTTGTGAGCGACCAGCACCGCGTCGCCGCAGAAGGTGCGGAACTCGGGCAGCACCTCGAGGATCGAGGGCTTGTCGCGGACATCGGCGTCGGTGAGGCCGTGAAACTGGATCGAGGCGGGCGGGATCGGGCGGCCGGGATTGACCAGCCATTCCGTCGCCTCGCCCGAGAGAATGCGGTTGCGCACCACAGGGACGGCACCGATCTGGATGATCTCGTCGCCCTGCCCCGGCTGAAGACCGGTCATCTCGCAATCGAAGACCACAAAGTGCAGGTCGCGCATGCGGCGCTGGGCGAGCTCGGCGTCGCCCTGATGCGCCGCCATGAGGTTCGCGTCGTAGAACTCGGCCCGGGCTGCGGGACGGCGGGCGGCTTCGCCGGTCTGGCGCCGCCGCTGGGGCGCGCGGAGCGGAAGCCGCAGCATGGCATTGCCCGGGCGGCGGGCCGGTGCCGCCTCGAGGCGGGAGCCATGGCGATCGAGCACGTTGCCGAGGCGCTGATGATCCTTGGCCCCAAAACAGTCGAGCTCGCACCAGGCCGCGCGCTCGGCCTCCGTCGCGGGATCGCCACGCCAGGAGACCTCCAGATCAACCCCGCCGCCGGAGGTGGCGACGGTCTCGAGGAAGACCTCCTCCACGCCGCGGCTTTCGGCAATCTGGAGCACCAGCGTCTCGAGCGCCTCCACCAGGGCAAGACTGTCAGCGAGCAGCCATTCGGGCGTGCCGATCAGGGTGGTGCGGACCCCGGCATCAGGCGGGAGCTTGCGCGCGACGAGCTTCGCGAGATCGAGCGCGTAGACATCGACCATGGTCGCATGGCCGAGCAGGAGCTCGCGCAGGCCGGCGGAGACCGCGCGGGTAATCTCGGAGGCCTCGCGGCTCGCATCGGCGGCGAGGCGGGCGAGCATCTCGCGTTCCCCCGCGGTCAGCGCGTCGCTCACCAGCCGCTCGGCAGCGCGGCGGATCTCGTCGAGCCGCGGCGCGAGTTCACCCGAGAGCGTGTGCCGCATGGCATCGCCGCCAGCGAGCAGCGCATGGTCCTGCGAACCGTCGACAAGCGTCACGAGATAGCCCGAGATCGAGCCGCCCGGCGCGATCAGGAGCGCCATACGGCCGTGAAAGACCTGGGCCCCGTCGCGGGTCGAGCAGACGAAGGGCGCGGAGATCTCGTGCCGCGCCTCAGGATCGGCCTCGAGGCGCAGCTCGAGCCGGCTGAGGCTGTGGCCGAGCGGGCCGATGTCGAGCACGGCGCCGAGATCGCGGCCAAGCCCGACATGCTCCGGGGCACCGACAAGCGAGACCGCGGCGGCGTTGTAGAGCATGATCCGGTGCTGGTGATTGCAGACGAAGACCCCTTCGTTGAGGTTCTGCAGGATCGACTCTAGCCAGGCCTTCTGGTTGCCCGCCTCCGCCGCCTCGGCCTCGGCGAAGCTGCGGACCTCGCGGCGGGTCTCGCGCAACGTCTCGACAAGGGCGGCGCATTCGCGGGAGAGGCCCTCGAGCCCGCCCGCATTTGTGATTTCGAGCGGCAGGTCACGAGTACGGGCCTCGCGAATCAGCCGCAAACCGCGGGCGAGCCGCTGGGCCGGGGCGGCGGCGAGCCGGTGATGAGCGGCAAGCAGCGCCCCCGGCGCGATCAGGGCCGCTGCGGCGCAGGCGAGTCCGGGCAGCCAGGCAGGATCGGGCGGGACGAAGCGGGCTGCAGCCCAAACCGCGCCGCATGTCACGGCCGCGGCGCTCGCAGTGATGAATGTGAATCGGTCCGTCACGTTGCTGTCGCCGCGGATCGCGCCGCCTCCCCCGTTCGTTTTTGGGCGAGCCTTGCCCGCTCCGGCCCCGGCGGGCCTTGATCCAGGACAAGCGGCCGGATCTTCGCGTCCGGTCCCATCGGGCCTGCATCCGGACCTTCCGCAAGATTAGGCTGCCCCGGACGGCCCGACGATACGCGAGGGGGCGCAGCAGTTCTACACGGAAAAGAGGGAGTTGGGTGTGCAGGCGCCGGTCAGAGCAGGCGGGCGATTACCACGGGCAGGTTCGGTGCATTGAGCGACATCACACGGTAAACTTGGCTGTAGACATAGACAGTGAAGAAGAAAAACACCGCGCTCAGGAGTGCGCTGTGGTAGCCGACGGCGGCGAGCATCGCCGTGAGTGCCGGCAGGAGCCAGGTGATGATGCTGGTCGCGGGATTGCGCAGTTCGATCCGGCGGCGGTTCTTGGGCACAAGGCGGCGCGCGTAACGACGGTGGGCCAGCATGTGGAAATGCACGCGGTCGGGCTGGCCGATGCTATGGCCCGCGCGGCGAGACTTGCGTCGCATGGAGGCGAGCGTCTCGATCACCGGATAGGCGCAGATGAGAAGCGCCGTCCAGGCGGAGACATCCGGGTTGCGCGACGGCAGCAGCACACCGAGGGCAGCGAGCAGGAAGCCGCAGAAATAGGCCCCACCATCGCCCATGAAGATCCGGCCGAGCGGGAAGTTCACCACGAAGAAGCCGCCCACCAGGGCGGCGAAGAGGATCGCGAGCGAGAAGACCAGCGGATCCCCCACCTGCCAGCCGACGAAGGCGAAGGCACCGAACATGATGATGAGCGAGCCGGAGGCGAGGCCGTGGAAGCCGTCGATGATGTTGATCGCGTTGGCAACCCCGCCCATCGAGAAGCAGGTGAAGAGCACCGCCACCGGTGTGAAGGCGAGCAGCCAGTCGACGCCGGGCAGATCGACCTTGTCCATCACGTAGCCGGTGAGGATGGCGAAGAGGAGGCCAGCCCCCATGGTGGCGATGAGGCGCCGCTGGACGCCGACCTTGCGGGTGATGTCCTCGATCAGCCCCGCGGCGAGCGCCGGGGTTCCGGCGACACCGACGAGGATCCAGTCGCGGCGCAACTCGTCGGGCAGAAAGAGCGCGAGCCCGCAATAGGCCGCGGCAATCGCCGCACCGCCGATGCGCGGGGTCGGCCGCTTGTGGAACTTCTGGACACCGACGAGGTGATCGTGAGTGAAATGTCCGTGCCAGCGCTGCGTCAGGATAAGGCCGATGCAGGCGAGGAGGCTTACCAGGAAACCTGCCAGGGCGTAAGGAAACACACCCTGCAACGTCATCGGCAACGATGCAGCGCTCATTCGACCATGCTCGCAAAGGATTGTTGTATGAAGCTGATAGCTTGAGTCGTTAGCGCATCGGCTCCGGCTTGGCGAGACGTTTTCGACGGGCCTCGCACAGTATCGGCGGCATCGTGCTCACCGGGCCACAGTTCAGTGAGCGGCGGCGGTTTCACCCGTCGGCCGCCATGCCATGCGGCCCCGGGCACGGGAGGCGAGCACACGGTCACGACGCTGGCCGATACTGCGTTCATCGATCCAGGCGTTGATGCGCCAGGCCAGGCTTTTCCAGGCCGGATCGACGGGCAGTCCGTGGGCAACGCCGCGCAGAAGCTGGGTTTCGGCGCCATATACGAGGCCGAGCGCCCAGAGATCGGTGATCGGCACGAAGGCGTCCCGGTCGCCCTGGATCGCGAGGGTCGGCACCAGCCGGGCGAAGGGCCAGGCCGGGAGATCCCAGGTAAGGCCGTCGAAGAGCGCCTGCGGGCTTTCTGGGGTGAGCGGGCGGGTGAAGACCTCGCGTATCCAGGCCTCCGGCGTCTCCTCGGTGAAGAGTGCACGGCGGATGAGGTCGATCCCGAGCAGATCGCCCGCGCCCGCCTGGGCGACAAGCGTCGCGGCGAGAACGTCAGGCGCCTGCGAGGAGAGCTGCCAGAGTGATGGGCCGAGGCCACATGGGCCGGGCGAGGAGACGAGTACCGCGCCCGAAACGCAACCCTGCGCCGCGAGGTGCTGCGCCACGAGCCCGCCGAGCGAGTAGCCCACGACAATCGGAGCACCGCCAAGCTCATCCGCGGCCTCCCGCGCCCGCTTCACGTAGTCCCGGAGGCGCGCCGGGCCGAGCGTGGGCCCAGGCAGCCGCGGCGCGGAAACGCGATGACCCCGGTCCGCGAACCAAGGCGCAATGAAGGTGGTCCAGACCTCGGGTCCGGCAAAGGCTCCGTGCAGAAAGAGAATGGGTGGCGGTTCGGCCATGGCTGATCTCCTTGAGCCAGATCTAGCGCGATCCCGCCGCCGGTGTCGAGGCGCAACCCCGTCTTTCCGGCGGCTTCCCGCCTTGAAACGTCAGCCAAAATGGCCATCTCGCCGGGTAAGGGTTAAGGGGTGCCACCTGTGGTTGCTCTGTGCTACGGTGCTCGCCCAACCCGAGAACCCAGGAGGACGCCTCATGAACATGACGCTAGTGGACGATTACGCGAACCGTCTCTTCGCCGCGCATGGCGATCGGGCGGAATACGAAGCCGCCCAGAAGGCCAAGAGCTGTGAAGAGGCCGGTCAGTCGGACGAGGCCGAACAGTGGCGCAAGGTTCGCGAGAAGATCCGTATCCTGCGCGGCCCGAACGTGAGCTGATCCGGCACGGACGCCGCCGGGGCGCATTCGCTCCGGCGCAATGACAGGTGCGGGCGGCCGGGACCGCAAGGTCCGCCTTCCGCCCGCTGACCGCCTTGACCCACGTACGGGCCAAAAGCCGCTGGAACCCGGGCACGGTTCCGTGCATCTCTCGGCCTCGGGCAGGCGCGTACCCCTTGAGGGCTCGTGGCATTTGCCGGGCAAGCGAGGCGGAGGGCTGCCGATGACATCTCTCGACTACGCGGCGGTCGCCGTCTTCCTGATTTTCTGGCTCGGGCTCGAGCAGGGCCTTGTCTGGCTTGGCCGGCGCCGGCCGAACATAACCTCGGACATGGAGGCCGTCCGCGAGGCCTGGATGCGGCAGCTCCTGCGCCGCAACCTCCTGCTGGTCGATGCGCAGATCGTCGGGCACACGATCAATTCCGCCTCGTTCTTCGGCTCGGCGAACCTCATCGTGATCGTCGGAATCGGCGGGGCGGTTTTCTCGGCCTCCGACGTGGCTGCCGGTGTAGAGATCCACGCCTCCAAGCCTCTGCTGCTGCTGGTGCCGCTGGTGCGGGGCCTATTCGATTTCATCTGGTCAGTGCGACAACTCAACTATTTCCTGGCTGCGATGGCCTCGAGCCCGCACCCCGACCAGTCGGAGCGCTGGCCGACCTGGGCCCCTGCCCTCGCCGCGATGTTGAGCCGTGCCCTGAGTTCGTTCAGCGCGGGCGTGCGAAACTACTACTTCGCCGCCGCCGCCGCACTCTGGATGCTCGGGCCGCTTGCGCTGATGGTGGGCGCGGTCGCCGCGGCGGGCTTCCTGATCTGGCGACAGTGCTATTCAGCTACGGCGCAGCGGATCCACGAACTCGCCCCACTCGTGCCGCGCGACATGGACGTGGCCGGCGCGGCGGACGCCGGTAAATCCTGACCTTTGAGGAACTAAAGACGATTTCAGCGCCTCCCTCGGGGAGACGCTGCCAGGAAAGATCTGCTGGATCGGGCTTCGGGCTTCGCTTCGGGGTCAGCCCTGCGAGCCGCCGCAGCCACTGGAGCCGCAGATCGGCTTGCCGAGCGGCGCCTTGATGTCGGGGCCTTCACCAAGCGTCTGATCCATCATCCGCGCGGGCTCGGCGCAACTGACCTTGCCGACCACCTTGGCTGGCACGCCCGCGACCGTGGTCATCGGCGGCACGGGCTCGAGCACGACGGAACCCGCAGCGATGCGGCTGCAGTGACCGACCTCGATGTTGCCGAGCACGGCGGCGCCGGCGCCGATCATCACGCCGTTGCCGATCTTCGGATGGCGATCGCCATCTTCCTTTCCGGTGCCGCCGAGGGTCACGGAATGCAGCATCGAGACATTGTCGCCCACGACGGCTGTTTCACCAATCACTATGGAATGGGCGTGGTCGATCATCACCCCGCGCCCGATCCGGGCATTGGGGTGGATATCGACGCCGAAGCACTCGGAGGTGCGCATCTGGATGAAGCGTGCCATGTCCTGCCGCCCCTCCTGCCAGAGCCAGTGCGCGATGCGGAAGCACTGCAGCGCCTGGAAGCCCTTGAAGAAGAGAAGCGGGTGAATATAGGCGTGGCAGGCCGGGTCACGGTCGTAGACCGCAAGAATGTCAGCCCGCGCCGCGACGCCGAGAGATTCGTCATCCTGATAGGCGCCATCGAGGATCTCGCGCAAGATGAGATCGCTCATTTCGGGCGAAGCGAGCTTCTGGGCGATGCGGAAACTCATGGCCCGCTCAAGGCTGCGATGATGCAGCACACCGGCATGAACGAGGCTCGCCATCAACGGCTCGTCGCGCGCAATCTCTTCCGCCTCGCGGCGGATCGTCGTCCAGACCGGGTCGATACTGGTCAGACTCGCTTTTACCTGCTGCATGCCGTCGGCTCCCGGATACACAACTCGGTTCAGATTGGGCGGATCAGCGCCGGATTCAACCCTGCCTGCAAGATATCATTAACGTGAATCACACCCACCCCTACCTTGCTAATCGGTATGTGAAAAAAAACAAGTCTTGTTCCGTATTCGGAGGCTTTCGCACGACGAATAGGGAGATTAATCTTCGCCTCATGCAGACGATCTTCACGATTTCGACAACTGGACCGGGACTTTACGACTTCACGCGCGAGGTGCGCCGTTGGACGGAAGGCCATGGCGAAGGACTGCTCACGCTCTTCGTGCGCCACACATCCTGCTCGCTGCTGATCCAGGAAAATGCCGATCCGGATGTGCAGACCGATCTCGACGGTTTCTTCCGTCGCCTGGTGCCGGCATCAGACGATCCCTCGATGCGCTGGATCATCCATACGATGGAAGGACCGGACGACATGCCGGCCCATATCAAGGCCGCCTTCACGCCGGTTTCGCTGTCAATTCCGGTCGCGCGCGGCAAGCTGCTCCTCGGAACATGGCAAGGGATCTATCTTTTCGAGCACAGGCACGCGCCGCACCAGCGACAGGTGGCGGCGCATTTCGCCGCGGATGCTCCAGCGCGCTAGGACCCGCGCCCCGGAAATCTCGTCGCACTGAGCAGCGCGGATCGGCCCGAATGCGCGATGGCCCCGCATCGCGGGGCCATCGCCATGATGATGAGGTCGCTGACTCTTTCCGCCACGATCCTGGTGGCCGTCAGGCCGCGCTGCGATGGCTGCCGCCGCAGGCGTCGCAGACTTCCCCAAGGTAGGTGGAAATGGTGCGCGTGATGCGCAGTGCCATCGCCTCGATTTCCGTTGCGGGAAGGCTCTCGAGCTGCCGGAATTCGCCCAGCTGCTCCTCGATCAGCGCCTGAACCTGCGCTTCGCTCACTTCGTTCATACTCTCAACTCCTGCACCTTGCCTGCGCGGACCGCTTCTGGCGACGGAATGCACGCAAAACGTGTAACTTCGCGCTCCGAATATATCATGGCGCGCACCCTCCCTCCAACGACATCGTGCTGTCCGGTTCCAAATGGAAGCCCGGACCCCGCGGGATGCGGGGATTTTCGCCGATCCGCACCCGAAAAAGGGCGGACTTCAGGCCGCAGGACGATGCTGTCTGAGCTCAAGTGCCTCATATGGCAGAAGAATCGAATTCAGCGAACCGTGATCATTCGTCATGCTTAAAAAACATGCAACGGCCACATCATTCCGCCGACACGCACGGACCGTGCCGCCTGCAGGTGCGAGTCACATGCCGAGCGCCTGCTTGTAAAGCTCGAGCACAGCCTCTTCCTCGCTCAACTCCTCAGCGTCACGCTTGCGCAGCGCGATGAGCTTGCGGAGCACCTTCACATCGTATCCGCGCCCCTTGGCCTCGGCCATCACCTCTTTCTGCTGGTCGGCGATGTCCTTCTTCTCCTGCTCGAGCCGCTCGTAGCGCTCCACGAACTGGCGCAGCTCGCCCGCGGTGACCCGGTACTGGGTCTGGGCCTCGTCCTCGATCATCTCTTCCATGGCTCTGCCTCCTGCCATCCTGCCGGGTTCTCCTACCCGTCACGCGGCCCGGCTTGCAAGCCCGAGACGCCTCGACTATGCATTCGGGAAAGTGCGGAGTGAGAGCTTTGATTTTACTGCAAATTGCCGGGGCGATCCTGACTGTATCAGGTTTGTTTGGCCTCGGATTCTGCATTCTACGCGGTTTCAGGATCCGCCGGGCCGGTCTTTCACCCGAGGAGGCCCGCTCCCAGCTCCAAAAGCTGATCGCGGTCAATCTCGGCTCGATGGCCCTCGCGACGTTCGGCCTCATCCTCCTTTTTGTCGGCCTCTCCTTCTGACCACCTCACCGCCCGCGTTCACCAAATATTAGAGGGTGGCGCGGAGACATGAGCTTCGTTCCTGTCTGATATTTTTGGGAATTCGAGGAGCTTGGTGGCAAAATGGCGTTAATTTCGCGCAGACCTTCCCTCACCCAGGCGATGTGGATTGTTGCCACCGCCGGCTTCGCGGTTGCCTATATATTTGCCGCCATCGACATCTCCGGCGATCTGCAAAAGCGGAAGCAGATCGAAATGAATCGGGAACTTTCGGGGCTCACGGTCACAATCGGGAATCTTGTTCACGAACTCCAGAGGGAGCGAGGGGAATCCTCCGGCTTTCTGGCAAGCGGCGATCCCGCCTTTGCCGCGCGGCTTTCAGATCAGCGCAAGCTCACCGATGCGGCGGCGGAGTTGTTTCTTGCCGGCGGCGCTCAGTTGATTGCCTCTGGCCAGCAACTCCCGGCCGACTATGAGGCAGCCAAACGCAAGATCGCCAAGCTCCCGGACCTCCGCAGGCAGATCGACGCCGTCGCGATTGCGCGCACCGATGCCGTCAGCTCGATAACCGATCTCGATACCACGCTCATCAATCTTGTGCCGCACATTGCCGAGACAATGAACCACGCCCCGACGGCGCGGGCCGCCCTGCGCCACAGCCTGTTGCTGGCCGGGAAGGATCTGGCCGGGCTCGAGCGGGCGACCGGCGCGGCGGGCTTCGCGGTGGCCGCCGGGAACGGCGGCGTCTTCCCCCCCGACGTTCTTGCCCGGTTCAATGCGCTCGCCCTCACCCAGGAAACCCTCCTTGATGCCTTCGCCCTGACCGCGACGCCGGAGCTTGCCACCGCGCTCGACACGATGCGCCGGAGTTCGCCATCGCAAGAGGTGGCGCGCATGCGCCAGATCGCGGCCTCCGGCGATCCCGACGTCATTCTCGGCGTTTCAGGCACGGCGTGGTTCGATACGATCACCGACAAGATCAACGCGCTCAAGAACGTCGAGATGGCGAGTGCGGCCGAGATCCGCGCCCAGGTGGACGCGGCACATGCCTCGGTCACCAGCGGAACGATCTTCCATGTCGCGCTGCTGCTGACGCTCTCGGCCCTCGCCGGCATCATGGTGCTTCTGATCACCCGCACTGTGGCCCAGGAAGTCCATGCGACGACGACACGGCTTGATGCGCTTTCCCACGGAGACATCCGGAGCCCGGTGCCGGAAAACCGCATCCCGGATCTTGCGAAGGTTTCCGAGGCGCTGTCGGCCTTCTGCAGCAAGGAATGCGCCCGCCAGGCCGCCGAGGAACAGGAAGAGGCGCTGCAGCGGAGATCGGGCAAGGGTATCGAGCGGGTGCTGAGCCAGGTACGCCAGCATGATTTCTCCGCCCGCCTGCGCCTGCGCGACCTGAAGGGCGTCGCCCTTCTCATTGGCGAGGGGCTCAATACGATCCTCTCAACGGCAGAAGAAGTGGTCGCGGCCCAGCAGGCGCGCGACGAGGCTGCCCATTGCGAGGCCTTGCGCGCACGCGAGCGCGAGGCGGAACTCCAGGCCGCCGCGGCTGACCAGATTGCCTCGATCGTCGCGGCCTGTTCACGTGGCGATTTCTCGGCCCGGATCGCGGTAGATGGCAAGGAGGGCGTCTTCCGCGAGCTTTCGCTTGGCGTGAACGGCATTGCCGATGCCGCCGCCAGCGGGCTCGAACAGATCCGCAAGAGCCTCGCCGCCATTGCGAAGGGCGACCTCACGCAGCGGATGAATGGCGAGTTCCACGGGCTCTACGCCGAGATACAGACGGCGCTCGACGAGACCCTGGCCAATCTCTCGCGCATCATGAACGACATCGAGGAGCAATCGGCACTCGTGGCGCGAACTGCCGATGAGATCCGCAGCGCGACAGACGATCTCGCCATGCGGACCGAGCGGCAGACCGAGACGGTGCAGAAGTCGGCCAACGCCACCGAGCGGCTGGCGGAAACCGTGCAGGGCAATGCCGACAGCATGGACACCGGCCGCGAGCTTACCCGGCAGCTTGGCATCCATGCAGAGAACGGTGCGAAGATCTCGGGCGAGGCTATCGCCGCGATGGAAGGGATCGAGAGCACCTCGGGCGAGATGGCCGAGATCATCAACGTTATTGACGAGATCGCCTTCCAGACCAGCCTGCTTGCACTCAACGCCTCGGTGGAGGCGGCGCGCGCGGGCGAATCCGGCAAGGGTTTCTCGGTCGTCGCGGCGGAGGTCCGGCTGCTCGCCGAACGTAGCGCCGAGGCTTCCAAGCAAATCGGCGAGCTGATCGCGGGCAATGTGCGTGAGGTCCAGTCGAGCGCCGACAAGGTGCGCGAGAGCGGGCTGGCGCTCAACCGTATCGAGGAGGCGACGGCCGAGGTCATCACCCTCGTCGAACGCGTCTCAGGCGCAAGCCAGGAACAGGCCACGGGGATCCGCGAGCTCGGCCGCGCAATGACCGAGATCGACACGGTGACCCAGAGCAACGGCGAGTTGGTACTTCGCACCGCCGAGCTGATGGACAACCTCGCGGAGAGCGGCGCGCATCTTTTCGAGCTCGTCTCCATGTTCCGACCCGGCACCGCGACGCGCAGGGGCGCGCACGGCGAGAGACGGGTAGCAGCGGAATAGGGCTCTCGCTCAGGGAGAGAAGACGCCTCCGCAATACTACCTTTGGGCCAGTTGCGCTTGCTGTTCCGCTTCGTCTAGGGTCACATTCAACGCGAAAGAGCCCTGTCCGGCATGCCACAAACCATACTTATCACCGGGACGAGCCGCGGCCTTGGCCGCGAGCTTGCGATCCAGGCTCAGCAGCGCGGCGATCGCGTGATCGCGACGATGCGTGCGCCCCATGCCTCCCCGGCGCTGCCACCCGAAATCGAGGTGTTGCCACTCGAAGTCACGAAGACCGATGCCCACGCCGAGCTTGCCCGGCAGATGGAGGGAGTGGCGATCGATCTGCTGGTCTGCAGCGCGGGGGTCTTTCCCGGCCGCGGCGGGCTGCGCGAGGCGCAATGCACGGAGCTGGACTGGTTCATCGGCCTGATGACAAATGTCGCGGGTCCCTATTTTGCCGTGCGCGCACTTCTGCCCAACCTGCGGCTCGCAGGGCGGGCGAAGGTCGCGATCATCTCCTCGGCGATGGGCTCGAGTGAGAATGCCGCGGGTGGCTCCTACATCTACCGGGCCTCTAAGGCAGGGGCGGTCAATCTGGCACGCAACCTCGCTGTCGAGCTTGCGCCGCTTGGGATTGCCGTCGGCGCCTATCATCCCGGCTGGGTGCGCACAGACATGGGCACCGGGGCCGCGCCGGTCGATCTCAACCACAGTGCGACCGGGCTGCTCGAGCGATTTGCCGAACTTTCTTCCGAAACCTCGGGAATCTTCGAGGACTACCTCGGCAATCCGATCCCGTTCTGAGCGGCAGGAGCCCTGCCCGCCCGCGCGACAATGGCCTCGCGCAGATAGCCGACGATGAGCCGGGCCCAGGCATCGTTCGAGACCGGCCGGCTCAGCGAGGCGCGGGCCGAGGTCGCGAGCGGGGCAGGGAAGACGGCACCGGTGCCGAGCGCAATCAGCTCGTCGAGATAGGCGGCATCGAATTCCGGGTGTGGCTGGATCGTGATCGCATCGGGCGCCTCAAGCGGCCCGTAGGCGAGTACGGCATAAGGGCAGAGCTCGGAGCCCGCGATCACATGCGCACCCTCGGGAAGCCGCGTCACCTGATCCTGATGCACGGCACGCATTGCGAACTGCTCCGGCAGGCCCTCGAGCCAGGCGGGCCGCGCCGTGAGCCGGTAGTCCTCCACCCCGAGCCGCCAGCCTGCGGCGGATTTCTCCGCCCGCCCGCCGAGCGCCTCGGCAAGGATCTGGTGGCCGAAGCAGATGCCGACCACGGGCACACGTGCCTCGACGGCGGCGCGCAGGAAGGCCTTCAGCGGCTCGATCCAGGCCAGGCCGTCGTAGACACCGTGCCGCGAGCCGGTGACGAGCCAGGCGTCCGCGTCGTGGAGAGAGGCAGGCATCTCGCCCGCGACCACGCGCACGGTGATGAACTCGAGGTCGGGATCAACCGCGCCGAGCAGGCGCTCGAACATCGCCGGGTAGCCGCCATGACGCCCCTGCAGTTCCGGCCGCACCTCTCCGGTTTCCAGAATGCCGATCTTCACCCCGGTCCTCCATCCTTGCCGAGCGGCGCCGCCCGTTGCGGCCCTCCGACACAGGATGTGCACCTTGGGGCGGCCTGCTGCAAGAGCCGGACCCGGCGCTTGCACCCCGCCCCGGCACCGGCTACGACCGCCCTGCCCTCCGGACGCCGCTGACCGCGGCGTGGACCAGTGGGCACCGAGACAAGGAGAGGCGTGATGGCCGACGATGACGAGTATGTCTATGACGAGGCCACCGGCGAATGGCGGCCAGCGTCGGAAATGGCGGCCGCCGCCAGCGCCGCACGCGAGGTGAGGGACTCGGCGGGCAATCTGCTCGCGGATGGCGATTCCGTCACCCTCATCAAGGATCTGAAGGTGAAGGGCGCCAACCAGACGCTCAAGCAGGGCACTGTCATCAGGTCGATCCGACTGACGGACAATGTCGCGGAGATCGACTGCCGCCACGATGCAATCAAGGGCCTCGTGCTCCGGACCGAATTCGTCCGCAAGCGCTGATCGCTTGACGCGGCCCGCCCGGGGGGTAAACCGGGCGGGCACACTAGAATTCCGGTAATTTCCCATGAAGGCCACCCACCGAACGAGCTGAATCCCGCCCCGGCGCAACGCCGCCGAGGGCCCGAGGCGCGATGCCATGCGGCATTTGCGCCCATTTCTGCTTGCGCGAGCAAGCCGGCTCACCTTTGTTCGGAGACCCTCAGATGGAAAACCACTTCGAAAGCCCGTTTCGCGGCATCCCGCTCGACCGTCAGGTCACCAATCCCAACATCCGCGTCGGCCGCTACAGCTACTACTCAGGCTACTATCACGAGCACGGCTTTGACGACTGCGCCCGTTTTCTTGTGCCCGACGCGGGCGCCGACCGGCTGGTGATCGGGAGCTTCTGCTCGATCGGTTCAGGCGCCACCTTCATCATGGCCGGGAACCAGGGCCATCGGAGCGACTGGATCAGCACCTTCCCCTTCGCCTGGATGCCCGAGGTCGCGGCCTTTGCGGAGGCGGAGAACGGCTACCGCCCGGCGGGCGACACGATCGTCGGCAACGATGTCTGGATCGGCTCCGAGGCAATGATCCTGCCCGGCGTGCGTATAGGTGACGGCGTGATCATCGGCGCCCGGGCGCTGGTCGCACAGAACGTCGAGCCCTATGCGGTCGTCGGCGGCAACCCGGCGCGGGAGATCCGCAAGCGCTTCAACGAGGCAGAGATCGGGCTACTGCTCGAGATGCGCTGGTGGGACTGGCCAGATGAGGCGCTGCGTGACGCGATGCCGCTTCTGACCAGCCGCGATATTGAGGGGCTGCACCGGTACTGGACAGCTTCGGCCCCGGCCAGCTGATCTGGCACCATGCAGGCCTGCGCATGAAAAAGGCCGCCCCGGAGGCCGGGGCGGCTGGCAGGACGCGTCCTGCGAAAGAAGCTCAGCCGAAGAACTGGGCGCCGTTGGCCGAGATCGTTGAGCCGTTGACGAAGCCCGCGTCGTCGGAGGCGAGGAAGACCACGCAACGGGCGATTTCCTCGGGCTTGCCGAGACGGCCCGCGGGGATCTGGGCGATGATCGATTCACGTACCTTCTCGGGCACCGCCATCACCATCTCGGTCGCGATATAGCCGGGGCAGATCGCATTGGCAGTGATCCCGGCCCGCGCGCCTTCCTGAGCCAGCGAGCGCACGATGCCGATGTCGCCGGCCTTGGTGGCGGCATAGTTCACCTGAGCGAACTGGCCCTTCTGGCCGTTGACCGAGGAGATCACGATCACGCGGCCGAACTTGCGCTCGCGCATGCCGGGCCAGATCGGATGGATGGTGTTGAAGACGCCGGTGAGGTTGGTGTCGATGACTTCCTTCCACTGCTCCGGGGACATCTTGTGGAAGGGCGCGTCACGGGTGATGCCGGCGTTGGCCACCACGACCTCGATCGGGCCGAGATCGGCCTCGACCTGGGCGATGCCAGCCTTGGAGGATTCGTAATCCGCCACGTTCCACTTGTAGGTCTTGATGCCGGTTTCTTCGGTGAAGGCCTTCGCCTTCTCGTCATTCCCGGCATAGGTGGCGGCCACTTCGTAGCCCTCCGCCTTCAGAGCCTTCGAAATTGCCTCGCCGATACCGCGCGAGCCACCCGTAACCAGAGCAACGCGTCCCATAGAGTTCCCTCCTCCTCGGAAATTGAAGTCTTCTGTTTTCGTGTCTTGCAGTCATGCAGGAGGCGCGCGGGAGATCAATTCCCGCCCGCCTCACTCATCGGGATCAGTCGCGCTCGACGCAGACAGCGACCCCCATGCCGCCGCCAATGCAGAGCGTCGCGAGACCCTTCTTCGCATCCCGCCGCTTCATTTCGAAGAGCAGCGTGTTGAGGACGCGGCAGCCCGAGGCACCGATCGGGTGACCGATGGCGATGGCGCCGCCGTTCACGTTCACGATCTCGGGGTTCCAGCCCATATCCTTGTTGACCGCGCAAGCCTGCGCGGCGAAGGCCTCGTTGGCCTCCACAAGGTCGAGATCCTCGACCTTCCAGCCCGCCTTGGCCAGCGCCTTCCGCGAGGCGTAGATCGGGCCCACGCCCATGATCGACGGATCGAGGCCGGCCGTCGCGTAGGACGCGATGCGCGCCAGCGGCTCGATGCCGCGCTTCTCGGCATTCTCGGCGGACATGAGCAGCGTGACCGCGGCACCGTCGTTGATGCCGCTCGCGTTGCCCGCGGTGACCGAGCCGTCCTTGGCGAAGGCCGGGCGGAGCTTCTGCATCGCCTCGATGGTAGCACCGGCGCGGATGTATTCATCCTTGTCGACCACGGTCTCGCCCTTGCGGGTCTTGACGGTGAAGGGCGCGATCTCATCGTCGAACTTGCCGGCCTTCTGCGCGGCCTCGGCCTTGTTCTGTGAGGCGACGGCGAACTCGTCCTGCATGTCGCGGGAGATCTGCCACTGCTGCGCGACGTTCTCGGCAGTCTGGCCCATGTGGTAGCCGTTGAAGGCATCCCAGAGGCCGTCCTTGATCATCGAGTCGATGAACTTCATGTCGCCCATCTTCTGCCCCGCGCGCAGATGCGCGACATGCGGGCTCAGCGACATGCTCTCTTGGCCGCCAGCGATCACGATCTCGGCGTCGCCAAGTGCGATGTGCTGAGCGCCGAGCGCCACGGTCCGGAGCCCCGAACCGCAGACCTGGTTGATGCTCCAGGCCGAGCTTTCCTGCGGCAGGCCTGCAAGGATATGCGCCTGGCGAGCGGGGTTCTGGCCCTGACCTGCGGTCAGAACCTGACCGAGGATCGTTTCGGAGACCTCCCCGGCCTCAACGCCGGCGCGCTCAAGCGCGGCCTTGATCACCGAGGCTCCAAGCTCATGCGCCGGTGTGTTGGCAAAGCTTCCATTGAAGCTGCCCACGGCCGTGCGTGCCGCGGACGCAATAACGACATTCGTCATCCGATCCTCCATTGCGGCCCGCCGGGAGCCGCCCCCAAATCACGGTGCGCCGGGCGGATCGCCGGGACCCGAATCAGCCGCTCACGCGCACGTCGCATGTGGTGGCACAAAGCCCGTCATTGCTCAACCGCCATGGTTAAACAAGGAATTGCGCCAGATGTTGCCAGACCGCGGTCCGCGCACCGCTTCCCACCACCATTCCGACATGCCCTGTTCGCGGCCGGATAAGACGGGCATCGGGGATCGCGCAGGGCAGCGCCTCGGAGAGCGAGGGTGGCGCGATACTGTCGGAGCGGCCGCAGAAGCTGAGGACGGGGACTTCGATCTTGTCGAGCTGCACCGGACCGCCGAGGAAATCCCAGCGCCCCATCGCGGTGCGGTTCTCGACCTGCCACCCGACGAGGAGATCCTGTGCCGCGCCGCAGGGCATTGGTACGCCGTCGGCGAGCCAGTCCTCGAGCGCGACGAAGAACTGCGCGCCGGCGCCGTCGGGCGCCATGCGGGCGAGCTTCTGGAACTTGAGCGCGGTCTGGAGCGGGTTGATGAGCGCAAAGAGCATCTGGAAGACCGCGACCGGAACGAACCCGAAGGCGTCGGCAAGCGCGCGGAGGAAGGCCTGTGCCTTCTCGGCCCCGCCATCGCTCCGCATCATCGCCCGGAGCGTGCCGGCAAGGCCATCGGTCGAGGCAAAATCCCACGGCGCGCCGATGGTCACCAGACGCGAGAGCCCTTCGGGGCGCCGCGCGGCGAGCCCGGCGGCGAGCGTACCGCCCATGCAGTAGCCGATCGCGGGCACCGGCCGGCCGGTGAGGGCAGCGACATGGGCGAGCGCCGGGGCGAGGCGGCAGGCGCCGTATTCCTCCAGACCGAAGCCCGCCTCCGCGAGGCCGGGCGCACCCCAGTCGAGCATGAGTGGCCGAAAGCCGCGCCCCGCCAGCCAGCGCAGCAGCGAGCGGCCCGGCGCGAGATCGAGAATGTAGGAGCGGTTGATGAGACTCGGCACGATCAGGAGCGGCTCGCCCTCCGGGTTGCTGGCCTCCGATACCTGGCCAAAATCGAGCAGCCGTGAGCAGCCCTCGGACCAGATGGCAGGTGGATCCTCGAGCGTGCGCCGGTAGGGATGGCTCTGCCAGATCTCGAGCCCCTCAATGGTCTCGCGCAGCCGCGAGGCGAGCTCGCAGGCGATCTCGATCCGATCAAGGTCGGGGCCGAGGCGCGCGGCAAGTTCACCCAAGCCGTCCACCCAGGGAAAGCTCGCGCAATCTGCCCGGGGCGCCGCCAACAACGCCTGACTGTAGGCTGCAAGCGCTGCTCCGAGATGGAAGACGAGCGGGCTCGGCTGACCGACCCTCTGCGGTGCCGGCTGCACCATCAGATGTCCGGCTCTGGATCCGGCTCCCAGTCCCGATCCGGCGCCCAGGTGCTGTCCGAAGCCGGAACCGGGGATGGCAGATACCGCCCGTGCAGCGCCGAAACGGTCACGTGGCGCTCCCACAGATCGAGATAACGCGAGGCCCTTCGGCGCTCTAACCGTCGGCGATTCAGGGCTTCCTCCCCGGGAAGTTCTTCTTGTGTCTCTATGGCCATGTCCGCCGGCCGGCTCCTTCATTAACCTAGCCCATTCGCAATCGCAAAAAGCGCTTTCGGCTTTGATGCATGGCGGATAAGCTTACACCGGGTGGAGGAAATGTTCACTAGGAGACGAGCGTGGCTGAGAAGAACGACAAGACGGCCGAGCCAATCATCATCAAGAAGTATGCCAACCGCAGGCTTTATAACACTGCGAAGTCGAGCTACGTGACGCTCGACCACCTCTCGCACATGGTCCGCGAGGGGCAGGACTTCGTCGTCAACGATGCCAAGTCGGGGCAGGACATCACCCGTTCCGTGCTTGCGCAGATCATCTTCGAGGAAGAGGCCAAGGGGCAGACGATGCTGCCCGCAAACTTCCTGCGCCAGTTGATTCGCCTTTATGGCGATACGCTTCAGGGTTTTGTGCCCGGGTATCTCGAAGCGTCGATGGAAACGTTTTCACGCAACCAGGAGCAGATGCGCGAGCAGGTGCAGAAGGCGTTCGAGGCCAACCCCGCGCTCGCGAATTTCGAGGCGCTGGCACGCTCCAACATGGAGTGGTTCGAGAACGCACTGCGCATGTTTGCGCCCTTCGCGAGCGGCATCGGCGGCAAGGCGGGCGACAACTCCCGACTCGACAGCAAGAAGGAAGTCGAGCTCGAGGAACTCAAGAGCCAGCTCGCCGCGATGCAGGAACAGCTCTCGAAGATCGTCAAGGACAAGTGAGGCGGCAACGCCGCCTCGCACGCGCCCCGCGTCGCAGCCCTGCGGCGGGGCTCAGCCTGCTGCGCGGCCCGAATCAGTACGGCCAGCCTGCGGCCTGCTGACCGGTGCCTCCGCCGGGCGACCGTAGAGATAACCCTGCATGCAATCGACACCCGCGTCACAAAGCCAGCGCGCATCGGCCGGCGCCTCCACCCGCTCTGCGACGCTGAACATGTCGAAATGGCGCGAGAGCCGCAGCAGGCACTCGACGAGCACCTGGGCATCAGGGTTGGCATGCACGCCCTGAACATATGATCCGTCGATCTTGACCATGTCGAAGCGGAACGCACGGAAGTGGCGGAAGCCGGTCGCGCCCGCGCCGAAATCGTCGAGCGCGAAGGCCGGGCCCATCTCGCGCACAAAAGCCATGAACTCGATAGTCTGGTCGGAGTTCTCGATCGCCTGACTTTCGGTGATCTCGAGGATTAGGCGCCCGCAGACACCGCTGCCGCCGCGGTGGGCTGCAGACAGGATCGCGAGCCACTCCTCGTCGCCCATCGAGAGCGGCGAGATATTGACCGAGAGACGCAGTGCAGGATTGCGGGCGAGCGCTGCAAGCGCCGTGCGCAGCGCGCGGCGGTCGATCGCCCGGCCGATCTCGCAATCCTCGATCGTGGGCAGGAACGCCCCGGCGGGCAGGATCTGACCGGTCGGCAGGCGCAGCCGGGCAAGCATCTCGTGAAAGGCCGGAACGCGCGGATCCGAGGCGCAGACGACAGGCTGGTAATGGAAGACCACCCGGTTCTGGGCGAGCGCCTGGGCCACGGTGAAGCGCAGGCGCGCATTGGCTTCGATACGGGTCATGGCAACATCGGGCAGCCTCGGCGCGCTTCGGCCGAGCAGCTGAAAGGCATCGATCTGTGTCTTCGGTCGCATGGGGCCTATCTCGCTCGAAGGACCGCCAGAGGGAAGGCGGTTGCAGGCATAATTAATTCGATGTTCCTTAAATGTTCGTGAATTTTCGCCAAAGTTTGTCCAACGAAAAAAGTCGGAATTGCAATTCCAAAGCAAACCAGTCAGGATAAGGCCGAATCTCAAGCCACCTTCGGAAGCGCCCGGGGAAGCCAGAATTATGACGATCCCAGCTTCAGGAGGACAACGGTGCCGGACCGAGACCACGATGCCGCAGAAAAACAGGATCGGACCAAGAGCAGCCCCGGCGTGTCGCGCCGCGAGGCGCTTCTTGCCGCCTTCGATGGGCGCGGCGCCGCGAATCTTCCGCTGGAGGCCCTGATTGACCGTTGCGAGCGCGCCGCATGAGCCAAATGCCTGCGACGGAGTGCAAGCCGGACACGCCGGACGATCCCCCCGTGTACGACGCCCGTTCCCTGACCGAGGGCGGCAGCACGGCCGTGATCGTGCTCGACGGTCAGCCCTATGTCCTGCGCATCACCCGCGCCGGCAAGCTCATCCTCACCAAATGAGCGCCGCCCCCTTCCAGCGCGGCGCGGCCGCCGTCGGCGTTCTGGGCGAACTGCCGCCGCTCGAATCCGCACTCGTGCTCTACATCCGGCTCTGGCACACGAGCCCGGCCGCCCGCCATGAGGTGGCCTGCGATTTCAACCGGGCGCTCGGGGCCGAAGGCGGCGCGCAGATGCTTGACCTCTTCGAGACCTTCTGCGCTGCCGCCGCGGCTTCGGCGCGCCGCCCGCTCATCCGGCACGAGATCCGTTGCCGCTGCCTCGGGGCCGACGAGAGTGCGCTCGCTCATCTCGTTGCCGCCGCAGCCGAGGGCGCACACGAGGATGCGGAACTGCTCGCCGCCCTGCTGATGGAGCGCGGCTCCGTTACCCGGATCACCGGGCTCGCCCGGGCGCTCGGGACCGGGCTTGCGCGCATGTTCCCGCGACACGGCAAATCGCCCGCGCCGGACGGGCACCGCGTCACCCATACGATACAGACTGCCGCTAGGCACTAGAGAATGCGAAAGGACTGCCTCATGAAAAGAACCCTCCTCGCCAGCGTCGCCCTCGGCGTTGCCGGTGTCGGCCCCGCCGCCGCGGCCGACAGGACGGAGGTGCTCGAGACCTACGTCAACATCGCCGAAGCGGCCTATGGCGACAGTCTGGTGACCGCACAGCGGCTCGGTGCCGCAGTGGATGCACTTCTCGCCAATCCCTCGGCCGAGGCGTTGCAGGCGGCACGGACCGCCTGGCTTCAGGCCCGCGTGCCCTACATGCAGACGGAGGTCTTCCGCTTCGGCAACCCGATCGTCGATGACTGGGAAGGCAAGGTGAACGCATGGCCGCTCGACGAGGGTCTCATCGACTATGTCGATGCCGCCTATGGCGGGCCGACCGACGAGAACGAATACGCCACGGTGAACGTGATCGCGCATCCGTCCTTCACCCTCTCGGGCGAGGAGGTGGACGCGAGCCGGATCACGCCGGAGCTGCTTGCCAACACGCTGCACGAGGCCGACGACATCGAGGCCAATGTCGCGACCGGCTATCACGCGATCGAATTCCTGCTCTGGGGCCAGGATCTCAACGGGACCGGACCGGGCGCAGGCAACCGCCCCTGGACCGACTATGCCGCGGGTGACGCCTGCACGCACGGCAACTGCGACCGACGCGGGGAATATCTCAAGGCCGCGACCGACCTGCTGATCGCAGATCTCGGCGACATGGCTGGCGCCTGGGCCGAAGGCGGGGCCGCGCGTGCCTCGGTGCTGTCCGACGAGACGACCGGCGTCGCAACCATCCTCACTGGCATGGGCTCGCTCTCCTATGGCGAGCTCGCGGGCGAGCGGATGCGGCTCGGCCTGATGTTGAATGACCCGGAAGAGGAACAGGACTGCTTCTCCGACAACACCTACAATAGCCATTTCTACGACGGGCTGGGCATGTGGAACATCTACCACGGCCAGTATGTGCGGGTGGACGGCACGCTCATCTCGGGCGCGTCGGTTTCCGATCTGGTCGCAGAGGCCGATGGCGAGGTGGATGTCGGGCTCCGGGCCGACCTCGATGCGACGGTCATGGCACTGCTCCGGATCAAGACCACCGCCGAGGCCGGAATGTCCTACGATCAGATGCTCGACCGGAACAATGCCGCCGGTGGCGCGCTGCTCATGGGAGCGGTCGATGCTCTCGTGACCCAGACGAAATCGATCGAGCGCGCGGTCTCGGCGCTCGAGCTCGATACGATCCAGTTCGAGGGCTCGGAAAGCCTCGACAATCCGGACGCAGTCTTCCAGTGACCGCGACCCTGCCCCGCCGGGGCTGATGCAAAACGCCGGGGCGCCGCAGCCCCGGAAGCCAGACAGGGGGACGACGACCATGATGGTCTGCCACTGCATGCAAATTACCGACCGGGACATCGACGCCGCGATCGACTGGATGCGCGCCGCCGATCCCGCGGTGGTCATCACGCCCGGCAAGGTGTTCCATGCCCTCGGCAAGTCCGCGGAATGCGGCGGCTGCGTGCGGCTTTTCGTCGACACGATGAAGCGGAACGACAATCTTGCGGTGCCCTTCGAACTCCGAAACCTGCGGGGCGAGAGCCGCCGCGGTCGGAACCTGCACAGCCTCTGGCGCGACGGCCCGGGCTGATCGGCGCCAAGGCGCAGGGCCGACCTTCCTGACGCCCGCCCGTTCCCGACCCCGGGGTCCGCCCATGGGTCGCCCCCTCCCACGAGCGCGCCGCCGCCTTCTGGATCGCGCGCCGCTGCAAAGACTGCCTGCCCCATCATGACACGCCGCCTTCCCCGCCAGATCGCCAGGTTCCTGACGGCTGCAACGCTCTCCGCCCTCCCCGCCGCCGCCAGCGCGGCGCCCCCCGAGATCCCCAGCAGCCCGCTCGAGACTGTACCCCGCACCGCGGCCGAGCGCGCGCGCATCGCACCGGTCGTCGCCCCTATCACCGATTTCACGAAGCCGGAGCGCTTCGAGACACTGCAGGCCGGCGCCGCCACTTCAAAGGCCATGGTGAACCGCGATTCCTATTCGCACTCCTCGGCCAACATGAGCTTCGAGAAGGAACTCGACTTCAAGCTCGGCAACGGCCTCTTCCGCAAGGTCTGGGTCTCGGCCCCCTCCTCGACGCTTGCCTCCGACGGGCTTGGCCCAATCTACAACTCCCGCTCCTGCCAGCGCTGTCATCTCAAGGACGGCCGCGGCCATCCGCCGGAAAACGCGGACGACAGTGCCGAATCGATGTTTCTCCGCATCTCGATCCCCGGCGGGCCGGAGGATGCGGTGAAGGGGATCGAGGACTACATCGCCACCCTGCCCGATCCGACCTACGGGCTCCAGATCCAGGACACCGCCCTGCCTGGCCTGCCCGCCGAGGCGAAGATGGAGATCTCCTACGAGGAGATCGAGGTGCCGCTTTCGGAGGGCGAGGTCGCGCATCTGCGAAAGCCCACCTATGCCCTCGGCGAGCCAGGCTACGGCCAGCCACACCCGGACGCGATGCTTTCGCCGCGTGTCGCCCCGCAGATGATCGGCCTCGGCCTGCTCGAAGCTGTGCCCGCGGAGGACATCCTCGCGCTCTCCGATCCCGATGACACCGATGGCGACGGGATTTCGGGGCGGGCCAACATCGTTTGGTCGAAGGAATTCGAACGGCCGATGCTCGGGCGGTTCGGCCACAAGGCGGGCACGGCGACGATCCGCCAGCAATCGGCCGATGCCTTCGCGGGCGATATCGGCATCTCGAACCCGATCAACCGCGCCGGCTGGGGCGAGTGCACTACAGCCGAAACCGCGTGCCGCGCCATGCCCGACGGCGGCTCGGGCAGCGCAGAGGACCTCGAGATCGACCAGGAGGGTCTCGATCTCGTGACCTACTACAGCCGCAACCTGGCGGTTCCGATGCGCCGGGGCGTCGACGATTCCGAGGTGCTCCACGGCAAGCAGGTGTTCTACGAGACCGGCTGTACCGCCTGCCATAACCCGAAATTCGTCACCCACCGCCTCGCGGACCAGCCCGAGCAGAGCTTCCAGCTCATCTGGCCCTATACGGACATGCTGCTTCACGACATGGGCGAGGGGCTGGCCGATCACCGCCCGGAGGCGCGGGCGACCGGCACCGAATGGCGCACCGCCCCGCTCTGGGGGATCGGCCTCACGCAGGACGTGAGCGGCCACAGCTATTTCCTGCATGACGGCCGCGCCCGCTCGCTCCTCGAAGCCATTCTCTGGCATGGTGGCGAGGCCGAGCCTGCAAAGATGCAGGTGGTCGACATGCCGAAAGCCGATCGTGACGCCCTTCTCAAGTTTCTGGAAAGCCTATGATGTGCCGCAAGACAGCCGCCGCCCTCTGCCTCGCCCTCTGGCCGCTCGCCGCAGCTGCCGCCGGCGGAGACGACCTTGATCTCGTGGCCAAGGCCGTCGATGTGCAGATCCTGCCCGGCTACGAGACGCTTGCCGCTGCCTCGGCCGAGCTCGATGCTGCGGCCGCCGAGGATTGCGATCCCGAAGGCGAGACGCTGCGTGATGCCTACAATTCCGCCTTCGACGCCTGGATCGGCGTCTCGCATCTGCGGTTCGGGCCGAGCGAGACGGACAACCGCGCCTTTGCCCTGGCTTTCTGGCCCGACGACCGCGGCGCCTCACGCAAGACGCTGGCCGGCCTCATCCGCGAGGAGGATCCGGTGGTCAACGATGCCGAGAGCTTCGGCAATGTCTCGATCGCTGCGCGCGGCTTCTTCGCGCTCGAGATGATGCTCTATGACGGCTCGCTGTCCGAGGGCGATCCCGGCTACTCCTGCCGTCTCGTCCGCGCCATCACCCGGGACATCGCGACCACCGCTGCGGCCATCGAGGCGGATTGGGATCCGGCCTATGCCGAACTCATCCTGCATCCCGGCCCTGAGAACCCGATCTATCTCTCCGATCTCGAGGCGCTGCAGGAGCTCTACAAGGCGCTGATGACGGGGCTCGAGTTCACCGCCGACAGCCGGCTCGGCCGTCCGCTCGGCACCTTCGAGAAGCCACGGCCCAAGCGCGCCGAAGCCTGGCGCTCAGGGCGCTCGCTTCGCGACGTGCAGATCTCCATCGCAGCGACCAGCGCGCTTGCCGAGATCCTGGCGTCCGATGTGCCCGAGGAGACGCGTGCGCCGCTCGATGTGGCGGTCGAGCGCGCCGGGCGGCTCGCGGGGCGGCTCGACGACCCGATCTTCACAGGCGTTGAGACCCCGACCGGCCGGCTGCGCATCGAGGTGCTGCAGCAGGCGGTCAACGATGTGCGCGACGCCTCGCAGGCAGTGATCGGCCCGGCCCTCGGTGTGAGCCAGGGCTTCAATTCCCTCGATGGAGACTGACCCCATGACGAGCCGCAGGACCTTCCTCAAGTCGCTCCTCGTTGCCTCGACCCTTCCCGCGCTGAGCTGGGCCGATGCCGGCAGCCCC
Source organism: Amaricoccus sp. B4 (assembly GCF_043226085.1). Classification (NCBI taxonomy): domain Bacteria; kingdom Pseudomonadati; phylum Pseudomonadota; class Alphaproteobacteria; order Rhodobacterales; family Paracoccaceae; genus Amaricoccus; species Amaricoccus sp. B4. The sequence continues at coordinate 1,783,524 of NZ_CP171225.1, forward strand.
GCCTATCTTGCGGCTGCGCGGCGGCCTGATGGCGCCTTCTGGCTCTATGGCCTCAGCGAGACCGGTAGCGAGATCTTCTCGCTGCCGCTGCCCACCCGCGGCCATGCGGCGGCAGCGCATCCGAGGCGTCCCGAGGCGGTTGCCTTCGCCCGGCGCCCCGGCACCTTCGCCATTGTGCTCGACTGCGTCTCGGGCCAGGTGAAGCGCCGCCTCGATGCGCCCGAAGGCCGCCACTACTACGGCCATGGCTGCTTCTCGAGCGACGGGCGGCTGCTCTTCACGCCAGAGAACCTCTATGCCGAGGGCGCTGGCCGCATCGGGGTCTGGGATGCCTCCAACGGGTATGCCCGGCTCGGGGATTTCGACTCCGGCGGCATAGGGCCCCATGACATCCAGCGCCTGCCCGGCAGCGAGGTAAAGGTGATCGCCAACGGTGGCATCCGCACCCATCCCGATACCGGCCGGATCAAGCTCAACATCGACACGATGCAGCCAAATCTCACCTATGTCGACGAAGACGGCTCGATCCTCGAGACGGTCGAGCTCGCCCCGGAGCTGCACCAGAACTCGATCCGCCATCTCGCCATCCATGATGACGGGCTGGTTGCTTTCGCAATGCAGTGGGAGGGTGATCCCACACGGAATCCGCCGCTTCTCGGGCTTCACCGCCGCGGCGCAGCGCCCCGCTTGCTGGAAGCCGGCATGGAGCAACCCAGGATGCGCGGCTATGCCGGGAGTGTGGCCTTCTCGGGCGACGGGCGCTTTGCAGGCATCACTTCGCCCCGGGGTAGCATGGTGCATTTCTTTCGGGTGGCAGACGGCGGCCTCGCCGAGGCCCTGGCACAGGCCGATGTCTGCGGGCTGGCGGCGCACGCCCTGGGCTTCGTGACCACCGACGGCACCGGTGGCTGCCGGGTGATCGTACCCGGCGGCAAGGTGACGGACGAGGGCCGGGCCGAGGTGGCCTGGGACAACCACCTCGTCCGGCTGAACGTCTGAGGCTCAGACGAGCTCGCCCTCTGCGGTGACGCGCGTGCGGCCCCGGAGGTAGGGGTGAAGCGCTTCGGGAAGCGTGATCGAACCGTCCTCTTCCTGACCATTTTCAAGGACCGCGATGAGGCAGCGGCCGACGGCGAGGCCCGAGCCGTTGAGCGTATGGACAAACTCCGGCCGGGCGCCCTCCTCGCGGCGGAAGCGCGCATTCATCCGGCGGGCCTGGAAATCGCCGCAGACCGAGACCGAGCTGATCTCGCGATAGGTGTCCTGCCCGGGCAGCCAGACCTCGAGATCGTGGGTACGGCGGGCCGAAAAGCCCATGTCCCCGGTGCAGAGCACGATGGTCCGATAGGGAAGACCGAGCCTTTCCAGCACGTTCTGGGCGCAGGCGGTCATCCGGTCATGTTCGGCGAGGCTTTCCTCGGGCCGGGTGATCGAGACCATCTCGACCTTCTCGAACTGATGCTGGCGCAGCATGCCGGAGGTATCCTTCCCCGCCGAGCCGGCTTCGGAGCGGAAGCATTGGGTGTGCGCGGTCATGCGCATGGGCAGATCCTTCGCCTCGAGGATCCGGCCCGCGGCGAGGTTCGTCATCGTGACCTCGGAGGTCGGGATGAGCCACCAGCCAGTGGTGGTCTGGTAACTGTCCTCGGCGAATTTCGGCAGCTGACCGGTGCCGAGCATCGCTTCGTCGCGGACGAGAACTGGGGTCCAGTGTTCAACAAGCCCATGTTCTTCCACGTGAAGATCGAGCATGAACTGGGCAAGAGCGCGGTGGACGCGGATCATTGCGCCCTTGAGCACGACGAAGCGGCTCCCGGAGAGGCGGCCGGCAGCCTCGAAATCGAAGCCGGGTTTCGCGCCCGGAATCTCGAAGTGTTCGAGCGGCTTGAAGGCGAAGGCGCGGGGTGTGCCCCAGCGGCGGATTTCGACGTTCTCCGTCTCGTCCCGGCCCACGGGCACGCTTTCGAGCGGCAGGTTCGGGAGGCCCATGAGAAGCTCGTTGAGCCGGGCGTCCTCAGCCTTGGCTTCTTCCTCGAGGCGGGATATTTCGTCTTTCTTTTCAGAGACAAGCGCCCGAAGACGCTCGAACTCGGCCTCGTCGCCGCGCGCCTTGGCGGCGCCGACCTGCTTGCTCGCGGCATTGCGCTCGGCCTGGGCGGCTTCGGCGGCGGCGATCTTGGCGCGGCGGCTGCCGTCGAGGGCCAGGATCTCGGCGGAACGGGGCTCGGCCCCGAGGCGCGCAAGGCCTGCGTCGAAGGTTTCGGGCGCTTCGCGGATGGCGCGGATATCGTGCATGTCGGACGGTCCCGGGCGGTTTTCGGTGGGGCGCTTATGCCGGATCGGGCGGGGCGGTTCAAAGGGGTTTTTCCCCTCTGGCAGCTATCTGGAATCCATATGGAATCGATATGGAATCCATATGGCAGAACGGAACGTGAATTCTTAACGATTCAGGGCGCGGCTTCCCCCGGCGGACCGCGCCGGGATCCGCTCCGCGCTCCATTGGCACGGGAGCAGGCCGGAGGCGGCGTCCTGACGGCATGTCAGGCGGCGGAGCGGTTCCGGGCGGGCGCGCTGGTGCGGGCGGTTCGGTCGGTGCGGAAGAAGCGGACGAGATCCTCGAGGCGTTCGGAGAGCTCGGTGAGGGTGCGGGCGGAGCTCGCGCTTTCCTCGGCCATGCTGGCGTTCTGGCTGGTGAGGGCGTCCATCTCGGATATGGCGGAGGTCACCTCCTCGATGCCGAGGGTCTGGCTGTGGCTTGCCTCGCTGATCTCGTCGGTGGTGGCCGCCACGTCCTCGATGGCACGCACGATGTCCTGGAGGAACGTGCCGGTGTCGGTGACGAGGCGGACGCCCTCGGCAACGTCGAGCGAGCTTTTCGCGATCAGGCCGCGGATGTTTTCCGCCGCCTCGCCGGCACGCTGGGCGAGCGCGCGGACCTCGCTTGCGACCACGGCGAAGCCCCGGCCCGCCTCGCCCGCGCGCGCGGCCTCGACCCCCGCGTTGAGGGCGAGAAGATTGGTCTGGAACGAGATGTCGTTCAGCACCTCGATGATCTCGGTCACTTGCCGGGCGCTCGCGTCGATCTGCGACATCGCGGCGACGGCATCGTTGACCACGCTGCCGCCGTTGGTGGCGGTGGCGGCGGCCTCGCGGATCCGGCCCGCGACCTTCTCGGCGCTTTCGGAGTTGGCGCGCACGGTGGCGGCGAGGCCGGTCATCGTGGCGGAGGTCTCGCGCAGGGCATCGGCCTGGGCATTGGCGCGCTGCGCGAGCGCGCCCGAGTTTTCCGAGATCCGGTGGGTGTCGCGGACGATCGCCTCGGTCGTGCCGGTGATATCGGCGACAATGCGCCGGAGGGTATCGACGGTGCCGTTCACGTCGCGCTTGAGATCGGCGAAGGCCCCGGCGAAATCCCCCTCCATCATGTCGGTGAGGTCGCCCTCGGCCAGGCGGGACACCGAACGCATCGTTTCGCCGATGCCGCGATCGACCTCCTCCACCAGCCGGTTCATGCCGCGGGCAAGCTCGGCCAGGGCGGGGTCTTCGAAGCGGCTGGCGATGCTGCCATCGAAGCGCCCTTCGGCGGCGCGGCTGACCACGGTGCCGAATTCCTCGACGAAGCGGCCGGTGGCCTCGGCGCGCGCCACGGCCTCTTCGCGCTGGCGCTCGGACAGGGCGCGCTGCTCGGTTGCCTCGCGGCTCTGTTCCTCGGCGCGGGCGCGCGCCTGCTGCGCATCGGCCCGCTCGGCCTCGGCCCGCTGGCGCTCGACGCGGGATTCCGCCTCGAGCTGCTTCTGGCGCCTGAGCGCGTCGCGAAGGCCGCTGACGCTTTCCCGGAGGACCCCGACCTCATCTCCCGAATGCCAGGCGGGCGGTTCGGCCTCGAGATCGCCCGCGATAAGCCGGCGCATGACGGTGGCCAGATCGCGAAGCCTCCGGCCCAGCGCGCGCTCGAGCCAGCGCCAGGAGAAGAACATCGCGCTGCAGAGGCCGATGGCGGCGGCAGCCATGATGCCGAGCGCAATGTTGCGGCTGGCCTGCAGGTGCGCGACGCTCGTGGCGATCGCATCGTTCACGACCCTCTGGGTGGCGCGGGCATCGGACACAAACTGGTTGTAGGCCTTGTCCACCGTGTGGATCGTCGCCGGCTCCGCGTCGCGGGCGAGCGCTGCGTCGGTGGCCTCGCGCAGGGCTCCGATGCGGGTGAGCACGGTGTCGGTTGCCTCCGTGAGCGCGGCGGCCGTGTCGGCGGGGAGCGTGCGACCGGCGGCGGCGATGCCGTCACGGAGCCGTTCGGCCTCTGCCTGGGCGCTGGAGAGGCGGGAGGCAACCGTGAGGCGGGCGGTCACGCTGCCGTTGCCGGTGAAGGCCGCGTTGGCGGCGCGCACGCCCGCGGCGGCCGAGAGCTGCATTTCCATAACCGCGGTATTGAGCGGTGTGAGCCGCTGGCCAAGGCCGACGCCGCTCTGCGTGATGATGACAAGCAGGACAAGAACAATGGCGGTTCCCGACCCCGCCACCGAGGCGAAGGCCGCGAACGAGAGAAGGATCTTGCGACCTGCGGACAGGTTCTCCAGCACCGCATGCCTCCCGAAAAAATTAATCTTTCGGAAAGCCTCCGAACATTTGGTTGAAATGTGATTAAGCTGCCTGACGCTGCGCCGGCGGGCTCAGAAGGCGTAACAGGCCCCGAGGGCGGCGCGGAGGCTCGCGGTCGAGCCCGTGAGCGAAAGCAGGCCCTCGCGGCGGCCGTCGATATCGATCGGAACCTCGGCGTCGCGCCCGGCGAGGCGGCGGGCCAGCGGCGAGTCCGCGAGATCGACGACGAAGGCGCCGCCCGCCGTCTCCTCGTAGAGCGCCTCGGTCTCGACCGCACCGGCGGGAAAATCGAAGCGGACGGTGAGCGCCGGGCCCTCGGGCGGCTCGCGGAAGCGGAGGGCGAGGAAGGGCGCGTCGGCAAGGCAGAAGGCACCGATCGAGAGCAGGTTGCCCGGGCCGATGCCCAAGGCGACGGGGCTGCCGTCGGGCACGGCGCGCAGCGTCCAGCCCGATTGCGGCACGAAGCGGCGGAGCTGTTCGGGCGCGGGGCGTGGCAGCGGCCGTTCGACGGCGAGCGTCGTGAAGGGCGGCGGCACGGGCGCACTGTCGTCGGCCAGTCGCCAGTCGCGGATGCAGGTTGCGCTCGCAAGGCCCGCCGCAGCGCAGGTCGTGGCGCCATGGAGCGTGCGGAGCACCGGCGGGCCGCCCTCCGCGCCCGCAGGCGGCATCAGCTCGATGCCCGTGACCGCCCCGAGATCGAGGCTCTGGTAGGCCCCGCCGGGTTTGGAGAGCCAGAGGGTCGCCGCGCAGCCGTCGGGGCCGCAGAAGGCGCCATCGGCCTCACCGCAGGCAATGCGCGCGAGATCGGTGACGAAATCGGGCTTTCCGTCGCCGTTGAGATCGGCGGAGGTCTCGTAGCCGTCGAGGATGCGGGCGACGCCGCCGCGCGCCTCGCAGGCAGCGAATGCCCCCTCGGTCGCCTCGAAGACGCCTGCGGGCGGCTCGGCCCGGGCGGGAGCGGCGAGAAGGAGCAGGAGGGTGAGGGCGGCGGAGGTGGGAGGGGCGCGGCGGGGCATGGGTCAGCTCTGCTTGATCTGGAGCCAGGCGATGGCGATCGCGAGGATGAGGCCGATCAGGACGGCGATGGCGATCTTGACCGGCGAATACGGGCGCTCGCCCTCCACCGCTCCGGTGCGGGCATTGACGACGAAGCGGTAGCTCTTGCCGCGGTAGCGGTAGGCCGCGACCCAGATCGGCAGGAGCACATGCTTGAAGGTGAGCCGGCCCACCTCGGTGGAAAGCTTGCCGACCTGCTGGCGGTCACCGCCGATGTCGCGGCGGACATCCTCGGTGATGACGCCGTTCATGATCTCGCGGGCCTCGCCATAGGCCTCGTGGACCGGGATGCCGTAGGCCTCGGCGCGGAAGCCTGCGAGGTAGCGCGGGTCGTAGCGGAGCAGCGCGGAGAGATCCCAGGGGGCCACTGCATCGGTGAAGCGCTTGGGCAGGCTGCGGGAGCCGAGGACGAGCACATCGTCGAAATCGCGCGCGACGCGGCCGCGCACCGGGGTCCAGCGCACCTTCGCCACCTGCTGGTTCACCATGCGGCGCTTGCCGTCCTGGATGACCGGCACCACCCGGTTCTCGTAATAGACGGTGCCGCGCTGGCCGGTGTAGGCGGTGCGCGTCTCGGCATCATAGGTCCAGTAGGGCACGTAGATCCCGTCCATCGCCCGCTCGGCGGAGGCATATTTCCTGAGGTCGGAGGGGGCGAACCAGAGCCGGCCGAGCCAGGATTTCATCGCCCCCCGGGCCTCGGGCTCGGAGAGCAGGAAGGGGAGCTGAGCCTGGGGGCGGATGTGGCGATGCGTGCCGGTGCCCGTGACCATGGGCGAGGCGCAGAACGGGCAGCTTTCGGCGTGGATGCCGGGCGCGAATTCCACCTCCGCCCCGCAGCTCTCGCAGCGCGCGGTGCGGGTTTCCTCCATGTCGACGGCTGAGAGATCGTCGCGCTCGGCGGCGCGCAGGTCGAGCTCGGCGATATTGCCGCGGGGTGCCTCGATCGGTTCCTCGTGGCCGCAATGCTGGCACCGGAGCGCGTCGGTGCCGGGGGCGAAGCGCAGATCGGCACCGCAGGCCGGGCAGGGAAAGCGGTGTTCCTCGAGGATGGAAGCGCCGGGCGCGGTGTCTGACACGGGCTGAGATCCCTCGGGCGGATGACGCGGTGACGTTCCCCACCTGCCCCGAAACGCCTGCCCTGACAAGGGGATCTTCGCAGATGTGAGAGCGGTGGCGGTGTCGCCCGGCGGCCCGCGGCCTCGGGCCGCCGGGCCAGGGACGCGCCGGAGCTCAGCCCGCGGGCGGTGGCGGGGGCGGCGGGATCTGCGAGAAGATCGGCGCGAGTTCGGCGATCTTGCCCGCATGCGCCCAGCCCGCGCTGCCCGGGGTCCAGACATAGGTCTCGGGGGTAAGGCTGCCTGCGGCGACCATCTTCTCCAGCTCGAGCTGGGTGAAGGGGCCCTTGGTCGCGCCGCCCTCGGCGATGTGCCAGCGCGGCTCGGCGGCGGGCGGGGGCGGCGGTGCGGGTGTTCCGGCCTGGGCCGCAGGGGCCGCGTTCGGGATCGGGCCCCAGGGCCCCGAGCGTGCCATGCGCTCGGCCATCGCCATGCCCATCCCCATGCCCATTCCGGCCGCCATCCCCCCGCCTCCGCCGGGATTTTCGGCCGCTTTCGTCATCGCCTCGGCGGCGGAGAAATCGGTGTAGCGCGAGAGGTCGCCCGCGACGGAAGCGGAGCTGCGCTTGTCGAGCGCGGCTTCGACCTCGGTGGGCAGCGAGATGTTCTCGATCATGAAGGCGGGCAGCTCAAGGCCGTAAGCGGCGACCATCGGCGCGATCTTCTCGTGCACAAGCTTCGCGAGATCGAGGTTGTTCGCCGCCATGTCGAGCACCGGGATGCCCGAGGCGGCGATGATCTGGCTGAAATGGGTGACGATGATGTTGCGGATCTGAAACGAGATCTCCTCGGTGGTGAACTCGCCGTCGGTGCCGACGATCTCGACCATGAACTTGCCCGGATCAGCGACCCGCATCGTGTAGGAGCCGTAGGCGCGGAGCCGGACCGGGCCGAATTCCGGATCGCGGCACATGATGGGGTTGCGTGTGCCCCACTTGAGATCGGTGAACTGGCGCGTGTTGACGAAATAGACCTCGGACTTGAACGGGCTCGAGAAGCCGTGGTCCCAGTGCTGGAGCGTGGTCAGCACCGGCATGTTGTTGGTTTCGAGCTGATAGAGGCCGGGCGAGAAGACATCGGCGAGCTGGCCCTCGTGGACGAAGACCGCGGACTGCCCCTCGCGGACGGTGAGCTTCGCACCGTATTTGATCGCGTTGTCGCGGCGGGGAAAGCGCCAGACGATGGTGTCGCGGGTGTTGTCGGTCCATTCGATGACGTCGATGAACTCGCCGCGGAAGAGGTCGAAGAGGGACATGGGGCCTCGCGCAGATAGGGGCTCGGGCGGAAAAGCGCCGCGCACGGTGAGGAATATAGGCACGGCGCGGGCCAAACGCCAAGCCGGAGGACGACCTCGCCCGCGCCGCGAAGCGCTCCGGTCGGCCGTCCGACGATGCGCGCAACTCCCCCCGGACGCGGGGTAACAATGTTCAGGACGCCCCAGCGCCCCCGCACCGCCCCAGCCCGGGGCGCGCATTTCCCCATTGTGTCCAGATAGATCCGAGCCCGGCCAGCTCGCCCCCACGCGGCCAGAAAAGGACCATCGAGCAGTCCAATGACATTTTCGGATATCCTTGCCCGCCACCCCGACCAGAAGCTCTTGCGCCCCGGCGGCGGCGTCGCCCGCCTTCAAATCGTGTTGTGGAATGCGGCACTGATGTCGATCGTCCTGACTTTCATCTTCGCGAGCATCGCCTTCGGCGCGCGCATCGCCGACCTGCGGCACAGGCAGGAAAACATCACGACGAAAAACACCATGCTGATACTCGACATGATCCGGCTCGAAGGCGAGCTTGGCTATGGCGGGTTCATCCACAATTACAAGAACGCGGTGCTGCGGCCGGGTGAGCCGCGCAACATCGAGAAGGCCGAGGAAAACCTCGAACGGGCTCTGCGGCTCCTGCGCCGGATCGAGCTGGCCGTCCGGGGAGACGAAATCCCGATTACGATCGAGGGACTGCGGCAGACGCTGCACACCTACAGCGACCGGCTCATCACGCTCAAGCAGGAGGACATAACCGCGCTCGGCGCGCGCGAACTCGACCTTCTCCTGCGGGTGAATGACATGAAGGCGCTCGACGACCTGAGCCAGCTCATCACCACGATTGCGGAGCAGGCCCTCGTCAAGACTGCCGATATCAGCGACGGCATCCAGACGCTCAGCAACTTCGCCGCGGCGATCGGGACGGCTCTGCTCGCGGCCGGGTTCGTGATTGCGCGCGAGCGCTACAACTTCGCGCGCAAGGCACTGAGTGCGCGGGTGACGCAGTATTTCGGCATGCTCGAGACGCTGCCGCAGGGGGTCATCGGCCTCTCGGCGGAGGGGCGCATCGTCTCGCTCAACCAGACGGCGCGCGCGCTTCTGGCCGCGCCAGCCCTTGCGCTTCCGGCGAACTGGCCGCGGGGCGCCGTGCTTCTTGCCTGCGACGAGCCCGCGTCGGCATCTGCGTCTCCGTTCGGGAGCGTGGGCGAGAGCGATCTCGTCACACTGGCCCTGCGCGGCGTGAGCTTCGAGCGCAAGCCCGCGCTGCTCCGCTTTGCCGAGGGCGAGCGGCCCCGGCCGGTGCGGCTGACCACCTGGTGCTGCGACCGGTTCGAGGATCATCCGGCCGCGCTCCTGCTCATTCTCGAGCCGGGCAACTGCAGAAGGCGCCGCCACCGCAAGGCCGACGCCAGCGCGGTGAGTGGCTGGCGCCGCAGACCTTCGGCATCGCCCCGCCGTGCGTCCGGGCCCGCTGCCGCCGCTGCATTTGGGCCGTGGCGGGCCTGATAGCCCTCTCCTCCTGCGGCCCCGGCTCGCATGCGCCCTCCCCGTTGTCGCGCACGGTTGTGGCAGAGCGCAGGACAGCGGCGTCGCGCAGGCCGGGATGCTCTGCGCCGGTCTCGCGCGCAGGCTTCGGAGACGGGGAGCCGGCCGTCCTGCCAGCCGCGGTTCACCCGAACGGGGCCGTGGCGGCTGGCACTCATCAGGCCCTTCTGCCCGAAGCGGTAGACGCAGATGAGGAGCGAGTGCGGCGCGGGGCGCCCGAGGCGGAAGAGGTCGGAGAAGGGGCGCCACGCGTGTGCAGCGATTGCGAGTTCGAGGGTTTCGGCGAGGCCGGCGGCAAGGGACAGGGCCGGGGCGCGGACGACACCTGACCCGCAGGCCGAGGAGGAGCCGTTGCCCCGGCGCTTGGGGGGCTGGGGCAATCGACAGGGTGAGAGCGAAATCCGGGGTTCGGGCTGTTTCGGCCCGGACCATTGTCGCGCTAGGTGCCTGCGCGGGGCTGGGCCTGCTCGGCGACCATGGCATCGCGCGCGATGGCGGGCAGCAGCGGGCGGGCTTCCTCGGCGGTCATTCCGGGTTTCAGGCGCGGGTCATACAGCATGCGGAGCAGCACCTCGTCATGCTCCGTCAGCAGCGCGAATTCGAGATCGTCGTTGAAGAGCGAAGGCCGGGCCTCGGGGCTGTCGTTGGGGAGCCCCATGGCCTGGGCCATTTCCTCGTGCACGCAGGAGAGCCGGGTGAGCGGGGGATGCTCGGCCCGGATGAGGATCATCACCGCGGAATAGCGCGCCTTGTCCGCGGGATCACTGAAGGCATAGGCGGTGCAGAAGGTATCGACGGCGGAATCGCCGATGGCGTTGGTGACGGCCGGCGCAAAGCCCGGGAAGCGGGCGCCGACCTCGCGGGCGAAGGCCTGGCGCTCGTCGGAATTCATGAAGAGCACGAGAAAATTCACGTCGTCGCCGTCGCTCACCTGCATGTCGAGCCCGGTGAGCCGCGCAAGCCGCCGGGTGAAGCCCGCGACATTCGCCCGGTCTCGGGCGGATTCCGCCGCCGGGACCGAGGGGCCGGTCATGACGCCGACCCGTACCGGCCTGTCCCAGCGGCGCAGGTAGGCCGGGGATTCCGAGCGCAGGAAACGGCCGTTCACATCGACATATTCGTCATAGAGCGCGACACGCTCGAAATCGCGCACCAGATCGTCGACCGTATAGGGGGCGTCGGCCGGGGCCATCTCGCGGCGCATCCGGCCGCTCGATGTGAGCTCGGTCTCGACGGCGGCGTAAAGCTCGGCAAGCTGCTCGGACTCGCTCGGCCCCTCCGGCTGGTCGGTCGGGGCGGGCGGGATCGGGCGGTCAGGCTCGCTGCTCGGGACCCGCGAGGTGCAGCCCGCAGCAAAGAGGAGCGCAGCAAGACCGCAGACGGCGGCGAGCCGGAGCGGTGCGGCGGCACGAGGGACCTGTCCGGCGCCGAAGCCCGGAGCGCGCCGCCCCATGCAAACCGTTTTTCCCAATCCGAACCCGCTACACAATTCTGCCCGTTACAAGCCTCGTCTGCCGCGCGCCCGGCCGCTATCGGACGACGCTGCCGCCGACGGTGTCGCCGAGCCCGGTCGCCTGCGACTTCGCCGCGGAGAGCGCCGTCTTGAGTTCGCCCTCCATGCGGATGAGCGCCTGCTCGGCTTCGGCACGCTTCGCCTTGCCCTCATCGGCGATCTTCAGCGAATCCTCAATGGTGGCGATGAGATCGGCATTCGCCTTTTCCACGGCCGTGATATCAAAGACACCGCGCTCCATTTCGGTGCGGATCGCGGCATTGGCCTCGCGGAGGTTCTTCGCGTTGGAGGTCAGCAGCTCATTGGTGAGGTCGTTGGCGTCACGCACAACCTCGGCTGCCTCGCGCGAACGGTGGATCGTCACGGCCTGGGCGAGCTGGGTTTCCCAGAGCGGGACGGTGTTGACGAGGGTCGAGTTGATCTTGGTGACGAGGCTCTTGTCGTTCTCCTGGACGAGCCGGATCGAGGGCAGCGACTGCATCGTGACCTGTCGCGTCAGCTTCAGGTCATGCACCCGGCGTTCGAGATCGTCGCGGGCGGCCCGCAGATCGCGCAGCTCCTGGGCCTTCATCACGCCTTCCTGCTCGGGCGCGGCCTGGACCTCGGCCTCCTTGGCCGGGATCGCCGTCTCGTCGAGCTCGGCGATCTTCTGTTCGCCCGCAGCGATGTAGAGCGCGAGCTCGTCGTAGAATTCGAGGGTCTTCTCGTAGAGCTTGTCGAGGGATTTCACGTCCTTGAGGAGCGTGTGCTCGTGGACGAGCAGCTCCTCTGTGATCTTGTCGATCTGGCCCTGCACCGTCTCGTAGCGGGCCATGAACTCGGCCATGGGCTTGGTCTTGCCCATGAGCCGCTCCCACCAGCTCTGCTTGCGGTCGGGATCGAGCTCGGCGACAGAGAAGCCGCGGAGGGAGGTGACCATCTCGCGGAGCGAGCTGCCCGCAGGGCCGACATCCTTGTTGCGCACGCCCGACAGCATGTCCTGGCTGATCGTCTGCAGTTCGGCCTGGGCGCCGGAGCCGAAGCGGATGATCGACTGCGAACTCGAGAGGTCGATCTCGGCCTTGATCCGGTCGATCTCGGCCTGGAGCGCAGGATCGCCGATCGCGGCCGGGACGATCTCCCCCTTCGGCTCGGGCAGGAGATGGGCGCTGACCGCCTCGACCTCCTGGAGCGCCGCTGCCGCCTTCGCGCGGGTATCTTCTGCCATGGGCTCAGGTCTCCTGCTGCTGTCCGTGTCCGGGTGTGATCATGTGGTGAGGCCGTCCTGGCGGAGGCGTTCCCGCAGCACCTCGATCTCGACGTCGAGGTCGCTGCGATCGTCCTTCAGCAGGCCGGCGCGGTGGGTGGCGAAGCTGGTCTCGAGATCGGAGAGCAGCGCCTCGTACTGGCGGCGGCTCTCCGTGTCGCGGCTGCGGGCGTAGATCTCGGCAAACTTGGACGTCGAGTCGCGCAGGCCCATGAGGTAGACGGAGAGGAAGGTGCGGGCCCGCGGCAGGTCGCGGGGGTCGTCCTCGACCACGCGGAAGACCTCGCGGGCCTGATCACAGAGCCGCTCGACGCGGGCCTCGAGCAGCGGATCGCCGATCCGACCCGCGGCACCCGCGATCTCGCGCACCATGGCCTCGGCCCGGTCGATCGCGCGCGCCACGCGGTCGGAGGCGAACTCGTCGACGCCCTCGAGCCCCTTGCCCTTCATCGGGTCGAGCCCGAAGGCGACGACATGGGCGCCCGCCGCGATCACCCCGAAAGCGAGTGCCGTCAGCAGCCCCTGCCCCAGGCTCAGCGCCCCGACGAGGGTGATGCTGGCGCCGGTGAGTGCAGCTGCGAAGAGCTTGCGCGGAATACTCGGAGGACGAGCAATCTTGCGGGCTTCGAAGGCTGCTTCAGCCTTCAGCCCCTCGGCGAGAAGCCAGGCCGCCAGCGCGAGGCCCGCAAAGCCGCCGACCTCCGCGATGGTCTCCGTGGCGCTGCCGCGCCGGATCGAGCCGACCGCGGCAAAGAGCAGCGGCAGAGGCATGACGAACAGGAGCCGGGCCCGGATCGAAACCTTGCGCGCCCGGCGGTTGCGGAAAGGCGCGGGGGCGGGGCTGCCCGCGCGCGTGCCGCCCGAAGGTTGCGCGCCCGGAGAGTATTTCCCACCAAATCTCTGTTGCGCCATCAGAAAATACCCGGGCCCGCGCCCAGTGCTCCGAAGCTCGTGGTCAGCACGATCGCCGCCAGAATGACGAATCCGACCAGCCGTATTCCGGAATTTCCCATCAACGATGTCCAATTTTTCGTCCCTTGTGGGCGAAAGATAGTCGTCGTCGAGAGCTGAAACCAGCCCCGTCGGTCGCGAATTGTTCATCAAGTGTTATGATTTAGGGCAGACTGCACCAATTGCGCTGATTGCTTCATCGTAGACCCCTGCACAGGTTGTGTACAAGCTTTTTTTGCACCGCGATTCGCGTTAAAGATTCGCTTACGAAGTTTCGTAACCCGATGCTGCAGCTTGACCGTGCGCCGCGTCCGAGGGGACGTGACGTCGAAGAAGCCCGGGCGCGGGGTCTGGGTTGGCAGTGACTTAAGGACTTAACCGAATGGCCAAGGGCACGGTGAAATGGTTCAACACCGAAAAGGGCTATGGATTCATCCAGCCCAGTGACGGGGGCAAGGACGTTTTCGTCCATATCACGGCAGTTCAGGCCGCCGGATTGCAATCCCTGAAGGACAACCAGCCGATCGAATACGAATTGATCGACGGCCGCGACGGACGCAAGAGCGCCGGCGACCTCAAGATCTGAGGCGCGGTCCGCGTCTCCTCGCGGCCCCGCGGGGCCGTCCCGGCGCTCCGGATTCAGGTTCGTGGCGCTTTCCTGTGCCCTTTTCCTTCGGCTTTCCGCCCCCCGGCGCTCTTGCGCCCGCCTTTGAACCCGAACCGGCGGAATCCCCTTCCGGCTGCATTTCGCCCGTGCGAAGACCAAGCTGATCGCGCAAGACCTTCGCGCGCACTTCCTCGACCGCTCCCGATGCGAGATCGCCGAGCTGGAAGGGGCCGTAGGAGATCCGGATCAGGCGGTTGACGAGCAGCCCCGCGCTTTCGAGCGCCCGGCGCACCTCACGGTTGCGCCCCTCACGTAGCCCCACGGTCAGCCAGACATTCGCCCCCTGCACCCGGTCGATGGTGACACCCATCGGCTGGAAGCGCTCGCCGTCGACAGTTACGCCGCGGCGCACCGGCTCGAGGCTTTCCTCGGTGGCCGTGCCCTTGGCGCGGACCCGATACTTGCGCACCCAGCCGGTGGCGGGCAGCTCGAGGCGGCGCTTGAGCGCACCGTCGTTGGTGAGCAGAAGCAGACCTTCGGAATTGAGGTCGAGCCGGCCGATGCTCATGACACGCGGCAGCTCCGGGGGCAGTTTATCGAAGATCGTCGGGCGGCCCTTTTCGTCGCGCGCCGAGGTCACGAGCCCTGTGGGCTTGTGGTAGCGCCAGAGCCGGGTCGGCTCGGCGGCGGCGACGGGCGCGCCATCGACCTCGATCCGGTCGGCGGCGGTGACGTTGAGGGCGGGGCTGTCGATCAGCTTGCCGTTTACCCGCACCCGGCCGGCCGCGATCATCGCCTCGGCGTCGCGGCGCGAGGCGATTCCGGCGCGCGAGAGGCGGCGGGCGATACGTTCGGAACTGTCATCGTTCTGGCTCATTTCCTGCTCCTACACGGGCGGGCGCGGCACGCGCAATCGCGAAATCCCGTGCGGGCGTACCCTGCCCCGGTCGGCCAAGAGGCTTGAAGCCGCGCCCGCGCCGCGCCAAGAGACGCGGATGACCCGCTTCGCACCGCATATGGACATCGCCCTTGCCGAGGCCCGCGCCGCGCGCGACCGCGACGAGACCCCTGTCGGCGCGGTGATCGTCGGCGCGGACGGCCGGCTGCTGGCCCGTGCAGGCAACCGCACGCGGGAGCTCTCCGACCCGACGGCGCATGCCGAGATGCTGGCGATCCGGGCGGCCTGCGCCGCGTCGGGCTCGGAGCGGCTCGGCAGCGCGACGCTTTACGTCACCCTCGAGCCTTGCGCGATGTGCGCCGCAGCGATCGCCGCGGCCCGGATCGCGCGGGTCTGCTACGGCGCGGCGGATCCGAAATCCGGCGGGGTTGAACAGGGGGCGCGGGTCTTCGACCGTGCGCAGACGCACCATCGGCCGGAGGTTGTGGCAGGCGTTGCCGAGGCGGAGTGCACGGCCTTGCTGCGCGCTTTCTTTGCGGAGCGGCGCTGAGCGCATCGGGGCCGTTTGCCTCGCCGCAGCATTGCCACATACTCTTGCGGACGGGCGGAATACCCCGGGGTTGGAGAGCAGGAATGAAATCCTTGTTTGAGAAGGCGAAAACGGCGTCCGCGCCGCTATTCGCGGCTGCAGCGCTCACGCTGGCCGCAACGACGGGCGCACAGGCGGCCGGGGCAAGCGAGCCCGTGCATGTGGCGATCCAGGTCGACGAAAGTGACCCGGTCAAGATGACCATGGCACTGAACAATGTGAAGAACATCCACCGCTACTATGCCGAGCAGGGCGAGGAAGTGGACATTGAGGTCGTGACCTTCGGGCCCGGTGTCACCATGCTGCGCAAGGATCTCTCGCCGGTCGGCGCCCAGATCGCGCACATGAGCGAGACGATCGATCATCTGTCCTTCTCGGCCTGCGCGAACACCATCGCGGCAGTGGAGAAGACGACCGGCAAGCCGGTCGAGCTGCTGCCGGAGGCGCAGGTGGTGCCGTCGGGCGTCGTGCGGCTCATGGAGCTTCAGGAGCAGGGCTACAGCTACCTCAGGCCGTGAACGGCCCGCCCGGCGGCAGGGCGCCGCCGGGCACGCGAGACCTCACAACTCCAGTGTCTCCATGACTTCGGGCGTCTTCACGTCGACCCCCGGCAGGCCCGCCTTGAGATCGTCGGCCGATTGCGCGAGCAGCGGGAAGGTCTTGTAGTGGCAGGGGATCACGGTCCTGAAGTTGAAGAACTTCTTCGCCGCAAAGGCCGCGCGCTTCATGTCCATGGTGAAATGGCCGCCGGCGCAAAGGATGCCGATCTCGGGGTGATGCAGTTCCTCGAAGAGACCCATGTCGGCCATGACGTCCGTGTCGCCCGAGAAATAGATCGTCTTCCCTTCGCCCGCGATCATGTAGCCGGCCTCCGAGCCGGCATAGACCGGCCCCTCGCTGCCGCCGTAGGAGGAGGAATGGGTCGCATGCACCATGGTCACGGAAACCTCGCCGAGCGTGACCGTCCCGCCCTTGTTGAAGCCCACGGTCTCGATGCCGTGCTTCTCGGCCCAGAAGGACATGAGGTCGAAGATCCCGACCACCGGCACGCCCAGCGCCTTGGCGATCTCGATCACGTCGTTGGCGTGGTCGAAATGGCCATGGCTGAGCAGGATGCGGGTGGCACCCGCGATCGCCTCTTCCCGGCGGCTCTCGTCAAAGCTCGGGTTCTCCTTCAGCCACGGATCGACAAGGAGCACCTCGCCGGCGATCTCGATGCGGAAGCCCGAATGACCAAGCCACGTTATCTTCATTTCAATTCCCTCCGGAAGTCTGCTTCGATCAAGGACCAACGGCCCTCGCCCGCTCGGAGTTTCCATGGACTGGTTTCGTGAGGTCAACAGCTATTGCGAACGCACCGGCCCCGGCTACTGGTCGGAGCCGGTCAACGCGCTGACAAATCTCGCCTTCGTGGCGGCCGGGCTCTGGGCCTGGCGCCACGCCGGGCGGGCGGGCGACCGGGGTGGGCGGCTGCTTGCGGCGATCCTCGTTGCGATCGGCATCGGCTCCTGGCTCTTTCACACCCATGCGCAGGTCTGGGCGATGATGGCGGACGTGTTGCCGATCCTCGTCTTCATCCTTGTCTATGTCTTTCTCGCGACGGTGCGCTTCTTCGCCCTGCCCGCCTGGGCCGGAGCGCTTGCCGTTGCGCTCTACTTCCCCTGGTCGATGCTGATCGAACGGGGGCTTACACCACTGGTCGGTACGCTCAACGGCTCGATGAGCTACGTGCCGGTGCCGACTCTGATCTTTCTCTACGCGGGCCTGCTCGCGCGCCGCCGCCCCGAGACGGCGCGAGGGCTCGCGCTCGGCGCCGCACTCCTCTGCCTCTCGCTCCTCTTCCGCTCGATCGACCAGGCGGTCTGCGGCGCGGTGCCCTCCGGCACGCATTTCCTCTGGCATCTCTGCAACGCGGTCCTGCTCGGCTGGATGATCCGGGTGATGGTGCGCGACCGGGAACCCGAAGCCCTGCGAAGCGCTTGATCCCGACGGTCGGACCGGCGAGGATCCCGGCATCGTGAAGGAGATTTCAGCATGGCAACCATTTATGGCACCTCCGGTCCGGAGCGGCTTCTCGGCACCAACGCGAACGACAGGATCGAAGGCTTTGGCGGTGACGATTACATCTCAGGCCGCGTCGCGGATGACACGCTTTATGGCGGCAGCGGCGACGACACGATCGCGGGGGACCACGAGCACGATCCCCGTCTCAAGGGGAATGACCGGATCTTTGGCGATTCGGGCAACGACGTTCTCTACGGCAATCCGGGCGACGATACGATCCATGGCGGCGGCGACAACGACCGGCTGTCGGGCGATGACGGGAACGATCTGCTGCTGGGCGACAATGGCCACGACTGGCTCGATGGTGGAAGGGGCAACGATCGCCTCCGCGGCGGTGGCGGGCGTGACACGCTTCATGGCGCGAGCGGTAACGACGAAATCAACGGTGACGCGGGCGACGATTACGCCCACGGCGAGGCCGGAAATGACACCATTCAGGGCGGCGATGGAAACGACAAGGTCCGCGGTGGTCCCGGCCGGGACTCGCTCTTCGGTGGCGCGGGGAACGATCTTGTCGCCGGCGGGACCAACTATGACGTGCTGCGTGGCAACAATGGTGACGACACACTGATCGGCGGCGCAGGCGGCGACGTGCTGGTCGGCGGGGTTGGAAACGACGTTTTCGTCTTCGAGACGGCCGGGCACTCCCAGCCCGGAACCTCGGGGCGGAGGCCGCTCTTCGACCAGATCCGCGCGACGCTGGCCGATGCGAGCCCTGCTGCCCCTGCCTTCGAGGATGGCGATCTCATCGACCTCTCGGGGATCGACGCAAACAAGACGTGGTCCGGCGATCAGGCCTTCCGGTGGGGCGGCGTCTATGACGGCGGCGAACGTGAGATCGGCATGGTCTATGTCGTCAACAGCCGCTCGGACACGCTGGTCCTGGCGAATGTGGACCGGGACGACGGCTGGGATTTCAAGATCGAGATCGAGGACGGACGCCGCGGCGCGGGCTGGTATCTCGACGACGATTTCATTCTCTAGGCGCAAGTGCGGTGCGGACCGAAACAGTCCGCACCCGGCATCGCGCTCCGACCTCCAAAGGAGACCAGGTTCCCTTTTTGAGATTTCCGCTCCATCCAGAATGGTCCTGGTCTGGCGTCGCGCCCGCCCCACCTTCCGGCTTTTTGCTTGCGCGAAGAGCGCAGGCGGTTTACACGCTTTCGTGTATATCGATTCCCGCAGGCGGGTTCGGCTACACGCCGACCTGATGGGAAACGAGCCGCAATGGCGCGGCGTATCCTGACACATGCCCTTCGTGGCAAGCAGCAATGACGCTGTGTGACCCGTGATCTGTCCTTTCGGGGCCGGATCGCCGGAACGCGGCGCCTTTCCTATTTCCGCGTTCCGCAACAGGAAACCTCCGGCCATGCCCGCGATGGCCCATGCCGGACTCCCGAGGAGCGGAAGATGCGCCACGCCATCTTCAGGGACAGACTGACCCGACCCGCCCTGGCCGCTGATCGCGGCCGGTCGAACCCGCTCGTGCCGCGCCAAGGACCGAACGCCTGACCCTTCAGATCCTCTCCCGAACCAGACCTTCGAAAAGGACCTTCAGATGTCATACGTGACGCCCAGGGAATTCGCCGCGAAGATGATCGATGCCGGCGAATCCAAGATCTTCATGTCGACCAAGGACACGCTCATCCGCGCCTACATGGCCGGGGCGATCCTCGCGCTTGCCGCAGCCTTCGCGGTGACGATCACCGTCAACACCGGCCAGTTCCTCGTCGGTGCCCTGCTCTTCCCGGTGGGCTTCTGCACCCTCTACCTGCTCGGGTTCGACCTCCTCACCGGGGTCTTCACCCTTGCGCCCCTTGCGGTCTTTGCGAAGCGACCGGGCTGCACCTGGGGCGGCGTGCTGCGCAACTGGGGCCTCGTCTTCGTCGGAAACTTCGCGGGCGCCATGACCACCGCCGTCTTCATGGCGATCATCTTCACCATGGGCTTCACCCAGGATCCGAACGATGTCGGTCAGAAGATCGGCCATATCGGCGAGGCCCGGACCCTCGGCTATGCCGCGGCAGGCGCGGGCGGCATGCTCACGCTCTTCATCCGCGCGGTGATGTGCAACTGGATGGTCTCGACCGGCGTCGTTGCGGCGATGATGTCGACTTCCGTTTCGGGCAAGGTCATCGCCATGTGGATGCCGATCCTCATCTTCTTCTACATGGGCTTCGAGCATTCGATCGTGAACATGTTCCTCTTCCCGAGCGGCATCATGCTCGGCGGCCAGTTCACCTGGGCCGACTATTTCCTCTACAACGAGATCCCGACCGTCATCGGCAATCTCGTGGGCGGGCTCACCTTCGTCGGCGCGATGATCTACTCGACGCATTACAAGACCTCGCCGCAGCGGAACGCCCCGGCACCCGAGGGGCTTCCGGCCGAATGAGCCCGGACGGCAGCCCCGCTCCATCCGGCTTGCCGGGCGGCGCGGGGCGCGCTCTCCCGGAGACCGGCATGGCCCCCACCCTCTCCGTCTGCCTCGGACAGGCCTCGGACCGCGGCCGGAAGGCCGAGAACCAGGACTTTCACGGCGCCATCCTGCCCGACGGCACCGTGCTTGCCCTCAAGGGCGTGGCGCTCGCGCTGGCCGACGGGATCTCGAGCAGCCGGGTGAGCCGGGTGGCGGCCGAGACCGCCGTGCGCAGCTTTCTCGACGACTACTATTGCAGCCCCGAGACCTGGGAGGTGAAGACCGCCGCCCGCACGGTGCTCACGGCGGCCAATGCCTGGCTGCATGCCCAGAGCCCCAGCGGGCAGTTCGGCGCGGACCCGAACCGCGGCCACGTCTGCACCTTCTCGGGCCTGATCCTGAAGGGACGGCGGGGCTACGTCTTCCATGTCGGCGACAGCCGGATCTGGCGGGTCGCGGGCGCAAGCCTCGAGCAGCTCACCGAAGATCACCGCATCGCGCTTCCCGGCGGCGAGAGCTATCTCGGCCGGGCGCTCGGGCTCGCGCCGCAGGTGGAGATTGACCAGCGCGTGATCGAGCTCGCGCCGGGCGATACCTTCCTGCTCACCACGGACGGCGTCCACGAGCCGCTCGGCCCCGGCACGATGGCGCGGATCGTGGCGGAGGCGGGGGAACCGGAGGCGGCGGCATCTGCGCTTGTCGCGGCGGCGCTCGCGGCCGGAAGCGAGGACAATCTCACCGCGCAGGTGGTGCGTATCGAGGCGCTGCCCGACGGGAGTGCCGAGGAGTTCATGGGCGCGGCGGCGCGCCTGCCGCTGCCCCCGCCGGTCGAGGCCCCGGCAGAGTTCGACGGCTACCGGCTGCTGCGGCAGATCCATGGCAATGCGCGGAGCCGGATCTTCGTCGCGGTGGAGACGGCGACGGGGCGGCAGGTGGCGCTGAAGCTGCCCGCGCCCGAGCTGCGCGAGGACCCCGCGCATCTGCGGCGGATGATGATGGAGGAATGGATCGCCCGCAGGCTCTCGAGCCCGCATGTACTGAAGGCCGTGCCACCCGCGCGGCCGAGGCGATATCTCTACGTGGTAACGGAACATGTCGAGGGCCGCACGCTGCGGCAATGGATGCACGACAATCCGCAGCCCGATCTCGCTGCGGTGCGCGACATTGCCGGGCAGATCGCGCGCGGGATCCGGG
Organism: Amaricoccus sp. B4; assembly: GCF_043226085.1. NCBI lineage: Bacteria > Pseudomonadati > Pseudomonadota > Alphaproteobacteria > Rhodobacterales > Paracoccaceae > Amaricoccus > Amaricoccus sp. B4. The sequence goes on from NZ_CP171225.1 coordinate 1,804,584, forward strand.
CGTTTCACCGCCGCGGCATGGTGCATCAGGATCTGCGCCCCGAGAATGTCATGATCGACCGAACGGGCACGGTGAAGCTCATCGATTTCGGTTCGGTGCGGATTGCCGGGGTGGCCGAAACGGTGGTGCAGCCCGAGGCCGCCGAGGTTCTGGGCGCGGTGCAGTATGTGGCGCCCGAGCTCTTCCTCGGCGCCGCAGGGAGCTGGCGCTCGGATCTCTACGCGCTCGGGGTGATCGTCTACGAGATGCTGACCGGGCGCCTGCCGTACGGGGCGGCCGCTGCGCGCGCCCGCAGCCGCGCCGCCCAGCGCCGGCTCGTCTATGCGAGCGCACAGCGTGGCGCGCGGCCGGTGCCCGAGTGGATGGATGCAGCCCTCCGCCGGGCGGTCGATCCCGATCCGCGGCGGCGGCAGGAGGCGCTTTCGGAATTCGTCGCCGATCTCTCCCGGCCCGACCGGCGGCACGCGGGCGCGCCGCGCCCGCCCCTGGCCGAGCGCGACCCGGTCCGGTTCTGGCAGATCGTCTCGCTCTGCCTTGCGGGCGTGATCGTCTATCTTCTCGCGCGCTGAGACGACACCGGTTCCCTTCCGGCGCATGCGCGGCCATTCTTGCGCACGGACCGGCAGAGGGAGGACGGCATGTTCGAGGGCTTCAGCGACGAGAGGATCACGCTGGCAAGCGGGCTCACGCTCCGGGTGCGCGCGGCGGGGGACGGGCCGTCGGTGCTTCTGCTCCATGGCTACCCGCAAACTCACGCCTGCTGGCATCTGGTCGCCCCGCGGCTTGTCGCGGCCGGCTTCCGCGTGGTGGCGAGCGACCTGCGCGGTTACGGCGGCTCGGACAAGCCTGCCTCCGCGGCGCCGCACGAGACCTATTCGAAGCGCACCATGGCCGCCGATCAGGTCGAACTGATGCAGCGGCTTGGGCATCCGCGCTTTCATCTCGCGGGTCACGACCGCGGCGGGCGCGTCGCGCACCGGCTGGCACTCGACCATCCACAGGCGGTCGCGCGGATGGCCGTGCTCGACATCGCGCCGACAGCAACGATGTATGCCCGCACCGAGCGGGTGTTTGCGACCGGCTATTACCACTGGTTCTTCCTGATCCAGCCCGCACCGCTGCCCGAGCGGCTGATCGGGGCGGACCCGGATTTCTATCTCGAGAGCAAGCTCGCCGCCTGGGGTCGCTCGGGAATGGAGGCGTACGCCCCAGAGGTGCTGGAGGACTACCGGCAGGCCTTCCGCGATCCGGCCTGCATCGCGGCGACCTGCGAGGACTACCGCGCAGCGGCAACGATCGACCTCGACCATGACGCGGCGGATGCGGAGGCGCGGATCAGCTCACCGCTGCTCGCACTCTGGGGCGCGCGCGGGCTTGTCGGACGGCTTTACGACGTGCCGGCGGTCTGGGCGGAAAAGGCGCGGGATGTGCGCGGGAAGGCGCTCGATTGCGGCCATTTCCTGCCCGAGGAGGCGCCGGAGGAAACCGCCGCGGCGCTCATCGGCTTCTTCGGCGCAGGCGCGGACTGAACGGAAAGATCAAAATGCGGGGCGCGCGAACGGAAATTGCGGAAAACTCGCGTTTTTTTGTCCGCTCCCGGCGCGTCTGACCGTTGAAAACAACGAAGCGATTCCCGATATTTCGCAAGACTGCCAGCATTGCCGATCAGAGGTGGCTGGAAAACTGGTTTGTACGGAGGATAACATGGCCGAATTCGAGACTATTCGTCGGACGGGCGCCGGCGTAAGAACGGCGCAGATCGACGAAGGTCTGCGCACCCACATGAACAAGGTCTACGGGACCATGTCGGTGGGGACCCTCGTAACCTTTGCTGTTGCGTGGGCCGTGGGTTCGAGCCCGGAACTCCTCTCGGTCTTCCGCAACCCCGAAACGCTCCAGCCGAACATCCTCGGCTGGATCATCATGTTCGCCCCGCTGATCATGGTTTTCGCGATGGGCGGCATGGTGAACCGGCTCTCGACGTCCGGGCTTCAGCTCTTCTTCTACGCCTTCGCCGCGGTGATGGGCCTCTCGATCGCCTGGATCTTCCAGGCCTTCACCGGGATGTCGATCGCGCAGGTCTTCCTCGTGACCTCGATCGCCTTTGCGGGCCTGAGCCTCTGGGGCTACACCACGAAGAAGGACATCTCCGGCTGGGGCTCGTTCCTCATCATGGGCGTTATCGGCCTCATCGTCGCCTCGCTCATCAACATCTTCCTCCAGTCGCCGGCGCTGGTCTTCGCGGTGTCGATCCTCGGCGTGCTCATCTTCGCGGGCCTGACCGCCTATGACACGCAGAAGATCAAGACGACCTATCTGCAGATGCGCGCCACCGAAGGCGAGGAGTTCCTGGGCAAGGCCGCGATCATGGGCGCGCTGAGCCTCTATCTCGACTTCATCAACATGTTCATGATGCTGCTCTCGCTGTTCGGAAACCGCGAATAACGGAGCGCCCCGGGGGCCGGCAGAATCCGGCCACCCCGCCAGACACGAGGCCCGTCGCGGGATTGCGGCGGGCCTTTGTTCGTATTACGAGCATAATTCTATAGCTCTCTGCCGCATAGCGACAACTTCGCAACCCGGCCACCGTCGCCGGCGTTTAATCCATTGGCGGCGCTTTGATGCGCGGTTATTATTTAAGCAGTCCATGGGAGGATCCCGTGTCACACGGGGGCGCTACTTTAAAGGATCTGGCGGAAAAGCTGGACGTATCGATCGCAACGGTGTCGAGGGCCCTCGCCGGCCATGACAGGATTGCGAAGTCCACACGGGCGCGGATCGAAGCCGCAGCACGCGAGATCGGTTACATTCCAAATCGCGCGGCCCGGGCGCTCGTATCCGGCCGGTCTGGCTTTGCCGCGATGGTGCTGCCCGCAGAGGAGGCCGGAGGAGAGGCCGTCCCGCCGGGGCTGTTCAGGGCCCTGAGCGCGGGCTGCGCGCAGATCGGCATGGATTTCTTCCTGGCCTCGGTGCCGCCGGGACAATCGGAACTTGCAGTGATCGAACAGATCGTGCGGGCGCGAAAGGCTGACGGCCTCCTGCTTCTCGCGGCAGGGGACGACGACCCACGCCTCGCCTTTCTCGCCCAGCGCCGGTTCCCGTTTGTGACGCTCGGAAGCCCCCCTCGGGGAGCGCCCGACCAGCCCTGGGTCGACACCGACGGCTTTGCCGCCTTCGAGCGCGCCTTCACCCTCCTGCGCGGGCTCGGGCATCGCCGGTTCGGGCTGGTCGGGCCTTCGGATCCGTCGCCCTCCTGCCGCCGCCGCCATGACGGGCTTCTCGCCGCAATCGCGCGCTCGGGCGACACGTCCATAGAGGTCGGCAGCGTCGCGCTGCACGGCGACGATATCGGTCGCAGCCGCCGGGCAATACGCGCCCTGCTTTCGCGGCCCGCGCGGCCGACCGCAGTCCTTGGCCTCACCGATGCCGCCGCTCTCGACGTCATGGAGGAGGCCGAGCGCCTCGGGCTTTCGGTGCCCCGCGACCTTTCGGTCATCGGCTTCGGCAACGACCCGGCCGCCGCGCATTTCCGCCCCGGCCTTACCACCTTCGACGCCGATCCCGTGCATTGTGCCAGCTGCGCCGCGGAGCTGCTGGCCGAACGGATCGAGGCCGGCCCCGACGCTGCGCCACCGCTTGCCCGCGTGCTGCGGCCGCGGCTGGTGATCCGCAGCAGCCACGGGCCGGCGCCGCGGGCCGGCACGACCGGGGCGGCGCTGTGCGAAAGCCAGCCGGCTTGAATTGCCGTCTCCGATGCCTTGATTTGAGTCATTTTGCAAATCCGAACGGAAAGAGTATCGTTTCGGTCAAAATTTATCTGGGGGGAACCGCATGAACGAGATTCAGGCCCGATACGCGAGTCGGTCCGTGCCGCGCTATACGAGCTATCCTACAGCGCCGCATTTCCGTCCCGGTTTTCCCGAAGTGACCTATCGAAGCTGGCTCGCCGAGCTCGACCCGACACGGCCCATCTCGCTCTACCTCCATGTCCCCTTCTGCAAGCAGATGTGCTGGTATTGCGGCTGCAACATGAAGCTCGCGTCACGCTACGAACCGGTGGCGGAATATCTCGAGCATCTGCTCGACGAGATCGACCTGCTTGCCGCGGCGCTGCCCGGACGGATGAAGGTATCGCATCTTCACTGGGGCGGAGGCACGCCGACCGTCCTCACGCCGGAGGACATGCGCCGGGCGATGGACCGGGTCTGGTCGCATTTCGACCGGATGCCGGACGCGGAGATCGCGGTGGAATGCGATCCGCGCACCCTCACCGACGAGATGGCCGCCGAGATCGGCCGGCTGGGCTTCACGCGCGCGAGCTTCGGTGTGCAGGAATTCGACCCGGAAGTGCAAGCGGCGATCAATCGCATCCAGCCGCCGGACATGGTCGCCCATGTGGTCGACACGCTGCGCGCCGCCGGGGTCGCCCATATCAATTTCGACCTCATCTATGGCCTGCCCTATCAGACGGAAGAGAGCCTGATCGAGACGATCGAGCTTTGCGGGCGGATGGCACCGGACCGCATCGCGCTCTTCGGCTACGCGCATGTGCCCTGGATGGCCAAGAACCAGCGGCTGATCCCGGAATATGCCCTGCCCGACGGCGCGGCGCGGCAGGCGCAGGCGGAGATGGCGGCGAACGCGCTCATCACCCATGGCTACGAGGCGATCGGGCTCGACCATTTCGCCCGGCCCGATGATACGCTGGCGATTGCCGCGCACGAGGGGCGGCTGCACCGCAATTTTCAGGGCTATACCACCGATTGCGCCCGGGCACTGCTGGGGCTCGGCGCGACCTCCATCGGCCGCACGCCGGGGGGTTATATCCAGAACATTTCCGAGACAGGCGCCTGGGCACGCGCGGTTAGCGCGGGGCATCTGCCGGTCGCGAAGGGCATCGCGCTCACCGACGATGACAGGCTGCGCGGCCGGGTGATCGAGCGGTTGATGTGCGACGGCATGGTCGATACCGCGGCGATCGCGGCAGCCTGCGGCAAGCCCGCGGACTGGTGCCGAGACGAGATGGAGCGGCTTGCAGACTTCGCCCGCGACGGCCTGGTGATGCTCGAGGGCAGCCGGGTGGTGCTGACCGAAAGCGGCAGGGCGCTCTCGCGCGTCGTGGCCTCGGTCTTCGACGCCTATCTCACCCGCTCGGAGGCCCGCCACTCGGTCGCGGTCTGAGCCTCTCGGGGGCGCTCAGCTCTCCTCCGGCGGCGTCTCCGCAAGCCGGGTGACGACCACGGAGGATTGTTCCAATGTCCGGTGGACCGGGCATTTCCCGGCGATCTCCACCAGCTTTTCGGCGAGGGCGGCATCGAGCGCGACCTCGACTGTCAGCACGCGCTCGAACCGATCGATCCGCCCGGAACGCCCTTCGCAATCGGCGCAATCCTCGGCATGAACCTTGGCATGGTCGACGGCAACACTCACCCGTCCAAGCGCAAGCTTCTTCTTCTCGGCATACATGCGCAGGGTCATCGCCGTGCATGTTCCGAGCGCGATGGCAAGGAAATCATAGGGGTTCGGCCCGGAGCCCTCTCCCCCGACCGCGGCGGGCTCGTCGGCGAGCAGGCTGTGGCCGTGCACCTCGACGAGTTGCTGGTAACGCCCGCGGCCCGTCTCGGTGACATGCACGAGATTTCCCGGTCTGGTGGCTTCCGGGATGGGCACGTAGCGCGCGGCCCAGGCGGCAAGCACGCCCGCGGCATAATCGGCATCCTCGGCCCGGCTCAGCATGTGATCGGCATCGTCGAGCGAGATGAAGCTCTTCGGGTGCTTCGCCGCGCCAAAGATCGCCGCCGCATTGTCGATCCCCACCACCGCATCCCGCGGCGCGTGCAGAACGAGAAGCGGCACGCGGAGTGCGGCGATGCGCGCCTCGAGCCGAGCGGCGGCGAGATCCTCGAGGAAGTCCGGGTGGATGGTGACGGAATGCCCGGCGAGACGCAGCTCACGCGCGCCATCCGCCCCCGTCTCCGCGCCGAGGCCGGTGACGACACGGGAGACATGGGCGGCATCGGCGGGCGCATTGATCGTCGCGACGGCGCGGATGCCGGGAATGTCACCGGCCGCAGCCAGCACGGCCGACCCGCCGAGGGAATGGCCGACGAGAATCGAAGGTGCGCGGCCCTGCGCCGCGAGCGCTCGCGCTGCGGCCGTGATGTCGGCAACGGTGGCAGAAAAGGCGTGGCCCGGAAAGTCGTCATGGCTGAGGCCGGTGAAGTCGAAGCGTAGCACGGCGATGCCGCGCTCCGCCATCGCGCGGGAAATGCGCGCCGTTGCGATCGTGTCTGCCGCGCAGGCGAAGCAATGGGCGAAGATCGCGATGGCCCGCGGCGGACCCGCCGGCAGATCGAGCCGCGCCATGACGGGGCGCCCTTCCGCGCCGGAAAACTCCAGCGTCTCGGTGAACTCCGTCATCGGCCCGCCCTCCCCTGGCTTTCCGCCTGCGGATATCAGCTCCAGAAGGGCTGCTCCTTTGCGAAACTGTCCCAGCAATCGTAGAGGTTGGGCCGGTCGTCGCCAATCTGGATGTGGAGCGCGCCGAGAATCCAGCCGACTGCGCGCTGCGCCGCCGCATCCTTGCGGCCCGGCGCTTCGGGCGCGGTGAAGTATTCCTCCGCCATCGCGGCATCGTTGAGGCTGCCGAACTGATCCTGCAGCGCCTTCAGTGCCTTGATGTAGGATTTCACCTTCTTGCCCGGATAGATCGAGTCGAGCACATCCGCGGTGTAGCGGAGCTTCTTGAGCTCCTTTCGCAGCTCGTGCAGCTCCTCGGCCTCGAGCTTGCGGATCTTGCGGCCCTTCTTCATCACCTTGGTGTAGCGCTTGTCCAGGAGCTTCGGCGCCAGCTCCGAGACAGGTTGGGCAAGGCGCGCGGTCTGGGAATAGTCGGAGGGCACGAGCCAGCCTCGGCCCTCGATGAGCCGGCCGAGATCGAAGAGGAAGGCGATGCTTTCCGGTGTGACAAGGGCTGCCCGCACCTCCTTGCGCACCATCCTGCGCCGCGTCTCGAGCGCAGAGACCAGCGCACTGCGCGCGGCCTCGTCGAGCCCCTCGGACCGGTCGGCGACGAGCTCGTCGATAAGGACGTCGATGTCGCGGAGCGAACCCACCACCTGGCCGAGATCGCGCGCCCTGTCCGACAGCGCGGTGAATGTATCCCTCCCGAGCGCCTCGCTGAAGACGGAAAAGGCGGTGCGGATTCGCCGCAGGCCGACGCGGAGCTGGTGCGGCCCCTCGATCAGATCGGTTTCGGCCACCACCTGCATGTTGGTGGCGATCTGGGCGAAACAGTCGCGGAAGACATCGCGGGCGACGCTCTCGACCGTGGCGTTGCCATCGAAGTCGAGCGTGCCGGCGTTGCGGGGGGCGGGACCGCTCTCGCTCTGGCCGCGGGCAAGCCGATAGCCGCGGGCGGCCTTGCTGTCAGGGGCAAAGCGCACCGGGCCGGCCTCGAAGAGCATCTGCGCCACATCGTAGACCGCGGTCACCTCGCCCGAGACGAGCTCGATCTCGGCCTCGTGGATCGCGCGGCTTTCCTCCCCGGCCACGACTTCGCCATGGTCGAGGGCAAGCTCGACCTCGCTGCCGTCGGCGAGCTTCAGATGGTCGGTGATGCGGCGGATCCGGGTCTCGAAGACCGGCGAAAGCGCCGCGCCGCCGACGATGCGGGCGATCTCGGCAAACATGCCCTCCGGATCCGGCCCATCGAGCACGAGCCGGCCGCCTGGGGCGGGTATCTCCACCTCGCCGCGGGAGAACAGGCCATTGCCTCCGCCCTTGCCGAACTTGACCGTCTGGACCCAGGAACGCCCCACCTTGCGCAGGCGGAGCGCGATGCCTTCCGCCGAGAGGGCATGATCACTGGTATCGTAATAGACGGAGACGAGCGATTGGTTGCGGCGATTGCCGACCCTCAGCCGTGCGAGGCCGGAATGGCGCCGGACGCGCGCTTCCTGGTCTGCATCCATCAGGATCTTCAGTTCGGTTTCAACCAATTGGGGGACGCTCCGTTCTTTCACACCGCCACGACAGTCTTGGTCGCCGGGGCGCTTCGTGTTAGCATATCGATGTGGAGCGAGCTACTTATACGGCTTTTCTACGGGGGTGCAAGGTAGATTTCCGCCCCCGTCAGCCATCGGCTGCAGCCACGAACAAACGACATCCATGTTGCACCGGTCTCCTCCGGCGCGCGGCTTCGTTCGCGCCGGGCGGCGTTAAGGAAAAATGAGCAAGAACTCTGGCAGCATGGATCACGGGGAAACGTCTGGATGAGGTGACATGAACGGTCGCGTCGAGGGCAAGCTCAGAACAGGACGGAAGGCGGAAACGCCTGCCTTCCGCGGGGGACGCTAACGACGACAGGATCGCATATGAACCCATCTCAACTCGCCATCGCTTCCGATTTCGTGAAGACCGGCATGGAAAAGGCCGGGGTTCCGCTCACCGAGAACCTCGAGGCCTATCTCTCGATCACTTTCGCCCGCTTCATGGGCGAGACAATCCGGGTGGATCTGCTCACCGTCAGGATCACAGAGGCGATGGACGCGCGCGCGTCGCGCGACATGATCCGGGCCCTGGCCGATGAATGCCTCATCGCCTGCGCCTTCTTCGAGGCGCGCCTGCGCCGCGCCGGCGCGATCCGGCACTATGTCGGGCTCGGTCAGATGACCTATGACGCCGCGGACATGACCGAACAGGCCTATGGCTTCATGCCGATGCGCGACGTGATCGCGAGTGCGGCCGAAAGCAGCTCCGACGACAGCCGCATCCTCATCGACCGCGCACGGTCGGGCAGCAGCACTGCGCGCAAGGAGCTCGAGACCCAGAACGTCGTGGTCGGGCCCTGGGGCAAGGATCCGAAAACAGGGCTGCTCTGGCGCTAGACCGGCACGCCGTTTCAGGCGCGCTCGAGCGTCAGGAAGGCCCCGAACGGGAGCCGCGTCTCCCAGCCCTCCCGCGCGCCGGCCAGCGCGCAGGCCGCGCGCACGACACCCGCATGGGTGACCCAGAGGACCGGACCCGGACCGGTTTCCTCGAGGGCCTCCGACACACGCGCCGCCAGCATCGCCGGGCTTTCGCCGCCATGGGGCCGCGCCGCCTCGAAATCCGCCGCCCAGGCGTCGAGTTCGGCGCGCGGGATCTCCGCCCAGGGCCGCCCCTCCCAGGAGCCGAAATCCATCTCGACGATCCGCGGCTCGATGCAGAGTGGCAGGCGGCGGGTCTCGGCGATGCGCTCGGCAAGGCGCAGGCATCGGGAAAGCGGACTCGAGACCACTTCACCGACCTGCGGCAGGCCCGCGAGCGCAGCGGCGGCGCTGGCCTCGAAACAGGCGGCGAGCGCAAGATCGCTGCGGCCGTAGCAGATGCCGTCGGCAATATCCGGGCGGGTGTGGCGCAGCAGGGTCAGAGACATGCCAGCACCCCAAGGTAGCAGCCGATCTCGCTCGCCTGCTGCACCGCGCCGAGGCAATCGCCGGTGTAGCCGCCGAGGCGGCGCTCGAAGCGGCTCCGCATGAGCAGATGCCCCAGCGCGAGACCGGCCGCCGCCCCCAGCGTCGGGAGCAGCCCGGCGGCTGGAATGAGGAGCGCGAGCCCCGCAATGCCGGTTGCAAGCGCAACCGCGAGGCTGCCGCCCGTAATGCCGTCTGCGACCGGCTTGCCGGTGCCGTGATCGCGTTGGTAGCGGCTGGTCGCCATGACAAGCACGCTCGAGGCCCGGCTCGCGGCATGAGCGGCGAGAAGCACCCATGGGACGAGCCCAACGGGAAGCGCGGCAAGCGCGAGGATCTTGCCGCCGAGCATCAGGCCGAGGCCCGCCGCACCGTATGTGCCGAGGCGGCTGTCGCGCATGATCTCGAGCGCGCGTTCGCGCGTCGCGCCGCCGCCGAGCCCGTCGCAGGCATCGGCAAAGCCGTCTTCGTGGAAACAGCCGGTGGTCATGAGCCCGGCGGCCGTCGAGAGCAGGGCCGCGAGCGCGGGCGGAAAGACGTGCGCGGCGGCAACGAAGACAAGGCCCGTGATTGCGCCGACAATGAGGCCGACGGCCGGGTGCCAGCGCGGTGTCGCGGCGAGGCGCGCCGGACTGTAGAGGCGTGTGGAGCGCACCGGCAGGCGGGTCAGGAACTGGACCGCGAGGAGAAAGATCGCCCCCTCCTCGGCGAGGCGCGCCCTCATGCGGGGCCGCTCACCCCGGCGCTCTCGAAGCTCGCCATCTCGTTGAGCATCGCGACCGCCGCCTTGACGATCGGCCAGGCGAGCAGCGCACCGGTGCCCTCCCCGAGGCGCATGTTGAGCGAGAGCAGGGGTTCGGCTCCCATCCAGCGCAGCAGCGCCTGGTGGCCGCGTTCGGCAGAGACATGGGCAAAGACGAAGGCCGCCCGGGCCGAGGGCTCGAGCGCCTCGGCAACGAGGGCGGCCGCGGAGGCGATGAAGCCATCGACGAGCACGATACGGCCCGCACCGGCCGCGCCCAGAATCGCGCCGGCCATCATCGCGATCTCGAACCCGCCATACTCGGCTAGCGCGACCTTCGGGGCGAGGCGCTCTGGCGTGCGGCGCGCAGCGGTCTTGAGGATCTCGCGTTTGCGGGCAAGCCCGGCATCGTCGAGCCCGGTGCCGCGACCGGTGAGATCCGCAAGCGGCAGGCCCGCGATCTTGTGGGCAAGCATTGCTGCGGAGGCGGTGTTGCCGATTCCCATCTCGCCGAAGGCTGCGGCGACATGAGGGGCGCCCGCCCCGAGCGCCCGACCCTCCGCCAGGGCGCGGGTGACCTCCGCGGCGGACATGGCGGGGCCGTCCCGGAAGCTTGCGGTGCCCGCGCCAATGCGCCGCGACAGCAGGCGAGTGTCCTCGAGTGGCGCGCCGGCGACGCCGGCATCCACCACGCGGACCGCAATGTCGAAGCTGCGGGCAAAGACGTTGGACGCAGCCCCCCCGGCGAGGAAATTCAGCACCATCTGGCGTGTGACTTCCTGCGGATAGGCCGAAACGCCCGCTGCGGCGATGCCATGATCGGCGGCGAAGATCGTGAGCTCGCAGCTCTCGAGCCGCGGCCGGACGCTGCGCTGAAGCCGGGCGACCTGTTCGGCGAGCGCTTCGACCTGGCCGAGCGCGCCCAGAGGCTTGGTCTTGCTGTCGATCGCGCGGCGAATCTCCTCGCCAAGCGCGGTGTCGCCGATCTGCCGGTCCATTGCTGTCTCCTGCCGTCTCGCGTCGAGGTCGTTATTGCCTCCGGCGCGCGGGGAATGCCAGAGGGTTTCCGTCAGGCCGGATCAGCCCTTCTGTCGCGCGGTCTGCACGGCGAGAATCCCCGCCATGATGATGACAACGCCGATGACATCGCGGAGCCCCACCCGCTCGCCGAGGATGAGCGCGGCTGTCGCAACACCGAGGAACGGGTTGAGGAAGTGGAAGGTCGCAGCCCGGGTCGCACCGATCATGCCCACCAGCACGAACCAGATCATCGTCGCCCCGACGCCGGGAATGAGGGTCGTGTAGATGAACGCGGTGACCATCGGCAGCGTCCAGTTCACATGCCACGTCTCGAGCACGAGCGAGACCGGCAGCAGGGCTGCGCTGCCCACAAGCATCTGGAGGCCAACGACGATCCAGAGATTGCCGCCGCCCGACACTCCGCGCACGAGCAGTGTCGCGACCGAGAGCGAGAAGACGCCGATGAGGCAGAGCGCCATGCCGAACGGGTCGGCCCCCTGCCCGATCCGCGAGGCCATGATGATGAGCACGCCCGCGAAGCCCGCGGCAAGGCCCGCGAGCGCCCTCGGCGCCAGCCGCTCGCCGGTGATCCGGCCGAGCGCGGCAACGATGAGCGGCAGCATGCTCGCAATCACAGAGGCAAGGCTTGCCTCCACCGTGCGCATGCCCTCGAAATTGAGGCCGAGATAAAGCGCGTTCTGGCAAAGACCGAAGAGGATGACCCCCTGCCAGGCGCGGCGGTCGAGCCGGATGCGCTGGCCGAGCGCGAAACCGATGCCGAGCGCGATCAGGCCCGAGATCAGGAAGCGGACGGTAAGCGCGAGGAAGGGCGGCGCGTCGGCCACGACAATGCGTGCCGAGGTGAAGGCGGAGCTCCACGCGGCAGCGAAGAGCAATCCCAGCATGAGCGCGCGCCAGTTCATCTCGGTCCCCCCTCAAACGGACAAGCCGCGCAAGGGGCGCGGCTCGGATCGGTATGACGGGGGTTGGCCGCCTTGTCGAGACGGCCGTCTGCCGGCCCCGCGCGCGAGGCCCGGAGCTCAGGCGTTGATGACGTCCTTGAGCTGTTTGGCGATGGTCACCTTGGCGACGCGATCGGCAGGCTTCTGGATCTGCTCGCCGGTCGAGGGATTGCGCACGGTGCGCTCGGGGCGCGCGCGGCAGGCAAACTTGCCGAGACCGGGAAGCGTCACCGCGCCACCGGCAGCCATTTCCTTGGTCACGATGTTGGTCAGGGCCTCGAGGGTGCGGTTGGCGGTTGCCTTGTCGAGCGCCGCCTCTTCCGCGATGGCCGCGATGAGCTGGGTCTTGGTCATGGGTTTCTGGGTCATCTGTGTCTCCCTCTTGGATCCGGAACTGGGGTGCAATGCGCCGGAAATACGGCCTGTGGCAAAGCCTAACCTCCCGATTTCAGAAAACTCAATCTAAGATTGCATTGACTGCCTGTTTTCAACGGGTTTTCGTGCAGTCGTGGCAGGAATGCTGCAGAAATGTGCCAGCCGTTTCGCCGCGCGCGTCATGGCGATGTCACAAGAACGCCGTTTCGTCGAAGCTGCGCAACTTGCGGGAATGCAGCTTTTCCAAAGGCATGTCACGAAGACTTTCGAGCGCGAGCACGCCGATCTGCAGATGCTGGGCAACCTGGCGCTTGTAGAAACTCGTCGCCATGCCCGGAAGTTTCAGTTCGCCATGAAGCGGCTTGTCGGAGACACAGAGCAGCGTGCCATAGGGCACCCGGAAGCGGAATCCGTTGGCGGCGATCGTCGCGCTTTCCATGTCGAGAGCGACGGCGCGCGCCTGGCTCAGGCGCTGGACCGGGCCCGACTGGTCGCGAAGCTCCCAGTTGCGGTTGTCGATCGTCGCCACAGTGCCGGTGCGCATGATCTTCTTCAGGCCGTAATCGACGAGGCCCGTCACCTGCGCCACCGCCTGTTCGAGCGCGACCTGCACCTCGGCGAGTGCCGGGATCGGCACCCAGAGCGGCAGGTCGTCGTCGAGCACATGATCCTCGCGCATGTAGGCATGTGCGAGCACGTAATCCCCGAGAGACTGCGAATTCCGCAGCCCGGCGCAATGGCCGAGCATGAGCCAGACATGCGGGCGCAGCACCGCGACATGGTCGGTGATGGTCTTGGCGTTCGATGGTCCGACGCCGATGTTGACCATGCTGATGCCCGAGTGGTTCGGGCCGATCAGGTGATAGGCGGGCATCTGCGGCTGGCGCCCTGAGGGCACGCCGCGCTGTCCGCCACGGCGGGTCACCACATTGCCGGGCTCGACGAAGGCGTCGTAGCCCGAATGCGGGTCCTCGAGCGCGCGCAGCGCGAAGGCCACGAACTCGTCCATGTAGAACTGGTAGTTCGTGAACATCACGTGATTCTGGAACCAGGACGGGCTCGTCGAGGTGTAATGCGCGAGCCGGGCGAGCGAGTAGTCGATCCGCTGTGCGGTGAACGGCGCGAGCGGCCGCGGCATGTCGGGTGATGGCTGGGTCAGCCCGTTGACGATCTGGTCGTTGGTGGTGTTGAGGTCCGGCACGTCGAAGATGTCGCGCAAGGGACGGTGCAGCACATCCTCGATCGCGCCCTCGACATAGGCGTCCTCGTCCATGGCGAAATGCAGCGGTATGGGCGTGTCCGAAATGCCGATCCGCACCGGCACGCCGTGATTCTGGATCAGGAGGCCGATCTGTTGCGTGAGATAGCCCTCGAAGAAATCCGGCTGGGTGATCGTGGTCTCGTAGCTGCCGGGTTCGGCGACATGGCCGAAGGAGAGCCGGCTGTCGACCGCGGCGAAGCTGTTGGTGGTGATGCCCACCGCCGGATAATAGGCCCGGTAATGCCCTTCGGGCATCGCCCCCGCCATCACGGCAATGAACTTCTCCTGCAGAAAGCCGGTTGCGGCCTTGTAGCGGCGCTTGAGCTCGGCAACCGCCTCGGCGGCATCGGTGAGCAGCAGCGCGGGCTCGGCGGGCGGGGTGATGAGCCGGAGCTCGGAGAGCGGCGTACGGTTGTCCATCTGGCGGCTCCCGGCAATCAGTCAGCGATGAAGAGGTCGGTCTTCTCGAACCGGGTCACGTCGATGATCCCGAGATCGGAAATCCGCAGTGCGGGGATGACAACGAGTGCGAGCAGCGAATGCTGCATGTAGGCGTTGTTGAGCTCGCAGCCGCAGGCCTGCATCGCCGCGACCATCCGGCCTGCGGCATCCGCGACCTCCTCGGCGGGCGCATCCGACATCAGCCCCGCGATCGGCAGCGGCACCAGTGCCAGCTCCTCGCCCTCGCGCCAGACGGTGACGCCGCCGCCGACCTCGCCGAGCCGGTTCGCCGCCAGCGCCATGTCGGCGCGGCTGGTGCCGACGACGATCATGTGGTGGCTGTCGTGGGCCACGGTCGAGGCCACCGCGCAGGGCACGTCATAGCCGAAGCCCGAGACGAAGCCATTGACCACCCCGCCCGTGCCGCGATGGCGCTCGACAAGGGCGATCTGGCAGACATCCTGCGCTAGATCCATCTCGACCCGACCGTCCGTCACCGGCAGCTCGGCCTCAAGCGCCTTCGTCGGGGCCTGGTTCTCGACCACGCCGATCACGCGGGCGCGCACGCCGTTGGCGCCCTCCGGCGCAGGGATCTCGAAATCGGCGGCCGCCAGCGTGCGGCCCATCTTCACGGTCGCGCGCGCATTGTCGGGCCAGCGGAACGCCGGCTCGGGCGCGAGGCAGAGCCCGTCCTGCGCAACGATCCGGCCACGTGCGATGACCGTCTCGACCGGGAGCGTCACCAGATCGGAGGTCAGGATGCAGTCCGCGCGGCGGCCCGGGGTGATCGAGCCGAGCTCGCGCTCGAGGCCGAAATGGCAGGCTGTATTGAGCGTTGCCATCTGGAGCGCGATCAGCGGGTCGAGCCCACAGGCGATGGC
This sequence comes from Amaricoccus sp. B4, assembly GCF_043226085.1. Classification (NCBI taxonomy): domain Bacteria; kingdom Pseudomonadati; phylum Pseudomonadota; class Alphaproteobacteria; order Rhodobacterales; family Paracoccaceae; genus Amaricoccus; species Amaricoccus sp. B4. Next base: position 1,819,721 of record NZ_CP171225.1, read on the forward strand.
ATGGCGCACCACGCGGTTCATGTGGCCCTCGTGGACCAGCGTGCCGGAATGGCAGTCGTCGGTGCAGAGTATGAAGTTTCGCGGATCAAGACCCTTTTCGGTCACGGCGGTGATCTGCGCCTTCACGTCATACCAGGCCGAGCCGAGGCGGAGCATCGCGCGCATGCCCTGACGTACGCGGGCGATGGCATCCTCCTCGCGCGTGCCCTCGTGATCGTCGGCCGGGCCCCCGGCCACATAGGCCGGAAAATCGGTAAGATCGGGGCTTGCGTAATGGCCGCCGACGGTCTTGCCCGCCTCTTGCGTCGCGGCGATCTCGGCCAGCATCTTCGGGTCCCCCGCCACCACGCCGGGATAGTTCATCATTTCGCCGAGCCCGATGATGTTGGGCCAGCCCATGGCCTCGGCGACATCCTCCGGGCCGATCTCGGCACCCGGTGTCTCGAGACCCGGGGCCGAGGGGCAGCAGGAGGGCATCTGCACGAAGACGTTGACGGGCTGCGCCAGCGCTTCGTCATGCATCAGCCGCACGCCGGCGAGCCCGAGCACATTCGCGACCTCGTGCGGATCGACGAACATCGAGGTGGTGCCGTGCGGGATCACCGCCCGCGTGAACTGGCTGACCGTCAGCATGCCGGATTCGATGTGCATGTGCGCATCGCAAAGGCCCGGGACCAGGAACTTCCCGCCTGCCTCGATCACCTCGGTCTCTGGCCCCACCATCGGCCCGGCATCGGGGCCGCAATAGGCGAAGCGACCCGCCTTGATGGCGATATCGGTGGCGGGGATCACCTCGCGGCTGTGAACGTTCACCCAGCGGCAGTTTCGGATCACCATGTCGGCGGGCGCCCTCCGGGCGGCGACGGCGACAAGCTCGGGGGCCACGGAGGACCAGGGGCGGAGGGGCTCTGTCATGCGCCAAGTGTGCCGGGAGGGCGGCGGCAATCAAGCCCTGGCGTGTAGGCGATGCAAAAAATTCACCTGGATCCCCCGATGTGGCAGCCGTGCAAAAAAGAAGGCCCGGATCCTGCGATCCGGGCCAGGTTTCCGGATGGAGCCGAGGCTCCGCCCGGGAGGGAACCTCAGGCGCGTGCGGCCACGAATTCCGGGTAGCACTCCATGCCGAGCTCATCGAGGTCGAGCCCGTCGATCTCGGACTGCTCGCTCACGCGGATACCGACGGTTGCCTTCAGGATCAGCCAGAGCACCAGCGAGACCACGAAGACGAAGACGCCGATGATGACGATCGAGATGATCTGGCCCATCCAGGTCGCGTCGGGGTTGGTGAAGCAGACGGCGAGCGTGCCCCAGATGCCGCAGCAGAGGTGGACCGGGATGGCGCCCACCACATCGTCGATCTTGATGCGGTCGAGGAACGGCACCGCGAAGACCACGATCACGCCGCCGACCATGCCGATCAGGGTTGCGATGCCGAGCGTCGGATAGAGCGGCTCCGCGGTGATCGAGACAAGACCGGCCAGCGCGCCGTTGAGCGCCATGGTGAGGTCGGGCTTCTTGTAGAGGATCTGGGTCATCACCATCGCCGCAACCGAGCCGCCGGCGGCAGCCATGTTGGTGTTGACGAAGATGCGGCTGACGTCGGCCATGTCACCGATCGAGCCCATCGCAAGCTGCGAGGCGCCGTTGAAACCGAACCAGCCGAGCCAGAGGATGAACGTGCCGAGCGTCGCGAGCGCGAGGTTCGAGCCCGGATAGGGATGCACGCCGCCGTTCTTGGGATACTTGCCAAGGCGCGGCCCGAGCACGAGGGCACCGGCAAGCGCGGCCCAGCCGCCGACCGAATGGACGATCGTCGAACCTGCGAAGTCGAGGAAGCCGAAGTCGGCATCCAGGAAGCCGCCGCCCCATTTCCAGGAGCCCGCGATCGGGTAGATGAGGCCGGTCAGGATCACGATGAAGAACAGGAAGGGCCAGAGCTTGATGCGCTCGGCCAGCGTGCCCGAGACGATCGAGGCCGTGGTGGCGCAGAACATCACCTGGAAGAAGAAGTCGGAGCCGGTGGAGGCGTAATCGATCGCATCCGCGTTCTCGGGGGCGAGACCGACGGCCTCCATCACCGCGACGTGGATGTTGCCGAAATAGCCGGGAACGATCCAGGCATCACCCGGATACATCAGGTTGTAGCCGATCAGGTAGTAGAGGATCGCGGCGATCGAGAAGAGCGCCATGTTCTTGAAGAGCTGCATCGTGACGTTCTTCGACCGCACGAGGCCGGCCTCGAGCATGGCGAAGCCCGCGGCCATCCACATCACGAGGAAGCCGCCGATGAGCAGCAGCAGGGAGTTCAGGATCCAGACGGTGTATTCGGACGGTTCCGGACTGGCGATGACTTCGGCGACCTCTGTGACGGCCTCCTGCGCGTGACCCGCCTGGGCCGCCGCGGCGAGCGCGATCGCCGTCAGCGCGGTATACTTGAAGTACTTGTTCATCTGCTTGGTTACCCTTTCCTGGTATTTCTGGCGATCACAGAGCTTCCTGGCCGGTCTCGCCGGTGCGGACCCGCACTGCCTGTTCGACATCGAGAACGAAGATCTTCCCGTCGCCGATCTTGCCGGTCTTCGCCGTGGTCGAGAGTGTCTCGATCACCTGGGCGAGGATCGTTTCCGGAACGACGAGTTCGAGCTTTATCTTCGGGACGAAGTTCACAACGTACTCGGCGCCGCGATAGATCTCGGTATGGCCGGACTGGCGCCCGTATCCCTTGACCTCTGAAACCATCAGGCCCTGTACGCCGATGGAGGTCAGCGCTTCGCGCACCTCCTCCAGCTTGAAGGGCTTGATGACGGCAATCACTAGTTTCATGGGCTCTCTCACTTCGTGGTCGAGGCCGCACACCGGTGCAGCGCTCCTGATGGGGTCCGCGCCGGTCCCTCGGCGCGAGTGGCGGACATCGCCTTGCCGCTGGGTTGCCGCCGGTCCCCTGAGTGGGCCGGCGGCATGGGCGGCGGCGCGATGCCGTGGTGGACGGGGATCACATGTTGTAGGCCTGCTCGCCGTGCTCCCCGATATCGAGACCCTGCCGCTCGACGTCCGTGGCCGGACGCAGACCCAGGACGAGGTCGACGAGCTTGAACAGGATGAATGAACCGATGCCCGAGAAGAGCAGCGTGAAGACCACCGCCTTGACCTGGGCGAGGACGGCCGTGACGAAGTCGTAGTCGGCGACGAGGAGCGTTCCGGGCTCGGTCGTGTAGTCCGGGATGCCCGCGCCCCCGAGGGCGGGATTCACGAGGATGCCGGTCGCGATCGCGCCGACAATGCCGCCGACGCAGTGCACGCCGAAGACGTCGAGGCTGTCGTCATACTTGAAGGCGTTCTTCACCGTCGAGCAGAAGACGAGGCAGAGCGGGCCGACGACGAGGCCGAGGACGAGCGAGCCCATGGGGCCTGCGAAACCCGAGGCCGGCGTCACCGCGACGAGGCCCGCAACCGCGCCCGAGACGAGACCCAGCAGCGACGGATGGCCCTTGAAATACCATTCGGCGAAAAGCCAGGCGAGCGCCGCGGCAGCGGTCGCGACGAACGTGTTGATCACGGCGAGCGCGGTGACCGCGTTCGATTCGAGGTTTGAGCCGGCGTTGAAGCCGAACCAGCCGACCCAGAGCAGCGAGGCGCCGATCATCGTCATGGTGAGCGAGTGCGGCGGCATCGGTTCCTTGAGGTGGCCGATGCGCGGCCCGATCACGAGGCAGCCGACGAAGCCCGCGATCCCGGCATTGATGTGGACGACCGTGCCCCCGGCGAAATCGAGCGCGCCCCAGTTGAAGAGCATCCCGTTGGCCCCGAGCACCGCATTGGCGGCGTCCATGGCCGCCTGGTTGCCGGCAGATGTCGCATCGGCCAGCGCGGTCGCGGCGGCGGCAAAGGTGTCCGGTCCGCCCCACCACCAGACCATGTGCGCCATGGGGAAGTAGATGAAGGTCGCCCAGAGCACGACAAAGACGAGCAGCGCGCCGAACTTTACCCGCTCGGCGAAGGCGCCGACGATCAGCGCCGGCGTGATGCAGGCGAAGGTCATCTGGAAGCAGACGTAGGTGTATTCCGGCAGATAGATGCCGTTCGAGAAGGTCGCCGACAGCGTCTCGAGGTTCACCCCGCGAAGGAAGGCCTTGGAAAGCCCGCCGACCCAGGGATCGAGGAGCCCACCATCGGTAAAGGCCAGCGAATAGCCGTAGATCACCCAGATCACCGCCATGAGCGCGGTGATCGCAAACACCTGGGTCAGCACGGAAAGCATGTTCTTGGCGCGCACGAGGCCGCCGTAGAAGAGCGCGAGCCCGGGGATCGTCATCAGGAGGACGAGGACGGTCGAGACGGTCATCCAGGCGACGTCGCCCTTGTCGACGACCGGATCGGGCATGTCCTGGGCCACGGCGGGCAACGCGCAGAGCGCGAGCGCCGGCAGCGCCCAGGCAAGTCCCCGGAGGGGGGTGGCGAGGGCGCGCGTCCGCGGCATTCCCTGCAACATATCGGAACCTGTCATCTCAGAGCGCCTCTTCCCCGGTCTCGCCTGTGCGGACCCGCAATGCCTGCTCGACATCGAGCACGAAGATCTTGCCGTCGCCGATCTTGCCGGTCCGGGCGGTGGCCGCGAGGGTCTCGATCACCTGCGGCGCAATCGCGGCCGGGACGACCATCTCGAGCTTGATCTTCGGCACGAAGTTCACGACGTATTCGGCGCCGCGATAGATCTCCGTGTGCCCGGACTGCCGCCCGTATCCCTTCACCTCGGAAACCATCAGCCCCTGCACGCCGATGGTGGTCAGCGCCTCGCGGACCTCCTCCAGCTTGAAGGGCTTGATGACGGCTAGGATCAGTTTCATGTTCTTCCTCTCGCTATGCCTGCGCGGGCCGTGTCTTGCGCCGGACCCTTCGCGTTGCCCGTACGGCGGGGGCTGGGCCCAGGCCGGACGTCAGGTCGGACGGGCCTGCCCGGAGCCGACATCAGGGCGGGGAGGCAGACGGGCCGCCTCCACGATGGTCTGCGAAAGCGGCAGACGCCCCGCAGCCGGAGAAGACCGGCGGCGACAGGAAGCCCTGCCCGCGCCTGCCGGAGCAGATCGGGGCCGGGGAGCGGAGCGGAACACGACGGGCGGGACGAACGCGCCGCAATGCACCCTGCGCGCCGGGCCACCGGGCCCGGCGCCGCGCGGCGCAAAAGCGTGTCTGTCTCGAAGGATCTCATCATGTCCCGCATCCGGATCGTCTGGCAGAGCCCGCGCCGGGCTCAGAGCGCCTCTTCGCCGGTCTCGCCGGTGCGGACCCGCATCGCCTGCTCGACATCGAGAACGAAGATCTTCCCGTCGCCGATCTTGCCTGTCTTCGCCGTGGTCGAGAGGGTCTCGACCGCCTGCGGCGCGATCGCGTCGGAAACGACCATCTCGAGCTTGATCTTCGGCACGAAGTTCACGACGTATTCGGCGCCGCGATAGATCTCCGTGTGACCGGACTGCCGCCCGTATCCCTTCACCTCGGAAACCATCAGCCCCTGCACGCCGATGGTGGTCAGCGCCTCGCGGACCTCCTCCAGCTTGAAGGGCTTGATGACGGCTATGATGAGTTTCATCGAGTTTCCTCACTTGAGTTTATTGTTGCGTCACGTGCCCGCGCCGAAGAGCATCGCCGGTGGAGAAGCACGATCCGTGCCGCGCTAACCATATTTTCCCAACACGTTGATACGAAAACGGTTCTTCTGCGCGGCCGGTGAGATTCGATTTCGCTCGCCCGTTTCTCAGGCAGAAAACCGGAAATGCGGCAGACGCTGACCAAAATTTGTACACGTGTTGAAGCCCTCAGGCCCGTGCACTGCCCTCTATACACTGGAATGCCCCGGCCAAGTTCCGTAAGGTGGCCGAAACAGAACGAGCAGGTGGCCGCAAAGCATGGCCAAAAAAGCCAGAAAGACCCCGTCGCGCCGCAGACCGCGCGCGAAGACGCGATTGAGCCTGCCCGAGCGTTTGGCTCGTGGCGCATTTTCGAGCATTTTCCGCATCTTATGGTGGATCGGAATACGCGGATCGATCGCATTGGCGGTCATCCTCGGGCTCTCGACCGCGTACTATTATACGCAGCTTCCGGATTTCGAGGGTCTGCTCGACGCGCGCGACCGCGGTTCGGTCACCTTCCTCGACCACAACGGCGATGTTTTCGCCTGGCGGGGCAGCCATCAGGGGATCACCCGCGCCGAGGATGTCTCGCCGCATCTGGTCCATGCGGTCGTCGCCACCGAAGACCGGCGCTTCTACAGCCATTTCGGGCTCGACCTGCGCGGGCTCGCGCGCGCGGCGCTCGTCAACTACCGCGCCGGCGGCACGGTGCAGGGCGGTTCCTCGATCACGCAGCAGGTCGCGAAGCTCGTCTTCTTCGACAACGAGCGCACCCTCTCGCGCAAGCTCAAGGAAATTCCCGCCGCCCTCGCCCTAGAGCTCAAGTTCTCCAAGAACGAGATCCTCTCGGTCTATCTCAACCGCGCCTATCTCGGCGCGGGCGCGACCGGCTTCGAGGCCGCCTCCCAGCGATACTTCGGCATAACGGCCGCCCAGGTTGATCCGGCCCAGGCGGCAATGCTTGCAGGCCTCCTCCGCGCGCCCTCGCGCTTTGCGCCGACGAACAACCTCGCCCGCGCCCAGACCCGCGCTGACACCATTGTCACCCTCATGGAGGATCAGGGCTACCTCACGCCGCAGCAGGCGGCGGTGGCTCATGCCCGGCCCGCGGTGCTCTCGAAGGCCGCGGCCGACAAGGCGGGCGGCGATTTCGCCGACTGGGTGATGTCGAGCGGCCCGCAGTTCCTCACCCGCAACACCACCGAGGACATCGTCGTCCGTACGACCTTCGATTCACGCATCCAGCATGCGGCGGAGGATGCGCTCACCTATATCTTCGAGAACAAGGTGAAGCCCGGCTCCAAGGCCCAGGCCGCGATCGTGGTCATGTCCCCCGACGGGGCGGTGCGCGCGATGGTGGGCGGCCGCGACCTCGGCGGCACCGAAGGCCAGTTCAACCGCGCGACCCAGGCCCGGCGCCAGACCGGTTCGCTCTTCAAGACCTTCGTCTTCGCCGCGGCGCTTCAGGCCGGCGCCAATCCCTACGACGAGGTGCTCGACGCGCCGCTCACGCTCAACGTGCCGGGCTCCGGCCCCTGGTCGCCGCGGAACTATTCGCGCGCCTACCGCGGCGAGATCACGCTCGCCGATGCCCTCACCCATTCGGTCAATACCGCGACGGTGCGGGTTTCCGAAGCGACGGGCCGGGCGCGGGTGAAGGCGCTGGCGCAGGATCTCGGCATCTCGTCCCCGATCGCCGACGGGCCCGCACTGGCGCTCGGTGTCTCGGAGGCGACGCTCCTGGAGATGACCGGCGCCTACGCCGGCATCCTCAACCAGGGGTTCCGTTCGACCCCCTACGGGATCTCCGACATCAGCCTCAAGCTCGATGGCAAGCCGCTCATGGCCGGAAGCCGCCCGCAGCCCGTGCGCGTGCTCGACGAGCGCGCTGCGGGCGAGCTGGTCTGGATGCTGAACCAGGTGGTCAATCAGGGCACCGGCGCGCGCGCGCAACTCGCCGACCGGCAAGCCGCAGGCAAGACCGGCACCACCCAGGCTGCGCGCGACGCCTGGTTCATCGGCTTCACCGGCAACTATGTGACCGGCGTCTGGATGGGCTATGACAACAACACGCCGCTGACCGGTGTCACCGGCGGCGGCCTTCCCGCCGAGATCTGGCACGAGACCATGGCGCGGGTGAGCGACGGCGTGCCGCCGCGGCCGCTGCCGATGCGGGTGCCCGAACCGCGCGGGGTGCAGGTCGCACTGCCCAATGCCAATCCCGGCCAGGTGGTGCAGAATGTCGGCAACGCGGTGCAGACCGTGTTCGAGAACGTGCTCCACGGGATCTTCGGCGGCCGGAGCAACTGAGTTCGCACCGCGCGGGGAAAGCGCTCTCCCCGCGCGGCGCTGTGCGCTCTCAGCTCCGGCGCCGCAGTTCGGCGATGAGCTTGTCGATGCTGCCGCCCTGGGAATCGAGGATCGCACCGATCTCGGCCCGCTCGGTCGCGAGCAGCGAAACCCCCTCGATGATGAGATTGACCGCCTTGGCCGAACCGCTGCGGTCGGAAATCTGCCAGTCGACCCCGATGTTCTCGCGCCCCGGCCGGACGACGGTCGTGTTGATGAGCACCCCGGCCCGGCCCGCGTCCTTTCCGCCCGTCACCTGGATCCGCGCATTGCGGTATTCCTCGAACTGCCTGCCGTATTTCCGGGCGAGATAGCTCTGGAAGGTCGAGATGAACGCGCTCTTCTGCGCCGACGTGGCGCTCCGCCAGGGCGGCCCGAGCACGCTCGCGCCCACCACCGGCATGTCGGCGTAGCGGGCAAGGATCTGCTCGAACTGGCTGTAGAGCTGACTGCCGCTGCGCCCGGAGTTCACCAGCCGGTCGAGCTCGCCCGAGATCGACCCGACGAAGGCCTGCGCCTGCGGCACGGTGAGCGCGAGGAGCGGCCGCGGCAGGGCGGCGGCGCCCGCGAGCAGCGCGGTGGCGGCGAGGAAGCCCCGGCGCGCGAGGCCGGTGCCGAGATCAGTAGTCATCATAGACATCCTCCAGGAGATCGAGGCCGGTACCGCCCTTCAGGCGGGCCCGCATGTTCTGCAGATAGCTGATGCGCGTGGCGGTATAGCTGTCTTCGGACTGGTAGAAGAGTTCGTCGAGGGTGGTGTCGAGCTCGTAGCGGTCGTTGAGCAGATCGACCCCCGAGGCCGCGATCAGCGCGGTTCCCGCCGCCGTCGGCAGGAAGAGCTGCACCGGATCCAGCGCATAGTCGAGCACCCAGCCGGACCAGTCGCGCTGGGTTCCCGGCCCGCCGAACGGCACCACGAGATAGCCGCCCTCCGGCACGCCCCAGCGGAAGAGCGTCTCGTCGACATTGGTGTCGCGGTAGTCCATGCCGAGCTCGCTCGCGAGATCGATGAGCCCGCCGAAGCCGAAGAGCGTGTTGACCCCGAAGCGCATCATCGCGGTGCCCGCGAGCTCCGGGCGGCCCTGAAGCATGTATTGCACCACATAGCCGGGGCTGTCCCAGGTATTCTCGAGGTTGCTGACCCCGCGCCGCAGCGGCTCCGGCACCCCCTTGCCATAGGCGATCGCCGCCGGACGGTAGGCGTTGCGGTCGATCGTCAGGTTCGCGTCATGCGTTGCGCGGTTCTCCGTGGCGAACGGATCGAAGGACAGGCTCTCGGGATCGGGAGAGGCGGCACAGGCCGCGAGCGCGGCCGGAGCAAGAAGGGCGAGGCAGAACCGTTTCACTGAACCCAAGTGCGTCTCTCCTTTGCTGGCCCCTGTCGGGATTCGACAGGCACCCCGACCGGACGTTTATCAGACGCCCGCACCGGGATTGCAAATCCGGCCGAACCTGCCGGTCGACCGCCAGCCGCCGGCGCGTCGGTTTGCCGGTTTTTGCGAGATGTGGTAGTGTCTTTTCCGGCAAGGGGACAAACCGATGACAAAGATCGCGATCGTCCAGCAACCACCCGTATATCTCGACAAACAGCGTTCGCTCGACCGGGCCGCCAGCCTCATTGCGGAGGCGGCTGCGCAGGGGGCTGGGCTCGTGGCCTTTCCCGAAGTCTGGCTTCCCGGCTATCCGACCTATGTCTGGCGCCTCCGGCCCGGCGCCGACATGCGGCAGACCGACGAGCTGTTCGCGCTCTCGCAAGCCGACTCCGTCGATCTCGCCCGGGACGACCTCGCCCCGGTGCGGGAGGCCGCGCGGGAGCATGGCGTCGTCGTGGCGATGGGCCATCAGGAAATCGACAGCGGACGGAGCGGCAGCACCCTTTTCAACAGCGTCGCGATCATCGACGCCGACGGGCGCCTCCTCAACAATCACCGCAAGCTCATGCCCACCAATCCCGAGCGCATGGTCTGGGGGTTCGGCGATGGCTCGACCCTCCGGGTTGTCGAGACCGCGGTCGGCCGCATCGGCGCGCTGATCTGCTGGGAAAACTACATGCCGCTCGCCCGCTACGCGCTCTATGCCCAGGCGATCGACATCTATCTCGCGCCGACCTGGGACAGCGGCGAGACCTGGCATGCGACCATGCAGCACATCGCTCGGGAGGGCGGATGCTGGGTGGCGGGCTATGCCACGACCCTCGAAGCCGGCGACATACCGGCCGACCTGCCCTGGCGCGATGCGCTCTTTCCCGAAGCCGGGGAATGGATCAATCCCGGCGATGCGGTCCTCTACCGGCCGTTCGGCGGGTGCGCGGCCGGGCCGATGCACCGCGAGAAGGGGCTGCTGTTCGGCGAGATCGACATCGCGGCCGCGCGGGCCTCACGGCGCAAGTTCGACGCCTGCGGCCACTACGCCCGCCCGGACGTGTTCACCCTTCACGTCAACCGCGCGCCGCAGACGCCCGTCGTCTTCAGCGAGGGTTGATCCCGCCTGCACCGCCTTTGCCATTGCCTCGCGCGACGGCTCAGATATGTTCGGGCGCAGGACTACCGGGGATAACAGCATATGACATCGAAAATCGAAGAGCGCCTCGAAGCGCTCGGAATTTCCCTGCCGGACGCACCCGCGCCGGCGGCCAACTACGTGCCCTTCGTGGTCGCAGGCGACATGGTCTTCATTTCGGGCCAGATCAGCCGCGACGACAGCGGGCTCATCACCGGACAGCTCGGCCGTGATCTCGACAGCGCCGCCGGAGCCAAGGCCGCCCGGACCTGCGCGCTGGCCCTCGTCGCGCAGCTCAAGGCGGCCTGCGGCGGCGATCTCGACCGGGTGAAGCGTGTGGTGAAGCTCTCGGGCTTCGTGAATTCCAGCCCGGATTTCACCGAGCATCCGCAGGTCATCAACGGGGCCTCGGATCTCATGGTAGAGGTCTTCGGCGATGCCGGGCGCCATGCCCGCGCCGCCGTCGGTTCGGTGTCGCTCCCGCTCGGGGTGGCCGTCGAGGTGGAAGGTGTCTTCCAGATCGCCTGATCTTCCGGGCGCCTTTCTCGGCGCCCCCATCGCCCATCGCGGCCTGCATGACCGCGCCTGCGGCGTCATCGAGAACAGCCGCGGCGCGATCCGTGCCGCGATCGAGGCGGGCTACGGTATCGAGATCGACATCCAGCCCGCCGCCTGCGGCGAGGCGATGGTGTTTCACGACGATACGCTCGACCGCCTGACTGCCGAAACCGGCGCCGTGCGGGAGCGGAGCGCCGAGGCGCTCGGGCGCATCGCGCTCACGGCCAGCGGCGGCGAGACCATCCCGACACTCGGCGAGATCCTTGCCCTCGTGGACGGGCGGGCGCCGCTTCTCATCGAGATCAAGGATCAGGACGGCGCGCTCGGGCCCGATGTCGGCCCGCTCGGCGACCGGATCGCGGAGCTGCTCGTCGAGTATGCCGGCCCCGTCGCGGTGATGAGCTTCAACCCCGCCGCGCTCGCAAGCCTCGTGGAGGCCGCGCCGCGGATCCCGCGCGGGCTCATCACCTGCGACTTCACCGCGGAGCACTGGCCCAGGGTTCCGGCGGAGCGGCGGGCGGCCCTTGCCGCGCTTCGCGATCTCGAGCCGCTCGGGGCCGCCTTCATCTCCCACCAGTGGCGAGACCTCTCGAGCCCCGCCGTTCTCGCGGCGAAGGCGGCCGGTCGCGCCGTGCTCTGCTGGACGGTGCGCAGCCCGCGGGAGGAACGCATCGCGCGGGCGCTCGCCGACAACGTGACCTTCGAGGGCTATCTGGCCGAGGTGCCGGAGGACGCGCCCGGCCAGAGCGCTCCCTCGCCGGCTCCCGACCCGCGTCCCGGCGGCCTGGGCTGGCGCCGCCGGCCGCACCGGCAGCCTGCCGGGCCAAGAGGCCATTGACGCAAGCCCGGCGCATGGAGAACACTGCGCGGGGGCCTCACCTTGGGAGAATGCGGTGGACGGCTGCGGCGACGTCGAGATCACGATTCTGAACTCCATCCGGGATGTTCCCTGCGATGAATGGGATCTCTGTGCGGTGCCGGGCGGCGGACCCCCGGCCGATCCCTTCACCACGCATCGCTTTCTTGCCGCCCTCGAGGATTCGGGCAGCGTCGGCCGGGGGACCGGCTGGAACCCGCAGCATCTGGTGGCGCGGCAGGGCGGGATCGTGCTGGCCGTGATGCCGCTCTATGCCAAGAGCCACAGCCACGGCGAATACATCTTCGACCACAACTGGGCCTTCACCTATTCCCGCGCCGGGGGGCGCTACTATCCGAAGCTCCAGTCGGCGGTGCCCTTCACGCCCGCAACCGGACGCCGCTTCCTCACCCGGCCCGGCCGCGAGGGCAGCGGGCGGGCGGCGCTGCTCCAGGGCTGCATCGAGCTCACCACGCGCGAGAACCTTTCGGGCCTGCACGTGACCTTCTGCACCGGGCAGGAGCGGGACTGGGGCGAGGCGGTGGGGCTGCTTGGGCGGACGACGCGGCAGTATCACTGGCACAATCGCGGCTACGGCGATTTCGACGCCTTTCTCGCCGATCTCTCCTCCCGCAAGCGCAAGGCGATCCGCAAGGAACGGGCGAAGGCCCAGGCCTTCGGCGGGGAGATCGTCCCGCTCCGGGGGAACGAGATCGCGCCCGAGCACTGGGAGGCGTTCTGGGCGTTCTATCAGGATACCGGGGCGCGGAAATGGGGCACGCCCTATCTCACCCGCGCCTTTTTCGACTGCATCCACGAGACCATGCGCGACGACATCCTCCTCTTCATGGCCCGGCGGGACGGGCGCTGGGTTGCGGGCGCGCTCAACTTCATCGGGGCGGACGCGCTGTACGGGCGCTACTGGGGCTGTCTCGAGGATCATCCCTGCCTGCATTTCGAGATGTGCTACTACATGGCCATCGAGGCGGCGATGGCGCGCGGGCTGGCCCGGGTCGAGGCCGGGGCGCAGGGCGAACACAAGATCGCGCGCGGCTATCTGCCGGTGGAGACGCATTCGCTGCACTGGTTCTCGAACGAGGCCTTCTCGCGGGCGGTGGCGCAGTTCCTCCGCGCCGAGGCGATGGCGATGGACGAGGAAATCGAGGTCCTGACCACGATGGGGCCGTTCAGGAGAAGCCCGGGAGAAGACAGTGGCCGAGAGATTGAATGAGGCCGAGCGCGCGGCGGAACTGCCCGCGCTCGAGGCGCAGGGATGGCAGCCGGTAACGGGGCGCGACGCGATCGCGAAGACCTTCACCTTCGGGAATTTCGTCGAGGCCTTCGGCTTCATGACCCGCGCAGCGCTCTGGGCGGAGAAATGGAACCACCACCCCGAATGGTTCAACGTCTACCGCACCGTCGAGGTGACGCTCTCGACCCATGACGCGGGCGGGCTCACCGGGCTCGACGTGAAGCTCGCGAAGAAGCTCGACGCGCTCGCCGGATAAGGGCCGGGCTCGGGGGCTGAAGGCTGTGAAAGCGGGGCGTTTCACCGTGAAAACGGAAAAATCTCGCTGATTTCATTGAATTTTCCTGGTTAACATATCATGAACGCGGGCGGAGGCGGCCTGTGGCGGGGCCGCTGTCGTGATGTTTCAAGACGCGGGCCCTCCGCCCGGCCTATGAGGTGCAAGGCTCAGGGAGTGCGGAGAGACGCCATGTTCCTCAGATACACGATCCTCTATGTCGGCGACGTCGCGGCGGCGCTCGATTTCTATGAACGCGCCTTCGGGCTTGCGCGGGGCTTCCTGCACGAGAGCGGCGATTATGGCGAGCTCGCGACCGGCGAGACGAAGCTTGCCTTCTCGTCGCGCGCGCTGATGCGGCAGCTCGGCAAGGCGCCGGGCCGGGCGCGGCCCGAGGCTCCGGTCTTCGAGATCGCCTTCGAGACGGCGGATGTCGGCGCCGCCTTCGAGCGCGCCGTCGCGGCGGGCGCGCGGCCGGTGCAGGCGGCGCGCGACGAGCCCTGGGGCCAGAGGACGGCTTATGTGGCGGACCCCGACGGCTATCTGGTGGAGATCTGCTCGCCGGTCCAGTTGCCGAGCGCCGGCTGAGCCAGGAGGGCGAGCGAGACCGCGTCCCGGCGCAGCCGCGCGGGCGGGATGCCGAACCAGCGGACGCAGTCGCGGGTCATGTGGGCCTGATCGCTGAAGCCGCATTCGATGGCGATCTCCGCCAGCGCGCCGGGCTCTGCGAGCCGCCGGGCGGCGCGGCGGGCCCGGGCGAGAAGCCGCCAGTATTCGGGCGACGGCAGGCCCTCGGCCAGGAAATGCCGCTCTATCGTGCGCGCCGAGACCCCGAGCGTGCGGGCCACGGAGCGCACGGTCGCGCCGGGCGCCGTCAGCGCCAGGATCGCATCGTCGCGCTCGCCCCACGCCCCGCCCTCCTCGGCGAGGATCGATCCGGCGCGCTCGGGATGCGCTGCGATCGCCGCGAGGAGGCGCGGGGAGAGGGCCGCCCCCGGCCGGAGGCGGTAGCCCAGGATCTCGGTGCCGGCCGCGAACACGACGGGGCGCGGCCGGAGGTCGAAGGCCGTCAGACGGATCCGGGGCGCGCTGCGGCGGCTACAGTCCGGGCCGCGGATCAGCAGCACGTCCCGGCAGCCATCGGGAAAGACGATGTGCCGATCCGGGGCCTCCGCCCGGAAGCGCCAGCTGTGGTATCCGCTCTGCGAGGTCATGCCGCGAGGCGTAGCATGATCCGGCCCGGCCCGGAACACCGGGCGCGCGCCGGGCTCTTTCAGACCAGGAAGATGTCGTCGGCGGAGAGATGGGCGTGATTGTCGAGGGTGGCGATCAGCGCCTTTGCCGCGCCGCCCGCGCCGTCGGCGTCGAACCAGAGCCGGCCGCTGTCGCGGTCGTAGACGATCTGCGCCCCGGCGCCGGACGCGGCGGTGCCGAGGTGGAACTCGGCGGTGTCGAGCTGCCCGGCGCCGAGGCCCGTGAAGATGTCGCGCGCGAGGAGGATGCGATCCCCCTCGCCGCGGCTGAAATCGGTGATGTGGTCGGCATTGCTGCCGCGCAGGGCCTCGGCGAAGAGGAAGCTGTCGGCATCGGCATCGCCCGTCAGCCGGTCCTGGCCGCTGCCGCCCGCCAGCTGGTCGCGCCCGGCGCCGCCCGAGAGCCGGTCATCGCCCGCGCTGCCCGAGAGCGTGTCGTTGCCGGTGCCGCCGCTGATCGTGTCGTGGCCCGTCTGGCCGTTGATGCGGTCGTTGCCGCCCTCTCCCCAGAGCTGGTTGGCTTCGGCATTGCCGGTGATGCTGTTGGCGAGCCCGTTGCCCCAGCCGGCGACGGCTTCGCCCCGGAGCACGAGCTTCTCGACATTGGCCGCGAGCCGCACGTTGGTGTAGGCGAGCACCAGATCCACGCCCTCGCCGGGCCGCTCGATGACGCGGTCGATGGAGTCGTCGATGGTGATGGTGTCGCCGTCGATCACGTAGGTGTCGTTGCCCTTGCCGCCGATCATCAGGTCGATGCCCGTGCCGCCGTCCAGCCGGTCGTTGCCGGCGCCGCCGATCAGCGTGTCGCTGCCCGCGCCGCCCGAGAGCGCGTTGGCCGCGACATTGCCCGAGATCCGGTTGTCGAGCCCGTTGCCGGCGCCGTCGATGGCGGCGGTGCCCGTCAGCACGAGGTTCTCCACCGCGCCGCGCAGGCTGGCGGAGGGGGCGAGGCTGAAGCTGACGGCGCTTGCCACGGTGTCGAGGCCGCTGCCGTCGCGCTCGTCCACCAGATCCGAGGCGCGGTCGACCACGTAGCGGTCGTTGCCCGCGCCCCCCACCATCGTGTCGGTGCTGCTGCCGCCGTCGAGGATGTCGTTGCCGGCGCCGCCGATCAGCGTGTCGGTGCCGCTGCCGCCCGACACCTTGTCGTCGCCGGACCAGCCGCGATAGCTGTCGTTGCCGGCGCCCATGTCGATCCGCGGGCCGGTATCGCCGAATTTCGCGAGGCCGGAGAAGTCGAAGGTGTCCGAATAGGCGGTGCCGGTCAGCGCAAGGCCCGCGCGGCTGAAGACCTCGATGCCTGAGGCGGCGTCGAAGATCAGGTTGTGGCGGTCCGCGTCCCCGGTGAGCCGCACCGTATCCTGGCCCGCGCCGCCGAGGATGGTGTCGTTCCAGCCGTAGCCGGAAAGGAGCAGCAGATCGTCGCCCGCCCCGCCGTCGAATTCCACCAGCGATCCCTCGGCGCGCAGCGTGTCGTTGCCCGCGCCGCCGGTGAATTTTGCGGTGCCGCCGGAGGTCAGGACAGAGTCGGCGCCCGCGTGGCCGATGAAGGTGTTGTTGCCCGCCGCCATCTCGATGGCGCGGCCGCCCCAGGCGACGCTCTCGAGGCCCGAGAGGTCGATCGTGTCATTGCCGCTCGTGCCGCGCAGGGTGCCGGCGCGGAGATCCAGCGTCTCGACGCCCGCCGCGCTGTCCAGGATCAGGCGCGACCAGGTGACATCGGCCTCGAGCCGCAGCGTGTCATCGCCCGCGCCGCCGAGGAAGGTGTCGTTGCCCGAGCCCGAGACCAGGAAGAGATCGTCGCCATCGCCGCCGTCGAATTCGTCGAGCCCGGTGCCGCCATCCTGCAGCACGTCGTTGCCCGCGCCGCCATAGAGCCGGTCATAGCCCTCGTCGCCGCGCAGCGTGTCGTTGCCGCCGCCGCCGTAGAGACGGTCGCTGCCCTCGCCGCCGCGCAGGGAATCGTTGCCCGTTTCCTCGTCGGGAAAGCCGGTCCCGGCCGGGTAGCCGTAGATCCAGTCGCCAGAGGCGGTGCCAAGCAGGGTGTCGTTGCCCTGGGTGCCGTAGATTGCCATGCACATCTCCCGATACAGACGTCGAACACAAGATCCTCCGCGCCGCGCGGGCGGGCGGTGACGGGCTTGGTGCCGGCTGGGGCGGGCTCCGGCAATCGGCTCTCGACGGACGGTGTGGCCCGGCGGACGAATGACCGGAGCAATCGACGAACGGCGGGATTTCGTCTGCGAACGCCGCTCGACAGCGCGCCCGGCGCCGGAGAAAATGGCGCATGAGCATTGCCTTCGATCACAGGCCCGGTCCCGGCCCCATGTCGGCCTTCAGCCGCGAGGTGAAGATCCTCGGGCTGTCCTTCGCGCTCGTGCTGTTCGTGATCGCCAGCATCGTCTGGGGGCTCGCGGGCATCGATCCGGTCGAGACCGCGATCCCGAAGCTGGTCGGCATCCTGGGCGATGCGCTCCTCGCGGTGACCATCACCCTGGTGCTGTGGCGGATCCGGCGCCTCTCGCTCGGGCTGAAGGCGCTGGCCGCGATCGCGATGTCGCTGGCCGCGGCGCCGGTCTCCGCCCTGATCGACTGGGGGTTCCATGCCGTCTGCGTCTATCCCGAGCCGGTGCCGTTCAACCCGGAATATTTCGCCCAGGTGGTGGTCTTCACCACATCGGAGCTCTTCGGCTGGTCCTGCCTCTATCTCGCCCTGCAATACAGCGCCCAGGTCCGCGCCTCCGAGCGGCATCTGGCCGCGGTGCGGCAGCAGGCGACGGAGGCGCAGCTCCGCGCCCTGCAGTATCAGGTCAATCCGCATTTCCTCTTCAACACCCTCAACACGATTTCCGGGCTGATCGAGGAGGGCGAGAACCGGCCCGCGAACGAGATGGTGCTGGGGCTGGCCGGGTTCCTGCGCAGGACGCTGGCGCTCGATCCGCTGTCGGACCTGCCGCTCGGCGCGGAGATCGCGCTGCAGAGGGATTATCTGCGGATCGAGGAGACCCGCTTTTCCGACCGCCTGTCGGTGCGGATCGACGTCGCGCCCGCGGCGCAGCGGGCGCTTGTGCCGGCGCTGCTGCTGCAGCCGCTCATCGAGAACGCGATCCGCCATGGCGTGGCGCGGACCCCCGGCCGGGCCGAGCTCGAGATCGGCGCCCGCATCGAGCCGGGCGAAACGCTCGCGATCTGGGTCGAGAACCCGGTGCCGGAGGCGGGCGGGGCGACCGCGACCGGGCTGGGGATCGGGCTCAGGAACGTGGCGGAGCGGCTGGCGGCGCGCCATCCGGGCCATGCGACCTCCTGCGCGTTCGGCCCCGCCGGGCCGGGCCGGGTGCGGGTCGAACTCAGGATGCCCTTCCGGACATGACAGGCCCGTCGCCCCTGCGCGCCCTGATCGCGGATGACGAGCCGATCGCGCGGCGGAGGCTCGCGCGGGCGCTTGCCCGGCTGGGCGGGGTCGAGCTGGTCGGCGAGGCGGGCGATTGCGATCAGACGGTCGGCGCGGTGCGCGCGCTCCGCCCCGACCTCCTGCTCCTCGATGTGCAGATGCCCGGCGGTGACGGCTTTGCGGTGGTCGACCGCCTCGCGGGCGCCTTGCCGCCGGTGATCTTCGTCACCGCCCATGACGGCTACGCCCTCCGGGCCTTCGAGGCCGCGGCGCTCGACTACCTCACGAAGCCGGTCGAGCTGCCGCGCCTCGCCGCCGCCCTGTCGCGCGCAAGGACCTGGATCGCGGCAAGCGACCGGGCCGAGCGGATCGCCGAGCTGCAGGCCACGGTCGCCGCATTGCGCGCCGCACCGCGCGAGGCGCAGGCGCCCTCACGCGATCTCTGGGTCAAGGGCCGCCTCGGCCACCAGCGCATTCTCATCGACAGCATCGACTATATCCGCGCCGAGCGCGACTATGCCCGCCTCGTCATCGGCAGCCAGTCGCATCTGATCCCCGAGACCATCGCCGCGCTCGCCGAACGGCTCGCGGCCTTCGGCTTTCTCCGCATCCACCGCAGCCTGCTGGTGCGGCAGGCGGCCGTGCGCGGCCTCGGCCGGCGCCGCTGCGGCGGGCTCGTGGCGCGGCTCCCGGACGGCACCGAGCTGCCGGTCGGCCGCAGCCACGCCCAGCGCGTCCAGCGCGCGCTCGGGGTGAGACCGGCCGCCGAGTAGCCAGCCCCCGACCGCCTCATCCGTCGCGGGACTGCGCCTCGGCCGTTGCCAGCGCCCGGAACCGTTTCATCGGCGCGGTGTCGCGCCGGCCCCGCCGCGACAGCAGCGAGATCTGGTAGGAGATCGCGAACCGGTCGGTGAGGCGGCGCAGTTCCCCGCGCGCCACGAGCGGCGCCGCGACATGATCGGGGAGATAGCCGAGCGTCGGCAGCGCCCGGAGGATCACGGTCACCGCCTCGAGATTGGCCGCATTCGCCGCCACCCTGCCGAGGCGGGGCGCCTCGCCATCCGCCGGCGCGAGATCGTAGCTGCGGCCGACCCAGTCCGCCGCCTCCAGCACGGCGGCCTCCACCGGCGCCTCGGGGTCGCGAAAGAGCGGGTGCGGCGGGCCGCAATAGATGTGCTGCCGCTCGAGATAGAGCGGCACGGTGTCGAAGCGGTCGTCCCCGACCGGAAAGGCGCCGATCGCGAGGTCGAGGGATTTCGCGTCGATCCGGCTCGCCAGAACCGTCTGGATGTCCTGGGTGATCTCGAGCCGGACATCCGGCGCGCGCTCGTGGAAGAGGCGCACCAGCCCCACCACCGAAAAGCCCGGGTCGGTCGAGGTGTGATCGAGCATGCCGAGCCGGAGCGTGCCGACCACCCGGTGCGAGAGGTCCGAGGTGGTCTGGAGGAACTCGTTCATCGCCCCTTCGAGGCGGGCATAGGCGTCGAGCGTCGTCCGGCCGCGCTCGGTGAGGCGGAAACCCCCGGGCCCGCGCTCGCAGAGACGAAAGCCCAGACGCCGCTCCAGCCCCGAGAGCTGCGCCGAGATGGTCGACTGGCTGATGTCGAGCTCGCGTTCCGCCCCGGCGAAGCTCCGGCAGCGGCTGATGGTGCGGAAGACGTGAAGCGCCCTGAGATCGGCGGCGGAGAGCGAGGCGAGCATGGCGCCGACTTTCCCAAAAGCTTCGATCCCGATCAAACCTTTTTATCGATCCCGCGTGATGGGCCGGGGCGCATCCGGCTGCTAGGCTCTCCCCAATACCGAATTTGCGGCATTCGTTCGATGTGCCCTGGCGCGCATCCCGATCCGCCCCCGCCTGCCACGCAATGCCAACCCGCCTTTTCAGGAGAGGTCGCCATGTACCTGTCAGACCGAATGACTGCCGAACTCGAGGAACGGCTCGCGCAGAAGTCCCGCGAGCTTGCCGAGGATCCGGCCTACCGCCCGCTTCCCGCCGCCGACTGGGCCGCCCTCGCGGCCATCTTCGCGGTTTCCCTCGTCGCGCTCGCCCTCGTCGGGCTCTGAGACGCATGCCACACGGAGTGAACACAGTGCAGACGGATCACATCGACGGCACGGCTCAGGACATCGCCCTGAAGGACTGCCTGCCACTGCTGGCGCGCGAGCGCCAGTGGGGGCTTTTCGACTTCATCTGGGTCCAGTCGGGCCTCGCCATCGCCACCTGGGCCTTTCTCTTCGGCGGCGTCACGGCGCTCTTCGTCGGCTTCTGGGACGGTCTCTGGACCATGCTGGTGGGCAACTGCCTCGGCGCCATCGCGATGATGATGGCCTCCGCCATCATGACCTGCAAATGGGGCACCGAGCATTTCGTGATGCAGCGCGCGATCTACGGCGCGCTCGGCGTGCTGGTGCTCGTCATCGGCCTCATCGCGCCCTTCATCCTCGGCTGGACCACCATCCTTGCGCTGATGTTCGGCCGCGCCGCGGTGCAGGTCAGCAATGCGCTCACGGGCGCCGAGACCGCCGACACCTCGATCGCCGTCACGCTCATCGCCCTCGGCGCGCTCGCCTTCGGCTGGTGGATCGTCGCGAACGGCGAGAAGGCCGTGCGCATCCTCAACCGCTTCATCGCGCCGGGCCTCATCGCCATGAGTGCGATCCTTTTGGGCACCATCTTCAGCCAGGTTCCCTTCGCCGACATCGTGGCGGCGCCGGCCATCGACCCGACGGGCGATCGCGCGACGGATCTGATGCTCGCGATCGAGCTCAACATCGCCGCGGGTGCCGGCTGGTGGGGGGCCGTGGGCAACATCGCCCGCGGGGCGAAGACCCAGCGCGCCGCGACCTGGGGCAGCTTCATCGGCCTCGTGCCCGTGGCCGTGCTCGCGCAGATGGTCGGCCTCACGGCGGCGCTCGTCATGGGCGACAGCGACCCGACCGTCTGGATGATGCCGATCGTCGGCCCGCTCGTCGGCTCGATCCTGCTCGCCTTCCTCGCCTTCGCGAACCTCACCTCCATGGCGAGCTTCGTCTATTCCGGCGCGCAGTGCTTCACCCAGCATCTCGGCGCCTGGACCCAGCGGCTCGGCTGGGTCCGGCTCACCGGCGCGATGTTCGGGATCTGTGCGCTCCTGATCCTCTTCACCGCGACCGCCCTCTACGACCGGTTCTTCGTCTTCGTGGCCTGGACGCAGGCGGTGCTCGTCTCCGGCATCGGCGTGGTGATCGCGGATTACTACCTGCTGCGCCGCCAGCGGCTCGACCTCGCCGCGCTCTACGATCTCGGCGCCGGCAGCCGCTATCACTTCTGGGGCCGGGTGAATGTCGCGGCGCTCGCCTCGCTCGGGCTCGGGATCGCGGTCTTCGCGGCGCTCTTCGATCCCTACAATCTCGTCGGCAAGCTCAGCTTCTCGGCGACCTCCGCCTCGCTTCCCGCCATGCTCGCGGCGCTCGCCTGCCACTACGTGCTGACCCGCGCCATCGTCATCCCGCTCGGCAAGGGGGGCTACCGCACCGCGGCCCCCCGGAGCAGCGCGACACCCTTCGCCGGAGAAACCGCCCGATGACCGCCCGGACCTTCAACCAGCCCCTCGGGGGCAACGAGATGCCGCGCTTCGGCGGCCCGGCGACGATGATGCGCCTGCCGGCCGCCGGAACCGCCGAAGGGCTCGACGCCTGTTTCGTCGGGATCCCGATGGATATCGGCACCTCCAACCGCCCCGGCACCCGGCTCGGGCCGCGGCAGATCCGCGACGAAAGCCGGATGATCCGGCCCTACAACATGGCGACGGGGGCCGCCCCCTTCGCGCGGATGCAGGTGGCCGATATCGGCGACGTGCCGATCAACACCTTCGACCTGAAGAAATCCGTGGAGATCATCGCCGATCATTATCGCGGCATCCTCGCGCACGGCGCGGTGCCCCTCACGCTCGGCGGCGATCACACGCTGACCTGGCCGATCCTGCGCGCGATGCGCGAGGTGCATGGCCCCGTCGCCCTGATCCATGTCGATGCCCATGCCGACATCAACGACGAGATGTTCGGCGAGAAGGTCGCGCATGGCTGCCCGTTCCGCCGCGCCTGGGAGGAGGACTGCCTCCGGAACGACAAGGTGTTCCAGATCGGGCTGCGCGCCACCGGCTATGCCCCGGACGATTTCGACTGGGGCCGGCGGAACGGCTGGACCGTGGTTCAGGCCGAGGCTTGCTGGTATCAGTCGCTGAAGCCGCTGATGGCGCAGGTGCGCGAGACCATCGGCAACGCGCCCTGCTACCTCAGCTTCGACATCGACAGCCTCGACCCGGCCTTCGCGCCGGGCACCGGCACGGTGGAGCCCGGCGGGCTCACCACCTGGCAGGCCTACGAGATCGTGCGGGGCTGCGCTGGGCTCAATCTCGTCGGCTGCGATCTGGTCGAGGTCTCGCCGCCCTACGATCCGAGCGGCAACACGGCGCTGATCGCGGCCAACCTGCTCTACGAGATGCTCTGCGTGCTGCCGGACCGGCGGGCGTGACGGGAGGACAGCTTGGAAACGCTTGAAGATCTCACGGCGCGCATGCGTCCCCTCTTCATCGGCGGGGACTGGCGGCGGGCCGAGGGCGCGGACACCATCGAGGTGTGCGATCCCTGCACCGGCGCGCCGTTTGCCCGGACCGGAACCGCCTCGGCGGAACAGGTGAGCGCGGCCGCCCAAGCCGCTGCGCGGGCCTTCGCGACCTGGCGCCGGACGGCGGCGGCGGATCGCGCCGCCCTGCTCGACGGCTTCGCCGCCGGGCTCCGCGCCCGGAAGCCGGTGCTGGTCGCGCTCCAGATGCGCAACAACGGCAAGCCGCGGGCGGAAGCCGAGACCGATCTCGACGATGCGGCGGCCTGCTTCGACTATTACGCGGGCCTCGCCCGCGGTCTCGACGCCCCGCGGGCCGCGGAGACGCTCTCCGATCCGCACTTCGCCGGGCGGCGCGCCGATGCGCCCATCGGGCCTGTGGGGCTCATCGTGCCGTGGAACTTCCCGCTGGTCACCAGCGCCTGGAAGATCGCGCCCGCGCTTGCCGCCGGGTGCACCGCCGTCCTGAAGGTGTCCGAGATGACGCCGCTCGCGGAGCTGGCCTATGGCGACATCGCGCAGGAGATCGGCCTGCCGGCGGGGGTGCTCAACATCGTCACGGGGCGCGCGGAGGTGGGGCGCGCCATCGGGAGCGATCCGCGGTTCGCCAAGCTCTCCTTCACCGGCTCGAACGGCGTCGGTGCGGCGGTGATGGCGGCGGCGGCGGCGCGGACGGTGCCGGTTTCGCTCGAGCTCGGGGGCAAGTCGCCGATCGTGGTGACGGCCGATGCCGATCTCGAACTCGCGGCCGATCTGGTCGCGGGCGGCATCTTCACCAATTGCGGCCAGATGTGTTCGGCCACCTCGCGGCTGATCGTCGAGGAGCCGGTCGCGGAGGCGCTCGTCGCGGCGCTGGTCGAGCGGGCCGAAAACCTCGCGCTCGGCGCGCCCGAGACGGCGGAGATGGGGCCGCTCACCACGCGGCCGCACTACCTTCGGGTCTCTGCCATGTTCGCGCGCGCGCGGCAGGAGGGCGCGCGCTGCCTGACCGGTGGCGCGGCCGAGGGCGATCCGGCGGGGCAGTTCGTCCGGCCGACGATCTACGAGGACGTGCCGGCGGCGAGCTTTCTCTGGCGCGAGGAGCTCTTCGCCCCCGTCCTCGCGGTGCGCCGCTGCCGCGACGACGCCGAAGCGATCCGGCTTGCGAACGACACGGATTTCGGCCTCGCCGCCACCGTCGTGTCCGGAGACCCGGAGCGCGCCGGAGCGATCGCCGAGCGGATCGACGCGGGCCACATCTGGATCAACACGCCGCAGGTGATCCTGCCCGAGACGCTCTGGGGCGGCTTCCGCGCCAGCGGCATCGGCCGCGAACTCGGCCCCTCCGGCCTCGAGGCCTACCGGCAGAAGAAATTCATCACCACCAGAACCGCCGCCACGGCCTGACATGGGGGACCGCCATCCTGAGGGTTGAAGGGGCCGGCCGCAGGGCTGGCCCTGCCCGGCGAAACCGGATCGGGCAAGAAAACGGCGGCGGGGAGACTGCGACATTCCGACCTGATGTCGGCAAATGCCGCGCCGCGGCCTCCGGGCCGCGCGGGTCAGACCGGGCGGATCAGCTTCTTTTCGAGGACGCGCAGCACGGTGGCGAGGTCGGAGCCGCGGCGGAGGATGCGGCCGTCCATGCCGAGCACGGCGTATTGCTGCTGCCGGGCGGCAAGGCGCGGGCGCTTCTCGATCCGGTAGACCGGGTGCTCGGCGGTGTGGCGGAAGACCGAGAACACCGCCACATCGCGCAGCATCGAGATGCCGTAATCGCGCCAGATCCCGGCCGCGACCATGCGGCCGTAGAGACCGAGAATGACGGAAAGCTCCGTTCGGTGAAAGCTCACGCGTTCGGGAGGCTGGGGAAACGGCGTGATATCCGCGGAGTGCACCATGGCGTCCAGAATGGCCGCGATCCGGGCCGTTGGCAAGTTTTCGTTGCGCGGGCGGGCGCTTGGGCGGGATCGGGCCGAGCCCGCGGCGCGGGATGCCCCCGGCCCTGCCCCCCGTCCGCAGCCAAGGCTTGGCAGCGGGCGCGAAGACGCCTAGGCTCCGGGCAAAACCAGTGCGACGGGTTCCCCGGGGGAGGAACAGCCATGCAGATGCCGGAACCGGATCCGGATATCCTGAGGCGCAAGGCGGCGATCGTCGCCCATCTCGAGGATATCCTGCCCAGGGGCGCGGTGATTTCCGAGCCCGAAGAGGTGCGCGCCTACGAATGTGACGCGCTGACCGCCTATCGCTGCCCGCCGCTCGCCGTGGTGCTGCCCGCGAGCACGGCGGAGGTCTCCGCGGTGCTCGAGCTCTGCCATCGCGAGGGCGTGCCGGTGGTGCCGCGCGGTTCGGGGACGAGCCTTGCGGGCGGGGCGCTGCCGACCGCCGATTGCGTGCTGCTCGGCGTGGCGCGGCTCAACCAGGTGCTCGAGACCGATTACGAGAACCGCTTCATCCGGGTGCAGACGGGGCGCACCAATCTCAGCGTCACCGGCGCGGTGGAGGCGGACGGCTTCTTCTACGCGCCCGACCCGTCGAGCCAGCTCGCCTGCGCCATCGCGGGCAACATCGCGATGAATTCGGGCGGCGCGCATTGCCTCAAGTATGGCGTCACCACCAACAACCTGCTCGGCGTCACGCTCGTGCTGATGGACGGGACGGTGGTGGAGCTCGGCGGCGCGCATCTCGATGCCGCGGGCTATGACCTTCTCGGCGTCATCTGCGGCTCGGAGGGCCAGCTCGGCGTGGTGACGGAGGCGACGCTCCGCATCCTGCGGAAGCCCGAGGGCGCCCGGCCGGTGCTGATCGGGTTCGATTCGAGCGAGGTGGCGGGCGCCTGCGTCTCCGACATCATCAAGGCGGGGCTGCTGCCGGTGGCGATCGAGTTCATGGACGGGCCGAGCATCCGGGCCTGCGAGGATTTCGCGCGCGCGGGCTATCCGGATGTCGAGGCGCTGCTGATCGTCGAGGTCGAGGGCTCGGAGACGGAGATCGACGAGCAGCTCGCGCGGATCAGCGACATCGCCCGGCGGCATGCGCCGCGCGAGCTGCGCGAGAGCCGGTCGGCGGCGGAATCGGCGCTGATCTGGAAGGGGCGCAAGGCAGCGTTCGGCGCCATGGGCCAGATCGCGGACTACATCTGTCTCGACGGGGTGATCCCGGTGAGCGAGCTGCCCTACGTGCTGCGCCGGATCACCGAGCTGACCGCGGAGTACGGCCTCGGGGTCGCGAATGTCTTTCACGCCGGGGACGGCAATCTCCACCCGCTGCTGCTCTATGATGCCAATGCGCCGGGCGATCTGGAGAAGGCCGAGGCGCTGGGGGCCGACATCCTCCGGCTCTGCGTCGAGGTGGGGGGCTGTCTCACCGGCGAGCATGGCGTGGGGGTGGAGAAGCGTGACCTGATGAGCCATCAGTACGGGCCCGACGATCTCGAGGCGCAGCTCAGGGTGAAGGACGTGTTCGATCCGGACTGGCTGCTGAACCCGGCCAAGGTCTTCCCGCTCGCGGCGAGCGAAAGCCGGCGGCGCCGCGCGGCCGCGCCAGTGGCCTGAGCCGATGGCGGAGATCCTTCCGAAGGACGAGGCGGAGCTTGCCGAGGCGGTGGCCGCGGCTGCCGCGGAACGGCGGGGCCTTGCGATCCGGGGCGGCGGCACGCGGGAGGCCGGCCGGGCCGCGGCCGAGGATGTGCTTTCGCTCGCGGGGCTCACCGGCATCACGCTCTACGAGCCGGGCGCGCTCACGCTCGTGGTCCGTGCCGGCACGCCGCTCGCGGAGGTGACGGCGGCGCTGGCGGCGGAGGGCCAGAGGCTCGCCTTCGAGCCCTGGGACCCGCGCGGCTTTTCCGGACGGAACGGCGTTCCGACCGTCGGCGGCATGGCGGCGGTCAATGCCTCCGGGCCGCGGCGCATCCAGGCCGGGGCCTGTCGCGATGCGATGATCGGGGTGCGCTTTGTCGACGGCACCGGGCGGGTGATCCGCAATGGCGGCCGGGTGATGAAGAACGTGACCGGCCTCGATCTGGTGAAGCTCATGGCCGGAAGCCACGGCACGCTCGGGGTGATGACGGAGATCGCCTTCAAGCTGCTCCCCTGCCCCGAGACGGTGGCGAGCGTGGTGATCGACGGGCTCGACATCGCCACCGCGGCCCGCGCGATGACGACGGCGATGGCGACGCCCTATGACGTGACCGGCGCGGCGCATCTGCCCGACGGGCCGGACGGCGCGCCGCTCACCATGCTGCGGCTCGAGGGGTTCGAGACCTCGGTGGCGCACCGGGCGCAGGAGCTTTCGGCGGTGCTGCGCCATTTCGGGCCGACCCGGCGGATCGAGGGCGCGGGGCACTGGCCGCTGGTGCGCGACGCGGGCGGTTTCGGCGGGCGCCTCGGTGCGGTCTGGCGCATCTCGGTCCGGCCGACCGACGGGCCGTTGCTGGCCGCGCGGCTCGGGGGCGCGGAACTGATCCTCGACTGGGCGGGCGGGCTCGTCTGGGCGCTGGTGCCGGAGGATCTCGACCTGCGCGCGCTCATGGGCGGCATCGGCGGCCATGCGACGCTGCTGCGCGGCGCGCCCGAAACCTTCGCCCGCTGGGGCGCGTTCCACCCCGCCCCCGCGCCGGTCGCGGGGCTCTCGGCCGGGCTCCGCGCGCGCTTCGACCCGGCGGGCATCCTCAATCCCGGGCTGATGGACACGCGGCCTTCCCGCGCGGCCGTGGCCTGAGGCGGAGAGCGACATGCAGACGAATTTCAGCGCCGAGCAGCTTGCCGACCCGGAGGTGGCGCGGTCGAACAAGATCCTGCGGGCCTGCGTGCACTGCGGGTTCTGCACCGCCACCTGCCCGACCTATCAGGTGCTGGGCGACGAGCTCGACAGCCCGCGCGGGCGGATCTACCTCATCAAGGACATGCTGGAGAAGGGGCGGCCCGCGGATGAACGCACCGTGCGGCATATCGACCGCTGCCTCTCCTGCCTCTCCTGCATGACGACCTGCCCCTCGGGGGTGGATTACATGCATCTCGTGGACCATGCGCGGGTGCATATCGAGCGGACCTACCGCCGGCCGCTGCCCGACCGGGCGATGCGCTGGCTGCTCGCGCGCATCCTGCCCTATCCCAGGCGCTTCCGCTTCGCGATCCTCGGCGCCTGGATCGCGCGGCCCTTCGCGCGTCTGCTGCCCCGCACGCTCGGGGCGATGATCCGCTTCGCGCCCCGCTCGCTGCCGCCGCCGAGCCGGATGGACGACCCGCAGGTCTTTCCCGCCGAGGGCACCCGGCGGCGGCGCGTGGCGCTGCTCACCGGCTGCGCCCAGCGCGCGCTCAACACCGACATCAACGCGGCGACCATCCGGCTGCTGACCCGGCACGGCTGCGAGGTGGTGATCGCGCGGGGGCTCGGCTGCTGCGGCGCGCTCACCCATCACATGGGCAAGGAGGAGGAGGCGCGCGCCCATGCCGCGGGCACGATCCGGGCCTTCATGCGCGAGATCTCGGGCCAGGGGCTCGATGCGATCGTCATCAACACCTCCGGCTGCGGCACGGTGGTGAAGGATTACGGCACGCTCTTCGAGGGCCACCCGCTCGAGCCGCAGGCCCGGCGGGTCGCCGAACGGGCGCGCGACGTGGTCGAGCTGATGGTCGAGCTCGGGGTGGAGACGCCCGCGACGCCGCGCAAGCTGCGCGTTGCCTATCACGCTGCCTGCTCGCTCCAGCACGGCCAGCGCGTCACCGGCGCCCCGAAGGCGCTGCTCGCCGCGGCGGGCTACGAGGTGGTGGAGCCGCGCGATGCGCATCTCTGCTGCGGCTCGGCCGGAACCTACAACCTGCTCCAGCCGGAGATCTCGGCGAAGCTCCGGGAGCGCAAGGTCGCGACCCTCGAGGTGCTGGAGCCGCAGATCGTGGCGGCGGGAAACATCGGCTGCATGATGCAGATCGGCTCGGGGACGGAGGTGCCGGTGGTCCATACCGCCGAGCTGCTCGACTGGGCGACGGGCGGACCGCGCCCGCCGGCGCTGGCCGGGCTGGCGGTCTGACGCCCATGCGCCGGGCGATCGCCGGGCTCGCGCTCCTGCTGCTTGCAGCCGGCGCGGGCGGCGGACCGGCCGGCGCGCAGCCCTTTACCCGGGGCCGGATGCTCGAGCCGGGCGAAGCGGGCGCCTATCGCGCCGTCGGCCGGCTCAACCTCGGCGGCGCGGGCTTCTGCACCGCGACGCTCGTCTCGCCGCGCGAGGCCGTCACCGCCGCCCACTGCCTCTTCGAGGCGCGCACCGGCGCCCCGCGCCGCCTCTCGGGCCTGCGCTTCGTGGCGGGCTTCGACCGGGGCCGCTATGCCGCCCTCCGGGGCATCGTCGGGGCCGCGGTGACGCCGGGCTTCCGCTTCGACGGCACGGCGCCCGACCGGACACTCGCGGACGATCTCGCCCTGCTCCTCCTCGATGCGCCGGTCGCGGCGGAGGACGCGGTGCCGCTCGCCTTCGGCGGGCCGCGCACCGAGGCCGACGGCCTGCTGGCGATCGTGGCCTACGCCCGCAACCGCTCGCAGGCCCCCTCGCGCCTCGGGCCCTGCCGCTCGATCCCCTGGCAGCCGCGGCTCATCGCGCTCGACTGCCGGGTGGATTTCGGCGCCTCGGGCGCCCCGGTGCTGGCCGGGCCGGAGACCGGCCCGCTCCGGCTCGTCGCCGTTGTCTCGGCCCTTGGCGAGGCGCAGGGCGGGCTTCATGCCACGACGCTCGCGGTCGAGGCCGACCCCGCCCGGCTCGAGGCCCTGCGCAGGATCGCGGCGCAGGCCATCTGGCCCGTGAGCGGGCCTGCGCCGGACTAGGGTCAGGCGCTTCGCACCGGCCAGACCTCGAGCAGCCCCGAGAGGAGCACGAGCGCGCCGCCCGCGATCTCGAGGGGCGCGAGATGCTCGCCCGCGAACAGCGCCGCCGACACGGCCCCGACCAGCACTTCGACCATCAGCAGGATGCCGACCCGCGCGGGTTCGAGCCGGACGGTCGCCCACATCAGGCTGGCAATGGAAAGCGCCCACCAGATCCCGCCCGTCGCGGCGGCAAGCCCGAACGCGCGCAAGGGGCTTTCGAGCCCCGCCGCGGCGGGAAGGGGCGCCAGGGCGGGGGCGAGCAGCAGGGCTGCGGCGGCGGCGCCTGCGGCGAAGACGAAGGCCGCCTCGCCCGGACCGAGATCGGATTTCGTGCGGATGCCGGTGGTCGCCACCGACCAGAGCAGCCCCGCGAGCAGCGCCATCCATTCCCCGGCACTGCGCGGCAGCGGCGCCTCGCCCCGGGCGCTGAGCATCACCACAAGGCCGAGAAGGCCGACGGCGATGGCGACGATCCGCAGGCGCGGCGTCTGCCAGCCCATGACATAGCGGCCGATGAGCGTGCTCCAGACCGGGGTGAGAAAGTAGAGCAGGATGATGATCGCCACGCGGCCATGGACGAGCCCCACGGAATAGAGCGCGAAGGCTGCGCCCCCGAGCGCGACCGAGGCGAGCGCGAGGGGGTGCGCCGCCGCCAGCGCCCGCCGGCGCCGGATCGCGAGGGGGGCGAGCAGGAGGCCTGCGGCAAGGGTGATCGCCGCCGTGCCCCAGGCGCCGGCGAGACCCAGGGCGTCGAGCGCGCGGACGGGAAGCCAGTAGAGCCCCCAGAACGCGCCGGTGGCGAAGACGATTGCCGTGGCGCGCGCGGTCTGGCGGTCTCCCTCCATGCCCCGCGCCTATGCCGGGCGCCGGCGGAAGGCACGCGTCCGTTTCCGGCCCGCTGCGGCGCTCGGGAGCTGCAAAAAATTCTGCCGCGCGCCGCCGGAAGCTCTTGATAAGGCGGGGGACTGTTCCCACATGCGCACTGTCCGGCGCCGAAGGAACGGGCCGGGCGGACGACCCGAGGACCTGTCCGGATGGAAGGTCCGATCAGATGTATCGCTTCTCAGAGGATGCAGACCATGCGCCATTTTGACCTTACCCCGCTCTATCGCTCTTCCGTCGGTTTCGACCGTCTCGCCAATGTGCTTGACCAGGTGATGGCCGGTGACGTGAGCCAGAACACCTATCCGCCCTACAACATCGAGAAGACCGGCGATGCGACCTATCGTATCACGATCGCGGTCGCGGGCTTCGCCGAAGACGAGCTCACGATCGAGAGCCGTGAAGGCCAGCTCGTTGTGTCGGGTCGCAAGACCGAGACCGAAGAGGACAAGAAGGGCACCTTCCTGCACCGCGGCATCGCGACCCGCGCTTTCGAGCGCCGGTTCCAGCTTGCCGACCATGTGCGCGCCGTGGAGGCCGCGACCGAGAACGGCCTGCTCCACATCGACCTCGTGCGTGAGGTTCCCGAAGCGCTGAAGCCGCGCAAGATCGAGATCGCGCGCAAGCAGCCCGCCCTCGAAGGCGCCTCGACGACCGCCTGAGGCGGCGGCTCACGGGCGGCGGGACCGGAAGCCGGTCCCGGCACCCTCATCTCCTGACA
The DNA here is from genome assembly GCF_043226085.1 of Amaricoccus sp. B4. Taxonomy (NCBI): domain Bacteria; kingdom Pseudomonadati; phylum Pseudomonadota; class Alphaproteobacteria; order Rhodobacterales; family Paracoccaceae; genus Amaricoccus; species Amaricoccus sp. B4. Next base: position 1,850,823 of record NZ_CP171225.1, read on the forward strand.
TGAATGCGCCCTGCGGAGCGTCCTCCGCAGGGCTTTTTCGTCTGGCCTCGGCCGCCCCGCCCGCGGTACGGGGCGCAGGTTACATCCCCTCGATGGGGCCGAGCTTCAGGAAGTGGGTCTCGCCCGAGCTGTCGTCGACGCCGTCGTTGTCGGTGACGGCATAGGCATATCCCGCGGCATCGACCGTGAAGCCCTCGATCTTGTCGACCACATAGCCCTTCGCGGCCTTCTTGAGGTCGGGCAGGAAGTCGCGCACCTCCGTCTTCGTCACCAGCGGCAGATCGCCCCCGAGCGGCGCGGGCCGCATCTCGGCCAGCGGCACGCGGTAGAGCTTCTTGATCTTCGCCGCCGCGCCGGTCTGATTGTCCCGCTCGACGATATAGGCATCCTCGCCGTAGATGGTGATCTCGCTGATCCCCATCCAGCCGTTGTCGGTCTGGTCAAGCGGATAGCGCACCGCGCCCCACTCCCCGTTCTCGAGGTTGTAGGAGAGAAGCTTCACCGCGCCCTTCGGGTCATCGGCCCATTCGCGCTGGATCGCGATCCAGAGCACCGGGCCTGCGGAGGCGATGCCTTCGGAGCCGAAGCGGGTCTCGTTGGCGAGCAGTTCCTCGGGGAAATCGATCTCGTCGGTGATCGCGCCGGTGGCATCGACATGGAAGATCGCGTGCGGCACCTGCTTGTCGGCATTGCCCTCGTTCGCGATCCAGAAGCCGCCCTTGCCGTCGGGCGTGAGGCCCTCCTGGTCGAGATGCGCGGCCGGAACGCCGTCGCGGGTCACGCGGATCGCACGGAGGATGCGGGCGGGCGTCGCCTTGGCGTCGATCTCGAAGATCGTCGGCTGACCGCCATAGAAGCTGTCGTTGACCGCATAGAGCTTGCCGGGCTCCGCGGGATCGGCGGCCAGGCCCGAGAGCGCCCCCCAGCCGGTCAGCGGCGCGAGCCCGGCGGAGGTGATCGAGGGATATTCGGCGGCGGCATCCTGGAGCTCGTAGAGCATCACATGCGACCGCGCGCCGCCATCCTCGACCAGATCGCTCTCGTTGGCGGTGACAAGGAGATTGCGCGCGGGGATCGTCACCGCGCCTTCCGGCGAGATGCCCGAGGGCAGGATCTGCTGGAAGACCGGGGCGCCATCCTCGAGCCGGTAGACCCCGACGATGGAGGCGCGCTCGGCGAGCACGAAGACGTAGTCCTCGCCGCCGAAATTGCCGGTCGCAAGCCCCTCCGGCTCGACGCCCTTGTTCTCGCTGCGCGTCTCCGGATAGTGGCCGGTCTCGACCGCGGCGCGCTCGAATTCGGTGCCGCTCTCGAAGGCAAGGCTGCCGTCGCGGTTGAAGATGGAGAAGCCGCGCGACCCGCCCTGGTAGTCGCCTTCGTTCGCCACCACGAGCTGGCCGGTGCCGAGCCACTTGACCGCGTCGGGCTCGCGCTTCACGCCCTGGAGGCTGCCGGTGAAATCGAGGGTGCCGTCCTCGATCACGTCGATGCCGTCGAGATCCACCGCGCCTGCGGAGAAATGCGAGAGCACCGTGCCATCGCGCGCGAGGATCACGATGTGGTTGTTTTCCTGCAGCGTCAGCGCGATCTCGCCGCTTGCGTTGATGTCGACGAACTCGGGCTCCGGATCCTCGGCGGCGATATCGGCAAGGCCGGTGAGCTCGGCCTTCAGCAGCCCGCCGCAGTCCGCCGCGCCGTCCTTGAGCGGCACGATCGCGACATACCCGCCCGGAAGCTGCGGCAGCGCGCCGTCATCGAGCTCCTCGTCGCGCTCGTTCTCGATCGCGACCGCGAGGAAGCTGCCGTCGGGCGCGATGGCGATGCTGTCGGGCTGGCCGCCGAGATCGCAGGTCGCGGTGATCGTCTTCTGGCCGATCGCGACGCTGGCGAGATGCCCCGAGGGCGCGGTGTAGCTTTCCGAGGTGTTGACCGCGACGAAGGCCGTGTCGTTGCCGAGCACCGCGACGGACGTGGGCTCGCCGCCCATCGCGAGTGACCCGCCCGCCACCGGCTTCTTCGGATCGGAGATGCCGACGAAGCCGATCGCGCCCTGCGGGCTGTCGCTATAGACGAGGGTCATGCCGTCTTCGGTCGCGGCGATGATCTCCGCCGAGGTCTCGGTCATCGGATCGGCATCGGCGGCCAGATTCTCCGGCACGGCGAAGGTCGCGATGCGGTTGAAGGCCGTTTCGGCCCGGACGGGCAGCGCGGCCGCGAGAGCGGCCAGGGACACGGCCCCGGCGAGCTTCATTTGCATGGGGAACTCCTTCTCGGTCAGCGCTTCTCTTGGGTGCCACGTGCGACACCCTCATGACGCCTTCGTGTCAGTTCGGTGTCGTCAGGGCAATGGCCGGTGCGCGGCCCCCGCAACTGGACGTCGCGGCGCGCGCGGGTGCCCTCGTGTGCCGCGAAGCCCTGCCAGCGGCCGGTGATCGCAGGGCTCGCGCCGATGCGGATCCCGGCGGCAGGGCGCAGGCGGGTCATACCGAGTTCAGGCGACACGCGGACGGAACACGCGATGGCGGCGCTGCAGCCGGCGCCAGGCAAGGACGATCCGGCGCCCAGCGCGAGCAGCGGGCCGGCATAGGGCACGAAGGCGCCGCATTCGCGCACCAGATAGCTCGCGCCATGGACCGCCGCGGCAGTGTGGCCGGAGGGAAAGCCTCGGGTCGAACCGCCAGGGCGGAGATTGATCTCCGCGGCACCGAGCCCGTTCTTCAGCCCGTGCACCACCGCCATGTTGCCGGCAAACCGCGCGGCATAATCTCCGAAATCCCCGCGCAGCACGGCGCAGGCGGTGCCGAGAACCGGCAGCGCGATCTGGATGCTGTCTCCGAGCCGTTCGTTGCGCGCCCCGACCGCCGAGGCGGCCTGAAGCATGGCGATGACGCAGATCGCGGCCGCGATCTGCTGGCGCGTCCGTCGGCGGATCCGGGCGATGGGCGGCGCGAGGCCGTGGCGGAGAGCCGGAAGCATTTCGGGCGGGACATCCGATTCCACTTGCTGCATCTGCATCCAGCTAGCGGCCGTGCCTGACGGTTCGATGACGACGTCACGACATCTCCGTCACAGGCTCCCGGAGCCGCCCGCGCCCTGCGGGCGCCAGAGCCTATCCCCGCTCGCGCAGGAGCCGCGCCTTCTGACGCTGCCAGTCGCGCTTGGCTTCCGTCGCGCGCTTGTCGGCCATCTTCTTGCCCTTGGCGATGCCGAGCTGGAGCTTGGCCCGGCCCTTCTCGTTGAAGTAGAGCCGGAGCGGCACGATGGTCATGCCCTCGCGCGCCGTGCCCTGCCAGAGCTTGGCAAGCTCGCGGCGATTGACCAGAAGCTTGCGGCGACGGCGCTCGTCATGGCCGAAGGTCTTGGCCTGGGCATAGGCGGGGATGTAGCCGTTGATGAGCCACAGTTCGCCGTCCTCGACCGAGGCATAGCTCTCGGCGATGTTGGCCTTGCCGGTGCGCAGGCTCTTCACCTCGGATCCCTCGAGCACGATCCCCGCCTCGAGGTCATCCTCGATGAAGTAATCGTGCCGGGCCCGGCGGTTCTCTGCGACAATCTTGAGCTTCGGATCGGTCTTGGGTGCCATGACGCTCGTATGTAGTCGTCCGGCCTGTTCGCGTCCAGATGGACCATGTCATTAACGAAACGCTAACGAAGTCACTTCCCGGACGGGTAAACAAGAGGTTAAAACTTCCGTCATGCGGGTAGCCCGTCGCCGTAGCGGCCGGGACACCCGGCTCAGGGTGGCAGCAGTCGGAGGGGGGGCCGATGAGCAGTGTGATTAGTTTTCCGATCGAACGGGCGCGCAAGGCGGGCGAGAGCATCCCCGCGATCGTCGCGGTCCGCGGTTGCGAGATCCGCCAGTTCCTGCGGCCGGTAGCGATACCCGAACGCGCAAGCGAGCCGCTGGCCCTGCCGCTGCGGGCCGAGCGCCGGCGCCGGGTCCCGGAATGGAAACCCGTGCCGCCGCTCCCGGACGAGCAGAAGCTGATGCCGATGGCCCGTGCCCGCGGCCTCACCCCGGCGCAGACCTGCGAGGAAATCAGCATCCTGTTGCGGATTTCCGACCAGAAGCTTGCGGTCCAGATGCTCATCGCGCTCATCGGCGCGAGCAACACCCACACGCCGCTGCCGCATGGATGGCCGCGGGTGATGTATGCGATCCGGGGCCGGATCAGCCTGCACGTGGGCGTCGGCCGGACCGATACCGCGCCGCTGCTCGCGGGCATCCGCCAGCTTTTGGCAGAAGAGACCGACACCGCCTGGGCGTGAAGCCGGGCGCTAGTTGCGATCGAGGATGAGATCGACGCGCATGCCGAGGCCGTCCTCCGGGTAGCCCATGGCGCCGAGCGGCCAGAGCAGCCGAAGCGTGTCGCACAGGGAATCGTCGATCTCGGCGGCATTGGCGGAAACCGGGATCGAGAAGGCCGCAAGCTCCTCCGGGCCCAACTGCCGGGGACGCAGGGCCGTGGCGGTCGCGCCGTCCTCGAAACGGCAGAGCGAGAACTGCGTCTCGCGATTGTAGGGCAGACTCACGAAGCCATACTGCAGATCGCCGCCACCTGCGGGCCGCGACACCACAAGCACCTGGAAGAACGGGCCGTCGGGATTGTCGCGATCCTCGAGAGAGCCGATCAAATCCGGATCGCCGTCGCCGGTCATGTCGAAGTGCAGGACATCGACCCCCTTCCGGTAGGACCGGTTGCCCCACATGTAATCGGCCAGCTGCCAGAAATCGGCGTCGCTGACCCCTGCGGTTCCGCCGGGCGGAGCGTCCAGCGCGGCATAGAGGGCCTGGGCCTCGGCGAAACGGCCCTCCGCACCGGCAAGATCGCCCGCCTCGCAGGCCGAGAGCCCAGCCCCCAGGGCTGCGTCGAGCGCCACCGCCCGGCCCTCCTCGATGCCGCCCTCCGACAGCGCCTGATCGTAGGCCTCGACCACCGCGTAGCATTCCCCGACATCCTCGAGGGCCGACGCCGGCGCAGACAGGAGCAGGAGCGGCAGGATCGCCGCAGGCAGATGATGACGCCGCATGGCCTCTCCCCCCGTTCGCCGCGGCCCGCCCGAGAGGAGGCGACGGCCGCAAAGACCAGCAGCCTCACCCCGCGCGGGTTAGCAAACGGTGAAGGGCCTCCAAGCTTCGCGAATCCCGCCGATGTGTTAACGTCTCGCGATTGTTCGACAGACATTGCAGGACGCATGGCTTCCGATCCCCAGATCGAACGGATCAACGAGATCTCCCAGCTCGCCCGCACGGCGTGGTTCTCGCTTCTCGGCTATCTCGTCTTCGTCGGCATCACGCTCCTCGGCGTCGAGGATGCCGATTTCTTCGTTCCCTCCCGCCAGACCCAGCTGCCGCTGGTCAATGTCTCCATCCCCACCGCGAGCTTCTTCGTGACCGCCCCCGTGCTCGGCGCGGCGCTCTATGTCTATCTGCATCTCTTCCTCATCAAGCTCTGGGAGGCCCACGCGGAGGCCGGCAGCCGCGCCGAGGATCCGCTCCACAACTGGCTCGTCAACGATTTTGCCCTGCGTCTGCGCCGCGACCCGAAGGTCCTGCGCCGCCCGCTCGGCTGGCTCACCGGCTTCACCACCCGCGCGCTCGTCTGGCTCGCGGGCCCGATCGTACTCACTTACGCCTGGTGGCGATCGATGCCCGCCCACAACGAATGGCTGACGTTGCTCATCGCCCTATGTCTCGGCCTTTCGCTTCTGGCGGGTTTCACCAGCTGGTGGACAGCCTGGGAGCGGCTGCGCCAGCGCCGGCTCGACAGAAGCTCCCCCTGGCGCCGCTGGTGGCGCCCGCCGCTGGCCGCAGGGGTCGGCGCCTTGCTGCTCGGCACGAGCTGGCTCCGCACCGAGGGAGGATTCGCACCGACCACCGCATGGGTCATCGATCAGATCGACAGGCTGCGGGGCGCCGAAACCCGCCTGTTGCAAGGATGTGAGCCCTGGGGCGACATCCTCGGCCCGCACCTGCCGGAGATCCAGGATTGCTACGACAAACGGGGCAAGAAACGCGCCCCCGACGAAGTCCGCGCGATCCGCATTGCACGCATGGTTCCGGGAGACGACAACCGGCTTGTCCGAAGCCTCCGCAGGCACTTCGGCCGCTGGCTGGACGACAACTGGCTGCCGCTGGCGCAGACTGACCTTGCGGACGATGCCCTCGTCCCGCTGCCGCCGGATTGGCGGAACTTCCAGATCGCCCGACGTGGCTTCCGCGAAGCCTGGTGCAGGCGCGAGGGGCTCGACATGACGATCTGTGATCATCACAGCGACGGGGATCGCCCATCCCCACCCCATGTCGCGACGGCCCGCACAGCATATTGCCAGGCAAACGGCATCGCGGCGGGCGATCCCTGCCCGACTGCGTTCGCAAGCCTCGACACCCGGTTCGACCGGGAGTGGCTGCAGGAGCGCGCGTCCCTCCGGGCAAGCCTTCCTTCCCTTGATCTGTCGCGAAAGGACCTCCGCAGAATGTCCGCACCGCGCGCTTTGCTCGTCGGGGCGGATCTCACAGGGGCGCAGATGGAGGGGGCGGACCTTATAAGGGCGCAGATGGAGGGGGCGATCCTCAGTGGGGCGCAGATGGAGGGGGCGGTCCTCAGTGGGGCGCAGATGGAGGGGGCGGACCTTATAAGGGCGCAGATGGAGGAGGCGGTCCTCATAAGGGCGCAGATGGAGGGGGCGATCCTCAGTGGGGCGCAGATGGAGGGGGCGGACCTCAGTGGGGCGCAGATGGAGAGGGCGTTCCTCATAGGGGCGCAGATGGAGGGGGCGATCCTCAGTGGGGCGCAGATGGAGGGGGCGGACCTTATAAGGGCGCAGCTCAGATCCGCGAAATGGGCGGGTGCTCGAACAGGCTCACCCGCCCATTTCGCGGATCTTCGCGGCGCACAAGAGCTGACGCAAGACCAGCTTGATTACATGATCGGCAACGCGATGACCTTGCTTCCGGAGACGCTGAGCGACGGCAGCGTGCCAAGGCTCAGGACCTGCTGGGAGCGCAAGCCCCGGTTCTACGACAGCATGGTTCGGATATGGCACAAGCGTTTCGATTTCGATGAATGGCAGATCAGCGAAGAGTTTCTCTGCCAGCGTCATCCCCCCATCGAAACCGGCATCCGCCTCTCCCTCGACGCGCCCTACCCTGAGGGTCATCCGCTGGCAGAGAACTGATCCGCCGATGCGCCCACGCCACGGCGGGGCTCGCCCGCAAGCGGTCGCCTCGCCCGCGGCTCAGTCGAGCACGCCGGCGTGGCGCATCGCGGCGTGGATCTTTTCCTTCGTCGCATCCTCGAGCGTCACCAGCGGCGAGCGGACCTCCTCGGTGCACTTGCCGAGGAGCGAGAGCGCATACTTGGTCGGCGCCGGGTTGGGCTCGGCGAAGCAGGCCCGGTGGAGCGGCATGAGCCTGTCCTGATAGCCGAGCGCCTTCGCGTAATCGCCCGCCAGCATCGCCTCCTGGAACTCCGCCGAGAGCCGCGGCACGATGTTGGCGACCACGGAGATGCAGCCGACCCCGCCATGGGCGTTGAAGCCGAGCGCGCTCGCATCCTCGCCGGAAATCTGCACGAAATCATGGCCGCAGGTGATGCGCTGCTCGCTCACCCGGGTCACGTCGCCGGTCGCGTCCTTCACGCCGACGATCCGCGGGAGCTTCGCGAGCTCGCCCATGGTCGCGGGGGTCATGTCGATCACCGAGCGGCCGGGAATGTTGTAGATCAGGATCGGCAGGTCCACGGCGTCGTGGAGCGTGCGGAAGTGGTGGTAGAGGCCGCGCTGGTTCGGCTTGTTGTAATAGGGCGTCACCACGAGGGCGGCATCGGCGCCGACCTGCCGGGCGAATTCCATCAGCCGGACCGATTCGTCGGTGTTGTTGGAGCCTGCGCCCGCGATCACCGGGATGCGGCCTGCGGCGGTCTTCACCACGACCTCGACGCAATGCTCGTGTTCCTCGTGGGTGAGCGTCGGCGTCTCGCCGGTGGTGCCGACCGCGACCAGCCCGTGGGAACCTTCCGCCACGTGCCAGTTCACCAGATCCACAAGCGCTTTTTCGTCGACCTTGCCGTCGCGGAACGGGGTGACAAGCGCGGGAATGGAGCCTTTGAACATGGTGTGCCTCCGGGGCAGAAGATCGGCTGGTTTTCGAGCCGCGCGAACCTAATCGTGAATGCGGGCCGCCGCAAGCTCGGCTTTCTGGGCGCGCACGATATACGCTATGGTAAGGCTTCCGGCCCATAACGGTCCGGTAAGATTCGTTGACAAGGCATGAACATGCGCGCGATGGCTCCAGCTCCGCTCCTTCTGACTGCCTTCCTCACGTCCGGCACCCCGGCGCTCGCCCTCGAGCCGATGCCGCGCGCGAACCGGCTCGATGCCGTGCTCGAGGCCCCTCCCCCGGCGCCGCCGGTGCCGGTGGCCGCGCTCACGCCCGAGGCCCGGCAGGCCGGTCAGTTCAACCGCGCGCTCGCCGCCGCCGCCGGGGGCCACTGGGCCGAGGCGCGCGGCTTTGCCGCCCAGACCGGCGCGCCGGTGGCCGAGGATGTGATCCTCTGGTCGCGGCTGCGCGAGGGGATCGGCACCTGGGCCGAATACAAGGATTTCCTCGCCCGCAACGGCGACTGGCCGGGGCTTGCGAGCCTGCGGCGCGCGGGCGAGCACCTGATGCCGCCCGGCCTCTCGCCCGGCGAGGTCGGCCGCTATTTCCTCGCGGGCCTGCCCCAGACCGGCACCGGCTCGCTCCGCCTCGCCGAGGCCTTCACCGAGACGGGCCGCCAGCCCGCCGCCGAGAAGGTGATCCTGCGGGCCTGGCTCGAGCTGCCGATGTCGGCCCCCGAGCGCGCCGCGATCCGCGCGGAATACGGCGATCTGGTGGCAAGCCACACGGTCGAGCGCCTCGATATGCTGCTCTGGAACGGCTACATGCGCGAAGCCGAGACCATGCTCGCCGATGTGCCGCCCGAATGGGCCGCGCTCGCCAAGGCCCGCATCGCGACACGGCGGGATTCCGAAGGGCTCCAGCTCCTGATCTGGGCGGTTCCGGCCAAGCTCCGCAACGATCCGGGCCTGGCCTACGAGCGCTATCTCTACCGGGTGAACAAGGGCCGCTGGGACGAGGCGGAGGAGATGCTCTACGAGAACTCGGCCTCGGAGCAGAGCCTCGGGCGGCCGGATTTCTGGATGGAGCGGCGCGCGGGCCTCGCCCGGCAAGCGCTCCGGCGCGGCGATTTTGCCCGCGCCTACCGGCTCGCGGCGAACAATTTCGGCACCGGAGGCGCCGATTATGCCGAGGCCGAATGGCTCGCGGGCTATATCGCGCTCACCGAGATGAACGACGCGAGCCTCGCCGCGCAGCATTTCGAGCATTTCCGCGAATCCGTCTCGACCCCGATCAGCCTCGGGCGGGCGGGATACTGGCTCGGCCTTGCGCTCGAGCGCTCCGGCCAGCCCGAAGCCGCGGCGCAGGCCTACCGCCTCGGCGCGATGCACCAGACGAGTTTCTACGGCCAGCTTGCCGCCGAGCGCGCGGGCCTGCCCGCCGACAGCTCGATCACCGGCAATGACGGGCCGGACCCGGCGGATGCGCCCGATCTCGCGGCCTCGAGCGTCGTGCAGGCCGCGGAGCTCTTCATCTCGGCCGGCCAGGACGGGCGCGCGGCCCAGTTCCTGCGCCACGCCGCCGAGACCCAGCCGCCGGCGGGCCGCGCCGCGCTGGCGCAGATGGCGATCGATGCGGGCCTCACCCATGTCGGCGTGCGTATCGCCAAGGACGCGGCGCGCGAGGGCGTCATCCTGCCCGCGCAATACTACCCCCTGCCCGATCTCGAGCGCGGCGCCTGGCCGGTGCCGCCGGAATTCGCGCTCGCGATCGCCCGGCAGGAATCCGAGCTCAACGCCGCGGCGGCAAGCCCCGCGGGGGCGCGCGGTCTGATGCAGCTCATGCCCGCCACCGCCCAGCATGTCGCGCGTCAGATCGGCCTGCCCTACAGCGAGACCCGCCTCGTGCGCGATCCGGTCTACAACGCCCGCCTCGGCACCGCCTATCTCCAGCGGATGCTCGACCGCTACGACGGCTCCTACCTGCTCGCGACCGCTGCCTACAATGCCGGGCCGGGCCGGGTCGATGCGTGGCTCCAGACCTTTGGCGACCCGCGCAGCAAGGGCACCGACGTGATCCTCTGGATCGAATCGATCCCCTTCAACGAGACCCGCAACTACGTGATGCGGGTGCTCGAGAGCCTGCATGTCTACCGCGCCCGGCTCGAGGGTCGCGCCGGTCCGATCCGGCTCGCGGCCGAGATGAACCGCACCGGCTGAGCACCGCCGGGCTTTACGCGCCGCGCCATTTTCGTCAGGCTGGCGAAAAGACAGGAGGCGCGGCAGATGAGCGAACTGGTCCTTTACGGACATCCCGAGTCCGGCCACGCCTGCAAGGTGGCGCTGGCCCTCGGCCTCGCGGGCCTGGCCCATCGCCCGGTGCGCATCGACATCTGGGCCGAGCCGCAGACGCGCCCCGCCGCGTTTCTTGCCGCAAGCCCCCTCGCCGAGGTGCCGCTTCTGGTGATCGACGGCACGCCGCACATGCAGTCCGGCGCGATCCTGATCGAGATCGCGGTCCGGCACCGCCGCCTCGGCGGCGAGAGCGCCGCCGGGATCCGCCGCGGCCGCGAGCTGCTGATGTGGGAGGCCAACCGCATCGGCATGTGCCTGCCGCAGCTCATCGAGGCGCGCCGGGTGCCGGAGGAAGGCCCCCTGCAGCGCGCGGTGGACTGGCTGCGCCTGCGCTACGAGACCGATTGCGGCCGCTTCGCGCTCCTGCTGGGCGACGGCCCGTTCTTTCACGGCGAAATGCCCGGGATCGGCGATTGCGCGATCTGGGGCTATGTCCAGTGGCTGGAGCAGGCCGGCGTCGAGCCGACCCCGGTCATGGCGGACTGGATCGCGCGGATGCGCGGACTGCCCGCGATGAAAGCCCCCGAAGCGTTCTTCCCCGAAGGCTGAGCCGGCGCGCCGCGCTCAGAGCGTCTCTTCCGCCGCCTCCGGCGGGATGCCCCTGTCCTCGCGGCCGTAGCGGCGGAACTTTTCGGCGTCGGGGTCCTCGCGGGTATTGGGCGCCATCGGCTGGTTGATGCGGAAGGCGGCGCGGCCGATCAGATGCGCGCCGACCGGGGCGCTCGCGATCATGAAGAGAAAGACGAAAAGCGCCTCGAGGACATGGAGCCAGTCCGTCGCCATGATCATCACCGCGACGCAGATGAGCGCGAGGCCGAGCGTGCCGGCCTTGGTCGCCGCATGCATCCGCGAGAAGACGTCATTGAGGCGCAGCACGCCGAGGCCCGCGACGAGGCAGAAGAGGCCACCCGCGACGAGGAAGGCGCTTGCGATCCACTCACTCATCCATCTCTCCCCTGGCGCGCTCGATGTAATGGGCGAAGGCGACGGTCGCGAGGAAGGAAATCAGCGCGAGCCCGATGGCCACGTAAATATAGGCGTTGACCCCGCTCACGAGCTTGAAGACCACGAGAAACACCACGAGCAGCATCGAGACGAGATCGAGCGCGACCACGCGGTCGGCGAGCGTCGGGCCGACCAGAAGCCGATAGGCGGCCGCGAGCAGCGACACGATCAGGCAGGCGACGGTGATCTGGAGGGCGGTGCCGAAGACGCCCGTAACGACGGATTCGATGATCATGTCCCTGTCACCCTCAGAACGCGCGCCTCGATCCCCTCGCGAACCTCGCGGCGGGTCTCCTCGCTCGACTCGCCCGCCAGCAGCGAGTGGACGAGGAGGGTCGATCGGTCGGGGCTCACGTCCACGCTGAGCGTGCCGGGCGTGAGCGAGATGAAGTTCGCGACCATGGTGATGCCCGCGTCGGACTTCACCTGGAGCGGAATCGTCACCAGCCGCGGCTTCGAACGGCCTGTCGGCGCGATCACCGTGGCGGCGACCAGGACGCTCGAAACGACGAGGTCCCAGCAGAAGAGCACGAAAAGCACCACGAACCACATGCAGCGCTTGAGGAAGGTTATCATGGTGCGCCTCCGAGAACGGTCTGGACATAGGCGCTCGGGTCGGTGAGCTCCGCCCCGACCCGCAGGGCCAGATCGACGAAGGTGCCCGCCGAGAGGCCGAGATAGGTGACGAGGATCGCGATCACCGCCACCGGCAGCAGGCTCGTTGCGCCGAGCGGCGCCGTGATCGCGCTCTCACCGCCCGGATGCGCCGACCAGAAGACCGCGGCCCAGACCCGGCCCATGGCATAGAGCAGCAGGAAGCCGGTGGCGAGCGCGGCGAAGGTCAGGAACCAGGCGTTCGTGTCGAGCGCGGCCTGCACCAGCAGGAGCTTCGCCCAGAAGCCCGCGAAGGGCGGCACGCCCGCGAGCGACAGGGCCGGGATGAGGAAGAGGATCGAGAAGCCGGCCCGCGCGCGCCAGACCCCGCCCGAGCGGGCGAAGAGCTCGGAGCCGGTCAGCCGCGCCGTCACGCCCGCCCCGAGGAAGAGCCCGGTCTTCACCAGCACGTCCTGGAAGAGGTAGAAGGCCGCGCCCGCCAGCGCGAGCGGCGTGCCGATCGCGAGACCCAGCACCATGAAGCCGATCGAGGCGATGATCGAATAGCCGAGCACGCGGCGAAGGCTGTTCTGGCTGAGCGCGCCCATCGCGCCGAAGAACATGGTGAGCACGGCGAGAACGATGAGGATCGGCACGAAGACCGTGCCGTCGATGTCATAGACCAGCGTGAAGACCCGGAGCATCGCATAGACGCCCACCTTGGTCAGCAGCGCCGAGAACAGCGCCGAGGTCGAGAAGGCCGGCGTGTGATAGGAGGCGGGCAGCCAGAAGTAGACCGGGAAGAGCGCCGCCTTGGAGCCGAAGGCGAAAAGCAGGAACGCCGCGGAGGCGAGCACGACCGCCTCGCCCGACCGCCCGGCCAGCTTGCCATGGAGATCGGCCATGTTGAGCGCGCCGGCGGTGCCATAGAGCAGCCCCACCCCGGCGATGAAGGCGACCGTGGCGATGAGGTTGAGGCCGACGTATTTCACCGTGCCGTCGAACTGCGTCTTGCCGCCGCCGATCACCAGCAGGCCGAAGGAGGCGATCAGCATCACCTCGAACCAGACATACATGTTGAAGATGTCGCCGGTGAGAAACGCGCCGCAGATGCCGGTGAGCAGCGAATGCGTGAGCGGGTGGAAGCCGAAATGCTCCTCCTCCACCGTCACGTCGCTGAAGCTGAAGATCACCACGGTGACCGCGACGATGGCGGTGAGCAGCACCATGATGGCCGAGAGCAGATCCGCGACCAGGGTGATGCCGAAGGGCGCGGGCCAGCCGCCCGCCTGGGCCGAGACCGGTCCGGTCTCCACCACCTGCGAGAAGATCGCGAGCGCGGCGAGCAGGAGCGCCAGCGCCCCCATGAGCGAGATGCCCCGCTGCATCTCGGTCGAGCGCCAGGCGAGGAGCGTCAGGACCGCGGTCAGGAGCGGGATGACGATGGGCCAGAAGAGGAGCATCAGGAGCCGACCTCCGTGCCGGGTTCGGAGGCGTTCATGTGATCCATCTTGGTTGTGCCGAGCACGTAATAGGAGCGGTAGGCCAGCGCGAGCGCGAAGACGAGCAGCCCGAAGCCGATGACGATCGCCGTGAGGATCAGCGCCTGTGGCAGCGCGTTGGAGGCCCCCTCGATCGAGTGCGCGCCCTCGGGGATCAGCGGCGGCTTGCCGAAGGTGAGCCGGCCCGAGGCGAAGATGATGAGGTTTGCCGCGTTCGAGATCATCGTCAGCCCGAAGAGATAGGGCAGCGTCTTGCCGCTCATCATCAGATAGGCGCCGGCGGCGACGAGAAAGCCCGCAAGGAGGGCGATCATGATTTCCATGGGCCTAGTCCTCCTTGTCGTCGCGTTCGTTGGCGACCACGTCCTCGAGCGCGAAGAGGATGCCGCAGACCCCTCCCAGCACCACGAGGAAGACGCCGAAATCGAAGAGCATGATCGAGCCGAAGGGCAGCCCCGTCTTGGAGCCGTCCGGCAGCTTCTCGATGAGCGGCCAGACGCCCTTGAGGAAATAGCCGTAGGCGAAGGCGCCCCAGAGCCCGCCCAGCACGGTGCAGCCGAGCCCGACCGCGGCGATGGACTGGGGCCGGAAATGCAGCGCCTTGCGGGCGGCCTCGAGCCCCTGGGCCTTCTCGACGAGCGCGAAGGCGATGGCGGCGAGCAGCCCGCCGATGAACCCGCCCCCCGGTTCGTTGTGGCCGCGCCAGAACACGAAGACGGAGAGCACGAGGATGAGCGGCAGCAGGAGCCGGCTTGCGGTACGCAGGATCAGGGAATTCATGGGAAGGCGGCTCCTTGGCTCCGGCGCGGCATGCAGGGTGTCAGCTCTGTCATTCGCCCCCCCTTGCCCGCTTCCGCCCCGCCATCAGCACGGCATAGGCCGCGATCGCCGCAATCGCGATGACCGCCGTCTCGCCCATGGTGTCGAGGCCGCGGAAGTCCACGAGGATCACGTTGACGATGTTGTGCCCGAGCGCCACCGGCGCGCTGTTCTCCTCGAAGAACTCGGTCAGCGACAGATCGAGCCCGGTGCCGAGCACCATGAGCAGCGTGACACTCACCGCGACGCCGAGGATGCCCGCGACGACCGCGTTGAGCGGCACGAAGGGCACGCCCCCGGTGCGCGGCAGCCGCACCATCGCGATCGCCATGAAGATGACGACGAGGATCTCGACGAAGAGCTGGGTCATCGCGACATCAGTCGCGCCGTAGATCACGAAGATGATGGCGATGCCCGAGCCGATGCCGCCGAGCGCGGTGATGCCGGTGAGCCGCGAGGCGGTGCGGAGCACCACCACGATCGAGGCGGTGATGATGGTGAAGATCGCCCAGTCGATCGCCTCGACGCTGAGACGGAAGCCCGGCCAGGAGGCGGTGCCCGCGAGGAGCGCGATCCAGATCACCGCGGCCAGCGCGAGGAAGGTGCGGCGCAGGTAGCTCGTCATGTTGCCGTTCTGCACCAGGACCGAGGTCCGGCGCGCGACCTTGCCGAGGCCGCGCATGAAGCCGTCATACCAGCTTTCGGTGCGCGGCAGTTTCGGTTCGGCCGCGGCGAGCCCGGTGTGGATGGCATCGAGCAGCAGGTAGAGCACGAAGCCGAGGGCGAAGGTCGCGAGGCTGAGATAGAGCGGCAGGCCCGGCCCGTGCCAGAGCGCGAGATGCCCCGGCAGCCCCTCGCCCGCCACCGCCTGCACCATCGGCGCGACGAGCACGTGCTCGACAGCCGAGGGGAAGAGGCCGCAGAGCAGGCCGAGGGCCGCGAGAATCGTCGGCCCGAGCCAGAGCGCCCAGCCGGGATCGGCGGGCTTGTCCTTGGGGCAGGCGCGCGGCCGGAAGAAGAACGGCCGGATCGCGACCATGCCCGAACAGGCAAACATCAGGGCATTGGCGAGGATCGCCGCCGCCGTCACCGCCTGCGGGGCGAAATGCGCATGCGCCGTGCTCTCGTAGATCAGCTCCTTGCCGATGAAGCCGAAGAACGGGATCATCCCCGCCATCGAGAGCGCGGCGAGCATCACCACGGTGGCGGTGTGCGGCATGGCCCGCGCAAGCCCCGAGATCTCGGTGTAGTCCCGCGAGCCCGACCCCTTCTCGATCATGCCGACCGACAGGAAGAGCCCGGCCTTGTAGAAGGCGTGGACGAGCAGGAAGGTCATGGCCGCGGCGACCGCATAGGGTCCGCCGATCCCGAGCAGCATGGTCATCATGCTGAGCCCCATCACGGTGGTGAAGGCGAGCATGAGCTTGAGGTCGGTCTGCCGCATCGCCCAGACCGAGGCGAGGATCATCGTGAAGGCGCCGACGGGCACGAGCGTCCAGGTCCAGAGATCGGTACCCGAGAGCGCGGGCGTGAAGCGGGCCATGAGAAAGACGCCCGCCTTCACCATCGTGGCCGAGTGCAGATAGGCACTGACCGGGGTCGGCGCCGCCATCGCGCCGGGAAGCCAGAAATGGAACGGCCACTGGGCGGATTTGGTGAAGCAGCCGAGGATCACCAGGGTGAAGATCACCGGATAGAGCGGGCTTGCCCGGATGACGTCGCCGGCGAGGTTCATTTCCGAGAGCCGGAAGCTCCCGACGAGGCTTCCCATCACCAGCAGCCCGGCAAAGAGCGCGAGCCCGCCCGCCCCGGTGATGATGAGCGCCTGGATCGCGGCGCGGCGGGATTTCTCCTTCTCGTGATCGAACCCGATCAGCAGGAAGGAGGTGACGGTGGTGCCTTCCCAGAAGATGAAGAGCGTGATCGCGTCATCGGCGGTGGTGAGGCCCACCATCGAGACGGCGAAGGCCATGAGCGAGAGCTGCAGCGAGAGAAGCCGCCGGTCGCTTCGGAAATAGGCCGAGGCGTAGAGGAAGACCATCGCCCCGATGCCGCAGATCAGCAGCGCGAAGGCAAGCGCCAGCCCGTCGAGCCGGAAGGCGAAGGATATGCCCAGCTGCGGCACCCAGGAGGCCACGTATTCGGGGATGTCTCCGTGCGACACCGGTCCGATGAACTGCGCGAACCAGAGCGTCGCGGCGGCGGCAACCAGTGCCGGAATGAACCGCCAGAGACCCGCTCCATGTGACAAGACCGTTTTTCTGACCAGTACCGTCTCGGGGCCGGCTTCAGCCAATGCGCTCTCACTCTTCTTGTTTTATTGGCCAGCTGTCGCGAACGAACGCCGCCGGCTCCCTGTTGCTCCCTGCGGCGTGACCGCCGCACCTATCCCTCGTTTAGAATTAATAAGGGCTTGGGCAGTCGATTCAAGCATAGCTTTTGCCACGATCACGATCTCTCCAGATCCGGTCACGATCCGTACATCTTGCGCCCGGCGCGGCCAGAGGCCAGATTATCGCCATGGATCGGCCAGCCCTGAACCCCTCGTTTCTCGAACGCGCCCTCGCGGCGCCCCGTCCCGGATCGTCGGATTACGATCTGAACCCCGACGCGCGTCCGCGGCGTGCGCAGCCGCTGCGCCCGGCTTCGGTGCTGGTGCCGCTCGTCGAGCGGGGCACGTCGATGAACGTGATCCTCACCCGGCGCGCGGCGCGGCTGCGGCACCATCCCGGCCAGATCGCCTTTCCCGGCGGCAAGCAGGACGCGGGCGATGCCTCGCCGCTGGCCGCCGCGCTCCGCGAGGCCCACGAGGAAATCGGGCTCGAGCCCGGCGACGTCACCGTGCTCGGCACGTTCGACGCCCACGAGACGGTGACGCATTTCCTCATCTCGCCCTTCGTCGGCCTCGTCTCGCCGGCGTTCGAGCCGCGGATCGACCGCACGGAGGTGGACGAGACCTTCGAGGTGCCGCTCGCCTTCCTGCTCGATCCCGCGAACCTCCAGATCCACCGCTTCCGCCGCATGGGACACTGGCGGCACTACTACGCGATCCCCTACGGGCCCCACTACATCTGGGGCGCGACCGCGCGGATGCTGAAGGCGCTCGGCGACCGGGTCCGCAGCGCCTGATGCGCATCGAGGCGCCCTGGCTCCGGGCCGCGGGCACCCGCGCCGTGCTCGAGTGCCTCGCGGGTGGTGGCTGGCAGGTCTATCTCGTCGGCGGCTGCGTGCGGAACGCGCTGCTCGGCCGGCCCGTCGCCGATCTCGACATCGCGACCGATGCCCGCCCCGAGGAGGTGATCGCGCGCGCCGCCGCCTGCGGCCTCAAGGCGGTGCCGACCGGGGTGGAGCACGGCACCGTCACCCTCGTCTCCGATCATCGGCCCTTCGAGGTCACGACCTTCCGCCGCGACGTCGAGACCTTCGGCCGCCACGCCACCGTCGCCTTCTCCACCAACATCGCCGAGGACGCCGCGCGCCGCGATTTCACCATGAACGCGCTCTACGCCACGCCCGAGGGCGAGGTGATCGACCCGATGGGCGGCCTGACCGATCTGCGCGCCCGGCGGCTGCGCTTCGTCGGCGATCCAGGCCAGCGCATCGCCGAGGACTACCTCCGCATCCTGCGCTTCTTCCGCTTCCACGCCTGGTATGGCGACCCGGAGGGCGGGATCGACGCCGCGGCGCTCGCCGCCTGCGCCGAAGGACAGGAGGGCCTCGACGGCCTCTCCCGCGAGCGCGTCGGGGCGGAGATCACCAAGCTCCTCGCCGCCCCCGATCCCGCGCCCTCCGTCGCCTCGATGGCCGCAACCGGCATCCTCGCCCGCGTCCTCCCCGGCGCCGAAGCCGCCGCCCTCGCCCCTCTCGTCCACATCGAGACCCTGGCCGCCGCCACGCCCCGCTGGCAGCGCCGCCTCGCCGCCCTCGGCGCGGAGGCCGACTGGCCCGAACGCCTCCGCCTCTCCCGCGCCGACCGCAAGGCGCTCGAGGCGGTGCGCGCCGCCCTCGACGCGGGCGCGCGGCCCGCCGAAGGCGCCTACCGCTTCGGGGCGGAGGCCGCGCGCGACGCAGCCCTCATCCTCGCCGCAAGCCTCGGCGCGCCCCCCGATCCCCACCTCGAGGCCGAGCTCGCCCGCGGCGCCGCCGCCCGCTTCCCGCTCCGCGCCGCCGACCTGCCCCTCTCCGGCCCGGAACTCGGCACTGCCCTCCGCGCCCTCGAAGCCACATGGATCGCCTCCGACTTCACCCTCGACCGCGCCGCCCTGCTGGCAGAGTGAGGGGCAAGGGCATGGCGCGCCTCCGGACATGGGCAGAGTGGGAGAAACTGGAAGGCGCAGACGCCCTCACCCCCGCCGAACGCCACCTCGTGGATTGCTGCAAGACGGGGGAGGGATGCATCCTCGGCGACGGCACCCGCCCCGACGCCCCCTCCCCTGAGCGCAGCATCCGCGCCGCCCTCCTGCGCTACCTGATCCTCGGCGGCTGCGAGGCCTGCCGCACAGACGAATGGGGCGTGCGACTGGTGGGCGCTTATGTGACCGGCAAGCTCGACATCAGCTTCAGCACGGCGCGCGGCTTCACCGCGCTCGTCAATTGCTGCCTGACCGAGAAATTCTACGCGTTGCAGACCAGGCTGGAATTCCTGAACCTGACCGGATCCGCCTTTTTCGGATTAGTTGCGCAGGGCGCACTGGTGTCCGGCGGCTTCTTTCTCAATGGAGCGAAGGCTATAGGGGAGATAAACCTTTATGGCGCGCAGATCATAGGGCCGCTCTCATGCGAAAGTGCTCAGTTCAGTAGCGCCAGGGGGAAAGCGCTGAATGCTCAGGGCGCAACGATGGCCTGCGGTGTTTTCCTCAATTGCCTAACGGCTAGAGGCGAAATTAACTTCGCGGGAGCGCAGATTAGCGGCCAACTCTCCTGCGCCAAGGCGCGGCTCTGCAATCCCAAGGGCTTTGCATTCAATGCGCAAGGCACGCGAATCATGGATGATATCGTCCTCGACGAAACGGAAGCCACTGGAGAAGTTAGCTTTTCAGGCGCACAGATCAGCGGCCAGCTATCCTGCGCGAAGGCGACGTTTTGTAATCCCGAAGGCACGGCACTTAGCGCACAAGGTGCGGTGACTGGAGATATTTTTCTCACCAAGGCGCAGGCAGAGGGAGTAGTCCTCCTCTCGGGCGCTCGGATCTGCGGCCAGCTCGAATGCTCGGAAGCGCGATTCCGCAAGAGCAAAGGCAGAGCGCTCAACGCACAGCGACTGCACGTTGCACAGGGGCTCATTTGGCAGCAGGTTGAGGTCAGCGAAGGATCATTGTACTTCGCGTCCGCCCATGTGAGCGATCTCGCAGATGAGCCCGAGAGCTGGCCTTGCGGGGGGCGCATAGATCTCGACGGCTTCACGTATGACCGGATTTCCGGTGCCTTCATCGACGCGCCAAGGCGCCTCGAGTGGCTGCGTCGAGGCACCCGCTGGGAAGGGGAGTTCTTCCCGCAACCCTACACCCAGCTTGCCAAGGTCTTGCGCGAGATGGGGCATGACCGCGCCGCCCGGCGCGTGCTGATGGAGCGGGAATGCCTGATCCGGCGGCAGGCGCGGAAAGATGCCCGCAAGGCTTCGAAAAGCAACCTGCACACAGTGTTCAGGCGTTGCTTTGTATATCCGGCAACATGGCTCGGCGCGTCGCTCGAATTCCTCTTCCTGCAGCACCTGACCGGCTACGGCTACCAGCCCTGGCGGAGCCTCGTCGCGCTCCTGGCGCTGTTCCTCGCAGCCACGTTTCTCGCGGACCGCGCCTGGACCGAGGGCAGTTTCGCGCCGAACTCGGGGCCGGTGCTCGTCTCGGAGGACTGGAAGGCCTACGACGCCCGGGACTGCCTGAGCCTCAACGGAGCGATCGGCTGCCTGCCGAACCCTGCCGCTTCCTGGTCGGCGGAAGGTGCCCCCGGTGCGGACTGGGACAGCTTCAACCCGCTCGGCTATGCCGCCGATCTGGTCATCCCGATCCTCGATCTCGGCCAGACCGCCGCCTGGGCGCCCTCGAAGGATCGCGGGCCCTGGGGCTGGGGCCTCTGGTGGGGGCGGTGGCTCCTCTCCGCATCCGGCTGGATCGTCACGGCGCTCGGGGCGGCGGCGGTCACCGGGATCATCCGGCAGGACCGGGGCTGACGGCTTCCCTCCCGCGCCCGCCTGCGCTAGGGGATGCGGCAAAGGGAGGCCCCCATGTCCTACAACAGCTTCGGTCACATCTTCCGCGTCACCACCTGGGGCGAAAGCCACGGGCCCGCGCTCGGCGCAACGGTGGACGGCTGCCCGCCGGGCGTGCCGCTGACCGAGGCCCTGCTCCAGCCCTGGCTCGATGCGCGCAAGCCCGGCCAGAACAAGTATACCACCCAGCGCCGCGAACCCGATCAGGTCGAGATCCTCTCGGGCGTCTTCGAGGGCCAGACCACCGGCACGCCGATCCAGCTGATGATCCGCAACACCGACCAGCGCTCGAAGGATTACGGCGACATCGCGCAGAAGTTCCGCCCCGGCCATGCCGACATCACCTACTGGCAGAAATACGGCATCCGCGACTATCGCGGCGGCGGGCGCTCCTCCGCGCGCGAAACCGCGGCCCGCGTCGCGGCCGGGGGCGTTGCCCGCGCGGCGCTTGCCACGCTCCTTCCCGGCATTGCGATCCGCGGCGCCATGGTCCGCATGGGCCCCCATGGCATCGACCCCGCCCGCTGGGACTGGCACGAGGTGCCGCGGAACCCGTTCTGGTGCCCCGACGCGGCCACCGCGGCGGAATGGGCCGAGGCGCTCGACGGGCTGCGCAAATCCGGCAATTCGGTCGGCGCGGTGATCGAGATCCGCGCCTCCGGCGTGCCCGCGGGCCTCGGCGCGCCGGTCTACGCCAAGCTCGACACCGAGATCGCCGCAGCGATGATGTCGATCAATGCGGTGAAGGGCGTCGAGATCGGCGCCGGCATGGCCGCGGCCGAGCTCACCGGCACCGAGAATGCCGACGAGATCACCATGGGGCCGGACGGCCCGGAATATTCCTCCAACCACGCCGGCGGCATCCTCGGCGGCATCTCGACCGGCCAGGAGATCGTCGCGCGCTTCGCGGTGAAGCCCACCTCCTCGATTCTCAGCCCCCGCCGGACGATCACCCTCGAGGGCGAGGAGACGGAGATCGTGACCAAGGGGCGGCACGATCCCTGCGTCGGCATCCGCGCCGTGCCGGTGGGCGAGGCGATGATGGCCTGCGTGCTTCTCGACCACCTGCTGCTCCACCGGGGCCAGACGGGCGGCAATCGCGGGCGGATCGGACCGCAGGCGGCGGGCTGACCCCGCCCGGCGCCGCGCGCTGCCCACCCGTGGCGCGCCAGTCGCAGACTGTGTGTTTCTTAACCCTTTGATGGGGTCTGCCCGCCCGCATGTGGACAGAAACCGGGCCTCTCTGTATGATGCGATGCGGAATACGAGAGTGCGGGCTTGTGATTATGATGACGACTTCAGCAAAGTTTGCCGTAGGGCAAGTGGTTCGCCACAAGCATCACCCGTTCCGCGGGGTGATTTTCGACGTCGATGCAACCTTCAGCAATACAGATGAATGGTGGGAATCGATCCCGGAAGAGAACCGTCCCCGCAAGGATCAGCCCTTCTATCATCTGCTGGCCGAGAACGAGACCTCCTACTACGTGGCCTATGTCTCGGAGCAGAATCTGGAGAGCGATGATTCGGGCGAGCCGGTGGACCACCCCGAGGTGTCCGAGATGTTCGGCCCGATGCGCGAGAGCGGCCGCTACGACGTGGACGGCCACCTCCACTGAACCGCGGGATCAGGCCGTACGCGGCCGCCCGTCAGCAGCGATGCGCGCAACCCTCCCTGCCCGGAGCGATTGCCCCCTCCCTGCACCCCTCCACTTCCACCGCATCGTCATCGCCCCGGCGCCCCACGGCGCGGCCCGAAATCACCGGCTTTGGGGGAACGCGGCGCCGGCCGCCCGGCCGCGCTCAGACGAGCTCGGCCGCGGGGATGAAGGGGAAGAACACGCCATCCGACCAGATGCCGAACTGCTCCACGCCGCCGGTCTCCGCCTCGGTGCCGATTTCCACCAGGCGGTAGAAGCTCTTGCGGTCGATGAGCGCCTCCATTCCGGCGCGAATCATCACATAGGGCGCGGGCTCGCCGGTCTCGGGGTCGCGGGTGACGCGAATGGGGTTCTCCGGCCCGGCCGTCACCTCGTCATCGACCTGCGTGGTGAAGATCACGCGCTGCGCCCGCCCCTCGCCCTCGATGCGGAAATCGATGGCGACGAAGGGCGCGTCATCGACGGTGATGCCGACCTTCTCCACCGGGGTCACGAGGAAATAGCTGTCCCCCTCGCGCTTCAGCACCGAGGAGAAGAGCTTCACCAGCGGCTTCCGGCCGATCGGCGTGCCGAGATAGAACCAGGTGCCGTCCCGCGCGATGCGCATGTCGAGATCGCCGCAGAACGGCGGATTCCAGAGATGCACCGGCGGCGGGCCGCGGCGCCCGGCCTTGCGCGCCGCCGCGGCAACCGAATCCGCCGTGGTGCCCGCGGCACCGCGTGCGGCATTATCCATATTGTGATCGTCTTTGCCCATTGTGATGAGGCTTCCCCGCGGTATGCTCGCTTGTCAACCTTGAGTTTCAGATTTCCCGGCGGGCCGCCCGCGTCCGCGCCGGGGCTTGAAGGATCCGCCGCATGACCGACAGCGAAGACCTGATGCAGGAAATCGAGGCGACGGGCGCCCAGCTCATCCGGGCCCGCGAGATGATCGCCCGGCGCATCGTCGGCCAGGAGGATGTGGTCGAGCAGACGCTGATCGCCATCCTCTGCGGCGGCCACGGCCTGCTCGTCGGCGCGCCGGGCCTCGCCAAGACCCGCCTCGTCGAGACGCTGGGCACCGTGCTCGGCCTCGTCGCCCACCGCATCCAGTTCACCCCCGACCTCATGCCCGCCGACATCCTCGGCGCCGAGGTGCTGGAGACCGGCGCCGACGGCACCCGTGCCTTCCGCTTCATCGACGGGCCGATCTTCTGCCAGCTGCTGATGGGCGACGAGATCAACCGCGCCAGCCCCCGCACCCAGTCGGCGCTGCTGCAGGCGATGCAGGAGCACGAGGTCTCGGTCGCGGGCCAGCGCCGGCTGCTGCCGAGCCCCTTCCACGTGCTCGCGACCCAGAACCCGATCGAGCAGGAGGGCACCTATCCGCTGCCCGAGGCGCAGCTCGACCGCTTCCTGCTGCAGATCGACGTGGATTATCCCGACCGCGACGACGAGCGCGAGATCGTGCTCTCGACCACCGGCGCCACCGAGGTCCAGGTCCAGCCGGTCTTCGACGCCGCCAGCCTCATCGCGGCCCAGCGGCTGGTCCGCCGCCTGCCGGTGGGCGAGAGCGTGCTGGAGCGCATCCTCGATCTCGTCCGCTCCGCCCGCCCCGGCACCCCGGATGCGCACCCGGCGGTGGATCTCGCGGTCAGCTGGGGCCCCGGCCCCCGCGCCGCCCAGGCGCTCATGCTCGCGATCCGCGCCCGCGCGCTCATCCAGGGCCGCCTCGTGCCCGACCTCGACGATGTCGCGGCGCTGGCCCGGCCGGTGCTCATCCACCGCATGGCGCTCGGCTTTGCCGCCCGCGCCGAGGGCCAGACCCTCGACGGGCTCATCTCCCGCCTCGTCACCGACGTGATGAACGTGGAGGCCGCAGCGTGAATGCCCCCCGCCCCCGCGGGCGGATGAAGCCCCAGGGGCCGGTCGGGCTCCGGCGCGATGCCGAGAAGATCGGCGGCGCGCTGCCGCCGCTTCTCGCCGAGGCCGAGCTCCTCGCCGCCACCGTCTCGCAGGGCGATCACGGGCGGCGGCGGGCCGGGCACGGCGAGGCCTTCTGGCAATACCGCCAGGCGGTGCCCGGCGATGCGCGCTCCATGGTGGACTGGCGCCGCTCCGGCCGCTCCGACAGCCAGTACATCCGCGAGATGGAATGGCAGAGCGCGCAGACCGTCAGCCTCTGGGTCGATGATGCGCTCTCGATGGATTACCGCAGCGAAGGCAGCGAGCGCTCGAAATACGAACGCGCCGCCCTGCTCGCGCTGGCGATCTCGCTCTTGCTGATGAAGGGCGGCGAGCGCGTCTCGCTCATGGGCACCAGCGCGACCCTGCCCCGCTCGGGCCGCGCCCAGATCAACCGCATCGCCATGGCGCTCGGCGGCGACCGGCCCGAGGAGCGCCCGGATTACGGCATTCCGCCCAGCGACCGCATGGCCCGCGGCGGCCGGGCGATCTTCTTCTCGGACTTCCTCGGCGATCCGGCCGCGCTCGTCCCCGCGCTCTCCCATGCCGCCGATCGCGGCGTCACCGGCTGCTTCGTGCAGGTGCTCGACGAGAGCGAGGAGGTCTTCCCCTTCGACGGGCGGATGATCTTCGAGAGCATGGGGGGCGGCACCGAATTCGAGGCCCAGCGCGCGCGGAGCCTGCGCGCGGCCTATCAGGCAAGGCTCGCGGAGCGGCGCGGGCGGCTGGCCGAGATGGCACGCCACCTCGGCTGGCGCGTGCTCCACCACCGCACGAGCGTGAGCCCGAGACAGGCGCTGCTCTGGCTCTACATGGCCATCGGGGACCGCGCGTGAGCCGCGCCTCCCCTGGGGCACGGCCCCGCATTCTGGAGAAGAGTACGTCACGGCGATGAGTATCGGTCCCCTTGCGTTCCTGACCCCCTGGCTCCTGGCAGCGTTCGTGGTGCTGCCGGTGCTCTGGTGGCTGCTGCGCGCCGTGCCCCCGGCGGCGCGGCGCCTGCCCTTTCCCGGCGTGCGGCTGCTGCTCGATCTCGACGAGAAGGAGCGGATGCCGGCGCGGACGCCCTGGTGGCTGCTGCTGCTGCGGATCGTGGCGCTCGCCGCAGCGATCCTCGCGTTTTCCGAGCCGGTGCTGAACCCGCGCGCCGAGCGCGGCGAGGGGCCGCTCCTCGTCCTCATCGACGGCGGCTGGGGCGATGCCCCCGACTGGCCCGCGCGGATGAGCCGCATTGCGGGCGAGCTGACCGAGGCCGAGCGCGATGGCCGCCCCGTGGCCGTGCTCTCGCTCGCCGACGGCCCGCCCGCCGAATCCCTGCCGCTCCGCGCCGCGCCGGACTGGGCCGACCGGCTGGCCGGGCTCGCGCCCCGGCCCTGGTCCCCGGAAACCCGCGGCTGGATCGACTGGATCGGCGCGCAGGACCAGGATTTCGAGACCCTCTGGCTTTCCGACGGCCTTGCCCATGGCGAGGAAGCCGCGCTGGCCCGCGCGCTCCTGGCCCATGGCCCGGTCTCGATCATCCGCCCCGCCAGCCTGCCGCGCGCCCTCACGCCGCCCCGGCTCGAGCAGGGCGCGCTCCAGGTCACCGCGCTCCGCGTGCCCGACGGCACCGCGATGCCGGTGACCGTCACCGCCTTCGGCCCCGATCCCAACGGCGTCGAGCGCGCGCTCGGCCGCGGCACCGGTGCCTTCGAGACCGCCGCCAGGAGCACCGACATCGCGATCCAGATGCCGGTCGAGCTCCGCAACCGTGTCGCGCGGATCCAGCTTGCCGCCGGGCGCTCCGCGGCGGGCGTCGCCCTCGTCGACGATGCGCTGCGGCGGCGCAAGGTCGGCATCCTGTCCGGCAGCGCCGGCAGCGAGGCCCAGGATCTCGTCGATCCGCTCAACTACCTGCGCAAGGCGCTCGAGCCCTTTGCCGAGACCATCGCGGCGCCGCTGCCCGAGATGCTGCTGACCTCGCCCGACATGCTCATCCTCGCCGATGTGGGCAATCTCGCCGACAGCGAGCGCGCCGCGCTCACCGAGTGGGTCGAGAAGGGCGGCGTGCTGGTGCGCTTCGCCGGCCCCCGGCTCGCGAGCTCCGGTGCGGGCCAGCTCGAGGCCGATCCCCTGCTCCCCGTGCGGCTCCGCGCCGGCGGCCGCTCGGTCGGCGGGGCGATGTCCTGGGGCGCGCCGCGCCACCTCCAGCCCTTCGCCGAGGATGGCCCCTTCGCGGGCCTGCCGCTTCCCGGCGATGTGGAGATCCGCGCCCAGGTCATGGCCCAGCCCGACCCCGACCTGCCCGACCGGGTGATCGCGAGCCTCGAGGACGGCACCCCCCTTGTCACCTCGGCCCCGCTCGGCGAGGGCCGTGTCGTGCTCTTCCACGTCACCGCGAGCGCGGACTGGTCGAACCTGCCGCTCTCCGGCCTCTTCGTGCAGATGCTCGAGCGCCTGACCCAAAGCGCGGGCGGCCTCGGCGAGGCGGGCGATGCCGGCCTCGACGGCGCGGTCTGGACCCCGGTCCGGGTGCTCGACGGCTTCGGCGAGCTGCAGACCCCGAGCCTGCTGGCCGGCGTGCCCGGCGAGAAACTGGCCGAGGGCCGCCCCTCGCGCGACGTGCCGCCCGGCTTCTACGCCAGCGGCGCCCGGCGCACCGCGCTCAACGTGATGGCGGCGGATGCGACCCTCGTCCCCCTGCCCCCGATGCCGGAGGGCGTGGTAGTGGAGGGCATGGACACGCCGCAGGAAACCTTCATCGGCCCCTGGCTGCTCGCGCTCGCGCTGCTGCTGCTGGCGACCGACCTCCTCGTCACGCTCCGGGTCTCGGGGCGGCTCTCGCGCCTCGGCCGCAGCACGCGCCGCGCCACCGCCGCCGTCCTGCTGATCGCCGCGGGCGCGCTCGCCGGCCTGCCCGGCGGCCCGGGCGCGGCCGCGGCGCAGGAAACCGACGACGCCATGGCGCTCTACGAGGCGAACCACACCGTGCTCGCCTATGTCCGCACCGGCAATACCCGCGTCGATCAGGTGAGCGAGGCCGGGCTCAAGGGCCTCAGCCGCGAGCTCTTCGAGCGCACGGCCATCGACCCGGCCGACCCGGTCGGCATCAATCTCGAGACCGACGACCTCACCCTCCTGCCGCTGCTCTACTGGCCGGTCACCGAGGGCCAGCAGCCGCCCTCGGATGCGGCCTACGCCCGGCTCAACGAATACCTCCGCCACGGCGGCATGATCCTCTTCGACACGCGCGACAGCGACATCGCCGCGAGCTACGGCGGCACGACCCCGAACGGCCGCGCGCTCCAGCGCATCGCGCTCAAGCTCGACATCCCGCCGCTGGTGCAGGTGCCGCCCGACCACGTGCTCACCCGCACCTTCTACCTGCTGCAGGATTTCCCCGGCCGCTGGTTCAACGCCCCCGTCTGGGTCGAGGCGCCGCAGGAGGCCGAGACCGTCGAGGGCCTGCCGTTCCGCAACCTCAACGACGGCGTCACCCCGGTGGTGATCGGCGGCAACGACTGGGCCTCGGCCTGGGCCATCGGCGAGGACGGCCGCCCGCTCTTTCCCGTCGGCCGCGGCCTCAGCGGCGAGCGCCAGCGCGAGATGTCCTACCGCTTCGGGATCAATCTGGTCATGCACGTGATGACCGGGAACTACAAATCCGACCAGGTGCATGTCCCCGCCCTGCTCGACCGGCTGGGGCAATAGACCATGCGCAGCATCGTTCTCGACCCGCTCCTGCCGCTGCCGCTGATCGCGGGCCTCGCCGCCCTCCTCGCGCTCACCGTCGCCCTCGCCGCCTGGCGCGGGCTCCGCGGCTGGTGGCTGCGCGCGCTCGCGGCGCTGGTGATCTTCGCGGCCCTGCTCGGCCCCTCGATCCGCGAGGAGGACCGCACCCCGGTCTCCAACATCGCGATCGTCGTCCATGACGACAGCGCCAGCAACCAGATCGCCGGGCGCCCCGAACAGATGCGGGCGCTCCAGGACAACCTCGCCGCCGAACTCGCGAGCCTCGGCGAGGGTGTCGAGGTCCGCGAGGTCCATGTGATCGACGGCGGCGAGGACGGCACCGAGCTCCTCTCCGCGCTCGCCGAAACCGCCGCCGGCCTCCCCTCCGACCGCATCGCCGGCGCGATCCTCCTGACCGACGGCGAGATCCACGACCCCGAGGCGCTGGCGAGCTTCCCCGCCCCGGTCCACGTGCTGCTGACCGGCCATGCCACCGACCGCGACCGCCGCGTGGTGATCGAGACGGCGCCCGCCTTCGCCATCGTCGACGAGCCGGTCTCGCTCGTGCTCAAGGTCGAGGATCTCGGCGCCACGCCCCCCGCGGCCGGCGACAGCGCGCCGCTCCTCATCTCGCTCGACGGCGAGGAGCCGCTGCGCTTCGACGTGCCGGTCGGCCGCTCCGTGACCCTGCCCGTCACCCTGACCCGCGGCGGCATCAACGTGCTCCAGATCTCGACACCCGAGGTCGCGGGCGAGCTCACGCCGCGCAACAACGAGGCGGTGGTCTCGATCAACGGCGTCCGCGACCGGCTGCGCGTCCTCCTCGTCTCGGGCGAACCCTACCCCGGCGAGCGGACCTGGCGGAACCTGCTCAAGTCCGACAGCTCGGTCGACCTGGTGCATTTCACCATCCTCCGCCCGCCGGAAAAGCAGGATTTCGTCCCGGTCTTCGAGCTCTCGCTCATCGCCTTCCCGACCCAGGAACTCTTCATGGAGAAGGTCGACCAGTTCGACCTCATCATCTTCGACCGCTACAAGCGCCGCGGCATCCTGCCGAACGGCTATTTCGCCAACATCGCCCGCTACGTGCGCGACGGCGGCGCGCTCCTGATCGCGACCGGCAGCGATTTCGCCGGGGCCGAAAGCCTCTCGCGCTCGCCGCTCCGCGAGGTGCTGCCCGTCGAGCCGACCGCCCGGGTGATCGAGGAAGGCTACACCCCCCGCATCTCCGAGACCGGCGCCCGCCACCCGGTGACGGCCGGGCTCGAACAGCACGCCCCGAAGCCCCCCGCCGAGGACGGCACGCCGGGCTGGGGCCGCTGGTTCCGCCTCGTCGACACCACCGCGCTCCACGGCGAGACGGTGATGACCGGCCCGGAGGACCGCCCGCTCCTCGTGCTCGACCGCCAGGGCGAGGGCCGCATCGCCGTGCTCGCCTCCGACCATGCCTGGCTCTGGAGCCGTGGCTTCGAGGGCGGCGGGCCGCAGATGGAGCTGCTGCGCCGCCTCGCCCACTGGCTGATGAAGGAGCCCGAGCTCGAGGAGGAGGTGCTGCGCGGCCAGGGCGAGAAGGGCGATCTCCGCATCACCCGCCGCACCATCGAGGCCGAGATCCCGCCGGTGCGCGCCACGAGCCCCGGCGGCGAGAGCACCGAGGTCGAGATGACCGAGGTCTCGCCCGGCCACTGGGAAGGCCGGATCGAGGCCAGCGAGAACGGCGTCTGGCAGCTCGAGAACGGCGATCTGAAGGCCGTGGCCGTGGTCGGCCCCTCGCAGCCGAAGGAATTCGCCGATCCGGTCTCGACCGGCGCGATCCTCGCCCCCCTCGCGGAGGCGACCGGCGGCGGCATCCTGCGCGCCGAGGAGGGGGCGGTGGATCTCCGCCTCACCCGCGAGGACCGCGTCGCGGCCGGCCGCGGCTGGCTCGGCCTCGTCGATCGCGAGGCCTACCAGCTCCGCGACGTCCGCCAGGCCGCCCTCGCCCCCGGCTGGCTCCTCCTGCTGCTCGCCGCCTCCCTCGTCGTCCTCGCCTGGCGCCGCGAGGGCCGGTAACGGAGCGGGGCCGCAACCCGCTGGCGGCGCGAGAGGCGAGACATCACCGTGTCGCAGGATCGGGGAGCAGCCCATGGCATGTGTGGGCTTCGAACCTGTCGCCGTTGATCGGCCCATCGCGCCTCACCGGCGCGACCCTGCCTGGGCCGGCTTTCCCGTCGCATCGAGCTGCCTCCCCGGAACGGATCGACAGCTCGAACATACTAAATTCCGAAGTTCAGGAGGCCCGATCAATCAAACCCCGGCGCGCGGGCTCACACACATCAGAGCAGCGAGAAGCTACTCGGAAACATGATCGGCCACAAACGCCTGTCTTTCTCCGATCGGGCGCTGGGGTCCGCTCGTGGTATCCCGCGAGGTCTGCAACTCAAGTTGCGCATTCAGTTCCGCGCCCAGCAGAACCACGAAGGCGCTGGCATACAACCAGAACAGCACGGCCATGATTGCACCAAGCGAACCATAGGTCTTGTTGAAGTCGGCAAAGTTGGAAAAGTAGGTCGAAAGCGCCATGGAGACGACAATCCACAGCAAGGCCGCAAAGGCAGCGCCCGGAGTCACCCATTGCAGTTTTGCGCTCCGCCGATGCGGCGCCAGGCGATAGAGGGCGCCAATCACGAATATGATGCCACATCCCAGGATGAACACCGGCAAGACCCGCGCAACGCTGGTTCCGATGGCGCCAAAATCCGAAAGCGGCAAAAGAGCGGGCAGCACGACAACGGTCGCAACCGATATTATGGCCATGAATACGAACAGGCAGGTCAATAGCAGCGAAGATATATACTGAACCACTATATTTCGATCGTCACGTTCGTTGTAGACGATATTCAAGCCGGTCATCAAAGCAGTGACGCCGGCCCTCGCACTCCAGAGCGCGAAGAATATGGATATCAGGCCGGCAAGGCCCAGGGTTCCCGTGCCCGCGGAAATCAATTGGCTGATCTGGTTCTGGATCAGATCGAAGACATCGCCAGGCAGAAAGGCTCTGACGCTCGACAGGCTCGACAGGATATCATTCGGATCCCGAATGAGACCGTAGATGGAGATCAGAGCGGTTATCGCCGGAAATATCGCCAGCATCCCGAAGAACGCAACGCCAGCGGCGACGATTGACAGGTTGTCATTGCCGATCCCAAGCCATACCCGCCGCAAGACCGCGCCCCAGGCCCTTGCGGAAAAACGGCCCGGCCTCCCGGCAAACCGGCCGCGCTCGACATTTTCCGCAGTAACTTTCGGGGTCTGATCCATCATTCACTTTCGTCCATGATCCCTGTGATGCGCGCGCTTGGGGTCTGCATTCCGAGCTTTTCCAGCCTCTGGAACCAGCAGGCACCCTCTCTGACATGGCATGGGGTGGGGGACATATCGACTGATCCGATGGCGAGACAAGTGAAGCCATGGAAAAAAGGCCCTGGGGACCTGTCAGCGGCAGGAAAAGGCGTCGCATCCCCCTCCACGTGACGTCCGTGACGAGATCATCGAGCGATCGCGCCCAAGGCCAAAAGCACCTTCGTTTCCTGCGCGACGTCCGCCAGGTCGCCCTCGCCCCCGGTTGACGCCTCCTGCTCCTCGCGGGCACGCTCCCCTTTCTCGCCGGGCGTCGCGGAGGCTAGT
The DNA here is from genome assembly GCF_043226085.1 of Amaricoccus sp. B4. NCBI lineage: Bacteria > Pseudomonadati > Pseudomonadota > Alphaproteobacteria > Rhodobacterales > Paracoccaceae > Amaricoccus > Amaricoccus sp. B4. The sequence goes on from NZ_CP171225.1 coordinate 1,882,385, forward strand.
GACTAAGCCCGGGCGGGACAGCGCGGCCCGCCGTCCGCCGCAGCGCGCGGGAAAGGGGGTCTTTGAAAAGCTCAGGCAAGAAGACACACAAACAGACCACAGGCTGCACGAGATTTATCTCGCACGCTCTTCTGAAGTTTTTAGGTGCTAAGTGGGTGGTATGCGAGTTATGGGTTAATCAGTAAAGATTATCACTCTGTGTTGTCCAACCAATTCGCTCCCCATCAAGGTATCTATATGTTACGAGACTTCAACAAAGATAAAATAACACTTGTTAAAACTGATGGCTCAGTTGCAAAAGAGCACGTATCAGCACTTGTCACAGCGAACATGATTTATACAACCGACATTCAACTTCCTGTTGAAGTGGGCGATTATCTACTGCGAAACATTCCGAATGGGTTGGTAGAAAAATACGAAGTCAGGAACCCACAATACTACGACGCAGGGCATGTCATTCCCGCGCACTTCCAAATTGAAGTGGTACGAGCCGGTAAATCGCAAGCTCAGACAGCGGTGGTCCAAGGCATCACTAACAATTTCACGGGCCCCAATTCTCGCGTGAACATCAACTCCACCGATAACTCAATTAATATATCGTCGGATTTTTCATCTGATCAATTGCGCGACTTCATTAAACAGGTAAAATCAGTTCTTCCTCAGCTCCCGGAAGGCAGCCGAGAGTTAATAGAAGGGCAGCTTATCGCAATTGAAGAAGAAGCCGAAAAACCAACACCGGCAAAAATGCGGGTAATTTCTGCACTGCGATCAATCAAGTCAGTTGCAGAGGGCGCATCAGGAAACCTCGTCGCGGCAGGTATCATTAGCCTGATTGCAAGGCTGTTGTAAGGCGCGCCTAATCTGCCATGTTGGCTGAGTTGTCAGTTGAATTTAGATTGACGCGAGAGTTCGCGCCGCCACTGCTGTTTATATTCGTAACGCTTCCGTGGAAAATCTGTTGGGTCAGCTGCGTGACTGCTTTGGTGTCATTTTCGCTTAGTGGCTCCAGCGCACCGATTGTTACGTCCACTGCTGCCGGAATCCTCTTTTCCAGTTCGATTGTCAGTTCCAGGATCTTCGATCGAACGTTGTATTGAAGCTCAACCAATGCTGCTTCTGACAAGATCCCTACGACGCTATTGCACGACATTTTTGGATACACTTTGCCTTGCAAAAGTAACATGAGGTCTGAAGAGTTGAGCATTAAACTTCCGTCGCTACAACCAGCCAAAAGGCTGTCGATCGCGGCCACACTCTGGCGGAACTCATAGTTTACCCATTTCTTGCCGCAGTGCCGTTCAATCAAAGCAGACGGAATTGGGGCATTTTGAATACCTGCCCCGAAGGGACCAGAAAACGTACCGTTATAGGTTACTAAGAGCCTGATTCAAAACTCAGTCAAACATAGCAATACCTTGCGAGGCGCCTGGTTGTGAGACGGATATGGGCGATGTTGATCCAGGCCTCGGCGGAGGCGACGGATTTCTCCCAATCTTTGGCGAGACGGCGGCATCGACCGAGCCAGGCGAAGGTCCGTTCAACGACCCAGCGGCGTGGCAAGACCTCGAAGCCGTCTGCGGTGTCAGAGCGCTTGATGATCTCGACCGTCCACTCGCCCATGTGTCTGAGCGCGCCGCGCAGCTTCGGTCCGGCATAGCCCCCGTCGGCGAAGATGTGACGGAGCCAGGGACAGGCATGGCGGATCGTCCTGAGCACCGCCGGCGCCCCGTCCCGATCCTGGATATCGGCGGAATGAACGACTACTCCGAAGAGCAGGCCCAAGGTGTCCACGACAATATGGCGCTTGCGCCCCTTGACCTTCTTGCCGGCATCGAAACCGGAAATCCCCCCGCTTTCAGTGGTTTTCACGGTTTGGGAGTCGATCACGCCCGCGCTCGGACTGGCTTCCCGCCCCTCCAGGTCCCGGGTCTCCATCGTCAGCGCGAAACGGATCGTCTGCAGCAGGCCGCTGTCACGCCAGTCGTAGAAATAGCCCTGCACCGTCGAGACCGGAGGAAACTCCTTCGGCAGCATACGCCACTGACACCCCGTGGAAGCGATGTAGAGCAACGCATTCATCACTTCGCGCAGATCCGTCGTGCGCGGGCGACCGAGGCGGCTCGGCGGTGGCAGGAAAGGTTCGATCAACGCCCATTCCCGATCCAACAGGTCGCTTGCATAACGCGGGCATTCCCGCCGATACTCCCGTCGAGCGGCTTCAGTCCAGGGCATTGTCGGCTCCATTCAGCGTGCAAACCGAACGGAACCACAACCAACTGAAGACGCTCAACTCTTTTCCGGGTGGGCTCTAAGAGCTTTCTGTAGTCAGGAACCTCTGAGGAGCTGGGATAGCCTTCGCTCTCATATTTGATCCACTCCTCCAGAACATCACTTCCGAGCCGCGAAGCCAAGAAACGAAGTTTAAGAAGCACCGGCCCAATTGGGCTTTTTTCTTGCATCAAAGACTGTTGGATTTCGCGCAACAAGCTCATCGGGATACGTCCGCTTGCACAAATGGGAAACGCTGTCAGCGATCGTGCACAGGCGAGCGCTGGGCCCACCCCCGCCATTCATGATATGTTAACTACGAAAATCCAATTTTTTCAAAGGCGTTTTTTGATTTTCACGGTGAAACGCCCGGTTTTCACCGGGGCGTTCCGTCATCCCAGCCGGTCGCGGAAGGCCTCGAAGACCGAGACATAGATCTCGCGCTTGAACGGCACGATGCTCTCCACGATCGCCTCGGGCGCCATCCAGGTCCATTCGCTGAACTCGGGATGCTTGCTCGCGATGTCGATCTCGGCATCCTGCCCGAGAAAGCGCATCAGGAACCAGAGCTGCTTCTGCCCCCGGAAGCGCCCCTTCCAGATCCGCGGCACGATCTCGTGCGGCAGGTCATAGGTCAGCCACTCGGGCGTGCGGCCGAGGATCTCGACGGAGGCGGGTGCGAGCCCCGTCTCCTCGCCGAGCTCGCGCAGCGCCGCCGCCTCCGGGCTCTCGCCGTCGTCGATCCCCCCCTGCGGCATCTGCCAGGCCGGGGTCGGGTTGTCGATCCGCTGCCCGGCGAAGACGAGCCCCGCCGGGTTGAGCAGCACCACCCCGACGCAGGGCCGGTAGGGCAGCGCGAGGATCTCGGCCTCGGTCATCGGCCGCGCCTTCCTGCTCACTTGTCCTCGATCTCGTCCTGACGGAAGGACATGCCGCGGAGGATGTCGATGGCGTAGGAGAGCTGGTAGTCCTCCTGCCGCAGCGCATCGGTCTGCTCCTGCCGCTTCTGGTCCTCCTCCATCATCTTCTTCTCGTCCTCGGTGAGGCTGTCATTGGTGAGCGAGCCGCGCAGATCGGCCTCCGACCGGGCCGCGGGCAGCGCGTCCTCGGCATTGTCCTCCGCATTCGGATCGTCGAGCTGGCGCTGTTCGACGATGATGTCGGGGGCCACCCCGAGCGCCTGGATCGAACGGCCCGACGGCGTGTAGTAGCGCGCCGTGGTCAGCCGGATCGCCCCGTCGCCCTGCACCGGCATGATGGTCTGGACCGAGCCCTTGCCGAAGCTCTTGGTGCCGACGATCACCGCGCGGCGATGATCCTTGAGCGCGCCGGCAACGATCTCCGAGGCGCTCGCCGAGCCGCCGTTGATGACGACGACCATGGGCTTGCCCTCCGCCAGATCGCCGGGCGTCGCGTTGTAGCGCTCGCTGTCGCGCGGGTCGCGGCCGCGGGTCGAGACGATCTCGCCCGACTCGAGGAAGGCATCCACCACCGAGATCGCCTGGTTGAGCAGGCCCCCCGGGTTGTTGCGCAGGTCGATGACGAAGCCCGTCACCGCATCCATGCCGCCGGCTTCCTCGACGCGCTGCTTGAGCTGTTCCTCGAGGTTCGGGAAGGTCTGCTCGTTGAAGGTGGTAATGCGGAGCACCACGACACCGTTCTCGAGCCGCGACCGCACCGCCGAGATCTTGATCGTCTCGCGCGTGATCTTGACGTTGAAGGGCTCGGGCGAGCCCTCGCGGGTCACGGTGATGGTGATATCGGAGCCGACCGGGCCGCGCATCAGGTCCACCGCCTCGTCGAGGTTGAGGCCGAGCACGCTCTCGCCGTCGACATGGGTGATGAAATCGCCGGGCTGGATGCCGGCCTTCTCCGCGGGCGTGCCCTCGATGGGCGAGACCACCTTCACGAAGCCGTTCTCCTGCGTCACCTCGATGCCGAGCCCGCCGAACTCGCCACGGGTCTGGACGCGCATGTCGTCGAAATCCTGGGGCGGCAGGTAGCTCGAATGCGGATCGAGCGAGGAGAGCATGCCGTTGATCGCCGCCTGGATGAGTTCCTTCTCGTCCACCGGCTCGACATAGGAGGACCGGACCCGCTCGAAGATGTCGCCGAACAGGTCGAGCTGCTCATAGACGCTCGATTCCTTGTCCGCCTCCTGAGCGACGATTGGACCGGCGAACTGGGTGCTGAAGACAATGCCCGCAGTGGCACCCACGAGTCCTGCCAGCCAGATCTTTTTCATGCTCGGGTATCCTATCCGTTTGTGGCGACAAACCAGGCGACAGGATCAACAGGGCCCCGTCCGTGCCTGATTTCTACATAGAGTGCTTCCCGCAGACCAGCGCCAGTTTCCAGATCGCGCAGCATCACATATTCTTCAACGTCGGGCGAGCGCCCGCCGAGCATTCCGAGCGGAGATCCGCGCGTGACCCGCTCGCCGGTCCGGACATTGAGCTCCGCGAGGCCGGCCAGAAGGACGAGCGCCTTGTCCGCCGTCTCCAGAACGACGATGCCCTGATAGTCGATGAAGGGGCCGGCGTAGCGGATCTTCGCATCCGCCGGCGCCCGCACCAGCGAGAGCGGCGGCGCGCTCATCACCACCCCGGGCCAGCGCACCCCGGCGGCGTCGGTCTCGTTGAAGCCGCGCAGGATGTCGCTGTCCACCGGCCAGAGATAGGGCGTGGCCGGGCGGTCGTCCGCCGAAGCGGGCGAAGCGTTGGTGTCGAGCGCCCGGCTGAGATCGGCGAGCGAATTCGCCTCGCGCAGCGCCACCGCCGTCGCCGCATCCACCGGCGTGCCGCCGAGCTGGACGAACTGCATGTGCGCGACGAGCTCGGAGCGCGCGAGCGCCAGCCGGCCGAGCCCGTCCTCGAGATCGGCAACACCGTCTTCCTGCACCTGCCGGGCGGCCCGCATCATGGCGAGCCGCTCCGAAAGGCCCTGCGCCTTTTCTGCCAGCGCAGGCTCCAGCGCCTTGCTCATCATCTGGGCCCGCGCCGCCGCCAGCGGCCCGCCCGGATGCAGATCGATCGGCGCGTCGCGCTCGAGCGAGACCCGTTCGAGCGCCGCGAGCAGGCGGCTGATCTCGAGCTGGTCGCGCGCCAGCCCGAGCCGGACGTCGTTTTCCTGTGCTCCGGCCTGCATCACCACCGTCCGCATCGCCGAAAGCGCGCGATCGTACTGGCTGATGGCCTCGGCCACCACCTCCGGCGCGGCACCGGAATTGCGGGCGGCGTCGAGCGCCTGCCCCGCCGCCGCCAGCCGCTCGCCTACGGTCTCGACCGCCTCCGGGGTCGCCGCGCGATACCCGCCGGCCCCGGCGAGACCGGCCACCAGCGTGAACGCAGCGATGCGGAGCCGCGGCCTCATGCAGGGACGATCAGGCTCTTGCCGGTCATTTCGGCCGGCTTCTCGATCCCCATGAGCTCGAGCAGGCTCGGCGCGAGATCGCCCAGCACGCCCCCCGAGCGCAGCGTCGCGCCCTCGGGCCCGCCAACGAGAATCACCGGCACAGGGTTGAGCGTGTGCGCCGTGTGCGGCTCGCCGGTCTCGGGATCGACCATCACCTCGCAATTGCCGTGATCCGCGGTCACGATCACCGATCCGCCCATCTCCTTGATCGCCTCGAGCGCCTCGCCGAGGCCCTGGTCCACCGCCTCGACCGCCTTCATCGCCGCGGCCAGATCGCCGGTATGGCCGACCATGTCCGGGTTGGCGAAATTGCAGACGATGAGCGCGTATTCGCCCGAGCGGATCGCCGCGGCCAGATGCTCTGCGACCTCCGGCTCCGACATTTCCGGCTGCATGTCATAGGTCCGCACCTTCGGGCTCGGCGCCATGTAACGCTCCTCGCCCGCCTCCGGCACCTCGACCCCGCCGTTGAGGAAGAAGGTCACATGCGGATACTTCTCGGTCTCGGCGATGCGGAACTGCTTGAGCCCCTTGCCCGCGAGCCAGCCGCCGAGCGTGTTGACGATCTCCTCCGACGGGAAGACCACTTCGAGGAACGTGTTGAGCTTGCTGGAGTACTCCACCATGCCGAGCTTGGCCGACCAGGCGGGGCGCGTTCCGGCATCAAACCCGTCGAACTCCGGATCGACGAGGGCATAGAGGATCTCGCGCGCCCGGTCGGCGCGGAAATTCGCGAAGAAGAGCCCGTCGCCGTCCTTCGCGCCCGCATAGTCGCCGATGACCGTGGGGGTCACGAACTCGTCGGTCTCGCCGCGTGCGTAACCGGCCGCGATCGCCTCGGCAGCACTGGCGGCGTGCTCGCCCTCTGCGCGCAGGATAGCCTTCACCGCCTGCTCGACCCGATCCCAGCGGTTGTCGCGGTCCATGGCGTAGAAGCGGCCCGAAACCGTGGCGATCTTCGCCCCCTCGGGCAGCGCGGCCTCGAGATCGGCAACCTGACCGGCGGCGGATTTCGGCGGCACGTCGCGCCCGTCGAGGAAGGCATGGATCAGCACCGGCACGCCCGCCCGCGTGATCTCGGCGGCGGTCGCGGCGATGTGGCGCTGGTGCGAATGCACCCCTCCGGGCGAGGCGAGCCCCGCGATATGCGCCACTCCACCGGAGGATTTCACCTTCTCGATGAAGGTCTTGAGCGCGGCATTCGCCGCAAAGCTCCCGTCCTCGATCGCCTTGTCGATCTTGGGAAGATCCATCCAGACCACCCGGCCCGCGCCGATATTGGTGTGCCCGACCTCGGAATTGCCGATCTGGCCTTCGGGCAGGCCGACGGCATTGCCGCAGGCCGTGAGCGTATTGTGCGGGCAGGTCTCCCAGATCCGGTCGAAATTCGGCGTGTTGCCGAGCGCGACGGCATTGGCTTCGCGCGAGGGGCTGAGCCCCCAACCGTCAAGAATGATGAGAACAACCGGCCGCATGATCACCTCGCAATGCTATAGCTCCGAGCATTAACCATCCGTTGCCGCATTGGCAAATGGCCAGTCGGCCCGGATTACGGGTGCCGGGAAGCCTCCCGGCACCACGCCGTCTTCTCTCCCGGACGGCGCCGGGGCCATTCGGCCTCAGAACACCATCGACCCGAGGATGATGACGCAGATCGTCGCGAAGACCGGGATCAGCACCGCGCAGATGAAGATGTCGAAATAGGATTCGCGGTGCGTGAGCCCGCAGATCGCGAGCAGAGTGATGACCGCGCCGTTATGGGGCAGCGCATCGAAGCCCCCCGAGGAGAGGGCCGTCACCCGGTGCATCAGGCCGGGGCTGATGCCGTTCTCGATCGCGAGCTGGTTGAACTGCTCGCCGAGCGTCTGCAGCGCGATCGACATGCCGCCCGAGGCCGAGCCGGTGATGCCCGCAAGCACGTTGGTCGCAACCGCGACCGAAATGAGCGGATTTGACGAGACGTTCAGCACCGCGTCGCGCACCACGGCAAAGGCCGGAAGCGAGGCGATGACCGCGCCGTAGCCGACCTCGGAGGACGTGTTGAAGACCGGAAGCAACGAGCCCATGGTCCCGGTGTTGATGCTGTCCTTGAGGTGCTGGAGCCGGCTGCGGTTGAGCACGATCAGCAGGAGGATCGAGGCGACGAGGGCGACGATGATCGCCCAGATCCCGCGGACCTTGGTGACGTCGGTCTCGCCATAGCGGGCCTCGGCGAGATAGCTCGTGTCGAGATTGGGAATGATGAGATAGGTGAGCACCGCGTTCAGCACGATCACGAGGACGGTCGGCGCGATGGCCACCGCGAAGCTCGGGAGCGAGGCATCCTGGGCGAGGTCGCTGTCGGCCGAGACCCGCGGGTGCGTGCCATAGCCCTCGCCGCGTGCGCCCGACCGCGCGATGCGGAAGCGCAGCCAGTAGACACCCCCGAAGAACATGATGAGCGCGGCAAACGTGCCGAAGACCGGGGCGGCGAAGGGCGTGGTGCCGAAATAGGGCATCGGGATCGCGTTCTGGATCGCGGGCGTGCCCGGCAGAGCCGTCATGGTGAAGGTGAACGAGCCGAGCGCGATGGCGGCCGGAATGAAGCGCTTGGGGATGTCGGAGCGGCGGAAGAGGGCTGCGGCAATCGGATAGACCGCAAAGGCCACCACGAAGAGCGAGACGCCGCCATAGGTCAGGATCGCGCAGGAGAGCACGATCGCGACGACGGCGTTATGCGCCCCGAGCTTGCGCACGCACCACTCGGCGATGGCGCGCGCCGAGCCGCTGTCGGCCATCAGCTTGCCGAAGATCGCGCCGAGCATGAAGAGCGGGAAATAGGTGATGAGATAGTTCCCGAGCGCCTTCATGAAGACCTGCGTATAGGTCGCGAGCACCGGAATGTTGCCCGACAGCAGCACCGCCAGAAGCGAGAGGATCGGAGCGAGGATCAGAACGTTGATGCCCCTGTAGGCGAGGTACATGAGCAACAGGAGCGATAGGATAATGCCGAAAAGGCCCATACGGTTGTCTCCCTTTTATGCCTGTCCGCCCCGGCCTGCGGCCGGACCGGGCGGGATCCCACATCCCTCGGCTTCACAAGAACTAGAGCGGGATCGGGTGGCGAGCAACGCACTTGCCGCATCGCTTTGCCGCAGTGCACGGAACGCCGCCGCTTTTCCCGGCCCGCGCATTGCTGTAGGCGGCGTGTCATGACGGATACCGCCTCGAATACCGAACGAAACGCCGGGCCAGGCCCCTGGGTCTGGCCGCTGGTGATCTGCCTCTATTTCGCCTTTCAGGTGGCCTGGCGGCGGCTGCTCGGCGGCGGGCTCGGGCTTGACGAGGCGCAGATGCTGCTCTGGAGCCAGCAGCTTGCCTGGGGCTACGGGCCGCAGCCACCGCTCTACTCCTGGCTGCAATGGGGCGTGCTCGGGCTGGTCGGCGATCCGCTGCTTGCCCTCGCGATTCTCAAGAACATCCTGCTCGCCGGGTTCTATCTCGCCGTCTGGCGGCTTCTGCGCAGCACCCACCCCCCCGACGTGGCGGGGCTCGCCACCCTCGGGCTCTTCCTCGTGCCGCAGATCGCCTGGGACTGCCAGCGCGACATGACCCATTCCGTGCTGGTGCTGACCATGGCGGCGCTCACCACGCTCGCCTTCTGGACCCGCACGCTGCAGGGCCGGCGCGGCGGCTGGGCGCTTTTCGGCCTCCTTGTCGGGCTCGGCATGCTGTCCAAGGTGAACTTCGCGCTCGTGCCCGCAAGCCTCCTCGGCGCGGCCCTTCTCACCCCCGGGCTGCGCACCCGGCTCGCGGGCAAGGGGCTGCTGATCGCGGCCGGGGTCGCCGTGCTCATCATGGCTCCCCCCTACGGCTGGGCGGTCCTCCACCCCGATCTCGCGCTCTCCTCGGCGGGCGAACTCAAGCGCGCCGCGTGGTCCCCGGCCATCGCCGGGCGCGGCCTCATCGAGCTCGGCAAGGATCTGCTCGGCTGCCTTGCCCTGGCCGGCCTCATCCTCGGCCTGATCCGCTGGCGGCGCGCGGCCCCGCCGATGGCCGATGCGGTGGCCGGGCCGCTGGAGGGGTTTCTGTTGCGCGTGCTGCTGATCGGCGTCGGGTTCACCGCGCTCGGGATCGCCGCGACCGGAACCACCCATGTCCGCGACATCTGGCTCCTTCCGGTGATCTATCTCGGCGCCCCGCTCCTGGCGCTCGTCGCACTGCGGCGGATCGGCCCCGCGGGGCGGCGGATCCTTGTCAGGGTAATCGCCGGGCTTGTCTGCCTCGTGGCCGTCGCGCTCGCCGTGCATATCCGCTACGGCGATCCCGGCCATCCCGCGCTGCGCCGCGCGCCCGTCGCGGATCTCGCCGCGGCCGCGCTCGCCCGGCACCCGGCGCCCACGCGCATCATTGCAGCCCCCGACTGGCTCGCGGGCAGCCTGATCTACTGGCGCCCCGACCTGCCGGTGGCAAGCCCGCAGCATCCGGGGCCCCCGCCCGATGCGGCCGCGGGCCCGGTGCTGCTTCTCACCTGGCGGGAAAAGCCGGGCTCGGTCGAACACATCGCCGCGCGGCTTTCCGCGCTCTGGGAGAGCACGGTGAGCCCCGGCGCATCGGAACCGCTGGAGGCCCCCTTCCCGCCGCAGCCGAAGGTCTCCTTCGGCATCGAGGTGACCCCGCTTGCGGTGAGCCGCCCCTGAGCCCGCCTGCGCCCCGGCCGGGGCGCAGGCCCGGAGGCTCAGAGGATGAAGTGATCGTCCGACAGCGAGGCGTGCCCCGAGACCGAGACCTCGAACTCCGCCCGGCCATCGCCGTCGGTGTCGGCCTGCAACAGCCCGTTGCGGAGGCGCAGCTCGCCTGCATGGCCCGAGAATCCGTCGCGGCCGATGAAATCGAAGCTCTGATCGCCCCTCTGCGTCACGTCGGCGTCGATCGCCGAGAGGTTGATCACGTCGCGCGCCTTGTCGAAGCTCTGGATCACGTCACGGTTGCGGCCGACGGCGCTCTCGTTTGCGCTCCGGAAAACGAAGGTGTCGGCGCCGGCGCCGCCATCCATCGTGTCCCGCCCGGTACCGCCGTCGAGGATGTCGTTGCCGCCACCCCCTTTCAGCCGGTCGTGGCCGCTGCCGCCGCGCAGGACGTCCCCGCCGTTCTGGCCCGAGAGAACGTCACTGCCCGCCCCGCCCAGCAGCCGGTTGGCCGCATTGTTGCCGACCAGGGTATTGTCGCCATCATTGCCGCTGCCGTCGATTGGCCGCTTGCCGGTGAGCACCAGCGCCTCGACATTCTGCGCCAGGGTGTGGTCGACCGAGCTCCGCACCGTGTCCCGGCCGCCCCTCGCCGTCTCGACCACCCGGTCGCGGGCATTGTCGACATAGAAGAGATCGTTGCCGCTGCCGCCCACCATCTGATCGGCGCCGGGGCCGCCGTCCAGCCGGTCGCTGCCGGTGCCGCCGTTCAGCGTGTCGTTGCCCACCCCACCTCTCAGTGTGTCGTTGCCACCCTGCCCGAAGATCGCATCCGCAAGCGCGGTGCCCGTGAGCCGGTCATTGCGGCCCGTGCCATGGATCGTGCTGTCCTGGATGAACGCGGTCGCCGTGGCGCCATCCGTGCCCCTCGCGATCAGGCTGCCGATCGAGGAGGGCACGATGCGCAGACGGAAGGTCTCGGTGTCCTCGAGCTTGCCGTCCATGTTGATCGCGACCCGGACACTCGTCTCGGTCTGACCCGGCTCGAAGACGAGCGCCCCCGATGTCGCCTGGTAGTCCCCGTTGCGCCCGGCCTTCGCCGTGCCGTCGAGCGTCTCGTAGCGGAGCCGGATGCGGCTGTCGGCCGCCTCGGAGAGGCTCACGTTGAAGACGGCGAAGGTCTGCCCCGAGACATTGCTCTCCTCCACCACCGGCGACGAGATCGCCAGCGCCCGCGTCGTCCCGAGATTGTCCTTGTCAAAGATCCATCCCGTGGCCGAAAGGCGAGTGCCATCGCCCGCAAGCACCGCGTTCCTGGCATCGAAGACCTCAAGGGTCATGTACTCGTCGATTTCATCTGTTTCGTAGTCAAAGGTCCGCACGCTGACCGTCCTGGACGTCTCCCCGGGAGCGAAGCTGACCGTGCCGGTGCTCGGATAATAGTCGAGAGGATAATCGTCACCTGCGGTGCCATCGACCGTACGGTAAGCCACAGTGACGGTTTCCCTCGAGGCCTTGGACAGCGTGAGGGTGAAGGGCAGATAGGCATCCCCCTCCTGCGCCTTGGCGCCCTCGAGCGTGATCGTGGGCAAACGCCCGCTGCTGTCATCCTCCAGGATCACCGCCTTGCCGACCGCGCCCTCGGCGCCGCTGCCGAAACCGCTTCCGGGCGGGTCGAGCGCGAGGAAGAAATCCTCGCTGCCCTCGATCAGACGGTCGCCCTTGACCGCGACGGTCACCACCGCCTCGGTCTGTCCGGCGGCAAAGGTCAACGTGCCGGAGGTGGGGACGTAGTCCCTTTTCGCCTGAGCCGAGCCGTCCACCGTCTTGTAGTCGAAGCTCAGATCCGTCGCGGCGGCTTCCGACAGGCTGATCCGGAATGCCGCGAGCTTCGTGCCCGCATTCCCCTCGACGACCTCGGCATCGGAGACCTGCAGCGCCCGCGTCGTTCCGACGTAGTCGTCGTCGCGGATCCAGTTGGTCGCGCTCAGTGTGGGCGCTCCGCCGCTCAGGACACCGTTGGTCGGATTGTAGAGATCCAGGAAAACGCTCTCATCGGACTCGTTCAGCCGATCATTGTAGGCTCGCACCGCCACCGTCCGGGAGGTCTCGCCCGGAGCGAAGGAAAGCGTGCCGCTGACCGCATAGTAGTCAGCGCCCTCCAGCGCAGACCCGCTGCGGCTCCTGTAGACGACCGTGACGGTCTCGCGATAGGCTTCCGCGAGCGTGACGGTGTAGTAGAGGTAATCGCCGTTCTCGTAAGCCGGTGTGCTGTCGATACTGATCGACGGCAGGCGGCCCGGGGCATCGTCGTCGAGGATCGTGGCCTTGCCCACCGTTCCCGTGCTGCCGGGCGCGACACCTGAGGGTATGTCGAGCACGAGGAAGAAATCCTCGGCCCCCTCATGCTGCCGGTCGCCCAGCACGTTCACCTGCACCGCCGCCTCTGTCTGGCCCGCCAGAAACGTCAGGCTGCCCTCTGTCTTCTGGTAGTCCTTGCCCGCCCGCGCGAGCCCGTCCTTCGTGGTGTAGGAAATCGTGGTGTCGGACGTGAAGGCTTCCGAGAGGCTCACGGTGAACTCGGCAGTGCGGGTGCCACCGCCCTCCACGACCTGCGCATCGCTGACCGAGATCGCCCGCGTCGTTCCCGGATTCTCGTCGTCGAGGATCCAGCTGGTCGCGCGCGCCCGCGGCATGTCGCCCGCGAATTTCGCCTCCGTCGGGTTGAAGAGCTCGACAACGACCGACTCGTCCGCCTCGCTTTCCCGGTTGTTGTACGCGCGGACGCTGATGAGCTTCGAGGTCTCGCCAGGCGCGAAGATAAGCGTGCCCGAGGTGTGGTAGTAATCGGGACCGGCCCAAGCCGAACCGGGGAGACTGCGGTAGCCGACAGTAACCGTTTCCGTGTGCGGCTCCGAGAGCGTCACGGTGTAGTTCAGATAGGTGTTGCTGATCTCGGAGGTATTCTGGCTTTCGATCGAGAGCGTCGGCAAGCCGCTCGCGCTGTCGTCATCGATGATGCGCGCTTCGCCCACCGTGCCCGTGGCGCCGCTTCCGACGCCGGAGGGCGGCGTCACGTCGAGAAAGAAGGTCTCGCTCGTCTCGACGGCGCGGTCCCCGAGCACACGCACCGAAACCTCCACCTCCGTCTCGCCGGCGGGAAGCCTCACCGTGCCGCTTTTCGCGACGAAATCTTCGCCCGCCGTGGCCGTGCCCGCGACGGTCCGGTAGCTCAGCGTGACATCGGTGGTATAGGCTTCCGAGACGCCGATGGTGAAAACCGCATCCCGCCCGCCCGAATCGCCCTCGCGGATGAGCGGGTTTCCGACGAACATGGCCCGCGTCACACCCGCATTGTCGTCGTCGAGGATCCAGCCGGTGGTGCGCAAGGTGGCCATTCCCGCCGGAAGATCGCCATTGGTCGGATCGAAGAGCTCGAGGACCACCGCCTCGTCGGTCTCCGCCAGCCGGTCGGAATAGCTTCGCACGGAAACCGTCTGGAGTGTCTCGCCGGGATTGAAGGTGATGGTGCCGGAGCTGCCGTAATAGTCGAATCCCGCCCCCGAGAGCCCGGTGCCCGGCAGCAGCCGATAGCCCACCGTCACCGGCTCGGTCGATTCCGACGACAGCGAGATGGTGTATTCCAGATAGTCGGAGCTGCCCTCGACCGTCGAGATGCTCGTTACGCTGATGTCCGGCATGTTTCTTCCCCCGTTGTCCGCCGCCGCCCGCCCGCGGCGGAGACGTGAGTGGCCCTTTCAAGCAACGGAGAGGCCGGGAACGGACTGAGCTTACGAGGCGCAACCCCGGCCTCGTCGAGGCCGCCAAGGGAAAACAGAACATGAAAATCGATGCGGCCGCCTCTTGCAGCGCCAGAATCCGGTCAGGCTCCCCTGATGCTCAAATCACATGAGCGAAATCATGCCGATGACACGCCATCGGTCAACCTTTTATTAACTTTTTCGCGAGCGGGCGCCGGCAGCCTCCCCGGCGCGCCCCCAAGCTCAGAAGAGCAGCGGCAGCACCAGGAAGACGAGCGCGGTCAGGGCGCCGTTGAGCCCCATGGCGATGCCTGCATAGGTGCCGGCCTCCTCGCTCACCTGAAACGCCCGCGCCGTGCCGATACCATGGCTCGCCACCCCGACGGCGAACCCCCGCGCGGCATAGTCGCGGATCCGCATCGCGTTCATGAGCGGCGTCACCACCACCGCGCCGAAGATGCCGGTGAACATCACCAGCACCGCGGCGAGCGGCGGGATGCCTCCGATCGTGTCGGTCAGCGCCATGGCGATGGGGGCCGTCACCGATTTCGTCGCGAGCGAGGCGAGGATCGGCGCCGGAGCGCCCAGCGCCCAGGCGACCCCCACCGCCGAGACGATCGCGGTGAGGCAGCCCGCGACGAGGGCGATGCACATCGGCAGCAGGTTGCGCTTCACCGCCATCCGGTTGCGCCAGAGCGGCACCGCGAGCGAGACGGTGGCGGGGCCGAGCAGGAAATGCACGAACTGCGCCCCTTCGAAATAGGTGCTGTAGGGGGTGCCGGTGACCAGAAGCACCCCGACCAGCAGCACCACGGCGACGACCACCGCGTTCGCCAGCGGATGCCGCCCGCAACGCGCCGAGAACGCATCGCCGATCAGATAGGCGACCAGCGTCGCCGTGAGCCAGAAGAGTGGCGTTTCGGAGAGATAGACCCAGACCCCGGTGATATTGCCCGCCGCCCCGCTCATTGCGCCCGCCTCCGCTCCTGAAGCCGCGCCACCCCGCGGAAGGTCCAGACCGTCACCGTGAGCGTGACGAGCGTCGAGATCACCACCGCGACGCTGATCGCGAACCAGTTGGCGGCGATGAGCCCCGCTTGCTGGATCACGCCGACCGAGGCCGGCACGAAGAGAAGCGAGAGATTGCGCAGGATCGTGTCGGTCACCGCATCGAGCCCCGGCCCGGTGCGGCCGCGCTGAAGCAGGATGATGAAGAGAAACCCCATGCCGAGCACGGGGCCGGGAAAGGTGAGCCCGGTCAGCCGCACGGCCACCTCGCCGGCCAGCTGGCAGAGAAAGAGGAGGCTGAGCGCCTGAATCATGTCCTGATGAACCTCGTGTGGGAAACCGGCCCCAGAGTGCCCCCGCGCGCGCAGCGAGGCAATGGGCCGTGGAAGACCCGCGGGATACGCCCGCAGGCCCGCCGGCCGCAAGCCCCTCTCCCGCGCTATGCCGCGCCCTGCCCGGCCCTGTGCGCGAGGTGGAGGCGGCGGAGAAAGGCCAGCACGAAGATCGCCGTCAGGATCAGGATGATCGTCGGCGCCGGCGCGCTCCCGATGAAGAAGCTCGCATAGGTGCCGCCGAGCATCGCCGCGAGATTGACCGCGACCGCCACGGCAAGCATCCGCCCGAAACTCCGCACCAGCAGGAAGGCGATGGCGCCGGGCGAGATCAGCAGCCCCACCGCAAGGATCAGCCCCGTGGCCGAGAGTGTCGCGACGATCGTCATCGAAAGCAGCGTCAGCAGCCCGTAGTGAAGCAGCGCCACCGGCAGCCCCGAGACCCGCGCCTGCGCCGGATCGAAGGCATGGAGCAGCAGATCCTTCCAGCGCAGCACGAGCAGCAGCGAGACCACGAGCGAGATCGCGCCCGCCGTGCGCAGATCCTCCGGCCCCACGCCAAGCAGGTTTCCGAACAGGATGTGGTCGAGATGCGCGCCGGATTCGATCGAGGTGTAGAGGATGATGCCGATCCCGAACATGCCGGAGAAGACGACGCCCATCACCGTATCCTGCTTCACCCGGCTGTTGCTCGCGAGAAACCCGGTGAGCAGCGCGCAGATCATGCCGGCGCCGAACGCGCCGAGGATGAGCGGCACCCCGGTGATATAGGCCAGCACGATCCCCGGCAGCACCGCATGGCTGATCGCATCGCCCATCAGCGCCCAGCCCTTCAGCACCAGGAAGCAGGAGAGCAGCGCGGTCGGCACCGCGACGATGGCGCAGATCCAGAAGGCATTCAGCATGAAGGGAAACTGGAAGGGAAGCAGCAGGCCCTCGCTCATGGCGCCGCCTCCTCCGCCCCGGCCGCCGCCGCCGCATCGGCCTCGCGCAGGCCACGCGCGGCCTTGCGGCGCGCGGCGAGAATCCCGTGCTTCGGGGCGAGGATGAAGGCCGTGAGGAAGATCGCGGTCTGCAGCGTCACGATCACGCCCCCGGTCGCACCGTCGAGAAAATAGCTCGCCCAGGCGCCGAAGAACCCGGTCAGTGCCCCGATCGCGACCGAAAGTGCGATGAGCCGCGGAAACCGGTCGCAGAGCAGATAGGCGGTCGCCCCCGGCGTCACCACCATGGCGATGACGAGAAACGCCCCCACCGTCTGCATCGCCGCCACCACGGAGGCCGAGAGCAGCACGAAGAACACCGCCTTGAGCAGACCCGGGCGCAAGCCGATCGAACGGGCATGGGTTTCGTCGAAGAAGGTCACCATCAGGTCCTTCCACTTCGCGAGCAGGATCGCGAGCGAGACGAAACCGATGATCGCGAGCTGTGCCGTATCCGCCGGCGTGATCGCGAGGATGTTGCCCATGGTGATGGTCTGGACGCTCACCGACACCGGGTTGATCGAGATGAGGAAGAGCCCGAGGCCGAAGAAGGCGGTGAAGATGAGGCCGATGATGACATCGACCTTGAGCCCCGAGCGGTCGCTGAGAAAGAGCATCGCCCCCGCGGCCAGGCCGCCCGCGATGAACGCCCCGAGCGCGAAGGGAAGGCCCAGCATGTAGGCCCCCGCGACGCCCGGCACCACCGAATGCGAGAGCGCATCACCGATGAGCGACCAGCCCTTGAGCATGAGATAGGCCGAGAGAAAGGCGCAGACCCCGCCGACCAGCGCCGAGACCCACATGGCATTCGTCATGTAGCCATAGGAGAAGGGCTCGAGGAGATGGGCCATCATGGCTTGGCGCGCTCCTGGCGCTGGGTCTCCTCGCCGTATTGCACGAAAGGTCGCTCGTCATCGGTGAGGATGCTGAGCTTGCGCGGGTCGTCGTCGTCGTGGAGATCGGCGCCCCCGAGCGTCAGGCTGCGCAGCACGCCGCCGAAGGCGCGGGTGAGGTTCGCGGCGGTGAAGGTGGTCTCGGTCGGGCCATAGGCCAGCACGGTGCCCTTCACCAGCACGGTCCGGTCGCAGAATTCCGGCACCGAGCCGAGGTTGTGGGTCGAGACCAGCATCACCCGCCCCTCGTCGCGCAACGCGCGCAGAAGCTCGATGATCTGCGCCTCGGTCTTCACATCGACGCCGGTGAACGGCTCGTCGAGCAGGATCACCCGCCCCTCCTGGGCAAGCGCGCGGGCGAGAAATACCCGCTTGCGCTGCCCGCCCGAGAGCTCGCCGATCTGCCGGCGGCGGAAATCCTGCATGTTGACCCGCTGCAGCGCCGCGTCGACCGCGGCATGGTCGGCCGCCCGCGGACGCCGCAGGAAGCCCATGTGGCCGTAGCGGCCCATCATCACCACATCCTCGACCAGCACCGGAAAGGCCCAGTCGACCTCCTCGGCCTGCGGCACATAGGCGACGAGATTCTCCCGGAGCGCCTGGCGGACCGGGCGGCCGAGCAGCTGGATCTCGCCGCGCGCGGCCGGCACGAACCCCATGATGGCCTTGAAGAGCGTCGATTTCCCGGCGCCGTTCACGCCCACCAGCGCCGTGATCGTGCCCTTCGGGATCTCGAAGCTCGCATCCGTCAGCGCGGTATGGCCGTTGCGGTAGGTGACGGTCAGGTGCCGGGCGCGGATGCCGCCGCCGGGATCATTGGCGGCTGGCGCGTCCGGACGGGGATCTGTCATGGCGGGCACGGGCGGGTTTCCTCTTCGGGCGGGGCTCACTCCGTTCCGCCGGTCAGGCCGTCGGCGATGGTCTGCGAGGTGACGCGGAGCAGATCGAGATAGGTCGGCACCGGGCCGTCGGGGTCCGAGAGGCTGTCGACATAGAGCACGCCGCCGTATGCCGCGCCGGTCTCGCGCGCGACCTGCTGCGCGGGTGCGGTGTTGACCGTGCTCTCGCAGAAGACCACCGGGATGTCGTTCTCCCGCACCCCGTCGATCACCGCGCGGACCTGCTGCGGCGTTCCGACCTGATCGGCGTTCATCGGCCAGAGATAGAGCTCGCGCAAGCCGAAATCGCGGGCGAGATAGCTGAAGGCGCCCTCGCAGGTCACCAGCCAGCGCTTTTCCTCCGGCACTTCGGCGATGGCCGCGCGCATCGGCTCGATGGCCGCGCGCAGCTCCGCCTTGTAGGCCTCGGCATTGGCCGCATAGGTCGCGGCATTCGCCGGATCGTATTCCGAGAAGGCCGCGGCGATGTTGTCGACATAGACGAGCGCGGTCTCGAGCCCCATCCAGGCATGCGGGTTGGGCTTGCCGGCGTAGGAGCCCTGCGCGATCGGCAGCGGCTCGATCCCCTCCGAGAGCGTGACCGAGGGAATGTCGCCGAGATTGACGAGGAACTGCTCGAACCAGAGCTCGAGGTTGAGCCCGTTCCAGAGGATGAGATCGGCATCCGCCGCCCCCACGATGTCGCGCGGCGTCGGCTCGTAGCCGTGGATTTCCGCGCCCGGCCGGGTGATCGAGACCACGTCGGCGGCGTCCCCCGCCACGTTCTGCGCCATGTCGGCCAGCACGGTGAAGGAGGTGACCGCCTTCAGCCGGTCCGCGTCGGCGGAGGCGGCATGGGCGAAAAGCATCGTCAATGTCGTCGTCGCGAGAAGCCGGACGGGCAGGCGTGTCATCGGATCATCCTTGTTCCTGACTGGCGTTGTGCCACAAGCCACATCATTTTGCGAACGATTCGCAATTGTCAACTGTGTTGCGATTCATTCGCAACTAACGGGCGGGGAAGCGCCTTGACCCCGGCGCGGTGCGCGCCTAATCGGCGGCAACAAACGGGAGTGTGCCTTGACCCTCTATCACGCCGTCACCGCGGTCACCGGCCGCGCCACCGCAGAGGCGCTGTTCGACGCGCTCGACGAGATGTATCCGGCCCCGAAGGCCTCGGGCACCCATGACCGCGACGACGGCAGCGGGATATGGGAGGTGAGCGCCTATTTCGAGGGCGCGCCCGACGAGGCGATGCTCGCCCTCCTCGCCGCCGCCAACGGCGCCCCCGCCTTCAGCGTCGCGCCGGTCGGCACGAAGGACTGGATGGCCCAGGTCCGCGCCGGGCTCTCCCCGGTGCGCGCCGGCCGCTTCGTCGTCTACGGCAGCCATGATCGCGACACGATCCCCTCGAACCTGATCGGGCTCGAGATCGAGGCGGCTCTCGCCTTCGGCACCGGCCATCACGCCACCACCCAGGGCTGCCTTCTCGCGCTCGACGGGCTGGTGCGGCAGAGGATCGCGCCGCGCCGGATCGCCGATATCGGCGGCGGCACGGGCGTGCTGGCGATGGCGGCGGCGCGGGTCTTCCCGGCGGCGCGGATCATCGCCTCCGACATCGATGCGCTCGCAACGATAACGGCGACAGCGAATGTGCGGGCAAACGACCTGACCGGGCGGATCCGCTGCGTCACGGCGCCGGGCTTCCGGCATCCTGCGCTGCGCGAGAACGCACCCTACGACCTGATTCTCTCGAACATCCTCGCCGGTCCGCTCAAGCGGCTTGCACCGGACATGCGCTCGCATCTGGCGCCGGGCGGAATTCTGGTCTTGTCGGGGATCTTGACCCGGCAGGCGATCTCGGTCGAGAGGGTCTACCGGGGCTGGGGTTTCGCGCGGCAGCAGCTCGTGCGCCGCGGCGAATGGTCGGTACTCGTGCTGAGAAAGCCGGCGCGCTGACGCGGCGGCTTATGCATGATGCCGCGCCAGACGGGCGGCGATCGCATCGATATCGCCACGCTTGAGGCCGACATCGGCCAGCTGGGCATCGCTCAGGGACTCGAGACACGCACGCGTGTGGCGGGCGGCGATCCAGGCCCGAACCACAGCAAGGCCCCGGTCGAACAGGTCGATCACCTGATAGGTGGTGATGGCGCCCATCGGCACGGAACGGTTACTCTGCAACGCAAACATTTTCTGCACTCACGTCTAAGTAGAATCGGGGTGCGTGATGCACCCCGTAGCGCGATGCAGATAAGCCTCTTGCCTATCCCGAGCAAGCTGTGTGGCAGCATGGCTGTCATGCAATGGGCGCAAGGGAGTTAGCATTTTGTTCACGCGGCCCGTGTTGGACTTGGCGGCATCCGAGCCCCCGTGGTATGGCATCGTCGAGCAGCAAGAAGGACGGCAGCAAATGCGCGTCATCGGGATCGATCCGGGTTTGCGCCGGACGGGTTGGGGAATCGTGGATGTCGCGGGCGGTTCGCTCACCCATGTGGCCAATGGCGTCTGCGCCTCGGAGGGCGAGGATCTCGCCACGCGCCTCCTGAGCCTCCACACCCAGCTCACCGCCGTCTTTCACGCCCATGCCCCGGAAACCGCCGCCGTCGAGCAGACCTTCGTCAACAAGGACGCCGCCGGCACCCTCAAGCTCGGCCAGGCCCGCGCCATCGCCCTGCTCGTGCCGGCCCAGGCCGGGCTCCCGGTGGCGGAATATGCGCCCAATGCGGTGAAGAAGGTGGTGGTCGGCGTCGGCCATGCCGAAAAGTCCCAGGTCGAGCACATGGTGAAGCTCCAGCTCGGTCCGGTGAAGCTCGCCGGCCCCGATGCCTCCGACGCGCTGGCCATCGCCCTCTGCCATGCCCATCACGCCCAGTTCCAGGGCCGGCTCGCCGCCGCGATCGCGGGGGCACGGGCATGATCGGCAAGATCGCGGGCCGCCTCGACTACCGCAGCACCGACCATGTGCTGATCGACACCGGTGGCGTCGGCTATATCGTCTACTGCTCCGAGCGCACGCTCGCCGCCATGCCCGCCCCCGGCGAGGCCGTGGCGCTCTTCACCGAGCTTCTGGTGCGCGAGGACCTGCTCCAGCTCTTCGGCTTCCGGACGCTGGCCGAACGCGAATGGCACCGGCTGCTCACCTCCGTGCAGGGCGTCGGCGCGAAGGGCGCCCTGGCGATCCTCGGCATCCTCGGCGCCGAAGGCGTCGGCCGCGCGCTCTCGCTCGGCGATGCCGCCGCGATCCGCGCCGCACCCGGCATCGGGCCGAAGCTCGCCCAGCGCATCGTGCTCGAGCTGCAATCGAAGGCGCCGCAGGTGATGGCGATGGGCGCGGCCGGCTCCGCCCCCGCCTTCTCCGCCGCGGCCCCCCGGCGCGCCGCCCCCGACCCCGTCGCCCTCATCGACGAGGAAGACGCCCCGCTGCCGGAACATCCCGTCCCCGCCGCCGGGCTCGATGCGGCCGCCCAGGCCGATGCGCTTTCGGCGCTGGTCAATCTCGGCTACGGCCAGGGCGAGGCCGCCGCGGCGATCGCGGAGGCCGCCGAGATGCCAACGATCGACGATGCCACCGGGCTGATCCGCGCCGCACTCCGCCTCCTCGCGCCGAAGGGATGAGCCGATGAGCGAGCCCGATCCGACCCTCCGCCCGGAGCCCCTGCCCGAGGATGCCGACCGCGCGCTGCGGCCGCAAAGCCTCGACGAGTTCATCGGCCAGAAGGCCGCGCGCGCCAATCTCCAGGTCTTCATCGAAAGCGCCCGGCGCCGCGGCCGCGCGATGGACCACACGCTCTTCTACGGGCCCCCCGGCCTCGGCAAGACCACGCTCGCCCAGATCATGGCCCGCGAACTCGGGGTGAACTTCCGCATGACCTCCGGCCCGGTACTGGCGCGCGCCGGCGATCTTGCCGCGATCCTCACCAATCTCGACGCGCGGGACGTGCTCTTCATCGACGAGATCCACCGCCTCAACCCGGCGGTCGAGGAAATCCTCTATCCGGCGCTCGAGGATTTCCAGCTCGACCTCGTGATCGGCGAGGGCCCTGCGGCCCGCACCGTCCGCATCGAGCTCCAGCCCTTCACGCTGGTGGGCGCAACGACCCGTCTCGGGCTTCTCACCACGCCGCTCCGCGACCGCTTCGGCATTCCCGTCCGGCTCGAGTTCTACGACGAGGCCGAGCTCGTCGAGATCGTCACCCGCGCCGCGCGCCTCCAGCAGGCCGACGCAACCCCCGAAGGCGCCCGCGAGATCGCCCGCCGCGCCCGCGGCACACCCCGGATCGCCGGCCGCCTGCTGCGCCGGGTGGTCGATTTCGCCATCGTCGAGGGCAACGGCAAGGTCGACCGCGCCATCGCCGACGCCGCGCTCAACCGCCTCGGCGTGGACGATCTCGGCCTCGACGGCGCCGACCGGCGCTACATCCGCCACCTCGCCGAGCACTACGGCGGCGGGCCGGTGGGGGTCGAGACGATCTGCGCCGCGCTCTCGGAAGCCCGCGACGCGGTCGAGGAAGTCATCGAGCCCTTCCTGCTGCAGGAGGGCCTCATCCAGCGCACGCCGCGCGGCCGCATGCTCGCCGCCCGCGCCTGGCAGCACCTCGGCCTCGAGCCCCCCCGCGCCCAGTCCCGTCAGGACGATCTCTTCGAATAGCCGCGACGGTCCGACACCCCCAGCGCCCGACAGCGCCCCTCCTCCCGGAAACCCGGCGGCACGAACGGTGCCATCACGCCCCGCGGCCGGGCTGCGGCTCCAGGCCAGATTCCAGGTGCGCCCCGGACGGCAAACCGTCAGACGACATGGCGGCCCTCCCCGCAGCCGCGCACCCGCGGCAACGGCTCCACCACAGGCCATTCATGCAACATTAACCACTATTTCAAGCGATATCAGATAGTTGATCAGATTTTCACGGTGAAAAGCCCTGTTTTCACCGTGAACGCGCCTCCGGCAAGCTCCCGGAAACCCGCCTCTCAGCTCTCCCGTGCGGCGCGATACCAGCGGACGATCGCATCGCGTTCGGACTGTTCCATGAACGAGGCATTGGCCGGCGGCATGGCATGGGTCACACCCGCCTGGATGTAGATCTGCCGGGCGGCCCGGAGCACGTCGTGATCGGTCTCGAGCACGATCCCGCGCGGCGGCCAGTGGATGCCCTCATAGAACGGTTCGCGGGAATGGCACATCGAACAGCGCCCCAGCACCGCGTCGCGGGCCTCCTCGAATCCCGGCGTCTCGGCCAGGACCAGCTCGGTGCCGCTGAGCGGCAAGGCCTCGGAGACGTCGAGCGAATCCTCCGAATACATCGGCCGGGTCGACAGCCACATGATGAGGATGAAGAGGACCGCGGTCGCAAGCCAGGTCCAGCGCGGCTCGCCCTTCCGGGCATGCATGGTGTTGAAATAATGCCGGATCGTGACCCCCATCAGGAACACGAGCCCCGCGATCAGCCAGTTGTATTCGGTGGCGAAGGCGAGCGGGTAGTGGTTCGAGAGCATCAGGAACACGACCGGCAGCGTGAGGTAGTTGTTGTGGGTCGAGCGAAGCTTCGCGATCTTGCCGTATTTCGGATCCGGTGCCCGACCTGCCTTGAGATCCGCCACAACGATCCGCTGGTTGGGCATGATGACGAAGAACACGTTCGCTGTCATGATCGTCGCCGTGAAGGCCCCGAGATGCAGCATCACCGCCCGGCCGGTGAAGACATGGTTGTAGCCCCAGCCCATGACGAGCAGCAGCCCGAAGAGGAGCAGCATGAGCAGCGTGGGCTTCTCGCCGAGCGGCGATTTGCAGAGCCGGTCATAGATCAGCCAGCCGATCGAGAGCGAGGCCGCCGAGATCAGGATCCCCTGCCAGACCGCCAGATCCGCCTTTTCCGGGTCGATCAGGAAGAGCTTCGCCCCCGCCCAGTAGACGATCATCAGCAGCGCCGCCCCCGAGAGCCAGGTCGAATAGCTCTCCCATTTGAACCAGACGAGATGATCGGGCATGTTCTCGGGCGCGACCAGGTATTTCTGGATATGGTAGAACCCGCCGCCGTGGACCTGCCATTCCTCGCCATCGGCCAGCGTCGGCACGAGGGGCTTCCGGAGCCCGAGATCGAGGGCGATGAAGTAGAAGGACGATCCGATCCAGGCGATTGCCGTGATCACATGCGTCCACCTGACGGCAAAGGCGATCCATTCCCAGATGATGGCGGCTTCGAACATCCATACTCCCCACGCTTCGGGCCCAGAACACGGTCTCGCCGGCAGTATGGGGTGGTGAACCTGCCCGTGCCAAGGCAGATTCGTTGCACTGCGGCAATATTGGGCAGTTGCCCGGGGTTTCAGCTGCCGCGATAGGTCGAGAAGCTGTAGGGCGAGAGCAGGAGCGGCACGTGATAATGCGTCGGATCGGCCATGCCGAAGCGGATCGGGATGATGTCGAGAAAGCGCGGAGTTTCGCCCGGCGCCCCCGTCGCATCCAGATAGGCCCCGGCGGCGAAGACCAGCTCGTAGGTGCCGGGGGCGAACTCGGGTTCGGGCAGGATCGGGGCGTCGGTCCGGCCATCCGCATTCGTCACCGTCTCGCGCAGAAGCGTGCGATCCTCGCCTTCGATCCGGTAGAGCGCCACCGCCATCCCGGCGGCGGGCGTTCCGCGGGCGGCGTCGAGCACATGGGTGGTGAGATATCCGGCCATTGCTGTTTCCTTTCCTGAACTGCGGTCCTGTGGCTCGGCAGCGAGCGTATTGCACCGCGAAAGGAAATGCGATGACATGCGGTATGGCCCCGGAGCCGGCCGATGCCACCGACCCGAAGCGTGACGGAGACACCCCGATGAAGCGATACCCCCGAGACATGCACGGCTATGGTGCCCGCACGCCCGATCCGAAATGGCCGGGGGGCGCGAAGATCGCGCTCCAGTTCGTCATCAACTACGAGGAGGGCGGCGAGAACGCCGTGCTCCATGGCGATGCCGCCTCCGAAGCCTTCCTCTCGGAGATCGTCGGCGCCGCGCCCTGGCCGGGCGAGCGGCACTGGAACATGGAATCGATCTACGAATACGGCGCGCGGGCCGGCTTCTGGCGCCTCCACCGGCTCTTCACGGAAATGGACGTGCCGGTGACGGTCTACGGGGTCGCGACAGCGATGGCCCGGAGCCCCGCGCAGGTGCGGGCGATGCAGGAGGCGGGCTGGGAGATCGCGAGCCACGGGCTCAAGTGGATCGAATACAAGGCCTATGAGCCGGAGGCGGAGCGCGCCCACATGCAGGAGGCGATCGCGCTCCACGAGGCGGTGACGGGCGAACGCCCGCGCGGCTGGTATACCGGCCGTTGCTCGGCCAATACCGTGCGGCTCGCCGCCGAGGAAGGCGGCTTTGCCTATGTCTCGGACAGCTACGCCGATGACCTGCCCTACTGGAGCCGTTTCGGGGAAAGGGACCAGCTCATCATCCCCTACACGCTCGACGCCAACGACATGCGCTTTGCAACACCGCAGGGCTTCAACGCGGGCGACCAGTTCTTCGCCTACCTCAAGGACAGTTTCGACGCGCTCTATGCCGAGGGGCTTGACGGCGCGCCGAAGATGCTCTCGATCGGGCTCCACTGCCGCCTGATCGGACGGCCGGGGCGGGTCATGGCGCTCCGCCGCTTCCTCGAGTATGCCAAGAGCCACGCCGATGTCTGGTTCGCGCGCCGGATCGAGATCGCCGAGCACTGGATCGCGACCTTTCCGCCCGACCGCCGCGAGCGACCCTCCGAAATGACGCGCGAGGCGTTCGTCGCGGCCTATGGCGGGATCTACGAGCACTCGCCCTGGATCGCCGAGGGCGCTTGGGCGCTGGAGCTCGGGCCGGCGCATGACACGGCGGCGGGGCTGCACAACGCACTCACCCGCATCTTCCGGAGCGCGAGCCCCGAGGCGCGGCTCGGGGTGCTGACCGCGCATCCCGATCTGGCGGGGAAGCTTGCCGAAGCCAAACGGCTCACCGCCGAGTCGACTGCCGAGCAGGCTTCCGTCGGGCTCGATGCGCTGACGGATGCCGAGCGTGCGGCCTTCACCGAGCTCAACGACGCCTATACCGCGAAGTTCGGCTTCCCCTTCATCATCGCGGTGCGCGACAACACCAAGGCCTCGATCCTCGAGGCATTCCGCACCCGGCTCGGCAACAGCCGCGAGACCGAAATGGCTACCGCCTGCGCCCAGGTCGAGCGCATCGCCGAGCTGCGACTCGCGGACCTGCTGCCGGCATGAGCGGTAGTGGCGAGGACGACACGATCCGCAGCGAGCCGCTGACGGCCGAAGCCTTCGCCCCCTTCGGCGACGTGCTTGAAGCCGAGGGCGCGCCCGACCGGATCATCAACCGCGGGCTCTGCGGGCGCTGGCACGACCGGGCGCAGCTCGATTTCGGACCGGATGGCCGGGCGGGGCTGAACCTTTTCAAGGCCGAGCCGAGGCGCCTGCCCTACCGGCTCGACATGGTCGAGCGGCATCCGCGCGGCTCGCAGGCCTTCGTGCCGATGAGCCGGCATCCGTTTCTGGTGATCGTCGCCCCGGATACGCCCGCGGGCCCAGGGCGGCCACGGGCCTTCGTCACGGCGGCGGGACAGGCGATCAATTTCCACCGCGGCACCTGGCACGGGGTGCTGACACCCCTGCACGCGCCGGGCCTCTTTGCCGTGGTGGACCGGATCGGCGACGGAGCCAATCTCGAGGAGCACTGGTTCGACCGGCCCTGGGACGTGGTCGCGGGCTGAGCCGCGGCGCCGCTCCGGAGCCGGACCAATGCCGTTTTCACTCTCGTGCGCGGCCCCGGCTATTCGGGCCGCGCGCCTCCGTCCATGTCCGAACGCGCGCGCAGCCACGTCGCAAACGCGCGCAGACGATCCGCCACCCGGTCAGGATCCAGCGCATCGGGAGTGGTCGCCTGCTCAAGCAGATAGAGGATCTCCCGCCCCTGTTCCGGGAAGCGCGCCTGAAATTTCCGGACATGATCCTCGAGGGTTTCGGGCCAGTCCGTGTCGGACGGGTGCCGCAGGATGTTGGTGGACCGGATGAGTTTGCGGGCGGCGGCCCGGATGACACGCCGGGCATGCTCCGGGGCAGGCTCTTCTGCAATCCGGCCCAGATAGCGTTCCAGAACCTGTGCGACATCGCCATTGATCGCCACGGCGACTGCACGGGAGGGCTGGAAGAGTGGAAGTGCGTCACGCAGATCGGCGCCCGCGAGACACCGGCAATAGTGCTTCAGCCAGACCTGCCATGCGAGGCGCGTGTCCGGGGCGAAAACGTCCTCGATCGAGCCGATATCGAAATCGATCTTGCTGACCACGGGGTGCTCGGCCTCGATCGCCCTGCGGATCCTCTCGAAGTCCGCCCGCTCCGCCTCCGTGGGCGGCGCCTTCAGGACCAGGCAGAGGTCCAGATCCGATATCCCCGGTCGCGCCACCCCCGCGGCCACGCTGCCGTAGACATAAAGGCTGTGAAGGGGCGAAGGGGCAGCATCCGTCAGCTGCGACGAGACCGCCTCGAGCACCGGACGGAACGCGGCCTGAAAGGGGCGGTCCTCCACCGTGCTGAGCTTGCCATTCCGATCGACAGTCATCTCTGGAGGTGTCGCTTGCGCATGACGATGCGCCGCCCCGGCGCAGGGAGTGAAGACCGTGGCCTGCCTGCCCGGAGAGGGGCTCGGGGGAGCCCCCTTCCGTTATTCGGCCGCCCTCGGCAGTGCGGCGCCGCCAAGGGCCGGCGCACGGAGGGCGAGCGGGGCGTGGCGGTTCATGTCCTTGTAGAGCAGGTAGCGGAAGGTGCTGGGCCCGCCGGCGTAGCAGGCCTGCGGGCAGAAGGCGCGGAGCCACATGAAATCACCGGCCTCGACCTCGACCCACTCGTCATTGAGCCGGTAGACGCCGCGCCCCTGCAACACATAGAGCCCGTGCTCCATCACATGGGTCTCGAGGAAAGGGATGACCGCGCCCGGCTCCATGTTGACGATCGTCACATGCATGTCGTGGCGCATGTCGGACCAGTGCACGAAGCGGGTGGTGGACCAGCGGCCCTCCGTGTCGGGCATGACCTCGGGCGCGATGTCGTTGTCGTTGGCCAGGATGACATCGGGCAGGTCGATCCCCTCGGCGGCCTCGTAGCGCTTGCGGATCCAGTGGAACCGCGCCGTGCCCTGCCCCGCCACGCGCAGCGACCAGGGGCAGCCCGGCGGCAGGAACACATAACCGCCTGGCACGATATGATGTTTCTCGCCGCGGATGGTGAGGTCGAGCTCGCCCTCCATGAGAAAGAGCACGGCCTCGGCGCCCGGATCCGGCTCGGGCTGGTCCGAACCGCCGCCCGGCGAGACTTCCATCAGATACTGCGCGAAGGTCTCGGCAAAGCCCGACATCGGCCGGGCCAGCACCCAGGCAAGCGTGTTTTCCCAATGCGGCAGGCGGCTTGCCGTGATGGAGCTCAGCACGCCCTTCGGGATGACGGCATGGGTTTCGGTGAAGACCGCGCGCCCGGACAGGAGCTGCGACTGGGGCGGTAGGCCGCCCATGGAGGGATAGTACTTGTGCTTCGACATGGTATCAGTCTCTTCCGGACACTTCCGGTTTCGGGCGCAGCGCAACGCCATGGGGAAGCGGGCGGAGAGTTCCGCGCGCCGCGCGTTTCCCGTCCTTAGACCACCCGACCCCGACAGTTCAACCTCGGCCGCCGGTCATCACCTTGCCGAGGAACTGCGCCTTGCGGAGGTAGAGATCCTGCATGTCGAGATCCGAGACGATACGCTGGCGCGCCGCGGCGCGGCGGGCCGCGCTGTCCTCCGGATCGCGGAGCGTCTCGATGACCCGGGCGGCGAGCGCCCCCGCCTCGCGGAGATCGACGAGCCGGGCGGAGCTCTCGTCGGCGAACTCGAGCACGGGGGCCGTGTCGGAGACGACCATTGCGCAGCCGGTGCTCATCGCCTCGAGCATCGACCAGGAGAGGACGAAGGGCACGGTCAGGTAGACATGCGCATCCGATCGGCGGAGCAGCGCGAGATAGTCGGGATAGGAAAGCCGCCCGGTGAAGATCACCCGGGCGGGGTCGAGGTCGTGCTCGGCCAGCGCCTTGGCCTTCCAGTCGGTCTTGCGCTGGCGGCTGCCGCCATAGGCGACGCGGTTCTCGCCGGCAATGAGCGCCACCGCCTTCGGATCGGACGCGAGGATCTCCGGCAGCGCGGCCATGAAATCCGGGAAGCCCCGGTGCGGCTCCATGCCGCGGGTCGCATAGGTGACGACGCGGGCGCCTTCGGCCACGAGCCCCCCGAGTGTCGCGCGCCGGGCCGCCGCGTCGGGGCTGAAGAAGGTGGTATCGACCCCGTCGTGCAGCACGGTCAGCGCCCGGCCGAAGATCGGCGGAAACTGCGAGGCCTGAAAGCGCGTCGGGCAGAGGGCGGCACTCGAGGCGGCCAGATCCATCGCGATCGGCGCGTTGCGCGACTGCTCGAGGATCGCCCCTTCGAGCGAAGCGGGCACCGGCTCGCCGGTGAGTTCCGAAAGGTATTCCACATCCGCGCCGGGATGGCGGTACCACCATTCGCAATAGGCAACGAAGCGGGCCTCCGGAAAGACCTGGGCTGCGAACATTCCCGCCCCCCAGCCGGAATGGGCGACCACGAGGTCGGGGCGGTATCCCGCCTTGCGCGCCTCGAAACCCGTGCGTGCGAAGGCCTGGGCCTTCAGCACCGCCTTGTCCATCGGCTGCGCATAGGGGTGCGTTTCGGGCGAAGGCTCGCGATGTGGTGCGTAGGTCAGCACCCGGATCCCCTCGGCCGCTGCCCCCTTCGCTTCGGTCGCGAAGGAGATCTCCCAGCCGCGGCCCGCAAGCCATTGTCCGAAACGCCCGAACTGCGCAGGGAAGTTGTCGTGAATGAACAGGATGCGCGGTGTGCGGGCCATGGTCCTCTCTGTTCCGTGTTCGCGATCAGCCGAACCACATGGAGAGGATGCCGAAGCCGAGCGAGCCGAGCGCGATGACGAGTGCTGAGATGGCGATGGCCCGGAGGCCGCGGTCGGAGCCCGTCTCCAGATCCGCGGCACGCTCGGGCCGCGCCTCGAGACGGGCCTGCACCACCTCGACACGCTCGAGCATCTCGCGGAACCGTTCGATGGCGGCCTCGTCGGCGCCGGCGGCGGCCGTCTTGCGGAAGCGGGCGAGCTCCGTGCGGAGGGCGATCACCTCCTCGAAGACCCGCTCCGTCACCCGACGGTCGGGATCGGAGGAGGGCCCGGCCTTGCCGATCGGCCTGAGCACGCCGCGGGCGCCATCGGGGGCGCGCGCGATCGCCGTCACCGCGAAGGCCATGCCCGGCTCGACCGGCGGATCGATCTCCGCGACAAAACCGTATTTTCCGGTGCCGATGCCGTTTTTCACCAGATCCTCACGATGGCGGTCCGCGCGGACCGTGGCGACGAGCCGGCCTTCGCGAAAGATTTCCACATCGACGGCGACGCTAGCATCCGAGCGGTCGATTGCCCAGCCCGCGACACGGCCGGGGCGCGAGACGTCGATGACACCGTTGAGCCGGGGGCCGGAGCCCTGCGCGGCCCCGGAGGATGCCTCCTCGGCGGACGCGGGATCGGGGCTCGCCTTTTCGGGGGAATCGTTGTCCAGCATGGCGCCTCTGCTGCCTCCTTCAGAAAAACGTAACGGTTTGTCACCCCAATCGGGGTCTCACCCCCTGCCTAGCGCGGGCGGGTTAACGATCCGGCAAGGTGCGGGTGCGGGATGCGGAGTATTGTGAAGATTGCCGCGGGCGCGCTCGCAGGGCTTCTCGCCGCGGCGCCGGGGCTCGCGGCAGGCCAGCCCGTCATCGCCGGGTCGCCCGAGACCGTCTTCGACTGGGCCGCGGCGCGTTGCGAAACCTGGGACA
Source organism: Amaricoccus sp. B4 (assembly GCF_043226085.1). NCBI lineage: Bacteria > Pseudomonadati > Pseudomonadota > Alphaproteobacteria > Rhodobacterales > Paracoccaceae > Amaricoccus > Amaricoccus sp. B4. Next base: position 1,913,476 of record NZ_CP171225.1, read on the forward strand.
TCCCCGACACTCCGGCGCGTGCCTGGCGCACGCCCTCCGGCCGGGTTCGCCTCGTCGCGGGATCGGAACGCAGCCGCATTGCCGAGGGTCTCTCGCTCGCGACCCTGCGCCACGGCTGCCGCGTGGCCTATGAGGGCGCGGAGCGCGACGATCCCGCCGCCTATGACGACCGGGCCTGGATCGCGGCCACCTGGGCCGAAGGCACCCGGGTCATCGCCCTCGCTCATGTGGAGTATCACGGCCATCTCCGGCCCGGGCGCTGCCCGGCGGGCGATTACATGGCCTGCTGGCGCAACGCGATCCTCGAGCTCGTCTCGGAGGACGGCGGACAGAGCTTCACCCGCCGCGGCCTCGTCGCCGCGCTCCCCTATCCCTACCCCGAAGGGGCGGGAAAGCGGGCAGGCTATTTCAGCCCGAGCAACATCTTCCGCCGGGGCGACTATCTCTACGTCTTCGTCTTCGCCGAGGCGACGGGCGCGCAGAAGCGCGGCGCCTGCCTTCTGCGGCGCCCGGTCGGTGGGGGGCCAGGCGACTGGCGAGCCTGGGACGGTGCGGGCTTCACCCGCGCCTTCGCCGATCCCTACCGGCAGGCCATCAGCGACCCCGGCGCCCATGTCTGCGAGCCCGTGCCGGGGATCCGCAGCACGATCTCCAGCGTGGTCGAAGACGGGCGCAGCGGCCGCTTTCTCGCCGTGACGCCGGCGACGCTCGAGGATGGCGATGGGGTCCGGCAGAGCGGTATCTGGTGGACGCAATCGGCAAACCTGATCGACTGGGCACGCCCGCGCCTGCTCCTCGCGGTGCCGCTGCTCTGGCGCCGCGACTGCGGGGCGGAGGCGGCCTATGCCTATCCCTCGTTCCTCGACGGCGATGGCCCCTCGGCCAATCTCGACGTGGTGGAGGGCGGCTTCTGGCTCTATCTGGTGCGGATGCCGCTCGGGGAGGATTGCTCCGTCGGCCCCGAGCGGGATCTCCTGCGCTATCCGGTCAGCCTGCCTGACGGATGGGATCGGCCTTGAAGGAGGCCGCAAGCGCCTCCGGATCGGCGAGATCGGCAGGCGTGAGAACGCGGCCGGCGAAGGGCTTCACCGCCCCCGAGCCGATCTTCTCCTCGAGGATGCCGAGCGCCGTCTCCACATCGTCGAAGGGCGCCGCGAAAAGATCGTAGATCGAGTAGTTCCACCATTGGAGCGCCAGCAGCCGCTCGACGATGGCATCGGGGAAACGCAGGCGCAGGACCCGGCCCGGCGTGCCGACCACGATGGCATAGGGCGGCACGTCCCTGACCACGGTGGCCCGCGCCCCGATGATCGCGCCAGCACCGATGGTCACGCCCGACTTGATGAAGGCCCCCTGCCCGATCCAGACGTCCGGGCCGAGCGTGGTGATGGGGCAGCTGTCGGGGAAGGGCCGTCGGTTGGCGCGCACGAAGGGCAGGTTCGGCCCGGCCATCAGCGCGTCCCAGCCGTTCACCTGCGGATAATAGGCGGTGCGCGAGGTGGTGAGCCAATCGGTCGGGTGCTCGTGGGCTCCGATCACCACGCCGCTGGCGATCGAGCAGTAGCGTCCGGCCCGAAGGTTGTTGATCGTTCCGCCCGAGAGATTGCAGAAGGCCCCGACATCCAGAAACGCCCCCGGGGTGACGGTCGAGAGGATCGCCACCGGTGTCTCGATGCGGGAGTTCGGGTGAAGGCGCCGCACCTGGGCGAGCCCGGCGAGCTTCACACCGGCGGGTTCGAGGGCTGCGCGCAGCGCGCGGGTCACGGAAATCTCTGCAAGGTGATCTGTCACTGGTCTACTCACGGCATGCTTCTGAAATGGAACGCGGAAGCGTCAGGCGCTTCGCGCAACGGATGCAGGCGGCGCCTCCGGCTGGACCGCGAGCGCCTGCTCGATCTGCTCGAGGCAGGTGCGGCTCGGCTCATGGGCGGGATTGAGATCAACGGCATGGGCCTGCGCATCGCGCGCGCCTTCGAGATCGCCGAGGCTCCGCAACACCACACCGAGGAAATGCCAGTATTCGAAGTTCTCCGGCGCATGCGCCGTGGCCGCCCGCGCGGCCTCCGCCGCCTCGGCCGCGCAGCCGGAACGGAGCAGGTATTCGCCGCGGATCCGGTGCGTGGGCGCATGATGCGGAAGCCACGAGACCGCGCGGCCGAGGGCTGCCATCGCCGGCGCCGTCTCGCCCTTGTCCCAGGCAAGCCGCGCGTCGCGGATGCAGATCTCCGCCTCGAGCCGCCGGATATGCCGCGTGTTCTCGACCTGGAGTGCCGCGGCGATGGCGGCGAAATCCCCGAGCGTCGCCGCCGCCCCGCCACAGGTTTCGGGATAGGAGCTGAAATCCTCCGGGAAAAGGCTCGCAAGATCCGGGAAGTGCCGCACGCGCACCGCCTCGTTCGAGGCCCGGAACATCGCATAGAACGCTTCTGCCGCGGCGCGGGCAGGCTTGGCGCCGCTGCCGGGAAAATGCTCGGCAAGGCTTGCCGACAGCGGGCCGAGCACCGCATCGAGCGGCAGGCCTTCGATCGGCGTCACATGGCCATTGAGGTGGCGCAGGAATTCCTGCGCGGCGGGATTGACCGATTCGTTCTGGTTGCCGGTGGCAATGAACTCTTCCGGCGCCCCGATCTCCCAGGTCTCGAGGAAGTCCTGCACCACGGAGCCGCCGCTCAGCCGCTTGCGATCGAAGAGGCGCACGGTGACGTTCTCGCGGCCGAAGGCATCCTCCCAGAGCCGGAGCGAGCGATCGTAGTTGAAGTAGGGATCCTCGCCATTGGTGCGGGGCAGGATATCGCCCTCGGTCCCGCCGCTCTTCAGCCGGGTGGAGTAGAGGCTGACGGCGACCTGATCCTGGCGGCGGAGATAGATCGAGATGCGGATCTCGTCGAAATGCGGTGCGAGAAAGCGGCGCAGCGTCTCGACCTCGTCGGGGCTGGTGAGGCGGCTGTGGCAGTGTTCGTTGCAGAAGATCGCGGTGCGCGTGCCGTCGAGCTCGGCCTTCGCCGCCGCACGCATCCGTTCGCGCATCGGCCGGACATCGCTCGGGGCATGGATCCCCCACTGCGCCCGGATCGCATCCATCCGCATCGGGGACATGGCGAAGGCCGCGAGCCCGGTCTGGTTCACCTCGCCGCAGAAGCGGGGATAGACGAACCCCTTCTCCGCGAGCCGGCTGCGGTTGGCGGCGAGAAACGCCTGCAGGCTGGTCGTGCCTGTCTTCTCCGTACCGATCTGGATAATCGCGCGTCTTGTCATGGGTTTGTCCCCCTCTCCCTGAAGGGAAAGCCTAGCACCGGGAGGATTGACCGAAGGTGAACGGACGAGGCGCATCCGGGCTCACTCCTCCCGGAAGGCCTTGCGCACATGCCGCAGCAGCGGCTCGAGCAGGTATTCCCCCGCCCGGCGCTCGCCGATCCGGATCGACACCTCGACCGGCATCCCCGGCACAAGTTCGGCGTCCTGGAGGCTCGCGACCTCCTCGGCGTCGAGCGTCACCCGCGCCTCGAAATAGTTCGAGCCATCCTTCGGATCGGTGAGCAGGTCGGCCGAGACATAGCTCACCTCGCCATCGATCATCGGCGCCCGCGCCCGCTTGTAGGCGGTGAGCCGCACGGTGGCGGGCCGGCCGACGTGAACGGTGTCGATGGCATCGGGCGCAAGGCGCGTCTCGATGACGAGCTGATCCTCCCCGGGCACGATGTCCATGATCGGCGCGCCGGACCCCACGATGGCACCCGGCGTGATGGTGAAGATCTCCACCACCCGGCCGGTCTGCGGCGCGCGCAGCCGGTGGCGTTCGAGCACGTCCTGCCCGGCCCGGATGCGGCTCTCGAGCCCCTCCATCTCGCGGCTCGCCTCGGCCAGACGGGTGCCGGCCTCGGCAACACGCTGGCTCTCGAGCGTCCCGATGTCGGCGCGTGCCCGCGCGATGTCCTGCCGCGCGGCCTCGGCAAGGCCGTGATACTCGTCGCGGTCGCCCTCCAGGGCTGCGATGGTGCGCTCGAGTTCGAGCAGCTTCTGGCGCGGTGTCGCGCCCTTCTTGACCAGGGTCTCGGTCCAGTCACGCTCCTCGCGCCAGAGCGTGGCCTGACGCTCGGAGGAGGCGGCCTGCGCCTCGTCGGCGGAGACCTGCGCGGCGAGCTGGTCGATCTGGCGGTTGAGCCCGTTGAGCTGGCCCGCATGGGCGCGAAGCCGCGCATCGAAGAGGCGCTCTTCCGCGGCGATGCGCCGGGCCCGCTCGGCCTCCGGCACGGCCGCGGCGGCCTCGGGCAGATCGGCACGGTCGAGCGCGGTCGCGCCCGCCTCCTCGGCGCGCAGCCGCCAGATCTCGAAGATGAGCGCGGTATGATCCGTCTCGAACTGCGCCAGAGCCTCGCGGGTCTGGGTCGCATCGAGCGTGGCGACGATCTGGCCCTGTTCGACCCGGTCGCCCGCCTTCACCCAGAGCTTCTCGAGAATGCCGCCCTCGAGATGCTCCACCGTCTTGCGCTGGCTCTCTGCGAGCAGCACGCCCTGCGTCACCACCGCTGCATCGAGCCGGGCATACATCCCCCAGCCGATCGCGGTGCCGAAGAGGCAGACGATGGCCAGAAGCGCGGTCAGGAACACGCCCCGATAGGACGGCAACGGCCCATCGCCGGCAAGATGCCCGGGATCGGTGATGGCGGTCATCGGCCGGCCTCCCGCATCGGTACGACGCCGTTGCCTTCGGGCCGCGCGGGCCGTTTCGGCCCGATCGCCGCCAGCACCTCGGCGCGCGGGCCGAACTGCGCCACCGCCCCTTCCCGGAGCATGAGCAGCTTGTCGGCCTTCGAGAGGATCGACATGCGCTGGGCAACGACCAGCACGGTCGCGCCGCGCTCGCGCGCGATCTCGATGGCCCGGACGAGCGCCGCCTCGCCCTCGGCATCGAGGTTGGAGTTGGGCTCGTCGAGCACCAGCAGCTTCGGGTCGCCGAAAAGCGCGCGGGCGAGCGCGAGCCGCTGCCTCTGGCCGCCCGAGAGCCGCACACCACCATCGGTGAGCCTGGTCTGATAGCCCTGCGGCAGGCCGCCGATGAGCTCGTGGATCCCGGCGGCGCGGGCCGCACGCACCACATCCTCCATCGGCGCATCCCGAAACCGCGCAATATTGTCCTTCACGCTCGCCTCGAAGAGCGTCGGTTCCTGCGGCAGGTATCCGACGGCGGCTCCGAAGCTCGCACGCTCGTGGGCGTAGGTGCTCTGCCCGTCAAGGAAGACGCCCCCCGCGCTCGGGGCCCAGAGGCCGACGACGAGCCGGGCGAGTGTCGACTTGCCCGCCCCCGACGGCCCGATGATTCCCATGAGCTCGCCGCTCTCGACCTGGAACGAGATGTTGCGCAGGAGCGGCTTGTCGCCGCCCTGGGGCATGAAGGTCGCACGGTCGGCCACGAGCTTGCCCGAACCCACCTCGATCGGCAGCTCGGAGCGCTGTGTCGCACCACTTTCGACCACGGTGCGGATCCGCGAATAGGACGCAAGCGCATCCACCCACTGCCGCCAGCCGTCGATCAGGTGCTCGAACGGGAGCAGCAGGCGCGACATGAGCACATTGGCGGCAATGATCGTGCCCGCCGAGGCATCGCGGCTCACCACGAGTGCCGCGCCCGTCGAGATGATGCCGATCTGGAAGCCGACGCGGAGCGTGCGCGCCACCGCCGAAAGCGCCCGCGCCGCCGCCCGGCCGCGCTCGGTGTCATCGACCGCGGTTGCCTGTGCCTGGCGCCAGCGCTGTGTCACCTCGGTCAGCATCCCCATGGCGGTGATGACCTCGGCATTGCGGATCGCCGCGGAGGTCTCGGACTGGACACGGTTGGTGGCCTGCGAGGCCCGTGCGCTCGGCCGCCGCACGATGATCTCGGTTGCGATGGCCATGCCGGTGAGCACGATCGCCCCCGCGAGCCCGACGAGCCCGTAGATCGGGTGCAGCAGGAAGAGCACGAAGAGGAACATCGGCGCGACGATGAGATCGATCGGGAGCGCGATGGCGCCGCCCGCGATGAAATTGCGCAGATCGCTCACGTCCCGCATCACGCCCGCGGCCGCAAGCGGTCCCTGGCGCAGCGTGGTCTCCACCGCCGAGCGGAAGACCGGATGACCGAGCCGCGAGACCAGCCGCCCGCCGAGGATCACGAAGATCCGCGAGCGGAGGAAGTCTATGGCCGCCTGAAAGACCAGCACCACGGCAACGAGGGTCGCGAGCGCGCCGAGCGTCTCGAGACTGCCGCTCGAGAGCACCCGATCGTATACCTGGATCGTGTAGAGCGGCAGCGCGAGATGCATGAGGTTGAGGAAAAGCCCGATCACGCCCGCGGCGGCCGCACCGCGGGCAATGTCGCGCAGCGTGGCGCGGCAGGCGTCCTCGGGCGGGCGCACGCTCATTCCGCGGCCTGCTGCGGAGCCTGGGCCTCCGCCGCCGTGTCGTGCGCGGCGAGGGCGGCTCTACGGTTCCGGCGCTCGATCAGGCGCTCGAAGAGGCGCGCGTGCTGCCGTCCGGTCTCGATCGCCGTCATCGGCGGCTCGATATTGCTGCGCAGCCGGTCCCAGAGCTCGGGCTCGCGGATGGCGCGGGCGAGCTTCTCGGCAAGGCTCTCGGCATTCGAGGCGCGGAAGTGCAGCCCGTCGATGCCGTCACGCACCTTTTCGGCCATGCCGCCGATATCGGACGCGATGATCGGCCGGCCGTGGAAGAAGGCCTCCTGGATCACCACGGGGCTGTTTTCCCACCAGGTCGACGGCACGATCATCCAGTCGACCTCGCGCATGAGATTGGGCAGATCCGGGCTCTTGTAGGAGCCCATGAAGCGGACCCGGCGCCCGGCGATGCGGAAGAGCTCCTTCACCGCCGCCTGGAAATCCTCCGGCTGGTGCTCGAGATTGCCGCCATAGACATAGAGGATCGAATCGCCCCAGACGTCGGCAGGCACGCGGGTCACCGCATCGATCAGCACCTTGATCCCCTTGAACGGGTTGAGCTGGCCGAAATAGGCGAACCGGTTGCGCCGCCCCCCTGGCGCCACCGGCCGTGCGGGCGCGACCTGGCCGCCCTCGAGCCCGTTCTCGATCATCACCAGCTTCTCTGGCGGCAGCCCCCAGTCGGCAAAGCGCGAGAGCAGGAATTTCGACGGGCTGACGAAGGCATCGACCTCGGTCAGGAAGCTCTTGATGAAGATCTCGCGCCGGAGCAGGTTCGCCGCTCCGATCTCGGGAAAGCAGACGCCGCAGTCCGAGGGCGATGCCTTGGTGCAGAGCGCCCCGTTCGTTGCCTTGATCATCTGCCCGTGATGGGCGCAGATCGGCAGATACTCGTGAAGCGTGTAGACGATCGGCACATCGCCCAGCGCGCGACGCGCCGCCCGGATGGCCTGGATGCCGAACCCCATGATGTGGTGGAAGTTCACCACATCCGGGTTGAGATCGGCGAGGAAGCGCTCGAAATGCCGCATCAGGTCGTCCATCCCGTTGGTCGCGAGATGGAACCAGTCGTAATCGTTCGACCAGTAGAGCGTCTCGTCCGGCCCCTGGCCCAGAGACATGAGCGGCGTCGCCTTGTGGCGCATCACCGGCGGCGCGACGCCCGCGAGATAATGGGACTCCCAGCCTTCCTGCTGCTTGATGCCCTGGAAGACGTTGTAGGAGGCGACCTGCGCACCGCCGATCGAGAAGGCGGGATGCGCGTGGCTGAGGAACAGGGCCTTCATGCGGACAGTCCTCCGGATTCGTGACGTGTTCTGCGGCCGAGCAGGGCTGCGTCGACCTTCTTCATCAGGCGCGCGAAGGGCGGATCCTCCGCGGCATGGACCTCGTCGAGCATCCAGAACTCGACCGCGCCCGCACACCAGGCGCCCGAACCGAGACGGCGGAGGCGCGAGGCGAGATCCACATGTGCATAGGAATCGCTGAAGAGATGGCCGGTGAAACCGCCCGCCCGTTCGAGCTGCGCGCGCCCGACGAGCGCGATTTCGGCCGCCCCCGACGTGACCATTTCGGGCGCGCCCCGCGGCAGCCATTCGGCGCCATAGCCCGAGAGCGCACAGGCCGCCTCTGCCCCCGCCGGATCGAGCCGCGGGCCTCCGTAATAGATCGAGTCGTCCTCATAGGTGAGCGCGGGCGAGACGAGCCCCGGCGCCGGCAGCCGCTCGGCCTCGCCGAGCAGCGCGCCGAGCCAGCCGTGCGCCTTCGGCAGCGCCGACGGCAACCAGCAGAGCACATGCGCCCCCGTCGTTGCCGCGACCCCCGCATCGAGCTGGCCGGTGATGGTGCAGTCGTCAGGCGTCACGACGACGCCGCCCTGCAGCCCATAGAAGCGGAACGCATCCTCGAGCGCCCGGAGATGCTCGGAGGCGGTGGCACGTGTGGTGACAAGCGCAAGCTCGAGCAGCCGCGCCTCCTCCGAGCCGGCCAGCACCCCGAGAATCGGCTGGAGCTCGGCCATGCGCCGGAAGGGCATCACCGCCGAGACCGGCCGCTGTGCGGCACGGCTGCCGAGCGGGATCATCCGCCGCTCCCGGCCGCGACGGCCGCCCTTCGAGGCGGGCTCGACGCTTGCGAGGAAGGGCGCGAGATGCTCCTCGACGATCCGGCCAAGCTCGGGATCGCTCGGGGAGATCGCGCCGACGATCTGCGGCAGGCGCTCGCTCGAGGTGAAGGGCGCGACCGTGAGCGGCCGGAACAGGCAGCTGTCGTCATCGAGCACGAGCTCGAGATAGACCTCCGCCCCGTCCACCTTGTCGCGCGCGGCGGGCACATGGGTGATGAAGCCGTGCATCACGTCGCCCGGCCCGAGCAGATCGGCAAAGCGCGGGTCCTGGCCGAAGCCGTTGTTGAGATCGGGCCGCGGCAGCAGGCACCAGGCCTTGTCGAGCGGCGCATAGAGATTGCCGGTGCTCTTCAGCAGCACCCGCTCGACGCGGCGCAAGGGATCGAGCAGCCAGCCCACCGCGAGCAGCCCGCCGTCGGGTGCCTGCAGCAGGCTGTCGAACGCCGCCGCGATCGGCAGGCTCGTGCCCGCCAGCGTGTTCTCGCCCGAAAAGCGCGGGCGGCAGATGCGGCGGAAGGCGCGGCGGGTGCTCTCTGGCCCCTCGAAACGGTCGAGCATGTGGCGGACATGGGCGTCCGCCGGCGTGCCCTCGAGCCGCAGCAGGTTGCCCCGCACCACGTCGAGCCGCAGAAGCCGTCCGTCGCGCTCGAAGAAGACCGCATCGACGGACTGGAGATCGGCATCGCGCCAGTCGCGGCAGAAGAAGGCGACGCCCTGCCCCGGCGGCAGGATGTCCTCACGGTCGAACACCGCAACCTCGACCTCGCGCACCGAAAGCCCGCCGGCGACACTCGCAAGCGTCGCCGTGCCCGCCTTCAGCGACATCGACCAGCCTTGGGCGAAGAGGCCGCCGCATTCCGGCCGGCCGAGGATCTCGATGAAACCGTCACGCTCGGCGGCAGCGGTGAAGAAACTCCGCGCGAAATCCTCGTAGGCCCGGGCCTCCTCGGCCGAGGCTCCGGCGTCGAGAAGATGCAGCGTGAGAAAGTTGAAGATGTCGCGCCCGTCCACGCCGGAGGTGCGCACGAGATCGGCCAGAGGCTGCGGTGAGACATCGACCGTCGGCAACGCGGCGAAACGCCACGCCCGCGCCGAGGCCGGGTCATGGATCTCCGCGCCTGCCTGGGGCAGCCCATCGAGCACCGCGATGCCGCACCAGGTTTCACCGCCGCCCGCCTGCCAGCACTTTGCCCGCCAGGGCAGGATCCGGCCGCCCTGCACGAGACTGCCGCTCAGCGGAAGCGCGTGCTCGGCGCCTTCGAACAGCAGAAGCGTTCGTCCGCCATGGAGCAGGATTGCGCGGGTACGGTGAAGCGTGGACCAGGACAGGTCCCGCTGCGGAAAATCGCTGCCATCTGCCGGAGTCATGCTGCCACCCGATTGAAGAGAGCGTTGAAGAGATCGAGATGGGTCGAGACGAAAGCTTCGTGCGAGACCGGCGCGACGGGCGCAGCCGCGAGCCTCTCCCAGAGCCCGGGTTCGGTGGCGGCACGCACCATGGTCTCCGCAAGGGCGGCGGCATCGCCCGGCGGCACATGCAGCCCGTCGATGCCGTCCCGCACCAGCTCGGCCATGCCGCCGACGCCCGAGCAGATCACCGGGATCCCGGCCGCGCGGGCCTCGAGAATGACGAGCGGTGCGTTCTCCCACCAGAGCGAGGGCATCACCACCCAGTCGGTCCGCGCGAGCAGGTTCGGCAGATCGCCCCGGTCGTAGGGGCCGAGATGCTGCGCGATCTGCCCCGCCGCCGTGAGCCCCGCCTTGAACGCGCTGCGGAAATCCTGTTCGGCCCAGCCGAGGCCGCCATGGAAATTGACGCGGAGCGTGCTGTCGGTCTCGCGCAGCCGCGCGGCTGCCTCGAGCAGCACAAGCACACCCTTGTGCGGCAGGATATTGCCGAAATAGGCGAAGCGGTCGCGCCGGGCGCGCGGCGCGGGCGAATCCCAGGAGATCCCGGCCTGAACCACCGCGTTCGGCACGACACGGATGCGGCTCTCCGCAAGCCCCCAGTCGACGAAGCGGTCCTTGAGGAAGGTGCTCGGCGCGATGAAGAGATCGACGCAGTCGAGCAGCGCCTGAAGATGCGCGCGGCGGAGCGCATGGCGCGCCTGCTCGATCTCTGGAAAGCAGTTGCGGCAGCGGTCCGCATCCATCCCCGGGCATCTCATGCCCTCGGGCCGCGTCAGCAGCAGGCCGTCGCCCGGACAGATGAGCTGATAGTCATGGAGCGTGAGCACGATGCGCGCCCGCGGTCGCATCCGGCGGATCGCGGGGAGGATCTCGGCGCCGAGCCGATCGAGCCCGTGGAGATGCACGAGATCGGGCCGGGTGATCTCGAGCACCTGCCCGAGCCCCTCAAGCCAGTCCGTGCCATCCTCGCGCAGCATGGAAAAGCGGTCATAGCGCCCGGTGCAGAGCACGAAGTCCTCGCCGATCGCCTGAAGCGAGCCCGGTGCCGCGCCCGGACGCTGGAGGCTCGTCGCGGCGACCAGCAGCCGCGCGGCGACCCCGTCGCGGGCATCGAGCCCGCGCGCAAGATCCTGCGCGACATGCTCGGTCCCGCCCGTCGTCCAGGCCGGATGATCGTGGGCGATCTCCAGAATTCGGAACTTGCTCATGCCTTCCCCCTGGCGGTTTCAGGGCCCTCGCCGGCCCGCGCGACCACCCCGATCGCGATCCGGTCGGCCGCCGCCGAGATCGGATCGGCTGCCCCCGGTGCGCTGTATCGGATGAAAAGGTTGCGGAAGGATGTGCGCGCCGCATTTCCCCGCGCCTCGAGCCGGCCGATCGTCTCGGCCAGCCGGATGTCCGGGTCGGGATGGCTGCGGCGGGAGGCCAGAAAGGCCGCCTTGGCCTCCGCGGTGAATCCGGCACAGTCACAGGTCGCGAGGCCGGTCGCGGCGGTTGCGCCCCCCGGCAGATCGGTGGCCGGGATTCCGACCGGACGGCGCCGGAGCGCGCCGCGGTCTTCGACGAGGCCGCCCGCGTCGAGCACCGAGCCGTCGGTAGCGCAAAGCGTGCCGCCCAGCACCGCTGCCTTGCGGGCTCCGGCCTGAAAGCAGCGCAGCCAGTCCGCAAGCCAGCCGCGGCTCGCGGGCATCACCTCGGCCCCGAGCACGAGGGTGAGCTCGCCCTCCGCCGCCTCGAGCGCCGCGCAGAGCGCTGCCGCCGGCCCGGGTGCACCGATGAGCGTGACAAGCTTGATCGCGATCCCGTAGGTGCGGTGGATCTCCGCGAGGCGCTTTCGCGCCGCCTCGGCCTCCGCACCTTCGCGGACATGGTGGACGAGTTCGACCTGTCCGGCCTGCCGTTCGCCGAAAATCCGCGCGGCACGGGCGCGCAGGATGTCACCGCTGGCGCTCGCCGGCGCCACGATGCTGAGCCGCGGCCGCACCGTGCTCGGGCCAAAGCGCTCGACGATGCTCCGCGCCGGCGCCTCAGCCCCGTCAAGCCGGGCCAGTGCGATGCTCTCGGCCGCCACCTCTCGGCCAAGCCGCGAGAAACATTCGGGAACCGCGCCGTCAAAGCGCGGCACCGGCCCTTCGTGAATGGTATGGACCCGGCCCGAGCGATAGACGAGCCGCAGCCGCCAGGATGCCGCGGGCGCCCCCGCCGCCGAAAGCCCCGGCAGATAGCCGCCCCGAAGCCCCGGCACTGCCGCATCGCCCGCAAGGTCGATCTCGCGGCTCTCGCCGCCGCAGTCCACCCGGAGCGCCCGCACGAGCCCGAGCCCGTCGCGAAGCTCGAAGGCATGAAGCAGACCCTGCGATGTGGCCGAAAGATGCTGCAATGCAATGAGAGGCTCGGCCTCTCCGGAGGCGCCGAGCTCGCGGGCAATCGCTGCTGCACCTGCGTCGCGATCGGCCCAGGCCGCCACCAGCCCCTCGAGCCAGGCCGCGGCATGGGCATCGCGCCGCGCCATCCACGGCACGAGCGATTGCGCCTCGTGCCCGGCGCCCGGTCCTTCGAGCACCAGCGGGGTGTCGGCCAGGGCCACGAGCTCTGCCCCGTCCGGCAGCCGCCCGGGGCAGAAGAGATGCAACAGATAGCCGCGTGGCGTCTCCTCGACGCAGGTCTCGAAGCCCTTGATGTTGACGATGCGGTCGCGGGTTTCGAGCACCAGCGTGCGGAACTCCGCCCTGCCGCTCTCCTTCGGCAACCGGTAACTCAGCACCACGCCCGCGCCGCCGACCGGACAGACCGAACCGAGCGCCTGGCGCAGCCCGCCCTGAAGCGCCAGCAGCTCGCGGGTCACCGCGCCGTAGCCGGTCTCGTCGGAAAATCCGAAGAGTGAGGCTCCCGTTGTCATGATGAGCCGGAGCAGCCGCCGCCGCCCGGCCTCCGCCAGCCCGTCGATGAGCGCGGAGCTGTCGGCCACCGGCGATTGCAGCCATTCGGGATCGAGCCCCGCCGTCGGCGCGCCCTCGATGGTGATCTCCATCCGGCTTGCGGCAATCTCCTCGGCCCGGCGCCCCAGCATCAGGACATGGCGCAGCCCGCCCGAGACCAGCTCGAGCTCGGTCGCGAGGAACGGCCGCCCGACCGGCGCCCCCTCGAGCCGCGCCTCGATCCGCCGCCGCCGTGGCGCGCCCTCGGGGCGGGCCTTCTCGTCGAAGACCACCGCCGTGACCTCGCCCGCGAGCGGCACCACCGCCGCCTGCGTCCGGCGCGCCGCCCCTGCCGGGTTGCGGAAGGTCGCACAATCCGGCGCGCCCGGGCGCGCACGGGTTGAAAAATGTAGACTGTCTGCGCGGATGTTCATGACGGTCTGGCCCAGTTGGCTGCGATCGCGAGGAATCCGGGCCGGCCGAATGACGGCCGGCCCGGATCAGGTTCAGACGAGCGTGATGAATTTCGACGGGTCGGCGGAGACCTCGTCGTAGGAGACGCCCGAGAGCAGGACACTGTCGCCCTGCCCGAAGTCGATCAGGGTGCCGGCATCGCCGAGGTCGATGGCGTAATCCGCCACGTCCGCGACCGATTCCAGCGTCAGGCCCTCGAGGCTGTGCGAGATCTGCAGCATGTCGCCATCGCTGAAATCCATGATGACGTCGCCACCGCCCGAGAAGACGAAGAGGTCGTTGCCTCCGCCCCCGAACAGCACGTCGTCGCCATCGCCGCCGTCGAGCACATCGTCGCCCGCGCCGCCTTTCAGGATGTCGTCGCCGTCGCCGCCGAGAAGAACGTCGTCACCGGCATCCCCCTCGAGCCGGTCGTCTCCCTCGCCGCCCAGAAGCGTGTCGGCGCCAGCGCCACCCAGGATGACGTCGTCGCCGGCATCGCCTGCGAGGTGATCGTCCCCCGCTCCGCCAACCAGCATGTCGTCGCCGTCTCCGCCCGAGACGTCGTCGTCACCCGATCCGCCGAGCAGCGTGTCCGCCCCCGCGTCGCCGGTCAGGTGATCGTCCCCCGAACCGCCAATGACCATGTCGTCGCCATCGCCGCCCGCGATGGTGTCGTCACCCGAGCCGCCATTCAGCGTGTCGAAGCCCGCGCCGCCGTCAATGACGTCGTCGCCGCTTCCACCGAAGGCAAAGTCATCACCGTCCCCCGACGCGATGAAATCCGCCCCCGACGTGCCAAACACGAAGTCGTTGAATGCCCCTCCAGGGATAGTTGCCATGGATACTCCCTCCGTTTCCGCGATCGTGTCGCTGGGAACTGGATGGGGGTCCGGGCGTAAACAGGACCTTAATTAGCAGGCGCAATATAGTTGCGACTTTCAGCAATCGCGGTTCAAATTCCTAACATATTGTTGCGCTGCACTCCTCAGCCGTTAACGCGCCTTATACCGAGCTTGCGCTTCAAGTTACGCGGGGCGGATCGCAAATCCGGCCGACGCGCAACCGAGAGGCCCCGGCGCGCGAGGCCATGCCCCGTTCCATCGCGACGCAAAAAAGGGAGCAAGCCAAATGCGTAACGAGTTCTGCGAGGATCCCGATGCATTGATCGAACGGCTCTTCGGAGCCGGGGTCGTGCGGGTCCTCGATTTCGGGGCCTTCGGCCTGACTCTCGGATCCTGGGGAGACGACAATCTTACCGGCGGTCCGGGCAGCGACCTCTATTTCGACCCGATGGGCAACGACCGGTTCGACGGAACCGGCGGAAATGATGTCCTCCTGGGCGGCTTGGGCCGCGACACGCTGCTGGGCGGGGCGGGAAATGACGTGATCCATGGCGGCACGGAGGACGATAACCTGCTCGGCGGCCCGGGGAACGACACCATCGCGGGCGGAACCGGCAACGACATCATCCATGGCGGTGGCGGATCCAACCTGCTCTTCGGCGGGGGCGGAGACGACCTGCTCGACGTGCGCTGGTCGACCTATGCCGCACAGGCGGGGGCGGGCGAATCGGCCGAAGACTGGCGCGCAGCCAAGGAGCTCGCCACGGACGAGATGCATGGCGGCGACGGCAACGACACGCTCGAGGGATCCTTCGGCCGCGACCTGCTCCATGGCGATGCGGGCGACGACCACCTGCGCGGCCAGGACGGCGACGACCTCATCGACGGCGGCGAGGGCAACGACGTCCTCTCCGGCGGCAACGGCGCGGACACGCTGCTGGGCGGCGCCGGCGACGACACGATCGACGCCGGGCGCGGCGACGACCTCATCGACGGGGGCAGCGGCCGGAACCGGATCGAGGCAGGCTCGGGCGATGACACCATCACCGGCGGCGACGATCGCGACATCATCCGCGGCAGCTGGGGCAACGATTCGATCGAGGCCGGTGCCGGCGACGACTGGATCGACGGCGGTCATGGCGACGACGTGATCCATCTTGGCGATGGCGATGATTTCGTTGGCGCAATCGACCAGCTCGGCCGCGGCGACGACGTGATCTTCGGCGAAGGCGGCAACGACTGGATGCATGGCGGCCGCCAGGACGACTACCTCGATGGCGGCGACGGCGACGACATCCTGAACGGCGGCGCGGGCGACGACGTCCTCGTCGGCGGCAGCGGCTCGGATGTCTTCGAGATCCGCGGCCAGCATGGCGTCGACATGATCCTCGATTTCTCCGAGGAGGACATCCTGCGCATCGGGCGCGAAATCAACGGGCTCGGCGACCTGAGTGCCGATGCGCTCGCGGCGCGCACCGAAGCGATGGGCGACGGCGCATGGCTCGATCTCGGCGGCAGCAACGGCATCCTCTTCTTCGGTGTCGATGCGGGCGAGCTCGGGAATTTGCTTCAGGATCGAATCGAATACTTCTGATCCGACCTCGCGGCCGGATCCGCGGGCCGGCGCAAGGCCCCGCGGATCCCGGCCTCAGGTATCGTCCCCGTCCCCTTCCGCAAAATCCGAATCGGTCGGCTGGCCCGGCGCCACGCGCTCCGCCCCGGCAACAGGGCGCGACTTGCGCGGGCGCCGCCCCTCCTTCTTCCCCCGCTCCGAGACCGAAAGCACATGTGCCGGCGCCGCGCGGCCATCCCGGCCCCGCCCGAACCAGAGCGTGAGCTGCGGGAACGGGATCTCGATGCCGGCGGCATCCAGCCGTTTCTTCACCAGCTCGGAATAGGCCCGGCCCACCGCCCATTGCTCCCCCGGCCGCGTCTTGAGGCGCGCCCTGAGGATCACCGCCGAATCGGCCAGCGCCTGCACCCCGAACCATTCGATCCCGCCCAGAAGCTTGGTGCTCCAGAGCGGATCGGCCTGCAGATCCTCATAGGCCGCGAGTATGGCGTCCTTCGCCGCGTCGATATCCTCGCCATAGGCAATCGAGATATCCGCGAGATGATGGCTGTAGCCCATCATGTGGTTGGACACGAGATCGACCGAGGAGAAGGGGATGACATGAAACACCCCCTCCACGTCCCGCAGGCTCACCGAGCGGATGGTGAGCTTCTCCACCGTGCCGATCTTGCCGCCCGCCTCGATCACGTCGCCGACATTGATCGCGTTCTCGAACTGGATGAAGACGCCGGTGATGATGTCCTGCACGAGCTTCTGCGACCCGAAGCCGATCGCGAGCCCGACCACCCCGGCAGAGGCCAGCAGCGGCGCGACGCTCACACCGATTTCCGAGAGCGAATAGATGAGCCCGAGCAGGATGATGGCAACGAGCGAGGCATTGCGGAGGAGTGCCAGCAGCGTGCGCTCGCGGGCCGTCGGCACATGCCCGCGATGCGACGCCAGCCGGTAGTCGATCCAGCCGTTCACCACCAGCCAGGCGGCGAACCCCGCCATCGCGATCAGCACGAGGCTCGTCACCGCGCCGAACACGTCCACCCCGAGGCGAAGCTCCACCCAGTCCCAGAGGGCGACCACGCCCACCACCTGCAGCGCGAAGCCGAGCCAGAGCAGGAAGATGATCCAGCGCGTGAGCTTGAGGAAGGGCGGCGCGAAGGCATTGATGCGCGGCTGGAGTTCGGGGAGCTGCCGGTGCAGCCGCTCGGGCAGACGCACCCCGCGTTCGGCCACCCCCCGCACACCGTCGAGGACGAGAACGCCGACGGTAAAGGCCGCCGCGATCTGCGAGGTCGCCAGGAGAAGCGGAATCCCCTCGCCCCCGAGCGTCACCGCCTGATGGAAGAGAAAGGCGAGATAGGGCAGCGCGACCCAGAGCCAGAAGGGCGCGATCGCCGCCAGCAGCGGGAAGAGGATGCTCTCCTCGTCCTCCGTCGCGCGCCACTCGCAATAGGCCGCCGGGGCCTTTCGGTTGGCGATCGCCAGCACCGCGACATAGAGGATCGTCAGCACGTTGATCGCAACCACCGAAGCCTTGGCCGCGATGGGCGAACCGAGCTCCGAAACCATGGTGCTCACCATCACGGTCCCGAAGGTCAGCAGGCAGATGATCGCGATCGAATGCCGCGTCCAGTAGCGCGCCCGGTCGTCCCCGAAATGGAAGATGCGCATCTGCGGCGAGGCCGGGCTGAGAAAGGCGCGCATGGCGACGATCAGGAGCGCCGCGACGAAATAGGCCCCGAGGAAGGCCGCGCGCACCCGCTCCATGTCATCGCTCGCGCCATAGAGGCCGACGGCGATCAGCGCGGCGGGCACGCCGAGGCACATGGCAAGGAAATCGACCACCGCACAGAAGATGCCAAGCAGCAGCCGCGTGATCGGCCCCTTGCTTGAGGCATAGACGCCGACCCGCCGGAAGAAGGGCCGCAGGAGCAGCCGCAAGAGCACCGCCACCGCGGTCGCCGCCAGCACCATCACCAGAAGCTCCGGCAACAGCCGGAGGAACGCCTCGCGATCGATGGCCGAAAGCGCGGTGAGGCGGCGGAGATTGGTGCGCGCAGCCCGGAAGTCCTCCCCGAACTGCGAAAAGAATCCCGAGCCGGTCTCGAGGACGAAATCTATGAGGCGCGCGCCGACGGGATCGTCCCGCCCTTCCGGCGCGCCCGCGGCATCCACCGCCGCCTGGGGCGAGGCCCGCGCGCTCGCCTCGGTCATCGCATCCGGCACCGGCGGTCCCTTCAGGCCCTCGGCGGCATCGGTCCGGACGGATTCCAGGATCTCGCTGCGGGCTCTCTCGCCGCCGATCACGTCGAGCAGGTTCTGCGGCGCCGTCCGCGCCGCCGGCGGCGGGGCCACCGCCTCGTCCTGCGCCTGCAGAGCCCCCACGGAGAGAAGCAGCGCGAGGGCGATGGCCCAGAGCCTCGTCAGGAAAACAGCGGCAGAAGATGTCATCGCAGGGCGTCCCCGAATGGCCTTGCCATCTTCTGACATCGAAGCCCGTGGAGTCCCATGCAAAAGTGCCGCTATCCCCTCACTCCGATCGCAGGGCCTCGAGCCTCTGGCGCTCCGCGGCGCTGAGCGGCGGCGGCGCTTTCGCCTCTGGCCGTGCGGCCCGCGCGCGTCCACGGATGAAGCCGAAGGCGATCGCCCCGCCAAGGAGCAGCAGGATCGGCCCGGAGAGCCAGAGCAGCGCGTTCGAGGCGTTGAACGGCGGGCGCAGCAGCACGTATTCGCCATAACGGTCCACGACGAAATCGAGCGCCTGCTCGTCCGTATCGCCCGCCGTGATGCGCTCGCGCACGAGCAGCCGCAGGTCGCGGGCGATGTCGGCATTCGAATCGTCAATCGATTCGCTCTGGCAGACGACGCAGCGCAGCTCCCTGGTGATCGCCCGCGCCCGCGCTTCCTGCGCCGGGTCGGGAAGGATCTCGTCGGGCTGCACCGCGAGCGCCGCCACCGGCAGCAGGCAGAGCGCGAGAATGGCAAGAAGACGACGCATCAGGGTCACTCCGCCGGCATCGGTGCCGGACCGGAGGCCGCGGTTCGGCGCTTGGGCGCCCCCACCCGGTAGCGGCGGTCGCTGAGGCTCACGATGCCGCCGCCGGCCATGATGAGCGCCCCGGCCCAGATCCAGTTCGAGAAGGGCTTCACATAGGTCCGGAGCGCCCAGCCGCCGTTGGGCTGCGGATCGCCGAGCGCGACATAGATGTCCCGGGTGAAGCCACGGTTGATCCCGGCCTCGGTCGTCGGCATGCGCTGGACCGGATAGAGCCGCTTTTCCGGATCGAGCAGCCCCACGACCCGTTCGCCCTTCAGGATCGCCACATGGCCGCGGTCATAGCTGTAGTTCGGCCCCTGCCCGTGATCGACACCATCGAAACGGAGCGTATGGCCCGAGATCTCGATCCGGTCGCCCGCATGCACGACCCGGATGTCCTCGCTTGCCCAGGCCGTGATGCAGGCGATGCCGAAGATGCTGATCCCGAGGCCCGAATGGGCGAGCGTCTTGCCCCAGTCGGCCCGCGGCAGGTTGCGCATCCGGCGCAGGGTTTCCCCCAGCGGCGCATGGCCGAGCTTGGTGCGGCTCGTCACATCCGCCACGGCCCCGAGCACCAGCCAGACCGCGAGCGTGATGCCGATCGGCGCCAGCATGGAGGTCCCGGTCTGAAGCGTCCAGGCGAGCGCCCCGAGCGCGATGGAAAGCGCCAGCACACCCCAGAGCGGCTGCATCGCGCGGCCGAGCTTGCCCCGTTTCCAGGGCAGGATGGCAAGCGGCGGCAGGATCACCGCGATCGCCACCATGAAGGGCGTGAAGGCGAGGTTGAAGAAGGGCGCGCCGACCGAGACCTTGCGCCCGAACAGCAGCTCCGCGCCAAGCGGCCAGATCGTGCCGAAGAAGACGACCAGCGTCGCCACCACCAGCAGCACGTTGTTGATGACGAGCCCGCTCTCCCGGCTCACCGTCGAGAAGACCGAATTCGACCGCAGCACCGGCGCGCGCCAGGCATAGAGCATCAGCGAGCCGCCGATGAAGGCGCCGAGGATCCAGAGCAGGAACACGCCGCGCTCCGGATCGTTGGCAAAGGCATGCACGCTCGTCAGCACACCCGAGCGCACGATGAAGGCGCCGATCAGCGAGAAGGAGAACGCGAGGATCGCAAGCAGGATCGTCCAGCTCTTCAGCGTGTCGCGCTTCTCCACCACGATCGCCGAATGCAGCAGCGCACAGGAAATGAGCCAGGGCATGAAGCTCACGTTCTCGACCGGATCCCAGAACCACCAGCCGCCCCAGCCGAGCTCGTAATAGGCCCAGACCGAGCCCATCGCGATGCCGATGGTGAGAAACACCCAGGCGACCAGCGTCCACGGCCGCACCCAGCGCGCCCAGGCGGCGTCCACCCTTCCCTCGATCAGCGCCGCAATGGCGAAGGAATAGGCCATCGAGAGCCCGACATAGCCGAGGTAGAGGAAGGGCGGATGAAAGGCGAGGCCCGGATCCTGCAGCAGCGGGTTGAGGTCGTCACCGTTGAGCGGCGGCTGGGCAAGACGCAGGAACGGGTTCGACGTCAGCAGGATGAAGCCGAAGAAGGCGACGGCGATCGTCGCCTGCACCGAGAGCACCCGCGCGCGCAGCGTCGGCGGCAGGTTCTTGCCCCACCAGGCGACCATCGCCCCGAAGAGGGTCAGGATGAGCATCCAGAGCATCATCGAGCCCTCGTGGTTCCCCCAGACACCCGCGATCTTGTAGAGCATGGGCTTGGCGGAATGCGAGTTGAGGGTGACGAGCCTCACCGAGAAGTCCGAGACCACGAAGGCATAGGTCAGCGCCGCGAAGGCCGCGAGGGTGAGCCCGAACTGCACGGAGGCCGCGGGCACCGCGACCCGCATCCAGTCCGACCATCCCCGGGATGCCCCGACCATCGGCACGATCATCTGCACCACAGCGACGAGGAAGGCGAGGATCAGGGCCAGATGCCCCAGTTCGACGATCATTGCGCGGGCTCCCACTGCTGGCGACGCCCCCGGTTATGCGTCGAAATGCAAGGGGGATCAAATCAACAAAGGTCGAAGACCGCGCAAGATCGGGATCAGCGCCGGCTGCGCCGCCATTCCTCGACCGGCGCGTTGAAATCGGGATCGCTCGCACGCACCGCCACCTCGACCGCGCCGGTCGATGTCCCGCCCGCGAGCCGCCGCACGGGCCCGCCAAGGAAGGGTGCGGCCTCGGCCCCGCCCTCGAGCGGCGTCTCCGCCGTCACCGAGGCCGCCGTCTCGCCGGAATTCAGCAACGCGCGGGCCGTCAGCGTGCCGCGGTTGCGGAAATGATGCAGCTCGCGCGCCCCGAAATAGAACGAGACCACGGCGCCCATCAGCCACCAGAGCGGCTCCGGCACGAGCGCGAGCCCCTCCATGCGCTCCGAAAAGCCCGCCGGTTCGATCATCGCGTAGATGAAGAGGCCGATGATGCCGAGTGAGAGCAGCGGCCGCGGCACCCGGTTCATCGCATTGACGAAACGGTCGAAGAAGCCGTCCGGCGTCTGCTCGAACTCGCCCTTGAACTGTTCGAGCGTCCTGGTCGCGCGTTCGAGATCGGCCGCATCACGCTCCGCCTGATTGCCGACGAAGACCTCGGCAACGCCGCCGACGCGTTCCGCCACCCGCCCCATGCCGAGCACCGTTCCCATCAGTCCCATGCCGCAACCCTCTCGTCATGCTGTTCGCGGGTGAAGTGAAAGCGCGGGGCGATGAATTCCTCGGCGCGCGTGATCCAGCCGCCCTTGCCGCCATCCTTGCGGCGCGCGTATTTCCGGCTTGCCGGACGCCGGTCGGCGAGCCGGTAGTAATAATTCCGCCGCGCCACACCATAGGCATCGACCAGATGCTCGGGCGCGAGCTGCATGGCGCGGCCGACCGTCGCCGCCGTGATCGGACCGATGGCGCCGTCAACCGAGAGCGGCAGGCCGAACTCCGCCATCAGCGCCTGCAGGATGCGCACCGCATTGGCGCCCGAGTTCACCTGCATGTCGAAGACGCTCGGCTGCAGCGGCGCGGGCAGCCGTGAAATGCCGGTCTTCTCGAAATAATGCGTCTTGTAGATCTGCACCGCCTGCTCGGGCGTCAGCGCCTTCACGTCCTCGGCCGTGACCTTGCCGTCCCCCGTCAGGTCGATCCCCAGCGCACGCATCGTGTGGATCGTGACCCCGTGATTGGTCGCCCCGCCCGGATCGTCCGGGTCGTTCACATATCCTCCTTCGCGGCGCACGATCTCCGCCGCGATGCTCTCGACTGAATGCATCTCGCGTCTGTCCCGTCATTGCGGTGAAAGAACGACGAGTTTCCCCCAATTCGCCTAAAATTGGGTTCATGCAGCGTGCGGTCGAGCCCCGCCGCTGTCCAGTCCGGCAAGATCCGCTCCCGAATCCACGCGGCGAGCGGCCCGGGTCAGGTCCCCGGCTGCGGATTGACCCCGGCGCCGGGGCGGTAGAGGCCCTGTTCCTTCAGCGCGTCGGCCACTTCCTTCGGCATGTAGCTTTCGTCATGCTTGGCGAGCACTTCAGAGGCGACGAAGACGCCGTCCTCCATCCGGCCGGTGGCGACCACCCCCTGCCCTTCGCGGAAGAGATCGGGGAGGATGCCGGCAAAGACCACCTCCGCCGTCGCGCCGCCGTCCGTCACCGTGAAGCGCACCTCGTGGCCGGAACCGCGTTCGAGCGAACCGTCCTCGACAAGCCCGCCGATGCGGAACCGTTCGCCCTCGCGCGGCGGATGTTCGGCAAGCTGGCTCGGGCTGCGGAAGAACTCGATTCCGTCGCGCATGCCGTAGCCGATCAGCCCCGTGGCCAGCACGAGCATCACCGCACCGATCGCGATGAGCTGGATGCGACGTCTCTTCTTCACTCCCATCGCCACGGTCGGTCTCCCCCGGTCTTGCCCTCTAGCCGGTGAAGTGCCTTCGTGCAGGCGTCTGCAACCGGTTGAGCGCGGCGTTGAACTCTGCGCCGAATATAATCACCAGCCCGGTGATGTAGAAGAACATCAGCGTGATGATGACCCCCGCAAGCGTTCCATACGTCACCGTATAGCTCGGCGCAAATGAGAGATAAGTCGAAAACCCGGTCGCCGCGATGATCCAGAGCAAGGCCGTCAGCAGGACGCCGGGCCAGACGCGCGTCATCGGCTCCATCCGCCGCCCCGGCAGGTAGCGGTGCATCCCGAAGGTGAAGAACCCGAAGACCAGAAGCCCGAAGCCGGTGCTGAGCAGGCCGGTCGCCGAGGGGATCTGGAGATGGGTGAACTGCGCGGTCAGCCGCAGGATCAGCGGCGCGAGCAGGATGGTGAGCCCGAGAAGCGCCGCGACGATCGCCCCCACGAAGACAACGACGATCGCGCGCAGGCGGTTGACCAGAAACGAATCGGGCTCGACCGCATAGGCGCGGTCGAAGGCGAGCCGGAGCGCCTCGACCGCATTCGAGGCGACATAGATCGCAAAGACGGCCGAAAGCGTCAGCAGCCCGCTGCTCCGCCCCGAGAGCACCTCCGTCACCACCGGCTCGAGGGTGCGGGCGACATGGGCCGGCGCGATCTCGAAGAGCGCATCCACGATCTCGCCCGTCCGCTCCTGGCCCACGAGCACCCCGATGAGCGTGGTGGCGAAGATCAGGAACGGAAAGATCGAGAGCAGCCCGGAAAACGCGACATAGCCCGCCATCGCCGAGCCGTCGTTGCGGTTGAAGCGCGTGATCGCGTCCCAGAGGATGACAAAGAAGTGCTTGGTCCGCCTCACGGAAACAACGGCGCTGCCAGCAGCCCCATGGTCTCGGGCAGGCCGAGCATGAGGTTGGCGTTCTGGATCGCCTGCCCCGAGGAGCCCTTCACCAGGTTGTCGAGCGCGGAAAACACCATGCACCAGCCCGGCCTGCGGTCGGCGATCACGCCCACATGGACGAAGTTGGAGCCGCGCACATGCTGGGTCGCCGGCGCCTCGCCGATCGGAAGCACATGGATGAACGGCTCTTCGTCATAGGCCTCCCAGAGCGCGGCATGCACCTCGCCCACCTCGCCCCGGACATAGATGGTCGCGAGAATGCCGCGGTTCTGCGGCAGGAGATGCGGCACGAAGGTCACCGCCACCTCGCGCCCCGCCGCCTTCGAGAATTCCTGATCGAATTCCGCCAGATGCCGGTGCTTGGCGACGTTATAGGCCCGGAACCCCTCGGAAACCTCGGAATGCAGCATCCCTTCCTTGGGCGAGCGCCCCGCGCCGGAAACCCCGGTCGCGAGGTTGATGATGATGGTCTCGGGATCGATCACACCCGCTTTCAGGAGCGGCATGAGCCCGTACATCCCCGTCGCCGCATTGCAGCCGGTGCCCGCACAGAGCCGGGTGGCCCGGATCTCCTCGCGGTAGAACTCGGTCAGCCCGTAGACCGCCTCCTCCTGGATATCGAGGGCAAGATGCTCGTGCCCGTACCATTTCGCGTAGACCGCCGGATCGCGCAGCCGGAAATCGGCCGAGAGGTCGACGACCTTCAGCGCGCGCGGCAGCTTCGAGATCACCTCCTGGCTCGTGGCGTGCGGCAGCGCGCAGAAGGCGAGATCGATGCAGCCGAAATCCACCTCGTCGATGGTGACGAGCCGGGGCAGGTCGAGATGCCGGAGATGCGGAAACACCTCGCCCATCGTCTGCCCGGCCTTGCGGTCGGCACTCAGGGCGCGGATGCGCAATCCCGGATGGGTCGCGATGAGTCGGACGAGCTCGGAGCCCGTGTAGCCGCTCGCCCCCAGAACCGCGATCTCGTAAACCCTGTCCATGTCATAACCCTCGTGCATGCTCCCCTGACGATCTAGAACATGGGGCGGCGGCATTCAATCGCCGCGCGCCCGGGCTCATGCAGCCCGCGCTCCCGCCGGCAGGGCCACCGGGCGCGCGGCCAGCCCGCTCAGCCGGACGCTCCCGAGCACCACCGCCGCACCGAGGAGCTGCACCGGGGCAAGCGCCTCGCCCAGCACCGCCCAGCCGAGCAGCACCGCGGTGAGCGGGCTGAGGAACCCGAGCCCGGTAACGCCCGCGGGCCCGAGCCGCGCGATGCCCCGGAACCACAGGAAATAGGTGAGCGCGGCGCCGAAGAGCCCCAGCCAGATGAAACCCGCGACATTCACCGCCGTGAGCGGCGGCAGGGCCGGCTCGAAGAGGAGTGCGGCCGGCAGCAGCAGCAGGCCCCCGGCGGTGAGCTGCCAGGCGGTAAAGGTGAGCGCCGGCACCGGCGGATGCCACTTGCGCGTGAGCACGACGCCCGCAGCCATCGAGAGCGCCCCGAGCAGGGCCGCCGCGGCCCCGAGCCCGTCGAGCCGCGCCCCCGGCCCGAGCAGCAGCAGCGCGACACCGCCAAGCCCCGCGACCGCGGCCAGAAGCCCCAGCGGCCGGATCGGCGTTTCCAGCAGCAGCCGCGCCAGCAGCAGCACGAGAAGCGGCTGCACCGCCCCGAGCGTCGCCGCGAGGCCCCCCGGCAACCGGTAGGCCGACACGAAAAGCGCGGCCCAGAAGATCGCGAAATTGAGCGCGCCGAGCACCGCGAGCTTCCCGAGCCAGCGCCGCGGCGGCAGCGTCCGGGTGATGGCGAGCAGGAGCAGCCCCGCGGGCAGCGCGCGCAGCACCGCATCGGTCAGCGGATACCCCGGCGGCAGCATCTGCGAGGTGACGATATAGGTGCTGCCCCAGATGACCGGGGCGACGGCGGCAAGCAAGGTGTCGAGCGGCCGGGACATGGCAGATCTCCTTTATCTTGACGTCAAGATATATCCAGATACCTTGACGTCAAGACAGATTCCGCTAGAACGTCGCGGCATGGATCAGGTTGACCGCATTCTCGCCCAGTGGCGCCGTGAACGCCCCGATCTCGAGGTGCAGCCCATGGGCCTTCTCGGGCGGCTCAAGCGCCTGCACGACCGGCTCTCGGCCGGGACAGGCCGCGTTTTCGCCGCCCACGGCCTGACCCCGGCAAGCTTCGACGTGCTGGCGACACTCCGGCGCGCGGGTCCGCCCCACGCGCTCACCCCCTCGGAGCTGATCGGCTGGACCATGGTCACCTCGGGCACGATGACCAACCGCCTCGACCGGCTCGCCGCCGACGGCCTCGTCGAGCGCCGCCCGAACCCCGAGGATGGCCGCGGCGCGCTGATCGTTCTGACCGAGAAGGGATTTTCGCTTGTCGACGCGGTGGTGACCGAGCACGTCGCAAACCAGCATGCGCTCGTCGCCGGGCTCACCCCCGACGAGCGCGCCGCCCTCGACAGCCTGCTCAGGACCTGGCTCGCCGCCCTCGAAGCGCCCGCAGACCGTCCCGCCGCCAGCACCGACAAGCCCTCGTAGCTCGCATCCCGCACATCGGTCCCGACGCGCCCCTCCATGCCCTCGAAGGCCGTGTTGCTCAGCGCCACCACCGTCAGCCGCTCCGCTGCAGCCACTCCTGCACGACGACGATATCAACCAAAAGATGAGAATTATTGCACAGAAAATAATCACTTGAGTGATACTTACTTCCATATGAATACTATATCGGCCCACAGATAAGTATTGTTTTACCCGATAACAGAATCGGTTTTCCGTATATTTTCAGATTATGGATGTGGGTTTTTTAGGGGGAAAACTCATGTCCGCACAACAGACGGTATGGACGGCCAATACACAGGTCGGCTCATTCGGCGCGAGCTACACCATCACCTTCGACTACTGTCAGGATTTCACCGGAGACGGCCTCGAGGACGTCAAGGTCACGATCCAGCTCGCCCCGGGGGCCACGGCGCCAGGCGACATCGAGGGGCTCGGATTCGACCTCAACGGCGATGTCGACGACCTCTTCGTCAATGGCTCGATGAAGATCGGGCAGGTCACCACGAACGCCTCCTACACCGGCCCGCTGGTCATCGACGTGGCCGAGCAGAACGCCGATGCGGATTTCAACGTCCAGCCAGCAACGCAGACCACGACGCCCTTCGACGTCACGTTTTCGGCCGACAGCGGCGATAGCACCGGCAATCTGACGGCGATCAGTTTCGTCATCAGCGATGACCTGAACGACATCAACGCAAAGGCGCTGCTCGACAACACCGACTGGTTCCTGCGCGGGCAGGCCCATGATGCCGGCGACAGCTCGAAAACCACCGGCACCGCCCCGGAACTCAACGAGTGCGACGACGACGAGCACCACACCGATCCGGGCACCGGCCTCACGCCGGGCTACTGGAAGAACCATGTCGATGTCGCCAACGCCGTCCTCGGGCAGGACATCTCGACCACCGAATACGACGACTTCTTCGGCATCCAGGCGACCCTCACCCAGGGGTCCGGCAGGACCGCCACGGTGATAGTCGACGCCACCCTGCTCCAGGCCCTCGGCACCGGCGGCGGTGGCCAGATGGCGCTTGCGCGCGCGGCCACCGCGGCGGTCCTCAACGCCACGGCCGACGAAGACCACGACATCGGCAACTTCAGCTATGCCGACGCCGACACGATGAAGGACGCGATTGCCCGAAAGACCGGGATCGATCCGACCGACGGCATCGACGACGCCGCGGACCAGGCGCTGATCGACCAGCAATATGACCAGTGCTTCGCCTTCCTCAGCGGCGTCGACGACAACCACGACGGCGTGCTGCAGTCAGCCGAGGTCATCGGTGCGGTGCAGACGGCGTATTCGGGCGGCAGCTACGACACCGCTTTCGGTTCCGAACTGGCGGATTGCCTCGATGTGATGAACAATCAGGAAGGCCTCGGCACGAGCGATTTCTTCGACCTGCTGATCTGACCCCCGGGGGCGCCCCGGCAATACCCTGCGCGGAGTGGCGGGAGGGGGCGGCGCAGCCCTCAGCCCGCCAGAGCTGGCAAGCCCTCGTAGATCGCATCCCGCACATCGGTCACGAAGCGGCCCTCCATGCCCTCGAAGGCGGTGTTGGTCAGCGCCACCACCGTCAGCCGCTCGGCCGGATCGATGAACCAGCGATGGCCATAGACCCCGCCCCAGGAGATCGTGCCGGGCGATTGCGGCGTCTCCGCCGCCACCGGATCGAGCAGCACCGCCCAGCCGTAGCCGAATCCCATCCCCGGCCCGAGGGTCCTCGCATCGGGCCGCACATGGTTCTCCATCATCAGCGCGACCGTCTCGGGCCGCAGGATCTCTCCGCCCCCGCTGCGGATCGTCTCGAGAAAGCGCAGGATCTCGGGCGCGGTGCCGGCCATGCCCGCGCCCCCCGACGGATAGGAGGCCGGATCGAGGATACGCGAGGGCGCAAACCGCACCTCCCCGCTCCAGAGTTCGACCGCCTCGGGATCGCCCATCGGCCGCGGCTCCGGTGCCGCCCCCATGTAGGCGACCGCAAGCCGCGCCGGATCCGTCACGCGAAAGGCGGTGTCCCGCAGCGCGAGCGGCCCGGTGACGAACCGCTCCACAGCCTCGGCGAAGCCCATGCCCGATGCCGCCTCGATCACCGCGCCGATCACGTCGATCGCCAGCGAGTAGCGCCATTTCGCGCCCGGCGCGAAGGCGAGCGGCGCCCGGCCGAGCCGCGCGAGGTTCTCGGCCATCGAGAGCCCCGGCTGATCGAGCCCGTCCGAGATCCCGAGCGCCTCGTAGCTCCCGCCGCGCTTCAGGAAGCGGTAGCCGAGCCCCGAGCTGTGGGTCAGAAGCTGCGCGATGGTGATGACCGGCTCGCGCCCGTTGCGCATCCGTGGCCGGAATTCCGGCAGGAACCGCGTCACCGGATCGGAAAGCGCCACCGCTCCGCGCTCGACCAGCGCCATCAGCGTTGCCGTGGTGATCGGCTTCGTCACCGAGGCGAGCCGGAAGATCGTATCCTCTGCCACCGCGCGCCCCGCCGCCCGGTCGGCAAACCCTGCCGCGCGGGCATAGACCAGCGCCCCGTCCCGCGCCACGAGCACGACCGTCCCGACGAGGCGCCGCTCGGCGAGCGCGAGATCGATCGCGGCATCGAGCCCGGGCCCGAATGCCGTTTCCTCCTCGGGATCTCTCACGCCGCCGCCGCGCTCTCGAAGGCGAGCGCGCGGCCCATGAAGATGCCGGCATGCGCGCCGACCCGCGCCGGATCGCCGGTGGTGAGATAGCGCACCGCGCCGCTCCCGCCTGCGAAGCCCTTGTGGCGCTTGAGATAATCCCCGAGGCTCGCCGCGATGAGCTCGGGTTGCGAGACAAGCGTCGTCTCCGGCGGCAGCGCGGCGCGGAACGCGGCCTCGACCAGCGGGTAATGGGTGCAGCCGAGCACCGCGCTCTGCGGCACCGGCAGCCGGGTCCGGAGCGTCGCGACATGCGCCGCCGCCACCTCCCGCGCCCGGCCGAGATCGCCTGATTCGATCGCCTCGACGAGCCCGGTGCAGGCCTGCGCCTCGACCCGGACGTCCCGCGCCCGGAACCGCAGCTCGCGCGGAAACGCGCCCGAGCCCACCGTCGCGGGCGTGGCAAAGAGCGCGACATCGCGCAGCCCGGTATGGGTGGGCGGCGAATTGTCGCCCCAGTCCCGCCGCGTCAGATGCTCGATCACCGGCACGAACACGCCCAGAACCCGGTGCGCCGCCGGATCGAGCCAGTTCACCTGCAGATCGTGCAGCGCGACGGCCGAGGCCGTGTTGCAGGCGAGAATCACCAGCCCGCAGCCCTCGTCGAAGAGCCGCTGCACGCCCGCGACCGTGAGATCATAGATCTCCGCCGCCGGGCGCATCCCGTAGGGCGCATGCGCCGTATCGCCGAGATAGACGAAATCCTGCCCGGGCAGACGGGCGGTGAGCGCGTCGAGGACGGTCAGCCCGCCCAGACCGCTGTCGAAAATGCCGATGGCCATAGCTGCTCCGCCTCCGGTCCACGAAAAGGCCCGCCTGCGGGCCAGGGGCTCATGCCCTCTTGACCGCAAAGGATGCCTGAAGGCGGCCCATCGCGCAATTGCCGCCGTCCGCGCATGAAGATCAGACCGATGTCATGGGGGGAGGTCCTGGCACGCCCTAGGGGAATCGAACCCCTCTTTCCAGAATGAAAATCTGGCGTCCTAACCGATAGACGAAGGGCGCGTGGACGGGCGGCTATCTATCGCCAGCCACCGGGCTCCGCAAGAGCGATAATGCAGGCGGGAGAGCGGAAAGATGCATCCCGCCCGGCCGGAGGCCGCACCAGCCCCCGAGACGCGCGGAGACGCGCATATCCGCAGCGCGAGGCGCCAGAAGATCAGACCGATGTCATGGGGGGAAGTCCTGGCACGCCCTAGGGGAATCGAACCCCTCTTTCCAGAATGAAAATCTGGCGTCCTAACCGATAGACGAAGGGCGCGTGGACGGGGGTTATCTATCTTCGGCCGCCGGCCGGTTCAAGCGCCTTTTTCACCTTTTTGCGACAAAAGTGCCGGCCCTTCCGTGCGGACCCCGGGCGCTCCGCCCCCCTTCTGTCAACCCGTCGTGAACCCTGCCCGCGAGATCAGGGAAGACAGGCTGCGGGAGGCCGGTTAGACTTTCGCGAACAGAACAAACCTGAACGCGGGACCGCTGCCAGCAAGGAGGACAAGACTTGAGACATTCGACAGCGCTCATCGCCGAGGCCCGGACGCGGGAACGGCCGTCGGATGACACCGCGCTCCTCTCGCTCGGTCTTCTCTTCGCGCTCGCCTTCGCCATCGCAAGCAGCCTCGCCGGGCCCGTCTGGTCCCGCGCCGTGATGCCGGACAGCTTCGCCGATCTCGCCGAAGGGCTGAGCCCCGCGGTGGTCAACATCACCTCGACGACGAATGTCGCCACGCCCGACCAGAGCCTGCGGCCGATCATCCCCGAAGGCTCGCCCTTCGAGGATCTGTTCCGCGACTTTCTCGACCGGCAGCAGGGCGGCCAGCGCCAGCAGCGCCGCTCGAGCGCCCTCGGC
Source organism: Amaricoccus sp. B4 (assembly GCF_043226085.1). NCBI lineage: Bacteria > Pseudomonadati > Pseudomonadota > Alphaproteobacteria > Rhodobacterales > Paracoccaceae > Amaricoccus > Amaricoccus sp. B4. Next base: position 1,944,137 of record NZ_CP171225.1, read on the forward strand.
TCGGGCTTTCTCATCTCCGAGGACGGCTACATCGTCACCAACAACCACGTCATCGAAAGCGCCGACGAGATCAGCGTCGAGCTGTTCTCCGGCGAGCTGCTCGATGCCCATATCGTCGGCGTCGACCCGCGCACCGACATAGCGCTCCTCAAGGTCGATCGCGAGGAACCCCTGCCCTTCGTGCCCTTCGGCGACAGCGATGCCGCCCGCGTCGGCGACTGGGTGCTCGCCATCGGCAACCCGCTCGGCCAGGGCTTCTCGGTCTCCGCCGGCATCGTCTCGGCGCGCAACCGCACGCTTCAGGGCAATTACGACGACTTCATCCAGACCGACGCCGCGATCAACCGCGGCAACTCGGGCGGGCCGCTCTTCAACATGGATGGCGCGGTGATCGGCGTGAACACGGCGATTCTCTCGCCCAACGGCGGCTCGATCGGCATCGGCTTCGCCATGTCCTCGGCGGTGGTCGAGCGCGTGGTCAATCAGCTCCGCGATTTTGGCGAGACCCGCCGCGGCTGGCTCGGGGTGCGCATCCAGAACGTCGATCCCGACATGGCCGAGGCGCTCGGCCGCAAGTCGACCGACGGCGCGATGGTCACCGACGTGCCCGACGGCCCGGCGAAACGCGCCGGCATCCAGACCGGCGATGTGATCCTGACCTTCGACGGCGAGCATATCGACGACACCCGCGAGCTCGTGCGCATCGTGGCCGATACCGCGGTCGGCCGCTCGGTCGATGTGGTGGTGCTCCGCAACGGCGAGGAGAAATCGCTGAAGGTCGATATCGGCCGGCTCGAGGAGGAACCGACCCTTGCCGCGGCCAGCGTCGACACCCCCGACGAGGCCGCACCGAGCGAGGAAACCGTGCTCGGCATGTCGGTCGTCGCCGTGACCGACGCGCTCCGCGACCAGTACGGGATCGGCGCGGACGTGCGCGGCGGCCTCGTGGTGCTTTCGGTCGAGGATGGCTCGGACGCCTATGCCAAGGGCATGCGCGAGGGCGATGTCATCAGCGAGGTCGGACAGGAAGCCGTGACGACCCCGCAGGACATGAACCGCCGCATCGAGGCCGCGGAGGCCGCCGGGCGCAACTCGATCCTGCTCCTCGTCCGCCGCGACGGCGCGCCGCGCTTCGTCGCGCTCAATCTCAGCCGCTGAGACTCACCTCCGGGCGCGGTCCATCTGGGCCGCGCCCGGAGCGGTCAGGCACCGCCCGCGGGCGCAGGCCCGGTGCAGGCCCCGCCGAGCCGCGCAAGGACCACCCGGAAGCGCTCCGGCTCCCCGGTCGCCCGCGCCAGCACGATCCCGCCATGGATCCCCGCCACCGCCTCGTTCGCCATCCGCGCCGCCGCCTCCGGCGGCCAGCCCGCCCGCGCGAGGCAGCCGCCGAGCGCCTCGAGCCAGCGGCGGAAATAGCCCTCGATCGCCGCGGCGAAGCGGTCGCGCGTGTCATCGAGGGCGAAGGCCCCCACCAGACAGATGCGCCGCCCCGCCTCGAAATAGGCCGTCACCGCCTCGAACATCGCCGGAATGGCCTCGACCGGTGGCCGGGTCTCGAGCGGCTCGAAGATGTTGGTCTCGAACCAGGCCGAGACATGGGCAAGCACCGCCGCCGCCATGTCGGCCTTTCCGGCCGGAAAGAAGTGATAGAGGCTGCCGCGCCCGAGCCCGGTCGCCTCGACGATGAGGCCGATGCTCGCGCCCTCGAAGCCGTGCCGGCGGAAGACCTCCGCCAGCACCGGCACCACATCCGCCCGCTCCGCGACGCTCCGCGCCATCACCGCGTCTCCGCCGGATAGGCGGTACCGCTCAGCCGGTGGAAGGCCGCGGCGATGGCCACCAGCGCCACGGCGCCCGAAGTCACCGGAAACAGCAGGAAGTGAAAGCCCGGATCGGCGGCAAAGACCACGAGCGGATCGGCGCCGGCGGGCGGATGCGTGACCCGCAGCGCCGTCATCAGCGCGATGGCCGCCCCCACCGCCAGCGCCACCGCCCACCAGGCATCGGGCAGCGCGAGCCGCAGCAGGAGCCCCACCAGCGTCGAGAGCACATGCCCGCCCACCACGTTCGCCGGCTGCGAGAGCGGGCTCCCCGGCACCGCAAAGAGCAGCACGCAGCTCGCCCCGAACGGCGCCATCAGCAGCGGCATCTGCGCCCGGTCGGTCATCAGCCCGAGGCAGGCGATCGCGAGCACCCCGCCCGCCCCCGCCATCAACACGAGCCGCGGCGAGGGCCTCGGCTGCGGGCGCGCCAGAAATCTCTTCATGCCGTTCCGAATCCTGTAATGATCGTTCCATTCTTTACCGATCATTACAGGTTTGGGTGCGATACTGTCAACGCCCCGCGCCGCACGGCCTCGTGTTAGCCATTGGCGCTCATTCAACGTGGAGATTCAGAAACGCCGGGTGTATCACGGGAGACCACCCCGCCGGCGCCGTCTCACAGAAGCCCGGTGTGGTTTTTGCAGGGACAAGGACGAAAAGGGGAGCGACATGGCTGCAGCGGACGGAAGCGGCGGGACGACCCGCCAGACGGATGGCCGGGGCCGGCTCTACGACAGCATCGTCGAGACGGTGGGCAACACCCCGGTGGTGCGCATCAACCGCCTCGCACCCGAAGGCGTCGAGCTCTACGTGAAGTGCGAGTTCTTCAACCCGGCCTCCTCGGTGAAGGACAGGCTCGCGCTCAACATGATCGAGGCCGCCGAACGCGAGGGCCGGCTCAAGCCCGGCCAGACCGTGGTCGAGGCGACCTCCGGCAACACCGGCATCGGGCTCGCCATGGTCTGCGCGGCCAAGGGCTACCCGCTCGTCATCACCATGGCCGAGAGCTTCTCGGTCGAGCGCCGCCAGGTCATGCGCTACTTCGGCGCCAAGGTCATCCTCACGCCCAAGGAACAGAAGGGCACGGGGATGTACATGAAGGCGCGGGAACTCGCCGAGGCCAACGGCTGGTTCTACGCCCGCCAGTTCGAGACCGAGGCCAACGCCGACATCCACGAAAACACCACCGCCCGCGAGATCCTCGCCGATTTCGAGGGCCGCAAGCTCGACTACTTCGTCACCGGCTACGGCACCGGCGGCACCGTCGCGGGCGTCGGCCGCGTGCTGAAGAAATCCTTCCCCGACGCGAAGATCGTGCTCTCCGAGCCCTCCAACGCCCAGCTCCTCGGCTCCGGCACCGCCCAGGAACGTTCGGACGACAACGGCCCCGCCGCCAGCCACCCGGCCTTCCAGCCGCACCCGATCCAGGGCTGGACCCCGGACTTCATCCCCTACGTGCTGCAGGAAGCGATCGACGGCGGCTATTACGACGAGCTCATCCCCGTCGCCGGCCCCGACGGCATGAAATGGGCCCGCGAGCTCGCCGCGAAGGAAGGCATCTTCACCGGCGTCTCGGGCGGCTCGACCTTCGCCGTCGCGCGCCAGGTCGCCGAGAAGGCCGCGCCCGGCTCGGTGATCCTCGCGATGCTCCCCGACACCGGCGAGCGCTACCTCTCGACGCCGCTCTTCGAGCCCTTTGGCGCCGAGATGAACGAGGAAGAGATCGCCATCTCGCACTCGACCCCGGGCTACCAGATGGGCTGACACGCGCCCCGGCGCGGGACAATTATCTCGCGCCGATGCACCCCGGCTGTTACGACTGATCCAGACAGGTAACGGCGCTGAACGGGGTTCCCATGAAAATAGGTCTCACAAGCATCCGGCAGGCGCTTGTCGCTGGCAGTCTGCTCATCGCAACCGGCCTCGGCCTCGCCGGCTGTGACGACGAGGACACGGGCGGCTCCAACACCGCGGCCCAGACGGCGGCGCCCAGCGTCACCGTCGCGGGCGTCACCACACGCCAGATATCCAGCGTCTACAGCTTCGTCGGCAAGGTTCAGGCCGTCGATTCCCTCGACATCATCCCCCGCGTCCAGGGCTTTCTCGCCAAGAGAGATGTGGCGGATGGCGCGATGGTCAAGCAGGGCCAACTCATGTTCGAGGTCGAGCCCGACCAGTACGAGGCCGACCTCGCCGGCGCCAAGGCCGCCGCGGCCCAGAAGGAGGCCGAGCTGGCGCTGGCCGAGATCGAGCTCGACCGCGACACCAAGCTCCTGAAATCCAACACCATCGCCCAGGCGCAATACGACGCGACGCTCGCCAAGCGCAACGCCACCAAGGCCCAGCTCGAGGCCGCCAACGCCCAGGTCGATCTCGCCCAGCTCAACCTCGGCTACACGACGATCCGCGCGCCCTTCGACGGCCGCATCGGCAACATCCCGGTCAGCGTCGGCGACACGGTCGGCCCCGGCGTCACCCTCACCCACCTTGTCAGCCTCTCGCCCATCGACGTCGCCTTCTCGCTGAGCGAGGGGATCTACATCTCGCTGCTCGAACACCTCGGCACCGAGGCGATCGGCACCCGGGATTCCTCCACCAGCCCGCCCGTCCACCTCATCCTGCCGAACCGCTCGCAGTTCTCCGAGACCGGCCGCATCGACTTCATCGACAACGCCATCGACCCCGCCACCGGCACGATCGGCATGCGCGCCCGCTTCGAGAACAGCGACATCCTGCTCGCGCCGGGGATCTACGTCACGGTGCAGATCGCGCAGTCCCAGTCCCAGGATCAACTCGTCATCCCGCAGGCCGCCGTCCAGCGCGACCAGAAGGGCAGCTTCGTGCTCGTCGTCGGCGCCGAGGGCACGGTCGCCCAGCGCTACGTCGAGCTCGGCAACCCCGACGGCACCGACTTCGTCGTGAAGTCCGGCCTCCAGGACGGCGAGAGCGTCATCGTCGAGGGGCTCCAGCGCGTGCGCCCGGGCGTCGCGGTCAACGCGGTCGAGGCATCCCCCCCGCCCGCGGGCGCCGAAGCCGGCGCCGCCGCCGCCACCCCCGAAGCCACCGGAGACGCCGCCGCGACGGATACCGCCCCGGCCGAAGGGAACTGAGCCGATGCTGTCCGCCACCTTCATCAACCGGCCGAAATTCGCGCTCGTCATCTCGATCGTGATCTCGATCATCGGCGGCATCGCCTACCTGGTGCTGCCCGTCGAGCAGTTCCCGCAGATCACACCGCCCGTCGTCCGGGTCTCCGCGAGCTTCACCGGGGCGAGCGCCGAGACGCTGGAGGATACCGTCGCCGCGCCGATCGAGGCGCAGGTCAACGGCGTCGACGACATGATCTACATGAGCTCCAACAGCGCCGACAGCGGGAGCTACAGCCTCGATGTGACCTTCAAGGTCGGCACCGACCCGGACCTCGCCACCGTCAACACCCAGAACCGGGTCAGCCAGGCGGTGAGCCAGCTCCCGGCGGAGGTCAACAAGAACGGCGTCTCGACCCAGAAATCCAGCACCAACATGCTGATGCTGGTCACGGTCTTTTCCGAGAACGGCGAATACGACAAGGTCTTCCTCTCCAACTTCGCCTCGATCAACCTCAAGGACGCGCTCGGCCGCGTGCCCGGCGTGGGCCGCGTCGACGTGATGACCGATTTCTCCTACGGGATGCGGATCTGGCTCGATCCCGACCGGCTGGCGAGCCTCGACATGACGCCCTCGGATTTCGTCAGCGCGATCTCCGACCAGAACGCCATCGTGCCCGCAGGCCAGATCGGCGCGCCGCCCGCGGGCCCCGACCAGCAGTTCCAGTATACCGTCAAGGCCAAGGGCCGGCTCACCGATCCGAAGGAATTCGAGCAGATCGTGCTGCGCACCGGCGAGTCGGGCGCCATCGTCACCGTGGGCGACGTGGCCCGCGTCGAGCTTGGCTCGCAGATCTACGCCTTCGACGGCCGCTACGACAGCCAGACGGCCACGGTGCTGGCGGTCTACCAGGCTCCGGGCGCCAACGCGCTCGATGTCTCCACCGGCGTGCTCTCCGAGCTCGAACAGCTCAAGACCCGCTTCCCCGAAGGCGTCTCCTACGAGGTGCCCTTCAACACCACCGCCTTCGTGCAGAGCTCGATCGACGACGTGATCGAGACCCTCTTCATCGCCTTCGCGCTGGTGATCTCGGTGGTCTTCATCTTCCTCGGCAACCTCCGCGCCACCCTCATTCCCACCGTGGCGATCCCGGTCTCGCTCATTGGCGCCTTCGCGGTGATGTTCGCCTTCGGAATGTCGCTCAACACCGTCACGCTCTTCGCCCTCGTGCTCGCCATCGGCATCGTGGTCGATGACGCGATCATCGTGGTGGAAAACGTCGAGCGCCACATCGCCGACGGGCTCAGCCCGAAGGAGGCGACGCGCGTCGCGATGGGCGAGATCACCACGCCGGTGATCGCGACGACCCTCGTCCTGCTCGCGGTCTTCGTGCCGGTCACGGTGATGCCGGGCATCACCGGCAAGCTCTACAGCCAGTTCGCGACGACGATCTCCGCCGCCGTGGTCATCTCGTCGATCAACGCGCTCACCCTCTCGCCCGCCCTCTGCGGGCTGATCCTGCGGCCGCGCAAGGGCGGCCCCCGCGGCCTGCTCGCCGTCTTCGAGAGGGGCGTGGGCGCGGCGCGGAGCGGCTATGTCGCGATCGTGGCGCGGCTCGCCCGCATCTCGGTGATCGGCCTCGTTGCCGTCGCCGCCGCCGTCGCCTCGATCGGCGGCCTCTCGGCCATCGTGCCCTCGGGCTTCCTGCCTGACGAGGACCAGGGCTACCTGATGGCCGACATCCAGCTCCCCGAGGGCGCCTCGCTCAACCGCACCGAGGTCATCACCCGCCAGATGGAGAAGATGCTCGAGGGCATGGAGGGCGTGGCCCATGTGGTGACGGTGGACGGCTTCTCGATGCTGAACGGCGGCTCCTCGACCAACTCCGCCTTCATGGCGATCACGCTGACCCCCTGGGCGGAGCGCGCCGATCCCGCGCTCTCGGCCCGCGCGCTCCTGCGCAAGATCTCGGGCCAGTTCAACACCATTCCCTCGGCCTCGATCATCGTCTTCAACCCGCCGCCGATTCCCGGCCTCGGCAGCACCGGCGGCGTCGAGATGAAGGTGCAGCAGACCGGCGGCGGCACGCCGCAGGATCTCGCCTCCGCCATCGGCGGCATGGTCTACGCCGCCAACCAGCGCCCCGAGATCGCGGTCGCCTACTCGACCTTCCGCGCCAACGTGCCGCAGGTCTTCGTCAATCTCGACCGCGACAAGGCCAAGTCGCTCAACGTGGATGTCGCCGAGGTCTTCGGCACGCTCCAGGCCTATCTCGGCTCCTACTACGTGAACGACTTCAACCTCTTCGGCCGCGTCTACAAGGTCATGCTCCAGGCCGACGCCACCTATCGCGATCAGGTCGACGACATCGGCCGGCTCTACGTGCGCTCACGCAGCGGCGACATGGTTCCGATGAGCACGCTGGTGACGGTCGAGAACATCCTCGGCCCGATGAACCTCAACCGCTACAACATGTTCCGCGCCGCCAGCGTCACCGCCAACCCCGCTCCCGGCTATTCCACCGGCTCGGCGATCCAGGCGCTGCAGGAGGTCGCGGCGGAGGCCCTGCCGCCCGGCTATGCCTACGAATGGACGGGCTCGGCGGTGCAGGAACAGGAGGCGGGCGGCCTCGTCGCCCTCATCCTCGCGCTGGCCATCATCTTCGCCTACCTCTTCCTCGTCGCCCAGTACGAGAGCTGGACCATGCCCGTGGCGATCCTGCTCACCGTCACCGTCGCGCTCTTCGGCGCCTATGCCGCGGTCTGGGTCGCCGGGACGGACGCCAATCTCTACACCCAGATCGGGATGATCATGCTCGTGGGCCTCGGGGCGAAGAACGCGATCCTGATCGTCGAATTCGCCATGGAGACCCGCGCGAAGGGGGCCTCGATCTACGCCGCCGCCGTCGAGGCCGCGACGCTCCGCTTCCGCGCGGTGATGATGACGGCGCTCTCCTTCCTGCTCGGGGTCATTCCGCTCGTCATCGCCTCGGGCGCGGGCGCGGCCAGCCAGCGCTCGATCGGCATCGCCGTCTTCGGCGGCATGCTCGCGGCCTGCACCCTCGGCATCCTGCTCGTGCCCGTGCTCTACGTGGCGCTGCAGGCCGCCCGCGAATGGGCCAAGCGGCGCTACAACGGCATCCACACCCCGCTCGAACCCGCCGCACCCCCGCCCGAAACCGGCCCGGCACCCGGCAGCGAAGCCCGCGCCTGAGCCCGGCCGACGGCCCGAAGGTCAAGGGCGCCCGCGATGAAAATCGCTGGCGCCCTCTTTCCGTGAGGCCCTATAACCGTCAGCAATGAAAACAGGGAGAACACCATGCTGTACCATCTGGATTTCAACGTCGAATACGGCGCCGACATGTCCCAGCAGGACCTCTTCGGCATCTGGGCCGAAGAAGCCGTGGTCGCCCTCGGCGCCAAGGATGCTGGCGCCGTGGTCGATCTCTGGAAGGTCGCAGGCGAACGCCGCGTCTTCGTCGTCGTCGATGTCGACGGCCCCGACACGCTCGATCAGATCCTGCTCGACCTGCCGATCATGAAGAAGATGGGCCAGTATGTGAATGTCGAGGTCAAGGCGCTCCGGCGCTACGAGGATTTCGCCGCCGACGTGAAGTCACGCCTCGCCGGCTGACCCTCGCGGCCCGGCAGGCCGGGGCGCCTCAAACCGCCCCGTCCGCCGCCACCTCGTCGATCCAGACCTGGAACCCGGCAAGCTCGTTCGGCCCGAAGGTATGGGTGAGCGGCACATCGGCGGCATCGCGGCCATGGGCAATCAGGATCCGCCCGATCCGCCGCGCGTTGTTGCGCGGATCGAAGACATGCCAGCGCCCGCCGAGATAGACCTCCATCCAGGCCGCGAAATCCATCGGCCCGTAGGGCGGCGTCTCGCCGATGTCGCTGATATAGCCGGTGCAGTAGCGCGCCGGAATGTTCATGCAGCGGCAGAGCGTGACCGCGAGATGGGCAAAGTCGCGGCACACCCCGCGCCGCTCGGAATAGCCCTCCGCCGCCGTCCGCGTGGGGCGCGAATGCTCATAGCCGAAGGTGATGTGCCCGTTCACGAAATCGCAGATCGCCTGAACCCGCCCCCAGCCGGTGGGGGCATGCTCGAAGAGCCGCCAGGCCTCGTTCATCAGCACGTCGGTCTCGCAGTAGCGGCTCGCGAGCAGATAGAGCAGCGTGTCCGCGGGCAGCTCCTCCACCGGATGCTGCACGGCGTCGAAGGCCACCGGGTCCGGCAGGCCGTCGTCGCGGATCACCCCGTCTGTGCGCATCCGGAACTGCCCGGTGGGCGCAACCAGCCGGCAGCACCAGTTGCCGAAACTGTCGCGATAGTTCTCGATCGGCACCGGCGGATCGGTGGTCAGCAGGTCCGGCCGTTCGAGATAGGCGACCCGCGAGTGATGCACGTTCAGGATCACGATCATCGGGGTAGGCTGGGGCAGCTTGTAGTCGAGTTCGCAGCCAAGGCGCAGCAGCATCGGGATCCCTCTCCTCGAATGGTGTCAAAAAAAACGGCGAATGCTATCAAAAGAACGACCCCGCCGTCGGATCGCAGAGATCCTCCGGGCGAGGCCGCCAGTGCTACGGGTGTAGTGCAGTCTACAACGCGCGAGCGCCTGCACGGTTCCCTGTATCAGCCTTCCATGGCCTCCAGCTCGTCGATCATCGACGAGATGAGCGAAAGGCCCTTGTCCCAGAACTTCGGGTCGGATGCGTCGAGTCCGAACGGGGCCAGCAACTCCTTGTGGTGCTTGGACCCGCCCGCCTTCAGCATCGCGAAATACTTCTCGGCAAAGGCCGGATCACCCTCTTCGTATACCGCATAGAGCGCATTCACCAGCCCGTCGCCGAAGGCATAGGCATAGACGTAGAACGGCGAGTGGATGAAATGCGGGATATAGGACCAGAAGGTCTCGTAGCCCTCCATGAAGGTGAAGACCGGCCCGAGGCTCTCGGCCTGCACGCTCATCCAGAGCGCGTTGATGTCGTCGGGGGTGAGCTCGCCCTGCCGCCGCGCCGCATGCAGCTTGCACTCGAAATCGTAGAAGGCGATCTGGCGCACGACCGTGTTGATCATGTCCTCGACCTTGCCCGCGAGCAGGATCTTGCGGGCCGCCGCGTCCGGTGCCGCATCGAGCAGCCGCCGGAAGGTCAGCATCTCGCCGAAGACGCTCGCGGTCTCGGCAAGCGTGAGCGGCGTCGAGGAGAGTAGCTCCCCCTGCCCCGCCGCCAGCACCTGATGCACCCCGTGGCCGAGCTCATGGGCGAGCGTCATCACGTCGCGCGGCTTGCCGAGATAGTTGAGCATCACATAAGGGTGGACATCCGTCACGGTGGGATGCGCGAAGGCGCCGGGCGCCTTGCCCTGCTTCACCGGCGCATCGATCCAGCCCTTCTCGAAGAAGGGCGCCGCGATCTCGGCCATCTTCGGATCGAAGCCCGCATAGGCGCCGAGCACCGTCTCCTTCGCCTCGCCCCAGCCGATCACCCGCTCGTCTTCCTTCGGCAGCGGCGCGTTCCGGTCCCAGACCTCCAGCGTTTCGAGCCCCAGCCACTTCGCCTTCAGCGCATAGTAGCGGTGCGAGAGCTTCGGATAGGCCGCGACCACCGCGTTCCGGAGCGCCTCCACCACCTCGGGCTCGACGTCATTCGAGAGATGCCGTGCAGCCTGCGGCGTCGGCAGCTTGCGCCAGCGATCCTCGATCTCCTTTTCCTTCGCGAGCGTGTTGGTGATGCGCGCGAAGAGCGGCAGATGCTCCTGGAACACCTGCGCCAGCGCCTCGGCCCCCGCCTGACGCTTCGCCCGATCCTGATCGGTCAGAAGGTTGAGCGTCGCCTCGAGCGGCAGGCGCTCGCCCTCCACCTCGAAGCTCAGCCCCGCCATGGTCTCGTCGAAGAGCCGGTTCCAGGCCGCCGCGCCGACCACCGACTGGTCATGGAGAAACTTCTCCAGCTCGTCGGAAAGCTGATAGGGCTTCATCGCCCGGATGCGGTCGAGGATCGGCTTGTAGCGCGCCAGCTCGGCGCTCTCGGCGATCCGTGCATCGAGCGTGGCATCCTCGATCCGGTTGAGCTCGAGCGTGAAGAAGACGAGCGGCGTCGAAATGTCGGTGAGCTCGCCCTGCTTGTCGCCGAAGAACTTGCTCCGCGCCGGATCGATGGTGTTCTGATAGTAGCGCAGGCCCGCATAGCTCATGATCCGGCCCGATATGCCCTGGATCTTCTCGTAGCGCCGGATCGCGCCCAGCAACCCGGCCGCATCGAGCGCCGCGAGCTTGCCCTCGAAATCGGCGGCAAAGGCGGCGCATTCCGTCCGCAGCCAGTCCATGTCCCGCGCCAGCTCCGGCGCATCGGGGCCGCGGTAGAGATCGTCGAGGTTCCATTCGGGCAAGGATCCGAGATCCGCCGCCGCAGCGGGATCACGGGCATCGAATACGGGTTGAGGCATGAGGTCTCCCTGGGATTGCCGAGGGCCGGTCTGTCTGGCCCGGCGAGAACGCCCGAGCCGGCTTCACCGCCCAACATGGTCCTTCCGCGCAGCCGCAGCAAGGGCGAAGCGGCGACATTGAGGCCGCTCCCGCTCCCCGGACCCGCCCGGCCCTGCTCCCGCCGGCCGGCCATGGCCCACCCGGCAGAGGTATTCATACTGGCAGAAACCCTATCGGGCAGAAACGGGGCCCCGCCAACAGGCGGGGGAAAACGGCGTCCGGCCAACGGGCCGGACCGCTTGCATCCGAACTGCCGGCCTTGTCCGCGGCGACCAGGGCTGGAAGAGCGCGCGGGGGAGACTTTCGGGCCATGAGACCCGGCGTGCGCCCGCCCGCCTCCGCGCTTGCGCTTGCGCGTTCGACTGCCCCCAGCCTACCCTTGAGCCCTCACGCCATGCCCCGGAGGCGCCGGAATGACATTCGCAGAGACCCTGGCTTTCCTGGCCGCCCTGATCGCACCGGAACCCGACAGCCGCCATTTCGCACCTCTTCTCGACGGCGGCCCCGTCGCGGCAACCCCGATCACGATCACCCCCTGCCGTCGCCCGCTGGCCCCGACCGAAATCGAGCGCCAGACAGTGATCTGCGGCACGGTCACCGTTCCGGAAGACCATGATGCTGCCGATGGAACGAATTCGGTGGAGCTGTCCTTCGCGATCCTCCGGTCCCATTCGACCTATCCTGCCGAAGACCCCGTCGCCTATCTCCACGGCGGCCCCGGCATGGGGAACCTGCATTCGGGTCTGGCCGGGCTGGCGCGCGTTTTCGACAAGTTCCGAACCAACCGGGACGTGGTGATCTTCGATCAGCGCGCCGCCGGCATTTCGAGCAGCAGCGTGGCGTGCCAGGACGCGCTCACCGCCAACGTCGTGGACATCGCGCTGGATCGGGCGAGCCTCGCCGAACAGGATGAGGATGCCGCCTTCGCGCCGACCACGCTCCTGACCGGCTGTCTCGCGGAGTTGGCGGAGAACGGCACCGATATTTCCCGATACAACACCCGGCAGAACGCCCTCGATGTTCCGGTGGTCATGCAGGCCCTCGGCTACGAATCCTGGAATCTCTACGGCATCTCCTACGGCACCAAGCTGACGCTGGAAGTCCTGCGCACGGCGCCGGAGGGCACGCGGTCGGCCGTTATCGATGGTGTCGCGCCGCCGATCGTCAAACTCTACGACACATTGGCGCTTCCTTTCTCCGAGGCCACACAGCGACTTGTCGACGATTGTGCCGCCGATGCGGCCTGCGCCGCAGCCTATCCCGATCTGGGCAGGGTGATCTCCGAGGTCATCGCCCTGGCCTCGGAAGGCAAGTTGACGTTCGACGGCGAAACGCTGCCACCGGCGACGCCCCTGACCTTCATTGCGGCCCGGAACGAGAACCCCTTGAAGGGCTCGCTGACCCCCTACCTCCCGGCCATGTTCTACGAGCTTCATCGCGAAGGAGAGAGGCCCACGCTTGAACTGGTTGTCGGGGACTGGAAGATGGCGCCGCCGCTGCCGACGGTCGAAACGCTCCAGGCCCAGGCGAGCGCGGCGCTGACAGAGCCGCAGATGGAGGCGCTATCCCAGGCGCTCAAGAATGCGCAGGTTTCAGACATGGCTGGCGAGGCATTCGGCCTCGCGGTGACGGAACTCCGGGCGAAGCTGCGGCGCGACCGCGAACTCGGCCCGCTCCCCTCCCTGCTGGATGCGGAGCTTTCGGCCGCGCTGCCGGACACGATTGCCACACCGGAGGCGGCCGCGGCGGCCGCGAAGGAGTACGCGGCCCTGAAAATCGGAGACCCGACGCGCGAGCGCCTCATGGCTTTCATCGAGAAGAACTTCGATGGCCCCCACCTCGGGCGTCTGTTGCGGATTGTAGAGGCCATGACGGAAAGCGAGATTTCCGCGGTCTACAGCGATCTTCGCGAAGCGGTCGAACGCCGCACACTCGACTTCCAGCAAAGCGTCGACCTTCTGCTCTACGCCTGCCAGGAAGACATTCCCTACAACAATCTCCAGGGCTACGACGCGGTGACGGCGGCGCTGCCATTCGATTTCTCGGCGATGACGGACAGCGCTGCGGCAGAAATCTTCGCCAGTTGCTCAGCGTTCAAGCCGGTCGAGCGCACCGACTTTCACGCCGTCGTTGAAAGCGACATCCCGGTGCTTTCGATCGGCAGCGGCTGGGACGTGCAGACGGCGGCGAGCTGGGCCGAGAGCGCGACAGAGGGTCTCTCCAATGCCCGGAGCGTGTTCATCGCCGAAGCCGGTCATGGCGCGATTCTCTACCAGCCCTGTGTCGGCGACATGACAGCCGCCTTCTTCAATGATCCGGGGCGCGACCTCGATGACGGCTGTGAGCGGGCATCGGCCGTTCCAGCCTTCTACATCGCGCCCTGGGTCGGGAAAGAGGATAAGGAAACCGGCTCGCCGTAGCGCAGCCCAGGGCGGCACGCTCCCGGGTCTTCCGAAGCGACGGCGCCACCCCCGGATTCATGATATGTTAACTACGAAAATCCAGTAAATTCAAAGCCGTTTTTTCATTTTCACGGTGAAAAGCCCCCTTTTCACCGTGATGGCACGCCCCCGAAAACCGGCGCTCAGACCACGCGGCTCGGCAGATCCGTCCCGTCGAAGAAGGCCTCGAGATTGTCCACCGCCAGCATCCCCATCGCCGTCCGGGTCTCGACCGTCGCGCTGCCGATATGGGGCAGAAGGGTGACGTTCGGCAGATCGATCAGCGCCTGCGGCACCGTCGGCTCCGCGGCAAAGACATCGAGCCCCGCCCCCGCGATCCGCCCCTCCTTCAGGGCCGAAATCAGCGCCGGCTCGTCCACCACGTCGCCCCGCGCCGTGTTGACGAGAAAGGCGGTCTTCTTCATCAGCCCGATCCGTTCCGCCGAGATCGTGCCCCGGTTCGCCGCCCCGCCCGGCAGATGCAGCGAGACCACATCGGCCTCCCGCATCACCGCCTCGATCGAATCCCGCGCCTCGGCCGGAAAATCGAACGGCCCGGTTTTCGAGCGGTTGAAATAGATCACCTTCATCCCGAACCCCGCCTGCGCACGCTGTGCGGTCGCCTGCCCGATCCGGCCCATGCCGATGATCCCGAGCGTCTTGCCCTGAATGCCGGTCCCGAGCATCCCCGTCGGGCTGAAGCTCGTCCAGTTCCCGCTCCGGAGCATCGCCTCGGTCTCGCTCATCCTCCGGGTCGCGGCAAGGATCAGCGCCATCGCGATATCCGCCGTCGCATCGGTCAGAACCCCGGGCGTATTGCTCACGACGAGCCCCTGGGCCTCCGCGGCATCGAGGTCGATATTGTTCACCCCGACCCCGAAATTCGCCAGAATCTTCGCGTTGAGCTTGCCTTCCGCCTGCAGGATCTGCTCGTCGAACAGATCCGTGACGGTGCACAGCAACCCGTCGGCCACCTGGAGCGCCCGGACGAGCCGCTCGCTGGAAAACGGCGTATCGGCGGTGTTGAACGCGACGGTAAATCGCTGCCGGAGCCGTTCCTCGACGGCGTCGGGAAGCTTGCGGGTCACGATGATGCGGGGGCGTGTCATGGGGATCGCCTCGAAGGTTTCAGTGCATTCGGGCGCCGAGGGGGACGTCCTGGTCCGGGGCGAGGAGAACGATTCCGCCCTCGGCATCCGGAACTCCCAGCACGAGAACCTCCGAGCGCACCGGCCCGATCTGCCGCGGCGGAAAATTCACCACCGCCATGATCTGCCGGCCGACAAGGGTCTCGGGCGCGTAATGGCGGGTGATCTGTGCCGAAGATTTCCGCTCGCCGATATCGGCGCCGAAATCGATCCAGAGCTTGATCGCGGGCTTGCGCGCCTCCGGAAACGGCTCGGCGCGCGTGATCCGGCCGACCCTGATGTCGACCTTCAGGAAATCATCGAAAGAGATCTCGGACATGCGCGCTCCTCTTGGGCCCGCGCATAACAAAAACCGCTTGCCCGGTCAGAGCAAGCGGTTTCGTCTCGGCAGAGGAGTGGCCCAGGAATCAGGAGGCCGACGTCGAGAGCTTGGAAGCGAAGTCGCGCAGTTCGTTCAGGCTTTCCTGAATGCGGGCCGACACGATTTCATAGGCTTCCGAATTCGCCTTCTGGGCGCCTTCGGCCAGAGCCTGCATGTTGGCAATCGCCTTCTCGAAGGCAGCCTTGGCAAGTTCGCCCTGAGCCTTGGCGGTTTCCGGGTCGAGCTTCGTCGCGTCGAGCGAAGCCATGTACTTCTGGGCTTCGGACATGGTCTCTTCGAAGATCGCCATCTGCTTCTTGAAGAGATCCTGGTAGCCGGCAGCTGCAGCCTTGTTGGCTTCAACGAGGGCGTCCATGTTCTTCTGCTGAGCAGCCATGATCGCCTCGGCGTCAACGCCAGGCAGCTTCATGTTGGAGAGGTGCTTGGTGAAATCGTTCTGCTTGAAGAACTCGGTGAGCTTTTCGGGGTCGAACGAGAAGGTTTTCGGGTCGAACATCTGGGTTTCCTCCGGTTTGCGCTTTCGATAAGTGAAATATTGTGCAGTGCAGCATAAAAGTCAAGACGTCATGTTGCAGTGCAGCATTTTTATGGTCCGGGCGGTCCGGCGAGAGCACGGCTCCGCGCGGCGGCCTGCCCGACCGCTTCGTCGAGAAGCGCGGGAAGACCAGCTTCTGGGCGCATCAGAACCTCGAGCGCCGCAGCCGTCGTGCCCCCCGGGCTCGTCACGTTCACGCGGAGCTGGGACGGGGTTTCGCCGGAATTCTCGGCAAGGGCCCCCGCTCCGCCGACTGTCGCGCGCGCCAGCGCCAGAGCGAGATCCGGCGCAAGCCCCTGCGCCTCGCCCGCGGCAGCAAGCGCCTCGATCAGCAGGAAGACATAGGCCGGGCCCGAGCCGGACACCGCGGTGACGGCATCCATCTGTGCCTCGTTCTCGAGCCGCACTGTCTGTCCGACCGCTCGCAGGAGTGTCTCGGCCAGCTCGAGCGCCTCCTCGGTCACCTCGGCGTTTCCGATGAGTGCCGTGATGCCGCGGCCGACGGCGGCCGGCGTATTGGGCATGGCGCGGATCACGGGTGTGCGGGCCCCGAAGGCCGCCTCGAAGGCGGCGATCGGCGTGCCGGCGGCAATCGAGAGAAAGATCGTTTTGCCGTTCCCGAGCGGTGCGAGCCGTGGCAGGGCATCGCCCATCATCTGCGGCTTCACCGCAATGATCGCGATGGCGGGATCGGCGGGCGGGTCCTCGTTGAGATGCAGCCCCTCGGCAGCAAGCTCGATCAGGCGCGGCCCCGGCTTGGGATCAAGCACCGTGAAGGCGCCGGGCGGCAGCCCCTGGGCCAGCCAGCCCTCCAGCATTGCCGATCCCATTTTCCCGCAACCGAGCAATACCAAGCCGCGGGATCGAATTTCCGAAAGATCCATTCTTCCCCCCTTTCCGGCCCCCAACGCATCAGGAGCCGGACACGGGGAGAGGCCGCCTTCAGGCGCGACCGTACGCTTCGGAGATTGCGATTCCAAGCGCATTCTCCGGCTTCTCGTCCTTCGCGACGACAAGCTGGAAGGCAGGATAGAAGCGCTCGCACATCGCGATGGCGCTGCGCATCATATCGTTGATCTGGGCGGAGGAGGCCTGGGCACCGCCCGCGAGGTTGAGGCTGTAGCGGTAGGCCATCAGATTCTGGTCCATCCAGAGCGTGAACGCCCCGTTCCAGCAGCGATCATTGGCAAGGCCCATGAGCATGTAGAGGTCGCGAAGCCGCTCTTCGGGCGGCTCCATCTCGAAGGCACAGATCAGGCGCAGGCTCTCATCCTGGCGCGAAAGGGCGAGGGTCACGGAATAGGTGCTCCAGGTACCTTCGATCGCCATGGCGATCTGGTCGTCCCCGATACGGTCAAAATCCCACTCGCGCTCTTCGGCGAGAGTTTCGACGATATCGATGGGATGGAGTTCCTCGCAGTCAAAGTCACGCTCGACAAAGCTCATACCCGATGCCTCTCGTATTGGCCTCCGGCGGAGCGAACCCCGCGCGGGGGCTGTGAGGTTGACAATAGATCGGACGGCATGACCGCACCGATCTACCAAATATGGTGGGAGAAGGGAAAAGACCTGTAAAGAAAAAAATTTTTGCCCAGGCCCAGGATTTCCCACATCGCTTAACGTTTCAGCAATCTCCCGCCGATGTGCCGAAGGCTCAGCTCTTGCCTGTCTCGAGCTGCTCGATGCGGGCCTTGAGCGCCTCGTTCTCCTCGCGCGCCTTCTGGGCCATGGCGCGCACCGCATCGAACTCATCGCGCGTCACGAAGTCGCGATCGGCGAGCCAGCGGTCGAGCATGCTCTTCAGCGCGGTCTCCGCCTCCGCCTTGGCGCCCTGAGCGACGCCCATCGCGTTCGAGAAGAGCTGCGCCATGTCGTCGAAAACCTTGTTCCGGGTCTGCATTCCGATCTCCATCCTGCGTTGCCTGTTATATGGACACAGCGGGAAGGAATGCCAAGGTCGCGCCACGGGCCAAGCCCGCTTGACAGGCCGGGCATGCCTCTAGATGCAGGGGCCGCCGCCGCTACGGGAGCCCCCATGCCGCTCGTCCTTCCCTTCCCGGATATCGACCCCGTCCTGGTCTCGATCCACCTCTTCGGCCTCGAGCTTGCCATCCGCTGGTATGCGCTCGCCTACATCGCCGGGCTATTGCTCGGCTGGCGCTATGTCGCTGCCCTCTGCCGCAGGCCCGCTCTCTGGGGCGGAACCCCACCGATGAAGGTGGAACAGGTCGACGATCTGCTCACCTGGATGATCCTCGGCGTGATCCTCGGCGGACGGATCGGCTTCGCGCTCTTCTACCAGCCAGCCTATTTCGCGGCACATCCCGCCGCGATCCTCGCCGTCTGGGAGGGGGGGATGTCCTTCCATGGCGGTTTCCTCGGCGTGGTGGTCGCCCTCCTCGGCTACGCGCTCCGCAATGGCGTTCCGCCGCTGCGGGTCGGAGACGCGGTGGCCGCCGCGACACCGATCGGCCTCTTCTTCGGGCGGATCGCGAATTTCATAAATGCCGAGCTCTGGGGCCGGCCCTCGACCGCCCCCTGGGCCGTGGCCTTTCCCGGCGAGGCGGCGCAGAGCTGCCCGGCAGGCTGGGTGGGCCCCTGCACCCGGCACCCCTCGCAGCTCTACGAGGCGGGTCTCGAGGGCCTGCTGCTCTTCGTCCTGCTCGCACTGGCGGTGAGATCAGGCGCGCTCCGCCGCCCCGGCCGGGTGACCGCGTTCTTTCTCATCGGCTACGGGCTCGCGCGGACATTCGTGGAGCATTTCCGGCTCGCGGACGGGCAATACATCACCCCCGGCAACCCCTACGGTCATATCATCCGGTTCGGTGCGGACGCCGGCCTCACCATGGGCCAGCTTCTCTCGCTGCCGATGGTCGCGGTCGGGCTCGGCCTGCTGCTCTGGTCGGGACGGCGGGCATGACCCCGCTTGCGGCGCTGATCCGGGCCCGCATCACCGAGGCCGGGCCGATCGCGCTCGCGGAATACATGTCCTGGTGCCTGGGCCATCCCGAACACGGCTACTACATGACCCGCGATCCGCTCGGCGCGGCCGGCGATTTCACCACGGCGCCCGAGATCAGCCAGATGTTCGGCGAGCTTCTCGGCGCCTGGCTGGCGAGGGTCTGGCTCGAACAGGGGCGGCCCTCCCGCTTCGTCCTTGCCGAACTCGGCCCCGGGCGCGGCACGCTCCTGCGCGATGCGCTGCGGGCGGCGGGTCGGATGCCCGGCTTTCGCGAGGCCGCCGCGCTCTGGCTCGTCGAGACGAGCCCGGTGCTGCGCGGGGTGCAGGCGGAGACGCTCGCGGAGGCTGCGCCCGCCTGGGCCTCGCGGGTGGAGGAGCTTCCCGAGGGGCCGCTCTTCGTTCTCGCCAACGAGTTCTTCGACGCGCTGCCGATCCGGCAGTTCCAGCGCACGGATCCGCTGTGGCGCGAGCGCCGCGTCGGACTCGCCCCGGATGGCGAGGGGTTCGCCTTCACATGGGCGCGGCCCGAGGCCGGACCCGAACTGGATCAGGCCTTCGGGCCGGTGCCGGATGGGGCGATCGTCGAGACGAATCCGGTCGGCGCCTCGATCGCGGGCTGGCTGGGTGCGCGGATTGCGGCGGAAGGCGGCGCCGCCCTGGTGATCGACTACGGCGCCTGGGATGGCACCGGCGATACCCTGCAGGCCCTGCGCGCGCATGAGCCGGTCGACCCTCTGGGCGATCCCGGATGCGCCGATCTCACGGCCCATGTCCGCTTCCGCGCGCTGGCGGAGACCGCCGGGCCAGCCCGGACCCATGGCACGGTGGCTCAGGGCGTGTTTCTCGAACGGCTCGGCATCACCGCCCGAGCTCAGTCCCTCGCCCGGGGGAAGAGCGGCGCGGCATTTCAGTCAATCGCGGCGGCACATCGGCGCTTGACCCACCCTGCGGAAATGGGAAACCTGTTTCAGGTGCTCGCCCTTCTGCCCGAAACGGCGGCACAACCGCCCGGCTTTGAGACATGACGCTCGAAATCCTGACTTCCGACGACCTGAACGGCATACGCCATGGCTTCTTCACCCGCAGGGGGGGCGCCTCCTCCGGCATCTATGCGGGGCTCAACTGCGGCCCCGGCTCCTCTGATCAGCAGCAGGCCGTGACGATGAACCGCCGCCGCGTCGCCGAAGCGATGGGGGTGACGCCGGAAAACCTGCTTTCACTGCATCAGATCCATTCGGCCGAGGTGGTCGTTGCCGGACCCGAGGGCTGGAGCGAGCGGCCGAAGGCCGACGCCGCGGTCACCACCACGCCCGGGATTGCGCTCGGCATCCTCACCGCGGATTGCGCCCCCGTCCTCTTCGCCGACGCCGATGCAGGCGTGATCGGCGCAGCGCATGCGGGCTGGCGCGGGGCCTTCGACGGTGTGCTTGAAGCGACGGTGGATGCCATGGAGGCGCTCGGCGCGCGGCGTGACGAGATCAGCGCCGTCGTCGGCCCGACGATCAGCCAGCGGAACTACGAGGTCGGGCAGGACTTCCTCGAGCGCTTCATGGACGAAGATCCGGACCATGGCCGCTTCTTCACGCATGGCACGCGCGAGGGGAAATACCGCTTCGATCTTCCCAGTTTCGTGCTCTGGCGGCTGCGCGGCGCCGGAGTCGGTTCGGCGACATGGATCCGGGCCTGCACCTATGCCGAACCCGACCGCTTCTTCTCGTTTCGGCGCACGACGCATCTGGGCGAGCCCGATTACGGCCGGCTCATCTCCGCCATCACGCTCTGACGCTCCTGATCGCGCAGGCGCCTAGCCCTGCGCGGCGATCCGGGCCTCGTAGATCTCGAAGGGCACGCCGGGGGTATCCTTGGCGCAGCGGATCACTAGGCTCGTCTTCACGCTCGCGACATTGGGCGCGGCGGTCAGCTCCCGGGTCAGGAAATTCTGGAAGGTCGGCAGGTCGGGCGCGACGCATTTCAGGATGAAGTCGATCTCGCCGTTCAGCATGTGGCATTCGCGAACGAGCGGCCAAGACCGCGCGCGGGTCTCGAACGACGAAAGATCCGCCTCGGCCTGGCTCGCGAGCCCGACCATCGCGAAGACCTGGACCTCGAAGCCCAGCTCACGGGCGTCGATATCCGCGTGATAGCCCCGGATCAGCCCCTGTTCCTCCAAGGTCCGGACCCGTCGCAGGCATGGTGGCGCAGAAATTCCGACGCGGCGCGACAATTCGACGTTGGTCATGCGGCCGTCGGCCTGAAGCTCCGCGAGGATCTTCCTGTCAATGGGATCCAGCTTGAATGTGGGCATCTCTGCGTCTGTCCGTATGATTGGGCCGATCATTATGGGCGCGAGGCTCGTAACGCAATTATCTTTCGCAATTGCACCGGCAAGTGTAAAGGGTCAGTCTTGCGCGGCAGTGCGCTTCACAGGCCGCTGCACCGCACCTATATAGGGCGCCCAACGAGCGGAAGGGCATCGCATGAGCGAAACGCGGCACACAAGGCTTCTCATCATAGGCTCCGGACCGGCGGGCTACACGGCGGCGGTCTACGGCGCAAGGGCGATGCTCGAGCCGGTGCTGATCCAGGGGATCCAGCCCGGCGGGCAGCTCACGATCACAACCGAGGTCGAGAACTGGCCCGGCGAGGTGGAAATCCAGGGCCCGGACCTCATGGTCCGCATGGAGGCACACGCCAAGGCCACCGGCGCGGAGATCATTGCCGATCACATCGCAAGCCTCGACCTCTCCGCGCGCCCCTTCCGCGCCGTGGGTGACGGCGGCACCGTCTATACCGCGGATGCGCTGGTGCTTGCGACCGGGGCGCAGGCCCGCTGGCTCGGCCTGCCCTCCGAGGAAAAGTTCAAGGGGTTCGGCGTCTCGGCCTGCGCCACCTGCGACGGGTTCTTCTATCGCAACCAGGAAGTCGTGGTGATCGGCGGCGGCAATACCGCGGTCGAGGAAGCCCTGTTCCTCACCAATTTCGCCTCGAAGGTCACGCTCGTGCATCGCCGCGACGAGCTGCGCGCCGAGAAGATCCTGCAGGACCGCCTCCTGAAGCACCCCAAGGTCGAGACGGTCTGGCATCACGTCCTCGACGAGGTTCTGGGCAGCGAGAAGCCGCTCGGCGTCACGGGCGTGCGGCTCCGGGACATTCGCGACGGCTCGGAGCGCGAAATCCCCTGCACCGGTGTCTTTGTGGCGATTGGGCATGCCCCCGCCTCGGAACTCGTCGCGGGCCAGCTCGAGACCCATCACGGCGGCTATGTGCAGACGCAGCCGGGCTCCACGGCAACCTCGGTGCCCGGCGTCTTCGCCGCGGGTGACATCGCCGATCCGATCTACCGGCAGGCCGTCACCTCGGCGGGCATGGGCTGCATGGCGGCCCTCGACGCGGAGCGCTTCCTCGCTGCAGTGGAGGCCGAACCTGCGGAGGTAGCGACGCGCGTGTCCGTCAAGGCCTGAGCCCTTCGGGGCAGCCCGGCGCCCGGCATCACGCGCGCCAGGCAGCGCGACGGCAAGAACGAAAAAGGCCTGCCATCCGTGGCAGGCCTTTTTCGTTCGCGCGGACATGCGCCTCGCAGGTCAGTGCGGTGGCCGGGGCGTCCGCCCCGGCGATTCATGGAGGTCGTCAGTGAACGCTGACGGGCGAAAGCTCGTTGCGTCGGGCAACGATGAAGGCCTGATCCCGGTCGGGGACCAGCGCGAGCACCTCACCTGATTCGGCGTGGATCGCGTAGATGCGTTCCTGGCCGCCGGTCTGGGCGCGGAGCTCGGCCGGAAGGTCGGCGGTCTTCACGTCGCGAACATAGACGATGCGGCTTTCACCGCCCGCGGGGAAACTGGGATAATCCGTCATGGCAGGGCCCTTTCCTCAGCTGCGCTTGCCGTTGATCTTGATCGTCTGGACCACGGTTTCGGGTTCGACCCGCTCGAGATCCACATGCAGAAGCCCGTTTTCGAGCTCGGCGCCGGACACATCCACGCCATCGGCCAGCACGAAACTGCGCTGGAACTGGCGGGCTGCGATACCACGGTGCAGGAACACCCGGCCCTCATCGTCCTCGGACTGGCGGCCGCGGATCACGAGCTGGTTGGCCTCGACGGTGATCGCGAGGTCCTCTTCCGCGAAGCCTGCCACCGCGAGCGTGATGCGATAGGCCGACGCGGATCTCTGCTCCACGTTGTAGGGCGGATAGCCGTCCTTCCCGGATTTCCCGGTGCGCTCCACCAGCCGGTCGAGATCCTCGAAACCGAGCAGGTAGGGATGCGACGCGAATGTAACCTTGCTCATGTTCTCCAAGCCCTTGCAGAAGCGACTTTGCCAGCGGCCCCGTCACGGCGGCCACACGAGAACAAGATGGGCACAAACTGCGGAAAAACAAGGGCTGTCATGGGGTCAGGCCACTTTCCGGTGCACCCCGCTCCGGGTATAACGGGGGCGTGAAACTTTCAGAGGCCGGCAGATGAACAGTTCGCCCACCATGAAGCGCGAGGAGGTTCTTCGCATCCGCCTGGAACTTCTGGAACGCGAACACCGGGATCTCGACGAGTCGATTGCCGCCCTCGATGCAGAGGGGCGCGCCGATCCGCTGACCGTCCGCCGCCTCAAGAAGCGCAAGCTCCTGCTCAAGGACGAGATCCGCCGCATTTCCGACGAGATCACCCCCGACATCATCGCCTGAACCGGCCTTGCGCGCCCGCGCGGCTCGGCTATAAGGCGGCTTTGCGCAAATCCGGAGGGAGCAAATGCCTGATCCCCTTGTCGGCATCGTGATGGGCAGCCAGTCGGACTGGGAAACGATGCGCGGGGCCGCGGAGATCCTCGAAACGCTCGACGTGCCGCACGAGGTACGCATCGTTTCGGCTCACCGCACGCCGGACCGCCTGTTTTCCTATGCCGAGACCGCGGCGTCCCGCGGGCTTGCCGTCGTCATCGCCGGTGCGGGCGGGGCGGCACATCTTCCGGGCATGCTCGCCGCCAAGACCCGCCTGCCGGTGCTCGGTGTGCCGGTGCAGTCGAAGGCGCTCTCGGGCATGGATTCGCTCCTCTCGATCGTGCAGATGCCGAAGGGCATTCCGGTCGGCACGCTTGCGATCGGCCCGGCGGGCGCGGCGAACGCCGCCCTTCTCGCCGCCGCCATGCTCGCGGTGAACGATGCGGGCCTCGCCACCCGTCTCGAAGCCTGGCGCGCCGCCCAGACCGACGCCGTTGCGGACGCGCCGCAAGATGTCTGAGCCCCTCGCCCCCGGCAGCACCATAGGCATCCTCGGCGGCGGCCAGCTTGGCCGGATGCTTGCGCTCGCCGCCGCCCGCCTCGGGCTGCGCTGCCATATCTACGAGAATGCGGACGCTCCGCCCGCCGCGCAGGTCGCCGACGCCTTCACCCGCGGCGCCTATGACGACCGCGCCGCCCTCGAGGCCTTCGCCGCCTCGATCGATGTCGCGACCTACGAATTCGAGAACATCGACCTCGCCGCGGTGGATGCGCTCACGCCCCTCGTCCCGGTCCGCCCCGGCCGCCGGGCGCTCGAGGTAAGCCAGGACCGCATCGCCGAAAAGGATTTCCTCTCCGGGCTCGGTCTGCGCACCGCGCCCTATGCCGCGGTATCGAGCCTTTCCGAGCTCGAAGACGCGATGGAGCATGTTGGCACGCCCGCGATCCTCAAGACCCGCCGCTTCGGCTATGACGGCAAGGGCCAGGCGCGGATCATGGGCCATGGCGGTGCTTCCGATGCCTGGGAGGCGATCGGCGCGCGGCCTGCGGTGCTCGAGGGCTTCGTCAGCTTCGAGCGCGAGATTTCCGTGATCGCCGCGCGCGGCCTCGACGGCGATGTCTCGGCCTTCGATCCCGGCGAGAACCAGCACGAGAACGGCATCCTGCGCCGCACGACCGTGCCCGCCGCCATCCCGCCCTCGCTGGCGCAGGACGCGGTGCTGCTGGCCGGGCGCATCCTCAACGCGCTCGACTACGTGGGCGTGATCGGGGTGGAGCTCTTCGTGGCGCCCGACGGGCTCGTGGTGAACGAGATCGCGCCCCGGGTACACAATTCCGGCCACTGGACGCAGAATGCCTGCCTGATCGACCAGTTCGAGATGCATGTCCGCGCGATCTGCGGCTGGCCGCTCGGCGACGGCAGCCGCCACTCGGATGCGGAGATGCTGAACCTGCTCGGAGATGAGGTCGACGGTGCGCCGCAGCTCACCGGCGCCGCCGTGCATCTCTACGGCAAGGGAGAGGCGCGGCCGGGGCGCAAGATGGGACACGTCAACCGTATCTCGCCACGGAGCTGAGCGGGTGTATTCCGGCCTCCGCCTCGCCGTTCGCGCGGTAATCGTCGAGGCCGGACGGCTGCTGCTCGTCAATGCCTATCCCGGCGCGCAGAGCGATCTCTGGTGCGCACCGGGCGGCGGAGTCGAACCCCATGCGAGCCTGCCCGAGAACCTCGCCCGGGAGGTCTACGAGGAAACCGGCCTTGCCGTCCGCATCGGCGCGCCGCTCGCCGTGTCGGAATTCCACGATCCCGGGCGAGACTTCCATCAGGTCGAGCTCTTCTTCGCCGCCAGGATCACCGGAGGCGCGCCAAGTGCGACCTGGGCCGACACCGAAGGCGTCGTGAATCGCTTCCGCTGGGCGGCGAAAGCCGACATGGCCGCGCTCCGCTTCAAGCCCGACATCTTGCCGGAGCTTGCCTTCGGCACCCCCGCGCCTGCGCTCTACGACCCGCTTGAACCGATCGTGCCCTGACCTGCGGTCAGGCGTAGACCGCTTCCTTGCCGAAATGACGCGCAAGCAGGTAGTAGACCACGGCGCGATACTTGTTGCGGTTCGAACGGCCATACTGATCGAGCACCGTCTCGATCGCCGCGTCGAGCTCCGGCCCATCGGCCAGACCGAGCTTCTTCACCAGGAAATTCTTGCGGATTGTGGCAATCTCGGCGGGGTCCGTTCCGGCCACCGTCGATGAATCCTCATTGTAGATGGCCGGCCCAAGCCCGATCGCGACCTTGGTGAGCAGCTCCCTGTCCGGGGAGACCCCGCATTTGACACGCAGATCCTCGGCATACTGCGCGATCAGATCATCGCGTTTTCCCATGATTTTCCTCCCGTAGCGCCGTTTCTTGTCACAACAGCCTGCGCGCAGCGAAGAATTGCGTCAAGCAGGCGCTCTCTCGGGCGACGGGCGGTCCAGGGAAAAGACCACATGCGGGCGCAGCGGATGACCGGCCTCCAGAAGCGGGTGCTCGAAATCGAGCTCCGGGGTGCGTCGCATGCCGATCCGCCGCATCACGGCCTGCGATGGAAGGTTTGCGGGCACTGTGAAGGCAACAATCCGGCTGAAGCCCAGCGTGCCGAACCCGTAGCCGAGCCAGCCGCGTGCGGCCTCGCTCGCGTAGCCCTTGCCCCAGTGGGCGCGCGCGAACCGCCAGCCGATCTCGACCATCCCCCGGACGGGCGCATCATAGCGAACGTGTGCGAGGCCTGCGATTCCGAGAAAGGCACCGTCGGCGCGCCGCTCGACCACAGCGAAACAGATTCCCTCGGCGCGCCATCGCGCGAGCAACCGGTCAAAGACCTGGTCGCTTTCCGCCCGGCTGAGCGGAGCGGGAAAATGCGCCATCACTTCCGGGTCGGCGCTCATCGCCGCGAAGGCATCCCGATCGGCGTCTTGCCCGCACCGGAGCAGAAGCCGCTCGGTCTTGATCATCTGGCGCGCCCCTCGAGCACCGGCTCGAGCAATACCCGCGCCTCACGGACATCAAGCTCCATCTGCCGGACCAGCGCCTCGGCGCTCTCGAACCGCAGCTCCGGCCGCTGCCAGCTCACCAGGGCGACAGAGACCTCGGCACCGTAGAGATCACCGGAAAAGTCGATCAGATGAACTTCGAGATTGGGCCGGTTCTCGCCAAAGGTCGGCCGCGCGCCGATCGAGGCACAGCCCGGCCACCTGCCCTGCCAGGGACCGCTGAGCACATCGACGATCACTGCATAGACGCCGAATTTCGGCTGGTGCAGCGCGTCGAGCCAGAGGTTGATGGTGGGAAAGCCGAGCGTGCGGCCGCGCTTGTCCCCGTGCTGGACAACGCCCTCGATCCGGTGCCAGTGGCCGAGCACCCGCGCCGCCTCCTCGGGATGGCCCTCGGCGAGCGCCTTGCGGATCGCGGTGGAGGAATAGTCTCCCGCGTCGTCGCAGACGAGAGGGGCCGCCGTCACGCCGAGGCCGAGCGCGGGGCCGATCTCGCGGATGAGACCGATATCGCCGCGCCGGTTGCGGCCGAAACGGAAATCCTCGCCAGCGACGACATGGCAGAGACCGAGCCCGCCGACGAGAACTTCCCGCACGAAATCCTCGGGCTCGAGCCGCGCCAGGTCCGCATCGAAATGCAGTTCGTAGAGCTGCTCGACCCCGAGCTTGGCGAGCCGGTGCGCACGGGCATCGGCCGTCATCAGCCGGAAGGGCGGCGCATCAGCCTGGAAGAAGCTGCGGGGATGGGGTTCGAAGGTGACGACGCCGAAAGGCGCATCATGTGCCGCCGCCGCTGCATGGGCGAGCGCCAGCACCGACTGGTGGCCGAGATGCACCCCGTCGAAATTGCCGATGGCCGCCGCTGCGCCGCGGTCCTCCGCCGGGATGCCCAAATAGCCGAAATGTCTCTTCATGGCCCTCCGGGCCGCAGGAAGAGGCCCTCTCGTCAGTCGAACTTGCGGCTCGGCGCCAGGACCAGCGCATCGCCTTTCACGACAACGGTATCGCCGACCCGGCACAGGCATTCAAGGGTCACCCGGCGCTTGGAGTGGTCGATATCCTTGACCGAGACGATCGCCTCGACGCGGTCGCCGGGGCGCACGGGGGCGAGGAACTTGAGGTCCTGCTTGAGATAGACGGTGCCGTGGCCCGGGAGCTGCTCGCCGATGACCGCCGAGATCAGCCCCGCGGTGAGCATGCCGTGCGCGATGCGGCCGCCGAAGATCGTGTCCTGCGCATAGGAATCGTCGAGATGCACCGGATTGTGGTCGGTCGAGAGTTCGGCGAACATCTCGATCTCCCTGTCTCCGATCGTCTTCGACACGGACCGGGTCATGCCGATTTCGAGATCCTCGATGCAAATCGTGCCAACCGGCAGATTGTGGTCCCGTGCGTCCAACATCACTCTCTCGCTCCGCCTACAGTGTTGCAGTGCGATACATATACGCGAAAACGCCGCATCGCGCAACAGGCGCGCGCAACTTTCAGCACGATACAGGACCAAGGTAGTAATTATGTTGCTCTCGGTTAACGCCCCTCCGGTTCAGCCCAGATAGGCCATGGCGAACTTCGGGGAGAAGCGCGCGGCCCGCAGGAAGCGCTCCAGCAACTCCGGATCCGGCCCGCTGCTCCGGGATGTCGCGGTCTCTTCCGCCGCGAGACCGCCGCTGATGAAGACGCAGTCGAGGGCCTCGCCCATGGCGCCCTGGATGTCGGTGGCAATGCCGTCGCCAAGGCAGAGGATGTCCTGGGTGTCGGCCGGCGCACCGAGATGCCGGGCGAGTTTCTCGCGGGCGAGCGCGTAGATCGGCGGATGCGGCTTGCCGAAATAGAAGCTCTTGCCGCCCGCCTCCGTGTAAGCTTTTGCAATTGCGCCAGCGCAGTAGATCCGGTGCTCGCCCACGTCCACGACCACGTCGGGGTTGGCGCAGAGGAGCTTCAGCCCCTTGGTCTTGCCATAGAGGATCGTCGCCCGGTAATCCTCCGGCGTCTCGCTGCGGTCGTCGAAAAGGCCAGTGCAGACGATGCCCTCCGCCTCCTCCAGCGGCACGCGCTCCACGTCGATCTGCTGCCCGTTCGGCCCGACGAAGAAGCCGAGATCCCGCTCCGGCCCGATGTGATAGACCTTGCGGCCGAAGGCGCCCGAGGCCATCGCTTCCTGCGCCGCATCACCCGAGGTCACGATAAGATCGTAGCAGCTTGCTGGCGCGCCGAGCGCTTCGAGTTGCACTGCAACATCCCGTTCGGGCCGCGGCGAATTCGTCAGCAGCAGGACGGTTCCGCCCCGCGCGCGAAACCGCTCGAGCGCCGCGACCGCTGCGGGAAAGGCGCGGGTGCCGTCGTGGAGGCAGCCCCAGAGATCACAGAAAACTGCATTGTAGCCGGGATCGATCTCGTCGAGGGTCCGGATGATCTTGGTCATGAATTCCCCTTTCCAGCCCAATGGCCGCTGCCCGGGGAGTAGCCGATTCCGCGCGTGAAATCAAAGCGCCCCGCCCGCCAGGTTTTTCTGTGGAGCGCCGCTTGACACGACTCGGGGCGCTGCCTAGGTAAGCGATGCGCTAGCACTCCCGGGTGGCGAGTGCTAACAAGATCAACCAGCCCACCCGTAAAGGTTGGAACGCAACAAGGAGCGATCCCAATGCAATTCACCCCGCTGCATGACCGTGTTCTGGTTCGCCGCATCGAGAGCGAAGAGAAGACCAAGGGCGGCCTCATCATCCCCGACAGCGCCAAGGAAAAGCCCTCCGAGGGCGAAGTCATCGCCGTTGGCGAAGGCGCGCGCAAGGATTCGGGCGAGCTGATCCCGATGGCCGTCAAGGCGGGCGACCGCATCCTCTTCGGCAAGTGGTCCGGCACCGAGGTCAAGATCGACGGCGAGGACATGCTCATCATGAAGGAGAGCGACATCCTCGGCATCATGACCGACAAGGCAGCAGTCAAGGCCGCCTGAGCCCGACCGCCGTTCGTCGCAAAACTGAATTCACGAGGAGTATCCCGACATGGGTGCAAAACAGCTCAAGTTCGATACCGACGCCCGCAATCGCATGCTGCACGGCGTCGACCTGCTTGCCAACGCGGTGAAGGTGACCCTCGGCCCCAAAGGCCGTAACGTCGTGATCGACAAGTCCTTCGGCGCCCCGCGCATCACCAAGGACGGCGTCACCGTCGCGAAGGAAATCGAACTCGAAGACAAGTTCGAGAACATGGGTGCGCAGATGGTCCGCGAAGTGGCCTCCCGCACCAACGACGAAGCGGGTGACGGCACCACCACCGCGACCGTCCTGGCTCAGGCCATCGTGCGCGAAGGCATGAAGTCGGTCGCCGCCGGCATGAACCCGATGGACCTGAAGCGCGGCATCGAGCAGGCCGTGGCAATCGTCGTCGCCGAGATCAAGTCGAAGGCCCGCACGGTTTCCGGCTCCGATGAAGTCGCCCAGGTCGGCACCATCTCCGCCAACGGCGAGACCGAGATCGGTGCGCAGATCGCCGACGCGATGCAGAAGGTCGGCAACGAGGGTGTCATCACCGTCGAAGAGAACAAGGGTTTCGAAACCGAAACCGAAGTCGTCGAAGGGATGCAGTTCGACCGCGGCTACCTGTCGCCGTACTTCATCACCAACGCCGACAAGATGATTGCAGAACTCGAAGACTGCCTCATCCTGCTCCACGAGAAGAAGCTCTCCTCGCTCCAGCCGATGGTGCCGCTGCTCGAGACTGTCATCCAGTCCGGCAAGCCGCTCCTCATCATCGCGGAAGACGTCGACGGCGAAGCGCTCGCGACCCTCGTCGTGAACAAGCTGCGCGGCGGCCTCAAGATCGCAGCCGTGAAGGCACCGGGCTTCGGCGACCGCCGCAAGGCCATGCTGCAGGACATCGCGATCCTGACCGGCGGCCAGGTCATCTCGGAAGACCTCGGCATGAAGCTCGAGAATGTCAGCCTCGACATGCTCGGCAAGTCGCGCAAGATCACCATCACCAAGGACGAGACGACGATCGTCGACGGTTCCGGTGAGAAGGCCGAGATCGAAGCGCGCGTCAGCCAGATCCGCCAGCAGATCGACGACACCACCTCCGATTATGACCGCGAGAAGCTCCAGGAGCGTCTTGCGAAGCTCGCGGGCGGCGTTGCCGTGATCCGCGTCGGCGGTGCCTCGGAAGTGGAAGTGAAGGAACGCAAGGACCGCGTCGACGACGCGCTCAACGCGACCCGCGCTGCCGTTCAGGAAGGCGTTGTCGTGGGCGGCGGTGTCGCGCTCGTCCAGGCGTCGAAGAAGCTCACGGGCATCGAGGGTGCGAACCCCGACCAGACCGCCGGCATCTCGATCGTCCGCCGCGCGCTGCAGTCGCCGCTGCGCCAGATCGCCGAGAACGCCGGTGTCGACGGCGCGGTTGTCGCCGGCAAGATCATCGAATCCGATGATCCGGCCTTCGGCTTCAACGCCCAGACCGAAGAATATGGCGACATGTTCAAGTTCGGCGTGATCGACCCCGCGAAGGTCGTGCGCACCGCGCTTCAGGATGCGGCTTCGGTCGCCGGCCTGCTCATCACCACCGAAGCCATGATCGCCGACAAGCCCGAGCCGAAGGGCCAGGGCGGCGGCATGCCCGACATGGGTGGCATGGGCGGCATGGGCGGCATGATGTAATCTGCCCGCTGTTGCGGAATGCGGAAAGGGCGCCTCCGGGCGCCCTTTCTCGTTTCAGGTCCGTGGTCCGGACGCGCCCTATTCGGCCGCGACGAACTTCCGGATCTGCCCGGATTTCAGCCGGTCGTAATAGGAGCGCACCTCCCGCCCCGCGATCGGCAGAAGCACGTAGAGCGCGATGATGTTGACCACCGCCATCGCGAAGATCATCGCATCCGAGAAGTCGATCACCGCGCCGAGCTGTGCGGCCGCGCCAACCACCACGAAGAAGCAGAAGAGCAGCTTGTAGACGAGCTCCTTGGTCTTCCCCTCGCCGAAGAGATAGGTCCAGGCCTTGAGGCCGTAGTAGGACCAGGAGATCATCGTCGAGAAGGCGAAGAGCAGCACCGCAAGCGCGAGCACATAGGGGAACCACGAAAGCCCCTGTGCGAAGGCGACCGATGTCAGCTCGACGCCGGAAACGCCGTTCACCGTCTGGATCACGCCGTTCTCGACGACATAGAGACCGGTTTCGGGATCGATCACCAGGGCACCCGAGATCGAGATCACCAGCGCCGTCATCGTGCAGATCACCACCGTGTCGATGAAGGGTTCGAGCAGCGAAACGGTGCCCTCCGTCACCGGCTCCTTCGTGCGCACCGCGGAATGCGCAATCGCCGCCGAACCGACGCCGGCCTCGTTGGAGAAGGCCGCGCGCCTGAAGCCCTGGATGAGCGCACCCGCCATCCCGCCGGCAACGCCAAGCCCGGTAAAGGCCCCCTCGAAGATCTGACCGAAGGCCCAGCCGATCTTGTCGGCGTTCATGATCAGCACGATCAGGGCGGCCCCGACATACATGACGCCCATGAGGGGCACGACCTTCTCCGTCACGTTGGCGATCGACTTGATGCCGCCGATGATGACCGCGAAGACGATCGCGGCAAGAATGATCCCGGTGATCCAGCCCTTGCCGTCAAGGAAGCTGCCCGGGCCACCCATGACGTTCACCAGCTGCGCATGCGCCTGGTTGGCCTGGAACATGTTGCCGCCGCCGAACGAGCCGCCGATGCAGAAGATCGAGAACAGGATCGCCATGAAGCGCCCGCCCCCGACGCCGCGCTCCTTGAAGCCCTTGGTCATGTAGTACATCGGCCCGCCGGAGACGGTCCCATCGGGGTATTCGTTGCGGTATTTCACCCCGAGCGTGCATTCGGTGAATTTCGAGGCCATCCCCATGAGGCCGGCGATGATCATCCAGAAGGTGGCACCGGGGCCACCTATCCCCACCGCAACGGCGACACCGGCGATATTGCCAAGGCCGACCGTTCCCGAGAGCGCGGTTGCCAGCGCCTGGAAATGCGAGACCTCACCCGCGTCGTTGGGATCGGAATAGTCCCCCTTGACCAGCGAAATCGCGTGGCCGAAAGCGCGGAACTGGATGAAGCGGAAGTAGATGGTGAAAATCGCGGCGCCGCTCACCAGCCAGACCACGATCCAGGGGAAGCCCCCGGTGCCGGGAAGCGGCGCGAAGATGAGGTTCACGAACCAGCCCGTCGAGCTCGCGAATATGTCGTTCACCTTCGCATCGAAGCTCCCCGCTTCCTGCGCCATCGCGGCACCGGCCGCGGCCATGAGCGCCAGGGCGCCCGATACGATTGGAATAAGTCGCATGCGTTTCGCCTCCTCGTTCATGGAATGATGGTCACGGGCACGGTCGCAGCAGCGACGAGCTTGCCCGTCACGCCACCAAAGATCCGCTCGCGCAGCCCGCGCTCGCCGACCCGGCCGATCACGATCTGCTCGGCGCCCTTTGCCTTGGCCATCGCTTCGAGAAGTTCGGCGGGATCACCGTGGCGCACCTCGGTAGAGACCTTGAAGCCCTCGGCTTCGAGCGCCTTGGCTGCGGGCGCAAGGATATAGTCCCGCGCCTGATCGATCTCGCGCTCGCGCCGCTTGTGGCGCTCGGCGAGCTCCTCCGGTGTGTGGAAGGAATACGGCGACCAGTCGATCACGAAAGCGAGCGCCAGCTCGCAATCCCCGATCAGTCGCGAAAGCGCCTTGGCATGTGCCAAGGCCCGTTCGCCGGCCGCCGAGCCATCCAGCCCGACAAGTATGCAAGTCATAAATGTAACCCCCAGCTGGTTCACAACGGAATTGTGAAGGCCGAGAGGGCGTTACGACAAGACAAACCGACCGCGCGCCTGCATTTTTTGCTCACAAAGAGCGCAAATGCGCAGAAGCGCACAGAATTTATCCAGATTTGTCAGATACTTTTGCGAACGTGATCGCCATGCGGCAAATCCGGGCAAAAGCCCGGATTTCAGTGATCCCGGAGCCTTTCGGCCCTCGAGTGCGCCGCGCCGACCGGGAGTCGACGAGATATGCGTATCGGAACCGGGCGCGGTGAAGCTGCCCGACCCCCGAACGCAGCAGCCATAAGCAGCAGGACGAGGCCTGCCGAAACACACTCCAGAAACCCGACTGTCATCCCGTAACTCCTCCGGTCGACGCGACGCCTGTGCAACCTGCGGCCGAATGTTTAAGGCGTCGTTACCGCGAACCTCCGCACCGGGGCCGGAACGTCGGCTCATCCCCCGCGACAATTGCCTCCCGGCGCCAAACCGGCCCGGTCCCACCACATGTAGTGATCGTCACGGCATGCCGGATCCAGATGGAGCATGGCGCCCTCCAGCGGGACCTGTTCGGGCCGGGTGCAGAAAACCCCGGAGAAAAGGTGCAAAATTTGATGCAACGCCTCTCCGCCCCGGATTTGTCTCCCTTGCGCACGTTACCCTTCCGAAACGCCTTGAAAACCCCACCGCGTTCGAGAGTATATGCGGCGCCCCAAGGGGCCATGGCCGATGCCTTGCCGGAGCGCCGGGTGGCATGGGCCGAACGGGCCGCATCCGGAGACGGCACCGAACCAGAGCAATCACGGGAGGACGGATTGGATCGCCGCACATTCATCAGGGCCGCTGCCACGGGCGCGGCCGGAACCGCCGCCCTCGCGGCGCCCGCCATTGCCCAGGACCGGCAGGTCGTGAAGATGGTGACCACTTGGCCGAAGAACTTCCCCGGCCTCGGCACCGGCGCCCAGCGCCTCGCCGACCGGATTACCCAGGTTTCCGAGGGGCGGATCGAGGTGAAGCTCTTCGCTGCGGGCGAGCTGGTGCCGGCCTTCGAGAGCTTCGATGCCGTCTCCTCCGGCGCGGCCGAGATGTATCACGCGCCCGACTACTACTGGCAGGGCAAGCACAAGGCGTTCAACTTCTTCTCCGGCGTCCCGATGGGGTTCACCTGCCAGGAGCTCAACTCCTGGATCCGCTTCGGCGGCGGGCAGGAACTCTGGGACGAGCTCGCCGGGCAGTTCAACGTCAAATGCGAGATGACCGGCAACACCGGCGCGCAGATGGGCGGCTGGTTCCGCAATCCGATCACCTCGATCGACGACATGAAGGGGCTCAAGATCCGCATTCCCGGCCTCGGCGGCGAGGTGATGCGGCAGATCGGCGCAAGCGCGGTGGCGCTTCCGGGCGGCGAGATCTTTCCGGCGCTGCAGTCGGGGGCGATCGACGCGGTGGAATGGGTTGGCCCCTACAACGACCTCGCCTTCGGTTTCTACAAGATCCTGAAGAACTACATGTATCCGGGCTTTCAGGAAGGCGGCTCGGGCATCGCGCTCGGCATGAACAAGGGCTGGTGGGACGCGCTTTCGGAGACCGATCAGGCCGTCATCCGCAGCTGCTGCGCGGCCGAGCTCGACATCATGCTTTCGGAATTCAACTACCAGAACTCGGTCGCGCTCAACACGCTCCTGACCGAGCACGGGGTTCAGCTTCACCGATATCCCGATGACGTGCTGAAGGAGCTTGCCGCCGCGTCCGAGAACGTCGTTGCCGAGGTCGGGTCCGGGGATCCGATGAGCGAGCGGGTCTATGCCAGCTACAAGGATTTCCGCAAGCTCATCGCGGGCTGGTCGCGGCTCTCGGAGCAGGCCTATCTCGACACGCGGGACGCAAACCTCGAACTTTGAGGCACCGCGCGCCGCCGGCAGGGTCCGGCGGCGCGGGTCCGCGGGGGGGAGCGGGTGATGCAGCAGGTCTACAGGATCCTCGACGGGATCAGCGAAACCATCGGCCGGGTGATTGCCTGGTTCACGCTTCTGATGGTGCTGATCCAGTTTCTCGTCGTTCTTCTGCGCTATGTCTTCGCGGCCCCCGGCTTCCTCGGGGTCTCCTCGCTCTGGTGGCAGGAATCGATCATCTATCTCCACGGCAGCCTCATCATGCTGGGCGCGGGCTACACGCTGCTGCATGACGGGCATGTGCGGGTCGACATCTTCTATGCCGAGGCCTCGGACAGGGTCCGGGACTGGACGGACCTTCTCGGCTCGCTCTTCTTCCTGCTGCCGGTCTGCTGGGTGATGTGGTGGTCGGCGGCGCCGAATGTGGCGATGTCCTGGACCATGCACGAAGGCTCGCCCGAAGCTTCGGGCATTCCCTACCGCTATCTGCTCAAATCGACCGTGCTGGCCGCGGCCGTGCTGCTTGCGCTTCAGGGCCTCTCGACGGCGCTCAAGTCGGCGCTGCGGCTGGCGGGGCACAAGGTGCACGATCCCTTCCATGGCGAAAAGAGCCTCGACTAGAAAGATACCCCGCCCGTGACCGAGGTTCTGCTCACCCATCTCGACCTTCTGATGTTCGTCGTCGCGATCGCGGCGCTGCTGCGCGGCTACCCGGTCGCCTTCACCCTGGCGGGGATCGGGCTGGTCTTTGCCCTGCTCGGGGCCTGGTTCGAGATCGGCTATTTCGCGACCGGGGATCTCGGCTTTCTCAAGCCGTTCTACAGCCGGATCTTCGGCATCATGGACGAGACCAACGAGGTGCTCGTCGCGGTGCCGCTCTTCATCTTCATGGGGGTGATGCTCGAGCGGAGCCAGATCGCGGGGGACCTGCTCGAGACCATGGGGCGGCTCTTCGGGCAGCTTCCGGGCGGGCTCGGCTTTTCGGTCACCTTCGTCGGCATGCTGCTCGCGGCCTCGACGGGCATTGTCGGGGCGACGGTGGTGACGATGGGGATGATCTCGCTCCCCTCGATGCTCAAGCACGGCTATTCCCGCTCGCTCGCCTGCGGCTCCATCGCGGCCTCGGGCACGCTCGGGCAGATCATTCCGCCCTCGATCGTCCTCGTCATCCTCGGCGATGCGATCTCCAACGAATATATCGAGGCGCGGCGGAACGCGGGCGACTGGGCGCCCGACCCGGTTTCGGTGGGCGACATCTTTGCCGGCGCCATGGTGCCGGGGCTGATGCTGGTGGGGCTCTATTTCCTCTATCAGGCGGCGGTTGCGATCCTTTCGCCCGCCTCCGCGCCGCCGATGCGGCTGGAGGAGACCGGGCGGGCCTCGGCGGGGCAGATCGTGCGGGTGCTGGTGCCGCCCATTGCCCTCATCGTCGCGGTTCTGGGCTCGATCCTCGCGGGCATCGCCACCCCGACCGAAGCGGCGGCGGTGGGCGCGGTGGGCGCGATCCTGCTGGCGGGGGCGCGGTTTCGCGAGGGCGGAGCCTGGCCGCAGTATGCGGCCTTCGCGGGCATCGCCGGGGCGCTGCTGCTCAGCAATTCCTTCGATCTCCGCGTCACCCGCGAGGTCATCGAGCCCGCCGACCGGATCGCGATCTGGGCGGCCGGCGCGTGCTGCGCGCTGATCGCGCTCGGGATCGGCTCGAGCCTGCTCGCCGCCCTCCGGCGGAAGACGGCGGAGACCGGCAGGCCGGTGCTCACGGATGTGATGCAATCGACGACGCGGGTCACCTGCATGGTCTTCGTGATCCTGATCGGGGCGCAGCTCTTCAACCTCACCTTCCGCGGGCTCGGGGGCGAGGAGACGGTTCAGGAGATCCTCGACGCGCTGCCCGGCGGGGCCTGGGGGGCGCTGGCGGCGGTGATGCTGGTGATCTTCATCCTCGGCTTCTTCCTCGATTTCCTCGAGATCGTCTTCGTGGTGGTGCCGATCATGGCGCCCGCGCTCTTTTCCTATTCGAACCCCGACGGCTCGGTCTTCTTCGATCCGGTCTGGGTCGCGGTGCTGATCGCGGTGAACCTGCAGACCTCGTTCCTGACGCCGCCCTTCGGCTTCGCGCTCTTCTATCTCAGGGGGGTGGCGCCGCCCGAGGTCCGCACGCTCGACATCTATCGCGGCGTGGCGCCCTTCGTGCTGCTCCAGCTGGTGATGCTGGGGGTGGTCGCGGCGTTTCCGGCGCTGGCCACATGGCTCCCGTCGCTGGTCTTCGAGTAGGGCTCCGGGCCGTGAAATCGGGGCGTTTCACCGTGAAAACGGAAAAACGGCGCTGATTTCATTGGATTTTCCTAGTTAACATATCATGAATGCCGCCTTCGAACCGGGGCGGGCGCGCGGGCGGGAGAGGCCCGTGCCGGCGCGCGGCTCCGGCCTAGCCGTCGCAGGCGCAGCCGGGCGGTTTGTGGCAGGTGTAGTTGCGGCTGATGCAGCTGTCGCCGCAGGCCTTGCCCTTGTGGCAGGTCTTGCAGCAGGCCGCCTCGAAGACCCGCTCCGGCGCGGATCGCTGCCGCAGGCCATCCCAGATGGCGGCGGGCTCGAGACCCGCCAGCGGCGGCGCCCCCTCGCCCGCCTGCGCGACCGGCGCGGACAGGAGTGCGACGAGCACGGCGAGTGCTCGCACAAGTGCAAATGACTTCATGACCAATACCCCTTCCCGCGAGGATCATGGCGCGGGAAGGGGTATCCCTGTCAAGAATTCGAATGTGACTATTCGACGGGCCGGGGGATCTCGACGTGGCCGCTCCGGCCCGCGGCGGGCGGTGCGCCTCTGCCGCGCCGCGCGGCCGCGCTCGATGGCTTCATCCAATGGCTGGAGGTGCGAATCGCTGGCGTGCAGCGCTCTGACATCTTCCGGGCCGCCTGACGAGCAAGGGCACAACTCTCAGAAAGGAAGCTCTTCATCCTCATCAGATTGTTCAGGGTGCGCGCCGGCAGGCAGGGACACGTTCGTCGTGACAAAGAGATCGAGAATATCGCCTCGATCCATGAACAGAATTTGCGAGCGCTTCGGCGCGTCGAGCTGTGCGCCGAGCCAGTTCATGGCCTGCTTCGTAATCTCGCCACCGGCGACTATGAACGCATGGTCCACCAAGACCTTTCGGTTCAAATCCTGATCGAAAATTTCGTGACCCAGCATCATGCTGACTTGGTTGTGGATTTCCGCAACGTTAGCGTTTCCCGACTTGCTTACCCCAGATGAATCCAGCTTTCCCTTTTTTACCTGAATTCCGAAGTATAGAACGTGACCTGTCGGAAGCGTATACTTCATCCAGATGTCCTTGCCGTACTCCAAGGCCTTGTCCTTGTGCCCTGCCGCCGTGATGCGGCGAAATCCGAGATTTCGGAACAAGGGCAGGAGCACTCCCTCGATTAACTCATCCTCGGAACACCGATCCAGGTAGTCGGACAGATGCTTTCTGCGAGTGATCTCCTCTGACGACAGGGGACGATGAGGATTTATGGGTTGGGCGCTCGTCTTCGTCTTGATGTGTCGCAGCCGGGCGACGGAGTCCTCATCGTAGAACGCCTCCCAACCTTCTTGTTTGAGAACCGTATTGACGGCGGCCAGCGCATTAGCGCGGTCTTCGTCACCCGTCTGCGCTTCCCGCGTGTCGAGCAAAGTTTGAATAATGCGAAGGAACGGATCGGGAGGAAGCTGTGGCGACTGCTGAGGAAGCGCCAAGACTTCCTTCAGCCGATCCGAGACCCAGCGCCAACGCGTGCTGCCATAATGAACATACTCAAGATCGCAATCCTCGAAGAATTCCGTGAGGCGGGAGCTGGACCGATACGGAAAGTACTGACGCGCCTCATCGTCCCCGCAGATCATACGAGCAAGCTCTCTAACGCTTCTCTCCGTCCACTTCATGACAACCGTCTCTCTCATCAGTCCGTCTGCCAGAATGTGGGACTATTTTGACCAGGGCGGAAGACGATACTCCAGGGTCAGAGAGACTGTTGAGTTGGGAGGGACGCCCACACGATCTGCGGCCCCCCAGTGACTTCATGACCAATACCCCTTCCCGCGAGGATCATGGCGCGGGAAGGGGTATCCCTGTCAAGAATTCGAATGTGACTATTCGACAGGCCGGGGGACCTCGATCTGGCCGCTCCGGCCCTCGGTGGGCGGTGCGCCTCTGCCGCGCCGCGCGGCCGCGACGGCCGCTCCGAGCATGACGAGGGCGGCGGCGGCGACGATTTCCCAGCTCATGGGCGCGAGGCCCGCCGCGATCAGCAGGATGGTGGAGACCAGCGGCGTGAGGTAGGAGAGCGCCCCGAGCAGGGGCATGTGGCCATGCTTGGTCGCGTGATCCCAGGCGAGGAAGGCCACACCCACCGGGCCGATGCCGAGCAGCACGATCGCCGCCCATTGGCCGGCGGTCGGCACCACGGTGGGCTCGAGCGCGAGGTGAAGCCCGCCCCCCGCCAGGGCGACGAGGCCGCAGACCCCGCCGATCATGCCGCTGGGGCTGGCGCGGAACCGCGCGTTCGCGACCGAGTAGACCGACCAGACCAGCGCGCAGGCCGCGGCGGCGGCATATCCGAGCCATGCGTGGGGGTATTCCCCCGCCGTGACGCCGCCCGCCCCGGCGGGGGCCCGGATCACGACCACCATGCCGAGAAAGCCCAGGCCGGCCCCGACCAGATGCCGCAGCCGGAAGGCGCCGCGCGCCGTCAGCGTCGAGAGGAGCACGATCAGCAGCGGCCAGAGATAGGCGATCAGGCTGGCCTGCGCCGCGGGCGCGAGGCTGAGCGCCGTGAAGTAGAAGGCGTGGTAGGCGAAGATGCCGGCGAAGGCGAAGGCCCAGGCGGCGGGCGGCTGGCGCCAGCTTGCGAGCCCGCGGCGGCCGCGGCGCAGCGTCAGCGCGCTGTTGGAGAGGAAGGCGACGGCAAAGCTGAGCGAGAGAAGTTCGAAGGGCGGAAGCGGCTCCGCGAAGCGGGTCAGCAGGGCGAGCGCCGACCAGCAGGCGATGGCGACGATCCCGATGGCGGTGGCGCGGCCGGCGCCGGAGAGGGGCTCGG
The DNA here is from genome assembly GCF_043226085.1 of Amaricoccus sp. B4. NCBI lineage: Bacteria > Pseudomonadati > Pseudomonadota > Alphaproteobacteria > Rhodobacterales > Paracoccaceae > Amaricoccus > Amaricoccus sp. B4. The sequence goes on from NZ_CP171225.1 coordinate 1,984,481, forward strand.
GGGCGGAGGGGGTCGGAGGGGTGCGCATGGAGGGGCCGGGAGGTTTCGAGTGTCCCTCCGGGCATAGGCCGGCCCGCGCGCCGGGTCTTGGGCCGGGCCTGCCGGTTACTGGTCCGATCCTGCCGTTTCCGCATCGCCCCGGCCGCCGTGGCGCCGGCGATAGGCCGCCGGGGTGACGCCGTGCGACCGCTTGAGCGCGCGGGTGAGCGCGCTCTGATCGGCATGGCCGGTCAGGTGGGCGATCTCGGCGATCGGGAGCGATGTCCGGGCGAGGAGGTCGAGGACGCGCTCGCCCCTGCGCCGGGCGAGATAGGCGTGCGGCGTGGTGCCGAGCTCCTCGCGGAACAGCCGGTGGAGCCGCCGCGGGCTGGCGCCCGCCGCCCGCGCGATCACCGCGATGCTGGGCGGGCTGTCGAGATTGGCCTCGATATGCGCCTGCGCCCGGGAGACCGGCCCCGAGGCGCTGCGCTCGGCGGCAGGGGCCGCGGTGGCCAGCAGGAGATCGACCCAGGCGGAGGGGTCGGGAAGCCGCTGGCCGGCAAATCCGGCGGCATAGGCGACGAGATGATCGAGCGCGGGGCTCATCGGGAAGAAGATCCTGTCGGCCAGCTGGTCGATGGCGGCGCTGGCCCCCCTCCCCCCGGCCAGCCCGTCCCGCGCGAGATCGACCACGAGGAAGCCGTGATCGCCCCGCACCTCGAAGGCGTGCGCGTGCCCGGAGGGAATGAAGGCCGCGCCCTGCCGGCTGACGGTGCCCGCGCGGCCGGCGATCTCGATCTGCATCAGCCCCGCGCGCGGCAGCACGAGCTGGTGGAAATCGTGGCGGTGACGCGCGGCTCCGGCGGCGTAGGAGCGCTGTTCGAGGCGCGGCAGGGGCATCGGGTTCATGGCGCGACCTTGCTCGGTGCGGGACTTCCGGGGGGCGGGGCTTCGGGTGTGCGGGACTTCGGGGGCGGGATCGCCCGGCGCTCTGTGGCCGGGCGCCCGGGATGGCCGGTCAGCCGCGTGCGATCTTCTGGGCGATCGGGAACTGGGCCGAGAAGCGCGCGCGCAGGATCAGGGTGAAGACCACCACCGCGCCCACCTGATGGACGATCGCGATCTGCCACGGCGCGCCATGCATCACGGTGAAGATGCCGAGCGCGAGCTGGGCAAGGAGGGCGAGCCCCATCGCATCGAAGGCCCTGCGGATGTGGAGCATCGAGGACTTGCGGCTGCGGACCCAGGCGACGGCGGCGAGCAGCACCAGCAGGTAGCCGACCACGCGGTGGTTGAACTGGACCAGCGCGGCGTTCTCGAGGAAATTCCGCCAGAGCGGCGTGATCTCGAAGGCTTCGGGCGGCAGGATGGCGCCGTTCATCAGCGGCCAGTCGGTATAGCCGCGGCCCGCGTCGATGCCCGCCACCAGCGCGCCGAGCAGGATCTGGACGAAGGCGACGCCCGTCAGCACCGCGCCCCAGCGCATCAGCGCCTCGTTGCGCTGGCGCCGGGCCTGCAGCAGCTCGGCGCTCTCGCGGCGGAGGCGGAGCACATACCAGCTGATGAGGCCGAGAATGGTGAAGGCGAGCCCGAGATGGACCGCGAGCCGGTAGGAGGCGACAGCGACCATCTCGCCGCCGAGCCCGGAGGAGACCATCCACCAGCCGATGGCGCCCTGGAGCCCGCCGAGCACGCCGAGGCCGAGGAGGCGCGGGGTCCAGCCGGGCGGGATCTGCCGCCGGAGGAGGAACCAGAAGAAGCCCAGCGCCCAGACGAGGCCGATGGCGCGGCCAAGCTGGCGGTGGCCCCATTCCCACCAGTAGATCGCCTTGAACTCGGCAAGTGTCATGCCGGGATTGACCAGCTCGAACTGCGGGATCTCGCGGTAGCGGGCGAATTCGGTTTCCCAGGCGGCCGCGCCCGAGGGCGGCAGCGCGCCGAGGACGGGCTTCCATTCGGTGATGGAGAGCCCCGCGTCGCGCAGCCGGGTCATGCCGCCGATGACGATCATCGCGGCCACCAGCAGGAAGAGGAGGGTGAGCCAGAGCGCGATGGCGCGGCGCGCGGGCGACGGGCGGCGCGGCTTTGCCGGCACGGCGGCGGCGGCGGGGGCCGGTTTCTCCCCCACTTCCTCGAAAATGCTGCGTGTCTTGCGGTTCATGCCCACCTCCGGCAAGGATCTCAGGCACCGTGCTAGACCAAAACCGCCCCGGATTGAAACGCAATCTGAGGCGGGATTCCGGCCAGTTCAGGGCGTTGGAGCGCGGCGCGGGGGGCCTCAGCCCTGCTCGGTGCCGCGCGCCCGCGGCGGTTCGGACAGCGCGCGGATGACGCCGTGGAGCGTGCGCACATCGGCATCCGTGAGCGGCGCGCGGCGGAAGAGGTTGTCGAGATTGGCGACCATGCTCGGCCGCTTCTCGTCGGGCCAGAAGAAACCGGCGCCATCGAGCCGGGCGACGAGGCGCTCGACGAAGCGGTCGATCTCGCGGGTCTCGGCGAGGCGGGTGCCCGCGAGGCGGTATTCCTCGGCCTCGGCCGGCACTTCGCCCCGGCCCCATTCATAGGCCATGAGCAGCACGCATTGCGCGAGGTTGAGCGAGGAGAACGCCGGGTTGACCGGCACGGTGATGACGGCATTGGAGCGGATCACGTCGGCGCTCTCGAGCCCCGAGCGCTCCGGGCCGAAGAGGATGCCGACGCGCTCGCCCGCCGAGATCATCGCGCGGGCCTCCTCCATGGCGCGCTCGGGCGTGAGCACGCGCTTGGTCATCGCCCGGTCGCGCGCGGTGGTGGCGAAGATCTGGGTGAGATCGGCGCAGGCCTCGGCGGTGGTGGGCGCGATCATCGCCTCGTCGAGCAGCCGCCCCGCCCCGCTCGCCATCGCCACGGCCTTCGGGTTGGGCCAGCCGTCGCGCGGGTTGACGATGCGCATCCGGTCGAGGCCGAAGTTCCACATCGCGCGCGCCGCCGCGCCGATGTTCTCCCCCATCTGGGGGCCGACGAGGATGAAGGCCGGTCCCGGCCGCGGGCCCTCGCCCGTATCCTGATTCGCGTCTGTCACCTTGGCTCCTGCCTCCCGCTGTCGCGGGAGGGGTGATAGTCGGAAAGGGCGCGGGATGCAAAGCGGCGCCCGACGGGGGGCGCCGCCGGGGCGTCAGAAACTGGCGCGGAGCGTGATCTCGGCGCGGCGCCCCTGGCCATAGATCACGCTGTCGTAGAAGCCGGTCGTCTGGTAGTACTTCTCGTCGAGGAGGTTGGTGACGTTGAGCTGCAGCGTCGCCGCCTCGGTCATCCGCCAGGCGGCCATCGCGTCCACGAGCGTGTAGGGGTCCTGCACGATGTCGGTGTCGAAGGCGCTTTCGCCCGGCACGGTGGTGAGGCTTCGGGTCTTGCTCTGCCAGCGCAGGCCGCCGCCGATGGTGAAATCGGAGAACCGGCCGGGCAGGTCGTAGCTCGTGTTGAGCTTGAGGCTGCTGCGCGGCTGGTTGGTGTTGACCTCGGCGCCGTCGTCGTCGCGCGAATAGCGGTAGGTGTAGCCCCCGAAGACATTCCAGCCGGGCAGGATCTCGCCCGCGAGCTCGATCTCGAAGCCCTGGGTCCGGATGCCGTCGATCGCCTCGTAGACGCCGCGGTTGGTGTCGGCATCCCAGTAGAGGTAGTTGGCGTAATCCGACTGATCGGTCTGGAAGAGCGCGGCCGAGGCGTTCAGCGCGCCGCCGAACCAGCCGGCCTTGGCGCCGATCTCGTAGTTGTTGCCCTGGGTCGGGTCGAGATAGTCGCCCGCGGCATCCTGCACGACCTGCGGATAGTAGATGTTGGTGTAGCTCGCATAGAGCGTGTAGGTGTCGCCGAGATCGTAGGTGACGCCGAGATAGGGCGTCACCTCGCCGGAATAATCGTATTCGAAGGCGTTCTGCCGCCCCTCCCAGTAATTGAGGCGGGCGCCGGCGATCAGGTGGAGCGCCTCGGTGACGGCGAAATCGCCGGTGGCGTAGACGGCATACTGGGTGGTCTCGCTCTCGTCGGTGGATCCGGGCTCCGACGGCCAGTCGGGTTCGGGATAGGACCCGTCCCAGCCCCAGAGGCTCGGAAGCGGCGCGGTTTCGGTGGGGCTGTAGGCGTCCTGCTCGGTCTCGGCGTGGCTCGCGAAGGCGCCGAGGACGAACTGGTGGTTGCGGCCGAGGGCGGTGAAATCGCCGTTGAGCGTCGCGTTCGCGGTATTCTGGGTGCGCTCGCCGATATAGCGGGTGGTGGAGGTGCCGTAGCCGAGGCCGGTCTCCGGATCGGGATTGCCGTAGAAATACATCAGCTTGGCGTCGCTGTCGTTGTGGAGGTGGTTGAGCCCGATCCGGCCGGCCCAGCCGTTGTCGAAGACATGCTCGAGCGCGCCGAAGACCTCGGTCGTGCGCGTGGCCCACTGCGTCCAGTCGGAGCCGGTGGTGGCGCCATCGGGCCAGTCGATGAGCGCGCCGGTGCTGTCGACGGCGGGCAGGCCGGCCCAGGTCGTGCCCGAGGGGTCGGTGTCCTGGTGGCTCGCACCGACGCTCAGGGTGGTGTCGGGCCCGAGATCGGCCTCCACGATGCCGTAGAAGATCGAGCGCTGTTCCTCCCACACATCCTGGGTGCTGCCGGTCGTCTGCCCCGCCGTGACGAAGCGGCCCCGGAGCCGGCCGTCGAAGGCGAGCGGGCCGGAGATGTCGATCTCGCCGCGCACATAGTCCTCGGTGCCGGCGGTGGCGGCGGCGCTGGCCTGGAAGTCGCGGGTCGGGCGCTTGCGGATGAAGTTGACCGAGGCGCCCGGCTCGCCCGCGCCGACCATGAGGCCGGTGGCGCCGCGCACGAGCTCCACATGGTCGTACATCGCCATGTCCACCACGGCATCGCCATACTGATAGGCGGAATCGACCGATGTGGGGACGCCGTCGAACATGTAGTTGGTGATCTGGAAGCCGCGCGAGAAGAACAGGGTCCGCTCGCTGTCGTATTTCTGCACCGTGATGCCGGTGGCGTTTTCCATCACGTCGGTCACGTCGGTCAGGTTCTTGTCCTGCATGAGCCCGAAGGTGACCGCGGAGGTCGATTGCGGCGTATCCTTCTGCGGCAGCATCAGCCCGGTGGCCGACCGCATCCAGTCGGTGGTCCAGGAGCCGGTGCCCTCGGTGGTGGTGCCCGCCGCGGCCGTCACGTCGATCGTGTCGAGCACGAGCATCGCGCCGCCGGGCGCCTCTTGCGTCGGCGCAGGCACGGAGGGCGCCGCCGCGCCGGGCGCGTCGTCCTCCACCATGTCCTGAGCCTGGAGCGGGGCCGCGAGCCCCATCGCCGTTCCCACCATCAGTGCGGCGCGTACACGCCGCCTGCGGCGCACATCCCGTGCGTCCCCTGTCGTCATTCCAACCCTCGCTTCTCTTCAGAGACATCTCGATGGCTGGCGAAAGGCTGGCGCGGGCCGGAAACTATCAGCGGCGGCCGGGGGCGTCCAGTGTCGGCGCGGACCCGCAGCGAAGCCTACCCCTCCGCCACGGGAGCGTGCTACGGTGCCGGCCGGAGCGAGGCACGAAGCCGCCCGTCGGAACCTGCCGGCGGGACGGGGCGATTGAGGCATTTTTTTACGTATACCCTTGTATACCGGACTTCCATTTGCTGCCGCAATCGTCTAGAGAAGCCTCGCCAACCCACCATTCAGGATGCGAAGGGGCTGCCCATGACCAAGATCAAAGTCGATAATCCGGTCGTCGAGCTCGACGGCGACGAGATGACCCGGATCATCTGGGATTTCATCAAGCAGAAACTGATCCTGCCGTATCTCGATATCGACCTGAAGTATTACGATCTTGGCATCGAAGAGCGTGACCGGACGGACGACCAGATCACCATCGACGCCGCCAACGCGATCAAGGAATACGGCGTCGGCGTGAAATGCGCCACGATCACCCCCGACGAGGCCCGCGTCGAGGAATTCGGCCTCAAGAAGATGTGGCGCTCGCCGAACGGCACGATCCGCAACATCCTCGGCGGCGTGATCTTCCGCCAGCCGATCATCTGCCAGAACGTGCCGCGGCTCGTGCCGGGCTGGACCCAGCCGATCGTCGTCGGCCGTCATGCCTTCGGCGACCAGTATCGCGCCACCGACTTCCGCTTCCCCGGCAAGGGCAAGCTCACCATCAAGTTCGTGGGCGAGGATGGCGAGACGATCGAGCGCGAGGTGTTCGATGCGCCTTCGGCCGGCGTCACCATGGCGATGTACAACCTCGACGATTCGATCCGCGATTTCGCGCGCGCCTCGATGAACTACGGCCTCTCGCTCGGCTGGCCGGTCTATCTCTCCACCAAGAACACCATCCTCAAGGCCTATGACGGCCGCTTCAAGGATCTGTTCCAGGAGGTCTACGACGCCGAATTCGCCGACAAGTTCAAGAAGGCCGGGATCACCTACGAGCACCGCCTGATCGACGACATGGTCGCCTGCGCCATGAAGTGGAACGGCGGCTATGTCTGGGCGTGCAAGAACTACGACGGCGACGTGCAGTCCGACACCGTGGCCCAGGGCTTCGGCTCGCTCGGCCTGATGACCTCGGTGCTGATGACGCCGGACGGGAAGACGGTGGAAGCGGAAGCCGCGCACGGCACGGTGACGCGCCACTACCGCCAGCATCAGGCGGGCAAGGAGACCTCGACCAACTCCATCGCCTCGATCTACGCCTGGACCGGCGGCCTCAAGCATCGCGCCAAGCTCGACGACAACTCGGCCCTGCTGAACTTCGCCGAGACGCTCGAGAAGGTCGTGGTGAGCACCGTCGAATCGGGCTCGATGACCAAGGACCTCGCGCTCCTCGTCGGGCCGGACCAGAAGTGGCTCACCACCATGGGCTTCCTCGAGAAGGTCGACGAGAACCTCAACAAGGCCCTGGCGGGCTGACCGGCATGGCGGCGGGCCCTTCCCCGGAGAACCGGCCGGAGGGGCCCGCCGCCCCGCGCCACAGCGCGCTCGAGGATGCCCAGGGCCTCTTTGCCGGGACCGTGATGGTCTCGCTCGGCCTTGCGCTTCTTCAGCATCTGGGGCTGGCGACGGGGCAGATCGCGGGGCTCGCGCTGCTCGTCGCAACCTGGACCGGGCTCGGTTTCGGCCCGGTCTTCTTCTGTCTGAACCTGCCCTTCTACTGGCTCGCGATCCGGCGGATGGGCTGGGCCTTCACCCTCAAGACCTTTGCCGCCGTGCTGCTCATCACCGTCTTCTCGATGGTGCAGCCGAAGCTCCTGACCTTCGGGACGGTGTCGCCGCCGGTGGGGGCGCTTGTGGCGGGCATCGTCTCGGGCGCCGGGCTGCTCGCGATCTTCCGCCACCGCGCGAGCCTCGGCGGCGTCGGCGTGCTCGCGCTCTATCTCCAGGACCGCTACGGCTTCCGGGCGGGCTGGACGCAGATGATCGTGGATGCCGGCGTCTTCGCGCTGGCCGTCTTCACCCTGCCCCCGGGGGCCGTGTTCTATTCGGTGCTCGGCGCGGTCGCGCTCAATCTCGTCATCGCCATCAACCACCGCCGCGACCGCTACATCGCGATGTAGGCGGCGGCGGGCGGTGGCCCCGCCCCCCGTGGCTCAGACGCCCTCGACCACCACGAGATCGCGCACGGAGACGCCATGGGCGAAGCCGAGCGCCACCTGATAGGCATCGGAGTGGTAGCAGGCTTCCGCGGCCTCGAGGCTCGGGAATTCGATCACCACGTTGCGGGCGCGCCCCTTGCCCTCGAGCGTCACGCTGCGCCCGCCGCGGGCGAGGAAGCGGCCGCCATGCGCGGCGATCGCGCTGGTCGCCGCCTTGGCGTATTGCGCGTAGGTTGCTGCGTCGCTCACATCGACGTGCGCGATCCAGTAGGCAGGCATGTCAAGTCTCCCCTCATTGCCGCCGCGGCCCGCCTCAGGCGCCAAGCAGCGCCCGGGCCGCAGCAATCGCTTCCGGCGCCCGGGCCGGGTCGCTGCCGCCGGCCTGCGCCATGTCGGGCCGGCCACCGCCGCCCTTGCCGCCGAGCGCCTCGGCCGCCGCCCGCACCAGATCCACGGCGGAGATGCGCGACGTGAGATCGTCGGTCACACCCGCCGCCACCGCCGCGCGGCCGCCGGTATCGGCGACGAGCAGGATAACGCCGGAGCCGAGCCGTGTCTTGTGCTCGTCGATGAGCCCGCGCAGATCCTTGCCCGAGACGCCCGAGAGCGACTGGGCGAGGAAGGGCACGCCGCCGACGCTTTCGGCCGCGGCGGGCGCCGCGCCGCCGTCACCGGCGAGCGCGAGCTTGCGGCGCAGGTCGGCGAGCTCCTGGGTCTGCGCCTTGCGCTCGTCGAGCAGGGCGCGGATGCGTTCGGGCAGCTCGTCGGGCCGCGCCTTCAGCAGCGCCGCGGCCTCGCCGAGGGCGGCCTCGCCGGCCGCGACATGGGCGAGCGCGGCCGCGCCGGTCAGCGCCTCGACCCGGCGCGTGCCGCTCGCCGATGCGCCTTCGGAGACGATCTTGAAGATCCCGATCTCGCCGGTGCGCCCGACATGGGTGCCGCCGCAGAGCTCGAGCGAATAGGTGTCGCCCGCAGCCCCGATGCCGCTGCCGGGCGCGCGGCCCATGGAGACGACGCGGACCTCATCGCCGTATTTCTCGCCGAAGAGCGCGCGGGCCCCGAGGCCCTGGGCGTCGTCGGGCGTCATGATTCGGGTCTCGACCGGGCTGTCCTGGCGGACGAAGGCGTTGACCTCGGCCTCGACCGCGGACTGCTCGGCCGGACTCATCGCCCGCGGATGGGCGAAGTCGAAGCGCAGACGGTCGGGCGCGACGAGCGAGCCGCGCTGCGCGACATGATCGCCGAGCGCGCGGCGGAGCGCCTCGTGCAGCAGATGGGTCGCGGAATGGTTGGCGCGGATCGCCCCGCGGCGGCCGTGATCGACCTCGAGCTGCGCCGCGGCGCCGGTTGCGACCGTGCCCTCCTCGACGGTGCCGACATGGACGAAGACGCCGGCCTTCTTGCGCGTCTCTGTGATCGCGATGCGGGCGCGGTCAGTGCGGATCCGGCCGGCATCGCCGACCTGGCCACCCGATTCGCCGTAGAACGGCGTCTGGTTGAGCACGATCTGCACCGCGTCGCCCGCGCCGGCCTCGGCCACCGGGCTCCCGTCCTTCAGGATCGCGAGGATCTGGCCCTCGGCGGCCTCGCTGTCGTAGCCGAGGAATTCGGTCGGCCCGTGCTTCTCGGCAAGGTCGAACCAGATCGCCTCGTCGGCGGCCTCGCCCGATCCGGCCCAGGCGGCGCGGGCCTTCTTCTTCTGTTCGGCCATCGCGGCATCGAAGCCCGCGACATCGACGGCGCGGTGCTTCTCGCGGAGCGCGTCCTGGGTGAGGTCGAGCGGGAAGCCGTAGGTGTCGTAGAGCCGGAAGGCGGCCTCGCCGGAGAGCTCCGCGCCCTCGGGCAGGTGCTCGAGCTCGTCGTCGAGCAGCTTCAGGCCGCGATCGAGCGTTATCTTGAAGCGGGTTTCCTCGGCGCGCAGGGTTTCCTCGACCAGCGACTGGGCGCGGGTGAGCTCGGGGAAGGCCCGGCCCATCTGGGCGACCAGCGCCGGAACGAGGCGATACATCACCGGATCCTTGGCGCCGAGCAGATGGGCGTGGCGCATGGCGCGGCGCATGATGCGGCGGAGCACGTAGCCGCGGCCCTCGTTGGAGGGGAGCACGCCATCGGCGATGAGGAAGGAGGTCGAGCGCAGGTGGTCGGCGATCACCCGGTGATGCACGTTGCCGGGCCCGTCGGGCGCGCCGTCGGTCGCGTTGGCGGACGCCTCGATCAGGCTGCGCATGAGATCGGTGTCGTAGTTGTCGTGCTTGCCCTGGAGCACGGCGCCGATGCGCTCGAGCCCCATGCCGGTGTCGATCGAGGGGCGCGGCAGGTTCACGCGGCTCTCGTCCTCATGCTGCTCGAACTGCATGAAGACGAGGTTCCAGATCTCGATGAAGCGGTCGCCGTCCTCGTCCGGGCTGCCCGGAGGGCCGCCGGCAATCGAGGGGCCGTGGTCGTAGAAGATCTCGGAGCACGGCCCGCAGGGGCCGGTGGCGCCCATCATCCAGAAATTGTCGGAGGTGGCGATGCGGATGATCCGCTCGTCGGGGAGCCCCGCGACCTTCTTCCAGAGATCGGCGGCCTCGTCGTCGTCGTGATAGACGGTGACGAGGAGCTTCTCGGCCGGCAGGCCGAAATCCTTCGTCAGCAGTTCCCAGGCGAAGGGAATCGCGGCGTCCTTGAAATAGTCGCCGAAGGAGAAGTTGCCGAGCATCTCGAAGAAGGTGTGATGCCGCGCGGTGTAGCCGACATTGTCGAGGTCATTGTGCTTGCCGCCGGCGCGCACGCATTTCTGGCTGGTGGCGGCGCGGACATAGTCGCGCGTCTCGAGCCCGGTGAAGAGGTTCTTGAACTGCACCATGCCCGCGTTGGTGAACATGAGCGTGGGGTCGTTGCGCGGCACCAGGGACGAGCTCGGGACGACCTCGTGCTGGTTCCGCGCGAAGAAGTCGAGGAAAGTGGAGCGTATGTCGTTCAGGCTCGCCATGGCATCTCGTTCCGCAGGTCTGGCGGGCGGCGGGAATCCGCAGCCCCGATCATTCAGTCTGCGGTGTTAGCGCCAGAGACCGCCCCTGTCCACGGCTGGCGTGGCCGAGGGGCGGGCGAAGCGGGCGAAAGCGGCCCCGGAGGAGCCTTTACTCGTCCAGGATCTCTTCCTTGTCCTCGTCCTGCATGTGGAAGTCGAGGCCGTGGGCGGCGCGGATCTTGTCCTCGATCTGCATCGCGATGTCGGGATTGTCCTTGAGGAAGTTCTTGGCGTTCTCCCGGCCCTGGCCGATGCGCTGGTCCTTGAAGGAATACCAGGCGCCGGATTTCTCGACCACGCCGGCTTTCACGCCAAGGTCGATCAGCTCGCCGCGCTTGGAGATGCCCTCGCCATACATGATGTCGAACTCGACCTGCTTGAAGGGCGGCGCGACCTTGTTCTTCACCACCTTCACGCGGGTTGCGTTGCCGACGACCTCGTCACGATCCTTGATCGAGCCGATGCGGCGGATGTCCAGGCGGACGGAGGCGTAGAACTTGAGCGCGTTGCCGCCCGAGGTGGTCTCGGGCGAGCCGAACATCACGCCGATCTTCATGCGGATCTGGTTGATGAAGATCACCATGCAATGCGAGCGCGAGATGGCGGAGGTGAGCTTGCGCATCGCCTGGCTCATCAGGCGGGCCTGGGCGCCGACCTGGCTGTCGCCCATGTCGCCCTCGAGCTCGTTCTTGGGCGTGAGGGCCGCGACCGAATCGACCACGACGACCGAAACCGCGCCGGAGCGGACCAGCGTCTCGGTGATCTCGAGCGCCTGCTCGCCGGTGTCGGGCTGGGAGATCAGCATCTCGTCGATGTTGACGCCGAGCTTCTTGGCGTAGACCGGGTCGAGCGCGTGTTCGGCGTCGACGAAGGCGCAGATGCCGCCCAGCTTCTGTTCCTCGGCGATGACATGGAGCGCGAGCGTGGTCTTGCCCGAGCTTTCGGGGCCATAGATCTCGACGATGCGGCCCTTGGGCAGGCCGCCGATCCCGAGCGCGATGTCGAGCGCGATGGAGCCGGTGGAGATCGCCTCGATGTCGAGCGCGGGCGTCTGGCCAAGGCGCATGATGGAGCCCTTGCCGAAGCTTCGCTCGATCTGTGCGAGGGCGGATTCCAGCGCCTTCTGCTTGTCCATGCCGCGCCTTTCGGAAAGATTGAGGATGGAAGAACTCATTTCGGCCCCTTATTCCACGTTTGCCCGATGCCGGCAACGACGCTGGTGATGGCGGATATGTTCGCTACTTGTTCCTGTCGGGAACATGGGGTCAAAACAAGAACATTGCAATGCGAATTTTCGACGTATGCCGAGAATCCGCGTGCAACGGTTAAGAAAGCGTAAAGCTCCGGCGGAGGCCGGCGGCGAGGCCGAGCGCGGCGAGACCGGCGAGCAGCAGGCCCGCGGGGCGCGGCAGCGGCACGACCTCGAGCCGCCAGCCCGGGCGCCTCGCATCGCCGCTCGCTAGGCCGCTCCAGCCGGAGGGGAATTCGAGCATGGCCGCGACCAGCACGCTGAGCGATAGGTTCTGCGGACCGGCGGGCATGGCGGCCCGGTGCCCGAGGACCTTGCCGGTGAGCGGCACGGCGGTGCCGGTCGCGGCGGGTGGCGGCCCGGCGGGCGCGGCGAAGCGGCGGAGGGTTTCCTCCCAGCGGCCCGGACCGCTGGACCAGGCGCCGGCCCCGAAGCGCTTCGCGGCCTCGCGGCGATGGAGGGCGTTGGCGGAAAGCCGGGCGGCGAAGGCGGCTTCGCGCGCCGGGACGGCATAGGGATTGCCGGGTGCGGTGAATTCGAGCGCGATACCGCTGGCCGCGACGGGCGCTGCACCGGCAGAGAGCGCGAGAGCCAGCGCCACGGCCGCGGCACGGGCGCTTCTGCGCGCCGGAGATGGCTGTCTCATCGAGGTCCCCCTGCCCGAACCGCACGCGATCACACCTTCGTGCACACTCAGGTATCGCGGAATGCCGCGCAGGCCACAAGGCGATATGGGCAGTGCAGCAAGGCTTTCGGCGGTGCAGGGCAACCCTTACGCTTGCTCGAGCGTGTCCTTCACCTTCTGCGTGAGTTCGGGAAGCGTGAAGGGCTTCGGCAGGAAGGCGGCGTCGGGAATGCCGCCGTCGCCCGCGAAGGCCTCCTCGGCATAGCCGGACATGAAGATCACCTTCACATCCGGGCGTTTCTTGCGGGCCTCCCGCACCCAGGCCGGGCCATCGAGGCCGGGCATGATGACATCGGAGAGCATGATGTCGACATGGAGATCGTCGTCGCTCAGGGTCTCCAGCGCCTCCTCGCCCGAGGCCGCCTCGATCACCGTATAACCCCGGAGTTGCAGAGCGCGCGCAGCAAAGGAGCGCACCGGGTCCTCATCCTCGACCAGCAGCACGAGGCCGCGGCCGGTGAGGTCGCGCGGCTGGCGGATCTCGGGCTCGGGCGGCGGCAGCACCGGAGCGTCGCCACTGGTCTCGTAGGCGGGCAGATAGATCGTGAAGATCGCGCCGCTGCCCGGCGGGCTCTCGACGAAGATGAAGCCGCCCGTCTGCTTGATGATGCCGTAGGCGGTGGAGAGGCCGAGGCCGGTGCCCTCGCCCACCTGTTTCGTGGTGTAGAACGGCTCGAAGATCTTGTGGAGCTTGTCCTCCGGGATGCCGTTGCCGCTGTCGGCGACCTCGATCACCACATACTCGCCCTTGAAGACCACGGCGCGGTCGCGGTGGAGATCCTCGTCGAGATGGACGTTGCGGGTGGTGATGCGCACCTCGCCGCCGCGGGGCATCGCGTCGCGCGCGTTCACGACGAGGTTCATGATGACCTGCTCGAGCTGGCGCTCGTCGACGCGGACGGGCAGGAGATCGGGGCCATTGTCGATGCGGAGCGTGACCTTCTCGCTCAGGAGGCGGTTGAGCAGGTGGGTGAGCTCGGAGAGCGTGTCCTGGAGGTTGACGATCGTCGGGCGCAGGGTCTGCTTGCGCGAGAAGGCGAGAAGCTGGCGCACGAGCGCCGCGGCGCGGTTGGCGTTCTGGCGGATCTGCATCAGGTCGCCATGTTCGACATCCGCGACGTCATGGCGCATCAGCAGGAGGTCGCAGTGGCCGTTGATCGCGGTCAGCAGGTTGTTGAAGTCATGCGCGACGCCGCCGGCGAGCTGGCCCACCGCCTGCATCTTCTGGCTCTGGACGAACTGGGCCTCAAGGGTCTTGAGCTCGGTCGCATCGCTCATCACCGCGAGGATCGACTGCGCGCCCTCGTGCACGGTGCGGGTGAAGGCGACCTGAAGGAAGATCTCGTGCCCGGCGACGCGGCCGCGGGCGACCTCGGAGCGCCCGAGCGCGCGGCCCTTGAGCGTGTCCTGGAGGCGCTCGGAGATCGAGCGGCCGAGGCCCTCGATCAGCTCGGTGATGTTCTTGTCGGGCTGTGCGGCCGCGCCCAGAAGCGCGCGGGCGGCGCGGTTGGCGAAGGTGAGCACGCCATCGCCGCGGAGCCGGGCGAGCGCCACAGGAAGCTCCTCGAGGAAGTGATCCGGCGCGAGGCCGGAGACCTCGGTGCTTTCGAGCGGGATCATCAGCACGTCGCGGAGGCCTTCGGCATCATCGAGCGGGAAGGAGCGCACGGCCCGTCCGCTGCGCTCCATCACCTGGATCGCGCCGGGCTGGAAGGGCGGATCGAGGAGCAGCGCGTCGAGCGTCTCGGCCTCGCCCCCCGAGAGCTCCCGCGCCGCATGATTGCAGGAGATGATGTGGTTTTCGTCGTCGATGCGGAACCAGGGGGCGGCGCTGTGCGAGAAATCGGGCGGCGGCGGCGCCACCGGTGCGGTGCGCTCGACCCGCCAGAGAAGGGCGCGCGGCCCGGAGCGCCAGGCCGACACGCTGTAGCGGCCGTCGGAGGAGAGCTCGGAGGCGTGGCCATTGGTCTCGGCCTCGCGCGACATGCGGTAGACGACCGAGCCGGCATCCGGCAGCCAGCGCTCGATGAAGCCGGCGGGGCCCGCCGAGGGGTTGCGCGCAAGCACCCGCCCGCCGAGATCGGTGACATAGACCGGCGCGATGTCGCTCTCGAAGAAGGCGATGCCGCCGCGCGGACGGCGGCTGGCGCCCGTGAAGAGGCCGGCGCGGAGCGTGAGGAGATAGGTTCCGAAGACGACCAGCGCCACGGCGATCGCGATGGGCACCACGATCGAGCCGGACCAGAGCGTGGTGAGGGTGCTGGCGAACAGGCAAAGCCCTGCGAGCATCAGGATAAGCCCGGATCGGCCTTCCGTCGGGGCCGCTGCACCTCGTGACTGGCCACTGTCCTGCAAGGGTTCGCCTTCCGGTTGATGTGCGCAGTTTAGCGCAAACACCATATTTCAACCATAGGCAATGTTAACGTCTGATTAACTCTCGCATGACGCCTGGATCAGGCGCTGCCCGGCGCGATCAGGCGCGCGACGTAGAATCCGTCGCCGCCCTCGAGCGGGCTGAGGCGGCAGTCTTCCTCGAGGCGCCAGCCGGGATGACGGGCGAGGAAGGCGGCGACACGCGCCTCGTTCTCGATGCGCAGGAAGGAGCAGGTCGCGTAGGCAAGGCAGCCGCCCGGCCGGACATGACCCGCGGCCTCGTCGAGGATACGGTCCTGCAGCGGTGGGAAGCCGGCGAGCCGCTCGGGATCGAGCAGCCACTTGCCCTCGGGCTTGCGCCGCCAGGCTCCGGTGCCCGAGCAGGGCGCGTCGACGAAGACGAGATCGCAGACGGCACCGAGCGCCTTGCGGGCCGGGGTTTCCAGCACCTCGATGCGGGCGCCGGCGCGTTGCGCCCGGCCCGGCAGGTCGCGCAGGCGGCGGGGGTTGGCATCCCAGGCCATGAGCCGCCCCTCGCCCTCCATCGCCGCGGCGAGCGCAAGCGTCTTGCCGCCGCCGCCGGCGCAGTAGTCGAGCACGGTCATGCCGGGCTCTGCCTCGGCGAAAGCCGCCGCCAGCTGGCTGGAGACATCCTGCAGCTCGACCATGCCCTGGGTGTAGGCGCGGCTCGCGGCGACGAGGCGCGGGTTTTCCACGACGCGGAGCGCGGTGGGAAGCTGGGGCAGCGGCGTGGCGTGGACGCCGTCGCGGGCGAGCACGACGATGGCGGCTTCGCGGCGGGCCTTGAGGGTGTTGACGCGCAGATCGACGGGGGCGCGGGATTGCAGCTCGGCGAGGATCGCGTCGCAATCCGGACCGAGCGAATCGGCGAGATCCTCGAGCAGGAAATCGGGCACGTCGGCCCGCACGCCCGGCGGGGCCCCGGCGAGATCGCGGGCGAAGCTCTCCGTCTCCGCCCCGGTCACCGGCGCCGGATCGTAGCCCTCGCCGGTGAAGAGGCCGGCGAGCGGCTCGCCCGCCTGGGCCTGGCCCGCGAGGACGATGGCCCGGCCGGTATCCCCGCCGCCGAGCCAGCCGAGCGAGCGGCGGCGCCGCAGGCCGTCGAACACCAGGTCGCGCACCGCGGCGCGGTCCTTGGAGCCGGCAAAGCGGCTGGCGCGCGCCCATCGGGTCAGAGCCCGCTCCGCGGGTTCTCCGGCAAGGATCGCGTCCAGGAGGGCGATCGCGGCAGACAGGCGGGCTCCGGGTGTCATCGACGCTCATCTGCCCGCAAATCCCGCAGGGCGCAAGGCAAAGCGCCTCCTTCCGCGGTGGCTGGGGGCCGGTGGAGGCGAGCGGGCAGGATGGTGGGGGGGGGCCGGATCGGGCGCGAGAGGCGGCTGACCCGCCCCGGTGCGGCTGCGGGACCGGAACGCCTGCACCGCGGCCTGCGCGACGGGCCCAAACGACCGGCCCAAACGAAATCGGCCCCGGAGATCCGGGGCCGTTCGGAAAGGTTTGCTGCCCTGCCCCGGCGCTCCGGGGCGGCAGGATCAGGCCGCGACGCGACCGCCGAGCACGCTGTCGACGTGCTGCTGCGCCTTCACTTCCTCGATGCCGTTGACGGCCGCGACTTCGCGGGTCAGGCGCTCGAGGGCGGCTTCATAGAGCTGACGCTCGGAATAGGACTGCTCGCGCTGATCGTCGTTGCGGTGCAGGTCGCGCACGACTTCCGCGATCGAGATCAGGTCGCCGGAATTGATCTTCTGCTCGTATTCCTGCGCGCGGCGGGACCACATCGCGCGCTTGACGCGGGCGCGGCCCTTCAGCGTTTCCAGGGCCCGCTCGACGATGTCGGACGAGCTGAGCGGACGCATGCCGACCGCGCTCGCCTTTGCCGTCGGCACGCGCAGGGTCATCTTGTCCTTCTCGAAGGAGATCACGAACATCTCGAGACTCAGGCCAGCAACTTCCTGCTGGTCGATCGAGACGATCTGACCGACGCCGTGTGCGGGATAGACAACAAAGTCGTTCGGGCGGAACTCCGCCAGCTTCCTGGACTTGCTCATGTCTTGCGTCTTTTCCTTTTGTGTCTCAGGCCCCACCTGCGGCGAAAAGAAACCCGCGGTTGCTTAACAACCCGGAGAACGAATCACCTTCAGGACGGATTTTTGGCACGTCGACTTGCGACCGGTGGGGACCCCAGCGAATTCATATCGCCTGTCTTGTAGCAGAAAAGGGCCGATAAGGGAAGCCTCATCGTCCTGGGGCGCCTTGATCCGACGCGAATGCGGGCCCTGTAAACGTTTGTTCAGGTCCGAAATGAGCCGATTTCCGCCGGCCTCCAAGTGGGCGTGGCGGCTTAGCCGCCCTCGCCCGGCGCTTCCGAGAAGTATTTCTCGAGCTTTCCGGTCTCGCCGTCGCGCTCTTCCGCATCCGGCAGAGGATCGCGCTTCATGGCGAGCACAGGCCATTGTTCGGAGTACTTGCGGTTGAATTCAACCCAGTTCTCCATTCCCGGCTCGGTATCAGGGCGAATCGCATCCGCCGGGCATTCCGGCTCGCACACGCCACAGTCGATGCATTCGTCGGGGTGAATGACAAGCATGTTCTCGCCTTCGTAGAAGCAGTCCACCGGACATACTTCCACGCAGTCCGTGTACTTGCAGGCGATGCAATTGTCGGTCACGACATAAGTCATGGGTCGCAGCCTTGTCCTTGATCCGTCCGCAAAGCCTGTCACACTTCGCAGGGCGCTATTTATCAGGCTCTGCCCCATGTTCAAGGGGCGCTGGCGCATCAAGGTCAAGGTAAAGCCCGCGCGCCTCGGTGGCCGGGCCTCGCCGGGAGCCGAGGGCCGCGACGCGCACGGCGCGAATCTGCCCGCCCAGCACCAGCACGATGCCGTCGCCGATCCGGATCGCCGTTGCCGGCTTGGTCACGCGCTGGGAATTCACCCGGACCTTGCCGTCCGCCACGAGGCGGGCGGCGAGGCTGCGGGTCTTGCAGAAGCGCGCCTGCCAGAGCCACTTGTCGAGTCTGAGCGACAGTGGCGGCTCCGGCGGCAGCATGTCCCGGCTCAGTTCTTGAGCTTCAGCGCCATCAGAGCGGCGAAGGGGCTGTCGGGATCGATCGGCTTCTCGACCTTCGGCGGCCGGTTGCGTCCGCCGCCCTGCTGCGGCTTCGGCCCACCGTCCCGCGGCTTGCCCTTGCCGCCGCCCGGCTTGCCGCCGTGCTGCGATTTCGGCCCGCGGGCCCGCTGCGGCTCGTCGCCCTTCGCCGCGGCGCCACGCGGCCTCCCGCCTTCGCGCGGTGCGCGCTCGGGACGGCGCCGGGGGGCGCGGGTGAAGACATAGAAGCTTTCGAGCTCTTCCTCGGCAGCTGCCCCTGCCCCTGCGGGCTCCGGCGCGGCCTCTGCCGCTGCGGCGGGGGCCTCGGCCTCGACTTCGGATGCGGCGGCGGCCTCCGGCTCGATGTCGGCGGGGGCGGCGTCCTCTGCGGGTGCTTCGGCGGCTGGCGCTTCGGCTGTGGGCGCTTCGGTTTCTGGCGCTTCGGCGGCCGGAGTTTCTGCGGCGGGAGTTTCCTGGGCCGCGGATTCGGGGGCTGCGTCAGCCGGGGCTGCGTCAGCCGGAGCTTCGGCAGCAGCTTCGGGTGCGGGGGCTTCGGCGGGGGTTTCGGGCTCGGGCTTCTTCTTCGGCCGGGAGCCCGGAGTCGCCTGATAGCCGAGGCCCTGCATGAGCTTGGCGAACTGATCGAGCGTCAGGCCGCTGATCGAGAGCATGTCCGGGGTCGCCTCGAAGCCTTCGCGCGCATCGAGCGGGCGGAGCATGTCGGCGAGACGTTCGAGCATGTCGATGCGGATCGCGCGGTCGCCCGCAAGCCGGTAGCCCGCACGCGGGTAGTAGCCCTTCGGCGCGTCCGGCACGGCCGGAACCGTCACCAGGCCCGGCGGCGGGGCTTCGGGGAAGATGTCGAGCCCGGAGCTGAGCGCCCAGAGCACCAGGCGCAGGCGCGTCGGCGCCGGCTTCAGCAGGAGCGGCATGAAGACGGTGAACTGGCCGAATCGCACGCCGTGCTTGCGCAGGCCGGCCCGCTGGTCCTGTTCGAGCGCCTTCACCTCACTGGTGATCTCGGCGCGCGGCATCACGCCGAGCGCCTCGACAAGCCGGAAGGCGATGCCGCGGGCCATGCCGGTCAGCGTCTCGTCGTCGCGGAGCGCGATGAGCGGCGCGAACTGTGCCGCGATCCGGCGGTCGACGAAATGGCCGAGGCGACGGCGGATCTTCTCGGCGATCTCCGGCGCGGCATCCTCGTCGACGAAGGGCTGGACCTGCGGGCTCAGCGGATCGTTTCCGGCGCTGAGACGGCCCACCGCGTGCTCGCCCCACATGAGGCCGCCCTGATCGGTGATGTCGAACTCGGTGTCGGGGGCGTTGTAGAACTTGTCGGAACGCAGCGAATAGACCGGCGCGAGAGCGGCGATGGCAGCGGCGCGCAAGGTCGGCACCTGTTCGGGATCCGCATTCGGATCGATCCGGAACCTGAATCCTTCGAGACGGCCAATGAACTGGTCGTCGATCGAGACCTCGCCGTTTTCGGTCACATTGGCCACCAGGCTCTCCCTCTGCTTCAACCGCCGCATCAACACCGATGTGCGCCGGTCAACAAACCTCTGGGTCAGACGCAGATGCAAAGCGTCCGACAGACGGTCTTCTACAGCACGTGTTTCATCCCGCCAATGGTCGGAATCGTCCACCCACCGATTGCGCTGGGCCACGTAGGTCCATGTGCGAATATACGCCAATCGCTTGGAGAGTGCGTCGATGTCGCCTTCGGTGCGGTCGATGCGGGCAATCTGGGCCGCGAGCCAGTCGGTCGGGATGCCCTTGCCCTCCTGGAGGAAGCCGAAGAGCCGCGTGCAGAGGCTCGCATGCTCGGTGATCGAGACCTTGCGGAAATCGGGCACCCGGCAGACATCCCAGAGCAGCCGCACGTCGGGCGCGGCGCGGATCCGGTCGCGCATCTCGGGCGCGCCGCCCAGGGTGCGGAGGGTGGCGAGGTCGTCGGCCTCGCGGGCGCGCACCAGTTCGGGCTCGCCCGACGGCGCCTCGAGGCTCGCGATCAGCGCGTCGATCGTGCCGTATTCCAGCCGGGAATTGCGCCATTGCAGCCGCTGGAGCGGCGAGAAGCGGCTGTTTTCGATGGCATCGATCACATCCTCGTCGAGCGGCGGCGCCTCGCCCGTCACCCCGAAGGTGCCATCGGTGGTGTAGCGCCCGGCCCGGCCGGCGATCTGCGCGAGCTCGTTCGGCGAGAGGTGGCGATGCCGCCGCCCGTCGAACTTCACGAGGCCCGAGAAGGCGACATGGGCGATGTCGAGATTGAGGCCCATGCCGATCGCATCCGTCGCGACGAGGTGCTCGACATCGCCGTTCTGGTAGAGCGCGACCTGGGCGTTGCGGGTGCGCGGGCTGAGCGCGCCCATCACCACCGCGGCCCCGCCCTTCTGGCGGCGGATCAGTTCGGCGATCGCATAGACGTCATCGGCGGAGAAGCCGACGATGGCGCTGCGTGGCGGCATCCGGCTGAGCTTGCGCAGGCCGGAATAGGTGAGTTTCGAAAACCGCTCGCGGCGCATGAACTGGGCGGAGGGAATCAGGCTCGCGATGCGGGGGCGAATGGTCTCGGCGCCGAGAAACAGTGTCTCGGAGAGGCCGCGGGCGTTCAGAAGCCGGTCGGTGAAGATATGGCCGCGGTCGGGGTCGCCGCAGAGCTGGATCTCGTCGACGGCGAGAAATTCCGCCCCGAGATCGACCGGCATCGCCTCGACCGTGCAGACCCAGTACGCCGCGCGCGGCGGCACGATGCGCTCCTCGCCGGTGACAAGCGCCACGACGGAAGGTCCGCGCAGCGCGACGATGCGGTCGTAGACCTCGCGGGCGAGCAGCCGAAGCGGCAGGCCGATCACGCCGGTGCGGTGGCCGAGCATCCGTTCGATCGCGTAATGGGTCTTGCCGGTGTTCGTCGGCCCGAGAACCGCCGTCACCCGTCCTGCCGTCAGGCCATTCATGACATTCGCCTCCACAGCACGGCACGAGCCCTCAGAGCTCGGCGGCGCCCTTCATCCGCTCAAGCCGTTCGATGGCCGCGGCCACCTCGGGCTGGTTGGGGTTGAGGGCATGTGCCCGGCGCAGCGCCCGGAGCGCAAGATCGGGCTCGCCCACTTCCTCGAGCATGATGGCAAGCCCCTGGAGCGCGCCGAAATGCCGTGGATTGAGGACGAGCACATGCTCGACATCGGAGATGGAAAGCCCATATTCCTCCAGCAGAAAGAAGGTCGTCGCGCGGGCGTTCCAGCCTTCGGCGAAATCGGGGGCATGGTCGGTCAGCGCGGAGAAATAGTCCAGAGCGGTATCGTAATCCCGGGCCTGCAGGGCGGCGTTGCCGCGTTCGAGCAGGAGGTCCATCGAGGCCGAGCCCGATTGCGACCAGATCCGCTGGATTTCCTTCTCGACGCGCTGCCAGTCCTCGCGGCCGGGTTCGGCAAGCTGGTCGTAGAGCGTTTCGAGCCTGTCCGCCGGCGGGGCTTCGTCCCGGGTGGCGATGGCCGGGCCCGGCGCCAGAGGCTCGAACGGCTGCGCCCAAGCCCCGGGCGCCGCTCCGCAGGTGAAGAGCGACGCGACGGAAACCAAGAGGAGGCGCTTTCGAAACTGCGTCATGACGCATAGATTAGCGCCGGAACGACAGAAAGCGAGGGGCTTCCCCCTTCCGGAGTGACAAAAATGAGCAAGGTGATCGACGGCGCGGTCAAGGCCCTCAACGAGCGGCTCGGCGGCGGCGGGTTCGACGGTTCGGTGAGGTTCGATATCGAGGGAGAGGGCTCGATTCTGGTGGACGGCGAAGGTGCGCGCGCGAGTGACGCCGATGCCGATTGCGTGGTGAGCGCTTCCCGCGAGACCTTCGAGGGGCTGCTCGAGGGCGAGATCAACGCGACATCGGCCTTCATGACCGGCAAGCTGCGCATCGACGGCGACATGGGGCAGGCCATGAAGCTCGGCAGCCTGTTGTCATGAACATGGGCGCGCCGCTCCGGATCGGGATGCAGGCCGCCCCCTTCCATGCCGACGTCGCCCATGCCCCCGAGGGGGCAGAGGCCTTCTGGCTCGAGTCCCTCGACGGGCTCCGCATCCGCATCGTCCTCTGGCGCGGCGGCACCCGCGGCACGGCCTTCGTCTTTCCGGGCCGGACGGAATATGCGGAGAAATACGGGCTTGTCGCCGGACACCTCCTTGCGCGCGGCTTTTCGGTCGTGGTGATCGACTGGCGCGGACAGGGGCTCTCGACCCGCCCGCCGGGCGCGCCGATGATGGGCCATGTGCGGAGCTTCCCGGACTATCAGAACGACGTCGCCGTGGCGCTCGCCGCGGCGGAGGCGCTGGCGCTGCCCGCCCCGAAGCTGCTCGTCGCGCATTCGATGGGCGGCTGCATCGCGCTGCGCACGCTCCTCGAGACCCGCATCTTCCGGGCCGCGGTGATGTCGGCGCCGATGTGGGGGCTGCAGGTCCGCACCGCGCTCCGCGAGATCAAGGCCAAGGCGCTGCGGCGGGCGCGGCAGTTCGGGGTTCGGGCGACCGTGCCCGCAGGCTCCTCCTCGGATGCGACAGAGGTGAGCCGGGTGTTTGCCGGAAACGCGCTCACCTCCGATCCGGCGGCCTTCGACCGGGCGATGGCCCAGGTGGCGGCGCATCCCGAACTCGGCCTCGGACCGCCGAGCGCGGGCTGGACCCGCGCCGCCTTCGCCGAAATGGGCCGGCTGGCGCTGAAGGCCTCGCCCGCGACGCCGATGCTCGTCTTTGCCGGCAGCGAGGAGCAGGTCGTCTCGCTCCGCGCGATCCGGCGGCGCTGTGCCCGGACACCGCAGGCAAGGCTCGTCGAATGCCCGGAGGGGCGGCACGAGATCTTCATGGAGCACGAGGGGATCCAGCGGCTCGTCTGGGGCGAGGTCGACGGCTTTCTCGCGCAGTCGGACGCTGCCCTCGGCGAAGACCGCACGGATGAGACGGCCTCGGACTGAGGCGGTCCTGCTCTAGGTGGCCGCGCGGGACAGAAGCGCGAGCGCTTCGGCATGGGTGCGCGCGTCGCCGGCCGCGAGGATGCGGCCGCCCTGATGCGCGGGGCCGCCTGTCCAGTCGGTGACGATGCCGCCCGCCGCCTCGATCACGGCGATGGGCGCCTGCACGTCATAGGCTTGAAGACCGGCTTCGATCACCAGATCGGCCTGCCCCATCGCAACGAGCGCATAGGCGTAGCAGTCGAGGCTGTAGCGGGTGAGGCGCGCGCGATCGCGCACCGTCTCGAAGGCCTTGCGCTCGACCGTCGACCCAACTTCCGGATAGGTGGTGAAGAGCACGGCCTCCGAGAGGCCCGCGCAGGGGCGGACGCGCATGGCGCGCCGCTCGGTGCCGCGCCGCATCTCGGCCGCGCCGAAGCCGCCGATGAAGCGCTCGCCGGTGTGGGGCTGGTCGATCACCCCGAGCACGGGCCCCTCGCCCGCGTCCAGACCGATCAGGATGCCCCAGGTCGGGGCGCCGCAGATGAAGGCGCGGGTGCCGTCGATCGGATCGAGAACCCAGGTCAGGCCGCTGGTGCCCGGCCTCGCGCCGAATTCCTCGCCGTGGATCGCGTCTTCCGGCCGCCGTTCGGCCAGAAGTGTGCGCATTGCCGCCTCGGCATCACGATCGGCGGCCGTGACCGGATCGAAGCCGTCAGCCGCCTTGTTGGCGGCCAGAAGGCCCTCACTCCGGAAGAGCGGCAGGCACCGCGCGGCGGCGACGTCGGCCAGCTCGCAGGCGATATCCCTGAGCGCCCCCTCCAGTTCCGGCGCAATCGCCATGCCGACCCCCCGCATCCCTGACCGTCAATCTCGGAACGGTTTCGGCCATCGGGATGCCGGGGTCAAGTGCATGGGCACTCCCCCCGGAGCAGCGGTTCAGGCGACGTCGCTGAGGACGCGCGCGAGGTCGAACAGGCGGCGGCGCTGGGTCTCGGGGATCGCGTAGTAGGACCGCACGAGCTCGAGCGCTTCCTTGTCGGCGAGCAGGTCGCCGCGCTGGGCTTCGGAGGAGGCGGGAGCCGCGGTCTCCTGACCTTCTTCCGCCCCTTCGAAGCCTTCGAAGAAGAAGCTGATGCTGACGTCCAGCGCCTGCGCGATGTCCCAGAGGCGGGACGCGCTGATGCGGTTCATCCCGGTCTCGTATTTCTGGATCTGCTGGAACTTGATGCCGACGATATCGCCGAGCTGCTGCTGAGTCATGCCGACCATCCAGCGACGGTGGCGGACGCGCTTGCCAACATGAACATCGACCGGGTGTTTCATACCATTTGCTCCGCTTTTCGCACTATTGCTACCCCTCAACCCAAGCATGAATCGTGCCAACTCTTCTCACATGGGCTGTTGTCCCGCGGCATCATTCAATCAGAGGTGTTTTAACTCAAATTTGAGCAATTGGGGACACAATCCAGAGGCGAGCGTGTGCATTGCACAAAACTCCCGTCAAAGGCGTCGCCCCTTTCTGCGAAGCATTTTGCATTTTGCAAAAAGATTGAATGGTATTTTCCGAGATTTGTCTCGAAGCGCGAAGATGGGCATTGCTGCCACATCTTCCGAGGTCAGTCCAACAACCGGAGGGTAAGCAAGGCCGGTTCAACCGGCCTTGCGTGCGTTGCGCTTGCGTTCGTGGGGGTCGAGATGGCGCTTGCGAAGCCTGATCGCCTTGGGCGTGACCTCCACAAGTTCGTCATCTTCGATATAGGCGATGGCCTGCTCGAGCGAGAGCCGCGTCGGCGGCGTCAGCACCACGGCCTCGTCCTTGCCCGCAGCCCGGACGTTGGTCAGCTTCTTGCCCTTGAGCGGGTTGACCTCGAGATCGTTGTCACGGCTGTGCTCGCCGAGGATCATCCCGGTGTAGACCTTTTCGCCCGACCCGATGAAGAACTTGCCGCGATCCTCGAGGTTGAAGATCGCATAGGCCACGGAAACGCCGTCCTCCATCGAGATCAGCACGCCGTTGCGGCGGCCCGGCATGGTGCCCTTGTGCGGGGCCCAGTCGTGGAAGACCCGGTTGAGCACGCCGGTGCCGCGCGTGTCGGTGAGGAACTCGCCGTGATAGCCGATCAGGCCGCGCGAGGGCACATGCGCGATGATACGCGTCTTGCCACCGGCGCCGGTGCGCATGTCGGCCAGTTCGCCGCGGCGCTGGGAGAGCTTGTCGACCACGGTGCCGGCGAATTCCTCGTCGACGTCGATGGTGACTTCCTCGATGGGTTCCAGCGTCTGGCCGTCCTCGTCGCGGAAGAGCACGCGGGGGCGCGAGATCGACAGCTCGAACCCCTCGCGGCGCATGTTCTCGATCAGCACGCCCATCTGGAGCTCGCCACGGCCCGAGACCTCGAAGGCCTCGCCGCCGGGCGTGTCCGTGACGCGGATCGCGACGTTCGACTCGGCCTCGCGCATCAGGCGGTCGCGGATGACACGGCTCTGCACCTTGTCGCCGTCCTGGCCCGCGAGGGGGCTGTCGTTGATGCCGAAGGTGACCGAGATCGTCGGCGGGTCGATCGGCTGCGCCGGGATCGGCGCCTCGATCGCCATGTCTGCGATGGTGTCGGCGACCGTCGCGGACGACATGCCAGCGAGGCTCACGATATCCCCGGCCTCCGCAATATCGATCGCCTGCTGCGACAGGCCGCGGAAGGCGAGGATCTTGGAGACGCGAAACCGCTCGACTTCCTTGCCGTCGCGGCTGAGCGCCTTCACCGTGCGCCCGGCCTTGAGCGAGCCGGTCTCGACGCGGCCGGTCAGCAGGCGACCGAGGAACGGATCGGCCGCCAGCGTGGTCGCGAGCATGGAGAACGGTTCGTCCGCGCGCGCAAGCTGCTTCGGCGCCGGCACATGGTCGAGGACGAGCTGGAACAGCGCGTCGAGGTTTTCCCGCGCCCCCTCGAGATCGGTATCTGCCCAGCCGGCGCGGCCGGAGGCATAGAGAACCGGGAAATCGAGCTGATCGTGATCGGCCTCGAGCGTCACGAAGAGATCGAACACCTCGTCCAGCGCCCGGTCGGGTTCGGCATCGGGCTTGTCGACCTTGTTGAGCACGACGATCGGCCGGAGGCCGAGGGCAAGCGCCTTCGAGGTCACGAACTTGGTCTGCGGCATCGGCCCTTCGGCGGCATCGACGAGCAGGACGACGCCGTCGACCATGCTGAGAATGCGTTCCACCTCGCCGCCGAAATCGGCATGGCCGGGCGTATCGACAATGTTGATCCGGTGCCCCTTCCACTCGACGGAGGTCGCCTTGGCGAGGATGGTGATCCCGCGCTCGCGCTCCAGATCGTTCGAATCGAGCGCACGCTCGGTCAGAGCCTGGTTCTCACGAAAGGTGCCTGATTGCTTGAGCAACGCATCGACAAGTGTCGTCTTGCCGTGGTCGACATGCGCGATGATCGCGATATTTCTGATGTCCATAGCGGTAGGATCCCGAATAACGGGTCGAGGCACCCGCGTGAGGCGCCATATATGCAGCGCAGCGAAAACGCAACGCCGCGTTGTCCGGGAGAAGAATGCCGGGGCTGCCCGAGAAAATGCGGCCAAAGGAGCAAGAAAGCCGTTTTCACGCGCTTGACATTCCCAGCCCGGTGCGCGATTGAGGGCCCCGCAAACGCTGGGGAATAGGTTAACGGTAGACCCACGGACTCTGACTCCGTTAGTCCTGGTTCGAATCCAGGTTCCCCAGCCAATTTTCCCAACCCCATGATTTGATGATGCCCTTCCGGGAACCCGGAGTGTCGGCTTCTCCTGTGCCACCGCGCCGTGCCGCGACGTGTGCCACATGCAGGTGCGGGCGGCGCGCAACGCGTCTCCGGACCATGGGTCGGCGCACTGCCCACGCGAAAAGGCTTTCTGGCTGACGGTGCGCGCGCCGGAGCGTTTGGCGCACCGGGCCCCCAGATTTTTTTTGGCGCTTCTCGCGCCAGACCAATGTCCGCCGCGAGGCCCTCTGTCTGGCCCGGTCAGTCCGGGTGCCTTTGCGGCCCGACCTAAGGGCCGCATGGCGCCCTGACCAGCAACGGGGTGAGGTTCGCCTCAGGTCTCCCAGATAATAATGTGGACCTCTTCAGTGGGGCGGATCAGATACCGACCCGGCCTTGGGGCTCGTGACCGGAGGGCAGCCACGGATCTGCACGCTCAGGACTACGCTGAGTGTAAACTTGCCAGTACGCCCGCCCGCATCTCCACTCCCAGTATCTCGCGTGCCTGCTGCCACGTCGCGACCGGGCGCTCGTGCTTCTCGCAGAGATCCACGACGCGGGCGACCAGCGCGGCATTGGATGGCGCCAGCGTCTCCCGATCCAGACGGACGTTGTCTTCGAGGCCGGTGCGGGTGTGACCGCCGGACGCAATGCACCATTCGTTGATCGTCGCCTGATGTCGGCCAATCCCCGCAGCGCACCAGGGCACATCCGGGCCAAAGAGGCGCCTGACGGTGTGGACATAGAAGTCGAAGACTTCGCGGTCCACCGGCATGGCATTCCTGACGCCCATGACGAACTGGACATATGGCGTTGCTGCGATCAGGCCATCGCGATGCATCCTGGCCGCCTGGAAGATGTGGCTGAGATCGAAGGCTTCGACTTCGGGCTTCACCCCGTATCTGACCATCTCGGCAGCGAGCCACTCGACCAGGTCCGGCGGGTTTTCGTAGACGCGGGTCGGGAAGTTGTTGGACCCCACCGAGAGAGAGGCCATGTCGGGCGCAAGCGACAGCATGCCACCACGGGCCCGCCCGGCCCCTGACCTGCCACCGGTCGAGACCTGGAAGATCATGCCGGGACAATGCCGCTCGATCCCTTCCTTGAGCCGCGCGAACCTCTCGGGATCGCTGGTGGGTTTCCCCTCCTCATCGCGGACATGCGCATGCACGATGGCGGCACCGGCCTCGAACGCCTCGTGCGTGCTTTCGATCTGTTCCGTGAGAGTAATGGGGACGGCCTGGTTGTTGGCCTTGTTCGGCAGCGAGCCGGTGATGGCAACACAGATGATGCAGGGGGTCATGACATGCTTTCTGATCTTGTCCGGTCGACGGCGAAGGGCCGTCGGGATGCGGCAGTATCGGTTACTGGGTCGGGGGAGCAGAGGAAGTCCGACAGATGTGAATTGAACCCGCTCGCTGCTTCGATGTTGATGATATGCCGCCCCGGCAGGATCACATGCTGCCCGTTCGGAACGGCCATGGCGATCGCCTCCAGATCGGCAGGCGGGCAGACCGGGTCGTCATCGCCCGAAATGGCCAGGAGGGGCGCCGTGATCCTGCCAAGACTGTCTTGGAGATCCGCCCCGGCAAGTGCCGCGCAGCAGGCCGCATAACCATCGACCGAGGTCGCGGCGAAGCTGTGGAGGATTCCGTCCACGATTTCTGGCTGGGCTGCGCGAAAGGCGGGTGTGAACCAGCGCTCCGCGGTCGCGGGCACGAGCCCATCCAGCCCGTTGGCTTCGACCTCGCCGATGCGCGCGTTCCAGCTCTCCGCTGTGCCGATCCGGGCCGCAGTGGCGCAGAGGACGACGCGGTCGAGCCGGCTGCTGGCGTGGATGCCCAGCCATTGCCCGGTCAGTCCGCCGATGGACAGGCCGCAGAAATGGGTTCGCTCGATGCCGAGTGCATCCATGAGCGCGATCACGTCGCCGCCCAGATCGGCCAGGCTCAAGGGGGCCCCCGCAGTGCCGGACTTGCCATGTCCACGGCGATCATAGCGCAGGATGCGGAACCTCTTCGACAGACCGGCAACCTGGGCGTCCCACATGTGCAGGTCCGTGCCCAGGGAATTGCAGAAGGTCAGCCAGGGTTTTTCCGTCGAGGTCTCGTCGATGCGGTAGTGAAGACGATGGGTCGGCAGGTTCAGATACGGCATGTCAGATTTTCCCGAAAATGCGGCGCGCGGCCGGACCGCGCGCCGTCTCTCATGGTTCGATCAGGTGGCGGCAAGCTGCGGGGTGCCGCGGACAGGCCCGCTGCTCAGCGCGAAGACCAGCATCGCAATGGCCGAGATCGCCGCCGGGATCGCGAAGATGAGGAAGTTCTGCTCGAGCGGCAGTTCCCGCGCCAGCAGCACACCGCCGAACGTCGGTCCGACGATCGCACCGATCCGGCCCACGCCCGAGGCCCAGCCGAGTCCGGTCGAGCGGACCGACAGGTTATAGAGCTGCGCAACGCTGGCGTAGAGCAGGATCTGCGTGCCGATCGTGGTGGCTCCGGCGACGAAGACCAACGCGAAGAGCAGGCCCGATGCGGGGTTGAAGCCGATCAGCGCGATCGACAGGCTCGCCGCCACGAAATAGGCAATGACGATCTTCGGGAGGCCGAAGCGGTCGCCCAGTCTGCCGCCCGCGATTGCCCCTGCCATGCCGCCGAAGTTCAGCGAGAACAGCGACAGAAGGCTGGCGCGTTCGGCATAACCGGCTTCCTGCAGCACCTTGGGCAGCCAGGACGACAGCAGATAGACGAGGAGCAGGCAGCAGAAGAACGAGAGCCACAGCATCAGCGTGCGCAGGGCGCGGCCGTGGCGGAACAGTTCCGCGACCGAAGCCGAAACGCCCTTGGTCTCCGCGAACACAAGCCGGTCGTCCGCGGCCAGCGGCGTTCCCGAGACCTTGGCGAAGATGCGCCTTGCCTCGTCCTGCTTGCCCTGACGGATCAGGAACCCCAGAGACTCCGGCAGCTTCCACAGGATGACCGGCAACAGCAGCAACGGCACGGCAGCGATGAAGAACATGGGCTTCCAGCCGAAACTGGGAATGAGCCCGATCCCGAGGCCGGCCGCGACCATGCCGCCAATCGAATAGCCCGAGAACATCAGCGCAACAATCGTTCCGCGCATGCGTTTTGGCGCATATTCATTCATCAGCGCCACGGCATTCGGCATCAGGCCGCCGCAACCCAGACCGGCGATGAAGCGGAAAATCTTGAACTGCTCCGGCGAGTTCGCGAACCCCGTCAGCAGGGTCGCCGAGGTGAAGAGCAGAAAGCTGATCGCCACGCCCTTCTTGCGGCCGATCCTGTCGGCCAGCGGCCCCAGGATCAGCGCTCCGAACATCATCCCGAAGAGCGCCCACGCCTGGAGCGCGCCCGCCTGCGGCTTGGTCAGGCCCCATTCCGCGATCAGCGTCGGCAGCACCGTGCCGGCCACGAATACGTCATAGCCATCGATCACCAGCAGCGCTCCGCAGAGCGCGACCACCATCCATTGAAAGCTTCCGAACGGGCCCTGGTCGATGGCCTCGCCTACGTCGATATTGCGCATGTCTTGTCTCCACCCTGTTGATTGGTTCAGTTCTGGTTCAGCCCGTGTCGCCGCCCGCCACGGGCAGGACGGTCCCGGTGATGTAGGACGCCTCGTCGGACGCCAGGAAAAGGATCGGGGCGGCCTGTTCCTCGATCGTGCCGTAGCGCTTCATGAAGGCCGATTGGGCCACTTGGGTAACGACCTCCGCCATCCAGGCCTTTTCGGCAGCGCTGTCGCCCGAGGCGTTACGCGGGATCCGGCGGGGCGGCGCTTCGGTTCCGCCTGGAGCGGTGGCCACGACGCGGATGTTGCGGGGCGCCAGTTCCATCGCGAGCGACTGCGTGATCGCATTCACCCCGCCCTTGGCCGCCGAATAGGGGACGCGGTAGATGCCGCGCGTGGCATTGGACGAGACGTTGACGATCGTCCCCCTGCCCCGCTCCAGCAGGTGCGGCAACACCGCATGACAGCAGTGGAGCGTCGGCATCAGCGAGCGCCGGATCTCGGCATCGATCTGGGCCGGTTCGAATTCGGCGAAGGGCCGCATGCGGATCGCGCCGCCCACGTTGTTGATCAGGATATCTATGCCGCCGAAGGTCTCGGCGGCGTGGCGCATGGCCGCGGCGGCACCGTCCCAGGTTTCCAAGTCAGCCTCGAAGGCCGCAGCGTCTCCGCCCGCCTCGGCGGCCACATCGGCCACGAAATCGGCGCGGTCCACGAACAGGACCTTGCCGCCTTCGGCCGCGGCGCGCAGGGCGACCGCGCGCCCGATCCCCTGCGCGGCGCCGGTCACCACCAGCACCTTGCCCGCGAAGCGCCCGGCGAAATGTGCCCCGGTCATGCGATGGCCTTCAGGGGCACGTTGGGCGTGAACTTCTCGTAGTGGAAGCTCGCCGGGGTGAAGCCGCTCTCATCGAGGTAGTGCCGCACGGCATCGACCATCGGCGGAGGGCCGCAGAGATAGACATCGACCTCGCCCGCGGCGAGCATCTCCTCGGGCATGTGCTGCGTCACCCAGCCCTTGCGCAGGTGATCGGACGCCGGATCGGCAACGACCGTCGCGAAGGTGAAGTTCGGCAGACGGCTGGCGTAGGCCGCAATCTCGTCGACCAGAACCAGATCCAGATCGCGCGTGACGCCATAGACGAGATGGATCTGCCGCGTCGATCCGGCACGGGCCAGAACCTCGAGCATCGACAGGAAGGGCGCGAGGCCGGTGCCGCCCGCGAGGAACAGAAGCGGGCCGTCGCCGTCGCGCAGATAGAAGCTGCCCATCGGACCCGTCAGGTCCAGCTGGTCGCCGGGCTTCGCGCGGGCCAGCCAGCCGCTCATCAGGCCAGCCTCGATCTTCTTGATCAGGAAGCCCAGATTGCGCTCACCCGGGGCGCTACTGAACGAATAGGAGCGGTGCTCGCCGCTGCCCGGCACGCCGATGTTGACATATTGTCCCGGCAGGAAGGCGGGCGCCGAAGCGCTCTCGTCCACCTCCAGTTCCAGGACCACCGCCGCGTCCTGGTGCGGCTCGATGCGGGCCACGGTCGCCGGGAAGGTTTGCTGGCCGGTCTTGCAGGCCAGCGAGGTTGTCGGGACCGAGAGGACGCAGTCCGAAGACGGGACCATCTGGCAGGTGAGGACCAGCCCCTCCGCGGCCTCGTCCTCGGTGAGCGCGTCCTCTATATAGTCCTCGCCCATATCATAGCTGCCGCATTCGGCGCGGCACTTGCAGGTACCGCACACCCCGTCCGAGCAGTCCATCGGCAGGTTGATCTTGTTGCGAAATGCGGCGTCGAGAACCTTCTCGCCCGGCTTGCAGTCGACGAAGCGGGTGATGCCGTCCTCGAAGTTCAGTGCGATCCTGTAGCACATGGTCGCTTCCTCCTTGCGGTTTCTTGTGGCTGGGCTCCGTGGCCGTCAGACGTGGTAGACGTCGATGACCTGGCGGATGTAGTCGTTCTTCAGGACGATCTTCTTGGCCGCGATCACCGGTCCGTTCTCCGTCTGACGAAGGGTCACGAACATCGTTCCGAAGAACTGGTCGGTGGTCTTGTAGCGGTGGTTCAGCGTGTGGAAGTTATAGCGCACGTCCACCTCGCCCCCCCGCTCGGCGATCACCTCGACGTTCAGGACGGCATGGCTGGTGCGCGGTTCGGGCGTGGATGCGCCCGAACGCTCGGTCTTGATGCGGAAGACGCGGTCTTCGAGACCTTCGCGGTTGGGATAGTAGATCAGCGAGATCTCGGACTGCGGGTCCTCGGTCGTCTGGTCGTTGTCGTCCCAGGCCGGCATCCAGTAGGACGCATCCGGCGCATAGCAGGTCAGCCACTCGTCCCATTGCCTGTCATCGAGCAGGCGCGCCTCGCGGTAGAGGAAGGCGCAGATGGTGCTGTAGTCCAGGCTGGTGCTGGCGATGTCCTGATCGAGGCTCATGCTGCTGCTCCCGTCTTCGCGCCGGCTTTCTCGGTCGCGAGCGCTTCACGCATCACGCGGGCCCAGTATTCGTGCTGGCAGACGAACAGGCCCTCGTCCTCGCTGCGTTCGCCCGACAGGAGCGGATTGAGCCCCATGCCGCGGGCGTTCTCGTCCGGGCCCTCGATCCACAGGGGCGCGCCGCGCGACATGTCGTTCCAGAGGTGCAGGCTGCCGGCATAGGCGGTCTGGCAGGCACGGAATTCCTCCAGATCGTCCGAGGTGCCCATGCCCGAGACGTTGAAGAAGTCCTCATACTGGCGGATGCGGTTCGCGCGGTCCTCTGCGCTTTCGCCCTTGGGAGCAAAGCAGAAGATGGTGACCTCGGTCCGGTCCACGCCGAGCGGGCGGACGACGCGGATCTGGGTGCTGAACTGGTCCATCAGGAACACGTTCGGATAGAGGCAGAGGTTGCGCGTCTGGTTGACGATGTAGCCCGCCTTCTTCTCGCCGACGCGGGCGATGATCTCGTCGCGGCGGTTGTAGACCGGGCGGACCTCGGGGTTGCGGGTGTTGGTCCAGAGGAGGATATGGCCGTTCTCGAAGCCGTAGACGCCGGCGACGGACTTGCTCCAGCTGTTGGCGTCGACTGCCTTGGTGCCGGTTTCGCTGCGGCGGTCCATCGTGGTGGCGTAGTTCCAGTGGACGGAACTCACGTGATAGCCGTCGCAGCCGTTCTCCATCTGCAGCTTCCAGTTGCCGTCATAGATGTAGGAGGAATTGCCGCGCAGAACCTCCAGGCCTTCGGGCGCCTGGTCGACAATCTGGTCGATGATGACGGTGGTCTCGCCCAGATAGTCTTCCAGGGGCGCGGCATCGGGGTTCAGGCTGCCGAACAGGAAGCCGCGATAGCTCTCGAAGCGGGCAACCTTCGTCAGGTTGTGCGAGCCGTCCTTGTTGAACTGTTCGGGATATTGCGTGGTCTTGGCGTCCTTCACCTTCAGGAGCTTGCCGGTGTTGGCGAAGGTCCAGCCGTGGAACGGACAGGTGAAGCTTCCCTTGTTGCCCTGCTTGCGGCGGCAGAGCATCGCCCCCTTGTGGGCGCAGGCGTTGATGACGGCGTTCAGCGTGCCGGTCTTGTCGCGGGTGATGACCACCGGCTGACGGCCGATCCAGGTGGTGTAGTAGTCATTGATTTCGGGGATCTGGCTTTCATGGGCCAGATAGACCCAGTTGCCTTCGAAGATGTGCTTCATCTCCAGCGCGAAGAGATCCTCGTCGGTGAAGATGTCGCGCCGGCAGCGGTAGAGGCCGGCCTCGGCGTCGTCCTGCACGGCCGTGGCCAGCAGGTTATCCAGATCGCGGGCCTTTTCGAGTATCGCGGACATGAGTTCTCCCTCGAGGGGTCGCGCCCTTGTCGGGCAGGCCCCTGCTTGATGTTGGTCTTGGGTGGACGGTGGGGTCGGGCAGTCGCGCCTTGGCGGACTGCCCGGGATATGCCGGTCAGGCGGCGGCGCGGCGGCGCTGCTCGTTGACCTGGTTGTCGACGCCGTCGACCAGCGCGGTCAGATGAATGTCGAAGCAGATCTCGGCGAAGGGGCCGTTCAGCCCGTTGGCGTGAATGCTCTCCTCGTCGGTGCGCTCAATGACGTGGGGCACCAGGCCTTCGCGGGTCGCATAGGCGAAATCGTCGTTGATGAGCGGATCGCCTTCGATGTTGATCTGTGTGGTGAGCTTGCGATGACCATCGGCGCTGATGAAGAAGTGGATGTGCGCGGGGCGCTGTCCGTGCCGTCCGAGTGCCGTGAGAACCTTTTCGGTCGGGCTGCCGGGGGGCACGCCGTAACCGCTCGGCAGGATGCTCTGGAACCTGTAGCTGCCATTCTCGTCAGCGATGATCGTGCGGCGCATGTTGAAGGGCGCCTGCTTGCCGGTCGGATCGAAGTGCGAATAGAAGCCGCGCGTGTCGCAGTGCCAGACCTCGACCTTCGCGCCGGGAAGCGGCTTGCCGTCGGCCCCATGGACCGTGCCGTGCATGATCAGCGTGTGGCCGTTGGTGTCGGTGCCGTCGTCAAGGCGCGCGAAGCCCGTCGATTCCGGGGCGCCGGCCACGTAGAGCGGGCCTTCGATGGTGCGCGGCGTCGGGTTCTCGATCCCCAGCGAGGCATCGATGGCGTCGAGCCGTTCGTCGATGAAGTGATCAATCCCCAGGCCCGGCGAAATGAGGCCCGCCTCGCCGGCTGCGCCCATATCGTTGAGCCACGCGACGCCGGCCCAGTATTCGTCCGGCGTGATATTCAGATCGTCGATCGCCTTGAACAGGTCCGACATCAGCCGATGGACGATCTCCTTCATGCGCGGGTTGCCGTCGTTGTTGTTCAGGCCGCTGAGTTCCTTCAGGAACGCCTGCACATCGGGACGGTCAAAAATCTGTACGGTCATGGTGTCTTCCTCCTTCATTCGTTTTCGAAACTGGGTGGGACGGCTTGTGCCGCCGTCCTCGTGGGCAGGGTCAGCTGTCGTCGTCGCGGATTGCGGACGGGTGGCGCAGCAGCGGCGTCACCTTGATGTCCATGAACGGAAAGAGCGGCAGCCCCGTCAGGATCTCGTGCAGCTCGGCGGTATCGCGCACGTCGAAGATGCTGACGTTTGCGTATTGTCCCGCGACCCGCCAGATGTGCCGCCACTTGCCTGAGCTCTGCAGATCCTGAGAGTAGGCCTTCTCGCGCGCGAGGATCTGGGCGGTCTCTTCGGCCGGCAGGTCGCGCGGGATCTTCACGTCCATGAAAACATGAAAGAGCATTGTCAGACCTTTCCGGCTGAGAGGTTCTTCGGGGGCAGACTGATCGTCTTGCGGATGCCGTCGCGGGCAAAGAAGGCCACGCGGTCCTCGTCGAGCGTCAGGCCGAGCCCCGGTCCGTTGGGAACGCTCAGTTCGAACTCGCTGTAATCGAGCGGCTCGGCCAGGATTTCCTCGGTCAGAAGCAGCGGGCCGAAGAGTTCCGTGCCCCATTGCAGATTGGCGAAGGTCGCGAAGGCGTGGGCGGAAATCACGGTGCCGACTGCGCCTTCCAGCATCGTGCCGCCGTAGAGGCCGATGCCGGCGGCGTCAGCGATGGCCGCGACCCGCAGGGCGTTGAAGGCGCCGCCGCTCTGCTCGAGCTTGACGGCGAAGACGTCGGCCCCCTGGACCTGGGCAAGCTCGAAGGCGCTTTCAGGGCCGGTCAGCGCCTCATCCGCCATCAGCGCGACGGGAAACCGGCGCACAAGCCGCGCGAGCGCCGCGCTCGAGGCGACAGGCTGTTCCACCAGTTCACATCCCGCATCGGCGAGCGCTGCCATCCCCCAGGCCGCCTCCAGCTCGGACCAGGCCATGTTGACATCGACCCGGACCGCGCCCCGCGCGCCAAGCGCCGACCTGATTGCGGCGACGTGAGCGATATCGTCGCGGATCGGGCGGGCGCCGATCTTGAGCTTGAAGATGCGGTGCCGGCGGCAATCCAGCATCTGTTCCGCTTCGGCAATGTCGCGAGACGTGTCGCCCGAGGCGAGGGTCCAGGCCACCGGCAGCCGGTCGCGCCGCCGCCCGCCGAGAAGCTCGCTGACCGGCAGGCCGAGCCGCTTGCCCTGTGCATCGAGCAGCGCGGTCTCCACCGCGGATTTCGCGAAGCGGTTCTCGCGAACAAGCGAGCCGATCCGCCCCATCAGGGCCTGGACCCGCGTCGCGTCCTGGCCGACCATCGCCGGCGCGAACCACGTGTCGATATTGGTCTTCATGCTTTCGGGGCTTTCGCCGCCGTAGGCCAGGCCGCCGATGGTCGTGCCTTCCCCGATGCCCACGATCCCATCGCTGCAATGAACCCGAACAAGCACAAGGACTTGCCCGGTCATCGTCGCCACGGAAAGCTTGTGCGGCCGGATGGTCGGAAGATCGATGATCACCGTCTCGATGCGCGTGATGACAGCGCAGGTTTCGGTGGCGGGGGTGAGGGGTGCAAATGACTGGTTCATGGCGTGAAACTGCCCCAGAGGCCAGTTTGCGTCCAACACCGTTTGCGTTTACTATCATACCCTCAGGGTATAGTGAGCGCATAGTCGTGGAGTTTCAGCCTCCTTTGCGCCGCATGATACTCAGAATGGAGACCTGTTCCGCTTTCTCGGGGGTGTGACGATGGATCTGAGACAACTGCGCTATTTTACCGCCGTCGCGCGCGAGCGGAACTTCACCCGGGCGGCGGAGCGCCTTCACATTGCGCAGCCGCCGCTCAGCCGCCAGATCCAGCTGCTTGAAGAGGAGCTGGGCGTCTCCCTGATCCATCGGAAGAGCCGCCCCATCAAGCTCACCGACGCCGGACGGCTCTTCTACGAACAGGCGCTTCAGGTTCTGGGGCGCATCGATCAGATGAAGGATGCCACACGCCGGGTCGGCCTGCACCGGAACAAGGTGCTGTCCATCGGCTTTGTCGCCTCGACGCTCTACGGCGGACTGCCCTTGCTTATCAGGAAATTGCGCCAGAATGCGCCCGAACTCGACATCCAGTTGCTCGAGATGCTGTCGATCCAGCAGATCGCGGCACTGAAGGAAGGGCGCATCGATCTGGGCTTCGGCCGCCTCAAGCATAGCGATCCGAATATCCACAGCACCGTCATGCGCGAGGAGCGGCTCGTTGCCGCACTGGCCCAGGACACGGAGCTCGCGCGGGACATCGCGCCGCTGCCGCTGGCGGCACTCTCAGGCCAGAAGCTGATCGTTTACCCGAAGGAGCCCCGTCCCAGCTATGCCGACCAGATCCTGACCTTGCTTCAGGACGAGGACGTTCGCCCCTCCGAGGTCCTGGAAGTGCGCGAGATACAGACAGCGCTCGGACTGGTTGCGGCCGATTCGGGGATCAGCATCATTCCGGCCTCGGCACGGCAGATGCGTTCGGATGTGCTCTACCGGTTGATCGACGGGCCGCGGGCCTTCTCTCCGGTCATTCTCAACCATCGCGCGGGAGACAGCTCGCGGTATCTGGTGTTGGTAAAGCAACTGATCCGCGACATGTATGCCGAGAACCCTCCCTGGCTTGAAGCCAACAATATACACCCCCTGCCAGCCGAAGGAGGCTCCCCGGGAGCTGCGGAGAACTGACCTACCGTTCCGGCTGCCCGCGAGTCAGGCGTCACTCAGCCGACTCGGAAAGGCGCTGGAACCGTTCTGCCCGCAGCCTGAAAGCCTTTCGGATCGAGAATGACCTAGCTGTGAGCCTCCTCCTGGATTAGGGCCGCGTTGATCCAGAAAATTCCGGTCGATGTACAGCCTCGAGAGCTGAGGCGGCGCCCGGCTGCGGCGCGGTCGCCGAACGAATGTTCCGGCAGGGTGCTGGCCGCGCCCGGTGAAAGGAATATTTTCCGCGGATCACTGCGGGGGAGGGTGACAGGTTTCTCGCCGAGTCAGATCTTGACCGATGTTTGCCTTTTTGTGCCCGGACCGGCTTGCACTGGCGTGCAGGTTGGTCATTTAACTCGTCCAGACGCAATGCAGATGAGAAAGCTCCCGATGTTCCGCATGGTGCCCAGACCCGCCCGCCTCTCCGCCGCACTGGCCGTGGCGGCCTTTGCCGTGACCGCGCCCGTCGCACCCGCGCGGGCCGATCAGGTCGAGATCCTCAACGTCTCCTATGACATAGCCCGCGAACTCTACGCGCAGATCAACCCGGCGTTCATCGAGCAGTGGGACGCGGAGACCGGCAACGAGCTCACCGTGAACCAGAGCCATGCCGGCTCCTCGAAGCAGGCGCGCGCCATCCTGCAGGGCCTGCAGGCCGACCTCGTGACCTTCAACCAGGTGACCGATGTGCAGGTGCTTGCCGATGCGGGCTTCGTCTCGGAGAACTGGCGCGAGGAATTCCCCAACGATGCCTCGCCCTACTACTCCCTGCCCGCCTTCATGGTGCGCGGCGGCAACCCCAAGGGCATCAAGGACTGGGACGACCTGATCCGCGATGACGTGCAGATCGTCTTCCCGAACCCGAAGACCTCTGGCAATGGACGCTATACCTATCTCGCGGCCTACGCCTACGCCCTGAAGCAGAGCGGCGGCGACGATGCCGCGGCGCAGGCCTTCGTCGACAAGCTTCTGGCCAATGTCGCGGTGTTCGACACCGGCGGGCGCGGTGCGACGACGACCTTCGTCGAGCGTGGCATCGGGGATGTGCTGATCACCTTCGAGGCGGAGGTGGAGAACATCCGCAAGGCTGAGGCCGAAGGCGCCTATGACCGCGTCGTGCCCTCGCTCTCGGTGCTGGCAGAGTTTCCCGTCGCCGTGGTCGACCGCGTGGCGCAGAAGCGCGGCACCGAAGAGGTGGCCAAGACCTACCTCGACTTCCTCTACAGCCGCCAGGGACAGGAAATCCTCGCGTCCTTCAACAACCGCGTGCATGATCCGGAGGTCGTTGCCGCCCATGCCGCGGACTTCCCCGATGTCGAGCTCGTGAAGGTCGAGGATGTCTTCGGCGGATGGGATCAGGCGATGGACACGCATTTTGCCTCCGGCGGCGTGCTCGACGTGCTGCTCGCCAACTGAATCCCGACCCGATCCAAGCGCGCCGCCGGATCTGAACCCTCCGGCGGCGCGCAACTGCGCTGAGGTCCGATGTTCGCCAGTCTTGTTTCGCGCCGCCGTTCGCCCCTCCCCGGCCTCGGCCTCACGCTTGGGGTGACGCTGCTCTTCGTCACCCTGATCGTGCTTCTGCCGCTGATCGGGCTCGGCTGGCAATTCGCCCGTCTCGGTGCATCGGACTATCTGCGCGTGATGGGTGATCCGCGTGTGCTGGCCTCGCTCCGGGTGACGATCAGCGCGGCGGCGGCGGCGACGCTGGTCAATGCCGCGGGCGGGCTGCTTCTGGCCTGGGTCATCACCCGCTACCGCTTCGCCGGGCGGGGTGTGCTCGATGCGCTGATCGACCTGCCTTTCGCCCTTCCGACCTCCGTCGCCGGGATCGCGCTGGTCGCGCTTTATGCCAAGGACGGCTGGATCGGCGGGCTGCTGGCCCCGTTCGGGCTCACGCCGGCCTACACCTGGTGGGGTATCGTGATCGCAATGGCCTTCACCTCGATCCCCTTTGCCGTACGCGCGATCCAGCCGCTGATCGAGGAGCTCGACGCGGCGGAGGAAGCCGCTGCAAGGACGCTGGGCGCAAGCGACGGCCAGATCTTTGCCCGCGTCATCCTGCCCCATCTGATGCCGGGCATCCTCACCGGAACCGGGCTTTCCTTCGTCCGCTCGCTCGGCGAGTTCGGAGCGGTGATCTTCATTGCCGGGAACCTGCCATTCAAGACCGAGATCGCCTCGCTGCTCATCATGATCCGGCTCGACGAGTTCGACTATCCCGCGGCGGCCGCGATCGCCGGAACCATGCTGCTGCTCTCGCTCGCGCTGCTCATTGCGATCAACATCGCCCAGACGCGGCTCTATCGGCGCTTCGAGCAGGGCGCCTGACATGGAGGGCACGATGTCTCTTCGCCAGCGTCTGCTCATCGGCCTTGCCGTGCTGTTCGCGCTGATCGCGATCGTCGCGCCGGTCGCAGCCATCCTCACCCGCGCCTTCGGGGACGGGCTGGGCGCCTGGTGGTCGGCCATCGTCGAGCCCGAAACACTGCACGCGATCTGGCTGACCGTGCTGACCGCGCTGATCGTGCTGCCGATCAACATCGTCTTCGGCATCGCGGCCGCCTGGGCCATCGCCCGCTTCCGCTTTCCCGGACGCCGCGCGCTCCTCATCCTGATCGAGATCCCCTTCGCCGTCTCTCCGGTGATCGCGGGGCTCTGCTTCCTGCTGATCTACGGCGCCTACGGGCCTGTCGGTGCGCCGCTGATGAACGAGGGCATCCAGCTCATGTTCAACCTCACCGGGATCGTGCTGGTTTCGCTCT
This sequence comes from Amaricoccus sp. B4, assembly GCF_043226085.1. NCBI lineage: Bacteria > Pseudomonadati > Pseudomonadota > Alphaproteobacteria > Rhodobacterales > Paracoccaceae > Amaricoccus > Amaricoccus sp. B4. The sequence goes on from NZ_CP171225.1 coordinate 2,025,032, forward strand.
TCGTCACTTGCCCCTTCGTGATGCGTGAGGTGCTGCCCGTGCTGCAGGTGACGGGCGAGGACGAGGAGAAGGCCGCCCTGACGCTCGGCGCGAACGGTTGGCAGATCTTTCGCCACGTGACGCTGCCGAACATCCTGTGGGCGCTCGTGCACGGCGCGATTCTGGCCACCGCGCGTGCAATGGGCGAGTTCGGTGCCGTTTCGGTCGTCTCGGGCGCGGTGCGCGGCCAGACCATGACGCTGCCGCTCCAGGTCGAGCTGCTCTACAACGATTACAATACGACCGGCGCCTTCGCCGCCGCCACGGTGCTGACCGCGCTCGCGCTCGTCACACTGATGCTGCGCAGCGCGATCGCCGCCGTCCATCCCGAGGCGGGAGGCCGCACATGAGTTTCGTGGTTCAGGACATCGCCAAGACCTTCGGCGGGCAGAAGGTGCTCGAGAGCGTCTCGCTCTCGGTCGAGAAGGGCGAATTCGTCGCGCTGCTCGGGCCATCCGGGTCGGGCAAGACCACCCTTCTCAACATCATCGCAGGTCTTACCCAGCCCGACGGCGGCCGGCTCGAGATCGATGGCGAGGATATCACGCGGCTGCCATCGGGCGCGCGGCGCTTCGGCATGGTGTTCCAGTCCTATGCGCTCTTCCGGCACATGACCGTGGCCGACAACATCGCCTTCGGGTTGCGGGTGCTGCCCCGGGCGCAGCGGCCGGGCCGCGCCGCTCGGGCCGAGAAGGTGAAGGCCCTGCTCGAGCTTGTCGAGATGCCCGAGCTCGGCAACCGCTATCCAGCCCAGCTCTCGGGCGGACAGCGCCAGCGCGTCGCCATGGCGCGCGCGCTGGCCATCGACCCGCGACTGCTGCTTCTCGACGAGCCGTTCTCCGCGCTCGACGCCAAGGTCCGGCAATCGCTTCGCAGCTCGGTGCGCAGCCTGCAGAAGAAGGTCGGGGTTTCCGCGATTCTCGTCACGCACGATCAGGCGGAAGCCTGGGCGCTCGCCGACCGGGTGGCCGTGATGAATCGCGGCCGGATCGAGCAGTTCGATACGCCGGAAATGCTCCGCGGCGCACCCGCGACATCCTTCGTCGCCGATTTCCTCGGCATCGACATGCTGGAACGCTGAGCGCGGCCATCCCGGCCGCGCATGGCCTCAGGTGACGTCGGGTCCGCCAGCGGGCCCGAAAACAAGCGGTCGTGAAAAAACGAAAGGCCGGTCAGATCTGACCGGCCTTTTCGATTAACCACCAAGTGGTCTTGGAGCGGGCGAAGGGATTCGAACCCTCGACCCCAACCTTGGCAAGGTTGTGCTCTACCCCTGAGCTACACCCGCGTTCCGTGGAGCGGTGTATAACCAAATCCGGAAGACACTGACAAGAGGCAAAGCGCAGGGAAATTCACCAATCCCGCGCTTTTTTCGCATTGGCGAAGCTGGCCCCGACGCGGGGGAACGCACGACCAAATCACGGCTTGCCAAGCGCGACGCAAAGATGAATTCTTGAGCGTAATGCGACAGATCTCGTCACGACCAGCCCTTGCTCTCTTGATTTCGGGATAGGCATTCTTCAGGCGTCATGCTACCTTAAGGGGAATAACACCACCTGTGGTTGTATTGCCTGTACAGATAGGGTGATAATCGTATGCTCCGCTCGGACAACCGAACGATAACGGCGTTTCTGAGGCTCGTCGCCTCGCGACTGGACGTGCCTGCGATCGGTGTGTTTCTCCTCGACGGCGCGAACGCGGCCCTTCTCACCGCCACGGACGAATTCCTGCACACATGGTCGCAACGGCGCGGCACCGGCCCTGAGGCAGGCGACGGTGCGACGATTTCCGGCGCCGTCGAGACGCAGATCGGCCGGAGCACACCAAGCCGGGTGGACCCGGCCGCATTCGGCCTCGAAAGCGCCTATGCCGTCATCATGCCGATCTGCTCCGGCAGCGAGCCAAGAGCCTTCCTGCTGCTCCTGAGCGCCCGCCGCCGCTGGTTGGGCCCGGGTGTGGCGGGAGCACTTCAGGACGCTGCGGATGTGCTTCAGAGCCTGCTGCCAACGCCGGTAGAGCAGGCCTCTCCGGCGGCACCTGCTGATGGAGCCGCGCATGCGGACGAGAATGTCGCGCCGTTGGCCCATGCCGCGCCCAGTTCGCATGCCGAGGCGCTGCGCCTGATCCGGGACATGTGCAGCACTCCGGACGGCGGCGCCCGGGGGCTGCTCATGCTGGATCTCGACCGGTTCCGCGCGATCAACGAAGCGCTCGGCACGACCGCGGGCGATGTCATTCTGGCGCGGACCGCTTCGCGGCTTGCCCGCCACATCGACCCCGAGCGTGAACGGCTCGCGCGGCTCGGCGGCGACCGCTTCCTGATTCTGAGCGACAGATCCGGCGCGGCACTGGCCCAGTACGCGATCGATCTGCTCGACTGCGTGGCGGAGCCCTTCACGGTCCGGGACGAGCCGGTGCAAATGCAGGCCACGATCGGGCTCGTCTTCGTGGAGCCCGGCGAGGATATCCCGGCCGCGACGCTCTTCATGCGCGCCGATCGCGCGCTCAAGCGCGGCAAGACCGCGGGCGGCAACCGGGTCATGCCCCACGATCCCTGCGAGGATGCGGCCCTTCGCGATCGCAGCCGGCTCGAGCTCGACCTGAATGGCGCGATCAAGGCCGAGCAGCTCAGGCTCGTCTACCAGCCCTATGTCCGGCTGCTCGACGACAGCGTCGCCGGGGTCGAGGCGCTGCTGCGCTGGCAGCACCCGGGCCGCGGCGAGCTTTCGCCGGGCAGTTTCATGACGCTCGCCGAAACCTCCGGGCAGATCCTGCCGATCGGCTCCTGGGTGCTGCGCGAAGCGCTCTGCAGCGCCGCCGAGTGGCCCGGCGAGACGCGGCTTTCGGTCAACATCTCCGCACTGCAGTTCCAGCAGGCGGATTTCATCGCCCAGGTCGATTCCGCGCTGGCGCTGAGCGGCTTCCCCGCCGACCGGCTCGAGCTCGAGATCACCGAGACGGTGCTGATGCGCGACGACCCGGAAACGCTCGGGCAGCTCCGGATGCTGATCGCGCGCGGAATCCGGATTGCGCTCGATGATTTCGGCACCGGTTACAGCGCGCTCTCCTATCTTGCGCGGCTGCCGCACCACCGGATCAAGCTCGACAAGAGTTTCATCGACGATCTCGACAACCCCGGCACCCGCGATGTGATCAAGGCCATCGTCGCCTCCGCCCGCGCCCAGGGCATCGCGGTGACGGCCGAAGGGGTCGAGACCGCCGACTGCCTCGAGCGCGTGCGCCAGATCGGCTTCACCCATGCCCAGGGCTTCGAGATCGGCACGCCGATGGAAGATCCGGGCCAGATCCTCGCCCGCCCCTTCCGCTGCGCCACCGCCTAGAGCGAAAACGGTTCTGGCCCGGGGCTTGCGCCGGGCCTCGGGCCGCAGCCATAGTCGAAGCCCCTCTCACGGCCTTCCGGGATCGCACGGTGCCTCCGCTTCCTCGCCTCAACCAGTCGCCGCGCGATGCAGCGTTCGTGCAGGATCCGTATCCGTTCTACGAGCGCGCCCGCGCCGCGGGGCCGCTCTTCGACTGGGAGGAGTACGGCTTTCCCTGCGCGGCGGGGTATCGCGAGGTCAGCCTGCTTCTGAGGGACCGCCGCTTCGGGCGCGAGCCGCTCACCGGGCTCGCTCAGGAAGGGCCGGCGCATCTCAGGGATTTCCGCGCAGTCGATACGCTCTCCATGCTCGACCGCGAACCGCCCGCCCATACCCGCCTGCGCGGCCTCGTGCTGCGCGCCTTCACCTCGCGCCGGATCGCGGGGCTCGAGCCCGAGATCGGCGGGATTGCCGCCGATCTCCTCGAGCGGCTCGCGACGGCGGAGCAGGCTGATCTCATAAGGGACTTTGCCGAACCCCTGCCCGTCATCGTGATCTCGCGCCTTCTCGGCGTGCCCGACGCGATGGCGCCACAGCTGCTCGCCTGGTCCCACGCCATGGTCTCGATGTATCAGGCGCGGCGCGACCGGACCATCGAGGAGGCCGCAAACACGGCGGCGCGGGAGTTTTCTGCCTGGCTCCGCGCGCTCATCGACACGCGACGGCACGCCCCGGCCGATGACCTGCTGACGCATCTGATCGTGGCGGAGAGCGGAAACGAGCACCTCTCGACCGAAGAGATGATCGCAACCTGCATCCTGCTTCTCAACGCGGGCCACGAGGCGACCGTCCATGCGATCGGCAACGGGGTCCGGACACTTCTGCAGGTCGTGCCGGAGCCCGCAGCGGTCCTCGGGCCGGGGCAGATCGCGGGCACTTGCGAGGAGATCCTGCGGCACGATCCTCCCCTCCATCTCTTCACCCGAATCGCGCGGGAGGATGTCGCCCTCTTCGGACATCAGTTCCGGCGCGGTGAGACGGTCGGCTGCCTGCTGGCGGCGGCCAACCGGGATCCTGCGGTCTTTCCCGAGCCCGACCGGTTCCTGCCCCGCCGCCGGAACGCGGGCGCGCATCTTTCCTTCGGCGCCGGGATTCATTTCTGCCTCGGGGCGCCGCTCGCCCGCCTCGAGCTTCGCGTGGCGATTCCGGCGCTTTTCGCCCGTTTTCCGAAGCTCGCTCTCGCCGCGCCGCCGCGCTTTGCCGACCGTTTTCATTTCCGTGGCGTCGAAGCGCTGCCATCAGACTTGACCCGAATCTGATTGCAGCGGATCAGGTGACGTCCGCGCCTTCATTAACGAATCCTCCCGGCGCCGGTCCAAAAGACAAACACACTCACGCGAGGTGACACGTGCTCAAGAAGTTGTCTGCCGAGGCACTCGGCACATTCTGGCTGGTGTTCGGGGGCTGCGGCAGCGCCATTCTGGCAGCGGCCTTTCCCGAACTCGGCATCGGTTTTGTCGGCGTTGCGATAGCGTTCGGCCTCACCGTTCTGACCATGGCCTATGCCGTCGGCCCGATCTCCGGCGGCCATTTCAACCCCGCCGTCACGCTCGGGCTGGCGATTGCGGACCGCTGCGAGTGGAGCGATGTGATCCCCTACTGGGTCGCCCAGGTTCTCGGCGGCCTGCTCGCCGGCGCCCTGCTCTATGTCATTGCCTCCGGCACGCCGTTCGACATCACCGGCGACGCGCCGCTCTGGTCGCCCGGCAGCTTCGCCTCGAACGGCTACAATGATCTCTCGCCCGGCGGCTACAACATGATCTCCTGCCTGCTCATCGAGATCGTGCTGACCGCCTTCTTCCTGATCGTGATCCTCGGCGCGACGCAGCGCGGCGCTCCGGCAGGCTTCGCACCGATCGCGATCGGTCTCTGCCTCACGCTCATCCACCTGATCTCGATCCCGGTGACGAATACCTCGGTCAACCCGGCCCGCTCGACCGCGGTGGCGTTCTTTGCCGAGACCAATGCGGTTTCCCAGCTCTGGCTCTTCTGGGTCGCGCCGCTCGTGGGCGCCGCAATCGGCGCCTTCATCTGGGACACTGTCCTCGACAGCGATTGATCCCGACCGGGGCGGCGCGGGCCCGCGCCGCCTTTCCCCTCGCCCCTGGCCCCCGCCGCACCGCGCGGGTTGGCATGCGGTTTTCAGGGGAGGCCCCTCACGGTGCAAGCGAGGCTTTTCACCGTGAAAACGTGTCCATATCATTGAAATTACTAAATAAACCCATTAACAAAAGATGAATCAGGGCTAGCCCTCCCCCCTGGGGGCGGTCCGGTGGCAGGTCGCGATTTCCGCCCTCCCCGGCTTGGCGCGCGCGCGGCGAGCCGCTAGTCTCGCGGCCATGAAGGACGAGACATCCCACACCGATTCCGATGCCCTGATCCGCGACCCGGACGGCGGCGTGCCGCGGCTTCTGCGCATCATGGAGCGGCTCCGCGACCCGGAGACCGGCTGCCCCTGGGATATCGTCCAGAGCTTCGAGACCATCGTGCCCTACACGATCGAGGAGGCCTATGAGGTCGCCGATGCGATCGAGCGCCAGGACCATGCCGACCTGCGCGACGAGCTGGGCGACCTGCTGCTTCAGGTGGTCTATCATGCACAGATGGCGCGCGAGGCCGGGCATTTCGGTTTCGATGACGTTGCGCAGGCGATCTCGGACAAGATGGTGCGGCGGCACCCGCATGTCTTCGGCGACGAGAGCCGCGACAAGTCGCCGGAGGATCAGACCCGCGACTGGGAAACGATCAAGGCGGGCGAGCGCAAGGCGCAGGCCCGCGCCGCAAGTGCGCTCGACGGCGTCGCGGCGGGTCTGCCGGCGCTCACACGCGCGGTGAAGCTGCAGAACCGGGCCGCGCGCGTCGGCTTCGACTGGCCCGATGCCGGAGCCGTGCTCGAGAAGATCGCCGAGGAAACCGCTGAGCTCGTCGCCGAGCGTGACAGCGGCTCGCCCGAGACGGTCTACGAGGAATACGGCGACCTGCTCTTCGTGATGGCCAATCTGGCGCGGCACCTGAAGATCGACCCCGAGGCGGCGCTCCGTTCGGCCAACGCAAAGTTCACCCGGCGCTTCCATGGCATCGAGGCGGCGCTGCGCGCGGAAGGGCGCACGCCATCCGACAGCACCCTCGAGGAGATGGATGCGCTCTGGGACGCGGTCAAGCGCGCCGAACGGGAGGCCTGACGCCCCGCCCGTTCATGCGCGAGCACCAGAGTCAGTCATCCGCCTCGCAGAACAGGGTGTGCAGCGCGCTTATCAGGCGTTCCACCTTCTCATCGCCGATCGAATAGTAGATCGCCTTGCCATCCCGCCGGCTCTTCACGAGCCCTTCGAGACGGAGGCGCGCAAGCTGTTGCGACACCGCCGCCTGGCGCGCGCCGACCAACTCTTCGAGCTCGCTTACCGATCGCTCCCCCGCAACCAGATGGCACAGGATCATCAGCCGGCCCTCATGGGCAACGGCCTTCATCAGCTCTGCAGCGGCTTTGGCCTGCTCAGCCATCAGGCTTGCATCCGGCGCAGGGCCGATAGCCTCCGCAGTGGCCGCCCGGATCTCCATCCCAGCTACCTCTTCTTGCCTAAGATCATCTAATATAGATAATTATTCACGCGAATTGAAGTGCTCGCGCAGATCACCCGCAAGCCCCTGTATATCCGCATGCCGTACAGAAGTCACAGCCATCGCGGCGGATTACCGCAGCATGTCCGCATTCGGCGCAGATCCGCCCGGCCACGGCCACCTGCGCGTCATCCTCTTCGGGCACCGGGGCATCCGTCCAGAGCGCGGGGGCTCCCGCCACCGGATAGCCCTCGGCATCGAGCACACCGAGCATGGCGTAGCGATGGATGAGCAGCCGCGCGACATAGGCGATGGTGGAGGGCTGGACCGCCTGCTTCTCGGCCCCCGGCACACGGGCAAAGAAATCGCCCTGCGCTTCGGGAAGATCCTTGAGGCCGCGAAGCTTCTTGCCGATCCAGGCCGGATCGATCACCCGCATGTCGAGACTGAGGCTCTTGGTGAGCCCATTGAATTCAAGCGGATAGGCGCCGGAGAGCCAGACGCTGAACGGCCGCTTGGTGCCGTCGGGCAGCACGCATTCCTTCACGAACATCGCGAAATCGTCACCCGTCGTGGGATTGAGGATGTCCACCGTCCAGGAGAGCGTTCCGTCCGCGCCCGATTTCGGCTCCTTGCGCGAGAACATCGCATCGACGAGCGGGGTGCCGCGGCCTTCGTCATCGAAGACGCCGAGCCGCTCGCAGCGGTAGCGCACCACCTGGGCAAAAGCGGAGACATTGCCCGCCACCGGCTGGATGCGGCCGTCGGGCGGCATCGCGACGCGGTAGGGCGCACCGGGGGTCTTGGCGAGGCTGTCGAGCTTCAGCGCGAGCCAGCTGCTGTCCTGCGCGCGCATGTCCATGCTGAGGTTCTTGGCCAGCGCGCCGAGGCCGCGCGGGGTCTGCTCGCCGTTGACCCAGACCTCGAAAGGCTGGTTCCGGCCGTTCTCCACATGGCCGACGAAGACGGCGAAGCGGTTCTGCGGCGCCTCGACCATGTAGGTCCAGGAGGGCGAGCCGGCGGTGAGCTTCGGCCGGTGCGGCCAGCGCAGCGCCGCGAGCGCCACCTGCGGCGCGTCGCCGATGCGGATGCGGCGGTCGGGCTCGGACTGATCGAGATCCTGCGGCGTCTCCCCCTCGACGGAGAGGACCGCGCCGAGGACGCTGTTCGGGCGGTAGGTGGTGATGCCCTTCAGGCCTGCCTTCCAGGCCTCGAGGTAGAGATCCTCGAAATCTTCGAAGGGATAGTCCTCGGGCACGTTCACCGTCTTGGAGATGGCGGCGCAGATATAGGGCTGGATTGCCGCCTGCATCGCCATGTGATCCTTCGCCGCGATCTCGAGCGCGTTGCGGAAGGCAGGCGGCAGCTCCTTCGTGTTGCCGCCGCGGGCGCGCCAGAGCCGATAGGCGTGGTCCTCCACCCGGTATTCGCGCATGGAACCATCCGCCTCGCGCTTCTTGCGGGTGTAATACCAGGAATAGGCGGGTTCGATGCCGTTCGAGGCGTTGTCGGCGAAGGCGAGGCTGATCGTACCGGTCGGGGCAATCGAGAGGAGATGGCTGTTGCGCATCCCGTGCGCCCTGATTTCGGCGCGGATGTCCTCGGGCAGGCGTCCGGCCATGCCGGAGGCGAGGAAACGCTCGGCGTCGAAGAGCGGGAAGGCACCCTTCTCGCGCGCCAGCCCGATGGAGGCCCGGTAGGCGGCATCGCGCATCTGGCGGGTGACATCGGCGGCGAAGTCGCGCGCCTCGGCGCTGTCGTAGCGCAGCCCCATGAGGATGAGCGCATCGCCGAGACCGGTGAAGCCGAGGCCGATCCGGCGCTTGTTCTCGGCCTCCGCCGCCTGCTCGGGCAGCGGCCAGACGGTGGCGCTCAGCACGTTGTCGAGCATCCGCACCGCAGTGGTGACGCAGGCCGCGAAGGCCTCCCCCTCGAAGCGCGCGGCGGGGGTGAAGGGCTCGGAGACGAAGCGGGTGAGATCGATCGAGCCGAGGCAGCAGCAGCCGTAATCGGGGATCGGAATCTCGCCGCAGGGGTTCGTCGCCTCGATCCGCTCGATGTAGTGGAGGTTGTTCTCGGCATTGATCCGGTCGAGGAAGAGCACGCCGGGCTCGGCGGCCTCGTAGGTGTTGCGGGCGATGATCTGCCACAGCTCGCGGGCGCGGATCGTGGCATAGACCCAGCGCCCGTCGGCGCGCTTGTGGGCGCCATTGGCGATCTGGACCGGCGAGGGCTCGGCCTCGTGGACCAGCTCGAAGGTGGCATCCTTGTCGACCGCTTCCATGAAGACGTCGGTGACGCCGACCGAGATGTTGAAGTTGTTGAGCTTGCCCGCCTGTCGCTTCGCGCCGACGAATTCCATGATGTCGGGATGATCGCAGCGCAGCACGCCCATCTGTGCACCGCGCCGGGCGCCAGCCGATTCGACGGTCGCGCAGGACTGGTCGAAGACATGCATGTAGCTGATCGGGCCGGAGGCCGAGCTGTCGGTGCCGTGCACCCGGGCGCCGCGCGGGCGGATCGAGCTGAAATCGTAGCCGACCCCGCCGCCGCGGCGCATGGTTTCCGCCGCCTCGCGCAGCGCGTGATAGATGCCCGGCTTGCCGTCGACCCTGTCGGAGATCGAATCACCCACAGGTTGAACGAAGCAATTGATGAGGGTGACGGCGCGAATACCGGAACCGGCCGCGGAATTGATCCGGCCGCCGGGAATGAAGCCTGCCTCGAGCGTCTCGAGGAAGTCCTGCGCGTGCTCTTCGGGGTGCTCCTCGACCTCCGCAAGCCCTCGCGCGACCCGCAAACGCACGGCGCGGACCATTTCCGGGCCATCAAGGTCCTTTTCGGAGCCCTTGGCATATTTCTCGCGCAGCACGTCGAGGCTCACCTCCTGCCACGGGAGTCCGGCGCCGGCGGCGGGGGAAAAGGTCCGAAGGTCCGGCTTGTTCATGGAGACGCTGCCTCGTGCTGCGGTTGCGGGATCAGGATAGGGCCGCGCCCCTCTCCGGTCAATTCCGGCGCCCGTGGCGATTCCGGATGACGCCGCCCGAAATCCGACTATGTTGTGCGGAATGTGGACATCGATATCTAGGGATTGAGGCCATGACGGCCAAGGTGCATCTCGTCAAGCTCTGCGTTGGCGCGGAAGCCCTCTCCGATCTCGAAGAGTGGCAGAGACGGCGCGCCGCGGAAAAACGCGCGGCCGAACAGGATCCGCGCCCGATGCATGTGACCCGGATGTGGCCCCGGCGCGCAGACGAGCTGCTCGGCGGCGGCTCGCTCTACTGGGTCATCAAGGGCATGATCCTGGCGCGCCAGCAGATCGCCGAGCTTCGGAAATGCTTGGGCGAGGACGGGATCGAGCGCTGTGGCATCGTGCTGGAGCCGGAGATCGTGCGCGTCGCGCCGAGGCCGCGGCGCCCGTTCCAGGGCTGGCGCTATCTTTCGCCCGAGGATGCGCCGCCGGATCTGTCGGGTAGCGCCGAAGACGACCTCCCCCCCGCCCTCGCCGCAGAGCTCGCGGCCATCGGAATTGTCTGACATGACTCGCTTCAGAATTGCGGCCGGACTTGCGATCGGCCTGCTTCTCGCTCCGCTGCCTGCCGCCGCGAAGAGCCCGTTTGGCTACAACTGGGATGCAATCGGCGAGGAGTTCTGCCGCCTCACGCGCGCCAACGACATGGCCGGCATCGCGACCCTTCTGAGCCCGCAGCTGGTCGCGCTGCTCCGTCAGGCGGCGGCGCGGGGCGGGCTTCCCGAGGCGCAGACACTGTTCCAGACCTATGTGAACGTGGTGCCGGAGTGCACGGTTTCGACCCGCAATGCCGCACTGGTCGAGATCCGCCGCGGCGGACCGGGCGGCACCCCCGCCTGGGTCGATTATCTGGTGATCACGCCGGAGCCGGACGGCACCTCCCGCATCGACGACGTGCTCTTCGCCACGCGCAAGAGCGATACGCTACGCGCGCGCCTTGCCGTCTATGCCGGTCAGGGCTAGCGCGGACCCGTCGCGGCTCCCTTCATTTCAGAGCGAGCCGTGCACGGCTTCGGGATGCTCGCGGATGAAGTGGTGGAGCGTCGCGTAGAGCAGGCGGGCGCGGTCGAGATTGTCGGCGTGCAGGGCCGCGCGGATCTCGTCGCAGATCATCCGCTGCACCGCCTGCGGCCCCTTGTGCTGATGCATCAGGTAATCCGCCATGGCCGCGGCGGCGACAATTCCGCTCACATGCTCATGCTCCCCGATTGCCGCGACCTCGTCGACGGACAGGTCCGTCATGTCCACAATTTCCTCCGGTGTAATCATGGCAGATTCTCCTCTCGGAATATGGATCAGAGTTACGCCCTGCGGCGCCGGGCGCCTTGACCGGCATCAATCAGAGCGGGGTTAACCCTCTGCTAACCATCTGATTGACCAAAACAGTCGTAAAAGTCATTTTCTGGCAATGGGGATTGCGGTTCGGGGGATCTGCATGAGGGGCTTTTTGAAAATTGTGCTGCCGCTTTGTGCGGTGGCGATCCTGAGTGCCTGTTCGGGAGACAAACCGATCGTGACGCCAACCGAGAGCGGCGGCTACAAGCCCGATGGAATCGTCTCGATGTCCTCGACGGTCTCGCTCTTCCACCCGTTCTTGCCGGACTGGTCGGACGCACAGGCGGGCGCCGACAAGCGCTGCCGCTCCTGGGGCTACAAGCGGGCGACGGATTTCACCGGATCGCGCGAATTCTGCAAGGCTTGGGACCGCCATGGCCGGTGCATGGAGATGCAGCTCACCCGCTACTACGAATGCACCGAGTGAGCTGATGCGGGCGGCCCAAGCCCAAGGAGCGGGCCGGCCGCGCGCCTAGTTCAGCACGACATGTGCGGACGGGTAGCGATAGTTCGACTGGTTTGAGCCGTAGCCGCCGCCGTACCATCCCATCCCGACACCCACGCCATTGCCGCCGCCGCCGGTGCCGACGGAAACACCGACCGCCGGCCAGCCACCGAGACCGCGCTCGGCAAACGGCTCCGGGGCTACCTCGACCCGGCCCGAGGCCGAGCCGGCAGTGCAGCTCACGGAGACCTGCGGCGACTGCGCCCCGTAATAGGGCATGAGAATGCGGGCGGGAGACACCGTCTCGGCCGAGTAGAGCCCGGATTCGGCCACGCAGCGCGCGCCGGTGATCTCGCTGCGATCCGGCGCGAAGGTACGCACGACAAGATCCATCTCACCTTGAGCGGCCGGCGTCGCAACCCCCGGCTTCGGCACCGCCCGCGTCACATTCGCCCCGGCGGGCAGGCGCTCCTGTGGCGAGCAGGCGGCGAGACCGACGGCCAGAAGGGCAAGTACGGCAGCGCGCATCAGCTCGCACCGAGCATGTTGACCTGGATGGTGCCGTGATACCCGATGCCGAACGGCCCCTTCTGCGGCGGCAGCTCGGTTCCGCCCGAGAGCCCCGGCGCGGTGCAGGTCGCAACGAGAGCCGGCGTTTCCGGCTCGAGGATCGGAACGGCGAGCAGCACCGGCGTGGCGGCGACCACGGCACCGTAGGGGGTCGTGGTGACGGTGCAGCGGGCACCGGCGATTTCTTCCTGCACGCCATCGGCGCCCACACGGTAGGTCCGGAGCGCGATGCGCTCGTAGCGCAGAGGCGGGGCGACGATGTCGGCGCCCGGATTTGTCAGAACGACCTCGCTCAGGTCGCGGTCGGTGAACGGAACGCTCGCCCCGGAACAGGCCGAAAGGGCGAGAAGGCCCGCAAGCCAGACGGATCGCTTCATGGGATGGGTCCTTTTCGGCACGGGTCAGAGGCCCGTCGTGACGGAATTGCGCACCCGCCAGGCGAGCCAGGCGAGCGCACCGCCTTCGGTGATGAGCTGTATGCCGAGCAGGATGCCAAGCAGCCAGGCCGCCGCGCCGGGCAGGTTTCCGATGAGAACGATGGCGCAGAGGATCGCGATGAGGCCGCTGGCGAGGATCCAGCCCCAGTCGGGCATCGGCCGGATCATCAGGGCAAAGACCACGCGCGCGATGCCGCCGACCATGAAAAGCACGAGCATGAGCAGGGTGATTGCCACGACGCCCGCCTCGGGGTGCGAGATGAGCAGGTAACCGACGATGATCTGGAGCGCCGTCGAGACGAGCTGCATCCAGAAATAGGGCACTTGGGTCGCGCCGATCAGGGTGATGCTCTGGAAGACGCCGCTGATGACGAGAAGCCAGCCCAGCACCTCGATGAGCCCGGTGCTCATGAGCGCCGGAAAGAGCAGCGCGAGCACGCCCGCCACGACCATGACGCCGCCCTGGATGAGAAAGAGGAGTGAGCGCTTGCGGATCGTGTCCCGCACCGCCTGGCGCAGGACCGCGGAGGCATCGTTTACGGTGATCGACATGGGGCGTCCCTCTCAGCAGCCGGACCGGATACTGTGTCGAACCTAGCCGTTTTGCGGCGCCTGTCCAGACGCCGCCGTCAGCGCAGCATCACGTGCACATCCGGATAGCCCGAAACCGGCACCGCCCCGGCGGGCCAGCCCCAGCCGCCCCACGGGCCACCGTAGTAATAGCCCGGCGGTCCCAAGCCGTAACCGGCGTAGCCACCCGGCGGATAGGCCCAGTCGGTTTCGACCGGCACCTCGGCCCGGCCGCTCCACTCCTCCGCCTGACAGGTGATGGAGAGCTCGGGCGATTGCGGGCCGAAATTCGGCAGCTTGAGCCGCGCCGGGGTGGTGAAACGGGTGGCGTAGAGAATCGTGTCGAGCTCGCAGACCGCGCCTGTCACCTCGCGGCGGGTGTTTTCCTCCGCGGGCAGGAAGGTGCGCACGACGAGATCGGCCTCGCCCTGCACGTTGTCGAATTTCGCCCCCGACACGGTGACGACGTTTTCCACCGGCACGCCCCCCGCGCAGGCCGCAAGCGGCAGCAGGGCAACAAGCATTGTTCTCGCCTTCACCGGATCCTCCCCAGCAGCCTCATTCCGCCGCGTGGACCTGCGGCGCTCCGGCTTGGTCGAATGCAGCGAGCAGCTCCTCGCGCCGCTTTGCCGCCTGCCTGGCAGCCGCCATCTTGACCGGCCCGAAGCCTCGGATGTCAAGCGGCAGCGCCGCCAGTTCGATGGCGCTCACCCGGTTGTCAGAAGACAGGCCCTTTTCGAGCCTGTCGATGTCCTGCTCGTATTCGGTGATGAGCGCGCGTTCGAGGCGGCGCTCCTCCGTACGCCCGAACGGGTCAAGCCAGGTGCCGCGCAGGCCCTTGAGGCGGGCAAGGAGGCGGAGGTATTTCATCAGGCCCGGCCCGAACTCGCGCTTCTCGGGACGCCCGTCGGGGCCGGTCCGCGCGCTGATCGGCGGCGAGAGCAGGAAGCGTACGGAGCGGATCCCGACGAAATGCCGTTCCAAGGCCGGGCCGAGATGCTCGGCGTGGAGCCGCGCGACCTCGTATTCATCCTTGTAGGCGAGCAGTTTATGATAGCCCCGCGCCACCGCCGCGCCGAAATCGGCATCGGCGGCGCGGGCGCGGGCGACGCGCGCGCGATAGCGTTCGGCGAGCGCCCGGTTCTGGTATTTCTCGAGATGCACCGCGCGGCGGTCGACCAGTGCCGCGAAGCTCTCGTCGGGTGCGGCTTCCGGCGCAAGGCGCGCAGCGGCCTCGGCGGGATGCGCCACCGCCCAGCGTCCGATGCCGAAGGCGCGCGTGTTGCCCGCGGCATCGGCGCCGTTGAGCTCGATCGCCTTGAGGATCGCCTCTTCCCCGAGCGGGACGAGCCCCGCCTGCCAGGCCGCGCCGAGGAGAAGGACATTCGCGTAGATCGCATCACCGAGCAGGCGCTCGGCCAGCTTTGTCGCATCGAGCATGGCGAGGGCGTCGTCACCGAGGCGCGCGCGCAGCGCAATGCCGAGCCGGTCGGTCGGAAGCTGGAAGGTCCGGTCGCGGGTGAAATCGCCGGTGACGATCTCATGGGTGTTGACGATGGCCCGCGTTCTGCCGCGGGTGGTGAGGCCGAGTGTTTTCGCCCCGGCCGAGACGACGAGATCGCCGCCGATCAGCGCATCGGCCTCGCCGACGGCAACCCGGATCGCGGAAATGTCGTCGGGGCGAGCGGCGAGGCGGCAATGGATATGGACCGCGCCCCCCTTCTGGGCGAGCCCGGCCATTTCCATCACGCCGGCGCCCTTGCCCTCGAGATGGGCCGCCATGGCGAGGAGCGCGCCGACCGTGACGACGCCGGTGCCGCCGACGCCGGTGATGACGATGTTCCAGGTGCCGTCGATTGCGGGGAGCTCCGGCCGGGCAAGATGCGGCAGGTCGAGATCGGTCGGGGCCTCCTTCTTTGGCCGCGCCCCTTCGAGCACGACGAAACTCGGGCAGAAGCCCTTGAGGCAGGAATAGTCCTTGTTGCAGCTCGACTGATCGATCTCGCGCTTGCGTCCGAAGGGCGTCTCGAGCGGCAGGATCGAGACGCAGTTCGACTGAACGCCGCAATCGCCGCAGCCCTCGCAGACCTCCGGATTGATGAAGACGCGCCGGTCCGGGTCGGGGAAGGCGCCGCGCTTGCGCCGCCGCCGCTTTTCCGCCGCACAGGTCTGGATATAGACGATGGCAGAGACACCCTTCACGCGCTCGAGGGCCTTCTGCACCTGATCAAGCTCGTCGCGCGGGCGGATCGGCACACCGGAGGGAAAGGCCCCCTCGTCGATGCCTTCCTTCGGGTCATGCACCACGACAACCTCGCGCACGCCCATCGCCAGCAGTTCGCGTGTGATCTGCTCGGGCGAGAGCCCGCCGTCATTCGGCTGGCCACCCGTCATCGCGACAGCATCGTTGTAGAGGATCTTGTAGGTGATGTTGACGCCCGCAGCGAGTGCAGCCCGGATCGCCTGCACACCGGAATGGTTGTAGGTGCCGTCGCCCAGGTTCTGAAAGATGTGCGGCCGTGTCGAGAACGGCGCCTCGCCGATCCAGTTGGCCCCCTCGCCGCCCATATGGGTGAAGCCCTCGGTATTCCGGCCCATCCACTGCACCATGTAGTGGCAGCCGATCCCGGCATAGCCGCGCGCGCCCTCGGGCAGCCTGGTCGAGGTGTTGTGCGGGCAGCCGGAACAGAACCACGGCCGCCGGAGCGCGATATCCTCGGCATTGTCGGCCCGCGCGGCCTCATCGAGACGGGCGCGCCGCGTGACGAGTTCTTCGGTCTCGATGCCTTCCGCAGCGAGGAGCGCCCCAAGCTTGCGGGCGATCGTCACCGGATCGAGCGCGCTCTTGACCGAAAACAGCGTCTCGCCCTGTTCGTCCTTCCAGCCCACCACGCGGCGGCCATGGCGTTCGTCGAAGATCGCTTCCTTGATCTGCACCTCGACGAGCTTGCGCTTTTCCTCGACGACGATCATCAGCTCGAGATCGTGCGCCCATTCGCGGAATGAGGCCATGTCGAGCGGCCAGACCATGCCGACCTTGTATGTGGTGATCCCGAGCGCCTCGGCCCGCGCCGCATCGAGGCCGAGCAACTGAAGCGCATGCTGGGTATCGAGCCAGCTCTTGCCACAGGAGACGATACCGATCCGCGCCCCGGGGCGGCCCCAGACGCGTCTGTCGATCCGGTTTGCCCGGCCGAAGGCCTCGGCCGCGAACCGCTTGTAGTCATGCAGCCGCGCTTCCTGAGCGACAGGCGTATCGCCGAGCCGAATGTTAAGCCTATCGGGTGGCAGGGCGAAATCCGACGGCGTGACGATCTTCAGCCGGTCGGGATCGCCATCGACCACCGCCGTCACCTCGATCGTGTCCTTGACGCACTTGAGCCCGACCCAGCAGCCGCAATACCGCGAGAGGGCCCAGCCGAGGATGGCATAATCGAGCACTTCCTGCACGCCCGCCGGCGAGAGGATCGGCATGAGCACATCGACAAGCGCGAATTCCGACTGGTGCAGCACCGTCGAGCTCTCGCCCGTGTGGTCATCGCCCATGCAGGCAACGACCCCGCCAAGCGGTGCCGTTCCGGCCATGTTGGCGTGGCGGAGCACGTCCCCCGAGCGGTCCACGCCCGGCCCCTTGCCGTACCAGAGGCCGAAGACGCCATCGACACGGCCTTCGCCGCGGAGGGCGACCTGCTGCGTACCCCAGAGCGCGGTGGCGGCGAGATCCTCGTTCAGGCCGGGCTGGAAGACGATGTCAGCGGCATCGAGCGCCTTCCGCGCGCGGGTCATCTGGATATCGACACCGCCCAGCGGCGAGCCGCGATAGCCCGTGGCATAGCCGGCAGTAGACAGGCCTGCCGCTTCATCGCGGGCCTTCTGCATGAGCATCGCGCGGACAAGGGCCTGCGTGCCGTTCAGAAGAACGTGGCGTCTGGCAAGGTCGAACCTGTCAGCCAGAGAGACCTGGGCAAGTGTCATATCCCCTCCCGGTTTGCGTTGGAGTTATGTTCCCCATTGAGGTTAGTATAGGTCAGATCGGGTGACCGAAGAAGGGGGATGGGGCGCACCGTTGCGCGAGTATCTGCCGTCGTCGGGGTTTCACATGTCACATATCACGACAAATTCACCGTCTGTCGGCACATGAACGCGGCTTTGAGCACAACATGTGGTATCGCCAGCGGGCAACCCCGCGACGATTGCCCTGAGGAAGGCACTTGAGAGGTACAGGATGGATTGGGACAAGCTGCGTATCTTTCATGCCGTCGCCGATGCCGGCAGCCTGACCCATGCGGGAGAGGTCCTGCATCTGAGCCAGTCGGCGGTCAGCCGCCAGATCCGCGCGCTCGAGGACAGCCTCAACACGACGCTCTTCCGGCGCCATGCCCGCGGGCTGCTGCTGACCGAGCAGGGCGAACTGCTGTTCGAGGCCACCCGAACGATGACGAAGCGCCTCGATGCGACCGCGGCCCGGATCCGCGATTCCGAGGATGACGTCTTTGGCGAACTGCGCGTCACCACATCCACCGGCTTCGGCACCCTTTGGCTCGCGCCGCGCCTGCCGCGGCTCTTCGACCGCTATCCCAAGCTCAAGATCGACCTCATGCTCGAAGAGCGGCTGCTCGACCTCGCAATGCGGGAAGCCGATGTCGCGATCCGCATGAAGGAGCCGAGCCAAGCCGACCTCATCCGGCGGCGGCTGATGCAGACGCAGATCCGCTTCTATGCGACGCGCTCCTATCTCGAGAAGGCCGGCACGCCGACGAGCCTCGAGGACCTGAGCGAGCACCGGCTCGTCACCCAGAGCCCGCACTCGCCGCAGGTGCGCGCCGGCTCCGAATTCGTGCAGCCGCTGGTGTCGAACCAGCCGTCCCTTCTGACGGTGAACAACTACTTCGGCATCCTGCAGGCCGTCATCCATGGGGTCGGCATCGGTTCGCTGCCCGACTATGTCACCGCGGATTTTCCGGATCTCATCAACGTGCTGCCCGAGATTTGCAGTGCACCAATTCCGGTCTATCTCGCCTTCGTCGAGGAGCTCCGGCACTCGAAACGGGTCTGCGCCTTCCGTGATTTCGTGCTCGAGGAACTGAGCCTTTTCAAGCGCCAGCTGTCGGGAGACGAGGATTGAGCCCGGCAGCCATGCACTCAGCGCAAGGCTGCTATGCCAAGTGTCAAGCCTTTTTTTCTTGAAGCAAGAGGTCTGTGCAGCTATATCAGTTCTCGAAGGCGGGCCGCAGTTTTGCATTGCCCACTTCACCTCCCTGTTGGACTTGGGCCGAGCTTATCGCTCGGCCTTTTTTTTGGCTTTTCAACAGGATATTTCGGGAACCCGCGGGGAGCTTTCCATGCTGCGCCGCCACAAGGCGCACGCCGGCAGCCCACCCCTGACATGCCCCGGCCGGGATGCCTGGCGGCACAGGACGGCGAGAATCGCATACCGGGAGGAAAGCCATGCCATTTGAACATACCGGCGCGCTCGAGCGCGCGCTCGCAGACGCCCTGCCCGGTGTGCCTGGCGCTTCAGCCGTCGTCACCAGCGCCTCGGGCGAGTTCTTCGCAAGCGCAGCAGGATTACGATCTCTCGCCAGCCCGGACCCCTTCACTCCGGACACGGTCTGCGCGATTTTCTCGGCAACGAAGGCGCTGACCGCGACCCTCTGCCTGCAACTTGCCGAAGAGGGCCGGCTCGATCTCGACGCCCCTGCCCGGCTTCACGCCCCCGGCCTTGCCCGGGCACAGGTTCTCACCGGGTTCGATGCCGCCGGCGCACCCTGCCTGCGGGCGGCCGAGGGCGAGATCACCACACGGATGCTGCTGCTTCACACGGCGGGGTTTGGCTACGATTTCTTCAACCCGACACTCAGCCGCTTTGCGCGCGAACATGGGCTCCGAGCCATTCTCACGGGCACACGCGCCGCCCTCGACGCGCCGCTCCTCTTCGACCCCGGAGAGGGCTGGGAATACGGCATCGGCATGGACTGGGCCGGACAGGTCATCGAGGGCGTGACCGGCCTGCCGCTTGCCGAGGCGATGCAGGAGCGATTGCTCGACCCGCTCGGCATGGAAGATACCGGCTTCCGCATCCGCCCGCACATGCGTGCGCGGCTTGCGAAAATCCACCAGCGCGGCAAGGACGGAAGCCTCACCTCCACGGATATCGAGCTTCCCGCCGCGCCGGAGGTCGACATGGGCGGGCATGGCCTCTACTCGACCGCGAGGGATTTCGCGAAGTTCCTGCGCATGTGGCTTGCGGGCGGCACCGGGCCCTCGGGGCGGATCCTGAAGCCCGAAACCATCGCGATGGCATCGCGGAGCGGGCTCGGGGCGCATGGGGTTCACCCCCTGCCCGGCGTGCGGCCAAATGTCTCGCACGACCTCGATTTCTTTCCTGGCCTGCCGAAATCCTGGGGCCTCTCCTTTCTCATCAACGAGGCCGATGCCCCGACCGGTCGCAAGGCGGGATCACTGGCCTGGGCGGGGGTCGCGAATGTCTTCTACTGGATCGATCCCAGAAGCGGCATCGCCGGCGTCTGGATGGCTCAGGTCTTTCCTTTCCTGGACCCAGAAGCGCTCGCTGGCTATCTCGACTTCGAGCGCGCGACCTATGAGGCCCTGACGCGCTGAGGCGAGGCCCTCCCCTCCGGCGCCGGCGGCTGCTATTCTCCGCCGATGGAGCATGCCACCGCCCTTTGCCGCGACTGCCTGACCGCCTGGAGCGGGGCCGGACGCTGCCCGTCCTGCCGGAGCCCCCGGGCGCTTCGCCACGCCGAGCTGGGCGCACTTGCGATCGCACATGTGGATTGCGACGCCTTCTATGCCTCCGTCGAGAAGCGCGACAATCCCGAGCTGCGCGATGTCCCGCTGATCGTCGGCGGCGGCTCCCGCGGGGTCGTCACCACCGCTTGCTACCTTGCGCGGATCCGCGGCGTGAAATCCGCGATGCCGATGTTTCAGGCGCGCAAGCTTTGCCCGCAAGCCGTGATTGTGAAGCCGCGGATGGCGCATTACGTCGCCGTTTCGCGGGAGATCCGCGCGATGCAGGAAGAGCTCACGCCGCTCGTCGAACAGCTCTCGCTCGACGAGGCCTTCCTCGATCTGTCAGGGACGGAGCGCCTCCACGGCATGCCGCCCGCCGCCCTGCTCGTGCGGCTGCAGAATCGGATCGAGGCGGAGATCGGCGTGACCGTCTCCGTCGGCCTGTCGCACAACAAGTTTCTCGCCAAGATCGCCTCGGACCTCGACAAGCCGCGCGGGTTTGCCGTGATCGGGCGGGCGGAAACCCGGGATTTTCTCGCGCGCCAACCCATCGGCGTGCTCTGGGGCGTCGGATCAGCCACCCGGCGCGCCCTTGAGGCAGACGGAATCCGCACCATCGGCGACTTGCGGCTGCGCGAGCGCAAATACCTCATCGAGCGATTCGGCGCGCTGGGCGATCGGCTGTGGCATCTTGGGTTCGGTGAGGATCACAGACGTGTGATGCCTGAGCACAAGCTGAAGTCGATTTCCAACGAAACAACCTTCTTCGAGGATATTACGGACATCCCCAGCCTCGAATCACACCTCTGGCGATTGACGGAGAAGGTCGCGATGCGCGCCAAGGCCAAAGGCCTCGGCGGCCGGACGGTAGTGCTCAAACTCAAGCACAGCGACCACAGGCTGCTGACCCGGCGCCACTCCCTGGACGAACCCACGCAGATGGCCAACCGGATCTTTCCCGTTGCACAAAAACTATTGCTGCAGTGCAGCAATTTGAATTTCTCGTTTAGGTTGATAGGGTTGGGCCTAAGCAACCTGACCGCTGCCGATGATTCCGATCGCCTCTCGGGCCTTATCGACCCGGACGACGCGCGGCTTTGCGCATCCGAAACGCTTGCAGATCAAATTCGCGCACGATTCGGTGACAAATCGATCATGTTCGGCCGCTCCTTTCGCTAGGCCGGAGGCGTCGCCACAAGTGCGCATAAATTCATCATTTTCATTCGGAATGCGAAAAAATATCCGCAAAATACCTTTGGTCGGTTGACTATGTTGCGGCGCGACATAATGTAGATCACGTGATGCGTTGCATCATACACGCCCTACGGGCGTTTCCTCCCTAAACTTGGGCCGTGCTTCGCGCACGGCCTCTTTTTTTGGAGAATCGGAATCCTGCGCAGCCATCCCTTATTCGGCGGCGACGCGCAGCGGCCGGACACCGAGATTGGCCAGCCCCTCCACCGCCCTTCGCACCAGCGAAGCGACCTCAGCGAAGTCATTCCGCCGCTCGATGCGCTTTTCGTCCATGTAGAGCGAGCGATTGATCTCGATCTGGAGCGCATGGACGCCCTGCCGCGGGCGACCATAGGTCTGCGTGATGTAGCCGCCCGCGAACGGCGCGTTGCGCGCGACGGAAAAGCCCGCCTCGCGGAATACATCCACCGCGCCCTCCATGACCCAGCGGTCGCAGGAGACGCCGAAACGGTCGCCCAGAATGATGTCGGGGCGGCGGCCCTGGACCTCGGGTGCGGAGGCAAGCGCGTCGCGCGGCATCGAATGGCAATCGAACAGCAGCGCGACACCGAAAAGTCTGCGGCTCTCCTGTATCAGCTCCTGCAGCCGGTCGTGATAGGGATACCAATTGGCCGCGAGCCGCCGGCGCGCCTCGAAGAGCGTAAGCTTGCCGGTCATGATTGGCCGCCCCTCGGCCACCACGCGCGGAATCACCCCGAGGCCGGCCGCGATCCGCGGGCTGACAAAGCGCCGCATCGTGCCGGAAATCAGCGCCGGATCGAGATCCTCGGGCGAGCGGTTCAGATCGACATAGGCCCGCGGGACACGTGCAGCCATCAGCGGCGCGCCGAAGCGCGGCGCGTCGCAGTAGAGCTCGTCGACAAAGGCATCCTCGGAGGAACGGATTTGCAGGGGGCCGAGCGCCGTGCGTGCAAGGAAATCTGCCGGATAATCCGCACCACTATGGGGCGAATCGAACACCGCACAGGTCCGCCGGGCCGCCGGCAGCGAGAGGGAATAGACCGCCGATTCCATCGCGTCCTCACACATATGCCAACCTTCTTAATATGCGCACATGGTTTGTGGCAAAAGGACTTGAACCCGGTGAAAGCTCCGCATATAGACACGCGGACAAACGCGGCAGGTGGTCATCACCGGTCACGTGGGGCGTATAGCTCAGCGGGAGAGCACTTCGTTGACATCGAAGGGGTCACTGGTTCAATCCCAGTTACGCCCACCATTTCCCCGGTAAGACGGGGTCCGCAATCAGGCGCAGGCACAGTCCGCGGCGCCGCGACATAGAGGAGAGAGGCCATGAAGGTTCGCAATTCGCTTCGCTCCCTGAAGCAGCGCCACCGCGATTGCCGCGTCGTGCGCCGCAAGGGGCGGGTCTATGTGATCAACAAGACCCAGCGCAAGTTCAAAGCCCGCCAGGGCTGATCGGTAGCCGGTTCACGCCGGATTGCCTGCCAGAGCCGCGCCCGTGCGCGGCTTTGTCGTTTTCGGCCCCCGGTTCCGCGGCGCGTCACGCGCGATCCGCGGATGGGGAAAGGGCGGGGCCAATGCCCGCGCCCCAGGGGCGAATCAGCCGCCTATTGCGGGATGACGCCCTCGATTCCCTCGACATAGAAATTCATGCCGAGCAGCGTTGCGTCATCGGCGACCTCACCCTCCTTGAGCCATGGCGAGCCGTCCTGCTTGTTGATCGGGCCGGTGAAGGGATGCAGCGTGCCGGCGGCCATGGCTTCCATCGCCGTCCGCGCCTCTTCCTGCACATCAGCCGGGATCTTGTCGGAGAGGTCGGCGAACTCCACCATGCCGGAGCCAATCCCGCCCCAAGTGTCGGTCGAGCTCCAGGTGCCGTCCATCACCTCCTGCACCCGCTGGATATAGTAGGGCGCCCAGTTGTCGATGATCGCGGTCAGCTGCGCATCGGGGCCGAAGTTCGCCATGTTGGAGGCTTGGCCGAAGGCGAAGATCCCCTGCTCCTCGGCAATGGTCATCGCCGCGGTCGAGTCGGTGTGCTGCATCAGCACGTCGGCGCCCTGCTCGATGAGGGTCTTGGCCGCGTCCGCCTCGAGCGCCGGGTCGAACCAGGTGTTCGACCAGACGATGCGGAACTGCACATCCGGATTGACCGATTTCGCCGCCAGATAGGCCGCGTTGATCCCACGGATCACCTCGGGAATCGGATAGGAGCCGATATAGCCGATCACGTTCGACTTGGTCATGCGACCCGCGATCAGGCCGATCACGTGGCGGCCTTCGTAAAAGCGCGAGGAGTAGGTCGCGAGATTGTCGGCGCGCTGGTAGCCGGTCGCATGCTCGAACTTCACGTCCGGGAACTGCTTCGCGACATTCACCACGGAGTTCATGTAGCCGAAGGAGGTCGCAAAGATGATATCATTGCCCGCCTGGGCCATCTGCCGCAGCACCCGCTCGGCATCGGCACCTTCCGGCACGCTCTCGACATAGCTGGTCTCTACGGCCTCGCCGAAGGTCTCCTCGAGCGCCAGCCGACCTTGGTCGTGCTGATAGCTCCAGCCGAAATCGCCGATCGGTCCGACATAGATGAAGCCGACGCGCACCGGTTCCTCGTCCTGCGCCTGCGCCGCTGCTCCGAATCCAAGCACCAGCGCGGCCGCCACCAGCGTGTTCCGCAAAATCGTCACCAGATTCTCTCCTTGCTGCATGGCAGGACGAACCCCCGCCACCGAATTGCCCGGCCTCTCAGCCGGATTGCGTGAACGACCGGCCAAGACAGCCGGGCGCGTTCAGGGCCGCGCGGGTGCGGTCCGCCGAGATCACCACCAGCACGAGGATCGTGACGAGATATGGCGTCATCGACAGGTACTGCGCCTGCATCGGGATCCCGAGCGACTGCAGCCACGACAGGAACCCCGAAGCCTGAAGATTAAGTTGAAGAATCGTTACGCCACCGAAAAGCCAGGCGCCGAGCAGGATCCGCCACGGCTTCCAGGCGGCGAAAACGACGATGGCGAGCGCAATCCAGCCCGTACCCGCCGTCATGCCCTCCGTCCACTGCGGCACGCGCACGAGGCTGAGATAGGATCCGCCGACGCCCGCGCAGGCACCGCCAAAGGCGATCGCAGCAAGACGGATCTTCACCACCGGATAACCGAGCGAATGCGCCGCATCGTGGTTCTCGCCCACGGCGCGCAAGATGAGCCCCGTGCGCGTCCGATTGAGAAAGACCCAGACCAGTGCGATGAGCCCGACGCCGAGATAGAGCACGATGTCGTAACGGAAGAACATCCGGCCGAGCACCGGCAGATCCGAGAGCACCGGGATGTCGAGGCCGTGGAAGGGCGGCGGCTTGATACCGGTGAAGGGTTGGCCGATGAGCGCCGCGAGGCCCAGCCCGAAGAGCGTGAGCGCAAGCCCGGTCGCGACCTGGTTGGTGAGGAAATACTGGGTCATCACTCCGAAGAGCAGCGCGAGCGCAGCGCCTCCCGCGGCCCCGGCGACAAAGCCCACCGCCGAGGAGCCGGCCGTGGTCGCCGCCGCGAAGCCGCAGACCGCACCGATGATCATCATTCCCTCGACGCCGAGGTTGAGCACGCCGGATTTCTCGACGACGAGCTCACCGATTGCCGCGAAAAGCAGCGGCGTTGCGGCAGAAACCAGCCCCACGAAGAGGGTGATCGGATCAATGGCCGAGAGATCCATCAGACTACCCCCCGCCTGATCCGCGCGATGCGGTAGCGCGTGAGGAGATCCGCCGCGAGCAGGAAGAAGAGCAGCATGCCCTGAAACACCGAGATCGCCGCCTTGGGGATGCCAAGCGCAAACTGCGCGGTCTCGCCGCCGATGTAGGTGAGCGCCATGACAAGCCCGGCGAGGAGGATGCCGATGGGGCTGAGCCGCCCGAGAAAGGCCACGATGATCGCCGTGAAGCCGTATCCGACGGGCAGGCTCGGCTGGAGCTGGCCGATCGGCCCTGCCACCTCGAAGATCCCTGCAAGCCCCGCAAGACTGCCCGAGAGCGCGAGACAGATGACCGTCAACCGGTTCGCGTTCACCCCCGAGAAGGCCGCGGCGCGCGGCGCCTGGCCGAGCAAGCGGACGTTGAAGCCGAACATATGGCGATGGAGCAGCACCTGCGCGAGGACGACGGCGGCCAGGGCGACCAGCACGCCGACATGCACCCGGCTTCCCTCAAGGAGCACGGGCAGGCGCGCGCTGTCGTGAAACAGGCGGCTTTGCGGGAAATTGAAGCCCTGGGGATCCTTGAGCGGCCCGGAGACCATGGCGGAGAGGAACAGGCCCGCGACATAGACGAGCATGAGACTCACAAGGATCTCATTCGCGTTGAAGCGGACCTTCAGTACCGCCGGGATCATCGCCCAGAGGCAGCCTCCGGCCATGCCCGCCAGCACCATGAGCGGCAGGAGCCATGCGCCCTCGACATTCCAGAAGGCCAGCGCCACCGCGCTGCCCGCAAGCCCTCCCATCACGTATTGCCCCTCGGCGCCGATGTTCCAGACCCCTGCCCGGAAGCCGAAGGAAAGGCCGAGGGCGATGAGCACGAGCGGGGTTGCCTTGATGAGCATCTCGCTCCGCGAATAGGGGTCGAGCAGCGGCGCGACGAAGATCATGTGGATCGCTTCGAACGGGTTCTTGCCCAGCAGCGCAAAGAGGCAGCCACCCGCGACCATCGTGGCAATGACGGCGCCCACCGGCGTGATCGCCTCGACGAGGGGCGAAGCGCTGGTGCGCGGCTCAAGCCGAAGCATGGGAGAACTCCGCATCTGCGGCCCCGAAGGCGCCACCCATCATGCGCCCGATGGTCTCGATGTCGAGCCCGGTGGCAGGGCGCACCGGCGACATGCGCCCGTTGGCGAGCACCGCAAAAGTATCCGATATTTCCATCAGCTCATCCAGATCCTGGCTGATAACGATCACCCCCGCGCCACCGTCCGCGAGCGCCTGCAGCGCGCCACGGATCTGGGCAGCGGCATGGGCATCCACACCCCAGGTCGGTTGGTTGACCACGAGCACGCTCGGAGCCTGAAGCACCTCACGGCCGATGACGAATTTCTGCAGATTGCCACCCGAGAGCGCGCGGGCCAGCGTTTCGATGCCCGGCGTGCGCACGTCGAAATCCGCGATGATGCGGCGAGCGAAGGCGCCGATGGCGCCGCTTCTGAGGAAACCGCCCTGGGTGAGCCCGGCCCGCCGGCGCCCCGTGAGCAAGGCGTTCTCGGCCAGGGTCATCGCGGGCGCCGCCGCATGGCCCAGCCGCTCCTCGGGCGCGGTGAGAAGGCCCGCTCCCCGCCGCACCTCCGGGCCGCGCCCGCCGATGGGCCGGCCCGCGAGCCGGATCATGCGAGGCTCCACCCGACGTTCGCCGGAAAGCGCCAGCAGGAACTCGTCCTGCCCGTTGCCGGCCACCCCGCCAATTCCGAGGATTTCACCCGCCCGCAACCGGAAACCGATGCCATGGAGCGCAACGCCGAACTGGCCCGCCGCGGGCAGGCTCAGCCCCTCGAGTTCAAGGAGCACCTCGCCGGGGGAGAAGTCGCGCACGCTCGGCTGGGCCAGCTCCTGCCCGATCATCATGCCCGCCATGCTGCGTGCGGTTTCCTGCGCGGGAATGCAGGTCGCGACGACCTTGCCGCCGCGCAGGATCGTCGCCCGGTCGCAGAGCTGGCGGATCTCGTCGAGCTTGTGGGAGATGTAGAGGATCGAGACCCCTTCCGCGCGAAGTTTCGTCAGGGTCGCGAAAAGCTGCTCCACTTCCTGCGGTGTCAGCACAGAGGTCGGCTCGTCCATGATGAGCAGCCGCGGCGATTGCAGCAGGCAGCGCACGATCTCGACCCGCTGGCGGATGCCGACCGAAAGATCGCCGATCAGCCGATCGGGCTCGAGGGGCAACCCGTATTCCGCCGAGACCTCGCGGATCCGCTGCGCGAGCTCGCGGCGCGGCGGCGCATTTTCCATGCCGAGCTCGATGTTCTCGGCCACCGTCAGCGCCTCAAAGAGCGAGAAATGCTGGAAGACCATGGCGACCCCGGCCGCCCGCGCCGCCACCGGCCCATGCGGAGCGTAGGCAACCCCGCCAAGATGCATGGCGCCAGCATCCGGACGGGCGAGGCCATAGATCATCTTCACGAGCGTCGACTTGCCGGCGCCGTTTTCGCCGAGAAGCGCGTGGATCTCACCGATTTCGATGGAGAAGCTCACATCGTCATTGGCCTTCACGCCGGGATAGGTCTTGGTGATCCCGTCGAGATCGAGCAGCACACTCATGCGCTCAGCATCTCCTGTTCCGTTCCGGCCTCGGCCCGCCGTACGAGCTCCGCCACAACCCCGAGCGCAATGGCCGCGGGCCGCTTGCCGAGGCTGCGGTCGCCGATCGGGCAGGACAGCCGCGCCAGCGCCGCCTCCGGGTGCCCGAGCGCGGCGAGCCGCGAGAGAAACCGCGCCCGTTTCGAGGCCGAGCCGATCAGCCCGAGATGCCGGAACGGTCGCCCGAGCACCGTGTGGCAGATCTCCAGATCGAGCGCGTGCGAATAGGTAAGCACCAGATGCATCGCGTCATCAGTTGCATGGAGTGCGGCGCGCGCCGGATCGGCGGCGACCAGCATCGTGACATGCGCCGGGATTGCCTCGGGAAAGCGCGCGCGAGCAGTATCGACCCAGGTGACCGCAAGCGGCAGATCCTCCACCACCCGAACAATGGCGCGCCCGACATGCCCCGCGCCGTAGAGCCAGACCGGCTGCACCGGCTCGGCGAAGCGCTCGACCATCAGGCCGTCCGAAAGCCCTGACTGGCCCCCCTCGCCCGAACGCGCCGAACGGCGCTGGCGGCGCGCCCCAAGCACAGCCTCCGGGGCGGTGCCGGAGGCGACTGGCCGGGCAAAGACCGGCGTGGTTTCCTGTTCCAGCGCTGCCACCTCTTCCGGCCCGAAGCGCTCAAGCAGCAGCGTCACCGCCCCGCCGCAGCACTGCCCGAGCGCAGGGCCGAGCGGCATCTGCAGCAGCGCCCGTGCCCAGCGCTCCGGTGGCGCATCCAGCAGTGCTCGCGCATGACGCGCCGCCTCGAACTCCAGCGCGCCACCGCCGATCGTGCCTGATTGCCCCGCGCGCGAGACCAGCATCGCAGCCCCGGTTTCGCGCGGCGCCGAGCCGCGGAACGCGGCGACGACGATGCGAACAACAGCGCCTTGGCGCGCCACTGCCGCCGTGATCGCGCCGAGGTCGAAGCCCTCGCTCACCATGCGATGCCCCGCTGGGCATCAACCGCCCGAAGTACCCGTTCCGGTGTTGCGGGCGCATCGAGCGCGACGTAGCGGCTTCCGTCGCCGCACGCGGCGATCGCGTCGGAAATCGCCATGAGGGCCGACACCCCGAGCATGAACGGAGGCTCACCCACCGCTTTCGAGCGGTGAATGGTCTCCTCCCGGTTGCGCCCGTCCCAGAGCGCCACATTGAAGACCTGCGGCCGGTCGGAGGCGCAGGGGATCTTGTAGGTCGAAGGCGCATGGGTGCGGAGCCGCCCCTGCCCGTCCCAGACCAGCTCCTCGGTCGTGAGCCAGCCTGCGCCCTGCACATAGGCGCCCTCGATCTGGCCAATGTCGATGGCCGGGTTGAGGCTCGCTCCCACGTCGTGGAGAATGTCCGCCCGCAGGATGCGATATTCGCCGGTAAGCGTGTCGATGGCGACCTCCGTCACCGCCGCGCCATAGGCGAAGTAGTAGAAAGGCCTGCCCCGGCCCGCGCGCCGGTCCCACTGCACCTTCGGGGTGGCGTAGTAACCTGTTGCCGAAAGCTGCACCCGCGCCATGTAGGCGGCCTCGACCAGTTCTGCAAAGCGCAGCCGCTCGGCACCGATCACCACCTCGCCGCCCTCGAACCGGATCGCATCACGATCGATCTGCCAGCGTTCGGCGGCGAAATCGCGCAGCCGATCGGCGATGGTGTCGCAGGCAGCCTTCACCGCCATGCCATTGAGGTCGGAGCCCGAGGAGGCTGCCGTAGCCGAGGTATTGGGCACCTTGCCGGTATCGGTCGCGGTGATCCGGACAGCGCCCAGCGGCAGGCCGAAGACACCCGCCGCCACTTGCGCGACCTTGGTGTGCAGCCCCTGCCCCATCTCGGTGCCGCCATGATTGAGATGGACCGAGCCGTCGGTATAGACATGGACGAGCGCGCCGGCCTGGTTGAGATGGGTGAGCGTGAAGGAAATCCCGAACTTCACGGGTGTGAGGGCAATGCCGCGCTTCAGAACCCGGCTTTCCGCATTGAAGGCCGCGATCCCGGCCCGCCGTTCGGCATAGTCCGCGCGCACTGCCAGGTCTGCGATGAGCTCGGGCGCCACGTTGTCTTCCACCACCATGTGGTAGGGCGTGACGGTGCGCGGCCCCTCCCTGTCGTAGAGATTGGCCTGCCGGACGCTCAGCGGGTCGAGCCGGAGGCTTGCGGCAATATGGTCCATCACCCGCTCGATGCCGACGAGCCCCTGCGGCCCGCCGAAGCCACGGAACGCGGTGAAGGAGCAGAGGTTGGTCTTCACCCGGTGGGAGGTGATCCGTACATGCGGCAGGAAATAGGCATTGTCGGCATGGAGCATTGCCCGGTCCGCCACGGGCAGCGAAAGATCGTTCGACCAGCCGCAATTGCAGAACTGCTCGAAAACGATCCCTTCGAGCCGCCCGTCCGCTGCAACGCCGGCGCGATAACGCACCTGGAAGGGATGGCGCTTGCCCGTGATCACCATGTCGTCGTCGCGGTCGTAGCGCATGGCGCAGGGCCTGCCTGTCAGCCGGGCCGCCACGGCGCAGGAGACCGCGAGCGCATTGCCCTGACTTTCCTTGCCCCCGAAGCCGCCGCCCATGCGCCGCATCTCGACCCGGACGGCGTTGAAGGGCACATGCAGCGCGTGGGCGACCTTGTGCTGGATTTCGCTCGGGTGCTGGGTCGAGGAGAGCACCAGAATCTCGTCGCCTTCGCCCGGGACGGCGTGGGCCGCCTGCCCCTCGAGGTAGAAATGCTCCTGGCCGCCGATCTCCATCGTGCCTTCGATGACATGGGCAGCAGCCGCGATGGCGGGTTCCGGCGCCCCCCGCAGATATTCGACCGGCGGCTCGATCAGACTGTCCACCGCGAGGCCATCGTCGATGGTCAGGAGCGCCGGCAGGTCCTCGTAGCTGACCTTGCCGAGCCGCGCTGCCTTGCGGGCGGCGAGATGGCTTTCGGCAACCACGAGAAAGAGCGGCTGGCCGTGGAAGAACACCTCGCCCTCGGCCAGCATCGGCTCGGGCACCGGCGAGGGCGAGACATCGTTCGCTCCCGGCAGATCCGCCGCGGTCAACACCGCGACGACACCGGGTGCGGCCCGCACCGCGTCGAGATCCATGGCCGTGATCCGCGCTCGCGCCCGGTCCGAGAGGCCGAAGGCGAGATGCAGCGCGCCCGGCGGCAGCGGCACGTCATCAACATAGCGCGCGGTGCCAGTGACATGCAGCGGGCCGCTTTCATGCGGGAGGGATCGATGAACCGTCATGCCAGCGCCTCCCCGGCAAGCCGTATCGCCGTTGCGCCCTCGGTCTCGAGAAAATAGCGCATCAGAAGGTTGCCGCAGAGCCGCGCGCGATAGGCAGCGGAGGCGCGCATGTCGCTGATCGGGCTGTAATCCTCGGCGAAGATCGGTTGTGCGGAGCGGATCGTCGCCTCGGACCAGGGCTTGCCGACGAGAAATGTCTCGACGGCGCGCGCGCGCTTCGGCGTGGCGGCGACTCCGCCAAAGGCGATACGGGCCGCGACGATCCCGCCGCTTTCGATGGTGAGGGCAAAGCAGCCGCAGACGGCCGAAATGTCCTGATCGAAGCGTTTCGACACCTTGTAGCAGCGCAGCCTGTCGGGCTGGGCCGGGATGAAGACGCTTTCGACGAACTCGCCCGGCGCGCGATCCTGCTTGCCATAATCAAGGAAGAAATCCTCCAGCGGGATCTCCCGCCGCACGGCAGCCCGCCGCAGGGTCAGCCGAGCCCCGAGTGCAATCAGCGCGGGCGGGCTGTCGCCGATCGGCGAGCCGTTGGCAATGTTGCCGCCGATGGTCGCGGCATTGCGCACCTGGACCGAGGCGAAGCGCCGCAGCATCTCGGCGAGATCGGCGTAATGTGGCGCGACCGCCCCACGCAGGCGCTCCATGTCGACCATGGCTCCGATGCGCAAACCGTCCGGCGTTTCCTCGATGCGATCAAGCCCGGCGACCTGCGAGAGGAACGCGACTTCGGGCAGTTCCCTCAGCGCCTTCGTCACCCACAGCCCCACATCGGTCGCCCCGCCCACGAGCACGGCGCCGGGATGATCGGCATACCAGTCCGCAAAATCGTCGAGATCCTGACGTGGCGGCGAAACTTCCTGAGGGTCGAGCGCGGGCGAGGAAAGCGCGGAGGCGGCCTCGGCGGCCCGCAGGATCGGAGCGTAGCCGGTGCAGCGGCAAAGGTTGCCCGCGAGCACGTCGTCCCAGTCCTGCCGCCCCTGCATCTGGGCAACCGCGAGCGACATCACGATGCCCGGCGTGCAGAAGCCGCATTGAGAGCCGTGATGCTCGACCATCGCCTCCTGCACCGGGTGGAGCCCGTTTTCGCCCGCGAGCCCCTCGACGGTGCGGACCGAAAGCCCCTCGATCTGGGGCAGGAACAGGATGCAGGCGTTGAGCGCGCGGGGGCCCGAGGGGCCGGTCACCATGACCGTGCAGGCCCCGCAATCTCCTTCGTTGCAGCCCTCCTTGGTGCCCGTAAGGGCCTTTTCCTCACGGAGCCAGTCGAGGAGGGTTTGCGTCGGGGCCGGGTCGGGAATTTCGACGGGGCGGCCGTTGAGGCGGAAGCGCAGCACCGCCATCACGGGTGCCGGACACGAGATGCGAGGCAGACGGCGGATTTCGGCATTCGGGGCTCCGGATCTGGCTAGAGCCGTCATCTGGCAATGAAAACCGCCGGATTGCAAGGCGCGAGCAAAGGGTATCCCCGTGGCTGCCCGCCGTTTGGGCGGTGGTGGATCGGCGTGCCGGGTGCTTGGGCAGTATGCGCATCAACCGCAGGCGCCGCGGGCCGGCCAGGCGGAAAAGGGCGTATGGAATCCGTATGGAATCGATATGGAATTCGTATGGCAAATTCAGGGCACCAGGCGCGCGGGCAAGAGGCCGCGAAGCGAATTGCCGATGAGGAGCTCTCCCTCGCGGAGGTCGCCTTCGGTGAGCACCGCCTCGCGGGCGCGCCCCTCGTCGAGAAGCGCTTCGCGCAACACGCCCGGCAGGAGGCCCGAGGCAAGCGGCGGGGTCAGCAGCAGGCCGCCGCGTCGCAGGAAGACATTGGTGATCGTGCCCTCGCAGAGCTCGCCGCGGGTGTTGAGGAAGAGCCATTCGTCGAGCCCCTCCGGCAGCGCGGCCCGGGCGCGGTCGTAGCGGGCGCGGAGGCTCGTCTTCACCCGCAGCCAGGGATCAGTTGGGTCGAGGCGTTCGGCATGGACGGCGACCTTCCAGACCTCGGGCCCCGGCAGGAGCGGCGCGGACTGCACCGCCGGCCGCCCCGCGAGATCGAGCGTGAGGCGCACGCGCAGGGGATCCGCACCGCCGAGGGCCGCAAGGGCCCGGTCGATGGCCGCGCGCTCGAAGGGCACGCCGAGGGCACGCGCCGTCGCTTCGAGGCGCGCAAGATGCAGCTCCAGCCGGACAAAGGCTCCCTCGCGCCAGCCGAAAGTCTCGATGAGGGTCAGCCCTCCGGGAAGGGGGCCGCGAAACGCGCTTTCCACAGTGCTTCCTCGTATTCCGATGCGGCCGTCGAATCGGCGACGATGCCGCCGCCGACGTTGAGCACCGCAGCGCCGCCCGGCGAGAGCGTCAGCGTGCGGATCGGCACGTTGAAGGCGGCGCGGCCGTCCGGCGCGAGCCAGCCGATGGCGCCGCAATAGGCCTCGCGCGGCCAGGGTTCGAGCTCGCGGATGATTTCCATCGCACGGACCTTGGGCGCACCGGTCACGGAGCCGCAGGGAAAGAGCGCAGCGAAGAGACCAGCAAGGCCGGTGCCGGGGCGGAGACGGCCCCGAACCCGCGAGATCATCTGGTGCACGGTGGCGTAGGTCTCGACCTCGAAGAGTGCCGGCACCCGGACGGAACCGATCTCGGCAATCCGGCCGATGTCGTTGCGCAGCAGATCGACGATCATCAGGTTCTCGGCGCGATTCTTGGGATCGACCGCGAGGGCCGCGGCGAGGTGCGCGTCGCGGGCCGGATCGGTGTCGCGGGGCGCGGTGCCCTTCATCGGCCACGCCTCGATCCCGCCCTGCCCGTCGAGCGCGAAGAAGAGCTCCGGCGAACGCGAGAGCAGCACGGTTTCACCAAGCGCCACCAGCGCCCCGAAGCCGACCGGCTGCCGCGCCGCGAGCGCGGCGGCGAGCGCGGCAGGATCGCCCTCCCAGCGGCCATCGAGCGGCATGGTGAGGTTCACCTGGTAGATATCACCCGCCCGGAGGTAATCGGCAACGCGCTCGAAGGCCGCCGCGTATTCCTCCCGGCTCCAACGCGGGCGGAAGGCCGAGAGTACCCCACCGGGCGCTGCGGGCCGCGCGGGCCCCGGTGCGGCCGCGAAGAGGCAGAAATCGAGGAGCGGCAGGCGACGCTCGGCGGGCAGGAGCGGGGCGAGCCGGGGCTCGAGCACATAGCCGAGCTCATAGCTTGCATAGCCCGCCGCCCAGAGCCCGGCGGCCTGCGCCGCCTCGATCGCCTCGAGCGCTGCGGGCACATCGGCGGGGACATCGGCAGTCACCCGGGCCACGGGCGCGGCGAAGCGTGCCGCCCCCCCGGCCGGACCGAAATCGAGCTCGATGTAGCCTTCCTGCACCGCTTGCGAATCCCCGCCCGGAAAGCGCCGCTGATGCGATGCGACGGGCTCTGTGTCAATGCCGATCCGGCCTCGCGCCGCGGACGGCGGAGCGCAAATCCGGCAGTGGACCTGGCCTCGCGCCCCCCCTAGTCTCGCGCCATGTCAAAGCCGCGATTCATCCACCTCCGCCTCCATTCCGCCTATTCGCTTCTTGAGGGCGCCGTGCCGGTGAAGAAGCTTCCCGGCCTCTGCGAGGCGGCCGGAATGCCCGCGGTCGCGCTCACCGATACCGGCAACCTGTTCGGGGCGATGGAGTTCAGCCAGGTGATGGCGAAGGCAGGCATCCAGCCGATCATGGGCTGCCAGCTCGACCTTGCCCATGCCGAGGCGGTCAACCCGGGCGATGCGGTGCCCCCGCCCCGCCCTGTCGTGCTGCTCGCGCAGAACGAGACGGGGCTCGGCAACCTGCTGAAGCTCACCTCGATCAACTATCTCGACGCCGGTCAGGCACTGCCGCATGTCCCGATGGCGGCCCTGCGCGCCCATGCCGAGGGGCTGATCTGCCTCACCGGCGGGGCGGGTGGCCCGCTCGGCCAGCTCATCCGCGACGGCCATCCGGACCGGGCGCAGGTGCTGGCGCAGAGCCTCGCGGCGCTCTTCCCCGGCCGGCTCTATGTCGAACTGCAGCGCCACCGGGACGAGGACGGGCAGCTCTGGGGCCCCGAGGTCGCCACCGAGCCCGGGCTCGTGGGCCTCGCCTATGATCTGGATCTGCCGCTGGTGGCGACCAACGACGTCTATTTCCCCAAGCGCTCGATGTACGAGGCGCATGACGCGCTGATCTGCATCGCCGACGGGGCCTATGTCGATCAGAACGAGCCGCGGCGGCGCCTCACGCCCGAGCATTGCTTCAAGAGCCAGGACGAGATGGTGGAGCTTTTCGCCGATCTCCCCGAGGCGGTCGAGAACACGGTCGAGATCGCCCGGCGCTGTGCGGCCCGGCCGCTCAAGCGCGCGCCGATCCTGCCGCGCTTCGCCGATGACGAGGTGGAGGAGCTGCGGCGGCAGGCGCGCGAGGGGCTGGTGAAGCGGCTCGAGGTGATCCCGCATGCCGCCCCGGTGGAGGAGTACGAGAAGCGGCTCGACTACGAGCTCGGCATCATCGAGCGGATGGGCTTCCCGGGCTACTTCCTGATCGTGTCGGACTTCATCAAGTGGGCCAAGGAGCATGACATCCCGGTCGGGCCGGGGCGCGGCTCGGGCGCAGGCTCGCTGGTCGCCTATGCGCTCACCATCACCGACCTCGACCCGCTGCGCTATTCGCTGCTCTTCGAGCGCTTCCTCAACCCCGAGCGCGTCTCGATGCCCGACTTCGACATCGACTTCTGCATGGACCGCCGCGAGGAGGTGATCCAGTACGTGCAGGAGAAATACGGCCGCGAGAAGGTGGCGCAGATCATCACCTTCGGCGCGCTGCTGTCGAAGGCCGCGGTGCGCGACGTCGGGCGCGTGCTGCAGATGCCCTACGGGCAGGTGGACCGGCTCTCGAAGCTCATCCCGGTCGAGGGCGTGAAGCC
Source organism: Amaricoccus sp. B4 (assembly GCF_043226085.1). Classification (NCBI taxonomy): domain Bacteria; kingdom Pseudomonadati; phylum Pseudomonadota; class Alphaproteobacteria; order Rhodobacterales; family Paracoccaceae; genus Amaricoccus; species Amaricoccus sp. B4. Next base: position 2,060,811 of record NZ_CP171225.1, read on the forward strand.
GGTGAGCGTCGAGAAGGCGCTGGCCGACGAGCCGCGGCTCCGCGAGGCCGCGAAGGCCGAGCCGCAGGTCGAGCGCCTCCTCACCATCGCCCAGCAGGTCGAGGGGCTGCTCAGGAACGCCTCGACCCATGCCGCGGGCGTGGTGATCGGTGACCGGCCGCTCGACGAGCTGGTGCCGCTCTACCGCGATCCGCGCTCGGACATGCCGGCGACGCAATACAACATGAAGGTGGTCGAGGACGCGGGCCTCGTGAAGTTCGACTTCCTGGGCCTCAAGACGCTGACGGTGATCCGCAATGCGCTCGACCTCCTGAAGCTTCGCGGGGTGGAGGTCGATATCGGGCAGATCCCGCTCGACGACCAGCCGACCTATGATCTCTACGCCAGCGCGCAGACGGTGGCGGTGTTCCAGGTGGAAAGTGCGGGGATGCGCTCGGCGCTGCGCCAGCTCAAGCCCACCTGCATCGAGGACATCATCGCGCTCGTGGCGCTCTACCGGCCGGGACCAATGGAGAACATCCCGAAATACTGCAACGTCAAGAACGGCAAGGAGGAGCTCGAGAGCCTCCACCCCTCGATCGACTTCATCCTGAAGGAAACCCAGGGCATCATCGTCTACCAGGAGCAGGTGATGCAGATCGCGCAGGTGATGGCGGGCTATTCGCTCGGCGGCGCCGACCTGCTGCGGCGGGCGATGGGCAAGAAGATCAAGGAGGCGATGGACGCCGAGCGGCCGAAGTTCGTGGACGGCTCGAAGGCCAACGGGGTCGGGCAGAAGAAGGCCGAGGAGGTCTTCGCACTGCTCGAGAAGTTCGCGAACTACGGCTTCAACAAGTCCCATGCCGCGGCCTACGCGGTGGTGAGCTACCAGACGGGCTGGCTCAAGGCGAACCATCCGGTGGAGTTCATGGCCGCGGTGATGAACTGCGACATCCATCTCACCGACAAGCTCGGCATCTACAAGCAGGAGGTCGACCGGCTCGGGATCGAGACGCTGCCGCCCTGCGTCAACCGCTCCGAGGCGGGGTTCACCGTCGCGGAGGGCAAGATCGTCTACGCGCTCGGGGCGCTGAAGAACGTGGGCGTCGATGCGATGCGGCTCATCGCCGAGGAACGCCGCGAGAAGGGGAAATTCACCGGGCTCTTCGATCTCGCGGCGCGGGTGGACCTGCGGCGGGTGGGCAAGAAGGCGCTCGAGATGCTGGCCCGCTCCGGCGCGCTGGATGCGCTCGATTCGAACCGGCACAAGGTCTTCCGCTCGATCGAGGCGCTGATCGCCTATTCCGGCCAGGCCCATGACGAACGCGCCTCGGCGCAGGTGAGCCTTTTCGGCGAGGCGGTGGACGCGCTGCCTGCGCCGCGGCTGCCCGCGCCCGACGAATGGACACCGATGGAGCGGCTGGCGCAGGAACATGCGGCGATCGGCTTCTATCTCTCCGGCCACCCGCTCGACGACTACGCGGGCGCCCTCAAGCGCGAGGGGGTGCTGAGCTATGCCGAGCTTTTGCGCAAGGCCGTCTCGAACGGCGCGCCGACCGTGGCGCGGATCGCGGGTGCGGTCTCGGTGCGGGATGAACGGAAATCGGCGCGCGGCAACCGCTTTGCCTTCGTGAAGCTCTCGGACCCGACGGGGCTCTACGAGGTGCGGATGTTCTCCGACGTGCTCGACGTCGCCCGCGACTTTCTCGAGCCCGGGCGCAATGTGGTGCTGACGGTGGTGGCCACACCCGAGGGAGACGAGCTGGGGCTCCAGGCCAAGGGCGCGCAGCCGATCGACCTCGCGCTCCGGAGCACGGCAAGCGCGGGGCTCCGGCTCTTCGTCGACGAGGAACGTGCACTCGGCTCGCTCGCCACGCGGCTCGGGATGATAAAGTCCGAAACGCGCTCGGCCCCGCTCGGCCCCGTGAGCATCGTGCTGATGGGGGCGGATCTGCCCGGCGAGGTGGAACTCGCCCTGCCCGAGCCCTTCCCGGTCACGCCGCAGGTGATCGGCGCCCTGAAGGCGGTGCAGGGCGTCGTGCATGTCGAGGAATACTGAGGCCGCCCGCGCGCCTCAGGCCGGGCGTTTCGGGAGCGGGCGGACGTAGATCTCGAGCCGATGATCGACGATCGCGAAGCCGTAGCGGCGGGCGATCTCGGTCTGGATGCGCTCGATCTCGTCGGAGCGGAACTCGACCACCTCGCCGGTCTCGATATTGATGAAATGGTCGTGATGGCCGCGGCCGATTGCCTCGTAGCGGGCCCGCCCGTCGGCGAAGGTGTGTTTCTCGACGAGCCCGTTCTGCTCGAGCAGGTTCATCGTCCGGTAGACCGTGGCAATCGCGATGCCGGGATCGATCGCGCTCACCCGCCGGTGCAGCTCCTCGACATCCGGATGATCGGTCGCCTCCGAGAGCACCTGCATGATCACCTTGCGCGGGCCGGTGAGCCTTACCCCCTGTTCACGGCAGAGATCGGCGAGGCTTTCACGGGCAGGCTTGGTCATCGCGCGCAGGTCTCCTCACGTCTCCCGCCGCGCGGCCTCACGCAGCGGGAGGAACTTTACGCCAAACGCCGGGCGGGTGCAAAAGGTCCGGGACGGACGAGCCTGCTGCCGCACGTCGGGTGCCTCGTGAAACGCCTCGGCCACTGCGCCCCCGGGACGAACGCCCCTAGGTTCACCCCAAGGCAGCGCCTCATTGGCCTCTGCGCGTTCGTGCCGTGGCATCGGAGTCGCGCGATTTCGCCTCGCTCCAGATGGTGTTCCTGGCGCGCCGTGGAATGGTTGACCGGCGCGGTCGGGTGTTAACGGTTTGTTCATCCATCATCGGTGATCCCAGAGACATTGACTGGGAGATTTGAGATGACCCGATTTTTCGTGACACTCGTGGCCGCCATTGCGGTGCAGATACCCGCCTCCGCGCCGTCAGAAGCCGGCCCCTACCAGAACAGGCTCAGCGAGTGCATCGTTGCCAGCGCCACGGATGCCGACCGGCTGACGCTGATCCGCTGGGTGGTGACGGCCTATCTGCAGAATCCCGCCGTGGGCGAGCTTGCGCAGGTGCCGCCGGAGACGGCGAACGAGGTGAGCGAGAAAATGGCACGCCTTTTCGAGAAGCTTGCCTTTGAGACCTGCCACGGGGAAATGCAGGACGCTTTCCGTTTCGAAGGCCCCGGCGCGCTGGAAACGGCCTTCACGACCTTCGGATCGGTCGCGGGGCGCGGGCTCACCGGCGATCCGCAGGTGAACAGCTACATGCTGGACTTCGTATCTCACGTCGATCACACGCGGCTCAAGGCGCTGACCGGTATCGCGGACTGACCGTCAGCGGGCGAGGCTTGCCTCGAACTCCCGCCATTCGCCCTTGCTCATGCCGCTGTCTTCCTGGGTCACGGTTTCGCCCGCAAGCATCCGGCGGAGGCAGTCCATGCCCTTGCCGGAGAAGGCAACGGCGTTGAGGCGGTAATCCTCGAAGGCGGCATAGGCGGCTGGCACCCAATCCTTCACCACCTCGCAGATCGCCTGCGCATAGACGCGGATCTCGTATTGCGCGTGCGGGTCGGCGCGCAGGCGCAGGAAGTGGAAGAGGTTGTGAAGGTCCACCTTCCAATACCACTGGGTGTAGATGTTGGCGGGCAGGTTCACGCGGGCGAGCTCACGGGCGAGGCCCTGCTTGCCCTCGGTCGAGAGCATCGTCTCGTAATGATCGTAGGCGCGCCCCGCATCGGAGCGCAGGATGTCGAGCACGCGCGCAGCCTCCTCCGGGGCGAGGATCTCGCCGCGGCCCTGGTTGTTGGTCGAGGATTGTGCGGCAAGCTGTTCCGGTGCCGGGATGTAGAACTCGCGATCGAGGATCGAATAGCGCGCGGAATATTCGTTCACGTTGGCGGTGCGGTGGCGGATCCACTGCCGCGCCACGAAGACCGGCAGCTTCACATGCAGCTTGATCTCGCACATCTCGAACGGGGTCGAGTGCCAGTGGCGCATGAGATAGCGGATGAGGCCGGAATCGTCGCGGGCCTTCTTCGTGCCGGCGCCATAGGAGACCCGTGCGGCCTGAACGATTGCCGCATCGTCGCCCATGTAGTCCACGACGCGCACGAAACCATGGTCGAGAACCGGGATCGCCGTGTGGAGATGCTGCTCGATTCCGGGTGCGGTGGCGCGCAGGGTTTCCCGCGCCGTCTCACGCTGGGCTGCGATCTCAGCCTTTTGTTCTGCACTGAGCGACATATGTTAACCTCTTGGACGATCCGGATCGGGATTCGTTTCGTCTACATATAGAATGGAATACAGCAGGAGACGCAACATGAAGATCAAATACCTCCATACGATGGTGCGGGTGACCGACCTGGAGGAGTCGAAGCGCTTCTACTGCGATCTGCTCGGGTTAACGCAGGTGCGGCGTATCGACAACGAGAAGGGCAAGTTCACGCTCGTCTTTCTCGCCCCTCCCGGCCAGGAGGAGGCCGCGGTCGAACTCACCTACAACTGGGACAGCGACGAGACCTATACCGGCGGGCGGAACTTCGGTCATCTCGCCTACGGCGTCGAGAACATCTACAAGATGTGCGAGAAGCTTCAGGAGGCGGGCGTGACGATCAACCGGCCGCCGCGCGACGGGCACATGGCCTTCGTGCGCTCGCCCGACGGCATCTCGATCGAGCTGCTGCAGATCGGCGAGGCGTTGCCCGAGGCCGAGCCCTGGGCGAGCATGGAAAACACCGGAAGCTGGTGAGTGGCATGGGGCGGCGGTCTCTCGCGTTGGCGTTCCTCGCCCTGCTGCCCCTGAAGGCGGAGGCGGCCGGGTGCCGCCTCGCGCTCGCCCTCGCCCTCGATGTCTCCTCCTCGGTGGACTCGTTCGAATACGCGCTGCAGAAGCAGGGGCTGGCGGCAGCGCTGACCGCCCCCGAGGTCGTGCGTGCATTCTTTGCCGTGCCGGGCCAGCCGGTGGCGCTCCTCGTCTATGAATGGAGCGGTCGGCACCAGCAGCTGGTGCGGCAGAACTGGCGGGTCATCGAGGAGCCAGAGGATCTCAAGGCCATTGCCGTCGGACTTGCCGCCATGCCGCGGACTCATGCAAACCTCCCGACCGCAATCGGCGCGGCGATGGCCTTCGGCGGCCGGCTGCTCGATGTCGGGCCCGACTGCCTCGAGCGCAAGCTCGACATTTCGGGGGACGGCACCAACAACGACGGCGTCTGGCCTGGCGACATCCACACCCTGCCGATGCTGCGCGACGTGACGGTGAACGGGTTGGTGATCGGGCACAACCGGGACGTGCTGGCGATCTACTACGATCAGTTCGTGATCCAGGGGCCCGGCGCCTTCGTGGAGCTCGCCGAGGATCATGCCGACTTCGAACGCGCGATGCGCCGCAAGCTGGTGCGGGAGGTGGGGGTGAGTGCGCTGAGCTTCGCCCTCCCGGCCGATGGCCCCTGAAGGCACTTGCCGGCTTTGGCGGATGCCCCCTTCAAACCGCCGGTGGAACGTATTATATTCCTCGTGTCCCGGAAACGGGACTATGGCGATAAACGCGCCCGTAATAAGCGGATCGGACCCGGGGGCGGTACCCGGCGGCTCCACCAGAATACCCTCGTTGGGGGATACAAGGGGCCGAAACAGGATCGACGGACGTCTAAAGGGGTTGGCTTTCGCTCGGTGAGATACCACCGTTATCGGTTCACATAGTATAGTTGCCAACGACAACTACGCTCCGGTTCGCGTCGCTGCGTAATGCAGTGACAAAGACCGACTTCTGAAGTCCAGGATCCTAGCAGGTTCTGGCGGGGTTCGCAGGCACCTGGCAACAGAAGCCTGCACTCCCTTTTCTGAGCCATAAGAACCTGTTTTTCCTTCATTTTTGCTTTCCACTTTTCCAGTGTTTTACAGTCGTGTCGTCGCTTCGTTCACGCAACTCCCTCAGCACCGCCTGCCCGCTGGCCTTCCGGTCGGCATGTCGGCAATAGTGTTCCACCATCTCCACAGACATCCCCACCATGTCGGAGATTTGCAGCGCCGAGTAACCAGCGCCCCGCAAGCGGATGACAGCATTGGCGCGCAACCCGTGTGGCACCGCACCCGCAAGTATTGGGTGCTTCTGTCGCTCGCGGTCAAAAATTTTCCACATCTGGTTGGTGCTGAATGGCTTACCCTTGCCCTTTCCTTCCTCCTGGATGAGATATGGACCGGGCCTGCGCTCCCATTTCGCCATTTCCGCCTCAAGCTCCGGGAAGATCGGGCACCACGGCTTCACCCCGGTTTTCTTTTGCGACAAGCTGAAACCGCCCTCGTCTTCGTGCGTGGGGTTTAGCCGCACCACATCGCTGATCCGCTGACCCGTGTAGCGGCTCAGGAAGTAGAAGCGCCGCACCATGCCGGTGAAAGTCTGTTCCGCATGGGCAAGCTGTTCAGGCGTCCAAGGGTGGTGCCCCTCGCCCTTCGCAAATCTCTCTACCCCCTGCGTCGGATCATGCGTCAGAAGCTCCACTGGCCCATTCGCCCAAGCGACCAGCGCCTTGAGGGCATCCAGAACGTTGTTCGCAGCCCCCGGCTTCTCAGCCCCGATCTTGCGAACGAGCGCATCCACATGGCGCGGTCGCAGTTCTCGCGCGGGCAAATCGCCCCATGCCTTGCGCGGGGGCTTGAGATAGCGCCGATAATGGTCCTGCGTGCCCTTGGTGATCTTCCGTTGACGGGTTTCCCAAGAGACCTCAAACGCATCAATCAGCGCGCCAACCGTATCAGTCGGCGTTGGGCCGAACGTGCCCTGCGCCTGCCGGACGGCGTTCCAGAATTCCGGCGTCTGAGGATCATCAGGAAGGCGGATACGCTCGCCCGCTTGCGCGGTTCCCCTTCCCTCCTGATAGTAGAAGTATTCGCGGCCACGAGAGGCGACGCGATGCACGTGGCGCGGCAAGGACACCTTAGACATTATCCAGCCCCGCCATGAATTGATCGTTGCCACTGCCCGCCTGCGCGTTGAGACAAGCAGCCACATCAGCCCAGCACCAGCGGACGGAACCGCCCCACTTGAACGGCTTTGGCAGCAAACCGCGCTGGACATAGGAATCCACTGTGGATTCGCTCATGTCGAGTTCTGCCGCCAACGTAGCCTTGGAAACGTAGGACGGTGGACGGTCGCCAAGAATGACACGCTTACCCATTGTCACTCCTTTTGCCTTTCAACTCGGGGGCGGTGCGGACCGCCAGCGCCAGAAGCGCGTTACCGTAGACCACGGCTGACTTGCTGATTTGCGTCTCAAAGGAAATCGGATCATCCGCCCCGGCTTCACTTTGGAAGCGGATTTCGGAGTATCCCCCGGAGAACCGCTCATTGACCGAGACTGCAGCCCAGCCGTGCGAAACGCTGATCTCGAATTTTAGTGCCTCGCCGGTTAGGTGATTGGCTTCCAGCATGTCGCAGACCGCCACAAGGCAGTCGATCATGTTGATGTATGTGGGCAAGCCGTCACCGTCTTTTGGTTGATAATTGAGACGTTGGACTACCTCTCGCATATGATAATTTCGGATGGTCGGACCCTTGGCCTTATCCTCGCCAATCATCTCCTGTGGCGCTTCCACCCCCAGATCGATTTCGTCGTTGATCCAGCCATCCGCGGACAACCAAGACTGGACCTCCTGCCCAGCTCTTGTGGCCTTGAGCGTGATCATGCAGGCAACGAGGAAAATGATTGCCTCGCGGCGTGTCATCTCAGGAAGGCTCCGGCCTCGGCCTTTTGCGCGCAGCCCAGCTTCGGATAGCGAACGGTCGATCATGAACGCCGTCTCAAACGGGACGCCATAGATCTCCGCCAGAATTGGGACCAGTTCTTTTGCTCGCATCGGCCTCACTCCAATTGGAATGAAACTCCCACAATCCACGGTGCGTTGCAAGTAGAATGTGAGACTCTCAATCCAAATGGTGATCAGTCTGCCAAATATTCGCTACTGCTCGGCAACCACCGGGCGCACAAGCTCCTCCCCGCGCGCTTTGGCGATCTCGTCCGGCGGCAGGTCAAGACATTTCCCGCCGAGGCCAACCCATTCTAAATAACGGAGCTTTTCCGCTTCCTCCATCGCCTCCAAGGCGAGATCGATCAAGAGATCTGCCTCGTTACGGCGGTTTTCGAGCTGTATGAGCGAAGACGCACCCCGCAGGAGCATCGCGATCCGACCTAATTTCTCATCGGTCGCTTCGTAGTTTTTTCGAATGTGATCCGGGATCATGCCACGCCCTCAAGTCTGGAAAGTCGGCTTGAATCTAGTCCGGCATTCAGCTCACGGGCGAGTTCCTCCGCGACTTCGGTGATCGCGATGGCCTCGCCCAGGTTGCATGTTTCGTTCTGCAGTATGTTCGCGGCGGACAGCATCATCTCAAGACGCAGGGCGATAGTCTGCATTCTGGCAAAGTGATCTTGCGGCGCGGGCAATCCGGTCTTGGCTGCCATTGCATTGCTCCTTGTGAGATTTTTAGTAACTGTGTTACTATACCACTCGAAACGAAATGAGCAACAGAAAAGTAACCATGTTACCAATGCAGCCGATTCAGTGCAAAATGGCGCGGAGCGCTCTTGGTCTAGGCGTCCGCGAACTCGCCGAACTCGCGCAAGTTTCGCCCAACACGATTGCACGTTTTGAGCGAGGCGATATACTAAAGGAAGGCACCGTCGCGACAATCCGATCGGCATTGGAGGTCGCAGGAGTAATATTTATTGATCCCAACGGCGGCGGGCCAGGCATTCGACTCAAGAACAGGTGAAAAATGTCCGAAAGATCACTTTACCAAGTCGCCCTGCAAATTGCTGAAAGCATCTGGAACGCCGACAAACATTCAAGAGTAACATCAAAAAATAGAGTGGAATTTCTTGAAATTTTAAGCGATTGCTCGCAGGCTTTACAATGGAATTACAGATCTAATCCGGAAAAAGTGCCAGGGAAGACTACCAGAAGAGAGCTAAACATTTAGAATATTTCTTAGGCGTCGAAGCGCGTTCCCTCTCTCGACCGCCTGCATCGTCTGCACGAGCGCTTGAACGAAAAAATATTAGCCACCTTGGATGCCCGTTAGATGATCTTCGCCATTAAGATAGGGATTGCGGTCCTTGCTGCTATGGCCGCCGTTGATGTGGCCCGAGCAGCGGAAGTTCATGAGCCAGAACTGCAGAACATCACTAGTCTTGTTGAGGAATGTCTGCGTACTCGTAAGGTTCAGGTGGCAGGGCAAATGCTCAACGCCCTCGCAGACCTCCCATATCCGGTGGACCAAGAATTTGAACAATTCATGTCAACCGATGGTGTAGCCTGCATGGCTGCCAGCTATCGTGATGATAGTTACTTCTTCGATCCCTCCGACTACAAATTCAAGCGGCAATCCGACATTGATCAGCGTGCGGCTGGTATGTTGGCTCACGAACAGCGGGCACTTGCCGAGGAAATGGCGGAGAGACAAGAGGAACAGCGTCGGTCATTTCTCCTGTTCCAACGCAACGCATGTTTGAGTTTGGCAGCAAGAGATCCAGAGGAAGCGGCTTTGAATGAAGCGTGCATCCCCCACTTCCTCGCCGATCCGGGGGAATTTCTTGATCTGGTCAGTCCAAAGTGACCCGTTAAGCTACGGGATCATTTTAGGTCTGATCGCTCATTCCGTCAGAAGTCCAGTCTACCAGTTTCAGTGCAGCAGCCGGGTCGACACCAGATTCCTTCGCCTGAGCCATCGCCTGGATGATTCCCGCCATTGCCCGTGCTCGCCCGCCCGCGTCGAACGCCTGCAAGGGCCGCATCGTGTCAATCTGCACCCGCGTTCCGAGCTTGCGGGATGCCTCCTCGGCAAGGATCGCTGCAATCGGCTGGAGTTGCCATTGGGCGAGATGCCGTTGTGCCTCGCGCACCATAGGGCCGGTGGTCGCCGGATTGAGAAGGCCCGGCAAGACGCCGAAGGAACCCGCAATCGCGTCGCGCGCCGCGGCAAGGGCTTCCAGCGACATGCTTTTGGACAGGTCCGGCGACACGTCCGAAGGGCGCCAGTCGGCGTTGGGCTGCGGCCCGCCCGCCGCTGAAACAGACACGCTCTCCCGCAACATGACGCGGCCACGTTTTCCACGGAAGCCCCGGCCGAGCTTTTCCATGTCGGTCTCCGCGCTCTCCGGGAACGGGACGATCTGCGATCCGAGCGGGGCAAACTCGTAGACTTCGGCCAAGGCAGATTCCACCGCCTGCAGCAACCCGGCCGTCAGGCTGGCCCGCTTGAGCGGCGCGGTGCCGTAGTAGGGTGCCGCCACGTCGCAGCCGACGCGCAGGTGAATGACTTCGGCTGCCAAAGCGGTTTGCGAGCGCCCGCCGCCAGACTCGGAGATGGAAAGGCGATAGGCGCGCGGGATGCCGTTGCGCGTCGTAAGATCCCAATCGCTGCACGGCACAAGCCCCATGTCCCCGATCAGAAACAACGCCTCACCCCGCAGAGCCACAGAGCGCCCCAGAAGCGCGAGAGACCGGCGGTCGAGCAGATCGGTGCCGGAAACGTCCGCGAGCGAGAGCCCGTTTTCCCAGAGCGAGATGCACGTCTGCGCCGTCGCAGTCAGTTCGGCGATGCCGCGCGAACCCGAGATGTAACTCTCCCGCGCCGCGACGATTTCCGCCGTGAACCCGGAAGCACTGGCCCTTTTCTCTATCGGTTCCGATTTCCCGAAGATTCGCTGAATCAATCCCATGTCATAGCCTCCGATAGGGTCGCAGAAGATCGGCCGCGCCGCTGTAAGCCATCGCCCGCGCGAGCCAGGTCACGGAACGCTCGGAACTCGTCTTGATCTCGCCGATCTCCTCCACTTCGGAGGTCGCACCACTCCATCGCCCATCGTGCCCGGCGAAGTATTCGGCCAGCCGCCGAAACGCCTCGTTCACCGCCGCCGGGACCGTGCCGCCGCCAGCCGTCGCCGTGAAGCGATACGGCCCTTCGCCGGGCAAAGCGTAACCGCCGAGGGGCGAGGCATCGAGCGCCACCGCCTGCCAGCCGTCGCTCCAGACCTCGACCGATTCAATCACGGCCGGTGTGAGACGCGGCACCCATTCGCCCGGTCCCTCGACAATCCAGACGACTTCGCGCGGCGTCCACCGGTGTGACACCCAAGCCTCGATGCGCTGCCAGATGAACGCCGGATCGAGTGCGGCTTCGGCCGGTTCCAGTGCCGGGGAGGCTGGCCAATCCGCCGGTTCCGCTTCGACTTCATGAAGTGTCGCGACCATTAAAGCCTCCAGCGATCAAGGGCACGAAACTGCGGCCTCGGCGGCATGATCAGGCTCCGGGCCTCGACTTCGGTTTCGGAATAGGCCGGGCGCGTCACCAGAGAGATTTCGAACAGAAGCGCTTGAAAAATCGTCCGAATCAGCGCGTCGCCTTCCTCGGGATCTTCCTCCTCGATCTGCTCGGCCTCCTCGGCGGGAACGGCGCGTTCCGGCGGCAGGCGAAAGCCCGGCGAAAGCCCGACGATCAGCCCCGCCTGAAATCCGGCCCAGAAATTCATCCAGAAAGTCGTTCGCTGGACCGGCGGAAGTATGATGGCCTCGAATTTCAGTGCCTCCGGGGTATCCTCAAGGATCAGCGTGTCGTTCAGCTTGCTCGCAAGCGGCTGGTCGTAGGAATGCCCAAGTAGAAGGTGAATTTCCTCGTCGGGTTTCTCGACACGATAGGCGAACGCCTTCGGAGCGAACTCCTCCTTCTGGGGCCTTCCGCGCCTTCCGCCGTCAGAGATGACCGCCCGCTTACCATAGGGGAAGCGGCCCCGGAGACGGCGCGAGCCGTCCCCGGAGTCCCGGATTTCAAGGCTCCCAAGATGAACCCCGTGATCCATTATTGAATTCCGGTCAGGATGCGGGTCTGGACCGCGCGCGAGACCGTCACGTCCATTGTCGCCAACGCCGTGAGCCGCAGCCCGCCCTGCGCTGCGTCCGCGTAGGGGTCCCGAATCAGATCGACCGCGCCCCAGGTGCCAACGAAGAAAGGCGGAACCCCGCCCGCACTCGTCGTCAGGACGGCACTCGATGCGGCAGGCGAGCCAGTCGGAGCCGCGAGCGCGTTGTTCGTCAGGACGGCAGCCGCGAGTTTGCTCTCCATCCTGTCCCACTCGGTGATGCCGGAGCCCGCATCCCAAATGGAATCGTCCATTGTGTTCCAGACCTCGGGCCGGAACATGGCCCGGACAGCGCTCGTGCTGTTCGCCGCGTTCCCGAGCATGAACTCCTTCACTTCCTCGCGGATCGTTGCCCAAGTCGCCACGTCGCCGACTGCCGTCGAGACGATGCCCCAAGCAGCGGCACCGGCAAAAATGCCGGTCGGCTCGCCGGATGCCCCGGAGCCGAGAAATACAGCCTTGTCCAGCGCTTCCTCGATGGCGCCGTTCATGTCGCGTCGGACAGCCTGTTCAAGCCCGGCCCCCGACTGCTTGAGCGCCTTGCGAGTGATCTTCATCTGAACGCCCAGCGTGTGATCCGGCTTCATCGGACGATCTGTCGTCTCATAAGCCGTGGGAGAACCAACGCTGCCGCCCTCGCTCGCCGCCCAGCCGGTCGTCACCTGAGAGGTAGACACCGGATACTCAATTTCACCCACACCGATGTTGACCATCTGCCCGCCCATGCGCGCGGCAACAGACGATGCGAACAAGCGCTCCATGATAGGCGCGGTTCGGAGCGGTGCCGGGGTCGCGGTCGAGACCGTCTCGCCAGCACGGATCTCCAAAGCCTCCCAAGGCACCGGCACGCCGCGATAGCCGCCATGGCTGCGAAGCTCGGAGACGATTTCAGCGGTGCGGCCATCCATCTGCCGCCCTTCGTCAAGCGCCAGTGCGACCTGTCGCATCTCAAATCCCGCCATGATCTCGGACCATTCGCGATCGGAACGCGTCTCAAGCTCGCCCTTCGCCTCCCGGCGCTCGTCGTCCTCGGCGATCAGCGCGGCGCGGTATCGGGTTTCGTTCGACCGGTATTCGCGGTCGAATTCATCCATCTGGCGGGTTTCATCGTCGGTCGGCTTGTCCTTCCCGACCAGCCCCGCAAGCGCCTGCCGGATCTCGGACTGGCGGCGGGAGATTTTCACTGAATCAAGCATCTTCGTTCCTTTTTGCTCGATGGTTTCGTGCGATTGCCTGCACGTGGTCCCGCCATGCGCGGCGGTCTTCGGAGAGTTCGGGCAAGCCCACTTCCTTGCGGGTCTTCGCCCCGTGGCAGCGCCCGCAAAGCGTCTGCAAGTTGTTCAGATCGAACGACAGTTCGGGATGCGTGCGCACCGGCTTGATGTGATCGACCTCAAGTCTGCCGCGCCCGAAGCATTTGACGCAGCGGAAGTGGTCCCGCCGCTTCGCCATCAGGCGCAACGCGGGCCAGCGCTTGTCGCGATGCACTGCGGAAGACGGGCGATGCCATTTCATACCCATACCGCACCCCGCGATTTCTTCTCGGGCCGGGCCGTCATCCGCGCGCCCTCGGCCACGGCCAGGACGGTTGCGGAAGCCGCGTCAATGCGGCCCGTGCTGCGGGCCTTGGCAAGTTTCAGATTGTTCGCCGGATCGCGCAGGCAGACCGCATCCGCGAAAGCCGACGACATGAGAAGGCTTGGCCGTGACCTCACCTTGCCGTCGAAACAGGCCCGCCGGAACCGCTCCACATCCTCGCCGCCGTCCCGGAATCCTTGCCCGCGCCAGACGATCGGACAGCGAATGCCCGCCTTGTCGATCGCCTCGCCAAGCTCGGCTTGCTTGTAGCGGTCGGCGGTCAAGGCCGCGATCTGCTCGCCCTCGACCTGCCGCATCACCTGGACAAGCCAAGGCGCGACGGGAACGGTCTTTTCGCCCAGAACGGACAACTCGCCCCGGTCCTGCATCGTGACGTAACGGTCGGAAACGCCGTCGTTCTGCCCCCGGTCGAGAAGCGACGGCATCGAGGGGAAAGTGCCAAGACATTCCAGACGGCCGGATTCGGGCCAGTAGAACGCCGCCGCTGTCATGCTGGCAGAGCCGCCCAGGTCGACGCCGATCACCACCGGCCCAGCGCGCGGCGGCAATTCGTCGGTCTGGCAGGCCATCCATTCGTCAACGGTCAAGAGCACATCGCGGCTTTCACCGGAGACACGCTCATTCCGATTGTAGAGCCGGAAACTCGTCAGCGTGGAGCCGCCCCGCGCGATGGCCCGCCGCGCGCTTGCTTCCAGCCATTCCAGCGATGCCCCGATGCCGTGCTTTGCGCCCGGATTGGCGATCAGCAGGCTTTCGCGGTCATCGGCCGGAAGGCCGGGCGGGGGCCGGTGTTCCTGCACATAGGTTCCGGGCTGCGGATCATCGATCCAGCGCGAGAAGGGGTGCGCATCATCCGCCGCCGAGGTCGAAATAATCAGCGCTTTGCCGCCCCGCTTGCCGAGACCGGACAGAAGCGCGTGTTCGAGGTCGTTCCCCTTGTCGAGCGGCCAGTGCCCGCGTTCGTCCATGAGAACGAGCGTTGGCGCGCTGCCGAGGATCGACTTGCCATCCGCCGCGATGGCTCGGACGAAATGCCCGCCCCCATCGCCCTGGTATTCGATTTCAAGGCGCGGCGAGCGCCGGAAGGTCAGAAGCTCCTGCTTCTCGTCAGGCAAAGAGTGCGCGAATCCGGCGACAAAATCCCACGCAATGCGGGCCTGATCGCGCGTCCTTGCCGCAATCAGGATCTCCCGCCGAGGCTGCCGGTCGAATTCGCCAAGCAGCGCCCCAAGAGCTACGCCTGCCGACAGTGCCGTCTTCGCGTTGCCCCGGCCGATCGAGAGAACCGCAACCTGCACCTCGGGAGCCAGCGCGCCACGAACGAACTGTTTCTGAAACGGCGCAAGCTTCACCGGCTGGCCCGCAAGAGGGCCTTCCGGGATCTTGAGGCTTTCCATGAAGCGGATCGCGGCGGTCGCTGGTTTCATCACAGCATCCCGACGAGTCCGGTTACGGTCGTGCCCGTCGCGTGCAGCTTTCGAATTCTGAACGGGTAGACCGTCCCGGCGGTGAGACCGAAAAGCGTCGCCACAGAGCCGTCAATCATCGTGACGGTCACGTCGCCATTCTCGTTCACCAGAAAGGCGCGCACCGGCGCTGCGATGTCGGCAACGTCATTGGGGGAAATAATGGCCACACCGGATGCGGGGCCGCAGGGGTCGTTCGTATAGATTGCCATTTTCGTTCCTTTCGACTGTCACAGCGAGAGAGAAGAAGCCCGCTCCGCGACACCTCCCCCGTCAACATTCTGGGGCATTGGGACCAGATCACCCATCGAGGCGTTCCAGTGCGGCGACAGCGGCGCTCGTGATCGCATCCTTCAGGTCTCGGCTCACGAACTTGAGCGCGCGGTTCTGTCCACGGTTGCCCGGCACACGTGGCGGGATGCAGATGTGGCTGCCATTCGGCCGCTCGATGACAATGCACCCCTGCATGAGAATGCCGCCGGTCAGCACATCGACATGGCCGACGAGCCGCGATCCGTCTTCCCACGCCTCGGCATATGCGGTGGTTACGCCTACGATTTTGATCTTGTTCATCCTGATCCTCATTAGGTCAGCTTGCTTTACCTATATCACATGCCTAATACTAAGGTCTACTTAACTTACCTATTCGCATTAAGCACACTCCTGCACCCGCTCCTTCCCCCCACTTCCTGAGAGAAGGCCCTGCGCTGCCTCGATCCGTATCCACGCGATGCCTGATATCGGGGGCCAACCGCCTTCCCTTGGGGATCTCACCCAAACGAGTCCTGGGAGTCGTCCCGGTGTCTCGCCCCCGGTCAATGCCGCGCGGGTTTCGTGTCGCGTTTCTGAGAAGAGCCAGCAGGAGCCGCTTCCTCTCGGGTCGGGTGTCATTCCCCGGATCGTCATAGCCCGCTGATTTCGCTCAACGGTCAGAGGCTAGGGCGGCTGAAAGGATGTGCCCGGTCGTGCCGGTATGCTCCGGTGAATCGATGCCCCCGCACCGCGCCCGAGGCACGGAGGCGAGGGTGAAATCAGTTTTCGATCAGTTCGAAATCTTCATGCGCGGTCATCTCGGAGACGAGCCGCCGCATCATCGCGAGTTGCTTCCTGGATGGTTCCCACGCAGGCCGCTTGGACTGGCGGATGATTGAGCGCGCAAAGCCCGACGCCCATCCGTTCCCGGCTCGGGCAACTTTGGGCATCCAGAAATCGGTGAGTTCCTCGATTGTGAAGGTCATGCCGCCGCCCTCCGATCATTGTCGGCGAAGGCGAGGAACTTCGAACGGTTCAGATCCGGCAGGGCTTCCCAAGAGGCCAGAAGATATGCCCGCAGTTCGGCGAGGCTGGCCCAGGACGCCCAAAGCCGGGCCTCGGCGATAACTTCATCGAAGGCCGGAATTGGCGCACCGGCCGAGAACTTCCGCTCAATCGCATCAGCCAGAATTAGCTGATCCTCGGCGCTCAGGGCATTGAACGCCTCGATGGCAGGGCGCATCCGCGAGATTGCATCGACAGTCGCGGTCGGATAGACTTCGCCGAGAGAGTTGAGTGCTTTCTTCTGATCCGCCCCGGTTGCGCCCGCCAGCGCGCCGGGGTTTTCTTCTTGGGCAATGCCCGGGTGCGCTTTACAAGTTGCCGCTCCGTTCCCGACTTGTTCGCATCCGTTCAGGTCGCCGCTGAAAAGCGCATCGCATTGATATTGTGAGATAAATGCAGGATCACGTAGAAGCCTGCACTTTCCCAAGACATGCCCATCCTGTTCGAGCACGCTGCCGCGGCGGCCGAGACAATCGTCGGTCCCGCGCCCTGTTCGCCAGATATTGCCCCGCGCCGGAGCGTGACGCCGCGGCAGGATTCTGTTGAAATGATACTTCTGGATTATGCGGAAGCGACACCGCATCAATCGGCGGCGTTAGATCGCGGTGCGAGCAGTATCATCACGTTAATTTACCGACCCATTGGGGCCCAATATGATTGGAAATTCTGGCATCTTTTCTTGAGGGATAAGGACGATGGCATACAGAGGCTCCAAGAATAGCAAAAAGAAATATTCAAATTCCGACAAGAAGTTCAAAGACTCCGGCCACAATGACAAAGGGGGGTTTGGCCCCGGGACCGACAAGGACGGCGACCACGGTGACTACCACAACGGCGGTCAGGCGCTGACCAAGCTGATGCTGAACTGCCAGAAGGCGGTGGCCAGCACACTGAAGTGGGGCAAGTTCTCGGATGCTTCAGTCGAGAAGGCGATCAATATCGTCGAAAAGTATGTCTACAGCATCGAGGCCAAGATCGGGAGCTGGGTGAAGCCCGACGTCCAGCCGGTGAGCGTCACGGTCGAGGCGGCAGCAGAAGCCACCGGCACTGCGGCCCAGGCAAATGCCCACGTGAAGCTCGGCGTCTTCGACATCGACGCCAGCAGCTATGCCAAGCATGGCGCCAAGCTGGTTGTCGGCACCGCCGAATCCTTTGCGGCCGCCAATGGCGACGACAGCAAGACCTATGTGAACACCTTCTCCTCGGTCAAAGGCGTGGATACCGGCGAGATTGTCTCCTTCTACGCCAAGGGAAGCAATTTCGAGAAGGCCGTCGAATGCCTCGTCGCGATCGACTGGGAGGGTGTCTTCGACAAGAATCTCGTCTTCACCAAGCATCACAGCTTCTACGGCCGGATGAAGAAGGAGATCGGCGACAGCCACAAGATCAACGCCACCACCGACGTGCATGTCGAAGCCGACAATTATGCGCAGGTGCACTCGGGGGTGAAGGCGCTGGCCATGGATGACACGGTCAAGGCAGTCGCCGAGGCCGACGCGATCGCCAGCTAGACGAAAGGCGTAGCCGGCCGGCGTATTCCCGCACAGATCACCGCAACCGGCGAAGCGAACCGGCCTTCACACTCCAGTCCTGGCGCAAGGCTCGGACCAGACCACGCCGGTCTGGTCCGTCTTCGTTTTCAGGCCATGGACCCGGCGCCCCCATCCGAACCGCGCCTCCTGCCACCTCCAGCCGAGACGCAGTCCCGCACGGTGTGCAGGAGAGGCGCTCGCACGGCATAGCCCTCAAGAGCAGCATCTTCCAGAGGACCGGCCTGCAGACCGGCCCCGTCACGACAGTCGGTTTTTCCGCACGCTTCGTTTGAGAACAGCGCCTTGCCGAAGGCCGTCGGCGTGCCGGGTGGCAGCAACGTCATGACGCGCCTTGCGGCTGCCTCCACCGATTCTCGCCGCACGTCCCGCCAAGATCTCGGCGCCAGCGCCGCGCGCCCACACGCACCGCGCGCGCCATCTCGACGCCGCGCGCATCAGCAAGAAGGCGTAGGCCGATCACGCGAATTGCCACCTCCTCCGGGAGGGAAGCGGGCGACGCGCGCCATGGTGCATATGATCCACCGAACGGCGCAGACGGGCACTTCCGCGTGCGCATGCCAAGATGGCTGTACACCTGATCAACACGGAGGACAGCAATCCGAAGGACGGACATCCGAACACCGAAACATGGTAAACAGAAAGTCTTATCTACCTTTGCGTGCTTGGAAAAATCGGCCCGTCTTGAAAACATTGGTGTTGCCCCGGTGGGGTGGTGAAAAGCGAAATCAGGAGATTTTACCATGGGCAAATATCGCGGGAAGAAAAAATTCGACTTCAAGCACAAGGAAAAGGTCAAGGTCGACATTGACCAGGACAACTGGGCCGAAGTCTACGCGGGCCGGGACTCCAAGGTAAGCATCGATCAGGACAACGATGCTGTCGTCGCAGCCCCTCACAAGTCTGCAGATATCTGCATCGACCAGTCCAACACTGCGATCGTCGTCATCTGACGAAATTTTCAGGGTATCGGCTATATTGTAGCCTGCCCTACCCTGGCCCCGTCCGAGCATTCGGCGGGGCCTATTTCGCTTGCGGAAGACGACAAAATCCAAGAAAATTGATTGTATAAATCGCAAGATACATCCATTACTTCCGAAATTATACTTGAGGTGTACTTGCCGAGCGAGGCGAGAAGGCGCAACCTTTGCGATAGTCGCCGTCCGAACGGGACACCAACAGAAACGGGAGCTCTGCCATGACGCTGATAACCAAGCAGACCAAGAAATTCACGACCGGCCCAGACATGAAGAAGGTCGTCACGGGGACCTATGTCAAGATGACCGACGGCTCCCACGACAAGCCCTCGTTCGACAAGGGCAACGCCGGAGATCACGGCCTGGACATCTCCGCCCTCCTTGCCGCCCACAAGCAGAAGGACTGGGGCTCCTATTTCAACGACAAGATGCCCCATGTGCCCGATCACGGCTCCGATTACGGTTGCGGTTCCGGGCATGATATCTGGGAGGGCCGCCCGGACTTCACATCCCGACTGGCACTCGATCACTGCCCGAAAGACGCCCACGACTCGCACGTCTCCGATATCTGCTAGGCGCGCAGCAATCAGGATCTCTGCCGCGGCACCTCGTCTGCCGCACAGATGAAGCGTAGCGCGCCGGGAACACCCCGGCCCCGGCGCGAGGAACGAGCCGGTCCGTGCCCCCAAGATTGCGTCGCCCGTCGGCCCCTTCAGGCCTGCACGGGAGGGGGCACCACCGGTTCCGGCTTCCTCCCGCGCGTTGCAAGGCGTCTCCTGCCCGACATGCTCCGGCCCCGCCGCAGACCGCGCGCTCTTCCATCGCCCTCACCCTCCTGCACCGGTGCTCAGTCTCCGCATGGAGAGATTCGCCCCCACCTGCGCCACCAGGGAGGTGACTCCAGCCGCCGCGTATAACTCTTTCGGGGTACAACCTCACCTTGAGGTCAGCTTGTCCGGCCCGCGGCCCTATAGCACGCTGAAGACCTGACGCTCCTGCGCAGGGGCGGATTTCACAGGCTTGTGGGGGCCTCAAAATGGTTTCGATAAACTCCAGTTCATCTTCCGTCGTCATTATCGACGGCGATCACTCGGGCACAACCAGGCCCGCCGGTCCTCAGAGCGTGGGTCTCGAGCTGAACGCCAGAAAGACCGGCCTCGCCAGCGACAAGGTCAAGGTCGACCTCTCGACACATACCGATTCCACCTCTTCCGCACCGGGCGCGCACAGCGTCTCGATCAAGACCATGTCGACGGTCGGCAAGGCCAGCAAGGTCGACAAGCACAAGATCGAGGTCGGGATCGGCGACTGGATGGGCAATGCGAAGGACGGGGACGACATCGAGTTCCTGATCTGCATCAGTGGCGCCAGAGGGATACCCCGCAAGGCCCCACTTCTCACGGGCAAGGAGGCCAAGGACCTCGATGTCCGCTTCGACCTTGACCTCAAGGGGCTCACCCTGAACGCCAAGCTCAAGCCCGCCTTCGCCAAGGATCTCAAGCTTGTGAAGTGCCTCGACGCCGAGGGGAAGCTGGCCTGGGGGTACCTCGGCACGGTGGATGACACGGACAAGCTCATCAAGATGTCGTTCAACTCCCCGAAAACGGGCGAGAAGGTCGCCGAACTCGCGATCGACATCCAGAACCTTCATCCCGCCGGAGATCACTTCGATCTCTGATCAACGATCAGCCTAGGAGTCACGCCGGATGTACCGCCATGGCAGCAGTTCAGCCCACCCGGGAGACGTCAACATCCTGAAACAGGCCGTCCATCAGACGCGGGGCGCATTTGGAACCGTGGCGCTGTTCAGCCTGTGCATGAATTTGCTGGTGCTCGCCGGTCCGATCTACATGCTGCAGATCTACGACAGGGTTCTCGGCAGCTACAAGGTCGAGACCCTGATCCTTCTGACGGTGATGCTCGCGGCGGCCTTCGGGGCCTGGGCCGCGCTCGACGGCCTGCGCACAGGGATCACGGTGCGGCTCGGCGCCTGGCTCACCCGCAATGTCGGGCCGCACTATCTCGAATACGGCGTACGCGCGCGTCTGGAAGGCAAGCAGGTCGGTGCGCGCGCCTTCAATGACCTCGAGAAGGTCCAGTCCTTCATCGCGACGCAGGGCATGAACGCGCTGTTCGACGCGCCCTGGACCCCGATCTTCATCATCATCATCTGGGCGCTGCACCCCTGGCTCGGGATCTTCGCGCTCTGCTCGGCGCTTCTGCTGCTCTCGCTCAGCATCATCAATGCCATGTTGACGCGCGCGCCACTCCAGCGCGCCGAAGAACTGCAGAGCCGCACCTACACCACGGCCTCCGCCACGATCCGCAACGCCGAACCGGTCTCGGCGATGGGAATGCTGCCCGCGCTCAAGAACCGCTGGCAGGCCCTCAATGGTGAAGCCGAGGTCGAGCTCCTCCGGATGAACCAGCGCGGCGGCGTGCTTGGCACCGCGGTGAAGTTCTGCCGCTCCTTTCTGCAGAGCGCCATCCTCGGCCTCGGCGCCTATCTGGTGATCCGTGGCGAGATGACCGCGGGCATGATGATCGCGGGTTCGATCATGCTCGGCCGCGCACTTGCGCCGGTCGATCAGGCGATCGGGACCTGGAAGAGCTTCGACAGCGCGCGCAACGCGTATCGCCGCCTCTCCGAGCATGCCGATGCCTTCCCGCCCCTGCCGCGCCGCGTCACCATGCCGAAGCCGAAGGGAGGCCTTGAGATCGAGCACCTGATGGTCGTTGTCGGCGATCGGCTCGTCCTCGACGACGTCTCCTTCGACGTCGGCGCCGGGGAAGCGATCGCGGTCATCGGCCCCTCTGCCGCAGGCAAATCCACGCTCTGCAAGGCGATCGTCGGCATTGCGGCGAAGGAAGAGGGCACGATCCGTCTCGATGGTGTCGACATGAGCCTCTGGAACCCCGAGGAGCTCGGCCCGAACATCGGCTTCTTGCCGCAGGACGGCGGCCTCTTCGAGGGCACGGTGCGGGAGAATATCTCGCGCATGCAGGATTCCGCCGATGAGCTGGTGGTGGAAGCCGCGCAGCTCGCCCATGCTCACGAGATGATCGCCAAGCTGCCGAATGGTTACGAGACCGCGCTTGGCGAGGGCGGCATCGGCCTGTCCGGCGGCCAGCGGCAGCGGCTGGGCCTGGCGCGTGCCGTGTTCGGGACACCACCGCTCATCGTGCTCGACGAACCGAACGCCAATCTCGATCAGGCCGGTGAGGCAGCCCTCGCCGAATCCATCCTCGAGCTGAAGAAGCGCGGCTGCACGCTGCTCATCGTCGGCCACCGGCCCTCGACCATCGCACAGGCGGACAAGATCCTGCTCCTGAGTGACGGCGAGGTCCAGGCGTTCGGACCGCGCAACGAGGTCCTCGAACACATGCGCGAGGCGGCCCGCATCAACGCATCGCCGGACCAGGACGATGCGCCGAAGGAAGGCCAGAAGGAGGCCACGGGCGACGCTTCCGGCAAGCCGTCCCACCTGCGCGCTTCTGAATCGACACGCTGACCGCTGAAAGGGTTGGGGACCATGACCTACGCGAACTATTCGTCCCGCATGCTGCCCGGCATCTCCGCCGTCGGGGGTTCGCCGCGGGAGGCGGTCCGCGGACCGCGGCAGTGGGGCCTTCTCGTCATCCTGCTGTTTCTGGCCGTCTTCGGCGGCTGGGGGGGCTTCGCGCCCCTGGCGGGCGGCACCGTCGCGCAGGGCACGATCGCGCCCTTCGGCAGTGTCCGGACGGTACAGCATCTCGAAGGTGGCATCGTGAAGCGCATCCTCGTGCACGACGGCGATGCGGTCGAGGTGGGCGCACCCCTAATCGAGATGCAGGAAACCGTGCCAGAGTCCGAGGTCGCTACGCTCACGGATCGCCTCCGCGCGCGCAGTGCCGAGGCGGCGCGCGTGGAGGCCGAAGTTCTGGGCCTGAGCACCATCACCTTTCCCGCCGCCCTCCTGGACGATCCGGATGGCGCCGAGGTCATTGCGGCCGAAACCCGCATCATGACGGCCCGCAACGACATGATCACGGCCCGCAAGCATATGCTGCAGCAGCAGATGCAGCAACTCGAGCAGCAGATCGCCGGCTACACCGCCCAGATCGAGAGCAGCGACGCGCAGCTCGACCTCATCCTGCAGGAGATTGCCGACAAGCAGGTGCTGCTCGACCAGGGGCTCTCGCTCAAGGTGGAAATGCTGCGCCTCCGGCGTGAAGTGGCACAGATTCGCGGCTACCGTGGCGAGTATACCGCCTCGATCGCCGCCGCCCGCCAGCGCATCGGCGAAGCGGAAGTGGAGCTGATGGCAGTCGACGCCGAACGGATCGAAGCAGCCTCACAACGCGCCGGCCAGATCCGCGGCGAGCTTGCGGAAATCGAGCAGATGCTGGACGCCCGGCGGGACGTCCTCGCACGCACCGTGCTCACCGCACCGGTCGCCGGTGTTGTGAACAACCTGCGAATCAGAACAGAGGGCGGTGTCATCGGCTCGGGCCAGGCGGTTCTCGACATCGTGCCGACCCAGGAGAAGCTGATCGTCGAGGCTTCGGTCTCTCCGATGGACATTGATCTCGTCAAGAGCGGCATGGAAGCGCATGTGCAGTTCTCCGCTCTCTCACGCAGGGTTGTGCCGAAGGTCGTCGGCATTGTGAAAGAGGTTTCCGCCGATACACGGGTCGATCCCGGGAGTCGCGCGCCGCACTACATTGCGCGCATCGAGGTGGCCCAGAGCGAGATCGAAAAGGCGGGCGCCACGAACATCCAGGTCGGCATGCCGGCAAGCGTGCTGATTGTCGCGCGCGAACGCACATTGCTTCAGTACATCACCCAGCCCTTCACCGAAGCACTCTGGCGCGCAGGCCGCGAGATCTGACCCCGAAGGTTTCGCGGCTTTCTGGGAGCCAGGCGATGTATATCGCCTGGCTCTTTTGCTGTCGGGTGGAGCCCACGGCCACCGGCGCCAAGGCAACGGAACGGCCGCGAGCGATGGAGATTGTCATCGGCTCTATCGGTCCGGACTTGAGCCCCCTTTGCAGCCGAGGGCGTCGAGTCGGATGGCTTCGATGTTCATGCGTCGCCAGAAGGAAACCGCTCCGGACGGCGTTGATGCGCCCTGCATCCGGAGGTCCGGCACACGCGGCAAAGCCAACTGAATCGCTTGGTTTGCAACCTATTCGCAATACGTGCAATCGGACCGGACGCTTCAGTCATCCAGCTCCGTATGGCATTCAAGTCGATAACAGAATCAAACAAGAACACACGCATAAAGAGAAGAATTTCCTCCCGCGCAAAAATACAGCTCAGAGCCAGTTCCGTGAGACAAGCGGTGTTCGAAATGTTATTCTTTTGTTACGGGCGATTACTGATGTTTCCCGTGCAAACGTTTGAAAATAAAAATTGTTGCATCAAGAACAAGCGCCAGAGGGCGCTGGTGATTGCTCCAGTTTTTTGGGGGAGTGGGGGAGCTATGACGGACCAGACAGCCCATACAGGGGGAAATCGCGTACTGGTTTTGGATGACATGCCGTTCAAGCGGACGGTCATCACCGAGTTTCTGAAGAGTTGGGCCGAAGATGCAGGCCTTGAGCTTATCCCAAGCAGTGTCGAGGAGGCCCTGAGCCAAAGCCGGCTGACCGGTTTCAGGATGGTCATTCTCAGCATCGGTGGCGCAAGCTTGGCGGATCCGAACGTCGTGGCAGCGTATCGGATCCTGTCGATGATCGAGCCGTCCGGCCGGATCGTCATACTGGGCGATTGTCCGGATGCCGAGAACATCGAACGCGCCATCGATCTCGGGATCGCCGGCTATATCGCGACCAGTATTGACGCCGATGTCGCTGTTGCGGCGCTGAACTTCATTCTGGCAGGTGGTGGTTATTTCCCGCCGGAGGCCCTGCGCAACGTAGCGACCCAGCCGCAAGGAACTCCGCCAAAGGGCCCATCCCAGTTGCCTGCGCCGACCCTGGTGGAAGCGGACCGCCCCAAGGCATTGACGGACGAGAAGTCGAGGGACAGCAAGGAGCTGCCGCGCAACCAGATCAACCGGAAGTGCCCACAACAGCTCAATCCTCCCTGCAACAACGACCTGACTGCGCGCCAGCAGGAGGTGCTGGACTGTCTCACGCGGGCGCGCTCGAACAAGGAGATCGCGCGCGAACTCGAAATGTCGGAAGCGACGGTAAAGGTCCATGTCCGTCAGGTCATGAAGAAGCTTGGCGCGCTCAACCGAACGCATGCGGCGATCCTTGCCACCCAGGGCGCCTCGACGGAAGAGACCGTCGAGCCCAAGATCGCGCCGTTCGCACTCTACAAATCCAACCTGCACCACGCCTTGGCCAGGTAGCGAGGATATACGGATCAGCCCATCACTCAGCGATCGCCATCCATTGCCGCAACGCATGTCACCAGGACCGATAAGCTGATCGGAGCCTGCTGCGGGCTATGCCATGGGAAGCGGCCTTCAATCGTCAAGGCATGAAACTGCGCGCCCTTGGCCCGCCTCCAGGTGGCGAAATCAGCCGCAGACGATACCGGCCCGCATAGGCGCGACAGGGGTTTGATCCCAGCCTCCGACAGCATGATCATGCATTGGACAGGTAGGAGGTCTTGCGAAAGGAACCGCCTTCTTCGGGGGGTTCATCGCGCCTGCCGATCCGTTAGACTAGAGTGGATGGTGTGGAGTGGCTTGGAGAGGCGGAGCGATGGCACGGATGATTGAGCGAGAGGCCTACTCCTACCGGACGGACCCTGCCGTGCCGCCATTCGATGACACCAGGCCGATTGTCTTCATGGATGGCGAGTGCCTGCTTTGCACACAAGGCGCACGGCTCATCAGCCGGTTCGACCGGCGGGGAGAGTTCCGCATTGCCTCGACCCACAGCCCCCTCGGCACGGCGATGCTCGCCCATTACGGGATGGAGGTGGATGATCCTGAAAGCTGGCTGTTTCTCGAGGAGGGCCGGGCCTGCGGTTCGCTGCAGGCGGTCACCGGAATCGGACGGCGGCTCGGAGGCCCGGCGCGGATGCTGGGCGTGTTCCGGTTCCTGCCCCGGTCGATGCAGGACTGGATCTACCGCCGGGTCGCACGCAACCGCCGCGCGTTCGGGCGAAGCGACATGTGCGCCCTGCCGGATCCGGCCCTGCAGACGCGGATCCTGCGTTGAGGCGGCTCAGTAGCTGCGAATGAGACCGACGAGCTTGCCCTGCACCTTGACCTGGTGGTCCTGGTAGAGCCGGGTCTCGTAGGCGGGATTGGCCGCCTCCAGCGCGATGGTCGTGCCGCGGCGGCGGAAGGTCTTGAGCGTCGCCTCCTGCTCCTCCACGAGCGCGACGACGATATCGCCGTTGTCGGCGTTCGACTGCTCCTGGATCACCACGATGTCGCCGCTGTTGATGCCGGCGTCGATCATGGAATCGCCCTTGACCGTCAGCGCGTAGTGCCGCCCGCCGCTGCGCAGCATCGAGGCGGGCACTGCCACATTGTGCGAGGGCTCCTGAATTGCTGTAATCGGCGTGCCGGCGGCGATACGGCCCATGACCGGCAATTCGACAGCAGAGATCTCTACCGGCCGCGCCGCGGCGGGGCGGTAATCGGGCCGGTCGCCGTCGATGATGGTGGGGCGGAAGGTCGCGGGGGCGTCCTCCATGCTGTCAGGGAGCTTGACGATCTCGATGGCACGCGCACGGTGCGCGAGGCGCCGGATGAAGCCCCGCTCCTCAAGCGCCGTGATCAACCGGTGGATGCCTGATTTCGATCGGAGATCGAGCGCATCCTTCATTTCGTCGAACGAAGGCGGCACACCATCCTGTTGCAGCCGCTTGTGAATGAACTGAAGCAAATCGTATTGCTTGCGCGTCAGCATGTCCCGATCCTTTGGCTCTCCCTCGAGCCGTTCTACTAACGTTCCTGTTTTGTGTCAAGAATCAAGAGAGTAGATCAATCTCAGGTTTATCACATCCAGATGAATTCCACCACATCCCCGATTTCGCGGGCCGGATCGTGGGGCGGACGGACAAGTAGCGCGTTGGCTTCGGCCAGCACGGAGAGCAGTGAGCTGTCCTGCCGGGTGAACGGGGTGCAGAGCCAGCCGTCCGGGCCCAGCACAACTTCCGCGCGCATGTAGTGTTCCCGCTCCCGGTTCGCGCCGACGGGTTCGGCAAGCCTTGCGGAGATGCGCGGCGCAAGGCCCGTGGGCAGGCCGAGCATGCAGTCGATGGCTGGCAGCAGGAAGATCTGAGCGCAGACCACAGCGGAGATCGGATTGCCCGGCAGGCCGACCAGCGGCGTGCCACGGAGCCGCCCCGCCATCAGCGGCTTTCCGGGCCGCATTGCCACCCTGTAGAAGCTGAGCTCCAGCCCCTCGGCGGCCGCTGTGCTCTGCACGAGGTCGTAATCGCCGACAGACGCGCCCCCGAGCGTCACGATCGCATCTGCACCCTCGGCGAGGCGAAAGGCCGCGGAGAGGCTTTCGGCGCTGTCGCGCGCGATGGGGAGAATGCGAACGCAGGCGCCGCGCGCCTCGAAGGCCGCTTTCAACGCATACTGGTTCGAGGCGACGATCTGATCGGGACCCGGCGTCTCGCCCGGCATCACCAGCTCGTCGCCGGTCGCGATGATGGCAATCTCGGGGCGGCGAGCGACGCGCACCGTGCCGACGTTCATCGCGGCGCTCAGGGCGAGATCACGGCCAGTGAGGCGCCGCGGCGCGGAAATGCGCGCACCCTCGCGGAAATCGATCCCGGCAGGGCGGATGTTGCCGCCCTCCACGCCCGGTGCGTTGAGGATCACCTCGTCACCGTCGCGGGATGTGTCTTCCTGGATGACGACGCAATCGGCCTCGTCGGGCACCGGCGCTCCGGTGAATATCCGCACCGCCTCTCCCGGCCCCATGCGGCCCTCGCAGCGCCGACCGGCGATGGACTCGCCAATGACCCGCAGACGCGCGCCCTGCCCCGCACCGGCGCTCGCAACCGCATAGCCGTCCATGGCGGAGGAGCGGAAAGGCGGCTGGCTGCGGAGCGCGATGATCTCTGCGGCAAGCACCCGGCCGGCGGCCTCGGCCAGCGGCACATCCTCGGCGCCGAGCGGCGCGAAGAGGCCGATCAGCCGGGCGTGAGCCTCGGAAACGCCGATCATGCTCATGTGGACGTCCTATTCAGCTTCGTAGCGGCCCGACTTGCCGCCATCCTTGAAGGCGAGACGGATTTCACCGATCACCATGCCGCGGTCCGCCGCCTTCAGCATGTCGTAGATGGTGAGACCCGCGACGGAAACGGCGGTGAGCGCTTCCATCTCGACGCCGGTCGGGCCGGTGGTGCGCACCGTCGCCTGGATCACGACCTTGCCCGCGGTGGTGTCCGGGGTGAACTCGAGCGAGACCTTGGAGAGCGCCAGCGGATGACAGAGGGGAACGAGATCGGAGGTTCTCTTCGCCGCCATGATGCCCGCAATCCGCGCCACGCCGAGGACATCGCCCTTCGCCGCCGTGCCGGCCATGACCAGCGCGAGCGTTTCGGGCGACATGGTGACCGAGCCGCGCGCGACCGCGGTGCGGGCGGTCGCGGGCTTGGCCGAGACATCGACCATGTGGGCAGCGCCTGTCTCGTCGAAATGGGTCAGCGGGCCGGACATGAGCGCCCCGTCACTCTGCTTCCGGCCGCCAAGGGCCGCGCAGGAGCTCGCGGGTCGCGGCCTCGACATCAGCCTCTCGCATCAGGGTCTCGCCGATCAGGAAACAGCGCACGCCATAACGCGCGATGCGGGCGAGGTCGAGGCGGTCGGTAAAGCCCGATTCCGAGATGGTGATCCGGTCGACCGGCACACCGCGAGCGAGCGATTTCGTGGTATCGAGATCGGTCACGAAGGTGTTGAGGTCGCGGTTGTTGATCCCGACAAGCTCGGACTTGAGATGGCAGGCGCGGTCGAGCTCCTCGCGGGTATGGACCTCGAGCAGCGCCGCCATGCCATAGGCCTGCGCGGTCTCCTCGAGCTCGGCCGCCTGGGCGTCGGAGACGCTTGCGAGGATGATGAGGATGCAGTCGGCCCCGAGCGCGCGGCTCTCGACGACCTGCCAGGGATCGTAGATGAAATCCTTACGCAGCACGGGAAGCGAGACAGCGTTGCGCGCCGCGGCGAGATAGCCGTCCTCGCCCTGAAAGCTCGGCGTGTCGGTGAGGACCGAGAGGCAGGTGGCGCCGCCCGCCTCATAGGCCGCAGCAAGCGCCGCCGGGTCGAAATCCGCGCGGATGAGCCCCTTGGATGGACTCGCCTTCTTCACCTCGGCGATGAGGCCGTAGCCACCGGTGGTGGCGGCATGGCGGAGCGCGCCCGCAAAGTCGCGCACCGGGCCCGCGGCCCGCGCGGCGCCCTCGATTTCCGACAGCGGCCGGGCCGCCTTGCGCTCGGCGACATCCGCCAGCTTGTAGGCCTTTATCTCGTCCAGAATGCTCATGCCTGCTCCCCCTTGGCCCGTATCGGAGAAAGCGCCGCGAGCGCCGCCGCCTTGGCCTTTGCCGCACCGGAATCGATGCTTTCGCGCGCGAGGTCAACGCCCGCGGCGAGCGCCGGGGCACGATCCGCCACGACGAGGGCGGCGGCGGCGTTGAGCAGCACCGCGTCACGGTAAGCCGAGGGCTCCCCGGCCAGCAGGGCGCGGAGGGCGGCGGCATTCTCGGCCGGCGTGCCGCCCGCGATTGCATCGAAGGGATGGACGGGCAGGCCCGCTTCCTCCGGATGGATGGTGAATTCGCGCACTGCGCCCTTGTCGAGCTCGGCAACATAGGTCTCGCCCGAGATGGCGATCTCGTCGGTGCCGTCGGAGCCGTGCACGAGCCAGGCCCGGTCCGAGCCCAGCGCGCCGAGCGTCTCGGCCATCGGCCGGATCACCGAGCGGGAGAAGGCGCCGGTGAGCTGGCGCCGCACGCTCGCGGGATTGGTGAGCGGCCCGAGGATGTTGAAGATCGTGCGGGTGCCGAGCTCGATGCGGGCCGGCATCACGTGGCGCATCGCCGGGTGGTGCATCGGCGCCATCATGAAGCCGATCCCGACTTCGGCAAGCGCGCGCTCGACCGTCTCGGGACCGACCATCACGTCGATACCCAGCTCGGTCAGCGCATCCGCCGCGCCGGACTTCGAGGAAAGGTTGCGGTTGCCATGCTTGGCCACCACGACGCCTGCACCCGCGACGACAAAAGCCGTGGCGGTCGAGATGTTGAGCGTGCCCTTGCCGTCGCCGCCGGTGCCGACGATGTCCATCGCGCCCGCCGGAGCATGGACCTTGTGGCACTTCGCGCGCATCACCGCAGCGGCGGCAGCGTATTCGGCCACCGTCTCGCCACGTGTGCGCAGCGCCATCAGGAAGCCCCCGATCTGTGCGGGCGTCGCATCGCCATCCATGATCGCCTCGAAGGCGGTCTCGGCCTGGGGCCGGGACAGAGGCCCTTCGACCGCACGCCCGATCAGCGGCTTCAGCCGGTCACTCATGCAGGCACTCCCGCGACGCCCGCGATGTCGAGGAAGTTGCGCAGGAGCGCATGCCCGTGCTGCGAGGCAATCGACTCGGGATGGAACTGCACCCCGTGGATCGGCAGTTCGCGGTGCCGCAGCCCCATGATCGTACCGTCCTCGAGATCGGCAGTGATCTCGAGCGCCTCGGGCAGGCTGGAGCGCTCGACGACGAGGCTGTGGTAGCGCGTGGCCTCGAAGGGCGAGGGCAGTCCCTTGAACACGCCCTTTCCGGTGTGGTGCACGAGGCCCATCTTGCCATGCATGATCTGGTCGGCACGCACCACCTGGCCGCCGAAGGCCTGACCGATCGCCTGATGCCCCAGACAGACACCGATGAGCGGCGTGCGGGTTTCGGCGGCGGCGGCGATCAGGGCAAGGCAGATCCCGGCCTGATCGGGAGCGCAGGGACCGGGCGAAAGGAGGATGGCCGAGGGGTTCATCCCCATGGCTTCCTGGACGTCGAGCGCGTCATTCCGCTTCACGACGATATCGGCCCCAAGTTCCCCCAGGTAATGGTAAAGGTTGTATGTGAAGCTGTCATAGTTATCGATCAGCAGCAGCATCTCTTGGCCTTTCCTCCTGTGGCGGGATTGGCGCTGGGTCGCGCGGGCGCTATACATGGCCCCGCGGATCAGACCGGGTCAAGGGAAAGCTGGTGGCAACGAGTAAAGCAGGTCGACGCGCGCATGTAAAACGGCGCGCGGGGGGTGGGTTCTGGCAAGGTGCTGCGGCAGGCGCGGCGGTTTCCGCCGTGATTGCGGCGGGTCTCATCTATGCCTTCCCGCCACTGAAGACCTTGCCGCCCGAGATACCCCCAGGGACCGCCGAGCCCCCTGCCGCGCTGACGAGCCCCGCCCCCGTGGCAGAACGCCCGGCCCCCGCGGCGGCACAGGGGCTGCTTGTCGAAGCGCCCGCCCCACTCGTCATCTCGGGACCTGCCCGCGACGTGCCGCCGGGGCTTGATGGGTTGCTGCGCCCGCCCGCGCCGGATGTCTTCGATGGCGGTGCTGCGGGCTCGCCCTCGCTCTTCCGCCCCGGGGAAACGCCGGGCAACGCCCCCGGCACGCGGTAGGCCTAGGGGCACCGGGCGCCCTCTCGAGGGCGTGTCCTGGTACCACGGACGGGGCGGTGTATCCTCACCGCCTGCGGCCGCGGCAGCTTTGCGCGTGGACGCCGGAATTCTTCCGATAGATCATTTCGGAGGACGCATGGCCTGCAAGCGGCTCAATGGCGAATTCCATATTTTCTACCCCGACCAACCCCTCAACGGCCCGGAACCCGACGGCAACACAATCAAGTTCCGGCCCGATGATCCTGGTGCGGCCGAAGTGCTCAGGCCGCCCGGCCTGCGGAGGCCAGCCGTCAACGGCCGCGGCAGATCAATCTGCGCTTCGAGGGGCTCGATGCGCTCGAGACCCATTTCGCCGGACGACACCAGAACCTCGCGGCCGCGACGGCCTCACAGGATTTCCTGCTTGCCCGCGCGGGTTTCGGCAAGGTGGCGTTCCAGGCCGACCGGCCCAACAAGGTCGCGTCGGTCGAGCGTCATCCGGTGCGCGGGCATGTGCTCTCGAACGGGCTCGACGGACACGGGCGCATCGTCGCCTTCGTCTTCTTCTCCGATGCCCCAGAGCCCGATGGGACGGAGGTCTTTCTCGACGAGGCCCGGCTCGGAGCGAGCTACAACGTACGCAGCCTCGCCGAGGGGAAGGCCTATTCGCTCTTCTATCTTTCGCTGCCGATCTCGCTGACGCAGAGGCTCGCCGAGATCGCGCGGGCAGCCGGGGCCGCGCAGGCGGGGCTTTACGCCGCCGATGCGTCAGCGCGCGGCGCGACCTTCGCAGTCGACCCCGAAACGCTCGGGGACCTGGTGATCGGACCGAAGCTCTTCCGGCGGCTCGCGAAATATTTCGGCGATGCCTTCTCCGACCTCTCAGGGTTCGAGGGCTGGATGCGGCGCATGTCGTCGTCGTTCCCGACGACTTCGCCATGCCCGAGACCGGGCTGCGTGTGCGCTGAGGCGGGGGGCTGACTTACCCGGTGAGCGACATCATTGCCTCGGCCGCGATCTCGACAGAGCGGAGCCGGGCGGCATGGTCATGAATCTGGGCCGTGAAGATGACTTCGTCGGGGCTGTAGCGCTCGATGAGCGCGGCGATCTGATCCCGGACCATGCCCGGATCGCCCACCGCCGAGCAGGACAGCGCCTGATCGACGGCAGCTATCAGACCCGGCGGCGCCACTGCACCGATGTCGGCCACCGGACGTGGCAGCGGTCCGGGTCGGCCGCTCCGGAGATTGATGAAGGCCTGCTGCATCGAGGTCATGAGATAGCGGGCCTCGGCCGCGCTATCGGCGGCAAAGACGTTGAGCGCGAGCATGAAGCGCGGCGCGGCGCAGCTCTCGGAGGGCAGGAAGCCGCGACGGTAAACCTCGATCGCCTGGGCAAGCGAGGCCGGGGCGAAATGCGAGGCGAACGCGTAGGGCAGGCCCAAGTGGGCTGCGAGCTCGGCGCCATAGAGGCTCGATCCCAGCATCCAGACCGGCACCTCCGTGCCCTCGCCAGGCACCGCTCGCACTGGCTGGCCCGGCCGGCCTGGTCGGAAATAGCCGATAAGTTCGGTCACCGCGCGGGGGAAGTGATCGGGGCCATCCATGCCGCGGCGAATTGCACGCATCGTCGCCATGTCGGTGCCCGGCGCACGGCCGACACCAAGGTCGATGCGGCCGGGAAAGAGCGTGGCGAGCGTGCCGAACTGCTCGGCGATGATGAGGGGCGCGTGATTGGGCAGCATCACCCCACCCGCGCCAACCCGAATTCGCGACGTCGCCGCCGCGACATGGCCGATGACGACGGCCGTGGCAGCTGAGGCGATGCCCGGCATGTTGTGATGCTCGGCCAGCCAGTAGCGCGCGAAACCACAGTCTTCGGCGTGGCGCGCCAGGTCTCGGGTATTGGCGAGCGCCTCCGCCGCCGTGCCGCCTTCGGGCACCGGGGCGAGGTCGAGGAGCGAGTATGGCAGCATCGACATCATTCCATTCGTCGTAGTCCGATTAATCTAGCGCGATCAGCGGGGAGAGCAGCCTGCAAATTGCCGAAAATGCATAAAATAAATACATCTAATATTCGCCGCATCGCTGGCGGCCTCCGGCAGGCGCCTTCAGACCATGTGCGGGCCGGGCACCAGCGCGACCCAGACGATAAAGGCGCGCATCCGGCGCGGCAGATGGCAACCAGACGCGCCACCTTGAGCAGGGCAAGCGGCCTGACCGGAAGGAAGAAACGCAGAAGCTTCATATGCCTGCGGACCTGAACGCCTTGGCCCGTGCGCACCGCGATGTATATGCACGCGTGGCGCCCCTTGCGCCCACCGCACTTCGCGTGCAGCACTGGCGCCAGCCCGGCACAACATGCGGAGCCGCCTGCATGCTCTCGATCCACCATCTCTATCTTGGCCTCGCGATTCTCGCAGAGGTCGTCGCCACCACCGCGCTGGCCCGCACCGAAGGCTTCACCCGGCTCGGGCCGACGGCGCTCTCACTCGGGCTCTACGGCATTGCCTTCTACCTGCTCGCGCTCACGCTCCGCGTTATGCCGACGGGGGTCGTCTATGCCGTCTGGTCGGGAATGGGCATCGTCTTCATCGCAGCCATCGCCTGGATCTTCCATGGCGAGAAGCTCGATCTGCCCGCGGTGCTGGGCCTCGGGCTGATCCTTGCGGGCGTCGTGATCGTCAACGTCTTCTCGAACACCGTCGGTCACTGAGCCTCAGGCGGCCGCGAGCATCGCCTGAAGGCGCGCGCGGTCGCCCGGATCATCGGGGCGTGCGAGGATCCCCGCCAGCTCCTCGAGACTCGCGATGTTGTGGCAGGCGCGGAAGCTGTCCACATGCGGCAGAATGGCACGGATGCCGCGGGCTTTCGGCGCGAAGCCATCCCAGCGCAGCAGCGGGTTGAGCCAGATCACCCGCCGGGCCGAGAGGTGGAGCCGCTCCATCTCGCGGGCCAGCAACGCAGGATCGTCGCGGTCGAGCCCGTCGGTGATCAGGAGCACCACCGCCCCCTGCCCCAGTACCCGCCGGGACCAGTCGCGGTTGAAGGCGTGCAGGCACGCCCCGATCCGGGTGCCGCCCTCCCAGTCCTGCGCCTCGCGGCCCGCCGCCTCGAGCGCCGCATCGACATCGCGGCGGCGGAGGTGACGGGTGATGTTGGTGAGCCGGGTGCCGAAGGTGAATGCATGGACCTGCGCCCAGCCCGCGCCCCTGGTGTTCGCGACCGAATGGAGGAAGTGGAGCATCATCCGCGAATAGGCCGACATCGAGCCTGAAATGTCGCAGAGCACCACGAGATTGGGCCAGCGGATGCGACGCTTGCGCCAGGCGAGCCCCTGCACCTCTCCCCCCGCGCGCAGGCTCGCGCGAATTGTCGCCTGCCAGTCGGCAATACGCCCGCGGGCGTCAGAGCGGGTGCGGCGGCTCGCGATCGGCGACACGGGCAGATCGAGCCGGGCGATGGCACGCTTGGCCGCGGCGATCTCGGTCGCCGACATCTGCTCGAAATCGGCGGTCTTGAGCTTTTCCTCGCCCGAGGCGGTGAGCGAGAGATCGATTTCGATCTCCTCCTCGTCCTCCTCGCGGCGCTGGGGCGCGGGCATCTCCGCCTCGTCAAGCAACGCCTCCGCGGCGCGGCGCTCGGCGGCCCCCGGATCCGGCCGATCGTTGAAACCCCTGAGCGTCGGCATCAGGATCGACATCATGTGTTCCATGAACTGCGGGTCGCGCCAGTAAAGCCGGAAGACCTGCGCGAAGACCTGGCGCTGTTCGGGCCGGCTGACGAAGCAGGCCTGAAGCGTGTGGTAGAAATCCGTCTTGTCCGTGAAACCCACCGCTTCCACGGCGCGGATCGCATCCACCACTCGGCCGGTGCCGACGGGGATACCTGCCCGCCGGAGCGCACGGGCGAAATGGGTGATGTTGGCAGCAAGCTTGCCTTCGTCGGGGAAACTGTCGGGGACGCGGGCCATGGCTTCACCTTTGCCTTGTGCGGCGCATCTGTCCCCGAACGGGGATGACACCCGCCCGGACGAGACCTGCATCCATGACGGATCTGTCCGGTTCGCAAGGGCCTAGTCTATGCCGCGTCATATCGGCTCACCTCGATCAGAGTGCCGTCGGGAAGGTCGGCCACCAGGCAGAGGTCGCGCGACCCGATGCAGGCATTGTCGCGGTTTTCCTGATCGAGTGTCTTCCGGTTGATCTTCTGACCATCGACGATCAACGGCCCGCACTCGGTATCAGTGGTCACCGCCTCGAGCCCGGGCATTCGGACATTGAAGGCCACGGTCGCCCCGCTGTCGCGGATGGTGAGAACCACATGATCGATGGCCGAGTTCATCAGACGGGCGCCAGCGCGGCGCTCGCCTCATCGAGGATGCGCTTGATTTCCGAGCCCTGCATCCTGGCGATATCGTCCTGGTATTTGAGCAACGCCCCGAGTGTATCGGCAATCACCTGCGGCGAGAGCTGCACCGCATCGAGGGCGACGAGGCATTTGGCCCAGTCGATGGCTTCCGCGACGCCCGGCTTCTTGAAGAGATCCTCGCCCCGGAGCTTCTGCACGAAGGCCACAACTTGGCGGGTAAGCGCCTCGGTGGCCTCGGGCGCCTTCGCACGCAGGATCGCATATTCTCGGTCGAAATCCGGGTAGTCCACCCAGTGATAGAGGCAGCGGCGCTTCAGCGCGTCATGAACCTCGCGGGTGCGATTGGAAGTGAGGATGACAATGGGCGGCTCGGCGGCGCGCATGGTGCCGAGCTCGGGGATCGTCACCTGGAAATCCGACAGGGCTTCGAGCAGGAACGCCTCGAAAGGCTCGTCGGTGCGGTCCAGCTCGTCGATGAGCAGGACCGGCGGCCCGCCCTCCTGCGGCTCCATCGCTTCGAGCAGCGGGCGGCGGATGAGAAAGCGGTCGGAGAAGAGCTCGTCGGTCAGGCGCTCGCGGTCGGCGCCGCCTTCAGCCTCCGCCGTGCGGATCGCGACCATCTGCGCCGGGAAATTCCATTCGTAAACCGCGGAGGTCGCATCGAGGCCCTCGTAGCATTGCAGCCGGATCAGCCGTCGACCCAGCGCCGCGGAGAGCGCCTTGGCGATCTCTGTCTTGCCGACGCCCGCCTCCCCCTCGAGGAAGAGCGGCCGGCCGAGGCGGAGGCTGAGATAGACCACCGTCGCAAGCCCCCGTCCGGCGACATATCCCGCATCGGCAAGCATGGAACGGGTCGCATCGATCGAGGGCGGCAGGTCGTGCATGGGGGTGTTCTCCTCAGGTCCGGCCCTATGGAAGCCGAGAAGGCAGGGAAATCAAGCCCTCCCATGGTGGCAGGCGGACCGCGGCGGAGAAACCTTTTCCGGCCGGCCGCGTTGATCCGCATATCGCACTCAACCCTGGGCGCAGCAGAAAGGAAGGACAGATGAACGACAAGCGACCTGTTTCCCACATCCTGACCGGCCTCGCCGGTGGAAGTTTCGCTTTTCTCGCCGCCTCGACACCCGTCTTCGGCACCACGGCCGGAACCTCGGCAGCGGTGACATTTCTCGTCATGGGAGGGCTCGGCGCCATCGCCTTCGTGGCGCTCCTGCGTCCGACGCGCGAGAGCTGCGAAGAGACGCAGGAGATGCCGGACGACCTCGCCCTGCGGCGCGGACGCTCGCGCTCGCGCCTCTCTCCCCGAGCCTCACGGCGCGACCGCGTGGCCAAACCGGCGGTGATCTCCGCGCACGTCGGCCGTCGTTTCTCCTCCTGAGCCCGGGCGTGCTCATGCCCCCATGAGATCCCTCCGGAAATAAGGTTCCCGACCAGAAAGGAGATTGAAATTGCCGCTCGACAGCACGACCGGCGGCGCAAAAGCCGCAAAACTCTATCGTATGGTCATGCCCGACCATGTCTGCCCCTACGGCCTCAAGGCCAAGGCGCTTCTCGAACGCAAAGGCTATGCTATCGAGGACCACCCCTTGCGCACACATGACGAGACCGAGGCCTTTCAGGAGCGTGAGGGCGTCGAGACGACGCCGCAGGTCTGGATCGGCGGCGAGCGGATCGGTGGTTATGATGAACTGCGCGAGTTCTTTGGCGAGCATGTAAAAGATGAGGGCGAGACGACATATCGCCCGGTGATCGCGATCTTTGCGGTCGCGGCACTCATGGCAATCGCCGTGAGCTGGGCCGCGGCCCTTCCCGCGGTTCGCACCTTCGAGCTTTTCATCGCCTTCGGCATGACGCTTCTCGGGCTGCAGAAACTTCAGGACGTCGAGAGCTTCTCGACCATGTTTCTCAACTACGACCTGCTGGCGCGTCGCGAGGTACGTTATGGCTATGTCTATCCCTACGCAGAGACAGGGGCGGGCCTGCTCATGATCGCGGGTGCGCTCATCTGGCTTGCTGCTCCGATTGCGCTCTTCATCGGGACAGTGGGAGCTGTATCGGTGTTCAAGGCGGTCTATGTCGAGAAGCGTGAACTCAAATGCGCCTGCGTCGGCGGTGGCTCCAACGTGCCGCTCGGTTTCATCTCGCTCACCGAGAACCTCATGATGATCCTGATGGCGATCTGGATGCCCCTGCGCATGTGGCTCGGCGCCTGACGCGCCGGGCCTGGGGCAGACGGGCTTGGAGAACCGGGGCCGGGCGCAGTATATAAGTCTCCCGCACCCGATGCATGGTGAGACGCATGGCCGAGCCCGCACCCGACCAGATCCCCGAAGCCGCCCTTGCCTGGGTCCGCGCCGGACGGCGCGCGGCGCTCGCGACCGTGGTGGAAACCTGGGGTTCGGCCCCACGCCCGCGGGGCTCACAGCTCGCGATCACCGAAGATGCAGAGATGGCGGGCTCCGTCTCGGGCGGCTGCGTCGAGGGCGCAGTGGTGGCCGAGGCGCTCGAGGCGCTCGAGGATGGGCGGCCGCGGATGCTCGAATTCGGCGTGAGCGACGAGGATGCCTTCGCCGTCGGGCTCGCCTGCGGCGGCCGGATCCGGGTGCTCGTCGAGCCGATCGCCGTTGGCGACGGTCCGTCGGAAGGGCTGATCGCTGATCTGGTCGCAGCGCGCGCTGCACGGCGTCCGGTGGTCTACGCAGTCAACCCCGAAAGCTGGGAGCGCCATCTCGTCGGGGCCGAGAGCCCCGGTCCGCTTGGCGATGCGGCTCGTGCGGCCTTCGTCGAGGACCGTTCCGGTTTTGCCGAAGATTGGTTTCTCGGCGTGCACAATCCACCGCTCCGCATGGCGGTGGTGGGCGCGGTTCATATCGCGCAGGCCCTTGTGCCGATGGCCCGGCTCGCCGGCTACGACGTGGCGGTGATCGACCCTCGCGAGGCCTTTGCGAGCCCAGCGCGCTTTCCCGGCACGGCCCTTCTGGGCGACTGGCCCGATACCGCGCTCGGCACCTTCGGGCTCGACACGCGCACAGCTGTCGTGACCCTAACCCATGATCCCAAGCTCGACGATCCGGCCATCCGGGCTGCACTCCGCTCGCCCGTCTTCTATCTCGGCTGCCTTGGCTCGACCCGCACCCATGCGAAGCGCGTCGCACGTCTGGAGGCCGAGGGTATTGCGACGTGTGACATCGCCCGCATCCATGCCCCGGTCGGGGCCGATATCGGAGCGCAGTCGCCAGCGGAAATCGCGATTTCGATCCTCGCCCAGATCACCGAACGCCTGCGGCATCCCGACACGAGGCCCTGAGATGGAGTTCGGCCCCGTCGCAGTGGAAGCCGCCGAAGGCGCGATCCTCGCCCATTCCCTGCACGCCGGCGGGCTCCGCCTCCGCAAGGGTCGGACACTCTCGGCCGAAGACATCGCGGCACTCGCCGGGGCCGGCATTGCGGAGGTGACAGTCGCGCGCCTTGCTCCCGGCGATCTCAGCGAGGATGCGGCGGCGGCCCGTATTGCGGCGGCCATTGCCCCGGATGCCGCGACACTCGGTCTTTCGATCTCGGCTCCGTTCACCGGCCGGGTGAACCTTTTTGCCGAAGCGCCGGGCGTGCTGCGCGTCGAGCGCGCGGCGGTAGATGCGCTCAACGCGGTCGATCAGGCCATCACGCTTGCAACACTGCCCGATCATGCTCGGGTGCAGGCGCGACAGATGGTTGCCACCGTCAAGATCATTCCCTACGCCGTCGCGAGCGCACAGGTCACCCGCGCGCTCGAGGGCCTCGGCCCGACGCCAATCCGGCTCCATTCTTTCCGGCCGGGGCGGGTGGCACTGATACTCACGCGAACGCCCGGGATGAAGGAGAGCCTGCTGGCCAAGGGGGCCGCGACGATCGAGGCGCGGATGACGGCTCTCGGGCTCACGCTTGCCCCGCCCGTCATCGTCGCCCACGAGACGGCGGCGGTCGCCGCAGCGCTGGGCGCAGCGGAGGGGGATCTCCTGCTGATCCTCGGGGCTTCAGCAACCTCGGATGTCGCCGACACCTGCCCGAGCGGCCTGCTGGCTGCGGGCGGGCGGCTCACGCGCTTCGGCATGCCGGTCGATCCGGGCAACCTGCTGTTTCTGGGCGATCTCGGCGGGCGGCCGGTGGTCGGGCTGCCGGGCTGCGCGCGCTCGCCAGCACTCAACGGGGCGGACTGGGTACTCGAACGGCTCGCGGCCGGCCTCGCCGTCGGCGATCGCGACATCGCGGCAATGGGCGTCGGCGGGCTTCTGAAGGAAATCCCGGCAAGGCCCCAGCCGCGCGCCGGGCGTCAAGCCCCGGTCGCACCCGCCCGGCCGCGGGTCGCGGTCCTCGTGCTCGCCGCCGGGGCGGGCCGCCGGATGCGGGGCGCCGACAAGCTTCTTGAACCTGTGGCCGTTGGCATGCCGGTGCTCCGCGCCGTCGCCGAAGCGGCAGGCGCGAGCCAGGCCGACGAGGTGATTGCTGTCCTCCCGCCTGGCAATGCGGCCCGCCGCGCGGCCCTCGAGGGAACCGGCGCCCGCATCGTCGAGGCAACGGAGTGCGCCGAAGGCATGGCCGCCTCGCTCCGCGCCGGAATCGCAGCCCTCGGCCCGGAAACGGATGCCGCGATCGTGCTCCTCGCCGACATGCCGGAGGTAGAGGCGGGAGATATCAACCGGCTGATCGCGGCCTTCGATCCCGTCGAAGGGCGGGAGATCTGCCGGGCGGTCAGCGCGGCAGGTCGCCCCGGCCACCCTGTGCTTTTCGGCCGACGCTTCTTCGAAAGCCTTGCCGCCCTCAAGGGCGACCGAGGCGCGCGCGAGGTGGTCCGCGAAGCCGGCGAGTTCGTGACCGATGTCGCCACCGCGGGCGAAGGCGCTGTTATCGATCTCGATACGCCCGAAGCCTGGGCGGCCTGGCGGAGTGGCGCCCCGCTCTGACACCACCCGGGAGAGGCCCTGCTCAGGCGGCAGCGACTGCCACCAGCGCCTGCAGGCGGCCTGCATCGGGCGCGGCCGACGCGACTGCCGCGATCCGTGCCCAGGCGGCGTGGAAGGCGAGATCGCAGGTCCGTTCCATGAAGGCATGCGCCTCGCGCGTCGGATCGGGCAAAGCGCTGACGCACGCTGCCTCCATCTCCCAGCCCCCGGCCTCCGCCACCAGTCCGCTTTCGCGCAGAAAGCTCGCGAAGGCTCGAGCCCCCGCCCCGCCATTGAGCGCGAGACCACGGGTCACCATGGCGCGGGCATGAATCCCGTTAGCCCCCTCGTAGATCGCGCAGATCCGCGCGTCGCGCCAGTTCTGCTCCGCACCGTATTCGCGAAGATAGCCGTAACCGCCCATGACCTGGATCGCGAGATCAGCGGCACGGGTGCCCGCCTCGGTGCAGAAATACTTGCAGACCGGCGTCATGAACTCGACAAAATCCGGCTCGGTGCCGAGCTCCTCGGCCACGAGCACGAGGTGGCAGAGCGCCCGCCCGCCCACCGCAAGGCGATCGCATTCGCCGATCATGCGCGCCACATCCGCGTGCTGGTCGATCGTCACCACCTGCCCCGCAGCATCGCGCCCCTGCCGCCGCTCCGCGGCATAGGCCCGCGCGAGATCGGCCGCGCGGGCGGCATGGGCAACCCCCTGCAACGCCACGTCCAGCCGGGCATGGTTCATCATCGCAAACATCGCCCGAAGTCCGCCGCCCTCCGCGCCGATGAGCTCGCCCTCCGCGCCGTCAAAGGCAAGCTGACATGTCGGCGAGGCATGGAGGCCAAGCTTCTCCTCGATCCGGGTGACGGTGACGGCATTGCGGCTGCCGTCGGCGCGCTCCGAACGGCAGGCAAAGAGCGAGAGGCCCTTCACGCCCGAATCCGCAGCACCGGTACGAGCGAGAACGAGGTGCAGGATGCCCTCGCTCATGTCCTGGTCACCACCGGAGATGAAGATCTTCTCGCCGTTGATCCGCCATGTCTCGCCCTCGCGCACCGCCTTCGTACGGATCGCCGCGAGATCGGAGCCCGCGCCCGGCTCGGTAAGCGCCATGGTCGAGAGCCAGCGCCCATCCGCCATTGGCGGGATGAGCTCGGCCTTCTGCGCCTCGGTACCGAACCTGAGCAGCACGCTCACGGCACCGGGTACCAGCGAGGTGACCATCTGGAGCGCGTGGTTTGCGCCCGAGAAGATCTCGCTCACGCCGGCGCGGATCGCCGCGCTGAGAGCCTGGCCGCCGAACGCCT
This sequence comes from Amaricoccus sp. B4, assembly GCF_043226085.1. Taxonomy (NCBI): domain Bacteria; kingdom Pseudomonadati; phylum Pseudomonadota; class Alphaproteobacteria; order Rhodobacterales; family Paracoccaceae; genus Amaricoccus; species Amaricoccus sp. B4. Next base: position 2,102,761 of record NZ_CP171225.1, read on the forward strand.
CCGGGATCGAAAGCCCCTGCCAGCCCTGTCCGGCCAGTTCGGCGTAAAGCTCGCGGAAACCGGCCGGCATCCGCACCCGGCCGTTCTCGAGACGGCAGCCCTCAGCATCGCCGGGCGCATCGAGCGGCGCGATCCGGCCTTCGGCGAAGGATGCGAAATGGCCGATGATCTCGGCGGCAAGTTCGTCGTCCCAGTCCGGCAGTCTGTCGGCCCGCGCGACATGCCGCAGGGAGAACAGAATGTCGTCGAGGGGAGCGTGAAATGCAGTCATCGAATGTCCTCCACTGATGTCACTTTGAAATCTGGGCGCATGTCACCCGACCCTCCCGACGCCATCGGACATGATTTCTAAGGTCATGCCATCCTCGCCGACCAGCAGCGGCGCGTCGCAGGTTTCGCGGGTGAAATCGAAGAGATCCTGCTCGACCTCCGCAGAGAGCCGCTCGTCCTCCTGCGACGTCGTGTGGTGGCCGATGGTTGCCCGAGCAACCGGGGGTCCGGTCATGGCCGGGTTCGGCACTATGACCTCGTCGATCAGAAGGGTGGCGCCTCTGGCTGCTTCGACGAGGTCCTCGTCATGGCGCGTATCCCCCGAGATCGGCACCGAACGGCCAGCGTAAGCGGCCCAATAGCCAACCGCCGGCGTGATGAGATCGGCATGATTGACGGTGTCGTTTGCTTGCACGGCAATCCCCTCGGGCGGAAGGTTCTCGTCGGCCTCGCGGATCGTGATATCCGTGGCGAAGGTTGCCTGCAGATGCGCCATCCTCGATGCCATGCCGACGGCGCCGATAACATGGAAGGGCTCGACGCGCTGCGCGAAGGGCGTACCGATCCAGCCCGAATGCCAGAGGTCGCGCAAACCGACCAGCGTCGACATGCTGAAACGGTTCGGCAGCGGCCTTGGCTGGCCTGCCCCGAGGCGCGTGCCCGAGAAGCCGCTTTCGGCAGCGGCGTATTGCGGGCTGCCTGCTCCGAGAACGAGCACCGCGGCGAGAATGATGATCTTCATTGCGTGTTTCCTCCGTGGCGCGCTTCTCCGGCGCGGCGGGGCGTCATCCAGCGGGTCCGGCCGTTAGCTCGGGCGCCTCGGTCAGGGCGCCCTTCGCCGCTGGCGCGTCTCCCGCTGCCTGAACCGAACGCGAGCTCTCAGGCCGCACCGAGCAGCTTCATCGCGTTTTCCTTCAGGATGAGCGGGCGGACCTCGTCCCGGAACTCGGCCTTCTCAAAAGCGCCCAGCCAGCGCTCGGGCGAGATCATCGGCCAGTCGGAGCCGAAGAGCATCTTGTCCTTGAGCAAGGTGTTGGCATAACGCACGAGGATTGGCGGGAAGTATTTCGGGCTCCAGCCCGAGAGATCGATGTAGACGTTGGGCTTGTGTGTCGCGACCGAGAGCGCCTCCTCCTGCCAGGGGAAGGACGGGTGCGCCAGGATGATCGGCATGTCGGGGAAATCCACCGCCACATCGTCGATATACATCGGATCGGAGTATTTCAGCCGCATGCCGTTGCCGCCGCGCATGCCCGAGCCCACCCCGGTCTGGCCGGTGTGAAAGAGCGCAGGCTTGCCGGTCTCCGCGATCGCCTCATAAAGCGGATAGGCCATGCGGTCGTTGGGATAGAACCCCTGCATGGTGGGGTGGAACTTGAAGCCCTGCACCCCATGGTTCGCGACCAGATCTCGGGCCTCCCGCGCGCCCAGCTTGCCCTTCGCCGGATCGATCGAGGCAAAGGGGATCAGGATGTCGGAATGTTCCGCGCAAAGCTCGGCCACCTCGTAGTTCGAATAGCGCCGGTAACCGGTCTCGCGCTCGGCATCGACCGGAAAGATCACCGCAGCGATGTTCTGCGCCCGGTAATGCGCAGCCGTCTCGTGGATCGTTGGCGGATGGGACCAGGGCGCGCCGAAATACTTCGCCATGGAAGCCTGGAGATCGTCGTAGCCGTCGTCGTGATGGCAGCCGCAGGGCTCTTCGGCATGGGTGTGGAAGTCGATGGCGCGGACGCCTGCAAAATCGATCATCGGTCTTTCCTCAAACGCGGATCAGCGCGGGGTCTTCGTTGTCGTAGAGCCGCTCGAGCAGGTCGGCGCGGCGGGTGAGGATCTTCTTGATGTTGAGCGAGCCCTTGTCGGTGATCTCGTGATCCTGGAGCGAGGGCGGCTCGGCAAGGATGAGCGCACGGGTGATGCGCTTGGCCGAGCCGGAGACATGGGCGTTCATCGCCCGAAGGGCCCCTTCGATCCGCGCCATCAGATGCGCGTCCGTGATCGCCCCGAGGGTGACATCGGCGGGCTCGCCTATCGCATCCGCCGCGGGAAAGACGAAGAGCCCGACCTCGCCGCGGTCGTGGCCGCAGATCACAACGTCCTGGGCAAGCCCTGCGAGCTCGGCGAGCACCTTCATCCGGAGCGCGCCCGCCTGTACCCAGGTACCGGTCTCGAGCTTGAAATCCTCTGAGACACGCCCGTCGAAGACGAGGCCGCGCGCGGCATCGTCCGGATCGACGAAGCGCACCGCATCGCCGGTAATGAAGAAGCCCTCGTCGTCAAAGGCTGCCCTGGTCCGCTCCGGGTCCTCGAAATAGCCCGTCATCACGTTCGGCCCCTTCACGCGGATCTCGCAGCGCATCTCGTCGTCAGGAATGAGCTTCACCGTTACCCCCGGGAGCGGCACCCCGATGACGCCCGAACGCCCGATCGGCTCGTGCACCATCAGGCAGGCGGGTGCGGTTTCGGTAAGCCCCCAGCTCGAGATCATCAGCGGCAAGCCGCCGCGGGCCTCGAAACAGAAATTTTCCAGCGCCTCCCAGACATCCTGCGGCAGCGAAGCGCCGGCGTAGAAGAGGAGCTGCTGGTCCTTGAAGAGGTGGCGCTGGAGCGCCGGGTTGCCCTTGAGCGCGTCGACCAGCATGTTCCAGCCGACTGGCACGTTGAAGGCCAGGGTGCCGGGGCGATCTGTACGGTTCCTGAGCGTTGTGGTGAAGCCCTTGCCCGTCGGCTTGCCACTGTCAATCGTGAGCGTGCCGCCATGGGCCAGCATCATGTTGACGTTGTGGCTGCCGCCGAAAACGTGGTTCCAGGGCAGCCAGTCGGTGATGCGCGGCAGGTGCTCGTTCAGGAACGGCAGGGCCGCGGCGAGCTGGGTCTGGTTCACGCACATCATCCGGTGCGTGGTCAGCACGCCCTTGGGGTCCGAGCTCGAACCGGAGGTGAAGAGGATCTTCGCGAGCGTGTCGGGGCCCACCTGCGCATGGGCGGCATCGAGCGCAGCGGTCGGCTCTCCCCTCAACAGCTCGGCAAACGGCGTCACCGGGCGCGATGCCGTGCCGCGCACGGCCACCACCTCGACATCTGCAAGCTCCGGCAACGCGAGCGCCCCGGCATAGCGGGTCGCATCATCGACGAAGGCGAGCTTCGGCTTCACCTTGTCGAGCACATAGAGGAGCCGGCCATGGGCCTCGGCGATCAGCGCATACTGCTCGGCAAGCGGCACGACGGGAATGCCCACATACTGCGCGGCGAGCGACAGGATCAGGTGGTCGAGCCCGTTGCCAGAAAGCACCGCGATCGTGTCCTCCTGCCCCAGGCCACGCGCCAGCAGCGAAGCTCCGACCGCTCGGACCTGATCGAGCAGCTCGGCATAGGTGACGTTGCGCCAGCCCGGCCCATCCGCGGGTCGTTCGGAAACGGCGACGCGGTAGGGCGCCTTCTCGGCCCACTCATGCAGCCAGGCACCGGTGTTGGGAACGACGGGCGGCAGGTCGTAGCCGGAGCGAAGCAGGATCGTGCCGTCGGGACGATCCTCGCGGATGACCTTGTGCGGCAGGTAATGCGTGAGCGTGTGGCGGCGCGCCCAGTCGGCACGCTGGGCAGCACCCGTCGGAGCCTTCTCGATCTCGGTCATTGTCATCTTTTCCCTCCCTGTCGTTGCGGTCAGCGGAATTTCGGTTCCCGCTTTTCCAGGAATGCCCTGAGCCCCTCCTCGGCGTCGGGCGTGGTCTGCACCAGGGCTGCGGCGAGGCTCTCGGTGAAGAGGCCGTCGGCGCGGGACATGTCCCCGATGCGCGAGAGCGCGTTCACCATGAAGTAGTTCGACATCGGCGCATTCGCGGCGATCTTGCCCGCGAGCTTGCGCGCCAGCGGCAGCGCCTCGCCCTCGCCGACACTGTAGTGGGCAAGGCCGAGCCGAAGCCCTTCCTTGGCGTCGTATTTCCGGCCGGTGAGCATCATCTCGACCATGCGGTCCGCCCCGAGGATCCGGCCCACCCGGACCGTCGCGCCACCGCCGACGAAGATGCCGCGCCGCCCTTCGGGCAGCTGGAAGATCACCGAGGGCTCCGCGATGCGCACATGGGTTGCCGTCGCCATCTCGAGCCCGCCGCCGATCACCGCGCCGGTCATGGCGCTGATCGTCACCGGGCCGCCGAACTGGATCATGTCCATGATGCGGTGCCAGTTGCGCGAGTGGTAGACTCCCGCCTCGGCGCTCCGCGAGACATGCTCGGCCAGGTCGAGCCCGGAGCAGTAGTGTCCGCCGCGGCCATGCAGGATCACCACCCGCACTGCCCCGGGAAGGCTCGCGTAGAAGGCCTCGATCTCGCTCAGCAGCCCGTCGGACATCGCATTGCGCTTGTCCTCGCGGATGAGTTCGAGCTCGGCGATCTGGCCACAGATGCGGGCTTCGGTATAGCTGCCTGTCATTGGATGTCTTCCTTCACTTCGGGGCCAGGCGAACGGCGCTGTCAATGCGGATGACTTCACCGTTCAGGAGTGGGTTCTCGACGATCTGCTGGACGAGCATCGCGTATTCGTCGGGGCGGCCCATCCGCGAGGGGAAGGGCAGCCCGGCTTCAAGCGCGGTGCGCGCCTCCGGCGGCAGGCCCGCGCTCATCGCGGTCTCGAACAGGCCCGGCGCGATGGTCATCACCCGGATGCCGAAGCGCGCCAGCTCACGCGCTGCCGGAAGCGTCAGGGCGGCAACGCCGCCCTTGGAGGCGGCATAGGCGGCCTGGCCGATCTGGCCATCCTGATAGGCAACCGAAGCGGTGTTGATGATGACGCCGCGCGCCCCGTCCGCATCGACCGGCTCGAGCGTCGCCATGGCCCGGGCCGCATGGTTGAGCAGGATGAAGGTGCCGATCAGGTTCACGCGAACCGTGCGCTCGAAGAGGTCGATGGTGAGCGCGCCATCCCGCGGCAGGATCCGGCTCGCGGTGCCGATCCCGGCGCAGCTCACGAGGATCCGCGGCGCGGCCCCGAGCTTCTCCGCCACCTCCGTGAAGGCCGCGCCGACTGCATCGCTGTCGGTGACGTCCGCGGCGAGCGCGAGCCCGCCGATATTGGCCGCGACGGCAGAGGCCGCATCCGCGCTGCGGTCCATGACCGCGACACGCGCGCCCTGGCCCGCCAGCCGCCGCGCGGTGGCCGCACCCAGGCCGCTGCCGCCGCCGGTCACAAGCGCAATGGCACCGTTGATATCCATGTCCGGTTCTCCTCAGAACAGTCCGCGGGTCGCGAGCATCAGCGCGACCAGCACCAGATCGGCCAGAAGGAATGGCACGATCCCGGCAAACACCTGCTCCAGCCGCACGAAGTCGCGCGCGACGGAGTGAATGACGAAGACGTTGAGCCCGACGGGCGGAGTGATCATCCCGATCTCGAGCAACTTGGCGACCAGCACCCCGAACCAGATCTTGTCGACCCCGTGCATCCCGATGAGCGGCAGGAAGAGCGGCAGCGTCAGCAGGAGCGCCCCGATCGGCTCGAGGAACATGCCGAGGCAGAGGTAGATGACCACGATCATCAGCAGGAGGCCGGTGGTCCCTAGCCCCATGCCTTCGACGAGCTGGCTCACCTCCATCGAGAGGCCGGACATCGCGACGAGCCGGGTGAAGAGGTTCGCGCCAAAGGCGATGATGAAGAGCGCGCCGGCCGAGAGCAGCGTGTCGACGAGGCTCTCGCGGAAGCCCTTCCAGCTCAGCGACCGGCGCGCAACGCCGATGACGATCGCCATGAAGGCTCCGAAGGCGCCGGCTTCGGTGGCCGTGAAGAGGCCGCCGAAGAGGCCGCCGAGCACCGCGATGATGAGCACCAGCACCGGCCAGATCTCGAAGGTCTTCGCCCAGCGGTCACCCATCGTGTAGGGCTCGGCCTTGGGCAGCCGTTCGGGATCGCGCCACCAGTAGACCAGCACCGCGAGAATGTAGAAGACGAGCGAGACGAGACCGAGGATCAGACCGCCGAGGAAGAGCTCGTTGATCGAGCTGTTCGACTGGATGCCGAAGAGGATGAGAATGATCGAGGGCGGGATCAGTGCGCCGATCGTGCCGCCCGCCGCCACCGCGCCGGTGGCGATGCGCAGGTCATAGCGCTGCCGGTGCATCTCGGGGATAGCGATCCGACCAATCGCAGCCGAACAGGCCACAGAGGAGCCCGAGACCGCCGCGAAGCCGCCCGCCCCCGCCAGCGACGCGATGGCAAGCCCGCCGGGCAGCCAGCCCCACCAGACACGCGCCGCCTCGAAGAGACCGCGGGTGAGCCCCGAGTGATAGGCAATGTAGCCCATCAGCAGGAACATCGGGATCGAGCTCAGCGTCCAGCTCGCCGAGGAAGAATAGGGGATGGTCGAGAGCAGGCTCATCGCCGGACGGAGCCCCGCGATCGCCCAGATGCCGGCAAAGGAGACGAGGATGAGGCTCACGCCGATCGGCACCCGCAGCCCGATGAGAACGAGCAGAACGACGAGCGCCAGAAGCCCGATGGTGAACGGTTCCATCAGCGAGCCTCCCCAAGATGTGCATCGACTTCCTCGAGCGGATCGTGGGCACCGTCATTGTAGCGGCCCTGGATCACCTGGACGAGCCGGAGCACCATCACCACTTCCATGAGCCCGAGCGAGACCGGCAGGATCCAGTAGCTCGGCCAGGTCGGCACGACGATTGCACCCGCCTCGACATAGGCCCCGCGCCGGGTCTGGCTCAGCGCCTCGAGCGCGGTGCCCCAGGCGAGCAGGCCGAAGGCCACGAGCCCCGCGGTCACACCCAGAGCCTGGATTGCCCGGCGCGGCGCGCCCCGCAGCCCTTCGGTAAAGATCGTGGCCTCGATATGGCGCCGCCCGATTTCGGTCATCGCGAGCGGCAGGAAGCTCACCGCGACCATGTAATAGCGGGCGACAATGTCTGCAGTGGCCGGGAAGCCCGCGCCGAGCAGGCTGCGCATGCCGACGTCGATCACCACCTGCAGCATCATCGCGAGCAGGATCAGCGATGCGCACAGGATGCTCACCCGGCTGATCCACCGTTCAACCGTCTCCATGACTCTCTCCCTGGGGTTCTTGCTTTGCGGCGTCCCGGCGCGGTGCGCGGGGACGCCCGTCGATCACTGGCCGTAGGCAGCCATATCGATCTTGGCGAAGATCTCGTTGTAGCGGAGCTCCGCGAGATCCTCGTAGGTCATCTCCGGGGTGATGAGCCCCTCCCACTTCTCGATCAGCGCCGTGTAGCGGGCGATCTTGGCCTCCGCGTCGGTCACGCCGCGATCGGCGAGAATGCCGGCAGCCTGAGAGAGATGCTCGGTGTTGTAGGCCTCCTCGGCTTCCTTGAGCGAGGCATCCATCGGGATGAACTCGATCCCCGGAATCTCACGCGCCTTGGCCGCATCCTCATTGAAGCCGAAGAGACCCTTGGCGAGCCCGTATTGCGAAGCCTTCGCCAGCGCCGCGCGTTCCTCGGGCGACATGCGCATCCAGAGGAGCCCACTCGCGGTCGTCGAGGCCGCACCGTTGAAGAAGCCTTCCTCCATCTCGGTGACATACCTGATGACGTCTCCAAGCCGGTTCGCGATGATCTCGTGGTTGCCGCTGAACGTGCCGTCGATCACCCCCTGGCTGAGCGACTCGAAAAGCTCCGAGGACGGGATCTGCGTCGCCTCGCCGCCCATCGCGGCCACAAGCCGGGCATAGAGCGGCGCGCCGGTGCGGATGCGCAGCCCCTGCATGTCCGCCGTGCTGCGCACTGGCGTCACGGTCAGCAGATTGTAGGGCGGCGTCGCGTCGGTGCCGAGATAGACCTGCCCGTTGCGGGAGAATTCGGCCTGACACTCGGCACAGGTCGCGACGTATTCGGTCACCGCCGACGATACCACGAGATTGCTCGAGCCGAGGATCGAGAGCTCCGAGGGCAGCGCCGCCTCCGGGAACTCGGCCGGGAAATAGGGCATCAGCAGCGCGCCGAACTCGGTCACGCCGTCGCGCAGACCCGAGCTCATGTCATTGGGCGCAACCAGTCCCGAGGGGGTGTCCCGGAGATTCCAGGCACCATCGGTAAACTCCTGAAGCCGCTCGTTGATCTCGGGATACATCGTCGCCCCGATCGGATGGGCCGGGCCGAAGCCGCTCGTTGCACGTATGGTGTCGGCCCCTGCCATCGGCGCAGCAAAGGCCATTGCGGTGGCGAGCGCCACCGGCACGAAATGCCTGGTCATTCTGTTATCCTCCCAAAGGATCGCCGCCGTCTTTCCGGCGGCGGTTTGTCTTCTAGTCGGCTGGGCCGTCCTCGATCCGCTCGAGGAGCGACACGAGCAGCGCCTGTTCCTCGGCCGAAAGCCGGGAGGCGGCGCGCGCCTCGTCGGCCTTGACCGCAGCCGCGGCCTTTTCCTGCAGCCGCCGCCCGCGGAGCGTCGCGCTCAGCGCGAAGCGCCGGCGGTCATGCGGATCTCGCGTGCGGCTGATGAGCTCCCGCGTTTCAAGCTCGTCGATGATGAGCACGAGGTTGGAGCGCTCGATCCGCAGCATGTCGGCAAGCCGCGAGGGTGCGACGCCGGGATTGCTCACGATCAGCGAAAGCGCGGTGAAGGAGCGGACCTTGAGCCCGCTCTCGTCAAGGGCACCGGTCGCCGCCTGATGCAGCACGATATAGGCCCGCTTCAGACTGTAGCCGAGGAAACCGCGCATCCCGAGATCGGATGCATCGCCCGGAAGCTCCGGTTCGTCTGCCGTCTTGTTCTGCGTCATGCGCGATTCCTCCCTGCCCTCTGTATGGCATAAAATATGGTTACACTCAATAATGATTATTATTTGTAATCATATTTGAGTCCCCCTCCACCGCGCACATGAAGAGGGGCCCGCGCCGAAACGCGAGCCCCGTTCGGACACAGCTTGGACACAGGCCTCCGGCCCCCGGTGCGCTCAGGCCGGCGTGAGCGCCCGAGCACCGGTCTCGCGCGAAACTGCGCCTTCCAGTCCGGTCGAGCCATAGAGCCAGCCCACCGCCTCGAACCAGTCTTCCGCCGATTTCGCCCGCATTACCGCATTGCGCAGCTCCGCATGGGCACCCGCCGGGTGATAGACATGCAGGCCGATCTCGCGCGACTGGAGCTGCACCCGCGCCGTACGCAGCCGCCGCGCCTCCTGATAATTGCGGAGCACCGCGTCGATATCGTCGGGATGGCGCTCCATCATCGCCGAGAGCGCGACCGCATCCTCCATCGCCATGCAGGCGCCCTGCGCGAAATACTGCAGCATCGGGTGCGCGGCATCGCCGAGCAGCACCACTCGCCCGTCGATCCAGTTCGACACCGGCTCGCGGTCGCAAAGCACCCAGCGCTTCCAGTTCTGGCCGCGGTCGATGATCTGCCGCGCGGTCGCGTTCACATGCTCGAAGCCCTTGCGCACCTCGTCATGGCTGACCGGCACACCCGCTTCCGGCGAGGGAGCATCGTTGTGATAGGTGACGACGAGATTGAAGAGCTTCCAGCCCTTCAGCGGATAATGCACGATATGGCACTTCGGCCCGGCCCAGAGGGTTGCGGCGTTCCAGCGCAGATCCTCGGGCATCTCCTCGGTCGGGATCACCGAACGATATGTGGTGTGGCCGGAGACGCGCGGTGCGCCGTCACCCACCACTTTCTGACGCACGTTCGACCAGAGCCCGTCGGCGCCAACCAGCATCCGGCCCTGAAGCCGGGTGCCATCGGCGAGGATCGCGGTAACGGACCTGCCGTCCTGCTCGTAATCCATCACTTCCGCATTGGTGCGCAGCTCGACCAGCGGATGCTCGGTGCAGGCGGCAAGGAAGACGCCGTGCAGATCGCCGCGATGGATCACCGCATAGGGGTTGCCGAAATGGGCACGGAAATCATCGCCGAGCGGAATGCGGGTGATTTCGCTGCCGCTCATTGCGTCCATGAGCCGCAGGCTGTCGATATAAACCGCCATCGCGCGGGCCGTGTCGCCGACCCCGAGATAGTCGAAGGCGTGAAAGGCGTTGGGGCCGAGCTGGATGCCGGCGCCGATTTCGCCCAGGGCGGGCGCCTTCTCGAGCACGAGCGAGGCGATGCCCTTCTGGGCGAGACCGATGGCTGTGGCGAGGCCGCCGATGCCACCTCCGGCGATGAGAACGGGAAGTCCGGACATGTGCATTTCCTCCTCTGGGCGCGCGGCCCCTGTTGTCGTCTGTTTCTCTGGTCTGTCAGGTCGGATATCTCGGGCGGCGGCCGTCAGAACGGCCGCACGATCGCGGGGGCGAACACCACCAGCAGGATCACCGCCACGCTCACGCCGACATAGGGCGCGACGATGCGCGAAAGCCGCAGGATCGGGATGTTCGAGAGTGCTGCGGCGATATAGAGCCCTGTCCCCACCGGTGGCGTCAGCAGCCCGAGCACCAGCGTCATCGACATCACGACGCCGAGCTGGATCGGGTCGATGCCGTAATTCGCCGTCGCCACGGGCAGCAGGATCGGCGTGAGGATGATGAGCGCGGCGATCCCGTCGAGGAACATCCCCACCACCACCAGCATCGCCACGACAAGCAGCAGAAAGATCGTCGGATCGGACGTGAGCGAGGCAAGGAACGCTGCCACCGCCTGCGGCACCTGATTGAAGGTGAGCACCCAGCCGAAGACCTTCGCGGCCATGATCAGAAAGAGCACCACCGCCGTGTTGATGACTGTCCGGTTGACGATCGCGGGCAGCCGGTTGAGCGGCAGCTCGCGGAACACCACCGAGCCGAAGAAGAGCGCGACGACCAGCGCCACCGCGGCGCTTTCCGTCGGGGTGAAGATCCCCCAGGTGATGCCGCCCACGATCACCAGCGGGATCGCCATGGTCGCCAGCCCCGGCAGCGTCGCCTTGATCTTCGAGACGCCCGGTGCCGGAGCGGCCTTGGTGCCGTCGTGATGGGCGCGCGCCTGCAGGAGCGCGATGCCGAGAATGAGGGCGAAGAGGATCAGCCCCGGCACGATGCCCGCCATGAAGAGGTCCGCGATCGACTGCTGCGCGATGACGCCGTAGATGATGAAGACCATGGAGGGCGGGATGATCGGCCCGAGCAGGCCCGCGCTTGCGGTAAGCCCGGCAGCAAAGCCCCGGTCATAACCGTCGCGCTCCATTTCGGGTACCACCACCCGGCTCATCACCGCCATCTGCGCCGTGGCCGAGCCCATGATTGCGGCGAGCGCAAGGTTGGCGATCAGGTTCACGATCACGAGGTCATGCGGCAGCTTCGTGAGCCAGACCCGCACCGCGATGATGATCCGCCGGGTAAGTCCGCTCTCATTCATGATCTCGCCGAGCAGCACGAAGAGCGGGATCGCGAGCAGATCGAAATTCTCCACCGCACCGAAGAGGATCTGCGGCACCGCGTCGAGGATCTGGAGATTGCCCGAGGCAAGCACGAAGACGATCGTGGTGCCGAGCAGCACGAAGGCGATCGGCATGGCCGCGAGCATGAGGGAAACGAAGGATATCGCGGTCACAGCTCGGCCATCCTTTCATTCGCAAGCTCGACGTCCTGCCGCCCGGCAAGTGCCTCGGCGAGATCGGCCAGCACATGGACAAGCGCGGTCAGGCTGAAGATCGGCACGATCCAGAAGAACGGCGCCTTGGGCCAGCCGGTGGTGATGACCTGCTCGAAGGCCACGACCGGCGAAGTCACCCAGCGGACCGAGGCCCAGAGGAGCGTTGCGAGGATGCCCGCGACCAGCGCGAGCACCGCAATATCCACCACATGTCGCACCCCGACCCGCAGACGGTCGGTGAAGAGCGTGACCCCGATCTGGGCCTTGTCGTGGATCGAGATCGAGATGGCCACGAAGGCGAGCCAGACGAGCAGGATCGCCGCCAGTTCCTCGGCAAAGACGATCGGCCGGTCCGCGAGGTAGCGCATCGCCACATTGGCGACGATGAGCCCGACGAAGGCCGCGACGAGCGCCTGGCTCACCCGGCGCTCGATCCTGGCAAGCACGTCGGAAAGCGATCGCATCGCGTCACTCCCCCGCCGCTTCGGTGCGGAATTTCCCGATCACCGGATTGCCCTCGAAGCTTGCATCCACCGCGGCGTTTGCCTCCGCAAAGACCGTGCCGCCGTCCTCGAGCGTGACGATCTCGAGCTTGCCCTCGAGGGCCGCGAGATTGTCCCGCTCCGCCGCGACCTGCTCCTGCGAGCCCCAGGCCAGCGCCTCGGCCGCAACCTCTGTGAAGGCCGCGCGCTCCTCCTCCGAGAGCGTCATCCAGGTGACCTTGCTGACGGTCAGCACCGCCGGAAAGGACATGTGGTTGGTGATGGTGAGCCCGTGGGCAACCTCGTCGAACTTGAGCCCGACCAGCGCGTCGAGGTCGATGTCGATCCCGTCGAGCAGGCCGCTCTGCAGCGACTGGTAGACTTCCGTGAGATTGACCGGCGTCGGCACCGCGCCGACCGTCTCCCACCAGGTCTTCATCGCCGGGAAGGGCACAATGCGGATCTTCTTGCGCTGGAGATCCTCGGGCGAGGTGGCAGGCGCGTCCTTCATCAGGATGTGCCGCATGCCCGCGAAGGTGTAGCCGATCCCGACGAGCCCCGCCCGATCGAGCTCGGCGAGCATCTCCTGGGCGGCCTCGGTGTCGGCTGCGGCGATCGCGTCGGAAACGTCACCGAAGAGATAGGGCGTGAACCAGCCCTGCAGCGAGGGTGCCCGAAGGCTGGTGATGGCCGCCGTCATCAGCCCCGCGTCGAGCAACCCGCCCGACATCTGCTGGAACATCTCCTGTTCCGACCCGAGCTGCCCGGCGGGGAAGACCGCGAGGCTGAGCGCGCCACCCGAGGCCTCCGGCAGTTTTTCGGCCATGCGCTCGGCAACACGGGTCCAGACATGCGAGGGCGGCGTGATGAGCCCCATGCGAAGCTCGCGCGCCTCTGCGGCACCGCCCAGCGCCGCAGTGAAGAACGCCGCGGCGGCGAAGGCCGTCCCCAGCAGTGCGCGGCGGGTGGGGCATGTGATCGTCTTGGTCATGATGGGTCCTCCCATGGGAAGTCCGCGCGCTCTCAGGCGGCGTCGGACTGGCGCGCAGGATGCGCGGCGGCGAATTCCGGCAGGGCCTCGCAGGCATCGCGGATCGCCCGAAGCCGCGGATAGGGGCCGGTGTCGAGGCCGAAACGGTCGGCGGAAAACATCTGCGGAACGAGGCAGATATCGGCGAGGCCGGGACGGGCGCCAAAGGTGAAGGCGCCGCCGTGGCTTTCGGCCGCGGCGATCGCCTCGCAGGCCGCGAGCCCCTCGGCGATCCAGTGCCGGCACCAGAGGTCGCAGCCCTCCTGATCCTGCCCGCAGCTGGCCCGCAGGTAGTTCAGCACCCGGAGGTTCTGGAGCGGATGCACCTCGCAGGCGATGATCTGGGCAAAGCCCCGCACCCGCGCCCGCCCGAGCGCATCCCCGGGCAGCAGCGGCGGCTCCGGATGTGTCTCCTCGAGCCATTCGATGATCGCGAGCGACTGGAAGAGGACGCCCTCGCCGGTTTCGAGCGCCGGCACCAGACCCTGCGGGTTCAGCGCCAGATAGGCCTCGGAGCGGTGCTCCTTCGCCCGCAGATTCACCGGCACGAACTCTGGCTCGAGCCCCTTCAGCCCCAGCGCGATCCGGCAGCGGTAGGCCGAGGACGAGCGGAAGAAGCCGTGAAAACGCATCATTCCGCCGCCCCGATGGTGAGCTTCACCGGGTCGAGGCCGTCGATGCCGCCGGTGATCACGTCACCCGCCACCACGGCCCCCACGCCTGCGGGTGTGCCGGTCATGATGAAATCGCCCGGCGCGAGGTGGTAATAGCCCGAGAGATGGCTCACGATCTCCTCGACCTTCCAGATGAGATCCGAGAGATGCGCGTCCTGTTTTGTCGCGCCGTTCACCTCGAGATGGATCCGCTGCGGCCCGATCGCTGCGACCTCGTCGGCCTTCGTGATCGGCGCGAAGACGGCGGACTGCTCCACGTCCTTGCCGAGATCCCAGGGGCGCTGGGTCGCCCGCGCGGCGAGCTGAAGATCGCGCCGCGTCATGTCGAGACCGCAGGCAAAGCCGAAGATCGCCTCGCGGGCCTGCGCGAGATCGGCCCTGAAGACCGGCGCACCGATGGCGATGACGAGTTCCATCTCGTAGTGGAAGTTCTCGGTGCCCGGCGGATAGGGGATCGTCGTGTCGGTCGCCTGCGTCATCAGCGCCGACTTGGTGAAGTAGAACGGTGCCTCGCGATCAACCTCCACACCCATCTCGGCAGCATGAGCGGCATAGTTGCGGCCGACGCAGAAGATGCGGTGAACGGGGTATTGAGCGGTCTCGCCCTTCACAGGCACGGTCGGCCAGGCAGGCGAAGCGAAAAGGGTCGTCGTCATGGTCAGTCCTCAATGTCAGGGGATCGGGGCGGTGCACTCAGGCGCGCGGCCGCGACGTCGGGTTGTGGCGCGGCGGCGTCGCCCCGCCGAAATCCACCGGAAGATCGCGCGGCCGTGCGCCATGGGCGAGGTCCAGCGCGCCGAACCAGAGCAATGCGGCGTGTTCCGCCGGAGTCGCGGAAAGCGGGCGCATCCGCTTTGTGCTGTCGGGCGCTTCCTCGGCCCAAAGCGACCCCGGCAGATCACGCCAGGTCACGTCGAGATGGATCGCGGCATGATCGGCGAGATGGCGCAGCGCGCGCGGCGGCAGCACCCCGCCGAGCTCGATCTCTTCGAGCCGCGCCGCATCACTTGCATACATCGCAGCCACCTCGCCCGCCGCGGCGGCATCGAGCTGCCGGCAGAGCGCGCGGGCGTGATAGGCGACATCCGCCACAACATGCGCCCGCGTCCAGCCCGGCACGCCGGAGGGCGCGTAGAGCGCATCGTCCCCGACCCAGTTCAGCACGCGCGCGAAATAGGCAGTCCCGCGCCGCGCCAGTCCGAGCGCCTCGGCAGGGGCCTCGGGCGCGTCATAGCGCGCGCCCTTCCCCTGGCGCGCGCGGAGTGCGTCGCGGGCTTCGCTGAGCGTCACCATCACGCGCCTTCGACCAGGGTGCGGTCAAAATTCAGCCGCTCGATGATCGGTGCATCCGAGAACCGGAAGAGATCGAGCTGGGTCTCGGCCTGCAGCGACCACGGGATCCAGGACGGGATGACGAAGATGTCGCCCTTCTCGACCGCATGGGTCTCACCACCCATCACCACCGCACCCCGGCCCTCGAACACCTGGAAGACGGTCGAGCCCACCTCGCGCCGGGTCTCGGTCTCGACACCCTCGCGCAGCCGGTGGAACTCGGCCCGGATCGTCGGCATCACGTCGCCGCCGGTGGTCGGGTTGATGTAACGCACCGCCGCATGGCCCTGCGCCACGGTCGCCGGATGCCCCTCCTCCTCGAGCAGCAGCTGCTGGGTCAGCGCGGCATCCGTGTATTCCCAGCGATAAGCGCCGATCGGCGAGCTCACGGTGTTCTGAAGCCCCGAGAGCGGCCGGAGCCCCGGATGGCACCAGAGCCGCTCACCCCGCGAATAGCGCGGCGTGGCGTAATCCGTCACCCGGTCCGAGCCGAACTCGAAGAAGCCCACATCGTTCATGTAGGAGAACGGGATGTCGAGCCCGTCGATCCAGGCCATCGGCTGGTCAGTCTCGTTGTGGTGGCCATGGAAGTTCCAGCCCGGCGTGAGCAGGAAGTCGCCCCGGCTCATACGCACCGGATCGCCGTTCACCACCGTCCAGACACCCTCGCCCTCGACAACGAAGCGGAAGGCGTTCTGCGAATGGCGGTGCTCCGGTGCCGTCTCCTTCGGCCCGAGATACTGGATCGCGCACCAGAGCGTGGGGCTCACATAGGCCTCGCCGCCAAGACCGGGATTGGCAAGCCCGATCGCCCGGCGCTCGCCGCCGCGGCCCACCGGCACCAGATCGCCCGAGGTCTTCGCCAGCGGATAGAGATCCGCCCATTTCCAGAGATGCGCCACCGCCTTCGGCCGCGGATGGCGCGGCATCAGATCGCCGATCTGGGTCCAGAGCGGGTTGAGATGCTGCGCCGTGAAGCCATCGTAGAGCGCGCGGAGCGCCGGCGTGTCTTCGGGTTGCATCGCGTCGTCCATCGGGTCCTCCCTGATTCCCTTTTTAATTAGTATGCTTATTATAAGCATGCTTGTCAATTAACTCGGAATCCGGGAAGTGTGTTCTGGTGAAGACCTTTCCGATCAAAGGCTTGCGGCCGCGCGCAGGGTCTGCACACGGCCGCAAGCCGGTTTGAAGATGGTGTGGGCGCGCTCAGCCGAAGAGACGCACCAGCATCAGGGTCACAGAGGGGAAGGCGATCAGCAGGCCGATCCGGATGAAATCGCTCACGAGGAACGGCAACACCCCGCGGAAGCTCTCCGACATCGGCACGTCGCGGGCCAGCGCGTTGATGACGAAGACATTCATGCCCACCGGCGGCGTGATGAGCCCCACCTCCACCACGATCACGGCGAGGATCCCGAACCAGATCGCGGTCTCCTCCGGCGAAAGGCCGAAATCGAGCCCCGCAATGATCGGATAGAAGATCGGCACCGTCAGCAGCAGCATTGACATCGAATCCATCACGCAGCCGAGCGCGAGATAGAGCAGCAGCATGGCCATCAGCACCAGCATCGGCGAGAGCCCCGACGAGGTGATCGCCTCGGCCGCAAGCATCGGCGACCGGGTCTGGGCGAGGAAGGCGTTGAACATCTCCGCCCCCAACAGGATCAGGAAGATCATCGCCGAGGTCGTCGCCGTTCCGCGCAGGCACTCGAGCAGCCCCTTGAGCCGCATCCCGCCATGGAGCACCGCGAGCAGCCCCGCGCCCGCCGCCCCGACGGCCGCTGCCTCGGTCGGTGTGAACCAGCCACGATACATGCCGACGATGACGAGCGCGAAGATCGCGATGATCGACCAGGTCTCGCCCAGCGCCGCGAGCTTTTCGCCAAGACTCGCCCGCGGCCCCGCCGGCCCGTCCTCGGGATGGCGCCGCACAAAGACCGCCACCGCGAGGATATAGCCGAACGCCGCGAGCAGCCCGGGCACGATCGCCGCGACGAACATCTTGGCGATGCTCTGCTCGGCCATCAGCGCATAGAGCACCAGGATCACCGAAGGCGGGATCAGGATGCCGAGCGTGCCGCCGGCGGCAAGCGCCCCCGTCGAGAGCGCGCCCGAGTAGTTGTAGCGCCGCATCTCGGGCAGCGCGACCTGTCCCATCGTCGCCGCGGTCGCGAGCGAGGAGCCGCAGATCGCGCCGAAGGCGGCACAGCCCCCGATCGAGGCCATGGCGAGCCCGCCCCTCCGGTGTCCGAGAAACACCGCCGCCGTGCGGTAAAGCGCCCGGCTCATGCCCGCATGGGTCGCAAATTCGCCCATGAGCACGAAGAGCGGGATCACCGACAGGGAATAGGTGGAGAACTGATAGTAGGGCGCGGTCTTGAGATAGGCCAGAAGCGGCATCCAGCCGTTCGTGAGCCCATAGCCCGCAATACCGACACCCAGCATCGCCACACCGATGGGGATGCGGATCGCCATCAGCACCAGAAGCACGGCAAATCCGGCCAGCCCGGCAGCAATCCCGGTCATGCCCGCGCCCTCCGCAGATGCCCGACAAGCGTCGCGGCGCAGGTGAGCACCAGAAGCCCCATGGCCGGAACGATGACGACGAAACCCCACCAGACCGGCAGGCGCAGCACCATGGACTGCTCGCCGTAGTCCCGCAGCTCCATGCCGCCGAGCACCAGCCGCCAGCAGATCAGCGCCGCGATCAGCAGGTAGACGAGATCGCCCAGCGCCTCGAGCAGATGGTTGACCCGCGGCGAGGAGTGCGTGGTGAAGAAATCCACCAGCACGTTGCCGCCGCTGATCTGGCACCAGGGCAGGAAGCAGAAGATCGCGATGGCGCTGCCCATTTCCACGAGCTCGAAATCGCCCGGAATCGGCCAGCCGAGCGTCCCGCGCAGCGTCACGCTCGCCACGGTCGTCAGCATCATCGCAAGCAGCGTGACCCCGCCGATGCCTGCAAAGATCCGGCAGGCCAGCACCAGCGCGCGCGGCACCGGCACCTTTCCGGGCGTCTCGGGCCCGGAGGCCGTCTCGAAGGTCTCGCTCATGGTGTCCGTCCCTGCCGTCCGGCTACTGGCCCGCGTTGGCGAGCATTGCACGCGCGTCCGCAAGCATCGCGGCCCCGTCGAGCCCGGCCTTGTCCATCGAGGCGACCCAGTCGTTCACCACCCCGTCGGTCGCGGTCTTCCAGGGCCCGAGATCCGCCTCCGGGATGATTGTGATCTCTGCGCCGCCGTCGATCGCCGCCTGCCGCTCGCGGCTTTCGACCGCATCGAAGGCCGCCCCGGCCATCGCGGCAAGCGCCTCGCCCGAATTGGCATCGATCACCTGCCTGAGATCATCGGGCAGCCGGTCGTAGCTCGACTGGTTCATCACCAGCGCCATCACCGAGGTCGCGATGCCGCCGTTCTCCTGGCCGATCTCGGTATGCGTCTTGGCAAGCTCGTTGAGCCGCAGCGCCCCGGTCACCTCCCAGGGGATCACCGCGCCGTCGATCACGCCCGTCGTCATGGCCTGCGGCACTTCCGGCACCGGCATGCCGACTGCCGTGGCGCCCAGCGCGTTGAGCCCCTCGGTCATGGTCCGCGAAGGCGCCCGGATCTTGAGCCCGGCGAGATCCGCCATCGAGGCAACCGTCTCGTCCCTCATGTGAAACTTGTAGGCGGCGGGCGCATGGATCAGCAGTGGATGCACGCCCCGGAGCTCGTCGCCCATGTATTTTGCCTGGAACTCCTGCAGGGCCGCCGTGGTCTCTGCCGCGGTGCCCGCCATGAACGGAAGCTCGAAGACCTCGGAGATCGGGAACCGCCCGGGCGTATAGCCGAGTAGCGTCCAGCTGATGTCGACGATGCCGTCGCGCGCCTGGTCGAAGAGCTGCGGCGGCTTGCCGCCAAGCTGCATCGCCGGATAGATCTCCACGTCGATCCGCCCACCCGACTGTTCCTCGATGGCCGCGGCCCAAGGTTCGAGCACATCCGTCTGGATCGGCGCCACCGCCGGCAGGAAATGGTGCACCTTGAGCACGACGTCGGCCGCCTGCGCGGTCCCGGCCATGGCGAGGGCGGCGATGATGGCGATTGCGCTGGTTTTCATCTTTTTTCTCCCTGTGAGTCTGGTCTTGTCGTTGTGGCTCCGTCGACCATATGCGCGGCCTCGCCGGTCTGGCGCGCCGGATCGAGCAGGTCCGCCCAATCCCGCCCCGGCATGAGGCGGCCGAGTGCGCCGGCCAGCGTTTCGCCCGGATCTTCGGCCAGGGCCGCCAGCGCCTGCCGCACGATCCCGAGCGCCGTATCGCGCGGCATCTCGCGGGCGAGCAGGAACCCTGCCGCCTCCGCCAGCATCGCCCCGCGATCGGCCGCAAGGCGCGCCGCGATCCGCTCGGGTCGCGCCGCGAGGCTTGCCGCGAGATTGCCGCCGATGCGAAGCGCGGCGCCGGTGCGCTCGAGCATCTGCGGCAGGATCTGCCACTCGATGCCGAGCGCGCTGCCGTCGCGCTCCTGGGCATGGACCATCGCCTGATGCAGCGTGCCGAGATCCCCGGCATTGAGGCGCGCGAGCGTCACCAGCGCCTCCGCCGCCACCGGGTTCGACTTCTGCGGCATGGTCGAGGACCCGCCGCCGGTGCCCGCCGCAACCTCGCCGACCTCCGACTGGCCGAGCAACACCAGATCGAGCCCGATCTTGCCGAGCGAGCCCGTCACCAGCGCGAGCCAGCCGCCAAGCTCTGCAATGGCGTCCCGCGCTGCGTGCCACGGCAGATCCGGCGCTCCGAGCCCCAGCGCCCCGGCAACGCCCCGCCGCACCTTCGCGCCCTGCGGCCAGAGCGCCGCGCCCGTCCCGGCCGCGCCGTGAAGCGAGACGTTGAGGAGCCGCGGCCGAAGCTCCCCGAGCCGGTCGAGATGCCGGGCCAGCGGCGCCCGCCAGACGGCGATCTTCGCCCCGAACGTCGTCGGCGCCGCGATCTGGAAGCGTGTGCGCGCCGGAATCACAAGCGCCTTGGTGTCCGCAGCCACCGCGCCAAGCCGTGCCGCAAGCGCTTCAAGCCGCGTCTCGAGCACAGCGAGCGCGCGCCCGAGCTGGAGCACGAGCGCGGTATCCTCGATGTCCTGCGAGGTCGCGCCGTAATGCACGAACCCTTCATCCCCCCCGGCGGCCGCCTTGAGCGCGGCAACGAGCGCCTGTGCGGCAATGCCGGTGCCAGCTGCCGCCGCGGCGATCGCTGCCGGATCGGGCCGGAGCCCGCGGGCGACAGCTGCGACGCGCGCCGCCGCCGGGCCCGGAATGATCCCGAGCCCGGCCTCGACCTCCGCCAGAACGGCTTCCGTCTCGAGCATCGCGGCGAGCCTGGCCCCGGGGCCCATGATCGCCGCAATCTCCGGGTCGC
The DNA here is from genome assembly GCF_043226085.1 of Amaricoccus sp. B4. NCBI lineage: Bacteria > Pseudomonadati > Pseudomonadota > Alphaproteobacteria > Rhodobacterales > Paracoccaceae > Amaricoccus > Amaricoccus sp. B4. The sequence goes on from NZ_CP171225.1 coordinate 2,123,464, forward strand.
CGAACATGCCCTCGGTGAGTGTCATCGCATCCGCCTCATGCCGCACGAAGCCCGAGGATGGCGCGCGCCTCCGCAGGCGTCGCGACGGGGCGGTCATACTTGCCGCAAAGCTCCACCGCGCGGGCAACGAGTGCCGCGTTCGAGGGCGCGAGCCGGTCGCGGTCGAGCCGCACGTTGTCCTCGAGCCCGGTCCGGGCATGCCCGCCGGCCGCGATCGCCCACTCGTTGATGACGATCTGGTTCGGCCCGATCCCCGCCGCGCACCACGGCGCGTCGGCGCCGAAGAGGCGCTGCACGGTATGGATGTAGAAATCGAAGACTTCCCGGTCCACCGGCATCGCGTTCTTCACCCCCATGACGAACTGCACGTAGGGCGTGCCCTCGAGGCGGCCATCCTCCTGCATCTTCGCGGCCTGGAAGATGTGGGAAAGATCGAAGGCCTCGATCTCCGGCTTCACGCCATAGGTCTTCATCTCGGCGGCGAGCCAGTCCACCAGATCCGGCGGATTCTCGTAGACCCGTGTGGGGAAGTTGTTCGAACCGACCGAGAGCGAGGCCATGTCGGGCCGGAGCGGCAGCATGCCGCCCCGCGCCTTGCCCGCGCCCGACCGCCCGCCGGTCGAGAGCTGGATGATCATGCCCGGACAGTGCGCCTCAATGCCTTCCTTGAGCCGCGCGAAGCGCTCGGGATCGCTGGTGGGCTTCCCCGCGTCGTCACGCACATGGCAATGCGCGATGCTCGCACCCGCCTCGAAGGCCTCATGGGTCGATTCGATCTGCTCGGCCACGGTCACGGGCAGCGCCGGGTTGTTCTCCTTGGTCGGCACGCTGCCGGTGATCGCGACGCAGATGATGCAAGCTTGTGTCATGTCCGGCTCTCAGATGTCGAAGAAGACGGTTTCGTCCTCCCCCTGCAAACGGATGTCGAAACGATAGACCGGGATCCCGTCGCGCAGGCTCCGGCGCGCGATCAGGGTTGCCCGGCGGCGCTCCCACTCGATCAGGTTGATGACCGGATCCTTGGCATTGTCCTCCGCCTCGTCCTCGAAATACATCCGGGTGTTGAGGCCGATGTTGATGCCACGCGCGACGATCCAGAAGTTGAGATGCGGCGCCATCGGCGCGTGTGCCTCGTCCGCCCGGCCCATCCAGTCGGGGTGGCTCTCCCGCACCGCCTGCCGCACGCCGGAGGTCATCTTCGCCCGCGGCACCACCGGACCCGGTTTCACCGTGTCGAACCCCCATTCGCCGGTCTCGAAATCGGTGATGACGCGCCCCCAGCCGCGGAAGCCCTCCTCGACATCGCCGCCGCCCTCTGGATGGGCGTAGATGCCCTCGGCATTGGCCTGCCAGACCTCGAGCAGCACATCCTTGACCGGCGAGCCGGTGCCGTCGATCACCAGCCCCTCCACCCGGATCCGCTCGCCCTTCGCGTTCGGCCCGGCGATGTCGTGGCCGAGCTCCTGGCGGTAGATGTCGAAGCCCGCCGCCCCCGGCGCGAGCCCGATATGCACGTAGGGGCCCGCCGTCTGCGATGCGGTCTCGCGCAGGTAGTTCAGTGTCTGCGGCATGTCAGTTCCCCTCCAGACGGTTCTCGAAGAGCGTCGAGCGCCGCCCCCTCAGCACGATATCGAACCTGTAGGCCACGCTGTCGAGCGGCACCGTCGCGTTGAGATCGAGCTTTGCAATGAGCTGCTCGATCGCCGCCGGATCCGGGATCGTCTGCACGATCGGGCAATGCGGGATCAGCGGATCGCCCTCGAAATAGAGCTGGGTGATGAGCCGCTGGCTGAACGCGCGCCCGAAGACCGAGACATGGATATGCGCCGGCCGCCAGCTGTTGACCCAGTTCCGCCAGGGATAGGCACCGGGTTTCACCGTGCGGAAATAGTAATAGCCGTGCTCGTCGGTGATCGTCCTGCCGCAGCCACCGAAATTCGGGTCGATCGGCGCCAGATAGGTGTCCTTCTTGTGCCGGTAGCGCCCGCCGGCATTGGCCTGCCAGACCTCCACCAGCGTCCCGGGCACCGGGCGGCCATCCTCATCAAGGACACGGCCATGGACGATGATCCGCTCGCCGATCGGATCGCCCGCGGTGGCGTAATTCTTGATGAGATCGTTGTCGATCGGGTCGATGTCATTGTGCCCGAAGACCGGCCCGGTAACCTCCGAAACCGACTGCTGCAGCGAGATCAGCGAATAGCGCGGCGAGCGGGCGACGGACGTCTTGTAGTCCGGGGTGAGGGCGGGCGGATGCAACCGGCGGTCACGCTGGTAATACTCGGCTGGTTTCATCGGGCGGCCTCCTCTTCCGCGTCCATCTCGGCATAGGTCTGCCTGGCGAGCTTGAGCGCGTGGTTCGCGCGCGGCACGCCGCAGTAGATCGCGACATGCTGGAATGCCTCGAGCACGTCCGTCCGGCTCGCGCCGGTTCGGGCGGTGGCCCGGACGTGCATCGGAATCTCCTCGAAATTCCCGGTCGCCGCCAGCAGCGCGAGCGTGAGCATCGAGCGCTCGCGGCGCGAGATCCCGTCACTCGCCCAGACCGTGCCCCAGGCGGATGTGGTGATGAGATCCTGGAACGGCTGGTCGAACCCGGTCTTGGCCGCCTCGGCCCGGTCGACATGCGCGTCGCCCAGCACCTCGCGGCGCACCCTCATGCCGGTGTCATACCGGTCGGACATGTCCCACCTCCTTCAGAAAATCCGTCAGCAGCCGTGCATGGGCCTCCGGCACTTCCACACAGGGAAGATGCCCCGCGCCCGGGATCTCGTCATAGCCCGCGCCGGGGATCAGGGCTGCGGTGGCGCGCACGACCTCGGGCGGGGTCGAGCCGTCGGCACTTCCGGCGATGAGCCGGACCGGCAACGCGAGCTGCGCTGCCGCCGCGCTGAGATCGGTCGCCGCGATCGCCTCACAGCAGGCGATGTAGCCCGCGAGCGGCTGGCGCTCGAGCATGCGCTGCCAGAGCCCCGCGCCGCCCTGCGCCCGGAAGCCGGGCGAGAACCAGCGCTCCATCGTTGCAGCACCGATGCTCTCGAGCCCGCCGGCACGAAGCGCCGCGATCCGGTCCAGCCACATCTCCGCGCTGCCGATCCTTGCCGCGCTGTTCGAGACAACGAGCCCGCGCAGCAGATCGCCGTGGCGCGCCGCGAGCGAGAGCCCGATCTGTCCGCCGACGGACAGGCCCACGAAAACCACGTCGCGCAGGCCGAGATGCCGGATCAGCCCCGCCGCATCATCGGCGAGTGTCTCGATCGAGATCGGCCCCGCCTCGGAAAGCCCGTGCCCCCGCTTGTCGTAGCGCACCAGCCGCAGCCCCTCGGGCAGATGCGGCAGCAGAGCGTCCCAGAGCCGGAGATCCGTGCCGAGCGAATTGGCGAACACCACGGCCCGGCCGTCCTGCGGCCCCTCGTCGGCATAGTGCAGCCCGACGCCATTGATCCGCGCAACCCGCATCAGTAGGGCAGCCCGACATAGTTTTCGGCAAAGGCCTTCTGCTGCGCGGCATTGTCGCGCAGGAAGGCGATATCCGCCTGCTGCATCTTCAGATCGAACTCGCTCTGATCGGGATACTGGTGCAGCAGCGAACTGAACCACCAGCTGAAACGCTCGGCCTTCCAGATCCGTGCCAGAGCCTTTTCCGAATAGCGATCGAGCCCCTCGTGCTCGCTCGCCTCATAGAAGGCGCGGAGCCCGGTGTGGAGGTAATGCACGTCGCTCGCCGCGGTGTTGAGGCCCTTGGCGCCGGTCGGCGGCACGATATGCGCGGCATCACCGCAGAGAAAGAGCCGCCCCCAGCGCATCGGTTCGGTCACGAAGGAGCGCAGCGGCGCGATGGATTTCTCGATCGAGGGGCCGGTGACGAGCTTTTCGGCGATCTCCTCAGGCACCCGCCGCTTCAGCTCCTGCCAGAAGGCCGTATCGCTCCAGTCCTCCGGACTGTCCGACAGCGCGCACTGGATGTAGTAGCGCGACAGCTTCTCGTTTCGCATCGAGCAAAGCGCGAAGCCGCGCGCGGAATTGGCGTAGATCAGTTCGTCATGGACCGGCGGCGTCTCGGAGAGGATGCCGAGCCAGCCGAAGGGATAGATCTTCTCGTATTCCCGCCGCACGCCCAGCGGGATCGCCTGCCGGCTGACGCCGTGGAACCCGTCGCACCCGGCGATGAAATCGCAAGCGATCTTATGCTCCCGGCCACCCTGCACATAGGTCACATGGGGCGCGTCGCCATCGGCACCGTGGATCTCCACATGATCCACCTCGAATTCCGTCCGCGCGCCCACCTTCTCGCGCGCATCGTAGAGATCGCGCGTCACCTCGGTCTGCCCGTAGACGACGACGGGCGTGCCGGTCAGGCCTTCGAAATCGATATGGAACATGCCGCCGTCGAAGGCGATCTGGGTGCCCGCGTGCCGGAAGCCCTCGCGATGGAGCCGCCCGGCGACTCCCGCCTCCTCGAGCAGGCCGACGAAGCCAGCCTCGAGAACGCCCGCCCGGATGCGGCCGAGCACATAGTCCCGCGTGCGGCGCTCCAGCAGCACGGTCTCGATCCCGTGGGCATGAAGCAGCTGGCCGAGCAGCAGGCCCGATGGCCCGCCGCCAATGATCACGACTTGGGTGCGCATTTTTCTTGTCCTCCCTGACGGGAAAATGGCGCAACATAAATATGAAGTAAATTGACTTATTTTGCCATATAATTATCATTATCGGCAAGTATCGGAAAATTCCCTGCATGGACCGGCGCATAAAGATCCGCCACATCTCGGCTTTCGTGGAAATCGTCCGCCAGCGCAGCCTGAAGCGGGCGGCCGACCAGCTCCATCTGACCCAGCCCGCGATTTCGCGCACCCTCGCCGAGCTTGAGGAAATCGCCGGGAAGCAGCTCCTGCTCCGGGGCCGCGCGGGCGTCTCTCTCACGCCGGAGGGCGAGTACTTTCTCGGCTTCGCGCAGCAGAGCCTCGTCGCGCTCGAGCGCGGCTTTTCCGGCGTCGCCGCCGCGGGCGGCGAGGATGCCACCGAGATCCGTGTCGGCGTCCTGCCGTCGGTCGCGACCCGGCTCATGCCCGAGGTCGCGGCGGAAATGGCCGGGCTCGACCGGGTCCGGCTCACCATAGCCGACGGCTCGCACGAACATCTGACCACGCAGCTCCGCAGCGGCCAGCTCGACATGGTGCTCGGCCGGCTCGGCGCACCCGAGACGATGCGCGGCCTGTCCTTCACCCAGCTCTATCTCGAGGACGTGGCCGTGGTGGTCCGCCCCGGTCACCCACTGCTCGAAGATCCCGATCTGCGCCGGATCACCGAATGGCAGGTGCTCTACCCGCCACCCTGGGCCGCAATCCGGCCCTTCGTCGAGCGCCTGCTGATTGCCGAGGGCATCCCTCGCCCGGCATGGCGTATCGAGACCGTCTCTGGCGCCTTTGGCCGGGTCTATGCCCGGCAATGCGATGCGGTCTGGTTCATCTCCGCCGGGGTCGTCGCCAGCGACATCGCCGAGGGGCGGCTCGCCCGCCTGCCCATCGCGACCGGCGGCACCGAGGGACCGGTCGGCCTGATGACCCGGGCGGGCGAGGCAGAAACCCCCGAACAGCAGCTCCTCCGCCGCGCCGTCGACCGGGCGCTCGAAACCCTCGAGGCGTTCCTCGCGGCGTCCTGAGACGCGGTTCGCGGATCACCATGGGCCCTGACCGGCCGGGGCAGGCCTTCGTGCGGTCCCGAGGGGCGGTTCTCGCTCTGTTGCGGGTGTCCCTGAGAGGGAGCGCGGCGCCCTTTCGGGGCGCCGCGGGGATCAGGTGGTGGGGAGTTTCCTGCCATATGGATTCCATACGCTTTCCATACGGATTCCAGACGTGCAGGCAGGCCCCGATCAGCCCTCCGCCGGTTCGGTCTCCGCCGGGTCCGCAGCCCGGGCTTCGGGCTCGGGAAGGTCCGGCGAGATCTTCCAGTCCCGGAGCTTGTAGACCGTGCCCGGACGCGGGCGCGCCGTGTCCTCGCCCTCCTGCATCCGCCGCTTGAACGAGTGGATCGGCGTCGCCCGGTCGTCGATCCGGACCTCCACCACCGAGGGCCCGTCATGGGCAAAGGCCGCATCGAGCGCCGCCCCGATGTCGTCCGGCTTCTCGACGTAGATCCCCTTCAGCCCCAGCGCTTCCGCCGCCCCGGCATAGCCCGGCTGCACGCTCTGGGTCTCCAGCATCGCAGACTGCACGTTCTTGAAGAAGATCTCCTGCCAGAGCTGGATCCAGCCCAGACGGCCGTTGTTGATCACCACGTTCACGATCTTCTGGTTGAACTGCGCCTGGGTCGCCAGCTCGCCCACCGTGTAGGAAAACGCCCCGTCCCCCGCCACCGTCACGATCCGCGCCTCCGGCCGCGTCGCCGCCGCCCCGATCGCACCGGGAACCGAATAGCCGAGCCCCCCCTGCCCGCGGGCAAACAGGAACTGCCGACCCGGCGTCTTCGCCGGGATGTAGCCCGCGATCCAGCCCGCCGAGAACGAGGCGTCCGAGACCACGATGTCGTCCTCGCCCAGACGCGCGGCGATCTCCGCCATCACCCGCGGCGGCGCGATCGGGATCGCCGCCGAGGCGGTCTCCGCCGCCTTCACCCGCTCGCCCTCGGCCTTCACCTCCGCGATCCGCGCCAGCCAGTCCCGGTTCACCGGCGCAAGGCTCGCCCCCAGCGCCGCATCGAGCGCGGTCACGATCTCGCGCACATCCCCCAGGAGCGGGATCGTTGGGCGGAAGGTCCGGCCATGCTCCAGCGGATCGGAATCGATGGTGATCGTCGCCTGCTCCGGCGTCGGCAGAGACCAGTTCATCCCGGTGTTCTGGCTCACCTTCGAGCCGCACCAGATCACCAGATCCGCCTCCTTGATCAGCTCGATCGCCGCCCAGGACCCGAGCGGGTTCAGCACACCCGCCGCATAGGCCCGCGTCTCCGGCACCGATCCCTTGCCCGAGAGCGAGGTCACCACCAGACCGCCGAGACGGTCGGCAAACCCCGTCACCTCGCGCGCCGCATCCGAGCCGTGCACGCCGCCGCCGCAGACCAGCGCCGGCCGCTTCGCCCGCCGGATCAGATCCGCCGCCGCCTGGATGTCCTCCCCCGGCGCCGTCGAGCGCAGATAGGGGATCGCCTTCGCCCGGTCGTCCACCGCGATCTTCACCAGATCCTCGTCCCACTCCGCATCGAAGATGTCATGGGGAATGATCAGCGCCACAGGCCCCGGTCGCGGCGCCGTCGCCACCCGGAAGGCCGTCCGGATGAGCTCGGGCAGGGCGGTGATCGAGGGCACCAGCCAGGCATCCTTCGTGCAGGTCTTGAAGAAGGAAAGCTGATCGAAGCCCTGGCTCGCGATCCCCTTCTCCTTCAGCGGCAGCCAGTCGAGCGGCAGCTCACCCACGATCCCAACCATCGGGATCGACGCGTTCAGCGCCTCCAGAAACCCCGCCGGAAGCAGGTTCGCCCCCGGGCCGACCGTCACGTCGCACACCCCGGGCTTGCCCGTCAGCCGCGCATAGGCATCCGCCGCATACGCCGCGTTCCGCTCGTCCCGCATCAGAATGTGGCGGATCCGATCCTGCCGCCGGGATATCCCGTCATGCAGCGCCGTCGTCTGCCCTCCAGGCATCCCAAACACAAGCTCAACGCCATATTGCGCCAACATCTCCGCTACAAGATCGCCTATATGCGGCATCGGTCAGTCTCCTTGAACTCTTGGCAAAAAGGGGGCCACCCGCGCCCTTTTCCGGCGCGGCAGGCGGCAGGGTTTCGTTTGGCGTGTCAGGCCGTTTCTTCAGGCGGCGGTCTTCAGACCGCCGCGGCAGGCTCCAGCCCCGGCCTGACAGCCGCCGCAGGATCCTCGGGGGTCGTCTGACCCCGGCGCGCCATCCGGTGCATCAGCGGGCGAAGCGCCTCATAGGTCGCGCGATAGAACTCGAATTGCTCTGCATAGCGCGCATGACGGCCCGGATCTGGCTCGATCGTGCAATCCATCCGCACCATCGCCGCCGCGGCCTCGGGCAGGCTCGCGAATGCCCCGACCCCATGGGCCGCGGCAACCGCCGCGCCCATCGCGGTCGCCTCCGCCTCGACCGGCACCGAGATCGGTACGCCGGCGGCATCGGCATGCATCTGCATCCAGAAGGGGCTCCGCGTGGCGCCGCCGCAACCCACCATCTCTTCAACCGCCACACCGCGCTCGGCCATGGTCACGAGGATGTTGCGGGTGCCATAGACGACGGATTCGAGCAAAGCGCGCAGGATATGGGCGGGCGTGTGCTTCAGTGTCATGCCCCAGAGCGCCCCCTGAAGGTCGTAGTCGATGTAGGGATTGCGATTTCCTTGCCAGAAATCCAGTGCCACCAGCCCTTCCGCGCCGATCGGGATCGCCTCGGCGGCGCGCATCATTGCGGCAAAGCTGTCCTCCCCATGCATGTGGCAACCGACCTGATCGTGCCACCAGCGGATGACCGAGCCGGTCGAGACCTGCCCACCCTCCATCACGTAAAGATCCGGCACCACGCAGTCGGGATGCGGGCCGAAGATGCCCGGCACCTCGAGATCGCGATCGGTCATCGAGAGCACCAGATGCGAGGAGCCGGTGATGAAGGCCGTCCGGCCGGCCGCACAGACATCGAGCCCCAGCATCGCGACATAGGCATCCGTGCCGCCGCAGACGACGAGCGTCGCGGGGTCGAGCCCCATTTCGGCAGCAGCCTCGGGCGTGATCGGGCCGACGGGGGCGCCGAGCGGCAGAACCCGCGCAGGGAAGCGCTCGGTGATGCCCGAAAGCCCGATACGCCCGAAGAAATCTTCCGGCCAGCCGCCGCGGCGGCCATCGTAGAACCAGCGGTTGGTGATGTGGTTGTGGCCGAGCGAGAGCGCGCCGGAGAGGCGCAGGGCGAGATAGTCCGCCATCTCCATGAACCAGCGCGAACGGTCGAAGACCTCCGGCCGGGTTTCCCGAAGCCAGAGGATCTTGGGGATCGCCCATTCCGAGCTCACCCCGATCCGCGAGCGCCGGAGAGCGGCATCGCCGGTGGCAGCCATGCGGCGGGCCTGGGGCGAGGCGCGGTTGTCCATCCAGAGGATCGCCGGCATCGTCGGCTGCAGCCCTGCATCGAGGGCGACAAGTGTGCTCGAAGTGCCATCGGCGCAGATTGCGGCGATCTGACGGGGCGAGACATCGGCCATGCGGATCGCCTTCGCGACCGCTGTGCAGGCCGCCCGCCACCAGTCCGCCGGATCCTGTTCCGCCCAGCCGCTGTGGGGGTGGGTGGTGGCGTAGTCCGAGCTTGCGATGGCCCGCACGTTGCCGGAGAGATCCGCCACCAGAGCCCGCGCCCCGCCGGTGCCGCCATCGAGGCCGATCACATAACGTTCCGCGCTCATAGCCCTGCCTCCGCGTGATGTCCGCCCTTCTTCCGGTTCGCGCGAACTGCCACTGCAATGCCGATGAGCAGGAGCGCGCCCTGAATGATCTGACGCTTCCAGTCCGCCCAGCCTAGCAGCGCGGCCCCGCTCGCGAGCACCGCGAGGAAGAGGATCGCCACTGCTGTGCCGATGATGTTGGGTTTGCCGATATGGATCATCATCCCTCCGAGCAGCACAGCGGTCAGGCCGTTGATGAAGTAGGACGCGCCGATCATCGGCTGGCCCGAGGAAAGGCTCGCAGCAAGAAAGAGGCCTGCGAGCGCCGAGAGCCCCCCCGTCAGCACGAAGAGCATGATGAGGAGCCGCCGCGACGAGATGCCCGCCTCGATCACCGCCTCCTCGCTCTGGGCGATGGCATACATGTAATGCCCGAAGGTCAGCCGTTCCTGGAACACCCAGGCAATGGCATAGACGAGGAGCACCCCGAAGAGCACGAGCGGGAACGGCCCGATGTTGGTGGTGAGCAGGTCGGTCAGCAGGCCGTGCTCGGCGATGCGGATCGAGGTGCCCTTGCCGAGCGCCGCCGCGATCGAGGCGCAGATCCCGCCCGTCGCGATGGTGACGATGAGCGGCGGCAGGCCGAGCCCAGCGATGAGGAGCCCGTTGACAGCGCCCGCGATGAGCCCCGCGCCGAGGCCCGCGGCGCTCGCGACACCCCAGCCGTGGCCGGCGGCAAGCAGGGCCGCCGCGATCATGTTGGAGAGGGCCGCCACCTGCATGAAGGAGACGTCGATCTTGCCCGCGGCCATCACCCAGGTAAGGCCGAGGGTCATGGTGGCCATGATTGCGAAGCTCCGCAGGATCGTCGCGACATTGCCGGGTTCGAGCATTTCCGGCCGGAGGCTTCCGAAGATGGCGATCATCGCGAGAAGCGCGGCCACGAGCCAGAAGCGGCCGATGAGGTTCGAGCGCAGGGCAGGCCCGGTGCGTTCGGGCACGGCGGGACTGATGGCGGCTGTCATCGTCTGGTCTCCGTCTTTTTCGGAATGAGGAAGCGGACGGCGTCGTCAAGGATGTCGCGCACGCGAGGATCAAAGAGCAGGACGCCACCGAGCAGAATCGCACTGACGATGCCGTCGCTGTAGTAGTAGGGCATGCCGGCGAGCGCGAAGCCGTCGAGCAGCATCGTGATGAGGAAGGTGCCCGAAAGTGTTGCGAGCACCGAGGTGCCGCCCATCAGCGCCGCGCCGAGGAAGACCGCGGCATATGCGGGCATGAGCAGGTTTGCGCCCTCGTTGGTATCGGCCGTGCCGCTCTCGGCAAGGATCAGCACCACGGCGAGCACGGCACCGACGGCGCAGGCGACGAAGGCGAGCGCAGTGTAGGTCCGCGTCGGGATGCCGGAATAGAAGGCCGAGACCGGATTCTCGCCTGTGGCATAGAAGGCCGCGCCGTAGCGCGTGCGGTGCATCAACACCCAGGCGCACGCATAGATCGCGATCAGGAACACGAAGGAGACGCTGAAGCCGAGCACGCGGGCATCGTTGAGGTCGATGATGCCGGAGGTGAAGAAGTTCTGGAAGATCGTCCGGCCGCCGGAATAGAGGAAGGCCATCCCGGCCGCGATCGAGCCCGTCGCGATGGTGGTCACGATATCGGGCAAGCCGAAATGGCTGATCGCAATGCCGTTGACCGCACCGGCCACCACCCCGACGAGGATGCCCGATCCGATCGCGACCCAGAGCGGCAGGCCGCCCGCGATCGCGAACCCGATGGTCATTGCGGCGAAACAGGCCACGCCCGCGAAGGAGAGGTCAAAGCGGCGGACGATGACGACAAAGGTCAGGCCGAGCGCAGCGAGCCCGTTCGCTGCCATGTGGCGCGTCATGGCCGAGAAGTTTGCCTGCGACAGGAAGCGCGGCTCGGCCAGGGTGAAAAGCGTCGCCATTACGGCGACGAGGCCGAGAAAGGCCAGCACGCGGCCCGCGCCGTGCGGAAGCAGTCCGGATTTCATCATGTGTGGGCCTCCCCAAGAATTCCGGCCATGAGCAGATCGCCGCGCGGCATGTCTTCGGGCGCCGGCACCCGCTTGCCCCGGTAGAGTGCGATGGTTCGGTCGGCGAGGCCGAAGACCTCGTCACAATCGGTGGACATCACGATGACGGCGGCCTTCCTGCTCAGCTCGCGCATCAGACCGTAGATCCGGGAGCGGGCGCCGATGTCGACGCCGACCGTCGGCTCGACGAAGATGTAGAGCTCGGCCTCGGTGTAGAGGCCCTTGGCGATCACCACCTTCTGCTGGTTGCCGCCGCTGAAGCGGCCGACCGGCGCGCCGATGTCGGGCGGCTGGAGCGTGACCTCCTCGGCAAGCCGGCGCGCGGCACGGAGGTTGTCTGGTCGTCGCATCAGGCCGCCGCGGCGGGAGGCCTTGTCGAGCTTGGCAAGCGTCATGTTGAAGATGGAGGAACGCGACAGGGTAAGCCCCTCGGAGCGCCGGTCACCCGGCACGAGGAAGATGCCGCGGGCGAGCGCCTCGCCGGGCGAGGAGAAGGAAGCCTCCTGTCCCAGCAGCCGCATCGCACCGCGGTCGGGAGGCATCGCGCCGAAGAGCGCCTTGGAGAGCTCGTCGATGCCCGAGCCCACGAGACCGAAGACGCCGAGGATCTCGCCGCGGCGGGCGGCGAAGGTCAGGTCCTCGAAGGCCCCGTCGCGGGCCAGGCCACGGACCTCGAGCACTGCTTCGCCCCGGCTCGGCGCGGCATTCTTTTCCGGAAACACCTCGCCCAGGGTCTCGCCGAGCATGAGTTCGGCAAGCGACAGACGCTCCTCGCGCGCCTCCGTCACTGCGACCGTGGCAACCCGACGACCGCCGCGGAAGACGGAAAAGCGGTCGGCGATCTCGTAGACCTCGTCGAGCCGGTGGGTGATGTAGATGATCGCGATGCCGCTCTCCCGGAGATTGGCCATCAGCCGGAAGAGGATATCCTTCTCGACCTCGGTGAGCGTCGAGGTCGGTTCGTCGAGGATCAGCACCCTGATGTGCTCACCGGCGAGCGCCTGCAGGATCGCGACGATCTCGCGCTCGACTGCAGGCATTTCCCCCACCTTCCGCGACAGGTCGATCTCGACGGGAAAGCGCTTGAGGAGCGCCTGGCCGCGGCGTTCCAGTGCCTTGCGATCCATGCGGGCAAAGAGGCTGCCGCCCTCGGATTCTCGGCCCAGGAAGATGTTCTCGTAGCCCGAGATGTCCGGCACGAGCTCCGGGTGCTGCTGAACCGTGGCGATCCCGGCCCGGATCGCGTCTTGCGGGCTGTGGAAATGTACCTCGCGGCCGGCGAGTTCGATCCGTCCGCCATCCTTCACATGGATGCCGGAAAGGATCTTGATGAAGGTCGACTTTCCCGCGCCGTTGACGCCGAGAAGCGCGTGGATCTCACCCGGTTCGAGGCTGAAGTCGATGTCATGGAGCGCGACGAACGGGCCGAAGCGCTTTGTCACAGATGTGGCCGTAAGAGCTGGCAGCGCCATTCTCCCCTCCTTCCCGATCACGAAGTGCCATTGGACGAATGCGGGGCGGCCGCAGCGAGCCGCCCCCGGAGCCGGTCAGACCGCGCGAGTCCAACCGAGCTCCGCCGCACGTCCGGGCACGTCGAAATCATCGGGGATGCCGTCGGCGAGCATGTCCTGCTCGACCGCATAGGTCGGCGTAATGATGAGCCGTGGGGACTTCCGGCCAGCGAGGTGCTCATGGGCGTAGAAGACGCACATGTAAGCCATCTCGTAGAAGCTCTGGGCCATAGAGAGCTTGAGCGGCGTGCCGCCCGCAATGTAGTTGAAGGCCTGCGAACCGCCATCGATCCCGGTGAGAATGAGATCCGGGCGGTTGGCAGACCGTGCGGCCAGCGTGCCCTCAACTGCCGCGCCATCCCAGGCGCACCAGACCGCATCGACATCGGAATGCGCGGTGAGAATGTTGTCGACGGCCTGACGCGGCGTGACGTTGCCCGCCAGCGCGAAGGCCCAGTCCGCCACGACCTCGATGTCCGGGTATTTGCGCAACGTCCATTCCATGCCGAGCGTGCGCTGGTCCCAGCTCTCGTTCTGGGGCAGCAGCACGCGGGCGATGCGGCCCTTTCCGCCGAGCGCCCTGCAGATGTATTCGCAGGAATATTCACCCATGCCGAAGTTGTTCGACATCGCGGTGGTGTTGACCGTCACACCCGGAACCGCGCTGTCGGCGCAGAAGACGGGAATGCCTGCGCTGATCGCACGCTGGACGGCGGGGGCAATGGCCACGGCATCGGCGGGCGTGATGAAGAGCGCCTCGGGCTTGGAGGCAACGAGCGAGTCGATCTGGTCGGCCTGGGTCTTGGCATCGAAGCCGGCATCGGTCGTCGTGAGATTGCCGCCGAGCTCGGCAACCGCGGCGAGGAAGCCGTCCTGGAGGTGGCGGCCGGAATCGTAGGTCGTCCAGCCGAGAGCGGCGGCGAAGTTCCGGTCGGAATCCTGCGCGAAGGCCGCGCGTGCGCCGAGCACACTGGTCGCCGCAAGTGCGCCCGCGCCCCGCAGAAGCGTCCGGCGGTTCAGGTCGAAGGAAAAGCTGGTCATGGTGGTCTCCCTGTTGTCTGTGGCGCCGCGATGGCCGCGGCGGCGCGGGCTTGCCGCCCCGTTTTCCGGGGCCTTCTGGTCAGTTGAGATGCCGGAGCGCGACCGAGGCCTGGCGGACGGAGGGCGCGAGCGCCGTCCACTCCCGGAAGGCCTCGGCATAGCCCTCGGCAAAGTCTTGCCGCGGTGCGATGCTGCGGCTGATCCTCGGCGCGGTCAGCACGTCCTCGGTGCTGCGATTGCCCTCCGCGATCATCGCGAGCCGGGCCGCCCCGAACGCCGCGCCCAGATGGTTCGATTCCGGCACATCGAGCCGCACGCCGAGACAGGTCGCGATCATCGAGAGCCAGAGATCCGAGCGCGAGCCGCCGCCGATGGCGAGCAGCCGCTCGAAGGATGTACCGGTCCGGCGGAACGCTTCGGCGCATTCGGCCAGCGCGAAGGCAACGCCTTGGAGCACGGCGCGGGTAAGCATCGCATCATCGGCCCGGTGGCCGAGACCGACGAAGGCACCGCGGATTTCCGGATCGTCATGGGGCGACCAGCAACCATCGAGGAAGGGCACGAAGAGCACCCGGCAAGCCGGCAGCGGTTCGGTGCCCAGCTCGCCGACCAGCTCGGCCGCCGGACGCTTGAGCGTCGCGGCAAGCCAGTTGAGGCAGGAGGTGGCGGAGAGGATGACCGACATCTGGTGCCAGGTGCCCGGAACCGCGTGGCAGAGGGTCTCGATCGAATATTCGTGGCTCGGGCGCGGCTCGCCATTGGCGACGAAGAGCACGCCCGAGGTGCCGAGCGAGACCGTGCCGTCGCCATCGTGGACAACGCCCGTGCCACAGGCGCCGCAGGCATTGTCGCCGCCGCCCGCCGCAATCACCGGCCGCTTGGCCATGCCCCAGCGCGCGGCAAGCCCCGCATTCAGCTGCCCGGTTGCCTCAGTGCCCTCATGGAGCCGCGGCATCTGGCTCCGTTCCATCCCCGTCGCCTCGAGCAGCCGGTCGGACCAGTCGCGCGCGGCGTTATCCATCCAGAGCGTGCCGCTCGAATCCGCCATGTCGGAGGCCTTGTCGCCCGAGAGCCACAGGCGGATGTAATCCTTGGGCAGCAGGACGGTGCGGATCTTCGCGAATGTCTCGGCCTCATGCTTGCGGAGCCAGGCGAGCTTCGCCGCGGTAACGCCCGGCGTCGGCTTGCGGCCCGCAATGTCGCGCAGATCCGGCACCGCGGCGTCAAGCTCGGCGCATTCCGCGCCGCAGCGGGTGTCGTTCCAGAGGATCGCGGGTCGGAGCGGCGCGTCGGAAGCATCGAGCGCAGTCGCGCCATACATCTGCCCGGAAAGGCCGATGCCGCGCGTGGCGGAAAGCTCGCGGCCATGGGTCGCGGCAAGCCCGTCGACACTTTCCTCGACCGCCTGCCACCAGAGAGCCGGATCCTGCTCCGACCAGCCCCGATGCGGCCGCGAGACCGCGAGCGGGCGTGAGGCCTGCTCGGCGACGATGCGCTGCTCGTCGTCGATGAGCACTGCCTTCACCCCGGATGTTCCGAGGTCGATACCGAGATACATGCCATGTCCTCCCTGTGGCGCCCATTTTTTTTGCGTGGGCTGTCCATTTACGGCTGTCGTGTTTGCATCGCTCAGCTTCCGTTCCGAAGCGCTCCTTTCGTCTCTAACCAGCCTTTGAGGGGCGCAACCCGGCCAGATGCCGGTCAAGCGACTCGATCTGGCTGGCGGTCATGCGGAGGCCGAGCTTGCTGCGGCGATAGACAATGTCGGCAGCCGAACGGGCCCATTCCTCGCGCACGAGGTAGTCCACCTCGGCCTGAGTGAGCCCCGCACCGAAGTCCGTGCCGAGATCGGCGGGCGCGCGGGCGCCGTCCAGCAACTCGGGAAGCCGCGTGCCATACTGGCGGAACATGCGGAGCGCCCGGCGCTCGCCAAGCCAGGGATAGGCTTCCCGCAATGCCGCCAGCCGCGGGCCGAATTCCTCGATCGGAAACCCGCCGCCCGGCAGCGCCTCACGTCCCGACCATCCCGCACCCGCCGCGATCTCGCGCGCCCGATCGCCGGGGAGAAGGCTCTCGAGGCGCGCGAGGACGGCCTCGGCGAGGCGTCTGTATGTGGTGATCTTGCCGCCATAGATGGTAAGGAGCGGCGCGGGGCCATCCGTCCGCACGTCGAGCACATAGTCTCGCGTCGCGGCCTGCGCCGCACCGTCACCACTGTCGTGAAGCGGGCGAACACCGGAATACGACCAGACCACCTGAGCCGGCGTCACCGGCCGGATGAAGTAGGCGCTGACAGCGCGACAGAGATAGGTGATCTCCTCCTGACTCGCCTCGATCCGGTCGAGCGAGCCGTCATAGTCGCGATCGGTCGTGCCGATCAGCGTGTAGTCCTGTTCATAGGGGATGGTGAAAACGATCCGACCGTCGGGGTTCTGGAAGATGAAGCACCGGTCGTGGGTGTAGAGCTGCGGAACCACGATATGCGAGCCCTGCACCAGCCGCACGCGCGCCTTCGCAGCGCCGCCCGTCGCCATGCCGGCAAGCTCGTTCGCCCAGGGGCCACCCGCATTCACCAGCACCCGCGCCCGGATCTCGCGAACGGCTCCGGTATCACGGTCACGCACCCGCACCGTCCAGCCTTCGGCATCCGACCCCAACGCGATGCAGACCGTGTGGGGCGCGATCACCGCGCCGTGGCCCTTGGCCGACTGAGCATTGAGGATGACGAGACGGTTGTCCTCGACCCAGCAGTCGGAATACTCGAAGCCCCGCCGGAGCGAGGGCCGGAGGCCGCTGCCGATCTCGCTGCGATGAAAATCTACCCGCGACGTGCCAGGCAGACGGGTCCGCTTGCCTAGATGATCGTAAAGGAAGAGGCCCGCGCGGAGCATCCATGCTGGCCGCATTCCGGGCGTCTGTGGCAGCACGAAACGCAGTGGCCGGACGATATGCGGCGCAATCGACCATAGCCGCTCACGCTCTTCGAGCGCCTCGCGCACCAGACGGAATTCATAATGCTCGAGATAGCGCAAGCCACCGTGCAGGAGCTTCGTCGAGGCCGAAGAGGTCGCTCCGCCGAGATCCCCCTTCTCGCAGAGATAGACCTTGAGCCCGCGCCCGGCGGCATCGCGCGCCACGCCGCAACCATTGATGCCGCCGCCGATGATGGCGAGGTCGAAGAGCTCAGACATGGTCCGCCTCCGCGCGCGCTCCTCCGGCCGGCGCAGGTGCCTGCGCCGCACCGCGGGCTGCGAGAATGCGTTCGGCAATCTCGACGAAGCCCTCGCCGCCCCGGTTGTGCGCCACGAACCGCGGCAGCGCGTGACCTGAGCCGCGGAATTCCTCGACATTCGCGACGCCGCAGGAATTTGGAAAGAAGGAGAACATCGGCCCGTCATTCGGACTGTCACCGACGAAGATCACCCGGTCCTTCATCGCATCGAGGTCGAAGCCCAGGATGTCCGCCGCGAAGATCCTGCTCATCGAGAGCTTGTCGTAGTCGCCGAACCAGCCATTCACATGGATCGAGGAAAGCTTCGCGATCGCCCCCTCCTCCTTGAAGATCCCGAGCACCCGCTCGACCTCGCCCGCAGGCAGCGGATCGACATCCTCGCAGACATCGATCGCCAGATCCGCTTCGCGGTAGAGCTGGTCGGAAGCAATGCCGGTCCCTGGGACCTCGCGCAGGATCCGCTCGCGCAGATGTTCGAGGCGGGCACGATTGACGCGGCGCTCGTCATCGGTGGCGAAGAAGCGCTGGCGCATCTTCCGCGCCGCGCGGTCATAGGAGAAGTAGAAGGCGCCGTTTTCGCCCACCACCCCCGCAACCGGCCAGAAGCGTGCAATCATGTCGCACCAGCCCGCAGGCCGGCCAGTGATCGGCACCACCTCGAGGCCCGCCTGGGCGAGGCGTTCGAGAGCGGCATAAGCGCCGGCGGGGAGCTGACCCTCGGTCGTGAGCGTGTCGTCAATATCTGTAAAGACGGCGACGACTTCGGAGAGGGCCGCAGGCGAAAGCTCGTCGAGCGGGAGCATCAGCATTCCTCCTCGATGAAGGCCTCGAGAATTCCCATGTCGGCCGCGAGATCGAGCATGGAGTAACGGTCGCGCATCTCGCGCGAATGCCGTACCGCTTGGCGGTAGAGGTCGCGATCCATCCCGATCTCTTCGGCCGTAGCCCCGCCGCCGGCCGCCCGCAGATGCGCAGCGAGATCGGCGGCAGGCATCGACATGGCCTGAAGCAGCGGCCGGATCTCGGGCCAGAGTCGCTGCAGATCGGCATTGAATTCCGCCGCACGCGCGGCATCGAACGCCTTGGCCCGACAGGCCTTGATGCAATCACCGACCGCCGCGTCCGGATAGCGCCGCCGCAGATCCGCTTCATCGAAATCGTTGGGGCGGATTTGGGGAGCCTCGTCACGCGCCAGGATCAACTCCTGAAGCCGCGCCATGGTGACTGACGCGACACCAACCTGCTGGCCATGGACGGTGCCCGGATGCGCCGCGCCTGCGAAGCTGTCGATCCAGTGAGAGATCTGGTGCTCTCCCATGGAGCCGGGGTGGCTCATGCCGACGAGGCTGATGCCGAAGCCGCCCAGCGTCAGGATGCGGTGAAGATAGCCGACCGCCTCATGATCGCGCCGGCCGAGCCCGGCGGAGCGCGCCATCGTCGCCGCCTCGTCTTCGGTCTGGAGCACGTAGGGAGAAGTGGCGTAGCGGGTGCCGAGCAGGCGATGGGAGAAATACCAGTCGACCTGGGCGCTCGCCCGGCAGAGGCTGTCACCGAACCCGGCCGCGATCAGGTATTGCGGCGCCTCGGCCGAGATGCCGATGTCGAGGAAGACCCCCTTCGCCGCATGGGCGGGCTGCGTGGTCTTGAGCCCGCTGTCGAGCGTGATCGAGGCGGTTGTTGAGGTGTAGCCGTTCATCGAGGGTGCGGTGCCGAAGACGCTGTAGGCGCGGCCATCGCCCGCGGTGACGTATTTGCAGAGATCGTTGATCGTTCCCGATCCAACCGCAACGAGCGCGTCCGCGCCCTGCGTCCGTTCGCGCAGCGCTCGGACCTCAGCCTCGTCGGCATGGGGCGCCTCGAGCACCACAACCTCAGCGCGCGCGCCGAGCGCCCGGGCAATCGCATAGCCGTAGACGTCATAGGTCGCGACATCGGCCACCACCGCGTAGCGCTCGGCGGGCATCACACCCGCAAGCAGGCCAGCTTCGGCGCCGCGAAGGCTTTCCTCGATGACCACGCAACCGAATGGAACCTGCGCCCGCGCGCCCGTGTCGGGGTCGATCCAGCGCCCCGCTGTCACGTCGTCGATCAGTGCCGTCCAGTTCTGCCGTCCCTCCGGTGCGAGGACGGCTGCAGCAGCCGCTTCCATGGGCACCCTCCCTTGGTGTCTTGCATCGTTGTTCTTTGTCGTTGATTGACAATTTCCACATGTCTCTGCCATTTGTCAATGACATTTGTTTTTATCATTTGGCATTTTCCAAATCCGCTCCGCTGGACAGAACGCGCCCGCTCTGGCAGTGCTGTGGAGACAAGGAGAGACAATGGCCCGATCAGCCCAGCCCCAGGACAAGGCCGCCCGTCGGCGCATGGCGCCCCCGATGCAGTTTGGCGGCGACCTCGTTCTCTGGGCCGCTTGGCTCTATTACGAAGAGGGACTGAAACAGGACGAGATCGCGCTCCGTCTCGGCATCTCCCGTGCCTCGGTCTTCAATCTGCTGCAAAAGGCGCGCGACGAGGGGGTCGTGACCATCACCATCGACCCCTCGCGAATCGCACGTGCCGATCTCGCGATGAAGCTGCATGAGCTCTGGGGCCTCGCGGAGTGCTACGTGCTGCCGAACGAGGGCGGAGATACGCCGCTCCACGACCGGATCGGACGGCTCGGCGCGCGCATCGTCGAGCAGAAGATTGGCGACGAGGACATCATCGGCGTCGCTTGGGGCCGCACTGTCCTCTCTCTCTCCAAGGCGCTTTCACCGATGCAGCATCCGGGTGTCACCGTCGCCCAGCTCACCGGCAGCTCGATGGCGACACACGATTTCTCACCGGAATTTTGCACCTCGAACATCGCGAGCCGCCTCAACGCCCGCTGCGTGAACCTGCATGCGCCCGGCGTGCTCTCGAACGCCGCAATGAAGGATCTCCTGATGCGGGAGCCGATGATCGAGCAGCATTTCGCGCTGCTCCGGCGCTGCACAATGACACTCTTTGGTGTAACGCACCTCGACGGTCCGACGCTGCTCCAGAACAGCGGCTTCATGCAGCCGAGTTTCATCGAGGAATACCGCGCCGCCGGAGCGGTCGGCTTCGCTTCCGGTTATTTCTTCGACATCGAGGGTCGGATCGTCACCACGGATTTCGACAGCCGCCATGTCGTGATGCCGCTGGAGGATTTCCGCCGCGTGCCGAGCCGGATCTGCATCGGCGGCGGAGCGTCGAAGTTCGAGGCGATCCGCGGCATGCTGCGCGCGCGAATCGCCACGATTCTGATCACGGACCAGACGACGGCCGAAGCCCTCGTCTGATATAATTGCACTGGAGCGCTTCAGCCGTCCCGCGCGGGCTCAGGGGTGATCTCCGCGCCGCGCACGGCAACCACGGCGAGGCAGTCTCCGGTTTTCACGAGGCCCGGGAAATGCCGGGCCGCCAGCAACCCTCCGCGCCGGGCATGGTAGATCTTCGCGGGCTGGCCCGTGCGCGCAACTGGCCAGACTCGCGCGATCGCCGCACCCTTCTCGACCTCGTCGCCGAGATCGGCAAGCGGCTCGATCAGGCCGTCATCCTCGGAAAAGACAAAGCAGTCGCCGTCGGGCATGTCGAGCTCGACACTTGGCGCGAACTCGGGTTCGGCATCCAGAATGCCGGCATGGATCAGGAAGTTGCGCACGCCCTTTCGCGCAATGCCGATCGAGCGCGCAGTGGCCGTGCCGCCGCCGCCGAGCTCGGTCGAAACGAAGACCTTGCCGTGGTTCTCGACCGCGGTGTCGAACATCCCCACATTGTCGATCTCCAGCAGCACCATGGAGTAAGGCGCATTGAACGCATGCATCGCCGCGATGCACGCCTCCTCCTGCATCTTTGCCTCCAGCCGATGCGCCGCCGCGAAAGGCACGAAATCGAGCGTCTTGCCCCCTGAATGAAAGTCGAGCACGAAATCCGCCATCGGCGCGAGCACTGTGTCAAAATAGTCGGCGATCTTCTCCGTGGGCGAGCCGTCCGGACGGCCGGGAAAGGTCCGGTTGAGATTCCCGCCGTCCAGCGGCGACGTGCGGGTGCCTGCGCGGAAAGCCGGCGTATTCATGAAGGGGACAATGATGACACGCCCGCGGATCTGCTTCGGATCAAGCTCCGAGGTCAGGGCCTGAAGCGCGGCGGGCCCCTCGTATTCGTCGCCGTGATTGGCCCCCGTCAGCAACGCCGTCGGCCCCTCGCCATTGCGGAAGACGGCGATGGGGATCATCACCGATCCCCAGGCACTGTCATTGCGGCTGTAGGGGAGACGCAGGAAGCCGTGACGCACCCCGTCCTCATCAAAAGGCACGGTACAGACGATCGGGTTTTCCGGGCGGGAGGTAGCGGCATTCACGGCGGTCAGTCCTTCACGAAAAGCTTGCGGGGCACATTGGCAAGGCACTCGGGGGCTGCCTCGCCGATCACGATGCTCTCGGTGATCTCGAAGCCCCAATCCTCCATCCAGAGGCCCGTCATGAAATGAAAGGTCATGCCGGGTTCGAGCACCGTCTTGTCACCGGGCCGGAGCGAACAGGTCCGCTCGCCCCAGTCAGGCGGATAGCTGAGCCCGATTGGATAGCCCGTCCGGTTGTCCTTCTCGATGCCGTGCTTGCGCAGGACGCCGAAGAAGGCATTGGCAATATCCTCGCACATTAGACCGGCGCGGGCTTTCTCGAGCCCGGCCTCCATGCCTTCGAGCACCGCCTTCTCGGCATCGAGAAAGGTCTCGGTGGGCTTGCCCAGAAAGATCGTGCGCGAAAGCGGGCAGTGATAGCGGTTATAGGCCCCCGCAATCTCGAAGAACGTCCCCTCTCCCGCGCGCATCGGCAGATCATCCCAGGTGAGATGCGGCGCCGAGGCGTCGGCGCCCGAGGGCAAAAGCGGCACGATGGCAGGATAATCGCCGCCCGCTCCGATCTCCGGATCGTAGCGCAGGCCCGCGTCATAGATCTCGGCGACGAGGTTGCACTTCCGCATACCCGGCTCGATCACGTCATAGATGCGCTTGTGCATCCGCTCGACGAAGCGCGCGGCCACACGCATGTATTCGAGCTCCTGCTCCGATTTGACACCCCGCTTCCAGTTGACAAGGCCCGTCGCATCGACGAGCCGAGCGTTGGGCAGCCCCTTCTCGAGGGCGGCGTAGGACCGGGCGGAAAAATAATAGTTGTCCATCTCGACGCCGATACTGCCCTTGTCCCAGCCGCGCTCGGCCAGAACTCCCGTGAGATACTCCATCGGATGACGGACCGCCGATTGCACGTAGTGGTCGGGGTAGCCGATGATGTCGGCCTCGCTCATGAAGCAGGTGCGCAGTGCGCCGTTCGCATCCTGGCCACGCCCGAACCAGACCGGATCGCCATCGCCCGCAAGCAGGACGCATTGCGGAACGTAGAAGGACCAGCCGTCGTATCCCGTGAGCCAGGCCATGTTGGAACTGTCATGGCAGATCAGCAGATCGATCCCGGCCGCCTCCATCGCCGCGCGGGTCTTCGCGATCCGCGCCGCATATTCCTCATGCGTAAAGTGCAGAACCGGCTCGACCATGTCTCGCTCCTCCTCTTGCCTGTGTGCCTGCGGCACGCCGCAGTGTTCGCGGCTGGGCGGAAACCTGCACGACCCCGCCCGCCTGAAATGTCATGTCACGAAAGCCTGCCCGGCACCTGTGGCCTCCGCCCGAGCCCGGGCAAGCGTTGCGATCACAGTGTCCTGAACCCCCGTTCCGGTCAGATCGGCGATGGTGATAGCCTCCGGCCCCGGGCGCCCACCGGTTCTGCCCGAAAGCACGTCGCCAAGTTCGGCGAAATCTGACTCGGGCGCGACGTTTCCCGCTGCAATCGCGCTGCGAAGCTCGCCCAGCGCGCGGGTCTGTGACAGCCGGTCAGCCACATAGAGGTCGGCGCGGGCGAGGCAGGCCGGGTCGAGCTCGTTCTTGGTGTGCTGGTCCGAACCCATCGCCGTTACATGCTGGCCCGGCTCGATCCACTCGGCCAGCAAGATCGGGGCACGCGCAGGTGTCGTCGTGACGATGATATCGGCACCGCGCACCGCGGCTTCCGCGTCCGCCTCCGCCGAGGCCGCGATCCCGAGTTCCTGCATCATCTCGGTCGCGGCCGCCGCGGCCTTCGCCACGTCCCGCCCCCAGAAGACCGCCTCGCGGATCGGCCGAACGAGGCAGAGCGCGCGGAGCTGCATCCGCGCCTGAAGCCCGGTTCCGAAGATCGCCGCGCGCCGGGCATCGCTCCGCGCAAGCGCGCGCGCCGCGACCGCACCAGCCGCCGCTGTTCGGACATCCGTCAGGTAGCCGTTATCAAGCAGAAGTGCCTCGACCCGCCCCGTCCGGGCCGAGAAGAGCACCATCAGCCCGGAAGTCGAGGGAAGGCCAATCTTCGGATTGTCAAAGAAACCGGGAGAAACCTTGATTGCGAAACTCTCCACGCCGGGGACATAGGCGGTCTTCACATCGACCTCGCCATTGGCATCGGCAATTTCCATCGAGAGGATCGGTGGCATCACCACACCACCTGCAGCCAGCGCCCGGAACCCGCCCTCTATCGCATCGATCACGTCAAGATCGAGAGCAACGAGGCTGCGCAGGTCCGCTTCGGTCAGAACCCGAACTGCCATCTCATGCCTCCTCGGCCATCAGGTCCACATCCTCGCCGGAGACGATCCGGAGATGCAGCCCCATGTCGATATTTGCGCCCGAAAGCAGTGCAACCACCGGCCCCTTGGGCTGCAGTTTTCCGGCCAGCAGCGCCCCGACGCCCACCGCCGCCGCCCCTTCGATCACCTGACGCTCCTCGGCATAGCAATGCCGGATCCCCGCCGCGATCTCCGGCTCGGAGAGCAGAATGACCTCATCGACGAGATCGCGCACCATCGGGAAGGTGACCTGGTTCCCGAGGCCAATGCCGCCCCCGAGCGAGTCGGCGAGTGAAGGCAGCTCCTCGACCTGCACCGGTTGGCCCGCGGCGAGGCTCTCAGCCATCGCCGCACCGCGCGCCATGGAGATGCCCACGACCCGGATATCGGGCTTGCGCGCCTTGAGCGCCGCGGCCACGCCCGCGATAAGCCCCCCGCCCGAAAGCGGCACAAGCGCCATCGCCATGTCCGGCACGGCCTGGAGCATCTCGAGCCCGAGCGTTCCCTGCCCTGCAACCACGCGCGGATCGTCGAAGGGCGGGATCATCGCGAGCCCCTCCTCGCGCACAAGTCGCTCAACCTCCTCCTGGGCGTCATCCTGGGAGCGCCCGATGATGCGGACCTCAGCCCCCAGCGCCTCTATGGCCCGGAGCTTGTTGGCGGGCACCAGCCGTGACATGCAGACCACAGCGCGAATGCCCGCCGCACGGGCGGCGTGGGCAAGCGCGCGCCCATGATTGCCGGTTGAGGCACAGACGACGCCGCGCGCCCGTTCCGCCACGCCAAGCTGCGCCACCGCGTTTGACGCCCCCCGCAGCTTGAAGGCCCCGGTGATCTGGTGATTCTCGCACTTGAGCCAGACCGGCACTCCAATGCGCGCCGTGAGGGCAGGCGAGGGTTCAACCGGGGTCTCGCGCACGAGCCCCCGGATGCGCGCCTGCGCCGCAAGGATATCCTCCAATGCGACCGGGTTCATGCCGTCACCCACGTGCCAGAAAGCAGACGCCCATAGCCCGCGAGCGGCGCAGCCAGCCCCGCTGCGGCACGCAGTTCGCGGATGCAGGCCTGGTTCGAGGTCACCACCGGCTTGCCGATCCGCGCCTCGATCTGCCCGGCGAGCGCAAATGCAGGCAAGGCGGTGCAGGAGATGAAAAGCGCATCCGCCTCCGGATGATCGGCGGCTTCCGCCGCCGCGAGAATTGTCACCGCATCCACACGTGCCATCTCACGGTCATCCTCGAGCCCGAGACAGACGGCCCGCAGGATCTCGAATCCTGCTGCAGCGAAAAAATCGGCGACCGGCGAGGTCGTCTCGGGAAGATAGGGCGTCATGATCGCGATGCGCCGCGCGCCGAGATCCCGCAGCGCCCGCGCACCGGCAGCGGCGGGCGTAACGATCGGTATGCCCGGTCGGACCGCGCCGATCGCGGTCTGCACTGCCTCTTCCCCGATCACCACAGAAGCCGAAGTGCAACCGTAGCAGATCGCGGCAAGCATCCTGCCCGGGACCAGCAGCGCCGCCGCCTCGCTCAGGCGCGGCAGCATCGCGCGGAGGTTCTCCGGGGTCGTCGGGTTCGCATAAGCGATCCGCGTCCCGTGCAGCGCCGCGGCATCCGGCGGGATCGCGCGCACAATGTCGCCTTCTGTCGTCATATCGGTCGCCAGCAGGATGAGCCCCAGCCGTCGGGGTTCCGGTGCAAATTCGACGGTCAGCGCGGCCTGCTCGACCGCACAGCTCACACGACCAGAACCGGACATGTCGCAAGCCCTGTGACCTTGTGGGAAACGCTGCCAACCAGATAACTCTCGAGCGAACCGAGTCCACGGCTGCCGACCACTATCAGATCCGCGCCATGCTCCTCTGCAAAGGCAACGATGCTGCGCGCAGGCTGGCCGTTCTTCACGAAGGCCCGGATGCTGATGCCCCGCTCCGCCGCGCGAGCCTTGGCATGATCTGCCACATCGCGTGCATAGTCGCGCATCGCGTCGTCGATCTGCTCGGGCTCGTCTGGCCGCACCATGGAGAAAGACGCCTCGAGCATGCTGTAATGCCGGAAGACCGTCAGAACCTGGAGCTCGGCGCCGCAGAGGCGCGCAAGCTCGATACCCTTCTCGAGCGCGGCTTCGGCGCCGCGCGAGCCGTCATAGGCGACAAGGATGCGCTTGAACATTCAGGAAGTCCTAGTGGAAGGCGAGATCACGCAGGAAGAGCGCGATCTGTGGGAAGAAGATGAGCGCGACCGAAACGCTAAGCAGCATGATGATGAAAGGCGGCGTGCCGCGGATCACCTCCATGTAGGGCCGCTTGAAGACGGCGATTGCAGTGAAGATGTCACAGCCGAAGGGTGGCGTCGCCGACCCGATCGCAACCTGGAGCGTGATGATCGTGCCCACCAGCACTGGATCGAGCCCAACATCTTTCACCACCGGCGCAAAGATCGGAACCAGCACGAGAATGACGACGATCGGATCGACGAACATGCAGCCGATGAAGAAGGCGATCGAAATCACGAAGAGCACCCCGATCGGCCCCATGTCGGAAATCCCGACGCCCTCAAGGATATGCTGCGGGATCTGGGCAAACGAAATCACCCAGGAAAATGCCGCACCCGCGCCGACAAGGATGAAGACGACGGCAGTGATGAGGCCCGTCGATTTCGCTGTGGCATAGACTGCCCGCAAACCCATCGAGCGGAAGACGAGCACCTCGAGGATCAGCGCATAGAGCACGCAGGCCGCCGCCGCCTCGGTCGGGCTGAAGACGCCACCGTAGATTCCGCCGATGATGATGGCGGGAAAGCCGAGTGGCCAGAGCGCCTGCCGCACCGCCACCAGCCGCTGCCCCCAGCTGGCCTTCGGCTCGGTCGGCACACCGTGGCGCGTTGCATACCACACGCTGTAGGTCGAGAAGAGCAGGAGGATCAGCAGCCCCGGCCCGATGCCTGCAATGAAGAGCTCCGCGATCGAGGTGTTGGAGACGACACCATAGATGATCATGCCGATCGAGGGCGGGATCAGGAAGGCGATGTCGGAGGAGTTGACAATGAGCGCGAGCACGAAACTGTCGTTATAGCCCGCCTTGAGCATCCGCGGCCGCAAGGGCGAGCCCACCGCGACCACCGTCGCCTGAGTCGAGCCCGAAACGGCGCCAAACATGGTACAGGCAGCTGCCGTCGAGACCGCAAGGCCACCCTTCACATGGCCGACGAAGGCCATAACCATGTCGATGAGCCGGCCTGCGGACTGCCCGCGGGTCATGATGTCGGCGGCAAAGATGAACATCGGCACCGCGATGAGCGAGGCGGGCCGGATGCCGGCGAGGATCTGCTGGATCATTGTTTCGAGCTGCCCGAAGCCGCCGAAGAGCGAGTAGAATCCCACGAAGGAGCCGACGATGAGCGGAATCATCATCGGAAACCCCAGCAGGAGCAGCACGATCATGGTCAGGAAAATGGTAAGTGCCAATGCGCCGCCCCCTCAGATCTCGAGTTCGTCTTCCTCGTATCCCTCCAGCACGATCGTGGAGAGATAGATGTCCTTCTCGACCAGATTCTTGATCGCTGTGAGCAGGTACTGGACGCCCGTCATGAAGAAGCCGACGGGCACCCAGACATAGATCCACCACACCGGGATCTGCATCGCAGGCAGGATCCGCCCCTGCCCCTTGAGGGTCAGGATGTAGCCGAGCGCATACCAGCAGAGGCCGAGCATGAAGGTCGCCGTCACCAGCGCGATCAGCACCATCATCGCCTTGCGCAGCGGCGGCGGGAAGGTATCGAACAGCGCTGACATGCGGATATGCCGCCCGTGGCGTGCCGCGTAGCTGATGCCCGCGAAGGTGATGAAGACGATCAGCACACTGTTGAGCTCCTCGGTGAAGAAGAGGCTCGATCGGAAGACGAAACGCCCGACGACGTTCGCCACGGTGTTGAGCGCCATCAGCAGCACCCCGGCTGCCAGCATGACGGATTCGATGCGCGCGATGGTGCCGTCGATCACCCCGAGCACCCCTGGCAGCGTCGAGTCACGCGAACTGTGGGATTCCGTATCGTTCAAGCCCAGCCCTCCCGGCCCGGTGTTGCGAGGCCCTCGCCCCGGGCAGCTGGCCCCGGCCCAGCCGCGCAGGGCGCGCGCCCTGTTGCGGCCCTACTGCACCGCCTGCAAGTCAGCCTTCATCTGATCGAGGATGGCCTTGCCGCTGTCCCCGGTCATGCCGACGAAGGTCTCCTCGACCTGACCGGCGGTATCCATGAACGGCTTGCGCTCCTCTTCGGAGAGAATGTTGATCTCCATGGAAGGCTTCTCTTCCTTGATCTTGGCGAGCGACTCGTCCTGGAGCCCCTGCTGATACTCGAGGATGTATTCGAAGGCGGCATTGGAGGCGTTCTGGATCAGCGTCTGATCCTCCTCACCGAGCCCATCGTAGAAGCCCTTGTTGGCCATGACCGCGGTGGTGAAGTTGTTGTGCCCGATACAGGTCACAACGTCCGTTACCTCGTAGATCTTGGTGGATTCGAGAAAGAAGCCCGGATTTTCCTGGCCCTGGATGATGCCCGTCTGAAGCGCCCCGTAGACCTCGCCCCAGGGAAGCGGCGTCGGCGTCGCACCGAAGGCCTTGTAGCTCTCGACCAGAAGCGGGTTCGTCATCACCCGGAACTTGACCTCGTTGAGGTCCGCCGGGCTGTGTACTGGCGCCTGCGTGGTCATGCAGACCTCACCTTCCGGGAACATGGTGAGAAGTTCGAGCCCCTGCTGGGCATAAAGCTCCGGGAACATCTCGTGGATCGCCTTCGAGGTGCGGAAGAACTCGAAGAGCTGCCCCTGATCCTGCGGCAGCAGATAGGGCACGAAGAAGACCTGCGCCTCGGGGATCAGGGCGCCGGTAAAACCCGGGGACTGGTCCACGAACTGGAGAATGCCTGCCTGGGCCTGCTCCATGATGTCCGCGCTTTCACCGAGCGTGCCGAAGGGAAAGAGCTGGATCTCGTGATCGGAATTGGCCTCGATCTCCTCCTTGAACTTCTGGGCGTAGACGCCCTGCACCTCCGTCATGGCTTCCTCGAAGGCATAGCGCCATGTGTCGGCACTGGCGATACCGGCTGCCATCACGCCGATGGCGGTACCGGCCAGCAGAAGAATACGACCTGACATTCTCGTCTCCCGAACTGAATTCCGTAGGCTGCAAAGCTGCGCACCTGTCCGGGCAAGCCCGGAAAGGGGAAAGGCGGTCAGCCGACCACCTGGATGTTGCGCATTATTCCCCGGCGTCACGTGCTCCATGAGCACTGCGGCGACGTCTCACTCCCCTGAACGGTGAAACAGAGACAAAAGCATGTCAATTTCAATATTGAACCATGACAATGCTTCCAGCATGGCTGGAGAACCGCCTGTCGGCCTAGAGTGCGAGCATCGCCGGTTCCGGCTGGTTGCGCAGCAAATGCGCAACGATACCGAGACCACGGGCGAGATCCTCTTCCTCCTCCGGACCTCCAAGACAGATCCGAACTCCTGGATGCCGTTGCGCATCGCTCGTCGCGAAGGCCCCGCCCGGTGCAAGCGCGACGCCACGGTGGCGCGCATGGGCGACAAAGGCCTCCTCGCTCCACTGCCCCTCGAGCGATAGCCAGATATGCAGACCGCTCGGGACAGCGGCATGCGGCGTTCCCACGAGACACCGCGCCGCGATCCGGTTGCGCCTGTGCAGTGCAGCCTGCTGCCAGGCGAGCAGCTCGGCGGCGGTGCCATCGGCGACCCAGCGCGTCGCCACCTCCGCCACGAGCGCCGTGGCCATCCAGTTCGTCACCAAATGTCGGTTCATCGCCGCGGAAACCAGCGTCTCGGGCATCACCAGATATCCGTAACGCAACCCCGGCAACAGGCACTTGGAGAAGCCCGTGAAGTAGAACACCCGCTCGGGCGCAAGTGCCGTCAGCGGCGCAGGGCGGCCCGGGCTCAGCGGTCCGCCCGCGTCATTCTCGAGGATAAGCACATTGTGGCGGCGGGCGATTTCGCAGATCTCATGCCGTCGCTCGAGACCCATCATTCGAGCCAGAGGATTAAGGCCGTTCGGCACAACGAAGAGCGCCTTCACACTCGTCTGGCGACAGGCCTGATCGAAGGCGCCGGGCTCGATTCCCTCCCCGTCCACAGGCAGACCGGCGAGACGAAGTCCGAGATAGCGCGCGAGAGACGGCAGGGTGTGATGGCCATACTCCTCGGTCAGCACGAGGTCGCCCGGAGACGCCGCGGTCATCAGCGCAACCGTCATGGCCGCGGTGCTGCCATTGGTGGGGAGGACGAGATCGGGTTGTGTCTGCACCCCGCAGCGCGCAAGCCAGCGCACCCCCACACGCCTATGACGCGCAAGAGCCGCCCGCGGCCGAAAAGAGAAGAGCGCATCGTGGGGCAGATCCTGCGCCAGACACGAAAGCGCCGCTGAAAGGCGTTCTCCATGGAGCGCCGATCCAACCGGCGTGAGCATTGAGCAATCGATCACCGCATCGCTCTCGCGCAGCCGGTGCCACGGTGTCTTCGTCTCCGTGACGCTCTCGCGCACGAAGGTGCCGCGCCCGACCTCGCCGCTGACCACGCCAAGCCGGACAAGTTCCTCATAGGCCCGGCTGATGGTCTGGACGCTGAGCCCAAGCTGGTAGGCAAGCTCGCGATGTGTCGGCAACCGCTCGCCCGCCCGCAGCTCCCCGGCCTCGATCGCCTGCACCAGCGCTTGTGCAAGGGACCTGTAGGCTGGACGCTTCAGCGTCGTAGGATCTGGCAGCCAGATTGTCATGATATTCCAGCCTACGCCTTTCAGGACAATTCACAAGAGGTGGTTGCACCGCATCGGCAGGCATCGCGGCAGGATAAGCGATGCCGCCGGGATATGGAATCCCTCCGGCAAGGCGCTTGCCCGGGCCCGCCCGCCATTGACAAGTCGCGCGGGCAACCCTCAGGCTTCCGCCATGTCCCGCCTTGCCCTTGATGACCGCGATATCAAGATCCTCTCGGTGCTGAGCCGGGAAGGCCGGATCTCGAAAACCGAGCTGGCACGGCGGGTGAACCTCTCCGCCACGCCCTGCTGGGAACGGATGAAACGCCTCGAGGAAGCCGGGCTCATCCGCGGCTACCATGCCGACATCGCGCTGGCCCGGATCGCCGCCCATGTCGAGGTCTTCGTTATGGTCGAGCTCGAAAGCCACCGGGCCGAGGCGTTCCGCATCTTTGAGGCGGGAATCGGGCGGCACGAGGAGATTACCGACGCCTGGGCGATCGGCGGCGGTTTTGATTACCTGCTCCGCGTCACGTCCCGCGACATCGACGCCTACCAGCGGCTCGTTGATGCGCTGCTCGAGGCGCGGATCGGGATGCGGCGCTACTTCTCCTACATCGTCACCAAAGCGGTGAAGGCCGATCCGCCGCCACTCGAGCATCTCGCAACCCACCCCGCCCCGGCGGAGGAATGATCTGCAGCGCCGGGGGCAGAAGAGAGAGATCCTCTGTGCGTGACCAGGCATTCGGAGGATCCTTCTTCCAGCCCGGGCTATCTTCCCTCTCACGCCAGCACATGAACCACAGGGAGGACGACATGCTTGCCGCGCCCAGATTGCACGACGAACCAATGTCCGGTCTCGCCGACCGGTCGCTCCTGCGCAGCTTTGCATATGTCGGTGGCCGCTGGGTTGCGGCACGCTCCGGCGAGTCGCTCCCGGTCATCGATCCGGCTACCGGCGCCGAAATCGGTCGGGTCGCGAACCTCTCGGCCTCGGAAAGCCGCGCTGCGGTTGATGCCGCTGATGCAGCTTTCCCGGAGTGGGCCGCAATGCTGCCACAGGCCCGCTCGGCCCTCCTCCGGCGCTGGTTCAAGCTCATGCGCGAGGCGCGCGAGGATCTGGCGCTGATCCTCACCTGCGAGCAGGGCAAGCCGCTCTCGGAGTCGCTCGGCGAGATCGACTATGCGGCCTCCTTCCTCGAATTCTATGCCGAGGAGGCCAAGCGGCCGAACATCGAGAGCGTGACCTCGCATCTGCCCGGCGCCGAAATGGAACTCTGGCGCGAGCCGGTGGGCGTTGCTGCACTCATCACGCCGTGGAACTTCCCGTCGGCGATGCTCACCCGCAAGACCGCCGCGGCCCTTGCCGCCGGCTGCACCGTGGTGGCACATCCCTCGGCCGAAACGCCCTTCTCCGCGCTCGCACTTGCCGAGCTTGCGGAACGCGCCGGCCTGCCCGCGGGTGTCTTCAATGTGGTGACCGGCGAGGCCCCGGTAATCGTCGCGCCCTGGACCGAAGACACGAGGGTCCGGGCGCTCTCCTTCACCGGCTCGACCGAAATCGGCAAGCTGCTCTACCGCCAGTCCGCCGACACGGTGAAGCGCCTCGTGCTGGAGCTCGGCGGCCACGCACCCTTCCTCGTCTTCGCCGAGGCCGATCTCGACCGCGCTGTCGACGAGGCGGTGAAGGCCAAATTCGCGACCACCGGTCAGGACTGCCTCGGGGCCAACCGCTTCCTCGTTGAGCGCCCGGTCTACGACGAATTCTGCGCCCGTTTCGCAGAGCGCGTGAAGGCGCTGACCCTCGGCCCCGGCATCGAGGACCGCGATCTCGGGCCGCTGATGAATGCGAAGGCCGTGGCGAAACAGGAAGAGCAGGTCGCGGATGCGACCCGTCGCGGGGCGAAGCTGCTGACCGGTGGGCGCACCTCGCCGCTGGGGCCGCTCTTCTACGAGCCAACGGTTCTGGTCGACGTGCCTGAGGATGCGCTGATCTTCAACGAGGAGACCTTCGGCCCGGTGGCTGCTATCGCGCCCTTCGAAACCGAGGAAGAGGCCGTCGCTCGCGCCAATGACACCGAATACGGGCTTGTCGCCTACGTCCACAGCCAGGATCCACGGCGGATCTATCGCCTGAGCCGGGCGCTCCAGTTCGGCATGGTGGCGGTCAACCGCACCAAGGTCACCGGCGCGCCGATCCCCTTTGGCGGCATGAAACAGTCGGGCGTTGCCCGGGAAGGCGCGCGCCACGGGCTCGAGGCATTCACCGACATCAAGTATGTCTGCCGGGACTGGGCCTGAGATGGATGCGCCCGCACGTCGAAGGTATTCATTTGGGCGGAAACCCTGTCGGGCAGTGATCGGGCCTCGCCAACAGGCGAGTAATTCCCCCTTTCACGGCTGCAGGCCGTGCCCGCCTCGGGGCAACCGCAAAGGCGGCTGCCCGTCCGGCACCGGACACGCGGGGGCCCTCGCGGCTCCCCAAGCGGTGCCTCCACGTAGAATTCAAGATGAGGACAGGATCATGCTGACCAACGACCAACTCGCCCAGTGGGACCGGGAAAACTTCTTCCACCCTTCGACCCACCTTGCCCAGCACGCGCGTGGCGAGACGCCGAGCCGCATCATCACCGGCGGCAAGGGTGTCTTCATCGAGGATCGCGACGGAAAGCAGCTGCTTGACGCGTTCGCCGGGCTCTACTGCGTGAACGTGGGCTACGGCCGCCCCGAGATCGCGCAGGCCATCGCCGACCAGGCGAGGGAACTCGCCTATTACCACGCCTATGTCGGGCACGGCACCGAGGCCTCGATCACACTCGCGAAGATGATTCTCGACCGCGCCCCCAAGGGCATGAGCAAGGTCTACTTCGGCCTCTCCGGTTCGGATGCCAACGAGACCAACGTGAAGCTCGTCTGGTACTACAACAACATCCTTGGCCGCCCGGAAAAGAAGAAGATCATCTCGCGCTGGCGCGGCTATCACGGGTCGGGCCTTATGACCGGCTCGCTGACCGGGCTCGAGCTCTTCCACAAGAAGTTTGACCTGCCGCTCGCCCAGGTTGTTCACACCGAGGCGCCCTACTACTATCGCCGCGAAGACCTCTCGATGAGCGAGGCGGATTTCGTCGCACATTGCGCGGCCGAGCTCGAGGCGCTTATCTCGCGCGAAGGTGCCGACACCATCGCGGCCTTCATCGGCGAGCCCGCGCTCGGAACCGGCGGGCTGGTGCCGCCGCCTGCGGGCTACTGGGAAGCGATCCAGGCAGTGCTCGCGAAGCACGACATCCTGCTCATCGCCGACGAGGTGGTGACGGGCTTCGGGCGGCTTGGCACGATGATGGGCTCGGATCACTACGGTCTGCGCCCCGACATCATCACCATCGCGAAGGGGCTCACCTCCGCATACGCGCCGCTCTCGGGCTCGATCGTCGGCGACAGGGTCTGGAAGGTGCTGGAGCAGGGCACGGACGAGTTCGGCGCAATCGGTCATGGCTGGACCTATTCGGCCCATCCGATCGGTGCGGCGGCCGGGGTCGCGAACCTCAAGCTGGTGGACGAGCTCGGCCTCGTGAAGAATGCCGGCGAGACAGGAGCCTACCTAAAGAAGGCGATGACGGAGGCGATCGGCGATCATCCTAATGTCGGCGACATCCGCGGCGAGGGCCTGCTCTGCGCAGTCGAGTTCGTCGCCGAGCGCGACGGGCGCGTCTATTTCGATGCCGCCGAGAAGGTGGGCGCGCGGGTCGCCGCGGCCCTGCTTGCCGAGGGAGTGATCGCGCGCGCGATGCCGCAAGGTGACATTATCGGCTTCGCCCCTCCGCTCTGCATCACACCCGCCGAGGTGGACCGGGTAACCGCCGCCATGGCAAGCGCCGTGAAATCCGTGCTCGGCTGACGCAGGCCGATTGCAGCATTCCGGCTTGACTGCTGGCCCGCTCCCCCAAAGGGGGCGGGCCGGTGTCGTTTCAGTGCCGCAAGCCATGGCCTGCGCCGCGCGGACGGGATAGTTTGCCGCTCCGGATGGGAACGGGGAGGCGCGACGGATGGTCAAGATACTGGCGGTCGATGACGACCCGGACGTGCGCGATATCGTCCGCTACGAGATTGAGCAGCAAGGCTGGGAGGTCGAGGAGGCCGACAGCGGCGCGGGCCTTCGCGAGGCATTGAAGCGCATCGTCCCCGACATCATCCTGCTCGATATCCGGCTGCCCGACGAGGACGGGCTCTCGATCGCCCAGCGCCTCCGCGCGAATTCGCCCATCCCCATCATCATGCTGACCGGGCTCGGCTCCGACGTGGACCGGATCGTCGGGCTCGAGGTGGGCGCGGACGACTATGTCGTCAAACCCTTCAATCCCCGTGAATTGATGGCGCGGATCAAGGCGGTGCTGCGCCGGACCGGCACCAGGACCACGCCGCGCGCGAGCGCAGGTGCGGCGGCAAGCCCGCTCGACCATGACTGTCGCCGCTTCGGCGGCTGGTTCATCGACCTGACGGCACGAGTGCTCGAAAATCCCGGGGGGGAGACGGTTTCGCTTACCAATGCCGAATTCCTGCTGCTCGAGGCCTTCGTGAAGGCGCCGCGCTGCATACTGAGCCGCGATCAGCTCCTGGACAAGACGCGAGCACACGGCGCCGACGTCTTCGACCGGACCATCGACGTGCTGATCCTGCGCCTGCGACGCAAGATCGAGGCCAACCCCGGCGCGCCGCGCCTGATCCGGACCGAGCGCGGCGCGGGCTATGTGCTCGATGCGGAGGTGGAAAGCCTCTGAGGTGTCGCCTCCAGGCGGGCGCGCACGGCCTGAAGCAGATGCTCCTCGCTGACGGGCTTCTGGAGCAGGGCAGCGCGGTCGATGCCCGCCTGCCCCGGCTCGGCCGAGGTGAAGAGCACCGGGAGATCCGGGCGGCGGGCACGTGCCGCGCGGGCAAGACCCGCTCCATCAAGAGCGCCGGGCATCACCACATCGGTATAGAGCAGACGGATCTCCGGCGTGCCGTCAAGGATCTCGAGCGCGCTCGCGGCATCGTCGGCGCAGAGCACACGGTAGCCATGGCGGGCAAGCTGGCTGGAAGTGATCTCCAGAAGGTCGAGATCATCGTCGACAACAAGGATGGTCTCGCCTGCCGATGAAGCTTCGGGCCGGGGGATCTCCCGCAGCGGCGGGGCGACGGGATGCGGAGCCGGCACGGTTTCCGCAAGCGGCAGGCACAGAGTGATGGTGGTGCCCTTTCCCGGCCGACTGTCGATGGTGACCGAGCCCCCCGACTGCTTGACGAAGCCGTAGACCATGCTGAGCCCGAGCCCGCTGCCCTTGCCCACGGGCTTGGTGGTGAAGAAGGGCTCGAAGACCTGCTCGCGTACCTCGGGCGTCATGCCTTCGCCCGTATCACTCACCGCAATGTCGATGAAGCCGCCCACGGCAGGCCGGGTCGAGAAGACGATGCGTCCGTGTCCCTCCATCGCGTCACGCGCATTGATGGCAAGGTTCATCAGCGCGGTCTCGAGCTGGCCCGGATCGATATGGACAGCCGGCAGCCCCTCGGCGAGATCTGTGACAAGCTCGACACCCGAGCCGAGGCTGTAATCGAGCAGGTCGGTCATGCCCGCGACCAGAGCATTGGCATCGACAACCTCCGGCGTCAGCTTCTGGCGGCGGGAGAAGGCCAGCAGGCGCTCGACCTGCCCCGCGGCGCGCTCGGCCGCACCCAGTGCCTTGCGCGTGCGGCCGAGCAGGGCGGGATTATCCTCAAGCTCGCGCTCGAGAATGAAGAGATTGCCGAGGATCACTGCCAGAATATTGTTGAAATCATGCGCAATACCGCCGGTAAGTTGGCCAACTGTCTCCATCTTCTGGGCCTGACGGAGCTGACTTTCCGTGGCGCGCTGCTCGGTGATGTCCATATGAATGGTAACGAATCCTCCGCGCGGGATCGGGTTTGAGCGAAGCTCGATCACGCGCCCGCCCGGCAGCTGCATCTCGAAGCGCTGGGTGAGATGGAGGCGGCTGCGCGACATTTCCTCGAAACCGGCGAGTGCCCCACCGGGCAACACGATCCGCGCACCGCGTGCGCCGAGCGTGCGGTTGATCTCGTCGAGCGGAATGCCGACCGGCACGTCATCGCTCGTGAAGCCGTAAAGCGCGAGATATTGCGGGTTCCAGGCGATCAGGCGGCGCTCAGCGTCAAAGACCGAGAAGCCGTCATTCATGTTGTCGAAGGTCGCAAGCAGGAGGCTCGACTTTTCGGCGAGCTCGCGGTCGAGCACATCCATGCGGAAGGCGTTGTCGCGGAAGACGGTGAACGCGCGGGCGAGCGCCCCGATCTCGTCGCGGCGCTCGACCCCGGGCACCGCGGCCCCGCGCTCGCCGCGGGCAAGCCGGGTCATCGCGTCGGTCACGCCCGCGAGATTGCGGCCGAGCGGACGAATGACGAAGACGTAGGACAACGCGCTTGCAAGCAGGATCACGCCCGCCCCGATCGCGATGAACTGGCCCGTGCGCGAGACGATCGCCGCCCGCAGGCTCTCGGTCACGCCGAGGATCGCGCGGTTGGCGTCGAGCACCAGTGCATCGACCCCCGCCTTGAGCCCGGCGGCCTCGCCCCGGCTCGCATCGAGCGCGCCAGCTGCTGCCGCGAGGCTCGCAAGCTCGGCGCGGCGCAGGGCAAACAGCCCCTCGGTCCCTGTCTGGCGATCAATGAGGCCGAGAGCGGCGCGGAACTCGGCACGCAGGCTCTCGGGAATCTCCTCCGCAACCCGGGCCAGTTCGCGCGCGCTGCGGCCGTAATGCGCCTCGATCTGCGCCAGCGCGCCCGGCGCCGCGCTTCGCGCCGACACAAGGTCGCCCGCCACGCTGTCGGTCAGGCGCTCGGCGGTCAGGAGTGGCGCCTGGCTCCGCACCGCAGCACGGGTGATTGCAGGATCGGTTTCGCCCGCCCCGGCAGTGATTGCGGCGATGGCAAGGATCGAGGGTCCGATGAGCTGACGCACGCGATCCTGCCCGGCACGGAGACGAAGCTCTTCGGCGGCAATCTCGGCGGCAAGGGCGGACCGCCGCTCGAGCTGGGCGCTTAGTGCTCCGAGGCTCGCGGCAAGCGCATCGGCCCGGCCGGCGATCCCCTCCACCGCCTCGCCGGGCATGGAGGTGCGCAGCGCATCGAGCTGGCGGTCGAAGGCCGCGAGATCGGCGGCGATCGCGGCCTGTTCCCCCGCCCTTGCCGGCCCCTCGGAGGCCGCCATCAGGCTTGCACCCCGCTGCTGGAGCCGTTCGCCGATCCGCGCAAGGCCGAGGGCGGCGCGCACCGCCGGAATATCCTCGCCGGTCACGGTCTCGACCCGGGTGCTGATATCCTCGAGCGCACGGAGGGCCGCGAAGCTCGCGATCATGACCGCAAGGGCAGCGAGGCCGAAAATGAGAAGGAGCCGCCGCTGGATGCCGGTCGGCCAGAGCCGGGCCATCACGGCGCTGTCTCCCCGAGGCCCATTGCCTCACGGTAGTGACGGGCCTGCGCATCGCGGCCCAGGCGGTCGGTGATCTGTTCCCACTGGATCGCGGCATCGGCAAGCGCCGTGGCGGGGGCCACCTCGCCCGCCAGTATCCGGCCAAGCTGGGTATCGAGCGCGTCCATATAGGCCGGATAGCCCGGCAGGCGCAGATCGCGGGCGGCTTCGGGTGCGGCAAGGCTCTGGCGCAGGACGGCGAGATAGCGGGCGGAGGCATCCTTGCCCATCACCGCCTGCCAAAGCGGGCCATCCTCGAGCTGCGACGTGCGATAGGGATTGAAGCCCGAAGCGCCGTCGGTGACATCGCGATCGGCGTGCTCCGGTGCCGCGAGCCAGGCGATGTAATCCCAGGCGGCCTTCGGATCGCGCGCGCTGAGCGGCACGGCCGCGAGCCAACCGCCGAAGGCGAGGAACGGCACCTCGCGGACTGTCGAGAGCGTCTCCCAGGTGCGCGTGCGGCCGTTCCAGCTTTCGCGGGATCCGGGAAGGGCGAAGAAGCCCACCTGCCCGGCCACAGCGGAGTTTTCGGGATCGGCCGCCAGCACGCCGATGTCGGACCAGTCGATCGCCATCGCAGCCTCGCCGGCGGCGAAGCGACGGCGCACATCGTGACTCGCGATGGCGAGGGAATCGGGCGGACCCAGACGCGCCGCCGCGAGATACTCGTCAAGCGCGCGTTGCCAGGCCGGGTTGTCGATGGCAGGCGTCATCGTCACCGGATCGAAGAAGAGCGTGCCGGGCTCGCCGGGGTGCGTCGCATAGGCCGCGGCATGACCGATGAGGGACCAGAGCCGCTGGCCGCCGGCAGCATGGGCCTCGAGGGTGCCTGCCAGCGGCTTGCCATCCGGCCCGGGCCGCCCCTCGAAAAATGCAGCGATGGCAAGGTAGTCCTCCCAGCTCCGAGGCGGTTCAAGCGCCCGACCCGTCGCAGCATGAAACGCCGCGCGCATTGCGGGATCCTCGAAGAGATCCCGGCGGTAGGCTCCGATCAGCAGGTCGCCGTCAATGGTCACCGCCATCGTCCTGCCCTGCCACCGCATGAGCGCATCGCGATAGATCGGATGGATGCCGCGGACCAGGTCGCTTTCGGCAAGAGCCTCGGGCACCGGCGCGAGATAGGGCGCGAAATCCGGTAGCCAGGCCGAGGGGATGAGCAGCACGTCGGCTTCCGAGAGACCGGTCACGAAGCCCACCATGATCTCGCCGTAAAGGCTCGCGAAGGGCCGCCGGATGACCTCGACGGCAATGCCGGTCTCCCGCGCAAAACTCTCGCCGTAGCGCGCTGCCGGGCCGCCGATTGGTGCGCCGTCGCGGGTCACGACCCGAAGGGATTCCGCACTGGCTGCGCCGGAGAACAGCCCGAATGTTACAAATATTACAGCGGCGCGGGCGAGGAGCGACATATCCCGTTCATCTGCCTGATATCCAAGAGACCCAGCGAAGCATGACACAGAACATGCAAAGGAGGAAATCGTGGCTATCCTGACAAATGACATGGTTGCGCTCGGCACGAGCGTTGCAACGAAGGCCGAGGCTATCGCCAAGGCCGTCGAACTTCTTGCCGCCGCCGGCAAGATCGATCCGCGCTACGGCGACAGCATGCTCGGCCGCGAGAAGGTCGCAAATACCTTCCTCGGCAACGGCATCGCCATTCCGCACGGCCTGCCGAAAGACCGCGAGATGATCCGCGATACCGCGATCGCGGTGGTGCAGATCCCCGGCGGCGTCGACTGGGGCCAGGGCAACACCGCCCGCCTTGTGGTCGGCATCGCCGCGAAATCGGACGAGCATCTGGAAATTCTCTCGAACCTCACGGACGTTCTCGGCGACGCGGAGGAAGCCGAAAGGCTCGCCACGACCCCCGATGCCGCTGTCATCGTCGCCAAGCTCACCGGGACCGAGCAGCCCGCCACCGCTTCAAGCGGCTCCGGGCTCGACGAATTCGCAAACGGATTCGATGCGGTGATCGAAGGGGCGCACGGGCTCCATGCCCGACCCGCGACGGCGCTGGTCGAACTTTCCAAGGGCTTTGCCTCCGAGATCCGGGTGAGCCATGGCGGCACGGTCGCCAATGCAAAGAGCCTGATCTCGCTCCTAAAGCTCGGCGCTGCGGGCGGGGCGACGATCCGCGTGAGCGCGGACGGCGCCGATGCCGATGCCGCCCTCGCCGCCCTCAAGGCTGCCATTGCCGAAGGGCTTGAGGACGAGGGCGAAGCCGCTGCCGAAGCCGGCGCAGCTGCCCCCGCGGGCGGCGCACCGGCCTACGATTATGCCGGGCAGACTGTCACCGGCATCTCCTCCTCCCCGGGCATGGCGATTGCGCCGATCTTCCAGTTCGCCCGCGAACACATTGTCTTCCAGCCCGACGCCGCCGACCCTGCGCTTGAACTGGAGCGGCTCGACCAGGCTCTGCACGCGGCATTCCGCCAGCTCGACGAGCTTTACGACGAGGTCTGGAAGAAATCCGGCCCCGCGAAGGCCGGGATCTTCCGTGCGCATCAGGAATTCCTCGAGGATCCCGAGATGATCGAGGCGGCGCACACCCTCATTCGCAAGGGCCGGAGCGCGGCCTATGGCTGGGAGCAGGCCTATAGCGAACGCGCCGACATTCTCGCGGGCATGAAGGATCCGGTGCTTGCGGGCCGCGCGGTCGACCTGCGCGATGCCGGCCGCCGGGTTCTGCGCCAGCTTGCAGGCGTCGAGAAGGACGCGAGCGCGCTGCCGACCGCTCCCTGCATCCTGGTCGCCGATGATCTCACGCCCTCCGACACCGCGCAGCTCGATCCGCGGCTCGTTCAGGGCCTCTGCACCGCTGGCGGCGGCCCGACCTCGCATACCTCGATCATCGCCCGCTCGCTCGACATCCCGGCCGTGGTCGGCGCAGGCGCGGGCGTGCTCGAACTCGTCGAGGGAACACCCGCGCTCCTCGACGGCAGCTATGGCCTGCTAGTGACCAACCCGACCGAGGGCGATCTTGAGCATGCCCGTGCCGCAATCGTCGATCTCAAGGCCCGTCGCGAGGCAGAACAGCGCGACTGCTATAAGCCCGCGCTCACCACGGACGGCAGCCGCATCGAGGTCGTCGCCAACATCAGTGATCTCGCGGAAGCCGAAGCGGCAGTGAACGCCGGCGG
Source organism: Amaricoccus sp. B4 (assembly GCF_043226085.1). NCBI lineage: Bacteria > Pseudomonadati > Pseudomonadota > Alphaproteobacteria > Rhodobacterales > Paracoccaceae > Amaricoccus > Amaricoccus sp. B4. The sequence continues at coordinate 2,164,746 of NZ_CP171225.1, forward strand.
CGAGGGCGTTGGCCTCCTCCGCACCGAATTCCTCTTTGTCCATCGCGATGCAGCCCCGAGCGAGGAAGAGCAGATCGAGATCTACTCGGGCATGCTCAAGGCCATGAACGGCCTGCCGATCATCATCCGCACCCTCGATGTCGGTGGCGACAAGGCGATACCCTACCTGCGCATGCCGGTGGAGGAGAACCCGTTCCTGGGCGAACGTGGCATCCGCTTCTGTCTCAGCCATGAAGCGATCTTCCGCACTCAGCTTCGCGCGATCTACCGCGCCTCGGCAAACGGGCCGGTCCGGATCATGTTCCCGATGATCTCGATGGTCCACGAGCTAGACGCTGCCCTGCGGATCGCCGAGGAAGTCCGGGCCGAGGTCGGGGCCGAAAAGGTTGAGATGGGCATCATGATCGAGATCCCCTCTGCGGTGATGATGGCGCCCGAGCTTGCCAGCAAGGTGGATTTCTTCTCGATCGGCACCAACGACCTTACGCAATACGCGCTCGCCATGGACCGGATGCATCCGGTGCTCGCCAAGCAGGCCGACGGCATGCATCCGGCCGTGCTGCGGCTCATCGAGCGCACGGTTGCGGCGGCCGACGCGGCAGGGATCTGGGTGGGCGCCTGCGGCGGCATCGCGGCCGATCCGGTCGGCGTGAGCGTGCTGACCGGGCTTGGCGTCAAGGAGCTCAGCGTCTCGATCCCCTCGATCGCGGCGGTGAAGGCCCAGCTGCGCGAGCAGTCGATGGCGTCGAACAAGGCGCTTGCGAAGCGCGCTCTCGCCTGTTCCGACGCCGCCGCCGTGCGCGCGCTGCGCTGAGGAGGTGGAAATGAGCGGCAAACCCAGGATCGCAACCGTCTCGCTCAATTCGGCGGTCGACCAGACGGTGACCGTGCGCGGCTTCGCCGTCGATACGGTCAACCGGGTGAGCGAGGCGCGGGTGGACGCGGGCGGCAAGGGCGTGAACGTCGCCTCCTTCCTCGCGCATTTCGGCCATGAAGTGGTCGTCACCGGTCTGCTCGGACGCGACAACGAAGCGCTGTTCGCGCAGCACTTCGAAGCTGCAGGCGTGGTGGACGCCTGCCTGCGCGTGGCTGGCGCCACACGGACCAACGTGAAGATCGTCGATCCCGACAACAACACGGTGACCGACCTGAACTTCCCGGGCATCCGGACCGCCGACGCCGATCTCGCGGCCATCCGCGAGCGGCTCGAGGTGGTCGCGGCAGGCGGGATCGACTGGCTGGTGCTCGCGGGCAGCCTGCCCGAAGGCATGCCCGTCACCGCCTATGCCGATCTCATCGCCTGGGCGAAGGGCCGCGGCATCCGCGTGGCTCTCGACACCAGCGGTGCGCCTTTCGGTCCGGCTGTGCTGGCCGGGCCGGATATCATCAAGCCCAATATTGCCGAACTGCGCGAGCTCACCAGCCAGCCGCTGGAGGATCATGACGCAGTGATCGCCGCAGCCCGGCGGCTCAACGCCCGCGGTATCAGCATGGTCGCCGTGTCGATGGGGGCCGAGGGCGCGATCCTTGTCACGCCCGAGGCGGCGGTCCTTGCCCGGCCGCCGCGCGTGCCGGTCGCAAGCACGGTGGGGGCGGGCGACGCGATGGTCGCAGGCCTCGTCCATGCCGCAACGCTCGGCCTGCCGCTCGCGGAGGCCGCACCGCTCGCAACCGCCTTCTCGCTCGGCGCGCTCGGCGAGATCGGCCCGCGCCTGCCCGAAACAGCAAAGATAGAGGCTCTCGCCCGCCAGGTCGGTGTCACCGAACTCTGCGAACCGGCGAAGAGCCCCAGAACGGAGGAAACCCAATGACACGAATCGTCGCCGTCACCGCCTGCCCGACCGGCGTCGCGCACACCTATCTCGCCGCCGAGGCCCTCGAGGCCACCGGGCGCAAGATGGGCCATGAAATCCGCGTCGAGCGCCAGAGCGCCGAGGGGACGAGCCAAGCGCTGACCGAGGCCGAGATCGCCGCAGCAGATCTCGTCATCATCGCCGCCGACATCCACGTGGCGCTCGATCGCTTCGACGGCAAGCCGGTCCGTCGCGTCTCGACGAGCCGCGCGATCCGCGAGACGGACGAGGTCATCGAGGCCGCGCTGGAAGCCGCCGGCCTTGCCGAAGCTCCGAAGGCCGCCCCCGTGCCCACGGCTTCGGCGACAGCCCACGCTACCCCAGCGGAGGCCCCCTCGAGCAAACCGATGAAGATCGTCGCGATCACCTCCTGCCCGACCGGCATCGCGCATACCTTCATGGCCGCCGATGCGCTGAAGAAAGCGGCGACGAAGCGCGGCTACGAGATTCATGTCGAGACGCAGGGCTCGGTCGGCGCCAAGACGCCGCTCACCGATCAGCAGATCGCCGAAGCCGATCTCGTGGTGATCGCGGCCGACACCCATGTCGATGACAGCCGCTTCACGGGCAAGAAGATCTACAAGTCCGGCGTCGGCGAGGCGGTGAAGCGCGCCGACCAGCTGCTGACCGAGGCCATCGCAGGCGGCGAGATCCTCGGGGGCGGCGGAGCCAAGGGCAGTGGCGACTACATGAGCTCGGTCGCAAAGGCCAAGGCCTCACGCAAGGCCAAGCAGAGCGGCCCCTACCAGCACCTGCTGACGGGCGTCTCCTACATGCTGCCGCTTGTCGTCGCAGGCGGTCTGCTGATCGCGCTCTCCTTCGTCTTCGGCATCAAGGCCTTCGAGCAGGAAGGCACGCTCCCGGCCGCGCTGATGGCGATCGGCGGAGGGGCCGCGTTCCAGCTCATGGTTCCGGTGCTCGCCGGTTACATCGCCTATTCGATCGCCGACCGGCCCGGCCTCACCCCCGGCCTCATCGGCGGCATGCTCGCAGTAAACCTCAACGCGGGCTTCCTCGGCGGCATCGTCGCAGGCTTCCTTGCGGGCTATGTCGCCCGGTGGTTGCGCGACCACATCAACTTGCCGACCAACCTCGAGGGGCTGAAGCCCGTCCTGATCCTGCCGCTGCTCTCGACACTCGTCGTTGGTCTGGTGATGGTCTACATCGTCGGTGAACCGGTTGCGGCGCTGATGGCGGCGATGACGACCTTCCTCCAGGGTCTCGGCACCACCAATGCCGTGCTGCTCGGCCTCATCCTCGGCGGCATGATGGCTGTCGACATGGGCGGCCCGATCAACAAGGCAGCCTACACCTTCGCGGTGGGCCTGCTGACCTCCGACACCTATGCGCCGATGGCCGCGGTGATGGCGGCCGGCATGACCCCGCCGCTCGGCCTTGCCATTGCCACGATGGTCGCGAAGAACCGCTTCACCATCGAGGAGCGCGAAGCGGGGAAGGCCGCCTTCGTACTCGGGCTCTCCTTCATCACCGAGGGCGCGATCCCCTTTGCCGCGAAGGACCCGGCCCGGGTGATCCCCTCGATCATCGTCGGCTCGGCCGTAACCGGCGCCCTCTCGATGATGTTCGGCTGCGGGCTCGTCGCCCCCCATGGCGGGATCTTCGTCCTCGCCATCCCGAATGCGGTGATCAACCTCGGGATGTATGCCGTCTCGATCGCCGTCGGAACGCTCGTCACGACTGTCCTGCTGGTGGCGCTGAAAAAGCCTGTCGAGGTTGAAGCGCTCGCCTGACCGGCACCCCAGCCGCCCCGGCGGTTCATCGTGACACCGCGTGCACACGCGCCTCGGGTCTCCCTGCCCGGGGCGCGTGTCGCGTTCGGGGGCGCGATTGCCCCGCTCGGCCTCGGAGAGGCTGGCGGCGTTAGCGCTTAGTGCCTATGCTGGAGGCGGCGGTCAGCGAGGCCGCTCCAGTTCCGGTGTACCGTCTTGCCGCAGTTGACCTGGGCTCTCCCGACACCGCTGCCGAAGCTGCGCCCCCGCGTGGCATTTCGGACCAGCCTTGCGGTGCTCGCGAGCCTCCTGCTGCTCGGGCTCAACCTCACCGGCGCACCGGCGGCACGTGCGAGCGAGACGCTCGTATTACGACAAGATTCGAGCGAGCCCCCCGGACGACGGCAGCAGAAACGCTTCCTGCTCATCTATGCCGCGCACAGCATGCTCGCGGCCAACCGGGAAGCAACCGATGGCGTGAAACAGGTTCTCGATGCCGCATTCGGCTCGGATTATGAGGCCTACAGCGAGTATCGCGACGCCTTCCGCTTTCCCGGTGACGCCGCAGACGAGAACTTCACCAACCAGATCACCGCGCGTTACAGTGGCCTGACCTTCGATGCGATCTTCGCCTTCGGCAACACGGCCTACGAGTTCCTGCGCGCGCATCGCGACGAATTCGCACCCGGCGTGCCGGTGATCTTCGGCGGTGTCGGCACGGATGCGATTGCAGGCGAAACCTTGCCTCCGGACATTCACGGCATCACCAGCTCCCATGCGATTGCAGGCACGCTCGCCTTTGCCCGCGCCCTCCAGCCCGAGGCGACGCATGTGGTGATCCTGACCGGATCGGGCCGGATCGACCGCAACTGGCAGGCACTCGCCCGCCGCCAGTTCGCCGGAGAGACCGAACTTTCGATCGACTATGTCTCTGGCCTGACGCTCCCGGGGTTCGAGGACCTCGCCGCCAGCCTGTCTCCGGATACCATTGTCATCATCCTCTCCGTCTTCGAGGATGCCAACGGCCAGACATTTGCGCCGGTCAACGCCGCCAGCATGATCGCAAAACGATCGTCTGCCCCGGTTTATGCCGTCTACGACACCCATGTTGGCGGTGGCGTCGTCGGCGGCAGCGTGGAACGCTTCGAGGCGATCGGAACCGCGATGGCCGAACTTGCGCTGCGCGTCCTCTCGGGCGCGGCGGAGCCCGCCACCGTCGAGCTCATGGCCGAAACCCCGGTCGTCGACTGGCGCCAGCTGATGCGCTTCGGGCTCGACCCGGACCGCCTGCCGCCGGGCACCGAGATCCTTTTCCACGATCCCTCTGCCTGGGAACGCTACCGGATCCAGATCCTGCTCGCGGTCACGGTGATCCTGATGCAGTCGGGCACGATCGCGGCGCTCGTCGTGCAGGACAGGCGGCGGCGCAGCGCGCAGCGGGAAGCCTCTGCCCGGCGGCTTGAGCTCGCCCATGTCTCCCGCGTTGCCCAGCTTGGCGAGCTTTCGGGCGCGCTCGCACACGAGCTGAACCAGCCCCTCACCTCGATCCTTGCCAATGCCGAGGCCGGCGCGATGCTCGCGAAGGCCTCGGCACCCGATCTCGAGGAAATCACCGCAATTCTCGAGGATATCGCCGAGGACGACCGGCGCGCCGCAGGGATCATCTGCGAACTGCGCCGCCTGATGGAAAAGGGCGAGAACGAGTTCACGCTCGTCGATCTCAACGCCGTGGTGAGCTCCGCGATCACGCTCGCCCGCAGCGAGCTCATCCTGCGCGGCGTGCAGATCCAGGCGCGGAAGGCCGGCGACGAGCTAATGGTGCACGGCAATCGCGCGCAGCTCGAGCAGGTGCTGCTCAATCTGATGATGAATGCTGCCGATGCGATGGCCGACCAGCCCGCCGAAAGCCGGCAGATGGTGGTCACGACCCGACTCCGCCCCGACGGCTGGCGCGAACTCTCGGTGCGCGACCACGGCCCCGGCCTGGCGCCCGGTCTCGGACCCGACCCGTTCCGGCCCTTCGTCACGACAAAATCACACGGTCTGGGGCTCGGCCTCTCCATCTGCCGCACAATCGCGCAGTCCCATGGCGGGCGGCTTGGTTTCGATCCCGGCGCGATTGACGGCGCCCGGGTCATTCTGGCGCTTCCAGCGCCGCAGAAGGCATTTCAGACAGGCATTCGAGAGAGGGCATCCGGACCATGACGACGACAACGATCGAACCAGAGGATCGGGCAGAGGATCGTATGACAGGACCGGTCCTGCACCTCGTCGATGATGATCCGGCGGTGCGGCGCGCACTGGCCCGGCTGCTCGCTGCGGCCGGATATCGCAGCGAGGGCCATGGCAGCGCCGAGGAATTCCTCGCCCGCCACAATCCCGCCATACCCGGCTGCGTCATCGTCGACCTCTGCCTGCCCGGCTCCGACGGGCTCGACCTGCAGGCCCGGCTTGCCGCAGCCCCTTCCGCGCCACCACTGATCTTCCTGACCGGGCAGGGTGATCTCGGCGCAGGCGTCCGTGCGATGAAGGGCGGCGCGGTCGATTTCCTCACCAAGCCGGTCGAGGCCGAAGCCCTGCTCGCCGCCGTCGGCGATGCGCTCGCGCGCGACCGCGACGCGCGGGCCGCATGTGCCGCGCAGTCCAGCTTCGAGGACCGCTTCGGTCTGCTCACGCCGCGGGAACGCGAAGTGCTCGACGGTGTCGTCGCCGGGCAGCTCAGCAAGCAGATTGCTGCCGAGCTCGGCGTCGCGGAGAAAACGGTCAAGGTCCATCGCGGCCGACTGATGCAGAAGATGCAGGCCCGCACCATCGCCGATCTCGTGCGCCAGGTCGTGACCCACCGCGGCTGACGCAGCGGCGGCCCGGGCATTGGACCTGAGGCCAACTGTCGCGCGAGCGCCGCGCAGGCTAGGTTCACGGGATGGAAATCCAGTCCCGTCTCGTTGCAATCGTCGATGATGACGCGAGCGTCTGCCGCGCGCTGTCGCGCGTCGTGAGGTCGCTCGGGTTTAGTACGGCGGTCTACGCTTCGGGCGAGGCCCTGCTCGGCGACGCCGCCGGGATGCCGCTCGATCATGTGCTACTCGACCTTCACCTGCCGGGCCTGCGTGGCACCGACCTGCTGCAGGCCCTCCGGTTGTGCAGCGCGGCGACGCAGATCGTGGTGATGACCGGCCTCGACAGACCCGGCGCTCGCCAGGCCTGCCTCGCGGCCGGAGCGGTGGCCTATATCCTGAAACCCGTCCAGCGCGTTGAACTCGAACGGCTTCTCGCGGCCAGCCCGCCAGGCTGAGGCCCGCGATTTCCGCGGTGTAGGTACTAGGTCCAACTTCACGGAGTGCATCGGCGTCGCGCAAGCTGGCACCACGGGTCGACGCAACCGGGCCGGAGCTGATCCGCTTGTGCGGCGCGGCCCCGATCCGGTCGGTGCGGCGTCCAGACACACCCGGCCACATCGTGCGACGGGTCAATCGAAGGAAGGGGAGCGGATCCCGTGACAGCCTTGAAGCCGACCTGCAGCGATCTCTCGAGGATCCGGCACCGGCTCTGTCCCGCCCCCCGTTTCATGCCGGAGAACATCTGATGAAGAAACTACTGCTTGTCACCGCGCTGGTCGTCTGGCCCGCCGGAGCCGTCTTCGCCCAGGAGGCGAGCGGTGCGGAGGCGGCCGGATCGAAGCCCAACATCCTGCTCATCGTCTCCGATGATACCGGATGGGGCGACCTCGGGCCCTACCTCGGCGGCGAAGGACGCGGCATGCAGACGCCGAACTTCGACAAGCTCGCCGAAGAGGGCATGGTCTTCACCAATTTCTACGGCCAGCCGTCCTGCACGCCGGGCCGCGCCGCGATCCAGACCGGCCGCATCCCGAACCGTTCGGGCATGACCACGGTAGCCTTCCAGGGCCAGGGTGGCGGTCTTCCCCATGCGGAATGGACGCTGGCCTCGGTTCTCAAGGAAGCAGGTTACAAGACCTACTTCACCGGCAAGTGGCACCTCGGCGAGAGCGACTACGCGCTCCCGAACGCCCAAGGCTACGACGTGATGAAGTATGCCTTCCTCTATCACCTCAACGCCTACACCTACACCGATCCGAAATGGTTCCCGGACATGAGCCCGGAACTGCTTGACATGTTCCAGAAGGTGACAAAGGGTGCGCTCTCCGGCAATGCCGGCGAAGAGGCCAAGGAAGACTTCAAGGTCAACGGCGAATACGTTGACACGCCGGAACAGGGCCTCGTGGGCATTCCCTTCCTCGACAAGTATGTCGAACAGGCGGCGGTCGAGTTCCTCGAAGATGCCGCAAAGGACACGAGCACCCCGTTCTTCATCAACGTCAACTTCATGAAGAACCACCAGCCGAACATGCCGGCGCCGGAATTCGAGCACAAGTCGATCTCGAAGACCAAGTATGCCGACTCGGTCGTCGAGCTCGACACGCGCGTGGGCAACGTCCTGACCAAGCTTGACGATCTCGGCCTCGCCGACAGCACCGTCGTCTTCTACACCGTCGACAACGGCGCCTGGCAGGACGTCTACCCGGATGCGGGCTACACCCCCTTCCGCGGCACCAAGGGCACCGTCCGCGAAGGCGGCAACCGGGTTCCCAGCATGGTGCGCTGGCCGGGCCATGTGGCCGGCGGCTCCAAGAGCGACGACATCCTCGGCGGTCTCGACCTGATGGCGACCTTCGCCGCGCTGGCGGGCGAGGAACTCCCGAAGAACGACCGCGAAGGCGAGCCGATCGTCTTCGACAGCTACGACATGACCCCGGTCTGGACTGGCGCCGGCCCGTCCGAGCGCAATAGCTGGTTCTACTTCACCGAAGACGAACTCTCCCCCGGAGCGGCCCGCGTGGGTCATTACAAGTATGTCTTCAACCTGCGCGGCGATGACGGGCAGCCGACCGGTGGTCTGGCGGTCGACACCAACCTCGGCTGGAAGGGCGCGTCGTCCTACGTCGCGACAGTGCCGCAGGTCTTCGACCTGCTGCAGGATCCGCAGGAACGCTACGACATCTTCATGACCAACTTCACCGAACACACCTGGACGCTGGTTTCGGCGAACGAAGCGATCTCGAACCTCATGAAAACCTACGTCCAATATCCGCCGCGCAAGCTGCAGAGCGAGAGCTATACTGGACCGATCACCCTCTCGAACTACGAGAAGTTCCAGTGGGTGCGGGAACAGATGTCGAAGGACGGTGTCAACATCGGCATGCCCACCGGCAACTGATCCGGCCTGAACAATCGGCGGGAGCCCCTCGCCCCCGCCGACACCGCCGGGCCCTTGAGGGCCCGGCGCTGCCTTTTCCGCCCGTCACTCCCGGAGGTTCTGATGACAATGGACAGTCCAGCCCACGCCCTCGCAGCGCCGATTGCCGCGCTCGCGATGAGCTTCGCGGCCGCCGCGCCGCTCCATGCCGACCCGCTTCCGTCCTGGAACGACACCGATGCCAAGGCCGCGATCATCGCCTTCGTCGAGAGCGTGACTGATCCCGAGAGCGACGACTTCGTGCCCGAGGCGGCGCGCATCGCCGTCTTCGACAATGACGGCACGCTCTGGAGCGAGCAGCCGGCCTATTTCCAGGCGCTCTACGCCATCGACATGGTGGAGGAGAAGGCGAAGTCCGATCCCTCGATCCTCACCTCCCCGCCGCTCAAGGCCGCGGCGGAAGGCGACATGCAGGGTGTGATGGCCGGCGGCGAACAGGGGCTCATCGAGGTCCTCGACGTTTCGCATGCCAACATCAGCGTGGCGGATTTCGACGCGAGCGCCAGGGAATGGCTCACCACCACGAAACACCCGACCTCGGGCCTCACCTATGCCGGCATGACCTTCCAGCCGATGGTCGAGCTGCTGAGCTACCTGCGCGACGAGGAGTTCACCACCTATATCGTCTCCGGCGGCGGCGTAGATTTCATCCGCTCGGTCTCGGAAGAGGCCTACAATATCCCGCCGGCCCAGGTGGTCGGCTCCGAGGGCACGACGAAATACGTCTTCGAGGACGGCAAGGCCAGCCTGATGAAGGAAGGCGGCATCACCTTCATCGACGACAAGGCGGGCAAGCCCGTGGGCATCAACCGCGTCATCGGCACCCGCCCGATCTTTGCCGCCGGCAATTCCGACGGCGACTACGAGATGCTGCAATATGTCACCACCGCCGAGGGCCCGCATTTCGGCCTTCTGGTGCACCACACCGACGCGAAGCGCGAGTTCGCCTATGACCGTGACAGCCATATCGGCAAGCTCGACAAGGGGCTCGACGACGCGCAGGCCAATGGCTGGCTCCTCGTCGACATGGAGAAGGACTGGGGCAAGATCTGGACCGGCAACCAGTAAGAGCGTGCCTCACGGCGCGCGGCGCGCCGCCCGTCACTTCGGACAGTAGATGACGCGCAGCGCCGAGAGGAGCGCCTCGACCCGTGGATCGCTGATCCGATAATGCAGCACCTGCCCGTCACGCCGCGCCGTCACCAGCCTGTCGGCGCGGAGCCGTGCCAGATGCTGGGAAAGGGCTGACTGGCTGAGGCCGACCGCCTCGCTCAGCGCCCCCACCGACATCTCCCCAGCTCCCGCCAGATGGCAGAGCGCCAGCAGCCGTTTTTCGTTTGCAAGCAGGCGGAGGGCTGTGCTCACCTCGCCCGCATGGGCCTCGAGGCCTTCATCCGGATCCGTCGCCATCGGCACCTCGCGTTTTATGTATTGATAAATTAGAATATGATAATATATATGTCAAGCGGCGACGCCGGGCACGAATCCCTGCCAGGATGCCGCCCGTTCCGCTTCGACAGACAGATGGAGGTTCACATGTCGCTCGACCGTTCCGTTCTTGCTTTCGCCGGGGTCATGGTACTGGTTTCCGTGCTGCTCACGGCATTCGTCTCTCCGCTCTTCGTCTGGTTCACGGTCTTCATCGGCCTCAACATGTTCCAGTCAGCCTTCACGGGCTTCTGCCCGGCGGCGATGGCGTTCCGGAAACTCGGCGTCAAGCCCGGCACGGCGTTCTGACCATGCGCTGGCTCGCCCTTGCCCTTGGTCTCGCCGCCAGCGCCCCGGCGGTGGCGGAGACCGTCACCATCGCGCCCGAAACCGTCACCGAATGGAAGGCGGTCTACGGCACCGTCTCGCCGCGCAACGACGTGCCGGCCCGCGCCCGCATCGGTGGCGTGGTGGAGGAACTGCTCGTGACGGAAGGCGACGCGGTCTCGGCAGGCCAGCGCATCGCCACCGTGCATGACGAAAAGATCGGTTTCCAGATCGCGGCCTATGACGCGCAGATCGCCGCGCTCAAGGCGCAGCTCGCCACCGCCGAAACCGATCTCGAGCGCGGCCAGAGCCTGATCCAGCGCGGTGTCGTCACCGCCCAGCAGCTCGACCAGCTCCGCACCGCGGTGGACGTGACCCGCGGCCAGCTCGCCGCGGCAGAGGCAAGCCGCAATGTCGTGGTGCAGCAGGGCCAGGAGGGCGACGTGATCGCGCCGGCGGCCGGGCGGGTGCTGACCGTGCCGGTAACCCGCGGCGCGGTCATTCTCGCCGGCGAGCCCGTGGCAACCATTGGATCCGGCGGATTTTTCCTCCGCCTCGCGGTGCCCGAGCGCCATGCCGCCATGCTGAAACAGGGGGCGGCGATCCGCATCGGCACCGCCGACGGTCACCAGGAGGGCCGGCTTGCCAAGCTCTATCCCGAGATCAAGGGCGGGCGGGTGACGGCGGATGTCGAGGTCACGGACCTGCCTGACGCCTTCGTCAATGCCCGCATTCCCGTCGAACTGCCGGTCGGCGAACGCCCGGCGATCCTCGTACCCGCCACCGCGGTCGAGACCCGCTCGGGCATCGATTTCGTCACCGTGACCGAAGCCGGCACGGAGGTCGCACGGGCGGTCGTGCTCGGTGAGCCCGACGGCGACCGCGTCGAGGTGCTGACCGGGCTTGCCGCCGGAGATGAGCTCGTTCTGCCATGACACCCTTCGATTCCAGTGACACGCCGAGGCTCGGGCTCGCGGGCGCGCTGACGCGGGCGATGATCACCTCGCCGCTGACGCCGCTCTTCCTGATTGCCGCCTTCGTCTTCGGCCTGCTCGCCCTCGTCTCGCTTCCCCGCGAGGAGGAGCCGCAGATCTCCGTGCCCATGGTCGACATCATCGTGCCGGCCCAAGGGCTCCGGGCCGAGGATGCGGTCAAGCTCGTGACTGAACCGCTCGAGACCATCGTGAAGGGGATCGACGGCGTCGAGCATATCTATTCCCAGTCCTATGACGACAAGGTCATGGTCACCGCCCGCTTCGAGGTCGGGACCTCGTCCGATTCCGCGATCCTGCGCGTGCACGAGAAGCTCCGGGCCAACATGGACCGTATTCCGGTCGGCATCCCCGAGCCGCTGATCGTCGGGCGCGGCATCGACGACGTGGCCATCCTCTCGCTCACGCTCGCGCCAAGGCCCGAGGCGGCGGGCCGGATCAGCGCGAACGATCTCACCCGCATCGCGCGCGAGCTGCGCTCGGAGGTCGCGAAGGTGGAGAATGTCGGCCTCACCTATCTCGTCGGGGAGACCGGCGAAATGCTCCGGATCGCGCCCGATCCCGACCGGCTTGCGCTCTACGGCGTCACCCTCCAGCAGCTCGCGGGCAAGGTCCAGGGCGCGAACCGCGCCTTCCCCGCCGGGCTCGTGCGCAATGGCGGCGAGGAAGTCGCGATGATCGCAGGCGAGACCCTGCGCACGCCCGAGGCCATCGGCAACCTGCTCGTCACCACCCGCGACGGCCGTCCGGTATATGTCCGCGACGTGGCCGATGTGGGCTTCTCGACCGAAAGCGGCGCGCTCATGGTCTCGACCCTCTCGGCGGACGGCGGCGGCCGGGCGCCGGCGGTGACACTTGCCATCGCGAAGCGCGCAGGCGCCAACGCGGTTACGGTGGCCGATGCGATCCTCGAGCGGGTCGCGAGCCTCGAGGGCCGCCTCGTCCCCGGCGACATCGCCATCGAGGTCACGCGCAACTACGGCGAGACCGCCAACGAGAAGGCCAACGAACTGCTCTACCACCTCGGCCTCGCGACGGTCTCCATCGTCGGGCTGGTGGTCATCGCCATCGGCTGGCGCGAAGGTATCGTCGTGGCCGTGGTCATTCCGGTCACGATCCTGCTCACGCTCTTTGCGTCCTGGCTCATGGGCTACACGCTCAACCGCGTCTCGCTCTTCGCGCTCATCTTCTCGATCGGCATCCTCGTCGACGACGCGATCGTGGTGATCGAGAATATCGCCCGGCACTGGGCGATGGGGGGCAAGGACCGCCGCCAGGCCGCGATCGAGGCGGTGGCGGAGGTCGGCAACCCCACCATCGTCGCCACGCTCACGGTGGTGGCGGCACTGCTCCCGATGCTCTTCGTCTCCGGCATGATGGGCCCCTACATGAGCCCGATCCCGGCCAATGCCTCGGCCGCGATGGTCTTCTCCTTCTTCGTCGCGGTCACGGCAACGCCCTGGCTCATGCTGCGCATTGCGGGCCGGGCCCCCGTCCACGCCGCGGCGGACCACGGCCAGGCGGGCGGCGGCGCCCTCGGGCGCGCCTATCGCGCCGTGGCAACACCACTCCTCGCCAGCAAGGCGCGAAGCTGGATCTTCCTTGCGGTCGTGGGCGTGCTCACCCTCGGCTCGCTCTCGCTCTTCTACACCAGGCACGTGACGGTGAAGCTGCTGCCCTTCGACAACAAGTCGGAGCTCCAGGTGGTGATCGATCTCCCGGAAGGCGCCTCGCTCGAGGCGACGGACGCCGTCGCGCAGGCGGTCGCACGCGAGGTGCTGGCCCTGCCGGAGGTGCATTCGGCGCAGGTCCATGCCGGCACCGCCGCCCCCTTCAACTTCAACGGCCTCGTGCGGCACGCCTATCTGCGCGCGAGCCCCGAGATGGGCGATGTCGCGATCAACCTCGTGCCGAAGGGAGAGCGCGAACGGGCGAGCCACGCCATCGCACTCGACATCCGCCAGCGCATCAGGGAGATCGCCGTTCCGCCGGGCACCTCGATGAAGGTGGTCGAGCCGCCGCCGGGCCCGCCGGTCATGGCGACCCTTCTCGCCGAGATCTATGGCCCCGACGCCGAAACCCGGCGCGCGGTGGCTGCGCGGGTCGAGGCGGCGTTCCGCTCCGTGCCCTACATCGTGGATGTGGACAATTCCTTCGGCGAGCCCGCGCGTCGGCTGCGGGCCATGATCTCGACCGATGATGCGGAGTTCTACGGCGTGCAGGAATCGGATGTCTTCGACACGTTCGCCATCCTCGGCGGCGGCGAGACCGTGGGCTATTCGCACCGCGGCGGCGGGCGCCACCCGATTCCGATCCGCATCGAGCGGCCCGCGGGCGACAAGACGCTCGACGAGCGCTTCCTCACCACGCCGATCCCCGCCAATGTCCTGCCCGGCGATCGCGGCGTCGTCGAGCTCGGCGATGTAGTGCATGTGAACGAGGAGCGCGCCTCCTTTCCAGTCTTCCGCCACAACAGCCGCTCGGCCGAAATGGTGACGGCCGAACTCGCGGGCGATTTCGAGGCGCCGCTCTACGGCATGCTCGCGGTAGAGAAGGCGCTCGACGCACAGGACTGGACGGACCTCCCGAAACCGGTGATCCGCCTCCACGGCCAGCCCGAGGACGAAAGCCAGCCGACGCTGCTCTGGGACGGCGAATGGGAGGTGACCTGGGTCACCTTCCGCGACATGGGCGCCGCCTTCGCCGTGGCACTGCTCGCCATCTACATTCTCGTCGTCGCGCAGTTCCACTCGTTCCGGGTGCCGCTCGTGATCCTCACCCCGATCCCGCTCACCTTCATCGGCATCCTTGGCGGCCACTGGCTCTTCGGCGCGCCGTTCACGGCGACCTCCATGATCGGCTTCATCGCGCTGGCGGGCATCATCGTGCGAAACTCGATCCTGCTCGTCGATTTCATCCGCCACGGCGGGCGGCCCGATCACACCCTGACCGAGACGCTGATCGAGGCGGGCGCCATCCGCTTCAAGCCGATCCTGCTCACCGCGCTCGCGGCGATGATCGGGGCGGCGGTGATCCTCAGCGATCCGATCTTCCAGGGCCTCGCGATCTCGCTCCTCTTCGGGCTCGCCTCCTCGACGCTGCTGACCGTGCTGGTGATCCCGGCGATCTACCGGGTGCTGCGCACCTGAGCCCCGGCACCGGGCCTTTAACATGGCCCGGTACCGGAATTTCACCCGATCGACGCCACATCTGGCGCGTTCCTCCGCCAAATGGCTTGTGCCCGGGCCGCGCATTGGCAAAGCTCCGTCACGGATCGCGAAAACGTGAGGGCAAGATGGCGGAACCGGAGCAGGAGACGGCGCAAGCCTCGATCGGAGACTACGGGCTTATTGCGGATGGGCGCTCCTGCGCGCTCGTTTCGCGGACGGGTTCGATCGACTGGCTCTGCTGGCCCCGCCTCGACAGCCCCGCCTGCTTCGCGCGCCTGCTCGGGACCGAGGACAACGGCCACTGGCTGCTCGCCCCCAAGGGCGAAAGCACTTCGCGCCGTGCCTACGAATCCTGCACGATGATCCTCGAGACCGTCCACGAAACGCCGGAGGGCTCGGTCCGGGTGACCGATTTCATGGCGATGCCCCAGGGCGCGCCGATGGTGGTGCGCCGGGTCGAGGGGCTTTCCGGGCGCGTCGAGATGACCTGCGTCCTCTGCATCCGCGCCGATTACGGCCGCACCGTGCCTTGGGTCCAGCAGATCGGTCCGGGCGAGTGGCACGCGATCGCCGGTCCCGATCTCTTCATCTTCAAGACCGATGTCGAGATGCATGGCGAGGATCTGCGCACCGTCGGCGATTTCGAGATCGCCGCGGGCGAGGTGCGGGAATTCGTGCTCTGCCACGGCCGCTCCTTCGGCGCCGAGCCGCAGCCGGTGGAGGCGGAGGATGCGATCACCGCGACCCGCGCCTACTGGGATGCCTTCACCGACCGCATCAGGCTGCCGCGCAAGATGCGCCCCGATTGGCGCGATGCGGTGCTCCGCTCGCTGCTGACGCTGAAGGCGCTCACTTTCATTCCCTCGGGCGGCATCGCCGCGGCGGCGACCACCTCGCTGCCGGAGGAATTCGGCGGCGTGCGCAACTGGGATTACCGCTTCTGCTGGCTGCGCGACAGCGCCTTCACCCTCCAGGCCTTCCTCGAGACAGGCCTCCGGCGCGAGGCCCAGGCCTGGCGCGACTGGCTGATCCGCGCGGTGGCGGGCTCGCCGGACCAGCTGCAGATCATGTATGGCCTCGCGGGCGAGCGGGTGTTGACCGAATGGGAGGTCGACTGGCTGCCGGGCTTTGCCAACTCGCGGCCCGTGCGGGTGGGCAACGCTGCGGCAAACCAGTTCCAGCTCGACGTCTACGGCGAGGTCGCGGATGTGCTGGCGCTCGCCACCCGCCGCGGCCTCCCGCCCCACAGCCGGCAGGGGGATTACCGCAAGGTGGTGATGGATTTCCTCTCGCATGCCTGGCACAAGCCCGACGAGGGCATCTGGGAAGTGCGCGGCGACCCGCAGCATTTCGTCTATTCCAAGGTCATGGCCTGGGTCGGCTTCGACCATGCCGCGAAGGCTGCGGGCAATGACGGCGATCTCGCGGAACAGGCCCGCCTCCGGGCGCTGGCCGAAGAGGTCCATGCGGAGGTCTGCGAATGCGGCTTCAATGCGGGGCTCGGCACCTTCACGCAGTATTACGGCTCGAACACGGTCGACGCGAGCCTGCTCATGCTGCCGCTGGTGGGCTTCCTGCCACCGAAGGACCCCCGCATGATCGGCACCGTCGCTGCGATCGAGGAGCGGCTGCTCGTGAACGGATTCCTGCTGCGCTACAAGACGGACGGCCATGACGGGCTCGAGGGCCACGAGGGCGCGTTCCTGCTCTGCTCGTTCTGGCTCGTCGAGGTCTACGCGCTGCAGGACCGGCTCGACGAGGCCGAGGCGCTGTTCGCACGGCTCCTCGCCATCGCGAACGATCTCGGCCTCCTCTCCGAGGAAGTCGATCCGAAGACCGGCAGGATGCTCGGGAACTACCCCCAGGCCTTCAGTCATGTGGGGCTCGTGATGGCCGCGCTCATCCTCACCCGCCGCCGCGACAACGACCGCACCCCGCCCCACGAATAGCGGGCCCGCCCGGCGCAACCCCGCGTTCGCCGGGCGCGAACGGCTTTGCCCTTTGAGCGGCGGGCCGGGCGGACTACCTTCGGGTCAGGCTACAAGGAGAGCGCCATGAGCTGGAATCCTGCCCTCGACCCCGGCTGCCCCGACGATATCGGCACGGATGCGATCGAAACCCTCATCATCCCGCGCGCCCGCGACCTCGGCGGCTTCGAGGTGCGCCGCGCCCTGCCGGCGCCGAAACGCCAGATGGTCGGTCCCTTCATCTTCTTCGACCAGGCCGGCCCCGCCGAGTTCCTGACCGGCCAGGGCATCGATGTCCGGCCGCACCCGCATATCGGGCTCGGCACCGTCACCTATCTCTATCGCGGCGATTTCCATCACCGCGACAGCATCGGCTCCGACCAGGTCATCACGCCCGGCGCGCTCAACTGGATGGTGGCGGGCAAGGGCGTCACCCATTCCGAACGCACCTCGGAGGCGGCACGCAAGGGCCCCAGCAGCCTCTTCGGCATCCAGACCTGGATCGCGCTGCCCGAAGACCGCGAGGACATCGCGCCGAGCTTCGAGCACCATGGCAAGGAGGCGCTGCCGGAAATCTCGGACGGCGGCATCACCGCACGGCTGATCCTGGGCGAGGCCTATGGCGAGAGCGCGCCGGCGACGATGTATTCCGAGACCTTCTACCTCGATGTCGTGCTCGCCCCCGGTGCGCGTTTCCCGCTACCCGAGAACCACGAGGATCGCGGCCTCTACATCACCGAGGGCTCGGTCACCGTGGCGGGCCAGGTCTTCGAGGCGGGCCGGATGATGGTCTTCCGCCCCGGCGACCGGATTACCGTCGCCGCCGGCGAGGCGGGCGCGCGTCTGATGGCGCTCGGCGGCGCGACGATGGCGGGGCCGCGCTACATCTGGTGGAACTTCGTCGCCTCCAGCCGCGACCGCATCGAGACGGCGAAGGAGGAATGGCGGGCGGCAAACTGGGGCAAGGGCCTCTTCGACCTGCCGGTGGACGACAAGGCGGAGTTCATCCCCCTGCCCGGCTGAGCCGTCCTGCGCAAGGCACGAAACCGGGCGCCGCGCGGCGCCCGGTGATGTTTGCAGGGCGGAGGAGACGAGCCCCCGCCCGTGCGCCTCAGCTCGCGGTTTCGAGGTCCCGGGCCCTCTGGCGCAGCATGAATTTCTGCACCTTGCCGGTCGAGGTCTTCGGCAGATCCCCGAAGATGATCGTCTTCGGCGCCTTGAATCGCGCCATGTTCTGCTGGCAGAAGCCGATCAGGTCCTTCTCCGTCGCCGCCGATCCCTCGCGCAGCCGCACGAAGGCACAAGGCGTCTCGCCCCATTTCTCGTCGGGGCGCGCGACCACCGCGGCTTCCATCACCTCGGGATGCTTGTAGAGCACGTCCTCGACCTCGATCGAGGAGATGTTCTCGCCACCGGAGATGATGATGTCCTTCGAGCGATCCTTGATCTCGATGTAGCCGTCGGGATGCATGACACCGAGATCACCCGAGGCGAACCAGCCGCCCTGGAAGGATTCGTCGGTGGCCGAGGGGTTCTTCAGATAGCCCTTCATCACGTTGTTGCCGCGCATGAAGATCTCGCCGATCGTCTCGCCGTCGGAGGGCACCGGCTCGAGGCTGCCCGGACGGGCGATCATCAGGCCGCCCGACGCGATGCTCTGGACACCCTGGCGTGCCTTGAGCCGCGCCCGCTCGTCCCCGGAGAGGCCGTCCCACTTCTCCTGCCAGGCGCAGGACACCGAAGGCCCGTAGGTCTCGGTGAGCCCGTAGACATGGGTCACGTCGAAGCCCAGCGCCTCCATCTTGGCGATGACGGCCGCGGGGGGCGGGGCACCGCCGGTCATCACCTTGATCCCGGCATGCAGGCCGCTCTTCAACTCGTCGGGCGCATGGACGAGCATGGCGAGCACGACGCTCGCGCCGCAGAAATGGCTTACCTTCTCGGCACGGATGAGGTCGAAGATCGCGTCCGCCCGCACCGCACGCAGGCAGACCGCAACACCCGCCGTCGCCGCAATCGTCCAGGGGAAACACCAGCCGTTGCAATGAAACATCGGCAGCGTCCAGAGATAGGTCGGATGCTGCGGCATGCCCCAGGTGACGATGTTCGAGAGCGCGTTCAGATAGGCGCCCCGGTGATGATAGACAACTCCCTTGGGGTTGCCGGTGGTGCCGGAGGTGTAGTTGAGGCTGACCGCCTCCCACTCGTTGGCAGGGAGCTCCCAGGCGTAGTCCTCACGGCCGCTCGCGAGCAGTTCGTCATAGGTGAGCGAGCCGACCCTGTGACCGCCGTCATAGGAGGCGTCCTCGATGTCCACCACGATGCAGCCGCGCAGCCCGGCGATATGGATCGCGCGCTCGGCCACTTCCGAAAACTCGGGATCGACGAGGACGACCTTCGCCTCGGCATGGGTGAGGATGAAGGCAATCGCCTCGGCGTCGAGCCGGGTGTTGATGGTGTTGAGCACCGCACCCGTCATCGGCACGCCGAAATGCGCCTCGAACATCTCCGGAATGTTGGAGGCGATGATGGACACCGTGTCGCCCTTGCCGATCCCGCGTGCCTCGAGCGCGCTCGCAAACCGGCGGCACCGCGCCCAGGTCTCGGCCCAGGTCCGCCGCACCGTGCCGTGGACCACCGCGAGACGGTCGGGGTAGATCGCCGCGGTGCGCTCGATGAAGCTGACCGGCGTCAGCGGCAGGAAGTTTGCCGGATTGGGCTCAAGCCCGATCTCGTAGATGTTGTGGGTCATGTCTGCGGTGTCTCCTCCAGCAATCTGCCTGCCTTTCGCGCAATACCGGGCGCGGCAGGATCCATTCTCTTCCGGCGCGCCGGGGCCGTTATCCCGCCCGTGCAGGCCGGATCCGCGCGGAGGCCTCAGGCCGCCGCGCCAGTCTCATGAAGGCGGCATGCTCGAGCCCGAGCAGCGCCTCCTCCGTCACCTCCCCGGCCGCTTCGCCGCCCGTCAGCACCCAGGCGATCTCGCGCGCCGCGGCACGCTCCGCCGCACCGAGCTGCGCGGCGAATGGCGCGATCAGCGCCTCGCGGGCCGCCGCACCGCCCGGCGCGATGGCGAGCGTCCGACGGGCCGGGCGCGCTGCCACACCCGCAGCCGCCATCGCCACCGCCGCCTCCAGAACGTCGCCCCGGTGCATCACGATCTCCGTGGCCTCCGGAAGCAGCCCGGCCGCGAGCGCCTCGCGGGCCGAGCCCAGCGGCCGCGAGCGCAACAGCAGCTCGAAGGCACGCGCGGTGCCCTGCGCCGGGTCGCGCGCCAGCGCCGAGGCCAGAAGCCGCACCGTACCGCCCCAGCCCGGCATGAGACCGGCCGCGGCCTGCGTGAGCCCGAGCGCCGCCTCGGCATGGGCGGCCGCGCCATGGCAGTGGAGCGCCAGCTCGCAACCGCCGCCGAGGGCGGTGCCGGAAATCGCGGCGATGACCGGCTGATCGAGCCCGCGCAAGGCGCCGAAAAGCCTCTGGCCGCGCAGGAGCCGCGCCTCGAGCACGTCCCACGCCCCGGCCTCGATCAGTCCCGCGAGCGCGCCGCGATCGGCCCCCGCCGCAAAGCTGCGCGGATTGCCGTTGCCGATCACCAGCGCGTCATAGGCCCGGCCCGCGACCGCAAGTGCGGCTTCGAGCGTGTCGAGCACATCCTCGTCGAGCACGTTCGCCTTCGTCGAAATCTCGAAACAGGCAATGCGATCGCCCAGCGCCCAGAGCCGCGCCGCGTCATTGCCGAGCAGCCTGTCGTCCGCCGCGCGGGCCCGGGCAAGCCGGTCCTTCGGTGCCCCGGCGCGCGCACCGCCCTGAAGCCGCGCCGCGCGCGCCTCCGGCCACGCCGCCGCAAGGCGCGCGGACCCGGCCGCATCGCCGGGCAGAAACGCCCTGCGCACCACCGCCTCGGGCAGGTCCGCCAGGATGCGGAACGGCCCGCGCCGCCAGCCATAGCCCAGCTCCATCGCCGCATCGACGGCATCCGGCCCGCGCGCGATCGAGGACGTGTGCTCCACCGCATAGTCGAGGATGGAGCCGAGCACGGCGCGGGCATAGGCGCCGAAGGCCGAGCCGTCGGCCAGCAGCGCGGCAAGATCGCGCCCCTCGCCCGGCAACCGGATCGACGCCTCCTGCGGGCGATAGTCGCCGGTCTGGAAGTCGATAACCTCGCGCGTGCCGTCCGCGCCCCTGCGGTAGAAGCCCGCGCGGGACTTGCGGCCGAACCGGCCCGCCGCGATCATGCCCTGAACCGCCGCCGAAGCCGGCAGATCGAAGCGGTTGATCGTGTCCTCGTCCGGCAGCGCGCGCATGAGCGACCCCCAGATATGCGGGATCACGTCGATGCCGATGAGATCGAGCAGCCCGAAGACGCCGGTCCGCGGCACACCGAAAGCCGTCTGGACCGCATCGGCCTCCTCGGCACCGAGCCCGAGCCGCAGCGCCTCGATCACCGAGACCGACATCCAGGTGCAGCCGATCCGGTTGGCGATGAAACCCGGCGTGTCCCGGCAGTCGATCACCGTCTTGCCGAGCACGCGGCGCCCGGCCGCCGCAAGCCCCGCCGCCGGGCTGCCAGGCTCGGCCACGAGCTCCAGAAGCTCCATGTGGCGCGGCGGATTGAAGAAATGCGTGATGGCGAAATGCGCCGCGAACCCCGCGCCAAACCCCTCCACGAGGGCGGCGCGCGGAAGGGTCGAGGTGTTCGAGGAGACAAGCGCGCCGGGTTTCCGCACCGCCTCGATGCGCGCATAGAGATCGCGCTTGATCGCGATATCCTCGATCACCGCCTCGATGATCCAGTCCGCCTGCGCCAGCCTGTCGAGATGATCCTCGACATTGCCGGTGCTCACGAGCGCCACCGGGCCCTCCCCCATGAAGCCGCCCGCGCGGAGCTGCGCCGCGATACCCGCCTCGGCGCGGGCATCGCGCCGGCCCTTGTCCGCCGGAATGTCGAGCAGATCCACCGGCACCCCGGCATTGGCGAACTGCGCCGCGATGCCCGCCCCCATGCTGCCCGCACCGATGACGGCGGCGCGGGAGAGGCCGCTCTGCGCGACGGCCCAGGCCTGCCGGAACGGCGTTGGTCGGGGGCCGGATGTGCTTGCGCCGCGCGGCGCCTCGGTCAGTGCATCGGTCACGGGGATCGTCCTCGCCGTCTCGGCGTCAGTTTCGGGTCAGGCGGCCTTTTCGCGGCGGGCGCGCGAGGTGGTCTTCACCACCGCCTCGCCCTCGACGACAACGCTGTTGCCGACGGAGCAGACCGTCTCGAGCACGGCCCGGCACCGATCCAGGACGAGCTCCTTCACCGTCACCACGGCATCCACCGTGTCGCCCGGCCGCACCGGCCCGACGAAACGCATCTGCTGCGAGACATAGATCGTGCCCGGTCCGGGCAGCCGGTTGGCAATCGCCGCCGAGATCGTGCTCGCGGTGAGGAAACCATGCGCGATCCGGCCGCCGAACGGCGTCGTCTTGGCGAAGTTCTCGTTGATGTGGATCGCGTTGTTGTCGCCCGAGGCGCCTGCGAAAAGGATGATGTCGGCCTCGGTGATCGTCTTCGAGAACCGGGCGCTCATGCCCACCTCGAGATCCTCGATGTCATAGCCGTTGAGCTCGTTCATGGTCTCTGTTCCTTGCTCGGGGGCGCATTTGCGGAGCCCGGTCGTCACATGTTGGGATAGTTCGGGCCGTCGCCACCCTGCGGCGTCGTCCAGGTGATGTTCCGGCTCGGGTCCTTGATGTCGCAGGTCTTGCAGTGGACGCAGTTCTGGAAGTTGATCTGGAACCGCATGCCGCCTTCCCCGTCCTCGACGAACTCGTAGACCCCGGCCGGGCAGTAGCGCGCCGAGGGCCCGGCGAACTCGGGCAGGTTCACCCGCAGCGGCACGTCCGGATCCGCGAGCCGCAGATGACAGGGCTGGCTCTCCTCGTGGTTCGTCATCGAGAAGGACACGTTGGTCAGCCGGTCGAAACTCGTCCGGCCGTCGGGCTTCGGATAGTCGATCGGCTTGTGCCGCGCCGCCGGTTCCGTCGCCTCCGCGTCCGACTTCCCGTGCTTCCAGGTGCCGAGAAGCGAGAAGCCGGCCGTGTTGGTCCACATGTCGAAGCCGCCGAGCAGCAGCGAGGCCTTGAGCCCGAGCTTCGACCAGACGGGCTTCACGTTGCGGACCTTCTTCAGGTCCCGCCCGATCGCGCCGCCGCGCACCGCCGCCTCGTAATCCGGCAGCTCGTCGCCCGAACGCCCTGCCGCGATCGCGGCCTGCGCCGCCTCGGCGGCAGCGATGCCCGAGAGCATGGCGTTGTGATTGCCCTTGATGCGCGGCACGTTGACCATGCCGACCGAGCAGCCGAGCAGCGCCCCCCCGGGGAAGGTCATCTTCGGCATCGCCTGCCAGCCGCCCTCGGTGATGGCCCGCGCGCCGTAGGCGACCCGCTTGCCGCCCTCGAGCAGCTCCCTCACCAGCGGATGCTCCTTGAGCCGCTGGAACTCGCCATAGGGATAGAGATAGGGATTGGCGTAGTTGAGATGGACGACGAAGCCGAGGAAGAGCTGGTTGTTCTCGGCATGATAGATGAAGCCGCCACCGCCCGCGTTCTTGCCGAGCGGCCAGCCCATCGTGTGGGTGACCGTGCCCTCGCGGTGCTTCGCGGGATCGATCTCCCAGATCTCCTTCATGCCGATGCCGTATTTCTGCGGCCCGCTCTCCGTATCGAGGCCGAAGCGCGCGATCAGCTGCTTGGCGAGCGAGCCGCGGGCTCCCTCGGCGATCAGCACGTATTTGCCGCGCAGTTCCATGCCGGGCTCGTAGGTGTCGGAGGGCGTGCCGTCGGCGGACCTGCCGAATTCGCCGGCGACAACGCCCTCCACTTCCCCGCCAGGCCCGAAAACGAGTTCGGAACAGGCCATGCCGGGGAAGATCTCGACGCCGAGGGCCTCCGCACGCTCCGCGAGCCAGCGGCAGACATTGCCCATCGAGACGATGTAGTTGCCATGGTTCGACAGGAGCGGCGGCATGGGCCAGTGCGGCAGCCGCCACTGCCCCGCCGCACCGAGCAGATAGAATTCGTCCCGGCGCACCTCGGTGGTGACCGGCGCGCCGCTGTCACGCCAGTCGGGGAGCAGGAGATCGAGCCCGCAGGGGTCGAGCACCGCGCCCGAAAGAATATGCGCGCCGACCTCGGACCCCTTCTCGAGGACGACGACCGAAAGGTCGCCGTCGAGTTGCTTCAGCCGGATCGCTGCCGAAAGACCGGCAGGACCGGCGCCGACGATGACAACGTCATAGTCCGCCGCCTCGCGCTCCGGTCCCCCCGGCATCACGCAGGCACCCCGAGATCCTCACGGCTGAGCGCGAGAACCGAGCGGGCACCCTGCATCGCCGAGGCGGCAAGGCCCTGAGCCTGCGGGAACACTTGCGTGCGGTAGAAATCCGCGAGCCGCAGGGCCGCGCCCAGATGGCTGCCGGTCTCTCCCGCCGCGAGCCGCCGGGCCGCCGCGGCCGCCGCATCGGCATGCGCCCAGGCCCCGAGGCAGACGCCGAAGAGCTCGAGGACGCTCGTGGCCGCCGCCTGCGTCGCCGCGCCGTCGTTGGCGCCCTGGGAGACAAGCCAGTCGGCCGCGCTCTCGACGATGCCGGTGGCCTCGGCCACCATGCCCCGCATCGCGCCCCAGTCGAGATCGCCGCCGAGATCCCCCTCGAGTGCCGCGAGCGAGCCGCGCATGTCCTCGGCCAGCTCGCCGAGCGCGGCGCCATTGTCGCGCTGGATCTTGCGGCCGACGAGGTCGAGCGCCTGGATCCCGGTCGTGCCTTCATAGATCGTGGTGATGCGGGCGTCGCGCAGATGCTGGGCCGCGCCCGTCTCCTCGATATAGCCCATGCCGCCGTGGACCTGCACGCCGAGCGAAGCGGCGAGAATGCTCATCTCGGTCGACCAGCCCTTGACCACCGGGATCAGCAGATCCACCCGGCGCTGATGGCGCGCCGCCACCTCCGGATCGGTGCTGCGCCCGGCGTGATCGAGGGCTGCCGCCGCCCGGTAGGCGAGGATGCGTGCGGCCTGGGTCCGGGCACGGATGAGCCCGAGCATGCGCCGCACGTCGGGGTGCTCGATGATCGCGGCCGACCCCTCGATGCCGGGCGCGGCGCCCTGCTTGCGCTCCGCGGCATAGGCCGCCGCGATCTGGCCGGCACGCTCGGCGATGCCGATGCCCTGCAGACCGACGCCGAGACGCGCCATGTTCATCATCGCGAACATGTAGCGCAGGCCCTGGTTCGGCTCGCCGACGAGATAGCCGACCGCGCCGCCTGTGTCGCCGAAGGAGAGCGTGCAGGTCGGGCTGGCGTGGATGCCGAGCTTGTGCTCGATCGAGACGCAGCGCACATCATTGCGCGCGCCGATCGTGCCGTCGGCATTGACGAGGAACTTCGGCACCACGAAGAGCGAGATCCCCTTCACGCCCGCCGGCGCATCGGGGAGGCGGGCGAGCACAAGGTGGATGATGTTCTCCGCCATGTCGTGCTCACCGTAGGTGATGAAGATCTTCTGCCCCGAGACGAGGTAGTGATCGCCCTCGGGCACCGCGCGCGAGCGGATCGCGGCGAGATCGGAGCCCGCCTGCGGCTCGGTGAGGTTCATCGTGCCGGTCCAGACGCCGGTCACGAGATTGGGCAGGTAGGTCTCCTTGAGCGCGTCCGTGGCATAGCCCTCGATCGCCTCGATCGCGCCCTGCGTCAGCATCGGGCAGAGCTGGAAGGCGGTGTTGGCGCCGTCGAACATCTCCTGGATGCAGGCGTTCACCGCCGCGGGCAGACCGAGCCCGCCGTGCTCGGGCGAGGCGGTCGGGCTGTTCCAGCCCATTTCCACCAGCGTCAGGTAGGCGTCGCGCCAGCCCTCGGGGGTGGTGACGGCGCCATCGACGAAGCCGAGGCCCTTCTCGTCACCGATCCGGTTGAGGGGGGCGAGCACTTCGCCGGCAAACTTGCCGGCCTCGCCGAGGATGGCGGCCACCATGTCGGGGGTCGCATCCTCGAGGCCCGGAAGCTTCGCGATCTCCTCGAGGCCGCAAAGATCCTCCAGGATGAACAGCATGTCGTTCAGGGGGGCAGCATAGGTCATGGACCGGTCTCCTGGGGAAATCAGATCTTGTCGGCGAGTGCGGGGACGGCGTCGAAGAGGTCAGCGACGAGGCCGTAGTCGGCGACCTGGAAGATCGGGGCCTCCTCGTCCTTGTTGATGGCGACGATGACCTTGCTGTCCTTCATGCCGGCGAGATGCTGGATCGCGCCGGAGATGCCGACGGCGATGTAGAGATCGGGGGCGACGACCTTGCCGGTCTGCCCGACCTGCCAGTCGTTGGGGGCGTAGCCCGAGTCGACCGCCGCGCGCGAGGCGCCCACCGCCGCGCCGAGCTTGTCGGCCAGACCCTCGATGAGGGCGAAATTCGCCTCCGAACCGACACCCCGGCCGCCCGAGACGATCACCTTCGCCGACGCCAGCTCCGGACGGTCGCTCGCCTGCACCCGGTCCTCGACCCAGGACGAGACCCCGGGATCCGCCGCCGCCGTGCCCGTCTCCACCGGGCAGGCCGCCTGCGACCCCACGCCCTCGAAGCTCGCGCCCCGCACCGTCAGGACCTTCACGCTGTCCGAGCTCTCGACCGTCTGCAATGCGTTGCCGGCATAGATCGGACGCTCGAAGGTCGCGGCATCCACCACCCCGGTGATGTCCGAGATCACCATCACGTCGAGCAGCGCCGCAACCCGCGGGGCCACGTTCTTGCCCGTCGTCGTCGCCGGAAAGACGATGTGGCTGTAACCCGAGGCCAGGCTCATCACCAGATCGGTCAGCGGCTCGGCCAGACGGTGCGCATACTGCGCGCCCTCGATGTGGAGCACCTTCGAGGCGCCCTCGAGCTCCGCCGCCGCGGCCGCAACCGCGCCGCAGTTCTCGCCCGCAACCAGAACCGTGATCTCGCCGCCGATCGCCTTCGCCGCCGTCATCGCCTTCGACGTCGCGTCGTTCAGCGTGGCATTGTCGTGTTTCGCGTAGACCAGAACCGCCATCAGATCGCCCCCGTCTCCTTGAGCTTCGCCACCAGCTCGTCAACCGAGCCCACCATCACGCCGGCCTTGCGCACCGGCGGCTCCGCGGTCTTCACCACCTTCAGCCGCGGCGTGACATCGACGCCGTAATCCCCGGGCGTCTTCTCCTCGAGCGGCTTCTTCTTCGCCTTCATGATGTTCGGCAGCGACGCGTAGCGCGGCTCGTTGAGGCGGAGGTCCGCCGTCACGATCGCCGGAAGCTTCACCTCCAGGACCTGAAGCCCGCCGTCCACCTCGCGCGTGACCTTCGCCACATCGCCCGAGATCTCGAGCTCGGAGGCAAACGTCGCCTGACCCCAGCCGAGGAGCGCCGCCAGCATCTGGCCCGTCGCGTTCATGTCGTTGTCGATCGCCTGCTTGCCCGCAATCACCAGGCCGGGCGCCTCCGCATCGACCACCGCCTTCAGGATCTTCGCAACCGCCAGGGGCTCGATGTCCGTCTGCACGTCCTCCGACGCCGTCACAAGGATCGCACGGTCCGCGCCCATCGCCAGCGCCGTCCTCAGCGTCTCCTGCGCCTGCTTCACGCCGATCGATACCGCGACAACCTCGCTCGCCGCACCCTTCTCCTTCAGACGGATCGCCTCTTCCACCGCAATCTCGTCGAACGGGTTCATCGACATCTTCACGTTCGAAAGATCAACGCCGCTCCCGTCCGCCTTCACGCGAACCTTAACGTTGTAGTCAATCACCCGCTTCACAGGCACGAGGACCTTCATGACGGCAGGTCTCCTTCCATTCTCTCCTCGAACGGGCCCGCCAGGGGCCTCGCACGGGGTCGGCGGCCGGCGCAGCCCGGCCAGGGATATCCGAAGGACCGCTCCGGCGGCGGCGCTCTCAGAGCGGCCGGCGCAAGGGTGGCAAGATGTCCGATGCTGGCATCACGGGCGTCCTCCGGGGTTCGTCTTTTTGGGCGCAGGGCAGCTCCGGGGGCCCAGTGGGCCGCGTCCGCACGATCTGGGGATGTCCGTGCGGACGCGACCGGCCCCGGGCCCGGGCCACCACAACGTTTCGTTGCGTGAGCCCTGATTGCCCCGCAAAGGTTGCGCGAGATTTGCCAGACTTTAACGAATTGTATTCGTCGCAACGGGCACGTTTCCCGGCGCCCGAAACCGCGCTAGCCTCGCAGGCGAGACAGCAAGCGGAGCGCAAGAGGCATGCCCAGACCTTCCCGGACCGATACGGTGGACGACCCCGCCAGCCGGCGGGACGACACCCTCCTGCGGATCATCACCGACAAGCTGCCGATCGGCATCGCCTATGTCGATCCGGACCGGTTCTACAGCTTCGCCAACCAGCGCTTTGCCGCCGCCTACGGCCTCACCCCCGAAAGCATTGTCGGCAAGCACGCCGACGAATTCATCTGGCAGGACACGCTGGAGCTTGGCAATCCGTTCTTCGAGGCCGCCTACAGCGGCAAGGCGGTGGATTTCATCCACCCCGGGCGCCATGCCGACGGGCGCCAGCTCACCATCCGCACCTTCCTGCGCCCCGACATCTCCGAGGACGGCCGGGTCGCGGGCTTCTATGTCTGCTCCTTCAACGTGACGCGCGAGAAGGAGGCCGAGACCGCGCTGCTCCAGGCGCAGAAGATGGACGCGGTCGGCCAGCTCGCGAGCGGCATTGCGCATGATTTCAACAACCTGCTCGCGGTGATCTACGGCAATCTCGTGCCGCTGCGCGATCTGGTCGGCGAGGCCGCCATTCGGGAGGAATATCTCGAACCCTCGATCCATGCGGTCGAGCAGGGCGCGCGGCTGACCGGCCAGCTCCTCGCCATCGCGCGCCGCCAGCCGCTGCGCCCCGAAGCGATCGATGTCGAGGCCTGCGTGACCGACATGCTCCGCCTGCTCCGGCGCACGCTGCGCCCCGACATCAGCGTCGGCATGGAATGCCGCGGCGTGCCGCCGCTGGCCCATCTCGACCGCGGCCAGTTCGAGACCGCGCTGCTCAACCTCTGCCTCAACGCCCGCGACGCCATGCCGCAGGGCGGCCGGATCGGCATCGAGATCGACTACCCCTCGCCGCGCGGCGGCGCCGATTTCGTCGGCGTGACCATCTCCGACACCGGCGAGGGCATCGGCGAGGAGACCCTCGGCCAGATCTTCGAACCCTTCTTCACCACCAAGGGCGCGGGCCAGGGCACCGGCCTCGGGCTCAGCATGGTCTGGGGCTTCATCCGCCAGTCCGCCGGCACGATCGCCGTCGACAGCAGCCCCGGCAAGGGCAGCCGCTTCATGCTCGACCTGCCCATCCTCGCCGCCGACGCCGCGTCACGGCAGCTCTCCGCCGCAGCGGCGGGCGATGCGACCCAGCCGGGCCAGGGCCTTGTCCTGCTGGTCGATGACAATCACGAGCTCCGCCGCACCATCCGCCGCCAGCTCGCCGGCGCCGGCTATTCGGTGATTGAGGCCGAGAGCGGCGAGGAGGCCCTGCCGCTCGTCGGCGCGCTCGACAATCTCCGCGCGCTCGTCTCCGATGTGGTGATGCCCGGCATGTCGGGCTTCAGCCTCGCCCGCGAGGCCGTCCGGCTCCGCCCGGAGCTCCGCGTCATCCTGATGACGGGATTTGCGGAAGTCGACGACGCCGATGCCGAAACCGACAGGGCCGCCTTCCCCCTCCTCAACAAGCCGTTCCTCCCGGACAAGCTGATTTGCGCCATCGAGGATTCCGCAGCATGATATACGCCATGAGTCGGGGCTCCGGCGCCAGAGTGGCCGGAAGAAAAACAAAAGACTCACCCGGGGGGAGAAAAGCCAGGACATGCAGACACGACAGCCGCTGGTGTTCATTCTCGAGGATGACCACGACCTCGCCACGATACTCGTCCGGACCTTCCGCGAACACGGGTTCGACGTCGAATCCTTCGGGCTCATCCGCAACTTCGAGCGCCGCCTGAGTCAGGTCCGCCCGGCGCTCTGCTTCATCGACATGCGCCTGCCCGACGGACCCGGCCTCGATCTGGCGACGCGCCGGCTCCACAGCGAGAACATCCCCGTCATCATCATCAGCGGCGTCTGGACCGAGGTGACCGACCGCGTGCTCGGCCTCGAGATGGGCGCCGACGACTACCTGGTGAAACCCTTCAGCCCGCGCGAGGCGGTGGCCCGCGCGCGTGCCGTGCTGCGCCGCGCCGAAGGCACCGCCGAGCGCGGCGCCGAGATCGCCCGCTTTTCCGGCTGGACCGTCGATTTCCGCAGCCACCGGCTGACCGCGCCCGATGGCGAGGAGATCGAGCTGAGCGGCAGCGAGGTGCGCCTCCTGCGCGCCCTCGTCTCCCTGCCCCAGCGCGTGCTCTCGCGCGAGACGCTGATGGATGGCGACGGCATGTCGGCCACCATCACCTTCGACCGCAGCATCGACGTGCGCATCTCCCGGCTCCGCAACAAGCTCCGCGAGGATCCGCGCAACCCGAGAATCATCAAGACGATCTACGGCGCGGGCTACATGTTCGCCCCGAAGGTCGAATGGCTCGCCGCCACCGAGACCTGAACCTCCGGCGCGAGGCGGCCGGAGCCGGCGCCGCGGCACCACGCGGAAACCCGAATTTTCCGGAGCGGGAATTTTCTGGAGAGGAAGGAGCGGGCGCCGCTGGCGCCCCTTGCCGGGCTCACCGCCGCGGCGATCCGGGGCCTGGTAGGAGCCCCGTCGTGCATCGCACCTGAATTCCGCTGCAGGGGAATTGGTGCGGCTGAGAAGACTCGAACTTCCACGGGAGTTACCCCACAGCGACCTCAACGCTGCGCGTCTACCAGTTCCGCCACAGCCGCACTGCGGGCGCTTCTAGCAAAGGCTTTTGCCCCCCACAAGGCCGGAAACGCAGGAAAATGGCGCAAAGTGAAATTCCTTTGCGCCACCCTTTTTCCGCTCAGTTCGACGAGGCTCCGCCCATCGGCATGAGGAAAGCCTTGGCCTCGCCGGGGTTGGCCGAGGCGTCCTTCAGCACCGGCTGGGCGGGCATACCGGATTCGCCCGCGACCGCGGCGCGCAGCAGTTCGGTCCGGCCGGTGCCGCTCGCCGGAACGAGCGGGCTCGCCCCCGAATCAAGCGCGTCGATCGCGATCCCGTACCACTGGTCCGCCCGGTCGGGCCGCTTGGGCGTCGAGAAGCCGTTCATCAGGTGATGGCCCAGCAGCTCGGCATAGGCCTCCTCGCCGAGACCGACGAGAATCATCGACGAGGCCAGCGCGAGCTCGGCATTGTCGGAGCTGTAGCCGATCCCGAGACAGATCCGCGCATTGCCGCTCAGCTGCGTCGGCGAGACGCCGGTCGAGACCACGAAATTCTGCAGCGCCGCCCCGGCCTCGGCCGGAGACTGGGTGACGAGCCGGGCCTGGTATTCCGTCATCGTCGGCGCGAAGGCCTCGCACTGCTCCTGGATCTCGGCCATCGAAAAACCCTGCACCGCGGCGGCGAGGCTCTCGCCCTGCTCCATCGCATAGGTCCGCGCGAGGCAGAACTGCTCGCCCAGCGCCTGCTGCGGATCGGTCATCGCGGCGGCGGTGACATAGCCGCCATTGGTGCCGGTCGTCATGCTGACGCGGTTGCAGAAGCTTCCCATCGAGCTGCCGGAGCCGCGGAGGAAGTTCGGCATCGCCCCGCCGGGCTTCGGCGCCTCGACCTCGGGCTCGGGTGCTGCGGCAACCGCGAGAGCGGCGGCCGCCACCGGCAGCGCCGCGGCCGGCGCGGGCGCGACCGGCGCCGGTGCGGCGGCCTCCATCACCGGGGCCGCCGGAGCGACCGGCGCCATCGGGGCCGCCTGCTGCGCGGGCATCGGCGCGGGCTGGGCCTGCGGCGCGCTGGCCTGCATGCCGCCGCCATACTGATCGTCGCGGCAGTCGAGCAGGAAGCCGCGCGGCCCCATCTGGCGCGTGGCGATGCGCTGCCCGACATAGGCCCCGCCCACCATCGCACGCTGGTAGCAGGAGACGAGCAGGATGCGCTCGGGCTCCGAAAGCAGCCCCGTCGCGCCATAGGAGACGTTGTAGGGCGCGTAGTTCGAGACCATGAACGACTGATACCCCCGGATCGCCGCCCGCGAATTCGCGCCCAGAACCCCGTCAGGCGTGCCGGCCGGGAAGCCGAAATAGTTGAGCGCGGTCTGCACCTCGCGGTTCTGCTCGCGCTGATAGCTGCTCACCGTCGAGCGCGGCGCCGTGCGCTTCTGGACATAGACGCGCTTCTGCTGTTGCTGCTGCGAGTGGTTCACGATCGCCGACCCCAGCGCGCCGCCGATCAGGCCGCCGACAAAGGCGCTCCCGTCGGCCGAGGCCCCGCTCGGAAGTGCGGCGATGGAAACCGAGAGGGAAAGCACGGCGGCAACGGACGATTTCTTAAGCATGGCCCAATCGTCTCCCATGAATTCGTGTTAATGACTGTCGTTCCAACGGCTAGCATATTATCACGATCCCGTCAGTTTCCGAGGACTTAATCCATGAACCGGGCCCTTACGGACGCCGCGCCAGAAAAGACAAATGCTCTGCAGTCTCCCGAATGGCAGGTGTCGGAGGCACTTGTGCCCTATCCGGACGCGCTTGCCGCGATGGAGGCCCGCGTGGCGGAGATCCTCGCCGGCCGCGCGCCGGAGCTTGTCTGGCTGCTCGAACACCCGCCGCTCTACACCGCCGGCACCTCGGCCGATCCCGCCGACCTGCTCGAGCCCGGCCGATTCCCGGTCTACCCGGCCCAGCGCGGCGGCGAATACACCTATCACGGGCCGGGCCAGCGGGTCGCCTATGCCATGCTCGATCTCAACACCCGCGGCCGCGACATCCGCGCCTATGTCCGCAATCTGGAGGAATGGGTGATTCGCACCCTCGCCGAGTTCAACGTCACCGGCGAGCGACGCGAGGGCCGCGTCGGCGTCTGGGTCCGCCGCCCCGACAAGCCGCCGCTTCCCGACGGCCGCGAGGCCGAGGACAAGATCGCCGCCATCGGCGTCCGGATCCGGCGCTGGATCACCTTCCACGGCATCGCCATCAACGTCGAGCCGGATCTCTCGCATTTCGGCGGCATCGTGCCCTGCGGCATCCGCGGCTATGGCGTCACCAGCCTCGTCGATCTCGGCCTGCCGGTGACGATGGCCGATCTCGACGTCGCCCTCATGAAGAACTTCGACGCGGTCTTCGGCCGGAGCTGACCCCAGGGGCCGGACAGCAAGGGACCGGCCGCGCCAGGCTGGCGGGCCGGTCCCCGATCGTCGTCTTCGTTTCCCGGTCGGCCCGGCCCTAGCCGTGTCGCGGCTGCGGCGGGATCACCGCCTTGGTCGGGCCGGTCTCGTGCTTTGCGTGCTCACGCTCGAGGCGTGCAGCGCGCTCGGCCGCCACCGGGCGGTCCTTCTCGGCATTCCAGGCCGGGTCCTCTTCCTTGATCCAGCGGCTCACGAAGCGCGCCGCCGGCCAGCTCAGCAGGAACCCGATCACGACGGCGCCGACGATCGGCGCCCAGCCCACGAACCCGAGGCTCAGCACCAGAATCAGCAACCCGCCCACGAGGACCGCGTTGGTCATGATGACGATCACATGTCTCAGTCGGAACATCTGCACCTCCTTCGGACTTCGGATCATGCAAGGGAAACGCGCGAGCGGCCCACACGTTCCAAGGGGTGAGCGCCAAAGCCGCCGCAAACCCGCGGACCGAAGGTGGACAAGGCCCGCCACACCGCGTCAGGATCGGCCCGCCCGAACGCAAGGAGACCCCCCATGGCGCCCCGCAGCGACGACGCTTCGCCCCCCGCCCGCATGGCGCGGATCACCGGCCGGGTGCAGGGCGTGGGCTTCCGCGCCTGGACCCGGGAGGAAGCCCTGCGCCGCGGCCTCGACGGCTGGGTCCGCAACGAGCCCGACGGCGCGGTCCGCACCCTGATTTCCGGCCCCGACCCGGCGCTTGCGGACATGCTCGCGGCCCTCCACCGCGGCCCCGCTTTCGCGCGCGTGACCCAGGTCGAGACCACCCCCGCCGACCCGCCGGAGCGTCCGGGATTTCACATCCTCCGCTGACCCGCGGCAGGAGGCGCCGGGCGGGAGAAATGGCCGGAGAAAAGAGAATAGACGCCCGGAAACCGGCGGCCCGCGCGGCCGCGCAAGGCTAGAAGACCGCCATGCTGTTCGATCTCCCAGACCACCAGGCCCTCTATGCCGCCCTCCTCGCCCGCGACGCGCGTTTCGACGGCCAGGCCTATGTCTGCGTCACCTCGACCGGCATATTCTGCCGCCTGACCTGCCCGGCCCGGAAACCGAAACCGGAGAACTGCACCTTCTTCGCCACCATCGGCGAATGCATCGAGGCAGGCTACCGCCCCTGCAAGCGCTGCCACCCGCTCCAGGCCGCGGCGCTCGCCGATCCGACCATCGCCGCGCTCCTCCACGCGCTCGACGAGCGGCCCGACCTGCGCTGGTCGGAAAGCCACATCGAGCAGCTCGGGTATGACCTCTCGACCGTCCGGCGCAGCTTCAAGCGCCAGTTCGGCATGACCTTCCTCGAAATGGCCCGCCAGCGCCGCCTGCGCGAGGGCTTCGAGACCCTGGCCGCGGGCGGCAAGGTCATCACCGCGCAGCACGAGGCGAGCTTCGAGTCCGCCAGCGCCTTCCGCACCGCCTTCGCGCGCCTGCTCGGCTGTGCCCCCGGCGATCTGCGCCCCGACCGGCGCCTGCGCGCAAGCTGGATCCCCACACCGCTCGGCGACATGATCGCGGTCAGCAGCCGCAGCCACCTGCACCTGCTCGAGTTCGTCGGCCGCAAGGCCCTGCCCGCGGAGCTCAGGCGCTTGCAGGCCGCCGCGAAGGAGGCGATCGGGATCGGTGCCATGCCGCCATCGGAACAGGCGGCGGCCGAGCTCGCCGACTATTTCGCCGCGCGCGCGGACCGGTTCGAGACCCCGCTCGCCCTCGCGGGCAGCGCCTTCACACGGCAGGTCTGGGAAGCCCTGCGCGAGATCCCGGCCGGCGAGACCCGCAGCTACTCCGACATCGCCCGCCGCATCGGCCGCCCCGCGGCCACGCGGGCCGTGGCCCGCGCCAACGGCGCCAACCAGATCGCGGTGATGATCCCCTGCCACCGGGTCATCGGCGCCGACGGCTCCCTGACCGGCTACGGCGGCGGCCTCTGGCGCAAGCAGCGCCTGATCGAGATCGAGCGCCACCTGCGAACCACCGCGAGAGCCGCCACGGCCTGAACCGCCCGCACCGGCGCCCCCCCATGGCCCGGCCTGCGCAGAGGCCGGATCAGAGCCGTTTCCGGCTGAAGTGCAATCTGAAGAAGGGTTTCGCGCTGATATCCAGAGACGGCCAGGTCCACACGACAGCCCCCTCTCCGAAGGGGCCCGCAGAAGCCGCCCGACTGCCCCGACACTGCCTGCCGGAGGCGACCGGGCCTTTGCCTCATCGCCGGCGATTCATGATATGTTAACGACGAAAATCCAATGATTTCAAAGCCAAAAACAGATTTTCACGGTGAAACGCCCCGTTTTCACCGTGAAAATCCCATGCCGGATCAGCGCAGATCCGGCGCCGTTGCCTCGTCGCGCAGCTCGGCCACGATGGCCTCGAGTTCCGCAACCCGGCTCGCCTTGTCGCCGAGCCGGCGGACCGAGACGGTGCGCTCCTCGACCTCGCGCAGGCCCACGGCGAGGATCACCGGCACCTTCGAGAGCGAGTGCTCGCGGACCTTGTAGTTGATCTTCTCGTTCCGGTAATCGCCCTCGGCCCGGAGCCCCGCCGCCTTCAGCGCCGCGACGACCTCCTCGGCATAGTCGTTGGCCTCCGAGACGATCGGCGCCACCACAATCTGCCGCGGCGCGAGCCAGAGCGGGAAGCGGCCGGCAAAATGCTCGATCGCAAGCCCGATGAAGCGCTCGAACGTGCCGAAGACCGCGCGGTGGAGCATGACCGGCCGGTGCTTCGCGCCATCCTCGCCGATGTAGTTCGCGTCGAGCCGCTCGGGCAACACGTAGTCGAGCTGGAACGTGCCGCACTGCCAGGTCCGGCCGATCGCATCGGTGAGGTGGAACTCGAGCTTCGGCCCGTAGAACGCCCCCTCCCCCTCGGCATAGTCGAACTCGAGCCCGGCATGGGTGAGGGCCGCCGCGAGTGCTGCCTCGGCCCGGTCCCAGGTCGCGTCGTCGCCCGCCCGCTGCTCCGGCCGGGTGGCGAGCTTGTAGGAGATCTCCGTCATGCCCATGTGGCCATAGACCCGCGAGAAGAGCGCAAGAAACCGGCTCGTCTCCGCCTCGATCTGATCCTCGCGGCAGAAGATATGCGCGTCATCCTGCGTCATCTGCC
Source organism: Amaricoccus sp. B4 (assembly GCF_043226085.1). Lineage (NCBI taxonomy): Bacteria > Pseudomonadati > Pseudomonadota > Alphaproteobacteria > Rhodobacterales > Paracoccaceae > Amaricoccus > Amaricoccus sp. B4. Next base: position 2,200,865 of record NZ_CP171225.1, read on the forward strand.
GCACCCGCATCAGGCCATGGAGCGCGCCATGGGCCTCGTTGCGGTGGCAGCAGCCGAACTCGGCCATGCGGATCGGCAGGTCGCGATAGGATTTCGTCCCCTGCTTGAAGATCTGGACATGCGCCGGGCAGTTCATCGGCTTCAGCGCCATCAGGTCGCCCTTGCCCGATATGATCGGCGCGTCATCGTCGGTCGAGGGGATCTCGTCCGGGACCACGAACATGTTCTCGCGGAACTTGCCCCAGTGGCCGGATTGCACCCAGAGCCCCGCGTCGAGGAGCTGCGGCGTCTTCACCTCGACATAGCCGTCGGCATCGAGCTGGCGACGGATGTAGGCTTCGAGCGTCCGCCAGATCAGGAAGCCGTTCGGATGCCAGAACACCGAACCCTGCGCCTCCGGCTGGAGGTGGAAGAGATCCATCTCGCGGGCGAGCTTGCGGTGGTCGCGTTTCTCGGCCTCCTCCATGCGATGGAGATAGGCCTTGAGCTCCTCCTTGGTGCGGAAGCCCACGCCATAGATGCGCTGGAGCATCGGGCGGCTCGAATCGCCGCGCCAGTAGGCGCCCGCCACCGACATGAGCTTGAAGGCATCCGGCGGTACCTGGCCGGTGTTGGCCAGATGCGGCCCGCGGCAGAGATCCTGCCACTCGCCGTGCCAGTACATGCGGATCGGCTGGCCCTCGGGGATCATGCCGACGAGCTCGACCTTGTAGGGCTCGCCGCTCGCCTCGTAATGCGCCACCGCCTTCTCGCGCGGCCAGACCTCGGTCCGGACCGGATCGCGCGCGGCGATGATCTGGCGCATCTTCGCCTCGATCTTCTCGAGATCGTCCGTGGTGAAGGGCTCGGCGCGGTCGAAATCGTAATACCAGCCATTGTCGATCACCGGGCCGATCGTAACCTTCACGTCGGGCCAGATCTCCTGCACCGCGCGGGCCATGATATGCGCGCAGTCGTGGCGGAAAAGCTCGAGCGCCTCCTTCTCGTCCCTGGCCGTCACGATCGCGATGGCGGCATCCGCCTCGATCGGCTGCGACAGGTCGGCAAGCTTGCCGTCGATGCGCGCGGCAAGCGCGGATTTCGCGAGGCTCTTGGAAATGCCGGCGGCAATCTCGGCGGGGGTCACGCCCGCGGGATACTGTCGGATTGCGCCGTCGGGAAGCGTGATCGACACCTCCCGAATGCTGGAGGCAGGCTGGGTCATCGTCACACTCCTTCGGGTTTGGCGCCAACGGCACGCCCGGATCTCAGGTTGAAACGCCGGTTTAGCCGCTTGAAGGGGCCTGTCAAGCGCCTCGATCCGGGGTATCATGGAACCGGCTCGCGACCTGCCGCGTTAACTGCGACGGCGCCGTCCGTTTGTCCGCGCCTTCTGCCTCGTGCAAGGCTTGCCGCGAGGGGCTCCTTGCGGACAGGCCAAGGCAGACAGGATTGCGCGCCCTGGGGGGAGAACGGACATCATGAATCAGACTGAGCGTGTGGCGCTCACCGAGCCGGACGCCGCAGACGTGACGGCGGAGCCGCGCGGGCCACAGCCGAAAGACCCGATGATCCGCTGGGCGTTGCTCGGCATCCTGTTCCTGCTCCTGGTCTTCTCGCTCGCCTACGCCCGGAACTTCCTGATGCCGGTGGTGCTGGCCTTCATGCTCACCATGGTGTTCAGTCCGGTCCGCCGCTTTCTCGACCGGCGCGGCATCCCGAGCGGGCTCTCGGCCTTCCTGATCGTCGGTCTCCTGCTGGCGGGCCTCGCGATCGGCGCGCTCGGCCTTGCCGTCCCGATCAGCGAATGGGTCGATCGGGCCCCCGAAATCAGCCGCGAGATCAACCTCAAGATCAGCCAGATGCTCGGCGCGGCGGACCAGATCCGCGAGGCGGCGAAACAGGTCGATGAACTCGCCAAGGGCGGCGAGACGACCGATGTTCCGGTGGTGGCCGTACGAGAACCCGGGATCACCGCGCAGGTCGTGCTGCTCGCCCCCGAAGTGCTGGCGCAGGGGGCATTCACGCTGATCCTGCTCTTCTTCCTGCTCGCGTCGGGCGACATGTTCTACGAGAAGCTCGTCTATGTCCTGCCGACCTTCCGCGACAAGCGCCGGGCGATCTCGATCGCGCGCGACATCGAGCGCAAGCTCTCGCGCTATCTCTTCACCATCACCCTCATCAACGCCTGCCTCGGCATCGCGATCGGGATCTCGATGTGGCTGCTCTCCATGCCGAACCCGGAGCTCTTCGGCCTCGCGGGCTTCCTGCTCAACTACATTCCCTACGTGGGTTCGGCGATCGGGATCGTCGCCTCCTCGGTCGTCGCCATGCTGACCCTGCCCGAGCAGACGGCGGCAATCCCCGTGGGGCTGACCTATCTCGCGCTGACCTCGATCGAGGGCCAGCTCATCACGCCCTGGTTTGTCGGGCGCAGCCTGAGGCTCAACACCGTCGTGGTGTTCCTCTCGGTCACGCTCTGGGCCTGGCTCTGGTCGGTGGTGGGGATGCTGGTGGCCACCCCGCTCCTCGTGGTGGTGCGCACCTTCTGCGAGCACATCCCCGCGCTCGAGGGCCTCGGGCACTTTCTCTCGGCGCGCGGCGCCGAAACGGAAGAGGAGGAGGGCGCCGACGGCTGACGATGCCGCCGGGCCCGGCCCCCTGGCTTCAGCCGGTGTAGGTCTCGTCGAGCGCGTAGCCCGAGGAGCGGACGGTCCGGATCGGATCGCGGTCGCCGCGGCGGTTGAGCGCCTTGCGCAGGCGGCCGATATGGACGTCCACCGTGCGGATCTCGACATAGACGTCCTGGCCCCAGACCCGGTCGAGCAGCTGCTCACGCGAGAAGACCCGCCCCGGGCGCTGCATCAAGACGTCGAGAAGCCGGAATTCGGTGGGGCCAAGATGCACGTCGCGGCTGCTGCGGCGCACCCGGCAGAGCTGCCGGTCGAGCACGATGTCGGCGAAGGTGGCGACATCGCCCGCCAGCGCCGGCGCCGTGCGGCGCAGTACCGCCCGCATCCGCGCCACGAGCTCCGACATGGAGAAGGGCTTGGTCACGTAGTCGTCCGCCCCCACGTCGAGGCCGCGGACCCGGTCCTCCTCCTCGCCGCGGGCGGTGAGCATGATGACCGGGATATCGCGGGTATCGTTGCCGGTGCGGAGCCGCCGGCAAAGCTCGATGCCCGAAACGTTCGGCAGCATCCAGTCCATCAGGACAAGATCCGGCTTCTCCTCGTCGACGGCGATCATTGCCTCGTCCCCGTCGGCGGAAATCGAAACGGTGAAACCTTCCTTGCCGAGATTGTAGGCGAGAAGCTGGCTGATCGCCTCCTCATCCTCGACGACGAGCACCTTCGCACACATGGCTTGCTCCTGCCTCAGCCCGCGACGAGATTGACGCCGGTGGGCTCGCCCTTCGGACGGTCGTCGCCGAGCGTGTTGCCCTTCACGATGTAGTAGACCATCTCGGAAATGTGGGTGGTGTGATCGCCGATCCGCTCGAGGTTCTTCGCGATGAACATGAGCTGGGCGCCGACACCGATCAGGCGGCTGTCCTCGACCATGTAGGTCACCACTTCGCGGAAGATAGCGTTGTACATCTCGTCGATCTCGTAGTCCTGGTTCCAGATCTGGACCGCGGTATCGACATCGCGCGAGGCATGGGCGTTCAGCACCGCGGAAAGCTGGGCGAGGGTCTCGCGGCCCATGCGGGCGATCGAGGTGGTGAGGCGCATCGGGCGCGCCGCCGACAGCGGGATGGCGCGTTTGGCGATGTTCTTGGCGAGATCGCCGATGCGCTCGAGCGTCGAGGAGATCTTCATCGCCGCAATGAGGACGCGCAGGTCGTTCGCGACCGGCTGGCGCAGCGCGATGACGCGGACCACCGCCTCCTCGAGCTCCATCTCCATCGCGTCGAGCGCCTTGTCGCGGTCGATCACCTCGCTCGCGAGGGCCGCATCGCGGTTCTGGACCGATTCGAGAGCCTTCGAGAGCATTTCCTCGGCCACTCCCCCCATCTCGGAGATCTTGGCCTGGATCTGAACCAGATCCTCATCGAAGGAGGCGACGATATGCGACGACATGGCGTTCATCCTGATTTTCGCGACCGTTTTTTCCGGCCGCGGTGTGTTCCGGGCGGAGTCCGCAAGCTGGATCCGGCCCTCTGCGCTCGGTTAGGAACTATAGGGGTTAGGGCGACAACAATATTTACTTTTTCAAACGGTTTTATGACACCATAAGAATTTGAAAAAGTGAAAGAAATTCGGGCGCCAAAAGCCGTCAGCGCGCCGCGCGCGACGCAGGCGCCACCGCCGGCGGCTCATCGGGCACGATATGAAGCTGCGTGGCGCGCGGCAGCCACACCGTGAACGTGCTTCCCTCGCCGAGCACCGAGCTGATCTCGATGCGGCCCTTGTGGCGGTTGAGGATGTGCTTGACGATCGCGAGTCCCAGCCCGGTGCCACCCTTGTGGCGGCTCTGCGGCACGCTCACCCGGAAGAAGCGCTCGGTCAGGCGATGGAGCTTCTCGCGCGGGATGCCCATGCCGGTATCGGAGACGCTCACCCCCACGCGGCCCGGATGCGCGGGGTTCTCGGGTGCGGAGCGGATCGTCACCGTGGCGCCGGGGGCGCTGTATTTCATCGCGTTGTCGATGAGGTTGGTGAAGACCTGCGAAAGCTGGTCGCGGTCGCCGATCACGTCGGCCTCGTCGGGATCGAGCTCGACGCGGAGCGTGATCCCTTCCTGGCTCGCGAGCGGCTGAAACACCGAGGCGCAGTCGCAGGCGATGCGGTTGAGCGGCAGCCGCTCCACGGGCCGGACATGCTCGTTCATCTCGATGCGGCTCAGCGACATGAGATCGTCAACCAGCCGCTGCATCCGGTGCGCCTCGCGCGCCATGATCGCAAGGAAGCGCTCGCGCGCCTCGGGATCTTCCCGCGCATGGTTCTGCAGGGTCTCGATATAGCCGATGATCGAGGCGAGCGGCGTGCGCAGCTCGTGGCTCGCATTGGCGATGAAGTCGGAGCGGAGCTGCTCGATGCGATGGGTGCGGGTGCGATCCTCGACCTGCACGATCGCATGGGCCTCCGGCCCGAACCCTTCGCATTCCGCGAGCATGCTGACGCGCGCCTCGAAATGCCGCTCGTTGCCCTCGTAGGAGGTGAACTCGAAGCTGCGCTCGAGCCCGTCACGCAGCGTCGCACTCACGGCCTCGACGAAGGCGGGTGCGCGGATGATATGGGCGAAGTGCTGGCCGGGCGTGAGCCGGGGCAGCATCCCCTGAGCCGCGAGATTGGCATAGCCAAGCCGGCCGCGCTGGCTGATGAGCAGAAGCGGCACCGGCAGCTTCTCGATGAGCTGCGGGCCGACATCGGCGGGGATTTGCCGCCCGCCCGTCTCCCCCGCATCTCCCGTCCCCTCCCTGGGCTCGGGTTCGGCATGCAGCGTCCGGTGGAGGAAATGGCTCGCGACATAGGCAATGAGCGCCGCCCCTAGGAATGCCAGGGCCGGCGAAAGCGCCAGCCCGGTGGCGGTCGCCGCGACCACACCGACCAGAATCGCAACGGCGGCATGCATTCCTCGCAGCATCACTTTGACCCGAACACAACATCTTGTGGCATCGCGCCACCCTAGCAAACGAACACTTCGGCGAGAAGGAATATTGTCTTCACCGCTTCGTCATATATCTACAAGAGAGCCTCCCGCGGTCCGGGAGGCGCATTCGGGACTGGAAAATGATCCGCTATGCCCTGCGCTGCACGAACGACCACCGCTTCGAATCCTGGTTCGGGTCGAGCGCGGACTTCGATCGTCTGCACGCGTCCGGGCTCGTCTCCTGCGCCATCTGCGGCACGAGCGAGGTCGAGAAGGACCTGATGGCGCCGCGCGTGCGGACCGCCCCTTCGGCGCAACCCGCCGCGGAAGAGGCCCCCTCGCTCCGTGCCCCCGCCTCCCCCGCCGAACAGGCGCTCACCGAACTCCGCCGCAAGATCGAGGCCGAGTCCGAGGATGTGGGCCGCGATTTCGCCCGGGAAGCCCGACGCATCCACGAGGGCGAGGCGCCGCGGCGCGCGATCATCGGCGAGGCGCGCCCCGCCGAGGCAAAGGCCCTGATCGAGGACGGGATTTCCGTCGCCCCCCTGCCCTGGAGCCGCACCAAGACCAATTGACGGCCCGCCCGGCGCCCCCCCGGCCCCGCGGCGCGCTTGCAGCGCCCCCCTCTGCCCGATAAGAGAGGGCGCGATCGAATTGGGGGCTGCGGGCAATGCCCAGACTGGTGATGAAATTCGGCGGCACGTCGGTGGCCGACCTCGACCGGATCCGCAACGCGGCCGAACGCGTGCGACGGGAAGTGGAACGCGGCTATGACGTCGCGGTGATCGTCTCGGCGATGTCCGGAAAGACCAACGAACTCGTGGGCTGGGTGCGCGACACCGCCGTGCTCTACGACGCGCGCGAATACGATGCCGTCGTGTCCTCGGGCGAGAACGTGACCGCCGGGCTCATGGCGCTCACGCTGCAGCAGATGGGCGTGCCGGCGCGGAGCTGGCAGGGCTGGCAGGTGCCGCTCAACACCAACTCGAGCCACGGCGCGGCCCGCATCGTCTCGATCGAGACCGACAAGCTCGTCCAGAAATTCGGCGAGGGGCTGCACGCGGTGATCGCGGGCTTCCAGGGCATCAGCCCCGAGGGCCGCATCACCACCCTCGGCCGCGGCGGCTCCGACACCTCCGCCGTCGCCTTCGCCGCAGCCCTCGAGGCCGAGCGCTGCGACATCTACACCGACGTGGACGGTGTCTACACGACCGATCCGAGAATCACCCGCAAGGCGCGCAAGCTCGCGAAGATCTCCTACGAGGAGATGCTCGAGCTCGCGAGCCTCGGCGCCAAGGTGCTCCAGACCCGGTCGGTGGAGCTCGCCATGCGCTACAAGGTGCCCCTGATGGTCCGCTCGAGCTTCGAGGACACCGAGGGCACGATCGTCTGCGACGAGGAGGAAATCGTGGAAAGCAGGGTTGTCAGCGGCATCGCCCATTCGCGCGACGAGGCCAAGCTCACCGTGGTCGACGTGGAGGACCGCCCCGGCGTCGCCGCGGCGATCTTCGGCCCGCTCGCCGAGGCCGGCGTGAACGTGGACATGATCGTCCAGAACATCGGCGCCGACGGGCTGACCGACATGACCTTCTCCTGCCCGGTGGACGAGGTGCCGCGCGCGCTCATGGCGCTCGAGAAGACCCGCGAGGCCGGCGCGGTCAGCTATTCCGAGGTGATCCGCGACGAGGAGGTCTCCAAGGTCTCGATCGTCGGCATCGGCATGCGCAGCCAGGCGGGCGTCGCCCACCGCATGTTCGAGGCGCTCGCCAAGGACGGGGTGAACATCAAGGTCATCACCACCTCCGAAATCAAGGTATCGGTGCTCATCGACCGCAAATATCTGGAACTGGCGGTGCAAGCGCTGCATGATGCCTTCGAGCTGGACAAGGCCAGCTGACATCCGGGAGACCGGCTCTGCAGATGCCATTTTCAAAGGCTGTTGATTCGCGCATCATCCTGACACGATTGCGCGAGACCCTTGCCGAGCCCGGCGAGGGGCAGGAACGCCTTGACCGTATCGTGAAGCTGATCGCGAACGGGATCGTCGCGGAGGTCTGCTCCGTCTATCTGCGCCGCGACGACGAGTGGCTCGAGCTCTGCGCCACCCAAGGCCTCAAGCCCGAGTCTGTCCACCACACCCGGCTGCGCATGGGCCAGGGCCTCGTCGGCCGCATCGCCGAGCGCGCCGAGCCGCTCAACACCGGCGATGCCGCCCACACCGCCGGGTTCCGCTTCATGCCCGAGACCGGCGAGGAGATCTATTCCTCCTTCCTCGGCGTTCCGATCCAGCGCCTCGGCGAAGTGCTTGGCGTGCTCGTGGTGCAGAATCGCGAGGCGCGGGAATATTCCGACGACGTGGTCTACGCCCTCGAGGTCGTGGCCATGGTCATCGCCGAGATGGCCGAGCTCGGCGCCTTCATCGGCCCGGGCCCGATGGAGATCGCCCGGCCGCATCAGGGGCCGTTCTTCGCCCGCGGTCTCGTGGGCCAGGAGGGCGTCGCCGAGGGACGGGTTGTCCTGCACGAGCCCAACATCGTCGTCTCCCAGCCGATCTCCGAGGACCCGGAGGAGGAATGCGCCCGGCTCCGCGCCGCGATCACCGCGCTCCGCGCCGAGGTCGACGAGATGCTCGAGGCGGATTTCCTCACCATGACCGGCGAGCACCGCGACGTGCTCCATGCCTACCGGATGTTTGCCCATGACAAGGGCTGGGTCCGGCGCATCGAGGATTCGATCCTGAGCGGGCTTGCCGCCGAGGTCGCGGTCGAGAAGGAGCAGTCCGCCACCCGCACCCGCATGTCGCGCGTGGCCGATCCCTACATTCGCGAGCGGCTGCACGATCTCGACGATCTCTCGAACCGCCTGCTGCGGCTTCTGGCCGGGATCGAGCCCAACAACGGCCGCGACATTCCCGACGACGCCATCCTGGTCGCGCGCAACATCGGCCCCGCCGAGCTGCTCGACTACGGGCGCAAGCTGCGCGGCGTCGTGCTCGAGGAAGGCTCGGTCGGCAGCCACGCGGCAATCGTTGCCCGGGCGCTCGCCATTCCGCTCGTCATCCAGGCCGAGCGCATCACGCGGGAGGCCCAGAACGGCGATCATATCCTCGTCGACGGCGATCTCGCGACGGTCCACCTCCGCCCCGAGGACAGCGTCACCAACGCCTTCCGCGAGAAGATCGAGATGCTCGCCGAGGCTCAGGAGGAATACGCCACGCTGCGCGACAAGCCCGCGACCACCTGCGACGGGGTCACGATCGGGCTCCACATGAACGCAGGTCTCATGGCGGACCTGCCGAGCCTGCCCAAATGCGGCGCGCTCGGGGTCGGGCTCTTCCGGACCGAGCTCCAGTTCCTGATCCGCTCCACCGTGCCGCGTCGCGCCGATCTCGCCGCGCTCTACAACCGCATCCTCAACGCGGCGGGCGAGCGGCCCGTCATCTTCCGCACGCTCGACATCGGCTCGGACAAGGTGCTGCCCTACATGAAGCGCCCCGAGGAGCCCAACCCGGCCCTTGGCTGGCGCGCGATCCGGGTCGGGCTCGACCGCAAGGGCGTGATGCGGATGCAGCTCCAGGCGCTGGTGCGCGGCGCGCAGGGCCGCCCGCTCCACGTCATGTTCCCCTTCGTCGCGGAAGCCTCGGAGCACGAGGCCGCGCGCGAGATCTTCCTCTCGGTGCTCGAGCGCGAGCAGGAGCTCGGACACACCATCCCGGCAACGGTGCGGATCGGCGCGATGCTCGAGACCCCGAGCCTCGCCTATGCGCCCGGGCGCTTCTTCAAGATGACCGATTTCATCTCGATCGGCGGCAACGACCTCAAGCAGTTCTTCTTTGCCGCGGATCGCGAGAACGAGCTGGTGCGGCGGCGCTACGACACGCTGAGCATCAGCTTTCTCGACTTCATCGGCCATATCGTCGGCCGCTGCCACGAGCACGGCACGCCGCTCTCCTTCTGCGGCGAGGATGCCGGGCGGCCGGTCGATGCGCTGGGGCTTGTGGCGACGGGCATCCGCACGCTCTCGATGCGGCCGGCCTCGATCGGTCCGGTGAAGGCGCTGCTGCGTCAGGTCGATCTCGGCGAGGTCCGCGCCCTGATCGCCGAAGCCCGCGCCGCGGGCACCTGCTCCGCCCGCCCGGCCATCGAGGCCTATCTGGCCAGGCGCGGCATCGCCCACTGATCCCGGCGCGTCAGAGGCGGAAATTGCCCGCGTGCCGCGGCTGCCACTCCGCCCAGTTCTGCACCAGCCCGCCGACCCCGCGAAACGCCCCCGGCACAAGCTCGCGCGCGAGCAGCCGGTCGGGATTGGTCGGTGGCGGAAACGAGAGCTTCGAAGCCGTCGCCCGCGAGAAGCCGAACCGCCGGTAATAGGGCTCGTCGCCGACGAGGATCACCCGCGTCCAGTCGGTGGTGAGCGCCTTGTGAAGGCTCTCGTTGATGAGAAGCGCGCCGAGCCCTTCGCCCTGCCGCGTCGGGTGTACGGCAACGGGCCCGAGCAGCAGCGCGGCATCGCCCCTGACCCCCACCCGCACCGGCCAGAAACGGATGGCGCCCGCCAGCACGTCGTATTCGTCCCGCGCCACCAGCGAGAGCTCGCTGACCGGGTCCACCCCGTCGCGCAGCCGGTAGGAGGAGAGCGCCGTCCGGCCGGGCGCGAAGGCGAGATCGTAGAGATACTCGACCTCGGGGGTGTCGTGGGGGCTCTCTCGGTAGATCCGGAACATCTGGGCGGCGGCTGGCTCAACGTCTGGTCGTCTGGCCGCGATGGGGGCGGCATCCGGGCGGGGCGCCCGCTGGACCTGCACCTACCACGCCCCTAATCTGGGCGAAATGTCGAAAACGATTGGAAAGCTGCATGTTCTACCGCCCCGGCATCGATCCCCACGGCCTGCCGCACAACCCGTTCAAGGCCCTGATCGCGCCACGCCCGATCGGCTGGATCTCCACGATCGACGGCGACGGCCGGGCCAATCTCGCCCCCTACAGCTTCTTCAACGCGATCGCCGACAGCCCGCCCATGGTCATGTACTGCAACACCAACGGCAAGACGCCCGGCGGCGAGCGCAAGGATACCCTGGCCAATATCCGCGAGACCGGCGAATTCGTGCACAATGTGGTGCCGCTGGCGCTGCGGGATGCGATGAACGCCTCGAGCGGCGCCTATCCGGCCGGGGCGGACGAATTCGTGCAGGCCGGGCTCGAGATGGCGCCCTGCGAGGTGGTGAAGCCGCCCCGGGTGGCCGCGGCGCCCGCCGCGCTCGAATGCCGGCTCTGGAAGATCATCGACCTGCCCAACGGCCGCGACTTCATGGTGATCGGCGAGGTGGTGGGCATCCATATCGACGAATCGGTCCTGCGCGACGGCATGGTCGACGTGACCCTCTACCAGCCGCTCTCCCGCCTCGGATACCGCGACTACGCCGCCGTGGAGCGGGTCTTCGCGCTCAACCGCCCCGGCCAGACCTGAAAACCCGTGCCAGATGCTGCACGCCCGAAACGCAAAATTTTCGGCGAACTCAATTTAAACGTGTCCAAACAGATCAGGGTTAAACCTTTGGTAACCAATTTGGCCGACAAAGGGGGTGTCCACAGAGTAGGACGGTTGCTTGCAAACCCTCAGACCCTCCAGTCTGGATACAGCGCCCTCTCCCTTCCCCCAGGAGAGGGCGCAATTCGTTTGGAGGGGCGCACGGATCCGCCTCAGCCGCCCGAGATCACCGCGCCTGGATTGAGGATGCCAAGCGGGTCGAGCGCGGCCTTGATCCGGCGCATCGCCGCAAGCTTCGCCGGATCACCGTAGCGCTCCAGATCCTCGACCTTGAGCCGCCCCACCCCGTGCTCCGCCCCGACCGACCCACCGAGGTCGTGGACGAGATCATGGATCGCCGCCTTCACCGCGCCGCGCAGGGTGTCGAATTCGTCGCGGTGTCGTCCGCGGGGCGGAAAGACGTTGTAGTGCAGATTGCCGTCGCCCAGATGCCCGAAGCAGTTGATCCGCAGGCTCCGGTCGAGCGCCGCAATCGCCGCCGGGCCGCGGGCAATGAACTCGGCGATCCGCGAGGGCGGTACCGAGACGTCGTGGCTCGAGATCGAGCCCACGTGCCGGTTGGCCTCGGGAATCGATTCGCGGACCCGCCAGAAGCTCTGCCGCTGCGCCTCGCTCTGCGCGAGCAGCCCGTCCTCCGCGATCCCCGCCTCGAGCGCATCGGCCAGCAGCCCGGTGAAACGCGCCGCCACCTCCGAGCCCGCGCCGTCCGAAACCTCCGCCAGCACCGCCCAGTCGGTGCCCATCGGCGCGGGCAGCCGCACCTGCGGAATGGTCTCGGCAAGGAAGCGCATCCCCTCCACATGCATGAGCTCGAAGGCGTTCAGCGCCGCCCCGAGCCGCTCCCGCACCAGCGCCAGCAGCGCCAGCGCCGCCTCCGGGCTCGTCACCAGCATCCAGGCCGTCGCGGTCTCGGCCGGCGCCGGATGAAGCCGCAGGCTCGCGGCGGTGATGAGGCCGAGCGTGCCTTCGGAGCCGATCAGCAGATGCCGGAGATCATACCCCATGTTGTCCTTCATCAGACAGCTCAGCCCGTGATGGACACTGCCATCGGCCATCACCGCCTCGACCCCGAGGCAGAGATCGCGCGCATTGCCATAGCGGAGCACGTTGAGCCCGCCCGCATTGGTGCCGAGCAGCCCGCCGATCCGCGCCGAGCCTTCGGAGGCCAGCGAGAGCGGAAAGAACCGCCCGGCCGCCTCGGCCGCCGCATGCACATCCGCGAGAATCGCGCCCGCCTCCGCGGTGATGACATTGTCCGTCACCTCGACCGCGCGGATCCGGTTCAGCCGCTCGACGGAAAGCACGACCGGCACCGGCCCCGCCTCGAGGATCTGGCCGCCGACAAGTCCCGTGCCGCCGGCATAGGGCACGATGCCCACACGCGCCTCGGCGCAGAGCCTGACCGCAGCCGCCACCGCCGCCACCGTGTCGGGCCTCAGCACCGCAGCGGCGCGCCCGTGCCAGCGCCCGCGCGGCTCGGTGAGATAGCGCGGGTCGGGCGCGGTGACGCCACCCGGTCCGAGCGCCTCGGTCAGCCTCTCGAGCAGCGGCCCGTCGGCATCCCTGAGCGCCGGCGGGATCATCGCGCCTCCCCGGTCGTCGCCCGTCCGCGCCGGTCGCCGCGGAGATTGGCGTAGAGCACGTGATTGCGCCAACGGCCGTCGATCTGGAGATAGCTCTGCGCGACCCCTTCGTACTTGAAGCCGGATTTCTCGAGCAGCCCGCGCGAGGCGGCATTCTCCGGCAGGCAGGCCGCCTCGATCCGGCTCAGGTCGAGCACCGCGAAGGCGTGGTGGACCACCCCGTCCAGCGCCTCGCGCATGTAGCCCTGCCGGGCGAAATCCGGCCCGATCCAGTAGCCGACCTGCCCCGACTGGGCCGGGCCGCGGCGGATGTTGTCGAGCGTGATCGCGCCGATCAGGGCCGCATCCGCGCGCCGCTGGATGAAGAGCGGCAGCGCCCGGCCCTCCTCCCGCGCCCGCGCCGCCCAGCTCACGCGCGCGCGGAACGCCTTGCGCGAGAAATGGTCCGGCGACCAGGTCGGCTCCCAGATCCTCAGAAACGCCTCGCCCTCCCGGCGCAGCGTCACCCAGGGCACATGGTCGGACATCTCCGGCAGCCGCAGCACAAGCCGTTCGGTCGCGATCAGCGGGGCCGCACGGCGGCGGAGAAGCAGCGCGCCCGACACCGGTCAGGCCGCGAGACGTCCGGCCAGGGCCGTCCGGTCGGGCGCGCCCGCGGCAGGGCCGAGCAGCACGATCGCGGGATCGGCCTGGGCGACGATGCTCTCGATCACGCCCCGCACTTCCTCGCCGGTCACCGCATCGAGCCGCGCGAGGGTTTCCTCGATCGTCGGCACCCGGTCCCAGATCGAGATCATCCGCGCGAGCCGTTCCGAGCGCGCCGAGGGGCTTTCGAGCCCCATGAGCAGCCCCGCCTTGAGCTGGGCCCGCGCCCGTTCGATCTCCGCCGGCTGAAGCCCGTCGGTGGCGCGCCGGAGCTCGTCCATGGTGAGCGTGCAGAGCTCTCCGATCTTGTCCTGCCCGGTGCCGGCATAGAAGGTGATCTGGCCGGTATCGGAATAGGCCGAGGCCTGGGCGAAGATCGTGTAGCAGAGGCCGCGGCGCTCGCGGAGCTCCTGGAAGAGCCGCGAGGACATGCCGCCGCCGAAGGCCGTGGTGAAGATCTGGGTGGCGTGGAGCCGGTCCGAGCGCGCCGCGGGGCTCTGGAGCGCCATGGCGAAATGCACCTGCTCGAGCGTCCGCGCCTCCCGCCGCTCGCCGCCGGCGAATCGCGCCGGCAGCACCGCGCCGCTGGCGCGCGGCTTGAGATGGCCGAGGGTCCGCTCCGCCGCCTTCAGCAGGCGCTCCGGATCGACCGCGCCGGAGGCCGCGAGAATGATCTGCTCCGGCCCGTAATGCTCGCGCACGAAGGTCGCGAGATCGGGCTTGCCGAAGCCCGAGACCCGCTCGGCGGGCCCGAGGATCGTCCGCCCGAAGGGTTGCTCGGGAAACGCGGTCTCCTGGAGCCAGTCGAAGATGATGTCGTCGGGCGTGTCGAGCGCCTGGCCGATTTCCTGGAGGATCACCCCGCGCTCGACCTCGATGTCGGGCTGGTCGAACAGCGGGTTGAGGACGATGTCCGAGAGCAGGTCGAGCGCCCCCTCCACGTCCGCGGCAAGCACGCGGGCGTAGTAGGCGGTCATTTCCTTGCCGGTATAGGCGTTGATGTAGCCCCCGACATCCTCGATCTCCTCGGCGATCTGCCGGGCGTTGCGCCGCGGCGTCCCCTTGAAGGCCATGTGCTCGAGGAAATGCGCGACCCCGTTCTGCTCGACCCGCTCGTGCCGGCCCCCGGCCGTCACGTAAAGCCCGATCGAGGCCGAATGGAGGCCCGGCATCGGCTCGATGGCGATGCGGAGCCCGTTCGAAAGACGATGGACCTCTGCGTTCATGCCACCTTCTCCCCGCCAACCACCGCCTCGATCGCGGCAAGATCGTTCGGCACCCGCGTCATCCGCTCGGGCCGCTCGAAGAGATCGGCCATCCGCTGCGGCAGTTCGGGCCGGATGCCGCAGGCGGCTTCCACCGCGTCCGGGAACTTCGCGGCGTGCGCGGTGGCAAGCACCACCATCGGCACCGCAGGATCGCCCCGCTTCTCGCGCGCGGCCTTCACCGCAACGGCCGTATGCGGGCAGATCACCATGCCGGTCTCCGCATGCACCGCCGCGATCGTCGCCGCCGTCTCGGCCTCGGAGGCCCGCGCACTGTCGAATTCCTCGCGCAGCCGCTCGAGCGCGCCTTGCGAGAGCGCGAAACCGCCGCTGCCGGAAAGCTCGCCCATGAGCTCGGCCACCGCAGCGCCTTCCCGGTCATAGAGCTCGAAGAGCAACCGCTCGAAGTTCGAGCTCACCTGGATGTCCATCGAGGGGCTGATGGAGGGCGCAACGCCTTCCTTCTCGTGCCGCCCGGTCTCGAGCGTGCGATGGAGGATGTCGTTCTGGTTGGTGGCGATCACCAGCCGTTCGATCGGCAGCCCCATCTTCTTCGCGACATAGCCCGCAAAGATGTCGCCGAAATTCCCCGTAGGCACCGTGAAGCTCACGGGCCGGTGCGGGGCGCCGAGCGAGACCGCGGCGGTGAAATAATAAACGGCCTGGGCCAGCACGCGCGCCCAGTTGATCGAGTTCACCCCCGCAAGCCCCACGCCGTCACGAAAGGCGTGATCGTTGAACATGTCCTTCACGCGGGCCTGCGCATCGTCGAAATCGCCGGCGATGGCGAGCGCGTGGACATTGGCATCGTCCGGCGTCGTCATCTGCCGCCGCTGCACCTCGGAAACGCGGCCATCGGGGAAGAGGATGAAGACCTCGACCCCCTCGCGCCCCCGGAACGCCTCGATCGCCGCCGAACCGGTGTCGCCCGACGTCGCGCCGACGATGGTGACCCGCCGCCCCGAACGCTTCAGGCTCGCCTCGAACAGCTGGCCGATGAGCTGCATCGCCACGTCCTTGAACGCGAGCGTCGGCCCGTGAAACAGCTCGAGCAGCCAGTCGTTCGGCCCGATCTGGCTCAGCGGGCAACGGGCAACGTGGCCGAAGGTGGCATAGGCGCGGGAGAGGATGCCGCGGAACTCGTCATCGGTGAAGGCGTCGCCCACGAAGGGCCGCATCACGCGGAAGGCCACCTCCTCGTAGGGCAGCCCGGCGAAGCCCGCGATCTCCTCGTGCGTGAGCGACGGCCAGGTCTCGGGCAGATAGAGCCCGCCGTCGCGCGCGAGCCCGGTGAGCATCGCATCCTCGAAGCCGAGCTTCGGCGCGCTCCCGCGGGTGGAGATATAATGCATGTGCCGTCCAGTTCTTCCGTCAGATAATTTCGGTCAATTCGTCCGCTGCTTGATACGCCAAAGAAGATAGCCTGTCATCACCGCCCAGACGAAGGCGAGAGAGAACCATGTGATCGCGTATTGCAGGTGATCATTGGGAATGTTCACGCTCACCGGCAGCGGCATCGGCTGGCCCGGATCGTCGCTGGCCTCCGCCACGAGCAGCACGGGCTCGGTTCCGAGCGCCGCCGCCATCTTCCCGACATCGCGCGCAAACCAGATGTTCTTCGCGAGATCGGGCTCGGAGGTGTAGCTGTCGGTCTCCTGCGGCCAGAGCAGCGCGCCCTCCACCGTGATCGCGCCCAGATGCCGCGCGGCGTCCTTCTCGCCGATCGGGATGAAGCCGCGGTCGAGCAGGATGCGGCGCCCGCCGGCCAGCTCGAGCGGCACGATCACCCGGTAGCCCACCCCCCGCGGCGGCGCCGAGGTATAGACATGCAGCTCGCCCGGCAGGATCGCGCCCTCGGCCCGCACATGGCGGTACTGGTCCGCCTCCGGGTCGGGCGCGGCCGGCACCGGCACCGGATCGGCGCTGATCCGCGCCTCGATCCGCGCGAGGATATCCGTCTTCCACGCGAGGCGCCGGACCTGCCAGGCACCGAGGTTGAGCAGAATCGCCACCCCCACGATCCCGAACAGAAGCGGTGCGATCATCCGGCGGTTCATGCGGCATCCCTTCCCTGGCGGCCCTCGCGCCTTATTGGCGGCTTGCGCGGCGGGCGGCAAGCGGCGCGCGTCTCAGCGGCAATCCGCCGGCAATGCAACCCCGGGGGATTGATCTGTCGCCTCGCGAGCAAAAATTGTGGAGCGCAGCCCGGTGGCGCATGAGGCCACTGGCACGACAGCCCGCAAGACGGCATATGACGCTGACGGAAAGGCTCCGTTCCGTTGCCGCAGTTTCTTGGAGAATGCCATTGACCGCACCAGCCATCCCGACCTGGCAGAACCGCCTGAGCGGCCTCGTCCGCCCGATCATTGCCGCGGCGGCAATCGCCTGGGCCTCGGGCGCCGCAGCCCAGGCGCCCTTCATGCCGGATTACGGCCCGAGCGAACCCTTTTCCTTCGACATCCTGAAGAAGAAGGCCGAGGAGCTCTCCCAGCAGCCCTTCGTGCCCTATGAGGAGAAGAACCCCGAGCTTCTCGACAAGATCGACTACGACGCCCACTGGAAGATCCGCTTCCGCAAGGAGGCGACGGTCACTGTCGGCGACGTGCCGCTCCAGTTCTTCCACATGGGCCTCTATTTCCGCGCCCCGGTGAAGATGAGCGTCATCGAGGACGGCCAGTCGCGCGAGATCCGCTACAGCGCCGACTATTTCGACATGCCCGAGGACAGCCCGGCGCGCGCCATCGAGGCCGACGCGGGCTTCGCGGGCTTCCGCATCATGCGCCCCGACCTCGAGACCGACTGGATCTCCTTCCTCGGTGCCGCCTATTTCCGCACCGATGGCGCCGAGCGGCAGTACGGCCTCTCGGCCCGCGGCCTCGCCATCGACACCGGCCTCTCCAAGCCCGAGGAGTTTCCGCGCTTCAGCGAGTTCTACATCGAGGACAGCGCTGATCCCGAGATCGACGTCATCATCTACGCCCTCCTCGAAGGCCCGAGCGTGACCGGCGCCTACCGGATTGCGATCGCCAACGACGACGGCCAGATCATGGACGTCCAGAACGAGCTCTATTTCCGCAAGTCGGTCGAGAGGCTCGGCATCGCGCCGCTCACCTCGATGTTCTGGTATTCCGAGATGAACCGCGTCCAGGCCTTCAGCTGGCGCCCGGAGGTCCACGACAGCGACGGGCTCTCGATGGTCACCGGCACCGGCGAGCAGATCTGGCGGCCGCTCGGCAACCCGCCGCGCACCGTCACCTCGAGCTTCACCGACGAGAACCCGAAGGGCTTCGGCCTCATCCAGCGCGACCGCGAATTCTACAACTACGAGGATGACGGCGTCTTCTACAACCGCCGCCCCTCGGTCTGGATCGAACCCGTGGGTGACTGGGGCAAGGGCTCGGTGCAGCTCGTCGAGATCCCGACCGACGACGAGATCTACGACAACATCGCCGCCTACTGGATGCCCGCCGAGCTGCCCGAGGCGGGCGATGCGCGCGCCTTCGAATACCGGATCTACTGGGGCCTGCGCGAGCCGCATGCCAGCGAGCTCGCCCGCACCCAGGCGACCCGGCTCGGCGCCGGCGGCGTCCCCGGCCAGCCCCGGCCCGCGGACCAGATCAAGGTCGTGATCGATTTCGAGGGCCCGAGCCTCGACGGGCTCACCGTCGAGGATGGCGTCGAGCCGGTGATCTCCGCCGGTCAGGCCGAGGTCATCAACCCCTATGTCCTGCCCATCGCGGGCGAGACCGGCTGGCGCATGACCTTCGATCTCAAGAGCCCGACGGATCTCGATACGCTCGACGTCCGCGCCTATCTCGCCAAGGACGGCACGCCGCTCACCGAGACCTGGCTCGGCCAGCTCCACCCGGCCCAGATCGCCGAAATCCGCGGCACCCGCGCGGCACCGTAAGCTGATCCGGGCCGGGGTTCGCCCCGGCCCGGCCCCTGTTCGCGCACCCCCTTGCCGCGCGATGGGGAAACGCTCCGGACCGGGCCGACCGGAATCCGCGGATGCCGCTCCCCCCGTCCTGACGAGACCAGATTTCCCCTCCGGGCCGCGATCCACGCCGGAACGGTCTCGGCCAAATGCCTCATTCCTCATCTTTTCGTCACGAATCCGGCCCGGATGGCGCCGCGGCCCTTGGCAAGCGCGCTGCAATTGGTTTCCTTGTCTCTACTAGGGCATTTCCGCCCTCTCCCGCGCCGGACGCCTGCGGCGGCCCGCGCCGGGGGCGTCACCGCAGCGCAGGGGGTTCGCGATGTACCGGGTCTGGAAATTCCTCGAGGACTACTCCCTCCTCCTCGTGATCGGCGCCGCCGCAGCCCTGCTCTGGGCCAACGTCTCGCCCGAAAGCTACCGCGCCTTCGTCCACCTGCAGCTCTGGGAAAACGCGCCGATCGGCCATCTCCACATCGGCGCCGGCGGCGAGGCCCATCGGACGCTCACCTTCCATTACCTCGTCAACGACGTGCTGATGGCGCTCTTCTTCGGCATGGCGGGCAAGGAAGTCTGGGAAGCCGTGGCGCTCGAGGGCGGCTCGCTCCGCGGCCGCAAGGCGCTCACCCCGCTCATCGCGACGGGCGGCGGCATGCTCGGCCCCATCGTCGTCTATCTCCTCGGCGCCGCCGTCCTCGGCAAGTTCGCGCTTCTCGCCAATGGCTGGGCGATCCCGACGGCAACCGACATCGCGTTTTCCTACCTCGTCGGCCGCATCGTCTTCGGCGCGGGCCACCCGGCGGTGATGTTCCTGCTCCTGCTCGCGATCGCCGACGACGCGGCCGGGCTCCTCGTGCTCGCGATCTTCTACCCGCAGGGCGAACTCGCGCCCGTCTGGCTCCTCGCCTCCGCCGGCGCCGCCCTTGCGGCCTGGGCGCTCGCCAACCGCCTGCCCCGCGCCCTCGACCGCGGCCACCCCGATCGCCCCGCCTCGGCATGGGTCCAGCGCCACCTCGGCTTCTGGCCCTATCTCGTCGCGGGCGCGATCAGCTGGTTCGCCTTTCAGGAAGCCGGCATCCACCCCGCGCTCGGCCTCCTGCCGGTGATCCCCGCGATCCCGCATTCCGACATCGAGTTCGGCATCTTCGCCGCCGACGAGGCGCACGAGACCGATCTTCTCAACACGATCGAGCATCACCTCAAGACACCCGTCGAATTCGTGCTGCTGCTCTTCGGCCTCGCCAATGCCGGGGTCGAGTTCACCGCCATGGGCGGCGCGACCTGGCTCGTCTGCGCGGGCCTCCTGCTCGGCAAGCCGCTCGGCATCAGCCTGCTCGGCGCCCTTGCCGCCCGCCGCTTCGGACTACCCGAAGGCATGCGGCTCGCCGACCTGCCGGTGCTCGGCTGCGTCGCGGCGATCGGCTTCACCGTCGCCCTCTTCGTCGCAGGCGTCGCCTTCCCGGCCGGCGCCGTCCAGGACTCGGCCAAGATGGGCGCGCTCTTCTCCTTCGCCGCGGCCCTCCTCGCGATCACCGCGGGCCGCCTCGCCCGCGTCGAGCGCCAGACCGCAACCGAAGACTAGCGCGCGCCCTTACGCCCCGATGCGGTCCCAGGCATTGCGGTAGGGCTCCAGCCACCCCGGCCCGTAAGCGCTATCCGCGCCGAAGTCACCCGAGTGATCGGCCAGCAGGCGGCGCACCTCGCTGTCCTGCCGCCGCCGCCCGCCCCGCCCCGGCGCGGCGAGCCAGGCGCGGTGCGAGGTGGCCAGAACCTCCGCGACAACCGCAGCCGGCAGCACGAACACATCCACCGGCGCCGCGAGCCCCACGCCGAAATCCACCAAGCAATAGAGCAGCCCCGGCGCCGCCGCCGTCTCGTGCCTTGCCGCCATCCGCCAGCCGGGGATCGCCGCTGCCCCCTGCCGCGTCTTGACCTGGATCGCACGCATCACCCCGGCCGCGGCATCCGTCACGAGGATATCGACCCCGGGCGCACCCTGCGGCGCAAGAGCCGCCACAAAGCCCTGCCGCAGCAGCTGGCTCATCACGTAATGCTCGCCCGCCGCCCCGATCAGCGCCGTCGTTGGCCGGTCCGCTGCACCCATTCCGCCTTGCCCCCTCATCGCAATCCTGCTTCGGCGAGGCTACCGCCCCCGGCGGCCCCCTGGCCAGAGGCCCGCCCGCGCCGACACAAGTATGCTGGCGTCCGGCCCGTGCCCCCGCCTAGGATCGGGGCCCGATTCTCCTGGAGCCGCAGATGACCGATACCGAAGCCCTGGTCCGCCGTTACTACGATGCCTTCAACGAAGGCGACACCGAGACCATGCTCGCATGCCTCTCCGACGATGTCCGCCACGACGTCAATCAGGGCGAGACCCGCACCGGCAAGGCCGCCTTCGCCGACTTCTGCGCCCACATGGCGCGCTGCTACCGCGAGACGCTGACCGACATGGTCTTCCTCTTCGAGCCCTCCGGCACCCGCGCCGCCGTCGAGTTCGTGGTGAACGGCACCTACCTCGCCACCGATCCCGGCCTGCCGGAGGCCAACGGCCAGACCTATATCCTGCCTGCGGGCGCCTTCCTCTCCATCGCGGGCGGCCGCATCACCCGCGTCACCACCTATTACAACCTCCCCGAATGGGAACGTCAGGTGATCGGATAACCCGCCCGCCCGCGCCCGGCGCCACTGGCCAGCCCCCGCCGCGCCCGCTACCCTGCGGGGAGAGAGCTGCGGGGGGAGGGCGCCATGAGCAGGATCGGCTTCATCGGAACCGGACATATCGCCGCGCCGATGGTGCGCTTTCTCGCCGCGCGCGGCCATGAGGTCACCGTGTCCGAACGCAACGCCGCGGTGGCGGCCGAGCTCGCCGCCTCGCACGGCGTCGGCATCGCCGGCAACCAGGCGGTGCTCGACGGCGCCGAGATCGTCTTCCTCTGCCTGAGGCCGCAGGTCGCGGCCGAGGCCCTCGCGCCGCTGCGCTTTGCCGCAGGCCAGCGCATCGTCTCGGTCATGGCGGGCGTGCCGCTTGCCACCCTGGCCCGCCTCTGCGCCCCCGCGAGCGAAATCGTCGCGACGATCCCGCTCGGGTTTCTCGAAAAGGGCGGCTGCCCGCTCGCCGCCTGCCCCGAAGCGGGCATCCTCGAGACGCTCTTCGCCCCGGAAAACCCGATCGTCCCGGTGGCCGACGAAGCCGCGCTCAACGCCCATTTCGCGATCTGCGCCATGGTGCCCGGGTTGCTCGACCTCATGAACACCGGCGCGGCCTGGCTCGGCCGGCAGACCGGCGATGCCGCCCGGGCCGAATTCTACACCACCGGGCTCGTCTCGGGCTTTCTCGCCGCCATGGAGACGGGGCCGGGCAGCCTCGCCCGCGCGCGCGACGCGCTCGCCACCAACGGCACCCTCAGCCTCCAGATGACCGAAGGCCTGCACGACGGCGGCGCCCATGACGCCCTCCGCGCCACGCTCGAGGCGATCGGCGCCCGCCTCACGCCGCAGGACTAGGCCCGGCCCGTCAGTCCACGTCGGGCGCGAGCCCTCCCCCGTGCTCGAGAAACTCCGCAAACCGGCCGCTCTCGCGGATCACGCTGCGGGGCACGAGCTCGAGCACCATCTCGATCCAGCCCTGATGCACCCCCTCGACCGGCCGCGGGATGAAATGGCCTCGGAGCGTGTAATAGGCCCCGTCGGGCTTCACCGGCCGCAACCCGTCATAGTGCGGCGGCACCGCGATGGTGTAGCTGATCCCGCCGCAATCGGTGCAGGGCTCCGGAACGCCGATGGCGCCCGCCAGCCCGCGCCCCGGCACGTCATCCTCGGTATAGAAGGGCAGAAGCGGGTCATCCGTGGCCTCGAAATAGCCGTCGATACGCACGACCAGACCCTCGTTGTCATAGACGAAGCGCTCGAGCGTCTGCGGCGTCTCGAAGATATTGCCTGTGAGTACCGCGATCCGGATCCGTCCCGCGCCCAGGCAGGACACCCTCTCCCCCGCCGGGAGATCCGCGCAGAGCTGATACGGCCCGTCCGCCTGCTGCGAGACGGCCATGCCGCCCGAGCAGAGCAATAGCGCAAGCGCGGCAAGACTGCCGTTTCGAAACCCTGTCATGCGACCTGTCCCTTCACAGCCCGCCGCCCCCCGCGCAAGGGCGGCCCATCCAGACCTCAGGCTGTCCGGCCCGGGTAAACACCGCCTTAACGGCCCTTGCAGCCCGAAAGCAGGCTCACGACCGCGGCGCCGGGGCTGCAACAGGGGAACCCGATCCCCCACCCGTCCTGTCCGAACCGCGACCCGGCCCCTGAAGGGGAAGGCCGCGACAACGAGCTGGTTCGCACAGCAGGGCCTCGCCCTCTTCCGGCGCCGGAACGGGAAGGCGCACCCCTCCGACAAGCCGGCCCGGCGTCTCCCGGGCCCGGACCGTCAGCCGCGCCCCCGCGCCTCGGAAACGCAAAAGGGCCCGGCACAAGGCCGGGCCCCTTCCGAAAACCGTGTCAGGCTGCATCCCGCCCGGCGGGCCGGATGGCGTTCGGCCTCAGTGCACCATCGTGGCCTTGGGCGACTTGCCGGCATCGGTGCCGACAAGCAGCTGGCCGTCGCCCGCGGTGACCGGCACCGTGTTGCCGTCCTTCACCTCGCCCGCCAGCAGCTTCTCGGCGAGCTGGTCCTGCAGCGCCTTCTGGATCACCCGCTTCAGCGGCCGCGCGCCATAGACCGGATCGTAGCCGCGGTTGGCAAGCCAGGTCCGCGCCGCCTCGTCCACGTCGAGCGTGATGTTCCGCGCAGCCAGCCGCTTGGCCAGAATGCCGAGCTGGATGTCGACGATCCCGTCCATGTTGTCGCGCGACAGCCGGTCGAAGACCACGATCTCGTCGAGACGGTTGAGGAACTCCGGCCGGAAATGCGCCCGGACCGCCGCCATGACCTGATCGCGCGCCTGCTCCACGTTGCCCGGCTCGGCCAGCGCATGGCTCCCGAGGTTCGAGGTGAGCACGATGAGCGTGTTCTTGAAGTCCACGACCCGGCCCTGCCCGTCGGTCAGGCGCCCGTCATCAAGCACCTGAAGGAGCACGTTGAACACATCCGGATGCGCCTTCTCGACCTCGTCGAACAGGATCACCTGATAGGGCCTGCGCCGCACCGCTTCGGTCAGAACGCCGCCCTCGTCATAGCCGACATATCCCGGAGGCGCCCCGATCAGCCGCGCCACCGCGTGCTTCTCCATGAACTCGCTCATGTCGATCCGGACCATCGCCTGGTCGTCGTCGAACAGGAATTCCGCCAGCGCCTTGGTGAGCTCGGTCTTGCCGACGCCGGTCGGCCCGAGGAAGAGGAAGCTCCCGAGCGGCCGGTTGGGGTCGTTGAGACCGGCACGCGCGCGCCGGACCGCGTTCGAGACCGCCTCGACCGCCTCGTGCTGGCCGATGACGCGCCGCCCGATCTCCTCCTCCATGCGCAGGAGCTTCTCGCGCTCGCCCTCGAGCATCCTGTCGACCGGAATGCCGGTCCAGCGCTCGACCACCGAGGCCACATGCTGCGGCGTCACCGCCTCCTCGACCATCAGCTCGCCGCCCGCACTGGCGCGCGCGCCCGCCGCCTCGGCCTCTTCCAGCCGCTTCTCGAGCTGCGGGATCACGCCATAGGCAAGCTCGCCCGCCTTCTGCAGGTCGCCCCGCCGCTTGGCGGTCTCGAGATCGATCCGCGCCTGGTCGAGCTGCTCCTTGACCTCGGCCGAGCCCTTGAGCTTGTCGCGCTCCGCGGTCCAGCGGGCGGTCATCTCCGCCGAGGTCTCCTCGAGCGCGGCAATCTCCTTCAGGAGCCGCGCCAGACGATCCTGGCTCGCCTCGTCCTTCTCGCGCTTGAGCGCCTCGGCCTCGATCTGCTTCTGCAGCAGGTCGCGGTCCACCGCGTCGAGCTCCTCGGGCTTCGAATCCACCTCCATGCGCAACCGGCTCGCCGCCTCGTCCATGAGGTCGATCGCCTTGTCGGGCAGGAACCGGTCGGTGATGTAGCGGTCGGAGAGCGTCGCCGCGGCGACCAGCGCCGAGTCGGTGATGCTCACCCCGTGGTGCACCTCGTATTTCTCCTTGATGCCGCGCAGGATCGAGATCGTGTCCTCGACCGTCGGCTCGCTCACCATCACCGGCTGGAACCGGCGGGCAAGGGCCGCGTCCTTCTCGACATACTTGCGGTATTCGTCGAGCGTCGTGGCGCCCACGCAGTGGAGCTCGCCGCGCGCCAGCGCCGGCTTCAGCAGGTTCGAGGCGTCCATCGCCCCGTCCGACTTGCCCGCGCCCACCAGCGTGTGCATCTCGTCGATGAAGAGGATGATCTCGCCCGCCGCGGCCTGAACCTCGTTCAGCACGGATTTCAGCCGCTCCTCGAACTCGCCGCGATACTTCGCCCCCGCGATCAGCGCGCCCATGTCGAGCGCCAGCAGCTGCTTGTTCGCGATCGATTCCGGCACGTCGCCGTTGACGATGCGGAGCGCGAGCCCCTCGGCGATCGCCGTCTTGCCGACGCCGGGCTCGCCGATCAGCACCGGGTTGTTCTTCGTGCGGCGCGAGAGCACCTGCATCGCCCGGCGGATCTCGTCGTCGCGGCCGATGATCGGGTCGATCTTGCCCTCGCGGGCGGCCTCGGTCAGGTCGCGGGCATATTTCTTCAGCGCGTCATAGCCCTGCTCGGCGCTCGCCGTGTCGGCCGTGCGCCCCTTGCGCAGGTCGTTGATCGCCTCGTTGAGCTTCTGGGCGGTCACGCCGCCGTCCTTCAGCGCGTCGTTCGCGCCGGATTTCGTCACGGCCAGTGCGGTCAGCAGCCGCTCGACGGTGACGAAACTGTCGCCCGCCTGCTTGGCGATCTTCTCCGCCTCGGCCAGCACCTTCGCGGTGCGGCTGTCGAGATAGATCTGCCCGTCCCCGCCGGTGACCTTGGGCTCCTTGGCGATATTGGCCTCGACCGCGGCCTGCACCCGCTTCGGATCGCCCCCCGCCTGCGCGATGAGATTGGCCGCCATGCCCTGATCGTCGTCGAGCAGGGCCTTCAGAAGGTGATCGGGAAGGAAACGCTGATGATCCTCGCGCAGCGCGATCGTCTGCGCCGCCTGGATGAACCCCCTCGCCCTTTCCGAGAATTTCTCGAAATTCATGTCGTTCTCCTTTCAGCGTCCGCCGGGGAGCCTCGCAACCGACAACTCCCTCCGCGGCCCGTCATCCGGGGCACCCGTGACCGGCCTGCCCCTGTTGAAACAGATATGGGGGAACACCGTCCACTGCTCAAGACTTAGGCAGAGGAGATTTGCGCGGAAGTCATTGACAGAGCGGCGCTCATCCGGTTGAGCGGAGGCGACCTGACCGGAGGATGCCATGACCCGCTCGGACGACCGCCTGATCGTCGGCCTCGACCTGCCCCACGCCCCCGCCGCCCTCGAACTTGTCGACCGGCTGGGCGATGCGGTGAGCTTCTACAAGATCGGCCTCGGCATGCTGACCGGCGGCGGGCTCGCGCTTGCCAACGAGCTCAAGGGCCAGGGCAAGCGCGTCTTCCTCGACATGAAGCTCTTCGACATCTCGGCGACGGTGGAGGCCGCCACCCGCGGCCTCGCCCAGTTCGGCCTCGATTTCCTCACCGTCCATGGCGATCCGCATGTGGTCCGCGCCGCGGTCGCGGGCCGCGGGGCGACGCCGACGAAGATCCTCGCCGTCACCATCCTCACCTCGCTCGACCGCACCGATCTCGACGATGCGCTGATCCGCGACGGCGAGATCCCCGACCTCGTGACCGAACGCGCGCGCCGCGCCTTTCTCGCCGGCGCCGACGGGGTGATCGCCTCGCCCCGCGAGGCCGCCGCGATCCGCGCGCTGCCCGAGGCCGAGGGCCGGCTGATCGTCACCCCCGGCGTGCGGCCCGCGGGCGCGGCCCTCGGCGACCAGAAGCGCGTCGCCACCCCCTCCGAGGCGCTCCGCGCCGGCGCCGACCACCTGGTGATCGCCCGCCCCGTCTGGGCCGCCCCCGACCCCCGCGCCAGCGCGCGCGCGATCCTCGAGGAGATCGCCAGCGTCTGAACGCGCGCGGTCAGAACGGGGGGGCGGCGGGGCCCGGCCTCAGGCCTGCCGCGCCAGGAACGCCGCCACCATCTCGGCCAGCGCCGCGGGCTGCTCCAGCGGCGCGAGATGCCCTGACGGGAGCTCCGCATAGACCGCGCCGGGAATGTCGCGCGCGAGGCCCCGCGCATGGGCCACCGGCACCATCTGATCCTCTGCGCAGCCGATGACCAGCGTCGGCGCCCGGATCGCCCGGACGCTCGCCGACACGTCGATGACCTCGTCGAGCGCCACCTGCCGCGCCATCCCCTCCCAGTCCGTGCTCGCGAGAATGTCGGCAAGCGCCGCGTCGCGCGCCGCCGCGCTCCAGCCCGCCAGCGCCTCGGGGCTGAACCCCGTCAGCAGGATCAGCCGCGCCATCGCCGCCTGGTCCCGCGCGATCAGATCGCGCCAGAGCCCGAATTGCAGCGCCATGCGCGTGTCGCCGCCGCTCTGGAAGCCCGCGAGCAGCACGAGCGCGCGCACCCGCTCGGGATGCGCGCCCGCGATCCGGGCCGCGATCGCCGCGCCGAGGGAAAAGCCCATGAGATGAAACCGCCCGGCCCCGGCGGCCTCCGCCGCCGCCAGCACCTGCCCGGCGACATCCTCCGCCGACAGCGGCCCGCCGCCGTCCGTCGTCGCCCCCGATCCCGAATACTCGGGCCGGATCACCGTCCAGTGCCGCCCGAGCTGCGGCACGAGCTCCGCCCAGTTGCTCTCGGCATCGCCGCCGGTGCCATGCACCAGCACCAGCGGCGGGCCGCTGCCGTCGATCCTCCACGAAACCCGCGCGTCCTTGTACTCTGCGAATGGCATGCCCGTATCTCCCTGCTTGCCCGAATCACCGGAGAGGCTAAGGTCTGACACCACTGTCAGGGTCAAGCCAGGGAAGACATGCAGATCGGAACCCTCTCGCGCCGCACCGGCGTCAGCGTGCGGATGCTGCGCTACTACGAGGCCGAGGGGCTGCTCGCCCCGTCGCGCCGGGCCTCCGGCTATCGCGACTACAGCGCGGCGGAGGAGGAGACCGTCCGCCGCATCCGCATGCTGAACGAGGCCGGGCTGACGCTCGACCTCATCCGCCGCTTCCTGCCCTGCGTCACCAGCAACCGGCCCGATTTCACCCCCTGCCCGGATCTCCTTGCCGCTCTCGAGGCGGAGGCGACCCGGCTCGATGCCCGGATCGAGGCGCTCCGGCAGAGCCGCCGGGAGATCGGCCGCTACCTCGAGGATGTCGCCACCGCCGCCGGGCCGTGAGCCCCGGCCTGCCCGTGCGCGCCGCCCCGGCCTTCCGCAACACCCTGCCCCTCCGGCCTACTCTCCCGCCCGCGACCCCTTCGCGCGGAGAGGCCCTTGCCCCAGGATATCCACCAGATTCCCATCGACGAGATCGACGCCGAGGCGCTGGCCCGCGACCGCGTCGCCCTCGACCCCGAGGCGCTGACCGAGCTCCGGCTCTCCATCGCCGCGTCGGGCCTCCGGAGCCCGATCGAGCTCTTCGCCTTCCGCGAAGCCGAGGGCCGCTTCCGCTACGGCCTGATCTCCGGCTACCGCCGCCTCACCGCGGTCCGCGCGCTCCACGAGCTCACCGGCCAGCCGCGCTATGCCCGGATCGACGCCTTCCTGCGCACCCCGGACAGCGCCGCCGCCGCCTTCGCCGCCATGGTGGAGGAAAACGAGATCCGCGACGACATCAGCCCCTGGGAGCGCGGGCGCATCGCGCTCGTCGCCTGCGAGATCGGCCTGCATGAGACCATCGAGGCCGCGGTCGATGCGCTCTACCCCTCGGCCAACGCGGCGAAACGCTCCCGGCTCCGGGCGCTGGCCCGCGCCGCGGAGGCCTTCCAGGGCCATTTCGCCCACCCCGAGGCGCTGAGCCAGAAGCAGCTCCTGCGGCTCGCCGCCACGCTGGGCGAGGGCCTCGCCGAGCCGATCCGCGCCGCCCTCGCCGAATGCCGCCTCTCCGATCCCGAAAGCCAGTGGCGCGCCGTGCTGCCGCTCGTCGAGGAGGCCGAGCGCCAGAGCCTCGACGCGGCCGCCGAGGGCTCCGGCGACGGCGGCTTCCTCCGCCAGCGCCGGCTTTCGCGCCCGCGTCCGGGCCTCACGATCCGCCGCGAGCGCACGCTGGAGGGCTACACGCTCCGCTTCTCCGGCAGCGATGCCACGAGCGGCCTGATGGATCATATCATCGAGGAAATCGAGCGCCTGCTCGGCCCGGCCTGACGCCGGGGCTCCGGCGCCCCGGGCCGCCACGCGGCCGCGTTCATGATATGTTAACTACGAAAATCCTGTGTTTTCAATGGCGTTTTTTGATTTTCACGGTGAAACGCCCTGCTTTCACCGTGAAAAGACCCGGATCTGAATCGCCTTTCGCTCCGCCGCAGTGCACCGTAAATACGGGGGCAAGCCGAAGCAACGGGATCCATTGCCATGACCGAGAGCCTCACCGCCGAGCCCGAGATCACCGAGGAACTGATCGCGGCACACGGCCTGAAGCCGGATGAATACCAGCGCATCCTCGACCTGATCGGGCGGGTTCCGACGCTCACCGAGCTCGGCATCTTCTCGGCGATGTGGAACGAGCACTGCTCCTACAAGTCCTCCAAGAAGTGGCTCCGCACCCTGCCGACCTCCGGGCCCCAGGTGATCTGCGGCCCCGGCGAGAACGCGGGCATCGTCGACATCGGCGACGGCCAGGCGCTGGTCTTCAAGATGGAGAGCCACAACCACCCCTCCTACATCGAGCCCTATCAGGGCGCCGCGACCGGGGTCGGCGGCATTCTCCGCGATGTCTTCACCATGGGGGCGCGGCCCATCGCCGCGATGAACGCGCTCTCCTTCGGCGATCCCTCGCATCCCAGGACCCGCAGCCTCGTGAACGGTGTCGTGGCCGGGATCGGCGGCTACGGCAACTGCTTCGGCGTGCCGACCGTCGGCGGCGAGCTCCGCTTCCATGCCGCCTATAACGGCAACTGCCTCGTCAACGCCTTCGCCGCCGGCCTCGCCGAGGCGGACGCGATCTTCTACTCGGCCGCCTCGGGCGTCGGCATGCCCGTGGTCTATCTCGGCGCCAAGACCGGCCGCGACGGCGTGGGCGGGGCGACCATGGCCTCGGCCGAATTCGACGACACCATCGAGGAGAAGCGCCCGACGGTTCAGGTCGGCGACCCCTTCACCGAGAAGCGGCTGATGGAGGCATGCCTCGAACTGATGAAGACCGGCGCGGTGATCTCGATCCAGGACATGGGCGCCGCCGGCCTCACCTGCTCGGCGGTCGAGATGGGCGACAAGGGCAATCTCGGCATCCGCCTCGACCTCGAGAAGGTCCCGGTGCGCGAAGAGGCGATGTCGGCCTACGAGATGATGCTCTCCGAGAGCCAGGAGCGCATGCTGATGGTGCTCCGCCCCGAGAAGGAGGCCGAGGCCAAGGCCGTCTTCGACAAGTGGGATCTCGATTTCGCCATCGTCGGCGAGACCATCCCGGAAGACCGCTTCCTCATCATGATGCATGGCGAGGTGAAGGCCGACCTGCCGCTCAAGGCGCTCTCGGGCGAAGCCCCGGAATACGACCGCCCCTGGGTCGCCCCCGCCGCCCCGCCGCCGCTCCGCGACGTGCCGGTGGTCGAGCCGGTGGCGGCGCTGACCGAGCTGATGGGCCGCGCCAATCTCGCGAGCCGGGAATGGGTCTGGTCCCAGTATGACACGATGGTGATGGCCGATACCGCCTGCCCGCCGGGCTCGGATGCCGGCATCGTCCGGGTCCACGGCACCGAAAAGGCGATCGCCTTCACCTCCGACGTCAACCCGCGCTACTGCCGGGCGAACCCCGAGCGCGGCGGCATGCAGGCGGTGGCCGAGGCCTACCGCAACCTCTCGGCCAGCGGCGCCCAGCCGCTCGCGACGACCGACAACCTCAATTTCGGCAATCCCGAGAAGCCCGAGATCATGGGCCAGTTCGTCGGCTGCATCCAGGGCCTCGGCGCCGCCTGCGCCGCCCTCGACATGCCGATCGTCTCGGGCAACGTGAGCCTCTACAACGAGACCGACGGCCAGGCGATCCTGCCCACCCCCACGATCGGCGCGGTCGGCCTGCTGCCCTCGCTCGATCTCGCGATCGGCATGGCGCCGGCCGAGGGCGATCTCGTCTATCTCGTCGGCGTCACGCCCCAGGGCCATCTCGGCCAGTCGGCGCTGCTCGCCGAGCTCTTCGGCCGCGAGGAAGGCCTGCCGCCCCCGGTCGATCTCGCCGCTGAACGCCGCAACGGCACCTTCGTGCGGACCGCGAACGCCGCGGGCCTCGTCACGGCGGCCCATGACCTCTCGGATGGCGGGCTCGCCGTCGCGGCGGCGGAAATGGCGCTCGCATCGGGCGTCGGCATCTCGATCGCGGAAAGCCCGACGGTCACGCCGACCGGCTGGTTCTTTGGCGAGGATCAGGCCCGCTATCTCGTCGCCTGCCGCCCGGAAGACGCCGCCGCCCTCGAAGCCGCCGCGCAGGACACCGGCGTGCCGCTCACCCGGCTCGGCAAGGCCGGCGGGGCGGAGATCCGGCTCGGCGATGCCGGGGTCGCGCTCGAGGTGATCGCCGAGCGCCACGGCCGGGCTCTTGCAAAACTGCTCGGCTGAGACCTTGCAGCGCCGGGTTGCGGGATTTACCTTTGGGGCAAGATTATGTGTTTGCGGAGTGCGGACTGATGGCAATGGAAGCGTCTGATATCGAGCATCTGATCCGTCAGGCCTTTCCGACGGCCGTGATCGAGATCACGGATCTGGCGGGCGATGGCAACCACTACGCCGCGACCGTCACCGCCGAGGAATTCCGCGGCCTCAATCGCGTGAAGCAGCATCAGATGGTCTATGCAGCCCTCAAGGGCAGGATGGACGGGTCGCAGGGCGAGTTGCACGCGCTCGCCCTCACGACCAAGGCACCGGAGTAACCGAACAATGACCGACCCCAGCCATGAAACGATCAAGGCCGATATCGATGCGAACGATGTCGTCCTGTTCATGAAGGGCACCAAGCAGGCGCCGCAGTGCGGCTTCTCCCACCGCGTCGCGGGGGTGCTCCGTTATCTCGACATCGATTTCAAGGATGTGAATGTCCTGGAGAACGAGGCGATCCGCAACGGGATCAAGACGTTTTCCGACTGGCCGACGATCCCGCAGCTTTATGTGAAGGGCGAATTCGTCGGCGGCTGCGACATCATCACCGAGATGACGCTTTCGGGCGAACTCGACTCGCTGCTGACCGACAAGGGCATCGCCTTCAATCGCGAGGCCGCCGACAAGATCCGCGAAGCGAACGCCTGACCGCACGCCGCGAAGGCCGAGCCAAGCGCAATCTCGATCTGAAACCGCCCGCCCGCTTTCGCGGCGCGGGCGGTTCCGTTTCGGGGCGGACCCTCAGATCGGCACGGGGCCCGGCGGCGGCGGGCCGGGCGGGATCGGCTGCGGCGCATCTGGCGGCGGCGAGACCGGCGGCACATCGGGGTCGGTGGGAGGGGCTTCCTGCGGACCGGTTGGCGGCGCCTCGACCGGCGGCTCGATCGCGGGCTCGGTCGGAGGCACCAGCGGCGGCTCCTCGGAGGGCATCTCACCGGGAAGATCGGGCCCCGGCGGCACAGGCACAGGATCGGAAGGCGGAACGTCGACCGACGCCCGCAGGGCGGGGTGTATGTCTATGTTGCTCATGGCGACGAAACGCGCCACCGCAGCGGCAGGTTCCCCAACCTTCGGGAGACCCCGTCACGCCCTCGAAGGGGTGATATCAGCCGGCGCGCGCCTCGGCCTCGACCTCGTCGGCCAGCGCGTTGATGTCCTCGAGAACCTTGGAGAGAAGCCCCACCGCCACGTCGTTTTCGGCAATGAGCTGCTCGATTTCATCGTCGGACAGATGACGCGCGACACTCTCGGATCTCATCGCGTTGGAAGCGAGCATCGCAGCCTTGGCTTCCGTGATTCGCACCCGGTCTTCCGCCGCACGCAGATGTTCCGCCGCCTCGTCGAGCTGGCGCTGCATGCCGGCAAGCCGGTCGGCGAGCATGAGCCCGGCCAGAAGCAGCGTGCGCTTCTCGGTCATGCCGCCGATGGCGACGACCTGCTGCGCCTCGGCATCGAAGAGCCCCGCGGCATGCTCGAGCGATTTCTCCTCGCCGGCCTCGCAGGCGACCTCGTAGACCCGGCCCCCGATTTCGAGAATGAGTTCGGGCATGCTCAGGCCTCCTCGATCAGAGGTTTCAACTGCGAGATGAGATCGTCGAGCGCCGCGACATCCTTGTCGCGCTTGGCGCGGATGCCGACGAGCTCATCGAGAAGCTTCGCCTTGTCGTTCTCGAGCGATGCGATGCGCTGGCGCATGGCATCATCGTCCGGAGCTTCCCCCGATGTCCTGCGCGCCGCCACTGCCGCCCGCAGCCGGTCGAGGGCACGGGCGAATTGCGTTTCAAGTTCGTTTATCTGACCCATATGTGCTCTTCCGAAACCTGTGCGACCAGTTTTAGGCAGGCCTCCGTGACAATGCAATCAGCGCAGGGCACTCCGGCCACACACTGTGGCAAGCGCGCCCTCGGCCGAGGAAACCGGCGGGAAACCCGCCCGAAGCGGTGGGATCGCGCCAAAAGTCGGTGCCAGGGCCGCCTGAGGGGGGCGAAACCGCCTTGACCCTTGTTTCCGGGCTGCTATCAGTGCGCCACATTCCGGTTCCGCCGTCTTTCTTGGGCGCGAAACCGATCTGCATGAAAGGTCTCGACCTTGGATATCAGCGAACTCCGCGAACTTCATCCCGCCCATTGGGAGAAGGCGGCCGCCCTTCGGGTCCTCGCCATGGACGCCGTCCAGCAGGCCAACTCGGGTCATCCCGGCATGCCGATGGGCATGGCGGACGTGGCGACGGTCCTCTTCGAGAAGCATCTGAAATTCGACGCGCGCGACCCGCACTGGCCGGACCGCGACCGCTTCGTGCTCTCCGCCGGGCACGGCTCGATGCTGCTCTACGGGCTGCTCTATCTCTGTGGCTACGAGGACATGTCCATCGAGGACATCCGCAACTTCCGCCAGCTCGGCTCGAAATGCGCCGGCCACCCGGAATACGGACACGCCACCGGCATCGAGACAACGACCGGCCCGCTCGGCCAGGGTCTCGCCACCGCGGTCGGCATGGCGCTTGCCGAGGAAAGCCTCGCGGCGCAGTTCGGCCGCAAGGTCGTCGATCACCACACCTATGTGATCGCGGGAGACGGCTGTCTGATGGAGGGCGTGAGCCAGGAAGCCATCGGGCTTGCCGGCATGCAGAAGCTCTCGCGACTGATTGTCTTCTGGGACAACAACGGCATCTCGATCGACGGCAAGGTCTCGCTGTCGGACATCACCGACCAGGCGGCGCGCTTCGCGGCCTCCGACTGGTCCGTGCATGCCTGTGACGGCCACGACCCGGAAGATATCGACCGGGCGATCCGCGAGGCGAAGGCGTCCGACCGGCCCGCGCTGATCGACTGCCGGACCCATATCGGTTTCGGCTCGCCCAACAAGCAGGACACCAAGGGCGCGCATGGCTCGCCCCTCGGACCCGACGAGATCGCGACGGTTCGCGAGATCTACGGCTGGTCGCATCCCGCCTTCGAGATTCCGGGCAACATCCTCGAGGCCTGGCGCGCCATCGGCTCTCGCGGCGGTGCCGCGCGCGAGGCCTGGTCCGAGCGGCTGGCGAAGCTCACGGGGCGCAAGCAGACCGAGTTCGCCCGCCTGATCGCCGGCGAAGCGCCGCGGAAGCTCGTCACCGCGCTCACGAACTTCCGCAAGGCCCAGGTCGAGGCCGCGCCGAAGCTCGCGACGCGCTCGGCCTCCGAGAAGGTGCTCGAGGTCATCAACGAGGTCATGCCCGAGACGATCGGCGGTTCGGCGGACCTTACCGGCTCGAACAACACGCTGACCAAGGGGCTCGGCATCTTCGCCGCGGAAAACCGCGCGGGACGCTATGTGCATTACGGCATCCGCGAGCACGGCATGGCGGCGGCGATGAACGGCATCGCGCTCCATGGCGGCCGCGTGCCCTACGGCGGCACCTTCCTCGTCTTCAGCGATTACGCTCGTGGCGCGATCCGTCTCTCGGCGCTGATGAAGCAGCGGGTGGTCTATGTCTTCACCCATGACTCCATCGGTCTTGGCGAGGACGGTCCGACGCATCAGCCGGTCGAGCACATGGCCGCCCTGCGCGCGATGCCCGATCTCGCGGTCTTCCGCCCGGCCGACATGGTCGAGACGGTGGAAGCCTGGGAGATCGCGCTCACCGGCGCGGCGCGGCCTTCGATCCTCGCGCTGACCCGCCAGGGGCTGCCGACGCTGCGCGAGACGCATGGCCGGGCCAATCTCTCGGCGCGTGGTGCCTATGTGCTGGCGGAAGCCGAGGGACGGCGGCGGGCGATCCTGCTCGCAACCGGCTCCGAGGTCGAGGTGGCCATGGCGGCCCGGGCGATCCTGCAGGAGAAGGGGATCGGCACGCGCGTCGTCTCCATGCCCTGCTGGGAGCTCTTCTCGGAGCAGGACGAGAGCTACCGCCGGCGGGTCCTTCCCGCGGGTGCGGTGCGCGTCGGCATCGAGGCGGCCGGCTCCATGGGCTGGGACCGCTGGCTCTGCGGCGAGCGGGGCTCCGACAAGAAGGCGGCCTTTGTCGGCATGGAAGGCTTCGGCGCTTCCGGCCCGGCACCGGAGCTCTTCAAACACTTCGGAATCACGGCGGAAGCGGTTGCAGAAAGGGTCGAGAACCTGCTGTAACGAAGCGGATCCGTCCGGTTCGGGCAACACAACTGATTGGCGAGGAACGCATGGCCTGGAAGACACTCGACGATATGGAACTCTCGGGAAAGGTCGTGCTGACCCGCGTCGACATCAACGTTCCCGTCGAGGCGGGGAAGGTGACCGACGCGACGCGGATCGAGCGGATCGCGCCGACCGTCAAGGACATCCTCGCCAAGGGCGGGAAGCCGGTGCTTCTCGCCCATTTCGGCCGCCCGAAGGGCAAGGTCGTGCCGGAGATGAGCCTCCGGATGACCCTGCCGGCGCTCGAGAAGGTTCTCGGCGTGCCGGTGGCGTTTGCCGAGGATTGTGTCGGCGACGTGGCGGAAAAGGCGATTGCCGATCTGCCTCCAGGATCGGTGCTGCTGCTCGAGAACACCCGCTTCCACGCCGAGGAAGAGAAGAACGACCCGGCTTTCGCCAAGGCGATGGCCGCGATCGGCGATGTCTACTGCAACGACGCCTTCTCCGCGGCACACCGGGCACACGCCTCGACCGAAGGGATCGCGCGCCTGCTGCCGGCCTGCGCCGGGCGGCTGATGCAGGCCGAGCTCAGCGCGCTCGAAAAGGCGCTCGGTGCGCCGGAACGGCCCGTCGTCGCGGTTGTCGGCGGGGCAAAGGTGTCGACCAAGCTCGAGCTTCTCGGCAACCTCATCGACAAGGTCGACAGCATCGTCATCGGCGGCGGCATGGCCAACACGTTCCTCGCCGCCCAGGGCATCGATGTCGGGAAATCGCTCTGCGAGCATGACATGACCGGCACGGCGCAGGAGATCATGGCCAAGAGCGAGGCGGCGAACTGCACGCTGGTGCTGCCGACCGATGTCGTCATCGCGCGCGAGTTCAAGGCCAATGCGCCCCACGAGATCGTCGCGGCGAATGCCTGCCCGGCGGATGCGATGATCCTCGATGCGGGCCCGGCAACCATCGCCCAGATCGCGCTGGTCTTCGAGGCGGCGAAGACAATCGTCTGGAACGGGCCGCTCGGCGCCTTCGAGATCGCGCCGTTCAACGCGGCGACCGATGCGGCCGCGAAGCGGGCGGCGGCGCTGACCAAGGCCGGCCGGGTGCTGACCGTCGCGGGCGGCGGCGATACGGTCGCCGCGCTCAACGCCAGCGGCGCCGCGGAAGACTTTACCTATGTCTCCACCGCCGGAGGCGCATTTCTCGAATGGCTGGAGGGCAAGGTGCTGCCCGGCGTCGCCGCGCTCGAACAGTCCTGAGTTTGTATTTGCCACTGTGAAGGAACGATCATGAAGGCGACACGTACAGTCCAGAAGATCCTCGCCAATTACGAAGGCGAAACGCCGGGCGTCAAAGCCAAGCTCTGCGATATGCTGATGTCCGGCAAGCTCGGCGGCACTGGCAAGATGATCATCCTGCCGGTGGACCAGGGCTTCGAGCACGGCCCGGCCCGCAGCTTCGCGCCGAACCCGGCCGGCTATGACCCGCATTACCACTACCAGCTCGCGATCGACGCCGGCCTCAACGCCTATGCCGCTCCGCTCGGGCCGCTCGAAGCCGGTGCCGACACCTTTGCCGGCCAGATCCCGACGATCCTCAAGGTCAACTCCGCCAACTCGCTGATGTCGGGCACAGCGGCGAAGAACCAGGCCGTGACGGCGTCGGTCGACGACGCGCTGCGCCTCGGCTGCGCCGCAATCGGCTTCACGATCTATCCGGGCTCCGACAGTGCCCTCGACATGTTCGAGGAGATCGTCGAGATGCGGAAGGAAGCCGCGGCCAAGGGCATCGCCACCGTGATCTGGTCCTACCCGCGCGGGGAAGGTATCACCAAGGACGGCGAAACCGCTGTCGACGTCGGCGCCTATGCCGCCCACATCGCGGCGTTGCTCGGCGCCCACATCATCAAGATCAAGCTCTCGACCGATCACGTGATGCAGCCCGAGTGCCAGAAGGTCTATGCCGAGCAGGGCATCGACATCTCCACCCTCGCCGCCCGCGTGAAGCACTGCGTGCAGTCCTCGTTCAACGGCCGTCGTCTGATCGTCTTCTCCGGCGGGGCCTCGAAGGGCGCCGACGCGGTCTATGACGACGCCCGCGCGATCCGCGACGGCGGCGGCAACGGCTCGATCATCGGCCGCAACAGCTTCCAGCGTTCGCGCGAAGATGCGCTCGAGATGCTCGGCAAGCTGGTCGACATCTACAAGGGCAAGGGCTGATCCCGGCCTACGCCTAGAATGTGACGGATTCGGGGGATTTCCATGTCCCCCGAATTCTGCCAGAGTTCCTGAACGGGCAGGAAACAAGAAGTGGCAGGTCATGCACCCGGAACTCGAATCGCGCGGCCTCAGCGCCGGTAGTGCGGTCTTTGCGATCGTCATGATCGCTCTCGTCTGTTATCTCACCTTCGCAGCCCTTCAGGGCGAATACGGCCTCTTCCGCCTCTTCCAGATCGAGGCGCAGGAGACGCGGCTGGAAGCCGAGCTCGCAGCCCTCCAGACACAGCGTGCGGCGATCGAGAACAAGACCGAGCGGCTTTCAGTCGATCATCTGGATCTCGAACTGCTCGACGAACAGGCCCGCAAGGTGCTCGGTCTCGCCCGGGCCGACGAGATCATCATCCGCTAATCGGCGAAGGCGCGCTCTCTGAGGGCTTCGACTGTTGCAAGCGATGCACAGATCGCCCGGTGCGCTGTGGCATCCCTGCCGCTGCATTTTCGTCTTTCGCGCAATCCCTGCCGGCCAGTTCTCGCTTTGTGTCGATCGGCGGCATGATTTCGCGATTCCGGCCGAAATCTGCCTACCAAATGCGCTTCCGGCCTTCCAAATTTCCCGCAGGCCGTTATAATCAAAAATGGTTCAACGTTAAACCATCGTGAGGGGAAACGCATGGCGACCAGCAAACCAGCCGGAAAGCCCAATTCAGCCACCAAGGAGGAGCTCCAGACCTACTACAAGGAGATGCTCCTGATCCGGCGCTTCGAAGAGAAGGCCGGGCAGCTTTACGGCATGGGACAGATCGGGGGATTCTGTCACCTCTACATCGGACAGGAGGCCGTCGTCGTCGGCCTCGAGTCGGCGGCGAAGGAAGGCGACCAGCGCGTCACCACCTACCGCGACCATGGACACATGCTCGCCTGCGGCATGGACCCCAAGGGGGTCATGGCCGAGCTCACAGGCCGCGAGGGAGGCTACTCCCGCGGCAAGGGCGGCTCGATGCACATGTTCTCCAAGGAAAAGGAATTCTACGGCGGCCACGGCATCGTGGGCGCGAACGTCCCGATTGGCGCGGGCCTTGCCTTTGCCAACAAGTACCGGGGCAATGACAACGTCGCCTTCACCTATTTCGGTGATGGTGCCGCCAACCAGGGCCAGGTCTACGAGACCTTCAACATGGCCTCGCTCTGGAAGCTTCCGGTGATCTTCGTCATCGAGAACAACCAGTATGCGATGGGCACCTCGCTCGCCCGCGCGTCCTCCACGCCGGCGCTCTACACCCGCGGCGAGGCCTTCGGCATCCCCGGCGAGGCGGTCGACGGCATGGACGTGCTGGCCGTGCGCGATGCAAGCCAGAAGGCCACCGCGCACTGCCGCGCGGGAGACGGCCCCTACATCCTCGAAATGAACACCTATCGCTATCGCGGCCACTCGATGTCCGACCCGGCGAAATACCGTACGCGCGAAGAGGTGCAGAAGATGCGCGAGGAGCGCGATCCGATCGACCACGTGCGCGAACTGCTCGTTTCCTCGGACTACGCCACCGAAGACGACCTCAAGGCGATCGACAAGGAGATCAAGTCCGTCGTGAATGACGCCGCGAAATTTGCCCAGGAGAGCCCGGAACCCGCCGAGGCCGAACTCTGGACCGACGTGTATCGCTGAGGGGGGACGACAGATGGCAACACAGATTCTCATGCCCGCGCTTTCTCCGACGATGGAAGAAGGCACGCTCGCAAAGTGGCTGAAGAAGGAAGGCGACACGGTGTCTTCCGGTGACATCCTCGCCGAGATCGAGACCGACAAGGCGACGATGGAGTTCGAGGCGGTCGACGAGGGCATCCTCGGCAAGATCGTCGTGCCCGAGGGCACCGCAGGGGTGAAGGTGAACACGCCCATCGCCGTGCTGCTCGAGGAAGGCGAGGACGCGTCCGCCGCCGACAACCTGTCGACGGATGCCGCTCCGGCCGCCGAGGAAGCTCCTGCCGCGGAAGCCGGTGCCGACCTGCCGGACGAGGGCCCGGGCGCGCAGCCCAAGGTTCCCGCCGCCGTGGACGTTCCGGAGACGCCGGAAGTTCCCGAAGGCACCACCTACAAGTCCCAGACCGTGCGCGAAGCGCTCCGCGACGCCATGGCCGAGGAAATGCGGCGCGATGGCGACGTGTTCCTGATGGGTGAGGAGGTCGCCGAATATCAGGGCGCCTACAAGATCAGCCAGGGTCTGCTCGACGAGTTCGGCGGCCAGCGGGTGATCGACACGCCGATCACCGAGCACGGCTTTGCCGGGCTTGCGGTTGGTGCGGCCTTTGCCGGTCTCAAGCCGATCGTCGAGTTCATGACCTTCAACTTCGCGCTGCAGGCCATCGACCATATCATCAACTCGGCGGCCAAGACCCTCTACATGTCGGGCGGCCAGATGGGTTCGCCGATCGTCTTCCGTGGCCCGAACGGCGCCGCGGCGCGCGTGGCGGCCCAGCACAGCCACGATTTCGCCACCACCTATGCGCAGGTGCCCGGCCTCAAGGTCGTGCAGCCCTATTCGGCGGCCGATGCCAAGGGTCTGCTCAAGGCGGCGATTCGCGACCCGAACCCGGTCATCTTCCTCGAGAACGAGATCCTCTACGGCCGCAGCTTCGACGTGCCGGAGCTCGACGATTTCGTACTCCCGATCGGCAAGGCCCGCATCGCGCGGCGCGGAACGGATGTCACCATCGTGAGCTTCGGCATCGGCATGACCTATTCCATGCAGGCGGCCGAAGAACTCGAGAAGGAAGGCATCTCGGCCGAGGTCATCGACCTGCGCTCGCTGCGTCCGCTCGACACGGAAACCGTCATCCGCTCGGTGCAGAAGACCAACCGCTGCATCACCGTCGAGGAAGGCTTCCCGGTCTGCTCGATCGGCAACCACATCTCGGCCGTGCTGATGCAGGAGGCCTTCGACTATCTCGATGCCCCCGTGATCAACTGCACCGGCAAGGACGTGCCCATGCCCTATGCAGCCAATCTCGAGAAGCTCGCGCTGGTCACGACCGCCGAAGTGATCGCCGCCGTCAAGGCCGTCACCTACCGCTGAGGAGAAGAGCACAATGCCCATCAACATCCTGATGCCCGCTCTCTCTCCGACGATGGAGGAGGGCACCCTCGCCCGCTGGCTGAAGAAGGAAGGCGACACGGTTTCTTCCGGCGATATCCTCGCCGAGATCGAGACCGACAAGGCGACGATGGAGTTCGAGGCGGTCGAGGAAGGCACGCTCGGCAAGATCGTCGTTCCCGAGGGCACTGCGGGCGTGAAGGTCAACGACCTGATCGCCGTGATGCTCGAGGAAGGCGAGAGCGCCGACGACATCCCCTCCGATCCGGGGGCTGCGCCTGCAGCCTCTTCCTCGGCTCCGGCCGAGGAAGCTCCCGCCGCTGATGAGAAGAAACCCGCAGCAGCCGAAGCTGCCGCGCCGGCCCCCGCAGCGCCCAAGTCGGCGGACGGCGGCCGGATCTTCGCCTCACCGCTCGCCCGCCGCATCGCGGCCGAGAAGGGGCTCGATCTCGCCAAGGTCAAGGGAACCGGCCCGAACGGCCGGATCGTGAAGGCCGATGTCGAGAACGCCAAGCCCGAAGCGGCTGCACCGGCCTCGGCCCCGGCGGCAGCGGCCTCCGCTCCGGCGGCGGCAGCGGCCCCGGCCGCTGGCCCCAGCGCCGACGCGATCAAGAAGATGTATGCCGACCGGAGCTTCGAGGAAGTCACCCTCGACGGCATGCGCAAGACCATTGCTGCGCGTCTCACCGAAGCCAAGCAGACGATCCCGCATTTCTACCTGCGCCGCGAGATCCGTCTTGATCCGCTGCTGGCCTTCCGCGGCCAGCTCAACAAGGAGCTCGCCGACCGGGGCGTGAAGCTCTCGGTCAACGACTTCATCATCAAGGCCTGTGCCCAGGCGCTTCAGCAGGTTCCGGACTGCAATGCGGTCTGGGCCGGCGACCGGGTGCTGAAGTTCAAGGCCTCCGATGTCGCGGTGGCCGTGGCGATCGAGGGCGGCCTCTTTACCCCGCTCATCAAGGACGCCGACATGAAGTCGATGTCCGCGATCTCGGCGGAGATGAAGGACCTTGCCAAGCGGGCCCGTGACCGCAAGCTTGCTCCCCACGAATACCAGGGCGGCAGCTTCGCGATCTCCAACCTCGGCATGTTCGGGGTCGAGAATTTCGACGCGGTCATCAACCCGCCGCATGCCTCCATCCTCGCGGTGGGTGCAGGCGTGAAGAAGCCGATCGTCTCGGATGCGGGAGAGATTGAGGTCGCGACCATGATGTCGGTCACGCTCTCGGTCGACCATCGGGTCATCGACGGCGCGCTCGGGGCCCAGTTCCTCGACGCGCTCAAGACCGGGCTCGAAAAGCCCCTGACCATGCTCACCTGAGTCTCGGCGGCCGGCGCAGCCTTCGGGCCCGCGCCGGCCCAGCCCCTTGCCTCTTCCTCCCGGGAAGAGGCCTTCCGCCGTTCGATCAGCCGCGGACCAGCCACACGACAGCAACACCCGAAGCGACAGCGGCGAGCCCGAGGGCCCGCCGCTGTTCGGGATTCATGCGTGCAAGCACCGCCAGGAGTTCCTGGAGCCGGACCGGCGCCACCGCGAGGACGAGACCCTCGACGATGGCGACCATTCCGAGGCCGAAGAGAAGATCCCTGATCATTCCCCGACGGCGGGCGCGTCTCCGGCGGACGCGGCAGGCGCGTCCTCGACAGTCGCCGCGGCCGGCGCCTGTGCGGAAGAAGGCAACGTGCCCGAACGCGACAGCGGTGACTTCAGGTAGTCGAAGAAGGCACTGTCCGGCTCGAGCATCATCGTGGTGTTGCCGCTCTTGAGCGCCGAGCCATAGGCCTGCATCGAGCGGGTGAAGCTGAAGAACTCCGGATCGGCCGTATAGGCATCCGCAAGAATGCTGTTCCGCTGCGCATCGGCTTCACCGCGGATGATGTTGGCATCGCGCTCTGCCTCGGAGACGATCTCGATCGCGGTCCGGTCGGCCTGAGCCCGCACACGCTGTGCCGCCTCGTTACCGCGTGCCCGCTCGTCCGCCGCTTCACGCTCGCGCTCGGCCTGCATCCTCTGGAATGTTGCCTCGAGGTTCTGCTCCGGCAGATCCGCGCGCTTCAGGCGCACGTCGATGATGTTGATGCCGAGCGCACGCGCCTCCAGGATCGAGGCGTCTCGGATCCGGTTCATCAGACCGACACGATCCGGCGAGAGCACCGCCTCGGAACGGACGGCACCCAGCGCTTCGCGGATGTTCGCCCGCAGGATCGAGCTCAGCCGCTGCTCGGCGGAGGAAACCCCGCCCGCGCCGATCGCGCGGCGGAACTGCTCGACGTCCTGAATACGCCAGCGCGCGAAGGCATCGACGATCAGACGACGGTCGTCGAGCGGTGTGACTTCGAGCGCCTGCGTCTCGAGACCCTGGATACGGGCATCATAGAAGACGACGTTCTGGATGAAGGGAATCTTGAAGGCGAGGCCAGGCTCTTCCTTCACCGATTTCACCTGGCCGAACTGCAGCACCATGGCCTTCTGGCGCTCGTCCACGATGAAGATCGAATTGGCGAGCAGGAAGACGATGACGGCGACGACAATCGCGATGACGGGAAGCTTGCGCATCAGTTGGCCCCTCCGGTGCTGGTGGTCGTCGGCACGGCGCCCGAGCGGAGTTCATTGAGCGGGAGATAGGGCACGACGCCCTGAGCATTCCCCGTGGGCGTGTCGAGCAGATACATCTGCACGCTGCCAAGCACGCCTTCCATCGTTTCGAGATAGAGGCGCTCGCGGGTGACATCCGGTGCCTTGAGGTATTCGGTGAGCACGGCGCTGAAGCGGCTTGCATCACCCTGCGCGGAGTTCACTTCCCGCGCACGGTAGCCCTCGGCCTCCTGCACGATCTCGGCAGCCTGACCGCGCGCCCCGGCGAGGCGCTCGTTGGCATAGGCATCCGCGCGGTTCTGAAGCGTCGAGCGCTCCTGGCGTGCGGCCTGCACCTCGCGGAAGGCGTCGATCACTTCGGCGGGCGGATCGG
Source organism: Amaricoccus sp. B4 (assembly GCF_043226085.1). Lineage (NCBI taxonomy): Bacteria > Pseudomonadati > Pseudomonadota > Alphaproteobacteria > Rhodobacterales > Paracoccaceae > Amaricoccus > Amaricoccus sp. B4. The sequence continues at coordinate 2,244,526 of NZ_CP171225.1, forward strand.
CCTTGTCGAAGTTGAGGCGGACGATGTTCACGCCCGAGCCATATTCGTCGAGGGTGGACTGGATGAGATCCTGCACCTCCTGGCTGATGACACCACGGTCGCGGTTGAGGATCGGCGCGAGTTCGGAGCGCGCCACCACCTCGCGCATCGCCGACTCGGCCACCGCCTCGATGGTCGACTGGGGATTCGACAGGTTGAAGAGGAATTCCTCGGGATTGCGGACGTTCCAGACCACCTCGAAGTTGATGTCGACGATGTTCTCGTCGCCGGTCAGCATGAGGCCCGCACTCGCACCACGCACCGTGCCCGCACCGATCTCCACCGTCTGCTCCCGGAAGGCCGGAATGATCACATGCGTGACGATCGGCCAGGGCGCAAAGTTGAGGCCAGGCCCGCCGACACAATCGCCGCGGCACTCGCCAAGGGTCAGTTCCACGGAGCGTTCGAAGTCCTGCACGCGGTAGAACGACATCGCGAGCCAGCCAACGAGCAGCACGCCGACGACGACAAGAATGCCGATCCGGCTGAAGCCGCCCCCGCCCCCGCCGGAGCCGCCGGACGGGCCGCGCCCGGAGCCGCCCGAGCGTCCGCCCATCAGGATCTTGAGCTGCTCCTGGCCCTTGCGCACGATCTCGTCAATGTCCGGCACCGGCGGCTGACCGCCAGGACCGCCGTTGCCGCGGCCGCCACGATCGCCGCGTTCACCGCCGCCCCAGGGTCCCTTGCCGCCACCGCCCTGATTGCCGCCGCCTTTCTTGCCGCTGCCCCAGGGCCCGCCGTCATTGCTATATGGCATCCGCCGCTGCGCTCCTCTCTCATTTATTTCGCGTTTTCCGCCCCGCTCCCGCACCCCGGGGAACCTCGCGGCTTTCGCGTGTTAAATCAATCCGTCATTCAACCGGCGAGCGCATGGTGACCAGTTCTTCGGCCGCCGTGGGATGCACCGCCATGGTGGCGTCGAAGTCTTCCTTTGTCGCGCCCATCCGCATGGGGATCGCGACAAGTTGTGCCATCTCGCCCGCGCCATGGCCGACGATATGGCAACCCAGTACCTTGCGGTCCGCCTTGGAGACGATGAGCTTCATCATCATGCGCTCGGGCCGGCCGCCAAGCGTATTCAGCATCGGGCGAAACACGGAGCGATAGATCTCGACCTCACCCGCCGCGCGTGCCTCGGCCTCGGTGAGCCCGACGGTTCCCGCTTCGGGCTGGGTGAAGATCGCCGTGGGGATCAGCCGGTGGTCAGGCCGGACCGCCCGCGCGCCGAAAACCGTATCGGCGAAGGCATGGCCCTCGCGAATCGCAACCGGTGTCAACGCGGCCCGGTCGGTCACGTCGCCCACGGCATAGACAGACGGCACGGAGGTCTGGGACCATTCATCGACCACGATCGCGCCATTGCCCTTGAGCTTCACCCCGAGAGCTTCGAGCCCGAGCCCGGACGTGTTCGGCACGCGCCCGGTTGCGAACATGACCTGATCGACCCGGTGGCATTCACCATTGTCGAGCGTGACCTCGAGCTCGTCGCCGGATTTCTCGACCGTAACCACGTCGCGCTGGATCTCGACCACCACGCCGCGCGCCCGCATCGCATCGGCGACGTGATCACGGATGTCCTGATCGAAGCCGCGCAGGATCTGGTCGCCACGGTAGAGCTGGCGGACATGGGTGCCGAGCCCGTTCATGATCCCGGCGAATTCTGAGGCGATATAGCCGCCGCCGACGATGATCATGCGCCGTGGCTGCGTCTCCAGGTCGAAGATCTCGTTCGAGGTGATGCCGAGTTCCGCGCCCGGAATCTCCGGAACGAAAGGCGTTCCGCCGGTCGCGATCAGCACATGCTTCGCGCTGTAGTGCGCACCGGTCGCGAGCGTGATCTCGTGGGGCGACTCGAGCCGCGCGCGGGCACCGAAGACCTGTACGCCCGTCTTCTGGAGATTGCCGTGATAGATCGCCTCGAGCCGCGAGATCTCCGCATCCTTGGCCGCGATCAGCCGCGACCAGTCGAAGCTTCGCGGCCCGACCGTCCAGCCGAAACCTGCGGCATCCTCGAAGGCATCGGGAAACCCGCTGGCGTAGACCATCAGCTTCTTCGGAACGCAGCCACGGATGACGCAGGTGCCGCCGTAGCGATATTCCTCGGCAAGGCCGACGCGCGCGCCATGCTGGGCTGCAATGCGCGCAGCGCGAACACCACCCGACCCGCCGCCGATCACGAAAAGGTCGAAGTCGAAATCAGTCATTTCACGCGTTCTCGGCTCCGGTTCAGGCGTCTTCGTTTCGCATTTGCTCGCCCAGATCTAATATCGACTTTCGCTCGATCAACTCACTCTCGCCGTTTTCATCACCGATAATCACGGCATCTGCCATGCCAATGAAAAGTCCGTGATCGACAACGCCCGGCAACTGGCTGAGAGCGCGGGCAAGCGCAGGCGGATCGCCGATGCGGCCGAGGTGAAGGTCGAGGATGTGATGCCCCTCGTCGGTCACCAGCGGGTGCCCCGAGGACATGCGCAGGCTGATCTCCCGCCCGTCCACATCCAGATCCTGCAGCGTGCGCGCGATGGCCGCCTCCGTCACCCGATGGCCGAAGCGGACAACCTCGACGGGCAGGGGAAAGGCGCCCAGATGCTCGACCTGCTTGCCGCGGTCGGCGATCACCACCATGCGGCGGCTGGCGGAGGCGACGATCTTCTCCTGAAGGAGCGCGGCCCCGCCGCCCTTGGTGAGGTTGAGCGCCACATCGAACTCGTCCGCGCCGTCGACGGTCATGTCAATCGTGCCCGCCTCGTCGAGGGACTTGAGCGGCACACCGAGCTCGCGGGCGAGCCACATGGTGGTGCTGGAGGTCGCGACACCGACGACCGCGAGCTCGTTGGCGCGGATCCGCTCGGACAGAAGACGCACGAACCACGCGGCGGTCGAGCCGGTGCCGAGCCCAAGCGTCATGCCCGACTCCACCAACTCCAACGCCCTGCGCGCGGCGCTGCTTTTCGCAATGTCGGCGGGTGACAGGCTGTTCGACATGGGGTCCCTCCCGAGGAAACACCGGCGATTTATAGGCGCTTTGACGGGGGACCGGAAGGCGCATTCCGGCCCGAAGCGGCGCACGATCGCCCGCGAATGTCGCTATTCGCCGCGTGCGACGCCAGCTTTTCGCCCCAGGATCGAAGCCTTCGCACCACGGGGCGGAGCGTCATGTTCCTCAGCGTCTTCGATATCTTCAAGGTCGGCATCCGGCCATCCTCGAGCCATAAGATGGGGCCGATGGTTGCCGCCGGCCGCTTCCTCGAAGCCCTGCGCGGCGGCGATGACCGCTGCCGGGCTCGCCGCCGTGCTGGGTGGCACGCCGCGCCAGATCGAGAACGCAGCCGAGATCGCGCTCGAGCACCATCTCGGCATGACCTGCGACCCGATCGCCGGACTGGTGCAGGCGCCCTGCATCGAGCGCAACGGGCTCGGGGCGATCAAGGCCGTCTCGGCCGCCTCCCTCGCGCTCCGGGGCGACGGCTGGCATCTGGTGAGCCTTGATGCCTGTATCGAGACGATGCGGCAGACCGGTCGCGACATGGACGAAAGGCACAAGGAGACATCCTTGGGCGGCCTCGCGATCAATGTGCCCAATTGTTGAGCGTTTGCGGAATGCTGCCCGAAGAAGCGGCGCCGCGCGATTGACAGGCCTCCCCCTCCCCTCAAGATGTCTCGCAACATCCCTGAGACCGGAGGTATCCGCCCATGAGCTCCCGCGCCATCCTGCATCGCGTCGGCCTCGCCACCCTGACCTGCGCGCTCGCCGCCCCGGCCTTTGCACACACCGGCCATCCCGAAGGCAGCGGCTTCGGCGCGGGCTTTCTGCACCCGCTGCTTGGCGCCGACCACCTCGCAGCAATGGTCGCCGTGGGCCTCTGGGCGGCATTCCTCGGCGGAAGAGCCGTCCTTGCCCTGCCGCTCGCCTTTCCGGCGGCGATGGCCGCGGGCGCCGGGCTTGGCGCCGCGGGGCTTGCCGTTCCGGCGCTCGAAACGGGAATTGCGGCTTCGGTTCTGGTGATCGGTCTCTGCACCGCGCTGGCGCTGCGTGCGCCGGTCTGGCTCGCCTCCGGCGCCGTCGGGGTCTTCGCGCTCTTTCATGGCGCCGCCCATGGCGCTGAAATGCCAGCGGGCGCGCACTGGGCCAGCTATGCGGCCGGCTTCCTCCTGGCAACGGCGATGCTGCACGCCGCAGGGCTTGGCCTCGGCCTGCTCGGGCGCAACCCTGCCGGCAAGATCGCGGCGCGCGCGACTGCTGGTCTGATCGCCATCGCGGGCGCGAGCTTCCTCGCGGGAGCCATCTGAAGCCCTCCCGGCGGCCTAGTATCGGTAGAAGATATGGCCGCCCAGCTCGCTGGTCTGCTGGAATGCGTCGGACCAGTCCGGCTTGACCGAACGGCCATGATAGAAGAGCGCGCCGTCTGTCGGATCGGGGATCCTGTCCGCGAGGACCGCACGGGCGGTTTCCATCGCCTTGTCCCGGCTCTTCCGGTCGGCCAGCACCTCCGGTTTTCCGTCGCAATTATAGGAAAACTGGCAGCCCTGCCGCACGACGGCACAGACCGTATCGGGGAAATCCGGGCTCAGCGCACGATTGACCACGACATGGGCCACGGCCGCGCGGCTCTTGGCGCTTGTGCCCCGGGCCTCGAAATAGACCGCCTCGGCAAGACAGCGCGTCGCTGCCGCGATCGGCTCGCCTCCGGGCGCCTCGGTCGGCATGACCGGACGGGCAAGCGGAGCTGGCACGATCGGCGCGTGCACGAGACGCAGCGGCACGTTCATCATGACGGCGGCCGGAATGATGGCCAGAAGCGCGACAAGCGGCAGGACGACGCGGTAGCGCATTGGTAAGTCCCCCTCGGATACAACCCTCGGGAACCAACGTGCCACCGCGTTAACCGTTCTGCAATTGAACTCGCATCGGCGGATATCCGCCGATGCCTCAGGCCTGGAGTTCCTGCAGCGCCATGACCTCGAGCTCGCCATCGAGCCGGTTCTGCATCGCGAGCGCCGCCGCGCGCGATCCGGCTGCCGTGGTGAAATAGGGGATCTTGCCCGAGAGCGCGAGCGCACGGATCTCGCGGCTGTCGGCGATCGACTGGGCGCCTTCGGTCGTGTTGAAGACCACCTGCACCCCGCCGTCCTTCATCAGGTCGACGATGTCGGGGCGGCCTTCATAGACCTTGTTCACCCGCGTGGCCGCGATGCCATTTTCCGTCAGGAAGCTTGCCGTGCCGCCGGTCGCCACAAGCTTGAAGCCGAGCCCTGTCATGATGCGGGCCGCCTCGAGCATGAGCTCGTCCTTGTCGCTGTCCTTGACCGAAACGAACACGGTGCCCTGCGTCGGCAGCGCGGTGCCCGCCCCGAGCTGTGCCTTGAGGAAGGCGCGGCTGAAGCTCCGGTCAAGCCCCATGACCTCACCGGTCGAGCGCATTTCCGGGCCAAGGATCGTGTCGACGCCGGGGAAGCGGTTGAAGGGCATCACCGCTTCCTTCACCGCGATATGGGAAATGTCCGGCGATTTCACCGGCAGGTTCGCAAGCGGCTCGCCGGCCATCACCCGCGCCGCGAGGCCGGCGATCGGCGAGCCGACGGCCTTCGCCACGAAGGGCACGGTGCGCGAAGCGCGCGGGTTCACCTCGAGAACGAAGATCTCTCCGTCCTTGATCGCGAACTGCACGTTCATCAGCCCGACGACGTTGAGGCCCAGCGCCAGCGCACGGGTCTGCTCCTTCAGCAGATCGACGGTCTCGGGCGAGAGCGAATAGGGCGGAAGCGCGCAGGCGCTGTCGCCCGAATGCACGCCCGCTTCCTCGATATGCTCCATCACGCCTGCGACGTGCACATCAATGCCGTCGGAGATCGCATCCACATCGACCTCGACCGCGCCGGTCAGATAGCTGTCGAGCAGCACCGGGTTCTCGCCGGAGACATGCACCGCCTCGGAGATGTAGCGCTGAAGATGCGCGTCATCGCGCACGATCTCCATTGCCCGGCCCCCCAGCACGTAGGAGGGGCGGATCACCAGCGGATAGCCGATCCGCTTCGCGACCTCTTCGGCCTCCCGCGGCGAGCGGGCAAGTCCGTTCACCGGCTGCTTGAGCTCGAGCTTCATCAGGAGCTGCTGGAAGCGCTCCCGGTCTTCGGCGAGATCGATCGCGTCGGGGCTGGTGCCGAGGATAGGGATACCCGCATCGTGCAGCGCATTGGCAAGCTTCAGCGGCGTCTGGCCGCCGAACTGGACGATCACACCCTTGAGCGTGCCGTTCTCCTGCTCGACCCGCAGGATCTCGAGCACGTTCTCGAGCGTCAGGGGTTCGAAATAGAGCCGGTCGGAGGTGTCGTAGTCGGTCGAAACCGTCTCGGGGTTGCAGTTGACCATGATGGTCTCGTAGCCCGCATCCGAAAGCGCGAAGCAGGCATGGCAGCAGCAATAGTCGAACTCGATGCCCTGCCCGATCCGGTTCGGGCCGCCGCCAAGGATCACCACCTTGTTGCGTGCGCTCGGGCGCGCCTCGCATTCGGTGAAGCCCATCGCATCGGCCTCGTAGGTCGAATACATGTAAGGTGTCTGCGCCTCGAACTCGGCCGCGCAGGTGTCGATCCGCTTGAAGACCGGGCGCACGTTGAAGCGCTGGCGCTCGGCGCGCACCGAGGTTTCCGTCCGCGCGGTGAGCGTCGCAAGGCGGGCGTCCGAGAAGCCCATCATCTTCAGCCGGCGCAGTTCGGCCTCCGAACGCGGCAGACCTTCCTCGCGCAGGCGGGCTTCCTCGTCGACGATCTCGCGGATCCGGGCGAGGAACCAGGGATCGTAGGCGGTGACAGCCGCGATCTCGTCATCGCTGAGCCCGTGGCGCATCGCCTGCGCCGCGACGCGCAGCCGGTCGGGCGTGCGGAGCGAGAGCGCCTTGGTGACGGCCGCCTTCACCTCCGCCAGGGGCGTTCCTTCGCCCACACCGTCGATCTCGACCTCGTCGAAGCCGGTCAGGCCGGTCTCGAGCGAGCAGAGCGTCTTCTGCACGCTTTCGTGGAAGGTCCGGCCGATCGCCATCGCCTCGCCCACCGATTTCATCGCGGTGGTGAGCAGCGGCTCGGCGCCGGGGAACTTCTCGAAGGCAAAGCGCGGGATCTTGGTGACCACATAATCGATGGTCGGCTCGAAGCTCGCGGGCGTGACCTGCGTGATATCGTTGTCGAGTTCGTCGAGCGTGTAGCCGACGGCGAGCTTCGCGGCGATCTTGGCGATCGGGAAGCCGGTCGCCTTGGACGCGAGCGCCGAGGAGCGCGAGACGCGCGGGTTCATCTCGATGACAACGAGGCGACCGGTTTCAGGCTGCACGGCAAACTGGACGTTGGAGCCGCCGGTTTCCACCCCGATCTCGCGCAGGACCGCGATCGAGGCATTGCGCATCATCTGGTATTCCTTGTCGGTGAGCGTCAGCGCCGGGGCGACAGTGATCGAATCGCCGGTGTGCACGCCCATCGGATCGATGTTCTCGATCGAGCAGATGATGATGCAGTTGTCCGCCTTGTCGCGGACCACCTCCATCTCGAATTCCTTCCAGCCGAGCAGGCTCTCGTCGATGAGGATCTGGCTCACCGGGCTTGCATCGAGGCCGGTCTTGCAGATGCGCTCGTAATCCTCGCGGTTGTAGGCCACGCCGCCGCCGGTACCGCCGAGGGTGAAGGCGGGGCGGATGATCGCGGGAAGGCCCACGGTCTCGATCGCGGCCATGGCGTCCTCGATCGACTCGGCGATCGTCGCCTTCGGGTTCTCGAGCCCGATCCGCTCCATCGCCTCGCGGAAGAGCGCGCGGTCCTCGGCCTTCTCGATCGCCTCGCGCTTCGCCCCGATCAGCTCGACATTAAACTTGTCGAGCACGCCCATGTCGGCGAGCTTCAGAGCGGTGTTGAGGCCGGTCTGGCCGCCCATGGTCGGCAGGAGCGCGTCGGGGCGTTCCTTCTCGATGATCTTCGCAACGATCTCGGGCGTGATCGGCTCGATATAGGTTGCATCCGCCATGTCGGGATCGGTCATGATCGTGGCCGGGTTCGAATTTACCAGGACGACCCGGTATCCCTCCTCGCGAAGTGCCTTGCAGGCTTGCGCGCCGGAATAGTCGAACTCACAGGCCTGGCCGATCACGATCGGTCCCGCTCCGATGATCATGATCGAGCGGATATCTTCTCTTTTCGGCATCTTGGCCTCGCCACGACTGGCCCGCTTCGCACAGCAAAACGGGGGGACGGGATTCGCCCCTTACTTCGGTAAATCGCCGTGGTTATAGATGGCACCTCGGGCGGTGCAAGACCCTTCGGCCCGGCCGGCGTCCACAAGCCGCCGATGTTGCGCCATCCGCGCGCAGGCGGGCAGAGGTGAGGGAAGCGGGCCGATGACGGATGCGGCGGATCTTCGGTGGCGCCGGGCGGAGTTTCTCCTCCTCTATGTCGGGCTGCCCGTGGTCTTTGCCCTCGCACTCCCCTCCGTGCTGCTGCCCGCGGGCTTTCTCGGGGCCACGGCACTCGCCCTCCTGATGCTCGCCCGCACGCCGGGGTTTTCCTGGAGCGAGCTGCTCGAGGGCTGGCGCGGGCTCGACGTCCGGCTCATCGTCGGCGTCGCGCTTGCCGTCTCCCTCGCACTCGGCGCCCTCGTCTGGCTGCTCCTGCCTGGCCAGGCGCTGGCGCTGCCGCGCTTCGCGACCGGGCTCTGGATCGCGATCCTCCTGCTCTATCCCTGGCTTTCGGCGCTGCCGCAGGAGGTGATGTTCCGCGTGCTCTTCTTCCGCCGCTACGGCGCGCTCTTCCCCGACCGGCGGATTGCGGTCGGGATCAATGGTGCGGTCTTCGGCCTCGCCCATCTCGCCTACTGGAACTGGGTCGCCGTGCCGCTCGCGACCCTTGGCGGCATGCTCTTCGCCGAGGCCTATCTGCGCCGGGGCGGCTTCCCGATGGCAAGCGTGCTGCATTCGGTCTGCGGCATGCTCGTCTTCACCAGCGGCCTCGGCCTCTTCTTCTATCACGGCGCGATCGGGCGCTGAGCCCGGGCCGGGTCAGCCGTGGCGCGCGAACTGCGAGATCTCGTGGAGCGCAGCATAGTCCGGCACGGCGCGTTCCGCCTCCTTCAGCCGCGCCATGGCGTCGGGAATATAGGCCCGCGTCAGCGGCACGGCGGTCTGTTCGCGGGCGAGCTGGAGGTGGAAGACGTGGATGGCGTCATACCGAAACGAGACTTCCGAACCGGCGAGGTAGAAGTCCCACATCCTGAGGAACTGCTCGTCATAGAGCGCCAGAACCTCCTCGCGACGGGCAAGGAAACGCTCCCGCCAGGCCTTGGTCGTTTCGGCATAATGCAGCGAGAGGATCTCGGTATCCCGCACCAGAAGCCCCGCCGCCTCGACCGCGGGCAGAACCTCCGAAAGCGCCGGAATATAGCCGTCGGGGAAGACGTATTTCTCGATGAACGGGTGGTTGTAGGGCTCCGGATGCCGCTGCGCCATTGAATGGAGCAGCATCACGCCCTCGGGCTTCAGCAATCGCGCGACCGCATCGAAGTAGTCCGGGTAGTGGCGCAAGCCTACATGCTCGAACATGCCGACCGATACGATATTGTCGAAATTCTCCTCGACCAGCCTGTAGTCCTGCAGCCGGAACTCCACCCGATCGGAGAGACCGAGCGCCGCGGCACGGCTGCGCGAGACCCGGAGTTGCTCCTCGCTCAGCGTGATGCCGACGACCTTGGCGTCGCAGACCTGCGCGAGGTACAGCGCCATGCCGCCCCAGCCCGATCCGATGTCGAGCACCCTGGCGCCGGGCTTCACGCAGAGCTTCGCGGCAATCAGCCGTTTCTTGGCGAGCTGCGCCACCTCGAGCGGCACGCCGGGATGCTCGAAATAGGCACAGGAATACTGCATGTCGCCATCGAGAAAGAGGCGGTAGAGGCGTTCGTCGAGATCGTAGTGATGCGCGACATTGGCCCGTGCGCGCCGCGGATTGATCGCCTTCAGCCGGGGCGATTCCCGGAAGCGCCGCCAGCGGTGCAGGAGCTTCGCGAGCGGGGTGGCAAGCTGTGCGCCGCCATTGCGCTTGGCAAGCTCCACGAGATCGTAGACATCGCCCTCCTCCAGCGTTAGCCGGCCCGCGATATACATCTCCGGCACGCCGAGGTTGGGATCGGCAAACATCGCGCGGATCGCGCCCGTATCCCGGATATGCACATGTACAGGGGCGCCGCTTCCGTCACCGAGGCGCGCGCTCGCGCCGGACGGCAATGTGACGGTGAGGGCCCCCTCCTTGAAATGCCCCTGCACCGCCTTGAGGAAAAGTTTCTCAAGCATCACAGGCGAATTCTCGTTGTCCCCGTCGAGGGTAAGTCAACGCGGCCCTTGCGCCAAGAGACCCCGCGGCAGCATGGCAAATAGCCTCTCGCCTGCCTGTCTCAGGAGCAGAATCTTTCGCCGCCGTCCGGTTTTTCGGCAATGAAATACCAGTGGAGGCCCGCCCTGGCCGCCCGCTCCGGCCCGCCCGCGCCCGACTCACCCGCCCCGCACTGCCCCCGAAGCGGCGCCCGCGGCCTTGCGCCGGACCATCGCTCGCGTGTAAGAGCCGTCTCGCGCGGAAGGCCGCGCCAGTATCCGAGGTTTCCCATGCACGCCTATCGCACCCACACCTGCGCCCAGCTTTCGAGCGCGAATGTCGGCGAAACGGTCCGCCTGTCGGGCTGGGTTCACCGGGTGCGCGATCATGGCGGCGTGCTCTTCATCGACCTGCGCGACCACTACGGCATCACCCAGGTGCTGGCCGACAGCGACAGCCCGGCCTTTGCCGGCATCGAGAAGGTGCGGTCCGAATGGGTGATCCGCATCGACGGCACCGTGAAGGCGCGCGCGCCGGAGCTCGTGAACCCCAAGCTCGCGACCGGCGAGATCGAGGTCTACATCCGCGACATGGAAGTGCTGGGCGCGGCCGAGGAGCTTCCGCTGCCGGTCTTTGGCGACGTGGAATACCCCGAGGAAACCCGGCTCAAGTATCGCTTCCTCGACCTGCGCCGCGACAGTCTGCACCAGAATATCGTGCTGCGCTCGAAGGTTATCGCGAAGCTGCGCGCCTCGATGGTCGCGGCGGGCTTCACCGAGTTCCAGACGCCGATCCTGACCGCCTCGAGCCCCGAGGGCGCGCGCGACTTCCTCGTGCCCTCCCGCCTGCACCCGGGCAAGTTCTATGCGCTGCCGCAGGCGCCGCAGCAGTTCAAGCAGCTCATCATGGTCGCGGGCTTCGACCGCTATTTCCAGATCGCACCCTGCTTCCGCGACGAGGACCCGCGGGCGGACCGTTCGCCCGGCGAGTTCTATCAGCTTGACATGGAAATGAGTTTCGCCACCCAGGAGGATGTCTTCGGGGTGATCGAGCCGGTGATGCGCGGCGTGTTCGAGGAGTTCGGCGGCGGGCGCCCGGTGACGGGCACCTTCCCGCGGATCGCCTATCGCGATTCGATGCTCTGGTATGGCTCCGACAAGCCGGACCTGCGCAACCCATTGAAAATGCAGATTGTTTCGGAGCATTTCGCCGGATCGGGCTTCAAGATCTTCGCCTCGCTGCTCGAAAAGGCCGGCAACGAAGTACGCGCGATCCCGGCGCCCGGCGGCGGAAGCCGGAAGTTCTGCGACCGGATGAATGCCTTCGCGCAATCCGAAGGCCTTCCCGGCATGGGCTACATCTTCTGGCGCGCCCAGGACGACGGCGGCATGGAAGCCGCGGGGCCGGTCGCCAAGGCGCTCGGGCCGGAACGCACCGAAGCTATCAGGGAACAGTTGGGATTGGGTGAAGGCGACGCCGTCTTCTTCCTCGCCGGCCGGCCCGCGCAGTTCCAGGCGGTGGCGGGCAAGGCGCGCGACCAGATCGGGCGCGAGCTTGGCCTCACCGACGAGGACCGGTTCGAGCTCTGCTGGATCGTCGATTTCCCGATGTACGAGCAGGACGAGGAGACGGGCAAGCTCGACTTCAGCCACAACCCCTTCTCGATGCCGCAGGGCGAGCTCGAGGCGCTGCAGTCGCAGGACCCGCTGGAAATCCTGGGTTATCAGTATGATATCGTCTGCAACGGCGTGGAGCTGAGCTCGGGCGCGGTGCGAAACCACCGGCCGGAGATCATGTATGAGGCGTTCCGGATCGTGGGATATGACCGGAACTACGTGGATGCGCATTTCGGCGGCATGCTCTCGGCCTTCAAGTTCGGCGCACCGCCGCACGCCGGCATCGCGCCGGGTGTGGACCGCATCGTCATGTTGCTGGCCGGGGCGGAAAACATCCGTGAAGTCATCATGTTCCCGATGAACCAGCGCGCCGAGGACCTGATGATGGGGGCACCGTCGGAGCCCACCAACGAACAGCTCCGCGAGCTCGGACTGCGGATGATCCCAAGGGATTAAGGCCGCGTCCGGCGATCTGGAAACCATATGGAATGCGTATGGATTCCATATGGCAAGCAAACTTCTCAGGATTGAGAGGTTAACGCGGGCCGGTCAACCGCGTCCCTTCAGCGGATGACCCTCGGGATAGGCCGCGTCGAGGGGCAGGCGGGTGCCGGTGCGCTTCGGCTCTTCGCCGGGCGGGCAGAGGAATTCGGCGCGGACCTTTTCCGGAGCGCGCCGGCCACCCCCCACATCTGGCATGTTCGCGATCTTCGCATCGAGGAATGCGGGCGCGCCCCTCCAGCAGGAGGGGATGGTGAGGGTGCCCTCATCCTTGGGCAGGAGCGTCATTTCGTTACCGATCATCTGATCGAGTTGCTCTTGCGTCAGATCCCTGGCACCTCGAAAATCGGCAAACTGGGCGGGTGAGCCGGTGTGAGCACCCGCCCAGTTTGCCGACTTGAGATCGGCCCTCCTAAGGTCCGCCCCCTCCAGATGCGCCCAGCTGAGATCCGCCCCCTCCAGATGCGCCCCGCCAAGGTCCGCCCCCTCCAGATGTGCCCCGCCAAGGTCCGCCCCTTCCAGATGTGCCCTGCTAAGGACCGCCCCCTCCAGATGCGCCCCGCCAAGGTCCGCCCCCTCCAGACGCGCCCTCCAAAGGTCCGCCCCCTCCAGACGCGCCCCGAAGAGGAGCGCCCCCTCCAGATGCGCCCTCCAAAGGCCCGCCCCCTCCAGATGTGCCCCGCTAAGGTCCGCCTTGCGGAGGTCGAGATGGGCGAGATCATGGCGACGCAGGTTCGTGTGGCGGAGGTCGAGGCGGTAGCCCTTCTCGCTCTCGTCGCCGCGCCGTACCCGGGCCTCCTCGTGCGCGATCCGCTCGGAGTCCCGGCGCCCGATGACCTCGAGAGCCACCTGAATGTCCGTGCGTGCCGGGGGCAGCCCCATACTCCAGGCCTTAAGCCTTTTGCCCCGCTGCCGCCGCATCTCGTCGCGGTGCTCGAGATCTTCTCGAGTCGGGTTTTCGGGGTAAGCCGGCCAGTCGCCGAGATCGTGGCCGGGCGCCTCGCTCGCCGGGGCATTCTCGCGTATGTAGGCGCAGAGGATGTCCATGACGCGGATGTGTTCGCCGGGGTTTTCGCGGGAGATGCGGTCCAGCGTGAGGATCGCGCCGATGCGGACCTCGAGATTGGGTTGGGTGGATTCGAAGGTCTTCCACTCGCCGGGGTCCGCCATTTCGCCTTCGCGCGGGGCGGGCGGCGTCCTGTCCTTCCATTCGATCTCGGTGCGATCTGGCGCGCCCTTCGAGGTGAAGCGGACCGGGCGGCCGATGCGGCTGATCTTCTTCTCGGCGCCGAGGCCCTCGACGGCGGTGTTGATGAGCGAGGTGGTGAGGTTGGCTTCCTGGGTGCGGGCGGTGCGCTCGTTGATCCAGACGCGGACGAGCTGGAACGGGATGGTGGCGAGGATCGCGAGCATCCCGGCAAGGGCCGCGAAGGTGTAGGCGATGGTACGGATGTTCTCGACGGTTGTTGTATTCGCGTCCGCATCCTCGACGGCCCTGAGAGCGGCCTTCAGCAGATGCAACATCTGGCCTATGAGAAGTGGGATCTGCCACACGTAGGTCACGACAGCCCACGTGAAGGCCAGGATTCCAAACGGCAGCAAAAGTGCAAGGTAATGGCGCTTCAGGAAACCAAGCGTTCCGCGCCATGCCTTGGTGATCCCCTGCCGGTTGATATGCCGGATCGCCACGAGGGTGATGAAGAGCGCAAGCGCTGCGCCGGCGGCCCAGAGGAGGGTCGGGAGCGCCTCGGGGAGGGGCAGGTGGAGGGTGAGGCCGGTGTGGTCGGCCCGGAACATGCCGGTCATAATCCGCGGGGAGCCTCCGCGCCTGAAACGAATGGGGCGAGGCTAGCAGGCGGCGCCGCGGCCGGAAAGGTGGCGGGGAAGCGTCGGAGCCCGAAGAAATTCGGCGCGGGCGCATAGTGGTGCGGCGCAGCGGATGCGGCAAGTGCGGGCGATTCGCTCGCCCCAGGGGTGCTGCATAAGGGCAACAGGGGCGCGATCACGTGCCTGTGGGGACTGGAAACCAAGGGGGGATGTTAGCATTTCGTTATGGTTGCGGCGAGAAAGTCCGCACGAGACTGCCAGGGGAGACCCCATATGAGACCGATCTACGAAGTGCCCGAAGAATTCGAGCGCGCCGTCAACAAGACCGCCCAGTCCTACATCAGCCGCTTCGGCAAGGATGCGGACGAAAAGGCCTGGGACGCGGCACGCCATCCGGGCATGACGCCCGCCGAGCGCGCCTATTGCGAGGCGGTGGCCAATCGCGTGACCGTGGCGCTGCGCGGCACCCACGCTCCGACCCTCAGCCACATCTGAGCGGCACCGCGGGGCCGGGGCGCGCCTGACCGGGCGAACCGGGTGGGGGCGCTCCGCCATCGATGGCGCGACGGCTGATTCGACAGCCGCGGGCGTGCTGCGGTGATCGGGTATTCAGGGGATGGTCGGGGCGGCGAGATTCGAACTCACGACCTACGGTACCCAAAACCGTCGCGCTACCAGGCTGCGCTACGCCCCGACGGCTCTTCGCTTACCCCGGCAGACGCGCCGAGGAAAGAGCAAAGACGCAGGCGGCGGGCCTCAGCCGCAGGGCCAGGCGGCGGTTGCCTGGTCGATTGCCGGGCTTTGCAGCTCGGCGCCCTCGTCGATGCCGAGGGTCTTCGTCATGCCGCCGTTGATCTCGAGCACATAGCGGATCGCATCGCCACCGATGATCGGCGTCTCGTCGAGGGGCTTGGCGTTCTCGTGGACCCGCGCGAGGCGGCCCGCCTCGTCGAAGAACAGCATGTCGAGCGGAATCAGCGTGTTGCGCATCCAGAACGCCACGGGGCCCGCCTCGGGATAGACGAAGAGCATGCCCCCGAACCGCGGCAGGCTTTCGCGGTTCATCAGGCCCTGGGCGCGTTCGGGCTCGGTGTCGGCAACCTCGACCTCGAAGCGCAGCACCGAATCGGCATCGCGCAATTCGAGCACGCCGGGGGTGCAACCGGCGGCCTCGACCGCTCCTGAGGCAAGGCAGAGGGCGGCGGCGAGCCAGGCAGCGGCGGCGGGAGGCGCCATCCGCTCAGCCATCGGCAGGGGCCGTCTGGATCCGGGCGACGTAATCCCAGCTCCGGACCTCGTAGACCATCGGGCCGCGCGGCCCCTCGGTGACGCGGACGGCGAGAACATCGCCCGCCACGACCTCGCCATAGCCATACTGGCGCAGGGTTTCCATGTGGAGGAAAACGTCCTCGGGCTTGGCGAAGACATTGACGAATCCGAAGCCCTTCACCCGGTCGAACCACTTGACCCGAGCCGGCTCCAGCGGCCCGGCGGCACCGGTGGGCATCGGGGGCACCATGCCGTTCGCGTCGGGGGACTTGGTCTTTTCCGGAACGACCTCAAGCACTTCGATGGCCTGGCGGCCGCGATCGGTCGTCTGCACGTCGAGGAGAATTTCGGCGCCCTCTGCAACGGACGTGAACCCGTAGGCCCTCAGCACGTTCCCGTGCAGCAGAATATCCCCGTCACCATCATCGGAAACGACAAAGCCGTAGCCCTTGGTGGTGTCGAACCATTTAACATTGCCACGGACCTGCATTCTGGCGCTCATCTCACAAGGCCTCCTCCCCCAAAAGAGAGTCGGCGAAATCCAACTACACGTAACGCGACCGATCTCAGCAAACAGAAATCAGTCTGTTAAACGTAACAAGTCCTCAGTGTAACGCAACCTTGAACATGCCGCTGAGGGCAGGGTTCTTTGTTGCGTCTGCAAATTTCTTGCGAAAGTTGCACGGCCGGGCCGCCCCGAGCTTGCCGCAACTCGGATAGCAAATGCGGGGCCCGAAGAAAATCGCTCAGACATGCTGACCGCCATTTATCTCGACTTCGACGCCGGAAACGTAGGAGGCGGCTGGGGAACAGAGGAAGAAGATGGTGCGCGCGACCTCCTCGGGCTGGCCGAGGCGGCGCATCGGGATCGCCGCGGCGAGCTTCTCCGTGCCGGGCGAGAGGATCTCGGTCTCGATCTCGCCGGGGGCAATCGCGTTTACCCGCACGCCGAGTGGGCCGAAGTCGTTGGCCATCTCGCGGGTCAGGGCGGCGAGCGCGGCCTTCGAGGTGGCGTAGGCGGCGCCCGCGAAGGGATGGACCCGCGATCCGGCGATGGAGGTGACGTTGACGATGGCGCCCTGCCCGGCGGCAAGCTCGTCCTTCAGCCCGCGCGCGAGGACGACGCTGGAGAAGAAGTTGACGTGGAAGACCTTGCCCCAGTCCGAGAGATCGGTGGTGAAGGTATCGAGGCGTTCGCCGCCCTTGCCCTTGGGCGAGACGCCCGCATTGTTCACCAGCGCCTCGAGCCGGCCGGCGCGCAGGCGGCCGCGGATCTCCTCCACGGCGCGGATCGTGTCCTTGGGATCGGCGAGATCGACCTGGATGTGATCCTCGGGGCCGGCGGGCCACGGGCAATTCTCGGGGAACGGGTGGCGGGAGCAGGTGATCACGCGCCAACCCTCGGCGGAAAACGCCTTGACCGTGGCATGGCCGATGCCACGGCTTGCTCCCGTGAGGAGTAGGGTCTTTCTGTCGGGCATGCGGTGGACGGCTCCGGGTCCTAGTTAACGAACATTAACTTAGGCCGGACCCGAAGCAAACCGGGAATCGCCCTCTAGATGAACCGCCGCATGAGAAAGAGCGAGCCGACCGCCATGGCGAGGCCGAGCATTTCGCGCGGCGCCAGCTTTTCCTCGAAGACGATGAGGCCGAGGGCGGCGAGCAGCAGCACGCTCAGCACCGAATACCACACCCCCATCACCGCGACCGGCATGTGACGGAGCGCATAGAGCACGCCGACGGCGGAGAAGGCATAGCAGGCCGCGCCGAGACCGAATTCGGCCGTGGCGAAGGGGCCGATCCGGTCGGAGGCGAGCTTCAGGAAGTAGTCGCCCGTCACGTTGAGGACGACGATCCCGAGCACCAGAGCAACGCCGTTCATCCCCCGGCCCTCCGCGGCATCGGTATCGGAGGGACGGAAAGGCGGGCGGGCCCACGGCGCCGGGGCAGGACTGAACTGGACATGGAAAGGAAAGTCCCTGCTAACTATTTACGTTCGAAATATGACTGAACGCAAATCATAGCACAGATTTCCGTGAGCAGGCCCGAAGATCTGCGCGCGCTGTCACTTGATTTCCCGCCCCCGCATCCCGACTATTGGAGGATGAAAGCCGAGACCACACCCCGCTCCGCCGGCCCCGGCCGTCCGCGGAGCTTCAATCGCGAGATGGCGCTGGCCGCGGCACTCCAGCTCTTCTGGCGCCAGGGCTACGAGGCGACCTCGCTCGACGATCTGACGGCGGCGATGAAGATCAGCCGCTCGAGCTTCTATGGCTGCTTCGGCTCCAAGCATGGCGTTCTGGTCGCCGCGCTCGAAAGCTATGCCGCCGAGGCACAGGCCCGTCTGCGGGCGGTGGCGGAGGCGGGGCCGGACGCGGTGCCGGCGATGCTCGAGGCCATCGCCAATCCGCAGGACGGCGCGCAGGGCTGCCTGCTCGTCAACTGCATCACCGAGCTTGCGCCGCATGACCCGGCGGTGGCGGAGCTCGGGCGGGCGCATATCGCCGCGCTCGAGGACATGTTCGCCGCCGCGCTGTCGCCGGAGGCCCCCGAGGCCGCGCAGGTTCCGGCCCGCACCCTCGTCTCGCTTGCGATCGGCACGCTCACCCTGCGCAAGGCGGGGCTGCCGGCGGAGGAGATTCGCGCCTCGCTCGATCTGGCGCGCAGCCTCTTTCCGGCCCGGAGCTGATCAGGCCCGCGCGGAAGTTTTTTCGCGCCGCCCCTTCTCTCCGGCTTTCGGCCTCCCTAATTCAGACTGGTCAGTCCAGAATTATCCGGCCAGAGGAGAGATCCATGACGCTGCCGAAACTGTTCACGCCGCTGAAGGCGGGTAGCCTCGAGCTTTCGAACCGCGTGGTGATGGCGCCACTTACCCGCAACCGGGCCCGGCCCGAAGACGATGCGCCCTACGATATCCATGTCGACTATTACGCCCAGCGCGCGAGCGCCGGCCTCATCATCACCGAGGGCAGCCAGATCTCGCCCGAGGGCAAGGGCTATGCCTGGACCCCGGGCATCCACAGCGAAGCGCAGGTCGCGGGCTGGAAGAAGGTCACCGATGCGGTGCATGCGAAAGGCGGCCGGATCGTGATCCAGATCTGGCATGTCGGCCGGGTTTCGCATGTCTCGCTCCAGCCGGGCGGCCAGGCGCCGGTGGCGCCCTCGGCCCTTGCCGCCGAGAGCCGGACCTTCGACGGCAACGGCTTCGTGCCGACCTCCGAGCCGCGCGCGCTCGCCCTCGACGAGATCCCGCGCGTGCTCGAGGATTACCGCCAGGCGACGCGCAATGCGCGGGCCGCGGGGTTCGACGGCGTGGAGATCCATGCCGCCAACGGCTATCTGATCGACCAGTTCCTGAAGGACGGCGCCAACAAGCGCACCGATGCCTATGGCGGCTCGGTGGAGAACCGGGTGCGGTTCCTCGACGAGGTCGTGGCCGCGGTCTCCGAGGCCTGGGAGCCGGGCCGGGTCGGCGTGCGGCTCTCGCCGTTCTCCAACGCCAACGCAATCACCGACAGCGATCCGATGGCGACCTTCTCGGCGGCGATCGACCGGCTCGACACCTACGGGCTTGCCTATCTCCATCTGGTCGAAGGCCAGACCGGCGGGCCGCGCGACCTGGCCGAGGGCAACAGCATCGAGGCGCTGCGGGCACGCTTCTCGGGCGTCTACATGGCCAACAACGGCTATGACCGCGAGATGGCGATCGAGGCGGTCGAGCACGGCGCGGCCGATCTCGTGGCCTTCGGCAAACCCTTCATTTCCAACCCCGATCTGGTGGAACGGCTCAAGGCCGATGCCCCGCTCGCCACGCCCGACCAAGAGACCTTCTACGGCGGCGGCACCAAGGGCTACACCGATTACCCGACGCTCGCCGAAAGTCAGGCCGCCTGAGGCCCTTACCCGTGGCCGCACAGCGCGAGCCTTGACAATTCCACCGGGCGGGGGCATATCCGCCCGGTGTCGGCGCATCGGGGGATGCGCGGACCGGAACGGCGTGAAGCGCGGCGGCAGTGGTCGTCCTGGGTTCCAGTCGAACAGACACGACACCATGTTTCTTGCGTCCTGATTCACGCGGGCCGTTCTCATCGAGCCCGCGGTTTCTCGTGCGTCCAGCGCATGGGCCGAACGCGCGCTTCCCGTTGGAAGGCGGACCATGACAGATTTCTCGACCCTTGCGCTGGCGGCGCCGATCGCCGAGGCGCTCGAGGCCACCGGCTACACCACACCGACTCCGATCCAGGCACAGGCGATCCCGCATGTGCTCGAGGGCCGCGACCTTCTGGGCATCGCCCAGACCGGCACCGGCAAGACCGCGGCCTTCGCGCTGCCGATCCTCGACCGGCTGGCGCGCAAGCCGGGCCCCCTGCCCCGCAAGGGCACGCGGGTGCTCGTGCTGGCGCCGACGCGCGAGCTTGCGGGCCAGATCGCGACCTCGTTCCAGAAATACGGCCAGTTCCTCAAGCTTTCGATCGGCACCGCCTTCGGCGGCGTTCCGATCAACAAGCACATCCGGCAGATGGTGCGCGGCACCGACGTGCTCGTCGCGACCCCCGGCCGGCTGATCGACCTCATCGACCGCAAGGCGATGACGCTCAACGATGTCGAGGTGCTGGTGCTCGACGAGGCCGACCAGATGCTCGACCTCGGCTTCATCCACGCGCTGCGGCGCATCGTGCCGCTGCTGCCGCGGCGGCGCCAGACGCTGTTCTTCTCGGCCACGATGCCCGCCCAGATCGCCGAGCTTGCCGGCAAGTATCTCGACGAGCCGGTCGAGGTTTCGGTCGCCCCGGCGGCGACGACCGCCGAGAAGGTCGCCCAGCGCGCCCATTTCGTCGCCCAGGGCGAGAAGCAGGCGCTGCTGGCCCACACGCTGCGCGACGACGCGATCGACCGGGTTCTGGTGTTTACCCGCACCAAGCACGGCGCGGACCGGGTGGTGCGCAATCTCGAGCGTGACGGCATCAAGTCCGCCGCGATCCACGGCAACAAGAGCCAGCCGCAGCGCGAGCGGGCGCTGGCGGCCTTCCGCTCGGGCCATTGCCGGGTGCTGGTCGCGACCGACATCGCGGCGCGCGGCGTCGATGTGCCGGGCGTGAGCCATGTGGTGAACTTCGAGATCCCGAACGTGGCCGAGCAGTATGTCCACCGCATCGGCCGGACGGCGCGCGCAGGCGCGGAGGGGCTTGCGATCTCCTTCGTTGCCCCCGACGAGCGCAACTATCTGCGCGACATCGAGCGGCTTACCCGGCAGGCGGTCGAGGTGATGCCGCTGCCCGAGGGCTTCACGCACCAGCCCGCACCGGCCCCGAAGGCCGAGGCCGGGCGCGGCGGCGCGGGCAAGCCCGGTGGCGGCGGCAAGCCCGGTCCGTCCCGGCGGCGTCGCCCGCGCAATGCAGGCGCCCCGGCCGGCGGCAAACCCGCCGGCAACCGCCAGCCGCGCCGGCAACAGGGCGGCAGCCACGCGAGCTGAGCGCCCGACCTCGGGTCTTTAGCAGCGGCCGGTATCGCGGCGCGGATCTCCGCCTCGTGATCCCGGCCCTCAAGCCGTTTCGTCGAAAGGGGCATGACGGGGCCGCGATCAGAAGATCGCCCCCGTCATGCTCCTTTCGATTCCCGCCTTCGTGACAGTCCAGAGCTCGCACGTGCTTCGAGCCTCGCCTCGACGGCGCACGGTCTCCGGCATCCGCCCCTCGGGCGCAATTCATCCCGTGAGGGGATTGGCCGGGGCGAGGCAGAGGGCGGGATGATCGTGGCGGAGGGCTTTGAGCCCGGCGGGGGAGAGGCGGAGCCGCATGGCGCCGAGCTCCGCCAGGGTTTCCGCCCCCGGGATCTGCGGCAACGGTGTGCCCGGCCGGGCGGCGGCGACGAGATCGAGCCGCGCCGCGGCATCGGCATGGCGGAGGCGGGCCTCGAGAACCGGACAGAGCGGCGGCGGCCCGACCGGCGGCATCGGCCGCGCGGGCGGGGGATCGGGCAGCGCGGCAGGATCGAGGCGGCCGTAGCGCGCGCGGTGCCGGCGGTCGGTCGGCAGCGGGTGCGCCCCGGCGCAGAGCCGGGCGGCCACCTCGAGCGCCGTCTCCGACCGCGCGCCGGCGAGAACGGCGATGGCACCGGCCGCGACGGCCGCAGCGACAGACGTACCCGAGCGCCGCTCGGGCGCACCGCCCGACCCGAAGTCGGGAATGGCGACACCGTGCGCCAGCAGATCGGGGCGTATCGGGGTGAGGCCCGCGGGGCTGCTGGCCGAGAATCGGGCCGGCCCGCCATCCCTGTCGCAGGCACCGATCGAGAGCGCCTCGGGCAGGGCCCCGGGCAGCGTCATCCGCCCGGGGCCGGTATTGCCGGCGGCGGCGATGACGAGCATCCCGGAGTTGCGCAGGCGCGCGAGCACCGCGCCGAGGACCGCGGCCCCTGCCGGCAGGCCAAGTGGCATGAGCGCGATCCCCGCGCCCTGGCGCTGCGCCCAGTCGAGCCCCAGCAGCAGCCGCCAGAGCGTCGCGCCGCCTTCGATCACCTCCGCGGCGAGGAGCCGGGCCTCCGGCGCGATGCGGCAGAGGAGACTTGCGGTGAAGGTGCCGTGACCGGTGCGGTCCCCGACCCGCTCCCTGCTGCGGATGTCTCCGGTCCGGCCTGTTGCGAGCACGCCGGCAAGACGCCCGGCGAAGAGCGGCAGGTCCATGTCGATGCCGCTGTCGAGATGGGCGATGCGCAGCCCGCCGCCGCGCCAGCCGCGCCGGTGCCAGTCCTCGAGTGGCAGGCCGCAGGCGCGGGCCAGCGTGGTCAAAGGTCGAAGGCTGCGTCGTCGACCGGCACCCTGCTGCGCGCGAAGTAGCTGCTCGCCTCGCCGATATGGCCGTAGGTCACGAAGAGCGAGGCGTGTATGGCGAGCGGGATGTAGAGGGTTCCGCGGTTCAGCTCGTTCAGGGCGAGGACCTTGGTGACCGCGGGAAAGGTATCCATCAGCCAGCCGTATCGGCGCCGCTCGAGCACGCGGGTGGTAAATTTGCTGCCGGACGCGCTCCATTCCTCGGCATGCTGGTCGGTGTTCACGAATTTCGACATCAGGCCCATATGCACGATGCCGATGAGCGTAGTGGCGATCGGCAAGCCGTATTCCGTCGCCTTTCCGCCGCCCTTGCCGCCGAAGGCCTCGGAAGCCGAGAAGCCGAAATCCACCACGCCCATCGCCACGTAGAGCCACTGGTAGGTCCAGATGATGGAACCGTAGCGGGCGCGTTCGGCCTCGAGGGCCGGCAGGCGCGATCCGTCCGGGGCAAGGCCCCGCAGGCCGTTGCCGATCTCGGAGGACTTCAGGCCGCTGACGGCGCCGGTGGGATTTCCCGCGACCTGGGCGAGGCTGCCCACGACGATCACGCCGAGCTTCGCGAGCGCCATGCCCTTGCCCGCCCGGGAGCCCGCCGGCGGGTTGAGGTAGTGCGAGGCCGGGACCGGCGTCGCCACCGGGACCATCTCCACGACCTCGCCCGCGATCGCCCACTCGCCACCGCCGGTGTTCACCTTCGACGGGATCTCGTGCATCTCGAAGGCCTTGTTGTCAGCGGGGGCTTTCTGGATCTTGGCCCCACTGATGTCATAGAAGAGGTCGAAGCCGTTGAGGCAGAGGTGGCAGCTGCCGTAGACAACGGCCCAGGCCTGTTTTTCCTCCCGCACCTCCTTCTCCTCCTTCGAGAGGCTCAGCGCCGCCGTCTGGCTGCGGAGCCGGATCTGGCGGCCGAGCGTGATGCGACCGATGATGGAGGCCGGCACCGCCACGAGGAAGGCGACGAGGGACATGGCCGAAAGCTCCCGTCCGGTCATCGATTCATAGAAGGCGGTGAGGAAGGGGATCTCGAGCCGGGTGTTGAGGGCGGTCTTCAGCAGCTCGAGTGCGGCGATGAAAGCGTCAAAGAGCAGGTCGGCGATGGCCTCGATCAGCGAGATGCCGGTCACCGCCAGCCCCTTGGCAAGCGAGAGCACCCCGCTCAGCACCAGCTCCGGCGCACGGGAGGGATTGGCGAGGGCCGCGCGGAAGAGCGCGATGGAATCGCCGAAGGCATCGAGCACGATGCCGAAGTCGCTCTCGACGAAAGCTTCGAGCTTCTCGATGAGGGGCTCGATGACGCTCCCGAACTTCGACATCGCGCCCGCCGGCGCGGCCCCGGCAATGCCCTTGAGGAACGGGTTGGCCTCGGGAGCCTCGCCGCCCCCGTCATCGCCGGAGCCGGTGAGCTTCGACATCAGCCAGTCGAGCTTGTCGATCGCTTCGGAGCGGTCCTGCGGCTGGTCGCGGTCGATGCGGGCGATGTCGCCGCCCCCGAGCTGGTCGATCGCGGAATCGAAGCCTTCGAGGATCTGCGACTGCAGGTCTCCGAGCCAGGTCGCGGTCATGCCCTTCATCGTGCGCACTGCCCCCTCGGCCAGGTCGATGCCGCCGTTGATCTTCTCGATCAGCGCATCGTGCAGCTCGAGCACGCCATCGGTGTCGAAGAGGTCCATGAAGACGCGGACAAGCTTGCCGAGCCCGATGCCGATGCCGTCGAGCACCTTGCAGAACACCTTGCCGACGACCTCGATCGTATCGGCGATGAACTGGTAGACGACGCCGCCGATATCCATCGTCACCCGAAGGACCGCCTTGGCGGCCATCGCGAGGCCTTTCAGCACATCCTTGTCGAGCTCGTCATAGGCATCCTTGATGTCGGAGGCGAACTGCTTCGCGCTGCGCTTGACGGCATTGACGCCGTCGACGACGCCCTCGACCACGTCGTCGGCGGTGCGCTCGACCCAGCCGACCGAGTCGTCCCAGACCTTCGTGGCGGTCTTCGCGATCTCGCGCCCGATCGGGGTGACGGTCCGCACCACGGTCCGGCCAGCATCCTCGAGCGCGCCGGGCACGTCCTCGACGATGAACTCCTCGGTCTCCTTCGCGACCGTCCTTGCGGCTTTCGGGATTGTCTCGACGAAGAAGCCGCCGACCGCCGAGGCGCCATCCTCGAGGAAGTCGAGGAAGCCCTGCCCCGCCATCTCGTTCACCCGGATGGCACCGGCGGCCGCCGCGGCGATCTCCTCCCGGCCGGCGGGGCGGAAGAGCGTCTTGCCGGCGCCACCGAGCTCGAGCTTCCAGCGGTCGTAGCTCATGGCGTCGGCGATGGTGAAGCGGTCGGCGGAGGTGCCGTGGGACAGGGCGCGATGGGCGGCGGGGACGGTCGAGGAGAGTGACTTGAGCGCGCGTCCGGCATGAACGGCATCGGCCTCGGTGAGGGAGGCGGACAGGCCGAGGCGCGTGCGATCGCGCCACAGCGCGTCGTCCTCCATGGCGAGGATCTTGCTGTGGAGATCGGCATCGGGAAAGACGAAGACCCGTTCGCGCGGCGCCATCGCAGGGGTGCGCAGCATCAGGGCGCCACCGCCGATCGCCTCGGGATCGACGAGGATCTCGAGCTTGCCGATCTCGTTGACGGACAGCCGCGCCGGGCGGACCGGATCGATCAGATGGCTCTGGCCATTGGCGCGGATCCTGAGCTCCTCGGTGGCCCAGACATCGACGGCGCCGCTCAGGGGCGGAAGGGTGAGCATGGTCCGCAGGACCGGCGAGCGGACGACCTCACCGCCCGTCACCGCCATGTCCTCGGTGAGGCGCGAGGTGGCGGAGAACCGGCAGGCTGCAAGCGGCGGCGTGGAGAGGATGGTGGCCGAGGAAATCGCGTTGAGGCCGACATCGCCGTCGGCGAGCGAGGGCGTGTCCATGTAGATGACATCGTTGGTGCCGCCGTAGCGCACGTCGCGGCAGATCATCGTGGCGGTGTCCGGGCCGACCCGGATCGAGGAGACACGATCGTTCATCCCGGCGATGCGGGTGCAGTCGGGGGTGTCGGCGTGGAGGATCCAGACCCGGCCCTTGAACTCGGGCTCCTCGTAGAACGCCACCTCGCCGGGCCAGAGCTCGGCGTTCGCCCGCTCGCGGGTGCGCACCAGCGCGTTCCTGATCCGGTAGCTCTGGCGCGCCTCGGCCGAGGCGATGTAGAGGTCGATCTCCGCGCCGCCCTCGCTCTCGCGGAGGCGCCAGGCATGCGCTGCATAGGTGGTGAAATCGAGCGAGGCGCCGGGCTCGAGCGTCCCGAAGCCCTGCTCCCGGCCGGCATGGTCGATCCAGAACACGTCGGCCCGGAGACCGGAGCCGTTGGCGAGGGTGAGCTCGACCTTGCGACCGCCATCGCGCGAGCGCGTCGGGGCGCCGGTCAGCATCAGGCGCTGCTCCTGGCGCAGCCCCACGGTGAAGCCCACGGGCTCGCCGCTCCGCTGGTCCCGCACGATCCAGGGATGGGTCATGAAGGTCTGCTGGCTATGGCTGGTGCGCGGCTCGAGCGTGGCGTATTTCTTCTCGCGGCCCTGATAGTCGACCCAGTAGACATCGAGCGTGAGCGGCGAGGTGTTGGCGAACTCGATGCGGGTCTCGACCTCGCTTGCCTCGGACTTGAGCACGATGTCGTGGTGCTGCCGGGGTTCGGCCGTGGTGATGAACATCGCGATCTTGTCGCCGCTGTGGGCCTGCCGGACGCGCCAGGGATGGGTCTCGAAGGTGTCGATCGCCACGCTCTCGCCCGGCGCGAGCGTCGCATAGCGCGTTTCCTTGCCGTCGTAGCCGATCCAGAACAGGTCCACCGTCCAGGCAAGCTTGTTGGCGAAGGTGACATTGGCCGCGACCTCGCCCTCCCGCGGCCTGAGGTCCGTGTCGTCGAGGGTGATGAGCGCATCCTCCCGGTCGCCCCAGGACCAGTCGAGGACCCGGCCCGACAGCCGGTCGCGCAGGATCCAGGGATGCGTCGCGTAGGTGCGGAAGCCGGTCGAGGCGCCGGGGCGCAGGCTGGCGTAGAGCTTCGGCCGGCCCTCGTAGTCCATCCAGTAGACATCGGCGGTCAGCAGGGTCCGGTTGGCGAAGCGGATGCCGGTCGGCTTGCGCGATTCGAGGCTGCGCATGGTGAAGGCCATGCTCTGGGAGCGCTCGGGGCTCGCGGCATAGATCCCGACGAGGTGGCGGCCGAAGCGTTCGCGTGCCCGCCAGACATGGTGCTGCAGGGTCGGCTGCAGGTAGGTCTCACCGGGCCCGAGCCGGGCATAGTGCTTCTCGTTGCCGTCGAAATCGAGCCAGAGGATGTCGATGTCGAACGGGGTCTCGTTGCGCATCTCGACGGTCACCTCCGCCGTTTCCGGCTGCGAGCGGACATCGAGCGGCCGGATCTCGGCAGCGAGGTCGGTGTCGGCACCCCGGATGCGGCGGATGACGAGCCCGCTGATCGCATCGCGCAGCTCGATCTCGCGGCCTTCACCGACGCGCAGCGCCACCTCACTGCCATGCGGCAAACGGTGGAGCGGGTGAAAGACGCCGTCCTCGCCCGCGACGCCGACATCGAGCGTGAGCAGCGCACGGTTGGCGACGGTGAGGGTCGCGACCGCGCGGCCCTCGCGCGGCTGCGGCTCGAAGCTGCGCAGCCGGCCGGTTTCGGCCGAGGCGATGAGCAGGCTCAGCTCGCCGCCGTCGGCCAGATCGCGCAGCCGCCAGGGATGGCCGGCGAAGGTATCGAGCGTCACCTCGGCGCCGGGATCGAGCGTCGCGTAGTCCTTTTCAACGCCATCGAAACCGACCCAGAACAGCCGGCCGGTCTGTGTGCAGAGATTGCGCAGGACCGTGCGGCTCGGCATCGTGCCCGGCAGCGAACGGAGGGCGGCGGCATCCTCGACGATCTCCCCCGCCTCGAAGAGATTGGGGATGACGCGGATCGGGGTGCCCGAGACGAGGTCGCGCAGGAGCCACGGATGGCTCGAGAAGGTCGGCTGCGTGACCGTCTCACCCGGCGCGAGCCGGTGGTAGACGACCGGCGCGCCCTCGAGATCGAGCCAGACCGCCTCGATATGCAGCGCCGAGCGGTTGGTGAAGGTCGCACTGACGGCGTGTTCGCTCCGGTATGTCTTCAACGCGATCTCGCAGGCCTGCTCCGCCGCGTCGGAGGCGATGTGAAAGCCGATCTCGGTGCCGCAATGGAGCGAACGGATGCGCCAGACATGTCCGGCAAAGCTGGATTGACGGTAGGTCTCGCCGGGGCGGAGGCTTGCATAGAGGGTTTCCTTGCCGTCGCCATCGACCCAGTAGACCCCGGCGGCCACGGGCGAGGCGTTGTGGAACGCGATCGCGACCGCGCTGCCGGTGCGGGCGGTGACGACATCGGAGCCGATCACGAAGCGGCTCGGCTCGGCCTGCGCCGCGGTTTCGGCAAGCCTTTCCCCGGACGCCGCGTCGCGGACCAGCCATCTGTGACCCTCATAGGTCGACTGGGTGTAGAGGCCGTAGGGTCCGAGGCTCGCGTAACGGGTCTCCTCCCCCTCGAAATTGATCCAGAACACATCCACGGACAAAGCTGTGGCATTGCAGAATGTAATTTCGGTCGACACCGTTCAATCCCCCGCGCGCGGCAACACGCCGGCCGATACAACAGGGCGGCGGCTGCTCAAGTTTTTATTGTGTAGAACAGACAGTCGAATAATGATTTCTCGATTGCAAAGATTTTCTGGCCCTCGTGCCACAGTTTATTTCAACGATACGTTGTCGTTTCGTATTCCTGATTTCGAATTATTTGCGGGAGGAAGGAAGGATCCGGCATCGCGATATTGCGTGACACCTGGGGCGTGATTGCGGGGGTCGACCCCACGGTCTCCATCGTGAACGAGTCAAACCGATTTCGAGATTGCTCTGGTGCTTCGCGTTGCCCCCTCCCCCAGAGTCCGCGGCATTGACCCTGCAACCATCGCGGCAAACTGCCGATGCGGCGGGGATTTCGGGGAGAGTGCGCACTTTCGGGCGACAGGGGTCCAGCAGGTGCTGGCGCAGGCTGCAGGATCGGTCGGGCCCGGTTGACAGCGCGCGTCGGATCGGGTTATGACACCGATGACATGACATCGGTGTCATGAATCGACAGCACGATCGCTCTGGAGCGGAGGGGGCCTTGGCAACCATCTATGACGTCGCGAGGGAGGCCGGGGTCTCGGCAAAGACCGTGTCGCGCGTGCTCAACAGCGATGCCCCGGTCAACGCGAAGACCCGCGAGCGTGTCATGCGCGCCATGGATGCGCTCGGCTACGTGCCGTCGCAGGCCGCGCGGATGATGCGCTCGAACCAGTCCGGGCTCGTGGGGCTCATCACCGGAGCAATCTCGGGTTCGCCGGACCCGACCGAAGCGTCGGGCCTTCCCGATCTCTACATCGTGCAGGCGATCCAGAAGATGATGGCCGCAAGCGGCAAGATCCTGATGATCGCGGACACCGGCGGCGACTCTGGCAAGGTGCCCACGCTGGCGCGTGCCTTCGCGCAGCACCGGGTCGAGGGGCTGGTCTATGTGGCCGACTATCATCGCGAGGTGACGATCGACCTGTCGATCGCCGGATGCCCCGTTGTGCTCGCGAACTGCTTCGATGCGAAGGGCACGAAAGCCATTCTGCCGGACGACCGCGCCTGCCAGGCCGCGCTTGTCGCGCGCATCCTCGAGAGTGGCCATCGGCGGATCGGGTTTCTGACCCTCGACCCGGCGATGGCGGCCGTCAACCTTCGCGTCGAGGGCTACCGCGATGCGATCGGCGCCGCAGGGCTTGCAGACGATCCGCGGCTCGTCGTCACGGCGCACGACCAGAGCCAGGAGCTTGCCAGCGACACGCTGACCCGCGCCCTGGACCGACTGCTGGAGCTCGAGACACCGCCGAGCGTGATCTGCTGCGGCAACGACGAGATGGCGATGCGGGTCTACGGGATCCTGCGGACGCGGGGCTTGCGCGTCCCCGAGGACATCTCGGTCGCGGGCTTCGACAACCACCGGCCGATCGCCGAGATGCTCTACCCGCCACTCACCACGGTCGAGCTGCCCTATCAGGAGATGGGCCGGCGCGCGGCGGATACCCTCATGGGCATGATCGCGGGCGAGACGCCCGATCCACGCCCCACCCTGGTCTCCGGCCCCGTCGTCTGGCGGGCTTCGGTGACCGACATGACCCCAAAGCATAACCTGAACCAAGGGAGGAACACTCAATGATCAGGACCGCAACCAGGATCGCCCTCGGCACCGTCTCGGCCTCGATGCTGCTGTCAGGCGCAGCGATGGCCCAGACCGAGCTCACCATGTGGAGCCACGGCGCGGGCAATGATGTCGAGATCAAGGTGCTCAACCAGATCATCTCGGACTTCAACGCCTCGCAGGACGACTACAAGGTCGTGTTCGAGTCCTTTCCCCAGGGCAGCTACAACGACTCCGTCGTCGCCGCGGCCCTTGCCGGCAACCTGCCGTGCATCCTCGATGTCGACGGCCCCGTGCTACCGAACTGGGTCTGGGCGGGATACCTTCAGCCGCTCCAGATCGACGAGAGCAAGATCGAGACCTTTCTGCCCGGCACCAAGGGCTACTGGAACGATCAGCTCTACGGCATCGGCTTCTGGGACGCGGCGGTGGCGCTTTTCGCGCGCAAGTCGGATCTCGAGGCATGGGGCCTCCGGATGCCGACCGTCGACGAGCCCTGGACCAAGGATGAGTTCATGGCCGCGCTCGATGCGGCCAAGGAGAGCGGCAAATACGAGTTTCCGCTCGATCTCGGCATGAACGACCAGGGCGAGTGGTATCCCTACGCCTTCTCGCCGTTCCTGGAGAGCTTCGGCGGCGACATCGTGGATCGCACGACCTACCAGACCGCCGAAGGCGCGCTGAACGGCGATGCGGCGATCGAATTCGGCGAATGGTGGCAGAGCCTCTTCGAGGACGGCTATGCGCCCGGCCCGGCGGAAGATCCGGCCGACCAGGCGACCGGCTTCATCAACGGCAAGTTCGCCTTCCAGTGGAACGGCAACTGGCGTGCGGTGGCGACCATGGCGGAAGTCGATGACGTCGTCTTCCTGCCGGCTCCCGATTTCGGCCATGGCAACATCATCGGCGCCGCCTCGTGGCAATACGCCATCTCGGCGACCTGCCCGAACCCCGAGGGCGCGAATGCCTTCATCGAATTTGCCCTCGACGACAAGTATCTGGCCGCCTTCTCCGAAGGCATGGGCCTGATCCCGTCGACGCCCACCGCCGCCGAGATGACGGAGATGTATGCCGAAGGCGGGCCGCTCGCGACCTTCTACGACCTCTCCGCAAAGCAGGCCATGGTGCGCCCGGTGACGCCCGGCTACGTGGTTCAGGCGAAGGTCTTCACCAAGGCGCTGGCCGATATCGCCAACGGTGCCGATGTGGCCGACACGCTCGACGCTGCGGTGGACGAGATCGACAGCAACATCGAGAACAACCAGGGCTACGGCCACTGACCGGCGCCGGGTGACAGTGGGGCGGTTCGCGCCGCCCCCTCTCCCCTGCCTTGATCCAAACTCCATGGAGGATTTCCGATGGCCAGTAGGCTGACACGGTCAAACCGTGCGGGTTGGCTGTTCGCGCTCCCCGGCTTCTCGCTCCTGTTCCTGTTCATCATCATCCCGTTCTTCTTCGCGTTCTGGCTGTCGCTGACCAACCAGCGGCTGGTGTCGCCGAACCCTGCCGAGTTCGTGGGCCTCGAGAACTATCGCAAGCTTCTGAGCGTCGCCGTCGTGACGCTGGAGCCCGAACGGGACGAGGCGGGCCAGATCGAGCGGGACAGTGACGGCGCGATCAAGTACCCGCGCGTCCGCACGATCACCCGCAACAGTGACAATCCGCAGTATCGCGGCATGGGCGAGTGGTTCCGATGGCACTCGGGCGACAACGCAAAGGTCGTGATCGCCTCGGATGTCGTCTTCATGAAGGCACTGACGAACACGCTGATCTTCGCGCTGTTCATCGTGCCACTCCAGGGTGGGGGCGCGCTGCTCCTTGCGTTGCTGATCAATCAGAAGCTGCGGGGGATCAATGCGTTCCGCACGATCTACTTCCTGCCCGTGGTGGTCTCGATCGTGGTGATCTCGCTCCTCTGGCGCTTCATCTACGACGGTGACGACGGCTTGCTGAACAGCCTCCTCGGCATGCTGAGCTTCGGGCTCTTCGAGCCGGTCGACTGGCTCGGGCGCACCGACACGGCGCTCGGCTCGATCATCGTCATGTCCGCCTGGCAGGCGGTCGGGTTCCACATGGTGATCTGGCTCGCCGGGTTGCAGACGATCTCGCCGACGCTCTACGAGGCCGCGGCCATCGAGGGTTCGAGCCGGTGGCAGACCTTTCGTTACGTCACCTGGCCCGGCCTGCGGAACACGGCCGTGCTCGTGCTGATCGTCATCACCATGCAGGCCTTCGCGCTCTTCGCGCAGATCAACGTCATGACCAACGGCGGGCCGCTCGACAGCACCCAGACCCTCGTCTTCCAGGCCGTCGAACGCGGTTATGGCAAGCAGGACATCTCCGGCGGATCGGTGATCTCGGTGGTTCTGTTCCTGCTCGTGCTGCTGATCTCCGCCGTTCAGGGCATTCTTACCAGGGAGCGCAAGTAATGGCCCTCGTTTCAGCCGAGAACCGCGGATTGAGACTGGCGTCGCGCTACGCGACCCTGATCGTCGTGGCGCTGGTCTTCATGTTCCCGCTCGTCTTCATGGTGGTCTCGAGCCTCAAGCCGGACCAGCAGCTCCTGAGCGACACCTCCAGCCTGCGGGCCTTCCTGCCGGTCGGCGACATCAGCCTCGACAACTACTATGCGGCATTCGAGCGGGCGCCGATCGGCCGCTTCATGCTCAACTCGATGTTCGTGACCGTGACCACGGTCATCCTGTCGATCCTGCTCTGCTCGATGGCGGCGTTCTCCTTCGTCTTCCTCGAATGGCGCGGGCGCAACGTGCTGCTGACCGTGATCCTCGCCACGCTGATCATCCCGTTCGAGACCATCGCCGTGCCGCTTCTGCTCTTCGTCTCGAAGCTGCCCTGGCTCGGGACGGACGGGGTGCACTGGGGCTGGCTCAACACCTACCGCGTGCAGATCGTGCCGTGGATCGTGGACGGGCTGACGATCTTCCTCTTCGTGCAGTTCTTCAAGGATCTGCCGCGAGAGCTGATCGAGGCGGCGCGCGTCGAGGGCGCAAGCTGGATGATGATCTACCGGCGGATCGTGATGCCGCTCTCGGGGCCGGTGCTGGCCACGGCCGCGATCCTGAAGTGCCTGAAGATGTACAACGATCAGTATCTCTGGCCGCTGATCGTCGTGCAGGACGAGGCGCATCGTCCGGTCATGGTCGGGCTGGGCTACTTCTTCCAGCTCCAGATCGCCTGGGGCGAGGTCATGGCGTATCTCACGCTGATCTCCGTCCCCGTCATCGCCTTTTATCTCATCATGCAACGCGCCTTCATCTCGTCGATCGCATCGACCGGCGTGAAGGGTTGAGGAGCAATCATGACACTCTCTCTCGAAAACGACTGGATCTGGGACAGCTGGTATGCCCATGACGGCGAACGCTGGCACGGCTACTTCCTGAAGGCGCCCAAATCGCTTGGCAATCCCGATCTGAGGCACTGGAACGTCAGCCAGGGACATGCGGTCTCGGACGATCTCGTGACCTGGGAGCATCTCGGCACCTGTCTCGCGCCCGCCACGGGGCCGGCCTGGGACGACTACACGACCTGGACGGGATCGGTCGTACAGGGTGACGATGGGCTCTGGCACCTGTTCTACACCGGCACGGCGCGCTCCGAGAACGGCCTCTACCAGCGCATCGGCCACGCGACGTCGCGTGACATGCACAACTGGGAGCGCGTGGGCAGCGGGCTCTGTCTCGATCTCGAGGGCGGGAACGCCGGCGGCTACCAGACGGACTACGAGGCGGACGTCTGGCACGATCGGGCGATGCGCGATCCCTGGGTCATGCGCGATCCCGAGGGCGACGGGTGGATCATGTATTTCACCGCGCGCATCCCCGCCACCGGCGAAGCGAATGCCGGTGGCGCGATCGGCTTCGCCACCTCGCCGGACCTCTACAGCTGGACGCTGCAGCCGCCGGTCTTTGCGGGCGGCTATGGCCAGCTGGAGGTGCCGCAGGTCTTCGCCCGGAACGGGCGCTGGTACTGCCTGTTCTGCACCTCGGCCGAGCATTTCTCGAACGCACAGGCCGCCGCCACCCCCGGCGGACCGGTTTCGGGCAACCACTACCTCGTCGCGGCGGGGCCCCGCGGCCCCTGGTCGATCGCGCCCGGCCCGTTCCTCGACGGCGCGGTGCCCTGCCGGCGCTATGCGGCGCGCATTCTGCAGGTGGGCGAGAAGATGGTCATCATGGGCTTCATGGATCAGGACCCCGACGGGCAATTCGGCGGCTACGTCATGGAGCCGGAGCCGATCGTGGTGAACGAGGACGGGCTGCTCGCGATCGCGCACCCCCGGAAGGCGGCGGAGTAAGGGCAATGGCAACACTGAAACTGACCGACGTCCGCAAGAGCTACGGCAATGTCGACGTCATCAAGGGTGTCGATCTGGAGATCAGCGACGGCGAATTCGTGGTCTTCGTCGGCCCCTCGGGCTGCGGCAAGTCGACGCTCCTGCGCATGATCTCGGGGCTCGAGGACATCACCTCGGGCACGCTCGAGATCGACGGGAAGCGGGTGAACGAGCTGCCGCCCAAGGACCGGGGCATCGCGATGGTCTTCCAGTCCTACGCCATCTTTCCGCACATGACGGTGCGCGAGAACGTGGCCTTCGGCCTCACCATCGCGCGGGCCTCGAAGGCCGAGAAGGAGGCGAAGGTCGCCGAGGCCGCCCGCATCCTTCAGATGGAGCATCTGCTCGACCGCCGGCCGTCGCAGCTCTCCGGTGGCCAGCGCCAGCGCGTCGCCATCGGCCGCGCCATCGTGCGCAAGCCCAAGGTCTTCCTGTTCGACGAGCCGCTCTCGAACCTCGACGCCGCCCTCAGGATGGACATGCGGATGGAGATCGGCAAGCTGCACGGACAGCTCGGCGCGACGATGGTCTATGTCACCCACGACCAGGTCGAGGCGATGACGCTGGCCGACAAGATCGTCGTGCTCAAGGACGGCAGGGTCATGCAGGCCGGGAGCCCGATGGAGCTCTTTCACGAGCCGGCCAACCGTTTCGTCGCCGGATTTCTCGGCGCGCCCTCGATGAATTTCCTCGATGTCGAGGTGACGGATCGCACGGAGCGCGAGGCCAATGTGACCAACGCGGCGCTCGAGCCGATCCGGGTTGCGCACAGGAACCGCATCAACGGAGCGCGCACTGCGGTGCTGGGCATCCGCCCGCAGCATGTCCGCGCCACCGAACCCGGTCAGGGCATGCTGCACGGCAAGGTGACGCTCGCAGAACGGCTCGGGTCCGAGACCGTTGTGGACATGACGCTCAAGGACGGCTCGAAGTTCATCGCGACCTTTGGCGAGGACAAGGTGTTCCGACCGGGCGAAAGCGTCGACCTGCTGTTCGATCCGGAACGGGCGCTCCTGTTCCCGGCGGAGGAGTGAGGCCGCAGGGCGCAGACCTTCTCGACGAAAAGCAACAGCGCCTTCGGGACATTCAGGTCCGAGCAAACCTGAACGGGATCCTGCAGCAAGACCTGACGGCAACGGGCGTGCGGATCTCCGGGCGCCCGTTCCGCTGTTGCGGGCGTCGCACCGCCTTGCTCTCGGCCGCAGCCTGCGTCACAACGAGGCCCGGAATGCGCGGAGGAGCAGGACCATGGCCGAGGGACCGGACCGGAGCGGGATTTTCGCAGGCGATGATCCGTTCGCCATTGCACGCGCCTGGCTTGCCGAGGCCGAGCAGACGGAACTCAACGATCCCAATGCGATCGCTCTGGCGACCGCGGGTGCCGACGGGATGCCCAACGTGCGGATGGTGCTTCTCAAGGAAATCGAGACGGCCGCCTTTGTCTTCTACACCAATTACGGCAGCCGGAAGGCCGAGGAACTCGCGGAGAACGCCCAGGCGGCCTTCGTGATGCACTGGAAGAGTCTCCGGCGGCAGATCCGAGTGCGGGGGCGTGTCGAGAAGGAAGACGGGCCGAAGGCGGACGAGTATTACCACTCCCGCGGCCTCAAGAGCCGGCTCGGAGCCTGGGCTTCGCACCAGTCGCAGCCGCTCGCCTCGCGCGGGACGCTGATGGCGGAGGTGGCGAAGATCACCGCGACCAAGGGGCTCAATCCACCGCGGCCGCCTTTCTGGGGCGGCTACCGCATCACGCCGGTGGAGATCGAGTTCTGGGCCGATGGCGCGCACCGGCTCCACGACCGCTTCCGCTGGACCCGTGGAGCACCGGGCGACACCTGGCAGATCCAGCGCCTCAATCCCTGACGCCGCTGACCGGCCGCGGGAAGCCTGCGCGGCGCAGGCGCCATCTCGCCGACAGAACGAAAACGTGATACGCGGCGCCTTGGCGGAGGCCATGTTGCACCGCATTCTCCACGCCGTGATCATGTGTTTAAGAGGTTCCTCGGAGTGCGTCGGGTTTTCGGCTATTCCTACTTTTCGCGGCAGGTGCTGAGCAGTCTGCTGACGATCGCGGCGCTCGACGGTCTCGCGGTCGCCATTCTCTGTCTGCTGTTCGACATTCGTGCCTTTGGCGTCTTCTACAGCCTCGTGGTCTATATCACGCTGCTATGTGCGACGGGCGCGCTTGTTGCCATCGGGATGTGGCGGCGGAATGCCGTGGCTTGGGTCGTTCTGGCAGGGCTCCTTGCCACGACAGGGGCCAGTTTGCTCATTCCGTCACACTATGCCCCGGAAATCACGGCCGAGATGCGGGACGAACCTCGCCTGCTGCGGGTGCTGTCGTTCAATGTGCTGGCTCAGAACCGCAAGAGCGGTCCGGCGATTGCCGACGCGGTCCTGGAGCTCGATCCGGATGTCGCGATCTTCCTGGAAGCGCGGCCGCTCGATACCGAGCTCGACCGGCTCCGGAAGGTCTATCCGTATCAGATCGACTGCGCCGGCGAGCCGCGCTCCTGGCGCTGTGATTCGATCATGCTCTCGAAATATCCGCTCGAGAACGCCTTCCGCAGCAATCTCAGCATGCGGGCCATCGGCCGCATGGTCTCGGCGGTGATTACCGTCGACGGGCAGCGGCTCCGGGTGATGAGCGCGCATTTCTCCAAGCCCTACCATCCGACGGTGCAGCACCAGGAGGTCCGCCGCGTGCTCGACAAGCTCGATGGCGAGCATCTGCCGCTGGTGCTGACCGGGGATTTCAACGCCTCGATCTTCCAGCCCTCGACGCGGCTGCTGCTGCGGGAGACCGGTTTGCGGCCGGGGCCGAAGGAGCCCGCCACCTGGCCGATCAGGGCCGGGCGCTGGGGGGTGCCGATCGACCACATCTTCGCGAGCCCGCCACTCGTGATCCGCGAGACGCACCGCATCGAGAACAACTACGGCTCGAACCACTTCGGCATCTATTCCGATATCGTGCTGGCTCCCGATGCGCGCTCCGCGCCCAATAATGATGTCGTTGCGGCCACGCCCTGAGGCGAACGGCGGGAGCATTCTTGCATGGGTGTTCCCCTTGGCGTAAATCCCAGAGCCTGACCGGGCAGAAGCGGGGACAAGAGGCATGGCTGAACTGATGGCAGGCAAGCGCGGCCTGATCATGGGCGTTGCGAACGACAAGTCGATCGCCTGGGGCATTGCGAAAGCCTGCCACGCGCATGGGGCGGAACTTGCCTTCACCTATCAGGGCGATGCGCTCGGCAAGCGTGTGGCGCCGCTGGCGGAAACGCTCGGCTCCGAAATCGTGCTGCCCTGCGACGTGACCGACGACGCCTCGCTCGACGCGGTCTTCGCAACGCTCGGCGAGAAATGGGGCAAGCTCGACTTCATCGTCCATGCCATCGGCTTCTCCGACAAGTCCGAGCTGCGCGGCTCCTATGTCGAGAACACCACGGCGGCGAATTTCAACCGCACGATGCATATCTCGGTCTTCTCCTTCACCGCCGCCGTGCAGAAGGCGCTGCCGCTGATGAGCGAGGGCGGTTCCTGCCTCACGCTCACCTATTACGGCGCCGAGAAGGTGATGCCGCATTACAACGTCATGGGGGTCGCCAAGGCCGCGCTCGAGGTCTCGGTGAAATACATGGCGATGGATCTCGGGCCGCGGAACATCCGGGTGAACGCGCTTTCCGCCGGTCCGATCAAGACGCTCGCGGCCTCTGGCATCGGCGATTTCCGCTACATCATGAAGTGGAACGAGCTGAATGCGCCGCTCCGGCGCAACGTGACGCAGGAAGACGTGGGCAAGTCGGCGCTTTACCTCCTCTCCGATCTCTCCTCGGGCGTGACCGGCGAGACGCATCACGTCGATGCGGGCTATCACGTCGTGGGCATGAAGGCCGAGGACGCGCCGGATATCGACGTTGCTTCGGGCCGCAAGGGATCCTGACGCCGATGTCCGACGATCGCCTGCCGCATGAGAAGGGCTTTCACGTCTCCTGGGATCAGATCCACCGGGACGCCCGCGCGCTCGCCTGGCGGCTCGACAAGCATGGGCCCGGCCCGGAAGGCGCCTGGCGGGGGATCATCGCGATCACCCGCGGCGGCATGGCTCCGGCGATGATCATTGCCCGCGAGCTCGACATCCGGGAGATCGACACGATTTCGGTCAAGTCCTACGACTGGCAGCAGCAGGCCGATGCGGTGGTGCTGAAGGCGCCGAATGCCGAGTTCATGGGGCCCGAGGGCGAGGGCATCCTGGTGATCGACGACCTCGTCGATACCGGCAAGACGCTCGAACTGGTGCGTAAACTCTACCCCAAAGCGCATTTCGCCACCGTCTATGCCAAGCCCAAGGGCCGGGAGATGGTGGACACCTACGTCACGGAAGTGAGCCAGGACACCTGGATCTTCTTCCCCTGGGACATGGCGCTGCAATACGTCCGGCCCTATCGCGGCGACTGAGGCCGGCGGTTTCTCCGCCTGGGCGGTGAACAGCGCTTCGCGCAACGGTTGATCGGGAGTATCCTCCAGGCAGGAGGACCCGCCCATGCCGCCGCCGCTTTCTCCGCGTTCCGATCTCGAAACCCACAGCGTCGAAAACCAGCCGCCCGAACGGGGGGATCTCGACCTCTGGGAGGGCGATCCCCTGCTCCGGCGCTTCACCGCGGCGGCGGGCGGCGGGCCGCATGAGGCGCGGCTCGCGGCATTTGCCGCGTGGCTCGGCCGGGCGGACACGCGCGCCGCGGCGCGGGCGGCCGAACGGCATCCGCCGGAGCTGCGCGCCTTCGACCGCGCCGGGCGGCGGCTCGACGAGGTGGCGTTTCATCCCGCCTATCACGAGTTGCTCGGCGCCGGGATCGCGGCCGGCTATCCCTCGATCGCCTGGGAGGGCGGGCCGGGAGGCCATGCCGCCCATGCCGCGATGGTCTATCTCCAGAGCCAGGTGGAGCCGGGCGTCTGCTGCCCGATGACGATGACCCATGCCGCGGTGCCGCTGCTGCGCGCGGGCGGGCTGCCGGGGCACTGGCTGCGCGGGGCGCTCTCGGCGCGGTATGATCCGGGCTCGAGACCGGCCCGGGAGAAGGCCGGGCTTACCTTCGGCATGGCCATGACCGAGAAGCAGGGCGGATCGGATGTGCGGGCCAACACCACCACGGCCGTCCGCGACGGCGCGGGCTGGCGCCTTACCGGGCACAAGTGGTTCTGTTCGGCGCCGATGTCGGATGCCTTCCTTACCCTCGCGCAGGCCCCCGGCGGGCTTTCCTGCTTTCTCGTGCCGCGCTGGACACCGGACGGGGCGCGCAACGCGATCGAGATCCAGCGGCTCAAGGACAAGCTCGGCAACCGGGCGAATGCCTCGGCGGAAATCGAGTATCGCGGCGCCGTCGCCGATCTCGTCGGCGCGGAGGGTGACGGGGTGGCGCGGATCCTCGAGATGGTGCACCAGACGCGGCTCGACACGGCGATGGCGCCGGCGGGCCTGATGCGGGCGGCGCTGTCCGAGGCGCTCTGGTGGTGCGATGCGCGGCGAGTGTTCCAGAAACGGCTCGCGGACCAGCCGCTGATGGCGGCGGTTCTCGCCGATCTCGCCCTCGAGACGGCGGCGGCGACAGCCCTCGGGCTGCGGGTCGCGCAGGCCTTCGATACCGGCGACGGGCCGTTCGCGCGGGTGGCGGTGGCGCTCGCGAAGTTCCTCTCCAACAAGCGCTGCATCGCCGTGACCTACGAGGCGATGGAATGCCTCGGGGGGGCGGGCTATGTCGAGGAAGGGCCGATGCCGATGCTCTATCGCGAGGCGCCGCTCAATTCGATCTGGGAGGGTTCGGGGAACGTGATCTGTCTCGACATTCTGCGCAGCCTCGGTCGGGACCCGGCCTGCGCCGCCCGGCTCGCGGAGGAGCTCGATGCCGGGCGCGGCCGGCACCCGGCCTATGACGCGGCCCTTGCCGAGACCTTCGCCCGCTGGCCGGACCTGCCGGAGGAGACGGAGGCGCGCTGGTTTGCCGAGCGCGTGGCCACCCTGCTCGCGGCCAGCGTTCTGCTGCGCTGGCAGGGCGGGGCGCTGGCCGAGGCCTATGCCGCGACCCGGCTCGGCGGCGAGGCCGGGCGGATCATAGGGGCGCTCTCGGCGCGGATCGATACACGGCTGGTGCTGGCGGAGGCCGGGGCATGAGGGCTGGACGGCTTGCCGCCCTCGCGCTGGCCTGCCTCGCCGCTGCGGGCGCCTGCAGCCGGGTTCCGGTGCCGCGGGTGAACCTGCCCGGCGCGGGAGCGGCGAACGAGGGCACGGCACGGCTCATCGAAAATCGCGTCTGGGTAGAAGACGCTCAGGTTCCGGGCTATCTCGCCTTCCTGTCGGACGGCACGCTCGTCCACGGCTTTTGCGGCGGGCCGATGCGGCTCTCGGCCTGGCGCTGGATCGACGATGCACGTCTCGGCTGGGAGAGCCAGGGCGAGGTGGTGCGCGCCGAGATCGCCGAGGCGGGGCCAGGGGCGCTGGTTCTCCTGCCCGAATCGCCCGAAGGCGGTGCAGCGCGGCATTTCCATGCGGCGCGGCCGCCGGAAGCCTGTGGCGCGGGAGGCTAGGCGCCGTTAGGCTCGTGCCTGACCGCGCGGATCGGTCGCACCGTCGGCGAGGAGGCGATTTCCGCATTGCACCATAAGGTGCTTTCGAAACCGGCTTAATCAACGTATAAAACGGGTTCATGAACAGGTGCCGCATACATTTGACAGGTGCGTCGGGGTCGGGGGTCACGACCCTCGGTCATGCGCTTGCCAGTGAATTCGCCATTCCGCATCACGATACCGATGACTATTACTGGCTGCCGACCGACCCGCCCTTCCGCCACAAGCGTGCGATTCCGGACCGCCTCCGGCTCATGCACGAGATGTTTCTCGACCGCCCGGCCTGGGTTCTGAGCGGGGCGCTGGAGAGCTGGGGCACGGCGATCGCCGACCGTTTCGATCTGGTGATCCTCGTGCAGACCTCGACCAGCACCCGCATCGAACGGCTCCGCCGCCGCGAAGCGATGCGGCATGGTTTCAGCGAGATCCGCGGGGCGTGGCCCGTGCTGCCCGAGACCGAGGCCTTTCTCCGCTGGGCGGCGGAATACGACAGTGGCGGCCTTTCGGAGCGCAGCCTGCTGCGCCATCGGGTCTGGCTCGAATCGCTCACCTGCCAGGTCCTGACGGTCGATGGCGGGCGCCCGACCGCGGAGCTGGTCGAGATGGTGAAGACCTTCCGCGAGCGCGCCTGCCGGACGCAGCTCGCGCAGTAGCCCCCCCTCGGATCCTGCCGCAATTCCGCAGCCGCCGGTTGACCCCGAGAGGCTCCGTTCCGGCGTTTTCCGAGCGCACACTTGCCGGGAATCGCTTGCGGGGCTAGGCTCTCGCATGTTCGAGCCGTGCCGATCTAAGACGACAAGAGCACCTGCGGGGAGGTGAGACATGGCAGAGCGGCGCATGACGCTGGCGCTTTTCGGCGCCTTCGATTTCCGTGTCGATGGAAGTCCGGTCAACCTGGGCCTCTCGGGACCGACGCGCTCGATGCTGCAATATCTCGTCTGCTGCACCGGCCGCCTCACGCGCCGCGAACAACTCATGGAGATGTTCTGGAGCGGGACCAGCCCGGAGCGGCGGCGCTCCTCGCTCAACTCGGCCATCTGGCGGATCAAGAAGGCGCTGCGCACGGTCGATGCGCCGGCGGCCTTTGCGATCGACGCGACGGCGGAATGCGTGCGCATGGCCGGAACCCGGTCGCCGGAGGTCGATATCGAC
The DNA here is from genome assembly GCF_043226085.1 of Amaricoccus sp. B4. NCBI lineage: Bacteria > Pseudomonadati > Pseudomonadota > Alphaproteobacteria > Rhodobacterales > Paracoccaceae > Amaricoccus > Amaricoccus sp. B4. Next base: position 2,286,306 of record NZ_CP171225.1, read on the forward strand.
GCCGTGTCGCTCGCGGATGCCTTTGCCGCGGCGAGCGCGCCGGGCGCGGGCGAGGCGGATGTCGAGCGGCTGCTCGCGACCCTCAACGGTTGTGACGGCACCCCCCTCGACGGGCTCGACGATGACTGGGCCCAGGTCGAGCGCGAGCGCCTCGAGGCGTTCCGGCTGCGCGGTTTCAGCATTGCCATGCGGCTTCTCGCCCAGCGCCGACGCTATGACGAGGCGCTGGACTTCGGCCATCGCATCCTGCTCCACGATCCGTTTCACGAATGTGCGGTGCAGGAGGTGCTCTGCATCCATGCGCTGAACGGCCAGCGTGTGCGGGCACTCAAGCTCTTCGACGCCTTTTCGGAATCGCTTGCGAGCGAACTCGGCATCAGCCCGATGCCCGAGACCCGCGCGCTGCGCGACTTTCTGGCCGGGAATGGCACGCCGGCGCTTGCGGAGACACAGGGCGAGCCGGGTGGTCAGGTTCTGGTCCACCCCGGCGTCGACGAGCTCCTGAGCTCCATCGCCCAGTCCCGCGGGGCCGTCCGGCTCCACTCCTGACCCGCTCCCTTCCGTTCCGTCTCTGATTGCGCGCGCGCCGCGGCGCGGCGTCTGCGGCCGCGGGCGCTTGCCCGGCGCGTGATGGGGCGGTGACGCGCCGGTGACCGCCCGGCCGGGGCGGCGACCAGCGGCGGACGAGCGGGCGATCACGCGGGGGTCAGCCAAGGGAGGAGGGCTGCGAGAGGGCCTGCGTGCAGGATCTTCCCAGGCATCGGCGAATCCGAGCCGTCGGGTGACAAACGCCGTCACCGGTCCACAGCGGAGGAGAAACCGGCATGTACAAGCATCCGGGAGTGTACGTCGAACACGTGCCCTCGGGCCTTCTGGCCATCGAAGCGGCCTCGACCGCGATCGCGGCCTTCATCGGCCCGGTGAAGCGGGGCGATCTGGTCACGGCGGACAAGGAGGACGGCAAGCCCGTCTTCATATCGAGCCAGGCGCAATATGCCACGCAGTTCGGCACGCTCGATGGCGCGGCGGGGGGCCTCAGGAACCTCGGATCGGTACCGGACGCCTTCGGCTGGGCGGTGCAATCCTATTTCATGAACGGCGGTTCCAAGGCCTATATCGTGCCGATCGGCGACGGCGCCGGCACGGAGGCATCGACGGTTCTGGGCGATCCGAGCGACAGCGCGCTCGGTCTCGGCTTCACGGCGGCCTCGGAGGGCGACTGGGCCAACGGCATGGCGATCCGCATGAGCCTCGCGGTGCCCGACGCCAACCCACTCGAGACGACCTATGACATCGCAATCGGCCTCCTGAACGACCGCGGCGTGCTCGACCCGGTGCTGGAGACCCATACCGGCCTCGTGATGAACAGCGCGAGCGGCCAGTATATCGTGCCGAAGATCAACGGCGCCTCCGAGCTCGTCACCGTGGCCCGTGGCCCCCGCGGCAGCTTCGCCGGATCGGCGGTGGTCGGGGTCGAGGGCAGACCCGCCGACGGGTTCGACCCGGCCTCGATCGCGGCAAACGCGGAACTCGAGCTCACCTTCGCAGGCGACGCCGTGGCCGGGAGCCCGGTGACCGTGACATTTCCGGGCGGGGCCGCGAGCCTTGCCGATCTCGCGGACGAGATCGAGAGCCAGGGCCGCGGCGCGGCGGCGGAAGTCGCCCGGAGCGGGCTCACGGCCGTGGCAACGCCCGAGGGCACGCTGCGCATCCTGCCGGGGGCGAGCGCGGACCCGGGCACGGTCAACCAGATCACCATCACCGGCGGATCGGCACAGAATGACCTCGGCTTCGCCGCACCGGCGGTGATCGGCGTGCCGCCGGTCGCGAGCGCGGGGACACCCGAGGTCGAGGCAACCATGGGCGGCGGCGTCAATCATGGCGATCCCGGCAATGCCGATTACACCAGTGCGCTCACGCATCTGCGCGACTACCGCGACATCACCATCCTCATGCTGCCCGGCAAGGTCTGGACCCCCGGCGGCGACAATGGTGCGATCGAGGCCGCGATCACCCATGCCGAGTTCATGCAGAACCGCATGGTGCTGGTCGATCCGCCCGAACCGGTCGGCGGGGCGCGGCTGCAGAGCCCGGCGGACGTGAAGACGCTGGCGGCACCGACCTCGCCCTATACCGCGCTCTACTATCCCTGGCTGGATGTGCCGAACCCGTTCTACGACCCGGATACCGCGGCGAACCTGCCGCGTTCGTTCCGCATCCCGCCCGGCTCCTTCGCCGCCGGGCTCTGGGCGCGGATCGACGGGCGGCGCGGGGTCTGGAAGGCGCCTGCGGGGCTCGAGGCGACGGTGCGTGGCGCACTGGGGCCCAACATCGACATCGGCGCGGATCTTCAGGACAACCTCAACGAGTTCGGCGTGAACTGCCTGCGCTCGATCATCGGGCCGGTGGTGATCTGGGGGGCGCGGACGCGGGCGACCAAGACCCAGCCGGAATACCGCTACGTGCCGGTGCGGCGCACGCAGAACATGATCGGCGAGAGCCTCTACAACGCCCTGCAGGCGGTGGTGTTCGAGCCCAATGAAGACAGGCTCTGGGCAAGCCTCCGGGCGAGCGCGGGCGCATTCATGGATACGCTGCACCGGGCGGGCGCCTTCCAGGGCGAGAAGGCCTCGGATGCCTATTACGTCCGCTGCGGGCTCGGGGCCACGATGACCCAGGCCGACATCGATGCCGGTGTCGTGCGTCTCGTGGTCGGGTTCGCGCCGCTCAAGCCCGCCGAATTCGTCGTCGTCCAGATCAAGCAGATCGTCGGCCTGACCGCCTGAGGCGGCCGGACCACGACAGACCAGAGGAGATGATCCGTTGGCTGCCCCGACATTTCCGGTGAACACCCACCGCTACGATCCCTACCGCACCTTCAAGTTCCAGATCGTCATCAACGGGCGCACCGTCGCCGGGCTCTCGAAGATGGGCGCGCTCAAGCGCACGACCGAGGCGGTCAAATGGCGCTCGGCGGGCGATCCGTCCTATCAGCGCGTGATGCCCGGCGGCTCGAGCTTCGAGGCGGTGGCGCTCGAGCAGGGCCTGACCCATGACACGATCTTCGAGGAATGGGCGAATTCGGTCAACAACGTGCGCGATGGCGACGCCGGCATGAGCCTCCGGAACTACCGCACCGATGTCGTGATCAACGTGAAGAACCTCCAGGGCGTCACGGCGATCAGCTACAAGCTCCGGCGCGCCTGGGTCTCGGAATTCCAGGCGCTGCCCGAGTTCGATGCCAACAACATGAACACGGTCGGCATCCAGTCGATCATGCTCCAGCACGAGGGGTTCCAGCGCGACACCGAGATCCCCGAGCCTGCCGAGACCTGAGGCCGCCATGGCGCGCCCGGCGAGCACCCTGCCCGAGGATTTTCCCGAGCCGGTCTTCCGCCCGCTCGACGGCCATGTCGAGATCGCGGTGGCGGAGGCGGCCGAGGCGCGCATGGCCCGGCCCCGGCGAGTGACGGCGATCCTCGCGGCCATGTGCGCGCGTCTGGGTTCGGCCGAGGGCGGCGCGGACAGCGCGCGCCGCGTCTCGGCGGCCGGGCGGGAATGGCTGCTCCAGCGCGCGGGGCTCGAGTTCTTCCGCGGCACGCGCTGGTTCGAGGCGCCCTGCCCCGGTTGCGGCGCGCGCTTCGATCTCGAGCTCGACCTCACGGCGGTGCCGCAGGGGCGCGCCGGCGCCGGGTTTCCGGTGATCGAGGTGGAAACGAGCCTCGGCGCGCGCCGGTTCGAGGCGCCGAACGGCCATCACGAGGAGGCTTTTGCCGCGCGGCAGGACGGGGACGCCCGCCGGATCTTCGCCGGGCTCTGCGGGCTGGCGGACGAGGCGGCCGCTGAGGTCGCGCGCTTCGAGGCGGCAGATCTCGAGCGGATCGATGCGGCCCTCGAAGCCGTGTCGCCCGAGATCGCCGACGGGGTCAATGCCGCCTGCCCCGATTGCGGCGGGCCGGTTCGGGTGCGGATCGATCCGCTCACCTTCGCCTTTCCCCGGCCGGAGGCGGTCCTGCGCGAGGTGCATGCGATCGCGATGGCCTATCGCTGGAGCGAGCGCGCGATCCTCGATCTGCCCTCGCGCCGCCGCCGCGCCTATGTGGCGCTGATCGCGGGCGATGGCGACGGCCGGGCGGCGCGTCCGCGCGGCGGGATGCGGCTCTCATGACCGGGTTTCTCACCCGCCTCGCCGCCCGGTCTGCGCCCGCGCGCTCGAGCCTCGCGCCGAAGGGCCTTGTCCGCCGTGCGTCCGCCGCGGAGGCCGATGAGGAGGAGACGGCGCAGAGCCTGCGCCGCGAGGGCCCGGAGGAAGAGACCGACGCCCGGCCGCTCCACCGCGCCGCCGCGCCGGAGGAAGACGATCCGAAGAAGGAGGACCAGGCCGCCGCCGCCCGGCGCGCGGCGAAGGACACCGAGGAAAAGACGCCCGACGAGGCGGAGGCAAAAGCGCTCCGCCGTGCGGGCGATCCCGAGAAGGACAGGAACGAGGACACGGCATCCGCACTGCGCCGGGCCGACAGGCCGGAACCGGAGGACCAGAAGGAGGCGGCACCCGCCCGCCGCGAGGCCACCCCGCCAGAAGACGAGGCGGCCCGGCGCGCGGCCGCCACCGCCGCGGAAGACGACAGCAAGAAGAGCGAGGAAGAAGCGAAGGCGCTGCGCCGGGCGGGCGATGAGGGGGCGGAGAAGCAGGAGGAGGCCGCGCAGGCGCTCCGGCGCGCCGAGGCGGAGGACGAGAAGAAGACGGAGGAGGCTCAGGCGTTGCGCCGGGCCATGGCGCCGCGGGCAAAGCCCGAGGACGGGCCGATGCCCGAGGAGATGCGCGACGAGCCGGAGCCGCCCGCGGTGACGGCGCTCCGCCGCGAGGCCGCGCCGGCCCCGGCCGCGCCGCCCGCGCTGACCGAGGGGTTCGGGGCGGGGGCGGCGCTGCAGATGCCGCCGCTGGCGGGGCGCGAGAGCTTCGAGCGGCCAAGCGTGCAGATCGACCGGCTCGACGTGCTGGTGCAGGAGCCCGCAGCGCCGGCCGGGAACCGTGGCGGCGCTGCGGGCCGGGCGCGCTCGATCCGTGCGCGCTACCTTCGGAGGCTCTAGGCCATGCCCGTTCCCGTCTCCTCACTCTCGGTCGCGGTTCAGGGCGTCGCGGACTTCCTCGACAGCCAGTTCGGCGAGGAGGTGACGATCACCGTCGCCCATCCGCAGCGCGCCTCGGAGATCGCCAAGGGCGCGGGCGTGACGGCGCATTGCCTCAACATCTTCGCCTACCGCGTCGCGCCCTCGGGCTTCCATGCCGACGCCGGATCGGGGGACACCCAGTTCCTGCGCATTCAGGCGCTGCTCACACCGTTTCCCGCCGATATCGACAATGCCGCCGACGACGCGGACATCCGTATTCTGGGCCACGCGCTGCGGGTGCTGCAGAGCCATCCGGTGCTGCCGATGAGCGGCCCGCCGCTGCCGGGGGCAGCGATCACCGAGCCGCCGGGGCGCAAGGATTACCGGCTTCAGGCGGTGATGCTTGCGCCGACGATGGAGGAGATCAACCACATCTGGACGACGCAGGGGGCCGAGCTCGCCTACCGGCTCTCGGCGGTCTACGAATTCGCGCTCATCCCCGTCGAGCCGCTCGCGCCGCGGGTCCGCGCCGCGCCGCCCCACACCGTCCTGCTCGACACCGCCCCCGACATGACCGGCGCGGATCTCGCCTTCGTGCTGCCGGGAGCGGGGACGCAGGCGATCCCGCTGGGCGACGGGATCGTGCCGCCGCCGACCAGCTGGCTGCCGGTGCAGATGCTCGTGGTGAACGGCACGCTCACCAACACCGCCGAGATCACCGCCGGAACCTCGGAGGTGACGATCGCGCTGGCCGGACCGGCGGGCGAACGCGCCGCCTTTCAGGTCACCTGGGAGACGCCCGGCGGCGAGGTTCCGCGGGCCGCCCATGTCGTGCAGATCCGCTCGCCCCGGCTCGACAGCGCGCGTGCCCGCACCGCGCTCCGGCTGGCGGTGCCCGCGGGCGCGACCGGCGCGACGATCCGGGTGCGCCCGGCCTCGGGCAACGCGCCCGTGGCCGGCAGCGCCTTCGGAAATGCCCTGACCCTGACTGTGACGTGAGAGGCCGATGAACGCCCAGAGCGAAACCCCGATCCTCGATCCCCGCGCCCTCGATGCCGAATGGGCGCGGATCGCGATGCTGGTGAGCCTGGTGGAGACCGAGCGCGCCGGCGCGGAGCCCCCGGACGGCTTTGCCGAGCGCTTTGCCGAATGCGGCGAGGGTGTCGCGGCGAACCGCGCCGCCGGGGTCTGGGCGGGGCTTGCGGGTGCGGTGGCGCCGGAGTTGCTCGAGAGCTTCGTGCATCTCGATCTCGACCTCCTCGCCGCGGCGCTCGCGCCGGAGGCCCGGCCCGCACTCGGGGCACGGATCCACGCGCTCCAGCCGCAGCTCGGGGGGCCCTGGCCCTGCCTCGCGGTGCTCGAGGAGCTGCTGATGCTTGCCGACGGCGCCGATGTCGCGGCGCTCTACGACCGGCTCGCGCCAACGGCGCCGCTGGTGGCCGCAGGGCTCGTTCGGATGAGCGGTGAGGGGCCCTACCAGCAGGTGCGGTCGACGGCGCTTGCCCAGTCCGCCGCCCTCGGGCGGGTGACGAACCTCACCCCGCCGCCGGGGGCCGTGCTCGAAACCCGCCGCGCGCGCTGGCGGGATCTGGTGCTGCCGGAACGCACGCTTGCGGCACTGAGGGATTTCGTCGCCTGGCTGCGCTTCCGCGACCAGATCATCGCCTGGGGCGGGCGCCCGGCGGGTGGGCCGCTTGCGCTGCTGACCGGCGCCTCGGGCACCGGCAAGAGCCTTGCGGCCATGGTGATCGCCGCCGAGCTGTCGGAGGCGACGGGCGCGCCCTGGGCGCTTTACACGCTCGATCTCGGACGGGTGATGTCGAAATACGTCGGAGAGACCGAGGAGAACCTCAACCGGCTGCTCGAGGCGCTCGACGGGCGGCGCGCGATCCTGCAGATCGACGAGGCCGACGGGCTCTTCGGCAAGCGCGGCGAGGTCACGGACGCCCGCGACCGCTATGCCAATCTCGAGGTGAGCCACATGCTCTCGCGCTTCGAGCGGCATGCCGGCCCGGTGATCCTCACGACGAACCTGCGCGCCAACATCGACGCGGCCTTCCTGCGGCGCTTCCAGATGGTGATCGACTTCCCCTCGCCGGATTCAACGGCGCGCGCAGCGCTCTGGAGCGCGCTGATCCCGCCGGGCGCACCGCGCGATCCGGCGCTCGACATGGCCGAGCTTGCAAGCGCGGCGCGGCTTTCGGGCGGCGCGATCCTCAATGCCGCGCATTACGCGGCGATCCTTGCCCGCGAGGCGGGCGAGCCGGTCGCGCATCGCCATCTGGCCCGCGCGGTCTGGGCCGAGCTCGGCAAGGAGAACCGGCAGATCCGGCGTTCGGAAGTCGGCTCGCTCGCCGCCCATCTCGAGGAGGAGGCGTGATGCGCATCAGACGGATGACCCTCGTCCTGCCCTTCCGGCTGCGGCACATGGCCGAGCACGAGGCGCGGCGGATCGCGGGCGAGGCTGCCGCCGAACTCGTGAAGGGCGGCGCGGCCACGGGCCATGTCCGGGTCGATGTGCAGGGCCGCGGCCTCTCGGGCCCCGCCCTGAGCGGTGCGGTGGCCCGCAGCCTTGCGGGCAGATCGCGGAGGGGGCTCTGATGGCGGTTCCGGTCAAGGGGATGCTCTTCGAATACGGCCTGAGCCTGCCGCCGCTCGCGCTGATCTTCGATTTCAATCCGCAGACGATCTCGCGCTCGCGCAATGTCACGATCAAGATGGGCGACGCGCCGGGCAACCGGACGGGCTATGACTTCACCTCGCCGCTCGAGACGCCGCGGGTCGCGCAGGGGGTCGAGCTCGCCGCCGAAGGCTTCTCGATCGACATCCTGCTCGATGCGACCGACAGGATGAACGACGGCGATCCGGTGGCGGCGAATTTCGGCGTGCAGCCGCAGATCGACACCTTGCGCTCGATGGTCGAACCGAAGGCCCAGGGGCCGCTCGGGCTCCAGACGCTCGCGGCCCTCGGCGGCGGGGGCGCGCGGGCCTTCGAGCGGCAGGAGACCGCCTCGGTGCTCATCTTCGCCTGGGGGCTCCAGCTCATGCCGGTCTTTCTCACGGGCGTGACCCAGAAGGAGGCGCTGCACCTGCCGAACCTCATGCCCTACCGCGCCGAGATGGGGCTGACCATGCAGGTGATCGAAAGCAACAACCCGTTCACCAATGCCGAAAAGGTCCGGCAGACGGCGATGACCGCGCTCAACGCGGCAACCGGGTTCTGAGGGAGGGGGAAATGGCATTCTTCAAGGGATCCGATTACGCGCTCACCCCGCTCTTCGAGCCGGATGCCCGCGGCGAGACGGTGTTCCGCGGCCTCCGCGCGCGGCGGCTGCGCCACCCGGAAGCGGTACTCGAACACACGGTCGCGCTGCGCGACCGGCTCGACAGCGTGGCGCAGGAATATTTCGCCGAGAGCCGCGACTGGCGCTGGCTGGCGGAAGCGAACCCCGACGTGCTCTTTCCCGAGGATCTGCTCTGGAGCCCCGCGGCGACCGAGCCGGAGGATCCTTCGGTCGAGATGGGCCATGCCCGCGTCGGCCGGGTGGTGATCGTGCCGCGCCGCAGGGAGGTGCCGTGATGGTCGGGCTCTCGCTCTCGATCCCGGGGCTTCTCGATGCGGGCTTCCGCAACCCGCCCTCCTGCCTGATCGAGGCGGGGGTGGACCGCCGCGACATCGGCGCGGTCGCCCCGCTCGTCGCCAGCGTCGACATCCAGACGAGCCTCGAGGAGGCCGCCTCCGGCACCATCGTGATCGAGGACCGCCGGGGCAGCGACGGCAAGTGGGTCGCGGCCGACAGCGGGCTTTTCGGCCGCTGGACCCCGATCCGGGTCTCGGCCGATTTCGGCGCGCATCAGGACGTGATCCTCGCGGGCTACATCCTCAAGCTCACGCCCGAGTATCCCGGCAACGCGGCGGAAGCGAAGCTCACCCTGGAGGTGCAGGACGAAAGCGCGGCGCTCTCGCGCGAGCAGATGCGCCGGGTCTGGGGCGAGGACGCGCCGATGTCGGACCGCGCGATCCTCACCGAGCTCGCCTCCGCCGCGGGGCTCGATGTCGATCCGCTTTCGGGCGAGGGCCAGTCGAGCCGGGCGCTCTCGCAGGAGGGCACGCCGATCCAGTTCCTGCGCGAGCGGGCCAAGGCCAACGGCTACGAACTCATCTTCCACGACGGGACGATCTGGTTCGGACGGAAGCGGCTCGAAGCGGAGCCCCAGGCGCCGATCCTTGTCTATGCCGGGCGCGACACCAACTGCCGCAACTTCACACTCGGCGACAGCGCCGACACCCCCGACGCGGTGCGCGCCGACATGGCCCCGCGCGAAGAGGGCGCGACGCCCGAGGCGGTGACGCTCACGCCCGACGAGCCCGTGCTGGGGAGCAGCCCGGCGGGTGAGGAAGGCGCGGGGCTCGGAACGCCCTCGGTCTGGCGGGTGGGTGCGGAGGGCGACGAGACGCCGGAGGAACGCACGGCGCGGGCGCAGGCGCTGGTCAACGAACACGCCTTCAAGCTTCACGGCTCGGGCGAGCTCGATGGCGCGGTCTACGGCCACGTGCTCCGGCCCGGCACCCCGGTGACGATCGACGGCGCGGGCCCGCGCTATGGCGGGCTCTGGTATGTGGCGAAGGTTGCCCACCAGCTTACCATCGAGGGTTACACCCAGACCTTCGAGGTGATGCGCAACGGAACCGGCGAGGGCCGCTCGGCGGCCGGGCCGCTTTCGGCCGCGGCATCGGCCCTCGCCGGGCTGTTCTAGGGAGGGAGGGGCGCGATGATGGACGAATTCCAGCTTCTCGAGGACACCGCCCGGCGCCAGGCGACGAAATACTGGGGCAAGTATCGCGGCAATGTCGTGGATGTGGCTGATCCCGAGAACCGGGGACGGATCAAGGTGACGGTGCCATCGGTGCTCGGCGAGAACCCCTCGCAATGGGCGGAGCCGGCCTTTCCGTATGGCGGCGGCTCGGGTTTCGGCTGGATCGCGGTGCCGCCGGTCAACGCCGCGGTGTTCGTCGAATTCATCGAGGGCGATTCCTCGGCACCGGTCTGGACCGGCACGCTCTGGCGGACCGCAAGCGAGGTCGCCGAGCAGCATACCGGGCAGGAGACCAAGGTCTTCCGCACCGAGAGCGGCCACCGGCTCGTCTTCGACGACACCTCCGGGTCGGAGCTGGTGACGCTCCACTCCGCCGCGGATGCGGTGCTCGAGATGGACAGCCAGGGGTCGATCGCGCTCACGGATTCGGCCGGCGCGCATGTGACGATCGACGCAAGCGGCGGCGAGATCGTCATCGAGGATGCGAACGGCAATTCGATCACCCTCTCGGCCTCGGGCATCGCCTGTGCCGACGCCTCCGGCAACACGATCGAGACGAGCGCGGGCGGCGTCACCGTCTCGGGCACCACGGTGAAGATCGAAGGCCAGTCGGTCTCGCTGGGCGGCGCGGGGGGCGAGCCGCTCATCAAGGGACAGAGCTTCATGGCGCTCTTCAATGCCCATACCCACAACTGCACGGCGCCGGGCTCGCCCTCCGGGCCGCCGCTCGCGCCGCTCACACCGGGCACGATGACAACGAAGACGGTGGCGTCATGAGCGGCCAGATCGAGACCCGCCTGCCCCGCACGGCCTACATGGCCTTCCCGTTCCGGCTGACGGCGGAGGGGCCGGCGGTGGCGAGCCGCATGGAGCATATCCGGCACCAGGTCGAGCAGGTGCTCTTCACCTCGCCCGGCGAGCGGGTGTTCCGGCCCGAATTCGGCTTCGGGGCGCGGCGGCATGTCTTCGAGCCCAATGCGACGTCGCTCTGGGAGCTCGCGCGCAACCGGCTCTTCGGCTCGCTTGCGGAGGCTCTGGCGGGCGAGGTCGATCCGAAGACGATCAAGGTCGAGGTGGGGCCCGGGCCGGGCCAGCCCGAGGTGCTGCTGGTGCAGATCACCTACACGATCGCGGCCCTGCAGAAGGAGGAGCGCCTGAGCATCCAGCTCTAGCGCGCGGCGAACCGGGCCAAGCGCGGCCCGCGGAGAAACGGTGAGGAGACGATGGCAGAGCTCCCGGACCCAAGGCTGATCTTCGACAACGGCTGCCCCGACTGCGGCGAGCGGCAGGCCGTGCTGCCGCCGCCGATCCCGGGCGTGCCCGACAATTTCGACTGGAAGGCACGGGACTACGACAGCCTGCGGCTCTTCCTCATGCAGGAGCTCGCCCACCGCTTCCCCGAGCGCCGGCGCTGGACACCGGCCGACATGGAGGTGGTGATCGTCGAGCTCCTGGCCGCCGCCTTCGACCGGGCAAGCCACGCCATCGACGCGGTGCAGGCCGAACGGTATCTCGACAGCGCCCGGCGGCCGCAATCGGTGCGGCGGCTGCTGAAGCTCATCGGCTACGACGCCGCCGAACGGGTGCGCGACGATGTGCTCGCCGCCCTGCCCCCGGTGCCCGGAGGGGCGGCGGAGAGCCGCGAGGAGAAGCTCGAGCGGCTCTGGCGGCTCGAGCCGGCCCGGATGGAAGCCGCCCGCGCCGAGGGCCCGCGCCGGGTCGCCGAGCAGCAGCGCATGGTGACGCTCGAGGATTGCGAAGCGGTGCTGTCGGCCCATCCGCTGGTCGCCCGCGCCCAGGCGCGGCTGGTCTGGACCGGGGCCTGGAACACCATCCTGGTCTCCGCCCTGCTCGAGGCCGATCGCGATCTCGACACGGCGCTGCCCGCGCCCGGCACCAATGCCGAGGCCGATCTGCTCTGGGGCGCGATCCGCAACTTCCATCTCGACAACGGGCTCGCGCTGCCGCCCGAGGGCGCCGCGGTCACGCCCCGGCGGCTGCTGCGCATCCTGATCGAGCGGCGGCGGATGATCGGCTCGGAGGTATTTCTCGAAACCGCGAAGCCCGCCGCCATCGCCTTCACCCTCTCGGTGCGGGCAAAGCCCGGCTATTTCCGCAGCGAGATGCGCCAGGCGCTCGCGGATGTCTTTTCCGCCGACGAGGGCGGCTTCTTCGAACCCGGGCGGCTCGATTTCGGCGAGGATCTCTTCGCCTCGGACATCATCGATGCGGCGATGGCGGTGGAGGGCGTGGCGGTCGCCTGCCTCAACCGCTTCAAGCGCGTGGGCTCGGGCTGGCCCGATCGCAGCGCCGCGGGCTTCATCCCGGTGGCCGATGACGAATACGTCCGCTGCCTCAACCGGCGCGGCGCACCCGAGACCGGGTATTTCCGGCTGATCGTCAACGGGGGAGAGGTGGGATGAGCGACGTTCCGGAGCGCCCCGACAAGCTCATGGATCTCACGCGCTGGAACCGCGCCGGGCTCTCGCGCTTCACCTATGTCGATGGCGATGCCGCCACCTGGCTCGAGGAGCTGCGCCTCGCGATGCTGGGCCTCGTCGCGCGCGGGGCACCGATGGAGGAACGGCGGCCCGAGACCTGGCGCGGGCGCTTCTCGCTTGACCCCGCGGACTGGCCAACGGCGGAGGAGCGCGCGGCCTTCGAGCGCACCCTTGCCTGGACGAGCCTCGCCCGCCCCTGGCCCGACCGGCCGGAGACGTCCCGGCGGCGCAATGCGCGCCTGCTGGCGCAATACGGCGCGGCGCGGGGGGATTACGGCTGGGAAACCCTGCGCGCCGGGGCGCGGGCCTCTCATGTGCTGCTCGGCCATCTCGATGCCCTGGCCAACGAAGGCTATCTGCGCACCGCGACCCAGTGGCAGAACCTCGCCCGGCTCGCGGCAATGGTGAACCATCAGCCCGCACCCCCAAGCTCGGCGCTCACCTCCGTCGGCCTCCTCGTCGATCCGACCGAGGATGGCAGCGCGGTGGAGATCCCGCGCGGGCTCGCGATGAAGCACACGCCCCCCGAAGGCGGCGCGCCTGTGGTCTTCGAGACGCTGGAGCGGATCACGGTGCATGCGGCCCTGAGCGCGGCCCGCGCGACCGGCTGGGATGCGGACCCGAGCCCGCTCGCAAGCCCCGATCTCTGGCTCGACGACGGCAAGGCCGAGCTCGCGCCCGGTGCGCTCGGGGTGCTGGCGGCCGCGTCGGGGGCGGGGGGCGTGGACGGCGTCCTCCTCACGGGCGTTGCCCGCGATGCGGCGGCCGGGCGGGCAGAGATCGCACTCGGCGAGGCCGAGCTCGCCTGGACCCGCGGCGCGGTGGTGCTGCATGTCGATCCGAAGGCGGTGCGCCGGGGTCTGCCGCGTTCGACGCCCGGCGTTCTGGTGCTGAAGCTCGATACCGCGTCGAACTACCCGATCGACAGCGTGATCCGCCTGCACTACCCGGGCGATTCCGAACAGCTGCGCGTGACCGGCACGGCCGACGGGCACCTGAAACTTGCCACCGACAACGATTTCACTCTGGACCACGGCACCGCCGTCACCGTCGAGACCCTGGTGCCGGTGACGGGAACCAGCAGCGGCGATCTGATCGTCTCGCACGAACTCGGCAAGGTCGCCTTCTTCGTCGATACCCTCGGCGCGGTGGTTGAGACCGAGGGCGACGAGGAACCCGCGCTCGATGCCGACGACAACGAGGTCGGCATTCTCGGCTTTCGGTTCGGCGAGATCTCGAGCGCGCTCGGGTTTCTCTACATGCCGACGAAGGGTGCGAAGCGTGAGGCGGCGACGGTGGTCGCGGCCCCACCGGCGGTCGTGCCCGACGCACCGGCGCCCCAGCGGATCGTGAGCTTTGCGGGCAAGCCGCCGAAGGGGCTCGCCATCGGCGATCTCATGGTCCGGCGCCCGGCAACGGGCGGGCCGGTGCAGGGGTTGCGCATCGAGGGGGTGGCCATCGGCAAGGACGCCTATGCGCTCCAGTTTTACGCCGAGATGCCGGGCGGCTCCGGCTTCGAGCCGGATGCGCATGAGTTCCATGGGCCGATGACGCGGGGCCTGCGCCCGGCCGATCATGACCGCAACCCCGAGCCCGCCTTCGAGGGGCGCAAGATCCGCCTCGCGGCACCGCCCGTCGCGGCGCAGGTGCTGATCCGGCTCGGGCGCAAGGTGCTGATCGAGGACGAGCGGGGGATCCTGGCCCCGGTGCTCGCCGCCGTGGCCGAGGCCGGCGCCGCGGCGGATGCGCTCGAGATCACGCTCGAGCCCGCCGAGGGGCTCGCGGGCTTCCTGCGCGGCTGGACGGTGCTCAATCTCAACACGCTGCTTGCGGGCCATGGCGAGACGAAGAGCCCGAAGGTGCTGGGCTCGGGGGATGCCGAGCGCGCGGCACAGAGCTTTGCCTTCGCCCAGCGCGAGGTGAGCTTCGTGCCCTCCTCGGTCGCCGAAACCGGGGTCGCACCCGACATGGACGTGACGGTCGACGGCACGCTCTGGACCTATCGCGACCTGATCGATCCGGAGGCGGACGGGACGGAAAGCTGGTCCTCCGCGCTCGCCGAGGACGGCTCGCTGATGATCCACTTCCGGCGGCGGCTGACGACCGGGACCGACAATGTCGTCGTGCGCCGGTTCCGCACCGGGGTGGGGCCCGGCGGCTGGGTGCCCGCGCGCGGCTTTACAAAGCCGATGAAGAAGCACCGCTGGGTGCGGGCGATCACCCAGCCCTTCGCCGCGACCGGTGGGGCGGCGCGCGAGCCGGTCGAGGATATCCGCGTCAACGCCCCGGCCCGGCTCGCCGCGAATGGCCGGGCCGTCAGCCTTAAGGATTTCGAGCGGATCTGCCGCCGTCGCTCGGACATCTGGCAGGCCCGCGCCCATCCGATCACCGATCCCGGCCGGGTCGAGACGGTGGGCCTCATTCTGGTGCCCGCCAATGGCGGCGGCATCGGCCCCGCGCTCGATCTCGAGCTCCGGGGTTTCATCGAGGCGCGCGCGCTGCCGGGCATCCGCGTGGCGCTCGAACCCTACACGCAGGTCCGGCTCGTCATCGAGGCGACCGTCCGGGTCGATGTCGAGGCCCATGACCGCACGCAGGTGCAGGCCGCCGCCCAGGCCGCGCTGATCGAGACCTTCTCGCTTGTCCGGCGCGGGCTCGGCCAGCCGGTCTACATCGCCGAGGTCGCCGCGGCGCTCGAGCGCGTCGAGGGCGTGGAAACGGCGACGGTGCAGACCTTCGCCATTCCGGACCCGGGCGCGGTGCTGCGCGCGGCGAAGACGGGCGGCGCCTGGTCAGCCTATTTCCCGCATCCGCATCAGGTGATTTCCGCCGATCCGGCAACGGCGGTGACCGACATGGCGGTCAAGGTGGAGGCGCTCTGATGGATCCCTCGCAACTCCGCAGCCGGGCCGGAAAGCTCCTCTACCGGGAGCTGCCGGAAGAATACCGCTTCCGCGATCCGCATCCGGTCGCGGGCGATCTGGGCGATCTCGAAGCCTTCCTCCACGGCTTCGGCCATCTGCTCGATCTCATCCGCGGCACCACCGAACAGGCCTATGCCGACGCGTTTGCCGAGCCTGCCGACAACGGCCGCGCGATCCAGCCCTGGCTGATCCCCTATCTCGCCGAACTGGTCGGCGCCGAGCTCCGCGCCCCGGATCCGGAGGCCCGGCGGCAGGAGCTCAACGAGACGGTATCGTGGTACAAGTCCAAGGGCTCGCTGCGCTCGATCGACGAGATTTCCGACGTGATCGCGGGCGACGAGACGGTGGTGGTCGAGGGCTGGCGGCGGACGCTGACAACGCCCCGCATGAGCCTGCCGCCCTTCACCGCACCGCTGGAAGCGATGGGCGACGGCGATCCCGCCGCGGCCCCCGGCCTGCCGCAGGGCACGCCCGAGGGCTTCATCAACCGCGCGATCGTCGATGCCGACGGCTCCGACCCGCTGCACGCGATCCGCATCCCGCGCCGCGACGGCTTCGGCCGCACGATCGCGCCCGAGACCGTCTACTGGCGCCCGCTGGCGCGGCGGGGCACGCCCTGCTTTCCGGGCGCCTACGACGACACCTCGCTCAGGACACCCGACCTGCGCGCGACCCCCACCCGCACGACCGGGCCGCATCCGCGCCGGACCCTCGTCCATGTCCGCCCGCCCGAGGGCTTCTTCGCCCGCGGGGTGAACGGGACGCTCGCCCCGACCACGGCCGATCTCGCGGTGGATCCGGCGGAGACCCGGACGCAGGTCTTCGGACCGCGCGAGGTTCTGGAGGCGCTTGGAGTGCTCGAAGATCTGCTGATCGACGGCGCGCTGGTGCTGCCCGACCGGCTGATGCTCACCGGTGATCTCACGGTGCCCGCGGGGACCGATCTAGTGTGCGAGGATCTGCTCTTTGCCGGCACGATCCGGCTCGAGGACGAAACGGCGCGCGCGGCCTTCCGCCGCTGCGCGATAGACCGGCTCGTGATCGCCCACCCGACCGACGAGCCCGCCGTGAAGGCGCAGGATTGCCTCTTCAATGCGATCCGCGGCGGTGTCGGCTTTGCCGAGCTGGTCTATTGCACCGTTCTGGAGGAAACCGAGCTCGAGCGGCTGCACGCCTCGGACTGCGTCTTCGCGGGGCCGCTGCCCGATCTCGACTGCGCGGGCGAGACGACCTGCATCCGCTTCTCGCGCGTGCCCGATCTCTCGGCGCTCGCGGGGTGCGCGGCGGAGAACGCGCCCTCCAACACCGATGACGATCCGAATTTCATCCAGCTCTGGTTCGAGGAAGGCGACGGCTCCGTGCTCCGGCCCGCGCTCTTCGGCGAGCCCGGCGCCGGGGTGCTCGATCTCGCCAGTTCCGATGCCGTGCTCCGCGGCGCCGAGAACGAGGGCGAGATGGGCGCCTACAACCACCGCTTCCATGCCGCGCGCATCCGTGCCCTGCGGCTCAAGCTCGAGGATCACCTGCCGTTCGGGCAGGAGATCGCCATCCGCTACGATCCGTATCTCTCGCGCCCGCCGGCGCGGGCCGTCTGAGGGGAGACGAGGCCATGAAGGGCAACATCTCGCGCATGAGCTACCGGGAGGACCAGCACTATTCCGGGGTCTTCCAGGTCCAGGGCGGCATGGTGACAGATGCCAATATCTGCGAGGAGGCAATCATCGCACGGGCCCGCGCCGACAACCTCGGCCGGGATACCGCCGCGAGCGGCGTGCCGGCGGCAGGCGGCACCGTGGATCTCGGCCAGGGCGGGCCACGGCTCATGCCCGGCACCGTCTATGCCGAAGGTGTCCGGGGCGTGACGCGGGCCACCGGCCCGCTCAACGGCCCCCTCGCGCTCTACGGCGCGCAGGAGGATTTTCCCGCAGCCCCGCCCCTGCCCGGCAACGGGCCGTTCTTCCTCTATGCCGACCTCTGGGAGCGGACGGTCACGCGGCTCGAGGACGGGCTCCTCGCGGATGCAGGCTTTCACGGCGCGGAGACCGCCTTCCGCCAGCGCACCATGGCGCAGATCAAGTTCGCGCCCATGGCGCAACTCGGGCAGCTCGGCGACGCCGACGGCCCCCTGCCCCGGCAGGGCGACGGCCGGCTGACGGCGGAGCCGGTCGACCCGGGCCTGATCGCCGACGATTGCGACCCCTGCGCCGATACCGTCGCGGCCGAGCAGACGGTCGCGAATGCCCTCTTCCGCATCGAGGTGCTGCATGTGACCGGCGACCCGCAGTCGCCCGATACGATCACCCTGGCCTGGTCGGCGGAAAACGCCGCGGCGGTCGCACGGGTCGGGATCAGCGCCGAGGATTTCGGCCGGGCCGGGGCGGTCTACGAGGTCTTCACGCTCGAAAGCGAGATGCATCTCGGCGTGCACCATGCTGTGGATCAGGTGCAGCGCTCGACCTTCATTGCCGCGGTGGGCGATGCGCCCAACCCGGCCGATGACGCTCCGGGGCCATTCCTCCGCCGCTGGGACGGCAAGGCCGAGATCGACTTCGCCGCCGGCACCGCCGACACCATGGGAAGCGGCGGCATCGCGCTCGACGGCGACAGCGTTGCGCTCACGACCGGGGTGCTGACCGCGCGGATCGACTTCGAGGACCGCGCCATCGTCGCGGGCGACTACTGGCTCATCGAGACGCGCCGCTTTGCCGCCGAACCGATCCGGGTGGTGAGCGAGGCCCCCATGGGCATCCGGCATCACTACTGCCCGCTCCTGCGCGTGACCGATGGCGATGTCGAACCGGTGAGCGATGCCGAGCGCCGGCGGCTTTCCTTCCCCGCACTTCCCGATCTCCCCGCAAGCCACGTGAGCTTCGAGAACACCTGCGCCGATCTCTACCACGGTGCGGAGAACGTGCAGGACGCGCTTGCGGCCCTCTGCGACCTCAATGCCTCGGATGTGGGCTTCGACCCGACGGGATGCCCGCGGCTCTACGACAATGTCGACAACCTCCAGGATGCCCTCACCAATCTCTGCAAGGTCGATTTCGGCATCGAGCGCTATCTGCGGCTGATGCAGGACTGGGGCGTGGTCTGCGGCGTGATCCCGCGGAAGGGCGGCAGCGACACGCGGATCGCCTGGAGCGCCGGCACCATCCTTGACCGGGCGGGACATCTCGGCGAGGTCGCGGCCGACGAGCTGGAGATCGGCCGTATCGTCGAGAGCGAGGGGTTTCACTACGCCAGTCTCGACGAATTCGCCTCGGCGTTCCGGCGCGGCGAGGTCTGCCTCGCGCTCTCGATCGAGGACGGCGGCAAGATCCGGCCGCACCTCGCCCCGGAGACGCGCGCCTTCGGGCCGAAGGATCCGACCTTCCTGAGCGTCTTCACCGAATGCCGCGACCGCAAGCGGCCCTTCGACTTCAAGGGCGATCTCGTGGCGGCCCCCGAGGCGAACAAGGCGGTGCTCGACAAGGTGATCTACGGCGCCGCCTCGCCCAAGCTTGCGGGCGGGCAGAAGCTTTCCTCGAGCGAGCAACGCGTTGCGCGGAAATACACCGACGATCTGGTCGGGCGCTACACCCGGCACGTCGGCGACGACGAGGTTGCGCGAGGCCTCACCGCCCGGATTGCCGAGATCGACGAGAGCGTCCGGCCGGATGACGCCAGCGGCACGGTGCGCGAGGCGCTGTTTCTCAAGCGCGAGGCACTGGTCTACAAGGCGATCCGCGAGACGGATGAGGAGCGCATTCGCCGCTGCCTCTGCGATGCGGTGCTGCCGCGCTGCCCGACGCCGGGCGATCCGCCGCATCTCGTGCCGATCGCCTGCCTGCGCGGCCTCGTCGAGGGCGGGCAGGTGCGGCTGCAGGAGGTCTGCCCGCACTGCTGCCGCAAGCAGGCGATGTCCTGGCGCATGGTGCAATACTACACGGCCGAGCTTCGCGACGGGCTCGCGGCGACCGTGAAAACCTATTGCTGCCCGCCGCCCGAAAAGCCGCAGGGCGGGATCCGGCCGGACCTCAAGATACCCGACACGTTCGTTGCCAGGGCCCTGAAGCCCGACTTCGGCCCCAACATGCTGCTCGACGGCGCGGCACAGAGCCTTGCCATCCTGACCGGGTTCACACCGCCCAGCGACTACAAGGTCAGCCCCGACATCGGCGATCTCGGCATCGACGCGGCGAAGACGGCACTCGAGGGCAACGGCATCGAGGTGGCGAAGACGATCAACGCCGCCGATGCCGAGGCGATCACCAAGCTGCGCGAGGCGCGCGTGGGGGTCGCGCCCGAGGATCTTGTGCTCGATGACGGCGGTGTCTCGCCCGGGGATCGGGTGGCGCTCATCGTCCAGGATGGCGTCGCGGTCGATTACATCAAGCTCGACACCGGCGGCGGGAAGTATCTCTTCGAGCGTGCGGCCCCGGCGGGCGAGATCACTGCGCCGGATTTCGACGCCCGGGCCGAGGCTGCAATGGAGGCCTTCGACGGCCGCCTCGCCGATCGCACCGCGGAGGCGAAAGCCGCCGAGGCCGAGCTCGCCGAGGCGATTGCCCGGCGGCGCGAGGAAATCTCCGCGACCGAGAACGATCTGGTGCGGATCCGGGCCGAGCGGGATGCGGTCGTCCGCGAGATCTCGGCGGCACGGGACACGCTTGCCACGATCTCCGAACAGCAGAAGGCGGCGCTGGCGGCCGCGGCCAAGGAACGCGATGCGGTCGTCACCTCGATGCGGCGCGAGACACCGGTCGCGGCGGTGCTGGGCGGCGAGGCCGAGTTCGGCGCCGCACTGACGGGCGGTGGGATCGTGACGCTGGGCGCCCTCGCGGACCTGCCCGATGCCGAGCTCCAGCGCGTGGCGCGGGATGCGGGCCTCAACCTCACCGTCGCGCGGCGGCTCAAGCGTGCGGCGGAAACCACGATCAAGGCCCCGATCGGATAGGAGGCGCGGCCATGAAGCTCAAGAAGCGCAGACGGCGGATGCTCCGGAGCGCGGCGCGTGGTCCGCGCGGCCGCCGCAGCGGACCGCCCGCCCGCAGCGAAGGGGCGGAGACGCGGGTGATCGTCGGCGGCGCGCTCGATCCGGCGGAGAAGGCCGCCGACCGGGCCGCGGCCCAGGCGATGGCCGGCGCGCGCGTCACCGCCTCGGCCCCCGCAACCGGGGCGGTGCACCGCAAATGCGCCGAATGTGCGGCGGAAGACGAGAAGAAGAAGGAAGCGAAGCGCAGCGCGGCCGGCGCGCCCGCGGTGGCGGCCGGGGCAAAGGCCGGGGCCGCCGGACCCCACGCCTCTGCGGCGGTCCGCAACATGGGGGCGGGCAAGCCGCTCGCACCTGCCGACCGCGCCTTCTTCGAGCCGCGCTTCGGGCGCGATTTCTCCACCGTGCGGCTCCATGACGGCCCTGCCGCCGACCGGGCGGCCCGCGCCATCGGGGCACGCGCCTTCGCCTGGGGCGGCGACATCGCCTTCGCCGCCGGAGAAAGGGCGCGGGGCGGCGGGCGGCTGCTCGGCCACGAGCTGGCGCATGTCGCAGCCGACGGCCGGGCGGGTGCGGCGCGGCGGATGCTGCGCCGGGCGACCATCGCCACCGCGGACGGCGCCGGGCAATACAAGAAGGTGCCCGAGAAGCAGAAGCCCGACGTCACCCGCGCCCTCGGCCTCGTCGAGCGCGCGATCAAGGCCAGGCGCTGCCGGGATTTCTTCCGGGACAGCTGCAGCGGCGGGGCGCTCGACAGCGCAACCAAGACCTTCGACGCCGCGACCGTCTACTACCTGCCCGACAAGACCAACCGCTTCGGCCTCAGCGACATCCGCAAGGTGGCGGCGGATCCGCATGTGGTCGCCTACAACCAGAAGGCCTTCGACATCGGCCGCTGGGAGGTCGCGGCAACCCTGCTCCACGAACTCTTCCACACCTGCGACATGAGCGTCGACGACATGGACGAGATCCTCGCGGAGAAGGCCACCGAGGCCTGCGGCTTCTACGCCCCCTGGATCACCAAGGCGTCGCCCGACAAGGTGCGCGTCGGCGACACGATCACCCTCAAGGGCTTCCAGTTCGGCCAGACCCAGGATGCCGATCATCGCGTCGAGATGGGCGGGGTGCCGATCACCGCCTACGACACCTGGGCGCAGCCGAAGGGCGCCTCCGCCGTCACCATCGCCTTCAAGGTGCCCGAAGGCGTGATGGCCGATCCCGGTGTTGCGAAGGCGGTCGAGCTCGTCGTGGTGAACCACGGCACGCGGAGCAATGCGAAGTCCGTCACGGTCGAGCCCTGAGCCTGGCCATGGGCGACGCGCGCACCCATACCGTCGTCCGCAGGGCAAGACCCCGCTGCCCGGTTCCGGCGGTCCGGCGCCGCGTGCAGGCCCCCGAGCGGGCCCATCCCGCCGCGTCGGCCCGGCTTCTTCAGCCCGCGCTGCGCGTCGGGGCCGCGAACGATCCGCTCGAGCGCGAGGCGGAACAGATGGCCGAACGCGTGGTCGCGATGCCCGCGCCCGCCCCGGCTCCCCCCGCCGCCGAACCCGGCGGCGATGCGGGAAGCGCCGCGGCAGGCGCGGCCCGGCGCTTCCCGAAGATCGACCAGGAGAGCCAGCCCGACACCACGACCTTCGACAGCGCCCCGCCGATTCCCGCCGATCATCAGGACCCGACCGTCCCCAAGACCGAGGATGTCGATACCGCGGGCCTCCAGCAGGACGAGTTCGGCGAGATCGCGGAGGGCGAGCCGACGCCGCCGGTCGAGGACGCGCTGCAGGCCGCGCCGGACGGCCCGGCGGTCGGGGCCGAGGGCGGCCCCGCGCCGCGCGACGTGGCGCACAAGGTCGCCCAGCCCGGCGCCGGGCGGCCGCTGCCCGCCACCGTCCGCGCCTTCATGGAGCCGCGCTTCGGCCTGGGCTTCGGCGATGTGCGGATCCATGACGGCGCCGAGGACCGGCGCGCCGCCGACCGGATCGGGGCGCGCGCCTTCACCCACCGCGAACACATCTGGATGGGCGCGGGCGAGAGCGTCGAGGACCGGCGCCTGATGGCGCATGAACTCACCCATGTCGTGCAGCAGACCCGCCGCCCAAGCCTCGCCGCGGAGGATGCCGCCCCCGCCCAGCGCGCGGCCGAGCCGCAGATCCGCCGCGGCTGGCTCCGCAACAAGGCCGAGCGGGTGGCACGGAACGTGCCCGGCTATTTCCTGATGACGGTGATCCTCGGCAAGAGCCCGATCACCGGCAACCGGGTGCCGCGCACCGCGGAAAACCTCATCGGCGGCTTCCTCGGGCTGCTCCCCGGCGGCAACCTGATCTTCGAGCGGCTGAAGGAGACCCGCGCGCTCCAGAACGCCTTCGACTGGGTGTCGCGGCGGCTCTCGGAGCTCAACATCACCTGGGCGCGCATCAAGGGGCTCGTCTCGGATTTCATCGACGAGATGCCCTCGCTCTCGCCGATCAAGGACGCCAAGCGCATCTTCGGCCCGCTCGTCGAGGACATCATCACCTTCGTCGGCGAGATCAAGGACAAGATCCTCGAGTTCATCATCCACGGCGCGCTGAAACTTGCCGGGAGCTGGGGCGACCGGGTCTGGGAGGTGATCCAGCAGGCGCGCGAGACCATCTCGCTCATCCTGAACGACCCGCTGGGCTTTGCGAAGAACCTCGTTCGCGCGGTGGTCGGCGGCTTCCAGAAGTTCGGCAAGAACATCTGGAAACACATCAAGTCCGGGCTGATGGCCTGGCTCTTCGGCACGCTCCAGGGCATGGAGATCCAGATGCCGCAGAAGCTCGACTTCAAGGGCATCCTCTCGGTCGCGCTCCAGATCGTCGGCCTCACCTATGCGAATTTCCGCAAGATCCTCGTGAAGAAGCTCGGGCGCGGCGGCGAGCGCAAGGTCGCGTTTCTCGAACGCTCGGTCGAGGTCGTGCAGATCCTCGTGCGCGACGGCTTCGTCGGCATCTGGCAGCGGGTGCTCGAGGCGATCGAGGGCTTCAAGACCACGGTGATCGACGGCATCCGCGATTTCGTCATCGGCACGATCATCAACGGCGCGCTCTCCTGGATCGCCGGGCTCTCGAACCCGGTGGGGGCGATCGTGAAGGTCGCGCTCTCGATCTACAACATGATCAAGACCTTCCTCGAGCGGATGGAGCAGATCATCGAACTGGTGAGCTCGATCTTCTCCTCGATCGGCGCCATCGCCCGCGGCCAGATCGCGCAGGCGGTGGATTTCATCGAGACCACGATCGCCCGCACCATCCCGGTCTTTCTCGCCTTCGTCGCGGCCCTCGTGCCCGTGACCGGCATCACCAATACGATCCGTGGCATCTTCAAGAAGCTCAAGGCCCCGGTGAAGCGCGCGATGGAAAAGCTCGTCACCTTCTTCGTGAAGAAGGCGAAGAAGCTCTTCTCGAAGATCCTCGGCAAGGTGAACCGCAAGCGCAAGCTCGCCAGGCATGGCTTCCGCATCGGCGAGGCCGCGCATGCGCTCATTCCCGAACAGGCGGGCAACAGCTTCGTGCTCAAGATCGCTTCGGGCAAGCCGCGCAAGGCCGATCAGGCCCAGGCCGAAATGAAGGGCGAGGGCCAGAAGGCGACCGAGTTCGGTGACGATTCGAAATGCGTCGAGGCGTTCAAGGCAGCCTTCCAGCTCGAGGTCGACGAGGCCGAGGCGGCACTGAAGAAGGTGAAGCCGGCCCAGCAGAAGACCTCGACCAAGAAACCCGCCGACAAGGCCACCGCCGAGACGGCGGATGCGGGCCAGAAGCTCTCCAAGCTCGGGCCCTGCATCGCCGACAATCCGTTCTTCGAGGACAAGCCGCAGGATGGCGCGATCATCCGCGCCCGCGAGCCCCGCATTGCCGAGATCGAGGGCGATGCCGGCCTCTACACCGACCGGGGCAATGTCACCTCGAAGGCGATCGAGACGGTCGGCGGCAAGGCGGGGCTCGGCGCGCGCGGCAAGCAGCGGCTCTCGAACTACTACGAGAACGACCATATACCGGAGAAGAGCCTCGGCTTTGCCATTCAGGAATATGTCCAGGGCGATCTCAAGGCCGAGATCGCCGAGGGCGAGCGCGACGGCAGCCCGATCCCCGATCCCAATCTCGGCGACATCGACACCCGGGCGCTCGGCAAGAAGGGCGAGCAGCTTCCCGCGATCACCGTCTACCGGCCCGCGCACCGCCAGAAGACGGCGGCGGATGCGAAGCGCACGGACCACAAGAAGATCATCGCCGCCGCCAAGGCGAAAAGCAGCCCGCTCGAGAAGATTGCCGCCCTGCGCGCCGGCATTCAGGCCGAGATGGAGACCGAGCTGTCCCAGACCGCGGATCTCTACAGCGCCGACAAGGCGGCCACGAAGCAGATCCGCGGCAAGCTGCGGGCGGGGATGCGCGATCTCGGCACGCTCAACAAGGCGCTCTTCGGCTTCGAGCCCGGCAAGCCGCCCAAGGTCAAGCGCGGCGGCTCGGATGCGCCCGGCGGCTCGGACTTGCCGATGGAGGGCGATCCGGCCTCCGGCCTGCCGGATTTCGCCGATCTCGAGGGGCTGCGGACCGAATACAAGGCAAAGCCCAAGAATGTCGGCAACTATCTCGAATACGACCATGTCGTCGAGGCAACGCTGGCCGAAAAGGCGCGCGACCTGACGCTTGGCGATGCGGCCTTCCGGGGCGGGCTCGACGAGCAGGTCAAGGCGCGCGCCGCCGAGCAGGCCGCCGCGGAGGCAAAGACCGACGGCGACAAGGGCCGGACCGCCGCGGAAGTCGAGAAACGCGCGAAGGGCCGGCTCGCGAGCCTCGACGGCCCGGCCTTCACCGGCGGCGCGCGGAGCTATGACCGCGAGCGCGCGGGCACGGTCGCACTCTACCGTCCGGTGCATCGCGAGGTGACGGCGGCGCAGCAGGGCGTGAAGGGGCCGATCGTGACCGAGGCCGAGATCGCCGGCGCACGGACGAAACTCCTCGACTACGCCGTCTCCAACCCCTCCGACACGGCGATGCGGAAATCCGCGGTCGCCGATCTCCAGACCGCGGTGCGCGGCAAGTTCGAGGCCGAGATCGCCGGCCACACCGCCAAGATCCGCGATGCCTATGTCATCGAGCTCAAGGATTTCATGGCGCTCAACCGCTCGAAGCAGGCGGCGGCGAAGATGCAGAGCGTGGTGGAGCGCGTCGCGGACACGCTGCGCACGCTGCGCAGCGAGTCGCTCGATCTGCTGAAGTGAGCGCTCCGGGCCTCAGGCCGCGAGCCGCTCCTCCGCGCCACGCAGCAGCAGGGCGATGATGTCGGAGCGCGTGATGATGCCGACAAGCACGCCCTCCCGCGTGACCGGGACCGTCTCGGCCCCCTGCACCGCCAGCCGGTGGAGCAGGCGGCCGACGGGGAGGTCGTCGGGCACCGCGCGCTCCGGGTCACGCATGATCGCGGAGGCAAGCGGTCCGCGGCGGCCCGGCACCGGCTGCAACAGCGCGTCGATCACGTCCGCCTGCAGGATCAGGCCGCGGAACAGGCCCGTACGGTCCACCACCGGCAGGCTCTTGATCGCATGGCGCCGGAAGAGCGCGGCGAGCTCCGGAATGCTCGCCTCGGGCGGCGCGGTGATGAGGTCGCGGGTCATGATCTCGGCACAGGTGACGCCATCGAAACGGTGCGCCGCGGCCTCGCCCTCGGCCGCTGCAAGCAGACGGCCGAGATCCGCGACGCCGATATTGGGCGACTGGTTGAAGCGCGAAAGCAGCGCGCCGAGTTCCGCATTCGAAAGGCCGATGCGATCCGGCTCCTCCGCCAGTTCGAGGCTTGCCGGCTGGCGGAAGGGATAGACCCGACCCGTCAGCCGGTTGAAGACGATCCCGGCCAGGACGAGGGCGAGCGTCATCGCCCCCACCGGAACGAGGGCAAAGGCAAAGCCCGCCTCGCGCACCGCCTCCGGGTTGAGCGCGGCAAGAAGTGCTATGGCGCTGCCCGGGGGATGCAGCGCGCGGACAAGCTGCATCGCGAGGATCGCCCCGCCAACCGCCAGCGGCGGCGCCCAGGGCGCAGGCACGACCATCAGCACCGCCACCGCCATCGCCGCCGAGACGACGTTGCCGACAACCGCCGACCAGGGCTGCGCCAGCGGCGCGTTCGGCACCGCGAAAATGAGCACGGCCGACGCCCCGAGCGGCGCCACGAGCCCCATGCGGAGCCCCGCGACCTGCGGCAGCCACCACGCGAGCGCCATGCAGACCGCGATCCCCACCAGCCCCCCTGCGGCGGCACGAAGGATCTCGCCGCGCCGCGTTGCAGGCAGGACGGGGCCGAAGGCGTGAAGGGTCCAGGAAGCGATACTCATCGGCATTTTCGCTCAACAACCGGGCATAATTCAGCCCAAATGATCACAGGATAAGCGAAATGAAAACAGGATCGGGGAACCGGGGCATCGCCCGCGGCAACCGGGCGTTCCGCTGCGCGCCGTCCAACCGGACAAGAGCGCGGCAGAACAGGCGGCGGCGGAACGATGTTCGCGCCGGGGCGGCCCCGGCGCCGTATCCATACCTATTTTCGCGCCGCAGCCGGCGCGCGCAGGATCGGAACCGCGTGCGGCCGCGCGCTCTCGATCGCCATGTGGAGCGAGCGCGCGATCCGCTCGGCGCAGGCGATCACATGCCGCGCGCCCTCCGGGGGGCAGACCTCCTGCGCCGTTTCGCGAAAGAGCGCGAGCCAGCGGTCGAACGCATCCCACGCCACCGGCAGGCCCACATGCTTCGGCACCGGCGCGCCGTGGTAGCGGCCGGTCATCAGCGCAACCGAAGACCAGAACGCCACCATCTGTTCCAGATGCGGCCCCCAGTCGGTGATCCGCGCCGCGAAGATCGGCCCGAGCAGCGCATCGGCCTGCACCCTGCCATAGAAGCGATGCACCAGACGGGTGAGGATCTCCTCGTCGAGGCCGGTCTCCGCCATGAGCGCCGCCGTCCTCTCCGGCCGGGCGGAAACGATCTGCGGCCGGGGCGGCGCAACGGAGGGCATGGGCGAAACTCCCGCATCAAGGGCTTGCCCCAGCCTCTACAAGGCTTAATAGGTATTGTAAATGCGCATTCATGGAGCACGCCGCCATGCGTCTCACCAGCTTCACCGATTACGGCCTCCGCATGCTGATGCGGCTCGCCAGTGCGCCGGGGCGCGCGTTTTCCACCGCCGAGCTTGCGGAGGAATTCGGCCTGCCGCGCAATCATCTTGCAAAGATCGTCCAGCAGCTCGCCCGCGGCGGCATGGTCACGACCAGGCGCGGCGGTGGCGGCGGCGCGGCGCTCGCCCGCCCTCCGTCCGAGATCCGTCTGGGCGATGTCGTGCGCCTGCTCGAGGAAGGTCAGGCGCTGGTCGAATGCCTCGGGCCCGGCGGCGGCCAATGCAGCATCGACGGGCGCTGCGGCCTCAAGGCCCGGCTCCGTTCCGCGGAGGCCGCGTTCCTCGCCGATCTCGACCGCTCGACCCTCGCCGATATCGCCCTCACCGCGCACCCAGGCGCCTGAGGCCCGCTCAGGCCCGCAGCGTGCGCGCCACGGATTGCAGCGCCTCGAAGGCCGCGAAGCGCCGGTCGTGGAGCGCCTTGAAGGCGGCATCGGGGTGATGCACCGCATCGCTTGCCGAAAGCGCGTCCATCGCCGCCGCCGTGTCGGGAAAAAGCCCGCCCGCCACGGCGCCGAGGATGGCCGAGCCGAGCAGCACCGGCTCCTCCGCACGGCTGCCATGGACGGGCCGTCCCGTGGCATCGGCAAGCAGCTGGCGCACGACCGGAAGCTGGCCCGCACCGCCGCTCATCATGATCCGCGCGGTCGGCGCACCCGCCGCATCCTGCGCCTCGAGGATCTGGCGCAGCCCGTAGGCGATGCCGCAGATCCCGGCGACATAGAGCGCGGTGAGGCTCTCGAGCCCGCGTTCCATGCCCAGCCCCGCGATCACCGCGCGGGCATGCGGATCGGCGAAGGGCGCGCGGTTGCCGAGGAATTCCGGCACGACATGGAGCCCGTCGGCCAGCGCCGCCACCTCCGAAAGACCCGCCGCGGCGGAGGCTGCGCGCGCCGCCAGCCAGACCGGAAGAGGTTCCCCCGCGGCTTCCGCAGCGGCGCGGGCCTCCGCGGCGGCGGGGTGAAAGGCGAGCAGCTGGTCGATCGCGGCCCCGGCGGCGGACTGCCCGCCTTCGTTCAGCCACATGCCCGGCACCATCGCCTGGAAATAGGGGCCCCAGACCCCCGGCACGAAGACCGGCTCGCGCGTCGTCGTCATCGTGCAGGAGGAGGTGCCGAAGACATAGCCGACATTCTCTTCCGGCGCACCGACCGCACCCACCGTGCCGATCCCCCCGGCATGGGCGTCGATCAGCCCGGCCGCGACCGGCGTGCCCGGCGCCAGCCCGAGCTCCGCCGCCGCCGCCGCCGTG
The DNA here is from genome assembly GCF_043226085.1 of Amaricoccus sp. B4. Taxonomy (NCBI): domain Bacteria; kingdom Pseudomonadati; phylum Pseudomonadota; class Alphaproteobacteria; order Rhodobacterales; family Paracoccaceae; genus Amaricoccus; species Amaricoccus sp. B4. The sequence goes on from NZ_CP171225.1 coordinate 2,315,064, forward strand.
AGCCCCGCGCCGAGCGGCGTTCCCGGCGGCACGATCCGCGTGCCGATCCGCGCAAACCCCGCCTCCGCCAGGTCGCCGAGCCCGATGCGGTGGAAGTAATCCGCATCCCAGCGCCCCTCATGGGCGAGATAGGTCCACTTGCAGGTGACGGTGCAGGTCGAGCGCGCCAGATCCCCGGTCGCCCGCCAGCTCAGGAAATCCGCAAGATCGAAGAACTGCCAGGCGGCGGCATAGGTCTCCGGCCGGTTCTCCCGCAGCCAGAGCAGCTTCGGCGTCTCCATCTCCGGCGAGATCACCCCGCCGACATAGGCCAGCACCGGGTGCCGTATCGCATTGATCCGCTCGGCCTGGCCGATGGCGCGGTGATCCATCCAGACGATGATGTCGCGCGCCGGATCCTCCGACGCGCCGATCGGCAGCGGCGCACCGCCCTCGCCCAGCACGACGAGCGAACAGGTCGCATCGAACCCGATCCCCGCGACGCGCGCGGGATCGGCGCCCGCCTTCGCCAGCGCGCCCTTCACCGCGGCACAGACCGAAGCCCAGATCTCGGCGCTCGATTGCTCGGCGATGTCGGCGCCCTCGCGCCAGAGGGTGATGTCGCGCTTGTCGGCCGCGAGCATGCGCCCCTCGAGATCGAAGAGCCCGGCGCGGGCGCTGCCGGTGCCGACATCGACGCCGAGAAGCAGGGGGGCGGTCTGGCTGGAGAGGGTCATGGCACTGCCTTGCATCTGGGCCGGACGGGGGCGGAGGGAGGGGGGGGGAGACCGCGCCCCCGCCCGGCAACACAGCGTCAGAGATCGACGCTGTTCGGAAGGATGACGAGATCGCGGATCACCACGTTGCGCGGCCGGCTCAGCATGAAGAGCACGGCCTCGGCGACCTCCTTCGGCTGCATGAGCGAGCCGTTGTCGAGCGCCTCCTGCATCTTCTCCTTCGGCCAGTCGTCGAGCAGCGCGGTGACGACCGGCCCGGGCAGCACCGCGCCCATGCGGATGCCATGCACCGAGACCTGACGCCGCGTCGCATGCAGGAAGGCCTGCACGGCGAATTTCGAGGCCGTGTAGACCGGCTCCCAGACCACGGGCACCACCCCCGCGACCGAGGAGGTGAAGATCACGTCGCCGGTCTTGCGCTCGATCATGTAGGGCAGCACCGCGCGCACCGAGCGGAAGGCCGCGTTGATGTTGAGATTGAGCACCCGGTCCCAGGCCTCCGGATCGCCCTCCGCCGCCGGCCCGCCGACATAGGCCCCGGCATTGGCATGGAGAATGTCGAGCGTGCCCGCGATATCGAGGATGCCCTCGAGCATCCCCGAGACCTGCGCGCCATCGAGCAGATCGACGACGAGCGGCTTCGCCCGCGGCCCGAGCTCCTCGCAGAGCGCCCGGAGCCGGTCCTCGGCGCGGTCGATCAGCACAACGGTCGCGCCTTCGCCGAGCAGGGTGCGGGCGCATTCGAGCCCGATCCCCGAGGCGGCGCCGGTGATCGCCGCGACCTTGTCCTTCATGAGTTCGGCCATGTTCCGATCCTTTCGGGGAGTATCAGGCGCGGCCGTGGCTGGCACGGGACTGGCGCGCGAGGCTGTCGACGATCACCGCGATGGCGAGCACGCCGCCGGTGATCATGTAGCGCAGCGAGGAGCTGAGATTGAGCAGCGTGAGCCCGTTGGAGATCGCCTGGATGACGAGGATGCCGAGCAGCGCCGACCAGGCCGAGCCGCGCCCGCCGAAGAGCGAGGTGCCGCCGATCACCGCCGCGGCGATGGCGTTGAGGTTCACATCCCCCGCCCCGGCCTGCTGGCTCGAGGAGGCAAGCCGCGCCGCGGAGAGAACGCCGCCAAGGGCGGCCAGCGTCGAGCAGAGCATGAAGGCGGAGAGGCGGATGCGGTTCACGTTGATGCCCGAGCGGCGCGCCGCCTCGGAATTGCCGCCGACGGCAAACATCGAACGGCCCCATTTCGTGCGGGTGAGCGCATAGTTCATCGCGACGACCAGCGCAACGAAGAGGCCGAACATCCACGGGATGCCGCGGCCCTGGTTGAGATACTGGACCGCCACGATCAGCGCCACGGTCAGAAACCCCGCCTTGGCCAGAACCACGCTGAGCGACGGGCTCGAGAGGTTCGCCGCCGCCCGCCGGCGCATGTTGCGCAGATCGAGCCAGATCATCAGCGCCCCCGGCACCAGCGCGAGCAGCAGCGAGAGCCAGGCCGGCATGACCAGGATCTGGCCGAAGCGCACCAGCGGCGAGGCATAGGGCAGGTTGATCGAGCCGGTCGGCCCGAGGATGTAGAGCTGCAATCCGAGGAGCGCGAGCAGGCCCGAGAGCGTCGAGACGAAGCTCGGCATCCCGAAGCGGTTGAGCAGCATGCCGTAGACGAGCCCCATGAGGGCGCCCGCGCCGAGGGCGGCGAGGATCGCCATCGGCAGAGGCAGGCCCGCCTTCATCCAGAGCACGCCGGTGATCGCCGAGGCCAGCCCGCTCATCGAGCCGACCGAGAGATCGATCTGCCCGAGCAAGAGCACGCAGACGATCCCGAGCGAGATGCAGCCCACGGCGGCGGCATCGAAGAGCAGGTTCACCAGGTTGTTCGGCGCCAGGAAGACCGGATTGATCGCGGAGAAGACGGTGGTGATGAGCACGAGGCCGACCACCACCGGCAGCATGCCGATATCGCCCGAGCGCACCCGGTCGATGAAACCGCGGATCGCGCCGGCAATGCCTTCGTCATGCCGCACGCGGCTGTCGGAACGGTCGAGGGCGGGGGCGCTCTTGTGATCGGTCATGGTCATGTGTCCATTTCTTCGAGCTTGCGCGCGCGGCGGCGCGAAACCGAGTTCTCGCTCGCCCCGGTGATCGCGGCGACAAGCTCCTCGTTCGAGGTCTCGGCGGTGAAGACGCCGTTGTTCCGCCCGAGGCGCAGCACGACGATACGGTCGGCAACCGCCCGCACATCCTCCATGTTGTGGGAAATGAGGATCACCCCGTGGCCGCGGTCGCGCACCCGCTCGATGAGATTGAGCACCTCCGCGGTCTGCGCGACGCCAAGTGCCGCGGTCGGCTCGTCGAGCATGATGATCTTCGGATCGAGCAGCAGCGAACGCGCGATGGCGACGGTCTGGCGCTGCCCCCCCGAGAGCGAGGCGATCGGCTCGCGCACCGACGGGATGCGCGCGGCGAGCTCCTTCAGCAGCGTCCAGGCCCGGACCTCCATCTGCACCTCGTCGAGCGACCAGGGCGAGATCTCGTGGCCGAGGAAGAGGTTCGCCACCACGTCGAGGTTCTCGCAGAGCGCCAGATCCTGGAACACCGTGGCGATGCCGAGCTCCAGCGCCTCGCCCGGGCTGTCGAGCGAGACCGGCGCGCCCATGAACTCGATCGTGCCGCCGGTCGGCTGGTGGACGCCCGCGAGCACCTTCACCAGCGTCGACTTGCCCGCGCCGTTGTCGCCGACCAGCGCGACCACCTCGCCCGCATGGACGTCGAGCGCGATATCCGTCAGCGCCGAGACCGCGCCGAACTGCTTGGAAACCCCGCGGAGCCGGAGAATGGGCTCCCCCCGCTGCGGCTCTTCGGCCATCGCCATGGCATGTTCTCCCTTCGTCTGAGGGCCGCGCGCGCCCCGAAGGGCCCGCGCCTGCCGTTTTACGGATTTACTGCACGATCCCGAGTTCCTGGCACGGCGCGGCATATTCGCCGGTGCAGACCTCACCCGCCGCCTGGATCCCCTTGTCGAAGATCTCGGCCTTGATGTTCTCGCGCGTGACCACCGCGGGCACGAAGAGCTCGGCAGGCGTGTCGTAGAGCGTCGTCTTCGCCTCGGGCGTCTCGCCCTTGAGGAAGCCGGTCGTCACCTCGGCGGCGGCGCGCGCCACGATCTCGGAGGGCTTGGAGATGGTGTTGTACTGATCGCCCGCGATGATGAGCTGGAGCGCGGCGATCGTCGCGTCATTGCCGGTGACAGGGGGGAGCGGATCGACGCCCGCGGCCTTCATCGCCGCGATGGCCCCGCCCGCGGTGCCGTCATTGGCCGCGACGATGCCCTTGATCTCCGCACCGAAGCGGGTGATCTGCCCGGCGGTCCATTCCTGCGCCTTGGGCGGCGCCCAGTCCGGCGTGTCGTATTCGGCAAGCGTCTTGTAGTCGGAACCGTCGAGCGCCACGTCGATGCCGTCGCGGATGAGCCCCGCCGCCGCATCGGTCGGCGAGCCGTTGATCTGCAGCACGCCCGAGCCCGCCGGCACGCCGGTATCGTGCAGGTGATCGACCAGCGACTGCGCGATCGCCTCGCCGATGCCCTTGTTGTCGAAGGAGACATAGTAATCCGCCGGAACGTCCGGGATCGGCCGGTCATAGGCGATCACCTTCACGTCCTGCGAATGGGCGATCTCGACGAGGGCGGCGGCGGCGGCCGAATCCACCGGGTCGAGCACGATCACCTTGGCGCCCTGGGCGATGACCGAGTTGAACTGCTGCTGCTGCAACGACACATCGGCATTGGCGTTCTGGTAGATCACCGTGCAATCCGGGCAGAGCTCGCCCATCGCTTCCTTGAAGCCGGGGAAGTCGTGCTCCTCGTACCGGGTCGAGGCCTGGTCGGGCATCAGGAAGGCCACCGTGGCGGCGTCCTGCGCAAACGCCGGGCCAACCCCCAGCAGGGATGTGAGCGCCGACGCCGCGAGCAGCGAGAATTTCCGGGTCATGTCTGTTCCTCCACAGGTTTCGAGCGCCCGCCGGCCGGAACAGGGGAAGAGACGGAAACGGCCGCATCCTTCTGCGGGATGCGGGCGGCCGCAGTCATGCGGCGGCGCGTCGATCTTCCTCCCCATGCCCCGTTTTCGGGTGCACCACCGATTGCGCAAGTTTGCTCAATCGATGGAGCATTATTGCTCCCGAGATCGAATGCCGTCAAGATGGAAGGCGGCACGAATGCAGGAGAGCCAGCGGGATGGGCGCCGAGACCGGAGATTCGCCAAGAAGGCCAACGATCTACGATCTCGCCCAGATCGCGGGCACCAGCCCCAGCGCGGTCAGCGCGGTGCTGAACGGCACCTGGAAGAAGCGTCGAATCAGCGAGAAGCTCGCCCGCCGGATCTCGCAGATCGCCGAGGAGCAGGGCTACGCGGTGAACCTTCAGGCGAGCATGCTGCGGCGCGAGCGCTCGAAGGTGGTGGGGATGATCGTGCCGAAATACGACAACCGCTATTTCGGCGCGATCGCCGAGCGGTTCGAGACCATGGCCCGCGCCCGCGGCCTCTTCCCCGTCATCACCTGCACCCGGCGCGATCCCGAGCTGGAATTCGAGGCCGCGCGCGAGCTCGTCTCCTTCCAGGCCGAATGCCTGATTTCCACCGGCACCACCGATCCCGACCGCATCTCGGATTTCTGCGCCGCCGCCGGCGTGCGGACGATCAATCTCGACCTCCCCGGCACCCGCGCCCCCTCGGTCGTCTCGGACAATTTCGGCGGCGCGCGCGATCTCACCCGGCTGATCCTCGAGCGGATGCGCAGCGAGTTCGGCGCGGCCGATCCGCTGCTCTTCGTCGGCGGGCGCGCCGCGGACAACAACACCTCCGAGCGCCTGCGCGGCTTTCTCGAGGCGCACCGCGAAATGGGCCTCGCCTGCCCGCCCGAGCTCCGGATCGTCGCGGGCTACGCCCCCGGCAAGACCGAGGCCGCCCTCGAGCGCATCGCCCTGCCCGAACGGCTCGGCATCTTCGTCAACTCGACGATCAGCCTCGAAGGCGTCGTGCACTGGATGAAGCGCGGCGACCGCGCCGCCCCCCGCCTCCTGCGCTTCGGCTGCTTCGACTGGGATCCGTTCGCGGCGCTGCTGCCGGAGAATGTCGGCATGACCGAGCAGGATGTCGACGGCATGCTCGACGTGGTCTTCGGCATGATCGAGGCCTGGCCCGAAAGCCCCCGCCGCATCGAGGTGCCCTGCATCCTGCGCCCGATACCGGCCCCCGCCGCGCCCGCGCAGGCCCAACCCGGCTGAAATCCGCGCGCCAACCCTGCGCCGGGCTTTTGACACCCCGATCCTGTTGAATTGGCCTTCCCTTCCCCCGCCGCTGCGGCAACACTCCGCGCCGCAGCGCGCAGCGTTATTCTTGACAAAACCACTCGAATAAACATACCCGCGCAGGTACGAGCCAGAAGAGACGCCGGGGAAGCCTGCATGTTCCACACCGCTGAAAGCCTGCAGGGGCATGGCGACAGCCCGGCCCTGATCACCGGCGCCACCGTCATGAGCTACGCCGGGCTCGCCGAGGCCGCGGAGCGGTTCGCCGCCCGGCTCCCGCAGGCGCGCGGGCTCATCGCCATCGAGATGACGCCCGCCCCGGCGACGATCGCGGCCTATCTCGGCGCCCTGCAGGCGGGCCACGCCGTGCTGCCGCTGCCGGCCGGCGAGCCCGAGCTCGCCCGAGGGCTCGAGGCCCGCTTCCGCCCCGCCGCGAGCTGGCGCACCACCGGCGGCCGGGTCCGCCTCCTCCATCACCCGCGGCCCGCGGCCCTCCACCCCGATCTCTTCCTGCTGCTCACCACCTCGGGCAGCACCGGCCAGGGGCGTGGCGTCCGGCTCTCCCGCGCCGCGGTGGCGGCAAATGCCGCGGCGATCGCGGACTATCTGGAGATCGGGCCGCAGGAGCGCGCCGCCCTGGTGCTGCCGCTCCACTATTCCTACGGCCTCTCCGTCCTGCACTCCCATCTCGCGCGCGGCGCCAGCCTCTGGCTCGGTGAGGGCTCGGTCCTCGACCCGGGCTTCCTGCCCGCGCTCGCCGCCTCGGGCGCCACCAGCTTCGCCGGCGTCCCGCATCATTTCCGCATGCTCCGCAGCATCGGGGCCGACGCGCAGCTCCCCGCCGCGCTCGGCTGCATGACCGTCGCCGGCGGCGCGATGCCTGCCGCCGAGGTCCGGCACTGGGCGGGCGTGATGGCCGCGCGCCGCGGCCGCTTCGTGCCGATGTACGGCCAGACGGAGGCCACCGCCCGCATCGCCTACCTGCCCCCCGAATGCGCCACGACCGCCCCGGATGCCATCGGCGACGCCATCCCCGGCGGAAGCCTCATGCTCCGCGACGAGGCCGGGCGCCCGATCACCGCGCCGGAAACCGAGGGCGAGCTGATCTACCGCGGCCCGAATGTCATGATGGGCTATGCCGACAGCGCGGCGGACCTCGCCCGCGGCAGCGAGCTCGGCGAACTCGCGACGGGCGATCTCGCCCGGCGCGGCGCCGACGGCTTCTACCGCATCACCGGCCGCCGCTCCCGCATGTCGAAGATCGCGGGCCTGCGCATCGGCCATGACGCGCTCGAACGCGCGCTCGGCGAGGCCGGGCACGAGGTGGCGGTCTGGGGCGACGATGAAACGATCTGGGTCGCGGCCCGCGCACCCGCCGCAACGCTGCAGGCCGACGCCGCCCGCCTCGCCGGCATCCGGGCCCAGCATGTCACGCTGGTGCCCTGCGCCGTGTTTCCCCGCCGCGCCAACGGCAAGATCGACTATCCCGCGCTGAAGGAGCGCGCCGCGCCGCCCGCCGCCGACCCCGGCCTCGAGGCCATCTTCGCCCGCACCTTCGCCCCGCGCCCGGTGCGCCCGACCGACAGCTTCGAGAGCCTCGGCGGCGACTCGCTCCAGCATGTCGCGCTCTCGCTGCTGCTCGACCGGCGGCTCGGCGGCCTGCCGCCGGGCTGGGAGCAGCGCCCGATCGCGGAGCTCGAACGCCCGGCGCCCGCGCGCGCCGCCCGCGTGGCGATGCCGATGCTGGCCCGCGCGCTCGCCATCCTCGCGGTCGTCGTCGCGCACCAGACCCACTGGCCGGTCTATGGCGGCGCGGCCGCAATGGTCATCCTCCTCGGCATGAGCGTCGCCCGGCACCGGCGCGGCCCGCTGATCCGCGGCGACGCCCTGGGCTTCCTCGCCCCCGTGCAGCGCGTCCTCCTGCCCTATGCGCTCGTGCTGGCGGGCTTCGCGATCGCCTGGCACCAGGTGCCCTGGGCCTCGGTGTTTCTCGTCGGAAACCTCGCGCTCACCTCGCCCGAGACCCACCTGATGCTGCCCTATCTCTACTGGTTCGTCGAAGCCTATGTGCAGATCTGCCTGATGCTCGTCCTGCTGTTCCGGCCGCCCCCGATGCGCGCCTGGCTTGCGGCATCGCCCTTCACCGTCGGGCTGGCGCTGCTCGCTCTCGGCGTCGCGCTCCGGGTGACCCTGCCCGAGCTCTGGCCGCTGCCCGACGGCCGCTCGCAATTCTCGGTGCCCTGGGTCTTCTACCTCTTCGCCCTCGGCTGGTGCACCGCCCTGGCGCAAGGCGCGGCGCAGCGCACCACCGTGCTCGCCGCCGCCGCCTTCATCATGCCGCTCGTCGCCTGGCTCGGCGGCAACTGGTACGGCTCCTGGGAGAAATACATGAGCCTGCTTGTGCTCGTCGCCCTGCTGCTCCATGTCGAGACGGTGCGGCTGCCGCGTCCGGCCGTGCGCGGCGTCATGCATCTCGCGAACGCCGCCTTCCCGATCTACCTGCTCCACCGCCTCGTCCCGGAGCACCTGATGCCCGGCCTCGGCCTCAGTCTGCCGCCTGTGGCCGAGAACACCATCGCCATCCTCGGCGGCCTTGCCCTCGGCCTTCTCGCCGCCCGCGGGCTCGACTGGCTCACGCACCTCCGCTGGGCGCCGGGCCTGGGCGCGCAGGAGGAGCCCGGCTTCCGTCTCGGGCAGGACCCCGGCCCGATCTCCAAGGCCACCTGACCCCGCCCCCGCGCGGGGCGCGGAAACCGCCGCGGCGCCGCCTGGAAGGCGTCGAGGTCGCCCCTCAGCTTGTGGAAGAAGCCGCTCGTCCTGCCGTAGTCATCCCCGCCCTGATCCGCGCGTTCACCCCAGGGAAGCCCGCGACCCCCGTTATGGACGCGCGCTGGATACCGGTAACGGTATAGACATCCCGCTGGACCTTCCCGGAAGGCGTTCGCGGCGGGAAGCCTCGCCCGGGCAACCTGATCGGCGGCCATGCCCTCGATGAAATTCCCTTCCGAGGTCGGTCATCCCGCCGTGGCCGGGCTTCTTGTCATCGAGCCCCGGCGGCCTTGCCGAAACCGAGCAGCAGATCCCCCTGATGGGCGAAAAAGAGCGCCGGAGGCAGATCGGAAGGTCTCCCCTCCCAGGCATGGCGCAGCCTCTCCGGGCCCGGATTGCCGGGAACGTCCCGTTTCAGCATCGCCTTTACCTTGGCGTGGCTCCTGAAACCGGTAAACCCTCGGGCCCAGAGGCCCGCGGTGCAACCCGCCGGACGGAGCGAAAGCCCTTCCCGGATTACAAGCCAACCCGGTCCGGCACCGCCCGCCTTCGCGCGGATGCCAAAGCCGCATTCATGATATGTTAACTACGAAAATCCAATGATTTCAGTGGCGTTTTTCGATTTTCACGGTGAAACGCCCTGCTTTCACGCCCCGCGGCGCTCACTTTCCGCGCTTCGCTCCGGTCATCAGGGCAAAGAAATCCTGCATCTGCTCATACCCGCTCGCACCGGGCATCCAGTCCTTCCACATCTCGGCCGGATCCATCGTCTTGACAGTCGCGAGCATCCTGTTGCGGATCTCGCCCATCACCTCGTCATGCAGCGGCTTGACATCCGGCAGCCCGAGAAAGTCCCGGGCTTCCTCGGGCGTGCAGTCTATCTCGATGGTGACTTTCATATGCCGTCTCCTCCTCAGGACAGTCGCCAGTTCAGCCCATCCCGCCCCTCACCGTCCAGAGCGCCGAGAAGATCCCCGACAATGCAACATATTATTCCAGATCCCGAGTCCTCATGCGCCCGCCACCCTCCATCCACGGCGACATCGCCAGCCTTCTCGACATGATCGAGCCGGGCCTGGGAAACCACGCTCTTGTGGACCGCCTCACCGCACGCAAAGCCGAGAAGGCCGACCTCAGACGGCCCGCCGCCCCCTTTCAGCGCACCTGATCGCCGTTCAACCGGCACCCCTTGGTTGGATAACCTGATGTGAGGTTCTGGCACTCCCGCTCTGAAGCCCGATCCGGCTCCAGGGGCCCGCCGCCGAGGCGGGATTGCCGCCTTCCTTCGCCCTCCAACCGGCTCGAAAGACTACATCAGGGAAGCCCTGCTTTTTTTCCAGAGTGCTTCCACGGCAGATCCAAACGCAAACGCCGCCCCGGAGGGCGGCAATCTTGCTGGAATTCTTCCGCTTTCCGTTGAAACGACAAAACCCCGCCGGAGGGGCGGGGTTCTTGCCAGTATATCTGGTTGCGGGGGCAGGATTTGAACCTGCGGCCTTCAGGTTATGAGCCTGACGAGCTACCGGGCTGCTCCACCCCGCGGCAGGGCATGGTGAAGAGAGAGAAAGGTGCGTTTTACAGGCCTGGCGGTGACCTACTCTCCCACGTCTTGGGACGCAGTACCATCGGCGCCGTGGCGCTTAACGGCCGAGTTCGGGATGGGATCGGGTGTTTCGCTCGCAGCTGTTGCCACCAAGCCAGTAAAACGCACCGTATGCGCAAGTCTTTCGGGCTTGCGTTTCGGTGAGACGAGACTGTCTTTCCTGTCGTATTCCGGGTCAAGGGCTTCCTGTCCGGGAAGGGGCACGTGCCTCTCTTCCACTGGATCGGATCAAGCCTGTCGGGCGATTAGTATCGGTCAGCTGAGTGCATTGCTGCACTTACACCTCCGACCTATCGACGTGGTGGTCTACCACGGCCCTCAAGGGAGACCTGGTTTTGAGGGGGGCTTCCCGCTTAGATGCCTTCAGCGGTTATCCTGTCCGCACATAGCTACCCTGCACTGCCGTTGGCACGACAACAGGTCCACCAGTGGTGCGTTCACCCCGGTCCTCTCGTACTAGGGGCAACTCCTCTCAAGTCTCCTACACCCACGGCAGATAGGGACCGAACTGTCTCACGACGTTCTAAACCCAGCTCACGTACCACTTTAAACGGCGAACAGCCGTACCCTTGGGACCTTCTCCAGCCCCAGGATGTGATGAGCCGACATCGAGGTGCCAAACACTGCCGTCGATATGGACTCTTGGGCAGTATCAGCCTGTTATCCCCGGCGTACCTTTTATCCGTTGAGCGATGGCCCTTCCACTCGGGACCACCGGATCACTATGGCCGACTTTCGTCTCTGCTCGACTTGTCAGTCTCGCAGTCAGGCGGGCTTATGCCATTGCACTCGACGAGCGATTTCCGACCGCTCTGAGCCCACCATCGCGCGCCTCCGTTACTATTTGGGAGGCGACCGCCCCAGTCAAACTACCCGCCACACAGGGTCCCGGAACCGGATAACGGTCCGCGGTTAGACATCAAGCGAACAAAGGGTGGTATCTCAAGGGTGGCTCCACGGGAACTGGCGTCCCCGCTTCGAAGCCTACCACCTATCCTGCACATTGCGCGCCTGATGCCAGTGTGAAGCTGTAGTAAAGGTGCACGGGGTCTTTCCGTCTGACCGCGGGAACCCCGCATCTTCACGGGGAATTCAATTTCGCTGAGTCTGCATTGGAGACAGCGGGGAAGTCGTTACGCCATTCGTGCAGGTCGGAACTTACCCGACAAGGAATTTCGCTACCTTAGGACCGTTATAGTTACGGCCGCCGTTTACCGGGGCTTCAATTCAATGCTTGCACATCTCCTTTTAACCTTCCGGCACCGGGCAGGCGTCAGACCCTATACGTCGCCTTGCGGCTTCGCAGAGTCCTGTGTTTTTAGTAAACAGTCGCCACCCCCTGGTCTGTGCCCCCCGCCAACGCTTGCGCGCCAACGGGGCCTCCTTCTTCCGAAGTTACGGAGGCATTTTGCCGAGTTCCTTCAATGCAGTTCTCTCAAGCGCCTTGGTATGCTCTACCAGTCCACCTGTGTCGGTTTCGGGTACGATCTTATGGAGGGCTATTTCCTGGAACCACTTCGAGGCCTGATCAATCCGATAAGATCAGACAACAGCCGCGATCCGTCACTTCCTCCTGGCTCTGGAATATTAACCAGATTCCCATCGACTACGCCTTTCGGCCTCGCCTTAGGGGTCGGCTCACCCTGCTCAGATTAGCTTTAAGCAGGAACCCTTGGACTTTCGGCGAGAGTGTCTCTCACACTCTTTGTCGCTACTCATGTCAACATTCTCGCTTCTGAATGCTCCACCGGATCGCTTACGCGCCGGCTTCATCGCAAACCCTCTGTCTTCGCATGATCCCTTGCAGGACCATGAAGAGACATAGGGTTTATAGACAGAACGCTCCGCTACCGCGTGCACAAAGTGCACACCCTGAGCTTCGGCTCGTGGCTTGAGCCCCGTTACATCTTCGCCGCAGGACCTCTTGTTTAGACCAGTGAGCTGTTACGCTATCTTTAAAGGATGGCTGCTTCTAAGCCAACCTCCTGGTTGTTTTGGAAGTCCCACATGCTTTCCCACTTAGCCACGAATTGGGGGCCT